>NZ_JAAZQN010000001.1:0-2117020 GCF_012275365.1 Novosphingobium sp. SG720 | reverse complement strand
CCAACACCGCTCCGGCTCTGACACGTTGGAATGACCGCATTTGGGCAGAGCCGCCACACGGCGAAGGCATCTCGGATGACCGCTGCTTCCCAGCCCTCGACATTCCAATGTGCGGCTAGGGGGTGAGCCTACGACCAGTTTCGACGCTCCACCCCTGGCCGCCGAACGTCGCCTTTTGTGGCGCTATCGCGCGCAGCTCCCTGAGTCGCTGCGCCTGTTTCTGCGCGAACATAATTTCGGGACGCCTTACCCGCGCAAGGCGCTCGATCCGCTCGACGACATGGCAGCCACCTGGGCGGGCGCCGCGTTCGATTTCGAGGACGAGGCACTTCAGAAGGCAGCACTAGCCGTTCGCGCGGCGAACAAGTCGCTCATGGAGCTGGTCTATGAGCGGGTCCACGTCATGAACCAGAATCACAATATGGCCTGGGTGAAGACGGACGAAGATGTCCGGCGCGGCATGCAGCCGGCGACCATGGCCGCCGTCAAGGAGCTCGACAGCCGGTCAACTGCCCTGATCGATGCGATCGACGCCTTCGAGAAGGTCGGGCGGTCACGAATTCGCGTCGCTGCCCCACCGCTCGCCGCCCCACAGGTCGATCCCCGATGGGAAGCAGCTGGGACCGCGGTCAATAAGTTGGCGATGGACCGGATGTGCGGTGGACTCCCCGAGATAGTCGCTACGCTCAGCATGACGCTGCGCATCTTGCCACTTGCCGCCATGGATCGGCCGGCGATCGATCCGAAGCTCGTTATAACGGCCGCTTTGCGCTTTCCGCCCGACATGCAGGTTCGCGTCCAATCCGGCTCGGATAAGCGCCAATGGTGGAGCTATGGGCTTCCGCTGATCCCGACCGACAACAATCCGGAAACCCGGTGGCGCACCCGCTTCGTGCGGCCTGGCGCCATCGAATATGAGGCGATGATCGGGGAGCGGATCGATGACGATCCGCAGGTCGCGGTCAATGGCCGGGAGCTTGAGACCAAGATCGTCACCCATCTCGAACGCCTTGCCAGCGTGCTCATCGAGGTCGGGCTGACTGGTCCAGGACTGGTGTCGATCGCCTTTCGCGGCGTGAAAGATGTCGAACTCACCCGCGCGCGGGGCAGCGGCCGGAGTATCCGCAAACCCGAGCTATTCCTGCCAGAGTTACGCGTGGACGATCTCTCCGCGCCGATGCAGCCGCTGCTGCGCGAACAGTTCAACATCCTCTGGCAAACGTCCGGCTGGGCAGATGGCTCGCCGTCGTTCAGCTGAATGAGCCAACGGCGGCTTCTAACAATCGTCTTCGGAACGAAGAATGTCGGCTATTGGGGCGCGATCAACCGTGCGCCTTGTCCAGCCGTGGTTGGGCGCAGACAACGCGATTGCGTCCGGCTTTCTTGGCACGGAGTAGGGCTGCATCGGCGGTCTGAAGAACCTTGTGCGGCTCACAAATCTCGGGTGTGCCCGCAACGCCAAATGAGGCGGTCACCGTCCCCAGGTCGCCGCCGTCCACGCGCAACTTCAGTTCGCTGATCCGCAGACGCATCAGTTCCGCGCGGTCGATGGCCTGTTCCACTGGCAGACCTGGAAGGAGGAGTAGAAACTCTTCGCCGCCAACCCGTGCGGCAAATCCGCCATCCCGCAAGCAGCCTTTCAGGGCGGATGCCACCTCACGCAACACCACGTCGCCGGCATCATGACCGTAAGTATCGTTGAAGCGTTTGAAATGATCCACGTCGACCATGATGCAACTGAGGGGGTGGGGATGCTGCTGCGCCATGGCGATTTCAGCTTCCAACACCGCCTCAAGGTGGCGCCGATTGGCGAGCCCGGTCAACGGATCGGCCATGGCCATGGCGCGCAACGCTTCCCTCAGGCGCAAGTTGGCGACGGCCAGAGCAATGTTCTCCGCCAGCACCGTAAGATTGGCTTCGGAAGCCGCATCGCTCTCACCGGCGCGATGACTCTCCAAATAGAGCAGGCCCAGCGTTTCGCGCTGAGAGGTCAAGGGCAGGCAAATCGAGTCGATCGAGCGATCCTGCTCCTCGATATGGGCGCACGGAATATCTATGCCGTCACCGCCGGGCCGATGCGGCAGTCCGCGCCGCAGCGCCCAGCAAGACAGGGGCGGAAATTCCGGCGGGGAAGAAGTGGGAGAGAGCCAGGACCCCGCCTCGACCATCACCTGGCGCGTTTCATCCAGCAGATACAGCCTGCCAGCATAGGTCGGCGCGATCTCCGGGATAAAGCATTCGATCACGGATTTGAGATCGTGAAAGGTGTCGCTGGCCTGCATGCGCTGGGTCATGCGCGAAAGCATATCCCGGATGGCGCGATCACTGCTGCGTTCCTGCTCCAGCCTTTGTCGCGCCAGACCATTGTCGCGAAAGGTTCGGATGGCGTGAGCCATATCACCGATCTCGTCGACGTGGGCGAACTCGGGCGGGATGGCGGCGTAATCTTCCGCCGCAAGTCGCGCCACCACATCGCTGAGCTTCACCACCGGATGGATTACCCGCCTGCGGAAGATGAAATACATCACGCAGAGGAATAGGGAAGCGGTGACGGCTAGCGCCGCTTCTGAGGCTGACCTCCAAATTCGCGCCAGGGCCGTGGCACCGGCAACCTCCGTTTCGGTGCGCTGATCGAGCTGGTATTGGAACTTGTCGAACTGGGCCATTGCCCGGTCGAGATCGCGTTCGTAATCGGCCCCGAACAGCCGTTCGATGGCCAAGGACTTGTTGGCCTTCCGGCGTGCGGTAATAGCCTCCTGCTGCTCGTCCTGAAGCTCGTCGATGGCTAGCATGCCAGCTTTGAGCGCGTCCAACTCGTCTGACGATGCGCCTGCATCCAACATGCCGCGCATGCGCTGCTCCACCGAACGCAGGCCTTGGCCTGCTTGCTGATAGGCAGCCAGATCTCGTGCATCTCCGCTGATGACGAATTGCCGCGCCAGACCGCTCAGAGCACCTTCCTCTTCCACGATCTTTTCAGCGGCTCGATCCAGCAAGGCGCGTTCGGCAACCGCTGTGCGTTCCTCATCCTGGGCGTGGGAAGCGAGCAGCATCGTTCCCCCGGAAATGAGGGACAATACGACGGTGACGCCATAAGCCCAGTTCGTGATGGTCGTCAGTCTCATGTAGACTGGCTATAGGTCGAGTGCTTAGGAGTGATTAACCACAAAGCAATATTCGCGCCGGCTGACCTGTGCCCTTGTTCGACGGTCCACTTTCGATGCATCGTCGCGCGCCCAAGATCCGCAGCTTCGACGGCGATTCACGTGGTTCCTGGCTCGAGGCCACTCACGCCGTCCACGCATCGCATTGACAGTGAACGATTGTATCACTCGCGGCTCATTCGCAGTTCGAAGTCAGCGAGTAGAAAACAGACTTACTGCTATTTTAGGTCGGTCGGTTGCGAGCTGCTTTGCGCAAAGTCCCGTCGGCAGCCATGCTTGAGTCAAAGTGGCAGGAGATTGGCTCGCGTCATGGAGAATAAGCGCAAAACCCAGCCGTGGAAACTTGCCGATCGCATCAGCAGCATCGGTGACCCAGCCTTGATCATCATGCTGTTACCCGGGTCACGCCCGATTTGAACACCCTCCGGCGTTTCAAGGCAGGTATCACAATTCCGACAATGTGCGTTCGATCCGGTTCGCTACCGCGCACGGCTTCGCTGACGCGGGCTCCGCAGCGCATAACGGTGCCATGGTCGACCTGTTCGTTCGACCCGGCTGAAAGTCCTGCGGGTCGGGCTCCGAGATCGAAATCGCATGGGGTGGTGCATGCTCCACCCCATGCGCTCATCTCGATCTATACCGAAATTGACGTCACGCGCGCGGACGCTAACGATGCGCGGCCCACCATGCGCTCAGCTGTGTATCGCCGACTTGGCGGACGGCACTATCCATCGCCTGATGCCAGCAAGGGGATCGGCGCACCGCCGCTTGTACCTGGGCGAAGCTTTCGTCTGATGCGCCGCAGGCCTGCATGGCGGCCTTTCCCAAACGCGCGATGTTATGCCGCGCCATGGCGTCGCTGCGCACCGGCGCGGCGGGCCGGTGCACCTTGATCTCAACCCGCTCGCCAAAGGGATCGGTGTGCGCGCTGGACGGCACGGCCCAGCCGCTCAGCACCGCCAGAGTGGCGAACAGCATCGGGGTGGAATGTTGCCTGAAGCGGTACAAGCCTTGGGAATTCATCATCTCAACTCCATGCAGGAACGAGCCTGTCTCTGCACTTCAGGGGCTGGCCGTGCCATGGACAATGCAGTACGATAGTAATGAACCGTACTGATATGATGGAGAGTACACTTGCAGCCGCAGCACGCGCCTAGCAGCACCAAGGTGGAACAGGTGATGGCCCTGATCCAAGGCCGGATCGAGCGCCGCGCGCTGGCCGCAGGCGCACGTCTGCCATCAGTGCGGGCGATGGCGGACAGTTCAGGCTTCTCCAAATCGACGGTGGTGGAAGCCTACGAGCGCCTCGCCGCGCGGGGGACGATCCATGCGCGCCCCGGATCGGGCTTCTATGTAGCACCGGTGCTCGCCCCTTTCACGATCGCCGATGCTGAACCCGAGCGCGAACGAGAGGTCGATCCGATCTGGGCGCTGCGTCTCTCGCTCAACGGGCGGCCCGGCGCGCTCAAGCCCGGCAGCGGATGGCTGCCTGAAAGCTGGCTGCCCCAAGAACTGCTGCGCAAGGGATTGCGCCATCTGGCACGCCATGGCGATGGTGACACGCTGCTGGGCTACGGCTCACCGCTAGGGCTCGGTTCGCTGCGCCAGCTGATCGCCCGGCGGCTGGCGGATCAGACCATCGAAACCTCACCCGATCAGATCCTGCTCACCGCCTCGGGCACGCAGGCGATCGATCTGGTCTGTCGCTATCTGATCGCACCGGGCGATGTGGTGCTGGTGGACGACCCAACCTATTTCAACTTCCACGCCCTGCTGCGCGCGCACCGCGCCAGGGTGATCGGCGTGCCCTTCACGCCGCAGGGACCCGATGTGGAAGCATTCGCGGAGGCCGTGACCGCCCATGCGCCGCGGCTCTACATCACCAATTCGGCGATCCACAATCCCACCGGCGCCACACTTTCGGCGCAAGTGGCACGGCGCGTGCTGAAAATTGCCGAAAGCGCCGGCATGGTCCTGGTGGAGGACGACATCTTTGCCGACTTCGAAACCACCCAGGCCCCACGCTACGCCAGTTTCGACGGACTGGAACGGGTGATCCGCGTGGGCAGCTTCTCCAAGTCGCTCTCGGGCAGCCTGCGCGTCGGTCATGTCGCGGCGCGGGCAGATTGGATCGCGGGCCTGGCCGACCTGCGCATGGCCACCGGCATGCCCGGCAATACCGTGGGCGCCAACCTGGTCCACCAGATCCTGACCGACGGCAGCTATCGCCGCCATATGGAGCAGATCCGTGCGCGCCTTGCCGATGCGCGTGGCAATGCGGTCCGTCGCCTGAAGGCCCTTGGCCTGACGCCCTGGATCGAGCCTTCGGCGGGCATCTTCCTGTGGTGCCGCCTCCCCGCTGGCATTGATGCCACTGCACTGGCGCGCCGCGCGCTGGAGGAGGATATTGTGTTGGCGCCGGGCAATGTCTTCAGCAGCAGTCAGACGGCCTCGGGCTTTATGCGGTTCAATGTGGCGATGATGGATGACCCGCGTATCGATGCGGCTTTGGGACGGTTGTGCACAGGGTGAATGGCGCTTTCGGCCTGCGGAGCTGATTTGCAGCAGGGTCTGTTGGTTTTAGGCCATGACCGCCAAATCGGCCACGGCCTGCACCAGCGCATCGACGTCGTGCTCGCTCGTATAGACCTGCGGAGCGGCGCGCAGCACCGTGTCCAGTTCGCGTGCCGCCATATCGATGGGCGCATGCGCCTTTTCCAAAACGCCGATGCGAATGCCCCGCCGTGCCAGATCGGCCATGACCTGAGCGTCAGGGATGCCAGCAATGCGGAAGGCGACGATGGCGGAAAGGTCCTCGCCGCTTTCCATCATCGTGACCCCGGGCAGTGCGCTCAGGCCTGCGCGCAGGTGACCGGACAGGGCGGCAAGGCGTTCGGCGATGGCTTCCAGTCCCACTGTCAGCGCGGCCTGGATCGCCACGCCCAGTGCCATACGCCCGGCCTGGTTGGCTTCACCCGGCTCATGCATGCGCGCGTCCGAACGCGGGCGCCCAATCTGGTCGGCCATAAAGGCGGGATGGGCCGTCAGAAAATCGCGCTCGACATAGAGCAGCGCCGTCCCGCGCGGTCCGCGCAGCCATTTACGCCCGCTGGCCGCCAGCCCGTGGCAACCCAAAGCCCGCACATCGACCGGACGCTGACCCAGCATCTGGCAGGCGTCGATCAGAAAAGGCACGCCGATGTTGCGGGCCAAAGCCCCCACTGCCTGCGCCGGATTGACGATGCCGCTGGTCGCCGGACACCAAGTAAGCAGGATGCAGCGCGTGGCCGGATGGACCATTGCTGCCGTGGCGCTCACATCAACGCGGCCATTGGCGTCGGCGGGCATCACGTCCACCACCACGCCGGGCAGATCGGCCAGCATGCCCAGCGTGCCGCCCCAGCAGCTGCGATCGACCAGGACATGATCGCCCGGTTCCAGCCGCAGCGAAAGAATTAGCGCCTGAAGCGCGCGGTTGCCGCTTTCCAGGAAGGCCACTTCATCCACATCCGCGCCGATCAACCTGGCGGCAGCGGCATAGGCTTCGGCCAGTTGTGTCTCATGGCGTTGCGCTGCTTGAGCGGCGCCCCACTCGGCTTCCTCGACCAGATAGTCCTGCAGGGCCTGAAGCACGGGCGCACTGGGCAAGCCATGCGCGGCATTGGCAAAATAGACTTCCCGCGAGGGGCGGGCCGGGGCGACGAAGATGGCGGGCGTGCGCATGCGGATTCCTTCCGAAGATCGGCCCTTTCGTTTCACAAGCAAACCGTGAGCAAAAGAGACGGTCCCGCGCGATCGGAGTGAACTGTATCGGAAAGAAGATCAGCACGATCATGCCTGATAAGCATCGCGCTAGGTCGGAATCACTGTGTTATGGCCGGGCATGCGGCGTTCAACGGCGCGGCGGTATAGTTCCACTCGATCGAGCGAGTCTGTCCCTCGATGATACCCTCAATGCGTCCCGTCAGCCGGTTGCCGTGGCGCGTGTAGATCACGCGCTGCGGGAAGTCGTGGCCGATATTCTCGAATATCACCTGACCAGGGCCGACAGATATGGCGCGGAAAGAGGTTGGCGCCTGCCCTTTGGGATTGGCGAAAAAGGTGAGTCCCTCCGGCGCGATCTCGATCCGCGCGAATTCCCAATCCGCTCGGTTGCCGCGTACCGATTTGCTCACACCCAGCATCACATCGCCTCGGGCATCGGTCCAGATTTCGGACGTCTCATGGCGAGGCGTGCATTCCAGCCAATGACCTGCCATCCATGACAGATCATTCACCTGTTGAGGCAGTGTCGAAGCGATGGCGGCGAGGATCATCAACATCTTTTACACGTCCGACGGTAAAAGCCCGGAAGGGCAATGATACTCTGCGCGGAAGAGCAGGTAAAACGACATCTTCCGACCAATGTCCCTTTCCTGCCGCAGCTTGCGCGCCATCCACGTGCATACCGACGTGCGGAGCGGTTGGCTCGGCGAGACATTGCGAAACTGCATCTCCCAATCAAAGACAAAATTGCACGACGCCAAATCCTAAAATCCCTACTTTGCGGTGAAATACAGCCGAGCGAGCGTTCCCGCCGTTCCATTGGCGAGTTCGCGGTGCGAGACAGGACATTACTCAAACCTCGCGGTTCGCGTCTGTCTGCGGATATTGCCAGATGCGTGCTTATTTTCGCAGGGCAACGTTTACGGGGAGGATGAGTTAGATGCGATCGACCGAGCTCATCGGCCTGATCGTGCCAGTGGCCCTCGGAATGGTGAAGGCGGCCGATGCAAAAGCTGCAAACGAGCAAAGAGAACCAAAGGCATTTGCGCTTGTGAATCGGAATGGTTCGATAAAAAATACCAAGCTATTTATCGCCCATTACAGAAATTATGAAAATGGGAATGCAAAATTTGATCGAAAACACGTATAGACGTGATGTATTAGTTCAATATATTTCATATGCTAAATTTAGAATTTGGCCCATTTTTGGGATTATACTGATACAATACATGGTACGTATTGCTCAAATATTCCTGCATCACGCGGAGCTAACAGAATACCTTATCTTGGTGACGACATTGGTTGCGGCAACCCCGCTTTGGCCAGTGTTGGGCTTATGGCCACACCCTTCAATGTGGCAGTCCCCCGGCCTGCTATGGCGCACTCTTAACGGGCCGATCATCCCTGATCTCGGCGCGATGAATCAACGGCCTGTTCCGACGGAGCATGCAGGAGCCGCGAATGACTGCTCTTAAGGCGTTATGAGCACCAGCATCATCAAAGCTTAACGTGCGCCTCCTCGTGGCAAAAATCTATAAAGGCCCGAAGCACGGCAGGGAGTTGCCGGCGACTGGGGTAGTAGAGATGAAAGCCGTTGTAAGGAGGACACCAATCCTCCAGCACGCGCACCAGCCGCCCCGCAGAGACCAGATCGGCGACTTGTCCCTCGAAGGCATAGGCCAGGCCCACACCATCCAGCGCGGCCTCGATCATCAGCGACTGATCGTTCATCGACAGCGGACCATCGACCTCAACAGTCAGATCGACGCCGTCGCATTCGAACTCCCAGGCGTAGTAACGGCCACTTTCGAAGCGAAGGCGGATGCAAGGCAGGGTCTTGAGGTCTTGGGGCATCCTGGGGATCGGGTAGCGCTTGAAAAAGGCGGGCGAGGCTACCACCGCCGATCGCTGGCGCGGGCCGATGGGGACGGCGATCATGTCCTGCGCAATGGTTTCGCCAAAGCGGACTCCGGCATTAAAGCCGCCCGAAACCAGATCGATCAGCCCGTTGCTGATGACCAGATCGACCCGGACTTGCGGAAATGCCACCAGAAAGCGGCTGATCATCGGGCGCAGCACCATTTCGGCAGAGGAGCGCGCGGCGTTGAGCCTGAGCGTGCCGGTGGGCGTGCCCCGGAAATTGTTGAGATCGTCGAGTGCGTCGTCAATGTCGCGAAAGGCGGGGGCAAGGCGGGCGTATAGCTGCGCTCCAGCTTCGGTCAGGGTAACGCTGCGGGTGGTGCGGTTGAACAGGCGCACGTCCAGCCGCTCTTCCAATGTTCGCAAGGCATGGCTGAGGGCGGAGGGGGTGCAGCCGATGGCGTCGGCTGCGCGGCGAAAGCTGCCATGGCGAGCAATGGCGAGGAAGCTGGCGAGGTCGCCGGGGCCGATGCTGCTCATTGATGAAATTTGCTCAGCATGATGAGGAAAATTGCGTCGATTATCTCACGTTTGGCGCCGGAGTAAATCCGCCCCACGGCATCAGGCAGGAGAGCTTCCATGCGCATATGGTTCATCACGGGCGTCAGCAGCGGTTTCGGCCGAGCTATCGCGACGGCAGCCTTGGGTGCTGGCGATACGGTGGTCGGCAGTCTACGGCACGAGGAGGATTGCGCCGCTTTCGAGGCGCTGTCTCCCGAGCTGGCGCATGGCGTGTTACTGGATGTCACGCAGGATGCCGCAATTCCGCCACTCGTGGAGCGCATCGAGCGCGAAATCGGGCCGATTGACGTCCTCGTCAACAATGCTGGCTATGGCCATGAAGGGCTGGTCGAGGAATCAACGATAGATGAGCTGAGGCGCCAGTTCGACGTCAATGTCTTCGGCGCGGTGGCGGCGATTAAGGCTGTTTTGCCCTTCATGCGGCAGAGGCGCCGTGGACGCATTCTCAACATCACCTCGATGGGCGGTCTGATGACACTGCCGGGGCTGGCCTATTACCATGGCAGCAAATTCGCGCTGGAAGGCATTTCGGAAAGTCTGGGCAAGGAGGTTAAGCATCTGGGCATTCATGTCACTGCCGTCGAGCCTGGATCTTTTCGCACCGATTGGGCCGGGCGTTCTATGGTCCGGGCGCCGCGCTCAATCGCTGATTACGACGCGCTGATGGACCCGATCCGGGCAAAGCGCGAAGCTATCAGCGGCCATCAGGCGGGCGATCCGGTGCGGTTGGCGGCAGCCGTCCTGAAACTTGTTGATGCGCAGGATCCGCCTGCGCATCTGCTCTTGGGATCAGATGCCTCGCGTTTCGTTTCTGAAAAGATCGCGAGCCTTCAAGCCGAGTTTTCTACATGGCATGCCGTTACGCATTCGACCGATTTCCCCGCGCCAGACGTCAAATGACAAATGGGGGAGGCGCCTATCGGGTGCTGCTCTGCGGATGGCTCAGCCGCGCCAACATGGCAATAGCACAGCGTCGGCAGTCGATATGAACAAAGGGTCGGTTTCAGGGTGGGTTTGGAAAACGTATATGGCGGCTTTTAAGGCGATCCTAAATAACCAGGTCCGCCGCGTAGACAGACCTGATCCACCTTGGAAGATGAGGCAAAGCGAAGACCAGCCGCCCATCCGAGAAAGTGAGGCAGTGGGTGAGCGACTGGTTGAGGGGGGAATTGTCGAAAACCATGCCGCGGTCAGCCTTGAGGATCGCTGCTCGAATGAAAGGCGCGCCGCGCGTGTAGCGGGCGCGGATCTTGTCTTCCGGCACAATATGCCCGCCTTCCTCCACGCGCGCGGCGACACGCGCTACGGACAGCTCCGGCGTATTGACGCCGACATGCATCACGATGACAGTGAAGCCGCTGGCGCGAGCCTCGTCTATGAGCGCGAGCTTGGATGGATGGGAGAAGACCGTCTCGGTTACGAAATCCCGACCCTGCGCGAGATATTCGGCTCGGCGCGCGGTGGCGATCTGTGCTGCCTCATAGGATGCCTGTGGTGAAGGATTACGGAGTTCCTCACGCTGGATGATGTCTGCGTTAATGAACGGGCCGGCGAAGCTGGGGGCAACACGAGCCTGATAGAGCGTGGACTTCCCGGAGCCATTCGGCCCGGCAAGTACGATCAGTGTCGGTTTCATTCCTCGCTTGCAGTCTTCCCGCGTACGAGATTGCCAGCGGCATCGAGGCCGACGCCGAGACCAAGCTGTCGCCGACCAGCGAAATAGGATTTTTCGTCAGGCCCGGGCTGTCCCATCTTTTCGACGAAGCTGTCGAGCCAGACCTCCTTTTCCTCACTGGTGAGTGCCGTGGTCTCGATTTGCCCTGCAAGGGCCGCGGTGATTCTGGCATGATCGAAATGACCGGACAGCTCGATCGCGCGACCAATGCGCACCCAATGCGCGACCTGGCCAGCGACCGACCGGCTTTGCAGTTCGGATTCGCGGCGTACGATCTTCATGATGTCATCGGCAAGTTTGATCGACTGGGCCATACCTCACCTCTGCACGTAGAGGTAGCATTTTGCTACCTCCTTTTCAAGGCTGATCACGCAGTTCGAAAGTGCATGCCCAAGAGTTCGGGAACTCGGCGATTGCGGCGCGCCTTCGGTCGGCAAAGGGCAATCAGCGGGCGAGCTGATGCCAAATGATGCGCTGGATGTCTCCTTTCATCGGGCATCGTATGATGCGCGTGTGGGTCGTGGCAGCGCCTGAAGGAGCAGCATCAGCGAATGCTTGTAGGCTATCGATCTATCTGGCGAAGCGCGACTGATCGAGCAGCGTCGGCTGAAGGCCGCAGATTGATAAACACCGACCCACAGCCGCATTGCGCCTCATTGGATCAAGGCCAGGAAGTTCTGGGCCAAGCTGTCGGCATAGCGTCATGCCCGCCTGGCAAAGCTTTCCGGGTCGGCCTGGCGCCACCATGCGGCAAGGCGGGGATCGCGCGCGCCGTCGAGCAATTCACCCGGAGCCACAAACGGGTAGAGCTCGTCGAACGAGCGCATCTCCGATGCATTGATTCGTTGGCGCAGGCTGTCGGGGGTGAATTCGTCCGGCGTGTTCAGACCGGCTGCAACCACCATGTCATGCAAGGCGTCGAGGGTTGCCTTCTGGAACCGGGCGACGCGTTCGGCCTTTTCCGGCACGACCAACCCGCGCTGGCGCGCCAGGGACTGGGTGGCGATGCCCGTCGGGCACGTATCGGTGTGGCACCGCAGCGATTGCACGCAACCGAGCGAGAACATGAACGGCCGGGCGGCGTTGCACCAGTCGGCGCCCAGCGCCGCGTTCATCGCGATCGCAGCGCCGGAATTGACCTTGCCCGATGCAGCCAGTTTGACCCGGCCCTTCAGGTTGGTGCCGACAAGTGCATTGCGGGCCAGCATCAGCCCTTCGCGCAGCGGCATGCCCACGCGGTCGGAAAGTTCGGTCGGGGCAGCGCCGGTGCCTCCTTCGGCCCCGTCGATGACGATGAAATCGAGCAGTATCCCCGTCTCGACCATGGCCTTGACGACCGCGAACAGTTCGTGCGGATAGCCGACGCACAGCTTGATGCCGACCGGCTTTCCGCCCGACAGCTCCCGCATCCGGGCAGCGAATTCGAGCAGGCCCCGCGGGGTCGAAAAGGCGGTGTGATAGGCTGGCGAGAGACAATCCTCGCCTTGGGGAACATCACGGATTTTCGCGATTTCAGCGGTGACCTTGGCACCGGGCAGCAATCCGCCATGCCCGGGCTTGGCCCCCTGGCTGAGCTTGATCTCGGTCATCACGACCGCATCATCGCCGGCGCGTTCGCGAAAATGCTCGGGGTGGAAATGGCCCTTGGCGTCGCGGCAGCCGAAATAGCCCGAACCGATTTCCCATACGATGTCGCCGCCATGCTTGAGATGGTAGGGGGACAGGCCGCCTTCACCGGTGTCGTGATAGAAGCCGCCGATCTTTGCCCCCAGGTTGAGCGCTTCGATGGCATTGGCGCTGAGCGCGCCGAAACTCATCGCGGAAATGTTCAGCCGCGCTGCCCGGTAGGGCTTGCTGCACTGATCGGTTCCGACAGTGACGCGGGTGTAGCGTTCGGCCTGGCGGGTCGGCGCCATCGAGTGGGGCAGCCACTCGTACTCCTCGGAATAGACGTCGAGTTCGGTGCCGAACGGATGGGTCGAGACGTCGCCCTTGGCTCTGGCATAGACCAGGGCGCGCTCGTCGTGGCTGAACGGCCGCCCATCGAGATCGCTTTCGACGATGTCGGAGCGCAGGAACGGGCGCAGCCATTCGAAGAACCAACGCAGGCGCGCGGAACCGGGATAGTTGCGGCGCAGCGAATGGTGGGTCTGCGCCAGGTCGATCACCGTGATCAGCAACAAGGGCACGAACAGGAACAGCAACCACCACGCGCGGGGATGGTCCAGGCCTGCCGCAATGGACCCGATGGTTCCGGCCAGCGCCACGAACAACAACACATTGCGCGACAGCGCATGATCGCGCCACAGCGCTTGGGTGAGGGTAGGGCGCCCGCTCACGCGATCAGGTTCCGGATGATCCCGACCACATCGCGGCCACGTCCGCCCAGCACGGCCTTGGCGGAATAGAGCGCCATACCCGCGACTTGCCCGGGCTTGACCGCCGGTGGCATCACCAGTTCATAACGGTCGGTGACCACGTCGAGCAGCGCCGGACCCGGCTCCTGCAACCAGGCCTGTACAGCAGCGTCAAGGTCTTCGGCATGTTCCACGCGCCGCCCGCGAAAGCCGATCGCTTCGGCAACGCGCGCGAAGTCGGGATTGACCAGTTCCGTATAGGCGTCAAGCAAGCCTTCGACTTTCTGCTCGATTTCCACGAAATCGAGTGCGCCATTGTTGAAGACCATGACCTTGATTGGCAGCTTTTCCTGCACGGCGGTCAGCAGGTCTCCGAGCAACATGGCAAGGCCGCCATCGCCGGACAGGGCAATGACCTGCCGATCGGGAAAGGCCGCCTTGGCACCCAGCGCCTGCGGCATGGCATTGGCCATCGTGCCGTGGGTCAGGCTGACCACCGTGCGGTTCCGGCCGGTTGCGGCAATGTGGCGCAGCGACCAGACCATGGGTGAGCCGCCGTCGGCGGTGAACACCGCGTCGGGCGCGGCATGGCGCGAAATGGTCTCGGTCAGATATTGCGGGTGGATCGCGCCGCCCTTGCCGACCGTGGCGTGCTTCGCCTGTGCCGCCTGTGCCTTGCGGTGGTGTTCGAGGCATTCGTCGAGAAAGGCATTGTCGTCGCGTGGCGCGATCCGCAGCAGCAGGGCCTCGAGTGTCGGCGCGATGTCGCCGACAACGCCGATATCGACCGGATGCCGTCGGCCGAGGTGCGTGCCATCCAGGTCGACCTGCAGGATCGTGGCTTTTTCGGGATAGAACTGCCGCCAGGCAAAGTCGCAGCCCAGGAGCAGCAGCACGTCGCAGGAGACCAGCGTGTGATAGCCGGACTCACTGCCGAAGATGCCGGTCATGCCGACATCGAAGGGATTGTCGTGCTCGAGAAAGTCCTTGGCGCGCGATGTCCGCACCACCGGCGCCCGCAGCCGGTCGGCCAGCGCGACGACGGCATCATGTGCCTGCTCGCACCCCGAGCCGCCGTAGATCGCGATCCGCCGGCCGCTGTTGAGGGCCGCTGCAAGGCGATCCAGTTCCGCGTCCGCAGGGCGAACGACGGGAGTGGCGTGATGCACGGCAAAGTCCGGTTCGTCTGCGGCCTTCGCGCTCGACACGTCGGCAGGCACGATCAGCACCGCCACACCGCGCTTGGCCAGTGCGGCTTGCGCTGCCATCGCGGTCATCCGCCGGGCCTGTCCCGGTGTGCGAATTTCCTCGCAGAACACACTGCAGGATGCATAGACCGCCTTGAAATCGACCTCCTGCGGAAAGTCGAAGCCCAGTTCGTCCCGCACGATCTGGCTGGCAATAAGCACGACCGGGGCGCGATTGCGGTGGGATTCGAACAGGCCATTGATAAAATGCAGGCTGCCCGGGCCGCACGATCCGGCACAGGCGGCAAGCTTGCCGGTCAGCATCGCATCGGCCCCGGCGGCAAAGCCGCCGGCTTCCTCGTGTCGGACGTGGACCCAGCGCATTCCGCTCGTGCGGATGGCATCGGTGATGTGGTTGAGCGTGTCGCCCGGAATGCCGTAGCAGCGTTCGACGCCCGCCGCTTCGAGTGTTTTCACGATCACATCGGCGACGGTGGTCATAGGCTGTTCCTGCTGTTGGCTGCTGTCCTGTGCCCGAACGCGCAAGCCATGCTTTGGCTTCACGCGATGGTGCAAAAAATCCATTGGGCCACCGGCTGGAACCTGCTGTTCCTTTATGGTTCCGTGGCCACTGGATCGAGTACGGTATTGAGATAGGCGGCAATGCGTAGGCCCGCCTGCTTGAGACGGTTTTCGACATCGGCGCGGTGCTGGTAGGCGTAGCTCCACGATAGCGCCGGGTCCGTAGGGTAGATGGTCTTGCGCAATCGCAGGGCAAAGGACGTCAGTTCGGAGCGCGAATGCAGCGCGCTGCATTCACGCGCCATCTTGACGTGCTGGATGACCGTTTCCTCGCTGATCCCTAGAATGATGCTGGTTTCGTAGGCCGTCTTGCCGCGCGCTGCCCACAGCACGCACTCGCGCTGGCGATCCGTGAACCGGACCGGCGGCGGCGTGGCTGGTCCGACGGTGAGGCGGCGTGCTGCGGCGAGGGCGAGAGCGCCGAGCAGCTCGGCAACCATCAGCATGCCTTGTGGCAGGCTGCGCTCGGCGCGCACGACGAAACTGCAGGAGCCGCTTGATTCGCCGGGAAGATGCCGGCCGATGGTATAGCCATCGGCAAGGCCGAGCTCGCGACCTATGGCCAGCATCTGGCGATGGCCTTTGGTCATGGGGATGAGATGGGGCAGGTCCCGCCAGGCAAAACCGGTGAGGCTTTTGTCGCACGCTCGCCTTACCGGATCTTGGCCGGCCAGGTCGAACGCCACATAGACTTGCGCCCAGGTATCGGGATAGTCGTGCAGCAGCACGCCATCGGGCGATGCGTGATGCTGATGAAGATCGAAATTGAGCGCGAAATGGTCAAAGCCCATGCGCCTGCTGGCCCGCTGCACGACGCTATGCAAATTCGAAAGATCAAACGCTTGGGTGATGTCGTGGGACAATTCCTCGGTGAGATGCAAAGGCATGACTTGACCGCGCGATGGCACGGATCGGCTGCCCAAGCTCCAATCGTGATCGCCTGAAAAGGAGCATTGTCGGCAAAGTTCCACACTGCCGTGCTGCCCAGTTGCAGGAAACGTTTGCTATGCCCGATCGAACTTATCACGGCGGGCGAGCAGTTCGGCGTGGCATCGCCTGTTCTCCCTACGGTTGCGCGGGCGCATCGTATCATGGTGTCGGAAAAGAAAAAATCAGCAAGAACGGGGTTTCGATAAGAACCGAATTGGTGAAACACGCCTGTCCATTGGTATCCGATCTTGCGCGCTTGGTAATGGCCACTGGCACAGCGACCATTGTGGAAAGACAAGGGCCGTTTGGCTGGCTGGATCGATTGGCCGCGGCCTTAACGCGGGGGTGTCGCCATATCCCGGTCCTCTTCCTCCGCCGTGGCAGCCCATTGCTCGAAAGTGGGGCGGGTCATCTGAAACAGGTCGGTGGTACGTGCGTACCAGCCGGCACCATGAACGCGGGCCACGAGGTTCATGCCCAATGTGTCGACGTGCAGCCGCTCGGGGTCGATGAAGGCATCGTCGATATGGAAGCGAAGCACTTTGCCGATGGCGATGGTAGTGGACCCGGCTTCGACCGCTTCATGGAGACGGCATTCCATCGCAACGGGCGCGCTGGCGATGCGTGGTACGGCGACCGCGCTGGAAGGCAGTGTGGGCAGACCGGCTGCGGTCAGTTCGTCGAATTCGGCCGGTGCGTCGATGCAGGTAAAGTTCATCGCCGCGCTGTCGGTCTCGGAGACGAGGTGTACCACGAATTCGCGAGTTTCCAGGATATTGGCAGCACTGTCCTTGTAGCTGCCGTCGGGCCGGCGCATCATGCCCAGTGCGACCAGCGGCGGATCGGCGCCCATCATGTTGAAGAAGCTGTATGGAGCGGCATTGCGCAGGCCTGACCCGGAGACAGTGGTGACCCACGCGATGGGGCGCGGGGTGATCGACGAACCCATGAGCTTGTAGCGATCGGCGGCGCTGACTTTGGCAAAATCGAATTCCATGACCTATTCCCCGCCGATACGCGAAACCGCCCGGCGCGGCGCGACATTGACTGCCAGTTCGAAAACGTCAGGGCGCGCATAGTGACCAACCACGTCGAAATCATACTTGCCGCGCACGACCTGGCCGGGCTCGATATCGGCATAGAGAATGGTTTCGCCGGAAAAGTCCGGGCCGGCCAGCACCTGGCCCAGCGGATCGACCATCAACGATCCGCCGCGCATCAGCACGGTGGCGGGATCGTCACCCAGCGCGCAGTCGTAATCGGCCGGATAGGCGCCGCGCGTGATGTGCTGGCAGGCAGAGAGCACGAAGCAGCGGCCTTCGAGCGCGACATGCTGCATCGTAGCGGCCCAGCTGTCGCGATCGTCGGCGGTTGGCGCGCAATAGAGCGTGATGCCCTGATCGTACATCGCCATGCGCAGCATCGGCATGTAATTTTCCCAGCAGATCACCGCGCCGATCCGGCCCAGCGGCGTGTCTATGACCGGCAGGGTCGACCCGTCGCCGAAACCCCAGATAAGGCGTTCGGCCCCGGTGGGCATGAGCTTGCGATGCTTGGCCACCAAGCCCTTCTTGCCGTCGAGGAACAGCGCGGTGCAATAGACCGTGCCGCCATCACGCTCGATCACGCCGATCACCACGAAAGCGCCGGTTTCGGCTGTCGCTTCGGCCAAAAGCGCCACTTCCGGTCCGTCCAGATCGATGGCGGCGGCGTGATAGGCGCGGAAATCGTCACGGCCCTGTGGCTTGCGCATGCCGACCGGCGTGCCGAACGAAGCGCCCTTGGGATAGCCGCCCAGGAAGGCTTCGGGAAACACGATCAGGCTGGCGCCGCCGGCTGCAGCCTGGCGCGCGAGGTCGGCGGCCTTGGCGGCCGAGGCCATGGAATCGGTAGGAATCGAGGCGGCCTGGACGACGGCGGCCCTGAATGGGGCCGCGTGGCAAGAGGGCTGATTCATTGGCGCTCCGCATTGGAAAACTCAGGAAATCTGGTCTCTTCGCAGTCGATAATACTTGCATTTGACAGTTTCTCCAAATTATTTTAGGCCTCTGGAAACCAGTTGCAGAGGCGGACCATGGCCACGGAAAGTTACGACCAGTACCGTGAGGACATGATCGGTCGCGCCAATGTGGCCGATACGCCCGAACTGGTGGCCTATTACGGGCGACTGCGCGAACTGGGCACTGGGGCGCTCTGGACGGTGGCCAACAAGATCGAGCCGTGGCAGCCGGTCTCGACCTCAATCCCCTATATCTGGCGCTATCGTGAATTGCGTGACGACGTGATGCGCGCTCTCGACCTTGTCACACCCGAGCAAGCCGGGCGGCGGGTGGTCTATCTGGAAAATCCGGGGCGGGCCGATGTGGTGGCGGCGGTCGGCTGGCTCTATTCCGGTCTACAGGTAATGGGGCCGGGCGAACTGGCTTCGAGCCACCGCCATTCGGCCTCGGCGCTGCGCTTCATCATGGAGGGCAAGGGCGCGTTCACCAATGTGGACGGGCACAAGATGACGCTGGGTGCCAATGACTTCGTGCTCACGCCCAACGGCACCTGGCACGAACATGGGGTGGCCGAGGACGGCACCGCCTGCATCTGGCAGGACGGGCTCGACATTCCGCTGATGAACGCGCTGGAAGCCAATTTCTACGAAGTCCATCCGGACTTGCAGCAGGCTGTCTCGCACCCGGTCGATGATTCTACCGCCACCTGGGCCGGCACTGGCCTGCGCCCGGCGGGCATGGCCTGGTCCAAGGCCTATTCGCCGCTGCTGAAATACGAATGGGCGCCGACCTACGAGGCCCTCTCTAACTATGCGCGGGTGACCGACGGTTCACCCTATGACGGGGTGATGATGGAATACGTCAACCCCCATACCGGCGGCCCGGTGATGCCGACGATCGGCGCTTCGATGCAGATGCTGCGCCCCGGCGAGCGGACCAAGGCGCACCGCCAGACCGGCAGCTTCGTCTACCAATGCGCCAAGGGCAGCGGCTGGTCGATCATCAACGGCCAGCGCTTCGATTGGCAGGAGCGCGACATTTTCGTGGTGCCGGCCTGGGCCTGGCACGAACATGCCAATGCTTCCGACCGTGAGGACGCCTGCCTGTTCACGTTCAACGACTTGCCCGTGATGCGCGCGCTGGGCCTCTATCGTGAGGAAGCCCTGGCCGAAAACGGCGGGCACCAGCCCGTACTGGCCTGACGCCACAACCGGCCGGCGCAGATGGCGCCGAAACCATTCGCAGCCTTTGCACCTGATCCAACAGGGAGATTTCCCATGCGACTTGTAACCTATCGCGCCCATGTCGAAGCCGAAGCCCGCCTCGGCGCGCTCGTCTTGGCCCAGGGCGGCGAACATGTCCTCGATCTCGAAGCGTTCGGCGCGGAAATGGGCGTGCCCTTTCCCGCGACCATGCTGGAATTCATCGACCTCGGTCCGCAGGCGGTGGCCCTGGCGAGCAAGCTGATTGCCGAGGCCGACGGTCTGTTGCCACTGGGCACGGCCATCCCGTTCGTCAACGTCACGCTGCTTGCGCCCATTCCGCGCCCGCGCAAGAACATCTTCGGCATCGGGCTGAATTATACCGAGCACGTCGCCGAAAGCGCCAAGTCGCTCGATACCTCGCCCGAGTTGCCGCGCCAGCCGGTGATCTTTTCCAAGCCGCCGACGGCCGTCATCGCGCCGGGCGAACCGATCCGCCACGATGGCGCCATCACGCAGCAGCTGGATTGGGAAGTGGAACTGGCCGCCGTGATCGGCACCCGCGCCAAGGGCGTGGCGCGCGAGAACGCGCTGGCCCATGTGTTCGGCTACACCGTGTGCATCGACATGAGCGCGCGCGACAATCGCCGCGCCGGCCAGTGGATCTATTCCAAGGGCCAGGATACTTATGCGCCGATGGGGCCGGTGATCGTGACGGCCGACGAGATTCCCGATCCGCAGACGCTGGACCTGTGGCTGACCGTCAATGGCGTGGAAAAGCAGCGCAGCAACACCACCTACATGCTGTTCAAGGTGGACGAGCTGGTGGCCGACATCAGCCAGGGCATCACGTTGGAGCCGGGGGACATCATCGCCACCGGCACGCCGGCGGGCGTGGGCGCCGGAATGGACCCGCAGGAGTGGGTCTGGCCAGGCGACACGATCGTCGCCACGGTCGAAGGCATCGGCACGCTGCGCCATCCGGTGGTCAAGGCCTGAAGCCTTTCCACCAGAATCGCGCAAGGGGAGGGGGCTTTGGCCCCCTTCTTTTTTGTGACGCCGGTATTGCGGCGCGAATGGAGCCCGTTTTGGAAAAAGACGTGGCACGGCGCACCTATGGCGGCAACTGACGCCCAGAGTGCGTTGCTCTGTTCGCAACGAAGTTCGCGATTGGCCTGCATTGAAGCGCAAGCGCGCGCATGGGAGCTTTGCCCTGTCCGGTGAATGTGGGGACACTTGCTGTCGCGCCGGGTAAAAGCATAAAATCTGGAAAGGGATTCCATGAGCATCAAGCAGAGCAGGTCGCGCACGCTGTCCGTTTCCGGTTTCCTGGCCGGCACCGCCTTGTGTTGCGTGCCATGTTGCATATTGGGCGCGACGCCCGCCCTGGCGCAGGACGCAGCCGCCGGCGCGACCGAAAGCACCGGCGGCGACATCGTCGTCACCGCCTCCAAGCGCACGTCATCCACCATCCAGAACACGCCGATCGCGGTCCAGGCGTTGGGTGGCGAAGCCCTCAAGGAAAAGGGCGCGATCGACTTTGCCGATTTCTATCATGCGGTGCCTGCGCTCTCGGTCCAGGACGAAGGTCCGGGCGATAAGCGCTATGTGATCCGCGGTATCAACTCCGCCGGGGCGAGCACCGTGGGGCTCTATCTCGACGAGACGGTAATCACCGGCGAGAACTCGCAGGACGGCGGCGGCCAGGCGCCCGACATCAAGCTGTTCGATATCAGCCGGGTCGAAGTGCTCAAGGGCCCGCAGGGCACGACGTTCGGCGCGTCCTCGATGGCCGGCACGATCCGCTACATCACCGCCAAGGCTGACGTCGACGCAGTGAGCGGCTATGCCCAGTCCGCGCTGCGCGCCACCAAGGGCGCCTCGCTGGGCCTCCAGACCGATGGCGCGGTCAACCTGCCGATCGTGCCGGGCGTCTTCGCGGTGCGGGCCTCCGGCTTCTATGCCGATCTGCCCGGCTGGATCGACAACCGCTTCCAGAAAGGCGCCAACGCTGAAAAGAGCAAGGCCGGCCGCCTTTCCGCGCGCCTGCAGGCGACGCCCGACCTGACCGTCGACCTGATGGCGATGTACCAGGACGTGCACCAGGACGCGAAGAACTACTACAACAAGCTCGATTACGACGGCAATGCGCTGCCCGCCCATTACCAGGCCGACCAGGTGCGCGCGCCCTATGGCGACCAGAGCGAGATCTACAACGCGACGGTCAACTACAAGCAGCCGTTCGGCACCTTCACCGGCACCGTATCGCGCTTCGTGCGCGACACCAGCTTCGTGCGCGACGCGTCGCTGGCGGCGCAGGCGTTCCTGGGCCTGCCCTATGGCACCACCGGTCTCAGCGCGCTCAAGCAGGACAAGCACCGCCGGGTGGACAGCGGTGAGCTGCGCTTCGCCTCCAGCTTTGACGGGCCGTTCCAGATCCTGGTCGGCGGGTTCTTCCAGAACGAAAACCGCTTTTACCACAGCGCCTGGCCCAAGGCGGACTCGACCGGCAACATTCCGGCCAACGCGGGCGAGTTCCTCGATCGCACGGTCGATACGCGCATCAAGGAACGCGCGCTGTTCGGCGAGGCGAGCTATGAATTCGTGCCCGGCCTGACGTTCACCGCCGGCGGCCGCCTGTTCGATTTCAAGCTGGAGCAGGTCTCGGTGGCCAATGTCGCGTTCGGCGGCGGCACCGGCGCGGGCGCTGGCCCCGTGCTCCACACCAAGGACAACGGCCTGATCGGCCGCTTCAACCTGGCCTACAAGCTGAGCAGCCAGGTCAACACCTACATCCAGATCGCGCAGGGCTATCGTTCGGGCGGCACCAACGACCAGACCGCAGCCGCGCTGGCCAATGTCGTCATTCCCGATGGCTATGGCTCGGACTCGCTCTGGAGCTACGAATGGGGCGTGAAGAGCACGCTGCTCGATCGCAAGCTGTTCCTGAACGGTGCGGTCTATTACATCGATTGGACGAACATCCAGGTTTCGGAGCAAGCGACGGACGGGACGGTTTCCTTCGGATACACCGGCAACGGTGGCAAGGCCACGGTCAAGGGCTTCGAAATGACGCTGGAGGCGCATCCGATCCACGGCCTGGAAATCAACCTGTCGGGCAATTACAACACGGCCAAGCTGGCACGGGACAATCCCGTGGCGAGCACCGGCCGCAAGGGGGACCGCATCCCTTATGTGCCGGAAGTGACGGGTTCGGCCAGCATTGCCTATACCGCGCCGATCGACGCTTCGGGCCTGATGGGGTCGGTCGGTGCCGATGCCAGCTACCAGGGTTCGACGGCCACGAAGTTCAATTCGACGATCAGCAACTACCAGGCGCTGCCCTCCTATTGGCTGGTGGGGCTGCGCGCCGGCGTCAACAAGGGGCCCTGGTCGGTCAACCTCAACGTCACGAACCTGTTCAACGACCAGACGACGATCAACTTCAACGAGATCGTCCCGGGCGTCTATCCGCTGGGATACTATACCAATCGTCCCCGCACCGTCAGCCTTTCGGCCATGGTCAAGTTCTGACCATGGCGGCAACCACCCCGTTCTCTCCCTACGGGTCGCAGTTGGTTGCCCGATCCCGGAAAGCCATGCTTTCCGGGATCGCCCGTACCATTCTCAGTGCTGCGCTTTGCGCGTCGCCCGCGTGGGCGGCGGCAGAGGGTGGCGGCGGGGATCGGCCTTGGCTGGACGCTACCCGCACGCCGCAAGAGCGGGCCGCGCTGGTGGTTGCGGCAATGACGGACGAGGAGAAGCTGCGGCTGCTCCAGGGCGATACGGAACTCGATGCCAATGGCACGGGCGTCAATGCCTGTGTCGGGCATATCAGCGGCATTGCCCGGCTGGGCCTGCCGAGCCTGTGCATGGGCGATGGGCCGGCGGGCGTTGGCAACGGCATGAAAGGCGTGACCCAGTTTCCCGCGCCGGTGATGGGTGCAGCGACGTTCGATCGCGCCTTGATGCAGGCCTATGGCCAGGCGCTGGGCACCGAGCATGCCGGGAAAGGGCGCAATGTCGTCCTCGCGCCCACGATCAATATCATCCGCACGCCCAAGTGGGGCCGCCTGGCCGAAACCTTGAGCGAGGATCCCTATCTGGCCGGCCAGCTGGGCAGTGCGATCACCGCCGGTATCCAGTCCGTGGGCGTGATCGCCACGCCCAAGCACTTCGTGGCCAACAACCAGGAATGGCTGCGCCTGGGCGACGGCCCGGCCTATGCAGCGACCGACGCGCTGGTGCCCGAGCGGGCGTTGCACGAAATCTATTTCCCGGCGTTCGAGTCCGTGGTGAAGTCGGCCAGGGCCGGCTCCATCATGTGCGCCTACAACCGCGTCAATGGCCGCTATGCCTGCGAAAACCCCGCAACGCTGGGCCAGCTCAAGACCTGGGGCTTTGACGGCTTCGTGGTAGCGGACTGGTACTTTGCCCATCGCAGCACGGTGGCGGCGGTCAAGGCCGGGCTGGATATCTCGATGCCGGGCGGGGTGAGCCCGTTCGGCTTCGCCGAATTCTACGGCGTGAAGGAACTCAAGGCGGCACGCGCGCGCGGTGCCATCATCGAGGCAGACATCGACGGCATGGTGGCGCGGATCGTCACGCCGATGTTCCGCCTGGGCCTGGTCGATCGGCCGGTAACCGGCAATGCCAATGCCGACGTGCGCGATCCGGCGCATCTGGCGCTGTCGGAGCGGATCGCCGAGGAAGGCACCGTCCTGCTGCGCAACGCGCGCGGGATCTTGCCGCTGCGGCCGGGGAGAGTCGCGAGCGTGGCGGTGATCGGCGACGATGCCGGCGCCAATGTGCAGACGTCCGAACGCTATGGCGGTTTCGTCAAGACCGAGGACATCGGCGGGGTGCGCGCGCCGCTCGATGCGCTCAAAGCGGCGCTGGGACCGCGCGTTACGGTGCGCTATGCCCGTGGCACTCTGGGCATTGCGCCGCTGCCGGCCATGCCGGCCAGCGCGTTTCACGACCTGACCGCGCGCTATTACGCGTCGCCGGACTGGAGCGGGCAGCCGGTCGTCACCCGCAAGGAAGCAACGATCGACTATGCCGAGGCAGGCCCCAAGGCGGGCGTTGCCGGGCTGCCGGCGCTGTGGTCGGCGCGCTGGACTGCGCGCTTCATCCCGCGGCGCGCCGGCACTTATCGCTTTTCGCTGAACGGCGGGGGCGAAATGGCGCTGACCATCGACGGCCAGCGCGTCGTCACCATTCCCAAGCAGAGCTTCCGCCTCGTCACCCACGGCACCGTCTGGCTGGACGCGGGCAAGCCCGTTGCGCTCGACCTCGCCTATTCCAACGCGCCGACGCTTTCGGCCAACGAAGTGCGGCTGGGCTGGCAGGCGCCCGACAGCACGCTGATCGACGAAGCCGTCGCAGCCGCGAAGCAGGCGCAGGTGGCGGTGGTGTTCGTCGCCGATCACGTCTCCGAAGGGGCGGACCGCACCGACCTGCGGCTGCCGGGCGACCAGGATGCGCTGATCGAGGCCGTTGCTGCCGCCAATCCGAACACGGTGGTGGTGCTGCACACGGTGGGCCCAGTCCTGATGCCCTGGCGCGACAAAGTCGCCGGTATCCTTGCGGCCTGGTATCCCGGCGAGCAGGCCGCTGATGCGATCGCCGCGCTGCTCACCGGCAAGGCGAATCCGTCGGGCAAGCTGCCGGTGACTTTTCCGGCCGACGAAACCCATGGCCCCACCGACCAGCCCGCGCGCTATCCGGGCATCGGCACGACCGCGCGCTATGACGAAGGCATCCTGGTCGGCTATCGCTGGTACGATGCCAAGCGGATCGCGCCGCTCTATCCGTTCGGCCACGGGCTGTCCTACACCACGTTCGGCTATTCCAGCCTGACGCTGGTGCGCGACGGGCAGGGCTGGACGGTGCGCGTGAACGTGCGCAACACCGGGCGCGTCGCGGGCGACGAAGTGGCGCAACTCTATGTGGCGATGCCGGCGGCGGCGGGCGAACCCCCGCGCCAGCTCAAGGGCTTTGCCCGCGTCTCGCTGCCACCGGGTGAGGCGGCGACGGTGTCGTTTCCGCTTGCGTCACGTGACTTGTCCTATTGGGACGAAGCCGCGAAAGACTGGCGCATGGCCAAGGGGACGTACCGGATCGCGGTGGGCGCGAGCTCGCGGGACATTCGCCTGGTGAGGGACTTCGATCCCGCGCGCTGACCTGCTATGGCCGGCATGAAAGGAGAGGGCGTTGTCCGAAGCCGGAATGCGGTACCTGCTGGAAGCGCTCAATGCCGGCTCGATGCGGGCGGCGGGCGACCGGCTCAACGTAGCGCCCTCTTCGATCAGCCGGCAGATCGCCCAACTGGAAAGCCAATATGGCCTGGCGCTGATCGAGAAGGGGCGGCGCGGCGTACGCCTGACCCATGCGGGCGAGATCGTCATCGCGCATTATCGCAACCAGCTGGCCGATCGCGAGGCGCTGCGTTCCAAGCTGGAGGAACTGCGGTCGGTGCGCACCGGCCACGTCACCGCGGCGATCGGCGAAGGCTTTGCCGGCAAGTCCTTCACCGGGCTGGTCAGCCAGTTTTCCGAACAGAACCCGCAGATCAGGCTGGATATCCTGACCGGCTCGACGCAGGAAATCCTGCGCATGATCGCCGATGACGAGGCGCATTTCGGCCTGGTGTTTTCCACCCCCAACGACATGAAAATCCACGTGCGCGCGGTGATCGCGCAGCCGCTGATGGCAATCATGCGGCCCGACCATCCCTTTGCCCAGAAATCCACCGTGACCATTGCCGAGCTGGCGACCGCGCCGCTCTGCCTGCCGCCAGCGAGTTTTCGCATCCGCCAGATCCTGGGCACCGCCGAAGCCAATTCCAAAGTCTATCTCCAGCCGCTGATCACCTCCAATTCCATCCATGTGATGCAGGACGCGGTGCGCGCGGGGACGGCTCTGGCCATCCTGCCGCAGATTTCGGTGTGGTCGGAACTGATCGAAGGCACGATGGTGAGCGTGCCGATCTCCGACGATTCGATCGAGGAAACGACCACTAGTCTGGTCCTGCGTTCCGGCCGCCAGCTGGAAGGCGCGCCGCTGCGGCTGCTCAAGCGGATCGAGGCGCAGCTGCGCCAGTGGAACAAGCCGGTGCGGCGCGAGAGCTGAACCGACGGCGCGCGAACGTTCGTTTGATCGCAACGGTTGCGCGCAGAATTCGTCATTGAATGCAACGGCCGGCTTGGTCAGGCTGATCGCGAGACAACCAGGGCCGCCAGCATGACAGATTCCGTGGACAACCCGAACGCCGATGGCGGCCTGCGCAAAGCCGATTGCCTGCTTTTGCTGCCCTTCGTGTGGCAGCTCGGCCTGGCGCCCTGGGCCAATGGGGTGAGCCTGCGGCCGCTGGGATTGCCGTTCGGCATGGCCTGGCAGATGGCGGGCATCGTGTTCGCCACGCTGGTGCTGGCGCTGCGCTATCGCATCGATCGCAAGGGCGGGGCACGCGCATGATCCTGGCGCTGATCCTGCTGATCGTGGGCGGCACCGTGGCCGGTTCAATGCTCTACGGCCGCCGCCGGCAGCAACGCGCGCGCAGCATGGAGGATTGGGCGCTAGGCGGGCGCAAGCTGGGCACTCTGGTGTTCTGGTTCCTCAATGCCGGCGAAATCTATACGACATTCGCGGTGCTGGGCATTTCAGGCTTTGCCTGGGCCTATGGCGCGCCGGCCTATCTGGCGTTCTGCTCGGTTTCGCTGGCGGCGGCGGTGGGATACTGGCTGACGCCGTTGATCCACGCCTATGGCCGCCGGCACGGCCTGGTGACGCAGGCGGATTTCTTCGCGCACCGCTATAGTGCGCGCTGGCTGGGCGTGTGCGTCGCCGCTGCCGGGCTGGTGGCGCTGGTGGTCTATGTCCAGATTCAGCTGACCGCGCTGTCGCTGGTGGTGCGGCTTGCCGCCGGGCCGCAAGTCAGCCCGGCGGCGGCGGCGCTTGTCGCGGTCGTGTTGATGCTGCTGTTCGTGTTCCTGGCCGGGCTGCGTTCGGCCGCCTTTGCCGCCGGCGTCAAGGACGTGCTCATGCTGATCGTGGTGATCGCCTTGGCAGCGACGATCGCGGACGCGGTGGGCGAGCGTTCGATCCTAGGCGTGTTCAGCGCCGTGGCGGAGCGTTTTCCCCAGGCGGTGCGCTTTCCCGGCCTCAAGCCAGAACTGGGGCTTGACGTCACCTGGCTGATGACCTCGGCAATCAACGTGGCGCTGGGGACTTATATTTTCCCGCACATGTTCCAGCTGTGCTTTTCGGCCGACAGCGGCGACACGATCCGCCGCAATGCGGTATTCCAGCCGATCTATTCGCTCTCGTACTTTTTCGTGATCCTGCTGGGCTTTGCCGCGCTGCTCGCCGGAACGCAGGCGCCCGGCGGCGATCCCAATGCGCTGCTGCTGGCCTTTGTGGGAGAACGCTATCCGGCCTGGATGCTTGGCCTGCTAGCCGGCACGGCATCGCTGCTGGCGCTGGTTCCGGGCGGCGTGCTGCTGCTGACCTGCGGGGCGATCTTTGGGCGCAACATCGTGCGCCCGCTGGTGCCGGCGATGGACGAGGGCCGCGAACTGCTGGTATCGCGCCTGTCGATGATCGGGTTTGCCGGCATCGCGCTTTACCTCACGCTCGGCGCCGGCGGCTCGCTGGTCGAGATCGGGCTCTCTGCCTATGCGGCGATCGGGATGCTGGCGCCGGGGGTCTATTGCGCATTCCTGCTGCGCCGGACCAGCGCGGCGGCGGTGCTGGCCGGGCTGGTGACCGGCTATGCCGTGTTGTGGGTACCGATGCTGGGAACGCTGGCCGGCCGGTGGTTTCCGCACTGGGAAATGGGGCTGGTGGCGCTGATCGCCAATGCCGTGGTGACGGTGGCCGTCTCGTTGTGCAGGCCACTTCCTGCGCCGTCCGCCTGAGCGCTTCGCTTACGTTGCGCACGATGCAACGCATTCGCCCGATACGCGCCATTGTTGGAAACCTGACCCGCTGGCATCGGTCGTGATGAAAGCGGGCAACCGAGCCGAGATTCAAAAAAGCTCGGCCGGCGCGGCGCAGGTCAGGAACAAGGACGCAAGAATGGCAGTCAGCAAGCGGTCGCGGGTCAACTGGCGGGGGTACATCCCTGCGATCACGACGCCGTTCCTCGGGGAAGAGGGCCTGGACGATCAGGGTATCGGCCTGCTGCTCGAATGGCTGGTCGACCAGGGCATGCATGGCTTGGTGCTGGCCGGCACGACCGGCGAGTGGACCAGCATGACCCCGGCCGAGCGGGCGCGCCTGTTCACCGTGGCCGGCGCGCAGATGGGCAAGCGCCTGCCGCTGATCGCCGGCTGTTCCAGCTTCACCGCGCGTGAGACGATCGCCTATGCCCAGCATGCAGCGACCTGCGGCTTTGAAGGCGTGCTGATCACGCCGCCGCCCTATATCCGCCCGCGCGGCGAAGAAATCGTCGCCTTCTACGAGGAAATCGGCGCGGCGATCGATCTGCCGATCTGCGTCTACAACTGGCCGCCGGGCACGGGCGTGGACATGCCGCTCGATCTGCTGCGCCGCCTGGCCGAGATCGACGCGGTGGTGGCGATCAAGCAATCGACGCCGCGCTTCACGCATTTTGCCGAAACCTTCTTCGCGCTGCACGAGCAGGTGCGCGTGTTCGGCTTCCCGATGGACGAACTGGGCCTGACCATGCTGCGCGTCCACGGCGGCGATGGCACGATGGGCGCGGGCGGCGTGCTGGGGCGCAACCAGACCGGCTTCTACGACAAGCTCTGGGCCGGCGACGTGGAGGGCGCGCGCGAATGCGGGCGCAAGGACCGCGTGCTGATGGAGGAATGGTACACGCCAGACCTGATCGGCCGGTTCGGTTCGGGCCCCGCCATTCTCAAGGCGGCGCTCGATGCCATGGGCCTGCCCGGCGGCGCGGTGCGCAAGCCGCTGCTGGCGGTGAGCCAGGCCGATCGCGAAAGCATTGCCGCGACGCTGCGAAAGCTCGATATGATCTGACCATGGCGGCCGTACCCACCAGCTTCGATATCCTGATCGTCGGGGGCGGCCTCGTCGGTGCGGCTTCGGCCTGGCATCTGGCGCGGCTGGGGCTCAAGGTCCTGCTGGTGGAGCGCGGGCATCCCAATGCCGGCGCTTCGGGGCAGAACGCCGGCTCGCTGCATTTCCAGATCGAGCGCCGCTTCCTGGAACAGGGGGAGCAGGCTGCCGCCGACGGCGCGCGCATCGTCACGCTCAACCGCCTGGCGATCGAGGAATGGCGCGGGTTGGAAAACCTGCTGGGCCGCCCGCTCGACGTGGCCATGCACGGCGGGCTGATGGTGGCCGAAACCGAAGCGGACATGGACCTGCTCGCGTTCAAGGTGGCGCGCGAGAACGCGCTGGGCCTCGATACGCAACTGCTCGATGCCGCGCAGCTGCGCGCGCGGGCACCCTGTCTCTCGCCGGCGCTGGCCGGGGCGGCCTGGCTGGAAAGCGAAGGCCATGCCAATCCACGCATTCTGGTCGATGCCTATGCCGCTGGTGCCCAGGCGCAGGGCGCGCAGATCCGCACCGGCACGGCGGTAACCGCCATGGCCATGGCGCGCGATGGCACTTATCGTGTCACCCTCGACGGGCCCGATGGCGCGCTTGCCGTCCAGGTGCCGCGCGTCCTGCTGGCGGCGGGGCACCGGGTGCCGCACCTGGCCGGGCTGCTCGGGCTCAACGTGCCGCTCTATGCCGCGCCTCTGATGATGAGCGTGACCGACCGGACCGAGCCGGTGTTGCCCTACCTGATCCAGCATGTCGGCGCGCGGCTGTCGATGAAGCAGACCGAGGACGGCAACCTTTTGATCGGCGGCGGCTGGGCTTCCCGGCTGGCAAAGCGCGCGGACGGCACGCCCGATCTGGACCAGCCCGCGATTATGGACAGAGCGAACCTGCGCGCCAACCTGGCCGTGGCGACGCGCGTCATGCCCCTGCTCAAGCGCCGCGCGCTGCTGCGGACCTGGACGGGCACGACCTGCATTTCGGCCGACCAGCTGCCGATCGTGGGCGAGATTGCAGCGGCGCCAGGCCTGTTCGTCGCGGCGGGCGGCTCGCTGTTCACGCTGGGCCCGGTGCTGGCGCGCCTGCTCGCGCAGACGATAGCGCAAGGAAGCGCGCAGGGGATCGGGGCCGGGCCGCTGGCGCTGTTCCAGCCGCGCCGCTTTGCCCACCTCGATGCCTTTGCGGTGCTGCCATGAAGCGGATCGAAGACAATGTCGTGCGCCCGGCGTCGATCACGGTCCTGATCGACGGTGTCGCTTTGCGCGCCCATCCGGGTGAAACCGTCGCGGTGGCCGTTCTGGCTTCGGACACGCGGCGGTTTCGCGACGATCGCGGGGGGCGGCCGCGCGGGATGTTCTGCAACATGGGCACTTGCGCTGAATGCACCGTGTGGATCGCGCGCGGAGACGGGCCCTGGCGCCGGCTGCGGGCGTGCCTTGTCCCGGTCGAGCCGGGCCTGCGCATCACCACCCGCGATCCGGAGGCGGCGGCATGAGCGCCTACGACGTGGCGATCGTCGGCGGCGGTCCCGCCGGGCTGGCTGCGGCCGAGCGCACAATGGCGGCCGGGCTTTCCACTTGCATTGTCGACGAGCAGCAGCGGCCGGGCGGCCAGATCCTCCGCCAGCCGCCCGCCACGTTCGCGGTGGCCGGTTGGCTGGACGGTGCGCCCTACCGCCAGGCGCGCGCCTTGCTCGCGCGCGTGGCGGCGGACAAGGCGCTCCACTGGCGGGGCGGCGTTTCGGTGCTGGGCATTGCGCCCGAGGCGGACGGTTTCGTCCTTTCCCTGTCCGATGGGTGCGAGGGCCTGCGCGACGTGCGGGCGCGGCGCGTGCTGGTGGCGGGGGGCTGCTATGACATGCCGGTGGCGCTGCCGGGCTGGACGCTGCCCGGCGTGATGAGCGCGGGCGCGGTGCAGACCCTGGTCAAGGCACAGCAGGTGCTGCCCGGCCAGCGTATCGTGCTGTTCGGCACCCATCCGCTGATGATCGTGCTGGCGCAGCAGATCGTGGCGGCGGGCGGACGGGTGGATGCGGTCTGCTTTGCCCAGCCCTTTGCCGTGATCGCCAAGGCCGCGCTGGCGCATCTGGCCCGCGCGCTGTGGACGCCCACGCCGCTGCTGGCGGCAGCAGCCGGCCTTGCCGCGCTGCGACGTTCTGGCGTGCCGGTGCGTTTCGGCGCGCCTGTCGTGCGCTGCGAAGGATCGGACCAGGGCGTGATGCGGGTGGTGATTGCCGGCACCCACGGCGAGGAGGCCCTGGCCTGCGATGTTGCTGCCCAATGCTATGGTTTCCTGCCGCAAGCCGATCTCGTGCGGCAGATCGGCGCACGGGTGCGCTGGTCCGGTCCGGCCGGCGGCTGGGAAGCCGTGCACGATGATGCGATGCGCGCGAGCGTGCCTGGTCTTTATGTCGCGGGCGAGACGACCGGCGTGGCGGGCAGCGATGCCGCCATGGCAGAGGGCGCCCTGGCCGGGATCGGCATGGCGCGCGATGCCGGCGCCTTGGGCGAGCCGGCGGCGCAGCGTGCCATGCGCCAGGTGCGCCGCGCCCGCGCGCGGATGCAGGGCTTCATCGACCTGCTGCGGGCGGTTGCCGATCCGTGTGCCTTTCTGCCCGAGGCAGCGGGCGAAACGCTGCTGTGCCGCTGCGAGGATGTTTCCGCCGGCGCGGTCGATGCCGCGATTGCCGATGCCGGTCATCTCGGCCAGGCCTATGGTGCCAGCGCGATCAAGCTGCGCTGCCGCGCGGGCATGGGCCTGTGCCAGGGGCGCAGCTGCGAACATGCGCTGATCCGCCGCATTGCCGCTGCGCGCGGCAGTGCCGAGCGCGACGTCGCCGGGTTTCGCGCGCGCTTCCCCGCCCGCGCGGTTTCGATCGCGGACATGCTGGACGGGCCCGCATAAGCGGCACGCGGGCCCGGGATGTTGCGCGGCGCGCAACATTTTCGTTCAAGGCCCGCCATTGCAGCGCACAAGGCCCGGCTTAGGCTGACAGCCGTTCCCAGCCCGGAGATGCGCATGACCGAGCCCGCCCTTGACCGTCCCGTCTTCATCGAGGCCGACCATGTGTCATGGACGGTCCAGGATGCCGATGCCGTGGCGAAATTCTACATCGACGTGCTCGGCGCAAGCGAACTGTTCCGCATGGGGCCGATCGACGCGGCCGACATTCCGGTGGGCGCCGATGGCCGCGACTGGATGGCCGCGCACGTCAACGTGCCGGGCGCCTGCCTGCGGCTGATCATGCTCAAGCTGACGCCCAATCTCAATTTCCAGCTGGTGCAATACGACAAGCCCGCCGATCGCGGCGCCGTGCTGCCGCGCAACTGCGACTGGGGTGGCCATCACCTGGGCCTCAAGGTCGACAATGTCGAGAAGGCCGCGCGCTATCTCGCCGCTCATGGCTGCACGCCGATGGAAGTGATCGAGATCAGCGAAGGCCCGCTCGCCGGCAAGAAGAACCTCTATATTCAGGACCCGTGGGGCCACCAGCTCGAACTGGTCGATTGATCGTTGCAACCTCGCGAAAGTGTATTCGACATGACCAGCACCCGCATCAATCCCGAAACGCTCTATCCCAGCGTGCAATACGGCTTTTCCCATGCCACCCTGGATGAGGCCACCGGCACGGTGCATCTCTCCGGGCAGGTCGCCTGGGACAAGGATTACACCGTGGTCGGCGTCGGCGACGTGGGCCTTCAGACGCGCCAGGCGCTGGCCAATATCAAGGCCGTGCTGGACTCGCTGGGCATCGGCCCGGCGCAAGTGCTGCGCCTGCGCACCTTCGTGGTAAACTACGACGTGTCGATGCTGGGCGCGATCGGTCCCGAACTGGGCGCGTTCTATGGCGGTGCCATGCCCGCCGCCAACACCATCGTCGGCGTCCAGGCGCTGGCCATGCCCGAATTCCTGATCGAGATCGAAGCGATCGCCACCATTCGGGCGTAACGCCAACCCCTGTTCTTGCGCGCGAAGGCACCGTTGCACGGCGACGGTGCCTTTGTCGTCAAGTGGTGGATAGCGCTTGGTCCGGTTTCAGGTCGAAATCGGAGAAATCCGCCTGTAATTGGTATCGTGATGGCGGGTCAGACCATCGGTCGAAGGGCGTTGCTACAATGAGAAAAGATGCTGAGGCTGTCGAGCGTGCATTCGTCAACTTTTGGAAGCGCACCTACCCGATCAACTCCGACAGAAAATTGACCCTCGCCTTTCTAATTCGGGCAGGTGATTGGAGGCCACTCGATGCGTCATGGTGGCGCGGCAAAGAGGTGTCGATCATCGGAGCCGACATCTATGGCAACTTCCTCCTCCGGCATTGCGACGGGTCAGTGAGATATTGGGATCATCAAAGGCAAACGGACGAGATCATCGCGTCGAGCGTCGTCGAGTTTTGCGAGCGTATTGAATGAAGGCGTCCAGCGTCGGCATTTATGACCGCGCGGCCATGCCGCCAGCGACCGTCATTGGGGCGAACATGGACAAGCGAGCGGGACCCGATATGCTCCCCGAATGCGCCCTATCTCAATCCGTTGGTTTGACCGGCTGTTTCTAACGGCGTTGGCGCTCAGCTTGCCGCTAGGTGCGCTTGAAACGTGGCAGGTGCTTGCCACAAATCCCGGCACAACGGCCTACGCGCTCCTGTCGTTTGGTGTCCCAATCATCCTATGGCTTTGCCTCTGGTTTTTCATTTCCGTTCGTGCCAGCAAAATAGCCAAGTGGATTTGGACCCTATTTCTGGTAGCTGACTTAGTTTCTTTTCCCATCGTCTCAGCAATGGCCGGGGGCTATTTCACTAGAGCTCTTTTTCTTCATGGTGTGTTGGGAATTGCGGTGCACATTGCTAGACTATTATTGCTCATTACTGCAACCGGAATGCTGTTTCGCCATGACGCTAACCAATGGTTTGCAAGTCGTGGCCGGCCGATTGATGCCAGCATTTTTAGCTGACAGTACTCAAACGGACATCGGGCTCGATGTCCGCAATTAGGCAGCCTGATTGCCGCGCGAAATGACCGGGTATGGGCGATTCCGGACAAATAGGATCTCCGCGCCTCCGCGTGCCCATAAATTCACTCGGCGACCCGGACGCGGGCACTTTCCTAAAGCGGCAGCCTGCCTTGATCCCCACGACCTAATTTGCGCCAGCGACAATGAAAGCGGGATGGCGATCGCATTGATCCCGCGTGCCATTGCTGTGACCATCACACCCAGGCAGCGGTTCAACCGGTGCGCGCGAAGCAGGCGCGCCGTGCCGCAAGCGATGCGACCGTGCGCGGCAAGACGTACGGCGCAGGCAGGAGCAGCAATAGCACGTGGCACGTGCCGTCCGGTGCGGTGGTGCCGACCGAATTGGCTCATGGGGGTTTTGATCATGAAGATGCACTATCTGACAGCGATATCGGCAGCGGCCCTCACGGCCGCGACTCTCGCGCCGACGACCGCCCTTGCGCAGGCAGCCCCGCAGGCAGACGCGTCCGACACGCTCGCGCCCAATGAAATCACCGTCACCGCGCGCAAGCGCAACGAGACGGCGCAGACCGTGGCCGACCCGATCAGCGTGGTCACCGCCGCCAAGATCGCCAATTCGGACTTGCGCACCCTGCAGGACGCCGTGCGCCTGACGCCCAACCTCGTCGTGCTCGACGGGCTCTATCCGGGGTACAAGACGGTATCGTTCCGGGGCTTCACCACCCTGGGCCGCGACGGCGAATTTCCCTTTGCCACCGTGGTGGACGGGGTGGTCCAGCCCGGCCAGATGTTCTTCCAGCAGGAACTGGTCAACGTCTCGCAGATCGAGATCCTGCGCGGGCCGCAGGGCACGCTCTATGGCGGCGGTGCGATTGCCGGCGCGATCAATATCGTGACGCGCAAGCCGACCAACGATTTCACCGGCAGTGTTTCGGCGCAATATCTCTCGGGCAACGAGAAGCGGGCGATCGGCAGCATTTCCGGCCCGATCGTGAAGGACAAGCTCTACTTCACGTTCGGTGCCACGGCTTACAAAGGCGATGGCCTGATCAAGAACCTGGCCAACCCGCTCAATGCCGATTTCGGCGAGGGCGTGACCACGCGCGGATCGCTGATCTTCACGCCGACCGCGGACTTCACGCTGGCGCTGAGCGCCTCGACCACCGACAGCAAGGTCGGCGGCCTGTGGCTGGCTCCGGTGCCCGATGTCGATTTCCGCGATACGGTGCCCAATCCCAGCGAGAACCAGCCGGGCATCGTTCGGACCAAACTGCGCGCCTATTCGCTCAAGGGCGATTGGACCATTCCCAATTTCGCCACGCTGACGGCGATCACCGCCTATTCGCGCGGGCGGGATTACACCACGGCGGACGGCGATTTCTCGGCGGCCGACAACTATACGCAGAACGTCTTCTTCCTCGACGAAACCTGGTCGCAGGAACTGCGCCTGACTTCGAACGGCGCCGGGCCGCTCAAGTGGAACGTGGGTGGCTATTACCAGGATGAGCGGCGTTTCTACACCAGCAACTATGGCTATGCCGGCAATCCGCCGGTGTTCTTCTCGCACAGCGATACCAAGCGGACCTACAAGACCTTCGCGCTGTTCGGGCAGGTTTCCTACCAGATCACCGACCGGGTCGAGCTGACCGGCGGCTTCCGTTACGACTGGGAGCACCAGACCTACGACGATCTCGATCCCGCCTCGACCGGGCCCAAGCAGCTCAAGCAGAAGTTCTCCGAACCGCAGGGCAAGGCTTCGGTATCGTACAAGTGGTCGCCCGACCTGTTCACTTATGCGAGCTATTCGCGTGGCTATCGCAAGGGTGGCTTCAACCCGAGCAGCGCGGAGATGTTCCTGACCTACAAGCCGGAAACGGCCGACAACTACGAACTGGGCTTCAAGAGCAATCTGGCCGGCAGCATGGTGACGCTGAACGGGGCGCTGTTCTACACCGATTTCCGCGGGCAACAGTTCTCCACCTCGCGCGTGGTCGAAGGCGTGGGCATCTACACCGCGATTTCGAACATCAACAAGACGCAGGTCCTGGGTGCCGAGGCGGAACTGACGATCCGGCCCACCCGCGGGCTCAGCCTGTCGGGTTCAGTCGGCTATTCCGACGTGAAGATCAAATCGTACCTGCCCGAAGACCCCGATACCTATTACGACCACGTCATTCCGCAGATCTACCGCTTCACCGCCCAGGCGGGGATCGATTACGAAGCGCCGCTGTCGGACGCATTCACGCTGGTCGTGCACGGTGACATGGCGCACCGCGGCAATGTCTATTGGGACGTGGCCAATTCGCTCGAAACCGGGCCCAAGACATTCTTCAATGCCAAAGTCACGCTGCAGCGCGGGGCCTGGTCGCTCTCCGCGATCGGCCGCAATCTCAGCAACGAGCGCACGCCGATGGCGGTGGGCGCCCACGCCTATGGCACGTCCACGCTGGCCAGCTACAACGCGCCGCGCCAGTATGGCGTGGAACTGGGCGTGAAGTTCTGATCGGGTTCAGGCCGGCGGTGATTTTCCCCGCCGCCGGCCTTTTCCCCCAGCAGAGTATTGCCGTTGCATCGTAGAGAAATGCTCAAATGGATTGCCGCCGCGGCGCTGGTTGCGCCCGGCGCGGCGCGGGCGATGGCGGGGCATGACCATCATGCCATGGCGGCCGATGCGGCCCCCTCTGCCTTGGCGCCGCCGGCCTACACCCCCTTTGCGCCTGCGCGCCATGCGGCGCTCGATCGCCTGGTGGACCTGATCATTCCGGCCGACACCACGCGGGGGGCAAAGGAAGCCGGGGTTACCGGCTTTATCGAGATGATGCACCAGCACTGGATGAGCCCGGAGGAACAGCGCCGCTGCGATGCCGAGCTGGATCTCGTCATGGCAGCGTTCGCGGCCGGCGGCGATCCGGCCGTGGCGCTTTACGACGGGCGGCGGTTCAAGGCGCCGACGCTGCGCAAGCTGACCGTCTATGGCTATTACACCAGCGAGATCGGCGCGACCGAGGAGCTTGATCTCAACCTCGTGCCTGGCGCCTATGACGCCTGCGCCGCATTTGGCGCAGGCGGGCCGGCGCCCGCGCTCAACGTCTGGGGCATTTCGCTCTCGCTTGATCCGGGGCCGCGCGCCGCCGATGCCGCGCCGCCGGCGATCGCCCCTGCGGCGAAGGGAGCGGCGTGATGGACGCGGACGTCATCGTCGTCGGTTCCGGTATTTCGGGTGGCTGGGCTGCCAAGGAGCTGACCGAGCGTGGTTTTTCGGTCTTGCTGCTGGAGCGCGGGCGCCATGTGGAGGCTGGCACCGATTATATCACCGAACATCTCGCGCCGTTTCAGCTGCCCTATCGCGGCTTTGGCGACCGCCGCCGCTATGCCGCGCGCAAGCCGGTGCAATCGCGACTGGCCGGTCTTTCGGATGCCAACGACCACTGGTTCGTCGATGACGTCGACAATCCCTATGCGACGCACCCGGATGCCGAATTCGCCTGGATTCGCGGCTATCATCTGGGCGGCCGTTCGATCACCTGGGGCCGCGCGTCGTTCCGCCTCAGCCCGCTGAACTTCAGCGAGGCCGGGCGTGACGGGCATGGCATTGCCTGGCCGATTACCTACGACGATCTGGCGCCATGGTACGCGCATGTCGAGCGCTTCATCGGCGTCAACGGCGACCGTGACGGCATAGCCACGCTGCCCGATGGCGAATTCATGCCCGCGCACGGCATGAATTGCGTGGAAGAGCATGTGAAGGCGGTCCTTGCCGAGAAGTTCGCCGGGCGCCCGATGATCAACGAGCGCAGCGCGGTGCTCACCCGGCCGCTCGGCGATCGCCAGCCCTGCCACTATTGCGGCCCGTGCATTCGCGGCTGTTCGACGGGATCCTATTTCAGCAGCGAAAGTTCCACGCTGCCCGCCGCGCGCGCCACCGGCCGGCTCAAGATCATGACCGATGCTATCGTCGATTCGCTGGTCTATGATCCCGCGACAAGGCGGGCGACCGGCGTGCGGGTGATCGACGCCAAGACCAAGGCGCGCACGACGCTGGGCGCGCGCGTGGTGTTCCTCAACGCCTCCACGTTGGGGACGACGCAGATCCTGCTCAATTCGCGCGATCCTGCCAGCGGGCGCAGTTTCGCAAACCGGTCCGATGCGTTGGGCCGCTATCTGATGGATCATGTCATGGGGCCGTTCGGCCTGGCGACGATCCCCGGCTTTACCGACCGCATGCCCTTGGGCAACCGCCCGAGCGGCATCTACATTCCCCGCTTCCAGAACCTGTCGGACCAGGGCGGCGCGGATGAGCGGCCGTTCCGGCGCGGCTATGGCTATCAGGGCAGCGCCTCGCGCCAGATGTGGACGCGCGGCGGCGAGGGCGAGGACATCGGCCCTGCGCTCAAGCATCGGCTGCGTAGGCCGGGGCCGTGGCAGATGTTCATCGGGGCGATGGGCGAATGCATGCCCTATGCCGACAACCGTGCCACGCTGGGCAAGGAACTGGATCGCTGGGGCCGCCCACTGCTCGACGTGGCATTTACTTGGCACGCGAACGAGCATGCCATGGCCCAGGACATGGCGGCCGAGGCCAAGGCCATGCTGGAGAGCGCGGGCGGCACCGACATCGTCACCAGCGCCGACCTTGGGCCCGGCGGCCTGGCCATCCACGAAATGGGTACCGCGCGCATGGGGGCCGATCCGGCGCAGGCCGTGCTCGATGCGCACAACCGCTGCCACGACGCGGCCAATGTCTTTGTGACCGATGGCGCCTGCATGACCGCTTCGGCCGCGCAGAACCCGTCGCTGACTTATATGGCGCTGACCGCGCGCGCCGCTGCCTTTGCCGCGGACCAGATGAAGCAAGGAGCGCTATGATGAACCCCTTCGCGATGTCGCGCCGCAGCCTGATCGGCGGGACTGCCGCAGTGGGAGCGGCGGCCTTGCTGGGCGGCGGTGCGACGCTGGCTCGCCCGCCGCGGCGCCCGCTGGGCATCCAGCTCTATACCCTGATGACCCTGCTCGATGCCGACTTCGAAGGCACGATCGCCAAAGTGGCGGCGATGGGCTATCGCGAAGTCGAGACGCTGGGCAGCTTCGGACGCGACCCCGCCTTCGTGCGCGCGGTGTTCGACCGGCATGGCCTGGTCTCGCCCTCGCAGCACATCATGCCGCCGGGCCTCTACGAAGTGTTCGACGATGGTGTGGCCGGCCGGATCGACCGGGCGACGTTCGAGCGCAAGTTCATCGAAGCCTTCGATTTTACCCGTGTTGAGGGATTGATCGATGCCTGCGCCAAGCAGGCCGGCCCGCTTGGACAGAAATACATCACCTGGCAGATCACCTGGCCATCGCAGCTGCAATCGCTGGCGCAGATCAAGCAACTGATTGCCGCGCTCAACCGCGCCGCCGATGCCGCGCACGATCGCGGGTTCCAGCTGGCCTACCACAACCACGACCAGGAATTCCGCAAGCTGGGCGGCGATGTGCCCTATGACCTGATCCTGAAAGATACCGACCCGGCCAGGCTGAAGTTCGAACTCGACCTGGCCTGGGCAACCAAGGCCCGGGTGGATGTGCGCGGCTATTTCGCGCGGAATCCGGGTCGGTTCCGCATGGTTCACATGAAGGACATTGCCGCAGACGGCAGCGTGCGTGATCCCGGCACGGGGATGGTCGATTTCCGCAGGATCATCCCGGCGGCCGAACGCGCGGGAGTCGAGCACTTCTTCGTGGAATACGACGTGCCGACCGACCCGCTGCGCACCGCGGCCGATGCCCAGAAGTACCTGGCGCCGCTGATGTAATCGCGGGCGCGCCGTCAGTTCTCCTCGGGTCGGCCCATCACTTCGAAACGCGCGATCCTGCCGTCGCGGAAGCGCGCGTGGGCCATGCAGACTTCCGAACCGGCGAGGCCGTCGGCGGTGAAGGTGCAGCGATAGTGGACGAAGCCCTGCGTCTCGTCGCTGAGCAAGGCGATGGGCGGCTGCAATTCCACCGTATCGGTTGCCTGGCGGATACGGGCGAAATGGGCGCTGATTTCTGTGGGCCCGGTGCCGCGCAGACCGCCATCGACCAGGAACGGCGCATCTTCGGTGAAGTGCTGCGCAAAGCCGGTCGGCGTGAAGGCGTCTTGGCGATAGGCTTCGTTCCACCACGCGAACATGCGGGCGATGGGGCTTTGCGTGCTGGTCATGGTCGCTCCGTGATGGTCAGGCGATGGCTGGCCGCGCGCGGGACACGCGATCGGCTGCGAACAGAAACACCATCGCGGCCAGCAGGGCATCGATGGTGGGGGCGTGGGTGATTTCCGCAAGACCCAGGCCGACATTGGCCACCGGCAGCGTGGAAACGCCGACGGCAATGCCGAACAGCCAGGCCAGCATCTGTGGTACGCGGAACGCGGGCACCGGCGCGTCGACGTCGGTGTAGCGGCTGCGGCGCAGCAGGAAATCGGCGACATAGACGCCCGACATGGGCGCGATCAGCAGGCCCATGAACGTGAGCATGACGATGAAATGGCCGAGAATGTCGGCGGCCGCGAGGCATGTGCCGAGAATGCCGGCGAGGGCTGCCAATTGCCAGCGTTCCACTTTCGGGAACAGCGCCGAAAGCGCCAGTGCCGAGGCATAGAGGTTCTTGTCGTTGCTGGTCCAGGTGGCGAGGATGATGATCAGGCTGCCGGGCAGGGCAATGCCCGCCGCCAGCATCGTCGCGACAAGATCGGCGTTGTTGTAGATCGTGCCCAGCGCGGCGGCGAGGATCAGCAGCAGCGGGAAGGCCACGGCATAGTTGATCGTCATCGCCGTCACGTTGTCGCGCGAGGTCTTGAGAAAGCGGCTGAGATCGGGGTTGATCGAGCAGCCGAACACTTCGGCGCCGATCACGGTGGACACGATCATGCCCAGGCCCATGGGCTCGGCTATCGGGCGGATCGCCAGGAGCGGCCCCAGACCGTGGCGATCCAGCCCGATCCCGAGCGGCACGAGCGTGGCCAGGAGCAGCAGCGGCACGCTGACCACCGCGACTTTGCCCATGGCCTTGACGCCGATCACGGCGGTCGAGGCGATCAGCGCGCCGACCAGGACCACGCCGATCCGCTCGTCGAGCTGATAGCTCAGTTGCGTCCGCAGGATGGCCGCCAGGCTCTTGACCAGGATTTGCGTCTGCAGCCCGAACCAGCAGAACGAGGAAAGCACCATCATCGCCACGATGGCGATCGACCCGTGCCGTCCGAACGTGCGCTGGATGATCATCGCCGTGGGCAGCCGCGCCACCAGCCCGATATGCCCGGTGATCACGCCCCACAGGCCCAGCAGCGCGCTGGCGATGACGATGCCGGCGGCCACGGTCGGGAAATCGGCGTGTTGCCCCAGCGTGCCGCCGAACGCGAAGAACGGCACGGAAATCGAAACCCCGACCAGGACCATGGTCAGGAACGGCCAGCTGCGCAGCGCGCCGGCTTCGGGGGGACGCTCGGGATTGCGCTCGACGATGCTGGCAATCCTCTTCAACATGGGCATTCGATCGATCTCCGGCGGCCGCCAAAGCATGGCCGGCCAAGGGAATAGTGCCCCCGATCGTGTCAGATGCGTGGGCCGCGGCAAGGGTGGGCAGCGGGTCTTGCGTCAGATGCAACGACATCGGCGCTTCTTGGTCCGTTTGCGCAATATCATCGCGGCATTCGAGGGATTCATCCAGATCCGGGAAGCGCGTGCATGAAGAGATTTCGTGTGGCAGTCGATATCGGCGGCACATTTGTGGATTCGATCCTGTTCGATTCCGAAACCGGCACGACCCGGCTGGCCAAGGCATCGACCACGCCCGACGAACCCGTGCGCGGGGTACTGGCCGCGCTCGACCGGCTGGGCGTGGCGCTGTCGGATACGGAGCTGTTCGTGCACGGCACCACGCTCGGCCTCAACGCCGTGATCGAGCGGCGCGGCGTGGAAACCGGCATCATCACCAATGCCGGCTTTCGCGACATCTTCGAGATCGGCCGCGCCGATGTGCCCGCCGCTTCGATGTACGACTATCGCTATCAGCACGCGCCCAGCATCGTGGCGCGCCGGCACCGCCATGGCGTGGGCGGGCGGATCGATGCGCAGGGCATGGAGATCGAGCCGCTGGACGAAGCCGCCGTGCTCGATGCGGCGCGCCTGCTGGTGGAGGCCGGCATTCGCTCGGTGGCGATCTGCTTCCTGCACAGCTATCGCAATCCCGCGCACGAGGCACGCGCGGCGGCGCTGATCCGCGCGGCCTATCCGCAACTGGCGGTCTCGGCCTCCAGCGCGATCACCCGCGAATATCGCGAGTACGAACGCACGGCGACCGCCGTGGTCGATGCCTATATCAACCCGATCTTCAACGACTATGTCGGCCGGCTGGAAAGCGGGCTGGTCGATGCGGGCTTTGCGGGCAAACTGCTGATCATGCGGTCTGCCGGCGGCGCAATGACCGCGCAGACCGCGCGCCAGGCGCCGATCTACACCGTGCTGTCGGGGCCGGCGGGTGGGCTGATCGGCGCGGGCCAGCTGGCGCGGGCGATCGGACGCAACCGGGTGCTGACGCTCGATTATGGCGGCACCTCGCTCGATGCCGCAGTGATCGAGGATGGCGAGCCGCTGGTCATGCACGAGGCGCCGCTGGCCGACCTGCCGGCCCTGATCCCGATCTTCGACATCCGCTGTATCGGTGCGGGCGGCGGTTCGATTGCCTGGGTGCAGGAAGGCCTGCTCCAGGTGGGGCCGCAAAGCGCGGGCTCTCAGCCCGGGCCCATCGCCTATGGCCGGGGCGGGCAGGAGCCCACCACCACCGACGCCGCGCTGATCCTGGGCTTCCTCGATCCCGCGACGTTCCTGGGCGGCACCGTGGACCTTGACGTGCCGGCCGCGCGCCAGGGCATGCAGGATCGCGTCGCCACACCGCTCGGCATCGATATCGACCGCGCTGCCGCCGGCATCTTCGACGTGCTGGTGGCCCGCACCGCCGGCGCCATTCGCGAAATCACCGTGGAGCGGGGCCGCGATCCGCGCGACTTCTCGATGCTGGCGTTCGGTGGCGCCGGGCCGATGATCGCCCCGCTCATCGCGCGCGAGGTGATGAACGCCGAACTGATCGTGCCGCAATCCCCGGCAGTCTTCTCGGCCTGGGGCATGCTGATGTCGGACATCGTCACCGATGTGGCGCTGACCGAACTGCGCCTGCTCGAACCCGCCGCGCGAGAGGCGATCGAAGCGAAGTTTGCAACACTTGTGGAAGAAGCGCGCGGACAGCTGGAAGGCCAGACCGGCAGCAACACCGAGCGCCGCTACCTGCGCCTGGTGGAATGTCGCTATGCTGGGCAGGAGCATGCGCTGGAAATCGAACTGGGCGAAGGCGAGGATCTGGCCGCGCTGCGCACCCGCTTCGACGATCTGCATCGCGAACGCTATGGCCATGCGATCGCCGGGCCGGTGCAGATCGTGACGCTGCGGGTGCGCGCCAGTGCGGTGATGCCCAAGCCGACGCTGCCGTTGATCGCCACGGCGCAAGGTCCGACCAGCGCAGCGAGCACGGGCACGCGCAATGCGTTCTGCTTCGCGCTTCGCCAGCGCACCGCCTTCACCGTCTACGAACGCGGGCGTCTGGGCGCGGGCCACCGCTTCGATGGCCCGGCCATCGTGGAAGAGGGCACGACCACCACCGTCATCCATTCCGACCAGACCGTTGCCGTGGACGAATACGGCCATCTGATCATCTCCAGCAGGGGGATCGCGTGAACCAGCCCGCACCGCTCGATGGCGCCACCATCGAAGTCATCCGCAGCTATCTCGTTTCGGCCGCAGAGGAAATGCGCCGCACGCTGATCCGCACCGCGTTCAATCCCGTGATCTACGAGGTCCTGGATTTCGGCATCTCGATCTACGACGCCGGTCTGGAACTGATCGCCGATGCGCCGGGCCTGGCGTTTTTCCTCGGCGCCAATGATTATGCGATCCGCAAGGGCGTGGCCTTTGCCGGCGCCGAGACGATGCGTCCGGGCGACATTTTCATCATGAACTATCCCTACTGGAATTCGGCGCACGCGCTGGATGCCACGCTGTTTGCGCCAGTCTTTGCCGCAGGGGACGACAAGCCCTTTGCCTATACCTGCATCCGCGCGCACTGGATGGACCTGGGCGCCAAGGATCCGGGCTATGTGCTCGATTCCACCGACATGCACCAGGAAGGCCTGATCTTTCCCGGCACCCGCATCTACAAGGATGGCGCGCCGGTGAAGGACATCATCGACATCATCAAGTTCAATTCGCGCATGCCCGGCCCGGTGATGGGCGATCTCGATGCGCAAGTGGCGGCAACGCGCACCGGGGTGGAACGGCTCAACGCCGTGCTCGCCAAGTTCGGCCGCGCCGCGTTTGACGAAGCGGTCGCCCGCATCAAGCTGGCCAGCGATGCGCTGGTCCGCCGCGCCCTCGCCGAATTGCCGCGCGGCACCTGGGAAGCGAGCGACGTGGTCGATGACGATGGCATCACCGATGATCCGGTGCCTATCCACGTGAAAGTCACGATCGACGACGATGGCCTGACCTGCGATTTCTCGGGCTCGTCGCCGGCGGTGCGCGGGCCGATCAACATTCCGATCGGCTTGACCGAAACGGTCTGCAAGTTCGTGCTCAAGTCCCTGACGTCGGCCGCCCAGCGCAACAACGCCGGTTCGTTCCGCGCGCTTCAGGTGATCGCGCCCGAAGGCAACCTGTTCCACGCGGTCTATCCCGCCGCCACGTTCACGCAGTGGCCGGCCCACCTGGCGCTGGAACTGGTCTACAAGGCGCTGGCGCAGGGAATGCCCGAGCGCATCGCGGCCTGTTCGGGTGGGGACACGCTGGGCTTCATGATGATTGGTACCGACCCCGTCACCAAAGCGATGTACGCCGTGTCGAACAACGAGCCGGTGGGTTGGGGCGGCAGCGCCGGGTTCGACGGCATCAATGCCACCAACCACATTTCCGGCAGTCTGGTGCGCAACACGCCGATCGAAGTGATCGAGATGAAGACCGGCATGATGATGGAGCAGTTCGAAATCCAGCAGGATTCGGGCGGCGCCGGACGGCAGCGCGGCGGCATGGGCACGCAGCGAGTGATTCGCTTCACCCAGGACGGCGAATTCCTCTCGATCACCAAGCGCTCCAAGGAAAAGCCCTGGGCCCTGGCCGGCGGCGAACAGCCGCAGACCAACGAGATGATCGTGCGCCTCGGGACGCCCGAGGAAAAGCGCGTGGGCACCTATCGCATGCCCGTAGCAGTGGGAGACCGCGCCATCGCGCGCGGCGCGGGCGGCGCGGGCTATGGCCGGGCGGTGGAGCGCGACCCCGCAGCGGTGCTGGCAGACGTGCGCGATGGTTATGTGTCGCGCGAGGCAGCGCAAGCGGTCTACAAGGTGGCGATCGCCGAAGACGCAGTGGACGAGGCCGAGACCGAGGCGCTGCGTGGGGCCTAGGCGGCGTGGACAAATTTGATCCAGTATCTGGCGGTGGCGAGATGGACCATGTCGAGGTAGCTGTTGGCAAGCTGGTCGTAGCGGGTGGCGATGGCGCGGTTGATCTTGAGTTGGCCGAACATGCGGTCGATCTGATTGCGCTGTTTCCGATTGCGCTGTTTGTAGAGCGCTCGATCATACTCGATCTTCACACGGCGGTTTGACCGGCCAGGGATGACGGCCTTGATCTTTCGTTCGACAAGATCGGCGCGGATGGCATCGGCATCGTAGCCTTTATCGGCAAGGAATGCGTCAGGTGCCTGCTCAGGCAGGTCGATCAAATCATCATACGCCTTGCAATCTGCGGCCTCGCCGCCCGTCAGGTGGAACGCGACTGGCCGACCAAGGGCATAAGCCAGACAGTGAAGTTTACTGGTGAACCCGCCCCGCGAGCGGCCAAGAGCGCGTCGATGAGTCCCCCTTTTCCGCCCGCTGCCGAGACGTGGGCGCGGGCTGTGATGCTGTCGATGCTGTAGTGGCCGCTGTCGGCCATGATCTCGACCAACGTTACGGCAACGGCCTCCCAGACCCCGGCCTCACTCCACCGCCAGAACCGGCGATAGATGGTGGTCCAACTGCCATACTTGGGCGGGACATCGCGCCATGGCGCTCCGCAGCGGAGCCGCCAGAGAATGCCATTGATGATGGAGCGGTTCTACTCAGGCGGCCTGCCTCGGCTACGGTTCTCAGGCTCGATTGGCAGCAAGTCCTTCAGAACGCGCCATTCCGCCTCAGTTAGATCACCCCTGCTCAAGCCTGCCTCCAAAAAGCTGCTTAGAATCAGCGACGGGAGGCTACGTCAATCTGGTCTCTTTGTGTCGGTGGAATGATGCGAAGCGACGCAACGAAATAGCAGGCTGCTGGTACGGCTATGACCAGAGACAACAAGCCTGCCCGGCCAAAAATCACGCAGCCGCCAAATAGCGGACCGGCTATCGCTGCCAGAGACCAAGGTATCGGGCGACGCAGGATCGCGTCCCCAAACCAGAAGGAAAGGACAGCGGCAGCAATCAAAAAGGGCACAGAGAATGTAGCTATCACAACGATGAGAGAGCCAAACATCAGACCGGGTAGCGCCAGCGCCAGCGCCCACACGCCGATCACGCGGGAGGACACGTCAATGCGGAGCGTTGGGAATTGCATCTCGCTAATTCTAAATCAAACGGCGATTTTGGCAAACGCCGCGGTTATAGCTCAGCGCGAGGGTGCCGTGGAATTTGTCCACGCCGCCTAGGCGTTGCGCGTGGAAATAGCGGGACCCCGGACTTGATCCGAGGTCACGCTGTTTGAGGCGTTCCCGGCCGTTTCGGCCAATCAACCGCTGTTGAATTGGCCTAGGCCCCGGTCAGCAGCGCGCCACGGGGTAGAGCATGTGGCGCTCGTCGCGGTAGGGGGAGCGCAGATAGAACCACTTAAGCCGCGCCATTGGATCGGCGGCAAAGGCGTTGTCGGCCGCGAGCTTTGCCTGGAATTCGGCGCGCAGGTCCGGGTCGGTGGCGAGCATTTCCTCGGCCATCGGCGCCACGACATAGGCTTCGAGATATTCGACCGGGTCGAGCATTCCGGCGATCAGCCCCTGCGCGAACAGTGAATCCGCGCAGGTCGGCTCCAGCATGTGGATGGCGAGGTCGCCCAGCGGCTGGTCCGTGGTAACGAAAGCGGAACCTGGCGCAAAGCGTTCGCGGCGTCGCTCGATCTGCGCCACGCCGGCCTTGAGCGTAACGCGCCGTTCGGAGACGGCACCGGCCACTTCGAGGTCGCATAGGCGCAGCATGTCGACTTCGATCTCGATCCAGTCGGGCGCGATGTCCATGGCGATGCCGTGGGCGCGCAGGCGGTCGAGCGCGTCGAATTCGCTGGCGGGCACCCAATAGCCGCGCGGGCGGGGGATGCGGGTGGCGGGTGTCGATCCGAACACCGGCGTTTCCACCGGCGGCAGGGGCGTGCCCAGCCAGCGCACTTCCTGCGCGCCCGATGCCGGGCTTTCGTAGAACTTCGAGGCAATGGGGTGGAAGGTGATCGTGCGCACCGGCTCGTGCGCCATGTCCCAGGCCAGGATCGGCTCCGGCTCGCGCCGGGCGCGATCGGCCGCCAGCGCAGCGCGCAAGTCTGCGCCATGCATCACGGCTGCGCGCAGCGATGCTTCGAGCAGCGCATAAGTGCCGAGCACACGCCGGCGCACGGTTTTGAGCGAATGGTTCTCCACCAGCACCGTCGGGATATGGCGCAAGTCTCCATATCCATGGGAGAAGCGGGGCGGGAAGGCGGGCAGCATCAGGCCCAGCTCCGGCCGGCGGTCGTCGGCCGCAAGGATCAGCGGGCCGGGAGCATGGCCCTGCGCCTGCATATGCGCATCCACTTGTGGGCGATAGGTCTGCTCCAGCCAGGCGCTGATTTGCGGAGAGGCGGAATAGAGCGGGTCCTGGAAACCGAAAGTGATGTCGTACTGGTAATCGAGCCCGTCCGTCACGTGCATGTCGATGAACAGGTCGGGGTCGATCTTGGCCAGCAGGCGCAGGATGGCGCGGATTTCCGGCGACTGTGCCTTGACGAAATCGCGGTTGAGATTGAGCCCCTGCGCCGACGCCCGCCAGCCCTGTACATTGGGCCCGCGCTGGTTGGGGCGGCTATAGGCAGAGCGTCGTTCGTGGCCATCGGGATTGAGCACTGGCACGAAATACCAGTCGCAGCCGACGATCAGGTCCGTCTTGCCGCCCAGCGCGATGTCGCGCAGCAGCATGAGGCTGGCATCCTTGCCGTCGATCTCGCCGGGGTGGATGCCGCATTCGCTCAGGACGCGGATCGGTTCCGCTGCTGCGGAGAGGTCCGGCCGCTGCCCCTGCAAGCGGGCTGCGATGCGCCGATGATCGGTGCTGGCCACCACCAGCATCAGCGGCAGGCTTTCGGCCGAAAGCCCGTAATCGTAGAGGCGGACCAGCGGTGACGCGTCTGCCAGCCGAGCGAGCCATGCCAGGGTTTCGGAATACGTTGGGGTCGTATCGAAATCCGAGCGTTCCGCCGGCGAGACCCAGGGATCGTCTTCGGGCCGGATCAGCGCTTCGCTGGCGCCGCTCCAGGGCTGGACGGGCGGCAGCGGCGCGCGCCGTTCGGATGGCCAGTATGCGGGCTTCACGTTCTCGTCCTTTTCGCGCATGTCCGCCTCGCAGTCTAGGCCGCGTTCATTGCGCGCGCGGGGCGATCTCGTTGCGCGATCAGTGCGTCCAGCTGCGCATCTTGGCTTCGAGCACGGTCAGCAGCTTGGCGGGCGCGCCTTCCAGATGGCGGCCGAGGCGGGTGATGAGGTGGACCGAGACGGGATCGGCCTCGGTCTCCTCGAACGGGATGGCCACCAGCCGGCGGGTGGACACTTCCCCGAACGCTGCGATCTGCGGCAGCACGGTGGCAAAGCGTCCCTCGGCCGCAAGATCGCGCATCATCGCGATCGAGGAGGTGGTCTGCGCGGGTTCGAGATGGATGCCCGCCACCGCTTCCATCTGGCCCACAATCTGGCGGATGCGAAACCCCCGGGGCGGCAGGCACAAGTCGTGCTGGGCCAGATCGGCGATCGTGACGGTGTTCTTGCGCGTCAGCGGGTGCGAGGGATGGACCATGATCATCAGCGGCTGGGCCAGCGAGAGCCGCACCCGCACTTTGGGTTCTGGCTCGATCTGGAGCACCAGGCCGATGTGCATTTCGTCCTCCTGGACCATGCGCACGATCTCGCTGGTCGAGCCGACATGGGTTTCGATGCGCAGGCCGGGGTTCCTGCTGTGGAACGCGTCGATCGTCTGGAAGAACGCGCTCGACAGGAAACCTTCGCCCACCGCCAGGCGGATGGAGCCCTTGCGCACGCCGCGCAAGTCCTGGATCTTGGTGCGCAGGCTGTCCAGTTCGGCGATCTGGGTGCGGTGAAAGTCGTAAGTCAGCTCGCCCGCCTCGGTGAGCTTGACCGAGCGCCGACCTTTCTCGATCAGGTTGACGCCGAGATAACCTTCCAGCTGGACGATCTGCCGGCTGATCGAGGAGACGGCGACGCCCAGTTTCTCGCTGGCCAGCCGCATCGAGCCCTGGTTCGCGGCCTCGTAGAAATAGCGCATTGCCACATCCATCAACATCGGCGCCTCCATCACCCCACGCATTGCCCGGCAACGCGTCTGCCGCAGTGCAGGATAGCGGGTGCGCCGGGCGGCAGGCACGGGCCAGAATGGACAGGATCGTGCATATTCGGCCAGTCACGGCCCAGCGCGCGCTTGCAGCGCCGCGCGCCGGGGCGTTAGTGTCCGCCCCATGCGGATTCTCCTGCCCCCATTTGCGTGCCAGACGCCATGACCGGGCGCGGTCTTCCCGTTCGGGTAGCGGCAGCGGATGAAGCTTTGGAGACAGCCGGTCCCGGGGGAAACCAAGCTGAATGGCCTGCTGCACCGCAGCACGCGCGGCCGCCCGTGCCGATCTGCGGCGATGTGCGCCTGGCGCGGTTTGCCGACCTGCTGGCGACGGATGGGCGCGAGCGGATCGTGCAGGTCTTCGGGCCCACGGGCCTGGGCAAGACCACGCTGCTCGCGAACCACGTCCGCGGACCAGCCGCAGGCGCGGCTTCGTTCCGCTGGTTGACGCTGCGGGCCGGCGATCTGGGCGATGGCGGCGTATTCGAGCGGGCCATCGCGCAGGCCGTGGGTGCCAGTGGCGATTTGCCGACGGCCGATGCCATCGGGCAGATTCTGGCCGGCCTGAACGGGCGGCCGCTGATCCTGTTGATCGATGCCAACGCGCTGGATGTCGAACCCGTGGGGCAGGCGCTCGGCCAGCTGCTGCTGTGGACGCCGGAACGCTTCAAGGTCTGGCTGGTTTCGCGCCGCCCCTGCGCGGCGCTATTGGCGCAAGTGCGCTCGCCCCATCTGACCCGCTCCCTCGACCCGGCGCAATTCCTGTTCGATCCGGCCGAGGCGGCTGCCTATGCCGCGATGCACCTTGCCGCTGGGCCAGGTACCGGGGTTGCCTCCGGCTGGCCCCTGGCCGAAGCGGTGGCGACGGATATTGACGGGCCCTGTTCGGTCGAGGCCGTGCTCGACCATGCCGGCGGTCTGCTCGAAGCCGCCATGCGCGAAGGCATCTGGCAGGCGCTGAGCGTGGACGCCAAACTGGCGTTGACGCAGACGGCCATGCTCGAATGGGTCGACGAGCGATACCTGGGCCGGCTGCTGGCACCGCGCCTTGCGTTTCCCGTGCTGATGGAACTGGGCCAGCTGGCGCCGCTGATCAGCGTGCGGCGCGGCGTGGACGGCGGGTTTTCCGCCAATGCGCTGCTGCGCGGGTTTGCCCGGCGCGAACTGGACAAGGGCAAGCCGGCAGACCGCGCGCAGGCCTATCGCGAGGCGCTGCACTATCACGTCGAACGGCGCGCGCCCGATGCGGCGATGGCGCTGGTGCGGGACTGCGGCGACCAGGCCCTGGCGCGGCTGGCGTTTGAAGCCTTTACCAGCGGCGAATTGCTCGGCGCATCGGGCTACACGCGGGTGCGGGATACCCTGTCGCAACTCTTGCCCGACTTTGCCGAGCAGCCGCAGGCGGCGCAGTCCGGCCAGGTGACCATAACCCAGGCGGTGATGCTGATGAAGGAGGGGCATTTCCCCGAAGCGCGGCGCCTGCTCGACGCAGCGCGCGAATATGTGACCGAGGAACTGGCCTACCAATCACCGTCGCAATCGCGGGTCTATGCCGATTTCATCATCGCGCAGCACGTGCTGGCGTTCCATTCGCACACCCAATTGACCGAGGCCCAGCTGGCCGAGGGCTTCTTCTGGTCGACCTATACCAACGACCGGATCAATGCCGCCTTCGTCTATGCGCTGCGCAGCCTGCACTATTTCCGCCAGGGCCGCTTTGCCCTGGCGCAGGAACAGATCGAGGCATCGTGCCGCAAATACGAAAGCGCTACGGCGCATTACGGGCTTGGTTCGGCCATGCTGGTCGATGCGATGATTGCCCTGGCGCAAGGCAAGCTGAGCCGGGCGAGCCGCCTGGCGACCGAAGCCGGCGCGATGTTTGCGCGCACCCTGCCCGATGACGTCGGGCTGCGGGCCGTTGGGGAATGCGTGCTGTGCGAGGTGGAGCTGGAGCGCGGCCGAACCGAAGGCCTGTTTGACCGGATCGATGCGGCGCTGCGCGATCTGGAGGCGCACGACGGCTGGCCCGATGCCTTCGTCATCGGCTATCGCGTGGGCGCGCGGGCGGCACTGATGCACAACGACCATGCCCGCGCGCTGGAACTGCTCGATCGCGCGATGCGCCTGATGCGTGGGCGCCGGCTGGGCGATATCGAGCACTTCTGCCGCATCCTGCACGCGGGCGTGGTGGCGGATAGGCGTCAGGGCCGCGATCTGGTGCCGGCGCTGGCCGACACGATCGCCACGAGCCGCGTCGGCTGGCGCGCGCGCGACGAGGCCGCGCTGCTTCAGGCGCAGGACGCGCTGCTGGCCAAGGATGCCGAAGCGCTGCGCGCGGTGGCGGATCGGCTGGAGCGTCAGGCCTTGGACAGCGGGCGCGCGGTGACGACGATCCGCGTTTTCGTGATCCAGGCGCTGGGCCTGTTCGACCAGGACCGCGTCGAAGCGGCAGCCGAGCGCCTTTACGAAGCGATCGTGATGGCCCAACCGGAAGGGATCGTACTGCCGTTTGCAGAGCAGGGCCCGGCGCTGCTGCCGGTGGTCGATGCGATGAAGACAGTGCCGGCCTATCGCGCGGCGGGGCGGGGGGTGCGCAGTTTTTGCGCCGGCGTGGTGCGCACCGTCGCGGCGCATGCTTTCGATGCATCGGGCGGCATCGCCTTCGCACCGCGCGAGCTGTCCGTCTTGCGTGGGATCGCCCTGCGCCATTCCACCAAAGTGATCGCCCGCGACCTTGGCCTCTCGGCGAGCGCGGTCAAGTTCCACCTGGGCAATATCTATCGCAAGCTGGGCGTCAACAAGCGCTCGGCCGCCGTCGCGGAGGCGTTGCGCCGGCGGCTGATCTGACAGGCTTAGGCCGCAGGCGCGATCGCCGCGGGCAGGCCTCGCTCGATCCCCGTGCGCAAAGTTTCGGGCCAGGCGATGGGGCGTTGGCTGTGCAGGTCCATGCACACCAGCACGACCTGCGCGCGCAGCCGGGTCACGCCGTTGCCCGCAAATTCGATCGACAGCGCGCAGCTGGTACGGCCCAGCTGCCGGGGCGCGATCGTGATGTCCAGCCGGTCGCCCAGGCTGCTCGGCGTCAAGAATTCGGTTTCCAGCCTGACCGTGGGCACCCCGATATGGTGTTCAAGATGCATCGTCTTGAAATCCATCCCGAGATCCTGCTCGAACCAGTCCTCCACCGCGCCGTTCAGCATCTCGAAGTAGCGCGGATAGAAAACGATGCCGGCAGGATCGACGTCTGCGAAACGGACTTGTGCGCGGGTGGTGAAAGGCATGGGTCAGTGTTCCGGACCGGATGAGATGGGACGATGGCGCTCAGGCGCGGACGGCCGCAGGCGCCTGCGCGGCGCGCTGGGCCATGGCATGGCCGGTCACGTAGGGCAATGGCACCGGCTGCGCTTCGTGGCCGGCGGCAACGGCCGCGCGCAGCGTCCAGACCGGATCGAACAGGTGCGCGCGGCCAAGGGCCACGAGATCGGCGCGGCCGGCGGTGAGGATCGAATTGACCTGGTCAGCGTCCGCGATGTTGCCCACCGCAATCGTGGGAATGCGCGCTTCGTTGCGGATCTGGTCGGCAAAGGGCGTCTGGAACATGCGGCCATAGACCGGGCGCGCCTCGGGCGCGGTTTCGCCGGCCGAGACATCGACGATATCGACGCCGGCTTCGCCGAGCAGCCGCGCGATGACGACCGCTTCGGCTGGCGTGACGCCCGCCTCGCCTACCCAGTCGTTGGCGGAGAGGCGCACCGCCAGCGGCTTGTCCGCCGGCCAGGCTGCGCGCACGGCGGCCACGACCTGAAGCGGAAAGCGCATGCGGTTTTCGAGCGAGCCGCCGAATGCGTCGTCGCGCCGATTCATTACCGGGGTGATGAAGCTGGACAGCAGGCTGCCGTGCCCGGCCTGGAGTTCCAGCATATCGAAACCGGCGCGATGGGCGCGCTCGGTGGCGGCGATGAATTGCTGGACGATGCCGGCCATTTCGTCCTGCGCAAGCGCGCGAGGGACCAAGCCACCCTGGCGCCATGGCAGGGCGCTGGCCGAAACCGTGGTCCAGGGCTCTGCCAGCGGCACGTCGTAGCCGACGCCTTCGCCCGGAACGCGGCAGGCCGCCCGCGCGCCGGAATGGCCGATCTGCGCGCAGGTCTTCGCCGCCGAATGCTGATGCGCGAAGGCATTGATGGCGGCCCAGCGCTCGGTCTGGCCTTCGTGCCACAGGCCGGGGCAAGCCGGCGTGGCGCGGCCTTCAGGGCTCACAGCGAGCAGTTCCGTCACCACCAGGCCCGCGCCGCCCAGGGCCCGCGCACCATAGTGCACGTTGTGGAAGTCCGTGGCATAGCCGTCCGGATCGGCGGAATAGGTCAGCATCGCGGGCACGACCACGCGATTGGGCAGCGTCAGCCCGCGCAGGGCATAGGGCGTGAACATCGGCTGGACGGGGGTGTTGCGCCCTTCGTTACCCGCCCAGAACCAGCGCTCTAGGCCTTCCAGCCAGGTGCGGTCGCGCAGGCGCAGGTTCTCGTGGCTCACGCGTTGCGAGCGGGTCATCAGCGAATAGGCAAACTGGGGCAGGTCGAAGCCGAGGTAGCGGTCGATCGTCTCGAACCATTCGGTCGAATTGCGGGCGGAATTCTGGATCTTGAGCACCTCGACATGGCGCTCCGCCTGGTATTCGGCAAGCGCAGCGGCCAGTTCCTCGCGGCCGATGATCCCGGGCCGGTCCAGCACTTGCGCCAGCTTGATCGCGTCTTCCAGCGCCAGCTTGGTGCCCGACCCGATCGAGAAGTGCGCGGTATGCGCGGCATCGCCCAGCAGGACGACATTGTCGAACGACCATTGCCGGCAGATCACGCGGCGGAAGTTGATCCATGCGGCCGACCCGCGCAGATGCGTGGCGTTGGAAATCAGCCGGTGACCGTCGAGATGGCGGGCAAAGATCTTCTCGCACAGCGCGATCGATTCGGCCTGCTCCATCGTGTCGAGGCCCAGGCCCCGCCAGGTTTCCGGCGCGCATTCGACGATGAAGGTGGAATGCGTGGCATCGAAGCGATAGGCGTGCGCCCAGATCCAGCCATGCTCGGTCTGTTCGAAGATGAAGGCAAAGGCATCGAACAGCTTGGTGGTGCCCAGCCACGAGAACGTATTGCGCCGGGTTTCAATGTCGACGTCGAACTTGTCGGCATTGGCGGCGCGGATCATGGAATTGACGCCATCGGCGGCAACGATCAGGGCGAAATCGGCATAGCGCGAAAGGTCGGCATCGAATTGTGCTTCGAAATGCGTCACGACGCCAAGCTGCGCCGCGCGCGCCTGCAGAATCTGGAGTAGGCGCTTGCGGCCGATGCCGATGAAGCCGTGTCCCGAGGACGTTACCGTACTTCCACCCACGGTGACGTCGATATCGTCCCAGTGGGCAAAGCTGTCGGCGATGGTGGCCGCGCTCACCGGGTCGTTCGCCTGCAGATTGGCCAGTGTCTGATCAGAGAATACCACGCCCCAACCAAACGTGTCTCCAGAGCGATTGCGCTCGAAGACGTGTATCTCGTGCGAGGGGTCGCGCAACTTCATCGAGATCGCGAAATAGATGCCGGCGGGTCCGCCGCCGAGACAAGCGATACGCATGATCACGCCTCCTGGGTAGATCCCAGGCGTACATCGATAAACTTGCATGTGCAAGTTTAATTGATGCTCTGCGCCGGCGTTGCGGCCGATCGCGGCGGCTTCAATTCAAGTTGTCATGCAGCCTCGCGAGGATGTCCAGCATGCGCGCGAAGTCTGCTGCCGAGAAGCCCTTGATGATCTTGTCGTAGAGCGGCGCAGTCACCTTGCGCGCCGCGGCCAGCACTTCGCGCCCCCGGTCGGTCAGCTCCAGCTCGGTGACGCGACCGTCCTGTTCGCTGGGGGCGGAGACCAAAAGGTCCGCCTTGGCCATGCGCTCGACGATGCGCATGACCGTGGATAGGTTGATCACGGCAGACTTGGCCACCTGGCCGATCGCGAGTGGAGCCTTTTCGCCCAAGATCATCAGCACGCGCCAGGTCGGAATATCGATGCCTACGGTGCGCAGCTCCGCTTCTATGACCACGTTGTAACGGCTGGCCGCGCGATTCAGTAGGTAAAATGGGTAGGCATCGAGACGGAATTTTTCCGATCCGGGATTGCCGAAGGGGCGCAGATCCTCACTCATTCAAAACTCCAAGCGGCAGTCAGCGGTCAAAAACATTTTAGTTGCATATGCAAGTTAAGGGGATAGTCTTTGGGGTAATGGTCCGAAAAGGAGCCCGAGTCCATGACTGACGTTCTCGCTGCCCTCACACATGCTATTGCCACAGGCGACATCGCTGTCGTGGACCTGACCCAGACGCTGTCCGAAGACACGCCCTTGCTGGTCTTGCCCGAACCATTCGGCCAGACGGCAGCGTTCTCGCGCACGGAAATATCCCGGTATGACGAACGCGGCGTGGCCTGGCACTGGCACAACTTTACGGTGGGCGAGCATACCGGCACCCACTTCGATGCGCCGGTGCACTGGGTTTCGGGCAAGGATCTGGCCGACAACACGGTGGACAAGGTGCCCGCGCAAAAGCTCGTCGCGCCGGCCGTCGTTCTCGATTTCTCCGCGCAATGTGCGGTCGACGCCGATTTCCTGCTCAAGGCCGAACACATCAAGGCCTGGGAAGCCGAGCACGGCACGATTCCCGCCGGCGGCTGGGTGCTGTTCCGCACCGACTGGTCCAAGCGCGATGCGCAAGGCTACACAAATCGCCGCGAGGACGGCGCCCATACGCCGGGCCCCGACGTCTGCGCGGTGCGCTACCTCGTCGAAGAACGCGACGTGCTGGGCTTCGGCGTCGAGACAATCGGTACCGATGCTGGGCAGGCGCATCTGTTGGACCCGATGTATCCGGCGCATACTCTGTTGCACGGGGCGGGCAAGTACGGCCTGCAGTGCCTGGAAAACCTCGACAAGCTGCCGGCGACCGGCGCGGTGGTGATCGCCGCGCCGCTCAAGATCCGCGACGGGTCGGGCAGCCCGCTCCGCGTGCTCGCGCTGGTTGCGGAGTAACCCGGAATGGCGGAGCGGTCGTTCAAGCGTGAAGTGGTCAAGCTGACGGCGGGCGAAGGCGAAGTCTTCACCGGGGAAGGCATTCTGGCCGTGACCAAGGCCCTGTTGCAGTCGGGCGTCGCCTATGTCGGCGGGTATCAGGGTTCGCCCATCAGCCACCTGATGGATGTGTTCGCCGATGCCAACGACCTGCTGTGTGATCTGGGAGTGCACTTCGAAGCGAGCGCTTCGGAAGCGACGGCGGCGGCCATGCTGGCGGCCTCGGTCAACTATCCGCTGCGCGGGGCGGTGGCGTGGAAATCCGTCGTGGGCACCAACGTCGCGTCCGACGCGCTGTCCAATGTCGCTTCTGGCGGGGTGACCGGTGGCGCGCTGATCATCGTGGGCGAGGACTATGGCGAGGGCTCCTCGATCATGCAGGAGCGCACCCACGCCTTCGCGATGAAATCGCAGATGTGGCTGATCGATCCCCGGCCCAACCTGCCGAGCATCGTGGATTCGGTGGAACAGGCTTTCCGCCTTTCCGAAGCGTCGAACACGCCCGTCATGCTGCAACTGCGCGTGCGATCGTGCCACATGACCGGCTCGTTCGTGGCCAAGGACAACCGCCGCCCGCCGCTCACCGTGGGTGAGGCGGTCGCGGCGCCGGTGCGCGATACCGACCGGATCGTGCTGCCCCCCGCCAACTTCCTCCACGAGGTGGAGAAGATCGAGCAGCGCTGGCCAGCCGGCGTGGCCTATGTCCGCGACAACCGGCTCAACGAATGGTTCGGGCCGGCACAGAGCGAGGCGGGCATCGGCATCATCGTCCAGGGCGGGCTCTACAACAATCTCAACCGCGCGATGGAACTCCTAGGGCTGGCCGATGCCTATGGCGCCGCGCAGCTGCCGATCTATTGCCTCAACGTCACTTATCCGCTGATCCCCGACGAAGTAGCCGCGTTCTGCGCGGGCAAGCGTACGGTCCTGGTTGTCGAGGAAGGCCAGCCCGAATTCATCGAGCACGAGCTCAACACGCTTGTGCGTCGCGCCGGGCTGGACACCCGTATCCTGGGCAAGGACATGCTGCCGCGCTCGGGCGAATATACCGCCGACGTGATCCGCAAGGGCCTGTCGCGGTTCCTGGCGGATCAGGCACCCGCCTTGGCGCCGGCCCCCGACGCCCCGGATCCGCTGCAGGCGCCCGTCGCCCAGGAAATCCCGCAGCGGCCGGCAGGCTTCTGCACCGGCTGCCCGGAACGACCGATCTTCACCGCGATGAAGCTGGTGGAGCGCGATCTGGGCCCCTCGCACGTTTCGGCCGACATCGGCTGCCACTTGTTCTCGATCCTGCCGCCCTTCAACATCGGCAACACGACGATGGGCTATGGCCTGGGCGCGGCGGGGGCTTCGGCATTCAAGCCCAAGGACGGCGAAGGGGGCAAGCGCTCGATCGCCATCATGGGCGACGGCGGGTTCTGGCACAACGGCCTGACGTCCGGCATCGGCAACGCGGTGTTCAACAAGGACGACACCGTCACGATGATCATCGACAACGGCTATTCGGCGGCCACCGGCGGGCAGGACATCCTGTCGTCGCGGGCCGACAATGCCAGTCGCGAAACGCGCAATCCGATTACCAAAGCCGTTCGTGGCGTTGGCGCGAAATGGGTTCGGGAAACGACCCGCACGTATGACCTGGCGCGGATGACGTCCTTGCTGCGCGAGGCGCTGACCACGCCGGAAAAGGGCCCGAAGGTCATCGTCGCCCAGTCGGAATGCATGCTCAACAAGCAGCGCCGCGAAAAGAAGGTCACCGCTGCCGCGCTCAAGGCCGGCAAGCGGGTCGTGCGCGAACGCTTTGGCGTGGATAGCGACACCTGCACCGGGGACCACAGCTGCATCCGCCTGTCGGGTTGCCCGTCGCTGACGATCAAGCCCAACCCTGACCCGCTGCGGCAGGACCCAGTGGCCCATGTAGAGAATTCCTGCGTGGGCTGCGGTCTGTGCGGCGAAATCAGCCATGCCGCCGTGCTCTGCCCCAGCTTCTACCGCGCGAAGATCGTGGCCAATCCCGGCCGGCTGGAACGGCTCAAGGCCCGGATCGGCGGCGCGATCATCGCCAGCCGGCAGTCGGCCGCCGAACGCGGCCGCGCCGCGCGCGCATTCTGACACGCCATCGCCCAGGCACCCCTAGCAAGAGAATGACCATGTCCGTCGCAACACAAGATCGCCTGACCATCGCCATTCTCGCGTTGGGCGGGCAGGGCGGGGGCGTCCTGGCCGACTGGGTCCAGGACGTTGCCCGCGCCGAAGGCTGGCTGGCCCAGGGCACGTCGGTGCCCGGCGTGGCGCAGCGCACGGGATCGACCGTCTATTACGTGGAACTGGCGCGGCCCGATGGCTCGGGCCGCGTGCCCGTTTTTGCGCAGATGCCCATGCCGGGCGACGTGGACGTGGTGATCGCGTCCGAACTCATGGAAGCGGGCCGCGCCTTGCTGCGCGGGTTTTCCACCGCCGCGCGCACCACGCTGATCGGTTCCACCCACCGCATCTATGCCATTGGCGAGAAGCAGGTGATGGGCGATGGGCGCGGCAATAGCGACAAGATCATCGAGGCGGCGCACAAGCGGTCCAGGCGTTTCGTCGGCTTCGACATGGACGCGGCGACCGAACGATCGGGCAGCGTGATCAGCGCGGTGATGTTCGGCGCCCTGGCCGGCAGCGGCGCCCTGCCGTTCCGGGTCGAAACCTTCCGCCAGGCGATCGAGCAAAGCGGCATTGCCGTGCAGAGCAATCTGCGCGGTTTCCAGGACGGGTTCGAGCAGGCGCAGGGGCCCGTTGCCGTGCCCGATGCGCCGGTCCACGCCGCGCCCGAGCCGACGACCGATCGCGGCCGCGTGCTGGCGGCGCGGATCACCCGCACGCTGCCGAATGCCGCGCGGACCAATGCGCTGCACGGCGTGGCCAAGCTGATGGACTATCAGGACGCGGACTACGCTGCGCTTTATCTCGATCGCTTGGAGGCCTGCGCCGCGCTGGACGTGGCGCCCTATGCCGTCACGGCGGAAGCGGCACGCCATCTGGCGCTGTGGATGGCCTACGAGGACACGATCCGGGTGGCCGATCTCAAGATCCGGGGCAGCCGCTTCGCGCGTGTGCGTGGCGAGATCAAGGCCCAGCCCGACCAGGTCGTCTCGATCGTGGAATTCATGCACCCGCGCCTTCAGGAAGTGTGCGAAACCCTGCCCGCAGGCATCGGCCGCCGCATTCTGGCCAGCCAGGGCTTGTCAAACCTGCTGGGCCGGTTCTTCCGCGCAGGCCGTCATGTTGAAACGACAAGCCTGCGCTGGTTCCTGGTGCTGCATATGGTGGCGAGCATGCGTATTCTGCGCCGGCGCTCGCTGCGCTACGCCGAAGAGCAGGCGCGCATCGAGCACTGGCTCGATTTGGTGCGGGCCGAACTGCGGCGAGACGGCGAGGCTGCGCTCGAGCTCGTCAAGTGCCAGCGCCTTATCAAAGGCTATGGTGATACATTCGAACGCGGTCTGGCCAATTATGAGCGCATCGTGGCCGAACATGGGCGGGTAGCGCGCAGTGCGGGAGAAATTCGCCGGCTGCGCGACCTGGCGCTGTCCGACGACACCTCTACCGCGCTCATGCAAGCGATGGCGCGCTGAGCGACAACGGCGTTCAGTCCGCTTTTCTGTCCCGGTAGAACAGCGCTAAAGCCGCGGCGGCCAGCACTAAGGCCATGCAAACGAATTGCGGTAGCATCGGGAACAGGCGGCCATTTCGCTGGAGAGCCTGTAAGGGCTATCGACCAACAGTATGGGCGATACCCTGCCGTTCTCGGCGATCAGCAGTGCAGCAGCAGAATCGAGATGCTTGCCTGCACGCCCGAGTTTCTGGTGTCCCTCACCAGGCACAGGTTCTCGCGGCAGGCGCCATCGTGGATCGCCAGGATGCGCAGCCGACGGGAAGCGCCGAACGTGTCGGCCACGAAGTCCATCGAGCAGGTCTTTGCTGCAAAGTGGCTCGCCACTGGTACCATCATGGCGAAATCCCGCTGGCTTACTGCGAATCGTACTGCCAGCGTCTTGACCAAGGCAGATCCGACTCTTCTTTATAGGCAAGGCGGCTGCGCTTGGCCCGCATAGTTATCGCGATGCTAGGTCGTGAACCCATAAACTGAGCGGCTATTTGGCCGAGCTAACGCTTGTGAGCTTCTCTATGAGGATGTTTCTGGTGGCGTCCCCAAGGTAGCGCTTCTCATGGGGGTTGAGGCTGATGCGGCCGACCAGCGTCACCGTGAAAGTTCCCCATGGTGGCTCAGGCTTTTTCGATCCGATCGCCTTGCGGGCCGCCGCATCCAGTTGTTCGCATAGGCCTCGGACGCACTTGATCGAGGCGCCATCGCCATCTTGCAGCAATTTTCCCGCAGCATCCCGGCATTGCTCGAACCGACTGTTCTCGAAGTTGGTGAACCAAGTGCAAGTAAGAGAACGTCGCGCTCCGAAGGCTTCGCCATCGAAGGTGAGGTTCTGTTGCTCGGCTGGAGCCGCAGACGCTAAAGCAAAGACAACCAGCTGCCACATATGAGCATCATACCTTCTCGCACGCCATCCGCAATCATCTCTGCATGCCTTCCCTATCGCGCTAACTTATGATTCAGTGTCGGCATGAGCCGGTACGACCTGACCGATTTCGAGTGGCGCGTCATCGCGCAGCTATTGCCCAATAAGCCACGAGGTGTCCCCCGCGTCGATGATCGCCGCGTGCTGAACGGTATTTTCTGGGTACTTCGATCTGGTGCGCCGTGGCGAGACCTACCCGAGCCCTATGGCCCGCGCACCACCTGCTACAACCGCTTTGCACGATGGCGTAAAGCTGGCGTGTGGGACCGGATGATGGATGCCATCACCGCCGCTCATGATGGCGACATCCAGATGATCGACAGCACTTCCGTTCGCGCCCATCAGTAGGCCGCGACGGCAAAAAGGGGGATCGAGATCATTGTCTCGGTCGTTCCCGAGGCGGGCTCACGACCAAAATCCATGCGGTCGTCGATGGGCAAGGCTTCCCGATCCGGATGAGCCTGACTGCTGGGCAAAGCAATGACAGTAAAGCTGCTGATGACCTACTCGATCATGTCGGTGCTGGAACAATCGTGCTGGCCGACAAGGCCTACGATGCCGACCGCATCCGGGCGTCTCTGCGTGAAAGAGGTGCGTTCGCCAATATCCCGCCCAAGTCCAACCGCCGATCAAAGCCGTATTTCAGCACTTGGCTCTACCGCGAGCGGAACCTGATTGAGCGCTTCTTCTCCAAGCTCAAGCATTTCCGCCGGGTTGCCACCCGCTATGACAAGTTGGCCGAGAACTTCCTCGCCATGGTCCAACTCGCCTCAATGCGCCTCTGGCTCCGAGTTTATGAGTCTACGGCCTAGCTGTTAGGCGCCTTCCATGGCTTCTAAAGACTGGAGTCAACGGCTTGAAGGAAGCATGGCCAAGTTCTTTCCAACAGAAAATCGCGATCTTGCTGAGCCTGATGGCATGGCAGTCTGAAGGCTGAGGAAAATGCACAAGTTGTTGTGATTTATCGATTATAGACAATCAGGGGGCGGAATTGTTGGGTAAAGCGCGAAAGATTTTTTATTTATTTGCAAAACAATTACTTATACGATTTTTTCGATTCCACCCTCTCCGCCATGTGCCCCCTCCGGCAGCGCGCCGGGCTACCCTAAAATGCGACTCGAGACGCGGAAAAATTGCGCCCGGTTGCCAGCAAGTCCGGCAGGCAGGCCGTCGAAGATCTTGATCGGCGGGCTGCCAGGGTAGTGTTCAGTCTTTAGTCTTCAGCATGATCGGTGGCACTGCGCTATGCCATAGCGGGCGACGTAGGCCGCCGGTGATGAAGTTGGTCATGATGGTTGTTCTGACACGAGATTGAGAATCCTGGAGGTCACCCGTGCTGATCTTCGGTGGCGTTTCCCATCGATGGATAATCGACATAGCCAGCATCGCTCCCGCCAAAGAAGCTCGCACGGTCGCCTTGGTTGAGCGGTGCATCTGCCCTGACACGTTCAACGAAATCGGGGTTCGCCAGTACCATGACGCCGTATGATTCGAGGTCTGCAAGGCCTGACGCGATGTCGGCACCGATCGTGTCGCGCGCCCGTCCGGGGCGATTGAGGATGAAGGTCTGGTGCCACGCTGCTCGCAGTTCGCGCAGTAAGCCATCGGGCACATTATGGGTGATGTGCAGATAGGCGAGATCGAGCTTGTCGAGCTCCTCTACCAGATGGCGATAAAGGTCGGCGCTGTCCGGCCCCTCATCAATGCCCCACATCGCCATTCCGGGTGACAAGCGGATGCCCGTGCGCTCGGCGCCAATCTCGTCCGCCACGGCCGCCGCAACCGCGATGGCGAAGCGAGCGCGGTTCTCGATCGGTCCGCCGTAGCGGTCGGTGCGGGCATTGGCGCTTGGCGCCAAAAACTGATGGATTAGATAGGCATTGGCGCCGTGGATCTCGACCCCGTCGGCTCCTGCTTCGATGGCGCTACGCGCGGCATGCCGAAAATCGGAAATGGTCTGGTCGATGTCGGCCTGCGTCATGGCGCGTGGAACGGGAATATCCAGCATGCCCCTGGCCGTGAACATCGGCGTGCCCGGCGCAATCGGGCTTGGGGCCAGTGCCTGCCGGTGATGCGGCGTGTTGTCAGGATGTGACATCCGGCCGACATGCATGAGCTGGATGAACAGGTGGCTGCCCCCGGCATGCACGGCATTGGCGACTTTGCGCCAACCGGCGACATGGGCGGGCGTGTAGATGCCGGGCGTGGTCAGATAGCCCTGCCCGTCGTCAGACGGTTGCGTACCCTCGCTGATGATCAGGCCCATGCTGGCGCGCTGGCCATAATAGATCGCGGCACTCGCGCCGGGAGTGCCGTCGCCCTGCGCACGGCTGCGGGTCATCGGGGCCATGACGAGGCGATTGGAAAGCGCGAGTTGGCCCAGGCGATACGGGGAGAAAAGATCGGTCATGGGAAAACGTCCTTATGCAGAGCGTGTTTCAATTGTTCGGAGAGAGATCGAGCAGCACCCAGAGCCGGGCAATACGACCGTCGATGATTTCTGCGGTATCAGCGCCGATGACTGTTGCGGGATTGCCGGGTGTGCCAGCGTGCCAACGGAGCGTTGCCATGCCGTGATGGCCCAGACCCTTGCCTTCCGGCACGAACGCGAAATCCGGGCCGAAGTTGTCGAGGAGCTTTCCGGCGACGTCCGAGATGGCCTGACGTCCTGCCACGATGGCGTCGGGTTCGTACATGACGGGATCGACTACATAGAGGTCTGCGATGGCTGCGTCGCGTCGCGCTGGATCGCGCTCGTTGAAGATGCGCTCAAGATTGGCGCGAAGCAGAGCGTCATAGTCTGGCTCTGCGGCGGGTTGTGTGGCTGTGGTGTCGGTCATGGCACATTCCTTTCTGGGCGGCCTGGAGGTCAGCCAAACTTGACGAGGTTGAGGGCGGGCAACGGACCCCCCGGAAACTGCACGAGGCGGGCGCCGATAGCGAGCGCACCCAGATCGATTCCGGCAAAGCCCAGCCGGTCGATGAGCGCGCCGACTTCTCCCTTGGCTGGTGCATCGTCGCCGGAATAGAACAAGACGCGCCTGCCACCTTCGCTGTGCGGGTCGCCGGACAGGAGTTGGGGCTGTAGGTGGTTGAAGGCCTTGACCAGCTTCGCACCGCGCGCCAGCCCCGCCACCACCTCGGATGAGGCGAGCCCGCCCAGATCGACCGGCTTGAACAGCGGCGCCTCGATGGGATTGTTGGTATCCACCACGATCCGTCCGGCAAAATCGGGCAGGGTTGCGAACAGCTCGGGCAGGCGCGACCAGTTTACCGCGACGAAGACGATGTCTTTCGTGGCAGCCTCGGCGACGGTGCCGCCCGTGATGGTAGGGCCGACTTCGGAAAGGAAATCCTGCAAGCTCTCTGGTCCACGGCTGTTGGCGATCGACGCGGGAATGCCCTTGTTGGCCAGGGCGCGGGCGATGGCACTGCCGATCTGCCCCGCACCGATGATTCCGATGCTCGTCATGCTTTTCATCCTTCGATGTGCGTATTGTGGATGGGAAGTGCGCGCTCAGGCGAGCTGGCCGCCATCGACGTTGAGCGTGGCGCCCGTGATATAGCTGGCGTCCGGTCCTGCCAGGAATGCGACGGCATTGGCGATGTCTTCCGGCTGGCCATAGCGGCCAAGCGCAGCAAGACTGCTCAGCATGGCCGCAAAGTCGCCGGTTTCCGGGTTCATGTCGGTATTGATCGCGCCGGGCTGCACCACGTTGACAGTGATGCCACGCGGACCAAGGTCGCGTGCCCAACCACGGCTATAGGCTGCCACCGCCGCCTTCGTGGCAATATAGTCCGCCGCGCCTGCAAAGGGGACGTGAACAGCGCCGGTCGTGCCGATCGAGACGATGCGTCCGCCATCGCTGAGGAGTGGCACCGCCGCCCGAACAGCTGTCGCGACTGCCTTTACATTCACCGCAATCTGACGGTCGAACGCAGCAAGGTCAGCCTCTGCATCATCGACCATTCCGGTGACGAAGACACCTGCAGAATTGATGAGGATGTCGAGCTGGCCAAAAGCGGCATGTGCATCCCGTACGAGCGCAGTGACCTCGGCGGCGACTGCTTGATCCGCGCGGACGGCCAATGCGCGACGACCAAGGGCCTCGAGTTCCTGCACAAGGGCTGCAGCCTGATCCGCCGAAGCGGCATAGCTGAACACCACGTCTGCGCCATCGCGGGCAAGGCGGCGGACAATGGCTGCGCCAATGCCACGGGTGCCGCCGGTGACCAAGGCTACCTTGCCAAGGAGAGGTTGGGAGGTGGTCGTCATCATCTTCACTCCAGTTGTGTTGGTGAAGGGAATATGACCCAGGCTAACATCAACGATTAGCCGTATATGGCTTGCATTATCTTCAATTGATGGTTGAAGATGAAGCCATGGAGACGCTCGCCAATCTGGAATCCTTCGTTCGCAGCGCTGATCATGGCAGCTTTTCCGAAGCGGCCCGCCGTCTCGCGATCACTCCGGCTGCCGTCAGCCGCAATGTCGCCATGCTGGAACGCAATCTGGGCGTCCGTCTCTTCCACCGCTCGACGCGCAGGTTGACGCTGACGGAAGCGGGCGAAGCGTTCCGACAGGCGATTTCAGGAAGCCTGAGCGACATACAGGCGGCGATTGCAGGCGTGGCGAGGGCCGGCGGTGCGCCGTCCGGCGTGCTCAAGGTGAGTATGGCACCGACCTTGGGCACCATGCACATCCTGCCGCTTCTCCCCGCCTTCATCGCGCGCTATCCCGCCATCCGTCCAGAATGGCATTTCGAGAACAGGCAGGTCGACATCATCGCCGAAGGCTACGATGTCGCTATCGGTGGCGGGTTCGAATTGTCCCCGGGCGTCGTGGCGCGCAATCTGGCCCCGGCTCACATTATTGCGGTGGCATCGCCGGCCTATTTGGCGGGACGCAGCCTCCCCGCCAACCCGGCTGATTTGGCTCACCTGGACGGTATCGTCATGCGCTCGCTCCAGTCAGGACGGGTACGGCACTGGATCATGCGAGACGCCGCTGGAGAGCAAATTCCAGTCCAGCTTAAGGAGGCATTTGTCTTCAATGACCCGGCGGCGATGCGGCAATCCGCGTTGTTGGGCCTGGGCGTTGCGCTGCTTGTTGTGGCCGATGTCATCAACGATCTAGAAAGCGGCGCCCTCATTCGACTGGTGCCGAAATGGTACGCCGACGCGGGAGCGATCTCGATCTATTTCGCCTCGCGGACGCTGCTGCCCGGCAAAACCCGCGCGTTCGTTGACTGTGTATCCGAGGCTTTCAAGCTTGGTCGTCTGGCAGAACGGTTTGCAGGCAGTCTGGGATAGTGGGCGGGCTTGTGGTTGTTTTGTGTGCCAAGGCTAACTTGGTTGGCGCTAGCCGGCCGGTGGTTGTGCGTCGGAAACTGCCGCCTCGGGGCGCCATTTATGAGTTCACGACCTAGATGCGCGACGAGGGTTGAAGATGGCCACATCGCCAATCGGCCAGCACGGTAATCACGTCGGCCTGCCAATCTGGCGCCTGCCCTCCATCAATGCTGCCCGCCAGGAATATGCGCAGCCGATCGCCGGGGGGTGGCAAGGGCGCCGGCGGTGTGACCACCAGCGCCCTTACGTTTTGTTTGCCGGTCATTTTGCGGCCCGGGCGCGGATGTCGTCGAAGGTGTGCCGCACCAGCATCTCGCCGTTGCGCCAGACCGGCACCATCAGGTCTTGGCCAGGCACCGTATCGTCGCGCCGTGCGGCAACCATCCTGCCTTCGCGCAGGACAACCGCCTGGCGGCCCGCCTTGCTGGCCTTGCCGGGGTCCGTCGCAGGGTTCTTGAAGACATCATGCCACAGGCCTTGTGCATCGCGCATGGCATTGGCCTTCATGGCAAAGCGCAAGGTGTCGCGGTTGACCTTCTGCAGCATTCCGGCCCCCATGCCGAAGGCGATGTTGTCAATGGCAAAGCCTTCTGCGACCACGCGATCGATCAATTGCGCGATGGTGGCGATGGTCATGCCATCGCCCTGGATCATGCGCACATGCGGGTCGAGCACCCGGTAGCCCTTGGCATTGACCTTGCCACCGAAAGCCTCCCACAGCGTCTTCAGCGTGCGCACCGGCGTTTCGACCGGATCGCCGCTGTCGGGACGGATGACCACGGTGCCTTTCCGGCCCAGCACCTTTTCGCGCAGAGCGCCGCCCCAGATGCCTTGCAGCGCCGCATCAAGGTCGTAGCTGTCAGAGACGACTGCCACCAGGCGGCCTTCACCCTCAAAAGCATCGAGCATATTGCGGTAGGCCGCTTCCTCGCGCTCCCGGCCCCAGCTGGTCATCGTGCTGTGCTCTGCGGCCGGGATCGAGAAGCCGGCCATGTCCGCCCCGTAGTAGCGGCGCGCGGCGAGCAGAGCTTCCATGGTATCGGTGCCCATGAAGTTGACGAGGTGGGCCATGCCGCCCAGCGCTGCGCTCTCCGCGCTGCTGACGCCGCGTGCACCGAAATCGTGCAGCTTGAACGGCAACTGCCCATCCGGCTCCTCGCTGGTCCTTTCCAGCCCGGCGCGGATGATCTGGCGGCACTGCCAGCTCAGCGTGGCCACGGTGGTGGGGTACCAGATCGCGCGGAGCAGGGCGGTCTCCACGAACGTGGTCAGCCATGGCATGCGTGGATCGGTGTTTTCCACTTGCACCAGGGGCGTACCGGTGGGCACGATGGTGCCTTCGGGCAGCGCGCGAATATCCAGCGGCAAGTAGCCGCCGTGATCGGCCACAATCGCTTCCCAGCCCGCGCGGTTGAATGGCACGCCGTGGCCTGCGCAGATCGCTTCCGCCTCTTCGATGTCGGCTCTCGTCACCGGACGGCCGAGGTAGTCCATCAGGTAGGGTTGCAGCCCCAGGAACAACACGCGGTCGGCAAAGTCGTTCGGCCGCGCCTCGACATAGGCACTGATCGCGCGCGCTTCGGGCGGGTATTGCAGGAAGTGGCTTTGCTTGTAGCTGTCGGTTGCCAGGATGGGATTGGTCATGATGTGAACTCCTCACACGATCAGGCCGGGCGGGACTCCCCCGCACAGGCGTTCAAAGGTCGGCCATTGCCTCGATGATCGCCCAGTGATCCTCGAACAACATGTCCGGGCTGAGGTCTCCGAAACGGTACCAGCGCGCATGGGCGGCATCGTCGCCCCCCTTGACGCTGAACAGCTTGCGCCGCTCGGGCAGGCGGAACAGGAAGGCATGGGTGATAATGCGGCCGCGCAGGGAGCGGGTGGGCGCATCGAACACACGGGTGCGGGCATCCTCGATGAAGCTTGCCAGCATGGCGGGCGGGATCTGCCCCTTGCCATCACTGATCGCGGTCTCTTCGCGCAGTTCGCGGATTGCTGCGTCACGGATGCGCTCGTCCGCCGCGACGAAGCCGCCCGGCAGTGCCAGCAGGCCCTTGCCTGGATGACCGCCGCGCTCGACCAGCAGGATGTGGCCCGACTGGACCACGACCGCATCGGCCGTGACAAAGGGACCTTTGCCCCACTGCGCAGGGTAGGCTTCGAGATATTCGGCTTCCTCCAGCAGCCTGCGGAACACGTCACCCAGCATGAATTCCTGCATGAACTGGGCAACGCTGGCCGGGAGGATCGTGGCTGGCACTTCGGGAATACGCTGGAAATAGCGGCGACGGACATGAGAGGAAGAGAACGTGCCGTACTGGCTGTCGATCTGGAGGTTTTCCCATTCGGGAAACAGCTTCAGGTAATAGGAAGAGGCATCCTTGCCGTATCCGGTGAGAGCCACCCGGAAATCGCTGATCCCGTGGTTCTGGAACCCATGATGATTGCCATGGTCCAGGACAATGCCGCGGACCACGCGCTGCACCTGGGCCACCCAGGCGGTGTCGGAATAGAGGTGATCGTCGAGCGGCGCGACGATCAGGCGGCCCTCGGCCATTTCGTGCCGGAAAGCGCGGCGGAGCATGGCTTCGCGCTCGGCATAAGTGAACGGATTGCGCGGATCACGCGCGATGTTGGCCGAACCGATCAGCACGATCAGGCGGTTCACGCGCTCCAAGGCGTGGGAAATGACGTGCTCATGGCCCAGATGCAGCGGCTGAAAGCGTCCGATGAAGACGCCGAAATCGATCGTGCTCATGTTCGAGACTCCCTCGAATGGTCAGGCGAGGCGGACTCCCCGGCTCACGATAGAACTCTAATATCCATTTTGCATATATGTCGTCAACATCTAAGTGTGAGGCATGGCTGAGACTGCTCCCGAACTTTACAATCCTGCCGATTACCCACCAGTGGCGGTGACGGTCGATCTCGTGCTGATGACGGTGGTTGAGGGGCGCTTGTCCGTGCTTGTGCAGCGGCGCGCGCAACCTCCCTTTGCCGGATCCCTGGCGCTCCCGGGCAGTTTCGTCGGCCCAGGCGAGACGCTGGAACAGGCCGCGCGCCGGGTTCTGATGGAGAAAGCCGGCATGGTGGAAGGCTGGCTCGAACAGCTCTACACGTTCGGCGATCCCGGCCGCGACCCGCGCATGCGAGTGATCAGTGTCGCGTACTTTGCCCTGATGCCTGCAGCATGCCTGACCGATGCTGTTGCCAAGCGAGAAGACCTGCTGCTGGCGCCGGCGGCTGGCTCGCAAGCGCCGCTGGCCTTCGATCACGCTGCCATCATCGAACTGGCGGTCGAACGCCTGCGCGGCAAACTGGACTATGCACCGGTTGCGCTGGCGCTCTTGCCCGAGTTGTTCACCTTGCGTGACTTACAGGAAGTGCACGAAGCGATCATCGGCAAGGCGGTCAACAAACCAGCGTTCCGCCGCCGCTTGCTCGACACGGGATGGATCGAGGGCACCGGTCAGCGCGAGGCGCAGACCGCGTTCCGGCCTGCGGAGTTCTACCGCCGGGCCGTGCCGGACTCCTCGCTCTGAATGAACGGCAGGTTCCGACGCCTCAACTCAGGCGCATGAGCGGCGGCCATAGCGGCGCCTTTGAACCGTGGGCTGCACATGCGAGGCTGTGGATCGACGTGCCTTGGCATCACCAGCAAGCGTCTGTTGTGAACGAGCCTCTGCACACAATCTGCACGAGCGGCTGCCGTTGCATGCCCTGCGTTCGACTGTCGCGCCCCTGCGTGATTTGCGGCGCTGGCTCAAGATGCGCCGCAAACGTGGCAAAGGCCAGTTCGCGCCGCGCAGCTTGAATTGGTGGACTGCCCGCAAGGGACGAAATTCCGTTTGGCTCTCGGCCTTTCTCGCGGAGAGTCCAGAAGGACCACTTTGATCGGCATTTGACTTGTAGGGGCACCGTTGCTTCGAGTTGGTTCAAGGTGCAGGGACCAACGATGCCAAAGGGCGAGTTTTGATCAGTTCAAGCCGTCAGGCATTTGGCACTCGAACGACCGCTTGTCTCGAAAGCGGCCATACATGCGGTCGCCCCGCAAATTGGATCGCACGCGGCAGAGCCTCCATTGTCATATCAGAACCTTTGTTCTACTTAGGCTTCGCGCGCCATTGAGCAAAAATCGAAGAGGGGATGCATTGTGAAGAGGATTCTGCTGGGCTCGTTGATGGCCTTGGCGACGGGGGCGCTCCTTCCTGCTGCGCATGCCGAGGAATTGCCGGTCATCCGAAATCGCCAGCTGCTTGTGGATGGCAAGCCATACCTCGCGCTTGGTGGCGAATTGCACAATTCCAGTGCCTCCAACTCCGAATATATGCAGCCGGTGTGGGACAAATTAAAAGCGATGCACGTCCGCACTGTGGTCAGCACGGTGAGTTGGGAAGACTTCGAACCGCAGGAAGGTCGTTTTGATTATACTCTGATCGATGCCCAGATTGCGCGGGCCCGTCAGCACGATATGCGGCTGGTGCTGATTTGGTTCGGAGCGTTCAAGAATGCCAGTTCGACCTATGCGCCGACTTGGGTGCGCGCCAATCCTGCCCGTTTCCCCCGTGCCGTGGCAAAAGGCCAGTTTGCAGAAGCCTTTACCTATCCGGGCGCCATGCCCAAGCCTGTTTTGTCAGTCTTTTCGCCCGAACTGCTGAATGCTGATCGGCGCGCTTTTGCTGCCTTTATGAAGCATCTGGCACAGGCCGATCCTGATCATCGCGTCATCATGGTGCAGGTCAACAACGAAACCGGCATGTTGCATGATAGCCGAGACCGTTCATCACTAGCGAATGCGGCTTGGGGGCAGCAGGTACCCGCGTCCCTGCTTCAATATCTGAAGGCACACTGGCAGACTTTGCGCCCCGAACTGGCAGATTTGTGGGCGCGTCAGGGGCGCCGCGGCAGTGGAACCTGGGCGCAGGTCTTCGGCACGGACTGGCAGGCCGAAGAAGTGTTTATGGCGTGGCATTTCGCCCGCTATATGGAGGCGCTGGCCGCAGAGGGCAAAAAGGCCCTACCTCTACCCATGTATGTCAATGGTTGGCTGGGGCCGCAGGATCGGCAGCCAATGGCTGGGCAATATCCCAGCGGCGGACCTGCCAAGCGGGTGCTGGACGTATGGAAGGCGGCAGCCCCTTCGCTCGACATGCTTTCGCCAGACATCTACGTACCCGATGCCAAGGTGCCGCTGGCCGATTATGATCACGCGGGTAATCCACTCTTTGTGCCCGAGGCGCAATTCCGCACCGGCAATCTGTTCTGGGCCTTGGGCCAGCATGGCGCGATCGGCTATTCCATCTTTGGCATCGAGGACGGCAAGCCGGACAGCCAGTTGGCGCAGGCCTATGCAATGCTGGCCAATATGGATGACGTGATCACGCGGGCACAGGCGCAGAAGCGCATTGCCGGAATTCTGATCGACGACGGGAAACTGACCGAAATTCATCTGGGCGGTTATACAATCACGGTGCGTGAGACGCAGGTGTTGCTCAAGCAAATGTTGCTCGATGCTGGCCTTCAGGCCCCGCCTGTGCCCGCGCCATTGCCCAGCGAGACCGAGCATGGTCAGCCAGCGCCAGGGGATGGTCGCCCGTTTGGCCTTGTCATTGATGAGGGCAACGGCAGCTTTCTGGTAATGGGTCGCGGGTTCACGGTTGATTTTGCTGACAAGGCAGGCCTCGTCGAAATCGACCGGGTCGAGGAAGGGCGCTTCACCGAAGATGGCTGGAAGGCAGGGCGAGTCATCAATGGAGACGAACGCCTGACCATTATTCCTATGGACCGCATCGGTCTGGTCCGGATCCGCCTGTTGCGAAAGGCAGATTGAATTTCGGGTTGTCAGTCAACGTCTGACTTTTGCAAACCAGCGCAACGGACGCAGATGGCAAGCCCTGACCAACCCATGCTGCTCCGATGCGGCACGAGGACATCGGCTTACGCCAATCCTTGCCATTCCGCGCGCGTTGCCTGGTCGATCGCTGCCGCTTTCAGAGGTGGGGCTCATCGCTCGCATCCCGCCCCTTTCAAACGGCAAATCATTCATCTGCCAATCACGAGACGATCCTGCCTTGGTTTCGGCGCGCACAAGGCGTCGCCTGAAGCAGGAAGACAAGCGTATCAGAGCCGGAAATACCGACAGATCATTGCTTCAATTTCACGCACTGAGCGTATCGAATGGGCGTGAAAATGGACAATTCGCCGTCATCCGTTCCGTTGCCGCAGTCTGGTTAGCGCCTGATCCAGCGCGGACAGAAAGCGTGAGCGATCGGTCTTGCTGAAAGGGGCAGGTCCACCAACCTGCTCACCGCCGGCGCGCAGATCGGACATGATCGCCCGCATGGCGATGGCGCTGCCGATCGAGGCGCTGGTAAATGGGGTGCCGTTCGGTGCGATCACCGCGGCCCCCAATTTCAGGCAGCGGTCGGCCAGCAGGATGTCTGCGGTGATCACAACCGTACCGGCAACGGTGTTCTCGACGATCCAGTCGTCGGCCGCGTCGAACGCCTCGCTCTCGACCTTGCGCGATATCAGCGGATCGCGTGGCACGCGGATCGGGCTGTTGCTGACCACAACCACCGGTACGTTGTAGCGGAATGCAACCTTGTAGGTTTCCTCTTTCACCGGGCAGGCGTCGGCATCGATCAGAATCTGCATCATGACGTGCCATAGCGCCACCGTGCTTGAATGGCGACGGCGCTTGCCTTCAACTCCCCAACCATCGCATGCCGATGTTGCGCCAAGCCGCGGTTGAAGCTGCTGAGCTCTGCTGGGCGGCGCTTGGGTGTAGACCTCGGCAGGGCGTTCCCGACGGATTTAGAAGCGGACCTGCACGCCGGCCTGGAGCAGGGTCGGGTTCATCTGCAGGCGGGTGGTGCCTGGCACCAGCCCGGCCGGGGTAGGCATGTCGAAGCTGGCGTTCGTCCGCGTCCAGACTTTCATAACGCTGGCAAAGGCGCCCAGGCGGCGGCTCAGGGCGATGTCGGCGCCGCCTGTCACGACCGGGCCGGTGGTGTCCGACGCGCGGATGTTGCGCAGCAGGCCATCGTGATTCTTGAGAACGATCGTCCAGTTAAGGCCAGCGCCGGCGTAAGGCCGCACGCGGGCGCCGGGTGCGCCGAAATGATAGCGCAGGGTGTAGCTGCCCGGCGCATAGCCCACCTTGCCCAGCACGCCGGCTCCCGCCAGCGAGCCGGCCGCGGTGAGTGTGGTTTCCGGCGGGATGCCCAGTGTGGCCGCCAAAGACAGATGCGGCGTGAGATGGTAGCCGAATTCCGTCGTCAGCGTGGTGTTGTTCGACAGCGTACCGTTGGCGCCGGGAAGGGGTTCGCCGCCCACTTTGACTTGCGCCTTTTCGTCGAAGGTGATGTGGCCAACCGCTGCTCGAACATACCAGTGCGGTGATGTGCCGTCCGTGTCTTGCGCCAGTGCCATGGTCGGGAAACAGGCAATGGCAAGCGCGCTGGCTGCCACGAGCGGCGTTTTCATCTTTTTCTCTCCCTGCTGCCGGTTCGGCGGCGATGTGGCCGATGGTGCGGCTTCACCAGGGAGATGGCAGATGGTCGGAGATAGCGTCCAAGACCATGTCGATATGTGGCCGATACTTTCAGGGTGTGGAAGCCTCCGGCCGCACCAGCGCATCGGCGCTCAGACCGGCCAGCTTGAGGATCTTGTCCGGCACCGCGTAGCCCCACAGGCTGTACATGCGCGCGACGATTTCGGCCATTAGTGCCAGCTCGGGGGTGTGGTCCTCGGCGCGGTGGCTCATGATGATCGGTGATGTCGCGGGCTCGGCCAGATCGTGGAATGTAACGCCGTCGATCAGCGACTTGCGCACCGATTCCGGCACGATGCACAGCCCTTCCTCTGCTGCGACCAGCCCGATGGCGATTTGCAACTCGCGTGCCTCGTGGGCGATGCGGGGTGAAATGCCGCGGTCGCGGAACAGGCTCAGCACCTGATCGGCATAGCTGGGGCGCGGCTCGCGGGGATAGAGAATGAGCGGCTCGCCGGATAGTTCATCGAAAGACAGGGGTGTCGTTGCCGTTGCCAGCCGGTGCTCCGCAGGGATGGCCACGACCAGCCGCTCCTCGCGGAGAACGATGCGCCGCACGGCGTCATCCTCGAATCTGATCCGGCCGAAACCGACGTCGATCCGCCCTTCCTTGAGTGCCGCGATCTGATCGAGGCTGACCAGTTCGCCCAGGGACAAGTCGACCTGGGGGGCGCGGCGACGGAACTCGCGGATCAGCGGTGGCAGCCGTGCATAGATGGTGGAGGCGACGAAGCCGATGGCGAAACGGCGCTGCTCGGCCTTCACCGCGCGGGCCACCATGTCGCGCATTTCGCCCATTCTTCCCAGCAGTTGCGTCGCCTGTTCGAAAACCAGGCGACCCACGGGGGTGAGGCGCAAGGGTCTTGCGGCGCGATCGAACAGCGGGGCGCCGATTTCGGCCTCCAGTTGCTGGATCTGCCGGCTGAGCGGGGGCTGCGCGATGTGCAGCCGGTCTGCCGCGCGGGTGAAGTTCCGCTCTTCGGCAACCGCGACGAAATAACGAAGCTGGCGCAGGTTTATCATGCACCATACCTAATAGGTATCGATTGGAGACTGCAATAGTCTTTGGCGCGCGCCCTCCCGGATCCTACCTAGCCGGCATCGAACACCAATTTCGGGAATTGCTTGTGAAGGTTGCGCTTCAGTCGGTCGAAGCCATTCTCGTCGATCTGCCGACGATCCGCCCGCATGTGCTGGCAATGGCAACGATGCACCGCCAGACCATCGTGCTGGTGCGTATCCGTACCGCAGATGGCATCCAGGGTATCGGCGAAGGCACGACGATCGGCGGCCTCAGCTATGGCGAGGAAAGCGCCGAGGGCATCAAGCTGGCGATCGACACCTATATCACGCCGGTCCTGGCGACCTGCGATCTGGGCCGCGTGGCGGAAACGATGGCCGCGATCTCCCGCCATGTGGTGGGCAACCGCATCGCCAAAAGCGCGGTGGAAAGCGCGCTGCTCGATGTGGCTGGCAAGCGGCTGGGCATCCCGGCTGCGGACCTGATCGGTGGGGGCCGTGTGCGCGACAGCATGCCGGTCGCCTGGACTCTGGCCAGCGGCGATACCGGGCGCGACATCGAGGAGGCCGAGGCGATGATCGCCGCGCGGCGCCACAACATCTTCAAGCTGAAGATCGGCAAGCGCGACGTGCGCGCGGATGTGGCGCACGTTGCCGCGATCAAGCGTGCGATCGGCGATCGCGGCAGTGTGCGGGTCGACGTTAACCAGGGCTGGGACGAGACCCAGGCGGATCTCGGCATGGCCTTGTTGGCCGAAGCCGGATGCGATCTCGTCGAGCAGCCGGTCGCCCGGGATGCGCTGGCCGCGATGGCGCGTCTTTCGGCGCGGCATGCCCTTCCGCTGATGGCGGACGAGGCGCTGCACGGTCCGCGATCGGCCTTCACGATCGCTGCCCATGCCGGCGCCCGCGTCTTTGCGCTCAAGATCGCCCAATCGGGCGGGCTCTTGCCGGCGCGCGAAGTGGCCGCCATCGCCGATGCGGCTGGCGTTGGCCTTTATGGCGGCACGATGCTGGAGGCGGGCGTGGGAACGGCCGCCTCTGCGCAGCTCTTTGCCACGTTGCCGCGCCTGGCCTGGGGGACCGAACTGTTCGGGCCGCTGCTGCTCACCGAGGAGATTCTCGAGGAGCCATTGGTCTATGCCGATTTCGCACTGCAAGTGCCCGACGGGCCTGGCCTGGGCGTTGCCATCGACGAAGACCGGCTCGCCCGCTTCCGGCGTGACCGCACGGCTCCGACGCTTCATGTGCTGGGAGGGCGCGGCTGATGCTGTTCCAGGTTGAAATGGACGTCGCCATCCCGCTGGGGTTCGATCCGGCGGAAGCGCAGCGGCTCAAGGATGCGGAAAAGGCGCGGTTCCAGGAACTGCAGCGGGCAGGCACCTGGCGCCATATCTGGCGGGTGGTCGGGCGCTATGCGAACGTCAGCATCTTCGATGTCGAGAGCAATGCGCAACTGCACGATCTGCTGGTCGGCTTGCCGCTCTACCCTTTCATGACGATCCGCGTGACGCCGCTCTGCCGGCATCCATCCTCGCTGCACGACGACGACCACTGATCCGCAAGCAAACGACAGGCGTCCCAGGCGCCGGACGAAAAGGAGAGAGAAAATGGACGACAGTTTCGTCAAGACCCACGAGGTCCAGGCCCTTTTTGACACGGCGGCCGGCATCGGCAGCGCTGACGGTTCGCCGCGCGTCAAGGCGATCATGCGGGATATCATCGAGGCGGCCGCCGCTGTGATCGTCCGCCATGACGTGAGCGAAAGCGAATTCTGGCAGGCCGTCACGTTCCTGCAGCAGGGCGCGGACGAGTTCGGCCTGCTCGTGGCCGGGACCGGACTGGAGCATTTCCTCGACTTGTTCATGGACGCCAAGGATGCCGAGGCGGGGCTGACCGGCGGTACGCCGCGCACCATTGAAGGACCGCTCTATGTCGCCGGTGCGCCGCTGGTGGAAGGCGATGTCAACCTGAGCAAGGACCCTGACGATACCGGCGCGCTCTATATGAACGGGCGGGTCATCGGGCCGGACGGCGAGCCGGTTTCCGACGTGATACTGCATGTCTGGCACGCGAACTCCAAGGGTTGGTATTCGCATTTCGACCCGACCGGGGAGCAGACGCCGTTCAACAACCGCGCCCGCATCAAGCTGGGCCCGGACGGGCGCTACAGCTTTCATTCGCGCATGCCCAACGGTTACAGCGTGCCGCCGGGCGGAGCTACGGACGTGCTGATGCAGGCGCTGGGACGTCACGGCAATCGCCCGGCCCACGTCCATTTCTTCATCGAGGCGCCGGGCTATCGTACGCTGACCACGCAGATCAACTTCGGCGACGATCCCTTCGCCAAGGACGATTTCGCCTTTGGTACGCGCGAGGGGCTGCTGCCGGTGCCGCAGCGTCAGGGCGACAGCGCCTATATCGCCTTTGATTTCCGCCTGCAGCGCGCCGCCGGCGCCGAAGACGAACAGCTTTCCGCCCGCAGCCGTGCGGCTGCCGAGCCCGCCCTGGCCTGAGAGGAGCCCGACCGTGACTTCGACCCTTGCCGAACGCATCGCCAGCGCGGTTGTCGACGACCCCGAGGCCGGCCTGTTCCGCTGCCGCCGCGATGTCTTCACCGATCCCGATCTCTTCGATCTGGAGATGAAGCACATCTTCGAAGGCAATTGGGTGTATCTGGCGCATGAAAGCCAGATCCCCGAGCCGAACGACTATTTCACCACCTGGATCGGGCGCACCCCGGTTGTCGTCACGCGCGACAAGGGCGGGGAACTGCACGGGTTCATCAATGCCTGCGCGCATCGCGGCGCCACGTTGTGCCGTCGCAAGCATGGCAACAAGGGCAGCTTCACGTGTCCCTTCCACGGCTGGACGTTCAGCAATACCGGCCGGCTGCTCAAGGTGAAGGACGGCAAGAGCGGCGGCTATCCCGACGCTTTCGACACGGCCGGATCGCACGACCTGACGCGGATCGCGCGCTTTGAAAGCTATCGCGGCTTCCTGTTCGGCAGCCTGCGCGCAGACGTGCAGCCGCTTTCCGACTATCTCGGCGCGACGCGCACGGTCATCGACCAGATCGTCGACCAGGCGCCCGACGGGATCGAAGTGCTGCGCGGCAGCTCGACCTACGCCTACAACGGCAACTGGAAGCTCCAGATCGAGAACGGCGCCGACGGCTATCACGTCAGCACGGTCCATTGGAACTATGCCGCGACGATGGCGCATCGGGACTACGACGAGGAAGGCACGCGCACCGTCGATGCCAATGGCTGGTCGAAAAGCGTTGGTGGCGTCTATGGCTTTGAAAACGGCCATATCCTGCTGTGGACGCAACTGCTCAACCCCGAAGTGCGGCCGATCCATGCCCATCGCGAGGCGCTGGCGCAGCGGCTGGGGGAAGAGCGCGCGAAGTTCATCGTCGATCAGACGCGCAACCTTTGCCTCTATCCCAATGTCTATCTGATGGACCAGTTTTCCACCCAGATTCGGGTGGTGCGGCCGATCAGCGTGGATCAGACCGAAGTGACGATCTATTGCTTTGCGCCCAAGGGCGAAAGCGCCACCGAGCGCGCGCTGCGGCTGCGCCAGTATGAGGATTTCTTCAACGTCAGCGGCATGGGCACGCCTGACGATCTGGAAGAATTCCGCGCCTGCCAGACCGCCTATGCCGGCGCGGGCGACTTGTGGAACGACCTGAGCCGCGGCGCCACGCGCTGGATCGAAGGGCCGGACGACAATGCCCGCGCGATGGGGCTGGACCCGATCCTGAGCGGCGAGCGCAGCGAGGACGAAGGCCTGTTCGTGCGCCAGCACGAATATTGGGCGCAGGCGCTGCTTGCCGCAATCGAAGCCGATGGCGGCGGGGGCGGCGATGGCGCGGCGCTGCCGCCAGCCACCAGCCTGAGGGCCGTGGCATGACCGCGCTGCTGCAGCGCCCGATCGCGCGCGAGGACGTGCTTGCCTTCCTGCACCGTGAGGCACGGCTGCTGGACGATCGCGAATGGGATGCATGGCTCGATTGCTATGCGCCGGACGCAACGTTCTGGATGCCGGCCTGGGATGACGACGACCGTCTGGTCGAAGATCCGCAGCGCCACATCTCGCTGATCTATTATCCCAACCGGCAGGGGCTGGAAGACCGCGTCTTCCGCATCAAGACCGAGCGTTCGGGCGCGAGCACGCCCGAGCCGCGCACGAGCCACATGATCGCCAATGTCGAACTGCTGGCCGAACGCGAAGGCGCGGTGGATCTGCGCTTCAACTGGCACACGCTCAGCCATCGTTATGCGGTGACGAGCCAGTTCTTCGGCACGTCCTTCTACACGCTCGACGTGTCGGGCGAGACGCCGGTGATCACCGCCAAGAAGGTGGTGCTGAAAAACGATTATATTCACCAGGTCGTGGACATCTATCACTTGTGATCCGCGACGCTGGCCGGGAGAGGCTGGAATGACCTATCGCATCGCGCTCACCTTCGAGGACGGCGCCACCCGCATCATCGACTGCAATCCCGGCGAGACCGTGCTCGACGCCGCCTATCGGCAGAAGGTCAACCTGCCGATGGACTGTTCGGACGGGGTTTGCGGCACTTGCAAGTGCCGCTGCGAGCAGGGCCGCTACGATATGGGCGACGACTATCTCGAGGAAGCGTTGAGCGCCGACGAACTGGGCGAGGGGCTGGTGCTGACCTGCCAGATGGTGCCCGCGTCAGACTGCGTCGTTGCCGTGCCGGTGCCTGCGCAGGCGTGCAAGGTGGCGCCCAAGGCGCACGAGGGCACGGTTGTCTCGGTGGAGCTTGTTTCGCAAAGCACGATCCAGCTGCGCGTCGCGCTTGACCAGCCCGAGGCGCTGGCCTTCCTGCCGGGGCAATACGTGAACCTGTTCGTGCCAGGCACGAAGGAGTCACGCTCCTATTCGTTCAGCTCCAAGCCAGGGGCCGCCGAAGCGCAGTTCCTGATCCGCAATGTGCCGGGCGGGCGGATGAGCCGCTGGCTGGTGGAAACCGCGCGCCCTGGCGATCGGCTGTCGATGGTCGGCCCGCAGGGCAGCTTCTTCCTGCGCGATGTCACCCGGCCGATCCTGCTGCTGGCCGGCGGCACCGGGCTTGCCCCGATCCTGTCGATGCTGGAAGTGCTGGCCGACCGTAGCTGCAATGCGCCGCTCCATTTGCTTTATGGCGTGACCGAACAGCGCGATCTGGTGGAAACCGATCGGCTTGACGAACTGGCGGCGCGGCTGCCGGGCTTCACCTGGAGCGCATGTATCAGCAGCCTTGATGCCGCGCATCCGCGCCATGGCTATGTCACCGATCACCTTGACGGCGTGCCGTTCGATGTGGGGAATTGCGATCTCTATCTGTGCGGGCCGCCACCGATGGTGGAGGCGGTGCGCACCGCGGTGCGCGACCGGGGGCTGACACCGGCGCATTTCCATTACGAGAAGTTCGCGCCGACCGAAGCGGTGCCGACATGAGCGCGCAGGCACGCTTTGCCGGCAAGGTTCTGGTGGTGACCGGCGCGGCGCAGGGCATCGGCCGCAGCGTTGCCGAACGCGCTGCCCTGGAAGGCGGACGCGTGCTGTTCGTCGATCGGGCGCCGTTCGTTGACGAAGTGGCCGCAGCCGCCGAAGGCGAAACCGCCGCCTTCGTTGCCGATCTGGAAACCCACGAAGGCGCATCGGCGGCGATGGCCGCAGCGGTTGCCCGGTTCGGCGGGTTCGATATCCTCATCAACGGCGTTGGCGGCGCGATCCGCATGCGCCCGTTCGATGCCTTCGAACCCGCGCAGATCGAAGCGGAGATTCGGCGCTCCTTGATGCCAACGCTGTGGTGCTGCCACGCCGCGCTGCCGCATTTCCTTGCCAGGGGGCGCGGTACGATCGTCAACATTTCTTCCAACGCCACGCGCGGCATCCGCCGGGGGCCATATTCGGCTGCCAAGGGCGGGGTGAACGCGCTGACCCAAAGCCTGGCGATGGAATATGCCGCGAACAACATTCGCGTGGTTGCAACCGCCCCCGGCGGGACCGAGGCCCCCCCGCGCCGGGTGCCGCGCAATCCCGATGGCGATAGCGCGCAAGAGCAGGCCTGGATGGCGGACGTGGTCGAGCAGGTCACCCAGTCGGCCTTGCTCAAACGCTATGGCACCATCGCGGAGCAGGTCGCGCCGATCCTGTTCCTCGCCTCGGAAGAGGCTTCCTACATCACCGGAACGGTGCTGCCCGTCGCGGGTGGCGATCTCGGATAACGGACGCAAGCATGACCAGCAAAATCTATGACAGCCCGGCCGCCGCCCTGGATGGACTGCTGTTCGATGGGATGACGATCATGTCCGGCGGCTTTGGCCTTTCGGGCAATCCCGAAAGCCTCATTCCCGTCATCCGGGCATCGGGCGTCCGGCAACTGACCGTCATTTCCAACAATGCCGGTGCCGATGGGTTCGGCTTGTGGATGCTGCTGGAAAGCCGGCAGGTGCGCAAGATGATCTCGTCCTATGTGGGTGAGAACAAGCTGTTCGAGCAGCAATACCTGTCTGGCGAGCTGGAACTGGAACTGAACCCGCAGGGCACGCTGGCCGAGCGCATTCGCGCCGGCGGGGCGGGCATCCCTGCCTTTTACACGCGCACCGGCGTTGGCACCGTGGTGGCCGAGGGCAAGCCGGTCGAGACGTTCGAGGGCGAGGAATATGTGCGCGAAACCTGGCTGCGCGCAGACCTTGCGATCGTGAAGGCGTGGCGCGCCGATCCGGCCGGCAATCTGATGTTCCGCAAGACCGCGCGCAACTTCAACCCGAACATGGCAACCGCAGGCCGCGTGACGGTGGCCGAAGTGGAAGAGATCGTGCCGGAAGGTAGCTTCGATCCCGACTGCATCCACACACCGGGCATCTATGTCGATCGCATCGTGCGCGCGACGATCAACGAGAAACGGATCGAGAAGCTGACGACCCGCGAAAGGGAGCACGCCTGATGGGCACCGATGCGAAAGGCTGGACCCGCGATGCCATGGCAGCGCGCGCGGCGCGCGAGCTGCGCGACGGCTATTACGTCAACCTGGGGATCGGCATCCCGACGCTGGTTGCCAACCATGTGCCCGAGGGCATCACCGTCACGCTTCAAAGCGAGAACGGCATGCTGGGCATTGGCCCGTTTCCCTATACCGGCGAGCAGGATCCCGACCTGATCAACGCCGGCAAGCAGACGGTCACCGTGCTGCCGACGTCGAGCTTCTTCTCTTCGGCAGACAGCTTTGCGATGATCCGCGGAGGCCATATCGACATGGCGGTGCTGGGCGCGATGGAAGTTGCCGCCAATGGCGATCTCGCCAACTGGACGATCCCGGGCAAGATGGTGAAGGGCATGGGCGGGGCGATGGATCTCGTCGCCGGTGTCCGCCAGGTGGTGGTGGTGATGGACCACGTCGCCAAGGACGGGACGCCCAAGATCCTGGAACGCTGCACCTTGCCGCTGACGGGGCGGGCCTGTGTCGACCTGATCGTCACGGATCTGGGGGTGATCAAGGTCGATCGCGCAAAGGGCGGGCTGCGCTTGATCGAACTGGCCCCCGGCATTTCGGTAGAGGAAGTGACCGCGAAAACCGGTGCCCCGCTACAGATCGCATTGGCAGCGGAGGCATTGCTGTGACTGCTGCGTTTCTCTGCGATGCGGTGCGCACGCCGATCGGCCGCTATGCCGGCGCGCTGTCTTCGGTTCGGGCCGATGATCTTGCGGCGGTGCCGATCGCGGCATTGGTCGAACGCGGCGCTTTCGATCCGGCAGCGGTCGATGATGTGATCCTGGGATGTGCAAACCAGGCGGGCGAGGACAATCGCAACGTGGCGCGCATGGCAGCGCTGCTCGCCGGGCTGCCCGAAACGGTCGGCGGGGTCACGATCAACCGGCTATGCGCATCGGGCCTCGACGCAGTCGGCACTGCCGCCCGCGCGATCCTGGCTGGCGACGCCGACCTGCTGATCGCGGGGGGCGTGGAAAGCATGAGCCGCGCTCCCTTCGTCCTGGCCAAGGCGGAAAGCGGCTTTTCCCGGCAGGCGGAAATTCACGACACCACGATAGGCTGGCGCTTCGTCAATCCGCGCATGCGGGCGGGCCATGGCGTGGATTCGATGCCGGAGACGGGCGAGAACGTGGCCGCCGATTTCGGCATCGGCCGCACGGATCAGGACCTGTTCGCGCTGCGCAGTCAGCAGCGCGCCGCTGCCGCGCAGGCGGCCGGCTTCTTCGCCGAAGAGATCGTGCCGGTGACGATCACCGACCGAAAGGGCCACGAGACGCGCATCGATACCGACGAACACCCGCGTGCCGATACCACGCTCGACACGCTGGCACGGCTGCGCCCGGTGGTTCGGCCCGATGGCACGGTGACGGCGGGCAATGCGTCTGGCGTGAACGATGGCGCGGCGGCAATGATCGTCGCCAGCGAGGCGGCGGTTCGCGACCATGGCCTGACGCCGCGCGCACGAATCCTGGGCATGGCGAGTGCCGGGGTTACCCCGCGCATCATGGGCATTGGCCCCGTACCGGCAACGCAGAAGCTCCTTGCCCGGCTGGGGCTGTCGCTGGCGGCGATCGACGCGATCGAACTGAACGAGGCCTTTGCCTCGCAAGGGCTGGCGGTGCTGCGTGGATTGGGGCTGGCCGACGACGATCCCCGCGTCAATCCGAATGGCGGCGCCATTGCGCTGGGCCATCCGCTTGGCATGTCGGGTGCGCGTCTCGCCATGACACTGGTGCATCAGCTTGAGAAATCCGGTGGCAAGCTGGGATTGGCGACACTGTGCGTCGGGGTGGGCCAGGGCCTGGCGCTGGTGGTGGAGCGCGTATGAGCCCGCACCATCTCACCCTTGGCGACGGTTGCCGCCTTGCCTGGACCAGTGATGGCGATCCGGCGGCGCCGCCGCTGATCCTGTCCAATTCGCTGGGCACCGATCGCGCGATGTGGACGCCGCAACTGGCGCCTCTCGCGCAGCACTTCCACGTCATTCGCTATGACACGCGCGGCCATGGTGCCTCCGATGCCTGGCCCGGCGGCTATGGCCTCGACCGGCTGGGCCGCGACGTTCTGGAACTGGCCGACGCGCTCGGGCTTGCCCGGTTCGCGTTTTGTGGCCTGTCCCTTGGCGGCATGACCGGGCAGTGGCTGGGTGTCCATGCGCCCGAGCGGCTCACCCGTCTCGTCATCGCCAACAGCGCGCCCTATATGGGGCCGCCCTCGGCATGGGATGCGCGGATCGCCACGGTGCGCAGCCAGGGCATGGCGGCCATTGCCGACGCGGTGGTGGAGCGCTGGTTCACGCCCGCCTTTCGCGCCGATCCGGACAATACCGCAGCCATCCTTGCCACGCTGCATGTCACCGACCCACAAGGCTATGCGGGCTGTTGCGCTGCCATTCGGGACATGGACCTGCGCCCACTGCTCAGCCTGATCGAAACGCCCACGCTGGTGATCGGGGGCGCGCAGGACCCCGCCACCCCGCCCGAGCAGACGAGGGCCTTGATCGAGGGAATCGCGGGCGCGACCGGCGTTATCCTGGACGCGGCGCACCTGTCCAATCTCGAACAGCCCGCTGCCTTCACGGCCGCGCTGCTCGATCATCTGAATAAGACAAGCGGAGAGTGATATGACGACCTTGTTGGACGATGGGCATCTCGATGGTCGCCTGTTCGATGGCGCTTGGGTGCAGGCTGCCGATAGTTATGACGTGATCGAGCCGGCCACCGGTGCGGTGCTGGGGCGTGCGGGCTCTGCCGATGCGGAAACGGTTGTCCGCACGGCGGCGGCAGCCCGCGCCGCTCAGGCCGGCTGGGCCGCGGCCGCTCCCGATGTGCGGGCCAGCGTCTTCCCCAAGGCGGCGGCGCTGGCGCGTGCGCACTGGGAATCGATCGTCTCCTGGATCATGCGCGAAAGCGGCTCGGTGCGCGCCAAGGCGGAGTTCGAGCTGTCCATCACCGTCAAGGCGATCGAGCTGGCCGGCGCGATGCCGCATCAGGCCCAAGGCCTGGTCCTGCCCAGTGAGGCAGGTCGGCTGAGCCTTGCCCGCCGTCGCCCGCTTGGCGTGGTCGGGGTGATCGCGCCGTTCAACTTCCCACTCTACCTCGCGATGCGGGCAGTGGCACCGGCGCTGGCGGTGGGCAACGCGGTGGTGCTCAAGCCCGATCCGCGCACGGCGGTGTGCGGCGGCTATGTGATTGCGCGCCTGTTCGAACTGGCCGGGTTGCCGGCCGGGGTGCTCGCGGTGCTGCCGGGTGGCGGCGCGGCGGGGGCCGCGCTGTGCGAGGATCGCAATGTCGCGATGATCCAGTTCACCGGCTCGACCGCCGCGGGCCGCAAGGTGGGCGAGGCCGCAAGCCGGCACCTGAAAAAGGTTTCGCTCGAACTTGGCGGCAAGAATGCGCTGATCGTGCTTGAGGATGCCGATCTCGATCTGGCTGTGCGCAACGCGGCCTGGGGGGCCTGGCTGCACCAGGGCCAGATCTGCATGACGGCAGGGCGTATCCTCGTCCATCGCGCGATCTTCGACGCCTTTGCCGCGCAGCTGGCGGACAAGGCAAGGGCGCTGCCGGCGGGGGATCCGATGTCGGGCGCTGTCGCGGTCGGCCCGCTGATCAACCAGGCACAGCTCGATCATGCGCGTGATATCCTCGATCGCAGCGTTGCGGCTGGCGCACGGGTGGCGGCGGGCGGCACCGTCGATGGCCTCTGCCTTGCGCCCACGGTGCTGGAAGGCGTGACGCCCGGCATGGCCGCGTTCGACGAGGAAATTTTCGGGCCGGTGGCCGTGCTGGTTCCGTTCGATACCGATGACCAGGCGATCGCGATGGCCAACGACACCGAATATGGCCTGTCCGCAGCCGTGATCTCCAACAACGTTGGCCGCGCCATGGCGCTGGGCGAGCAACTGCGCGCCGGGCTGGTTCACATCAACGACCAGACCGTGAACGACGAGGTGGTCAATCCCTTTGGCGGGGTTGGTGCGTCGGGCAACGGATCGTCGATCGGCGGCCCGGCCAACTGGGAGGAATTCACCCATTGGCAGTGGCTGACCGTGAAGGCCGCCGCGCCCGCCTATCCGTTCTGATCCGCCGCCTCGCCCCAGCAAGGCCAAGCCAAAAGCAACCAGGAGATGATGATGACCGAAATGCGTGAAATCACCGCCGCCGTCGCTCGCGAACAAGGCGCTCCCTTTGCAATCGAGACCGCCAAGATCGCGGCGCCCGGGCCGGGCGAAGTGCTGGTTCGGATCGTCGCGGTGGGCGTTTGCCACACCGACATCATCGTGCGCGATCAATATTATCCAGTGCCGCTTCCGGCTGTGCTCGGCCATGAAGGATCGGGCGTGGTCGAGGCGATCGGTACTGGCGTTGCCGCGGTGGCGCCGGGGGACCATGTCGTCCTCAGCTTCGCGTCGTGCGGCGTGTGCAATCCCTGCCTGTCCGGGCATCCCGCGCATTGCGCTGATTTCTTCGGCCTGAACTTCGGCGGTGGCCGCAAGGATGGCTCCACCGCCACTTGCGATGCGCATGGGCATGTGCTGCACGATCATTTCTTCGGCCAGTCGTCGTTCGGCAGCTTTGCCATCGCGCAGGAACGCAATGTCGTCAAAGTGGCGAAGGACGCGCCACTGGAACTGCTCGGCCCGCTGGGGTGTGGCATCCAGACCGGCGCGGGGGCGGTGCTGCGCGCGATGAAGGTGCCGGCTGGCGCCAGCTTTGCCGCCTTCGGCTCGGGCGCAGTGGGGTTGAGCGCGATCATGGCCGCCCGTGTTGCGGGGGCGACAAAGATCATCGCGGTGGACGTGACGCCAAGCCGGCTGGAACTGGCCCTGGAACTGGGCGCCACCCACGTGGTCAACAGCCGGGAAACCGATCCGGTGGCGGCGATCCAGGAAATCACTGGGGGCGGCGCAGATTTCACGCTGGAAAGCAGCGGGCGGCCCGAGGTTCTGCGCCAGGCGATCGACGCGCTGACGATCCTGGGCACCTGCGGTATCGTCGGCGCGCCCAAGCTTGGCACCGAGGCCAAGTTCGACGTGAACATGGTGATGGTGCCGGGCAAGCGGATCATGGGCATCGTGGAAGGGGATGCCGTGCCGCAGGTCTTCATCCCGGAACTGATCGCGCTTCACGCCCAGGGCCGTTTCCCGTTTGATCGGCTGGTCAAATTCTACGACTTTGCCGACATCAACCAGGCGGTCAGCGACAGCGAGAACGGAAAGACGATCAAGCCGATCCTTCGGCTGCCGGCCTGACCGTTGCGACGAGGCTGCCGCTGGCGGCCTCGTCAGCCCCGACCGCGCGGCGCGATCGATGAGAGGTGGACACAATGGCGCTAAACCCCACGCAACCCGTTGATCTTCTTATCGAGACGCGATCGGGTACGGTGCGGGGCGTCGTCGATGGCGGCGTTCGCACCTGGCGCGGCATTCCCTATGCCGCGCCGCCAGTTGGCGACTGGCGGTTTCGTGGCCCGCGCCCGCCGCAGCCTTGGCAGGGGATCCGCGATCCGTACGAATTCGGTGCGCTGCCGGTGCAGAAGCGCGGTTTCGAGCCGATCGGCGGCGCGGGGCGCAAGACGCCGATGGACGAGGATTGCCTGACCATCAACGTCTCCGCGCCGCTCGATGCGGGCAACGGCCCACGGCCGGTGGTGGTGTGGATCTACGGCGGCGGCTTCTCGCTGGGGGGAAGCCGGACGCCGCTCTATCGCGGGCAGCATCTGGTCGCTGAAGGCGATATCGTCTTCGTCAGCTTCAACTACCGCGTCGGTGTTTTCGGCTTTTCGGATTTCAGCGCCTGGTCGACCGACGAGAACCCGATCGACAGCAATCCGGGCTTGCGTGACCAAGTGGCGGCGCTCACCTGGGTGCAGGAAAATATCCATGCGTTCGGCGGCGATCCCGGTAACGTCACGATCGTCGGCCAGTCTGCCGGGGCGATGTCTGCGGTGACGCTGATGGGCATTCCGGCTGCGCGTGGGCTGTTCCATCGCGTGTTCGCCATGAGCGCCGCCGGCATCAGCGTCCACAGTCCGCAGCGGCACAACCAGTTCGCCCGCGAACTCCTGGCCATGTTGGGTGTCGATCCAGAGGCAAAGGACGTGGCGGCGCGCGCGCTCAAGCGCCTGCCTGCGCAGGATTTGAACGCGGTGGCGGCACGCTTTTTCTACGATATCGCACCAGATCGATACCCCGGCTTTCTGCCGAGTTCGCCGGTGATCGACGGCGATTTCCTGCCGCAGCACCCGATTGACGCGTTTCGCGAGGGCAAGGCCCATCCTGCCCCCTTGGTGATCGGCACCATGTCGCGCGAAGGCGCCATGCTCGACAAGGCGCTGCCCGTGCTGTGCAGCCGGGTAAACCGGCTGGAGGCGATGTTTGCCAGCGAGGAACCCGCGCTCCGAACCCGCATCGCCGCAGCCTATCCGGGGTATCCTTCGCGCCGGACCGCTGTGGACATCGCCGGAGACCTCAATTTCTGGCTGCCAACCATCCAGATTGGCGAGGGGCACGCGCAGTTCAGCGATTGCTGGGTCTATCGCTTCGATTACGCCACGCCACTCACTCGGCTGGTGTTCGGGGAAGCGACGCACGGCCTCGACCTGCCGATGCTGTTCGGCACGACCGGGGAAGGGGAACTCGGGCTGCTCGACTTGTTCCGCAAACGGCGCTCCAGGGAGGTAAGCCGGCGCTTCCGGCAGGTCTTCCTGGACTTTGCCCAAGGCATTTCACCGGGTTGGGCCCAGTACAATGAGGCAGGCCGGGCAACGCACGTCTTCGCTTTCACCGATCGTGACGAAAGCGACCCCCGCCAAGCGCGCCGGATCGCATGGAACCGTTATCGCGGGCCGGAATAACGGACGAGGATGATTTCTGCCAAGGGGACGCCGAGCTGCGGGGCTGTTCGAGATATGTATTGATTAATCACCAACCTTCCTCCACAACGGTGGCGAGGGCGCAAGACTGCCATGGCAGCGGCGCTGCACGAGACAAGCGCGGCGCGATGCCGTGCGGAGGAGAGCGATGCGCAACGATGAAGACGAGCGGCTATTGTCGCCAAGGTATGGCCGCACGTTCATCGCCATGAGTTTCCTGGTGGCGACGTTCAACTTCGCCGATCGCTCGGTCTTTGCGGTCACCGCCCAGGCGATCAAGAGCGACCTGGCGCTCAGCGACTTCCAGCTTGGCATTCTGCAGGGATTGTCGTTCGCGGTGCTCTATGCGCTGTTGGGCGTGCCGATCGGGCGACTGGCTGAACGCCGTTCGCGGCTGGGCATCATCACCGCGGCGATCCTGTTCTGGTCAGGAATGACCATGGCATGTGCTGCGGCCGGCAGCTTTATCCAGATGATGCTGTGCCGCATCGGCGTGGGCATGGGCGAGGCGGGATCGCAGCCGGCTACCTCGTCGCTGGTCGGCGATCTGTTTCCCCGGCAGCGGCGCGCCTCGGTCATGGGCTTGATCCTGCTCGGCTCTCCGATCGGCACGTTTGTCGGCGCCTCGGTTGGCGGTGCAGTGGCTGGAATGTGGGGCTGGCGCACGGCATTCGTGGTGATGGGCCTGCCGGGTCTGCTGATCGGCCTGCTCGTCGTGCTGTTGCTGCGCGAGCCGCGTCGGGGGCTTGCCGATGGCTTGGCCGCCACGCCGCGCCCGGCGCCCGATTTCCGCGCGTTTCTCAAGGTGGTGGGACGCAAGCCGGCGCTGGTCTACGTGATTGCCGGCGGCGCCTTGGCGGGCTTTGGGATGAGTTCGATCTCGCAGTTCCTGGCTGTCTTTCTCAGCCGCGCCTATGATCTGCCGGCGCGCACGGCCGGCACGCTCTATGGCACGATTTCGGCGTTGGCGCTGGGCAGCGGGCTGCTGATCGGCTCGTTCGGAACCGATTGGCTGGCGCGGCGCGGCGATGGACGCTGGCCGGCCTGGGGCGCCGCGATCGGGCTGCTCATCGCGCCATTTTCCTATTGGATCGCGCTCAATGCTGCATCGCCGATCACCGGTACGGTGCTGTTGATCGTGTCGGGCTGTTTCCTGCTGCTGTATTATGGGCCGACCACGGGCATGATCCAGAACCTACTGGAGCCCCGTATGCGCGCCACCGGGGCGGCGGTATTCGGCATGTTCTACACCCTGGTGGGTTATGGTGGCGGACCCACGTTCGTGGGCTGGATGAGCGACTGGTTCGCCACGCGCGCCTATGGTGCGGCGGATTACTTGGCGCGCTGTCCGGCGGCGCGGCCCGGCATGGGAGCGCTCGATGCCGCGCACCAAGCCTGTGCCGCAGCCTCTGCCAGCGGGCTGCGTTCCGCCCTGATGGCATCGGTCTGCGTGTTCTTCATTGCCGCGGTGATGTTCCTGCTGGCCGCGCGCACCCTGCGCCAGGACTACTTCGTGGCGGAGCCGGCGGCGTGAGCGCCAATCTGCGCGCCTGGTTCGAAGGCTATATCGCCGCGTTCAACCGCAACGATTTTGACGGCTTTGGCGCCTATTACGCGCAGGATGTGGTCTTTGCCGGCCAGGCTGCACAAGTCGTTGGGCGAGCTGCGGTGCTCGATTTCTATCGCACGGTAAAAGCTTATCTCGATGAATCGCTGGAATTGTTGACGTTTGTCGGCGCGCCTGATGGCAGCCGCATTGCCGCCGAATTGCGCACAAGCCTGGTGGCGCGGCGTGACTGGCCTGATATGCCGACTGGCGGGATGCTGGCGGGTGACCGGCGGGAGAGCGTGAACTTCGTGCTCTATGATATTGACGACGGGCACTTTGTGCGTGTGCGGTCGGCCCGGTTCGGCAAAGGCCGGGCATGAATCCCGAGGCGCGCCTCGCTGCCTATATCGATGCATTCAACCGCAGCGACTATGATGCGCTGTGCGATTTCTACGCCCCCGATGTGCGGCTGGTGATCGGCAACGGCACCGAACTGGTGGGCCGGGCGGCGATCGTGGCGTTCTATCGCCCGATCAAGCAGCACACCCAGCGCACCATCACGGTGCGGCAATGCTTTCACGATGGCCAAGTGTTGGCGGCGGAGCTGGAATCCGAGTTCCTGGCGCTGACCGACTTGCCGGAATTTGCCGCCGGGCCGATGCGGCGCGGTGATCGGCGCTATCTCAACAGCCTGGTGTTCTATGATTTCGTCGGGCCGCATTACACCCGCATTCGCGCTGCCGTGCTCAAGCGGGCTTATCGCCCCTTGGCTTGAGACGTGGTTCTGGCGTGAGAGCCCGGCCAGGGAAAGCCATCGGCCGGTTCGGAAGCGGGCGGGGCCGGGGCGAATGACGCCGCGCGGTTGACGTCGCCACCCAGATAGTGCGTGGCCGTGGGATAGGCATAGAGCGGCCGTTCGCGCAGCGTACCATCCGCCAAGCGGGCGATGGCCGGCACCGCATCGGGCGCACGACCCTGTTCGACCCATTGCACCATTGCCCCCAGGAAGTCTTCTTCATAGGGCACATAGCCGCCCTGGCAGTGATAGCCACCGGGCACCAGGAATAGCCGGGCAAACGCGCGGGTGGCGACCAGGCCGCCCATGGTGTCGCGCACTGCCTGGTAATAGTCGAGCATGCCGCGCGCGCCGGCGGCATTATCGGCCAGGCCCTGCCACAGGATCAGCTTACCGCCATGGGCGTGAAAGCGGGTGAGATCGGGATCGGTCGCGTCGAACGGCGCCCCTGCGGCGAGCAACCGAGCAAGGCTGGCGCGGGTGAAGCGCCAGTCGCGCCAAACGAAGTTGTCCGGCAGGCCATCGGGCAGGAGCAGCCGGGCGATAAAGGCTTCGGCGGCGAACTTACCCGTCTGCGTGGCCGCGCCCGCGCCGACCCAGCCCAGTTCGCTGCCATAGGGCGCGCCGCCGGGAAACAGTGCGGTGCCATCGGATGCGGTAGGCCCTTGGTAATAGGCGCGCGCGGCGCTGACTTGTGGTGGCGTGAGGCAATTGCTGTCGCCGCTATCGGGGCAGCGCAGCGTGGCCGGATCGAAATCGCAGCGGCGTGGATCGTCGATCTGGCCATCGGGAATGCCGTCGAGCGCATCGCAGTGGTCGATCACCGCGTGGTGGAGCAGGGTGACGGCGGCAGTGGTGAACACCTCATGGCCGCTGGCGTCGAGCCCGTGCTGCGCTTCCCACAGGAACAGTTGCATGGCGGCAGGCATGGAGACCGAAGAACCGGCGACGATGCCATCGAAATCATCAGGATAGCGTTGCGCTTCCATCAAGGCCTCACGCCCACCGCCCGAGCAGCCGACGAAATAGCTGGCCGTGGGTGGCTTGCCATAAAAGTGTGTCACGATCGCCTTGGCGGCCGAGGCCGTGGCATGGGTGGCCTTGTGGGCGAACTGCATCCTCAGCTCCGGGTCACTGGCCCAGGTCGCGTCCCCGATGCCCGCCCCGAAGTGGCCGCCATTGTCAAAAGCGACGGCAAAGCCGCCATCGGCCAGATGGGCATTGCTGCAGGGCGGGACGATGGTCTCGCCGATCACGCCGCACATGCCGCCGCACCCGCCCTGAAGGAATCGGCCGCGATAGCCCGACAACGGCAGCCGCAACACGAACTGGGTTTGCGGCGCGGCATAGCCGGTGACGAGGCAGGTGGCTTCCTGTTCGCGGGCGCTGATCACGCGATAGGCAATCGCGCCAGCGCGCGCGGTGATGGGGGTAACCAGGGCGGCGCAGGGAACCACGGGCGCCTGCGCGGTTCTTTCCGGCAGCGCGATGAGCGGGGAAGCGGGGGCTGCGTTGGCCGGGGCGCTGCAGAGCAGGCCCAGCCAGAGACCGAGCGCGCGTGCGAAGCCGCGCATCATGCTGCATACCGTGCGATTAGGGCCTGTTCCGCGCCCAGTGGATCGGCGCGAGCGGCTGATATCGCGGCGAACACCATGGTTTCCCGCTGTGGCAGGCGATAGGCTGGCCAATGTGGCACCCCCGCGCCATTGGGATTGCCGTGGCGGGCGAAGTGCGTCCATGCCGCGCTCATCGTGTCGGCAAGCGGCTGGGCAGCGGCATAATCCGGGCCAATAGCGCCGGGCGCGCGCGACAGGGTATCGAACACCAGCGGCAGGTCGAGGCCATGCGGACTGCGCATGCGGCCACCCTGTGGCATGACCGGCCAATCGAGCAGATAGGCAAACACCGGCGCGCGGCCGAGGGCGGCATGGCGATCGGCCGCGATGCGGGCGTTGCGGCCCATGCCAAGCTCGGTCGTGATGGCGAAATAGGTGTCGCTGGCGCTTGCCCCAGGGTGAAGGCTTCGAAAGCCCGCGATCAGGCCCGCAGCGTCATGCACCGCGGCGGGGAGCATCTCCGGCAGGCTGGGCCAATCGAGGGTGAAGGCGCGGGGCGGGGGAAACAGCCCGGTCGTTTCCGTGGCAGTATGGCCGATCAGCAGGGGAACATCTGGCGCGACAGGCGGTGCACCGGGGCCGAACGGGGTGTGTGGCACAACGATGCCATCGGCCACCACGCCCGGCCCGCGGGTGGGATCTCCGCCCGTTACCTGGCGAATGGCATCGAGCAGGCGATCGGCCGGCACCTGGCGCAAGGCATCGGGCGCGGTTGGCGCCAGGCCGAGGGCGGCCATGATCGCGCGGGTCTGGCGCTCCGCATCGTCTGGCGCGATGGTATAAGTGCCAAATCCGCTTTGCAGGATCGCGCGCTGAAACAGGCCGCGCGCTGACGGCATCGCCAGCAACGCAGCGACCTTTGAACCACCACCCGATTGCCCGAAGATCGTGACACGCCCGGGATCGCCACCGAACGCCGCGATATTGGCGCGCAACCAGCGCAGCGCGGCAACAAGATCGAGTTGCCCCACATTGGACACCGCCGTGTCGGATTTTGCCAGATTGCCGAAATGGAGATAGCCAAATCCGTTGAGGCGGTGGTTGACCGAAACCAGCACCACATCGCGGCGCTGGCATAGCCGCAGCCCATCGTTGACCGGCGCGTCGCCCGCGCCCAGGGCAAAGCCACCGCCGTGAATCCACACCATGACCGGACGGCGCTGCCCGTCGTTCACGCCAGGGGTCCAGACATTGAGGGCCAGGCAGTTTTCGCTTTGCCGCACGTCCGCTTCGACGGGGGCGCCGGGAGGGGCAAGCTGGGGGCAGCGATCGCCAAACGCCAGCGCGTCGCGCACGCCGGGCCACTGCGGCGGCGGCGCGGGCGGCAGGAACCGCCGCGCGCCGCCGGTATCTGCGCCATAGGGCAGGCCGCGGAAGACGTGCACGCCCTGTTCGACCGATCCGCGCACCAGCCCGCTGGTGGTGCGCACCACGCCGGCATTGGCGGCCCGAATGGACGGGGCCACCCATAGCGTGCCGCTGGCGAGCGCGCCGCCCAGCACGGTGCGCCGGTTCAGGGTGGCGGTCGATGGTGCTTTGGCGGAAATGGCACGCACTCCGAAAAAGGGCGGGTGTAGGCCTGCCTGCCGGCAGGCCCCCGTTTGCCGCGACCGGCTGGATCGGTCAGAAGTTGTAGCGCACGCCCACGCGATAGCGGCGGCCGATCACGTCGTAATAGACCGAGTTGTTATTGCCGTTCCACAATGGCGGCGGCATCACGTCGAACAGGTTGGTGACGTTGCCATAGACCTGAAGCGTGCGTGATCCGCTTTTGATCAGATCGAAGCTGGCACCAATATTGGTGTAAAATCGGGACGGCACGCGGTTGATGTTGATGCTGTTCACCAGGTTGACGTTGTAACCCGGGTCTTCCGGTCCGATCAGCGACGCATCGTACTTGCCGCCCGAGATGAAATGCCCCTGCAGGTTCAGCGTCAGGCGGCGCAGTGTCACCGAGGCGAACCCGTCGACCACCCACGATGGCACCCCGTTGAGCCCGTTGTCGCCAGCGCGGTTGACCGGCGTGGTCGTGCCCGGCATCAGCACCGCGCTGTTCGTCAGCTTGATGGTGTGGGTGGCAAGCGCGCGCAGATCGAGTGCAGATTCCGCGCCGAGGTTGGTGTGATAGCTGGCTTCGAAATCCAGGCCCTTGAGATCCTGGCGGTTGAGATTGAGGTAGAGCACCGACACCGACTGGAGAATGCCGCTGGAGTTGCGCGTCACCAGCCCGCAGATATCGGCAGCGCCGGTGGTGTTGCAGGTGTTGACGATGACCTGGGCGCCCAAGGTGGCGATCGCATCGCGGATGCTGATCTTGTAGTAATCCGCCGACAGCCGCAGCCCGCGCAGCGCGCCTGAAGGTTGCAGCGTGATCCCGGTTGTAAACGTGCGCGCCTTTTCCGGGTGAAGATTGATGTTGCCGCCGGTGTAGATCGTCGCGAACACCTGCGAGCCGGTCTTGGTGTCAGACAGCGCGCCCACGCCGGTTACCGGGGTGGTAAACAGCTCTGCCGTGTTGGGCGCGCGGATATCCTGGGATTCCGTGACCCGCAGCAGCACACCGTCGATCGGCGCATAGGTGCCGCCGATCTTCCACGTCGTGGCGTTGAAGCTGTTGGATACAGTAAGGTTGGCGGTGTCGTAATGGGTGCGGCGGATCGCGCCATTGAGGTCGAGGCTACGGCCGAGCGGGCTGTCCTTGAGCAGCGGCAGCCCGGCTTCGACATAACCTTCGATCACGGTCACATGGCCGCGCGTGGGCGTCGCGTTATACACGTAAAAGCCGTTGGCCGCCGAGATCGGATCGACGGTGATGGACAACTGGTCGCGCCGTGCTTCTACCCCAGTGGCCACGGTCATCGGCCCGGCCCAGCCTTCGAACAGCGTGCCATGCACGTTGCCGGCACCTGCCCACTGGCTGAACCGGGTGTGCTGGTAAGTCGTGCCAAAGGCATAGGCTTTGGCCTCGGGCGAAAACTGGCCCTGGCCGAGAATGTCGAGCGGGCGGCATGCGGTATTGGGATCGGTCAGCGCAACGCGGCAGATCGGTTTGCCTGTGACCGGATCGGCCACGGCATCGATCGCCTTGGCATAATTGGCGGTGATACGATCGTTGACGGTGGACTGGGTATAATCGGTCACGCCATACTGGACATAGGCATCCCATGCCCAGTTGCCGCCGAGCTTGCCGTTGGCCCCCGTCACGATGCGGAATGTGTCACGCTTGGACACGCTGTTCATCTGCCCGAAATCGGTACCCAGCTTGCCGATGACCAGCCCGGTGATGCCGTTGGCCTGCATCGTCTGCTTGATCGCATCGGGCAGGAACGGATTGTCGATCTTGATCAGGCTGCCATTCCCGGGAAAACCGCCATCGCGCACTTCGGGGCCGCTGGTATAGCCGGCGACATGCCCATAGCTCATGTCGATAAAGCCGGTGAAGGCGGGCGAGGCTTCGTACTCAAAATGGCCGAAGGCGTTGTAGCGGGTGACCGGGATCGACAGTGCCGGATCGCCGAAGAAGCTGTTGAGGCCGGCACCGGTGCCGCCTTCCATGAACAAAGCGCCGGCATTCTGGCCATACGAGAACGGCACAGCGTTGCCATTGGCGTCGAACTGCAAGCCGCCCAGCGGGCCACCGCGCGCGGCCGAGCGCGTGCCGGCGGCGTTGACGACGCCGGTGATCAACCCGCCCGGTGTGAGCGTCGCGGTATGTACGTTATAGGCGATGTTGTTGGCGGGCCGCCCGTTGACGCCAGCGGTCTGCGTCAGGTTGCCGACCTCGTTCGAGCAGTTGGTGCGGGTATAGCACCCGCCCACGCCCAGATCCTTGTCGTATTCGGCACCAAACACGGCATGGCCGCGGCCATCGGCAAAGCTGGTGCCGGCGGCGATCTGGGCTACATAATTGTTGCCATCGCCGCGATCGGTCACGCCATATTCGAAATTGCTGCGCACCCCTTCGAGATGCTTGTTGAGGATGATGTTGATCACCCCCGAAACCGCGTCGGAGCCATAGGCCGCCGAGGCGCCGCCAGTAACGATATCGGCCCGCTCGATCAGCAGCGTCGGGATGAGGTTGAGATCGACCGTGCCGGTCGACGTGCTGGGGGCAAAGCGCCGGCTGTCGACCAGCACCAGCGTGCGGCTTTGGCCAAGCCCGCGCAGATCGGCGATGCGGGCGCCAGCATTGACCGGGCTGATGTTGGACCCCACCGTCGAATTGGAGGGCGAGGATGACGCGCGGAACGAGGGGAGGGTGGCCAATGCCTCGCCGATGTTGGTCGCGCCCATCTTTTGCAGGCGCTCGGTGCCCAGCGTAGTGACCGGGGTGGGCGCGTTGAACGAGCTGTTGGCAAGGCGCGAGCCAGTGACGATGATTGCCTGTTCTTCGGCGCGTTCGGCGCTGGTGGGTTGATCGGCGGCAGGGACCGGTGTTGCGGCGGGCGCATCTTGCGCCGACGCAAGCGATGGCATCGCCGCAAGGCCAAGCGCGGCACTGGCGAGCAGCCTGGCGTGGCGGGCGGAAGCGTAGGCAGTCTTACCCTTCATGATGGCGTCCTCTCTGGTTCCCCGATTGCATGTTCGGGGTTGTGGTTATGATGACGATGCTCGGGCGGAAGGGGGCGGGCCGGTGGCCGGCCCCGATCAACGCACGAGGTAGTAGCGAAACAGCGAATGGTCTGGCGGATCGCCGGGCGACACGTGCGGTCGCCGCGCGCCGACACCGATCAGCACACTGCGGTTGAGCCATTCGTGCGGCCCGGTCGGGGCGCGGAAATAGGGGGTGCAACGGAAATAGCGCGGGATTGGCGGCGCGTCCTCGGCCATACCCGGCAGGCGCAGCGGGCCATGCACATAGCCACGGTTGTGGATATAGATATGGGCGCCGTCGTCAGCCTCGATCATGTAGTGCGCGTTGAGTTCGACCACGCCATCGGCACGCACGACCGGCCAATCCGCGCCACTGAAATCAACCAGCCGGCCGTTGAGCCGCGGCCCGGAAACGGTGCAGCCAGCGCCCACCGAGGTGTAGCCGGCGCTGGCTCCGCCCGAGACGGGCCAGACCCAGCGCTTGTCGAAATTGATGCGGATGTCGAACGCGTGCTCGGCATGGAGCGCAAGATCGTCGGCATTGTCCATGGGCTAGTCCTCCCTGGCCGGCACGACCGGCAGCAGCAGGTGCGACGGGTGCGCTGCGCCCAGGTGCAGCACGTGGCGGCCGGCGTTGCGGGTCTGCGCGTGGGCCGCAAAAGGCAGGCGGGGTAGGCCTTTGTCGGGGATGTCGCGCCCCTGGATAACCAGGCGCAGGCTTTCCCCGGCAGCAAAGCGAGTGGACGATGGCCAGATTTCGATGTCGATCGGCACGATCTGGCCGGGTTTCAGGCGCTGTTCGGTGGTGTGCAAATGAAACGGTTGAAGCGGCGTGCTGCGCGCCGGATCGGTGGCGCGATGGCTGGCACGCAGCCAGCCCAGGGCAACCGGGCCGTCTTCAAAAAAGGCATAGAACGTCTGCCCCACCGGCGCCCCTGTGGCGTCAAGCTTTTGCAGGGCAACGAACAAGTCCATGTCGTCGGCGCCGTCGGCCTCCACCCACAGCCGCAGGCTGGCATGGCCGGTGATCTCGGTATCTTCGGCAAAGCGATGCTCGAACACCGCGCTGCCGGTTTGCGCGTCATAAGCCGTTTTGCCTGGCGCTTCCGGCACAGCCTCGTGCAACCCTCCGTCCGCGCCGAGCCATAGCGGTGTCGCCACGGCGCGAGCGAGCGGCCATTCGGCTTCATCGCGCCACACGGCGGCATCGTGGCGATCGCGCACTTCGATCCGCACGCGCGGCCAGGCGGGCAGCCTGGTTTCGTGGCCGCGCAGGAAGTGATCGAAGAACGCCTCGCGCCCGGCCTGGCTTTCGGGGCGGTAATAGTTGGCCCACTTCTTTTGGCCGTGCACGGTCAGCCATTTTTGCGGGCTGCCAATGGCCTTGAACGCTTCAAGCGTGCCGCGCGTGTGCAGCCCGTGGTCCGACCAGCTTGCCACGACCCAGGCCGGCGTGCGGATCGCGCCAAGGTCGATTTCCTTGCCTTGCCAGAAGGCATCGTAAAGCGGGTGGGCCTGGGCATTGGCCCAGGTGTCTTCGGTTTGGCCCAGCGAATAGGCGATGTTGTCTGATGCGCGGGGCAGGAAGCCGGTTTCGAGAATGCCGCCATGATAGGCGAATTCGCGATACCAGTCGGTAAAGCCTTCCCACGGATTGATCGCCGCTAGGGCGGGTGGGGCCAGCGCAGCGACCCAGAACTGGATCGCGGCGAGGTAGGAAACCCCGGTCATCCCGATCTTGCCGTTCGACCACGGCTGCTCGGCCAGCCAGGCGATGGTGTCGGCGCAATCTTGCGCCTCCATCGCGCCGTTGTGGTGGAAATCACCTTCCGAAAGCCAGGCACCGCGTGGATCCACCACTGCCACGGCATAGCCGCGCGGGCACCAGGCGAGAGGATCGGCGCCCTCGAACGGGGTCAGCGGCGAAAGCCAAGCAGGATCGACGCCCGAATGCGGCCAGAACACCCGGTTGCTGCGGGCGTGCTTGCCATAGGGGCTCCACGATAGCAGGCAGGGCAGGTCTGCCAGGCCGGTCGACCCTGCCGGGCGATAGACATCTGCATAAATGTGCACGCCATCGCGCAGCGGGATCGCCACGTTGCGCTCGATCGCCAGCCCGGCGTCCTGCTCGATCGCATGGTCGCGCGGGGGCAGGGGGGGCTTGCCCGGCGCGGTATGGGGATCCTTGCCGGGGCGCATCAGCGGAGCAAACGCGGCCGCGTCCATCACAGCACCACGAAGTAATGGATGCGGTTGGCGTTGGGTATTTTCTCCGCCACGCCGATGAACACGTGCTGGCTCATCCACGCATGCGGCCCCTCGGGCGCTTCGAATCGCGGCGCCACGCGCATGTAGTAGTCATCGCTGCCCACATCCTCGTTGCGCGCCATGCGCGCTGCGATTTCAGGGCTGCGCGCCCAGCGATAGCCGCGATTCTGCATATAGATGACCGCGCCATCATCGGCTTCGAGCAAGTAGCGCGCATCGAAATCGATCACGCCATTGGGGCGCTGCAACGGAAAGTCACCGCCCGACATGGGGATGACACGGCCATTGAGGCGCGGCCCCTCGATCGTGCCGTTGGCCGCATAGATCGCGGCGCGGGTATCGCCAATGGCAGAGGGTTCGATCCAGCGCAGGCCCGCCAGATCGATTGAAATGGTGAAGGCAAATTCGCAGCGCGGCGCAAACGGATGGTCGGGTGCAAAGGGGGGCGCCGACACCGGGGGGTGTGCCGGCGCAGGGGGTTGGGATTCGGCCAAGCGATCCTCTCCTGGGTGATTTTGTGAGTTGTTGATTTCTCACTATGTCAGTTGTTGATACATCCACAAGTCCGGCATGACAAGGGGCAATCTTTTGGCTATGGCAATCGGCATGGATACGGACAGCGCCAGCGAAAATCCCAGCCACGCGCTCCTCGCGAGCGACAGCTCCTTCGTGGAGGGGGACGGGCACGCCATGCTGGCGGTATCAGAGCGCCGCTGGCAGCTTTTCGGGCCGAGCCACTTGCCCTACCGCATCCTGCTGCTTGCCAAGATGATCGACCGCGTCACTTCGCAGCACGTGCGCGATCGCGCGGCCATGTCGCTGGCGGAATGGCGAGTGATCTCGCATGTCGAACTGATGAAGCAGTGTAGCGCGGCCGAAATTGCCGAGGCGGCGTTTGTCGATCGTTCCGAGGTGAGCCGTGCCGTGGCGGCACTCGAATCGCGGCAGTTGATCCAGCGCGATCCTAATCCGCGCAACCGCAAGAGCAGCCTGATCTCGCTCACGCCCGAAGGCAAGGCGATCTACGCCATGGTGCGTGAGGAACGCACGCACATGTACGAGGAATGGCTGGAAGATCTGTCGAGCGAAGACCGCGCCCAACTCGACACCGCATTGCGCACGGTGATGCGCCGGATCGTGCTGTCCAACCCGGATGCGCTCAAGGCTTGACGCGGTTCGCGCGCGGTCCTGGTGCTGTTCGCCGATGCCGCTTGAAACTGGCCGGCGCGCATGTTGACCCGGATCAGGGGGGCAGCAGCATCGACACGGAGCGCCCTGCATGGCGCCGCCCCCGTTGTGCTGCCGGGGTGTCTGCCGATCGAGCCTTGCCTCCTACGCCTCTGGTGACGATCGCCAACGCGGGCTTGAAGCCTCGCGTAGAAGTGCGTTGAAGGTTTCCGCCTGACATTATAGGAGCACCCGATTGGTCACTTCAATCGCCTCGCACGCGGCACCTGCGCCCTGCAACTCCTCTAGAGGCAGATCGTCAGGATACTGAATTACAATGAATTATCGCCATTCCTTCCACGCTGGCAACAGCGCCGATGTCGTGAAGCACTGCTTGCTGATCGCCCTTGTGCGGGCTTTGCAGCAAAAACAGAGTGCGCTGACCCTGATCGACGTCCACGCCGGCTGTGGGTTGTACGACCTTGACGGCGAGCAGGCCCAACGCACCGGGGAAGCCGCGCAGGGCGTGCTACGGGCCTTTGCCGACCCGAACCCCTTGCTGGATCCCTACCGTGCCGCCGTTCAGGCGGTGAATGTTGGGTCCGAACTGCACCTTTACCCCGGCTCACCGCGGATTCTGGCGCAGTTGCTGCGCCCGCAGGATCTCCTGATCTTGAACGAAAAACATCCCGAGGACGTCGATACCCTGCGCGGCGCGATGCGTGATACATCCGCTGCCGTGCATGAGCGAGACGCTTACGAGCTTTGGCTGGCGATGGTGCCGCCCCGAACACCTCGCGGCGTGGTGCTGATCGACCCGCCTTATGAGCAGACGGACGAACGCGCGCGGATCATCGCCGCTCTCACCGCAGCGTACCGCAAATGGGCGCATGGTGTGATGGTGATCTGGTATCCGCTGAAAGACCGTGCCACGCATTCGCGGTGGAAGGAGCAGTTGCGCAAGCTCAACATCCCGAAATTTCTGACGGTGGAGCATTGGTTATACGATCGCGATCAGCCCGGCATCTATAATGGCGCTGGCCTTTTCATCGTCAACCCGCCCTACGCCTTCACGCAGGCTCTGCCGCCTCTGCTGGAAGCGCTGCGCGCCGCACTGGCGCCAGAGGGGCATCGCGGCGAGATCATCACCGATTGGTTGGGCAATTGAACAAAACTCTCATTGCCCCTTTCTGCGAAACGAAGATTGCCGCACCGCTGGCTGCACCCAAAGCATCTTGAAAGATTTGCTCGCTGTCGTTCACCGGCGAACAGTGGCAGGCCCGCTGTTCTCCGCAACGCAGTCGATTGCCGAAAGCGCTGGGTACGGTAGGAAGGTCCCAAGCCCTGGCATGCCAACGCTCTGCCATGACGGTGAGCATATGACCGGTTCGCGTGCCTTGTGAGGAGCATGAGTGTCGTGCTTGGCGGCGCCTACCGCAATCCCATGCGGTCCATTTTCTTCAGCAGCCCGACACGCGAGAGGCCGAGGTCGCGGGCGGTATGGGTATGGTTGTGGCCGGTACGCTCGAGCGATTCAATAATCCGGCGGCGCTCCAACGCGGCGACCTCCTCTTCCAGGGTCACATTCGCGGCGGGCAAGGTAACGGGCGCGGTTCCACCGGTGGCAAAGGCCAGGTCCTCGACGCTGATCGCAGTGCCTTGCGCCAAGGCCGCTGCACATTCCACGGCTGCCCGCAATTCACGCACGTTGCCAGGCCAGGTGCGCTGGGCGATCCACTCCAATGCGGCGACGCCAAAGCTGATGCCGGGTGCTGCGCGGCGAAGGAATATCTGCGCCAGCAACGCCTTGTCCGCCCCGCGTTCGTCCAGCCTTGGCGTGGACAGCACCAGGCCTTTCAACCGATAATAGAGGTCCTCGCGGAACACGCCATCGGCGACGGCGGCGGCAAGATCGCGATGCGTGGCAGCGACGATGCGCACATCCGATTTGCGCATCTCGCGTGCGCCAACCGGCTGATAAGTACCATCGGCCAGGAAGCGTAGCAGCTTGACCTGCATGGCCGGCGGCATCTCGCCGATCTCATCCAGGAACAGCGTACCGCCATGGGCCACTTCGACGAGGCCAGCACGGTCGGCATGGGCACCGGTGAAACTGCCCTTCAGGTGGCCGAACAACTCGCTTTCCAGCAAGTCCGCCGGCACCGCCCCGCAATGTACCGGGACCAAGGGACCCTTGGCGCGGGGCGAGGTAGCGTGGATCGCGCGCGCCACCAGTTCCTTGCCGGTACCGCTGGGCCCCAGTACCATGACCGGCATGTTGGTAGGGGCGACGCGGCGTATCAGCGCGCGCAGGGCGACCATTGGCGGGGATTGCCCGATCAGGCCCATGTCCTCGCTGGCTTCATCCCGCGCGCGCAGCAGGGCCAATTCCTGCGCAAGCCTCGCCCGTTCTACCGCGCGGGCGACGACGACCCGGAGCAGATCGGGATCGACCGGCTTGGCGAGAAAATCCCAGGCGCCCGCCTCGATCGCCTGCATGGCCAGTGCCTGATCAGCGTGACCGGTCATCACCACCACCGGCGCAGGCGCAAAGGCGGAGATCAGCGCAATGCCCGCTTGCGGATCGTGATGTGGCGGCATCGCCAGATCGAGCAGCACGACATCGGGCCGCTGCTTCGCAAAGACGGCTTGCGCGGCATCGCCATCGCCCACCGTGGTCACTTCATGTCCCTGCGTGCGCAACCAGCCTGCAGTCAGGCGCTGAAAGGCGGGTTCATCATCGGCCAGCAGGATCATCGGCGCTCTCGCAAATCAGGCCCGAATGTCAGGCGAAAACAGGTGGTCCACCCTTCGCGCCGGGCCAGCGTGGCAGTGCCGCCATGCGCCTCCATGATACGGCGGACGATGGCGAGGCCGAGGCCCGTGCCTCCGGCCCGGCGCGAAACGAAGGGCTTGAACAGGCTTTCGGCGATCTCAGGCGCGATGCCGGGGCCGTTGTCGCAAATCTCGATGCTGCGGCAATCGGCAATGATCATGCAGTCACCGCCCATCGCCCTAGCGTTGTCCACCAGATTGGCCAGAGCACGGCGCAAGGCGGCAGGATCGGCGTGGAGCATCATGCCATCGGGCACATCCACCGGCACGCCAAATCCGGACAGATAAGGTGCCATTTCGATGGGGCGCGGCGTAATGGTCCATGCCCGCGCATAATCCAGAATGTCGGTGACGAGCGCGTTCATGCGCCCCACCTGCTCGCCAATCTCCATGCGCACTTCGGGTGGGGCTCCGGTGGCTGCCATCTGCACAATGCCCAATGGGTTCCGCAGATCGTGCGCGATCGTCGCCGCCAACGCCCCCAGTTCCGCGAGCCTCGCTTCGCGCTCTGCTTCCACCATGCGGTGTGCGCTGGCGAGGCGGCGAGCGGCTTCCTCCACCAGCGCGGCGATGCGGGCGGCGGTGTGGCGCAGCGCGGCGGGTGCATCGTCCCATCCGGCCAGCGTCACGGCCTCTCCCTTCACCGCCAACCCTGGCCCATCGGCGGCAAGGCCCAGGTGCTGGCGCAGCATGGCGTTGGCCAGTTCGCCCAGCGCCTGCTCGTCTGCCACCTGCGCCAGGGCATCGCGCCATGGCTCCACATCCAGCTGGGTGCCTGGGAATACCAGCCGGTCGGTCAGCCGCTTGAGCGGCGCCATAACCAGAAGCCCAAGCGCCATGGCGCCCGCCAAGGCCGCCCATGTCGCCACAAAGCCCTCTGGCCGACCGGCAAGCGCCAGTGGCAAAGTGGCGATCAGCGCTGCCGCGCCCCCCGCGCCCGCCAGAAGGAGGATCCACGCCAAGCCCCGCCGCGCCCATACATCGCCCGCCATGAAACGATGCCGCAGCACCGCATAGACCAGGGCCACCGAATAGAGCGGCAGCGCCAGCACCGGCCAGGGATATGCCTCGATCCCCAGCGCGGGGAAAGCAAAGCCGGTAAGCGCGAGAAGTCCTATCCCGCTCGACACGAACACAGCGCCGGCCTGATCGCGATGCAGCCCGCTCTGTTGATGCCATGTCAGGAACAGGCGGACATGGCCCGCCACCGACAGCACCGCCGTAACGCCCAGCACTCCCCAGCCCGCCAGCGAGGGCGCAAAGGCCCCCGCAAAGCCATGCCAGGGTACGATTCGTCCCACGCCCAGGCAAATGCCTGCGACCACTGCCAGGCACGCCACGCCATAACTGGTCCAAGCCACCGGTCGCAGCGCACCGCATAGCGCGAAGGCGAATACCAGATGCACGAAGGCTGCGGCTGGCAATGGCGAAAGCGCGATCACGGTCAGCGTAAAGGGCGCTGCCCTGGCGCCCAGCATCGCCGGAGCGGCCATGGCCAGGCTCCACAGCGCCACTCCGCACAGGAATATCACCAGCGTCCATGCGCCCGGCAAACCACGCGCCTTGGCCGCGACAAAGCCTGCCAGCAGCAAGCTAGCCAGTGCGGTCAGGCCCAGCGCGCCGACATAGGCCATGATGCCAAGGGCTGTATCCATCGTTGACAGCATAGCAGGCGTTTCCGTTCACGTCGTTTACATTCGCACGAGGTCTTCACCGGCAAAAGTCCCGGTTTTCCGGCAATCTTCGCAATTGGCATGCCAGTTGCGAAGCCGGGGGCATGACGCGGTCATCCCGGCCGCAGCTCGGGAAAGGAGCCAACCATGTTGATCCCGATTGCTGCCTCGCAGCCCGCCCATGCCGTTACACTGGGCCTGGCCGTATGGCGGCGTGTCCCACAGCCAAACATGGATTGAGGAAGCCGCGATGCGTGTGATGATCGTGGGCGGTGGCTTCATCGGCGGGCATCTGGCCGGGCGGCTGCGCGCCGAAGGCTGCGCGGTGACGGTGGCTGGGCGGCGCAGCGCAGATATTGCCTGCGATCTTGCCCGGGACGATGCAACTGTCTGGACCGAGCGGTTGTGTGGCCATGATGCGCTGGTGAATTGCGCAGGCGTCTTGGCTGCCGGGGCGGACTATGATGGCGTCCATGCCCGAGGCGCTATCGCCCTGTTCGATGGCGCCGCACGTGCGGGCGTGGCGCGGGTGGTTCAAATTTCGGCGCTCGGTGCCAGCGAGGGCACCACCGCCTATCACCGCAGCAAGCGCGCAGCGGACGAGCACTTGACCAAGCTGGACCTGGGCTGGGCCATTGTCCGCCCTTCGCTGGTGGTGGGGCGGGGTGGGGGCAGCACGGCCTTGTTCAGCGCCTTGGCCGCCTTGCCGCTCATGCCCGACATAGGCGGCGGCATGGTGCAGCCCATCGCCATCGCTGATCTTGTGGATGCGATCTGGCGCCTTTTGCAGCGACCACTACCCATGAGCTTGGTGGTGGATGCGGTGGGGCCCCAACCGATGCGTATCCTGGACCTGATGGCTATTCTGCGACACTGGCTGGGCCTTGGCGTGGCCAGCAGCCTGCCGGTGCCGCGCTGGATGCTCCGGGCCGTCGCCTCTCTGGGCATCGGCCCGGTGACGCGCGACAGCCTCACGATGCTGGAGGCAGGAAATGCCGCGCCGGTGGAGCCATTCGTGACTGCACTGGGTTTTTTGCCGCAACCTGTCGCGCAATTCCTGGCCGCTCATCCGGCGACGCACGGCGATGTGCTGGCCGCCCGCCTGGTGCCGATGGAGCCTGCGCTGCGCGGGCTTTTGGCGGCCGTCTGGCTGGCCGGTGGGTTGGTGCCACTGTTGCTCACGCCCATGGGGCGCAACACCCACTTGTTGGCCCGCCTCGGCCTGACGGGGGAGGCCGCGATTGGCACCGTCTGGGCCGGATCGCTGGCGGACATGACGGTTGCCCTTGCCTTGATCCTGCGCTGCCGCGGGGCCGCACTGGTGGGGGTCGCGCTGATGGTTGCCTACAGCCTGATCCTTGCCGCCATCGCGCCCGAACTCTGGGGCGATCCCTTTGGAGCCCTGGTCAAGAACCTCGCCGTCCTCGGCCTGTCTCTCGCCATTAACGCGATGGAAAAGCTCCGTGCCTGATTACCTGCTTCTCAAAACCATCCATATCCTCAGTTCGACGCTGCTGTTCGGCACTGGCCTTGGCACGGCGTTTCACGGCTGGATGGCCAACCGTTCGGGTGTGCTTGCGGCGCGACGCGTGGTGAACCGCAATGTCGAACTGGCCGATTGGCTGTTCACCACGCCCGCCGTCATTGTGCAGCCGGTGACAGGTGTATGGCTGGCCCATCTGGCCGGCTTTCCGCTGACCACGCCATGGCTGGTAGCCGCCATCGTGCTCTACATCCTGGTGGGGGCTTGCTGGCTGCCGGTGGTGGCCATTCAGATCGCCATGCGCCGCATCGCCGAAGCCACGCCAGACGGGACCGAATTGCCCCGGCACTATCATCGCCTGGCGCGCTGGTGGTTCGCCTTGGGCTGGCCTGCCTTTGTCGGCGTCATCGCCATCTTCTGGCTGATGGTCGCCAAACCGGAGTTTGCACTATGACCGATGCTCCATTCTATCGCGGACGCATCCTCGCGGGGTTCACGCTGGCACTGGCCATCGCGTTCAGCGCCTATATCCTGATAAACGCCAGCAAGGCGAACAGCGTGGCCTTTGCCAGCCTGTGGTTCCTGGCCGTTCTGCCAGCCTATCTTTGCGCCTTGATCTGCTATGTCGGGGATCCCGCGCTGGAGAGACCACGGTCCTTTTACCTTTCAGTGCCGCCGGTGTTCGGCGCGATTGTCTGCGCAGGATCGGCAATATTCCTGCGCGAGGGCGTCATCTGCCTTGTCATGCTGGCACCCATCTGGTTGGCCTTTGGCTGGCTTGGCGTCTACATCCTGCGTCGCGTGCGCAAAGGGCGGGCTCATCCGGCTCGATTTCAGGCTTCGCTGCTCTTTTTGCCGCTGATGTGTGGCAGCGTGGAAAGCCGGATCCCGATCACAGAGCAGCCGGTCACGCTCACCCGCTCGATCGTGATCGAGGCTGCGCCCGCGCAAGTCTGGCCATTTGCCGTAGCCAATGCGCATATTGGACGCGACGAAGGGCAATGGAATTTCACGCAAAGCATGCTGCGCCTGCCGCGTCCGCGTGCAACCACAATGAGTGGGTATGGCGTGGGCGCCATCCGCACCGCCTATTGGGGTGATCACATCAATTTCGAGGAGCGGATCATCCAATGGCAACCGGGACGGCGGCTTGGATGGTCGTTTGCCTTCATCAACAGCTCGCTCCAGGACTACACGGACCGGCATATTGCACCTGACGGGCAATTCCTGAAGATCGATACCGGCGATTATACGCTGACCCCTTTGGCCGCGAACCGGACGTTGCTGACCCTGCGGACGCATTACATCGCCAAGACGCACGTCAATCTATACGCGCAGCTTTGGGGCGAAATTCTGTTGGGCGACATTCAGAGCAATATTCTGGCTATTATAAAGCAGCGCGCCGAAGGGACAGCGAGCCAGGTGAACTGAGGCATACTGAATAGCCCCTAGTTTTGTAGACGCCTTTTGTTTGTCAGGATCTGTTGCCGTTCGAACTCGACGGGGGACGGCATGCCGATCTTGGCGAGCTTGCGCACCGGGTTGTAGAACATCTCGACGCAATCAAACACGTCCTGCCGGGCTTCGTCGCGGGTTTTACAGGTCCGGCGCCGGACGCGCTCGCGTTTAAATGGGGAGACGAAACTTTGCTAGAAAATAAGAGCTACTCAAAGGCCCATCGCCGTTATTTGGCATGCGCCAGCCTGGACTTGTGTCGCAGCAGGTTGTCGAGCGAAACGCGGCCGCCGCCCTTTGCCAGCAAAGGCAGGAGCAGGCCTGCCCAACTCAGGTGCGTTGGCCAGGCATCAGGATACCGCATGCTGGGCACGATGGCCGATGCCGAGGACGTGGTGCAGGAAGCCTACCTGCGCTGGCAGGCCGTGGACCATGGCCAGGTGGCCACGCCGGCAGCCTTCCTGCGCCGGATCGTCACACGGCTGTGCCTTGATCACCTGAAATCGGCGCGCGTTCAGCGCGAGCGCTATATCGGGCCCTGGCTGCCCGAGCCGACCGTGGACGAAGCGCTGGACGACGATGTGACCTTGCCTCTGCTGCTGGCGCTCGAACGGCTTTCCCCGCTGGAACGGGCGGCGTTCCTGCTGCACGACGTGTTTGGGGAAAGCTTCGAGGAAGTCGCCCTCATCCTCGACCGGGACGAGCCGGCTTGCCGCCAACTCGCCCGGCGTGCCCGGATGCACGTGCGCGATGCCCGCCCACGTTTTCCGATCGATCACGGCCAAGGCAAGGCCATCGCGATCGCCTTTTTCGAAGCATCCCAGAAAGGCGACGTGGCGCGATTGAGCGCTCTGCTCGCGCAGGACGTGCAGTTCCATTCCGATGGCGGTGGGAAGCGCCCGTCGGTGGCGCGTGTGCTGCACGGCGCGAGCGAATATCTGCGCGCGCAGATGGCCTTGGCGCGGTTGCGCCGTGTCCCGTCGGAACTCGTGCGCTTTACCGTGATCAACGGGCTGCCGGGGTTCATTACCAGGGAACCCGACGGCTTGCTGCAAACCACCGCGCTGCTGGTCGTGGATCGAGAGATCCAGGCGATCTACGTCATCCGCAACCCGGACAAGCTGCTGCGCGTGCATTGAGCGTTGGCCGCCGCTGGCGCGTTTCCACCCGCAGGTGTTGCCGCGCAGCCACAGATGAAAATCTCTTTCGTGCGCCACAACAGGCCACTGGATCAGCTCCATCATATGTTATATAACATAACTTGAAGGCGCGAAACGCGCTGCAGGTGTGGAGAGGGAATATGACCGGATTTCGAGTGAAACCTTTGGTGGCTTTTGCGCTGCTGAGCAGCTCGGCCCTTTCATCGATAACGGCTTTCGCGGCGGAAACGACAGAGCCGGCCGCCGTCGCGACCGAGCCCGGCGTGAAAGACATCGTGGTGACCGCGCAGCGCCGGCGCGAGAGCGTTCAGAACGTCAACATCGCGGTTACCGCGCTTTCGGGTGAAGCGCTGGCCGAAAAGCGCGTGAGCCGTGCACTCGATCTGCAGACCGCCGCGCCGGGCATCACCATTTCGCGCTCGGGTATCACCGACAGCTTCAACATCCGCGGTATCGGCCTGGCCTCTGCCTCGCCCCAGGTGACCAACGGTGTTGCCACGTATATCGACGGCGTGTTCCAGACGCCGATCGTGTCCAACGGCCAGTTCTATGACATGGCCGGGGCCGAAGTGCTACGCGGACCGCAGGGCACGCTTTCGGGCGCCAACTCGACCGGTGGCGCCGTCTATCTCACCACGCAGCGCCCGCAACTGGGCAAGCTGGGTGGCTATGCCGCAGCCAACTATGGCAATTACAACAATGCCGGCATTAACGGGGCGCTGAACCTGCCGGTGGGCGACAATTTCGCCATCCGCGCTTCTGGCCTGTTCAACCGCCACGATGCCTGGTTCAAGGATGTCGGGCCGGCCAAGAACCAGCCGGAGCGGCTCAACGAGATCGACGGCCGCGTGCAGGCGCTGTTCAAGACCGGCGGGTTCCAGGCCAACCTGAAAGTGGAAGCGGTGCAGCGCCGCACCGGCGGCTTCGCACTGCAGCCGATCAACACCACGCTGGCCAACAATCCCTATGTCGTGGGCCGCACCAACACCCCTTGGACGGTCAGCTATGACTCGCCGATCGCCAATTTCGAGCGCGCGTTCGCCACGGTGCTGGAGGCGAAATACCAGTTCGACGGCGGGCTGACCGTGCGCTCGGTTACCGCGTACCAGAACAAGCGCCTCTCGGCGGTGACCGAAACCGACGCCAGCTCGATCAATCCCACCAACTGGTCCACCTATCCGGCGCTCGCCGCGCTGGGCAAAGTGCAGAACCAGGTGGTTGGCGCCAACAACGTGCGCGAGCGGGTCTATAGCCAGGAAATCAACATCATCTCGCCCGATAGTGGGGCGTTCAAGTATGTGCTGGGTGGCTATGCCCAGCGCAACAAGATCGATCTGCGCAACTGGAACAGCACCAACGGGGCGTTCACCACGTTGCCCCAGCCGATGACCAACAAGGTCCTGCTCGGCGTGTTCGGCCAGGCCAGCTACCAGATCGCGCCCAAGTTCTCGGTCGATGCAGGCCTGCGCTATTCGCATTTCCACGTCGATGGCTTTGGCGCGGTCTATCGCGCGGCGGCCGGCTCCACAATCGACCAGGTCCTGTCCACCCCGCCGGTGGGCGCCACCGTGCTGGTGCCGCAGACCGGCAGCGAAGGCGATGGCCGCATGACCGGCAAGCTGGCGCTCAACTTCAAGCCCGACGCTGACAACCTGCTCTTCGTGTTTGCCGCGCGCGGCTACAAGAACGGAGGCATCAATCCGCCGGGCGGCACGTTCGCCCCGGAAACGGTATGGGATTACGAAGCGGGCTGGAAGTCCACCCTGTTCGGCCGCCGCGTGAAGACGCAGATCGGCGCGTTCTACATGAAGTATAACAACTTCCAGATGGACGTGATCAACCCGCTGTCGGGGCAGAGCGGCGTGGTCAATCTCGCCAATTCCGATATCAAGGGCTTCGAGGCCAGCTTCCAGGGCAAGTTCGATGCCCTGTCGGTCGATGGCGGCCTGTCTTTTGTCGACAGTTCGCTCAGCGCGCTGTCGCTGGTCAACAAGTGGGCGATCCCGGCGGGCGTCAACACGCCGCAGTGCAACCCGGCCGGCACCCCCGGCACGGTGGGCACGGGCTGCTTCAACTATGTGATCACCAGCACCGCGGGCGGGCCCAACCTCTATAGTCCGAAGTGGACGTGGAACGTTTCGGCAGCCTATCGCATCGAACTGGGTGGGGATCGCACGCTGACCCCGCGCCTGGGCTATGCCTATATCGGTTCGCAGTGGGCTTATCCCACCTACCAGGCCTCTACCGACCTGATTGCCGCGCGTGGCCTGCTCCAGGGCAGTATCACGCTCGACATGGGGACCTTCAAGGCTGAGGTCTATGGCACCAACCTGGCCAACAAGTTTTACGTGGCCGGGCAGAACGGCAAGAACGAACTCTATGGCGCGCCGCGCGAATATGGCGTGCGCCTCAGCAAGACGTTCTGATGGCTTGGCTTGTCCCGGCAGGGCTCATGCCCTGTCGGCGCAGCCGATCAAGGCGGGCACCACAGCGCCCGCAGCAAGGGAACCAGTTCGGCACGCAGATGCTCTGGCACCGACGCATAGATGCGCGCCTCGTGGGCAGAGAATTCAGCCACGATGCGGGTGGCCAGTTCCTTGCCCGCGGGGCTGAGGTTCAACGTCTGGATGCGCCCGCGGCCGGGGCTGGTCACCACCAGGCCGCGTTCGACGAAGCGGCGGATGATGGGGTTGAGGTTGGGGCGCTTGATCGACAGCAAACGCCCGCATTCCGCCTGCGACAGGCCCGGATTGCGGCCGATCAGAACCAGGATCGAGCCTTCCGAAACGCCCACGCCCATGGGTTCGAGATGCTGCGACAACTGTGCCAGGCGGCTGCTCGCCGCGCGGCGCAGAAGATAGCCGGGATAGGCGAGGAACGGATTGTCCATGGAAATGTCCATCTCGATCTGATGCGGCCTGGGCAAGAGGGGCGCCGGCGGTTGCCCTGCGCGGACCGTGTTATTTAGCATAACCCAATAGCGATCAAGAACAGAGCGAAGGAGCGGCGATGAAGCACGATCTGGCAATGGGCCCGCTGACACTGGCAACGCTGCTGGCCTGGGCCAGCCCCGCGCAGGCCGCGCCCGTTTCGTCCGCGCAGGATTGCGCCGCCTTGTCCAGGGTGGCCTTTCCCGATGCGTCCACCACGCTGTCGCTTGCCGCCTTTCGCGAGGCGACGCCTGCGCAAGCGCGCCCCGCAGAGGAAGGCCGGCCTGCATCATCCACGCCGGCCATGCCCGCTCATTGCGAAGTGATAGGCAAGATGCAGGAGCGCGCCGGTGCCAATGGGCAGACGTATGCCATCAAGTTCCACGTGCGCTTGCCGGCGGGGTGGAACGGCCGCTTCGTGTTTCAAGGGGGTGGCGGGTCTGACGGCAACCTGGGCGATGCGGCGGGCGGCTTTTCCAGCCAGCCAGGCGTAACCGCGCTGGGGCAGGGCTATGCCGTCGTCTCTTCGGATTCCGGGCATGACAATGCGGTCAACACCGATCCCGCGCGCCAGGGCGTGGTGACGTTCGGCCACGATGCGCAAGCGCGCCACAACTATGGCTTTGGCTATATCGGCCCCGTGGTGAAGGCGGCCAAGGCGCTGATCCGTGCCTACTATCGCCGCGCGCCTGCGTTCACCTATTTCGTCGGCGGTTCCAAGGGTGGCCAGGAAGCGATGATGGCGGTGCAGCGGTTCCCGCAGGAATTCGATGCCGCCTTGATCGGGTATCCAGGTTTCCACCTTGCCCACGCTTCCATCGCGCAGCTTTGGGATGGACAGGCCTTTGCTGCCGTGGCCAAGGCCATGGGCCAGGTCGGCAGCGATGGCCTGCCGCTCGTCAACAAGGCGATGAGCGACGATGACATCCTGCTGGCGCAAGGGGCGATCCTCAAGGCCTGCGATAGCCTGGACGGGCGCACCGATGGCATGATCGAGCACTTCACCGCCTGCACCACGGCGCGTGTCGTGCCCGAACTCGCCAAGGTCACGTGCCATGGCGATGACCCGGCGCAAAAGACGCCTGATTGCCTGCTGCCCATGCAGGTCGCGGCCCTGCGGCGGGTGATGGGTGGGCCGCACACCCGCGATGGCAAGGCAATCTATTCCGACTGGGCGTGGGATGCCGGAATCGGCGCAAAGACGGCAAATGACGTAACCCAAGGATGGCGCATCTGGAAAATGGGTTCCTATGCCTCTCCCATCAACAACGGCGCGTTGCTGCGCCTTGGTGCGCCCAGCAATTCGGCGGTATTCCGCTCCCCGCCACTCGATGTGGCCGATAACGTCACGTCGCTCACCCGCTATGCGCTTGGCGCGGACATCGACGAGGCCTATCGCGCGGCGCATGTACCATGGGGGGCGCTGCACGAAGCGCCGGTGGATTTCATGCACGCCGATGCCACTGATCTTTCGCCGTTCTACCGTCGCGGTGGCAAGATCATCCTGTTCCATGGCGTGAGCGACCCGGTCTTTTCCGTGCTGGACACGATCCGTTGGCTGGCGGCCGTGGATCGGCACGAACATGGCAAGTCGGCACGGTTCATCCGCTTCTACGCGGTGCCGGGCATGAACCACGGTCGCGGTGGCCCCGCCACCGATCGCTTTGACATCTTCTCCTCGCTGGTCGCCTGGCGGGAAAAGGGTGTGGCACCCAAGGCAATCACGGCCACGGCGGGCGAAGACAGCCCATGGCCGGGCCGAACCCGCCTGTTGTGCCCCTATCCGCAATGGCCCCATGCGCGGGCCGGCGACGGCGAAAGCGCATCGTCGTCTGTTTGCCGGGAATGAGGCGGGAGCGCACTGTTCGCCCGCTATGCCGCGCGGGTGGCCGAACATTGTGGTGGCCTCATCGATTGCCTGTCCACCGTCAACGAGGCCAACATATCGTTCGTGGCGCCGATGGGCGCGTGCGGACCTGATCGGTTCCGTTCAAGGCTTGCGCAGGACCGGGCTGGTCTCGGCTTCGGCCACCAGGCGCGCGGCATCGTCAGGCAGCAGCCAGCCTTCCTTTACGCGCCTTGCGGCAACGGCCTTGATCCGCGCGACGAACCCGGCATGCGTGCCATAGCGTTCTTCGAGAGAGGGGCGCGGATCGCCTTTGGCCAGGCGTTCGGCGCGGGTGACGGCGAACGGAATGAAACCACCGGCAAACCCGCATGGGCCCCCTGCGCCATAGCCATGGGCCAGCACGTTCCAGCCAAGATACGTGCCCAGTGGCACCAGGTGCTGGACCGAAGGCACCCCGCCGCCCAATTCGTTGCCATCGCCATCCACGCGCGGCACCAACGAGGGAATGGTGCGGCGAATGGCCGGAGGTTGCCGGGTGATCACCCCGGATAGATCGGGATAATCGAAACCGGGGCCATAGTCGTAATCGAGCAGGTCGTTCAACTTGCCGTCCGGCACCGGCGCACCGGGGATGGCTGGCCAGCCCATAGTGGCGGCCGTTGGCGCGACGAGATCGCCGTGGGCCAACGTGGGATACTGGCTGGGTGGCGGGGGCCGGCCGGTGCTGACCCATTGCACCAGGCGCTTGAGCAGCGCGCGCATGGTGGGCAGCGAGGGATTGGGATTGTTGGGCAGCACACAGACCGGTGCCCCAGGCCAGGGCTTGTCACCATCGAGCGAAATGCCCCCGGTGTAGGAGCCGCCATGGGTCACGCCGGGAAAGTAATAGCGGCGCACGTTGGCCGCAATTGGCACGTCCGCCCGCGCATCAGTGCCTACCAGCGCCGGAGAAAGCCGCAGCCCCCACAGCTCGGTAGAACCGAACGTCTCCATGATCTTGGGGCAGGTGTGTGTGGCGGAGCAGCGGTCGAGCAGGTTGTGTCGCCCACGCCCGCGCAAGGTATCGGCATACCGCGTCCACCACAGGGTGCCCTCGCTGCCTGGCTCGAACAGGGTGGCCGCCCCGCCGGGCACGGCAAAGCGCAAGTTGAGCGGCACCTGCCGCGCGGCGATATTGGGGTTGGCGCCATCGAATACCCGCGCGCCGGTTTCATCCTGGTTGAAACCGAGGTTGATGAAACTCTTGACGAAATTTCCCGATTGCGACGTGCCGCTGACCACGCTCCAGCGAACTTGCCCGGCCAGCGGATTGGGCGTGCCATGGTCATCGGTTCGGGCATGGCGCAGGAAGGCGACGAGATCGCGCGTGGCGGCAAAGCCGATGCCCAGCACCAGCGGGTCACGCGCCTGGTAGACCAGGGTATAGGCCTGGCCGGCATCGAACCCACCTTTGAGGCAGATGCGCGCCGGATCGGGCGTGCCGGGGAAGGGCGCGGCGCGGCAATCGGCAAACGCCCATTGATCCGGCGGGATCGGCTGCAACGGGGCGGCATCGCTGCCCTGGCGATAGAGCCGGGCATGGGCCGGGTCGAGATCAACGGGCAGGGGGCGCGGCACCGGGCGCCCAATGCCGCCGGTCAGTCCCCAAGTTCTGCCTGTCAGATCGGTGGCGCGGGCAAGGGCCAGGCCGGTGAGGCCCTTGGCCGTGGGCACGGTGGCCGTCTGTACGCCCGGCGCCGGGGCGAGATCGCCCTGCCAACCGCTGATCACGCGGATGTGGCCATCTTCGTCCGGGCCAACCTTGCCATTGCCACGATTGGGAACATCGTAGAACAGCACGCCGCTGCCGCCCTTGAGCGGCCGGGCGATGGCAAAGGTGGCGCTATAGGCCACCCGGCCATTCGGCTGGCGTGGCGCTTGCGCGATATCGGTGATGATCGCATCGCGCTGGGGCGAAACATCGCCCTCGAACGTGCCGGTGATGATCTCGTAAGGGCGCTCTCCGGGCGTGAGCGGAGCGGGTGTGCGTGTCTCGACATGGATGGCCGTGACCCGCGCCTGCGCGCCAGAGGCAAGGGCCAGCAGGGCACCGCCGAGCAGAAGGGCGCTACGCATCGTCGATCTCCATATCCAGCAGTTGCGCGCCCAGCGTCTTACCGTGGGCATCGAGCGCCAGCGAGCGCGTGACGCCGCCCGAGAGCACCCCGTGCAACACGAAATTCACCGCGCCCAGATTGGGCAGCACGAAGCGCTCGATCCGCAGGGGTCGCAGCGTTGCAAGGTGCGCGGCCACCCGTTCGGCGCTCAGCAGCCTTTCGAGCCGCGCGAACTGGGCAGCGTCGCGCACGAAGACGCAGATCTGGGAAGTGTCGCCCTTGTCGCCGGTGCGGGCATGGGCGAGGTCACGCAGCTGCATCAGCTGACCCCGTGGACAATGGAAGGCGTCACCGTCTCGCGCCCGATGAGGATGGAGGCAACAGCCACCACTTCGCGCAGCGTCGTGGTCACGCCGCCGCCGCCCGAGGGCCCGTTGAGATAGAGCGCCTCCACTTCCGCGCCGATTTCCGCCGCGATGGCGCGGTCCGCGCAGCGAGCGGCAACGCGCGCGCGCACTTCGGCCGGATCTGGCGCCCGGCCAGTGACATTGGCGGAGTTCACACCGATGAGGTCGTAGCGGACTTCATCGAGCGGCAGGCCCAGCAAGGCCAGCCGCTCTGCCACGATATCGAGCGCCAGTTGCCCACGCGCCGCCGCGCCCGGCCCGGCATATGCGATCTGCCCTTCGCCGACGAAGCCGTCCTCATAGCCGACGGATACCTTGAGGGTTTCGGGCCGCGGATGGCCGGTAACCCCGGAAACCGCAATGCGATCGGGCCCGGCCTGGGCCAGTTGGAGCGTGGTGAAATCGGCGACAACATCGGCCTGCAGATAGCGGGCGGGATCGAGGATTTCGTACATCGCCTGCTCTCGCGCATTGGCGAGCGTCAGTTGCCCGCCCGTGCCGGCCACCTTGGTAAGCACGGCATTGCCGTCTTCGCCCACTTCGGCCAGCGGAAAGCCCAGCCGCGCCAGGCCGGGCACGTCGTTGTAACCCGGATCGGCAAAGTACCCTCCGGTCAGTTGCCCGGCGCATTCCAGCAAGTGGCCAACCACCGTCCCTCGCGCCAACCTGGTCCAATCGTCTTCGGCCCAGCCGAACGCATGGATCATCGGCGCCAGGAACAACGCAGGATCGCACACCCTGCCGGTGAAGATCACCTGCGCGCCTTCGGCCAGGGCACGCGCGATGGGAAAGGCGCCGAGATAGGCATTGGCCGAAATGGGCTGCAGATCGGCCAGGGAACCTTCGCGGTCGACCAGCGGGTGATCCTGGCCCGCAATGCTGGTCAGGACATCGTCTCCCAGCACGGCCGCCATGCGAATGCCGCCCAGGCCCATCTCGCGCGCCACGTCGAGCGCGGCGTTCATGGCGGCCAAGGGATTGGCCGCCCCCATGTTGGACACGATACGCACGCCGCGGGCCATGGCCGGGCCCAGCACCGCACGCATCCGCCGCGCCAGCCGGGGATCATAGCCGGCGGCCGGATCGTGCCGCCGCGCAAGCTGCGCCAGTGCGATGGTGCGTTCGGCCAGGCATTCGAAGCAGAGGTAATCCAGTTCGCCCCGTTCGACCAATTCGACGGCCGGCTCGATCCGGTCTCCGGCAAAGCCGGCCCCGGCACCGATGCGTATACTTCTCATGCGTTTCTCACTCATATGCCGATCAGGCCGATGGCCAGCGCCGCCACGGTCATCACCAGGGTGGCGCCCAGCAGCCAGGGAAAGGCAAAGCGCTGGTGCGCGCCCAGTTCGATGCGGCTCAGGCCTGCCACCAGGAAGGTGGCCGGGGTCAACGGGCTGATCGGAAAGCCGACCGTGTGCATGCCGAGCAGCGCGGCCTGGGCCACCTGCACGCTGGGCACGCCGAAATGGCCGGCCACTTGCGCCACCACCGGCAGGACGCCGAAATAGAAACTGTCGGGATCGAACACGACGCTGAGCGGCATGGCGGTGAGCGCGACCAGCAGCGGTATGCTGCGCCCCATGCCCTCGGGAACCAGCGCGACGCTGGATTGGGCCAGGGCATGGATCAGCCCGGCGCCGTTCATGATGCCGGTAAACGCGCCCGCTGCGAACAGGACGCCGGCCATCATCATGGCGGGGCGGGCATGCGCCTCGATCCGCAGACGCTGCTCTTCGGCACGCGGATAGTTGATCGTCAGGACCAGGGCGAAAGCGACCATGAAGACGACGGCCGGCTCTGCCACGCCGGTGACCATCAGGGCAATGACCGCGAGCGTAATCGCCAGGTTGAGCCAGAACAGGCGCGGGCGGTGCAGCGGGTCCGTGGTCGCCGGGGCGGTCGGCACGGCATCGGCCGCCGCCGACGCGCCGGGCAAGGCGGCCAAGCGCCGTTCCTCGCCTCGTCCCATCCACCACGCTGCGGCGAACACGAAGACGAGGCCGACCAACTGGACCGGGAGCATCGGCGTGAAAATCTGGGCCGGGGTAAGATGCAGCGCGGCGCTGGCGCGCAAGGTGGGCCCCGTCCACGGCAGGAAATTGACGCCGGCAGCCAGCGAGGCGCAGCAGGCCAGAATGCGGCGGTCCATGCCGAGCTGGTCGTAAAGCGGTAGCATGGCCGGCACCGTGATCAGGAAGCATACCGCGCCCGACCCATCGAGATGGATCAGCAAGGCCAAAAGCGCGGTGCCCATGGTAATGCGCGACGGCTTGCGCCCCACCAGGCGCAAGACCGCGCCTACCAGTGGCGCCAGCAGTCCGGCATCGCTGACCACGCCGAAGAACAGGATGGCAAAGACGAACATGCCAGCCACCGGCGCGATCTTGGTCACGCCCGCGATGATCCAGCCCGGAACGCCGGCCCCCTGGCCCAGCAGGACCGCGCCGATCACCGGCACAAGGATCATTGCCGCGAGCGGGGAAAGCCGGTTGGTGAGAATGACCGCCAGCATCACGCCGACGATCGCCAGCGCCCCCAGCGCCAGAACCCCCACGGGCAGGACGGCTGCAACCGGCATCAGTATGCCCCCTTGGCGGTCAGCAGGCTCAGCATGTTCTGGGCGGCGGGGGAGGGGCTGCGGCCCGACAGATGGGCAATGCCGATCACCCGTTCGGCCCGGCTGTCATCCAGGCGATGCCATTCCAGATCATGCGCCCCCACCATGGGACGGCACGAGAGCGGCAGCGCGCTGATCCCCAGGCCCGCGGCGATGAAGGCACCCAGCGTGGCGGGCTGTGCACATTCATAGAGCGGGCGCGGGGCGAGCCCGGCGCGGGCCAGGGCCGCATCGGTGATCTGGCGCACGCTGCTGGTGGGCGCCATGGCGATGAAGGGGGCATCGGCAAAGCTGTGCCAGCCGGGATTGGCCGGTGCTTCTCCGGTGCGGCAGACCAGCGCGCAGGGATCGGTGAACAGCGGCACGAACGTGAAGTCCTCCCCGGCGTCGTCGGGCGGAGTCATCACCGCCAGATCGATCAGCCTTTCGCGCAAGTTCTGGTAGATCGTGCCCGCGAGCCCCTCGCGCACCGTGACATCGACACCGGGCCAGGCATCGCGAAAACGGCTGAGCACGCCGGGCAGGTCGCCCACCGCATAGGACGGCAGCACGCCCAGGGCGATCCGGCCGCGCTGGCCTGACAGCGTCTGGCCCAGTTGATCGAACGCGTCGTCGAAATCGGCGATCAGGCGCTCGGTCAGCCGCAGCAGGTCTTCGCCGGCCGGCGTGAGGGCAACATGGCGGCGGTTGCGATCGAACAGCCGCGCGCCGAGATCTTCTTCCAGCAGGCGAATGGTGCGCGAAAGGGCCGGCTGTGACACATGCACGAGTTCTGCCGCACGGCTGAAGTTGGCCGCCTGGGCCAGGATGCGGAACTGGCGCAAAGTGGAAAGGCTGGGGGTGCGGGGCATGCGGAACCTGTGCGCCAGAGGGAACCGCACGGGCGATCGTGCGGCCGGCGCATGGTGGCGGGCGCTGCGCGCGTCGTCCAGCAGGCAGGCGGCAAAGGCGCCGGTCCCGGCTGGAATGCTGCGCTCAAGCCCGCCACCCATCGTCAGAACTTGGCCGCGATGCGCGCATAGACCTGCCGTCCGAACGGATCGGCGATCGAGGGCAGGTAGCCGTTGTACTTGGCAAATCCGGGCGCGGTGTTGAACATGTTGATCACGCCGAGCGTGAGCGCATAGCGATCTTCCTTGCCGAAATTCAGGCTATATTGCGCGTCGAACACGGAAAAGGCGCTGACGCTGGTGGCGACGGTCGGCACCACCGCGCCGCTGCCCGAGGTGTTGAGGCTTTGCCCGTAATCGTCCTTGACGCCGGCGGTGTAGCGCCAGGTGAGCGACAGCGTGTGAGGGCCATACCCGGCGTCGATGCCGGCCACGCTGCGCCAGCGTGGCGCGGCCGAGGATGACGTGGGCGATTGGGTGAAGGCATTGCGATAGCCTACGCCATCATAGACGACCGAACCCGTCACTTTGCCGTTGGCATCGCGCAGCAGCACGCCGGTATCGACGTCATAGGCCAGGAGATAGGTCAGCGTGTCCCGCAGCGTCAGTTGGACGGGGCCGGCATCGAACGCATATTGGCCCTGGAGATCGAGGCCGGCGGTCTTGGTGCCGCTGGGCGCGTTGAAGCTGGTCACGATCACCGATTGCAGCGTGCCGGTCAGCGGATCGCGGATGACCGCGCTGCCGTTGGGCGCGGTGTTGACCACCTGCTGCGGGTTCTGCGTCGAAATCTGGTTGTTGAACTGATACTTCCAGTAATCGATCGAGAAGCGCGCGCCGCGCTTTGGCACGAATGTGGCGCCGATGTTGTAGACCGTGGACGACTGCGGCTTGAGATCGGGATTGCCATAAGTCTGGATCGTGCGGAACGAGGTGGTGCCATCGACCGGGTCGGTGACATTGACCACGTTGGTGCCGATCAACGAGGCCGATCCGTTGGCCAGCGTGGGCGCCTGGAATGCCTTGCTGTACGATCCGCGCAACGAGAACCATTCGGTCGGGCGCCAATTGGCCGCCACCTTTGGCACGGCCTTGCTATAGCCGCCGGCGTCTTCGTATCGCGCCGCCAGGTTGAGCGTGAGGCTGTCGATCGGCTGGTAGTTCGCTTCGGCAAACACGCTTTTCACCTCGCGCGAGAAAGCGGTGTTGAGATGCTTGCCCAGGAAGCCGCCATAGCCCGAAAGCAGCAGGTCGGAATACGTGGTGGTCGATTTCTCGCGGCGATATTGCGCGCCCAGCGCCACGTTGATCTCGTGGCCGGCGATGCTGGCCAGCGGGCCGTTCACCACCGCTTCGGCAATGTAGTATTCGCGCTTGAAATCGGTGAAGACGTCGCTTTGCAGGTTGTGGATCAGCGAGGGATCCATCTGCGCAAGGTTGGCCTGGAACGGGCTGTAATAGAGGCAACTGCCCTGTCCGGCCACGGCGCCGCTGCCACCACCGAGGAAGTTGGTGTTGCAGTTCGGGCCGCCATAGCCGCGCAGGGCGGCCTGGAACAGGTTCATGTCGGTATCGCGATCGCGCGCGATGGTCTGCGAGGCGGAGTAGGTGCCGGTGGCCAGGTACTTCCATCGCCCGATCAGGCTGCCGCGCGCCCAGGCCACATAATGCTGCTGGTTCACCGTGTCGCGCATCACGCGATATTCGTAGCCACCCGGAAAGCCCTGGGCACCGATGACACGGCCATAGAACAGCACGTCCACGCCAAACGGATTGTAGGGATTGGACGCGGGCATCGTCGCATTGCCGGCATTCTGCGCATAGGACGGCACGCCAAACCGCTGGGAATCCTGATGGTAATAGCTGATTTCGGCAAACAGGGTGTTGGCGTCGTTGATTTCGAAAGTCGTGTCGTTGTGGATGTTGATGCTGCGCGCGCGCGGCCGGATCGGGTTCTTGGGCTGGAAATTGTAGAGGCAGTTGCCCAGGCCGAACGTGGCCCCACTGGCGGGGGAATAGATGCTGTTGGTGCCATCCGCGCCGCAATTGGGGTCCACCACCTTGAGCGTGCCGGTGGCCGATTTGTTGGCATCGTAAAGCGCGGTGTAATCGTTGCCGTTGATCACCACATGGCCCCCGGTGGCGGTAAGCGGGCGGCCTGTCAGCAGATAGCTGCCGGGATAGCCGGCCGCCGTGGGGTTAAAGAAATTGGTGACCGCGCGATCGGAATTCTGGAGATTGTCCTGAAACCGATAGGAGCCGGAAAGCACGGTGTGGAAGCGATCGTTGCCTACGCCCAGCATGGCCTGCGCGTTCCATGCCGGCGATTTCGCCACGCTGGTGAACTGGGCGCTGGCCTTCAGGCCGGTGAACCGGGTGTCGGTCAACACGTTGAAAACGCCAGCCACCGCATCGGCGCCATAAGTTGACGAAGCCCCGTCGAGCAGGACTTCGACCCGCTGGATCGCGATGTCGGGGGTAAGGCTGTTGAGGTTGACGTAATCGTCGCCGCCCTGCGGGGTCACGCGGCGGCCATTGAGCAGAACCAGGGTGGAGCCGGCGCCAAGACCGCGCAGGTTGGCAGAGCGGGTATCGCGCGTATCGGCGCCGCCCTTGGAAAGATCCTGCAAGCCCCCGGTGCTGCCGACGTTTTGCGGAATGAAGCGGGTGAGATCGCCGATCGAGGATGAGCCGGTGCGCGCGATGGCGGCGTTGTCCACCGCAAGAATGGGCGACGCGCGGTTTTCCTGGCGAATGTTGCCGAGGTAGGAACCGGTCACCACGATCTCTTGCGGCTTGGGTTCGGCCGGCGCCGGCTGATCCGCGGGCGGAGCCGATTGCGCCTGCGCCGTACCTTGTCCGCCCATCACACAGATCGCCAGCGCAGAACCGACGAGCAGATTGCACCGGATCGTTGAAAAGCCCTTCATGTACACCTCCAGGTCACCATCGCCGAAGAGGTGTTGCCGCCGCAGCAGCCCGTAAGGCTGGCTCGCCTCGTTGCCCTCTCCACCATGGTGGTGTTTTGTTGTGGGGGCGGAATGGCGTGGCAGCGTGATCAAGTGAAATATAATGAACGGATCATCTTATAACCTGAAATTATAAGATGCCCCACCGGCCGGCCAGCGCCGCCGATCATGGCGATCCAACGGCCATGCGGTGCGCAGCGCCCAGAACGGCGATGCTCCAGGCATCTGCGGGAAAGATCGTTCTCGCAAAAGGCGTTGCGGGCAAGTAGCCCGCTTGCATCTTGGCGCCGCCGCTCCCACTTGGTGGGAATGCTACCGCACACTCGCGCGATGATCGCCGCCGCAGCCTACGCCTTCATCTTCGAAAAGAAGGTGGCAGGTGTCCACGACCATACGACCGGGCAGGACCTGCAAATCGCGGCAGAGGTTCGGGGCGGCCGCCTCCAAGGCCAAGACGGCGATCGTTCGGCCAAATTCGGCGGCACCCTTCCCGAGTTGCACGATGCTGGCGACGATGCATTCGTTTCGCTCGAAATCGATGGCAACACGGCCCGTGGGTACGATCGCGGCTCGTCCGGCCACTATACACTGACGGCGGAGAGCCAGGTGCTCCAGCTTTACGACCACGCGGAACAAGCCTGGTTCGCCTATACCATCCAATCCATCTGAGCTTTGCTGGCCAAATGGCCAGAGCTTGCCGGGCGCCGGCGGTTGCCCCGGGGCGAGATGGCCCGCCCCGGAGGCTCGAAGAATTTGCCCACGCCGCCTAGCAGTCGCTTGCCTTCCGGCGGCGAACCAGGGTCTGGGCGTTGGTGTATTCAAGCAGCCCTTCGGTGCCGCCTTCGACACCCAGGCCCGATTGCTTCATGCCGCCAAAGGCCGCGAGCGGGCTGAGATGCTGGGTCTCGTTGATCCACACCGTTCCGCTGGCGATTCGCTGCGCCACGGCCAGCGCAGCGTCCTCGTCGGTGCCCCAGACCGAGGCGCCCAGGCCATACTCGCTTGCATTGGCGCGGGCGATGACCTCGTCCACGTCGCTGAACTTGAGCAGCGGCAGGATGGGGCCGAATTGCTCTTCCTGGACAATGCGGCTTGCTTCGGGCGGATTGTCCAGGATCGTCACCGGCACGAAATAGCCCGGTCCGGCGTGCGGTTCGCCGCCGGTCAGGAATTGGTAGCCCTGTGTGCGTGCATCGGCGATCAGGTCGCGCACGCGGCGAAATTGCACCGCGTTGTTGACCGGGCCAAGCTGCGTTCCCTGCTCGGCGCCGTTGCCGACTTTCACCGTGCGGGCATAGGCGACCAGTGCCTGCTTGAGCCGATCATAGACCCGTTCGTGCACGTACATCCGCTTGGTGGCGATGCAGACCTGGCCGTTGTTGGCAAACGCTGCCCAGAACAGAGGCTCGGCCAGCGCCTCCACATCGGCATCGGGCAGCACGATCGCGGGATCGTTGCCGCCCAGTTCCAGCGTAACGCGCTTGAGCGTGGCCGACGCGCTCTGCATCACCCGGCGACCGGTTGCGGTGGAGCCGGTGAAACTCACCTTGTCGATGCCGGGATGCTCGGTCAGCCAAGGGCCGAGCTGATCGCCCCCGCTGATGGTGTTGAGCACGCCGGCCGGCAGAATGCGTGCGGCCAGCTCACCGAATTTCAGCGTCGTCAGCGGGGTGAACGGCGAAGGTTTGAGCACCACGGTGTTGCCTGCGCGCAGCGCCGGGCCGACCTTGAACATCGCCAGCACCATCGGGTAATTCCAGGGCGCGATGGCGCCCACGACGCCGATGGGAACGTGCCGCGTCTCGCTATGGCGTTCCGGGCTGTCCTCGTTGACGGTGGCCGGCAGCGCCAGGCTGGCCGCCCCCTTCAGCCAATAGGCCGAGGCGAGGATCTCGGTCCGGGCGTCGGCATGCGGCTTGCCTTGCTCGGCAGTCAGCAGCCTCGCAAAACCGTCGATTTCCGCCACCAGCGCATCGGCCAGCTGCACGAGCAGCGCGCCGCGGGTGTCGATCGCGGTGGCCGCCCAGCCCGGAAAGGCAGACCGTGCCGCCGCGACCGCGGCATCGAGTTCGTCACGTGACGCATCCGGGGCGCGGGCGATCGCTGCTTCGGTTGCTGGATTGACCACATCGAAGCCGTGTTTGCCGGTCACTGCCCGGCCGCCGATGGTCATCGAAAAAGACGCTTCGAACTCCATGTCGCTCTCCGTTTGGTCGGCGCGATGCCCTGCGGTCGCGCTCTTGCCGGGGGCGTATCAGATCGCCCGATGCCTGCCGTGCGGTGCGCAAGAAATGTCAAAAAGCGCGGCAAGTCGGTGCAACGCGCTGCGCGAAATGCTGCGCTACACCGTCAACTGGAAAAGGCCGGGACAGAGCCTTGAAACAGACGGAGAGGCACCATGAAAGCCAGGATCATCGCTGCGCTGCTAGCGGGGGGTGCGTCGACACTTCCCATGTCGGCATTTGCGCAGTCCACCACAGATGCCAACAGCGCGCCTGCGACGCCGGATCAGGCGGCGCCGGCAGCAACCAGCGGGATAGCCGGCGAGGGCGAGATCATCGTCACGGCGCAGCGGCGCGCGGAATCCATCCTGCGCGTGCCGATCGCGATTTCGGCAATTGGCGGAGACACGCTGAGCAGCAAGGGAATTACCAATTCCGCCAGCCTGGCAACCGCCGTGCCCAACCTGCAGGTCAGCAGCCCCTATGGCTCGACCCAGCCCAACTTCTCGCTGCGTGGCATCAGCGTGGCCAACGAATACAACTCCAACCAGGCTTCGCCGATCGGCGTCTATGTCGACGATATCTATCTCGCCAGCCGCACCGCGCACGGCATGGGCCTGTTCGACATGGAACGCGTGGAAGTGCTGCGCGGGCCGCAAGGCACGCTGTTCGGGCGCAACACGACGGGCGGCGCCATCAACTTCATCACCAAGACCCCCACGCTGAGTGGCAATCAAGGCTATGGCGAGGTTGGCTATGGCAATTTCAACACCTTCACCGCGCAGGCTGCGGTCGAAGCGACGATGGTGCAGGACGAACTGGGTGTGCGGATCGCCGGCAATTATGCCAAGGGCGACGGCCAGATCCAGAATGTCTATCCCGGCGGGCGCGACGCCAATTCGCAGGATACGCTGCAGGGCCGCCTGACGCTGCGCATGCGCCCGGGCAACGGGCCGCTCGATATCAAGCTCAAAGTCTATGGCGGGCGCGATCGCGGCAGCCAGGCGGCGATGCAGGGGCTGCAGCCCTACCGCCGCGGGCTCGATTTCTTCCAGGTCAACGAGAACCGCATCGGCCTGAACAAGACCGAGGCCTATGGCGCCTCGGCCACGATCGCCTACAGCTTCTCGCCCGCGCTCACCTTTACCTCGATCACCTCGCGCGATGGTGGCAAGCAGAACCTGCAGCAGGCGGCCGATGGTTCCCCGCTCGACGTGCTCGACATCAACTGGCAGTCGAAATTCCAGCAATTCAGCGAGGAAGCGCGCCTCAATTATGATGCCGGCAAGCTCAAGCTGGTGGGCGGTGGCTTCTATGGCTGGGACGAGACGATCACCGACAACACGTTCAACATCGGCCAGGCGATCGCGCCAACGATCAATGGCGGCTTCTTCCAGCACTATCGCCAGGTGCGCCGCTCTTACGCCATCTTTGCGCAGGGCGACTATGCCCTGACGCCCAAGCTCACCCTCACGCTTGGCGCGCGCTACACCTGGGACCGCAGCCAGTACCGCGATGGCTACGCCTATCTGTTTGCCGGCGATATCGGCGGGACGCAGACGCCGCTGGCAACCACCGTGCCCTGCCAGACGGTGCCGGGGACCTGTGCCTATAACGCGGCGGCGCGCTATCAGTTGGATGGCCGCAACAACGCGCTCACCGGGCGTGTCTCGCTGGGCTATACGTTCGACAACGGTACGCTGGTCTATGCCAGCTACAACCGCGGCTATCGTTCCGGCGCGTTCAACGGCGGTGGCTATACCTCTTCGGCGGGGATCAACTACATCGAGCCCGAACGGGTCAACGCCTATGAAGTCGGCCTCAAGGGGCGCTATTTCGGCAATGCGCTGACGCTGTCCATGGCCGGCTTCTATTATGATTATCGCAACCAGCAGGTGCAGGACACGCGGCCGGGGCCCGTGTCCTACCTGGTCAACGCGCCCAAGGCCGAAGTCTATGGCGCCGAAGGCGAAGCGCGGCTGCGGGTGGGGCCAGGCCTGGTCCTCAACCTGGCGGCCGGGTATCTTCACGCCACGTACAAGGAACTGACGCTCCAAAGCACCAATCTGGCGGGCAACGATCTGCCGTTCGCGCCGCGTTTCACCGCGCAGGCGGGCGCTGACGTGACCGTGTTCCGCAACGGCAGCACCGGACTGACGGTGTCGCCGAACGTTGCCTATTTCTCGCGGCAATACTTCTCGCCGTTCAATGCGGTGAACGCCGTGGGCACGGCGCAGCGCAACAGCGAATTGCAGCAGGAAGGCTATGCCAAGGTGAACCTCACCGCCGCGCTCACGATCGACCGCTTCACGATCAAGGCCTTTGCCAACAACCTGCTGAACGCCCGCACGTATGCCTATGGGCTCGACCTGCGCGGGGCGGGCTTTCCCTACAACTTCCTGGTTCCGGCCATGCCGCGCACTTACGGCGCGTCCATCCGGGTGGGCTTCTGACGATGAGCACGGCCATTCGCACCGACCTGAAGGATCCCGGCCTTTACGAGGCCGGTGTTCCCTGGGACATTTTTGCCGGGCTGCGCCGGGACGATCCGGTCCACTGGACACCCGAGGCCGACGGTGCCGGCTTCTGGTCGGTGCTGCGCCATGCCGACATCGTGGAGGTTTCGCGCCAGCCGCAGCTGTTTTCGTCGGCTTACGAAAACGGTGGCCACCGCATTTTCAACGAGAACGAAGTGGGGCTGACGGGCGCTGGCGAATCCGCGATCGGGGTGCCCTTCATCTCGCGCGATCCGCCGCTCCACACCCGCTATCGCAAGTTCATCATGCCCGCCCTGGCGCCAGGGCGGCTGGGAGATATCGAGGCCCGCATCCGCGAGCGAGTGGCGCGGCTGATCGATGCGATCCCGCTGGGGGAGCCGGTCAATCTCGTTCCGCTGCTGTCGGCGCCACTGCCGCTGATGACGCTGGCAGAACTGCTGGGCGTTTCGGGTGACCTCTGGCCCAAACTCTATGATTGGACCAACGCGTTCGTGGGCGAGGACGATCCGGAATTCCGCCAGAGCCCGGATGCCATGGCAGCCACCCTGGGCGAGTTCTTCGCTTTCGCCCAGGACTTGTTCGACGCCCGCCGTGCCGAGCCGACGCCGGACATCGCGTCGCTGCTTGCCAATGCGGAGGTCGACGGCGTGCCGGTGCCGTTCCGCGATTTCGTCGGCAATCTCATCCTGGTGCTGGTGGGCGGCAACGAGACGACGCGCAATTCGCTCAGCCACAGCGTGGCCGCCTTTTCCGCCCATCCCGACCAGTGGCAGGCGATCCGCACAGATCGCGACCTGCTCAAGACCGCGACGGCCGAGATGGTGCGCTTTGCCAGCCCGGTGATGCACATGCGCCGCACCGCGATGGCAGATACGGTCATCGGCGGGCAGAAGGTGGCGAAGGGGGACAAGGTTGTCCTGTGGTACATATCGGGCAATCGCGACGAGCAGGTGTTTGCCGAGCCCGACCGCTTCCTGGTGGCGCGACGCGGCGCGGCACACGTCGGTTTCGGATCGGGTCAGCATGTCTGCGTCGGTTCGCGACTGGCCGAGATGCAGTTGCGCGTGGCCTTCGACATGCTGGCTGATCGTGTTACCTCTTTCGAAGTGCAAGCGCTGCCGCGACGGTTCCGGTCGAACTTCATCAACGGCCTCAAGAACCTCGACGTCAATCTGCGGCCTGCCTGAGGAGAGGCGCGATGGGCAACCGGCAGACGACGAACGAGACGATCATCGCCGACACGATCGGGCGCGCACCCGATCGCAGCGTGAACATCGGTGCGTGGCAGTTCGCGCGGTGGCGCCAGTTCATCGGCAGTTACGAATTGCCCGCGCTCGTCGATCCGGTGTTCGTGGTCCATGTCGGCGGCAAGCCCGATACCCGGTTGTGGGAAGCCGACCACTGGAGCGCGGCGCGCTCGATCCCTGGCTGCGCAACGATCGTGCCGGCAGGCTGCCGCACCGGCTGGCGGATCGACGGGGAACTGGACGTGGTCACCGTTTCCGTTCCCCTGTCGCAGTTGCAGCAGGAGCAGGCTTTCAGCCAGTTTCGCGAGATGCGCTTCGCCTTTGCCGATCCGCTGGGCATTGCGTTGACCCGGCAGATCCTGGGCGAACTCTACGGCGCGCCCACGCCCGAGCGCACTGCTTATATCGGCACGTTGCTCGATGCGCTCAAGGCGCACACGCTGCGCGGTTCGGCATTGAGCAACGAAGGCGCGTTTCCCAGCGCGGATTTTTCCGCCTATCGCATCCATCAGATCATGAACGACATCCTGGCGCGCCCGGAAGCCGAGCACAGCCTGGAAGCGCTGGCTGCCAAGGCCGGGCTGACGCCATCGCACTTCTGCCGCGTGTTCAAGCGCGCGACCGGTGTGTCTCCCCACCAATATGTCATGAAAGCGCGGCTTGACCGAGCGCGCGACCTGCTGGGGCAGTCCGACCTGTCGGTGGCCCAGGTCGCCGACATGACCGGCTTTACCAGCCAGAGCCACTTCACCCGCGCCTTCCGCCAATATGCCGGCCAGACCCCGAGCAGTTGGCGACATCCCCCGCAATAGCTTCGAGGAACCTGATGCAGACTATCGCCGCCGTCGCCCGTGAGCCCCATGGCGCATTTTCGATCGAGACGGTGGCCGTGGACGCCCCGCGCGCGGGCGAAGTGATGGTGCGCATTGTCGGGGTTGGGCTGTGCCATACCGATCTCGTGTTCCGCGACCAGTTCGTGCCCTATCCGTTGCCGGCCGTGCTAGGCCACGAGGGCGCCGGGATCGTGGAGATGGTGGGCGAGGGCGTCAGCGGCTTGCAGCGCGGGGATCGCGTGGTGCTGGGTTTTTCCAGCTGCGGCCACTGCCCGCGCTGCGATGAAGGACTGCCCAGCTATTGCCGCGAATTTCCCCCGCTCAACTACGCCGGAATGCGGCTGGAGGACGGTTCCAGGGCCTATGCCTGCGGCGATGAGGCGGTCTCTTCGCACTTCTTCGGCCAGTCGAGCTTTGCCGGGCACGCGATCGTGCGCGCGGGCAATGTCGTCAAGATCGACGATCCGGAAGCGCCGCTGGAAATCCTCGGGCCGCTTGGTTGCGGGTTCCAGACCGGGGCTGGGGGCGTGATGCGCTCGATGGCCTGTCCGGCCGGATCGACGATCGCCATCGTCGGCGGAGGACCGGTCGGCCTGGCGGCAGTGATGGGCGCGGTGATCCAGGGCTGTTCGCAGATCGTGCTGATCGAGCCCGTGGCCGCGCGGCGGCAACTCGCGCGCGAACTCGGCGCGACGCACACGATCGATCCCACCACCCAAGACGTGACTGTTGCGCTGCGTGCACTGCTGCCGCACGGCGTGGACTTCGCCTTCGACACCAGCGGCCGGGTGGAGGCGATCGAGGCCGTGCTGGGAGCGCTTACCGCGCGGGGGATGCTCGGGCTCGTTGGCGTGCCCGCGCGCGCAGAAGACGCCCTGACGATCAACCTGGCCGGTATGATCACCTATGGCCAGCGCATCGTCGGGATCATGGAGGGCGACAGCGATCCGCAGCGCTTCATTCCCGAACTGATCGCGGCGCACCGGGCCGGGCAATTTCCGTTCGACCGGCTGGTAAAGACCTTTCCGCTCGCCGCGATCAACGAGGCTGTTCTGGCGCAGAAGCGGGGCGATTGCGTCAAGGTCGTGCTGATCCCCTAAGCTTGGCGCGCGCCCTTCAACCGGTGGGGGGCGCGTAGCGCTCGCGCAGCAGGCGCTTGAACAGCTTGCCGGTGGGCTCGCGCGGCAGGGCATCGGTAAAATCGATCCGGCGCGGGGTCTTGACCGAGCCCAGCTCGCGCCGGGCAAAAGCGCGCAGTTCCTCGGCAAGTGCAGCGTCGGCGGATATGGAAGGGGCCGGCTGGACCACGGCGAGCACCAATTCGCCCATTTCCTCGCACGGGACCCCGATTACGGCCACGTCGGCGACGGCGGGATGGGTGACGAGCAGGTTTTCGATTTCCTGCGGATAGATGTTCACCCCGCCCGAAATGATCATGAAGCTCTTGCGATCCGAAAGGAACAGGAAGCCGTCACGATCGACATGGCCGATGTCGCCCAGTGTCGCCCAACCGCGCGCGTCATGCGCTTCCGCCGTCTTTTCCGGGTCGTTGAGATATTCGAACGTCGGCCCGTCGCTGAAATAGACCGAGCCGATCGCGCCTGGCGGCAGCTCTTGTCCCGCTTCATCGAGAACGTGCAACTGCCCCAGCACGGCACGGCCGACGGAGCCAGGCTTTTGCAGCCATTCCTCGCAGGACAGGGCGGTGATCCCGCAGCATTCGGTGCCGGAATAGTATTCGTGCACGATCGGGCCGAACCAATCGATCATCGCGCGCTTGACGAGCACGGGGCAGGGGGCGGCGGCATGGACCACGGCGCGCAGCGAAGAGAGATCATGCGCGGCGCGCACTGCATCGGGCAGCTTGAGCATTCGCACGAAATGGGTGGGGACGAATGTGGCGTGGGTGATCCGGTGGCGTTCGATCAGGCGCAATGTCGTTTGGGCATCGAACCTTTCCATCACCACAACCGTTCCGCCCAATTGTTGCACCGCCATGGCCCAGCGCAACGGCGCAGCATGGTAAAGCGGTGAGGTGGAGAGATAGACGGTGTGCTGGTCCATCCCATAAAGCGTGGCGCCCATCCGCATCAGCGGCGTTTCGGCGCCGATCGGCCCATCGGGCAGCGCCGGCATCACGCCTTTGGGACGGCCCGTGGTGCCCGAGGAATAGAGCAGGTCGGTCCCGGCGCTTTCATCGGCGATCCGGGTTTCGGGCAGACGCGCGGCTGCGGCCTGCCAGTCGCCCAGCCGATCGTCGGCGCCGGTCCAGCGATAGGCGGAAAGGTTCGGCAGGTCGGCCAGCGCCGCCTGGGCAAGTTCGGCATGCTCGGCTGAAACCACCAACAGCTTCGCGCCGCAATCGCGCAGGATATAGGCGATGTCGCGCGGGCTCAGCTTATTCGAGATCGCCGTCTGGTACAGCCCCGATCGCTGCGCGGCCCAGCCGAACACGAACACTTCGGGCGCGTTGGCGAACAAGGTGGCGACAACGTCGCCCCGCCGCAGCCCCAGTGCCCGCAATTGCCATGCGCTCTGGTTGGACAGCGCCTCCAGCGTGCCGAAACAGATCGTCTCGCCGGTTTCGGCCAGCACCAGGGCGGCCTTGTGCGGGTTGCGCGCGGCATGATCGGCCGGGTGCATGTTTCCTCTCCTTTGCTCTTGTGCTGGCGAGGAACCACGCGCGTGGGGCGGGCAGCAACCGGCGCGCAAGAAATGTCAAAATCCGCGCACCGCCCGGGCAAAGCCCAATCGCCCGATGTTCGCTATTCCCCATTTCATCGCAATCCGGGCAACGGATGCCAATGGAGAGGCCACGTGATCCCCAACGAACCGCAGCGGCAGATCCGCGATGATGTCCACGCGTTGGCGCAAGCGCGGTTTCACCCCGCGACGCGGCCTGCGCAGCAGAAGGCAGTGCGCCCGCGCTGTTCCGCAAGCTTCGCGTGCAAGGCGATCAAGCGCACCAGGAAGGAACGTTTGTGACCGGCCCAAGCATTACCGTCGAGCGTGACGGCCCCCTCACGATCATTACCCTTGCCCGGCCCGAGGCGCACAACGCGCTGCATGCTGCAGCACACGAGGAGTTGGCGGCAGTGTTCGATGCGTTCGCTGCCGATCCCGACCAATGGGTGGCGATCATCACCGGCGCTGGTGAAAAGGCCTTCTGCGCCGGCCATGACCTGAAGCAGCAGGCATCGGGCGGTGGCATGGCAACGCCGCCCAGCGGCTTTGCCGGCCTTACCGCGCGGTTCGACCTGGCCAAGCCGGTGATCGCGGCGGTGAACGGGGTGGCCATGGGCGGCGGGTTCGAGATCGCGCTGGCCTGCGATATCATCGTCGCACAATCGCGCGCGGTGTTCGCCTTGCCCGAGCCGCGCGTGGGGCTGGCCGCGCTCGCCGGTGGTATGCAGCGGCTGCCACGCGCGATCGGCCTGAAGCAGGCGATGGGCATGATGCTCACCGGCCGGCGGGTATCGGCCGAGGAAGGGATGCGGCTGGGCTTTGTCAACGCGGTGACGGACGGAGACGTGCTCGCGCTCGCCCGGCAATGGGCGGCAGACATTCTGGCCTGCAGCCCAATGGCCGTGCGGGCGACCAAGGACGCGGTGCTGCGCGGGCTGGATACGCCGGCCGAGCGGGCCATGGCCGAACAATGGTCTTACCCCGCGCTGGAAGCGATGCTGTTGTCGCAAGACGCGGCAGAAGGCCCGGCTGCCTTCGCCGAAAAGCGCGCGCCCGTGTGGAAGGGCTGCTGACCATCGCCGTGGCGCCAACATCGCCACGGGCCGCAAACCGAATTTTCAGGGAGTCTGAGCATGGCTGAAGCCTATATCGTAGAAGCCGTTCGCACCGCAGGCGGCCGCCGCAACGGCCGCCTGGCAGGGGTGCATCCCGCCGATCTGGCTGCCACTGTGCTCAACGCACTGGTTGATCGCAGCGGCATCGATCCGGCGGCGGTCGACGATGTGATCCTGGGTTGTGTTACCCAGGCGGGTGAGCAGGCCTTTGCGTTCGCCCGCAACGCCGTGCTCGCATCCAAGCTGCCGGTCAGCGTGCCGGCGGTGACGATCGATCGGCAATGCGGATCGTCGCAACAGGCCGTGCATTTCGCGGCCCAGGCGGTGATGTCGGGCACGCAGGATATTGTCATTGCTGCCGGGGCCGAGAGCATGACGCGGGTGCCGATGTTCTCCAACCTGGCGTTCCACCAGCGTGAGGGCATCGGCATCGGTCCTGTCAGCCCTGCCATCGCCGCGCGTTTTGGCGTAACCGAGTTCAGCCAGTTCCATGGCGCCGAGATGATCGCGCGCAAGCACGGCTTCGATCGCGAGACGCTCGATCGCTATGCACTGGAAAGCCATCGCCGCGCGGCGGCCGCCACCGAAGCGGGAGCCTTTGCCGACGAGATCGTGCCCGTGCTGGTCGATGGCGAACCGCATCTGCGCGATGAGGGCATTCGGTTCGACGCGACGCTGGATGGGATTGGCGCGGTGCGGCTGCTGCAGGAAGGCGGCGTGATCTCTGCCGCCAATGCCAGCCAGATCTGCGATGGCGCCAGCGGCGTGCTGGTGGTGAGCGCGCGCGCGCTTAAAGCGCATGGGTTGACCCCGATCGCGCGGATCGTTGACCTTACCGTCACCGCCGGCGATCCGGTGATCATGCTTGAAGAGCCGCTGTTTGCCACCGATCGGGCGCTGCGCAAGGCGGGGCTCTCGATCGACGCGATCGACTTGTACGAAGTGAACGAAGCGTTCGCGCCCGTGCCGCTTGCCTGGCTCAAGCATGTCGGCGGCGATCCCGCGCGCCTTAATGTCAACGGTGGGGCGATCGCGCTCGGCCATCCGCTTGGTGCCAGCGGGACCAAGCTGATGGCCACGCTGATCCACGGGCTGCGCGCCCGCGGCAAGCGCTACGGACTGCAGACCATGTGCGAAGGCGGCGGCATCGCCAATGTCACGATCGTCGAGGCGCTGTGATGGCGCTGCGCACGCGGATCACCGAACTGCTCGGCATCGAGCATCCCATCGTCCAGGGCGGCATGATGTGGGTGGGGCGGGCAGAGCTTGCCGCTGCCGTATCGAACGCGGGAGGACTGGGCATGCTCACCGCGTTGACCCAGCCCACCCCTGGCGACCTGCGGCGCGAAATCGATCGCTGCCGGGCAATGACCGATCGCCCGTTCGGTGTGAACCTCACCATCCTGCCCTCGGTTTCGCCACCGCCCTATGCCGCCTATCGCCAGGCGATCATCGAGAGCGGCGTTACGATCGTCGAGACCGCCGGCCACCGCCCGCATGAGCATGTCGCAGCATTCAAGGCGCATGGCATCACCGTGATCCACAAATGCACGGCCGTCCGCCATGCCCTGTCGGCCGAGCGGATGGGGGCCGACGCAATCTCTATCGACGGGTTCGAATGCGCCGGGCACCCGGGCGAGGATGACGTGCCGGGCCTGGTGCTGATTCCGGCCGCCGCCAACCAGGTGCGCGTGCCGATGCTGGCAAGTGGCGGCTTTGCCGACGGGCGCGGATTGGTCGCGGCGCTGGCGTTGGGGGCCGAGGGCATCAACATGGGTACCCGTTTTTGCGCAACGGTCGAAGCGCCGATCCACGAGACGGTGAAGCGCTTCCTCGTCGCCAATGACGAGCGCGCGACCAACCTGATCTTCCGCCGCTTTGGCAATACCGGGCGGGTGGCCAAGAACAGCGTGTCTGACGCGGTGATCGCGCGCTCGGGCGATCCTGACGCGGTGTTCGAAGACATTCGCCCCCTGGTATCCGGCGCGCGCGGGCGAACGGCACTGGAAAGCGGTGACCTCGATGCCGGGCTGATCTGGGCGGGACAAGTCCAGGGGCTGATCCATGATGTGCCCACGTGCCGCGATCTGATCGAGCGGATCGTGGCAGAGGCAGAAACGCTGATTGCGGGGCGGCTGGCCGCGTTCGCGGCGCGATAGCGGGCGCCCTGCAAAGCCCGCAACATGGTGTCATGCCGCTGCTGGTGCCGCAGGGGCAACGCGGGCCATGTTGCAGCAAGGCGGGCAAATGCCTTTCATCGGGCCTAGACTCGCCGGCGCTTGCTCCGGCCCGGCCCTGCAGTGCATGGTTGGGGTTGTCCCCTTGCCAAGGCTCTTGCGCGCTTGACCGATCTTGCCCCCATTCTGGCGACCATCGCGGTTTATGTCGGCGTGTTGAGCGTGATCGGCTGGCGGGCAGACCGGCGGCCGGCATCCGCCGCGGGCGCGTCGGGGCGATGGCGCGGGATGCGCTATGGGTTGTCGCTCGCCACGTTGTGTTCCGCCTGGACCTATTTCGGCGCCGTGGGCGATGCCAGCGAGGGAAGCTGGCTGTTCGTCGCCAATGCGCTTGGCCCGGTCCTGGCGTTGACGCTGCTGGCACCGGTGTGGCGCCGTATCGCGCTGCTCGCCAAGCAGGAAAATGTCGGCTCCCTGGCAGATTTCCTCGCCGCGCGCTTTGGCAAGAGCCGGGCGTTGGGCATTCTTGCCTCGCTCGTGGCAACGCTCGCGGCGCTCCCCTACATCGCCCTGCAACTCAAGGTGCTGGCCGATGTATGGGGCTTTGCCTCCGCCCGCCGTGACAGCGAAGGCGCAAGTGCGCTGGCGATCGTGGTCGTACTGGTGGTTTTGGCGATGGCATTTGGCACGCGGCGGCCCAGCCTGACCCAGCACAGCCGCGGCTTCGTCAGCATGATCGCGGTGGAATCGCTGGTGAAGCTTGCCGGTCTTGGTGCGGTGGCAGCCCTGGTCGTCGTGCTGATGGCCGGCGCGGTTGCGGGCGGCACGACGGCGGCGACGCCGCATCTGTCGGGCGTGTTGCCGCCCTTGCAGGCGGCCGCGCTGCCAAGCTTTGCCACGCTCACCGCCTTGTGCACGATCACCGCCTTTACGCTGCCGCGCCAGTTTCACCTGGGCTTTGTGACATTGGAGCGCGCCGAAGACATTCGGTGGGCGCGGCGGGTGGTTCCGGCCTATTTCGCGCTTTGGGTGCTCGCCACGCTGACGATTGCGATGGGCATCCGCGCCGGCCTGGGTGGCACGGGCGTGGCGCCCTATTTGCAACTGCTCGCCATTCCGATGCAGCGCCAGGAAAGTGTCGTGTCGGCGCTGGCGCTGCTCGGCGGCCTGTCGGCGGGCGGGGCGATGGTGGTGGTCGAACTCACGGCCATTTCGGCCATGGTGTCCAACGAGGTAATCCTGCCGATCCTGGCGGGCCAGTTGCGCCGATGGCGTGCGGACCAGGCGATCGGCGCCGTGGTCGTTGCCGTGCGCCGGGTCACCGTGGTGCTGCTGGCCGCCCTGGCCTGGTTCTATTACCTTGGCATTCGCGACATCCAGAGCCCGACCGAGCTTGGCCTTACCGCGCTGACCGCGTCGGCGCAGCTGGTTCCGCCGCTGATCGGCGGGATATACTGGCGTCGCGCCCACGCGCGCGGCGCCATTGCCGGGGTGGCGGCGGGCATCCTGGTCTGGCTGGGCACGATCGCCATCCCTGCGTTCACCACGGCAGCCGGGCCGGCGTCGGGGGGCGGCAGCGGCATGTGGCCGGTGGCGCAGGCGCCGTTCGTCAACCTTGCCATCTTCGCCAGCCTGCTGATCAACACCGCGTGCTTCATCGCTTTTTCCCTGGGCGCGCGGCCGCGCCTGATCGACGAAATCCAGGCCAACCGGTTCGTGCTCGATCCCGTGGCGGTGGACGAGCGCGGTGGCCATGACATCGGCGCGAGCGTGGGTGACTTGCGCCGGCTGCTCGAACAGTTCATTGGCGTGGCCGAGACCCAGCGCACGCTGGCCGATTTCCACGCGCAGTCTCGCCGCGCGATTGCGCCCGATGCGGCGCCGGTTTCGCCCGCGCTGGTCCGCGCTGCCGAGCGCGTGCTGGCCGGCGTGATCGGGGCGCCCTCGGCACGCAACGTGGTGGCGATTGCCATGGCCCAAGGCGGCCGGGATGCCGAAGAGATCGGGCGAATTCTCGATGAGGCCAGCCACGCCGTGCAGTTCAGCCGAGAACTGCTGCAGACCACGCTGGAAAGCCTGCCGCAGGGGGTCTGCGTGCTCGACGCGGAAGGCCAGCTTGTGGTGTGGAACGCGCAGTACATGGCCCTGATGGGAATTCCGCCCGATACCGTGGCCGTGGGGCGCAGCCATGGCGGGCTGCTTGCGGCCGCCGGCCTTGCGCAGATGCAAGGCCCGGCGATGCAGGCCAAGACCGAGATCACTCGTGCCGACGGGCGTGTTCTGGCCGTCTCCCGCAAGGTGATCGCCGGGGGCGACGTGCTGCTGACGGTGGACGACGTGACCGAGATCAAGCGGGCCCAGGCGATCCTGACCCAGGATCGATCGGCGCTTGAGAAGCGCGTGGACGAGCGCACGCGGGCGTTGACGCATGCCAACAGCGCGCTGGAAGAAGCACGCCGCGCGGCCGAGCAGGCGACCCGCGCGCAGCGCCGTTTCGTGGCTGCGGCCAGCCACGATCTGGTGCAACCCATGCATGCCGCGCGCCTGTTCATCGGCAACGCCACGTTGGGCGTCAGCGGCGCCGAGCAGCGCGATCTGCTGGAAAAGGCGGACCAGGCGGTGGAAGGCGCGCACCGTATGCTCCAGGCGCTGCTAACGCTCTCGCGGCTGGAACTGGGCGCCTTGCAACCGCGCCAGGAGGCGGTCGACGTCAACGCCGTGATCCATGCGCTGGCGGCCGAGTTTGCGCCGGTGGCCACGGCGCGCGGGCTGCAGCTGGTTGTGCTGCCCACCCGGCACTGGGTGCGCAGCGACCGCGACCTGCTGCGCTCGATCCTGCAGAATCTTCTGGTCAATGCGCTGCGCTATACTCCGCAAGGGCGGATCGTCATGCTGGCACGCCGGCGCGGCGCGATGCTGCGGATCGAGGTGCGCGATAGCGGGGTGGGCATGGCCGAGAGCGAGCTGCCGCTGGCTTTCCGCGAGTTCAGCCGCCTGCCCGAGGGGCAGAGCCTGGCCGAAGGCACAGGTCTGGGCCTGGCCATCGTGGCGCGGATCGCTGGCGCCTTGGGGCATCCGCTGGATGTCCATTCGCGGAAAGGGGCTGGCAGCGTCTTTGCCTTGCATGGGCCATTGACGCCGGCCGCGCCGCGCGTTGCGGTGTCGGTTCCGGCGATGGCCGATCTTGCCGGCATCCGCGTGCTGTGTCTTGACGATGACGCTGACATCCTCATCGCCATGAGCGCGCTGATCGAGCGCTGGGGCGGTGTGGTGACCCGGTGCCGAACGCTCGCCGAAGTGCCGGCCAACGGGGCATGGGACGCGGCCATTGCCGATTACCTGCTGGACGAAGGCAACGGGCTCGACTTGCTGCGCACGCTTGCCGGGCGCTGCCCGCTGCGCATTCTCGTCACCGCGACGGCCGACGAAAGCTGGGTCGAAACCCTCGAGGCCGAAGGCATCGTGCTGCTCGACAAGCCGACCCCGCCGCTGGCGCTGCAAGCGTTGCTGGTGCGCCATGCCCCCGCTGTGGCCGGCTGACAAGGGGCCGTGGCGCGGCGCTCAGTCGCGCATTGCCGCCAGCAGTTGCGCGCGGGTCTGGACCCCGAATTTGCGGAACAATCCGGTAAGGTGGTACTTGATCGTCGCTTCGGTGAGGCCGAGTTCATAGGCGATCTGCTTGTTCATCAGCCCGCGCTGCACCCCGTCGAGGATGCGCCCCTGCGTTGGGGTAAGGGGATCGCGCGCGGCATCGCTATCAAGCGAGACGAACCACGCCTCGCCGGCAAACAGGCTTTCAAGCGCGGCCGATAGCTCCTCCACGCCCGCCGCCTTTGACAGGAACCCTGCCGCCCCGCAGGCGCGGGCAGTGAGCACGGTCTCGGCATCGTCGGTGGCCGAAACGATCGCCACGGTCGCTGCGGGCGCGTGGGCTTTGAGGCCGAGCAGCCCGGCCACGCCCTGGCTATCGGGCAGCTTGAGATCGAGCAGCACCAAAACGTCGCGATCATCGGGAGAAAGCGCCTGCCGCGCGGCGCCCAGCGTATCGTATTGCTCGATTTCCAGACCCGGTGCGATCTGCATCACCGTTGCGGCCAGTGCCTGGCGGAACAGCGGGTGGTCATCAACCAGCAGGACACGCAGGCAAATGGTTGCCGCAGACTGATCGGGGGCTGGTTCGGGCCCGCTGTGCATTGCGTAAGGTCCATTGTTGCTTGGGCGCCAAGCCTACTCGGCCTTGGTGCGGGCGGGCAAGCGGTGGCCGGCTCGACCTATGTCTAGGCGCTTTTGCCTGCCGGGCAAGCTAAGCGACAGGCCGGGGCCGCCACTGCGGCTGCAATGAAGAAAATCAATAGGGAGTGAGCGATGTCCGAATGGCGGAAACCCGCGTTTGCGGAAACGATGAGCCGTGCCCGGTCCAAATCCGATACATGCGCCGCCGGACTGCCGCTGCGCACCGGCCTGTCCGGCCTGGCGATGACAATGGCCTTGATGCTTGCCCCTGCGGCACAGGCCCAGGCACCGAGCCAGGGCGCCTCGCCGGCGCCTTCGGCCGTGGCGCCATCCGCCACCGGCGCTTCGGCTTCGCCCGACGTTGCCGGGCCCGATATCGTCGTCACCGCGTTCAAGCGTGCCGAAACCTCGCTCAAGGTGCCGGCGGCGATCGCGGTCCTGGGCGGCGCGGATTTGCGCACCGTGGGCGTCAATTCGGTCAACGATGTGCAGAACCTGGTGCCCGGCGTGGTTGTGGGCAACGGTTCGTTCGGCACCAACGTCACCATCCGCGGCGTGACCAGCAGCGACCAGACTTCCAAGGGTGAGTTGGGCATCGCGTTCAACATCGATGGCGCGTTCATCGGCCGCGGCCAGGAGCAGGGGGTTGCCTTCTTCGACATCGACCGCGTCGAAGTGCTGCGCGGGCCACAGGGCACGCTTTACGGGCGCAGTTCCACCGGCGGCGCCATCAACGTGATCACGCGCAAGCCGGTGCTCGACCGGTTCGAAGGCTATGCCCGGGTGGAAGCCGGCAATTACGACACCCGCCGGGCCGAGGCGGCCATCAACATTCCGATCACCCCTATCCTGGCGGTGCGCATTGCGGGCAACATGAACGATCGCGATGGCTACCTCCGCCCGGTGGACACCACCGTCAGCGGCGCCACCGGCACGACGCGCCTGTCCGCAGCGGGCCAGCCGGCCAAGGGCGACCAGAAGGACCGCACCGGGCGTTTCTCGGTTCTGCTCAAGCCCAGCGATGATTTCAGCGCCACGCTGGTCACCACCGTCGGTCATATCGGCGGCGTTGGCCCGGGCAACGCGCTGCTGTCCAATCTCGAGGCCGGCGGGCAGAAGGCGTTCGAGATCATCCCCAATCCGATCCCGGCCTATCAGGATAACGACTTCGTCAACGTCAACGGGCAAGTCACCGCCCGCGCCGGCGGGGTGCAGTTCGACGTGCTGGGCAGCTATCAGCATTTCAGTGCGCGCAACCAGGTGACCGGCAACGCCAACCCCTATGACACCGGCAGTGCCGATGCGCCAGGTGTGTTCCTGCTCGACCAGTATACTGGTCGCTTCGCCACTTCGCAGGTGGAAGCACGCATCTCCAACGCCGAACCGGGCGTGATCGATTACGTGGCGGGCGTGAACTACTATTACGAGAAGATCCACGAGAGCGACCACAACTGGAAAGTGCCGGTCGATACCTGGACCGACACGTCGACCTGGCTGACGGCGATCGATCCCGTCAACACCACCACGCACAAGTCCTACGGCGTGTTTGGCCAGGCCACCGTGCACTTGTCCGACCGCTTCAGCGCGATCGGCGGGCTGCGCTACAGCAACAACGAGAACGCCCGCGTCGGCACGTTCGCGGTCAACGTCGCCACCGCCAGCAACCCGGCGTGCACTTATCCCAACGACTGCATCGGCGGGGCCAACAGCGGCAGCGAGAAAGACCACAAGGTGACCTGGAAAGTCGGGCTCAACTACCAGGCAACTCCGAACGACCTGTTCTACGTCTCGGTCGCGACGGGGTTCAAGGCGGGTGGTTTCAACGATTATGACCCTGCCACCGGCGCTTCGGTCGTGCCCTATGGCCCGGAGTCGATGACCGCTTACGAGATCGGCTACAAGGGGCGCCCCGCGCGCGGGCTGACCTTTACCTCCAGCGCCTATTACTACGACTATGCCAAGGACCAGATCAACGGCCTGGCGCTGTTCGTGGGCGCCGCGGGTGTTACCGGCGTGCTCTATACCCAGTTGGCGCCGGTCGAAATTTATGGCTGGGAGAACGAACTGCGCTACCAGGTCGACCGCAACACCGCGGTCAACATTGGCGCGGCCTATGCTCACTCGCGCATCCGCTCCCTGAAGACCGGCTACCTCGGATATCTTACGGGCGTCTTTGCAGACTGGTCTGGTTATGCGCTGCCCAACCTGCCGGCCTTCACACTCAACGGGGCGCTGACGCACACGATCGATCTTGCCAACGGGGCGCAAGTGCGGCTGCGCGCGGCAAGCAAGTACAGCACCTCCTACCTGCTCAGCGACTATGCCAATGCCGTGCAATACCGCCAGAGCCCGTTCACCCGCAGCGACGCCAGCATCACCTATGCGACGCAGGACGATGGACTGACCGTGCAGCTTTTCGTCGAGAACATCGAAAACAAACTGCAGAAGACATTCGGGCCCAACGGCTACAACGGAACCTACGGTGGCTTTACCGGCAGCGTCGCCGCGCCGGAAGCCGATGGCACCGCCTTCCCGGTCGGGTCGGTGAATTTCTCCACCTCGCTGCCTCGGCTGTATGGCGTGCGCCTTGGCGTGAAGTTCTGATCGATGGCCGCGGGGCATCGTCTGACCCGGCCCCGCAGCACAAACCTCATGCAAACGGAACCCGTGCCACCCATGGCCACAACCCAGACCTGGTCCACCCGCGGCATCGCCGTGATGTGGCTGTGCTTTGCCCTCAACATGGTGGACGGCGTCAATGTCTTCGTTCTCACCTACGTCGCCCCTGCGCTCCAGCGGGCCTTTGGCGTTGGTGCCCCCGCGCTGGCGGTGGTGTTCAGCGCGGGGCTGGTAGGCATGGCGATCGGCGGGCTGGCGGTCGCGCCACTGGCCGATCGCGTCGGGCGGCGGCCGGTGGTGCTCTTCGCGCTGGTGCTGATGGCCACCGCGATGATGGCGAGCGGGCTGGCCACCGGCATCGTCACGCTGGCGCTGGCGCGGATTTTCGTGGGTATCGGCATCGGCGCGGTGCTGGCCAGCATCACCGCGCTTTCGGCCGGGTTCGCGCCCGATGCGATGCGCCACGTGGCCACCGGCGTGCCCCAGGCGGGCTACCCGGTGGGGGCAACGCTGGCCGGCTTCGTGGTGGCCCGGCTCCTGCCGCTCCACGGTTGGCAGGCGATGTTCATTGGCGCCGGGCTGGTGAGCCTGCTGTTGCTCCCGGTGTGCTGGTATGCGCTTCCAGAGGCGCCGCGCGGCAGCGAGGAATTGGGGCGCCGTGAAACCGCCCAGGTTGGAATTGCAGCGGCGCTTGGCGGCCCGCGGCGGCGCAACACGATGCTTTTGTGGCTGTGCACGATCAACGGCTTCATGGCGCTCTATTTCATTGCCAGCTGGATCACCAAGCTTGCCATCCAGGCCGGCCTTGCCCCCACCGATGCGATCATTGCCAGCGCCATCTACAACGCCGGCGCTTTCGTCGGCACGATCGCGCTCAGCTTCCTTGCCACGCGCTGGAACCTCAGGTGGCTGATGTTCGCGATGCTGTGCGGCGCCAGCGTGCTCTTCGTGGTGTTCGGGGCCATGGCCATGCCGCTCGCCGGCGTGCTCACCGTCTGCTTCCTGATCGGCATCACGCTCCAGGGCGGCGTCAATTGCAACTATCCCCTGGCCGCCACGGTCTATTCGGCGCCCGTGCGCGCCACCGGCATCGGCTGGGCCATGGGGATCGGCCGCGGCGGCGCGCTGCTGGGGCCGATGATCGGGGGCTGGGCGATCGGGCTCGGCCTTCCGCTCGTGGCGATCTTCGGCATGTTCTGCCTGCCGATGCTGATCACCGGTCTATGTGCCCTGGCCATCCGCGAGGACCGACCGTGACTTTCATTCCCGCGCGCTCGCAAAGGACTGTTTCCATGTTGAAGCGATGTTTCGTGCTGCTGGCGTTCGTGCTGGCGTTTCTGACCGCCGCAGCGCCGGCAACGGCGGCTGTTCCGGCCAAAGCACAGCCGGCTGCGCCCGGCCTTGCCAAACTGGCGCCCGTGGCGCCGGCGATCGATTGTGCGGCGCTGGCCAAGGTCGATCTCACCCGCGTGGCCGGCGCGACGACCACGCAGACCGCCGAGGTCGTTACCGGCACGCATCCCTATTGCCGGGTATCGGGCACGGTCGCGCCCGCTATCCGCTTCGAGGTGCGCCTGCCCCTGTCGGGCTGGACCCAGCGCTATCTCCAGACCGGCTGCGGCGGGCTTTGCGGAAACCTGCGCATCGATGCCGGCAAGGCGGATGGCTGCGTGCCGGTGACCGATGGCGCCATCGTGCTTGCCAGCACCGACATGGGCCACCAGGGCATGGATGCCGCCTGGGGCGCCAACCCGCAGCAGCGCGAGGATTTCGCCTGGCGGGGCGTGCATCTCACCGCGCTGGTCGCCAAGGCATTGACCACGGCGTTCTATGGCCATCCGCCCCGCTATTCCTACTTTTCCGGCTGTTCTGACGGCGGGCGCGAAGCGCTGATGGAAGCGCAGCGTTTCCCGCAGGATTTCGACGGTATCGCCGCTGGAGCCCCGGCGCTGCATTTCTCCGTGCAGAATTCGTTCCATCACGCCTGGCTGGCCCGCGCCAACACGGCGGCAGACGGGCAGCCCATCCTGCTTGCCGCAGACTTGGCCCCGCTGCATCGCGCCGCACTGGCCGCCTGCGATGGGCTTGACGGCTTGGTCGATGGCCAGATCACCGATCCACGCACCTGCCGCGTCGATCCTGGCGTCCTGCTGTGCAAGGGCGCCTACCAGCCCGGCCGCTGCCTGACCCTTGCCAAGATCGAAACGGCGCGCGCCATCTATGCCGGCGCCCGCACGGCAGAGGGTCAAACCCTTGAAGTTGGCCCGCTGATGCCGGGCAGCGAACTTGGCTGGGCCGGCGTCTTCGTGCCGGCAGCGCCTGGCGCGCCGCTGTTGAGTGCGATGATCGCCGGGCAGGCCATCAATCACCTGATCTTCGCGCCTGGCGCCAGTCCGGGCTTCACCCCGCAGACCTTCCCGTTCACGGCGGAGACGCAGCGCAACGAACAGGCAGCCCGTGCGCTTTACGACGCCGATGATCCACGCCTTGACGCGTTCGCTGCGCGCCGGGGCAAGTTGATCCTCTGGCATGGCTGGGCGGACCCGCATATCAGTCCGCTCAACAGCATCGACTATTTCGAACAGGTCGGTGCGGCGATGGGGCCCGATCGGCGCGATGCGTTTGCCCGCCTGTTCCTGTTTCCCGGCATGGGGCACTGCTCGGGCGGAGATGGGCCGAACACGTTCCCGCTCCTTGCCGCGCTGATGGCGTGGGTGGAGGGCGGCGCTGCGCCGGACCGGCTGGTGGCGCATCGCAGTTCACCCACGCAAGATGGGCAGCCCATGCCACCGGCTGGCCTCCGTCGGGGGGAAGGTGGTTTGCCGCAAGCCGGTGGCCCAGCCATGCTGCCGCCTGCGCCGCAAGCGTCCTCCCCCGCGCTGGCGCCGCGCAGCCGCCCCGTGTTCCCCTTTCCCCGCGTGGCCCGCTACATCGGCCGCGGATCGATCGATCGTGCCAGTTCGTTCGCGCCGGCCTTGCCCGCCGCTCCGCCAACGCCAACGGATTGAACCCGGCAGGGGGGAATGCGCTTGCGGCCTTACCGCAACGGCGGATGTCCCCTCTGCCCGCCTGCGGGCTGGGCGCTAGACCTGGCGCACCCCGAATAGGTGGCGGCGCACGGCCACCAGGTGCTCGCGCATCGCCCGTTCTGCTTCCGCAGGGTCATGCTGGCGGATGGCCGCCACCACGTGGGCATGGTGCGCGTCGGTATCGGTCTTGGGGCCAGGTTCTGCGCCGAAAACCTGTTCCAATCGCCGGTCGAGCGTGGCTTTCATCTGCGTGCGCAGCGTATCGTAGAGCAGCACCAGAAGGACGTTGTGCGCCGCCTTGGCGATTTCCCGGTGCAGCCGTTCATCCAGCCGCTTCCAGTGAAGGAAGCTGGGCGGCTCGGCCATGTCGGCAAGGCAGGCGTCCATCGCAGCCAGATCTTCGTCGGTGGCGTGGATGGCGGCTTCGGCGGCCAGTTGCGGCTCCAGGATCAGGCGCGCGCCCAGGATATCCCCCACGCTGAATGACGCGGCGAAATCGCGCACTTCCACCATCTGGCGCGGCCCGATGAAAGTGCCCTTGCCGACATGGCGCCAGATCGCGCCTTCCTCCTCCAGCCGACGCAACAACGTGCGCAGCCGCCCGCGCGAGACGCCCAGCGTTTCGCCCAGGCGCGGTTCGGGCGGCAGCCGTTCTTCACCCCGCGCGGCTGTTTCATCCAGCAACGCGCGCAAGCGGGCAAGGTCTTCGTCTTCGGCCAAGAAATCCTCCGTAGCCACGCCGTATCACAGCCGGCCGCTGCATGATATCCAATCAATATGGAAATTGACATGCATCAATCACGGATATACGCCTAACCAAACCGGTCAGGACTCGCGTGTGGCCGGCACCACGAAAGGATCGCTTCATGCTGCCAGTGCCGCAAACCCTGCTGCTTTCGGACGCCGATGTCCGTTTGGCGTTTGACTGGGCGGCAGGGGTCGATGCCCTGGCGGCTGCCTATGGCGCATCCGTGGCTGCGGCCCAGTTTCCGCCGCGGACGATGGCGCGCGGCAATGGCTTGTGGCTGCGTACGCTGTCGGGCGTGCTGCCCGGCCAGAAGGTGATCGGCGCAAAGCTGATCGCCGCGTCGATGACGGCACAGGCCGCATCCTATCTCATCCCGCTGTTCGACGGCGCGACCATGGCATTGACGGCATTGCTGGACGGCGCTTCCGTGACGGGGCTGCGCACCGCAGCAACGTCTGCGTTGGCGGCACGGCGGCTGTGCCGCGAGGTTGCGCCGCGCGTGGCGGTGATCGGTTCGGGTTTCGAAGCGCGCACGCATCTTGAAGCCCTGGCGCGTTCCGGCGCGCTGGGCGCGGCGCAGGTGTTCAGCCCGCGCGAAACGAGCCGCACCGCGTTTTGCCAAAGCATGGCGGAAAAGGGCATCGCGGTGACGGCTGCGGAAAGTGCCGAGGCGGCTGTGGCGCAGGCCGACCTGGTCCTCTGCGCGGCACGATCGCGCGATGAAAGCCCAACCGTGCTGGGCAACTGGCTGCGGCCGGGCATGACCGTGATCTCGATTGGATCGACCCTGCCCGAGCAGCGCGAACTCGATCCCGAGGCAATCGCCCGGGCGGACCTGATCGTCGCCGACATGGTCGAAGAAGTGGCCGATGACACTGGCGACATGATCGCGGCCAACCAGGCGGGCGTGGCATTTGCCCACAAGCTGGTGAGCCTAGAGGCCGTGATATCAGGCACGCATCCGGGGCGCACGGCGGCAGAGCAGATCGTGCTCTACAAGTCGGTCGGCGCCGCCATCCAAGACCTCGCCATCGCCGCGCTCTGCGTCGATCGGGCCCGCGCTGCCGGTCTTGGCACTTCCATTCCCGCTCCGGTCCGCCCGGTGGACAAGAGCAAGTAAAAGGACGGTCTCCATGCCCAGCTATACCCGCTCCGACGCCCGCGCCTGGGCGCGCGACAAGATGCTTGGCGTTGCCAACGTGGTCATCCCCACGATGACCGGCGATTTCAAGCGCCTCAACGAGGCCGCCGTGCGGCACGATGTGGAACAGACCATCGCGCACGGCTTCGTCGGCACCCTGGCCTGTTCGGAAGTGGCGATGACAATGGCGGAATACCGTCGCTTCGTGGAAGTGATGGTGGAGCAGGCCGCCGGGCGCATCTTCGTGGTGCACCATGCGGTGTTCAACACCCTTGAAGACAATATCGAGGCTGCCTTGCTGGCCCAGGCCGCCGGCGCGGAACTGGTTCTGCTCGGCTATCCGCCATATTTCTATCCGCAATCGCTGGAAGAAGTTTACGCCTATACCAAGGTGTTCTGCGATGCGGTGGACATGGCCGTGATGCTGTTCCCCATTCCCACCTGGGGGTTTGGCCGGTTCAGCCCGATCGACATGCCGATAGACCTGCTGCGCCGCCTGGTCGACGATTGCCCGAACGTGGTTGCGATCAAGGCCGAAGGCGGGATGCCCCACATCATGGGGCCGATCGAGGTTCACCGCGCGTTCCATGACGAAGTCGTGATCTCTTTCCCGATGGAGCACGAATTCATCCCGCTGGCCCAACTGATCGACGTGCCGTTCTGCGGCACCAACTTCTCGGCCTTTTTCGGCCCGGTGCTCCCGCGGGTGTTCGCGTTGCTGCAAGCCCGGCGCTTTGACGAGGCGACCGCCGAATTTCATCGCATCGATCCCGCGCGCAAGGCGTTTGCCAGCGTGCCGCAGGCCGGCAACGGCCTGATCAACCGCATGATGTGGAAGTATGAAGGCTGGCTGCAGGGTTACAACGGCGGGCCACTGCGCCACCCCACCGCGCGCGTCTATCAGCGCGACATGGTCGCGCTTCGGCGGGGGCAGGAAGCGGCGGGGCTGCATCCCACCGCCGATGCCGACGCGCTGTTCTTCATCGGCCGGAACCCGGCGTGAAAGGAGCCCTTATGGACAAGCTCACTGTGCTGCCGCTCAAGGATGCCACGCTTCTGCGGCAGGCGATGCTGGTGGATGGCCAGTGGATCGGCGCCGACAGTGGCGAGACGATCGAGGTGCGCAATCCCGCCACCGGCGCGCTGATCGCCCGCGTGCCCAAGGGTGGCGCGGCCGAAACGCGGCGCGCGATCGATGCGGCGGCGCGTGCGCTGCCCGCGTGGCGTGCGGCGCTGGCCAAGGATCGCGCCGCCATCCTGCGTCGGCTGTTCGATCTGATGATCGCGAACATCGATGACCTGGCGCTTCTCATCACCTCGGAGCAGGGCAAGCCCCTGGCCGAAGGGCGGGGCGAGGTTCTCTATGCAGCCAGTTTCATCGAGTGGTTTTCCGAAGAAGCGAAGCGGGTCAACGGGCAGGTCATCCCGCAGAACCTGCACGGCCGCCGCATCTTGGTGCAGAAGGCGGCGGTGGGCGTCTTTGCCGCGATTACGCCGTGGAATTTCCCTGCCGCGATGATCACGCGCAAGGCGGGGCCGGGCTGGGCTGCCGGATGCACGGGCGTGATCAAGCCGGCCAGCCAGACGCCGCTTACCGCGCTGGCGCTGGGCGTGCTGGCCGAGCGCGCGGGGCTGCCGGCCGGCGTGTGCAACATCGTCACCGGCAGTGCAGGCGCGATCGGTGCGGAATTGACCGCCAGCCCGCTGGTGCGCAAGTTGTCGTTCACCGGATCGACCGAAATCGGCGCGAAGCTACTGCAACAGTGCGCGCCGTCGATCAAGCGGACCAGCATGGAACTGGGCGGCAACGCGCCGTTCATCGTGTTTGACGATGCCGACCTGGAAGGCGCCATCAAGGCGGCGCTGGTAGCCAAGTATCGCAACAGTGGCCAATCGTGCATCGGCGCAAACCGCTTCCTGGTGCAGGCCGGGATTCACGACGCATTTGTCGCGCGGTTGGCAGAGGAGACCGCGCGGCTCAAAGTGGCCGCTGGAACGCAACCCGATGCCGCAATCGGCCCGCTGATCGACGAAGCCGCGCTTGCCAAAGTGGAGGAGCACATTGCCGACGCCGTTGCCAGGGGGGCGAGCGTGGCCGCAGGCGGCAAGCGCCACCGGCTGGGCGGCAATTTCTTCGAGCCTACCGTGCTGGCCGATGTGCCACGCGAAGCCAGGATATTCGGCGAGGAAACCTTCGGGCCGGTCGCCCCGGTGTTCCGCTTCGAAACCGAGGACGAGGCCGTGGCCTTGGCCAACGATACGCCCTTTGGCCTTGCCGCCTATCTCTGCGCGCGCGACGTCGGCCTCATTTTTCGTGTCATGGAGGCGCTCGAATTCGGCATGGTGGGGGTGAACGAAGGCTTGATCTCCACCGAAGTCGCCCCGTTCGGCGGGGTCAAGGCTTCCGGGCTCGGCCGGGAAGGCGCGCAAGTTGGCATCGAGGAATACCTGGAGACGAAATACGTCGCGCTGGGCGGCCTCTGAGCGATTGGCGTTCGGGCGACGCCGGCAAGGCGCGCGACATGCTTGTGCAATTGATGCGCGGCGGCCAGGTACGGTCGCTGCGCATGGCCGCCGTGCTGCGCGATCCGACGCAGAACATTTTCCTGCGTCCCGGCGATCTTGTCACCCTGGACCACGAACCGCAAAGCGTGGTCATGCTGGGCGCCACCAACAAGCAGAGCGAGGTGTTCTTCGGCAAGGCGCGGCTGACCTTGGCCGAGGCGATCGGCAGGCCGACCCTTATGGCGTCTATGTCTTGCGGTACGAACGCGCGGATATCGCGGCGCGCCTGCGGACCGCCCCGCTGCCCGACTATCTGACCCTGGGCGACACCGTGCCAGTGGTCTACCACGTGGACTTCCGATCGGCCGAAGGCATGCTGCTGGCGCAAAACTTCCAGATGCGCGACCTGGATATCGTCTATGTGGCGACGTCACCGTCGGTGCAGATCGGCAAGCTGGCGGTCCTGCTAAACTTGGTCACGTCGATCTTCAAGTGCAACTCGTACAACGCGTTCAATTACTGACCGGGTATGGCCCGGGCCGCCCCGACCAGGGCGGCTGGGGCGGCGATGGGCGCGATCGTCAAGTCGCCTCGATATGGCGCGCGATCTGGGCGAGGGTGGCGAGATCATCGGTGTTGCCGCCGGCGCTGTCGATCAGGTCGGCAAGACGCAGCCAGGCCGCGCGATCGGCGCTTTCGTAATGCGCGGGAAGCGATAGCTCCCCCTCGCGCGTGGCGACCACGGCCAGGGCCGGGTCCCATTCGCTGCTATCGGGAAGCACGATCCGGCGCATGCGATCCAGGCTGTGTATGCGCAGGTCGCACGTCAGCTGGCCGGGCGTTTCGACCGCCGTGAATGCAATCTGGGCACCGGCGCCGGCAAGCCGTCCACGCGCGATCGTGGCACTGGGCATGGCGCTCTCGGTCACCACGTGCTCCACCGGGCCCACAAGCGTCGTGACAAAGTGCAACTGGTCGAACAGGGCCAGCGCGTGCGGCCGGGCAGAGCGGCCGGTCGTCAGGCAATCGATCAGGACCGGTGCCTCGTCCGCACTGGCGGCCGAGCGCAACTGCGCGACCGTGGCGTGCGACGACCATTGGCCGCGCACCACGACCGTTGCACCTTGTGCCTGGGCGGCCGCGCGGACCTGCGCGATTGCCGTGGCCAGTGCCGGGCGGGGGCGATCGAGCAAGATGCCCCGGGTGCCATGGGCAAGCGCGGCCAGGACAGCCGCGCACCAGTCACCGCCGCCGTTGATCGCCCGTGCCTGTGGAGGTTGTCCGTTTGCGGCCAGGGCCAGCGTTTTGGGCAGGCTGGCGATGACAGTCGCCAGGACGTGGTCGGTTCCGGTGTCGGCACCGACGAGAATGGGGCAGGGAGCTGTCATGCGGCGTGCTCCATGGCCCAGGCGCTGCACCGGTCGGCCAAGGTCAGGGCCAGGTCGATGTCCTCGACCGCTGCGGCGAGGCCGTGCAGCGGCGCGGCGCCAGCGCAGACCACGTCGTGAAGCTGGACCCATTGGGCGAGATAGCCATTGGCCGTGACCGGCGGAACGATCGCCGTCCCACTTTCAGAAACCAGCGTAACCCGGCCCGATCCCGCGGGCACATAAGATGGGGTGAAATCCACGCGCACTTCAGCGTCCGCGCCAAGAAAGGCCATCGACCATTCCGACCAGCGGTGGGTGTGAAGCGTTGCGGTCAACTGGACCAGGCGCCCGCCGACGGCGAGATGGATATCGTAGGCGAAGGGGGGCAGCGGCCGGGCCGAAAGCACGCGCAGATCGCCCCAGTCCGGCACGATTTCCCGGATCAGCGGCAGTTCGTGCACCGCCAGCCCGATGATCGTGGCGCGAATGATCGCCGCCCGCACCGGCGCCACAGTGAGATCGAACGGCGGCGGATAGCCCTTGCGGCCGATAATCTGGCCGGACCAGTCTTCGAACAAGGGATTGGGTGGCAGCACGATGGTGGAGCGGATCAGCGTGGCTGCCGCCATGTGATTGCGATGCCGTGCCAGTGCCGCCTGCCATGCCGGATCGTAGACATGCATCGTGCCCACCTGGACATGGCCACCGGTGCGCCGCGCGCAGTCGAGAATACGTTGCGCGTCGCCAGCGGAGGTGGCGAGTGGCTTTTCCACCAGCACCGCCTTGCCTGCCTCCAGCGCGGCGATCGCATGGTTGGCATGAAGGTCGGACGGCGAATTGATCGCGACCACCTCAACCGCCGGATCGGCCAGCAGGGCGTCCACGTCGGTACCGGCCCGCGCGCCGTGCCACGCGGCGACATGCGCGGTGGTCGATGCGGTGCGGCCGGCGATGTGAACCACGCGAAACCGGTCGCGCAGGCGCATCAGGGTGGGCAGATGAAGCCCCTGGGTAACCGGCCCGGTGCCGATAATCCCGACGCCCAGTATTCTTGACATGGTTTCCTCCGAGGGCCGCGTCTATGTCGCGGCGGTGCCGTGAACGGCCGCCAGCCACTGATCGAGGATGTCGGCCGTGGCGATGCTGCTGGCCAGGTCCAGCTGCGGATAGGACAGTTCACGGCGGCCTGCGGTGATCGCGGCGTTGCAGGCATCGAACTGGAAACTGTAAAGATCGCGCGGTTCGGTCAGCGGCAATTCCTCGATGGTGCCATCGTTGGCTACGTGCCGCACGATCTTGGTGCCGCCGGTCACCCCTGTGCCGAACCAGAAGTCGTCCACTTCGAGACGGCCACGGGTGCCGATGATCGAAAGCACGTTGTCCTGAACGAGTGCGATCGAGCACGAAACCTGCGCGACGATGCCATTGGCAAAGCGCAGCAGGGCGCTGGATACTTCGTCCACCCCGGTCGGGCCGATCAGCCCCTCCGCACTGAGGGAAACCGGCTGCAGGGCGCGATCGGCCTCGCGATAGCCGGCAATCAGGCAGGCCATCGTCACCGGGTAGCCGCCGACGTCGAGGATCGCCCCGCCGCCCAGGTCCTTGGCGAACAGGCGATGATCGGCGCCGCCGGTGGGATGGGCAAAGCCAAAGCTGGACTTGATCAGGACGACGTCACCGATCGTGCCGCCGCGTACAAGGTCGAGCAGGAACGTGGTGAGCGGGTGGTGGCGGTACATGTAGGCTTCGGCCAGGAACGTATCGTTGGCGTGGGCAGCCGCAACCATTGCGCGGGCTTCCGCCCCGTTCATCGCCATCGGCTTTTCGCTCAGCACGTGCTTGCCCTGCGCGGCAGCGGCGATGGCCCAGCGCGCGTGGAAGGGGTGGGGCGTTGCGATATAGATCGCATCGATGCCAGGATCGGCGAGGAGTTCCTCGTAATCGTCGAACACCCGCGCGCCGGGAAACGCGCGCCCGAGCCGCTCGTGATCGGGCGAACGCGATGCGACTGCGACGACTGCGCCTGACGCGCAGGCAGCGGCACTGCGGAAGAATTCGCGGGCGATCGTGCCGGGGCCAAGGATGCCCCAACGAACCGTGCTCATGCCATGGTCCTTTCGCTGCTGGCCTGATGGGCGCGCAGCGCGCCAAGCGCCTCGATCGCCAAACGGTGATCGTCTTCCTGCGGCAGCCCGCTGATGCCCAGCGCGCCGATCGTTCCGGTGCCGGCAAGGCGGATCGGCACGCCGCCGCCGTCCGCGATGTGATCCCGCAGATCGAGACCATGGCGTTCGAACAGGCCGGGCTCGCGCCGGAAGGTGAGGCCCAGGGCATAAGTGCAGCGTTCGAAACGCATCACCAGCGCCAGCTTGCGGCGAAGCCATTCGCTGTTGTCGGCCGAGGCGCCGGGCAGGAGGCAGGCGAACAGCGTGGCCACGCCACGGCGGATCTCGATGGCGATAGGCAGGTTTTCGCGCGCGGCACGCTCGCGCAGATAGCTGCCCAGCCACCAGGCATCGTCCAGGTCGAAATGCGCCAGTTCGAGCGCCGCGACTTCTGCTTCGATCCGCGTGATCGCCAGGTCGCTATCGTGGAGTGGCTCGTCCATGCTTGGTCCCCTTGGTGCCCGTCCCGGTCCGGGCAGCCGTTATCTGATCATTGATTGAATGCAACTGGTTTGTCCAGGATCCTGCTGCGTTCGTTGGATTCAAAAGCCTTGCAGTAAATTTGATCGCTGATTAAATGACGCTCAGGGTCACCCGTCCATCGGCATGGAGCGGGACCAGGGAACACGGGGCTCGACATGGGCCCAGGGAGTTGATGATGACAGCCTCGTTCAAATATGGCGTTTCGCTTTACAGTTACACCGATGACTTCGGCACGATCATGGGGCTTGAGGAAGGCTTTGATGCCGTTGCCGGGACCGGTGCAACCGGGATCGAGATACTGGGCGAAGCGCATGTGAAAGGCTACCCCGAACCGTCGAGCCAATGGCTCGACACCTGGTTTCGCCTGCTCGACCAATACCAGCTCGAACCGACCAACATGTGTTCCTGGGTGGACACGCGCCTGCATCTTGAACGCAATCTCACGGTCGAGGAAGGCGCGGGGGAACTGGAGCGCGACCTCACGCTTGCCCATCGCCTGGGCTTCAAGTTCCTGCGCCCGAAGTTCGGCGTGGTGACGTCCGATCTCGATCCCGATCCGATCTGGGAAGGCGCGGTCGAACGCGTGCTGGATCTGGCGCACAAGCTCGACATCGTGATCTGCCCGGAAATTCATGCACCTACGCCGATCAGCCATCGCGTGACGCAGAACTATATCCAGTTCATCGAGCGCACCGGCACGAAGAATTTCGCGCTGCTGATCGATTTCGGCATTTTCCAGGATCGCCCGCTGCCGTTCTGGCCGCAGGAAACGCCCGAGATGCGCGAATTCGACACCGCCTTTCTCAACGGCATCAAGGTCAATCCCGAGGAACTGCTCGATATCATCCAGTACGTGGCGTTCATCCAGGCCAAGTTCCACCATATCAACGATGATCTGGAGGATGAGCATATCCCGCTGCCCAAGGTCATCTCGGCGCTCAAGCGCGCCGGGTATTCCGGCTATTTGTCGAGCGAATACGAAGGCGTGCGCGATCCGTGGGTCGCGATCGACCAGGTCCGCCGGCAACAGTTGCTGATGCGCAAGCTCGAAAAGGATTTCGACGAAGGCCGCCTGGCCTGATCGCTCGATCCATCGCTCCAGATAACAGGAAATCACACATGTTGCTCGAACAAGCGCCGATCCAGAGCACGGGATTCAGGAACTATGGTCCCGTCGATGCGCGCGAAGGCTTTGAAATCCGCATCCGCACGCCCAACTACCGCGGCTTCCGCATCTCGCTGCTCGATGGGGTCGACGTGGCGGTCGACGGGGAACGCTTTGGGTATGAAAACAACCTGTTCGCGCTGAACGGGCGGACCTTTTCGCTCGAAGAACTGCGCGCGGCGTCCGACGTGCGCTGGGAACTGGGCGATCCTGCCACGATCATCGTGCCCCGGCCCGGCGGTCTCGAACCGGGTATCCACCAGGTCTACGTGGGCTGCCGCGTACGCTATCCCTATTTCCCGCCCAAGTTGCAGCCGCACACGATGCCTTGGAACCGCCTGCTGACGATCGTCCTGCCCTGACCGCCTTGGCCCCTGGGCACTGCAGGGCCCGGGGGTTGGCCGCACACGGCGTCGGAAAACAGAGAGGGGCTGGGCATCGCGCGATGTCCAGCCCCTCTCTGTTTCGGTGCCGCCGTTGTCAGCGCTTGGCGATCACGCGTGGCAGATGGCGGATCGGCTCGATCGTGACGTTGCGAAAGAACGCTTCGGCGCCTTCAGACTGCAACTGGATGCGCCCGTGCGTGAGGGGCTGGGCGGGAGAACTGGGTGTGGCGCGGGTGCGCATGCCGGTGGCCGCGAGAACCGGGACACCGTTGACCACGTGCACGGCGGCATTGCCGACGACGTAGAGGTCGATCGTGTTCCACTGCCCCAGCGGGCGTTCCGCGTCGGAAGCGGCATCGACATCGAAAGCGACGTTGCCCACCTCGGCCGGCGTGCCATCAGGCATGAAGCGACGCCACGGATAGGGGATCGTGCGATCGCTGCCGACCGTCGAGCGGGCGCTGACGTTCCAAAAGATATCGTTGAACGAGGTTGCCTTGCTCGAATCGCCCGGGGTCAACAGCATGCCAAAGTGCTGTGGCACGAGTTCGAATTCGATCGAGGGGCTCCAGGTCTTGAGGAACGAGCCCTGCTGGCCATGGGCGTGATAGAGAATGCCGTTGTTGCGCGGGATCGTGCCAAGCTGCCAGGTGCCCCACTTGAATTCGGCATGCAGGTGATAGGCGTGATAGTCGCCCTTGGTGATCAAGGCGCCAAAGATCTTGCCGCTGACGCGCAGCGCCGGGCGCCCGTCTTCCTGCACCACGCTGAAAACGCCGGTGGCGTCGCGGTTGAGGCCGATCGGGCGGTCCTTGGTGAAGGCATAGGTCATCATCGGTTGGGGCAGGCCGAGCCAGGAATCCCACCCATCGAGATTGCGCCCGTTGAACAATGCAATGCGGCGGCCGGCGGGCTTGGGAATGCTGACCAGCGTGAGTGGTTGTGCCTGGAACGGCTTGTCCTTGGCCACAATCGCCTGCTGTTCGGGGGTGGAGCCATCGGGGGCCATGGATTGCGCCGCAGCCGGAGGCGACGCCGCAATCTGGGCAAGGCCGAGGGCGAGCGGAGCGACGGAGCGGAGGCGGTGTGATCGGAACATCGAATAGGGTCCTGTCATCATCGGACGGCTAATGGCCCGGCAGTGCGGCGGTCGGGGCGGGCGCCGGTGGCGTAAGGCAATCTCTCCCGGCGGACCCTCGGTTTAATCAGTGATTACATTGCGGGCAAGGGGCCAATTTTCGCGACTTGCGCGGCATGGGGCTATGCCGTGATCAGATGGTCGCTGGCATTGCCGGCGTTTGGTGGTAGGTAAGGACCGGAAAATTCAGAGGGACGCCATGAGCGAGAAAAAGCCGTATCATCGGGAAGATTTGAGAAACGATCTCCTCAATGTCGGGCGCGAATATGTGAAGCAAAACGGCCACATCAACCTGTCGATACGCACTTTGGCCCAACAAGTGGGTGTATCACCCGGCGCCCCGTACTATCACTTTCCCGATCGTCGCTCGTTCCTGCTGGCGCTGGCCAAGGAAGGATTTCGCGACATGCTGGCGGGCACCACTATCGTCGTTGCCAGCAAGATGGCGCCCGAGGAAAAGCTGCGCCGCATGGGGGTGCTGTTCATCAAGTTTGCCGACGACAATCCAAACCTGATCGACTTGATGTACGAGAGCGAGTTGACCATGCCGACGCTCGATCCCGGCCTGCTCGAGTTCCAGCTGATGGGCCACGATGCGCTGCGTAGCCAGATCGTGGCGGCATTGCCCGGCATTGCGGATGCAGAGGCCGATGTGCGCAGCGTGGCGTTCTGGTCGGGCATCTATGGCTTTGCCACGATGCGCCGCAAAGGGGTGATCCGTCCCCATGATCCGCGCACGCTGCCCTCGGTTGATATTGCCGAGGCACTGGTGGATCGCTGCCTGCTGTCCGCGCTTTCCGACGCTTTGCCAACGTCAACGCATTCCTGAGCGCGGCTTGGCAAGGGGACCGACGCGACAGGGGCAGCTCCTCGCATGGCCGGACAGCCTTAAATCAAATGAGAAATCGGCCGATTAGCAGGCGGTTCGGCAGGTGTGCCCGATGCCCGGATTGAGATGGTTGCCGGGGTCGAGCGCGGCATAGTGGGCGGCCAGCGCGGGCTTGGCATGATAGAGATGGCCGACGTTGTGTTCGGCTGGGTATTCCGCCCCGCGCGCGTCGAGCACGGCCCACATGCGGTGTTCGGTTTCCAGTGGGTCCACGCCCTGCTTCAAGATGTAGTCCTGATGGAACACATGGCAGAAGAAATGCCCGTAATAGAGCGCGATTTCGATGCCATCGGCGATTTGTGCCGGCAATTCCTCGCGCCACTGACGATCGTTGCGGCGCAGCGCGATATCGAGCGCGATGATCTCGCCGCAGTGGCGGGCATGCATGATCCGATAGCGGATCGCGGCGCCTGCCACCGCGAAGCGGTGCAGGAACGCCTTGCGCGCTTCCAGCGGGGTGCAGGCGAACATTGCCCCCGTGGCGCTGGGGAACATGGTGTCGAGCACGGCCCGCGCCTCGGCAATGCCTGGTCCGGCCATCTTGAGGATGAGATGATGCTCGTAGCGGTCGCGCCAAGCACGCATCCGCGGGGGAAGATGCTGGGGCAGCAGGCGGCTGATCCCCTGCATCAATTTATCCGACAGGTGACCGGGCAGGATGCGCATGCGCCGCGCCCAGCCATCGACGGCTGCCTTGAGCGCGAACAGCGCGGGCAGGCGGTCGGTGCCAAGCCGCTCGATCGCGACGAAGATATCCTTGCCGTATCGCGCGGCGACATCGAAGGCATCACGGTGGATATATTCGCCCGAAACCGGCAGGTCGGCGCATTCGGCCAGGATACGCCGGCGTAGCGTTTCCAACTCGTCTGGATCGTTAGTGCCGATGTAGAACGTGGCGGCATCGGCTTCCTGCACAAAGGTATCGAGCCGTACGGCCAGGACCATGACTTTGCCGGCGCTGCCCGATGCTTCGAACAGGTGGCGCGGATCGGCGTTGAAGCGTGCCGGCGTGGGGGCATCGATGGCGCGCACCGTTTCGGCATAGCCGCGCGCGGACGCCGCGCGGCCTTCGTCATGCACAAGCTCGTCGGTCAGTCCACCCCTGGCCAAGGTTTCGAGGACGGCACGCGGATCGGTGCCCAGCGCGATGCCAAGGTGATTGACCAACTCGACCCGGCGATCCGCGGTCACGCGCGCAAACAGGGCATATTCGGTATAGGCCGGGCCACGCTGCACCAGCGCTCCGCCAGAATTGTTGCAGACCCCGCCCACCACGGATGCGCCCAGGCACGAGGAACCGATCACCGAATGTGGCTCCCGCCCAAGGGGCGCCAGCACCCTTTCGAGTTCGAACAAGGTGGATCCGGCCAGGCAGACGACTTGCGCGCCGCCGCGCACCACATGGACGCCCTTGATCCGCATGGTGTTGATGATCACCACGGGGCGATCGTATTGGCCATCGGGTGTCGAACCGCCGGTGAGGCCGGTGTTGGCGGCCTGGACGATGACGATCACGCCTGCGGCGATGCAGGCGCAGAACGCATCGTACTGCTCGAGCGGGGTGCCGGGGCGCACCACCGCCAGCACCTCGCCGCCACCATGGCGAAAACCGGTATCATAGCGGCGCGTGCGGCTGCGCCCGGTCAGGACGTGCCGTCGCCCGACGATGGCGCGCAGCGAATGAACAAGCGAGATGATCGATCTCCGGCAGTCTCGGCGGGGCGGTTCGCGCCTCAGGAATAGGGCCAGGCGGCGCGCGAGAATACCCCGCCGTCGACCCAAAGGGTCTGGCCGGTAACATACCGCGCGCCCGGGCCGGCGAAGAACAGCACCGGCCCGGCGATATCCTCGGGCGTGCCTACACGGCCCAGCGGTGTGATCGGCGCCCAACTCGCGGAGTAGTCGGGCGCTTCCTCGGCGGTTCGCTCGGTCGCGATCGCGCCGGGCGCCACGCAATTGACGGTGATGCCATAGCGGCCCAGCTCGACCGCTGCGGACTTGGTGAATTGCTCGATTCCGCCCTTGGAGGCTGTGTACGACACCAGGTTGGGGAAGGCGAGCTTGTTGCAGCCCGAGCCGATATTGACGATCGCGCCACCTTGGCCGGCCTCGGCCATGATGCGGCCGACGACCTGGGTGTTGAGGAAGCAGCCCTTGAGATTGGTGCGCAGCACATCGTCCCACTGGTCCTCGGCAAGATCGAGCAGCGGCGCCCAGGCCTGGATTCCGGCGTTGTTGACCAGGAGACTGGGCGGCTGCCCAGCCCAGGCGATCGCGGCGCCAACGAACGCTTCCACTTGCACCTTTTCGCCCACGTCGCAGGCCAGGGCGCGTGCGGCATGGCCACGGGCAACAAGGTCTTGCGCCAGGGCCTCGGCCGGTGCGGGCGACGCGCGGTAGCTGAACGCCACGGCATAGCCGGCCTCGGCCAATGCCGTGACGAGATGGTGGCCGATCCCGGTGCTGCCGCCGGTCAACAGGGCCAGGGGTTTGCTCACAGGCTCATTCCTCCATCGATGACCATGTTGCTACCCGACATGAAGCGGGCCTCGTCGCTGGCGAGCAGGACGGCCGCGGCCGCGATTTCGGCTGCCTCGCCCAGGCGCCCCATCGGCTGGCGCGCCACGAAGGCGCTGCGCGCCGCTTCGGCATCGCCGGTTGCGGCAAAGCGGTCAAGCAGCGAGGGCGATTCCACCGTGCCGGGGCTGATCGCGTTGCAACGGATGCCATCGGCGATGAAATCGCGTGCGACGGCCATGGTCAGGCCGATCACCGCGGCCTTGGTGGTGGCATAGGCACAGCGATTGGGAGCGGCCATCACCGAGGATACCACCGAGGCGATGTTGATGATCGAACCCTCGCGCCTTTGCAGCATGCGTGGCAGGAATGCCTGGATGGTGCGCACCATCGACGTCACGTTGAGATCCACGCTGCGCGCGAAGTCGGCCATCGAGCAGTCTAGGATCGACCCATTGGCGACATAGCCGACGCAGTTGACGAGCACTGCGCAATCGGGCCATTCGGCCGCCGCCTGTGCCACCGCGCAGTCATCGGTGACATCGAGTGGCACGGCGGTGATCGCCGACGAGGCGAAGCTTTCGGAAAAGCGCAAGTCGGCGGCCGCAACCCGCGCGCCTTCGGCGGCGAAGCGATCGGCGATGGCGCGGCCGATGCCCTGCGCCGCCCCGGTGACGAAGCAGGTCTTTCCTGCCAGGCGCCCGGCCATCGCCTCAGCGCCCCTCGTTCCAGGCGATGACCCTGTGCTTCTGGGTACCGAGCTTGTCGATGCCCAGTTCGATCACATCGCCTTCCTGCAGGTAGACGGGGGGCTGCTTGCCCAGTCCCACGCCCGGCGGGGTGCCGGTGGTGATGATATCACCGGGTTGGAGCACCATGAACTGGCTGAGATAACTCACGATCGTGGCGCAATCGAAAATCATCTTCGCGGTGTTGCCAGTCTGCATGCGCTGCCCGTTGACGTCGAGCCACATGCCCAGTTGCTGGGGATCGCCCACTTCGTCTGCCGTGACCAGCCAGGGGCCAATCGGGCCAAAGGTTTCGCAGCCCTTGCCCTTGTCCCACGATCCGCCGCGCTCAAGCTGGAACGCCCGCTCCGACAGATCGTCGCACAGCAGATAGCCGGCAACGTAGTCGAGCGCCTGCGCGGGATCGACGTAGGACGCGCGCGAGCCGATCACGATGCCCAGTTCGACTTCCCAATCCATCTTTTCCGAATTGCGCGGACGGCGCACCTCATCGTTCGGGCCCTGGATGCAGGACACCGCCTTGGTGAACACGACCGGTTCGGCCGGAATCGGCATGTTCGATTCCTCGGCGTGATCAGAATAGTTGAGGCCGATGGCGATGAACTGCTGCGTGCCGACCAGAGGCCTGCCCAGGCGCGGCGTGCCTGGAACGATCGGCAGCGATGCCATGTCGAGTTGGCTAAGCCATTCCAGGCTCGCGCGGGAAAGCACATCAGGGGTGATGTCGGGGACATGGGCCGTAAGGTCCCGCAGCGCGCCTTCCCGGTCGACGATGCCGGGCCTTTCCTGGCCTAAGGGGCCGAACCGAACCAATTTCATGGTGATCTCCGCGATGGGGTCGCAAGGCTGAGCGGCGGGGCGCCGGTCTTGCACCTATTGAATGTATCTAATCAATGATCAGGTTTGGCGCATAGCCAAAAGCCGTGGCGAGATAAAGACGCTTTCTTCGTTCGTTGGGAGCGGGCGCTCGTGGCGAACAGAAGCGTCCGGAGCGCTCTGCCGCAATGGCACTTGACGCGTCTGGATATCAAATCTAATCGACGATTAATTATGAAAGCGCGGACACGGTGATTCCTCGCGACGCGATCCTGCAGTCTTCGGATTTCCTGCAGGTTGCCCGCCGGCCCTTAGTCCGCCCGTGGTCGCCGCGGCCTGGTTCCGGGCCGCGGCGACGAACCGATAAATTCAACCTAGGGAGGGGTTTGTGGACAGGTCTTTGATCAAGCTGATGGCTGGCGCCGCGTGTCTTTGGGGTATGGCTGGCCATGCCGAGGAAGCGCCGGCCGATGGCAGCGGATCCGTGCCGACGGGTGACATCATCGTCACCGCCAACCGCGTTGCCTCGAGCGCCCAGAAAACCCCGATCGCGCTGACCGTGTACAACGGCGATCAATTGGCGGCCGCTGGCGTGACGAGCGTGGCCGCCTTGCAGCGGATCGATCCCAGCGTGAACTTCACGGCCCGCAACGGCACTGGTTATGTTGCCGTGCGCGGCATCGCATCGACCGACGTGACGGAAATCGGTGACCCATCGGTGCCGATTGCGCGCGATGGCTTTTTCACCAACCGGTCCTATTCGATCAACACGTCGATGTACGACTTGCAGCGCGTGGAAGTGCTGAAAGGGCCGCAAGGCACGCTGTTCGGGCGCAATTCGACCGGTGGCCTGATCAGCCTGATCACGCGCAAGCCGGGCAAGACGCTGGGTGGCGACGTGGCGATCGAAGCCGGCAATTTCGGTGCGATCAACGTGGACGCCGGGGTGGACCTTCCGGTGAGCGACAAAATCCAGCTGCGCTTTGCCGGCATTTCGCATCGCCACGATGGCTATCGCAATCTGACCGTGCTGGGCGGGCGCGGCGATGACGATGCGACGCTTTCGGGGCGCGCCACGCTGGCGTTTCAGCCCTTTGCCAATTTCGAGGGCCTTATCCAATACCAGCACGACAATATCGACAACGTCGGTGACGTTGCCTTGTCCGGCGCGGTGGGGACGGTCTTGACCAACTATGACGCGCGCACTTTTGCCGATTACGTGCCCACTTCAAACCGCCTGATCGGCAATCGCGTGCGGTGGGAATTCGCGCTCAGCGGTCTGCCGCTCGATTCCACGCTGACATATGCCGGTGGCTATGATGCGCAGGACTGGCGCCACAAGCTGGATGCCAGTGGGTCGGCAACGTCGCAGGCCACGTTCTATCAGGCCGAAGCGCCCCGAACCTGGAATCACGAGGTGCGGCTTGCCACGCCGCAGACCAACCCGCTGGCGGTTCAAGTGGGCTTCTTCCACTTCCAGGAAGCAAACACGCTGCGCAACGGTTTGCGGGAACTGAGCGGGACATATGCCGGGCAGGATCTGATCGCATTCGACTATGCCATCAAGACCAAGTCCGATGCCGTGTTCGGCCAGGCGAATTACCGCGTGACCGAGCAATTGCACCTGACGGCGGGCGTTCGCTACACCCACGACGTCAAGCAGCGCACCGGTCAATCGGCGCTGCGGTGCGATATCGCGGGCATCCCCGCATTTGTCTGGCCATTCGTGCCCTGCGTGGGGACCTTGCCCACGTACTATGGCCTGGGCAACGGCTATGTCTCGCAATCCAAGCCGACCTACCTGGCTGGTTTCGATTGGACGCCCACCAATACCAACATGGTCTATGGGAAGTTCTCCACCGGCTACAAGTCGGGCGGGTTCAATTCCAACGGCTCGGCGCCTTCGGTGGATTATGGCCCGGAAAACGTGACGGCGTGGGAACTGGGGACCAAGAACCGCTTCCTTGGCGGCGCGGTCACCTTCAATGCCGACGTGTTCTACCAGACGTACACCGGCTACCAGGCTTCGCAGGCGACGCCGGCGGTTTCAAGCGGCAGCGGTGTCTTCAACGTGGGCAATGCCAAGATCTATGGCGCGGAAGCCCAGCTTGTCGTTGCCCGCGGCGGCCTGCGCTTGGATCTCAATGGCACGTATCTCCACAGCCGCTTCGGCAGCGGCACGGCGGCCATTTTGACCACCGACCCGGCGACCGGCGGCAGCGTATCGCGCAACGTGATCGGCAATCGCCTGCCCAATGCGCCGGCGCTTTCCGTATCCGCCGGGCTTGAATACAAGATCGACATGGGTGGCGCGGGTTCGCTGACGCCGCGGATCGATGGCAAGTATAGCTCGGACTACTACTTCGACGTGTTCAACAACGCCGACACCCTCCAGGCGGACTTTGCCATGGGCAACCTGTCGCTGACTTATGCCCCTGCAGCCAAGGGCCTGACCGTGACCGCGTTCGTGCGCAACTTCACCGACAAGGTGGTGTTCGCCAATGCCCAGCGCAATTTCACGGCAACGCCTTACATCAACGCCTATCAGTTCATGCCGCCGCGCACGTATGGCCTGCGCATCGCCTATAGCTACTGATCCCGGCAGCGCCCGCTGCCATGGTTGCCATGGTAGCGGGCATGTCTGTGCCGGGAACCGGGCGCCAGGCATTGCCCATCGCGTTGCCGCGCCGGGGCGAAGGGAAGGTGTGGTGATGTCGGTCAGGCAATCTTCGGGGGCAGGCGCATGAGCTTCGATCTTGTCCCCGATCCCGATGTCCCTTGCGCAAGCGGCTGTGCGCCCAGGCAGGATCACGTCGCGCGCCAGAAACGCAGTGCTGCCTCGCTGGAGCGGATGCTTGATGCCACCGACCGCCTGATGACGGATCATCAAAGCGAGGCGTTCACCTTGCTCGAAGTGTGCCGGATCGGCGGTGTTTCCGTCGGCTCGATCTATCTTCGCTTTCCGACCAAGGTCGATCTCATCCGCGCGGCCATGCAGCGTCGGCTGATTGTGGTCGAGCAGGAAGAAGCGGCGATGATGGCGCAACTCTGCCGGGATAGCGTGGATCTTGCCGGGTTTCTCTCGGCGTTCATCGAAGCCTATTCCCAGGTCCTGCAGCGGCACGCCCGGATCTTGCGCCTGTGCATGGACCGGGCCGAACATGATCCCGTGATCAGCGCCATTGGCAAGGCCCAGGCCGAACGCGCCGCGCAGCGGGTGGTGCAAGCCCTGCTGGCGTATCGCGATCGCTTCGGTGGCAACCGGGCAGAGGAAAAGGCCGGCACGATCTATCGTGCGATTTATGCCGTGCTGTGCCGGCAACTGGGGCTGGGCAGCGCGCGCGAAGACCATCAGCCGCAGCAGTGGATGGTGTACAAGAAGGATCTGGCCCTGATGGCGCTTTCATTCCTGTCTTGCGCGCAATAATCGGGCACGGGTGCCGGGCACGCTTACTTGCTTCCGCCGGCGCCCGTGCCCCCGCGATCAGGCGTTGCGGCGGGCTTTGACCGCGGCGATAACCCCCGCGGCGATTGCCGTCCCGCCCAACGCTGCAAACGCCCCACCGATCGAAAGGCCGGTCAACCGCACCATCGAGACGGCGAGAGGGCTGGTGAACTGGCCCAGGAAAAAGCAGGCGCTCCAGATGCCCATCACGCGCCCGCGGTGGTGCGAGGGCACATCCTTCATCGCCCACAACACGAGCGCGGGGATCAGAATGCCGGCCCCGAATTGCTGGATGGTGGCAAAGGTGGTCATGACCGGCACGCTGCCTGCAAGGCCGATGCCGATCATCCCTGCGCCGACAAAGGCGAGAAACGCCGCGACCTGCCCAGCCGCATTCAAGCGTTGCGACAGCGGCTTGAAGGCCAGCCCGCCCAAGAACACGCCGATATTGGCCAGCCCGACCAGCATGCCCATTTTGTCTGCAGCGCGCAGGCCGATCCCTTCGAAAGCGAGCCCGATCTGGACGATGTAGACATAATAGAGCGAGGCCGAAAACAGCGTGACGGCGCCGAACGCGGCCGCGTGGCGGGCGGGGAAGGGCGCCGGCCTGGCACCTTGTTCCTGGCGCTTGTGCGCGGGTTCGAACAGCCAGATCGCCATCGCAACGGCCATCGGCAGCGCGACGGCGTATATCATGAACGACCAGTGCCAGTTCACCGCAGCCAGGGCACCCGAACCGATCAAAACCGAAACGCCGAACACCGGCCCGAACGCTGCTTGCGCGGTCAACCAGTTCCGCCGCCCCGCTTCGGGATAGTAATCCGCGATCAGCGTGTTGGTGACGGTCAGGATCGCCGCCTCGCATATGCCCAGGGCCAGCCGGGTGGCAAAGATCGCGGTCAGGCTGTCGAGAAAGAACGGCGCAATCCCCAAAACCCCGTAGATCGCCGTGGCCCAGATCAGCAAGCTGCGACGGCCCAGGCGATCGGCACACCAGCCCATCAGCGGCGAGAACAGCGCGGTCATCAGCCCAGGGGCGGTAACGGCAAGAGGCACGAGCGTGCTGGCGCCGGGCACCTGCGCGAATTGGGCAACCATCTGCGGCACCGCCGGCGTCAGCGCCACGATGGCCAGGATCGGCAGGAAACCCGCCAGGATGACGATGACGCCTTGCGCCATTCCGGCGGCGGGCGGTGGATTGGTTTCAGGCGCGGCCATGAACGCCGATCTCCTTATACGTTAGCGCTGGTGCTGGCGGTGGCGGGCAAAGGCCCATGGCATTCCTCTCTCCGCCGGCCCTGTCTGGCGCGGGACGGCGCTTGTTGAATGGCGCTATCTAATCATTGATAAGTTTGCAGGCAAGTGCCGACTTGGATCGCTGCCGTGCCTGGCTCTTAGGAGGCCACGAATGGCGGATCGCTTGACTGGCGCAATCAGGTGCGGCGGATTACAGTTGGCCGGCTGGTGGTCGATCCGGGCCACGACGGCGAAACGCATCTTGGAAGGTTTGCGCAGAAAAATGACCGCCCTTGCACGCTGCACCTGGGCCGATGGCGATCCGGTGATGGCCGCCTATCACGATACGGAGTGGGGCATCCCGCTGCACGAATCCCGCGCGCTGTGGGAAATGCTTATGCTTGAAGGCTTTCAGGCAGGCCTCTCGTGGCGCACGATCCTGCACCGGCGCGAGGGATTCCGGCGGGCTTTCGACGGCTTCGTGCCCGAGGTGGTGGCCGCATATGATGAGGCCAAGATCGCCGCGATGATGCAGGATGCGGGCATCATTCGGGCGCGCGCCAAGATCGAGGCGACGATCGGCAACGCCCGCGCCTATCTGCGCATGGCTCAGCAGGGCGAGGATTTTGCGCAATTCGTTTGGTCCCACGTCAATGGCCTGCCGCGACTGGGCGATGGCTTGACGGTCCCGGCGAGCGATCCCACCTCGCTAGCGCTGTCCAAAGCGCTCAAGCAACGTGGCTTCAAGTTCGTGGGCGCGGTGACGGTCTACGCCTTCATGCAGGCCGTCGGCATGGTCAACGATCATGCCATCGATTGCCCGCAGCGGAATGCCTGCTAGGCGGGGGCGCCGGACCCGGCAGCATCTTCCAGCACGGTCCCGGCCGCACGTCTGACTGCCTCGGTCAATTTGCGAAGCGCTGCGGCATGCAGCCGGGCAACCGTCCAGTAGAGCGTGACACCGATCGGGGTGGACGGCACCAGTTCCACCAACGTGCCTTGATCGAGGTGAGGCAGGGCGAGGACGGCTGGCTGCATGCCCCAGGCCAGGCCGCGCAGCGCCAGATCGAGGAACGCCCGGGTCGATGGGATCCAATGCACCTGGTTGCCCACGGGCGCCCCGACATGGTCCATCGCCCAGCGCGCCTGCAAATCATCGCGCCGGTCAAAGCGCATCACCGGGGCATGCAGGAGCGCTTGTGCGGTCACGCCGGTGGGAAAATGGCGCGTGACGAAATCAGGGCTGGCGCAGGCAAGGTAGCGCAAGGCGCCCAAGCGGGTGGTGCGGCATCCCTGCACGGGTGCGCTTTCCGATGTGATCGCGGCCACAACATCCCCGCCGCGCAGACGATCGGCGGTGTGCGCCTCGTCATCCACGACGAGTTCGACCAGAAGGCCGGTTTCGCGGGAGAATCCGACGATGGCAGGGGCCATCCAACTGGCCAGACTATCCGAATTGACCGCGATCTTGAGCGTGACGGGTGGCGAGGCAGCCGTCTGCGGGGCGCCCATGTCGGATAGCAGGTCGGTTTCGAGCAGGCGCACAGCCTCGAAATGGGCACACAAACGCCGCCCGAGCGCGGTGGGCTGGCATGGCTGGCTACGCTGCACAAGGATCGCGCCCAGCCGTTCTTCCAGCGCCCGCACCCGCTGCGACACGGCCGAAGGCGAGATGTGGAGCGCCGCGGCGGCGCGTTCGAACGTACCTTCGCGCACCACCGCCGCCACGACCGAGAGCGCCGCATAATCGAGCATGTGATGAAGCATAGCTTCATTTAGATAAGGAGATCAAGTTTCTCTTAAGATTAAGACTTGGCCATAGCGCCTGCCATGAACAGCATCATCGCCACTTATTCCGCCGGCTTCGCGCTCTGCGCAGCCCTGATCGTTGCCATTGGAGCCCAGAATCTGTTTGTGCTGCGGCAGGGATTGCTGCGGCGCCACGTGCTTGCAGTGGTTGGTTTCTGCATTGCGGCCGATGCGTCGCTGATAGCCGTGGGCGTCAGCGGCGTTGCAGCCTTTCTCAAATCCATGCCGCAACTGACGCGCATTCTCTCGCTGGGCGGGGCGATGTTCCTGGGCTGGTACGGCCTTCTCGCCTTTCGCCGGATGGCGCAGGGCGAGGCGGTTTCGGTGGACGCGGGAAGCGCGCAGTCGCTGGGCAAGGTGTTGTCCACGCTTGCCGGGTTCACGTTCCTCAACCCGCACGTCTACCTCGACACGGTCTTGTTGATGGGTGCGGCAGGGGCGACCCATCCCGCTCCCCTGCGGCCATTCTTCATTGCCGGGGCGGCCTCGGCCAGTGCCTGCTGGTTTGCCCTGCTGGGCTATGGCGCGCGGCTGCTGGCGCCGCTTTTTGCCCGGCCCGCCGCATGGCGCGTGCTGGATGCCATTGTCGGCATGACCATGCTGGCCATGGCCGCGATGCTGGTCGTGACCGCCTTCCACTGACGGCACGGGATTGCCACGTTGGGCTACCGCGGCCGGAGGCGGCCTGCGCCCCCGTGCCGCGGCCTTGCGCCGTTTTTACACCGCCGCGCTTTCTGCGGATACGCGATAGCGCGGTGCCACGTCGCGGCGGGAAAGTTCGGACGCCATGGCGAGCCGCGCTTCCTGAATCGCGTGCCACTTTGCCTCGTCGGCGAGCGGCGGAATGGTGACTGTCTCGCCACGATCGAAGCCCAGCAGCGCCGCATCGACAAGGTCGCTGGCGTCCATCACCCATTCGGCGGGGAAGGAATCGATATCCTTGCCCGACCGCGCCCAGATTTCGGTACGGGTTGCCCCCGGCAGGACGGCCTGCACGCGGATTCCCTTGTCGGCAACTTCCTTGGCCAGGCCCTGGGTCAGGTTCAGGATGAAGGCCTTGGTTGCGCTATAGGTGCCGTCGAACATTTCCGGCGCGAGGGCGAGCACCGACGAAAGATTGATGATCCCGCCCGCACCGCGCGCGGCAAATGCCCGCACCGCTGCGCCGGCAAGCAGGGTTGGCGCGGTTACGTTGATGGCTATCAGGTGCTCGATCGTCACCGCGGGCGTGTCGATCAGCGTGCCTTCAAGCGAAATGCCGGCGTTGTTGACCAGCAATGTGAGCGTTTCGTCCGAGGCGATGCGCGCCTCGACCTTGGCGAGTTGCGATCGATCGCTCAGATCGGCGGGCAGCACGTCGACACGGGCGCCGGTTTCCGAACGCAGGCGCGCTGCCAGCGCTTCAAGCCGGGTGACGTCGCGCGCGACGAGGACGAGATCGCGGCCACGGCGGGCGAGGCGGTCGGCATAGATGGCGCCGATGCCGGTGGATGCGCCGGTGATGAGAGCTGTTCCGGGGGACATGGTCATTCTCCGTAAAGCGAGTCAGTTGGACAGTCGGACTTTGGCGGTGACGGACAGGCCGGGCCGCAGCACCGGGTTGGCGGCTTGCCCGGGGTCGAAGCGGATGCGCACCGGCACCCGCTGGACGATCTTGGTGAAGTTGCCGGTGCCGGGTTCGAACGGCAGCAGCGAGAAACTGGAGCCGGTGCCCGGTGCAAAGCTTTCGACACGGCCGGAGAGCGCATGGTCGAGCGCATCGACGCTGATCGTCGCGCGTTGCCCGGCCCGCATGTCGCGGGTCTGCGTTTCCTTGAAGTTCGCCGTCACATAAAGGGCGTTCATGGGCACCAGCGTGAGCAGGCGCGATCCGGGCTGAACATAATCCCCAACGTGGACCTGGCGATTGCCCACCACGCCATCGACAGCGGCGCGGATGATCGTATGGGCTTGATCCTGACGCGCGAGATCGAGTGCGGCGATCGCGCGCTGTCGTGTTGCCTGCGCCTTTTCGAGCGCGGCGAGCAAGGTGGGGCGGCGTGCCGCTGTCACGCTTGCCTGCTGCCGCGACACGGCCAGCAGTGCCTTGGCACGGGCGGCCGCCTGCGCGCCGTTGATCGCCGTGGCACGATAGGTCTCGGCATCGCGGCGTGCGACAGCGCCTGTGGCAACCAGGGCGTCATAGCGCTGGCGATCGGTTTCTGCGCGCTCAGCCTCGGCGGCGGTCGAACGGATCGTGGTGCGCGCCGCGGTAACCTGCGCTGCGGCCAACCGCTCTTCTGCGTCAAGGCTGACGAGCGCCGCGCGCGCTGCGGCGACATCGGCTTCCGCATCCGCCAGATCGGCACGCCCGCTCGCCGCCTTGGCATCGAATTCTTCAGAATCGATCCGCACGAGGGGATCACCGACGTGCACGACCTGATTGTCGCGCACGAACACGGCGCCAACCAGGCCGCGAACTTTCGGCGCCACCGTGGTTGAATCGGCCGCCACATAAGCATCGTCGGTCGCTTCGACCGATGGACGCGCCATGATCCACAGGGCGCCGCCTGCCGCTGCCGCCAGCGCCAGTGCCGAAACCAGCAACGTGCGGCCGCCGGGCCCGCGGCGTTGCGCCTTCGCGGGCGCGCCGGCACTCTGCGCAGCTGGCGGCAAGCCTTCGCTTTGCTGCTGTCCTTCCGATTGTTCATCCATTGGCTTTGCGCTCACCGCGCGCCTCCTTGCAGAGATTGCTTGCGTATATGATGAACATCATATTGTATGACGTTCATCATATGTCGAGTCATATTTCGTCGATCGGAAAGGAAGCGGGTTCGTGGGATGGCTGATGGAGCTTGGTCAGGACTGGTCGGCAGACCCCTCGGCGATGCCGACGGCGCGTAAGTTCCTGATCTTTGGAGTGATGGCGTTCGGCCAGTTCATGGCGCTGTTCGATATCCAGATCGTGTCTGCCTCGCTGAGCGACGTGCAGGCAGGGCTCGCTGCCGGCCCGGATGAAGTGAGCTGGGTGCAGACAGCCTATCTGATGGCCGAGCTGGTGATGATCCCGCTGTCGGGCTATCTCGCCGGGGCGATGTCGACCCGCTGGCTGTTTGTCATGTCGGCGGGGATGTTCACCTTCTCCAGCCTCATGTGCGGGCTGTCGTGGAACATGGAATCGATGATCGCCTTCCGCGCGCTGCAGGGGTTTACCGGCGGGGCGATGGTGCCGTTGGTCTTCGCGGTGGGGTTCACGATCTTCAGCGGCGCGCAACGGGCGCTGATCCCGGCCATCCTGGGCACCGTCAGCGTGCTGGCGCCAACGTTGGGGCCCAGTGCCGGCGGCGCGATCACCCAGGCGCTCGACTGGCGATGGCTGTTCTTCATCAACATCATCCCCGGCATCGTGGTGACATTGCTGGCCTGGCAGATTCTTCGCGTGGATCGGGCCAATCCATCCATGTTCGGCCGGATCGACTGGAGCCATTTCGTGGCGATGGCGGTGTTCCTTGCCGGCCTTGAATATGTGCTGGAGGAAGGACCGCGCAAGGACTGGTTCGGCGATCCCACCATTGCCATCGCCGGCTGGTGCTCGGCCGTCGCTTTCGTCTTGTTTCTCGAGCGTTCCTTCCGGTCCAGCAATCCGCTGGTGCGGTTGCAGCCGTTCCGCCGGCCGACCTTCGCCTTTGCCTGCACGTTCAATTTCGTGATCGGCATCGGCATGTATTCGGCGATCTATCTGGTGCCGGTCTACCTGGCACGCATCCGCGGGTACGATTCGCTGCAGATCGGCACCACGGTGTTCGTGGTGGGCGTGACGCAGCTGTTGAGCGTGGTCGTCAGCGCCTATCTCAGCCAGCGGGTCGACATGCGCTGGATGATCACGGTTGGCTTGTCGCTGTTCGCCGCAAGCCTGTGGCTCACGTCCAACATGACCAGCGCGTGGGGGTTCTGGGAGCTGTTTTTCCCGCAAGCCGTGCGTGGCCTTGCCCTGATGCTGTGCATCGTGCCCAGCGTGAGCATGGCGCTGTCGGGCTTCCAGCCAGCCGAACTGCGCTATGCCTCTGGCCTGTTCAACCTGATGCGCAATCTGGGCGGCGCCATCGGCATTGCCGTGGTCAATACCCTGCTGCGTGACCATGCCCGCATCGCGTCAAGCCGGATCCGCGAAGCGCTTGGCCATCAGCCCGGCGCGGCGTCGGACATGGTGGCGGGCATCGCGCGGCGCCTGGCGCAAGCCACCCCCGATACGCACCAGGCCCTGACGATGGCACAAGGTCTGTTTGCCCAAGTCGTTGGCCGCGAGGCGTTGACCATCGCTTTCAACGACGTCTTCCGGCTGCTCGCCTGGATGTTCATCGCGGCGCTGGTGATGGTGCCGTTCTGCCGCCCACCCGCCAATGCCACGCCGCCGTCGCCCGATCTGGCGCACTGAGGAGTTCTTTGCCATGCGCCTTGCCGCTATCCTGCTTGCCGTCTCGGCCCTTTCTGGCTGCACCGCCGGCCGGGATTATGTTCCTCCCAAGATTGCCCTGTCCCGTGCCTATCATGCGCCTGTGCCCATCGCCGCGGCGGATGCGCAATGGTGGCGCCGTTTCGGCGATCCTGTGCTCGATTCCCTGGTCGAGATGGCGCTGGCGCAAAATCTCGATGTGGCCGCCGCGGCCGCGCGGGTGATCCAGGCGCGCGCCGCCGTGCAGGAAAGTGGTGCGGCGCTGCTGCCCCAGGCCAGCGTTGCCGCCTCGGCCGAACGCACGCGCCAGTCGCTGCGCACGCCCGTTGGCGCGGTGTCCAGTCGCTTGGACCTGCCGCGCGACTATTCTCTGTATACCGTGGGCCCGCAGGCATCGTGGGAAATCGACCTGTTCGGCGGCTTGCGGCGCGGGCGCGAGGCGGCGCGGGCCGACTTTGCCGCCGCGGCGGCAAGCGAGGACGCCGTGCGCCTGAGCGTTGCTGCAGAAACGGCCGATGCCTATCTGCAGTTGCGTGGGTTGCAGGCACGGTACGATGTCGTCTCGCACGAACTTTCGACCGAACGCCAGTTGGCCGACCTTCTGGGCCAACAGGCGGCGCAGGGCCTGGTTGCCGAACGCGAACACCAGCGGGTCTTGGGCGAAAGCGCTGGATTGGAGGCGACGCTGGCGCCGCTACGCGCGGCGATCGCCGGCCAGATCAACCGCCTCGACGTGCTGACCGGCCAGCAGGCCGGATCGGACCTGCTGCATGCGGCCGCGGCGCAGCCCGTGCCCGATGCGCCCGATCCCAGCGGCAGCGCGATCCCGGGTGAATTGATGCGCCGGCGCCCCGATCTGGTGGCAGCCGAACGGCATCTGGCCGCGAGCAGCGCCCGGACCGGGGCGGCCATGGCCGACTATTACCCGCGTCTGTCCCTCAATGGCCTGCTCGGCTTTGCCAGTATCGGGACCGGCGGCCTGTTTGCCGGCAATGCCCTGCAGGCGAGCGGCGGGGCGGCGCTGCGGTGGCGCCTGTTCGATTTCGGCCGTGTCGATGCGGAAGTGGCGCAGGCACGCGGCAAGGAGGCCGAGGCGCTGGCGCAGCTTCGCGGCTCGGTGCTCAAGGCGACCGAGGAGGTGGAAACCGCGATCACCCGCCTTGCCGAAACGCGGGCGGAAATCGCGTTGCGCCAGCAGCAGGTTGCATCGCTGACCCGTTCGCGCGATCAGGCGCGGCAGGGTTACGAGGGTGGCGCGCTGGCCTTGATCGACGTACTGGATGCCGACCGCGCGCTGTTGGATGCCAACGACCACCTTGCGGAGGCACGCGCCCAGGCGGCGCGCGAATCCGTTTCGGCCGTTCGTGCGTTGGGCGGAGGATGGGAGCCACGAAGCTGATGAGCGAGACCATGACGCCCAAGGAGCGCACGCGCGCGCGCATCCTGGATGAAGCGGCAAAGGCGATGCGCGAAAAGGGTGCCGACGGGATCGGCGTTGCCGCGCTAATGAAGCGCGCGGGGCTGACGCATGGCGGCTTTTATGCGCATTTCGAAAACCGTGACGATCTGGTTGCCCATGCGGTGGACCGGATGTTTGGCGATAGCGATGCGATGGTAAGACGATATCTCACCGGGAACGAGCCGGCGAGGGGCATGTCGTTGCTCATCGACTATTACCTTTCCGAGGAAGCGCGGCGGCGGACCGATGTGGGCTGCCCGATCCCCAGCCTGGGGGGTGAGTCGAGCCGCATGCCGGAGGCCGCTCGCCAGCGTTTTGCCCAAGGCATCGCCGCGTTTCGCGCCGCGCTGGCAAAGGCCCTGGCCGGGCTCGGCGCGCCCGAACCGGACGTGCTGGCGGCCTCGGTCCTGGCCGAGATGGTCGGCGCCATGACCCTGGCCCGAACGCTGGACGACGAGACGGCATCGATTGCTTTGCGCGCTTCGCGAGAGCAGCTCAAGCGGCGGATCGGCTTGCCGACCGCGCTGTGATGATCGCGGGCTTGGTCTCGCACAGCTCAAGTACGCACGATTGCGCGTGGCATTGCGGCCCGAACCGCCCGTCAAAAGGCGTTCGTCGAGCCGCGTTTGCCATCGCGCTGCCTGCCGCCTAGCCTGCGCTCGTCCGACCATGGCAGCGAGGCACTTGAGAACATGCTCGAACTTCAGGGGGTTTCGCACGTCTATGGCAACGGCACCCGTGCGCTCGACGGCGTCACGCTGACAATTCCCAAGGGCATGTTCGGGCTGCTCGGCCCCAACGGCGCCGGCAAGTCTACCCTGATGCGCACGGTTGCCACGCTGCAGATCCCCAGCAGCGGGCGCATTACGTTCGACGGCATCGACGTGATCGCCGATCCCCAGGCGATCCGCAGCCAGCTTGGCTACCTGCCGCAGGACTTTGGCGTCTATCCGCGCGTAAGCGCCTATGATCTGCTCGACCACATGGCGGTGCTCAAGGGCATCGCCGGGCGCGGCGAACGGCGGGACACGGTCGAAACGCTGCTTGCGCAAGTCAATCTGTGGGATGTGCGGCGCAAGGCGGTGGCCGGCTATTCCGGCGGGATGCGCCAGCGCTTCGGCATTGCCCAGGCGCTGATCGGCAATCCTCGCCTCGTCATCGTCGATGAACCGACCGCCGGGCTCGATCCCGAAGAGCGCAATCGCTTCCTCAACCTCCTGGCCGAGATCGGCGAGAACGTGGTGGTGATCCTTTCGACCCACATCGTCGACGATGTCACCGACCTTTGCCCGCGCATGGCGATCCTGGGCCAGGGGCAGATACTGCTCGAAGGCGCGCCGGCCACGCTGATCGCTGCGCTGTCTGGCCAGGTGTGGGAACGCGCGATCGACCGGGCTGACCTCGCCGCGGTCAGCGCCGAACATCGCGTGATTTCCACCCGTCTGCGCGGCGGGCGCACGGTCGTGCACGTGATTGCCGAGACCATCCCTGGTGACGGCTTCGTGGCTGTTCCCGGTGGGCTCGAGGACGTCTATTTCTCCGCCCTGCTTGCTGCCCGCACTGCCGCGCCGGCCGTCGGCGCCTGAACCAGTAAGGGGCACCGCCATGCTCGGCCGCATCGCCGCCTTCGAGATCCGCTATCAGCTGCGCAGCCCGGTATTCTGGGTGGTGTTTGCCCTGTTCTTCCTGCTGGCCTATGGCGCCATGGCATCGAGCCAGTTGACGATCGGTGGCACGCCCGACAACGCGTGGCAGAACGGCACGCTGTCGCTGGCGATGACCCAGGGCGTGATGACCATTTTCGCGCTGTTTGCGACGACGGCCTTTGTCGCGAACGTGATCGTCAGGGATGATGACAGCGGCTTTGGCCCCCTGGTCCGCGCCACGCCGGTGCGCAAGGCCGACTATCTGTTCGGCCGTTTCGCTGGCGCTTACCTGGTCTCTCTGCTGGTTTTCGCGGCGGTGCCATTGGGCAGCTTCGTGGGCTCGCTGATGCCCTGGCTGGACCCTGAAACGATCGGTCCCAACCGGATCGACGCCTATTTGCGGCCCTTTGTGATCGTGGCGATGCCCACGTTGCTGTTGTGCGCCGCGTTTTTCTTCGCGGTGGCGACGCTCACGCGCTCGATGATGGCGACGTATGTTGCAGTGGTTGCCAGCCTGCTGATCTGGGGCGTGACGCGCGGCATCCTGTCGAGCCATCCCGACCTGCGCACGCTGGCGGCGCTCACCGATCCGTTCGGCGTCGTCGCCATCTCGCTTGAAACCCGGTACTGGACCCTGGCCGAAATCAACACACGGCCTTTTCCGTTTTCCACGCTGTTTCTCGAAAACCGTGCGATCTGGCTGGCCGTGACGATCGCGGCGCTTGCCACGGCGTGGTGGCGCTTCAGCTTTACCGCGCCTGCCGCCAGCAAACGCCAGTTGCGGCGCGAGGCGAAACGCGCACGCAAGCTCGCCGTGGCGACGCCAAGCCGGGTCGCGCGCTTGCCCGATCCCGACCAGGCCCGCGCGCGCTGGCCGCGTCTGTTTGCACGCATCGCGTTCGAAGCGCGGATGATCCTGCGCAGTCCGGCCTTCCTGGTGCTGGTGGCGGTGGGGGCGATAAACGCGCTTGCCGCACTCAGCCTGAGCGACAGCCTCTATGGTAGCAAAAGCTACCCTGCGACGTTCCTGCAGATCACGGCACTGCGCGGCGCGTTCACGCTCGGCCCGATCGTGATCGCCGCGTTCTATGCAGGCGAACTCGTCTGGCGCGATCGCGAGCGCCGGATCAGCGCGATCATCGATGCCAGCGCCTTGCCAAGCTGGGCCTTGCTGCTGCCCAAGGTGCTGGCGCTCGCACTGGTCCTGGTGGTCACCGTGGCGCTGGGGGCCTTGGTCGGCATCGGCGTGCAATTGGCAAGCGGCTTCACGGCGATCGAACCTGGGCAGTATCTGTGGTGGTACCTTGTGCCGACGGCAATGGACATGGTGCTGCTCGCCGGCCTTGCCGTGTTCCTGCAGGTCGTTTCGCCCAGCAAGTATGTTGGCTGGGGCTTGCTGCTGGTGTGGTTCGTCTTCGGCATCGTGGCGTCGGCGATGCATTGGGACCATCCGCTCTACCAATACGCGTCGAGCGTGCCCAACCCGCTGACCGATATGAACGGCGCGCGGGTGGGCTGGGTGACCAACTGGTGGCTGCGGCTTTATTGGGGCTTTTTGCTCGTGGCGCTGATGGCTGCGGCGCACCTGCTGTGGCCACGTGGTGCCAACGATGGCGTCGGCGTGCGCAGCCGCCAGGCGCTGCGCCGGCTGCGTAGCCCGGCCGGGGTGCTGCTCCTTGCCGCACTGGCAGGCATGGCCGCCACGGGGGCCTGGCTCTATTACCAGATGGACGTTCGCAACCACTACGAGAACGGTGCGCAGCAGGAGATCGACGCCGCCGATCTCGAAAAGCTCTACGCCCGCTATGAGCATGCGCCCGAACCGAGCGTCACGCATGTCACGCTCAAGGTCACGATCGATCCGGCGCAGCCGCGGATGGAAGCCGAAGGGACATATGCGCTGGTCAATGCCACCGGTGCGCCGCTCAGCACCGTGCACCTCATGCTGCCGCAGCACGACCGCGACGTGCTCGCACTGACGATCGACGGCGCCCGCGCCACCCACGATGACGACCGCCGCCAAGTGCGCTTCTTCACGTTCGACCATCCGCTGGGCCCGGGGCAGACGACGCGGATACATTTCAAGGTGCAGCGCTGGCAGCCGGGCCTCAATCCGCTGGGCGACGATACCCGCCTGCTTGCCAACGGCACGTTCCTCGATTCCACGCAGATCGCGCCCACGATCGGCATCCAGCGGGCGGCGATGTTGAGCGATCCGGTCAAGCGCCGCGAACATGGCCTGCCCGGTGAGCATCGCATGGCCAAGTTGGAAGATCAGGGCGCGCGGCAGTTCAACTACCTGTCGAACGCCAGTTGGGTGACCAGCGACATCACGGTGACCACAGCGGCGGACCAGGTGCCGCTGGCGCCCGGTGACAAGGTTGCCGATACGGTGCAGGGCGGATGGCGCACCGCGCGCTTCGTCTCGCGCGTTCCGATCCTCAACTTCTGGTCGATCCAGTCTGCCCGCTATGGCGTGGATAAGCGCGATGCCGATGGCGTGCAGGTCTCGATCTATTTCGATCCGCGCCACGCCTATAACGTGGACCGGCTGCAGCGCGCCGCGCGCGTGGCGCTCGGCTACTATCGCCGCGAATTCGGCCCCTATCAGTTCGGCTATGCCCGCATAGTGGAATTTCCGGGCTATGCCAGCTTTGCCCAGGCCTTTGCCGGCACCATGCCGTTCTCGGAATCGATCGGTTTTCTGGGTGACTTCAGCGATCCCGACAAGATCGACTACGCCACCTATGTCGCCGCGCACGAGCTGTCGCACCAGTACTGGGGCCACCAGGAAATCAGCGCCGAGATGCAGGGCGGCACGATGATGGTGGAGACGCTGGCGCAGTATTCCGCTCTGATGGTCATGAAGCAGTTGTACGGGCCCGACAAGATCCGCCGCTTCCTGCGCTACGAGCTTGATCGCTACCTTGCCTCGCGCGGGCGCGAAGCGGTGGAGGAAGTGCCGCTGGCGCGGGTGGAGGACCAGCCCTACATCCACTATCGCAAAGGTGCCGTGGCGCTCTACCTGCTGCAGGATCGGCTGGGCGAAGCGCGGGTCAACGGCATGCTTCGGCAGATCCTCGCACGCTATCGCTTCCAGGGGCCACCTTACGCCACCTCGATGGACCTTGTGCGCGGCTTCCATGCGCTGGCCCGTACCGCGCAGGAACATGCGCTGGTGCACGACTTGCTGGAAACCATCACGGTGTGGGATTTCAAGGCCGATCGCGCCGTGACCCGCCGCCTGCCCGACGGGACCTGGCAGACTACGCTGGCGCTGACGGCGAGCATGGCACGCGACGATGGCAAGGGGGCAAGCACGCCCACGCCGCTCGACCAGGATGTCGACATCGGGCTGTTCACCGCGCAGCCGGGCGAGGGCGCGTTTGGGGCGGCCGACGTCATTGCCATGGAACGGCATCGCCTGCGCGATGGCACCGCCACGATCGTGCTGACCAGTCGTCGCAAGCCGGCCTATGCCGGGGTCGATCCCTACAACACCTTTATCGATCGCAAGAGCGACGACAACGTGGTGGCTGTGACCGGCGGCTGAAGCGCAAACCGCGTTACAGCACCGAATGACCGGCCGGTGCTGCTGCAGCGGGAATGACCGCCTTGTATTCGGTAAAGCTGTCGAGCCCTTCCTTCCCGCCCTCGCGCCCGCAGCCAGACAGCTTGAAGCCGCCGAAGGGCAGGGCACTGTCGAAGCGAAAGGCGTTCTGGGTAAGGGTGCCACTGCGTACGCCGCGCGCCACGCGGGAAAAAGCCGCCGCATCGTGGGTGAAGACCGTGCCGTAGAGGCCATAGGGCGTGGCATTGGCCAGCGCGATCGCCTGATCGAGCGTGTCATAGCCCAAGACGGTGAGCACCGGGCCGAAGATTTCCTCGCGCGCGGCGATATTGGCGGGGCCGACATCGGTCAGCAGCGTGGGTTCGTAATAGGCGCCATCGGGCAGGTGGGCGGGGCGCGCGCCGCCGGTGGCCAGCGTGGCACCTTCGGCGATCGCCTGGGCAACGAAGGCCTCGACCCGCTCGCGTTGGCGGACCATGGCCAGCGGGCCCATCTCGGCCGCGGCATCGCGCGGGTGGCCGATGCGCACGCGGCGCATTTCGTCCACCGCCGCAGCGACGAAGGCCGCACGGTGGGCTTCGGGCACGATCGCGCGGCTCAGCACGGCGCAGATTTGCCCGGCCGACATGGTGATAGTGCGCGCGAGCGTGCGCGCCGCCGTCTCGATCGGGAAATCGTCGAGCACGATGGCAGCCGACTTGCCACCCAGCTCTGTCGTGCAGCGCGCCATGCGCGCGCCACAGACCGCGGCAATGTGCGTGCCGGCCGCGACCGAGCCGGTGAAGCTCACTTTGTCGATGCCCGGATGGCGCACGAGGCTGTCGGACGCGGCGCGATCGGCAACGACGAGGTTGAGCACGCCTGGCGGCAGGCCGGCGTCTTGTGCCGCTTCGGCGATGATCCAGGCTTCGATCGGCGTTTCGGGCGCGGGCTTCATCACCACGGTGCACCCGGCGAGCAGGGCCGGGGCGATCTTGCCCGCCATGATCCCGAACGGATTGTTCCACGGCGCGATCGCGGCAACGACGCCGACCGGTTCGCGCACCACCAGGGCTGTGCCCGGCGCATCGGCCAGGGCGCGCGTCTCGCTCCAGGCATAGCGGTCGGCCAGGTCGGCATAGCTGTCGAACCAGGCGACGCCACCGCCCACCACAAGCGGCGCGACCCCGGCAAGTGCTCCGATCTGCTCGATCCAGGCATTGGCGAGGTCAGGAATGCGCGCGCGCAGCAGCTCGCCCATCCGCCGCAAGTACGCGGCCCGCTCTGTCGGGGAGAGGTGCGGCCAGGGGCCGTGATCGAAAGCGGCCCGTGCGGCGTCGACAGCGGCTGCGATATCGTCGGCATCGCCGCTTGCAAGCGTGGCAATCACCGCGCCCGTGGTGGGCGAGACCACGTGCGTCTGCTCCCGGCCGTGGGGCTCGCGCCACGCACCGTCGATAAACAGGTGATGGGGATGGCGCAGGTGCGGCAGGACGGGAGCATGGGGCATGTCGGGCATTCCTTGCGTATCGGAATCGAGGCTGGGAGCTGACGCGAGACGCGGGCTGGAGGCGGGCGGTGTCGATACCCCGCCCGCGTCTCCCCGCCCGGTCAGAACGTGCGGCGCAAGGTCAGCGACCATTCGCGCGGCCGGCCCACGGCGCCGCTCGCAACGCCGTACGTGGCGTTGTAGCTAGTGCCGAGGTAATAGAACTTGTTGCCGAGGTTGGTGACGCCAAGGCTTGCCGACCAGGCCTTGCGGGCATCTTCGTAAGTCAGGCGGGCGTTGAACAGGCTGCGCCCGGCGACGAGATCGAGCGGCGTGTTGACCGCGTTGTAATAGAAGCTCGACTGGTAGGTCCAATCGAGGCGCGGGGTCAGCGTGCCCGCGCTGCCGAGGTCTGCCTGGTACTGGACCGAGCCGGACGCCTGCCACTTGTTGTTGAACGGGGCCTTCATGCTGCGGCTGATGCCGGTGTTGGCATTGACCGAGGCATACTGGAAGTCGAGATAGCCGACGTTGCCATCGATCGTCAGGCCGCGCACCGGGCGCAAGGTGGCTTCCAGTTCGACACCCTTGACGTGGGCATTGCCGGCATTGCCGATCGCCGCGCAGGGAAACGGATCGGTGAAGGCCGGGCAGACCTGCAACTGGATCTGCATATTCTTGTAATCGTTATAGAACACAGCACCGTTAAGGCGCAGCGCACGACCCAGCAGATCCGACTTGAAGCCCGCTTCGTAGGTCGTCAGCGTCTCTGGGTTGAAGGGCTGCACCTGGCTGGCGAAATAGGGGCGGGGATTGATGCCGCCGCCCTTGTAGCCGGTTGAGACCTGGGCATAGGTCATCAATTCCGGGCTCCAGCGGTAGTTGACGCCGATACGATAGTCGACCCGCTCGCCGCGGAAGGTGGAGCTAGCCCCGTCGAGGCCGAGCAGCAGGATGTTGAGCGGGAAATTGGCCGGGGAAATTGCGCTGCCGTCGGGATTGCGGCGACCGAATGTGTAGGTCTTGCGGTCATTGGTATAGCGCAGGCCGCCAATCACCGTCAGGTCTGCGATCGGGTGCAGTTCGAGATGCCCGAACACCGACTTGCTGACGTTGCTGACGGGATCGTCGGTGCGGAAGTCGAAGGCCACGTTGGGGATCTGCGCCCGCCCGGTGAGATGGTCGCGCGCATCGTAATAGTAGCCGCCCAGCGTCAGGTCGGCGAGGCTGCCGAACTTGGCCGAGAGGCGCAGTTCCTGGGTGAACTGACGGTGTTCATAACCGAATTCCTGGAGCAGGATCGCCAGTGGAGAGCCATCAAGATCGATGCCGCTGGTGCCCTTGGCCGAGCGGTAGCCGGTGATCGACTTGATCGAGAGTGCGTCGGACAGCGCATAGTCGATCGTGCCCACCGCGCCCCAGCTTTTCACCGCGCTTTTCGGGCTGGTGGAAAAACCGCCCGGCGCAACCTGGAGGTTGGGAAACAGCGTGAAGGGGTACACCTTGGGCAAGCCGGAGGTGTAATTGCCGCCGCTCGTATAGTTCGCATACGAGGTGTAGCAATGGGCGCAGGTTATAAAGCGGCTGTCGAACGGCACGCCGCCCGCCGGATCGCCGGCGACATAGCTGCGCACGCCAGGGTTGTTCGCATAGACCAGCTTGGTCGCGACTTGCTCGGAATCGTTCTGCGCCACGTCGGCGACAAGGTTGACCTCGAGCTTCGAGCCGGCGGGGGCAATGCGCAGCGCGGCGCGCAGGGCTTTGACATCAATGCCACCTTCAGTGCCGTTGCGGCAATCGTTGTTGCCGGTGGTCGGGGCGATGCCGCTGCCTGGATTGACGCAGCCATAGTCGAGCAACTGCATGTAGCCATCGGTGTGCTTCGACACGCCCGATAGGCGAACATAGACGCCGTCGGTGATCGGGATGTTCGCGCTGGCGCGCAAATCGACGCGGTTGAAGCGGCCATATGTGCCTTCGACGAAACCGCCGGCATCGGCATTGGGCTTGGCCGAGAACAGCTTGATCGCGCCGCCCAGCGAATTCTTGCCGGCGAGCGTGCCCTGGGGGCCGCGCAGCACCTCGACCCGGTCGAGGTCGGTCAGGTCCATCACCGCGCCGTAGGTCGTGCCATAATAGATGTCGTCGATGTAGATGCCCACGCCAGGTTCGAGCGCAAAGCTGGAATCGCCCTGGCCGACGCCGCGGATGAACGCAGCGACGGCGCTGCCGTTAAGCCCGGTCGAACTGGAAAGATTGACGTTGGGTGCCGTGGCGCCAAGGTCGGTGATGCTGAGCTGCCCCTTGGCGGCGAGCGTGCTGGCGCTGATCGCGGTGATCGCGATCGGTGTATCCTGCACCTTCTGCCCACGGAACTGCGCGGTGACGACGATTTCCTCGATCGCCGGGGTGCGTTCGGCCTCGGCCGGGCCGGCCTGCGTGGGCGCGGCGGCGGTGTCCTGCGCGAAAGCCGGCGCGGCCGCGAGTGCAAACGCGCTGCCGGCGGCAAGCCAGGCGGCGCGGGCAACGCGCCGTTGCGCAATTGCGGTACGATCAGTCATGGTTCTTCTCTCCCCGTTGTTATGAAGCGCGGGCCATGCCAGCCTGGCGGATGGCCTTGAGGACGTGGTCGGCGCCCTTGTCGCCGATCATCATCGCAGTCGCGTTGGTATTGCCGACCGGCAGCGTCGGCATGACCGAGCAATCGGCCACCCACAGCCCTGCCACCCCGCGTACCGCGAGGTCGGGATCGACCACAGAGGCCGCGTCGCTGCCCATTCTGCAGGTGCCTACCGGGTGGTAGAGCGGGATGGCGTTGTCGCGCAGATGCGCCCGCAGCGCTGCGCCGGATACCGCTCGGCCAGGGGCAAGCTCGGCCTCCACCAGGTCTGCCAAGGGCGGTTGCGCAGTGATGTCGCGGGCAATTTCGATGCCGCGAGCCAGCCGCTCAAGATCGGCGTCGCTGCCCAGAAGGCGATGTTGGACCAGCGGGGGGGCATCGGGATCGGCAGACTGCAACTGCACGCGCCCGCGCCCTTCCGGGCGGGCAAGGCAAACCGTGACGCTTACCGCAGGGCGCTTGAGCAGGACCGCCCTCCCGTTGGGCCCGAAGGTGAACGCCATCGCCGTCAACGAGATCTGCACATCGGGAATGTCTGCTTCTGCCGAAGTGCGCGCAAAGGCGTTGGCGTGGCACATCGACGTGGTCAGCGCGCCGCGCCGACGCAGCAGGAACGACAGCCCTTCGCCAAGGGCGCGCCATCCCCGTGTATCGCTGTTGATCGACCGGCTGCGGGTGGCGAGCACGACGTGCGCGCCGACGTGCTCCTGCAGGTTGGCGCCGACTTGGGGGCTGTCTGCATGGCAGGCAATGCCGTGGCGGGCAAGGTCGGCGGCCGGGCCGATGCCCGAGAGCATGAGCAGGCGCGGTGTGTTCAGCGTGCCGGCCGACAGCACCACGCCCAGGCGCGCGGGCAGCACCTGTTCCACACCCTCGTGCCGCACCAGGACGCCGGTGGCGCGGCCAGCGGTGATGATCACCTTGAGGACGTCGATCCCCGTCACCACGCGCAGCCGGCTGGTGTCGATCGCGCCGCGCAGATAGCCGCGTGCCGCGCTGCATCGCAGTCCGCCGTGCTGGGTGGCCTCGGAGTGGAACGCGCCCTCGCCAGAAAGGCGCCCGTTCTGCTCGGGATTGCGCGGGATGCCGACCGCGCCAGCTGCCGCAATGAAAGCATCGACCACCGGATACGACATCCGATTGCGCGCCACCGTGATCGGGCCAGAATCGCCGCGCCAGGCGTCGCCACCGGCCTCGGCCCGTTCCATGCGCCGGAAATAGGGCACGACATCGTCAAAGCCCCACCCGGTTGCGCCGCGCTCGGCCCAGCCGTCATAGTCGCGGCGATGGCCGCGCACGTAGATCATGCCGTTGATCGCGCTGCCACCGCCCAGGCGCCGCGCCGCAGGCCACAGGTAGCGCCGCCCGCCCAGGCTGGTATCGGGTTCGGCCGCAATGCTGCGGTCGAAAGCCGGGTTGTTGACCACCGCGAACGTGAGCGCGGGAACATAGCTGCGCAGCGTCACGTCGCTTTTCCCGGCCTCGAGCAGCAAGGTCGCCACCCCGGCCTCGGCCAGCCGCGCGGCCATGGCGCAGCCGGCGGATCCTCCGCCAACGACGATGACCTCGGCTTCGGCCGCCATGCGCGCCAGGTTCATGCGCGCGTTTCCAAGGCGAGGGGCTTTGCGGCCCAACGCGATCGCGGCCCGGCCTGCGGAACGGCAAGGCGATTGGCGTGCGTGGACTGTCCTGGGGTCGCGTCCAACTTCCTTCTCCCATGTGGCCGGCAGCCTCTGGCGGGCCGCGCGATCTGTGGGGCAAGGATAGGCTTGCGCAGACGACGCAAAGAATTGCGAAAATACCGTGCAGGTGCTAGGATAAAACCTAGCACCTGCGGAAGATGGCGGGGCGGGGAGAGGCATGAAGACTCATCTGACCTTGCGCCAACTCGAGATATTTCTGGCTGTCGCCCGGCTGGGCAGCTTTCGCGCGGCTGGGGCGATGCTCAACCTCGCGCCGGTCGTGGTGGGCGAACACGTGCGGGCGCTGGAAGCCAGGCTGGGCGGGCCGCTTTTCCTGCGGCGCCCGGGCATGGTGCCGACGTTGACGCCCTTAGGGGAGCAGATTGTCATCCGCGCCGAAGACGTCTTGCTGGCCATCGCGCGGCTTGAGGATGACGCGCGTTCGCATGTCCAGGCCGGGGAAAGCGTCTGGCATGTGTGCATCGCGCCTTATGCGCTGCGCCACCTTGCGCACCGGGTGGGGGAATTGCGGCGCCGCTTTCCCGAATGCCAGATCGTGTTGCATTCGACCGACCTGACCGCGTCCCAGACCATGGCCGACGTGCGCAGCGGCACGCTCGACCTTGCCATCGTGATTGCCGACCAACTTGCCGAGCCAGACGAGGGGTTGGGCTTTGCCGAGCTTGGCGTTGGCCAGGCCGTCACCGCGGCAGGCGTGATCGACGAGCCGCTGGCGATGTTCGTCGCCCACGATCACCCGCTGGCCGGGCGCCCGGCGATCACGCGAGAGGACCTGATGGCCTGGCCGCTGGCTGGCCTGTCGCCGCCACACCCGCTGCGCCAGGTGGTCAATGCCGCGCTGCACCGGGCGGGGCTGCAAGCGATGCGGTACGATGTCGAAACCGATGATTACAACGCGATCCTTGCCAGCGTCGTGGGCGATGGCGCCGTCGCCTGCCTGTTTGCCGAGGCGCGGGCGCTCGACGCGATCACGCATCGCCTGGAGATGCTTGACCTGGCCTTCAACCTGCCATCGCCGCAGGCCCTGCTGGTCCTGACCTCACGCGCCCGTGCCGATCGCCGGCTGCAGATCGCGGCAGACTTCCTTGCCAACCATTACCGCGCCGATGCCACTGCGGCGCGGCGCGCCTTGGCGGTCGTCTGACCGGCTTTCAACGCGGCGCCGCACCGATCGCATCAAGCTGCGCTTGCACCGGCGCGGGCAGGTTCAGTTCGGCCGCTGCCAGGTTTTCATGAAGATGGGCCGTGCGCGACGTGCCGGGAATCAGCAGGATGTTGGGTGAGCGGGCCAGCAGCCAGGCCAGCGCAACCTGCATGGGGGTGGCGCCAAGATCGCCCGCGAGCGCGGACAGGGCGTCAGACTGGATCGGGCTGAAACCGCCCAAGGGGAAGAACGGGACATAGGCGATGCCCTGGGCTGCCAATTCATCGATCATCGCATCATCGCCACGGTGAACCAGGTTGTAATGGTTCTGCACGCAGGCGACCGGGGCGATGGCCTGGGCTTGCGCCACCTGTGCGGGCGTGGCGTTGCTCAGCCCCAGATGCGCGATCAGGCCTTGGTCCTGTAGGCGGGCCAGCGCCGAGAATTGTTGTTCCACCGACCCTTCGCTAGGCGCATGGACATCGCCCATCAGACGCAGGTTGACCACGTCCAGCCGCTCCAGCCCCAGGTTGCGCAAATTGTCATGAACCGCCTGGGTAAGCTGGGCGGGGCTTTGCGCAGGCAGCCACGATGCATCGTCCCCGCGCACGGCGCCCACTTTGGTCACGATCGTCAGGTCGGGGCCATAGGGGTGCAAGGCTTCGCGCAGGATCTGGTTGGTGATGTGCGGGCCGTAGAAATCGCTGGTGTCGATATGGTTGACGCCGGCGGCCACGGCGGCGCGCACCACGGCCACCGCTTCCTGGCGGTCGCGCGGCGGACCGAATACGCCGGGCCCGGCAAGCTGCATCGCGCCATAGCCCATCCTGTTCACGATGCGGGTGCCCAAACGAAAGTTTCCGGCCTTGGCTGCAACGGTCATGGCAAATCTCCTCTAGCGATGGCGAGGATATAGACCTGGCGTCGATGATCGATAAGGTAGCCCATTCCAAACGGTCTGTACGGAATTTCGCACAATGCCTGTCGAGCTGGATGATCTCTCTGCCTTTGCGGCCGTGGCCCGCGCCGGGGGCTTTCGCGAGGCGGCGCGCATGTCCGGCGTTTCCGCGTCCGGGCTGAGCGAAGCTTTGCGGAGGCTGGAAGGCAGGCTTGGCGTGCGCCTGCTCCACCGCAGCACGCGCAGCATATCGCTGACCGAGGCCGGAACCCGGCTGTTCGAGCGGCTATCTCCCGCCCTTGCGGAAATCGGTGCCGCGCTGGAAGGCGTGCAGGCGCAGACTGACGAACCGGCGGGCACGTTGCGTCTCAATGTGCCCGCCAACGTCGCGCGCACGGTGCTGCCCGGCATTCTTCCGCCATTTCTGCTGGCCCACCCCAAGATCCGCGTGGAGGTGACGGTCGAAGACAGCTTCGTCGATATTCTGGCGTCCGGGGCAGATGCCGGAATCCGTTATGAAGAACGGTTAGAGCAGGACATGATCGCACTGCCGATCGGGCCGCGAACCCAGCGTATCGTGGTGGCTGCATCGCCCGCGTATCTGGCATCGCAAGGGCGCCCGGCGCATCCCCGCGACCTGCTGGCGCACGCGTGCCTGGGGCTGCGCTTTTCCAGCGGCGCGCCGGCCGAATGGGAATTCGAAAAAGACAACGAGATCGTACGCGTTGATCCACCCACGCGCCTGCTGGTCCGGCCTGGCATGGCGTGCGATCTGCTGATCAGCGCGGCCGTGGCGGGACTTGGATTGATCGCCCTGTTCGAAGACTGGCTCGCGCCATATCTCGACAGCGGCGCGCTAGAGCCCGTGTTGCAGGATTGGAGTTCGCCGTTTTCGGGCCCGATGCTCTATTATTCCGGCCGCCGGCACGTGCCGCCACCGCTGCGCGCCTTCATCGACTTTACGCGGCACGGCTTTGGCTGAAAGCCAGGCACCCGTTTTCGCGAAAGGGCTGCGTGGCGATTGGCTGCTTCATGGGTGTGGCCCTTCGCGGGCCTGCAAGCGGCTGGTGCGCAGCTTGGCCACGGCAAGGTCGATAAAGGCCCTGACCTTGGCCGGCGCATGCGAACCGCCAGTGTGGAGCACGTGAATGGGGAAGGCAGGCGGCTCGTGGTCTTCGAGCAGGATCTGCAATCGCCCATCGGCCAGCGCAGCGCCAACCTGATAGTCCAGGACGCGCGTCAGGCCCCAGCCGGCGAGGGCGGCGTTGATCGCCGCGTCGTTGGTGTTGCACAGCATGGCTGGTTCGATGCGCACCCGCGCGTCATTGGCGAACTGCCATTCGGGCGAGGCCCAGGCTGCCGTCGATGCAGCGATGCGAAAGCGGCGCAGATCTTCCGGGCTGGTTGGCGTGCCGTGCTGGCGCAGGTAGTCTGGCGCGCCGACGACGACCATGCGCGAAGAACCCACGCGCGTTGCAACCAGCGCCGAATCCGCCAGGTGGCCGATACGCACCGCAAGATCGACCCCTTCCTCGATCAGGTTGACCGGCCGGTCGACGAACAATGTGCGCCCCACCACTTGCGGGTAGCGGTCAAGATACTCGGTCAGCACGGGCAGGACGTACATCCGGCCGAACATCGCAGGCGCCGTAACGGTCAGCGTGCCCGAAGGCGTGGCGAACGATCCGGCTGCCGTCGCCTCGGCCTCTGCGATATCGGCAAGGATGCGCTGGCAATCGGCATAGTAGCGCGCGCCCGGCTCGGTGAGCTTGACCGAGCGCGTGGAGCGGACCAGCAGGCGGGTGCCGATATGCTCTTCGAGCGTTGCGACGGCGCGCGTGACGGCGGGGGCGCTCATGTGCAGCCGCCGCGCCGCCTCGGCAAAGCTGGCATGCCGGGCCACTTCGGCAAAGATGCGCATCGATTGCCAGCGGTCCACGATGGTCTCCTTTCCGCCCTAGAGTACGCGGGGGAGCGTTTCGCGCAAGGTTGCCGCCCCCCGATCAAACAATGTCCCGAGGTCATCCGCCCGCGCGCGCATCAGAAGCCGAAGTGCTCGAGGCCGGGATGGTCGTCGGGGCGACGGCCGAGCGGCCAGTGGAACTGGCGGTCTTCTTCGCGGATCGGATGCTCGTTGATGCTGCAATGGCGCACGTGCATCAGGCCGTCGGCGGCAAACTCCCAGTTCTCGTTGCCATAGGCGCGAAACCACTGCCCGCTGTCGTTGTGGTATTCATAGGCATAGCGTACCGCGATGCGGTTGCCGCCGAACGCCCAAAGATCCTTGATGAGGCGGTAATTCAGTTCGCGATCCCATTTGCGGCGCAAAAAGGCTTCGACCTGGTCGCGGCCGGTGAAAAACTCGGCACGGTTGCGCCAGCGACTATCGACCGTATAGGCCTGCGCGACGCGCGCAGGATCGCGGCTGTTCCAGCCGTCTTCTGCCAGGCGCACTTTTTCGCGCGCGCTGGCTTCGTCGAACGGGGGCAGAGGTGGGCGGGTCATGGCATGTCCTGTCGATAGAGAGAGGGGAGAGTGTCAGGCTTCGATTTGCAGGGGTTGCTCGCTTTGCTGCGCCGGCACGGCGCAGCAAAGCAGGACTTCGTCCTGGCCAACGCTGGCCGAAGGCGCGCGCGGATAAGCGACCGAACCAGCGACCAGCTTGACCTTGCACGATCCGCACGATCCGCTGCGGCAGCCGAATGCCGGGGTGAGGCCACGCGCTTCGGCAAGTTCGAGCAAGGTGCCGTCTTTGGGCGCCCACCGGGCCTCCTTGAGCGAGGCGGTGAACAGAACGGGGACCGGCTTGGTGGCCGGCAACACGGCGGGCGCGGCCAAAGCCTGGCTATCGCCTCGCCGTTGCAGGGCAGAGGGACCGAATGCCTCGGCATGGATGCGGTGATCCGGCACGTTGGCCCCGCGCAGCGCATCGTAGATGGCCTGCATGAAGCCGCCTGGCCCGCACAGGTAAAAGTCATGGTCGCCAAAGGGCAGCACGCGTGCCAGCAGCGGCAGGTCTATCCGCCCGGCAGCATCGTAATCTGCGCCGTCTTGCGCGTCGGACGTATCGCCCAACACGCGCACGAGCCGAACGCCCTTGCCAACTTGGCCCAGTTCCGCCGCGAACGCGCGCTCTGCCAGGGATCGTGCAGACTGGATCAGCACGACCGGGCGCGCCGGCTGGCCGCCATGGCCACGGCTGACCAGCTCGCGCAGCATCGACACCATCGGGGTTATGCCGATCCCGGCGCCGATCAGCACCGCCAGCCGGGGCGCATCTGCATCGACAACGAAACCACCTGCCGGGGCGCGGGCCTCGATCGTATCGCCTTCGTGCAGGTGATCGTGCAGCCAGGACGAGACCGCCCCCTCGCGCTTCACGCTGATCCGGTAGAGCGGATCGGAGGGAGCGGACGAGAGCGTGTAGGTGCGGACCAGCGGCCGGTCGGCACCGGGCAGGTTGATCCGGATCGGCAGGTGCTGGCCGGCGCGATGCTGCCAAGCCGGCGCGGGTGACACGGGGCGCAAGTGGAAAGAGCGGATGCTGGCGCTTTCCTGCACGACCTGGACAACCCGCATCTTGTGCCAGTCCGAAGCCCTGCGCCATTGCCCGGTGGCGAGCGTGGTGGGCGACCAGCCCTGTTCGCGAAACGCCCAGCGCAGCGCGAGGGCACCGGGCCGTCGCACGATGCGGTCTGGGGTAAATGTCCAGAGCCGCTCGGCACCGGCGAACGTGGCAATCTCTGGCGAATCCAGCAGGACCTGCGCCGTGCCGGACATCTGCAGCAGATCGCCGCTTTCGAAATCGATGAACACCAGGCCAGCGCGCCCGTTGAGCATGATGTTGCCGAGCGTCGCGAAAAACAGGTTGCCCGAAAAGTCTGGCACGGTGAGCACGCCTTGCGCGTCCACCCGCACGAAGCCGGGCTTGCCGCCGCGATGCGACACATCGACCTGGCGGCCGATCCCCGGCCGATCGGCGTAGGAGGCGACGAAGAAGGTATCGGCCGCTGCAATCATCGCGCGCGCCGCAGCGTCCAGCCTGTCCAGGGCCTGCGCAGGCTGCGCTGGCGCACTGGCTGGGGGGCGCGACAGCGTTGCGTCACGCTGCTGGATATACTGCGGGCAATTGCCGAAGCTTTGCCCGACTTCCAGCACCGACGCGCCATCGCTGGTCTGGCGCAGGGTTCCGTTGACCCTGTTGCGGCGGCGGGTGTGCAGCTCGATGCCCAGCAGACCCAATCCCGCACCATCATAGATGCCGCCCAACGCCGGATCACCGCTATGCGGCAAGGCGGCCAGCGCGAGCCTGGTGGGATCGGGCGAGGAGAGGAAGCCAGGCGCGCCTTCCACCACGGTTGCCCAAGGCGCGCCGGTATCATCGACGCTGCCCAGGATTGCGAAGGGAAGCTGTGCGTAGAAGGTGCGATGCTGGTCGGGCATGAACGGCCGGATCACCCGAGCGCCCAGTTCGGCCATGCGGGCCACGGCGCCGACATGGGCCTGGATGGCGCGCTCGCCCTCGTGCCAGATGGCCTGGGGCTCGATCGGAGTGGCTTCGGGCATGGTTGCCTCCATCATGAGGGCACCGGTGGTTTGCCTGCGGGACGTTGCGCAAACCACCGGTCACGCATCAGGCTGCGGCGCGAAGGCCGGCGGCCGTCTCGACGAAAGGCACGAAGCCGGGAAGGTTCTCGATCCGCGACAGCAGCGCACGAACGCGGGGGTAGGCGGCGAGGTCGACGTTCCCTTCCGGCGCGCTCGAAAGGTAGCTGTAGAGGGCAACGTCGGCGATGGTCGGGCCGGGGCCGACCAGCCAGTCGCGGTGTTGGAGATGGCGCTCCAGGTTGGCCAGCAGGGCGTGGGCCCGTGCAATCACTTCCTGCGGGTTATGGCGCGAACCGAACACGGTGACGAGGCGCGCGGCGGCCGGCCCAAAGGCAAGCTCGCCTGCCGCGACGGAAAGCCAGCGCTGCACGGCGGCCTCGCCAACGGCATCTCCCGGCAGCCAGTCGGTGCGGTCATGCTTGCGAGCAAGGTAGACCAGGATCGCGTTGGAGTCGGCAACAACCGTGCCTTCATCATCGACCAGCACGGGAACCTGCCCCAGCGGATTGAGGGCCAGGAATGCCGGCTGCTTGTGTTCGCCGGCAAGGAGATCGACTTCGACCAGCTCAGCATCGAGGCCGAGCAGCGATGCGAAGAGCCGGGCACGATGCGAATGGCCCGAGAGCGGATGATGGTACAGCTTCATGGAAGTGCTCCTGCGTGGTTCGAAGGCCGCATCCGGCCCGCACCCGAAAGATGCGCCTCCACCGCCCAAGCGATAATGCCCATTCGCGGCACGACATCATTGCCTGGGATGCAATACCAGCGCCGCGAATCTGGCTCAGTGGAAGGGAAACTCTACGAAGGGCTCGCTCGCTTCGGCCCACTGCGACAAACGGTTGAGTGCTGGCAAGGCCTGCGGATCAAGCGTTTCGGGCACCATCTCGCGGGTAAAGCGCCAGGCCACGGCGCTGGTGATGTCCGCCTGAAGCGGCTGGTCGCCAAAGCACCACGGCCGCGCCAGGCTGACTTCCTTCTCCAGCAGGTGATAGGCCTGGACCAACTGGCCGCGAACGCGATCAAGCCATGGCTGATGACGCTTTTCTTCGGGCCGAAGCAGCTGTTCGTAAACGATCTGCACGCTCTTTTCGCAGGCGGCCAGAGCCAGGCCGATGATCCGCTGTGACCGGGCATGCGCCGCAAGGTCCGCAGGAGACAAAGTGAGCCCTGCCATGCGCTCGGCATGTTCGAGGATGAGGCCGGAGTCCATCAGGACGACGCCTTCGTCGGTCACCAGCGTGGGCGCTTTCACCACCGGATTGATCGCGGCAAAGGCGTCGTACGTGGAGAATACCGAGATAGCCTGATGCTCGAAATCCAACCCCAACAGGCGCAGCGAGATAGCGACGCGCCGCACATAGGGCGAATCCAGCATGCCGATCAGTTTCATCACAATCTTCCCCGTTGTGGTTTGCCTGACCACAATAAAACCGCGTTGCCGCCGTTGCCACTGGCAGGGATGACAACTATCGAAAGGATCATGCCAAACGCCAATCCCCTGGTCGTCATCCTGACCTATGACCGCCTTTGCACCTTCGAGTTCGGCTGCGCCTACGAGGTCTTTGGCCTGGCTCGACCGGAGATGGGCCCCCATTGGTATCGCTGCCTTACCGCTGCGGGCGAGCCTGGCCCCTTGCGCGCCAACGGAGGGTTGCGCGTGGTGCCCGATGGCGATCTGGGCCTGCTCGACCAAGCCGATACGATCGTGATTCCGGGATGGCGGGGGCCGCATGAGCCTGCGCCCGCCGCCTTGCTGGCCGCGCTCAAATGCGCCAGCATGCGCGGGGCGCGGTTGGTGGGCATTTGCGGGGGAAGCTTCGTGCTGGCCCAGGCGGGGCTGCTCGATGGCCGGCGCGCCACCACCCATTGGCGCCATCTGGCCTCGCTTGCCCAGCAGGCCACCGCAGCGGTGGTGGAACCCGATGTGCTCTATATCGACGAAGGCAACATCCTGACCTCGGCCGGAAGCGCCGCCGGCCTCGATCTTTGCCTGCATCTGGTGCGCAAGGACTTTGGCCAGAAGGCGGCGAACAGCGTGGCACGGCGCCTGGTGATTGCGCCCCATCGCGAGGGTGGGCAGGCCCAGTTTGTCGAGCGTTCCGTGCCGCCGCCGGCGGGCCATCGCCTTGCCGGCCTTCTTGCCGCCGTGCAGGCACGCCTTCACGAGAACTGGAGCGTCGAGCGCATGGCGGCCACTGCGCATCTGAGCCCACGCAGCCTCCATCGCCATGTGCTCGGCGCGACCGGACTGACGCCGGGCGGATGGCTTCAGCAGCAGCGCATCGCCTTGGCGCGCATGCTGATCGAAGAGACAGACCAGTCGATCGAAACAATTGCGGAGCGCGCCGGTTTTGGCACCGCCGCCAATTTCCGCCAGCATTTCCGTGGCGCGACCGGGCTTGCGCCCACGGCCTATCGGCGAAGTTTCGGACGCCGTGGATCGTAATGCCAGCCAGCAAGGCTTGCCCGCGGGGGCGTTGTCAGGCCGACCGTAAGCCTGGCGCTGCCAGCGCGGGCTTTTCGCCGCTGCGCAAGGTGAGTACTTCGAACCCGTCCCTGGTCACGGCGATGGTATGCTCGAACTGCGCGGACAATTTCCCATCGGCGGTTACCACGGTCCAACCATCGTCCCTTGTCAAAGTCCGGCAGGTGCCCTGGTTGATCATCGGTTCGATGGTGAAGACCATGCCTTCGTGCAGCGGCAGGCCTCTGCCCGGCTTGCCGAAATGCAGAACCTGCGGCTCTTCGTGCATTTCGCACCCGATGCCATGGCCGCAATAGTCGCGCACAACCGAATAGCCATGCTTCTTGGCGTGGCGTTCGATGGCGTGGCCGATATCGCCCAGCTGCGCACCGGGTCTGACGCGGCCAATCCCTTGCCACATCGCCTCTTGCGCCACGCGGACAAGCCGTCTGGCGGCAGGCGCTACTTCGCCGACGAGGTACGTCTTGCTGGAATCGGCGATATATCCGTTCTTTTCGAGCGTGATGTCGAGATTGATGATATCGCCGTCACCGATCACCGCCGAACCGTCCGGCACACCATGACAGACCACATCGTTGATCGAGCAGTTCAGCACATAGGCAAAGCCATACTGCCCTTTGCTGGCCGGGCGGGCTGCAAGCTCTTCGGTGATATAGCGCTCGACCAGGTCGTTGACCGCCATCGTGGTCATGCCCGCCAACTGCTGTTGATCCAGCATTTCAAAGACGCGGGCCAGCAAGCGGCCGGAAATCCGCATCAACGCCAGTTCATCGGGGGTCTTGACCATGTCAGGCCGCGGCCGCCTCGGGAATATGGACCTGCGCCGCTTCCAGCTGCGCCTTGACGATCTGGTTGAACGAGAGCGTGGCGTTGGCTTCGGCCAGCATGCCCACCTTCATCCAGAATTCGGCCTGGGCGTTAATCGATCGGCACATGACCGCGCTCGCCTTGCGGACTTCCTCGTGCAGATTGTCTTCGATTTTGACGATACCCATGCCGCAATCCCCGTTCCGATATATGAAACGTATATGCTTCGTATGGCGGCGCTGGTCAAGGAAAGCATCGGCTCGTTGCCATTCACCGTATTCAGCGGTCCATCCCGGGAGCGGGCGGCAGCGCTGCGGTTTGGCGGGCGATCAGGGCGGCAAACCTGGCCGGCGTGCAGGTGGTGCCACATCGGCCGAGTGACAGCCGGTGCAGGGGCTGGCCCGTGCCGGTTTGCGGCAAGGGGCGAAGCTGGCGGGCCTGATCGGGCGTTTGCGCGAGGTACGACAGGCGCAACAAGTGCCGGCCCGTGTGCCGCTCGGTCAAGCGTTCGAACAGCAGGCCGCCACCGATCGGCGGATCGTTCCGACCATAGCCGGGCAGCTGGAATTGCGTGCCGATCAGCGCGGTGACGGCGGCGATGGTGTTGTCGTGGCCCACCAGGACCGTGACATCCGGTGCCTCGCGCACGGTGAGCGTTGTGGCGATCCGCCGCGCGATCAGGCCGCCCACGCGCGGGGCCATATAGGCCGAGCGGGCGAAGACATCGAACAGCCGGGCGTGGAGCGGGGACATCGTGGCAATGTCGGCCGCGTTGGCGCGCCCCCAGCCAACCTGGGAAAGCGGCATGCCTTGCGCATATTGCAGCAGGAACACTTGCGCCGTGCCCGAGGCAAGGTCGATCGGGCCGGTCAGGCTCAACCCTTTGCCGTCGGCCGACGGCACGATACGATTGGGCAGGGTGGCGATGGGGCAGGGCCGATGGCAGCCGAGCACGCGCGTCATCGTGGCCACGGCCTTGTCCATGCCGGCCATCAGCGCTGCGCCGCCGTTGAGCTGCGCATTGATGCTGGCTGCAGCGGCCGGCGCATCGAACGGCACCGCCTGCGCTTCCAAGGCATCGAACAGCGGATCTGCAATCCCCTCTGGCCGATGGTCGACCGGTAGCGGGCAGCCAGGCGCCAGGCCCTGGGCCAGGGCCTGGCCGCTGGCGATCGTGCGCGACTTGCTGTTGGTCCAGAGGGCCACGTGCCCGGGCAGGGGGCAGCCCCGCGCCGGAAGCAGGCCCTGGCCGATCAGGCGCGTGCGCGCATAGCCGGCAACCAGGGCCAAGGCTTGGGCGCCATGCGGCGTCAACTGGCTGGGGGGCGTGTCCCACTGGGGAAAAGGCTGGTCTGCCAAGGGCGCCGCCGCCGCTTCGCCATCAAGCGGCGCGCGGATGCCATGGCGAATGAGCAGGACCACGCGATCGACGCGGTAGCCCGAGGGGGCTGGGGTCGAGTGATGGGCCGCAGGGCGGGCGACGGCCATGGCCGGCAGCAGCGCGGCCAGCAGGGACAGGGCGATTGGGGCAGGACGGAGCATGGCGGACGGTTACCTGCGAAATACGAAAGGGAGGCGACAGCCGCACGATGACGGCCGCCGCCCCAGGTGAGGGACCAGTGAAGGATCAGCGATCGATCAGAACGAATACTTGATGCTGGCCAGCCCGGTGGTGCCGGAGTTGACGATGTCGGAAATGGCCAGCGAATGGCGCCCGATGTGCGCCCAATAGGTGTAGTTGTTGAACAAGTTGGCCACCGAGATGTCGGCCTTGAGGCCATTGCCGAAATCGTAGCCAGCGTGGAGGTCGACCCGCTTGACCGGGCGCACCCAGCGATCGTCCCAGCGGGTGGCTTGGCCCAGGTAGTTGTAGGATTCGAGATAGGCGCCGGTGTAGTTGTAGATGGCGTCGATCGAGAAACCACCGAGCGCATAGAACACGCGGGCCTGGCCCATCACGTCGGGCGCGTTCTGGATATTGCGGATCACGCCGTTGCCGATGTCCACGCTGGTCCACTGCCGGGTGAGATTGGCGCCGATGCCGAAACCGCGCAGCGCACCGGGCAGTTCGACGAAGGTCTTCTGCACCTGAAATTCCACGCCATAGACATTGCCGCTGCCGCCGTTGAGGGGGCGGGTGACGAAGGTTTGCCCGGTGCCGTCGCTAGTGGCGGTATTGAGCAGCGTGGTGCCGCTGTCATAGAGGTAGTTGGTCAGCCGCTTGTAATAGCCGCCCAGCATGACATGGCCGGAGGCTGCGAAGTTCCATTCCACCGAGGTGTCGATGTTGATCGCGCGGATCGGCTTCAGGTTGGGATTGCCTTCCACGATCGTGGTCTTGCCATCGTCGCCGGCGCGGGCGGTGGAACTGCCGCCCAGCTGGAAGAACGGTGGGCGGGTATAGGAAAACCACACGTCGCCGCGCGCCACAATCTTGTCGCTGGGGCGCCAGTTGGCAAACAGGCTGGGCAGCAGCACGTCGTAAGTGGTGCGGTTGCTGGAGAAGGCGCCAGGCTGTTCGACCCCGGCAGAATAGGCCATGACCCAGTAGGTGTTGTTGATCGTGGTGTGTTCGAAGCGCAGGCCGGGGATCACTTCCAGGTTGCCAGCCTTGAGCGTGGCCGTGGCATAGCCCGCCGCCACCGTTTCGCGGCCCGACAGCGTGCCGCAATTGTAGTTGTTCACATAGAGCGAACCGCATGTGTCGAAGCTGTTGTAGCTTGATCCATCGGCTTCGTTGGCGAACTGGTACTTGTAGAACAAGTTGAACAGCGCAGCCTTGTTGAAGCGTGGCAGCGACCAGTCATAAAGGCCCGGATAAGTGTGGGCATAAGTGCCGTTGGTCAGGCCCAGTTGCGCCCAGGTCGTGCTGTGGCCCAGGTAGTTGGCCACATAGTCGGTCGTCCAGTCGCGGCTGGTCACGTTGCGCTTGCTGCTTTGCAGCTTGGCACCGAAGGCGATGCTGTGCAGCAGGCTGTCATCGGCAAATTCGCGGCTCACGTCGATACGGCCGCCCCACTTGCGCTGGCCGCTGAACTGTTCGGTGAGCTGGCCGGCGCGGCGCGCGGGCAGGACGCTGGCGGAATTGTCGAACGCGTCGAAGATGGCCTGGTTATAGAGCGCGACGGGGTAGTTGTCGCTATAGCCAACCGATTGTCCGCCCAGCGGAATCTTGGAGCCGCTGGTATACTTGTCGGACTGGTTGATGCGGGCCGAGGCCTCGATATGGTTGGGGCGGTTGTTGTGCCCTTCGCTGTAGAACACTTCGGGCGCGATCTTCCAGGCGCCAAGCTGCTTTTCCCCGCCAAAGGCGGCGGTGGCGAGGATTGCGGTCTCCGGGTTGGTTTCGAAGTAGTTGCGCACCGAGACCGAAGGCACGGTGAGGATATAGCGATCGGTGCCGGGCGAAAGTACCCAGGCCTTGGTGCCACCGTTGTACTGCGCCAGGGTGGAATCCTGCTCTGTCAGCGCCTTGGCATAGGTGCCGCGCAGATAGACGCGCGTGGTATCGTCGGGGCGCCAGTCGAGCGAGGCATTGCCGCCAAACCGGCGCGTCTTGCCGCTGGACACGCCCGCGTCAAAGCCGGTGAGCGCGGCATTGCGTTCGGGATCGAGGCCGGGATAGCTGGTGCCCGAGCTGTTGGACGCATTGAGATAGCCCCAGCTGCCATCATCGTGCGCCGATTGCGCGCCGCGGATCTCGCTGTTGGTGTACGTGCGCTTGTCGTAATAGCCGCTGACGTAGATGCCCATGGTGTGACCGGGGCCAAAACGCGACGAAAATTCTGCCGCCACGCCGCCGCCCAGGCCGCTGTCGCCATACGTGCGCGCGCGGGTTTCGAGGCGGCCCGAGGCGGTCACGCTGCCGTGCAGGCGATCGGAATAGTCGAAGGCCGAGGGCGTGCGGAAATCCACGGTGCCGCCGATCGCATCGCCATCCATATCGGCGCGCGAGGCCTTGTTGAGCACGATGGTGTTGAGGCCCGTGGGCGGCAGCAGGGTAAGCTGCACGCCGCGGCTATAGGGTTGGCCCTGGGCGACGTTGACGCCGTTGATCAGGTTGACGTTGTATTCGGAATTGAGGCCGCGGATGGTCACATACATGCCTTCCCCGCGCGAGGCGCCATCGACGCCGCCGATGAACGAGGAGCCGGTGTTGACGACGTTGACGCCTGGCAACAGGCCCAGCGCTTCGGCCACGTTGTGCACGGCGGTGTGGCGCAGGTCTTCTTCCGAAAGAACCGAGATCGGGTGGGAGGACTGGAACTGGATATCGGCGGCCTGCTTGCGCGTGCCGATCACCACGATGGCGCGTTCGTCCTGCGTGGGCGCGGCATCGGCATCGGCCGAAGGCAGCGCTTGCGGCGCCTGTTGCGCCACGGCCGGAACGATCATCGTGTGGAGTGCGCTGGCCAGCAGGGCCGGGCGCAGATACGAAACTGGCATGTTTTCCCCCTTCGAGAAACACGACCGGCCGCAGTGGGCGGGTCTGCCCGGAAGGACGCAGACACACCCCGCGATTCCCCGAAAAAATTTGACGGCACAAATGTCACGCCGCTGTCACGGCAGGCCCCTAGGGCGCCCGGCTATGCGCCTGCGGGCGATCGTTCCCGTCTGGATGGGCCGGGTGCCGCAAGGGGCTGTCATGGCAAGAACGGGGTCAAACATGCGGAGCATCGACGGGGATTGTCATGCGCCGCAGAGCCTGGCGCCCGGGCCGCTGGAGGCGGCGACCAGCGCGGACGAAATGGCGGCGCTGCGTACCTATCTCAGGCGGCGCATGCGCGAGGGGCAGGACCTGGATGACATGGTCCAGGACGTCTACTTGCGCGTGCTGGCAGCGCCCGAAGCCGGCCCGGTGGGCAATGTTCGGGGATTTCTGCGCCGGGTTGCGTCTAACCTGTTGATCGACCGCTACCGCAGGAAGGCTGCCCGCTTGTCCGACGACCATATCACGCTGGACGAGCATATCGTCGATGATGGTGCCCTGGCGCCCGACCGCATCGCATCGGGCCGGGAGGAACTGGCGCTGCTGGGCGATGCGCTGGAATCGATCGGGCCGGTGGCGCGCGATGCGTTCCTCTTGGTGCGCGTGGAAGGCTTCAGCCACAAGGAAGCCGCGCAACGGCTGAAGATCACGCCCAAGGCGGTTTCGCATCATGTGGAACGCACGCTGGCCCGCATGGCCGAACGCCTGAAGGAGGGCAGCGCCCGATGAGTGCGCCCAACTCTGGGGAAAGCGCCCTGCTGGCACAGGCCGCGCAGTGGCTGGAGCGTGCGCGCAGCGGCAGCGAGGAAGACCGCATTGCGTTTCGCGCGTGGTTGCGGGAAAGGCCGGAACACCTGGCGGCGATGGACCTTGTCGAACGCGCCTGGCGCGGGGCGCCGCGCGCCGCGGCAGCCAAGGGGCTGCACGCGCGCGGTGCGGCGGCGGCACCGGCAAGCCAGTCCCGGTTGCGCTGGCAGATCGCGGTCCCGGTGCTGGGCACGGCCTTGGCCGCGCTGGCGGCGGTGGCAGTGTGGACGCTCAACCTGCAGGAGCAGCACCTGGCCGCGCCGGCTGACCGCACGGCCAGCTTTGCCTTGGCCGATGGCAGCCGGGTGTGGCTGACACCGGGCAGCGCGGTGACGCTGCGCGCCACGTTGCTCGACCGGTCGGTGCGCCTGGATGGCGAGGGCACGTTCGACGTGAAGCACGAGCGACGGCCATTTGCGGTGACGGCTGGCGAGGTGCGCGTGGTGGATCGCGGCACGCTGTTCTCGGTGGCACGCCGCGATGGCCAGACCGCCGTGATCCTGGCGCGCGGCGCGATCGATATCGAAGACAGCCGCAATGGCACGTTGATCGCCACGCCCCGGCCGGGGCAGCAGGTCTCGCTGGCCGGCGATACCGCAACGATTGCGCCGGTCGATGCCGATGCGGCGCTGGCCTGGCGCGAAGGGCGCCTGGTGGTGGAGGATCAACCGCTGGCAGCCGTGGCAGCGCGGCTGGCGCAACTCAGCGGCATGCCGATCGTGCTGCACGATCCCACGATCGGTGCGTTGCATGTCTATGGCACCTATCGCATCGGCGACGTGCCCCAGTTCCTCGATGCCCTTGGGGCGCTTTATCCCGTGGCCTGGCGCCGGACCGAGCAGGGGTATGAGGTTTTCCGCCGCTAGCGCCGCTTGGCTGGGTGCGCTTTGCCTGGCGCTCGCCCCGGCCCATGCCATGGCGGCGCCCGTTGTGGCGGCGCGCGTCGTCCTGCCGGCGATGCCGCTGGGCGATGCGCTGCTGGCCCTGGCGCGCCGGACCGGGCGCAACATCCTGTTTGCGGCGAGCGACGTGGCCGGGGTGCAGGCGCCGGCCATCCGCGCCCGCGATTTCGACCAGGCCCTGCATATCCTCGCGCGCAGCAATGGCCTGGTCGCCACGCGTCTGGCGGGCGGCGCCGTGCGCCTGCGCCGGCCACAATCCCCTGCGCCACGCACCCGCCCGGCCGTACCCCGCCGCACGGTGGCCCCGCCCGTTCCACCCACGATCGAGGACCGCACGGCGATCGTGGTGGAAGCCAGCCTGGCTGCGCGGGCCTGGACCGCGGGCAACGCGGTGCGGCCGCAGGATGCGCTGGCGAGCACGCAGATCCGCCGACTGCCCGACCGCACGATTGCCGAGGCATTGGGCCGGCTGCCCGGCATCGTCACGCTGGCTACTTCGTTGGAAGGGGCGATGGGCCGGGTGGACCATGCCGGGCGCGCAACCGGTGATTTCGTGGCGATGCGCGGCCTGCCGGGCACTTATGTGGAAACGCGGATCGACGGCTTCGAAATCCCGCAGAGCCTGCCCTATAGCCGGGGAACGCAGCTGGGGCTGATGGCCCTGGCGCCCGACATGGCCCTGCAAGTGCACCGCGTGCTCGATGCCCGCCTGGCGGGCGAAGCGATTGCTGGAACGCTCGATATCGATCACCTGGCCCCCTTTGCCGCCAAGGCGCGGGGCCTGCGGATCGGCCTGACCGCCGGGGCCGACGACCAGGCCTGGCGCTTTGGCCAGAACGCCGGCACGTGGGGCGCCAATGCCGGGTTTGGCTGGCAGGCGCCCGATGGGCGGCTGGCGCTGACGGCCAGCGCGGCGTTGAGCCGGCGGCATTTCGCCAGCGTCGAGCAGACTTATCAGTCGGGCAACCTGGCCTATGCGCTGACCGACGCGCAGGGCCAGAGCGCGCCGGGGCTGGACCCTGCGGCCAATCTCCTGCTCGCCTCGGTCAACGCGCAAGTAACGCGCGGCTCTGCGCACGAGGAAACCGCATTCGTAGCGCTGGGCTGGCGCGCCGACGACCGGTTGACGGTGACCGCCAGCGCGATGTGGGCCAGCCGCGCCATCGCGCAGGATGTGTACCAAGTGAGCGTGCAGGGCGGCCGCGCCGCCGGGTTCTTTGCCCAGACGGCCACATCGGCCGGCCTGTTGCAAACGCAAAGTGTGCGCGCCGATGCGCATTACTGGTTCGAGACCAACCCCGAGCGCGACCGGCTGGGCATGGCCCAACTGGCCCTGGCATGGAACGCCGGGCGCGTGCAGGCGCAAGCGCGGGTGTTTGGCGCGCTGGGGCGTACCGACCGGCCCGACCATATCGAGATTTCGTTCTGGGATGCCGATGCCACGCGGCTTTCGGGCGGGGTGCGCACCGCCTATGTGCGCGGCTTTCCGGTGCTGCGGCTTGATCCCGGCGATGTCGCGCTGGTCGCCAATCCGCTGGCCTTTCCCGTGCACAACCAGGGCGAGCGGGAGAGCGAGACGAGCCAGGACCATCGCCTGGGCGGCGATTGGCGGGTGCGCCTGGCAGACGATGCGGCCTGGGATGGGGAGATCGGCGGCCTGGCGGTGCGATCGTGGCGCAGCCGCGCGACCGCGCATTTCCTCTATGCCGATACGCTGCCGGCCGGCACCACGCTTGGCAACAGCGGGTTGGTCGACGGGCAGATCGGCCCCGTTCTGCGCGGGATCTATGACTATACCATCCCGACCATTTCCGATGCCGCCCTGCTGCGCGCGATCGGCCGCGCCACCGTCCAGCCGCGTACGATCGATGACAGCAATGCCAATGCCTATGCCGTGCTGGAAGACCGGCTTGCGGCCTATGTCGTGGTGGGCCGGCCATTGGCCGATGGGCTGGACGCGGCGCTGGGCCTGCGCGGGGAATGGTCGCACATTGGCGGCCGCTATTGGTTGGCGGGCAACGATGGTGTGCCGGCCGATGGGGTGGCCTATGGCTGGAACCGGCTTGCGGCGCGCTATGCCGCGCTGCTGCCCAGCGTGACGCTCCACTGGCGTAGCGCCGGGCCGTGGACTGCGGATGCGGCGCTATGGACCAGCATGACCAGGCCATCGCCCTTCCAGTTGACCGGCGGTGGCAGCGCCACGCGCGACAGCCAGGGCGTTACCGAAATCCAGGTGTCCAACCCCGATCTCAAGGCGGTGCGCGGGACCAACCTCGATCTGGGCTTGGCCTGGCAGGGGCCGGGGGGGCTTCATCTCGCACTTGGCGCCTTTGCCAAGCGCCTCTCCCGCTATCTCAACGATACCGGGAATGATCTGAACAATCCGGCCAGCGTGATGCAATATCGCGCCGTTCGCCTGATCCGCCCCGAAAACGGCGGCACCGCCACGATCCTGGGCGCAGAGGCGAGCGTGGCCCTGCCGCTTGGCCTTGTGGCCGGGGCGTTGCGCCATTTTGCCTTGGCCGGTGATCTCACGCTGCTGCACAGTGCCGTACATCTGGAAAACCCTGCGTTGGACAGGGTGGAGCGCACGCAATATGCCCCGGCCAGCAACCTCTTGTTGCGGCTGCATTATGATGATGGTCGTTTCTCGGCCGATGCGGCCTGCCGCCTGACCGGCGCCTATATCCAGGAATACGGTATCGAGGTGCCGAGCTTTGCCGGCACCGCGCCGCTTTCGGGCAGCGCGCTCGATACCTGGGTGCGGCCTTCGCGGCAGATCGATTTCGCCATGGCGCGCAGTTGGGGCACCCAGACGCTGCGCCTCGCCTTGCGCAATGCGCTGGGCGATACAGCCTATCGCGCCACGATCGGCCGATATAGCGACGCCGTGCCGCAGACGATCCTGGGCGGGCGGCAACTGCTGTTGACGTGGTCCGCCGGATTTTGACTCGGCAATCAGCCCAAATGCTGCCTAGCCAGCGATGATCCGGCACAGCAGTGCCAAAAGCAGCGCTGGCGGCATGGCAACCAGGCCCACCTTGAGGAACGTGGCAAAACCCACGTCTTCGCCTTCGCGCCGGATCACCTGGAGCCAAAGGATCGTGGCGAGCGAGCCGGTGATCGACAGGTTGGGGCCCAGATCGACCCCGATCAGCAGCGCATCGACGATCACGCGGGGCGGGTGCGCCAGGGCCACCGCGCTGGCGGCGACCAGCCCGGCAGGCAAGTTGTTCATGATGTTGGACACCAGTGCCAGCACCGTGCCCGATGCCAGGGCCGCACTGGCAGGATGGGCCGAAGCCTGCGCCAGCATGTTGGCCACGGCGCCGATCGCACCGGTACGCGCCACTGCTTCGACCACCAAGAACAATCCCGCGACCAGCGGCAGCACGCCCCATGCCACATGCCGCGCCAGCCCCAGCGGGGATTGTCGGGCCTGCAGCGAGACGCCGATGGCGCAGGCAAGACCGGCCAGCGCGGTGGGCAGGCCCAGCGGGCGGTCGAACGCGGAGGCCGCGATCAGCACGCCGGCCGTCAGCACGATGGCCAGCAGGGCCGCCTGGCCGGCGCGCGACAGGGCGGGGCGCTCCACCACGGTTGCGCATTGCCCGGCCAGGTCGCGCCGGAAATACCAGCGCAGCGCAACGTAGGTCGCACCGATCGCGGCGATCGAGGGCAGGGCAAAGGCCGCCAGCCAGGGGCCGAGCGGTGGCATATGCCCGCCATAGAGCACGAGGTTGGCGGGATTGGAAATCGGCAGCACGAAACTGGCCGCATTGGCAATCAGCGCGCAGGCGAACAGCAGCGGCAACGGTTCAGCCCGCGCCTGCCGCGCCACGGCAAAAACCGCCGGGGTCAGCACCACGGCGGTGGCGTCGTTCGACAGGAACACCGTCACCCCCGCGCCGGTCACATAGACCAACGTGAACAGCCGTGCGCGCGAAGCCCTGGCGTGATTGACCGCAGCGGCGGCGATCCAGTCGAACACGCCGTGCTGGCGCGCCGCCTCGCTCAACAGCATCATGCCGGTCAGGAACAGATAGACGTCCAGCCCCTTGACCACGGCCGAGCCAGCCGCCGCCAGTGGCATCAACCCGGTGACCAGCAGCAAGGCTGCGCCGCTGACCGCCCAGATCCATTCCGGCCAGCGCATCGGGCGGGCAATCACCCCGGCGGTGGAAAGGCTGGCAATCGCCCAGATGGCGCCGGTGGCAGAAGACATCGTCGCGCTCATGGCCATCTATCGCCAACGGCGCAAGCCGGCCGCAGCGTAGCGGCAAAGCCGATCCACAGCGCCAGGCTGACCAGCGCAAAGCCGCCCAGGATCAGGAACGTGGCGTGATAGCCCAGCATCTGCGCCAGCCAGCCGCCGATCGCGGGCGAAAGACTGGCGCCCACGCCCTGCACGGTCATCACCGCGCCCTGGCCCACGTTGACCCGGCCCGTGCCATTGAGCAGGCAGGCGATCAGGCCGGGCACCGCCACGCTCTGCAGGCCCGCGCCGATGCCATCGAGCGCCTGGACCGGCCATACGCCCCAATGTTCGATGAAGGTGCCGGCCAGAACGCCGCGCAGCGGCAGCGCCGCGAACGAAACCAGCAGGACCAGCCAATAGCCACGTCCTTGCGCCAGCTTCATCGCCACGAGGCTGGCGACGATCATCACCGCCTGGGCCACCATCACCGTGGTGGCGGTGAACATCGCCGGGTCACCCTTGCCCATGCCGACCACCGCCATGCCATAAAGCGGCAGCATTGCCCCGTTGCCCAGGTGGAAGCACGCGAGCGCCGCAGCCAGGATCATCAGCGGCTTTTGCCGCAGCAGTTCGCGAAAGCCTTCGGCCTGTCCATTGGCTTGGGCTTGGTCGTGGTGCTCCAATCCGCGCGCGGCACGGTGATCGATCGCGCGTTCGGGAATGGAAAGAACCGAAGCGATCGCCAGGACCCCGAACGCAGCGGCCAGAAAGAAGATCGCCGGCATGCCAAAGCGCCAGCCCAGCCAGCCCGAAAGCCCGGCACCAACCATGTTGCCGGCGTGGTTCCACGCCTGGTTGCGCCCGTTCTGCGCGTTGAAGCCGCGTTGGCGAACTACCCCCAGGGTGATGCCGGCAACGGCCGGGCCAATCGCGGCACCGGCGATCGCCGTGGCCACCTGGCTGCCTGCCACGACTGCGAAGGATTGCGACCACAGCAGCAGGAACGAGGCGAGCACGGTGCAGATGCCGGTGACCACCACCACCCAGCGCTTGTGAGGGGTGTGGTCGATGAACGCGCCGGCCGGAACGGTCATGGCCATGCCGGCAATGCCGCCGGCGGTCATTACCGTGCCGATCGGGCCGGTCTGCCAGCCACGCTGTTGCAGGAACACGCCCAGGAACGGGCCGATGCCGGCCTGCATGTCTGCCATGAAGAAATTGAGCGCCTGGAGCGCGCGCGCAGCGCGCCGCTGGTCCGTGGTGGCAGACGGCCGCTGGCCACGATCGATTGCATCTGCTGCTGTTGCGCCCACGCCTGCCGCCTTTTTCCAATACGCGGCGAGTTCAACCCCGGCGCTGGGTAATGTTTCCCTGGCAATGTGGGCAGATAGCCCTGCCTGCACGCGCCTGGCAGGTGCGCGCGCTCGCAAAGGTGGATCGGTCACAGCGACCACAGGCGCCCTCCGTGCGGCCCAAGGCGGTGACAATGGCAACACCGCGGTGCCTAAAATGCAATAGCCATCGGGCTTGTCTGCCGCAACGCTGCGGCAGTCTGATCGCCAGGGCAAAAATCCCGGCAAATAGGCCGATATAAAAATCCAGCGTTCGCAAAATATCGAAACCATCAAGTCATGAAAATGAGGGGTTGTGTAATGTTGATGTGCGATAGAGCTATTGGATTTTTGCCACGTCAGAATGCGCGTATAAGAAGCCTGTCAAGTGCGGCTGCAATCCTGATAGCGATCGGTACTGGCCACCAGGCATTGGCGCAGGCTTCCCCGGCGGACCAGACTGCCTCGGATGATGAGATCGTCGTCTCTGCCCAGCGCCATAACGAGGTCTTGAGCAAGGTTCCGCTGTCCATCGTGACCTATTCCCAGGAATTGATGGACCAGCAGAACATCCGCTCGATCGATGATATCGCCCGTCTCACGCCGGCGCTGAACTTCTCGACCACGGCGGGCGTCACCGGCAACAACGGCTCCAACATCGCCATTCGCGGGCTCAAGTCCGATGTCGGCTCGGCCACCACGGCCCTCTATATCGACGATACCCCCATCCAGATGCGCAATGTGGGCTATTACGGCGGCAATCCCTATCCACGCGTGTTCGACCTGGAACGCGTTGAAGTGCTGCGCGGGCCGCAAGGCACGCAGTTTGGTGCCAGTGCCGAAGGTGGTGCGGTGCGGTTCATCACCACCAGCCCGAACTTCGACAAGCTTTCGGTCTATTCGCGCTCGCAGCTCTCGTTCACCCAGAACGGTTCGCCCAGTTTCGAGACGGGGCTTGCGGTCGGCGCGCCGATCACTCCGACCCTCGCATTCCGGGCCAGTGGCTGGTACCAGCATGTCGGCGGCTATGTCGATCGCGTCTCGCCCACCACCGGGATCGTCCAGCAGCAGGACGTGAATTACCAGGACAACTATTCGGTGCGCCTGGCGCTGGGTTGGAAAGCCACCCCGGACCTGACGGTTACGCCCAAGCTGTTCTTCCAGCGTACCCGCCAGAACAGCCGGGACGATTACTGGGAAGGCTACGGCAATGCGGCCAAGTCCAACTACGTCACCGGGACGCCGCAAGCCGACCCCACCACCGACAAGTTCTGGTTGCCGTCGCTGACGCTCGACTGGCAGCATGGCACGCTCGAAGTTGTCTCGACCACGTCGTACTTCGCGCGCGATCAGCAGCAGACCTTGAGCTACGGAACCTATTTCGGGTTCATCAACACCGGCGATCCGTTCGGCACATACGCGGACGAAGATCCGTCCAACAGCCAGGATTTCCTGACGATGAAGCAGCGCAACTTCACCCAGGAAGTGCGCGTCCAGTCCTATGGCAACAAGACGCTCGATTGGAGCGTGGGCGGATTTTTCTCCAAGACCAAGCAATCGTTCAGCAATTTCACCCAGTCCGGCCTCGTCGAGGGGACGCTGGTCTTTGGTAGCCCGCAATACCAAGGGGTCTACAGCTATGTGAACCTCGTCGAGGCGCGCGACACCCAGGTGGCCGGCTTTGCCAGCGTCGATTTCAAGCCGGTCGATCGCCTCAAGATCACCGCCGCGCTGCGCTATACCCACGACGTGTTCAACTTCGTCGATACGGTCAAGGGGCCCTATACCGGCGGTACCGACATCGTTTCGCCCGCGCACAACACCGAAGGGGATTGGACGCCCAAGTTCGGCATCGACTTCCAGGTCACGCCCACCACGATGCTCTATGCCTCTGCCACCAAGGGTTTCCGCCCGGCCGGCGCACAGCCTTCGACCTATAGCTCCGCCTGCGATGGCGATCTGGCTACGCTGGGCATGACCAACGTCCCCTCCGCCTACAAGTCGGACTCGCTGTGGTCATACGAGGCCGGAGCGAAGGGCAAGGCCTTGGCTGGGCTGCTCAACTTCGATGTCGGCGGCTATCTGCTCAAGTGGCGCAACATGCAGCAGTCGATCCGCCTGCCCACCTGCAGCTTCTCGTTCATCGATAACCTGGGCAACGCCACCGGACGCGGCGTGGAAGCGGCGATCGAAGTCAAGCCGGCGAAGGGCGTCGTGCTGGGCGGCAACATCGGCTATACCAACCTGACTTATGACGACAACGTCTATGGCGGCAACGGCCTGCTGCTCAAGGCCGCTGGACAGCGCATCAGTGGCCCGATCTGGAGCGGCCACCTCTATGCCACGGTGGAACGCCCGGTGAGCGCTGCGATCGACGGCTACCTGCGCCTCGATTACAGCTTTGCCAGCAGCAGCGCGCTCGATACGGTGAAGGGCGCCTATGGGTATGACCCGGGCCTCTATGCCCTGGGCGGCACCAATTTCCTGCAACTGCGGTTCGGTGGTCGCATGGGCGGGTTCGATGCCTCGCTGTTCGTCGATAACCTCACCAACTCGCGCGACCTCCTGGCCCGCAATCACGACGGCGTGGGCAGCTATCTGTACTTCAACCAGACCTATCGCCCGCGCACGATCGGCGCGACCTTGCAGTATCGCTATTGATTAAATGCGGGGCAGCGGGGCGGGCGCGCTTGCCCGTCCCGCTGCCCTTTCGTGTTCAGGCTTGCAGGATCGGATTGGCCCAGGCTTCGCCGATGAGTGCCATGCGGCGCGCGAAGGGGATTTCTCCCGCGCGTGGCTGCAGCCCTTCAAGATGAAACACGCTGGGGGTTCCGGGCACGAACCGGGGCCAGGCTGGGCGCCCCCCGCCATTGGGATCGCCCTGCCGGGCAAAGTCCAGCCAATAGCCCGATAGCATGGCGCTGATCGCGCGCTGTTCGGCGCTGACCGGCTCGCCCCGCGCGCCCAGGGTGCGCAGCACCAGCCCGATCTCTGCCCCGTGGAAGGCGCAACGACGCGTGCCGTTGCCCAGGCGCGGCATGCCGTCATAGGTGAAATGGTAGAGATAGGCCGGATCGCTGCCGAACCGGGCCATGGCAGAGGCGAGCGCGGCGGTGTTCCAGTTGAAGATCAGGTCGCCGAACACTTCCGCGCCACGCGCGGCGGCTTCCTGCGCGGTTTGCGCGGGATAGACCGCGCGCGCCTTGGCCGCCAGCGGGCCGAACGTTTCTGTCAGCGCTGCGTCCAGGCCGGCCACCGTGCCTCCGCCCATCGGCGCAAAGATCGCGCCTTCGTCGGCATTGTAGCCAGCGAGCAGGGGCACGCGGGCGTGGTTGCCGTCGCGGATCATGGCAAAGGGGTGGGCGGGGATCACGTGCCCGTCGAGCGCCGGTTGGAAATTCCACGATCCGTCATAGGCCCTGACCAGCGCCATGGCGTCCATCTTGCGCAAGTCTGCCAGGCGGGGCGCGCCGACCTTTGCGCCAAAGGCCAGGCCGGCCTGCTCCATCGGGGCCAGATCGGCAATCATCGACAGGCCGTTGACCTGGCCCATCGGCGCGCCGCTTTGCGCGATGGCACGATGGAACAGGCCGCGCGATTGGGGCAGGACCAGGTGATAGGCGACGCTGAAGGCGCCGGCCGACTGGCCCAGGATCGTGACATTGCCCGGATCCCCGCCAAACGCCGCGATGTTCTCCTTGACCCAGCGCAGCGCGGCGATCTGGTCGAGCAGGGCATAGTTGCCCGAAACGCCATCGGGCGACTCACTTGCCAATTCGGGATGGGCGAAAAAGCCCAGGATGCCGACGCGGTAGTTGATGCTGACGAAAATCACGTCCTGCCCGGCCATCGCCGCGCCGTCATAGCGTGGATCGTCCGTCGTCCCCGAGACATAGGCGCCGCCGTAGATCCACACCATGACCGGTCGCGGCTTGTCCGCGCGGGGCGGAGCCCAGACATTGAGCGTGAGGCAGTCTTCCGACATGCCCGGCACGCGCTGGTCAGGGCCGTCGAAGGATTGCGGCATGGCACAGGGGCTGGCGCCGAAACGATCGCCCGGCCGCACCCCCCGCCACGGCTGAACCGGGCCAGGCGGGCGCCAACGCATCGGTCCGACAGGTGGCGCTGCGTAAGGGATGCCGAGCCAGGCCGTCACACCAGGCACCGCGGTTGCACGGCCGGCGACTTTGCCACCGGTCACCGTGACGACGGACGGTCGCCGTGTTGGCGTGTGGGCCGATGCGGCCGTGGCGGCAAGCGCGGCGCCACCGGCAGAAAGGAAGCTGCGACGATCAAGCGTGGACATGGAACCGTGCCTTTCTTTCTGGCGCCCCGGTCCTGCGAACCATCCTGAGAAACAGGCACGCCAGCCGGCAAAGCCTGAGCAGGCGGCCGCCTTAGGTCTGTAGCCCATCCCGCACGCGCGCGTGCCCGAATTCGCAACGCCGATCCGCCGCGCACCGATCGCGGGGAGCGGGCGCTTTGTCCACGGCCTCGCCGGTGGAATGGCGCCTGCGCGCCTTAGGGCAGCGCGCGCCAGCCTTCCACGCGGCCTTCGCCCGCGTCCACACGCAGCAGGTCACCGCTGGCGATCAGATCGAGCGGGTCACGGTCGAAATCGGTAAGGGCCGGTACCCGCAGCACCACCGCGCCCAGCGCCGCTTTCGTGGTCGTCACGTTGAACAGCAGGGCCAGCGGGGCGGTGCCGGCAAGCCGCGTCATATGGAAGATCGACGACCAGCCCGACGATCCCTTCGCGCCGGGGAACACCAGGATCTTGCCGGCAAAGCTTACCCCGTTGAGTTCATGCCGACTTTCGATCACGGTTCCGGCCATGGGGTTTACACCGCCCCAGCCAGAGATCGTGTCGCGCGTGACCAGCGCTTCGCCAACGATGACGCCGGGAACGACGCAACGCCCGTGGATCACATAATCGGGCGTGCGGGTGGGGAGCGGGGCGGCACTCATGCGAGGTCCCCACGCCAGACGCCGGTACAGGCGGCATCGATGCATTCGGCGGTGGTGCCAAACCAGCCCTCGATCCCCATCATCGCCGGCAGGTAATGAGTCTGCTTGGCGCTGTCGAAGGCGGCCACGCGGGTGCCGGGCGGGATCGCCTGGCTGATTGCCGAGCATGTGTCGGTCATCAGCAGGGCGCCGGCCGCGCGCAGGGTGGCGGTGTGGCCACCCGCATCGGCCACGGCTTTCACCGCGCGGCTGGTGAAGATCCACAGGGCGCAGTTGGCGTGAACCCGGCGGCCCTCGATCAGATGCGCAGCCTCGGCGATCTGCTCGATCGAGTAGTGCGGGCAGCCGAGCATGACGAAATCGACTGCCGTGCTCTGCCCGACGCTGTTGAGCGTTTCCCAGGTGCGCCGCCGCGCCTTTGCATCATAGATGAAGCGCTCGCCGCGCGGGGCCCCGCCGAACGCGGTCTCCAGATCGCGCGCCTCGGGCGTGATGCCGACCATGTGGTACATCTCCACCCCGCCCGAAGAGGCCGCCGCCGCGCCGAAGTGCTTGTGGCGGATCAGCGAAGGGTTGGCGATGGCACCTGAGAGCACAGGGATCGTGTCCTCCACTGCCGCCCCGGTGAAATAGCCGAGCAGGCCCCAGTCGAACACATCGTCTACCGGCACTTGCACGTCGATGGCGTGCTGGCCCAGGCGGTACGCATCGCGGTGAAAGCCCCAGTTGGGAATACGCTTTGCCAGCATCGCCGCGCTGGTCGATTCACGCCCCTCGCAGTTGGTGCGCCCACCGACCACCGAGTTGCAGAAGACCACCGCGCTCGATTCCATCCACGCGCAATGCTCGCCCATCACCGGCACGTTGCCGGCAAGATAGGGCGTGCAGGTCTTGAGCAACTGGATGCCATGGGCCGCTACTTCTGCCTCGTCGGAGCGGAAGTTGGCATTGGCGGCCTCGGTCATGCCCTGTTCGCGCCACAGTTCGGGGTCCATGCCGCCCTGGAGGTGGCACGAAAACGCATTCATCCGCGGCACGTCGACGACGTCATCGGAATCGAGATCGAAACGCGAGAACACCGCGCGATAGTCGCCGCCGTCAGCTGCGTAATATTCCTTCATCCACGGCGAGGCGGAGCCCGGCACCCCGGCAACATTGTTGGTTTCAACGAAATCCTCGGCGCCCAGCGCCTCGGCATAGCGAACCAGCAGCGCCATGGCGCGGGCCACCGCCGGCCCCTGCGCGCCATCGAGCATCGCCTTTTCTTGCGTGGTGAGCGTCACCATGTCGATCCTCTCCATCTTGTAGCAAGCTATCTATTTTAGCAAAATCCCCCAGTATCGGGGGCGCTCAATGGTGCTTAGCGCATCGAATCGAGGCGCTTGAGAATGCGCGTGAGCACTTCGACGGTCACGGCCAGCTTTTCCGGTTCGATCCCGGCCAGCACGTCGCCGCGCAGTTCATTGGTGATCGCCATGATGTCCTCGATGGCCTTTTGCCCGGCCGGGGTGATGCGATTGAGCGTGACGCGCCGATCCTCGGTGCTCTGCTCGCGCTCGATCAGTCCGTCGCGGGCCAGCGCGTCGAGCATGCGCACCATCGTTGGCCCTTCCACGCTGATCAACCGGGCGAGGTCGCCCTGGGTCAACGCCGCATCGGAATAGGCGACGTGGAACAGCGTTTCCCAGCGCGCCATCGTCTGGTTGAGCGCCTTGATGCGGTCGTTGGCAACCTTGCGCCACAACCGTCCCGCCACGACGATGGCACGGGTGACGCGGAACAGGCCGTCGTCGGTGCTGTCGCCGCTGGCGCGGCGGTAGCGCATCAGGTGGCGTTCGGATTCATCAGTGGCAAAGCCACCGGGCAAGGCAATCTCCTCGCGCCGGCGGCCAGGCCGCGCCTGTGCCGGCGCCTTGGGCGGGGCGGCCTTGGGGCCACGCTTGTGGTCGGTGCGGTCGCGCGTTCGCGCCTTGCCGTCGGTATCGTCCATCGGCGCCACCATGCCCGAGGCCGGCGGGATTGTATAGTCTGCTACCGAAGCGGGCGCGGCCGGGCGTGACCGGGGCGGGGCCATGGGCGAAGTCAGCCTCGCCCACCGACCGGCAGGTCGAGCAGCACCGCGCCGGTTGCCATCGGTTGCACATCGCGGCGATAGATCCCGAGCCAGCCATCCGCCGGCACGGGAAAGGCGTTGCCCGGTGCTGGCCGCCGCGCCAGTTCGTCGGCCGGGACGGCAAGATCAAGGCGCCGCGTGGCGACGTCGATCTCGATGCGGTCGCCGTCGCGCACCCGGGCGATCGGGCCGCCGATCGCAGCCTCGGGCGCGACTTCGGCAATGGTCAGGCCCTTGAGGCACAAGCCCGAAAGCTGCCCGTCGGTGATGAAGGCCACGTCGCGCGCCAGGCCCGCCGCGTCGATGGCGAACAGCACGATCGACGCGCCGCCGCCCATCGCCGGCCCACCTTTGAGCCCCTGGCCGCGCAGCACCAGAACGTCGCCCTTCTGCAATTGTCCCGCCGCGATCGCCTTCATGGCGCTGGCAGTATCCTCGAATACACGGGCTGTGCCTTCGAAAGCCTCGGGCCGGGTGCCGTCGCGGATGCCCAGCTTGACCACTGCGCTTTCGGGCGCGAGCGAGCCTTTGAGGATCGCGATCGACGGCCCCTCGGATACGGGGCGGTCGAGCGGACGGATGATCTCGGCATCGACAATGGTCGCGTCGGCCAGATCCTCGCCCATGGTGCGGCCCGATGCCACCAGCACCTCGCGGTCGAGCAGCGGCTCCAACTGCTTGAGCATCGCACGGGCGCCGCCGGCATCCTCGAAACCCTCGATCCGAACCGGGCCGTTGGGGCGCACCGCCGAAAGCGTGGGGACCTTGCGGCCGATTTCATCCCAGATGGCGAAAAGATCGGCGTCTACTCCGCCTTCGGTGGCTGTTGCCTGCAGGTGCTTGATCGCATTGATCGAACCCGAGACGGCCAGGACCATGGCCGCAGCGTTGCGGAACGCGCCGGGCGTCATGATCCGGCGCGGGGTCAGGTCCTCGTGAACCATCTCGACGATGCGCGCGCCGGCCGCGCGGGCCGCGTCGAACATCTTGTCGCTGTTGGCGCGCACCGGCGCCGAACCGGCGATGCACATGCCCAGCGCCTCGACCACGCAATGCATGGTGTTGGCCGTGGCCATACCGGCGCAAACGCCGGGGCCGCGAATGGCATTGCGGGTCACGTCCTCCATCGCATGTTTGCCGGGCTTGCCCAGGCTGGCGCCGACTCCGCCTGAGAACAAGTCCTCGATATCGACCGGATCGCCGTCGACCGTGCCCGAGGCCTGGTAGCCGCCGATCACCAGCAGCGTGGGGATGTTCAGCCGCATGGCCGCCATCAGGTGGCCCGGCGGGGTCTTGTCGCAACTGGTGAGGCAGACCATGCCGTCGAGCATCGCCGCTTCGACCTGGGCCTCGATATCGTTGGTCACGAGGTCGCGCGCGGCCAGGATGTAGCTCCCCTGGCGGCCGGCGCCGGTGATGAAGTCGGAAGGGGCGGTGGTGCGCACTTCGAACGGCACGCCGCCCGCGGCGCGGATCGCGTCCTTGACCACTTTGGCCACCCCATCAAGGTGGGCGAAGCACACCGCCAATTCCGACGAGGAATTGACCACGGCAATCTTGGGCTTGAGCAAGTCGGCGTCGGTCAGGCCAAGCGCGCGCCAGTGGGCCTGACGAACCGGGGAGTTGGCGGCAAGGCTGCGCAGGGGGCGTTGAGTCTGCGGATCGGGAGCGGTCATGGCCGGCCTTTCAGGATATGGGGGAAAACGAGGGGGCAGGGGCGGAGGCTGCGCCGGCGCGCTGTTCGCGGCCGACGGCGAAGGCGATGCCGAACGCCGAGAGCGCCAGCACGACGGGGCAGATCGCGAGGATCGCAAAGCTGGTGACCACCGGCAGGCCCGATGCGAGCACGAGGCCGCCCAGGATGGGCCCGGCAATGCCGCCGATCTTGGCGACCGAGGTGGCCCAGCCCGAACCGTTGGCGCGGATCGCGGTCGGGTAATAGATCCCGGCGATCGACAGGATGCCGAAATGCGCCCCGCCGACCAGGCTGGTGGAGATCACCGAGAGCACGAGGAAGGCCATGGGGCTCAACGGCACGAGCCCGATCAGCAGCAGCACCGGCGCGGCGAGCGCCGGGAAGAAGGCGACGGCCAAGGCGCCCTTGCGATCGGTAAAGCGCATCAGGAGCAGGCCCAGCACCGCACCCATCATGCCGGAGAACGACGAGAGATAGGCGGCCAGGTCGCGCGGGAAATGCAGGTCCTCGTAAACGATCGGACCCCAGTTGGCCTTGAAATAGACCGCCAGCGTGCTGGCGATATAGCCCAGCCACAGCAGCGGGGTGATCCAGCGCAGCGGCCCGGCAAAAAGCTGGCCGACGCGGAAGTTGCCCGCCGCCACCCTGGCCTCGTCGCCCAGCACGAACTGGTCGCTGGGCGTGGCGCCGAGCGCGGGATCGATGCGGTTGAGCGTGGCCGCAAGGCGCACCGGATCACGGTTGCGCGCCACCAGGAACCGCACGGATTCGGGCAGCCAGACGAACAGCGCGGCGGCGATCACCAAAGTCGCAGCGCCGCCTGCCACGAACACGCCTTCCCAGCCAAAGCGCGGCGCCAGCCACACCGTGACCGGCCCGGCCAGCGCGGTTCCGAGGCTGTAGCCCATCATGATCACCGTCACGACGGTCGAGCGCAGCCGGGTGGGCACGTATTCGATGTTGAGCGCCCAGGCGAGCGGCAGCATGCCGCCGATCGCGAAACCGTCGAGGAAGCGCAGCACCAGCAGCGCTTCATAGGACCGGGCGAGCGCAGTGGCGGCGGTAAGGATGCCAAAGGCGACCGCCGCCAGCGCGATCGTCTGGCGCCGGCCGCGCCGGTCGCCCAGCCAGGCCAGCACGAAGCCGCCGATCATCATGCCGAGCAGCCCGGCAGAGAAGACATTGCCCAGCATCGGCTTGGTCAGCCCCAACTCGTCGCGCATGTAGGGCGCGGTGAAGCTGATCATCATCATGTCGAAGCCGTCGAACACGGTTATCAGCCACGACAGCGCGATCAGGCGGTAATTGAACGGACCAAGGCCGCGCGCGTCGATCACGCGGGCAACGTCGATGGTCCTGCTGGCCTTTCCCATTCAGGGATCCTTTCCCGGCTGGCCGGCTTGGTGCGCGACCTTATCCTTCGAGATTTGCTGCAATCTTCTGGCGGAGCAAGCCCATGTCGACCTGGTGGACCGATCCCGAACCCGCGATCGTCAGGGCATGGGCGGCGGCGGCCCCCATGGCAATGCACGGCCCCATGACCCGCACCGATGACAGCGCGGTGGAATCGGCATCGATGCAGCGCCCCACGGCCAGCAGGTTGTCGGCCCCGGCCACCGCCAGCGAGCGCAGCGGCACGGTGTGGATATGGTCGGGCCCGAAGGTTTCCCAGACATAGCCCTCGCGGTTGTGATGCTGCTCGAGCGGCCAGGAACAGCGCGCGATGGCATCGTCAAAGCGCGTGGCGGCGCGCACTTCCGCGGTGGTGAGATGGTGCGTGCCCACGATCCAGCGGGTCTGGCGCACGCCGGGCAGGCCATAGGCCCGTACCCGCGCCTTGCCGAAAGCCTCGGGAAATTCGGCCCGCAGGAACACCAGCGTGCGGTCGGCCTGCTCCTTGCCATCGATCTGCTTCTCGGCCGCTTCGAACGGATCGAGCGGCGTTTCGATGTGCGTCATGTTGACCATGGCGATGTCGGTGCCGGGGAATGTCGCGGCAAAACCGTCGCGCCGCATCATGCCATATTGCTCGCCTCGCTCGGCGATGCGGCGGGCCATCGTGTCCCAATCGGGCTTGTGTGCGTCGTCGATGCCCTCGACGATCAGCATCTGCGAGCCGTAGATCTGACCTTCGGCCTGGACACGGCAATCGAAGCCGGCCTGCCAGGTGAGCGCCGCGTCGCCCGAGGCATCGATGAAGCCTTGCGCGCGGATGCGCACATCGCCGTGGCGCGTGGCGATGTCGAGCGCGGTAACCCGCCGGCTTTCGACATGGACCTGGCGGATGATCGCCCCGGTCAAGGGCTGGACACCGGCGGCAATCACGGCCTTCTCCACCCAGCGACCGAGCGCGACCTCGTTGTACATTACCACTTTCATCACCCCGCCCTGGATGATGTGGGCGTCGCCATTGGCGGTCAGCCCGGCGATGATCTCGTCGGCGATGCCGTGCGTGAGCTGGCGGCCATCCAGACCGGGGGTATAGAGGCCGCAGAACATGCCGATGATCGAATTGACCGCCTGGCCGCCCAGCGAGGGCAAGCCGTCGACCAGGATCACGCGGTTACCCGCGCGGGCTGCCTCGATCGCCGCCGAAGCGCCCGATGCGCCGGAGCCGACCACGCAGATATCGCATTCGCGCTCGATCAGGCCGGGCGCGTCGCGGCGGGAAACGATGCGGGTCTCAGGGTCGAAGGGGCGTTCGAGCATCTTGGCACAATCCATTGTCAGCAAGGGAGAAAAATCCCCGAGGCGCGGGAGGAGGAAGCGCCCCGGGGCAAGTGAGAGTGATCAGAACGTGCCGCGGACCCCGGCCTTGAAGGACTGGCCGACCGGGTTGAACAGCACGTTGTTGCCCGAGCCGTTGGCGCCGGGAACGCGCGGCGGATCGGTGTTGAAGACATTGTCCACGCCAAAGAACACGTCGAACTTCTGCGCCCCCTGCTGGCGCACCCGGAAGGTGGCGAGCAGGTCGACGTAGGTCTTCGATGGCACGCTGTTGGTGTTGGAGCTGGTCGGCGCGGTGATGGCATAGCCATCCTGATCCGGGCCGATGAAGGCGGCGTTGTAGAAGCCCTTGTTGATCCAGCGGACATGGGTGGAGAAGCTGAACCGGTCGGGCAGGTCGAGCGTGACCATGCCGTCCACCGTCCAGTCGGGAATGCCCGGCGGCGTGCCCGCGCGCAGCCCGGTCTGCCCGGCACGCTCGGTGGGGCCAACCGCGTCGACGGTGATAAGGTCGATCACGTTGCTGGCCAGCACGCGGGTGTTGAGGCTGGCGTCGCCACCCAGGGGCTGGCGGTAGGACACCTCGATATCAAAGCCACGCGCGATCAGCTTGTTCACGTTCTGCTGCGTATCGACGATGTTGGTGATCGCGCCGGAGGAGTCGCGGGTAACCAGCGAGCAACTGAGCGGATCGCCCTGGAAGCAGCGGGTGACGATGTTCTGCTGCCCCAGCGTGCTGATCGCATCCTTGATCTCGATCCGGTAATAGTCGACCGAGGCGCGCAAGCGGCCGAGGAACCCGCCGCGCGGCTGGATCACCGCGCCGACCGTGAAAGTGTCGGCCTTTTCGGGCTGGAGATTGGGATTGGACCCTTGCGTGATCGGCGCCACGGTCTGCACGCCGCCGCGCTGGGGGTCGGTGAGGATGCCCTGCGTCTGCGTGGTGGGGCCGAACAGTTCGGACACGTTGGGCGCGCGGATATCGCGCGAGCGTGTGGCGCGCAGGCGGAGCGCCTCGATCGGTGCCCAGGTGCCGCCGAACTTCCAGGTGGTCACGCTCAGCGAGCTGGAGGGGAAGAAGTCGCTCGAACGCTTGTAGTGCGTGCGCCGAATCGCGCCGTTGAGCCCCAGTTCGTCGAAGAAGGGAACATGGCGCAGGATCGGTGCCTCGATTTCGCCATAGCCTTCCGCCACGGCGATGCGGCCCGAAATCAGCGAGCCGCCGCCGGTAAAGAAGCGGTTGCTCTGTGACAGCAGGTCGGCATCGCCCTTGACCGCATCGTTGCGGTATTCGCCGCCCACGGCCACGCCCAGCGGACCGCCCGGCAGGTTGAACAGCGAGCCGGTCACGTTGGCGGCGGCGACATGCTCGGTCGTCACGTTGGTCTGGTAGCCGTTGGCGGTGACATAGGCCTTGGCCGCCGCAAAGGTCGAACCGTTGGCATAGCCGAACGGGTTGAGCGGAACGCACGCCGGATCGTCGTTGGCGGTCGAGGCGTCGGCATTGATCCGGCAGGTCGGCGTGCCGTTGACCGAAACGGAGTCGATCGCGTTGAGCAGGCGCGAGGTCACGGTGCCGCCGGTCAGGTCGCTGCGGAAGCTGTTGCGCCCGAATTGGTAGTAGGCATCGGCCTTCCATCCGCCACCAAGGTCATAACGCGCCTGGACGACAGCGCGGATCACGTTGTTGCGCACGTGAATCTGGCCGGGGCCGATATCGTCGAAGCCCTTGCCCAGGGTGAAGCTGGTCAGCCCGCTGGCGGCCAGGATCATCGGGATGTCGAGCGTCGGGTCGGCCGAGCGTGGCAGGAACGCGTTGTCGGCGCGGATCGTGAGCGCGGTGTTGCGATAGGCGACCGCGCGGTGCCACCCTTCGGCATGGCCATAGTTGCCGGTGAATTCGAGCGTGAGGGCAGGGCTCGCCTCCCAGGTCAGGTGCGCCATGGCGTTGTAGCGCTTGGTCGGCGAGACGATCGGGAAATCGAAGTAGATGTTCTCGCCCGGCCCGTCGCTTTCGCCGCCCACCTGGTAGAGCGAATTGACCAGCGACCCGAACTGGAAGCGGCGCGGCGTGCCATCGCGGCCAAAGGTGATGCCGTCGATCGGGCGCAGGGTGGGAACCGCGTTGCCGGTGTAAGCCGAGGAGGGCGGGGTGGTCACGCCATTGTACGAGGCCGACCAGGGATGAACGTTGCTGAGGATGTTGTTTGCCGGAAGGCCGGTCTGGCCGGGATTGCGGCCCCAGTTGATCTGCCCGTTGGCGCACCATTCGCGCACGCGGCAGGCCTCTACCCCATCGTTGGTCTCGTATTCGCCGCCGAGGATAAGATGCGCGCTTTGGCCGATTGCCCAGCCTCCGGCGATACCGATCTGGCGCGTGCTGGCGTCGCCGTATTTCGAAACGCCGGCCTGGGCGTTGAAGCGATAGCCGGTCAGCTTCTTGTCTAGCAGCAGGTTGACCACGCCGGACACCGCGTCAGACCCATAGACGGCAGAAGCGCCGCCGGTGACCACTTCGGCCCGTTGCAGCAGGATCGAGGGGATCATGTTGGTATCGACAGTGGCCTGCGTGGTCGAAGGCACGAAGCGCTTGCCATCCACCAGCGTCAACGTGCGCACCGAGCCAAGACCGCGCAAGTCGAGGATGCGCCCACCCACATAACCGGCGGCAGCCGACAGGCCGGTGGACGCCGGCGTCTGTGTCGAGCGGAAGGCGGGCAGTTCGTTCAGAGCGTCGCCGATGTTGCCGGCGCCACGCTCGGCCAGGCGCTCAGCGCCCATGACCGAAACCGGGGTGGGGGCATCGAACCCGCTGGCGATGCGCGTGCCGGTAACCACGATGGGGCCGCCCGAAGCGGTTGTGCTCTCCTCGGCGGCACCATCGTCTGCCTGGGCGGCAGGGGTGCGCGGCTCGCTGGGGAGCGATTGGGCCAGGACCATCGTCGGCAATGTCGTCCAGGCCAGAGCGATGATGGAAACAAGCCTGCGCGCAGGCTGGTCACAAGACGCCTTCCTCATATGTCGATCCTCTCGTCGGGTATCTTCCCGTTGAGTCGCAAGCTACCTAATGTGATTTTAGATAGCAAGGTACTTTATTAGAGGTTCGAATGGCGTCGGTTCGGCAAGTGCAACGAAACGCGTGCGCGTCACAACCGGGCGGAGGCTTGGGCGTGCTGGTGAAAGCGGACACGGCAGGGCCCGGCCCCGCCAAGGCGGTGGCGTGCCTGGCCCTGCCGCACCAGAATGCGCTGCGATGTCTGGATTCTAGGGCGCGTCAAGCGTCCAGAAACAGTTCCGATGCGGCGTCGATGATCGCATCGACATCCAGTCGGTACGCCCGATAGAGATCGGGCAGATCGCCCGTCTGGCCAAAGCGGTCGATACCCAGCGGGCTTACGCGCATGCCTTTGACGCCGCCCAGCCAGGATAGCGCGCCTGGCGAGCCATCGATCACCGTGACGAGCCCGGCCGTAGCGGGCAGCCCCGAAAGCAGATGCTCGACATGGCTGGGTACGATCGGGCCACCGGTCCAGCGCGCGGCGCGGCGGGCCGACCAGCCGCGATGAAGCAGATCGGGCGACGTGACGTTGAGCAGGCCCAGCCCAGGCATGTCCTCCACCAAGGCTTCCCATGCGGCAAGCGCCTCGGGCGCGATGGCGCCGGTGAAAACGATGGCGGCTTCGGCATCGGGCGCTGGCTTGCGCAGCCAATAGCCGCCGCGGATCGCATCGGCTTCCCAGGCGTCGTCGGTGCGTTCGATCTGCGGGATCGAGCGGGTGCTGAGCCGCAGATAGACCGAACTGCCGTCAGGCTTCTGCATGTGCTCGAATGCGTGGCGCATCAAAATCGCCACTTCATCGGCATAGGCGGGCTCGAAGTAGTCGAGGTTGGGCTGGCCCATGCCGATCAGCGGCGTGTTGATCGATTGGTGGGCGCCCCCTTCGGCCCCCAATGTCAGTCCCGATGGCGTCCCCACCAGCAGGAAGCGCGCGTCCTGATAGCAGCCATAGTTGAGCGCATCGAGGCCGCGGGCGATGAACGGATCGTAAACCGTGCCCACGGGCAGAAGGCGCGTGCCGAATTGCGGGGCGGCAAGGCCAAGGGCCGCCAGCATCAGGAAGAAGTTGTTCTCGGCGATGCCCAGTTCGATGTGCTGCCCAGCAGCATGCCCCGACCATCGCTGGGCCGACGGGATCTTGGCGGCATGGAACACGTCCTGCAATTCGCTGCGGCGGAACAGGCCGCGCCGGTTGACGAACCCACCCAGGTTGGTGGTCTGCGTCACGTCGGGCGCGGTGGTCACGATGCGGTCGCCAAGGCTATCGCCGCTTTTGGCCAGGTCCATGAGGATGCGACCGAACGCAGACTGGGTTGATTGGTCCTGGCCGTCGGGCGCAGGCAGGCGCGCCGGCACCGGCACGGCAGGGGCCTCGTGCTCGGGCGGCGTTGCGGCAAAGGCGCTGCGGCCGACAAAGTCGCGCAGCGCGGCAGCCACGTTGTTGCCCAAGCCGCCATAAGGCTCCCACTCCGCGCCCTCGGCAATGTTCAAGCTTTCGCGCAGTTGCGCGATCTGCTGCGGGTTCATCATGCCCGAATGATTGTCTTTGTGGCCGGCGAGCGGCAGGCCGTAACCCTTGATGGTATAGGCGATGAACATCGTGGGCGTATCGTCATCGGCCGCCGCGAACGCTTCCAGCAGGGTTTCCACGCAATGGCCGCCCAGGTTGGTCATGACCTGCGCCAGCGTGGCATCGTCGAACCCGTCGAGCAGCGCCTTGACGTGCGGCTTGTGGCCGATGTCGGCCCTCAGGCGATCACGCCAGGCGGCCCCGCCTTGGTAGGTAAGCACCGCAAAGTCGGCGTTGGGGCAGTTGTCGATCCAATCCTGCAGGCTCTCGCCACCCGGCTGGCTGAACGCGGCGCGCTGCAGCTTGCCATATTTCAGCGTCAGCACGCGCCAGCCGCAGGTTTCGAAGATATCGTCGAAACGGCGAAACATGCGATCGGCCGTCGTGCTGTCGAGCGATTGGCGGTTGTAATCGACGATCCACCAGCAATTGCGGATTTCGTGCTTGTAGCCCTCGATCAGGCATTCGTAGATGTTGCCTTCGTCGAGCTCGGCATCGCCCATCAGGGCGATCATCCGGCCGGCCTTGTCGGCAGGCAACTGGCCATGGGCGATCAGATAGTCCTGCACCAGGCTGGCAAAGGCCGTGATGGCAACGCCCAGCCCAACCGACCCGGTTGAAAAATCGACGGGAATCTGATCTTTCGTGCGTGAAGGATAGCTTTGCATGCCGCCCAGCCCGCGAAAGCGCTGCAACTGGTCCAGGCTCTGGTTGCCCAGCAGATAGTGAATGGCATGCAGAACCGGCCCGGCGTGTGGCTTGACCGCCACTTTGTCCTGCGGGCGCAGCGCATGAAAATAGAGCGCGGACATGATGGTCGTCATCGAGGCACAACTGGCCTGGTGGCCACCCACTTTCATCCCGTCGCGCTTCTTGCGCACGTGATTGGCATTGTGGACGGTCCAGGCCGAAAGCCAGCGCAGGCGCGTATCGAGCGCTTCGAGCGCCTCAACGTTATCCTGCAGGTCTTGCTGTTGTGCAACGATGGCCATGGCGATCCTCTGATTTGCTGTGCGTGAATTTAGCCAACCATTGCCCAAGAGGTCATTGCAAAGATTGCGCGTGTTGCGCAGTATATTGGCATGATCTGCTGCTAGAGCGGGCTTGGAGCAATTTTATGCCAATCGACCGGCTAGACGGCATTGACTTGCGGATCCTGGAGCGCCTCCAGGCCGATGGTCGAATCACCAACCAGCAGTTGTCCGATGCCGTGGGCCTATCGCCCAGCCCCTGCTTGCGCAGGGTGCGCCAGTTGGAGGACAGCGGGGTCATCCAGGGCTATGTCGGCCTGGTCAATCCCGAAGCGGTCGGGCTGGGCGTTACCGCATTCGTGCGCATCCGGCTGGAGCAGCAGGACGACACGCGCCTGTCGTTGTTCGAAGCCTCGGTCACCAACTTCCCGGAAGTGATGGAATGTTACCTGATGACCGGGGAGGCCGATTATCAACTGCGCGTGCTGGTCGGCTCGTTGAGCGAGTTCGAGGATTTCCTGCGCCACAAGCTGACGAAAGTGGCGGGCGTGTCTCAGGTGACGACCAGTTTCGCGTTGCGGCCCGTTGTCTACAAGACCGCGCTGCCGGTCAGCAAGGGCGGGGCCTGACCGCTGCCACCCTGGCGCCGGCCTAGCGGGTGAATTGCTCCACCCGCACCGGGCGCGAGCTGCCCCTGATGACCAGGGTGCCGGGGCAGACCACGGCTTCATGACTCTTGGGAGACTGGCGCAGGGCGTGGATCAGGCGCACGGTTTCATCGACCATCAGCGACGCCGGCTGGGAATAGCTGGTCAGCGCAAAGCCGGGCCACGCGGCCATCGGCACGTCGTCATAGCCGACGATCGAAATCTCGCGGCCGACATCGAGCCCGAACTCGTGCCTTGCCACGGTCACGGCGGCCAGCGCCATGGTGTCGTTCGCGCAAAACAGCGCGTCCGGTCGATCGGGCCGCAAGAGCAGGCGGCGCGTGGCGGCCATGGCAGCATCAAACGCGAAATGGCCGCATTCGCGCAGCGGCGCGGGATGGCCCTGTTCGGCCAGATAGGCAGTAAACCCGGCCTCACGCTCGATATTGGTGGACGCGTCGGGCGAGCCTGCCATGAACGCGAGCCTTTGGTGGCCACCGGCCAGCAGGTGCGCGGCAACGGATCGGGCACCGATCGCGTTGTCCCCCACAACGCATGAGGTTTCACGCTGGTCGGTGGTGCGGTTGTACAGGATGATCGGGACGCCTGCACGCCGGCATTCCGTGGCGAGCATGGACGACAGGCTTACCGACAACAGCACCAGCGCATCGATGCGATAATGCAGCACGTCCTGGATCGAGGGTTCGCCTTGTGCCGGAAACAGCATGAGGCGCAGACCGGTCCTGTCCAGGCAATCCGACAGCAGCTGCAGCGTCTCGACGAAGAAGGGGTTGGCAAGATTGCCCACCCCCACGCCGACAATGCCCGATCTGCCCCGGATCAACGATCGTGCCAGCGGATTGGGGCGATAGCCCAGCCGCGCGGCCGCGGCGATAATACGTTCGCGCTTGTCCGCGGCGAGGCTGGAACCCGGTGTGAAGGCGCGCGAAACGGCCGATTGCGAGACGCCAGCCTCTCGGGCCACGTCGTGCACGGTGACGGACGGCGCCGCGGTACCGGCAGGGGGCAGATTGGCGTCGGACGGATCAACCATCCCTGGTTCCTATCGTTGGGCAGGCAGGCGGTCAAACGGAGATCAGCGCGATGAGCGCCTGGCATGCGCGGATCGGTGAATATGCATTCAAATCAAAAAAGCGAATTTATCTCTATCGAAAATTGCATATTCCAAAATCTCCGTGAATATGTATTCATTGATGGGTGAAGCGACGGGAGTGACCGATCGCCAGGGAGATTTTCGCAGATGGCCCAATGGCTCAAGCGCGGCGCGGCCGCAGACGTGAAGGCAGCGACCGACCGCAAGGTGCGCGATATCGTTGAGGCGGCGCTGGCCGATATCGAGCAGCGCGGCGATGTTGCCGTGCGCGAGATGAGCATCAAGTTCGACGGTTGGGATCGCGACGATTACCGCCTGAGCCAGGCTGAGATCGATGCGGCGGTCGACAGCCTTTCGCCGCAAGAGCGCAAGGACATCGAATTTGCCCAGGCGCAGGTGCGCAATTTCGCCCAGATCCAGCGCGATTCCATGAAGGATGTGGAAGTCGAAACGCTGCCTGGCGTGATCCTGGGCCACAAGAACGTGCCGATCAACGCGGCCGGCTGCTATGTGCCAGGCGGCAAGTATCCGCTGCTCGCCTCGGCACACATGAGCGTGATCACTGCCAAGGTTGCCGGGGTTTCGCGCGTGATCACCTGCGCGCCGCCGTTCCAGGGCAAGCCGGCGCGCGCCATTGTTGCCGCGCAGGCCATGGCCGGCGCCGATGCAATCTATGCGCTGGGGGGCATCCAGGCGATCGGCGCCATGGCGATCGGCACGCAGAGCATCGATCCGGTCGACATCCTGGTTGGCCCGGGCAATGCCTTTGTCGCCGAAGCCAAGCGCCAGCTGTTCGGCCGCGTGGGGATCGACCTGTTTGCCGGCCCCACCGAAACCCTGATCATTGCCGACGAGATCGGCTGCGACCCCGAAATGGCCGCGACCGACATCCTCGGTCAGGTGGAGCATGGCCCCGACAGCCCCGGTGTCCTGCTGACCAACAGCGAGAAGTTTGCCCGCGCCACCATGGCTGAAATCGACCGCCTGCTGGAAATCCTGCCCACGGCCGAACACGCCCGCAAGGCGTGGGAAAGCTTTGGCGAAGTGATCGTGGCCGATAGCTATGAGGAGATGGTGCGCATCGCGGATGATATCGCCAGCGAGCACGTGCAGGTGATGACCGCCGATCCCGACTATTTCCTCAAGAACATGACCAACTATGGCGCCCTGTTCCTGGGCCAGCGCACCAACGTTTCGTTCGGCGACAAGGTGATCGGCACCAACCACACCCTGCCGACCAAGAAGGCGGCGCGCTATACCGGCGGCCTGTGGGTGGGCAAGTTCCTCAAGACCTGCACGTACCAAAAGGTCTTGACCGATGAGGCAAGCGCGCTGGTGGGTGAATATTGCAGCCGTCTGTGCGCACTGGAAGGCTTTGCCGGCCATGGCGAACAGGCCAATATCCGCGTGCGCCGCTTTGGTGGGCGCAACGTGCCCTATGCCGGCCAGGCCGAACCTTCGGAACTGACCAGGGCATGAGCGGGGAGAGCATCAGCGCGCTGCCGCAAACGCCCAGCTTCCGGCTAGACGGGCGGCGCGCGCTCGTCACCGGGGCGGGGCGGGGTATCGGCCTGGCCATGGCGGCAGCCCTGGCCCAGGCCGGCGCCGAGGTGACCCTGGTTGCCCGCACCGCTGCGGAAATCGAGGCGGGCGCTGCGGCGATCGTGGCTGCGGGCGGCAAGGCCCAGGCGGCCGTGCTCGACGTGAGCGACTTGGCCGCCGTGGCCGCCTTCTTTGCCGCGCGCCCGGCGTTCCACGTGCTGGTCAACAATGCCGGCACCAATCGCCCCATGCCGCTGTGGCAGGTGAGCGAGGCAGACTATGACGCCGTGCTCGATCTCAACGTCAAGTCGGCGTTCTTTGTCGCGCAAGCCGCGGTCAAGGCCATGCTGGCTGAAGGCGTCGCAGGGGGCAGCCTCATCCACATCGGCAGCCAGATGGGCCATGTCGGTGGGCCCAACCGCAGTCTCTACTGCGCCAGCAAATGGGCGATCGAGGGGCTTAACAAGGCTTTCGCCCTGGACCTAGCGCCGCATGGCATCCGTTCCAACACGATCGCCCCGACGTTCATCGAAACGCCGATGACGAAGCCGTTTTTCGAAGACGCGGCGTTCCGTCAAAGCGTGCTCGCCAAGATCAAGCTGGGCCGCCTGGGCACGGTGGAAGACCTGATGGGCGCGGTCGTGTTCCTGGCCAGCGATGCTTCGGCCCTGATCACCGGAACCAGCCTGGTTGTCGATGGTGGCTGGACCGCAGACTGATTGATGGCGCAGGCCTGGCGGCGCTGCTCGACAAGCGAACAGCGCCGCCAGGCACCGCTCTTGTCAGATCTGGGCCATGCCGCCATCGACGAAGAGTTCGATGCCATTGACGAAACTCGCCTGGTCCGAAGCGAGGAACAGCACGGCCTTGGCCACTTCCTGGGGCTGACCAACGCGACCGAGCGGCACTTGCCCGGCCAGGATGTCGAGCAGGCCTTGCTGGGCGGCGGCATCGGCGCCAGCCAGTTCGACGAGGCCGGTGGTTTCGATCGGCCCGGGGCTTACGGCGTTCACGCGAATCTTGCGGTCCTTGAGGTCGAGAATCCAGCTGCGCGCGAAACTGCGCACGGCGGCCTTGGTGGCAGAATAGACGCTGAAGGCGGCCGTACCGGTAACCGCGGCGGTCGAACTGGTCATGACCACGGCAGCCCCGTCACGCAGCAGCGGCAGCGCCTTTTGCACGGTGAACAGCACACCCTTCACGTTGGTGTCGAAGGTCTGCTGGTACTGTTCCTCGCTGATCGCGCCGAGCGGGGCGAAGCTGCCGCCCCCGGCATTGGCGAACAGCACGTCGATCTGGGCATGCTGCTGCTGGACGGCATCATAGAGCCGATCGATGTCGGCCAGGTTGGACATGTCGCTGCGCACGCCGGTCACTCGCCCACCGATGGCTTTTATGGCGGCGTCGAGCGTGTCCCGGCGGCGGCCGGTGATGAACACCGAAGCGCCCGCTGCCACAAAGGCCTGCGCCGTGGCAAGGCCGATGCCCGAGGTGCCGCCGGTAATCACCACCACCTTGTTGTTGAAATCCTGCGTCATGGTTCATGCTCCTGATTGTATGGTCGGCGCGTTCCTGCGCCGCTGGAAAGGGATATGAACCTGCAACGATCTTGGCTGTAGTCTGCAGAAATGATACATATCGTTCCATCAGGGGAACGATGATGCGCGCCGATCTCAACGATTACGCCTACTTTGCCGAAGTGGTCGCCCACGGTGGCTTTGCCGCGGCGGGCCGGGCACTGCGAGAGCCCAAGTCCAAGCTCAGTCGCCGCATCGCTGCGCTCGAGACGCGGCTTGGCGCGCGGCTGATCGAGCGATCGAGCCGTCGCTTTCGCGTTACCGATGTGGGCCAGGCCTTTTATGAGCGCTGCCGCGCGATGATTGCCGAAGCGGAGCAGGCCGCAGCACTGGTTGCCGAAGCGCAGGCCGAGCCGCACGGGCGCGTCCGGTTCAGTTGCCCCACCGGCCTGGTCGAAATCCTTTCGGAAATCCTGCCGGGGTTTCTGGCGCGCCATCCGCGGGTGCGGTTGCAGCTCGTCGCCACGGACCGGGCCGTGGATCTGATCGAGGAGCGCATCGACCTGGCCCTGCGCGTGCGCGTGGCGCTGACCAGCGATGCCGCGCTGACGATGCGCACGCTCGGCACATCGGCGCGCATCCTGGTTGCCAGCCCGCAGGTGGCCAACCGCATCGGCAACGATCTTTCCGCGCTAGCCAAAGTGCCGACGTTGGGCACGTCCGACGAGATCGGCGAAGTGGAATGGGTGCTTGAACGCAAGAGTGGCGAGGCGCATCGTATCCGCCACGAACCGCGCATGACGTGCAGCGATTTTACCGCGGTGCGCGCGGCAGCCGTTGATGACCTTGGCGTGGCGTTGCTTCCCGATCATGTCTGCGCAGCCGCCCTGGCCGATGGCCGGCTCGTTCACGTGCTGCCCGAATGGCGGGCGCAGACGGGGATCGTGCACCTTGTCTTCACCACCAGGCGCGGCCTGCCGCCGGCAGTGCGCGCCCTGATCGATTATCTGGCGGCGACCTTTCCGACATAGGGCCAGTGCGCTTGAAGCGGTATCACCGCCGTCGGCCGCGCTAGCGCGTCAAGGCCTCGGCGTATGGCCAAGCGAGATGGAAATCTCCTGGGCAGCCCGGTCGAGCATTTGCCGTGCGGTTTCCATGTCCACGCGTTGCGATCCGTCGATCAGTTCAAGAAAGGGGATGGTCAGCGCGCCGGCGGCCATGCCATCGGGCCCGAACACCGGATAGCTGATGTCGGTCACGCCGCGGGTTATCGGGCTTTTGCGCTGTTCGTGGCCGCGGCGGTGAATGGCGCCAAACCGCTTGTCCAACGCGGCGCGCGATGGGGGTTGCGGGGTCAGGCGGGATGCCTGCGCGATCACGTGATCGCGCAGTTCCTCGGGTGAAAACGCAAGCAAGACCTGGCCCGAGCAACTGTTGAGGATATCCACCGCGGCCCCCAGGCGCAGCGAGAAGCCGCGCGTGCCCGGGTTCTGTTCGCGGGCGATCACCATGCCCGCGCTGTCGTTGATCACCACCAGATGGCAGGATTGCGCGGTATCCAGCGCCAGTTGGCGCATGGCCGGCTTTGCGGTTTCGACCAGATCCTTGGCATGGGTCACGCGGTAGGCCAGATCGAGGAACTTGTAGGCCACCGAATACCGATCATCCTTGTGCGATTTGCGCAGGATTCCCATCTTTTCCATGACGATGACGATGCGGAAAATCTCGCCCACGGATCGGCCCAGTTGAACCGCCATTTCACTGATCAAGGCGCCATCGGGGCGGCTGGCGAAAAGCTCCAGCACCTCGAAAGCCTTCTCCACCGCGGGCGCGGCATAACTCGCTTTGGGACCTGTTCGCATCAATGCTCCGTCCGTCCTGGTTCAGGGCGGATTTGCATTATATGAGATATGGCGGCAGTCAAACGGCGGTTCCTTCACTCCACGATCTCTGCCCCATAGCCCGGCAGATCGAGGTGCCCGGTGTAGCGTTGCCTGCTGATCGCGCCGGTCTTGGAACCCGCGATGGGCACGGTGATCGGGGCGGGCGTGGTGTTGACGTAGAGCGTGCGCCCATCGACCTCGCGCGCGACGACGCCGTCGGGCGTTTCCGGGCCGCGCGCGATGCCAAGCTGGGCATAGAGCGAGCGGACCAGCGGGCCGAGCAGGGCCGCCTGCGGCGCGGTGGCAAGATAGATCGCGCGGCCCTTGCCAAAGCGGTTGACGGTGATCGCCGGGCTGCGCTTGGGGGTGTTTTCGAACGTCGCCAGCGTCTGCGCGGTAGAGGGTTCGAGGACTTCATAGTAGTCGTCGGTGCCGGTCAGCGCCTGCCCGGCGAACGAGACCTTGAGCGGCTGTGGCGCGCGATAGAATTCGTTGGTGCGCAGGCCGAACACATCGGTCAAGCCGCCGGGGAGGGGCGTTTCGAACCACTTAGCCGTGCTGTCCACTTTCGCGGAATAGCCGGTCATGATCACGGTGCCGCCATTGGCAACATACTTGCGGATTGCGTCTGACGTGGCCTGGTCCATGACATAGGCGCTGGAGAGTACCACCAGCTTGTACTTGTCGATGGCATCGTGGCCGATATCGATCACTGCGGTGTCGATATTGTCGCGGTAGAACGGTTCGAAGCCGGCCTTCACCTGTTCCTGGTATTTGCCCTTGAAGTATTCCTGCATGGTGTTGGGCCCCTCGGGTGGCGAGGTCAGCCAGTTGGTGTCGAAGGAATAGTGCAGGGCCACTTGCGGTGTGTGATAGCGCGGGAAGCCGAGCGCCTTGATCGCCTTGAATTCGCGGGCGATCGTGGCGAATTCGTCCACTTTCCACGATGGCCGCCCATCGTGGTCGACCAGGCCGAACAGCGCCTGTTCCTCGCCACCGCTATGCGAATTGAATGTCCAGGCCAGGAACGTCTGCGAATAATAGAGCAGCCCGAAATAGGCCCACATACGCGAACGGCCGGGTGTGCCATAGAAACCGCCCCCGCCGGCGGTGAATTCGTTGAACCACACCGGGGTGGTGTGGCCCGCCTTATTCATCATCACTTCGAACGCCGCGCCCACCGGTTCGCCGGGATAGAACCCTTGCGCGCCATATGTGGAAATGCCTTCCCAGGCGCGCAGATAGTCGAAGCCCTTGCCCCAGGCGGTCGGCCAGAAGTTCGATGCCACGGGCAGGTTGGGGGCAAACTGCTTGCGCACCGCTTCCAGTTCGCGCAGCGCGCCCACCGTGTCATCCGACCAATAGCGGTGCAGGTCGAGATAGCGTTCGTTGGGGCCGGGGCCGTGGAGATAGGGCAAGTCGACCTGATCCCAGGTGTTGATCCGGCGCGACCAGCGCTGGGTTGCCCAGGCCTTGTTCAAGGCTTCGATGCTGCCGTACTTGTGCTGGAGCCAGGTGATGAAGCGCTGCCGGTCCGCCTCGGAAAACGACATCTGGCCATTGCCGATCTCGTTGGTGTAACCCAGCGCGATGACCGCCGGATTGTGGGCATAGCGCTGCATGATCTTTTCAGCCATGCGGCGCATCAGGCGGCGGTAATCGGGATCGCTGATATTGTCCCAATAGCGCGTGGCCGGATGCAGCCGGGCGCCTTCCTGGTTGACCAGGTCCACCCCCGGATAGGCCTTGTGCAGCCAGATCGGCGCGGGTTGGCCGGGGATATCGACAATCACCTTGATGCCGGCCTTGTGCATTTGCGCGATGACATCGTCGAACCATTCGAAGGTGAAGCGGCCTTCTTCCGGTTCGAAAGAATCCCATGAAAGGTCGCCCATGCGCACCATGTTGAAACCGGCCGCCTTCATGATCGCGATGTCCTGCTTGATCTGCGCGGGCGAGCGATCGATCGGCTGGTAGCACGTGCCGACGAACAGATCGCCGGCTCCGGGCCAATCAGGATGCCCTTGTGCGCTTTGCGCGGCGGCCGGTTGCGGCACGGCGATGGCGGGCAGGGCGATGGCCAGGCCCAGGGTGGCAGCCGTGCGGGCGGCGCGGACGAAAGCGGTGGAGCGGCGTGGCATGGGTCCAATGATCCTTGGCAAAACGCGATGAATTCAGGCGAAGGTGATTTCGAAGGCGGTGGCCTGGCGGGTGGGGCTGGCGGCGGGCAGATTGATTACCAGCGCCTGGTCGGTCTGCCGGAACGAAGCCCGGCCGCCATGGCCCAGCATGCGCACGCGCCGAACCTGGCGGCGTTCGTGGGGATTGCCCTGCGCCAGCGCGGCAATGGCCACCGGGCCGGTCGCTTCGGCCAGGGTCAGCGCGTAAAGCGTTTCGCCCCGCGTGGTGAAGCGGATGTCCTGGGCGGTATAGTCGCCGCTTTCCTTGAACATGCCCGAGGCGGTTTCGGTGGGCCCTTCGCCAAAGACGTGCCAGGGCCGCGTGCCGTGGATCGCAACGGCGTTGATCTTCATCCAGGTGGCCAGATCGGCCAGCAGCTGGTCTGACTGTGGCGGCAGGCTGCCATCGGCATATTGCACCACGTTGAGCAGCATGTTGCCATTCTTGCTGACGATATCGGCCAGCATGGCGATGATCTGCCGGGCCGTCTTGTAATCGGAATTTTCGGCGAAAAACCAGTCGCCGTTCGAGGTGTCGGTCTGCCAGGGCAGCGGGTGGATGCCGTTCATCACGCCGCGTTCCACATCCTGCACGCAGGCTTCCTTGTGGAACTCGCCAGAGCCGGAATCCTTGCAGGTATAGACCGCGTCGAGCCGCCCGCGGCGCGCGATGCTGGTGTTGTAAAGATGCGCGACAAGCGAGCGTCCGATCTCGCCGAACGGCAGGCCGCCGTCGGAATAGAGCAGGTCGATCTCGTAATTGTCGACCAGATCGCGCAAGCGGCGCAGCCACATGCGGTGGTAAGCCGTCTTCTGCGTGTACCAGCTTTCCGGCGTGTTGCGGAACGGCTCGTCATGGTTGCCATGATAGAGGTCGGCATAGGCCGGATCGGCCCCGTCATAGGCCACGCCCAGCTTGGGCCAGAACTGGTCGTAAAGGCCGTTGGGGTGCCACCAGGTATAGCTTGCGCCCAAGTGTTCCGACACGCCGAACTTGAGGCCGCGGCGGCGGGCGGCGCGCTGCCATTCGCCCACGATGTCGCGCCTTGGCCCCATCGCGACCGCGTTCCAGCGGTGATGGGTGGACTTCCACAGGTCGAAATTGTCGTGATGCACGCCCATCGACACGAAATACTTCGCGCCGGCGGCGGCATAGCGATCCATCAGCGCTTCGGGATCGAAACGCTCGGCCTTCCACAGCGGGATGATATCCTTGTAGCCGGATTCCGCAGGGTGCCCATAGGTCTTGCGGTGATGGTCATAGTGCGGATGGCCCGGCACATACATGAAGCGGGCATACCAATCGCCTTGTCGGGGCACGGCCTGGACGCCCCAGTGCGACCAGATGCCGAACTTGGCGTCGTGGAACCAGTCCGGCGTCTGATAGGTCTTGAGCGACGCCACGCTGGAATCGAAACGTCCCTTGGCAATCGGGGGCAGGCCGGGTTCGGGGGCAGTGTCCTGCTGGCCGGCGCTTTGGCCCAGGGCGGCGGCGTTCGCACCGGCGGCGCCAAGGCCCAGCGCGGTGGCCACGGATCCTCGCAGCAGATCGCGCTTGGTGATTGCGTCCATTTCTACCTCCCCTGGCGCGCGGCGGCAAAAGGCGTGAAAGCCTGCGTCCGTGCTTGCTGTATTACCATATTTGCAAATGCATTTTCAAAATGCAACATCATTGGCAAGCGAATCGACAGATTTGCAGATTTGCCGGCGCGATGTAGATAGCGCTAACATAAGGCGGCCTGCTTGTGACAGGATCAAGCGTCCGCAAGCCCAGGCGAGGAGAGGTCATGAAGCACCAAAAGAGTTTGATCGCGGCTATCGGCCTGGCACTGGTGAGCCCAGCCTCGGCATGGGCGGCGGGTGGCCCGGCGGCCGATGCCGCCACGCCGCTGCCCCGGATCGAGACGCGCAACGGCCGTCACGCGCTGATCGTCGATGGCGCGCCGTTCTTCATGCTCGGTGCGCAAGCCAACAATGCGGTCAACTACCCGGCCTATCTCGATACCATCTGGCCCGTGCTCGATCGCATCCACGCCAATACGCTGGAGGTGCCGGTTGCCTGGCAGCAGATCGAACCGGTCGAAGGCCAGTTCGATTTCTCCTACCTCGGCACGCTGCTCGATCAGGCGCGCCAGCATGACAAGCGGTTGGTGCTGCTGTGGTTTGGCACCTGGAAAAACACCAACTACAGCTATACGCCCGATTGGGTGAAGCTGGACAACCGGCGTTTCCCACGCATGAAGCGCAAGGACGGTGAAGACCACCAGGTGCTGAGCGCGCATGGCGCCAATACCCTGGCCAGCGACAAGCGCGCCTTCGTCAAGCTGATGGAATACATCCGCGCGCATGACGCCCGCAACACCGTGATCATGGTGCAGGTGGAAAACGAAACCGGCAGCTATCGCTTGCCCCGTGACCATGGCGCGGAAGCCGAGCGGCTGTTTGCCCTGCCGATTCCCACGGCGCTGGCGCGAGCAACCGGCCGCACCGGCACCTGGTCGCAGGCGTTTGGGGCTCAGGCCGATCGCTATTTCAACACCTGGTACACCGCCAGCTACGTCAACGAGATCGCCCGGGCCGGCAAGGCGATCAAGCCGCTGCCGATGTATGTCAACGCGGCGTTGGCCGGGCCATCGAACCTGCCCGATCCCGATGGCGTGGCCAGCGGCGGACCGCAGCAGGACGTGATCGACGTGTGGAAGGCCGCCGCGCCCGCGATCGACCTGGCCGCGCCCGACATCTATGACGGAAAAAGCGACAACGTGCTGTTCTATATGGACAAGTACAACCGCCCGGATAACGCTCTGATGGTGCCGGAAATCGGCAATTCGGTGCTGTTCGGCCGCTATTTCTATCCGGCGCTGGGGCGTGGGGCGATCGGCTTTTCTCCGTTCGGCATGGATCTGAGCGGCTATATGAACTACCCGCTGGGCGCCAAGGAACTCGACGACAAGACCCTGGGGGCCTTTGCCCTGCCATACAGCATGCTGGCGCCGATGATGCGCGATTGGGCCAAGCTGGCGGTGTCTCGCTCCACCTGGGGCGGGGCCAAGCCCGATGACGGCAAGCCGATTTCCACCACCATGGGCAACTGGACCATCAGCGGCGATTGGGGCGAGTGGCAGTTTGGCATGAAGGAATGGACGTTCTTCAAGGCCGATCCCACGCCGGCCGCCGACAAGCCGGTTGGTGGCTTTGCCGTGATGCAGCTTTCGGACGATGAGTTTCTCCTGATCGGAGACCACGTGCGGGTCAATTTCGCGCCGGCGGCCGGCTCGCCCGGCAAGGGCATCATGCTGCGCGCCGAAGAAGGCCGCATGGTCGATGGCAAGTGGGTGATGACACGCATCTGGAACGGCGATCAGACCGACTATGGCCTGAACCTGACCGATCGCCCGCAGGTGCTCAAAGTGACCATGGGGCATTACCGGTGAGCACGCCCACAGAACGGCACGTGCTGATGCTCGATCTCCATGACGAGGCGGAGGCGATCCGCGCCTATCGCATGTGGCATCGGCCCGGCGGCCCGCCGGCGGCCGTCACCCGCTCGATCCGCGAAAGCGATATCCGCGCGCTGGAAATCTGGCAGGTGGGCGACCGGCTGTGCATGATCATGGAAACCGGGCCGGCCTTTTCGGCCGCGGCCAAGGCGCAGCGCGATGCCACCGATCCCGATGTCCGTGCCTGGGAAACGCTGATGGACCAGTTTCAGCGCCGACTGCCGTTTGCGCCGGTGGGGGTGAAATGGGTGCCCGCGGAACGGATCTATAGCCTGGCCGAGCAGCCCTGACCGCGCCCTTATCAGGCTGAAACCGCCAGGCCGCCCGCGTGCCTGATGAAATCGAGGTGCGCGGGCAGGGCGTCCACCCCCCGGGCGATCAACCCGCGCATGCGGCCAAGCTGCGCTTCAAGCTCTGGCGCAGGAACCAGATCGGCCTGGGGATCATAGCCGCGCGGGATCAGCCCCTGGCCGAGCATGACGGCAGCCCAACTGGTTTGCGTGAACAGTTCGCCCGGCTCGATCATCAGGCGCCCATTGGCGGCGAACAACGCCATCCGATCGCGCAGGCTTTCGGGCACCTCCATCGCCGCGACATGGCGCCAGAACGGCGTGTCGCGGCGGTGTGTCTGCTTGTAGTGCAGGATCACGAAATCTCGCACCGTTTCGAAATCGCGGCGAACCAGGCGGTTGTACTGGGCCACTTCGACTGGATCGATGCGGTCGGCGGGGAACAGGGACAACAGCGTCGTCACGCCCTGCTGCACCAGGTGGATCGATGTCGATTCCAGCGGCTCGATAAATCCCGACGCCAGGCCCAGCGCCACGACATTGCGGTTCCATGCCTGCTTGCGACGCCCGGTGACAAAGCGCAGCGGGCGCGCTTCGCCCAGTGCTTCGCCATCCAATTGGCCGATCAGCGTGTCATGCGCGGCTTCGTCGCTGATGAAGTCGCTGCAATAGACATGGCCGTTACCCACGCGATGCTGCAGCGGAATGCGCCAGATCCAGCCGCCATCCTGCGCGGTTGCCCGCGTGAAGGGCTGGGGTGCTTGGTGCGTGCGGGTGCCGCTCGCCAGGGCCCGGTTCATCGGCAGCCAGTGTGACCAATCTTCATAACCGGTCGACAGCGCCTGTTCGATCAGCAACCCGCGAAAGCCCGAGCAATCGATGAAAAGGTCGCCGCCGATCGCGCGCCCGTCTTCCAGGCGCAGGCTTTCGACAAAGCCATCGTCATCGCGCAGGGCAACATCCACGATGCGGCCGTCCACATGCACGGCGCCGTGCTGCACGGCGATGTCGCGCAACAGGGCCGCATAAAGCGTGGCATCGAAATGCAGCGCATAGGCCATGCGCGAGAGCACGTTGCGCGGATCATCGGCAGGCCTGGCGAACCGCCCGGCGTGCGCGGCCTGCGCCGGCAGCGAATAGTCGGCCAGTTCGCCCTGGCGCGTGCGCAGCCAGTAGTGGTGGAAATCCACCCCGTTCAGGTCTGCGCCCAGAGTGCCGAACGGGTGGAAGTAAGTGTGGCCCTGCGCGCGCCAATCGCGAAATTCGATGCCCAGCTTGTAGGTGGCCTGGGTGCGGCGGACGAGTTCATCTTCGTCAACACCGAGCAGCGCATTGAGGCGCAGAATCGGCGGGATCGTTGCCTCGCCCACGCCGACCGTGCCGATGGCCGATGATTCCACCACGGTGATCGTCACGTGGCCCGGCGGCAGGCTGCGCGCCAAAACGGCGGCGGCCATCCAACCGGCCGTGCCGCCGCCCACGATCGTGACATGGCGCACCGCGCTCTGGCCCATTTTCATTCCTCCGGCCTTGCCGTCGATAGCATGGTGAGCGGGCGGGCCATGCAAAGCGGCCCGCCCGCAAGCGGTCAGAAGCGCACGCGCACGCGCGCCGACAGCCGCCGATCATCATACTTGAAATCGCGCAGATTGGCCGAAGTGCCAAGATAGCTGCGATAGGCAGTGTTGGTGACGTTGGAGGCATCGAGCGTGAGCGAGAGGTGCTCGTTGAAATCATAGCTCGCCGATGCATCGAGCACGCCATAGGGGCGGACGAATTCGGGCAGCGTCTGCGTGCCCACGCCGGTTGTGGTCAGCAGGTATTTGCTGCGCCAGTTATAGGCCAGGCGAAAGTTGAAGCCGAACTTGTCATAGAGCGCGATCAGGTTGAAACTGTGCTTCGACAGGCCGATCAGCGGCACCGCCACCTGGTTAGTGCTGCCTGCCGTGCCCTGGGCGATCACGCCGGCGTTGCTGTCTGCGAGCGTGTAGTTGGCCTGAACCCCGAAGCCCGAGAGCCAGCCGGGCAGGAAATCGAAGAAGCGCTGTGCGCCGATTTCGAAACCCTTTACGCCGCCCTTCGACACGTTGACCAGCGTGGTCACATTGAATTCGACGTTGCCCACGCCTTCGATATCGCGCGTCATCGAATAAGTGCGGTTATCGACCAGATCGCGCAGGTTCTTCTTGAATAGCGTGGCATAGACATAGCCAGTGGGCGAGAAATACCATTCCAGCGAGGCATCGAACGACGTCACGCGCTCGGGCTTCAGGTTGGGATTGCCCGCAACCGTGCCGGTGCCGGCATAAGGGTTGGTCTGGGCGTCATAGGGCAGGCTGGGGTTGACGGTGGTCGGCGTGGTGCTGGTGCCGTTGTAGGTTGGCGTCAGCGAATAGCTGGGGTTGAGCTGGGTGAAATCAGGACGGTTGATGTTCTTGGAAAACGCGAAGCGAGCCTGGAGTGTGGGGGTCATTTTCAGACGCAGGTTCACGCTGGGCAGCCACTTGGTATAGTCCTGCCCACCGGTATAGGGCTCAACCACGGTGACGGCCGAGGTCGAACTGTCGGTGCGATAGCTCAGCACGCTCGATCCCACGCCGGTCTGCTTGGTCTGGACATAGCGCACGCCCGCGTTGCCGTCCCAGTCCATGCCCAGCACGGTGGATCCGAACATGGCGCGGATATAGGCCGAGGTGGTCTTTTCCGTGACGCGGCCGTTGAACGCGTCGGGTGAATCGAACGAGCGGAACGCAATGTTCTGGCCGGAAATGGCCTTCACATCGGCAAAGGCCTGGCTGGGATTGGCCGCCGAACTGAGCCGCCACTGCAAGACCTTGCCGAACACCGAGCTTGCGGCCTGGCCGCGCAGCAGGGAGCTTTGCAGCGCATTGGCCTCGACGAATTCGGGGAAATCGGCCCCGGTGCACACCGAATTGGGGCAATTGGAGCCATCGATCGCCGTCCATGTGCCCCAGGTCGTATTGCGGTTGATCGCGCGCTTGTTGGAATAGCGGGCGCCCACGGTGATCTTGCGCAGCAGGCCGCTTTCGCCAAAATCCCAATCGAGATCGGCGCGCAGGCTGTCGGCATCGGCCTTGTTGTCTTCGGCATAGGGCTGGATCGCGGTAAACGCATAGTTGGCCGGATCGGTGAGATAGCCCGGCGTGTCGATCAACAGCGAGGGCGTCTTGCCGCGGGTATCGAACAGCAGATTGTAATGCTGGCCCGATTGCGCCGGCGTCAGCAGTGTCATCGTGAGGTTGACCTGCTGGACTTGCGCGGTCGAATGGATGTGCTGGTAATCCACCGAGGCATGCAGGTTGCTGGCCAGTTCCCATTTCATGCCCGCCGAGTAATCGTTGGTCATGGTCTTGCGATTGCCTTGATAGACAACCGCAGCCCCGTTGGGATCTTGCAACGAACCCGAAGTCGCCACGCCGTTGTCGACCGTGTAGGTCGACCCCGGGGTTGGCGCCAGGTCGCTGCCATAGGCAAAGAACGACAGGCCATAGTCGTGATAGCGATAGTGCGCCGTCAGGAACTGCGCGTAGATTTCCAGGTTGCTCGAAGGCTTCCACTGCAGTGCGGCCGCGGCGCTGAAGCGCTTGCGGTCACCCACTGCATCGTTGAAGCCGCCGCCTCCCGGCACCTGCACGTTCTGCGTTTCATAGCCCGGCACCAGGGAGTCGAGCACCGTGGCGCCTGACATGGCGTTGGGGCCATGGTAGTAATACGGCTCCATCTGTACCGCATCCTGGCGGAACGCGGTTTGCTGCCACGAGGCGTTTACCAGGAAGCCGATCTCGCCCAGCCCGGTTTCCCAGCGATTGCTGTACAGGCCCGAAGCGCCGAAATGCTGCTTCTTGGCAAAATCGTAGTTCGTGGTGCTGCCGGTCAAAGACACGACCTGGCCCTTGGAATCAAAGGGCATGCGCGTGCGCAGGTTGACCGTACCGCCCAGCGAACCTTCGATCAGTTCGGCCGACGGGTTCTTGTAGACATCCACCCCCGAAAGCAGATCGGGACCGATTTCTTCCAGCGATAGGCCGCGCCCGCCGTTGGCCGAGAAGATGTCGCGGCCGTTCAGTTCGGTGCGCACTTCGGTAAGCCCGCGAATGGCGATCGCGCTGCCTTCGCCACGATTGCGTTGGATCTGAATCCCCGAAATGCGCTGCAGCGCTTCGGCCACGTTGGTGTCGGGCAGGCGGCCAATGTCCTGCGACGTGATCGAGTCGACCAACTGGCTGGCGTTGCGCTTGATCGCCTGGGCCGTCGCCAGGCTCTGCCGCAGCCCGCTGACCACGATGGCACCCTGGGTGGTGCTATCATCGTCTGCGTTGGCTGGCGGTGTACCGGTGGTGGTGGTGGTGACGGTGGATTGCGGCGTTTGGGGCGCCGTCGCGTCGGTTTGCGCTGCGGTCTGGGCCACTGCGTGATGGCTGCACGCCAGCGCCAATGCGAGTGTCGACGCCCCACCGAAAACCTGTCTGATCGCAATCACGAATTGCCCTCCCATGATCCAGGCCGCGCATCGCGGCATCTGCGTTGTGAGCGGTATCATAGTGCAACTTGCCACAAATGAAAATACAAATGCATATGTGAAAATTATTGAGGTGCTTTGCGGTGATCGAGGCGACGGAAGGTGAGGCGTGAAGGTGAATTTAAGGTATTGAATATAAATCAATAAAAATCGTCTAGTGGTGCGCTCTCAGCGTCTCATGCTTGGCCGGCCTGCGCGTGGAACCGCCGTTTTTATCGGCCCCGCGTGATGCCGATTGCCAGCCTCATGGCCTTCGCCCGAGTCTCGAACGAAATCCGCCATTGCATAAACGATAATTGCATTTCATATTTGCAATCAATTCCGCAACCGCGTGCAAGGCCATTCCATGAAAGCGATCGTTTGCCAGAAGCCGTTTGAACTTTCGGCGGCCAACCGGGCCTCGCCCGGCGCCGGGGAAGGCGAGGTGCTGGTCAGGATGCGGCGGGTGGGGCTGTGCGGCACCGATTATCACATCTTCACCGGCAACCAGCCGTTCCTGAGCTACCCGCGCGTCATCGGCCATGAACTGGGGGGCGAAGTGGTGGAAGCGCCGGCGGGTTCCGCGTTCCGCGCCGGCCAGACGGTGACGATCAATCCCTACCTGCCCTGCGGCACATGCGTTGCCTGCCGCCGCGGCAAGCCCAACTGTTGCGTCAACATCGCGGTGCTGGGGGTTCATGCCGATGGTGGGCTGTGCGAATGGATCGCCGTGCCCGAACAAGCGGTGATGGACGTGGATGGCCTGTCGTTCGACGAAGCGGCGATGATCGAATTCCTGGCCATCGGTGCCCATGCCGTTGCGCGGGCCGGTGTTATCGCAGGCGATCGCGTGCTGGTTGCCGGCGCTGGGCCGATCGGTGTGGCGGTTGCCCTGTTCGCCCAACTCGATGGCGCGCTGGTGACTTTGCTCGATACGCGCGCCGCCCGCCTGGACTATGCCCGCGATGCGCTCGGCTTTGCCGATGTGCTGCTGGTGGATGCGGATCTCAACGCCAACCTGGCCGCTCGCACGAACGGCGATTTCTATGACGTGGTGTTCGACGCCACCGGCAGCATCGCGGCGATGCAGCGGGGCCTGGATTTCGTGGCGCACGGCGGCACTTACGCCTTGGTCAGCGTGGTGAAGGACGACCTCGTGTTTCCCGATCCGGAATTCCACAAGCGCGAAACCACGCTGCTTGCCTGCCGCAATGCCTTGAAGGTGGATTTCGAACGGGTGATCGCGGCGATGCGCAGCGGGGCCATCCCCGTGGCGGCGCTGCACACCCACAGCGTGCAGATGGCGGATCTGCCCGATCAGATGGCCATTCTGATCGCCGATGCCGACCGGATCTTGAAAGCTATTGTGGAAGTCTGACCGATACGGTGTGTTAGGCCCCGGCGCAGATCGGGTTGATAAGACAAGCAACAGGAGAAGGATTGATGCACACTGCGCCGCAGGCCGGCAGTGACCCGGCCAAGGCAGGGCCGGCAGACGAGGGGCATTCCGGCGCGGGCGGGTTCATCCTTCCGGGCTTCGGCGTGGCGTTCGCGCTGGTCGTCAGCCTGTTCTTCCTTTGGGCCCTGGCCAACAATCTCAACGATATCCTGATCCGGCAATTCCAGAAGGCGCTGGGCCTCAACCGGGCAGAAGCCGGGTTCATCCAGTTCGTGTTCTACATCGGCTATTTCACCATGGCCTTGCCGGCCGGCATCATCATGCGCCGTTATGGCTATCGTGCTGGCATCCTGGTTGGCTTGGCGCTCTATGCCGTGGGCGCGTTCCTGTTCTATCCTGCCTCGCTTGCGCGCACGTTTTCCCTGTTCCTGGCCGCGCTTTATGCCATCGCGGCGGGCGCCGCATTTCTGGAAACCGCCGCCAACCCCTGCATCGCGGCGTTTGGTGCGCCGGCTGCCGCGTCGCAGCGCCTCAACCTGGCGCAGGCGTTCAACGGGATCGGCGGTGTCGTGGCGCCGCTGATCGGCGGGCTCTTCATCTTTTCCGGCGTCGAGCATTCCAGCGCCGCGCTGGCAGCGATGAGCGCGGCGCAGCGGGCGGCCTATCGGGCGAGCGAGGCGCAGACGGTGCAGGTGCCCTACCTCGTGCTCGGCCTGGCGGTCCTGCTGGTTGGGCTTGCCTTTGTGTTTGCCCCGCTGCCCAGGCTCCAGACCGGCGCGGCGGCGCCCCTGCAAGCCGGTGCCGCGCGCCGCCTGTTGGCGCGCCCAAAGCTGCGCAGAGCGGTCATTGCCCAGTTCCTGTACAACGGCGCGCAGGTGGGCATCTGGAGCTTCTTCATCGATTTTGCCAAGGATGCCCTGCCGACGATCACCGAGCGGGAGGCGGCATACCTCTTGTCGTTCAGCCTGGTCCTGTTCATGCTTGGGCGCTTTGCCGGCGCGGCGCTGATGATCCGGTTTCGCCCGGCGGTGCTGCTGGTGGGCTATGCGGTGGTGAACATGGTGCTGATGGCGCTGGCCGTCTTGTCGGGCGGCACGGTGGCGGTTGCGGCGCTCATCCTGTCGAGCTTTTTCATGTCGATCATGTTTCCCACGATCTTTGCCCTCGGCATCGAGGATCTGGGCCCGCTGATGCCCTTGGGTGCGTCATGCCTTGTCATGGCGGTCGTTGGCGGCGCGGTTGTTCCTCCGCTGATGGGACAGATCGCGCTTCATGCCGGGTCGCTGCATCCGGCGCTGGTGCTGCCGTTGCTGTGCTTTGCGGGCGTGGCGTTTTTTGCCCGCCGCCTGGGCGAAAGGGTGGCCGTGGCATGACCGGCTTTGCCACGCGCCTGGGGTTCGGCGGCAGTTCGTTGGGCAATCTCATGGCCCCGGTTTCGGCCGAGGACGCTGCCAGCACTGTGGACAAGGCCTGGGAACTGGGCCTGCGCCACTATGATACCGCCCCGCATTATGGGCGCGGCCTAGCCGAGCGGCGGCTGGGCGATGCCTTGCGCGCTCGTACCGGCTTCACCCTGTCGACCAAGGCGGGGCGGGTGCTTGAGCCCGATACTGCCATGGGCAGGGCTGGCCTGCACGATGGCTTCGTTTCGCCAATGCCGTTTCGCGCTCGTTACGACTATTCGGCCGCTGGCATCCTGCGCTCGCACGAGGCCAGCCTGCACCGCCTGGGCCTGGCCTATATCGACCGGCTCCTGGTCCACGATGTCGGCAGCCAGACCCACGGCGCCAATCATGGCGGGCATTGGCACGATCTGTTGCAGGGTGGCGGCTGGCGCGCGCTGCAACGGCTGCGGGAAGATGGCTGCATCGGCGGCATCGGCCTCGGCGTCAACGAAACGGCCGTCTGTCTCTCGCTGATGCAGGAAACGCAGGTCGATACCATCCTGATTGCCGGTCGCTATACCCTGCTCGACCAATCGGCCCTCGATGCCTTGTTGCCGGCCTGCCTCCAGGCGGGCACGCAAGTCTGGCTGGCCGCGCCGTTCAATGGGGGCATCCTGGCGACGGGGCCGGACGGGCCGGGCACGCCCTATTATGACTATGCCCCCGCTGCGCCCGAACTCGTGGCCAAGGTGCGCCGGATCAACGCGGTCGCTGCGCGGCATGGCGTGCCTTTGCCTGCCGCCGCATTGCAGTTCCCGTTGCATCATCCGGCCGTCGCCCAAGTGATCGCGGGTTTTCGCCACCCCACCGAGGTGGAGCGCGCCATCGCCTGGATGAAGTGGCCCATTCCCGCCGATTTCTGGGCGGAATTGAAAGCGCAAGGCCTGTTGCGAGAAGACGCATCATGCGGGTGATCGATGCCCACCAGCATTTCTGGGACCTCGCAACGCCTGGCCATGAATGGCCGACGCCGGCCCAAGCGGCCATCCACCGCAATTTCGGCCCGGCCGATCTGTTGCAGGAAGCGGCGGCGGTGCCGCTTGCCGGGACGATCCTGGTCCAGTCCCAACCCAGCGATGCCGATACCGACTGGATGCTGGCGCTCGCCGATGCGACACCATGGGTATTGGGCGTGGTTGGCTGGGTGGATCTGGCGGCGCCGGGGGCGGCAGCCAGGGTTGCTGCGTTGGCCGGGCACGGCAAGCTGCGGGGCCTGCGCCCCATGCTGCAGTCCATTGCGGATAGCGCGTGGATCTTGGGAGACGCGCTGACCCCCGCGCTCGAGGCGATGCTGGCACACGGCTTGCGCTTCGACGCCTTGGTCCAGCCGCGCCACCTGCCGATCCTGGAAGCGTTTGCCCGGCTTTGGCCCGATTTGCCGATCGTGATCGACCACGCGGCCAAGCCTTTTGCTGCGCGCAATGAACTGGACCCGTGGCGCGACGACATGGCGCGCCTGGCTGATCACGGCCTGTGGTGCAAGCTGTCAGGCTTGCGGACCGAGCAGGCTGCACATCAGGACGCCGAAGCGCTGGCGCCATATGTCGAACATCTGGCGCGGTGTTTTGGCGACAGGTTGCTGTGGGGCAGCGATTGGCCGGTGCTGCATCTTGCCGGTGATCGCTATGCCGATTGGCTGACAGCGGCGCAGCGGCTGGCTGCTGCGGCCGGGCTGGCACCGCAGCGGCTGTTCGTGGACGCGGCCCGGGCTTTCTACGGCGTCTGATCGCATCTTCCCGCCATCAGGGTGCGGCGCGGACAGGATTGGAAAAGATCGGGTCGCTTTCTTCCAGCGTCGGGTCGCGCCCCAGGAACAGGCTGGCCAATACGCCCCGAAGCCAGCGGACCGCAGGATCGTCGTGCACGCGCCGGTGCCAGAATTGCTTGAGCACGATGGCGGGAATGGCAAGCGGCGGATCGACGCTGGTGACCGGCGCCATGTGGGAAAAGGCACGTGCCACCGCTTGCGGCACCGTGGCGATCACGTCGGACTGCGCGATCAGGAGCGGCAGGCTGAGGAAGTGGGGTGATTGGATTACCACGCGCCGCGATAGCCCCAGCTCTGTCATGTGCGTTTCGAAGATTTCCTGGCTTCGCCCTTCCTGCGAGACGACCGCATGGTCGGCGGCAAGAAACGCATCGAGCGTCAAACGCGTGGCGAGCAAGGGGTGCCCGCGCCGCATCATCACGGCAAACGGATGGGTAAACAGCGTTTGCTGATAGGTCGCGCCGTCGGTCAGATCGGGGAAATAGCCCAGGGCAAGGTCTATCGTGCCATCGGCGAGGCCCGCGCGGATGTCTCGCGGTGAAAGCGAGACGCTGCGCACCGTGACAAGGGGGGCAGCCTGGGCAAGCCTCGCCACAAGGCGGGGCAGGAACACCAGTTCGCCGATATCGGACAGGCAGATGGTGAAGCGCCGCTGGGCCGTGGCGGGCGTAAACCGCGTTTCCTTGAGGATTTCGCCGCGCACCGTCTGCAAGACCCGGCGGATCGGATCGCGCAACGTTTCGGCCAGCGGCGTGGGGGCCATGGCGTTGCCGCTGCGCACGAACAAGGCATCGCCAAAGGTCTGGCGCAGCTTGCCCAGGGCATAGCTGACCATCGGCTGGCTCATCCCCAGACGCTCGGCCACGCGCGTGGTGGTGCGATCTTCGAACAAGGCGTCGAGCACCACCAGCAGGTTCATGTCGAGGCGGGAGATATCCATATTCTGGATTTAGGCTATCGAGGTTATCAGGTAAACAGCGTGACGTTGCCCCTCTATGCCGGACACACAAGTAAGCGGTGGAACGAGGGGCCATGACTGTCACGACGAGCGAACCGGCAAGCATTGCGTTGGACCCGTTCAGCCCGGCGTTCCTGGCCGATCCTTATGCCCATCACGCCACGCTGCGCGAAGCGGGGCCGGTGCTGTGGTTCCCGCGCTATGGCGTGTTTGGCGTCGCGCGCCATGCGCAAGTGCAGCATGTGCTCACCGATTGGCAGACATTCTGTTCCAGCCGGGGGGTGGGATTGGCCGATTTCGCGCGCGAAACGCCATTCCGCACGCCCTCGCTGCTGCTCGAACGCGATCCGCCGCTGCATCGGCAAACCCGCAGCGTGATGAACAAGGTGGTTGCCCTGCCGCGGCTCAAGGCCTTGGCCCAAGGATGGCGATCAGTGGCGGCGGACCTGGTGGAGGCGGCGGTGAAACGCGGCCGGTTTGATGCTGTCACCCAGCTTGCCGAGCTGTTTCCGCTGCGCATCTTCCCCGACATGGTCGGCCTGCCGCCTGACGGGCGCGATCACCTGCTGGCCTATGCCACGTCGGTCTTCAACGCCTTTGGCCCGCGCAACGCCGTGTTCGAACAAAGCCTGGTCGGGATCGAGGCGGCGCAGGCGTGGATAGCCGATGCCTGCCGCTATCAGAACCTGCAACCGGGCGGGTGGGGGCGGGATGTCCATGATTTCGGACGCGAAGCCGGTCTGGCCGAGCCGGAATGCGAGCTGCTGGTTCGCTCGCTGTTGTCCGCCGGTGTGGACACCACGATCAACGGCATCGGCAACATGATCCACGCCTTTGCCCGGCATCCCGAAGCCTGGGCGGCCGTGCGCAGCGATCGATCGCTGGTCAAGCGCGCGTTCGAGGAAGCGCTGCGCTGGGAAGGGACCGCACAGGTCTTCTTCCGCACGACCACGCGCGCGGTCGAGCTTGGCGGCGTTTCCCTTCCTGAAGGCGCAAAGATCGTCACGTTCCTGGCTGCGGCAAACCGCGATCCGCGGCAATGGAACGATCCCGACCAATTCGTGATCACGCGGCAGACCAGTGGCCATGTCGGCTTCGGGTTCGGCATTCACCAGTGCCTGGGGCAGATGATTGCCCGGCAGGAGGCGGAAATCGTGCTGGACGCGCTGGTCGATCGCGTCGCAGCGCTGCGCCTGGCCGCGCCGCCCACGCGCCGGATCAACAACACGCTCTATGCCTTGGCGAACCTGCCGCTGGAAGTTGAGCTGGCCTGAGCGCCACCATGACTGGCGCGGCGCCGTCAGGCTTCCCAATAGGGCGGGTCGCCAAAGCTGCGCCGCAGGCTTTCGCCCAGGGCCTGGATTTTCGCCGCCGCGCCGTGATCGCGCGGATAAGTCAGGAACAGTTCCGCGCCTTCTGCCGGCGCGCCGACGTCGATTTCCACCAGCGCTCCATTGCGGATTTCCGCGTGCACGAAAAAAGAGGGCAGCAGTGCCAATCCCAGGCCGGCGAGGGCAGCGTCGCGCATCACGAGGCCGTTGTTGACGCGCAAGGGCGCCTTGGGCCTGACCACCGACCAGCCCGCACCCACGGCAAAGCGCCAGTCGCCCGCCCGGTTGGCATAGAGCACGCCGCGATGGCGTTCGAGATCGGGCAGCGAGGCAGGGACGCCGTGCAAGGCAAGATAGGCTGGCGAGGCAACCAGCAACCGCCGGCTGCGCGCCAGGCGCCGCGCGATGAGGCGGCCATCCCCGATCGCGCCGTGCCGCAAGACCGCATCGAACCCGCCGGTTGCGGCATCGACAAAGCTGTCGTCCAGTTCGAGGGCCATCTCGATGCCGGGATGATCGTGCAGGAAGCCGGCAATGGCGGGGCCAAGGTGCAGCGTACCAAATCCCACCGGGGCAGAGATGCGCAGCGGTCCCGCCAGCTTGCCGCTGCTGGCGTCGAGTTCGGTCATGGCCTCTTCCATTTCGCGCAGGATGCGCCGTGCGCGGGGGAGCAGCGCCTGGCCCGCGCTCGTCAGGGTCAGCTTGCGAGTGGAGCGCTGGATCAGGGTCACGCCCAGCGATCGTTCCAGTTCGGCCAGCCGTTCGCTGACCACCGACTTGGCCAGGCCAAGCCGCCGTGATGCCGCGCTGATCGACGTCTCATCAACCGTGGCGACGAATGCGGCAATACCGTCAACTTTCATCATTGTTCGGATTTTTCGTCATCCAGTTCCGGAATTGTATGGCTAGTTCGAACGATGCATCATTGGCATCTTCAGGTCCAGACAGCGGGAAGGGCCTGACACGCAAAAGGTTCGCTCTTGCTGGAAATCGATTCACAGGAGACTGATCATGCGTGATTTTGCCGGAAAGAATGTCCTGATCCTCGGCGGCAGCCAGGGGATCGGTGCTGCAATCGTTCGCCGCTTCAGCGCGGCTGGCGCTTCGGTTGCCTTCACTTATGCAGGCTCGCACGATGCGGCCGACGCGATAGCCGCCGAGACGGGCGCCAAGGCGATCCAGGCGAACAGCGCCGACCGCCAAGCGCTCATTGCCACAGTGGCCGAACGCGGAGCGCTCGATGTCCTGGTTGTCAATGCCGGCACGCTGGTGCTGGGCAACCCACTGGACCTGGATGCCGATGACATCGATCGCATGATCGACGTCAACATCCGGGCGCCTTATCATGCTGCTGTAGAAGCGGCGCGACGCATGAACGATGATGGCCGGATCATCGTCATCGGCTCGGTCAATGGCGATCGCATGCCCTTTGCCGGCGGCGCCGCCTATGCCATGACCAAGGCGGCCCTGCAGGGCATGGTGCGGGGGCTGGCGCGGGATTTCGGCGATCGCGGGATCACGGTCAACAGCATCCAGCCTGGGCCGACCGACAGCGACATGAACCCGGCCGAAGGGCCGATGGCAGCGATGATGCACGGCTTCATGGCGATCAAGCGCCACGCGCGGGGCGACGAGATTGCCGAACTGGCTGCCTACCTTGCCGGGCCACATGGCGCCATGATCACCGGCTCGATGCAGACCATCGATGGCGGCTTTGGCGCCTGATCAGCCCGCATGAATGCGCCGTGCCTGCGTGGGAGAGGGGCGGCCGACGCTGCGCCTCTCCCGCCGCGGGGCGGTCAGGCCCCGACCGGGATCGGGTTTTCCACCAGGCTCTGGTTGAACGCGTCGAACAGGGCATGCTCGTTTGCGCCCGGATTGTCGCGCAGCGGGCGGATGGCCTCGACGATCACTTCGGGATCGTCCGTCGCCAGGGCGACCAGCGTCTGCTCGATGAAATCGGGCAAAGGCATCGCGCGGGGGTCTCCGCTCTTGTAGATCAGATCGGTATCCACCCACGGCGGCGCGATTTCCTGCACGCGCACATTGGTGTTCCGCAACTGGAAGCGCTGTGACAGCGCGAAGGAATGGAGCGCCGCCTTTGTGGCCGAGTAGACCGCGTTGCTCGCGATCGGCACAAAGGCCAGGACGCTGCTGGTATAGAGCACGGTGGCGCCCGCCTTGGTCTTGAGATGCTCGATCAAGGCCGATGTCACGCGGATCGGGCCCAGCAGGTTGGTGGTGATCAGGTCCTGCGTCAGCACGTCGTCCACCGGGCCGGAAACATCGTCGAACGGCATGAAGCCGGCGTTGTTGAATACCACGTTGAGATCGAGGTGCTTTTCGATCAGCTCGCGTGCCGCCGCCTGGATGCTGTCGAGGCTGGTAACGTCCAGCGTGATTGCGGCCATTCCCGGGTTGGCTGCCGTCACTTCCGCCAGCAGCGCGGTGCGCCGGCCCGAGATGATCACCTTGTTGCCAAGTTTGTGCAGCGCTTCGGCAAGGCCGCGGCCAATGCCGCTGGTGCCGCCGGTGATGAAGATGGTGTTGCCCGTCAGTTTCATCGGTTCAATCCTGTCTGCTTGGTGAGGATGGGGACGGGTTCAGGCCGCGGCGTGGAAGCGCGGGGCGGACTGGGTCGCCGACAGCTGCGGGCCAAGGGCGCGGCGCGCCGTTTCGAAGGCGTGCCACAGTTCCACATCGCGCAGTGCCGGGATTGTGCTGGTTTCGCCTTGGTCGAGCCCGGCCAGCGCGGCATCGACCATGTCTTCGGCCTGCATCACGATTTCGCTGGGCAAGTGCTCCACCGGCAGGCCGCCAAGCGCCCAGAAGTCCGTGCGGGTTGCGCCGGGCAGCACCGCCTGGGCGCGAATGCCCTGTGCGGACAGTTCGTGGTTGAGCGAGGTGGTGAAAGCCTGGACGAAAGCCTTGGTGCCGCCATAGACGCCGTTGAGCAGTTCGGGCGCCACGGCCACGATCGAAGCGATGTTGATCACCGTGCCGCCACCGCGCGCCACGAAGCCCGGCACCGCCGCATAAGTCAGCCGCATCAGCGCGGTAACGTTCAGGCGCACCATGGCTTCCATTCGCTCCACATCGCTTTCCAGCAGCGTGGTGTGGGTGCCGATGCCGGCATTGTTGACCAGCACCGAAATGCTCGCGTCTTCGCGCAGCACCGTTTCGACCCGCGCCAGATCGGCAGTATCGCCAAGATCGGCGGCCAGGACTTCCACCGCACGGCCCGTCTTGTCCGAGATCGTCGCGGCGAGCGACTGGAGCTTGTCCTTGTTGCGCGCCACCAGGATGAGATCGTGGCCGCGCGCGGCCAGGCGATCGGCATAGATCGCGCCGATCCCGGTGGAGGCGCCGGTGATAAGTGCAGTACCCTTGGTGTTCATGGCCTTGGTCCTTGTCTGGCAAGAGAGCGTGCTTGCTCTCGACACGGACCTTATGGACCTGATGCGCGATGTCTGGTATGACGTAGAAAGTACGTTTTCAGGACATAAGATCGGAAACCCCCTTGCCACATGTTTCGATGGTGCTGACGCCAGGATTTCAGTTTCTCGCGCTGGGCGTGCAGGCGGCCTTCGAACTCGCCAACGGTCTGCAGGGCGAAGACTATTACACCTTGTCGATCGCCTCGGTCGACGGCGGGCCGATCATGTCGTCGAGTGGCTTTGCCGTTCCCACCGCCCGGCTTGATGATGTTGGACCGATCGACACGCTGCTGCTCTTGGCCGGCCTGGTGCCGCCGCCCCAGCAGGACGAGACGGTGCTCCAACGGCTGCGCGCCATGGCAAAGGAGGCGCGCCGGGTGGCCGGGCTTTGCACCGGGGCATTCCTGCTGGGCCAGATGGGCTTGCTCGATGGCCGGCGGGCGACCACCCACTGGTCTTACGCGCGCGAGATGCGGGCAGCCTTTCCCGATGTGCGGGTGGAGGATGACCGCATCTTCATCAATGAGGGGCCGGTCTGGACATCGGCAGGGCTGACCGCGGGGCTCGACCTTGCAGTGGCCCTGATCGAAAAGGATCTCGGCCGCGACGTGGCATCGGCAGTCGCCCGCCGGCTTGTCATGCATCATCGCCGCGCGGGCGGACAATCACAGCATTCGGAACTGCTGGAACTTTCGCCGAGCAGTGACCGTATCCAGAAGGCGCTGATCTTTGCCAAGGCGCATCTCGCCAATCCGCTCACCGTGGAGGAGCTGGCCGAGGTTGCGGCACTTTCCCCGCGCCAGTTCAGCCGCGCCTTCCGCGCCGAAACCGGCCAGACGCCAGCCAAGGCGGTGGAGCAGATCCGCCTGGAAGCCGCGCGCCTGATGATCGAGGAAACGCGCCACCCGATGGACCAGATCGCGCAGGAAAGCGGCTTTGTCGATCTGCGCCGCATGCGCGAAGCCTTCATGCGGCAGTACGGGCAGCCGCCGCAAACCCTGCGCCGGCTTGCCCGGGCGGCGTGATGGACGCGCGATAAACCCCGCGCCACGGCGGGACGCGCCGTGGCAACGGTGCTGATCAGGCCTTGCTGCGGATCGTGCGGCCGGCGTCAGGCCGCCGGCTGGGGGCCCGCCTGATCGTCGAGGGCAAGTGCGCGGATGGCGGCGGGGCGGTTGCGGCACCGTTCGAGATAGGCATCGAACAGGGCGTCGGCCGGAAAGGCCGCGCGGCCAAACGTCATGGCGCTGCTGATCAGCAAGTCAGCCCCGGTGAACGCGTCTCCCATGACATAAGGGCCCGCGGCGAGCGCATTTCTCAACCGCGCGACGACCGCGTCATGGCCGCGTTGCTTCTGCGCCGAGCCGGCAAGGTCGCCAGCCTGGGCAGCGAACAGCGCGGGTTCCAGTTCGGCAACGTACCACGCCATCCACGTGAGGTAATCGCCGCGGTCCGTATCGGCCTGGGCCGGGGCAAGGTTCGCTTCGGGAAAGGCGTCGAGCAGATAGAGCACGATCGCAACCGATTCCGCGAGCAGCCTTCCATCATGGACGACGGCGGGCACGCGCTTGTCGGGATGGGGATTGGCCGGGTCGGGCTGCCCGTCACCGGTCATCGGCCGGAAGATGGAGACCGGACGGATTTCATAGGGAACGCCGATCTCTTCAAGCAGCCAGATCATGCGGGACGAGCGCGACTTGGGCGCGTGGAAAAGGGTAATCATCGAGCTGTTCCTCTCAAGGCAAGGGGTTATGCACCGGTGTGCAGAACGATTTACCTTGTACACTGACCCTGCTGACAGCATTCTGTCAGCAGGAGATGCCATCATGCGCAGAGCGGATCGATTGTTCCAGATCATCCAGATCCTTCGTCGCTCGTCGCGGCCGGTGACTGCCGCAGAGATCGCCCGTGAACTCGAGGTTTCGCAGCGAACGGTCTATCGCGACGTGGCCGATCTGATCGCCCAGCGCGTGCCGGTGCAGGGAGAAGCCGGGTTCGGCTATATCCTCGACGATGCGTTCGACATGCCATCGCTCATGCTGACACCCGACGAGATCGAGGCAGCCGTGCTGGGTGCCCAGTGGGTGGCAAGTCGCGGTGACCCGGTGCTTGCCAACGCCGCGCGCGACCTGATCGCCAAGATCACCCGCGTCGTGCCCGACCAGTTGCGTGCCCTTATCGCCGATCCGGCCATCGGCACGCGGTCGATCACCACGCCAGTCCCCGATGGCATCAACCTTGCCCGCGCGCGCGAATGGATCCGCGCCGGCCGCAAGATCGAGATCGATTATCTCGACCAGCACGGCCATCAGACCTGCCGCGTCGTCTGGCCGGTCATCGTCGGCTTCCTTGACGAAACCCGGATGCTGGCTGCGTGGTGCGAACTGCGGCAGGATTTCCGGCATTTCCGGGCCGATCGTATCCTCGCCGCGCGTTTCCTGGAGCAACTGCACGGCATCCGGCCGGCCGCACTGCGCCAGCGGTGGAAGCGCGACATGATGGAACGGCGCAATGCCGCCGCCGCGTCGCCATGACCGGCCGCAAAGGCTCTCGCGTCAGTTGAGCGCCTGCATCGCCGGATCGAACAACTCGTCCAGGCTCACTTGCGCGGGATGATCCGCTGCTCGTAAGCCAACTGGAGCGCCCGAGATCGCGCGCCAGGCCGATATCGTCGTTGCCGCGGCAGGATCGCCCGCGCTGGTGCGTGGATTCTGGGTAAAGCAGGGCGCGGTGGTCATCGATGTCGGCATCACGCGGCTGGCGGGGAGTGCGGGGCAGAAGGATCGCCTGGTCGGCGATGCCGCGATCCATGAAATGGACCATGCGCGCGCAGTCACGCCGGTGCCGGGGGGCGTTGGACCGATGACCATCACCTGCCTGCTGTCGAACACGATCAAGGCTGCGCAAGCAGGGGGCCTAACGCCCGCATGAACGCGCGTTTTGGCAGCCGTAATGGACACGGATGCTTTGCCGCATCGCGTGCGATGTTCATGCAGCCGGCCTGGCGGCATTTAAAATTCGCTTTGATCGAGGTTAGTTTTCAGGCCGCTGCCGGCGCCGTTCACTCTGCCGAACGTTCATGTGGAAACGCGCGGGCTATCCGCGATCGTGATGAGGACCTCCGCATGACCACAACCACCAAGACCACCAAGGGCAAGGCCTCGGCACCCGCATCCAAGACCGCCCGCAAGACCGCGCGCGCCGCGTCCAAGCCGAGCGATGCGATCAAGCTGCTCAAGGACGATCACAAGGAAGTGAAGGACTTCTTCAAGAAGTACGAAACACTGGAAGACGATGCCGAAAAGCAGGCACTGGCCGACAAGATCTGCCTTGCCCTGATCGTTCATGCCCAGATCGAGGAAGAGATCTACTATCCCGCCACGCGCGAGGCGATCGATGACGATGATCTGCTCGACGAGGCCGAAGTGGAGCACGCCAGCGCCAAGCAACTGATCGCCGAAATCCAGGCGATGAAGGCTGGCGACCGCCTGTTCGACGCCAAGGTGACCGTGCTGGGCGAATATATCAACCACCACGTCGAGGAAGAAGAAGGCGAGATGTTCCCCGAAAGCAAGGACAGCGATCTCGACCTTCAGAAGCTTGGCGAACAGCTGGCCGCGCGCAAGGCCGAACTGATGGCCCAGGCGAGCAAATGACCCTGATGCGCCGGCGATCGCCGGATGATCGCCGGCACGTCCTCCATCGGCAGGGCCTGCCGCGTGGATGAGTGGGCAGGCACGAATTGCGACTGCCTGGTGATCGGTGGCGGGCCCGCGGGCCTGACCGCGGCGATCTATCTCGCACGGTTCAATCTTTCCGTCACCGTCGTCGATGGCGCTCAAAGCCGGGCGGCATCGATCCCCATGTCACACAACACGCCCGGCTTTCCCGATGGGATCGCCGGGCCGGTGCTGCTTGACCGCATGCGCCGCCAAGCGCGCGGGTTCGGTGCCAATCTGCGGCGGGGCGAGGTAACCGGGCTTGTGCGAAGCGGCCCTGGCTTCGTCGCGAGCACGGCACAAAGCACCATTCGGGCCCAGGCCGTGCTGCTGGCAACCGGTGTCGTCAATCATCGGCCTCAACTGTTGCGCGAGGCGGACCACGACCAGGGCGTTGCCCGAGGGCTTATCCGCTATTGCCCGATCTGCGATGGCCATGAAGCCAGCGAATTGAACATTGCCGTGTTCGGCACGGGCGAAAGAGCCTGCGGCGAAGCGCTGTTCTTGCGGTCCTTTTCGTCGCGCATCACCCTTGTCGCCCCGGCATCGGGCCACGACCTGGACGCCACAGCTTTGGAGAGCCTCGCCGATGCGGGCGTTATCCTGGCGGGGCGGTGCCATGCGATGCGGCTTGGGCTCGACAAGATCGAACTCGATATCGAGGGGGAAACGCGCGCTTTCGACACGTTGTACCCCGCGCTCGGATCGACGGTGCGCTCGCAACTTGCCCAGCACCTGGGCGCCGACCTTGCCGCCGAAGGATGCGTGCTGGTCGATAGCCACCAGCGCACTTCGCTGCCCGGTCTCTATGCGGCCGGCGATGTCGTGCTTGGTCTGGACCAGATCACCCATGCCATGGGGGAGGCGGGGGTTGCCGCAACCACGATCCGTAACGATCTGGCTGCGGCAAACCCCTCATTCCTGTTCAGCTCTGCGCGTCAAGATCGACCGCGAGTTCACGCGGCCAATAGCGCAAGGTGCGGCAGGCCGTGATGAACGCGGTTGCATCCTCGGTCACGTCAAGCGGCAGGCAGGCTTCATCGAGCAAACCGGCAACGCCGGCGGCAACCAGCAGCGTTTCGGCCTGGGCCGAAAAGCCGATGAACTTGCAGTGGGCAAAGGCATCGGTGACGAAGTCCTTGGCTGCCGCATCGCGCGCCAGCAGGTCTGCGCCATCGGTCGAAACCACGATCGCCACCGCATCGAACAGCACCGACGGGCCGCCGTCGATCTTGTGCTTGGCAGCAAGCGTCGTTCCGTCCGACAGCGTGACGCCGCCGATCTTGGGCGCGACGATTTCGTAGACCGCGCCTTCGGCTTCAAGCGCATCGACCAGCCCCAGCACCAGATCGACATCGGCATCGTCGCTGACCAGGATGCCGAGCTTGCGACCCTTGAAGCTTTCCGGGTTGTTCTTGACGATGCTGAGCTTGTCGGACGGGGGCAGGTCCGTCATCGTCTCGCGCGCGGCGACGGCCGCCTCGGGAAGCGCGAGGCCAAGGCCATCGGCCACGGTGGCCGCCAGCGTTTCATCGATGTTGCGCAGGTGCGAGACAGTGCGTGCGCGAATGTCCGGCCGCTCCACTTTCGACAGCTCGAACACCAGCGCATCGCCGATGTGCTTCTGCTCGATCGCCGCCTGGCTCATATAGAACTGCCGGGCCTGGCTGTAGTGATCGGCAAAGCTTTCCGAGCGCACCCGTTGCTTGGGCCCGTCGGCAGTTTCGGCGTGGGTGACGAACCCGCGGGCGGGGTCTTCGCGTGGGCCGCCCTGGGTGGGACCCCAGCTGTTGGGCTCATAGTTGGCGCGGCCCTTGGGGTTGCGCATGGCCATGTGGCCGTCCTGCTGGAAATGCGCCATCGGGCATTTCGGCGCGTTGATCGGGATATGCGTGAAGTTGGGGCCGCCCAGGCGCTTGATTTGCGTGTCGAGGTACGAAAAGTTGCGGCCCTGGAGCAGCGGATCGTTGGAGAAATCGATACCCGGCGGCACGTTTTGCGTGCAGAAGGCAACTTGTTCGGTTTCTGCAAAGAAGTTGTCGACCGCCCGATCGAGCACGAGGCGACCGACGATGCGGATCGGCACCAGCTCTTCGGGAATGAGCTTGGTGGCATCGAGCACGTCGAAATCAAAGCTATCGGCAAACGCGTCGTCGAACAGCTGGACGCCCAGATCCCATTCGGGGAAATCGCCGGCGTTGATGGCATCCCACAGATCGCGCCGGTGGAAATCGGGATCGGCCCCGTTGATCTTGACCGCTTCGTTCCACACGACCGATTGCAGGCCCTGGCGGGGCTTCCAATGGAATTTCACGAAGGTCGATTTGCCTTCGCCATCGACCAGGCGGAAAGTGTGGACGCCAAAGCCTTCCATGGTGCGGAAGGAGCGCGGAATGGCGCGGTCCGACATGGTCCACATGATCATGTGGAAACTTTCCGGGCTCAAGCTGATGAAATCCCAGAAATTGTCATGGGCAGTCTGCGCTTGCGGAAACATGCGGTCCGGCTCGGGCTTGGCGGCGTGGATCAGGTCGGGAAACTTGATCGCATCCTGGATGAAGAACACCGGGATGTTGTTGCCCACCAGGTCCCAGTTGCCTTCCTGGGTATAGAGCTTGACCGCAAACCCGCGCACGTCGCGGGCAAGGTCGAACGAGCCCTTGGAGCCTGCAACCGTTGAGAACCGCACGAAAGCCGGCGTGCGTTCGCCCACCCGCTGGAACACGTCAGCGCGAGATACGTCAGCCAGGCTGTCGGTCAGTTCGAAATAGCCATGCGCGCCATAGCCGCGCGCGTGCACGACGCGTTCGGGAATGCGTTCATGGTCGAAATGGAAGATCTTTTCGCGGAAATGGAAGTCTTCCAGCAGCGATGGGCCGCGCGCGCCCTGACGCAGGCTGTTCTGGTCATCGGACACCGGAATGCCTTGCTGCGTGGTAAGCGTTGCCACGTCGCCATCGGCAACCTGGTGCGTCTCGCCGCCATCGCCCAGCGGTTCGTCGAACGAAAAGCTGATGTCGGCATCGCCGGGCACGGGCGATGCCTTTGCTGGCGTCTCTCCGCCCAGGTCTGTTCCGGAAAGCTGCGCAGGCGCCAAAGTGCCGGGGGGTGGTGCGGAAGATTCCGTGTTCTCGGGCTTGATCGCCATGTCGTGTCCTTGTCGGTGAGCGGTTTGTCAGCTGGATTGATCGCAGCGAGCGGTGGTGCCGGCGCCGCCAGCAAAAGCATGATGGCGTCGTAAGTTACGCGCAGCGTCTCGACCGGAACCCCAGGGGATCGGGGAAGTTGCAGGAACGCGGATCAAACTAACCTGCGTTGATACGATTGATGGCAGCTTACCGTCCGCATGCCGCGCACCTGCTTGGTGGTGCGGCAGCGGGCATACGCGCGACGTGAGAGGAGAGCGTGCATGTTCACCGAGAGGTTTCTACGCGGCAAACGGGGCGTCAGGCTGGATGACGATGAACGCGCGGCCCTGGAATCAGCGGTCGTGGAGGTGAACACGCTGCCGCCGCGAGCAACGATCGTGCGCGCCGGTGTGAAACTCGATTACAGCACGCTTCTGATAGAAGGCATCGTGTCTCGCTACATCGATGATCGCCGCGGGTTGCGGCAACTCGTTGCGGTGCATTTTCCCGGCGATTTCGTTGATCTGCATGCTTTTCCCTTGGGAGAGCTGGACCACGATGTGCAGACTGTCACCGCGGCCAAGACCGCCACGATCCCGCATTCCGCGCTGGAGGCCATCCTGGTGGAGCGGCCCCACCTCATGCGCAAGTTGTGGTTTGCCACGCTGATTGACGCGGCCATCCACCGCGCCTGGCTGTTCCGCCTGGGCAGGCTGGATGCCATGGGGCGGGTCGCGCATTTCCTGTGCGAAACCAACGCGCGCCTGGTGTCGGCGGGGTTGAGCGATGGCCACCGCTTTACCCTGGCGCTGACCCAGGCCGATCTTTCCGAAATTTGCGGCCTGACGAATGTTCACGTCAACCGGGTGATGCGCAAGTTGCGCGAAGAGCGGCTATGCGTATTCCGCTCGTCGCTCGTCGATATTCCCGATCCCGATCGCCTGGCCGCGCGCGGCCAGTTCAACCCGGACTATCTCTATATCGCCCAGTCGTTGTCGCCGGTATCGGTGGCGAACGCCCGATCAAGATGATCGGCGCCAAGCGAAGTGTTTTGGCGAGGTTGGCCGCGTTGCCGCTCAGTCCCAGCTCAAGATCAGGCGGCCGCTGGCAGCAACCCGATATTCCACCCGGCCGGTTGGGCGGTGATCAATGCCGCGGGCTGGTGCGGGTGGATGACGCCGAAGCCCACCCCGCTGCCTGCCTGGCGGCAAACCATGTGGGTGCCGTTGCCCTGGCCGATGCCTGCCGCAGCTTTGCCGCCGCGGCGGACTGCGTCACGTCGCCCACCTATGTGCCCGATCTGACGCGCATGACGGTCGATCTGGTCATCGATGGCGAAACGGGCCTGTGGCATCTTGCCAATGCTGGCGCCGTGTCGTGGGCCGATTTCGCCGTCGACCTGGCCACCGCGCTCAACCTTCCGGCCGGGCGGATCGAGGCACTGGCGCAAGCGGCAATGGGTTGGGTCGCCGCGCGCCCGCGTCACGCGCCACTTGGCACGGAATGCGGAATGATGATGCCCACGCTGACGGCAGCGATCGCGCAATTCGCCAGTGTGCTGAAACTGCCGACGCGCTTGACGCCAGCGGTTCCGGCCATGGCCTGAATACGGAGCGCGGTGCCCTGGGCGATACCTTACCCCTTGGAACAGGCGTATTTCGCCCTTGGCCACCCGCATTGGCAATCGGCCGCGCCGCTGAGGGGGTTGCTCATCGCCCGTTTTGTGCAATAGCGCAGTCAAATTGCCGCATGCCATTCGGGCTTTGCGGTGGATCGCATGGACGCCCAGCCTGCCGGAGACTCGCCGTGTCGCAACCCACCAATGACGCCAACGAGGTCAAGGTAGACCGTCGGCGCCTGCGTACCCGATCGGCATTGATCGGGGCGGGGCAGCGCCTGTTTGCCGCGCGTTCGATCGACGGCGTGACGATCGACGATATCGTCGCCGCAGCCGATGTCGCCAAGGGCAGTTTCTACAACCATTTCGACGACAAGGAGAGCTTGGCCGGCGCGATCGTCGATCTGGTACAAGGCGATTGCGAACGCGAGGTAGCCAGTGCCAACCTTGATGTGACCGATCCGGCCAGTCGCGTCGCGAGGGCCATGGCGGCGTTGATCCGCTACGCCCGTGCGCACCCGGATCGCTATCGCTCGATGGTCAGCCTGTCCAAGCGGCGCACCAACATCGAGGCCCCGATCAACGCCGGGCTGCGCCGCGACATCGCCGCTGGGCTCGATGTTGGCCAATTCAGCGGCATCACCCTGCAGGGCGGGATGCTCACCGTCTTCGGCCTGATCGCCACCGCCGTGGAGTATCTTTCAGCCACCCGCGCGCGCAGCGCCCCGCCCGAAATCGCGCGCGAAATGGCATTCATCCTGCTGCGCGCGCTGGGCGTGAGCACCCGGCGTGCGCAGTCGATTGCCGAAAAGGCAGTCGCCGATCTGTTTCCCGAGCCGGCGGACGAAGACGATCACCTTGGCGGTGCGATCTAGGTCCTGACCTATCCTGCTGGGGCCGACGTGCTGGCGAACAGGGCGCCGTCAAAGTCGTAATCGGGTACGCCGCCTGGCCGGATATGAGGAACTCCATCGGGGTAGGGCGCCGAGCCAAAGCGGACCAGTTCGCCCATCGGGTCTCCGCGCAAATAGCGGGCGAGCAACACTTCCGGATCGAAGTCGACGCCGATCGGATTGATATCGAAATAGGGGCTGCGCATGTAGGCGTCGGCTTGGGCGCACGCCATGGTGTCGAACTGGGTTTCGACCTGGTTACCATCGGGATCGCGATAGTAGATCGACATCGTGAACCCGTGGTTGAGGCACCAGTCCGGCCTGATCCCCAAGGCCTTGAGCCGTTGGTAGGTGGCGAGCAGGCCACCGAGCGAGGCATAGCTGAACGCATAGTGCTCCAGGCCGGAGGCGCGGGGCTGGACCGGGGCCGCCCCGGGCATGGCGATGATCACCACGCGGTGGTGTTCCTCGTCATAGCGCAGAAAGCTGGCAAAGGCGTTTTCATAGGCCACCCGGGCGTTCAGGAACGCCAGGTAGAAATCGCGCATGACCGCAAACTGCGCGGTGCGCAGCACGATATGGGCCAATTGCGAAGGGCGGATGTCGCTGCGGGCCAGGATCTCCTCGCGGCCGGTTTCTTCGGATATTGCCATGGGTAAGTCCTTCTTGTCGGTGGAAACACCGACCCGATGGCTCACCGGACTTCGATCACTCCGAGATAGGTGTTGTCATCCAAGGTGACGTCCGTTTCGAAGACGACCGCGCCGGTGGCATGGGCCACCTGGAGTCGGTAGACTTCTCCCCGACCCTCGAGCGGTTCGAACTTGAACTCGCCGAAAGGATCGCTGTCCTGTTCCATCAGGACCTTGTTATCTTGTAGCAGGCGCACCCGCAGGCCGGCGGCGCAATCCTCGCGCCCGGTCTCGCGGCGAACCAGCGCACCGCCAAGGAAGCAGTGGCTGACGCGGTCGAAGTTGCGGTACCAGATGCGCGGGCGTGTGCCGAGTTCGGAGTGGAGGCGAACCAGCCCCTCGTCGCTTGCGCGCGCATCCATCTGCGCGTCGTCCAGCTTGGCCAACGTGAGGGCCTGTGTCGGGCAAGACTGCACGGCGCGCGGCTCTTTCCAGCCGTTGTCGAGCAGATGCGCATCCATCGACCACTTCTGCGGCAGCTGCAATTCCTCGTTCCAGTGAATCTGGCCATAGGGGCAGGTGCCCACCAGGTCCCTGCGGCCACGGGCCTTGACCGGATCGATCACCACGATCCCATCGGCGCGCTTGGAGACGACATCGCTGGTCTCTGGCGTCAGGCACGGCGGATTATCGCACTGCTGGCACGTCTCGATATAGTGCGACACGTCGATCATCGGTGCGGCGCCACGTTCGTGCCGGGCCAGCGTCAACCACAGGTCACCCAGCCGCGGTGCGGGTTCGGAATAGCCCGGGAAGCTGTTGCCCAGGTATTCGTCCTTGGTCGCCAGCACGCAGTTGTTGCAGCTGTTGCACCGCGCGACATCGAAGATCAGGTTGTACTTGCTCATTCGGCGGCTTCCTGCAGCGTGGACGTGCCCAACCAGGCCTCGATTTCGACAAGGCACAGCGATCCGGCCGAGGCGACGGTGCCGTCGGCCTGCATGCGGTTGGGCGTGAGGATGTTCATGCAGCCGCCGATATCGGGCGATGCACCCGGTTCGCCGAGCGGCTGGTAGCTCGCCGACGATTCATAGGAATGGGCGACGCCGGCGGCGAGGCGGTTGGTCACTTCGGCCGCGCAGATCACGCTGCCCAGATCGTTGAACACGCGCACCAGTTGGTGGTGGGCAATCCCACGCCGCCGCGCGTCGTCTTCGGCGATCCGTACGATCCAGTAATAGTGCCCATCGACGCAGACGCGGTGATCGGCAAGATCGCTGATCGCGCTGCCCTTGCCGTCCTGCGCGGTGTGAAAGCTGAAGCGCTGATGCGGCGTGAGCAACTGGATGGGATAGCGGCGATACCGCTCGCCCTCGCGCGCGCCTTCGAACGGGCGGGTATAGCGCATCAGCGCGGGGCGGTCGGGGCGTTCGGGCTGCAACCGCTTGAGCGAGTTGGGCACGAATTCGAACTTGCCCGACTGGGTCTGAAGACCATGGAGCCACTTGTGGCTATATCCGGCGGGCAACGGGAAGGGCTCGGGCAAGTCCTTGGGACGGCCTTCATAGAACCAGCGCATGTCGACCGCCACGCGCGTCTCGGGCTTTTCGGGCGGTACTACGTAGTAGCCCTTGCGCAGGAATTTCTTCCACGAGATGTGCTTGGGCAGGTCGGACGAGTCGAACACGCGCTTCGCCCAGTCGAGCTCGGAGCAGCCCTCGGAGTAATAGTTGCCCAGACCCAGCCTTTTGCAGATGTCCCAGAAGATCTGGTAGTCGGACTTCGATTCCCCCAGCGGCTCGATGCACTTGTGCTGCATGGCGATGACGCGGTGGTTGAGCTGGGCTTGCCAGTGATACCCGAAGCCCGAAGAATTCGACCATTCGCCGATGTCATGCCGCTCGAACTGGGTGCAGGCAGGCAGGATGATGTCGGCAAAGCGGGTCTCGCCTTCGTTCCAGATGCCTTGTGCCACCACGCATTCCAGTTCGGGCGAGCGGTACATTTCGGCAAAGCGCGCGGAACTGGCGATCGTGCCCATCGACGAGCCGCCATAGCGATAGAGCATGTGAATCTTGGAACAGCCTGGCGCCGGGTAGAAGTAGGGCCGGAACTGGATTTCCATGCTGGTCGGCTCCAGCAGGTAGCCTTCGGCGAAGCCTTCGAGGATCGCCTCGGGCAGCTTCTGGCGCGGGACGATCTGGGGAACCGGGTTCATCGACAGCAGGTGCGGCATGCGAACGTAATTGTTGGTGGCCGAGCCAGTGGCCATCAGTTCGCCCGAAATCCCGCCTTCGCCATAGCCGGGAAAATAGAATTCGAGATTGACCGGGGTGCCGTTGGTGAGATTGCCGAAGTTCACCCCCGGGCGGCCCCAGCCCTGCATGGCCATGAGCATGACCATGGCGCGCGCCCACTGGATGCCGCTGGCATTGCGACACGCGCCGCCAAAGCCGCCACCGTTGACCCCGCAGCCCAGGTAGACCTTCTTGCGGCCCCACAGTCGCGCCAGTGCGCGGGCCTCGCGCGCCGGGATGCCGGTTTCTTCCTCCTGCCATTCGGGGGTCTTGGGCACGCCGTCGGTTTCGCCCATGACATAGGCTTTCCATTCGTCGAACCCGGTAGACCGGTTCTCGACGAAATGGCGGTCGTAGAGATCTTCCTGGATCCACACGTACATCAACGACAGGGCCAGGGCGGTGTCGGTGCCCGGGCGGATCGGCAGCCACTTGCCGCCGGTGAACGCCGCCGTGGGCGAATAGTGCGGGTTGATGTGGATCGCTTCGATGCCGAGTTCCTTGGCCCAAAGCCGCCGCTCGCTCGCCTCGGTGCCGCCATAGGCGCCGAACTGCGATTCCGGGTCGCTCGACCAGTAGACGATCAGCTCGGCTTCCTTGAGCGCATCCTCCAGGCCGCCATAGCCGGCAGCCGCGCCAAGCCGCATCGAATTGCCGTAGTGGTGCATCGCCCCCCAGTACCAGCCTTCCCAGCTGTCCGGGTTGAGCATCACGCGGGTGACGCCCACGGTATTGCCGAAGCGCATCATCGCCGACAGGTAATAGCCGACATTGCCCCACTGGTGGTGGGAAGGGTGGGCAAGCGCGATCGCGCCCGGCCCATGGACCTGCTTTTGCCGCAGGATTTCCTTGGAGACGATATCGAGCGCTTCGTCCCAGCTGATCCGCTCATAACCCGATGTGCCGCGGTTCTGCGGGTTGCGTTCGCCGTCGGGATCGAAGTCGACACGCTTCATCGGGTAGAGCAGGCGGTCTTCGGAATAGACGATCGACTTCATGGCGAGCGAATGCGGCGCGACATAAGCCTTGCGGCGCGGGGTGAAGCGCTTGCCCCTGGCCTCCATCGTCCAGGTCTCGGGATCGTCCTTGGTGAATTCGATGATTGCGGTGCGCACGATCCTGCCGTCCTTGACGTAGACGTGGAGCGGGCCACCGTTGGTCATCTGGGTATAGCGCGTGCTGCCGTCGGGCATGGGCTCGCCCATCTTCCAACCGTCGGAATCGAGGCGCGAGGCGAGCTGGGTGAACCATGCGATCAGATCCTCGTCGCCCATCAGGGCCACGCGGAAGTTCTTACCGGCGTGGATCACCTCGGCATAGTTGATCGGCGGGGTGGTCAGCGCAACGGCCGTATCGACGTCCTTGAACTGCATCACCACGTCGGGGCTGGGGTGCAGCCCCTTGCGGCTGACGATCCGGCCGCGGTCGAAGGCATAGTGGCGGGCGATGCTGCCGTCCGCCAGGCGGATCTGCACCACGCAGGCCTTCTGTTCGAGAAAGGCCCGGAACTGCGGGCTGCCCTTTGCCTTAAGCGCAAAAACCTTGGGAAGCGCGAACAGCGTCGCCTTCAGCCGCAGTGCCTTGATATCCACCAATCGTCATCCTCACCATCTGCCCGATGTATCCCACTATTATACGAAGTAGTCAACTTCTCGGTGCAGCTTTTCGCACGCCGCCTGCCCCTTGGTGCAGGTCAGCAGCCGTCGCTGCCGGCGAAGACCTCTTGCGCGGCACGTTCGGCGATGGGGCTGGCGCGCTCGCCTGGCACGCCCAGCGCACGCAGCAGCAGGAATGCCATTTCGCGCGCGACTTCAGAGGGTTCGCGCCGCGGTGTGGCGACCACGAGATGATCGACGGCGGTGGCCACCAACCCGAATACGGTGAGCATCCCGCCTTCGACCGAGAGCGCCGAGAACTCGCCATTGGCGAGCCCGGTCCGGATGTCGTGCCGCAGGCCCGCGTTGATCGGTGCGTCCATCTGGGCGCGTCGCTTCGACAGGTTGACCATCGCGCGATAGCGATCGGGATGACGCTCGGCATAGCGGATCAGCGCTGCCATGGCCCGCGCCATGCGGCAGGCGGCATGCTGGATCGCATGGTTGGCCTGCTGCACTTCGCGTTCGCAGTCACCCTGGACCAGTTCGACGATGGCTTCAGCCAGCGTCTCCTTGTCGTCGAAATGGTTGTAGAAGCTACCCTTGGCAACGTCGGCGGCAGCGACGATGTCGTCGATCGTCACCCCGTCGATCGATCGCGCGGCAAACAGCTTCTGGCCGGCCCCGATCAGCGCGCTGCGGGTGCGCACGCGCCGGCGGTCGATCCTTGGCATTGGCGGAGGCAAGGCTTTTCCCGTCACCGTTCGTTTCCTTCGGCTAGGCGTGGGGCTGGGCCGGCGGGGCGGCGCGGACGTAGGCCTGGTCGATTGCGCCGAAGATCGATGCCCCGGCTTCGTCGAGCATCTCGATGCGGACCCTGTCCCCGAACGCCATGTAGGCCGTGCGCGGCTGTCCTTCATCGATCAGTTCGATCGCGCGCCGTTCCGCGATGCAGGCCGAACCGACGGTGCGGAAATCGTCGTTGGAAATGGTGCCCGAGCCGATGATCGTGCCCGGCGCAAGGTTCCGGGTGCGCGCGGCGTGGGCGATGAGTTCGCCGAACGAAAAGCCCATCGCGCCACAATGCGGCCTGCCGAACAGCGTGCCGTTCCAATGAACCTGCAGCGGCAGGTGGATGCGCCCGTCGCGCCAGGCCGGCCCGAGTTCGTCTGGCGTTACCGCCACGGGGCCAAAGCTGGTCGAAGCCTTGGAATTGAGGAAGCCAAACCCGGTGCGCAGATCCTTCCCGGCCAGCACGCGCAAGCTGGTGTCGTTGGCGATCATCAGCAGGCGGATATGTCGATGGGCCACATCGGCCGGCGTGCCCATCGGCACGCGATCGACGATCACGGCGATTTCGCCTTCGAAATCCATGCCGTCGTCCGCGCTGGGGAGTGCAATATCGTCGCAGGGGCCCAGAAGGTCGTCGCCCGCCCCCTGGTACATCAACGGAACGGTGCGTTTTTCGGGGGGCGGATCGATGCCGAAGACCGTTTCAAGCAAGTCGCCATGCGCGTGAAACGCCGAGGCGTCGAGCCACTGCCATGCACGCGGCAGCGGCGCGGCGGCGAGCCTGGGCTCGAACGGCATCATGCCAGGTGCCGCGCCAAGTTCGAGCTGCTGGGCAAGCGTGGCCAGGCGCGGCGCGACAAGCGCCCACTGCTCGATGGCCTGCTGCAGCGTCGCCACGATCGGCGCGGCCGGGGCCATGCGCGACAGATCGCGCGAGACAAGGTGGAGCGCGCCGTCGGGCGTGGCATTACGAATGGTCGCGAGCTTCACGCGATGGGGCCCTTTTGGTCAGGAACGGGAAGGGCGGGCAAGCGGCGCCCGCCGCATGCGCTTGCCGGCGGAAGAGACCGGCCGGCGCGCTGCATGCCAGGCCGATCGTATCGTTTGGCCCGATCCGAGTTAGGTGCAAAAATTCGCAGTTTCCCGCCAATTGCCCGGCAGTGCCCGGCGCGGACATCTAATTGTGGCACCTAGCTTTCGGACGCGGCTGGGCGCACATAATGGGACAACCGCCGGCACAATGGGGCCAGCGGGGGCGTGCCGTTGGAGAGGCGTGCCTGAAACTTCGAAAGGTGACTGCGGTGAAAGTGTTTCGTTTACCTCGCTTCCCCGGCCTGCTGGAAACCGCGCTGATCGTAGCTGGTGGCCCGGCTCTTGCCCTGGTCGCGGCGCCGGCGTCGGCCCACCACTCGGCCGCCCCGTTTGACATGACCAAGAAGGTCGTCGTGAGTGGCACGGTGGAAAAGTGGGTCTGGTCCAACCCGCATTCGTGGCTCTACCTGCGTTCGGTCAAGCCCGACGGCACCCAGGTGATCTGGGGCTTCGAGGCCGGCAGCGCCGGTATGCTGGCCCGCAGCGGCTGGAATTCTCACGACATGAAGGCTGGTGACAAAGTCACCGTTTCGGGCTTCCCTAGCCGCAATGGCAAGCCGGTGGGCCTGATCAACGAAGTGCGCCTGGCCACTGGCCGCGTGCTCGGTTCGGGCTTTGGCGCTGCGCCCGGCGGCGGCCTTGGCGGCCCTGGCGGTCCCGGTTCTGCCCCGCACCCCCGCTAAGCGAAAAGGTCGATCGATGTTTCATACCAAGACCGTGCTTGCAGCCGCGCTATGCGCTGCCATGCCGATCGCGACGACCTTGGCCGTGGCGCAGCCTGCAGCGCCCGCGCCTGCTGCGCCCGCGGCACCGGCCGGCGCCCAGCCACTGGGTTCGGCCTGGGGTGACGTGACGCGGATGCCGGATTTCTTCACCGGGAATTGGCAGAGCGTTACCTCGTTCCTCGACAAGGCCAATGGCACGCCGTTGACGCCGCAGGCCAAGGCCCATGCCGACAAGTTCAAGGCGATCGAGGACATTCCGTTCGCCGGGGCAGGCTGCAAGACGCCCGGCATGCCGATCATCCAGCGCCTCGGGTCGCCGCTCAAGTTCTTCTACGAACCGGGCATGATCGCGATCTATATCGAAAACAGCAGCATGACTCGCTTCCTGCGTCTCAACGGGAAGCATTCGGACCGGCCGAACCCCAGCTACCTGGGTGAATCGGTCGCGCATTTCGAAGGCGATACGCTGGTGGTCGACAGCATCAGCTTCCACGATGACGTGCTGACGCAGTACACCAATTTCCCGGGCAAGGGCACGGGGCGCCTGGTCCTGCCGCCGGATTCCATCTTTGGCCCGCACGGGCCGGACATGCGCATGGTGGAACGCTTCCGCCTGCTCGATCCCGATACGATGGAAATCCGCCTGACCATCTATGACGACACGATCTGGACCAAGCCCTACGAGGCCGATCCCCAGATCTTCAAGCGCAACCGCGGCGAAGCCGGCTGGCCCGCCGAGTGGGTTTGCGGAACCGCCGACGATCCGGTCAACTTCGATCCCAATGCCAATGCGACGGTGATGGAAGATCCGGAAGCGGTTCTCAAGAAGCTCAAGGAAAACGAAGCCAACAAATAAGGTTCATCGAGCCTTGCCGGGGAGCGGACGTGATGCGCGATATGAAACTTGCAATGGCCTTGGCGGGGAGCGTCCTGACGTTTGCCGCTGCGGCCGGGGCGCAGGCCCAGACGGCGCCCGCCGCTGCGGCCTATCATCCGACCGTGGACGATTGGGTCGGCGTGAACGATGCGGTCGACAACTACACGCTCGGGCTTGAGCAGCACGATATGGCGCGCTTCGACCGGGCATTCTGGCCCGAAGCGACGATCATCGCCGAGCCCGAACCCGGCAAGAGCTTTACGATGCCCTATCGCGCGGCGGCGATGCCTCCGCCTTCGGCGGGTGGCGCGCCCGGTGGTCCGCCCGGATCGCCACCACCCGGGTTTCCGCCGCCTGGTGGGCCGGGTGGCCCTGGGGCGCCTGGCGCACCGGCTGGTCCTGGCACCGCGCCGGCAGGAATGCCGCGCGTCAATGCCATCGGCAACGGCAATCCGCCGTGGCACTTGTCGCTGAGCCACCATTTCGAGTTCCAGAGTGCCACCCGGGCAACGCACTACGGTTATTTCGTGAGCGTCTATCCTGATCTTGCGACCAAGATCACCACGGTCGGCCTGCCCGGGCACTACGAAGACGTGCTGGAGAAGCGCAACGGCGAGTGGCGGATTCTGCAGCGCAAGACGGTCATCGGAGCGAAGTAACATGCAGGGCAATTCGGGCGTGGATCGGCGCGGGGCCGTAACCCGCGTCCCCGTTGTGCTGGCCGCCGTTCTGGCGTTGGGCGCGGGGGCTGCCATCGGGCAGGCCCGGCCCGCGCCCGCGCCTGTGGCAGGCAAGCCCGTGGCCACAGCGCCGGTTGCAGCGCTGCCGGTCTATCGCAAGTGGTGTGCCGATTGCCATGCCACGCCCACCGGGCCGGGCAGCCTGGCGCTCCAGCGCAAGTACCAGGGCGCGGTGCCCGCAATCCTCGAGCAGCGCAGCGACCTGTCGCCCGACTATGTGCGGCAGGTGGTGCGCCAAGGCATTTCGTTCATGCCTTCGTTCCGCAAGACCGAGATCAGCGACGCCGAACTGGCGGCTGTTGCCACTTACCTGACGAAGCCGCCGGCCCGCCGCCGGTCTGGCGGGGGCAAGCCATGAGCTCGCTCACGCCTGTCTGCACCCGGCGTGCCATGCTCGGCGGAGCGCTGGCGCTGGCAGGTGGCGCAGGGCTGGGTGCTGGCGCGCAAGCGCGGGTGGCTTGGCGGCCGATAGATGCCGTCGTCATCGACGGCAGGGCGCCTTTGCCGCGCGAGCTGTCCGGCAGGCTCGCCGCTGCGCCGGCATCGGTGCTGCAGTTCACCCCTGATGTGACCGGCTATGCCGCGATGGCGCGCATGTTTGCGGACAGCCAGGCGGTTTCGGGCGTGACGTCGGGTGCAACGCTGTTCTGCCTTGAGCAGATCGCCGCGGATCATGGTTTCCGTCTCACCGGCCATACCTGCCATGCCGCCGATGATCCAGCCTGCAGCCGCGATCTGGGCGCCGCGCTGGGGGCCATCGCGCCCGCCGCGCCGGCCATGCAAGCCGGGCGCGCCACTTACAACCGATCGTGCGAGGCCGGGCGGCTGCACGTGTGGACCATGCACAAGCGAGCCGGCGCCCCCTTGCGCGCCGCTCGACAGGAGAGTTGACCGTGAACGTGCCCCCCCACGTCAGCCCGGCCGATTTTGCGGCCGCGCTGCGGGCCTTTGCCGAAGTGGTCGGCGCCGACTGGCTGTTCACCAGCGACGAGGATCTCGAACTCTACCGCGATTCCTACTCGGTGTTGTGGGGAGAGGCTGACGAACCGCGCGCAGCGGCTGCCGTCGCCCCCGCCAGCGCCGAAGAGGTGGCCGCGCTGGTGCGGATCGCCAATCGCTATCGCATCCCGGTCTATCCCATCTCGACGGGGAAGAACCTGGGCTATGGTGGCGCCGCCCCGGCCGTGGCCGGCAGCGTCGTCCTCGATCTCAAGCGGATGAACCGCGTGATCGAGATCGACGAACGCAACGGTTACGTGGTGGTCGAGCCTGGGGTCAGCTATTTCGATCTGTACAATTACATCCAGGAAAAGGGCCTGAAGCTATGGATCGACTGCCCCAGTCCCGGCTGGGGGAGCCTGATCGGCAACGCCCTTGATGGCGGGGTGGGCGTGACCCTGGCCCCCTATCGCAACCATTTCGATGCGCAATGCGGGATGGAAGTGGTCTTGCCCGACGGGCGCGTGTTGCGCACCGGCATGGGGGCCATGCCCGGCGCCAAGACATGGCAGCAGTTCCGCCCTGGCTTTGGCCCGCGCATCGATGGCCTGTTCAAGCAGTCCAACTTTGGCGTGGTCACCAAGATGGGGTTCTGGTTGATGCCCCAGCCCGAAAGCCACGCCACGGGGGTGCTGACGGTGCCGCGGTTCCACGACATCATCCCCTTGGTCGATATCATCGGCCGGCTTGAGCAGGGCAAGATCGTGCAGGGGCTGTGGACGCTGTCCAGCCCGACGACCGGGACGCGTGGCGATGCGGCCCATTTCGGCGGGCCGCCAGCGATTGATCCCGCGATCCGCGTGATCCTTGAAGACCCGGCGGGCGCCGACATGACCAAGCTGGAAGCGGCGGCGCAGGCGGCCGGCCTGCCGTTCTGGTCTTGCGAATTCCAGCTCTATGGCCCGGCGCGGTTCATCGAGGCGCAGTGGGAGTGCATCCGCGAGGCCGTTTCCGCCATTCCCGGCGCGCAATTCACGCTCAACCCGGTCCGTGCCCTGCCGCTGCCGGCCGAGGACGTCGCCCGGATGTTCGATCCAGGTCCGCTCGGCATTCCCTCGTTGCGCACGTTCAGCCTGGGCCCGATGTACACCTACGAGGACCAGGAGGTCGTCGGTCACATCTTCTTCTCGCCGGTCATTCCGCGCACGGGGGAGGCCGCGATCGAGGCGATGGACGTGTTTGCGCGGATCGGCCGCAAGTACAAGCTGCCTGGCCCGCCGCTGCAGTTCCCCTCGGCGATCTTCGAGCGCGCGTTCCTGTTCGCCATGGGCCTGCCGGTGACGCGCTCGCCCGAGGTCAATGCCAAGGTGCGTGCGATTTTCCGGGAACTGGTGGCAGTGGCCGCAGAGCGTGGCTGGGGCGAATACCGGACCGCCCCTGCGTTCTACGACCTGATCATGGGCACCTATTCCTACAACGACCACGCGCTTCGCGATTTCCTGGAAACGATCAAGGACGCGGTCGATCCCAACGGCATCATGTCGGTCGGGCGCTACGCGATCCGCGCGCGGGCGGCCAAGGCGGCCGGCTGATGCGCGCAATTTACTGGCAGAACCTTATGCATAGCGAGAGTGTCACCATGGACGTACCGCAGAAAAGACACGGCAAATGGAAGTTTGCCCTTGCCGCGCTGGCCGCGCTCTGGGCCCAGAACGCCGACGCGCACCACTCCTTTGCCAAGTTCAACATGGCCAAGCTGACCACGCTGACCGGCACGGTGCGTGAGTTCACCTGGGCCAATCCGCACACCTGGCTCATCGTCGTGGTGCGCAAGGCCGATGGCAGCACCGAGCAATGGTCGCTGGTGGGATCGAGCCCCAACATGATGGCGCGCTGGGGCTGGAACGCGGGCGACATCAAGTCTGGCGACAAGATCGTGGTCGATGTGCACCCCGGTCTTGATGGGCGTCCGATCGGTTCGATCCAGAACGTGTTCCTGGCCAAGGGCAAGGTCTTGGTCGATCCGGCCGGCTCCAACGGCCAGGCCCTGGCCGGCGGCCCGGTCAAGGTTCCCACCAAGCCGCAGGGACAACCCTACAAATGAGCCCCAACCGCGTTCATCGCCAGCTTCGCACCGGCGCGCTTGTCGCGCTGTCGGCCCTGGCACTTGCCGCCCCCGCAGCCCGCGCCGATGATGCACCGGCCGTGGCGCGCACGCCCGAGCAACAGGCTGCGGCCTGGCAGGAGATCGCCCGCCAGCCCGATTTCTGGCAAGGCACCTGGCAGTCGATCAACCCGATCGCCGATGATTTCTCCACGCCGCCCGATTACACCCCGTTTGCGCGTGACTATATCGCCAAGTACAAGCCCGCCGAGGATAGCCCGTTCACCAACTGCAAACCGCTCGGCATGCCGTTCGTGCAGAACATCGGTGGCATGCCGATGAAGTTCTTCCAGTCGCCCGGCATGATCGCGCTCTATATCGAGACGTCGGGGATGACGCGCTTCATCCACACCGATGGGCGCCAGCACAGTGAAATGCCCAATCCTTCATACCTGGGGGAATCGATCGGGCATTGGGAAGGCGGGACGCTGGTGGTCGATACCACCGGCCTCGCGCCCGATACGGTGTTCCAGATCGGCCGCTTGACCAACGACGTGCGGGTGCAGGGCGATCACTCGCCCTTGGCGGGCGTGGTGTTCGGTCCGCATGGCCCGAACCTGCGCCTGGTGGAGCGGATGCGCTTGCTGGATTTCAACACGCTCGAAATCCAGACGACGATCTACGACGATACGATCTTCAAGAGCCCTTATGCCCTTCCGCCGCGCAAGTTCATCCGCGGCATCGAGCGGCGCAACGAGCCGCAGGAATGGGCCTGCACCGACAACCGCGACTATCTCGATCCCGATACGGGCAAGCTCGAGGTTAACGTCAAGGACAAGGCGCAGGATCGCTGACGACCTGGCCGGCGCGTCGCCAGCGCGCCGGCTGACAGCCATGACGCAGCAAAGGCCGGAGCGGGACAAACCCGCTCCGGCCTTTTGCCGTTGGCACCGCTGCGGAGCGCCCGGCAATTTCGCCAACGAAAACGGCGCTGCCGGCTGGGGCCGGGCAGCGCCGTTGCGTTGGCTGGTGCCGGTGGAGCTGGTCAGAACTTCACGTCGACCAGCATCCCGAATGTGCGCGGCTCGCTCAGCGAGTTGGCCGAAACCGTCACGACCGGCGGATTGCCCGCCGTCACTTGCGCCACGTTCCAGTTGTCGGGCAGATAGCGCTTGTCGGTGAGGTTGCGCACATACCCCGCGATCGACAGGTGATCGTTGATGATCCAGTTGGCGTTGAGGTCTGCCAACAGCACCGTGGGCACGCGGATATAGGGCGAAGCACCGTCGAGCGCCTGTTGCACGGTGATGCGCGAACTGTCGTGGGCCGAAACGAAGCGCAGCGCGCCGCGCATCACGAACGTCGTATCGCCCAGGTTCAGGCGATGATCGTACGAAGCGGCAACCTGCCACGGCGGCGAGGGCGAAACCTCATGCGTCGAGAAGTACGCCGCATAGATCCCGAAGTCGCCATAGCGCGCGTGGGTGTAGGACCCGTTGAGCTGGAACGTGCCGCGCGCCCAAGGCCGCGCCTGCAGTTCGAACTCGAAGCCATAGGTCTTCACCGGCACGGTGATCGTCTGGAAGATGCGCAGCGGACCCGGAGGCGCCACGTTGATGCCTGCGGTCTGATAGCCGCCGTAGTCGTTGTAGAACCCGGCAAGGTTGAGTTGCAGGCGGTTGTTGAGGAAGCGGTTCTTGGTGCCCACTTCATAGGCGGTGAGCGTCTGCGCCTTGAGCACCTGGACCTGGGGCACGCCGGCAAGGTCCTGGGTCAGCGAGGTGTCCCCCGGCGAGAAGCCGGTGGAGATCGAGGCGTAGACCAGATTCTGCGGCGTCACGTCGTGTTCGAGACGCGCCTTGTAGGTCACGTTGTTGAACGCGGCGACGCGCTGCGGCCCGCTGAGCGACGCCGTGATGCCGGTGAACCCGGTATAGTCCTGGTCCACTTCGATCTTGGTGTGGTCATAGCGCAGGCCCGCGGTCAGGCGGGTTTCGGGCGTAAACGAATAGGTCGCTTCGGCAAACACGCCTTCGGCCGTCGTTACCTTGTGGGTGTTCGACTTGAACAGATAGGCGCCGGCCGGCGGCAGATCGAGATTGAACAGGTTGTTCGTCTCGCTCAGCGCGTTGCGATAGTACATGAAGCCGGCCTGCCAGCGCAGCTTGCTGTCGGTCGCCGTGCTGCGGATGCGGACCTCGTGGGTCATGAAGTTGTCTTTGGGAACATAGACGAAGTTGTCGATGTTCGGCCCAGGAGGGGCGCTGCGCGCGATCGTCGTGGCGTTCTGGTACCAGGTCCGATAGGCCGGGATATACGTCACCGCCACGGCGCCAAGATCAAGGTTGAAGTTGGCCCAGTACTGCCGGAAGTGATTGCGACCGGTGCCCACTGCCTGGGGCACGAAGACGAAATCGGTGGGCGAAGAGCCTTGGCTGACCGCGACACCGCCAGAGCGGGTCTGGTTGAATTCCTGGGCATAGCCCAGCAGCGCCGAAAAGTTTTCGGTGGGTGTCCACAGCAGTTTGCCGCGGAAGCTGGTGCTGCGGCGCGCGTCGCCCTGGGCGGTGTAATAGCCATCGCGTTCGAAGTGGTTGCCCGAAACGCGCAGCGCCAGCTTGTCGGTGACAAGCGGCAGGTTCACTTCGCCCGAAAAACGCCGCAGGTTGTAATTGCCGATTTCGGCCGTGGCATTGACCGCAAACGCCTTGGAATCGGGATCGTTGGTATGGATCGCCACCACGCCGGCGGTGGCGCTGCGCCCATAGAGCGTGCCTTGCGGACCGCGCAGAACTTCGACCCGGCCGATGTCGTAGCCGCCACCGATGCCGTTGTAGACATCGTCGACATAGATCGCTGCGGCCGCCGCGGTCGACGTGGCGCTGCCACCCACGCCCGAGTTCGACTGGATGCCGCGGAACACCAGGCCCGTCGCCGCATTGTCGGTGCCGCCGGCCTGCGATGTGTTCACCCCGAACGAGGCGCCGCCCGAAACCCCCGGAACGTCTTCCAGGATGTTCTTGAGTTCATAGCGGCCCTGAAGCTGCAAATCCGCGCCGGTGCGCACGCTGATCGCGGCGGCCGTGCGTTGCGCGGTGTTGAAGCGGCGCTCGGCCGTGACGATGATTTCCTGAAGGCCGGCGTTGCCGGTGTCGCTGGCCGCATGCTCTGGAGCGGGAGGCGTGCTTTCTTGGGCGAAAGCAGGCTGCGCGGCCGCTAGTGCCGCCAGCAGCGACGTCGACATCATATATGGGATTCGCTTCATTATCTTCCCCTCACGTTTCCTGACGTTCCCCGTGTCAGACTTGTTTGTTGGGCAGGACTGGGCGTCGTCTTTGCCGCGCCACTATCGACATGGGCCTAGCAAGCGGTGGCGGACAAGATAGATGCATGAATTGCGTTCTTGTCATGTTCGCACATGCGGTGTCCTGCCCTTTGGGACAGACAGCGAGTTAGAGTTTGACCACTTGGTTCAAATATGACTTTATAGTCCAGAAATGAGCATGAACGGGAGAGAGCACGCCTGACGGGGCACGGGTTGCGTGGACGTGCACAACGCGCATCCGGCACCTGCAATCCAATATCACAGATCGACGCCTCTCGCCTCGCCGGCTTGGGCCGACTCGGCCGTGCCCGCCGGTTCATGGCCGGGCAGGGGCAGGGCCATCACCACCATTTTTTCACTCCAACACGAACGGAAGCATCGACATGACGTTTATTCCCGATCCCTCTTCGCGCTATCGCATGCCGATCATGTTCGGCCCTACGCCCGGTCCGCGCCAGCACCCCGAAGGCCGCATGTGGACGGCCGAGGAAGCAGGGCGGATGCGCGCGCAATGGATGAAGGTTGCCTATCGGACCGATCCTGCCAAGCTCGAGAAGCTACTGCCGATCGGTTTCAGCCTGCGTGGCGAACCGATCGTGTCGGTCAGTTGCGCCTGGTTCAAGGATCTCTATTGGTTGGCCGGCCGTGGCTATGGCATCCTCTCGGTCGATTTCCCGGTAACGTATCAGGGCAAGACCGAGCGGCTCGACGGGGCACTGTGCCCCATCATCTGGGAAGGCGCGCCCGACGCGATCATGACTGGTCGCGAAGAACTGGGCTTCCCCAAGATGTTCGCCAATTTCACCGATATCGCCTGGGACGAGGCCGCGGGCCACGCCACGTGCGAAGCCTCGTGGTATGAACACACCTTCTTCGATATCGAGATGTCGAATCTCGTCGAGGAAGCCAATCCAGTCAAGCAGTTGCCTGGCTCCAACGGCGGGGCGCAGATGTATTACAAGTACATGCCCCGCACGAGCCCGAATGGCAGCGAAGGCGCCGACCTGGCCTATGTCACCACCTCGGCGGCGCCGGCCGGCAGTGGCGGTGCGCAGGTCAATATCAGCTTTGACGAATTCGAGTTCCGTCGCTGGACGGGCAAGGGTGCGGTCAACTGGCACCGTGCCACGTTCGAGCAGCTGCCGCTTTCGTCCCACATCGTCAACGGCATCGCCGATCTCGACATCATCGAATATGTCGATGCCGAAATGGTGGCGTTCAGCGGCCCTGGCATCGGCGTGGCGATGAATGCCCACCGCGCGGTCGAGCCGGCCTGAGGCATCTCTACGGCGTGACGCGGGGCGGGGCCTGGTATCCAGGGTCCGCCCCAAGCCGCAGCACTATTTTTGCCTTACTTGACCGTAATGTTCAAATATGACTAAATAGGTCAAATAATTCGGAGTCGCAGGCGGCATCGGCAGTTTTGCACCGATTCTGGCCCGTGGCCAAGGTTTCTGCCGGCATGGGCCGGCGCGTGGCGGCCGCGTTTCATTGCGGCGCCAAACGGAAGACCGGTCGGTTCCGGCACCGCAAACGGGAGAGTTCACGATGGGCATGACCTGGGGACGATTGATTGCCATGGCCGCCATTCCGGCAGGCATCGCCGGTTTCGTTCATGCGCAGGGTGCGCCGGCCAACGCGCCGATGCCGCCGGCCGTGGCCATGGCCCCGGCCAGCAAGGATCCGGCCGCGGCGCCCGCGGGCCGCTATAACGTCGACTTGGAACATTCGTCGGTGGTTGCACGCGTGCTGCACCGTGGCATGTCCTACAACGTGCTGCGCTTTGGCGTGCGCCAGGGCACCTTGCAGTGGGATCCCGCCAATGCCGGGGCCATCGCGCTGGACGTGACGGTTGACGCCAAGCCCTTCTACGCTCCGATCGTCTACAAGATTCCCCCGGAAAGCGCGCAATCGCTCAATGTTGCCGCCTATCCCGAGGCTCGGTTCGTGTCGCGCAGCGTGCGCCAGACCACGCCCGGCCATGCGCTGATCGATGGTGACCTGACGCTGATGGGCGTGACCAAGCCCGCTACGATCGAGGCAGAACTCGTCGGCGTCGGTCGCTCGATGGCAGGGGCGCCAACGGCAGGCTTTACGGGCTCGATGGTTATCGACACCACCCAATTTACTCAGACGCAAATGTCGCGCATGGTGGGCAAGGTCACGGTCGTCCTCGACGCAGAATTCATAAAGGGCTGAGCCGAAAATCGGCCGGCGCGAGAGGACCTTGGGAGAAGGCGGAAAGTGGTTATGGCTGACCTTACGCGGGCAGGCGGCGCGGACGAACTCCAGCGCATCAGCGCCTGCATGCTTGGAGCGCTCGATCCGGCAAGTCTGGCGCACGAGGCGGTGCACGACATGGAGATGGGCCTGCTGCGACAGGGCTGGCCGGTTGGCCAGTCGCTCGGCGCGCTGCCCGACGTGCGCAAGCGCCTTGGCCTTGGCCGCCCCGCCTTTCGCGAGGCGATCACCATTCTCGAAGCGCGTGGCCTGCTCGACGTGCGGCGCGGGCCGGGTGGCGGGTTGTTCGTGGCTGCGCCCGCGCTCGAAGATATTGTCGGCGCGGTGCTGATGTATCTTGCGCTGGCCGGCGAAACGCGCGCGGCGATCGAGGAATTCCGGAAACTGGTGTGGCGCATGGTTGCCAGCGCGGCGATCCGCCGGCGGATCGCGCCGGTGGCGTCCACCGCGCCGGGCGCTTCGCACGGCTTTGCCGTGGCGCTGGCAGAACAGACCGGCAACACGACGATGGTCCTGCTGGCACGGCTTGCCGAAATGCTGGTGCGCACGGCCGCCGGGCGAGAGGCGCCGGATGACGATGCGGTGTTTGCCGAAGCGGTTTGCAACGGCAATCTTGCCGCGGCCATCGCCAGGCTCGATGTGCTGGGGGCAAGCGACCAGGCGGCGTCACCGATCATTTCGCTGGAAATCGCGGAGCGGGCGTTTTCGCTGTCTGGCCGCAAGTCTGCCATGGCGCTTGCCGCGCGGCTGACCCGCGAGTTGAGCGGCAGTCCTGCCAGCCAGGAAGCCGAATGGCAAACCGCGATGCGCCTGGGCTATACCGACGCGGTGGTTCGCCAGGCGCGCCGCATCCTCCAGGACTTCGGCATCGTGCGCTGCCGCCAGGGCCGCAAGGGCGCCGAACTGGCGCCGCCGGCCGCGCCGACTGGGGTGATCCGCCTTTTGGCGCCCTGCCTCATGGCCAGCGCCACCTCGCCGCGCGACAATCGCGAGGCTATCTCCCTGCTGGTGAGCGGAGCGCCGGGCCTGGCTGCGGCGCGGCAGCTTGCCGGCCGCCTTGTCGCCCCGGCCTTGACCGTGCCCAAGCACGATGCGTTCGAGGCCCTGACGCTCGAGAACCTGTTGCTCGATTTGAGCGGGAACGCCCTGCTGGCCATGGTCGTGCGCTCGCTGGGCGTGGCGAGCGTGTTCCTGGCGGCAGACCCGATGCCCCCGGTGGACCGCGGTGATGTGATTGCGCTCAACCGGCGCATTCTCGCGGCGATCCAGGCCGGTGATGTTGCCGCTGCCGACGCGCTTGCCCAGCTCAAGCTCGATGTCATGCAGCCCTTGCCCGAGGTTCTGCGCGCGGTGGCCTGACCGCTCCTGCCAACGAGATGATTCATCTAACTTCTGCGGCATAGCGATCTAGCATGCGGTCAACCTGACGCTCACCGTCATGGGGTGGGGGGCAAGGATGGAACCGCACGACGAGCCAACGGCCCGGTCCTGCCTGCAAGGCGCCAGTCCGATTGCGGACTTTGCATGACCTGCGCAAGCGACCGGCCGATCCTGGCGGTGGCGCAGCTGTGCCGCCGTTATGAAGGGACGTGCCGGAAAGGCATCGTCCGTGCCGTCCATCCGGGGCCGCCCGTTTGGAGTAACATAATGATCACGTTGAAAAGAGCACGGCTGGCGGCGCCCCTTGCGGCGGTGGCCCTCGGCCTTTCCGCACCGGCGCTGGCGCACCACTCCTTTGCGGCCTACGACATGAACCGCACGGTGTCGGTCGATGGCACGCTCAAGGAATTCCGCTGGGGCGCGCCGCACTCCTCGATGGTGCTGATCTACATCGACAAGGGGCAGGAGCGGCAGATGTCGATCGTGGCCGGCAGCCCGCTGATGTTTTCCAAGCAGGGTCTGACGCCCCGCGATTTCCGCCGTGGTGACAAGGTCAAGGTGGTGTTCCACCCGAACATCAGCGGCCAGCCCGGCGGGGCCATGGCGAGCCTGCGCCTGCCCAGCGGCAAGACCTTTTCCGACGTCGAAGCCGCCCGCGCGGGCGGCAACTGAAGGATCCGACATGGCGATCGAAACCACCCGCGCGCGCCCGGCGCTGCGCGCCTTGCTGGCGGCTGTCCTGCTGGGCGGCGCTGCCCAGGCCGCAGCCCAGCCCGCCAAGCCAGCGATCGAGGGGGTGTGGAAGATCGCCACACCCACCACGACGCTCAAGCCTGTTGCCGGCGCCGTGCCGTTTACCGCCGAGGGCCGCAAGGCCTATGATGCCAATCGCAAGCTGCGGGCGCAGAACAAGATCGACGACTATGACATCACCCTGTCGCGCTGCTCCAATCCTGGCGTGCCGCGGCTGGCCTTGTCGCCGATGCGTTTCAAGATCTGGTATCGCCAGGGCGTGGTGACGTTCGACTATGAATGGAACCGCGCGCTGCGCCAGATCAACGTGGGTGTGCCGCCCCAGCCCGATCTCTTGGGGCAGGGCCTGGTGCCCACTGCCACCGGCAAGTCCAAGGGACACTGGGAAGGCGATACGCTGGTTTCGGTAATGGAAGGCGCTTCCGACCGCACGCTGATCGATGATCTTGTCCCGCACGGATACGACCTCAAGGTGACCGAGCGCTATCGCCTGCTCGATGCCGACACGCTCGAGGATCGCATTACGATCGAGGATCCGGCCTACTTCACCCATCCCTGGGAAGCGGTGGTGACCTACAAGCGCCAGCCCGACGCGATCTTCCCCGAAGATGTCTGCCTCGACCGCATCACCGCCCACAAGCCGGCATTCCCCGGCTGAGGCGCCTGCCACCCGATCTGGAGCAAGTCTGCATGACGATCCCCTTTCCGTTTCCGGGCGGGCGGAGGAGCGGCACGGTCGCTTCCGCGCTCGCGTTGCTGCTCTCGGCAGCGTCCGCCCCGGCGCTGGCCCAAGGCCAACAACCGCCTGCCGGGCCACCGCCGGGTGTTTCCGCCACCCAGGCACCGCCGGCCGGCGGTGCTGATGGCCCGCCCGCGCAAGGTGGCCAGCTTCGCCTGCCGCCCGGCGCTTCGGCCGGCCCGCCCGCTGGGAGCCCGCCCCCCGGGCCAGTCCTGACCCCGGCACAGAAGCTGGTGGCCGAACTGCCGCCGCCGGGGCCCGGTGTCCTGCCGCCGCGTCCGCCGCTGCCGGCCGATGCTGCCATGCCGGCGTCGGACCCGCGCGATTTCCAGGGCACCTGGTTCAACAACCAGCCTCTGCAGTTCCGTTCGCAAAAGGATATCTATGGCGCTCCGGCGCCCTATACGATGGAAGGTGCCAAAGTGCTGGCGCGGCGCGTCAAGTCGCTGGTAGCAGGCACACCGTTCATCAATGCGTCCGCGATCTGCCGGCCGCCTGGCCCGCAGTGGCAGCGGGACCTGAATTTTCCGTTCCTGATCACCCAGACGCGCGATTACGTCGAGTTCGTGTTCGAGGAGTACCACGGACGCTGGTACATCTCGCTCGATCCGCAGCGCGCGCCTTTGCCGGTCGCCAAGCAATACATGGGGCGCTCGGTCGGGCATTGGGATGGCAACACTCTGGTGGTCGAGAGCAGCGATTTCCGCCAGGCGATCTGGCTCGATGTGGATGGCACGCCGCTGTCGGCCAAAGGCAAGCTGATCCAGCGCATCCGCAAGGTCGATGATGGCGGCCATGTTCCCTTCCTGGAAATTGCCACCACCATCGTCGACCCGACGTATTATACCGCGCCGTGGACGATCGTGCGCAGCTATGGCTGGATTCCGCACCAGGCCGTCTTTGCCGAATACAACTGCGAGGAGCAGGTCGGCGATCCCAGCGTCAGCCCCGATGCGGGCCTTGTTCCCGAGCCGCAGGAATGAGCCCGCTCCGCAAGGGCGCCCTGGCGGTGGCGCTTTCGGGCCTGTTCGCGGTCGCGACTTCAGCCGGTGCCCACCCGGTGCCGGCCGAGGCTGCGAACAAGCAACTGGTGCTCGAATTCTATCGCGCGCTTGACGAGGCGGATGCCGCTGGCACGACCCGCGAGCGCATCCGGGGCATTGCCGAGCGCTTCCTCTCGCCCGACTATGTGCAGCACGCTGCGGGCCTGGCAGACCTGCCTGGACCGGGCAGCGCGCGGGACAAGTTGATTGCCATGTTCGAGGCGATGCCGGCAATGAAGGGCATGCCCCCGGCGCGCACCGTCGCGGTCATGGCCGAAGGCGACCGCGTCATGCTGTTGACCGCACGGGACCTGCCCGGCCCCGACGGCCGCCCGCGACCCACTTATATCTTCAACATGTTCCGCATCGCTCATGGCCAACTGGTCGAGCACTGGGACGTTGGAACGCCGATGCCGCCCGCAGGCGGCGGTGCACCCGCCCCGGCGCAACCGTAACGTGCTTGTTACGCCGGGCTTTGTTGCCTGGAACCGTAAATAACAAGCGTTGTCCCGCAGGCTCGGTCATCGCTGCATGCGTGGAGGTGCATCCCGGCCGCTCGCGCCGCCGGCACTTCCGATGAACGCCGACTGCCTGCCAATCCCGAGGAACCCACCGACATGTCCGTCGAACAGTTCGCAAGCAATCTCTATAGCTCCGAGCTCAGCACGAGCATCCGTGAAGCCACCTGGATCATCCCCACGGTGCAGAGCATCCACATCATCGCCATTGCCGGCGTCGTCGGCTCGGCGATCGTGATGGACCTGCGCCTTGCCGGCGTGCTCGCCACCGACGAGACGCCCCAGGCAGTGGTCCGCCGCCATCTGCCATGGATGTGGACGTCGCTGGCGATCTTGCTGTGCAGCGGCCTGGTGCTCGGCATGGCAGAACCCTACCGCGTGCTGACCAACACTGCATTCTGGGCGAAGATGGCGCTGGTCTTGACCGGCTTCGTGCTCACCCTGCTGTTCCGCTATCCGATCCTGCACCCCGAATACCGGGCCGAGCACGCCCGCGCCGCTGCGCTGGTCAAGCCGCTGGCCTGGGCTTCGCTGGGCATCTGGATCGTGGTGATCTTCTGCGGCCGCTGGATCGCCTACCTGTAAAAAACGAAATTTGTCTGGAGGATAAGAGATGGAACCCGATGGCTCCGAAGGCGGCCTGCTTCAGGCGCTCTACGATTCGTCGATCGCCACGGCCATCCGCGAAAGCGGCACGCTGTTTCCGTGGATCGAAAGCACCCATGTCCTGATGATTGCCGTCGTGGTCGGCACCATCGTGATCGTCGACCTGCGCCTGCTCGGCTTTGCCTCGCATCGTCGTGGCGCCCGCCAGCTGATCATGGATATGCTGCCCTTTACCTGGGTTGCGTTCGTGATCGCGGCGATCACCGGCTCGCTGTTGTTCGTGTCCAACGCCACCGGCTATGCCGAGAGCATTCCGTTCCGGCTCAAGCTTGTGGCGATCGCCATTGCCGGGATCAACATGGCGGTGTTCCACATGACCGCCTATCGCAAGATCGGCGAGTGGGACGATCGCTTGCCCACGCCCATCAGCGCCCGCGTTGCCGGCGTCACGTCGCTCACGCTGTGGCTGGTGATCATCTTCCTTGGCCGCTGGATCGGCTACGCCTACCCGCTGGCCTGATCGCCTGGCACAATGCATTGCCCGAACGAGCCGGGCCGATCCTTCAAGGGGTCGGCCCGGCTTTTTTGCGTGCAGCATTGCGCAGGGGTGGTGTGCAGCACGGCAGGGTCCTTTGGCGTGGACGTTGGGTTGCCGCCTGATCGGCGTTGGGCAGGGCGAGGGTTGCTGTGCCCGTCCTGCGCGCAAGCTCGATCCGAGGCGAATGCCGGGCGCAGAAGCGGCACGGCGTGCGTATCCAATGGGGTGCCACACGGGTGGCGTGGCACTGCGCCTGGCGCGGCGCTGGGCGCAAAAAAAACGCCCTTCTCCGAAGAGAAGGGCGCAGGTGGGAAGCGCCCCGGGTGGGGCAGGGAACAGCGGTGGTCAGCTCAGGCTGTAGCTGCGGCTGACGAACCAGTAGACGCCCTCGAGCACGAGAAACGAGGCGCACAAGTCAACGGTGATCGGGCGCGGCAGTGTAAGGCGATAGCGGCGCAGCACGGTGACCACGGCCACCAGCGACGAGACGACCGTCAATTGGCCAATTTCCACGCCCAGGTTGAACCCGACCAGTAGCTCGGCAAGCTTGGCTGGCGGGATCGATTCGTTGAGCAGGTCGGCCGCAAAGCCGAAGCCATGGATCAAACCGAACACCAGCGTGACGACAAGGCGCAGGCGATCGGCATCGCGGACATGGCCGGCCACCATCAGATAGTTCGAGGCAAAAAGCCCGGCGCCAAACAGCAAGGTAAAGGGCAGCAGGCCTATGCCCAGCAGCTTGAGCACGGCCATGCCGAACAGCGCGCCGGCGGTCCACAGCGCGAAAAGGCCGGGCCGACGTATTTGCACGGCAAGGTTTTCCACGCCGATCAGCGCGATCGTCAGCGCCACCAGGGCGTCGATGAATTCGGCATGCGGGCGGATGATCCCGGTCACCGCCAGCGCCAGAGTGAGGCTGTGACCGATGGTGAACCCGGTGATCACGAAGATCAGGTCCTTGAATCGGCGCGAAATCAGCACCAGGCCGAGCAGGAAGCTCATGTGATCGACGCCGGTAAAGATGTGCATGATGCCCATCTTCACGAACGTGAAGAACCCGGCGCCCTCGATCTCGCCGCCCTGCGCGCTGGTCATGTCGATTTCGGTCGACTCGGCGGTCAGCACGTCTTCGGCGAAATCGCCCTTCGCCGTCTGGATCTGCGCCATGTTGACGTGGGTTCGCACGATTTCGAAAAATGCGGTGTCGTGCAGCACGATGCCTTCGCTCGACGGGCAATCGTAGAAGAATTCGACCCGGCGATAGCCGGTTGCCGCGGCAACCGGACGGGGCTTGCCGGCGAGGGGGCAGGCCTTGCCCCCCGCGGTGGCACCCACCCGCGGCAGGAGGTAGCCGATCAGCTGCGGGTTGTTGGGTGGGCGTCCGTCGGGTGTCAGCCGGCGCGCCTCCAGATCAGCCACCGAAAAGGTCAGGTGGACGGAACTGCCATCGACCAGCCAGGTCGAATGCGATTCCGAGCGGGTGTGCGCGCTTGCGGCAGAAAACGGCGCAAACAGCGCAGCGGCCAGGGCCAGCAGCAGCCGGGCAAGGGGGCGCGGGCTCATTTGAGATCGGCCGCGATCTTGATATCGGCCCGTTTGCGCAGGAAGCGGTTGTTGCCATCCTGCAGGCGCGCCACCTTGTCGGCGATGAAATCACGCAAAACCTGGTCGCGCACGGCATCATACGCGGTCGGCACCGGGCGACGGTTGCGCACCATCTGCAGGATATGCATCCCATCAGGCGCCGGTTGCGGGTCGGAAACCGCGCCATCGGCCATCGTCCTGGCAATGGCGAACAGCGGTTTGCCCAGGTGTTCCTCGGCAGCAAAGTAGAATTCCTCGCCATCGTCGACACGGCCGGTCGTGCGCAGGCCGAGCGAGGCGGGCGTGGCCCCGGCGCGCAAAGAGGCAACGAGCCGCGCCGCATCGGCCCCGCGCGGGGCAAGCCATTCGTGCAGCGTCATCATGCCTTCGCTGGCATACTGGGTTCGGTGGGTGTCATACCAATGGCGCAATTCGTCCTCGGCCGGCTTGGCCGTGGCGGCATCTTGCGCGATCTGTCCCTCGGTGGCCTGGACCAGCGCCTGGCGCACATCGATATCGTCGTTGGCCAGGCCCATTTCGATCCCGCGCTGGACGTAAAGCTCTTCGCGGATCATGCCGTCGAGCACGGCCTTGCGCTGCGCCTGGCTTGCCTGCGCATAAGGAATGCCGTGGAGCGCGGTGGTCTGGGCGATCAGGTCGGCGCGCAGCACCGGCACGTTGTTGACCAGCGCGGCGTCTTCGGCCGGCACCGATGCCGTGCGGGTGCCTTGCGCGGTGAACAGGCCATAGCCGGCGATGCCCAGGCCGATGAGCGCGCCGGCTGCGGCGAGCAGCAGCGAGCGCCGCGCCATGGGCTTGTCGAGGTCGCGGGTCCAGGCGCGAGGCCCGTCGGGTGAGGCAATCTGGTTGGTCATTTCCCGTCCTGTTCGGTTCGCGACAGCGAGGCCACATAGACCGCGACGCTGCGCAGCTGCGCGGGGGTGAGGGTGCGGCCGAATGCCGGGCTCGTGCCGGCGCGGCCATGCGAGATGGAGCGGCGGATATCGTCGGCGCGGCCGCCGTAGATCCACACATCGTCGGTAAGGTTGGGTGCACCGATTGCCGGATCGCCGCCCAGGTCACGACCGTGGCAGTCCCAGCAGCCGGCCTTCGAATAGACCAGCCGCCCGCGCGCGACGGCGGCTTCGTCGGTGGCCCGCGCGGTGAACGAGAGTAGCAACTGGGTCAGCGCCTCGATGTCGGCGGGCTTTTGCGGCGGCAGCGCTTCGGCCTTGTCGGGCACGGGCGAGGCATAGGCGGGCATCACCGCAAGGTTCCAGCCGCGCTTGTTGCCGGCGCGGATGCCATAGCGTGCGATGTCCTCGATCTGCGACACCGTGCCATCCCCATAAAGGCGGTCGCGGTCGGTCAGGTCGGACGCGCCGATACGGGTGTCACCCTTGCCGTTTTCACCGTGGCACGCGGCGCAATGCTGCGCAAAAACCTCTTTCCCGGCCTTGAGCGCGGTTTCGCGCAGCGCGGGATCGTCAAGGATCGTCTCAGGGTCTGCGCGCAACACGCCGGCAGCCTTGCCGCCGTGCGACATGGCGACGGCGATCGCCAACGTGCCGAGCGCGACCAGCGGCAAGATGAGGAGCAGGCGGCGCGCGCGCGGTGGCGCGGCTTTCGAAGATGGTGCGGTCATCGAACAGTCGCGTGGCTTTTCCCCAGTCTTGCGTCCAGCAACGTACAGTTATCTTCAGGTTACACCTTGCGTAACGGGCCCGAGCCGGGCGGTAAGCGGCCAAATGCACTTTGCGCTTGCCCGTGTCGGCAGGCTTGGTAGCGAGGGGGGATGAACTTGGCCGAGACCACGTATGGCGAACGGCTCGCGGCCGAGGCGACCCGCGTCCGCGAGAGCGGCGACCTGGGCCGGTCGGAACCGTTGATCCGCCTGTTCGACTACCTGCTTGCCCGCTCGCTCGAGGGGCAGACCCCGCGCGAGATCGAGATCGCGCAGGAGGTGTTTGCCAAGCGCGAAGATTTCGACGTTATGCTCGACGCATCGGTGCGGGTCTACATCCACCGGCTGCGGCGCAAGCTGGGCGAACACTATGCGCGTGCGACGGAAGCGGGCGATCGGCTGTCGATCCCGCTGGGTGAATACCGCCTTGTCCTGGCAACGCCCGAAGACGCCGAGGCGGCCGCCGCGGCACCGGCTGCCCTGGCCCCCGCGTCTCCTGTCGATGCAGCGCCACAGCCCGGCTGGCGTCGGCGGCTGGCCGATCGGCCCTTCGTCGCGCTTGCGATCGGCCTGGTGCTGCTCAATCTTGTCTGCTGGGCAATCTACAGCACGCGGCCACCCGTTGGTGCTGGCCCGGTGCTCAACAAGCTATGGAAGCCGCTGCTCGACAATCGCCGGCCGATGATGGTCGTGCTGGGCGATTACTATGTCTATGGCGAGGCGAGCGACGGGATCGTGGTGACTCGCCTGGTACGCGATTTCGCGATCAATTCGCGCGCCGATCTCGATGCCTACCTGCTGCTCAATCCCGACAAGGTCGGCCAGAACATGGACCTTGACCTGCATTACCTGCCGGTCAGCACCGGGATGGCGCTGCGCAGCATACTCCCCACGGTCAATGCCGCAGCCATGCGCAGTTCCGAGCGGCCGCCGGTAGAAGCCATGTCAGACGTGAAGCCCGACGTGTTCAAGGCCGCCAACATTGTCTACATCGGTTTCCTCAGCGGCCTTGGCCCCTTGCAGGATCCGCTGTTCCGCGCCTCGGGCTTCCGGCTGGGCGAGGATTTCGACGAACTGGTCGACAAGGCCAGCGGCAGACGGTTCCGCTCCGATTGGAGCCTGGTTGCGGCCGGAAAGGTGCCGCAACGCGATTATGGCTATATCGCCAGCCTGATCGGGCCAACCGGTAATCGCATCGTCATCGTGGCGGGCACGCGCGACGCGGCAGTGGTGCAAATGGCCGAGATCGCCGCCGATCGCGCGCAGCTTGATGCCATCGACACGCGCACCGGCGATGGGGCTTTCGAGGCGCTGTTCGAAGTGCGCACCCAGGGTAACCTCAACCTGGGCAGTTCGCTCGTCCTTGCCCGGCCCATCCGCGACGGCGGGATCTGGCAGCCTGGGGACATCGCGCCGTCGAGCCCTGTGCCGGCCGCGTCGCCACGCCCCGCCGCCAGCGCAAGATGAAGCGGCGGCAACCCCGAAAAGCGCGTTTCATCTTATTCGTCACCGTACGAAACTAGCGTGACCCGATCCCGCTAGCGCAGTCCTTCTGCACAAACGAGGCAGGGGAGAGCGATGGACGGCAGGCGGTTTTCGGTGGCGCTGCGGGCCGGGTGCGCTGGGGTGATGGCCCTGGCGTCCTTCCTCAGCCTGGCCGGCTCGGCGCTGGCGCACGATGTGGCCCAGGGCGATCGTGGGTTCCTGGCGCTGACCCATGGCATCCAGCCGGGTCCCTTCGCTTATCTGGGCGCCAAACATATGGTGACGGGCACGGATCACCTGCTGTTCCTGGTGGGGGTGGTGTTCTTCCTGTTTCGCTGGCGGCAGGTCGCACTCTACGTATCGCTCTTCGCGCTTGGTCACAGCGCTACGCTGATCCTCGGCGTGCTTTTGGCGCTACCGGTCGATCCTCGCGCCGTCGACGCCATCATTGCGCTTTCGATCGTCTACAAGGCGCTCGATAATCTCGATGCCTTCACCCGCTGGTTTGGGTGGCGGCCCGACCCGCGGCTGATGGTGCTCGGCTTTGGCCTGTGCCACGGCCTGGGTCTTGCCACCAAGCTGCAGGATCTCGGCCTCGCGAGGGACGGGCTGGTGGTCAATCTCGTCGCCTTCAACCTGGGGGTCGAGGCGGGCCAGCTGATGGCGCTGGGCGCAATCGTGCTGGTGATGTCGTGGTGGCGCCGCAGCCCCCGTTTCCCTCGCCAGGCGCTGGTCGCCAACGTCGCCCTAATGACGGCGGGTCTTGTTCTTTTCGGCCAGCAGATTGCCGGTCTCATCGCAGGAGGTGCCGCGTGACCGTTTCACCCGAGCCGCTGTCGCGGCGTGGTCTCAATACCGCCGTGGCTGCCGCCGTCGGTATGTCCGCCCTGATCCTCGTGGTGGCGGTGCTGCCCGCCGAGCGGGGGATCGACATCACCGGGCTGGGCCGCGTGCTGGGCCTGACGCAGATGGGGGCGATGAAGGTTGCCCAGCGCGATGGAGCCGGGCTTGCCGCCACTGCCACGGCGGGTGACAGCGTGACGACCTTGCCCGATGGCGCGCGGCAAGTGCGCATGGTGATCGGCCCCTATGGAGGGCGCGAGGCCAAGGCGGTGATGGCCGCCGGCGTGGCAATGACCTATCAGTGGGCGACCGACGGCCAGCCGGTCGAGTTTGAATTCCACGGCGATCCCGAACGGCCGGCAAGGCCGGGCGATTACACCTCCTATGCCCGCGGGACGGCATCGCATGGCGAAGGTCGCTTCACAGCCGGATTTACCGGGCGTCACGGTTGGTTCTGGAAGAACACGGGCACCAGCCCGGTGGTGATCACCGCGACGGTGCGCGGCCCTGTCGAGCGTTTTGCGCCGCTTGGCGGATCCACTGCCGGGGCGACCACCGCCGCCGCGTCTGGAACGGGTGGTGATGCCACGCCCTATGACACGCGCCTGCCGATGAAGCGCTTCATGGCCGAGGTGATGAGCCACGCTGCGCAGCAGACATGGAAGCGACAGGGCTATGTCTCGGACGACAAGGGCCTCCGCTCGCTGTTTCCCAGCACCGACCAGGAGTGGCAGGAAGCGCGCAACGATGCGCAGATGCTGGCCGAACTGAGCAATGTCCTGCTCATCCCTGGGCGCCGCGTGGACCAGCCCGCGTGGACCGAAGCGGTACTTCGCCTGCGTGCCGCGGCGTTGCGCGTTGCCGAGACGACGGGGCGCCGCAACGACGATACCTATATGGCCGCCGGCATGGAAATTAACGATGCCTGCAACGCCTGCCATAAGGTCTACGCGCCTGGCGTGGACTAGGGTGTGAATTCATGAATGGCGCCACTGAGGTTTGAGGCCAAAGGCCGCGTTGTGGCGGGGGCTTTGGTTCAAATTCCGACGGGACGCCGAAATGGCTGCCATCTCAGCGCAAAGTGCCCCTTGCAAAGGCATCCAGCCTTCGCGGCGTTCGCTTTGGCCCGATATGCTCGCCGTTTGTGGTTCACCACCTAGACACAAAAAGGGTCGCCGGATTTATCTCCCGGCGGCCCTTCATTGTTGCGGTTGGGTGATCAGGCGTCGCGCCGGCGGCGCAGGCTCATGCGCTGCAATTCGGCCTGGCCATCGAGGAACTGGTGCTTGAGGGCGGCACCGATGTGGAGCAGCAACAGCGCCAGCATCAGGTATCCGCCCACCTTGTGCCAGGCGGCGAATTCCTCGTGCAGTTCCATCTGCGGCTTCACGCCGCCGGGTTCGCGGCCGATCTCGGCAATCGGGGTGATCGCGGGCAGGGGCACCAGCCACCAGATACCCGGAGGCGGCGGCGGACCGCCGGGACGTGCGCCGGGACCGGGGGGCGGGGGAGCCTTGGCTGCGCCCGGGGGCGGTGCGGCCATCGGCGATGCGCCCATCGCCATCCGCGCGACCTTGGCGCCTTCCGACCCGACCGGCGGATGGGCCGAAAGGATCGCCCAGCCCGACAGCGGCATCAGCACCATCCCGGCGTAAAGCAGGAAGTGAGCAAGATGGGCGGCGTGCCGCTCCCATGTCTTTGTTCCAGGCGCATGCGCGGGCGGCTCGTGCATCAGGCGCCAGACGATGCGCACGATCGTCAGCGCGAGCACGGTGAGGCCGGAGGACAAGTGCGACGTGATGCCGAACGCATAGAACGGCTTGTGCGCCTTGAACCAGGCCCGGCCGATGTCCCAGACCAGCAGGCCGCTGACCAGGTTGTAGATAATGAGGATCGCGATTGCCCAATGGAGCACGATCGCGACGCGGGTATAACGCTGGCCATCCTCGGCGGCGTTCGCTGCCATTCCTTATCCTCCGTCCCGTGATTGATGAGCGCCGTTTCCGGCCTTGGTTCGTCGTGCCCAGGGCCGCGCAGGATCGTTCCTGTCCTGGCCGTCTTGGCGCTAAAAATGAACTAGACAGTCATCATTGTACAAACTAGTCAGCCAAAAGCAAGGCGCGACGTTCCCGCCGCCAAGGCCGGGCGCGATCCGCCGCGGCCGCCTGCGGCAAGGCCGCGCCACCGCTCTGGGACGATGATCTGAAAGGACTGCGAACGATGAAACTTGCCAGGTTTACCGTTGATGGCCGCACCCGCCTTGGCAAGGTGGTTGACGACCATGTCGTCGATATCAGCGCGGCCGCGCCCGGCGCCGGGGCTTCGATGCGCGCCCTGCTGGAAGATTTCGATGCGCTGCGCAGCGCGATCGATGCGCTGTCCGAACCTTCGTTCCCGCTGGCTGACGTGACTCTCGAAGCGCCGATCGGCGATCCCCAGAAGTACCTCGCGATCGGCATGAACTACCAGTCGCATGTCGACGAAGCCGAAGCGGCGGGCGTGACTGCGCCCAAGACCCAGATCTGGTTCAACAAGCAGGTGACCTGCATCAACGGGCCCTATGCCGAAGTCGAAGTGCCGCGCTCTGCGCCCGACATGGTCGACTACGAGGCCGAACTCGGCGTCGTGATCGGCAAGCGCTGCCGCCATGTCTCGCGCGAGGACGCCCGATCGGTCATCGCCGGTTACGTGGTGTGCAACGATGTTACCGCGCGCGATTGGCAGTTCCGTTCGCCAACCTTCACGCTGGGCAAGTCGTTCGACACGCACGGCCCGATCGGTCCGTGGATCACCACCGACGACGAAGTGGCCGATCCGCACGCGCTCACGCTCACGCTCGAACTCAATGGCGAAGAGCGCCAGCGTGCCTCGACCGGTGAGATGATCTATGACATCTACGACCAGATCGCCTATCTCAGCCAGGTCATGACGCTTGAGCCGGGTGACCTGCTTGCCACCGGCACGCCGGCCGGCGTTGGCATCGCGGGGCATCGCTTCATGAAAGCGGGCGACGTGGTGCGCGTTGCCGTGGATGGCCTGGGCCATATCGAAAACCGCTTTGCCGACGCTGGCTGAACCAGGCCAAGCAATGCAGCACGACTGCACAACGGGAGAGAGCACGATGAGCGTTGCACAGATCGAAACCCCGGCGCCGCGCAGTTTTGCGCGGCGCAACCCGGTGACCGGTGACGTTGCCACCCTAGCCCCCGCGGCCACCGTTGCCGATGCGCAAGCGGCCTGCGATGCGGCCCAGGCCGCCTTTCCCGCCTGGGCGGCGGTTGGCCCCAATGCCCGCCGGGCGTTGCTGCTGAACGCGGCCACCGAACTCGAAGCGCGCGCACCCGACTTCATCGCCGCGATGATGGGCGAGATCGGCGCGACGGAGGGTTGGGCCGGGTTCAACCTCATGCTGGCCGTGGGCATCGTGCGCGAGGCCGCGGCGATGACCACGCAGATCGGCGGCGAAGTGATCCCCAGCGACAAGCCGGGGTGCATCGCGATGGCCGTGCGCGAGCCGGTCGGCGTGCTGCTTGGCATCGCGCCATGGAACGCGCCGATCATCCTGGGCGTGCGCGCGATTGCAATGCCGCTGGCTTGCGGCAACACCGTGGTGCTCAAGGCTTCCGAACAGTGCCCGCGCACCCACGCCCTTATCGTCGAAGCCTTTCAGGCTGCCGGCCTGCCGGACGGGGCGGTGCAGATCGTGACCAATGCGCCCGAGGATGCCGCAGAAATCGTCGGTGCCTTGATTGACCATCCGGCCGTGCGCCGGATCAACTTCACCGGCTCCACCGCGGTTGGCAAGATCATCGCCACCCGCGCGGCCGGCCACTTGAAGCCCTGCCTGCTCGAACTGGGCGGCAAGGCGCCGCTGATCGTGCTGGAAGATGCTGACCTGGATGAAGCGGTCAAGGCCGCGGCGTTTGGGGCGTTCATGAACCAGGGCCAGATCTGCATGAGCACCGAGCGGATCATCGTGGTCGAAACCGTGGCCGAAGAATTTGCCAAGCGCTTCAAGGCGAAGGTCGAAACGCTCGCCGTGGGTGACCCGCGCGAGGGCAAGACCCCGCTGGGCGCGGTGGTCGATGCCAAGACCGTGGCGCATTGTCGCTCGCTGGTCGACGACGCGCTGGCGCAGGGCGCCACGCTGCTGGTCGGCGGCGAAACCACCCACAACGTGCTGATGCCCGCGCATGTCGTCGATGGCGTAACGCAGGGCATGAAGCTGTTCCGCGATGAAAGCTTCGGTCCGGTCGTCGGCGTAATTCGTGCCCGCGACGAAGCCCATGCAATCGAACTGGCCAACGATACGGAATATGGTCTTTCGGCTGCGGTCTTTACCCGCGATACTGCACGCGGCCTGAAAGTGGCGCGTCAGATCAAGTCGGGCATCTGCCACGTCAATGGCCCGACGGTGCACGATGAAGCGCAGATGCCGTTCGGCGGTGTTGGCGCGTCTGGCTATGGGCGCTTTGGCGGCAAGGCCGGGATCGACAGCTTCACCGAACTGCGCTGGATCACCATGGAAACCCAACCGGGCCACTATCCGATCTGATCGCCGCGTCGCGCGATCCTGGCTGACAAGCGCCGTCCCCGCCACTAGGTGGGGGCGGCGTTCGTCGTTTCGGGGCTATCAATGTCTTTTGAATAAAATTCATATTCCATAGATAGTTACGAGAACGGGGATTGCGTTACAAAACGTCGATCGCAACGGTAAAGTGCATGCGTTCCCGATAACTTGCCCCCAAGGCGATGCCTACCAACCGACGGTGTTCGCCGCGGCTGCCGCACAGGTACGCCGGCCACGCCGTCAAAGAACACCTGAGGGGATGAAGTCTTGCACACCTGTTTGCCTCGCCGCGTCGCATCGGTCGCGGTCCTCGCCATGATGCCGATGGCCGCCATGCCGGCCTTCGCCGAGGAAGCGGCAACGCCAGCCCCGGATGCAACGCCCGCCCCGGATGCAGCGTCCGCACAGGCTGGGACCAGTGGCGCCGACATCGTCGTGTTCGGCCGCGGCGAACTGAAGATCGGCACGGCGCAATCGGCGAGCGAAGGGACGATTAGCGGTTCGGACTTGCTGGTGCGGCCGCTGTTGCGCACCGCCGAATTGCTTGAGGCCGTTCCCGGGATGGTCGCCGCGCAGCATTCGGGCAGCGGCAAGGCCAACCAGTATTTCCTGCGCGGCTTCAACCTCGACCACGGCTCGGACTTCACCACCTATATCGATGGCGTGCAGATGAACTTCCGCACCCACGGCCACGGCCAGGGTTATCTCGACCTCAATGGACTGATCCCGGAAATCGTTGCGCGCGAAGATTTCCGCAAAGGGCCCTACCGCGCCGATGGCGGCGACTTTGCCATGGCCGGCGCGGCCTACATGACCACCATCCGCAAGTACGATGCCCCGTGGATTTCGACGGAGATCGGCTCCTATGGGCATCGCCGGCTTGCGGCGGGCGGCACGATCAAGACCGGTGACGGCGCCCTGCTCACCGCGGTTGGCGATTACCGGGTCTATGACGGGCCGTGGCAACAGCCCGAGCGGCTGCGCCATTATGCCGGCTTCGTCAAATATGTCCGGCCCGTTGGCGCCGGCGAACTCGACGTGACTCTGCATGGCTATCGCGGCACCTGGCGGCCGACCGAGCAGATCCCTGAGCGGATCATCGGCTCGTCGTTTTGTGCCAATGCCTACTGCTCGCCCGATCCCACCGCGACGGGGGAAACCACCCGCCTGATCGGCAATGTTGGCTACACCGGCAAAGACTGGCGCGCCAATGCCTATTTCCAGTACTACAACTGGAACATGTACTCCAACCCCGAGTACTATGATGCGGCCGGGCAGAGCGCACAGATCCACCAGGTCGACCGGCGCAAGATCTACGGCCTGACCGGCAGCCGGGACTGGACCGTTTCCGATCGCCTTGCGCTGACAATCGGTACCGAAAACCGCTACGACGATATCGGCCGCGTCGGCGTGCTGCACACCGATGCCCGTCGCCTCGTTGCGTCGCAGGGCACCTATTCGGTGGAGGAAGCGTCGGCAGCGCTTTACGCTTCGGCCACCTGGCGTCCCCTTTCGGGCTTGCGCGTCATTGGTGGCCTGCGCGGGGACTACTACCACTATTCGGTCCATGCGCTCGATCCCGAGGCCGTGGCCCTGGGGCAGGGAAGGGGGAACGACGCGATCCTCTCGCCCAAGCTGCAAGTGGCCTATCAAGTCGGCCCCCACGTCGAGCTCTATGCCAGCTGGGGGCGCGGCTTCCACTCCAACGACGTGCGTGGTGCAGTAACGACCACGCCGGTGCCCGTGCTGGTGCCGGGAACGGGCAAGGAACTGGGCGCGCGCTTCCAGCTCGGGCATTTCAGCCTGACGGCAACCTATTGGTGGCTCGACCTTGGCAGCGAATTGAAGTTCGTGGGCGATTCCAATGCCGTGGAACCCACCGCTGCCAGCCGTCGACGCGGCTATGAACTGGTGGCGTTCTGGCGCCCGGTGCCGTGGCTTGCGCTCGATGGCAACTACACTGCCAGCCATGCCCGCTACGACAACGGTCAATACATTCCCAATGCCTTTGAAAACGCAGCCTCGGCGGGTATTTCCGTCGTCGATGGGCCGTGGGAAGCCAGCGTGCGGTTGCGCCATCTCGGGCCCTATCCGCTGGTCGAGGACAATTCCCAGCGGGACAAGGGCAGCAACGTCGTCAACGTCCGCGCGGCACGAACCTTCGGCGCCTTCCAGGTCTATGGCGAAGTGCTCAACGTCCTGGCCAGCAAGGACAAGGACATCGCCTATTGGTACCAGTCCTATATTCCCGGCTTCGATGCTGCCCCGGTCGAGGGGCGGTTGAGCCGCGTGGTCGAGCCGCGCACGCTGCGCATGGGCGTTCGCGTTCATTTCTGACCGATTGAGGCACCTAACATCGCCCGCGCTGAAAGGGCAATGAAACAGGCAAGCCGCCGCGACGCGTGGTGCGTGTCGCGGCTGGTTCGAGCAGAGGGATAGACCAGAGTGAAACTCGCAACATTCGAGGCCGGCGGCGCCGAACAGGTGGGCATCGTCAAGGACGGGGCGATCCTGCCCGTTCCCGGGGCACCGGCCATGATCGACCTGATCGCCGGGTTCGACGCCTGGCAGGATCGCCTGCGTGCGCTTGAGGCGTCGGAAACGGGGTGGATCGTGCTCGACACGGTGCGCCTGCTCGCGCCGATCCGCCGTCCTGGCAAGATCCTCGCCATCGGTCTCAACTATGCCGACCACATTGCGGAGTCCGGCCGTCCGCGGCCCGAACAGCAGATGTGGTTTCTCAAGGCGTCGAGCTCGACCTCGGGCCCGTTCGACCCGATCCCGCTGCCCAAGGCGTCGCCCGACAGCGTCGACTATGAAGTGGAGCTGGTCGCGGTGATCGGCAAGGGCGGGCGCAACATCAGCTGCGAAGACGCACCTGCTGCCGTCTTTGGCTATTGCGTTGGCAACGATGTGAGCGTCCGCGACTGGCAGGGCCATTCCCCGCAGTGGTCGGTTGCCAAGTCGTTCGACGGGCATTCGCCGTTCGGTCCGTGGATTACCCTGGCCGACGAGATGCCCAATCCCCATGGGGCCGCGATCACCTGCACGGTGAATGGCGAAGTGCGTCAATCGTCCAACACCGGCAACCTGGTGTTCGATGTGTGGGCGCAGATCGAGTATCTGTCGCAGGCGATGACGCTGGAGCCGGGCGATATCATCTTCACCGGCACGCCCGGCGGCGTGGGCTGGGCCCGGCGTCCGCAGGCGATGTTCTCGCCCGGCGATGTTTGCCGCTGCGAGATCGCCGGCCTTGGCCATATCGAAGGCGTTTGTACTCCGGATTGACCGGTTCTGCCTGTGGCCCGCACGCGCCATGCGCACCCCGGCAGGTGCGGACGCAGGCAGAAACCCATTGGCGGTGCATTCGGGGGGACGCACCGCCAATGGCGTATTGACCGAATTGGTCAAAAATGACTATATAGTTTAATTAACTTGAAGTCCGGCGCGGACACCGTCAGCCGGGCAATTCCTGGCCCGCCGCCCGATCGCGGGGTCTCGGCCGGCCCATCGCGGAGCGAGATATCATGAGCATCGCCAAAGCCTACGACGTCGCCTATGTGCGCTTCCGCGCGCCCGACCTCGACAGGATGCGGGCGTTCCTGCTCGATTTCGGCATGGCGGATTCGGTGGCCGAGCAGGAGCCCGATCGCCTGTTCATGCGCGGCACCGGGCGCGCACCGTTCCTTCATGCCACCGAGCGCGGCGAGCCCGGCTTTGCCGCCCTTGGTATCTGGGTGCGCGATCGCGCCGATCTTGAAGCGCTGGCCGCGCATGATGGCCTTGAGGTTGAACCGCTCGACGCGCCGGGGGGCGGGTTGGTGGTGCGCCTGACCGATCCCGACGGTTTCTGCATCGAGGCCGTGGCCGAACAGGAAGCCCTGCCGCCGGTTGATCGCCGGGCGCCCTATCCCGATGCCTGGAACCACGCCGGGGAATATCCGCGCGTTGGGCGGTTCCGCCGGGTGCGCCAGGGGCCATCGCATGTCATGCGCCTGGGGCATTGCGTGTTCGGGGTGTCGGACTTCCGCCGCTCGGAAGAGTGGTACAAGACTCGCTTCGGCTTCGTGACGTCTGACGAGATCCAGCCCGAGCCGGGCGTGGCGATCGGCGCATTCATGCGGGCCGATCGCGGCGACGAACCTTGCGACCATCACACGGTGTTCCTGTTCTGCCGCCCCGGCGCGCCGCCGCAGTTCATGCATTCGGCCTTCGAAGTGGCCGATGTCGACGACCTGATGGCCGGTCATGATTACCTGATGCAGGCCGGGTGGCATTCGCACTGGGGCGTTGGGCGTCATATCCTGGGCAGCCAGGTGTTTGATTACTGGAACGATCCCTGGGGCCACGAGATCGAGCACTGGACCGACGGCGACCAGCTGCGTGCGGCCGATGGCGGCGGCATCGCCGGGCTGGAGGAACTGCTCGGCGGGCAGTGGGGGCCGCCCAATCCGGTGATCAAGGAACTGATGAAGTAACAACGCGTCGGGCGCGCCGTTGAGCGTCGATCCCGGCCAAACGAGAGGAATTGCAATGCCAGTCGCACTGATCACCGGGTGCAGTTCGGGCTTTGGCGAGGCCATGGCCCTGGCATTCGCCGAACAGGGCTACCAGGTCGTGGCCACCATGCGACGGCCCGAAGCGGCGCCCGCGCGCCTGCTGGAACTTGCCGTGCAACGGCCGGCCGATATCGTGCTGGCGCCGCTCGACGTGACCGATGCACGCCAGCGCCAGGAGGTCGTCCAACTCGCGCTGTCGCGGTTCGGGCGCATCGACCTTCTGGTGAACAACGCGGGCGTTGGCGCGCGGGGGGCGGTGGAAGACACGCCTGACAGCCAATGGCGCGCAATGTTCGACACCAACCTGTTCGGGCCGCTCGAACTGGTCCGCCAGGTGCTGCCGATCATGCGCGCGCAGCGCAGCGGGCGCATCGTCAACGTCACGTCGGTTGCGGCAATCATGAAAACGCCGTTCATGGCGGCCTATTGCGCCAGCAAGCACGCGTTCGATACCGCCACGGCGGCGCTCAATGCAGAGGCGCGCAGCTTTGGCGTGCGCGTGGTCAGCGTGATGCCGGGGCCGTTCAAGACCGCGCTGCCCGCCAAGTCGCTCGATCGGGAACCGAGCGCGCCTTATGCCGAGACCGGCGCGCGCTTCAACGCCAATTTCGACGCGCTGGAAGCCAAGGCACCCGAAGACCTGACCCCGGTGGTCCAGGCTGCGATCGCTGCGGCCACCGATCCCGACCCGCGCCTGCGCTACCTTGCGGGGGCAGAAGTCGTGCCGATCCTGCCACCGATCCTCGAAGCGCTTGCCCCGCTCGAAAAGATCGCCCTGCATCTTACCGGACAGGGTTGAAGGGGCGCCAATGAAAGACCGGCTCCGGGGGCCTGCGCCGAACCGCCGCACCGTGCTCGCGGCGGGATTGGGCGTGGCCCTTGGGGCAGGCCCCGGGGTGGCTGCGGGTGAGTCCTCTCAATCACCCGGCCGGCCGTCCCGGGGCCGCTTCGATCGTGCCGCCTACGCCCGCTATATCGCGCTGATGAACGCGGGCGACCTGCGCTTCGTCGATTACTATGCCGACGACGTCCGCTTCGTCATGGGGATCCGTGGCAGGGCGGACGTTCGCGCATTCTATCAGCGGCAGCAGCCTTTCGTGCGCGAACGGCTCGACGTGCTGTTCTTCTGTGCAGACACCCACGGTGCGGCTGCGCAAGTGCGCAGCGAAATCCGCTGCATTCGCGATTGTGACGATCATGGCCTGTTCGGCCGCGCGTTGCGCGCGGGGGAGCGCCAGGTGATCCGCGGGTGCCTGCTCTATTCCCTCAATGCCGCCGGGCAGATTACCGCAGTGGACGGTCCCCCGCCGGAAATCCTGGAACCCTGGCATTCCGCTGGCTGAAACGTGGGGCCGGCCGGGTTTGGCCGGCCCCAAGTTCGAACTGCGGGATCAGGCTGTCGCGCGCGCGCGGCTGCGCAACTGGCTCACCAGTGCCAGCGCTGCGGCGCCAAGGCAAAGCAGGCCGAGCGTTTGCAGCGCGGCCGGCAGGCTTCCATCGTGATACCCGCGCATGAAGGCAATGGCCTGGGTGCTCAGCGGCTGGCCGATCCACCACCCGCTCATGAACAGGCCCGTGCCGCGGCCGCGCACTTCGAACGGCAGGCTGCCCATCGCCAGCACCACCAGCGCCGGCAGCAACATGCCCGAGCCGACCTGGTTGACGACCAGCCACAGCGTGAACGCGCCGGTGGCCGGGGCATGGTTCATCAGCACGTAGGACACGCCGAGCAGGCCAAAGGCGGTCAGCAATTGTGTTGCCGGCGCAAGCCGCGCGGTGAAACGGCGATAAAGCAGCGTTCCGGCGGCCACGGACAGCCCGGCCAACCCGCTGAACAAGCCGAGCGCGCTAGCCGACGTCACCCCGTGGTATTCGCTGAGCATCGCGCTCACCTGGATCTGCATGGTGAAGAACATCGTCCCGCCAAAGATCGCCAGCAGCGAGATCGGCACGATCGCTTTCCAGGGAAAGCGCACGCCCGGCGCCGCGGCTTCTGCAGCCGGCTCGTCGTTGCGGCTCGGTTCCCAGGTCCAGATCACCAGGGCGATGGCGAAGACGATCGAGACGCCATAGGCGGCGAACGCACCGCGCCAGCCAAAGCTACCCAATGCCCCGCCAAGCAGCGCCAGCACGATCGACGCGACCGAGGCAACCGCAGTCTGGTTGGCCAGCCATTTCTCGCGCTCGCGCCCGTGGAAATAGTCGCCGATCAGCGTGGTGCTGGAAATCACGATCAGCGCTTCCATCGCGCCGAGCACCACGCGGCTGGCGATGATCGTCATCAGGCTGTCGACGAAGATCGGCACCATCCCTACCACGGAATAGACGACGAGCGCGCCGATGCAGGTCTTGCGCCGGCCGAAGAAGTCGACGACGACTCCCGCCACGGGCGACAGCAGCGCCACGCAAAGCGCCGGCAGCGTGAGCATGAGCGGGACCAGGTATTCGACCCCGGGTACCGCGTGATAGTGCGCCATGATCTGCGGCAGCACCGGGACGAGCACGATCAGGCCCATCACCGCCATGGTGATGGGCAGCAGGAGCAAGATGCCCTGCAGCGTGCCGGCTTGGCGTCCAGCGACGGTCATTGGTTTTGGCTCCCCTTGCGAAATCTGGATACGATGCGCGGGCCGTCGCAGCCGCGAGGCGGCATGCAGACAGTCGATCGCCAGACTCTAGAGCCGGGACGGGTGCCGAGTTAGGTGTACAGATTGCGGATAAGCCCACGATGCGCCCCGGCAGCACTGCATCCCGGGCGCATCGTGGGCTTGATTCTTGCCCGGCGATCAGGCCGGAACGTCGGCCGGACGGGTCAACGTGCGGCGCAGGGCGTTGCGCCAGCCATCGATCAAGGGCTGGCGGTGCGCTGCGGGCATGGCCGGGCGCTGCACGTCGCGCCCGGTCCAGGTGCGGGAAAGATCGGCAAGCCCGCTCCAAACCCCGGTCGCCAGGCCGGCGTGGAACGCGGCGCCCAGCGCCGTGGTTTCCAGGTTGTGGGGGCGTTCCACCGGCACTTGCAGCATGTCTGCCAGAAACTGGCACAGCCAGTCGTTGGCCGTCATCCCGCCGTCCACGCGCATGGCGGCCGGCACTGCGCCGCTGTCGCGCGCCATCGCTTCAAGCAGGTCCCACGATTGATAGGCGACCGCTTCGAGCGCGGCGCGCGCAAGATGGGCGGGCGTGGCATCCAGCGTCAGCCCATGGATTGCGCCGCGCGCGTCAGGGTCCCAATGCGGCGCACCCAGGCCGACAAACGCTGGCACCATGTAGATGCCATGGCTGTCGGGCACGCGGGTGGCCATGTCGTTGGTTTCGCGGGCATGGGTGATGATGCCAAGCCCATCGCGCAGCCACTTGATCGCCGCGCCGGCCACGAAGATCGACCCTTCGAGCGCATAGGTCGTCTTGCCGCCCAGCCGATAGGCCGGCGTGGTCAGCAGGCGGTTTTGCGATACCGGCGCGGTTTCACCGGTGTTGAGCAGCATGAAGCAGCCCGTGCCATAGGTGGATTTGGCCATGCCCCGCTCGAAGCAGGCCTGGCCGAACAGCGCCGCCTGCTGATCGCCCACCAACCCCGCGATCGGAATGGACGTGTCGAACAGATCGGGCGCGGTATGGCCAAAGATGCCGCTGTTGTCGGTCACTTGCGGCAGGATCGCCATCGGCACGCGCAGCAGCTGGCACAGTTCTTCGTCCCACTGCTGGCGGTGGATGTCGAACAGCAGCGTGCGCGAGGCGTTGGTGATATCGGTGGCGTGCACGGCGCCGCCGGTTAGCCGCCACAGCAGGAAACAGTCGATCGTGCCCATCGCCAGGCGGCCGGCCTCGGCATCGGCGCGCGCGCCGGGCACGTTGTCGAGAATCCAGGCCGCCTTGGTGCCCGAAAAATAGGGGTCGAGCAGCAGGCCGGTGCGGCTGCGCACCATGTCTTCCAGCCCCTGGTCCTTGAGCGCCTGGCAGGCCGCGGCCGTGCGGCGATCCTGCCAGACCACCGCGTTGTAGACCGGACGGCCCGTCTCGCGGTTCCAGATCACCACGGTTTCGCGCTGGTTGGCGATGCCGATGCCGGCAATATCGGCCGCTTTCAGCCCGCTTTGCGCAATCGCTTCGCGCGCGGTTTCCACCGTATCGCGCCAGATGTCCTCGGGATCATGCTCGACCCAGCCGGCCTGCGGGTAATGCTGGGGAAATTCGCGCTGGCTGGTCGCGCAGGCGCGGGCATCGGCATCGAACACGATGCAGCGGGTGGACGTGGTGCCTTGGTCGATCGCAAGGATATGGTGGGGTTGGGTCATGGGTCTTGTCCTGTGAGGCGCCGCGATCGGCACGAAAAGCGGGGAAGGGTCAGGCCGAGGCTGGCAGGAATGGGCGGATCGCGGCCTGATAGAGCCCGGCACCGATGATCCCGCCCAACGTGGGCGCCGCGATCGGTATCCACCAATAGTTGTCGGGCGCGGGGAAGGCGGCCGGCCCCCAGCCGGCGACGAAGCAGAACAGGCGTGGCCCCAGGTCACGTGCCGGGTTGAGCGGCCAGGCTTCAAGGAAGCCGCCGCAGGCGCCGATGCACGCCACCAGCAAGCCGATCGCCAGCGCCCCGGAATTGGCCATGGGCGCCTGGGTATTTGCCTGGTCGGTGATGGCAAAAATCCCGAGCAGCAGGATCGCGGTCAGGATGACTTCATCCCAGAAGGCGTGAAACGGCGTAATGAATTGGCCGGGGTGGGTAAAGAACACGCCGGCCGCGCCGCCCGCGCTGCGGGTCAGCCCGTGGACGGCGTTGTAATGGTCGATCACCGGCTGGAACAACTGGTAGACCAGCACCGCGCCGGCAAAGCCGCCGGCGATCTGGGCCGCGATATAGAGCGGGGCCTTGCGTGCCTCGAACCCGCGGAACAGCACGAGCGCCAGGGTGACCGCCGGGTTGGCATGCGTGCCCGAAACGGCACCCGTGACATAGATCGCCAGCGTAACGGCGAGGCCCCAGGCGATGCACACGCCCCAATAGGCGGTGGCATAAGGGCTTGGGTCATAGAGCGTGATCATTGCTGCTGCTGAATCGCCCAGCGTGATGATGATCATCACCGCAATGAATTCGGACAGCAACTCTCCGACCAGGCGTTTGCGCGGGCTCATGGCGATCCTCTGTGCGGGTTGAGCGGGCCGTTTTTGCAAGGCCCATCGTTACCGATCCAAGGTGGTAATCGCTTTGACCGGCGCGTCAAACGAAAAGTTCGTTTTCGCGCATTTCCTGGGTAGAGGCGCGATCTATACCGTGGTGCTGAGGTGGTGGAATTTATGAGAACGCATCTATAATTCAATAAAAACAGTAATTTAAAATGGATTTTCGAGGCATTACCTATTGTGGGTTTGGCGAGGCTTTGTGCGCTAATGCGCGCAGTAGAATTTCGAAAAAGTGCGAAAAGGCGCGAAAGTGCTCGATCTTCGCGCCGGAATCGGTTATTAGCCTGCCACCGACGGCCTGCGTGGCAGGCAGCAAAGGCATGACCATGACGCGCGATCCGCCCCTGAACTCGTATGACCTGCTGATCGTTGGCGGCGGTATCAACGGCGCCGGCATTGCGCGCGACGCTGCCGGGCGCGGCCTTTCGGTCTTGCTCGTGGAGCAGGACGATCTCGCGGCCCACACCTCGTCGGCCAGCACCAAGCTGGTGCATGGCGGCCTACGCTATCTGGAATACGGCGAATTCCGTCTGGTGCGCGAGGCCTTGATGGAGCGCGAGCGGCTGTGGGCCATGGCGCCGCACATCATCTGGCCGCTTTCGTTCGTCCTGCCCCAGCGCGGGGCCCTGCGCCCGGCCTGGATGGTGCGGCTGGGCTTGTGGCTTTACGATCATCTGGGCGGGCGCAAGCGTCTTCCCGCAACCCGCTCGGTCGATCTTGCGCGCGGCCCGCTGGGGCAGGGACTGGTCGACGCGGTCAAGGGCCGCGCTTTCGTCTATTCCGATTGCTGGGTTGAAGACAGCCGCCTGGTGGTGCTTAACGCCATGGATGCGCGCGCACGCGGTGCCACCGTGCTGACGCGCACCCGCCTTCTCGCGGCCAATCGCGAGGATGGCCATTGGCTTGCCGCGATCCGTGACAGCGACGGGCAGCAGCGCCAGGTGCAGGCGCGGGGCCTGGTCAATGCCGCTGGTCCTTGGGTGGCCGAAGTGCTTGGCCGGATTGCCGGCGCGCCGCAGGATCGCGCCATGCGCCTGGTTCAGGGCAGCCATATCGTCTTGCCCCGCCTTTATGACGGGGATCACGCATTTCTGTTGCAAAACAATGATCGACGCGTGGTTTTTGCCATTCCTTATGAGCAGGATTTCACCCTGATCGGCACCACCGACGAAGTGTGGGACCAGGCGCCGGGCCGCGCCACGATCAGCACCAAGGAGCGCGACTATCTGCTCGATGTGGTGCGCCGCCATTTCACCCGCCCGGTGGGCGAGGCCGATATCGTCTGGACCTATTCGGGCATCCGCCCGCTCTATGACGACAAGGCCAGCAACGCTTCGGCGGTGACGCGCGACTACGTGCTGGATCTGGACCAGCGCGAGGGCCAGGCGCCTTTGCTCAGTGTCTTTGGCGGCAAGATCACCACCTACCGCAAGCTGGCCGAGCATGCGCTGGAAAAGCTGGAAGCGGCATTTCCCCAGGCCGGCCCGGCATGGACGGGCGGCGCCACTCTGCCCGGAGGCGACTTCCCCGCCGAGGGTTTCGGCGAACTGGTGGACGCGTTCTGCCGCGAGCGGCCGGGCCTGCCGCGTGCCTTGCTTACCCGCTGGGCGCGCGCATACGGCACGAATGCGCCGCAGCTTTTCGCCCAGGCACACAGCATTGCCGATCTTGGCGAGGATTTCGGCGGCGGGCTTCATGCCGCCGAACTGGCCTATCTGGCGCAACACGAATGGGCCGTGACTGCCGAAGACGTGGTGGCGCGGCGCAGCAAGTTGCTGCTGCGCCTTGCGCCCGAGGCGTGGCCCCGGATCGATGCCTGGCTTGCCCAATGGCGGGAAGCGCGCCAAGGGTAAGACCACGTTCGATCCGGCCGCATGGTGCGGCCAAGGCTTGGAGTTGCGATTTTGGCCGATCTTGCTGCGATCAGGCACAGGAGCCTTATCGAATACCTGCAGGGTGCGCGGTTTGCCGGGGTTGAGGAATTGGCCGGCGTGCTGGGCGTCACCCAGCAGACCATCCGCAAGGACCTCGATCTGCTCGCCAGCCGCCATCTGCTCACGCGGGTGCGGGGCGGCGCCATGCTGGAATCCCGGCTCGACAACATCGGCTATTCCACCCGCCGCGCCATTGCCGCCCATGCCAAGGATGCGATCGGACGCAAGGCGGCCGAACTCCTGCCCAACAATGCCTCGCTGTTTCTGAACATCGGCACCACCACCGAAGCCGTGGCACGCAACCTGCTGGATCACGAGCATCTGCTGGTGGTGACCAACAACCTCAACGTCGCCGATATCCTGGCCCAGAACAGCCGCATCGAGGTGATCGTGGCAGGCGGGCGGCTGCGCGCCAACGACCGGGCCGTCATCGGCAGCCTGACGGTCGATTTCATCAAGGGTTTCAAGGTCGATTACGCGGTCATCGGGACCAGTGCGCTCGACGCCGATGGCGATCTGCTGGATTTCGACATCAACGAAGTCACGGTTAGCCAGACGATCATTGCCCAAGCCCGCAAAGTCATGCTGGTGGCCGACGCCACCAAGTTCGAGCGGCTTGCCCCGGCACGGATCGGTTCGCTTTCCGACATCGACCTTTTCGTCACCGACAGCATGCCGCCCGAGCAGCGCGCCGGCTTGGTCCAGCGCCACAATGTGGAAATCGTTCTGGCATCGTGATGCGGGCGCTAGGCTAGGCCCTGGCGGCGGCTGGCAAACGCGTGTCGCCTGGGCGCCAGGTCAATAGACGTCGCGTTTGTAACGCCCGGCTTCTGCCAGCGCCTGCAACTGCTCTTCCCCCAGGATCGCCTGGAGCGCCGCGTCCACCCCGCTGGCCATGCCCTCCAGGCTGCCGCAGACCAGGATAGTGGCTCCCGCTGCGACAAAGGCGCTGATCGCATCGGCCGCTTCGCTGACACGATGCTGGACATAGCGGCCGCAATCGGGATCGCGCGAAAACACGCGATCCAGCCGGGTAAGGGTGCCATCGTCCAGCCATCCCGCCAGTTCCTCGGCAAAAAACGCCTCGTGCGCTTGCGTGCGCTCGCCATAAAGCAGCCAGTGACCCTTGCAGCCTGCCAGGGCCTGGGCGCGCAGATGGGCGCGCAAGCCGGCGATGCCGGTGCCGTTGCCGATCAGGATCAGTGGCTGCCCGTCGCTGGCGGCATGAAATGACGGATTGCGGCGCAAGCGGGCCGACGTGGTCGAGCCCAGCGGCAGCGTTGCCGTCAGCCACCCGGATCCCACGCCCAGCGTTCCATCGGGTTTGATGACCTGGCGCACGACCAGATCGAGCGTGCCGTCCGCGCCGATCGACGCGGCAGAATAACTGCGGACGGGTGCACCGGGTGCGGCTGCCTGCACTTCCACGATATCTCCGGCCTGCCAATCGGCGGAATGACCACGCGGCGGCTGGAAGCGCAGATGAAAGACCGGGGCCGCCGTGCTCGCCGGATTGAGCACCGTGCGATCGACCAGTCGCCACTCGGCAAAGGCGGGCGCTTCGCCGCTTGCGATGTCCACCGCGCCGAGGGATTTGAGCGCTTCCTGCCAGCCTTGCGCGCCATCGCCAGCGCGGCGGTCGAGTGCAACCAGGTGAAACAGCGGCCGTGCCGCGCACCCCGACAGCCAGGCATCCACCTCGCGGCCGAACGCGCAAAACGCGCCGTATTCGCTGTCTCCGATCGCCAGGACGCCATAGCGCAGATCGCCAAGATCGGGCCGCGGCCCCCGCATGACTTGGCGGGCAAAGCCGCGCGCCGCATCGGGCGCTTCACCATCGCCATATGTGCTTACCACCAGCAGTGCGCGGCTTGCCTGCGCCAGGTCCGCTGCGGTGAGCCGGCCCATGGATACCACTTTGGCGCCCACGCCGCCCTGCGCCAGCGCATGGGCGGCGGCATGGGCCTGCGCGGCGGCAAAGCCGGTCTGGCTGGCATAGGCGATGAGGATCGCGTCCGGACCACCATTGGCCTCGGGCGCGACACGGGCGAGGGCCTTGGCCGCGCGGCTCTGCCGGCGCCGCGAAAGATAAAGCAACAGTCCGGTAACCGCGAACAGCGGCATGGCCAGGCTGGTGACCAGCATCACGATCCGCCCGGGCAGGCCGAAGAACGCGCCCCGGTGCAATTCGAACATGCTTTGCGTGATGACCGTACCAAGCGGGCGCCGGGCATAAAGATCGCGCTTCACCAGCGTGCTCGCGGCCGGATCGTAGGTGAAGATATCCGTCTGGCGCAGATGCCGGGCATCGGCGCGGCGCGCTTCGAAGCGGATGTTCTTCATCGGGCGATCGGCCGGTGGGCGGGCAATGCGCACCCAGGCATAGTCATCGCCGGTCGCTGCGCGGAACTGTGCCCAGGCGAGGTCGACCGGCGGACGCGGTGCCAATCCTGGCGCCCGCTTGCCGGCCGGCTCGTCGTCGGCCCCTGCTTTGCCGGTCATCACCTGCGTCACGCCCTGGCGATACCAGTCATAGCTCCACCACAGGCCGGTGAGCGCGCTGAGCAGATAGAACGCGAGCATCCACGTGCCGATCACCGCATGCAGCGCACGCCACAGATTGCGGCCGGTCTTGCGGCGGTCGAGCACCAGCCAGGCCCGCCAGTCTGACGCCTGCCGCGGCCAGCGCAGATAGAGGCCCGACAGCGCGAAGAAGATCAAGGCAAGCGCGCTGAATCCGGTGATTTGCCGGCCCGGCCCTTTGCCACCGCCGGGCAGGGCCAGCCAGCGGTGCAGATGATCGATCGTTTCGAACACGGCATCCGCACGCCCCGGCCCCAGCCAGCGCCCGGTGGCGCGATCGACCTGGCCTTCCAGGCGGCCCTGGCCGCTCGCGGCATTGAGGCGGATGCTGTGCGACCGGGTGCGCGGCATTTGCCAGTCCAACCGGGTCACGCGATAGCCGGGCTTGGCCGCTTCGATCCGTGCGATGAGCTGGTCGGGCGAAAGATCGGGGGCGGCAGGAACGCCCGGAGCAAACAAAGCCGGATCGACCGCTTCGCGAATCTCGTCCTCGAAACTCATCATCGCGCCGGTCACGCCCATCAGCGCCAGGACCAACCCGGCCGTAATCCCCAGCAGCCAGTGGATTTGAAACACGATGCGCTTGGTCACGACAACCCCGGTCAGGGCACGCCCGATGCGCGCCGATGGCGCCGCTCTAGCAAGGCTCGGCAAAAATGCAATTGCAACCGATTATCATTATTAGTATCGGGCCGGCGACACGTCACAGCATCGGGGACATACATGAGCATCTGGTTGATCGCGGCATCGGCTGCCACCATGGCCGCCGGCGGCGCCGAGGCTGCCCCTGGCGACCAGCGCGGCGAGCGCCAACTGGACGAAGACATCGTCGTCACCGGGCAACGCCCCTCATTCAAGACCGAGGTCGTGCAGGTTGGCGCGTTTCGCAACCAGTCCGTGCTCGACACGCCGGCGACAGTGGCCGTCATCCCGCGCGCGCTGCTCGATGCGCAGGGTGCGATCGGGCTGGAAGAGGCGCTGCGTAACACCCCGGGCGTCACGCAGCAGGCGACCAGCCCCACCACCAGCAACAATTTCGTTTCGCGCGGTGTGCTGATGAATGCGCGCACCAATTACCGCCTCAACGGCGGGTTGCAGGTCATCAACCTCAGCCCGGTGCCGATCGAGAACAAGCAGCGGGTTGAACTGCTCAAGGGCGTTTCGGCGCTCTATTATGGCATTTCCACGCCTTCGGGCATCGTCAACGTTGTAACCAAGCGCGCCGGAACGCAGCCGGTCAACACGCTGACCATCAACGGCGATGCCGAAGGCAGCGTTGGCGCAGGCGTCGATTTCGGCCGCAAGATCGGTGCCGAGGGACAATTCGGCGTGCGGCTCAACGCGTACGGCAGCCACATCGAAACCCCGATCAATGGCGTCAACGGCTATCGCTATCTCGCCAGCGGGGCATTCGATTGGCAAGTGAGCGACCGGCTCGCGCTCAAGCTCGACGTGGAACACTATCGTCGTGCAACCGACGAGCCGGGCGGCATTTCGCTGGCCGCGTTCCAGCTGCTCAAGACTATTCCCGATCCTCATGCCCGGTATGCGCCGGTGAACGCGCCGTACCGCACCTGGTCCACCAATGTGCTGGGGCGCGCGGACTATGCGATTGCCGGGGATTGGTCGGTGCGGGTTGAAAGCGGCCTTGCCACATCGCGCCGGCAGCGCGCACGCGCGGATTTCAGCTTTACCAGTGCGGCAACGGTGGCCAGCGGGGCTGGGCGGATCGCGGGCAACTACACCCCGGACCAAAGCTATCGCAACGAGTATTTGCGCGGCGAAGTGGCCGGTTCGGTTGAAACGCTGGGCATCCGTCATGAATTGCTGCTGGGAGCGGCGCGCAATCGCCAGGTGCAGGATGACCAGCACCAGCAAAGCTATACCAGCACAGCACAAAATTTCTATGTCGCGCCGTCGTATAGCTTTGACACGCTGACGTTCACGACCACGCGGCTTGCGGCCGGGAGCGTCAACATCGACACCGGTTTCTATGTGCTCGATACCGCGCACGTGGGCGAGCGGTTGCTGCTGATCGGCGGCGTGCGGCGCGTGCTCTACGACACTGAAAATCTGGACGGCAGCGGCCGTTATCGGATGACGGCGTGGACCCCGACCGGTGGCGTGGTGTTCAAGCCGACGCCGCGGTCGAGCCTCTATTTCACCTATATCGAAGGGCTGGAAAGCGCCGGCACCGCACCCGATGGCACGACGAACCAGGGCGAAATCATGCCGCCGGTGATCAGCCGCCAGTATGAAGCGGGCGTGCGCGTCGAGGTGCTTGGCGCCCTTGCCAGCCTGGCCTGGTTCCACATCGATCGCGGGCTGTCCTACACCGACCTTTCCAGCGGATCGCCGGGCACATACGTCACCAATGGGCGCGCCGTGCACCAGGGGGTGGAAGCATCGGTGCAGGGGCGGTTGACGCGCACCGTCTCGGTATCGCTGGCGGGGCAATATCTGCGCGCGGTCCAGCGTGAAACCGGCAGTGCAGCGCAGGATGGCAAATGGGTGGACAACACACCGCGCTGGTCTGGCTCGGCGTTTGTCGAATATCGCCCGGCCGCCTTGCCCGCGCTGGGCGTGAGTGCAGGTCTGTTTTACACCGGAAAGCGCTATGCCGATGCCCAGAACCTGTATGTGATGCCGGCCTATACCACCTATAGCCTGGGCGCCGATTACAAGCTGCGCTTGCCCCAGGGCCGGGCGCTGACACTGCGGGTCAACGGCGATAACATCACCAATACCCGTTATTGGGCAACCGGTGGCTCGGTCTTCTACGTGGGCCTTGCCCGGCAGGTTCGCTTTTCGGCGAGCATGGACTTCTGATCCAGCCGCGTGGCGGCCGATCCGTTGCGGCGCCGGTTTGGCGCCGCGACAGGATCGGCCCGTTCACACGGTCGATCCGATCATCGTATCGAACCGCGGCGGAAAAGGTTGACGATGGCGAGCAGCACCACTGCGCCGGCCAGCGACACCAGGAACGTGGTCACGGTAAGCGGCGCATCGTTGATGTCGCCGCGCGCCAGGATCAGGCCGCCAAGGAATGAGCCGACGATGCCCACCACGATGTTGAGGACGATGCCCTGCTGCCCATCGGTGCGCATGATCACGCTTGCCAGCCAGCCGATGACGCCGCCGACGACGAGCCACATGATAATTCCCATAATCGTTCTCCTGCGCTTTTCCAGGCGATCGGGCCATTTTGCCTGATCACGATGGTAGCCAAGATGAACCCCAGGCAGGTTGCGATGTTCCTGTTTTAAATCGCCTTGCAGAAATAAATAAAACGCGGCGATATTTCGGAGAGTATTTACTGCACAGAAAATATAAATCCGTGCTGATGCAACGATAAAATCATGGGATCGTTGTCTGGTTGCTCCAAGCGACACTTGCCCAACCTGGTCAGGGCGTTTGCAGCCAATGTGCAGACGTTCGCCGGCATGACCGGTCGGTGCGGGTTTGCGAGGAACAACACCATGAAACGTGCAATCGTCTCCGTCGTACTTTCGACGGCCATGCTCGGCGTTCCCGTGCTCGCCCACGCCCAGATTGCGGCCCAGATTTCCCCCTCGATCACCACGCCGGCCACCAGTGGTAGTTATTCCAGCCTGCAGGTGGGTGTTTCGCCGGTCCGGGGCCTGGATGGGCCGGCATTTTCCGCTGCGGCTTCTGACGCAAACCTGTTCCAGATCGCAGCCAGCCGCCTCAGCCTGACCCGTTCGCAACGCAGCGATGTCCAGGCCTATGCCCGGCGCATCATTGCCGAGGCGGGCACGTCGCAAGACACGCTGCTCGCTTCGCTCAACAACGATCAGCGCAAGATCGCCAAGCCGACCACCCGCTTGTCAGCCAATCGCGCCGCAATGCTCAAGATGCTGCGCAAGACCCCGCGCAGCGGCTTCGACAATATGTACCTGATGCAGTCGGCCAAGGTCCAGCAGGGCAACTGGGCTGTCTACAAGGGTTATGCTGCCGACGGCGCAGACCAGTCGCTCAAGCAGGTTGCCGGCAACGGCGTGCCGATCATCGAGCAGCAACTGACGCAGGGCGACGCGCTGCTGCCATCGGCGCTCGCCGCACACTGACCGGCCTTTTAGCCGCCCGGCTTGATCCCCAGAGGGCCTGGCGCGCGATCTGCCCTCATGCCAAGCGAGAAGACAGACATGGATAACCAACACGATATTTCGGTCCTCAACGGGCTGATCGCGACGACTTTCGACAGCCTCAAGGGCTTCGACGATGCCGCCGAACATGCCGATAGCACGCGCTATGCGGCGATTTTCGCCAAGTTTGCGCAAGAACGCACCCAGGTGGCCCAGGCGCTTCAAGCGCAGGTCCGCGTGCTGGGTGGCGATCCTGAAGATGGCGCCACCTTGCTGGGGGCAGCCCATCGCGGCTTCATGGATCTCAAGCAGGCGCTGCTCGGTCGCAACGACCAGGCGATCATCGAGGAAGTCGAGCGTGGCGAGGATCATATCAAGGCCAAGTTCGAATACGCGCTGGACGATACCGAATTGCAATCGGGCACGCGCGACGCCGTTCGCGAAGCGTTCCTCTCCGTTCAGGCCGGGCATGACCAGGCCAGCGCGCTCAAGCACGGACGCGAATGAACGGGCCAGGCGCGGCGGCTGGCGGATTCACGCTGCCAGCCGCCCGCTTTCATCGAAAGGATCAAGGCCATGGCTTTGGATGCACAACCTCTTGCCGCACCTGCCGGCGCGATTGCCCTGATTTCTGCCGATGATTTGCGCGGCAAGACCGTGCACGGCCGCGACGGCGACAAGCTGGGCACCATCGCCAAGCTGGTCTTGGACGAACGCAGCGGGCAGATCGCCTATATCATCCTTTCCACCGGTGGCTTCCTTGGCCTTGGCCAAAGCTATCACGCCGTTCCGTGGTCTGCCTTCCAGTACGACGACGGCCAAAGCGGCTATGTGACTGCGATCGACAAGCGGCTACTGGAGGGGGCACCCAGCTTTCGCCCCGATTCCGCCCCGCTGTTCGACGACGCCTATGGCCGACGCGTGACCGACTATTATCGCGCGCCGCCGGCCGATATCGTCGCGTTCTAAGCGGTCGGTGCCTGGACGGCCGTGGCAGGCGGCGTCGCTGCGCAAGGGGCAATAAGTCTATCAGCAATGCTCGTTGGCCAAGGCGAGCGGTTGGGCGCAGGCAAGGCGCAAGATAGACAGGGGAACTCGATCATGCCCAAGCCCATTCGCGCCGCTCTTGGTAGCCTTTTGGCCATGGCGATACTGGCGCCAGTCCATGCGTCGCCGGTTGCGGTCGCCCGCGTCCATGCCGGCGCCTTGCCCATCGACGCGCACCTCGATCTGCCCGATACGTTCGATCCTGGCCGCGCCGATGCGTCGGGGCAGGGGCAGTTCAGCCTGGCCCAGGCGCGGCAGGGCGGGTTGAAAGGCGCGGTGATCGCGGTCTTCGTGCCGCAAGGAGACGATAGCCCGGCGGCCCAGGCCGCTGCCACAGCCGGTGCGTTGCGCAAGCATACGATCATCGATGCCTTGGCCAGTTCCTATCCCGATCGCGCCGCGCGGGCGCTCACCCCGACAGATTTCCGCCGCATTGCCAAAAGCGGCCGGCTTGCGGTGATCGAAAGCGTGGTCAACGGCGGCGCCTTTGTGCGCGATGCGGACGACGTCGATCCCTGGGTGCGGCGCGGGGTGCGCGTGTTCGGCTTCGTGCACGCCGGGCACAATGCCCTGGCTGACAGCTCGCGCCCCGCACTGGTGCGTGGGGAAGGGGTATCACGCTGGGGTGGGCTGTCGCCTGCGGGCAAGCGGGTGCTGGCGCGGCTCAACCAGCTTGGCGTGCTCGTCGATGTCTCGCAACTGAGCGACGCAGCCTTTGCCGATGTGCTGGCGCTCAGCACCGCGCCGGTGGTCGCCACCCATTCCGACTTGCGCAGCCTGGTGGACAACACCCGCAATCTTACCGATGCGCAGCTCGACGCGCTCAAGGCCAAGGGCGGGGTCATCGCGATCAATGCCTTCAGCGCCTATCTGCGCCCGCGCGATCCGGCCTTTGCCCAGCGCATCGTGGCCTTGCAGCAGGAATTCGGCATTGCCGATGGTAAGGCCACGCTGCCGCCCGAAAAGGCCGCCGAATACGACCGGCGCTATCACGCGCTGCGCGCCGAAGAGCCGCGTGCCAGTGTCAAGGATCTGGTCGATGCAGTCGATCACGCGGTGCGGCGCATCGGCATCGACCATGTCGCCCTGTCGAGCGATTTCAACCATGGCGGCGGCATCGTCGGCTGGGAGGATGAAAGCCAGGCCCAGGCCGTCACGGCCGAACTGGTGCGGCGCGGGTACAAGCCTACCGCGATCGCCAAGTTGTGGAGCGGCAATTTCCTGCGCGTGTGGCAGGCGGCAGAGGCGAGGCGCACCACGCCCCGCTGATCGCGGCCACCTATCGCGCCGGGGACGGCACCGCCAGGCCGAGATGATCGCGCAAGGTTGCGCCGACATAGGCGCTGCAGACCAGCCCGCGCCGTTGCAGGATGGGGACGACATCGGCGAAAAAGCGCGGCGCCCAGCTGCCCAACTCGCTCAGTGGCCAGCCTTGCGCGATCGCGCAGCGTGTGGCGAAAGTCTCCGCCATGGATGGCGTCGGTTGGCGGCGGAATGGCGCCTACCGCCGTGGTGAATGCCATCGGCGGTGACGAACCGGGCCAGATGCATGGAACCTTGCGTTGTCAGCGGGTTTTCTTGCCCGATGCGCCATCCTTGCGCGGCTGGCCCAGCACCAGGCCCAGAGCCATGGGCACGAGGAAGGCCAACGCCTGAAGCGGATGGAGCGCCAGGCCGACGATGCCCGGTCCGGGGCAAATTCCGGCCAGGCCCCAGCCCAGTCCGAACAGGACGGAGCCACCGATCAGCGCGCGATCCACGCCGCGCCGGGGCAGATCGGGCAGTATCCCGCCATCCAGCGCCTTGCCGCGCCGGCGCGCGAGCGCGAACAGCGGCGCAGCGACGGCCAGCGCGCCGCCCATCACGAAGGCGAGCGTGGGGTTCCACCCCTGCAACGGCGTCAGGAAACCCAGGACTCGGGCCGGATCGGCCATGCCCGAAATCAGCAGGCCGAGGCCGAAGACCAGGCCGGCGAACAGCGCGTTGGCCGGCTTCATGCCAGGGCCGCCACGATCGATGCGGTGATCGCGGCTACGGCCATGAACGTGACGACCGCCGCCAACGATCGTGAGGACAGCCGCGACAGGCCGCAGATGCCGTGGCCGCTGGTGCAGCCATTGGCAAGGGCCGTGCCGGTGCCCACCAGCGCGCCGGCCACGATCAGTTGCAACCAGCCAAGGCTGGCATATCCGGGGGCAAGGTCATGCGGCCAGGCCAGCCGCGCGATCAGGCCGGCGGCAAACAGCCCGGCCAGGAACCACAAGCGCCAGACCCGATCGGGGCCCTGCAGCGCCAGCCGCGCTATGCCGGCAATGCCGGAAATGCGGCCATGGACCAGCCACATCGTGCCGCAGACCAGCCCGATCAGGGCGCCGCCGGCCAGCGCCGGGCCAATGGCGGGGGTGATGATGCTCAAGCGGAACCCTTCCTGGATTAGGCGAAAAAGCGGTTGGCGGGCCGCGCCAGGCCCAGGTGATCGCGCAAGGTTGTGCCGGTATAGTCGTGGCGAAACACGCCGCGGCGCTGCAATTCGGGCACGACCTTGTCGGTGAAGTCGAACAGGCCCTGGGGCACGAACGGGAACATCACGTTGAAGCCGTCCGAGCCGCGCTCTTCCAGCCATTGTTGCATTTCATCGGCGATTGTACGCGGTGTGCCGACAAAGGCCAGCCCGGCATAGCTGCCCGCGCGCGCGGCAAGCTGGCGGATCGTGAGGTTTTCGCGGCGGGCCAGCGCAATGGTGCGCTCGCGCCCGGATTTGCTGGCGTTGGTTTCGGGAATGTCGGGCAGCGGACCATCGGGATCGAAACCGGAAACATCGTGCCCCAGCATGATCGACAGCGAGCGGATGCCGCTGTCGTAATGCACCAGGCTGTCGAGCAGGGCGCGCTTGTCCTGCGCTTCGGCTTCGCTTTCGCCCACGACCACGAAAGCGGCCGGCAGGATCTTGAGGCTGTCGGGATCGCGGCCGAGCGTGGCCATGCGGCCCTTCACGTCGGCATAGAACGCTTGGCCGTTGGCCAGGCTGTCGGCCGCGCCAAAAATCACTTCGGCGGTTTCGGCGGCCAGTTGACGGCCCGCTTCCGAAGCGCCCGCCTGGACGATGACCGGCCAGCCCTGGACCGGGCGCGCAATGTTGAGCGGGCCCTTTACGCGCAGGAACTCGCCCGCGTGGTCCAGGGTGTGGACCTTTGCCGGATCGAAGAACACCCCGCTCTCCACGTCGCGCAAAAAGGCATCGTCGGCCCAACTGTCCCACAAGCCGGTGACCACCTGGTGGAACTCGCGCGCGCGGGCATAGCGCGTGGCGTGTTCCAGGTGATCGTCCTGCCCGAAATTTGCCGCGGTTTCCGGATTGCCGGTAGTCACGATGTTCCAGCCGGCGCGGCCGCCCGAAATGTGATCGAGCGAGGCAAAGCGCCGGGCGACATGGAACGGTTCGTCATACGTGGTCGACGCGGTGGCAACCAGGCCGATGCGCTGCGTCGCCATGGCCAGGGCCGAAAGCAGGGTAAATGGCTCGAACGACGTGGCCGTGTGGCTGCGCTTGAGCGCATCGATCGGCATGTTGAGCACGGCCAGGTGATCGGCCATGAAGAACGCGTCGAACTTGGCAGCCTCAAGGCGGCGTACCAGTTCCACCTGAAGCCCCAAGTTGAAATTGGCATCCGGCGCTGCGCCGGGATAGCGCCAGGCGCCCGTGTGGATGGAGATCGGGCGCATGAACGCGCCAAGGTGAAGCTGCCGGCTTGCTGTCATGCCCGGCAAAGTGTGCTGGCAGGCGCCCCATTTCAACCATGTGCGTCATGAGAGTTTTTCAACGGTCGCGCGGCAACTCGTGCTTGACCACCCCATGGATTTTCTTGGCGCGCATGGCCCAGCCCGCTCTTGCGCGCTTTATCTACTTTTAAGATAGACAATGCAGGCATGGGTTCATGCCGGTTCCGCTACCCTGCGCTGGATGCGTTGCCCATCACGTGACTTGCAAATCGGGCAGGGGGGCTCATGCGTTTCAGGATTCACAGGGTTTTGACGGTTGCCGGCTGTGCAGCGGGTTTTGCCGTGGGCGGCATGGCCCATGCCACCGATGGCTATTTTCTCAACGGCGTGGGTGCCAAGGCCAAGGGCGCCGGTGGGGCGGAAATCGCCGATCCGCAAGACAGCCTGGCGATTGCGGCCAATCCCGCTTCGGCCACCGCGATCGGTGCAAGGGCCGATGCCGGGGTGGAACTGTTCGTGCCCGATCGGGGCGCTAGGATCCATGGCAATGGCGCAGGGCTTGACGGCACCTACAGCGGCAATGGCGCCAATCCCTTTGTGTTGCCCGAACTGGGCTATGTGCGCCCGCTTTCGGGCACGGTGTCGCTGGCCCTGGCGATCAACGGCAATGGCGGGATGAACACCACGTACAAGCGCAATCCCTTCGCTGCCTTTGGCGCAAGCGGGTCTGCCGGGGTGGATCTCAAGCAGATCTTCGTTTCGCCCACGCTGGCGGTCAGGGTGGGAGCCGGGCAATCGCTGGGGGTTTCCCCGGTCATCGTGATCCAGACGTTTCGCGCCACGGGTATCCAGCCTTTTGCCACCGCCTCGGCCGATCCGGGTCATTTCACCGATCGGGGCACCGATTGGGCGGCCGGTCTTGGCGTGCGGGTTGGCTGGCTGGGCCATTTCGGACACGCGGTGCGCGCCGGTGCCTTTTACCAGTCCAAGATCGTGCCCGGCCGTTTCGACAAATATGCCGGCCTGTTTGCCGGGCAGGGCGGCTTTGCTGTGCCGGCCTCCTGGGGATTTGGCCTGGCGGTGGAACCCGTGCCCGCGTTCACGCTGGCGGCCGATTTCAAGCGGATCGAATATGGCGGGGTGGCCTCGGTCGGCAATCCGCTGGCGCGCCTGTTTGCCGGCCAGCCGTTTGGCAGCACCGATGGCCCCGGCTTTGGCTGGCGCAGCATTTCGGTGGTCAAACTGGGGCTGACCTATCGCAGCAGCCCGCATTTGGCCTGGCGGGCCGGCTATGGACGCTCGGGCAATCCCGTGCCCGCGTCGGAAACGCTGCTCAACATCCTCGCGCCCGGCGTGGTGCGCGATCATTTCACGCTGGGCGCCACCTGGGCGCCTGCGTCAGGGCCGGAAATCACTGTCTTTGCGATGCATGCGCCATCGCAGACGGTGCGCGGCGTCAATTCGATCCCGGCCAACTTTGGCGGGGGTGAGGCCGATGTCAGGCTGGGGGAAACGTCGGTTGGCCTTTCGTTCGGTTTCCCGCTCTGACGGGGCACGCAGCGGTACTAGGCCGGCCAGGGTGCTGGGCCGCCTGCCGCTGCTGATCGCATTGCTCACGCTGCTGGGGGGCAGCCTGCCGGGCCTTGAACATCCGGTGGCAGGCGTGCGCCTGGCCTGGGAAACCATTCCGGCGCGCGACGATCGTGGCCGGCCGCTGGGCACGCTGGTGGTTTCGGCGCTGATGGCCCCCTCGCCACCGGGTCACTCTCGCCCGGTCCTGGTCGTGTTCAATGGCGGGCCGGGTGCTTCGTCGGGATGGCTGCAACTGGGCCTGCTTGGCCCGCTGCAGGTGGTGCTGCCCACGCGGGCCGATGCGGCCGTGCCGCGCGCCCCCATGTTGGCGGCGCCGGTCGAAAGCCTTGCGGCCCATGCCGACGTGTTGTTCGTCGATCCACTCGATACAGGCTTCAGCCGGCGTGCGCCCGGCGTGCAACCTTCGCGCGTGCGGGGCTGGCAGGCCGATGGCGACTATCTGGCGCGCGCCGTGGCGATTTGGCTGGCGCGCCATGGCCGCCTGGGCGCGCCGGTGGTGTTGATGGGCGAAAGTTTCGGGGCGGAGCGGGCGGTTGCCGTGGCCGAGGCCTGGCAGCGCCAGGCGACTGGCGTACGGCTGGCCGGCATCGCCATGCTGTCGCAAACCGTGCTCAATGAAACCGATCTGCGCGCTACCGATCCGGCGCTGGCCATGGCCATGGGCCTGCCGACGGTGGCGGCAACCGCCTGCCATTACGGCCGGGCGCGCGGCACGGCGCGCGATCCGCTGGCTTGTGCCGACGCGGCCGCGCGGCTGGGCGAGGGCGCCTATCTGGTCCATCTGCGCCACGGCGACCGGGCGGCCGCGCGTTCCACCGAACGCCTCGCTGCCGATCTGGCCGCCGTGACCGGCCTGGATCGCACGACGCTCGCCACCGGCGGCATGGCGGTGGACCGGCAGCAGGCCCGCCTGGCCATGCTGCACGCGCAGGGCATGGCCTTGGGCCTCTATGACAGCCGCCGCGCGGCGCGGCTCGACGATCCACGCGGCTGGCGCGATCCGTCGCTTGTGCCCTACCTTGCCGCACTGGGGGATGCCATGGCGCGGTACAACGCCCGCCTCCTCGGGCTGGCGCGCTCTCCCGTCGATGGCAGCGCCTATGTGCTCTATGATCCGGCGGTCCGCCGCACCTGGCAGCGCGATGCGGCATTGGCCGGGCGCGGCTTTGCCCTGGCCGATCGCCTGCGCACCGTGTTGCGCCAATCGGGCGCGCGCCTGCTGCTGGCCAGCGGTGTGTTCGATAGCGTCGGCGGCTATGGCGCCGATCGCGCACTGGCGGCGCGCCTGGCGCTGCCACCGGGCCAGATAACCATCCTCCGCTACGGCGCTGGGCATATGTTCTATCTCGACGCGCCCAGCCGCCGCGATTTCCTGCGCCGCCTGCAAGGCATCGCTGGTGGCCCAGCACGGCCCTTGGCGGCAAGCGAGGCCAAAGATTTGCTTGTGCCGCACGTGGATCGCCTGTCTTGACCTGTAATCTCGACTGAATAGGTAGAGATCATGGGGCGAACGATGGGGGCAGCATGAACAGCGCAGAGCGTTTGGGCGCGGCGGCCGATGGGTTCCACCTCATGGCCAAGCCGAGTGGCCCGGCGTGCAATCTCGATTGCACATATTGCTTCTATCTCGACAAGGAGGCCCTGTTCGATCGCAAGGGCACGCGGCGCATGTCGGGCCAGGTGCTCGACGCCTATGTGCGGCAGACGATCGCCGCAACCCCGCCCGGCCATGCGGTGCAGTTCACCTGGCAGGGGGGTGAGCCGACGTTGCTCGGCCTTGATTTCTATCGCCAGGCGGTGGCGCTTCAGGCGCGCTATGGCGCCGGCCGGGCGATCGAGAACAGCTTCCAGACCAACGGCACGCTGATCGATGCACAGTGGGCGCAGTTCCTGGCGGAGCACCGCTTCCTTGTGGGGCTGAGCCTCGATGGTCCGGCGCACATCCACGATCGCACCCGGCGTTACGCCAATGGCCAGCCCAGCCATGACAAGGTCATGGCCGCCTGGCGCCTGCTCGCGGCGGCAGGGGCAGAGGTCAATATCCTCGCCTGCGTGGATTCTCATAGCGGTGACCAGCCGCTGGAGGTCTATCGCTATCTGCGCGGGATCGGCGCCCGCTTCATCCAGTTCACCCCGGTGGTGGAGCGACTGGCCGGCGCGGCCGACAAGGCGCGCGGGTTCGATCTCAACGGTCCGGGCGAGGCCGGCGATGCGCCGGTGGCCGATTTCTCGGTGCGGCCGCAGGCCTGGGGCCGCTTCCTGGCAACGGTGTTCGAAGAATGGCGCCGCCACGACGTGGGCGAGGTCTTCGTGATGAATTTCGAATGGACCCTGGCCGATCACATGGGCGTGCCTGGCGGCGTTTGCCATCACCAGCGCGAATGCGGCCGTGCGCTGATCGTGGAGCACGATGGCGCCGTCTACAATTGCGATCACTTCGCCTATCCGGAATATCGCCTGGGCGATCTGCGCCAGGACAGCCTTGCGGCGATGGTCGATTCCTCGGCCGCGCAGGCATTCGGCCGGGCCAAGCACGAAACGCTGCCGGCCCAATGCCGCCGCTGCCCGCATCTGGCGGCGTGCTGGGGCGGCTGCCCCAAGCATCGCTTTGCCACGAGCGTGGATGGCGAGGCGGGGCTGAACTACCTCTGCGAGGGCTATACCCACTATTTCAGCGCGGTTTCGCCGTGGATGGCAACGCTTGCCACGCTGGTGCGGCAAGGCCGCGATCCGGCGGCGATCGCCCGCCTGGAGCAACCTTTGCCGGCCTGATCGGCACTGATCCTTTTACCAAACCCGGCCCGAGGCGACCACGTCAGGGCCGTTTCCCTGTCACCGGGCCGCGCCAGCCAGCGCCGCCCAGCCCGAGAAACGGACCCATGACGACCATACGCCATCCCCTGAACCCTGCCCAGCCGGCCCTGCGCCGCGCACTGGCCCAGGCAGCCCTGCTGCTGGCCGGCACGGCCTTGCCCGCCTCTGCCATGGCGCAGCGTGTGCCGGCGGGTGAGGATTTTACCGGCAAGATCGGCGCCACGCGCGCCACCTCGCAACCGGCGTTCCCGCATCAGGCGCAGGCCCCCAAGGCGGCGCCCAACGTGCTGCTCGTGCTGATCGACGACGCCGGCTTTGCCGCGTCTTCCACCTTTGGCGGCGGTGCGCCGACGCCCAATCTCGATCGCCTGGCATCCGAAGGGGTGCGCTACAACCGCTTCCACACCACGGGCATCTGCTCGCCCACGCGCGCCGCGCTGCTGACCGGGCGCAACCATCACCAGGTGGGCTTTGGCAACCTGGCGGACATCGCCGCCGGCTTCCCCGCATACAATTCGATCTGGAAGCAGGAAACCGCCAGCCTGCCGCGTATTCTCCAGCTCAACGGCTATTCCACCGCCGCATTCGGCAAGTGGCACAACACGCCGCGTTGGGAAGTGAGCGCGGCCGGTCCGTTCAACCATTGGCCCACCGGCCTGGGCTTCGACCACTTCTATGGCTTCATGGCCGGCGATGATAACCAGTGGGAGCCTTCGCTCTATAACGACACCACGCCCGTGCCGCTGCCCGGCACGCCCGAAACCGGCTATCATTTCACCACCGACCTGGTGAACAAGGCGCTGGGCTGGGTCGATAACCACAACGCCGTCGTGCCCGGCAAGCCGTGGTTCCTCTACCTTGCGCCAGGGGCGGTGCACATGCCGCATCACGTTCCGCAGGAATGGATTGCGCGCAACAAGGGCCGCTTTGACGCTGGCTGGGATGCCTATCGCGAGCAGGCGTTTGCCCGGCAGAAGAAGCTGGGCATCATTCCTGCCGATGCCAAGCTCACCCCCCGGCCGGCTGGGCTGCCGGCTTGGAATAGCCTCTCGGCCGACGAGAAGAAGCTCTACGCCCACCAGATGGAAGTCTATGCCGCGTTCCTGGAACAGACCGACGCGGAAGTGGGCCGGTTGGTGGACCAGTTGCGCCAGCGGCCGGGTGGCGACAACCTGATGGTCGTCTACATCGTGGGCGACAATGGCGGCAGCGCCGAAGGCGACCTCGAAGGGACGATCACCAACGAAGCCGCCAAGGGCGCCGGCGCGCCCAACGATGTGGCGACCGAGCTGGCGCACATCGACCAGTTGGGTGGCCCCGAACTGGCCAACCACTATGCCGCGGGCTGGGCCTGGGCGACGACCACGCCGTTCCAGTGGATGAAGCAGGTTGCCAGCCATTTTGGCGGCACGCGCAACCCGCTGATCATCGATTGGCCGGGCCACACCGCGCAAAGCGGCGTGGTGCGCAGCCAGTTCGGCCACGTCAACGACATTGCCCCGACGGTGCTTGACGCTGCCGGGATCACCCTTCCGGCGCAAGTCGATGGCGTGCCGCAGCTGCCGTTCGAGGGCAAGAGCCTGGTGCCCACCTTCACCAATCCTGCCGCTCCCGACGCGCACACCGAACAGTATTTCGAGATCTTCGGCAATCGCGCTATTTACAAGGATGGCTGGGTGGCGGCGGCCAAGCGCCCGTACAATCCGTGGGATCTGCTCAAGGACGTTGGCAAGATCTATGCCGACACCACCGACCAGGATCGCTGGGAATTGTACAACGTGGCCAAGGACTTTTCCGAAAGCGACGATCTTGCGGCCAAGAATCCGGCCAAGCTGGCGGAACTGAAGGCCGAATTCGTCAAGGAAGGCACGCGCAACGGGGTGTTCCCGCTGATCCCGCTGCCGCTGGGCGCGCCCACGCTGGTCGATCCGCGGCAAAAGGCCTTTACCTGGCGGGCCGGAACCGGCGGGCTGCCGCCGTCGGCGCAACCGCAACTGGTGGCGCGGGCGCATCGTTTCGAAGTGGCGATCAGCAGCAATGCTGCGGCTGGCACGGGCGTGCTGATCGCGCAAGGTGGGCGTCTGGGCGGCTATGTCCTCTATGAGCGTGACGGGCGGCTCGCGTTCGAGAACAATGCCTACAACCAGACCCACGAGGTGATCGTGGCGCCTTCGCCCTTGCCGGCTGGCCCGGTGAAAGTTGGCTTTGCCTTCGAACCCGCGCCGGTTGCCGGGGGCGCAGGAGGGCTGGGCGCGCTGCTGCCCAAGGTGGGCGGCGGTACGATCCGGCTGCTCGTCAATGGCCAGGTCGTTGCCCAAGGCAATGTTGCCTATTACCCGACCCACGCCGCGGCCTTTTCCGAAACGCTCGATTTCGGGGTGGATCGCAATTCGCAAGTCAGCAAGGAGCCGGCGGCGCGGCAACCCTATTCAGGCACGCTGGATCAGGTGACGCTTACGTTTCCCTGACCCTGGCCTGTAACCAGACCCAGGTCCTGGTGCATCGGGGGGTGCGCCAGGATCTGGACCTGATCGGCAATCCTCAAGGGAATTCCGCGAATTGGGGCAGGCCGTCGTTGATGATATCCCACGCGGCCTTGGAGCCGACGAATATATGCGCGGTGGGCGCGATGGATGGCGTATCGATCAAGGTTCCCAGCGTGACGTGCACATAGCGACCGTCGCGTACCAGGGAGTAGAGCAAGGACCCGCAACGCTGGCATAGCGCGTTGTGGGTGCGTGCTTGGCCATAGCGGCGGATATGCGCTTCGCCATGCACGATGGTGAGATGTTCCGACCCGATGCCCGCAAAGGGTTTCGAAGCCGCCCCGGTGGTCCGGCGACAGTTGGAGCAGTGGCAGTAGAGCGAATATTCGAACGCATCGAGGACCTGGTACGACACCTCGCCGCACAGGCACGAACCGCGTAGCTGCCTGTCCGTTGCTTTCACGTGTTCTGCCTCCTCAAGCATTGCCGCGATGATCCACGCCAAGACTATCAGCCGGCGTAGCGCATGGCGACATCGCACCGCTGATAGCGCGCGCCATATTGCGCCATGATTGCCTCATCGTGGGCAAAGCCAAGCTTTTCGTAGAGATGGATGGCAGCGGCGCACTTGCGGTTGGTGAGCAGGTAGAGCGGGTCTGCGCCCATCGCGCGGGCACGCGCAATCATTGCGGCCAGCAGGAATTCCCCGGCCTTGAGGCCGCGGGCACTTTCGCGCACGCCCATCTTGGTCAGTTCGAAGCTTGTCGCCCCGGTCTTCTGCAGGGCGCATGTGCCGACCACGCCCAGGCCCGGCGCCTCGACGAACAAGATCGTGCCGCCCGGTTCGATGATCCGCGCACGCGGGTTTTCCAGCACGTCGATATCCGTCGCTTCCAGCGCGAACATGGCGGAAATCCACTGGGCGTTGATATCGTGGAAGTCGCGGGCAAGACTGTCGTCGAACTCGCGAATTGTCAGGCCGCCAGGCTGCGCGCGCGCCGCGCGATCGGCGATCGATGCCTGGTCGAGGGCGCGTTCGATCGCGGCGATCTGGGCCAGGAACGGGCCGGAAAGGCCGGCCAGCAGTTCTTCGGCGGCCATGCCGATCCGAGGCCACAGATCGGCGGCGGCCTGGTCTGCAGCGGCCCGCCCATTCTCCGTCAATTCCACCAATCGCGTGCGCTGATCGGCCGCATGGGCATCACGAAGAATGCCCAGCCGGGCCAATTGGCCAACGCTGCGGGTGATGCCGGGTTGGCTGATCCCGATGGCATCGGCCAATTGCCCCACCGTCATCGGCCCACCCCGCAGCGCCGCGAGCACGGCCATGTGCCCGGGCTGGAGCGGCAGGTCGGCTTCGGCAATGACGCTCATCGCGCCGGCCTGCATGCGTTCGGCCAGGCGCTTCAGCCGGCTTCCCAGAAACGCGGGGCCCATATCGGCAATCACGTCGGCCATGGCATACTCCATATCATGTTATATAACGTGATATGGAGTATGCCATTACAGGTCAAGCCTGCAGGCTCAACCAGTCGCGCGTTCCTGCGCGCGCATCTTTTCCAAGATCCGCCGCGCGCGCGTGCCGCCTTGGTCGATCCCCAGCGACAGCGGTTTTTCCTGCCAGAAATCGCGGCCCCGAACGTTGTCGTATGCCGCTTCGATCATCGGCTTGTCCTCCAGGTCGAAAGCCTCGCCGAACAGGGCCTTGAGCATGGCATCCACGCCAGCATCATCGAGATCGTTGAAGCGCGTGGTTGACCAGAAGTAATGCGTCGAATGCTCGTCGGCGGGGGTTAGGATGTGGGCCTGGGGAACTTCGAACCCCGCCTCGCGCGGGGCACCGTGGGGCGCGACGCCAACATGCAGGCGCATGGAAGCCGGGGCGTTCCAGCGCATGTCCAGCCAATGATCGACCTTGGCGTCGGGCGGGAAAATGCCATAGGCCACTGAGGGTGGGGCGATGTCGGGCATCCACCAGTTGGAGTGCAGCGTATCGGCTTCCACCGTAACGCTGTGCTGGCCGGCGAAGATCACGCCCTGGCCCGCGAACGTGCCCTTGTGGACGAACTCGATATGCGAAAGGTCGAGCAGGTTGTCGGTGCCGTATTCGTAGTTCGCCTGCATCAGCGTGTAGCCGCGCACGGTGCGGCTGTGGGCAGTATCGGGAATGAAGCCGAAATCGGGGATCAGGGCCGGATCGGACGTCGAAGGCTCGTCGCCCCAGACCCACGCGATGCCGTCGCGTTCGGCCACGGCGAAGGCCGGGATATCGGAGCCGGCGGGAATCCGCGCGGCGAACGGATTGTGGGCGCAATGCCCATCGGGCGTAAAGGCCAGGCCGTGATAGCCGCAGACCACCCTGTCGCCATCGCGAGTGCCTTTGGACAGCGGCGCGAAGCGATGCGGGCAACGATCGAGCAGGGCCGCGATGCTGCCGTCGGCCAGGCGATAGAGGAAAGTCGGCCGACCGGCGACACGCCGCGCGAGGCCCGCTTCGCCGATCTCGTCCGCCCAGCCGGCCATGTACCACGCCTTGCGCAGGAATTGCATGATGCCCTCTCCATAATTATGTGTACCGGTGGTACATATTATGGAGGGAAGGCGCCTTCAAGCGCTTTTTGCAGCAGCCAGACCGGGGAGCAACAGCGCCACCGTGGCCTCGACCTGGCCGGTCACTGCGGCATCGTCTTGTGCCACGTCCAGCCCGATGAGGACTTGTTCGTAAAGCCCGGCGCGGATCGCATGCAGCGCTATGTCGGCCGCACGGGCGCAGTCGACATCGGGCCGCACTTCGTCGGGCTGCCGCGCGTGCAGCAACGCCGCCAGAGCGCCTGCGATAATGCGGTGGCCTTGCTCGTAAAATGCGATGGCCCCGGCGGGGTTGTCCGCAGCTGCGCTGACCACCGCCCGGTACAGCGCCAAGGCGCCCGGTGTCAGGTAGAAGCGCAGCACACCCAGCAGCATTCGGTGCAACGCGGCGGCCAGCGGCAACGTGCGGCTTTCCGCGTTTTCCAGTGCCAGTGCGGCCAGCGTGGTTTCGGCCTCGGCGCGGATCGCCGCCGCGATCAGGCCGGTGCGATCGCCGAAGTACTTGACCAGCGTGGCTTTCGATCCGCCCGACAGGCGCAGGACCTCGTTGACGCTGAAGCGATCGACGCCCACCGCCATGATCTGCGCGCGAGCGTGGTGGATCATCGCATCGCAGCGGGCGCGGGCGGCACGCTGTTTCGCCGATGCGGTTGGAGCAGGAGTGGCGGCCGGGGCAAGGTCTGGCATCGGCACAGCTAGCCGCCAAGCCAGCGGCGGGGCAAGGGCGCAGGCAGTTTCACCACGCACGCATCGCCCGGTCTGACCGTGGCTATGATGGCAGGCCCATCACACAACCGTTCCCACCAGGCGCCCTATCGCCGCCGTCACGACAAGCGCGGCGGCGCCCCAGAACGTGACGCGAGCCGTTGCGCGCCAGACGTTGGCGCCCCCCGCTGTGCCGCCGATCGCGCCGAGCACCGCAAGGAACAGGAGCGCGCCGATCGTTTCCGCCGCGATCAGCATAGCCGTTGGGGACAGCACGGCGATCAGGACCGGCAGCGACGCGCCGAAGGAAAACGTTGCCGCCGATGTGAAGGCGGCCTGGATCGGCCGGGCGATGGTGGCGGGCGTGATCCCCAGTTCATCGCGGGCGTGCGCGTCCAGGGCGTCCTTGGCCATCAGTTCGCGCGCGACGATCTGCGCGGTCGCCGCGTCGAGGCCGCGCGCACGATAGATCTGCGCCAGTTCCTCCTGCTCGCCCACGATGTCCGTCTTGAGTTCCCGCCGCTCGCGCGCCAGATCGGCCTGCTCGGTATCATGCTGGGAACTGACCGAGACATATTCGCCGGCGGCCATCGACATCGCGCCGGCGACCAGCGCCGCGGCTGCGGCCACCAGGGTGCTCGCACGGGTGCCCCCGGCCGAGGCGACGCCAAGGATCAGGCTGGAGGTCGACAATATGCCGTCGTTGGCACCGAGCACCGCCGCGCGCAGCCAACCGACCCTGGCAATAAGATGGCGTTCTGCGTTGCGTGGGCGTGTCATCGGGCAGGGACCCTCGTTCCGCAATGGCGATAGCCATCCACCTGTGCCAGCCGCAGGTTCGGAAATCACCTATGCGCGAACCACGCCGCGTGATGCAATCCGGCTGCGACTTGCCAGGTTCGGTCCGCGCCTTGACTTGGCGCTGTCAGATTGCATGGATAACGGCGGTGTCAGGCACGGGCCAACGCGCGCCGATGCATTTATGAGAATGCTGGCGCGCGATCCTGCCGAAATGGCATGGTGCGGGCGATGATTTGGCAAGTGAATGCGCCGGCAATAAACCGGCTTAATGCAGATAATAGGTATTTTTCACAAGGATTTGCCGATCCAATTGAGGAACATGGCAATAACTCAGTCGTTCGAATTGCAGGGATTTTAGCAATCTGAACGGGTTCAGGTCGTTTTCCAGGAGATCGATCATGGGCGTTTTCGTGCTACCCCGCCAGGGTTCGCCGTTTTGAATGTTCCGCATTCGCAGCTTGGCGCTGCGTTCGGCAAGGTGACGCTTCGCGCTTTGACCGATGCCGAACCAGGGCCCACCCTTTCGGCGCTTCGCGTCTTTGGCAGCAATCCCGGCAACCTGGGCGGGCGTTGTTACGTACCGCAGCGCCGGGGTGGGAGCATGCCGCTTGTGGTGGTGCTGCATGGATGCAAGCAGACGGCCCGTGCCTATGATCGCGGCGCGGCCTGGGCGCAAATCGCCGAAGAACTGGGCTTTGCCGTGCTCTATCCGGAACAGCGCCGGCTCAACAATGCCAACCTCTGCTTCAACTGGTTTCGCCCCGATGACAGCCGCCGCGACGCGGGGGAGGCGCTTTCGATCCGACAGATGATTGCGGCCATGGTGGAACAGCACGGGCTCGATCCGGCGCGCATCTATGTGACCGGGCTGTCGGCCGGGGGCGCCATGGCATGCGCCATGCTGGCGGCCTATCCCGATGTCTTTGCCGGCGGCGCGATCATCGCCGGCCTGCCGTTCGGCTGTGCCGATACCATGTCGCAGGCGATCATGCGCATGCGCGGCCACGGCGGACCGGATGCCCACACGCTTTCGGCCATGGTGCGGGAAGCGTCGGACTACGGTGGCCCTTGGCCGATCGTGTCCGTCTGGCAAGGGAGCGCCGATGCCACGGTGAACCCGTCCAACGCCGATGCCATCGTGGCGCAGTGGGCGCCGCTGCATGGTATCGACCTGGCCAGCGGCACCATCGAGGCGGTCGATGGCTACCCCTGCCAACGCTGGCGCGACGGCGCAGGACGCGTGGTGATCGAGGCCTATACCATCACGGGCATGGGGCATGGCACGCCGCTGGCAACGCTGGGGCCGCAGGGACGCGGTGAACCGGGCCCGTACATGCTGGAGGCGGCGATTTCGTCCACGCGCCACATCTGCCGTTTCTGGGGCCTGCTCGACAGTGTCGCGGTTGATACTGCCGTAGCAGCACGGGCGGACAGCGGCGCGAATGCTCCGGTGATACCGCGTCCGCTGCGTCGCCTGTCACGGATTGTCGAAGGCGCGCTGCGCGCCACCGGCCTGGTGCGCTAGGGCGTCCTGCCGTGCGCCCGGGCACCGATCAGGAAAGCATGTCCTTGTCGGTGTAGACTTCGAACCGGACCAGTTCGACCGGGCCGAATGTGGTGGTGAGCGCCGCATCGGCAGCGTCGCGCCCGCGCGCCATGAGCACGCGCCCGCGCCGCGGATAGTTGTGGCGGGCATCGAACACGAACCAGCGTCCGCCCAGCCACACCTCGAACCAGGCCGAAAAGTCCATCGGCCCGCCAGGTTCGGCCAGATCCATGTCTCCCAGGTAACCCGTGCAATAGCGGGCGGGGATGTTCATGCACCGGCACAGGGCCACGGCAAGGTGGGCATAATCGCGGCAGACGCCGCTGCCTTCATGGAACACTTCCCATGCCGTCTTGGTGGGGCGCGCCGTCGCATAGTCGAACCGGATGGAGGCGTGGACATGATCGACGATCGCCTGGACCAGGGGCCATCCCTGGCGGCACTGACCGAACAGGCGCCAAGCCGTTTCCAGCAGCTGATCGGTTTCGCAATAGCGGCTGCCGCGCAAATAGAGCAGCACGTCGTCGGGCAGGTCGACCAGCGCGGCTTGCTGTGCGTGAATGTCCACCGGATCGGGCTCGAAAGGGTCTTCGATGACGAAGCCGCACGACAAAGTTGCCCCGCCGGCCGGCATAGTCAGCCGGGTGCAGATGTTGCCGAAGCCGTCGGCATAATCATAGAGCGGCACTTCAGGTGTGGTGAAGATGCGTTGCACGCTGCGCAAGTCCTTGTTGCGCGACGCATGAACACTCAGGTTCGCCAGCATCGGGACGGGCTGTTCGCAGCGGAAGCCGATATCATAGCCGGCGCGGATAAGCATGGTGCCTCGCAGAATAAGGAGTAGCGCGCGGGGGCGGGATGCAAAGACATGCGATCGGGCGGGGGCCCGATCGCATGTCTTTGCGCCAAGGATCAGTATCCGGCGCCGGGGCCGTACGTGATTTCAACCCGGCGATTTTGCAGTTCGCGAACGCCATCGGCGGTGGGCACCCGCTGGTTGGCTTCACCATAAGCATGGCTGGTGATCACGCTATCGGCAATGGCGTGGCTGGACAGGTAGCGGCGGATCGCTTCGGCCCGGCGCTCGGAGAGGCCAAGGTTGAAACGGGCCGAGCCCGAACTGTCGGTGTAGCCTGCCAGCGTGATCGCCACGCCGCCGCAATTGCCATAGGCCTGCACGGCATTGTCGAGAATGCTGGCCGCTTCGGCCGTAATGTCGGCCTTGGCCCAATCGAAGAACACGATGTACGGGCCGTGGTTGCAAGTGGCGGCCACGGGCGGCGGAGGCGGCGGTGGCGGCGGCAACGGTGCAGGGGGCGGTGGCGGGGGCGGGGGCGGGGGAGGTGCTTCTTCCGGCGCCGCGGCGCGTCCGCCCAGGTTGAACGTCAAGGTGGCGAGCAGCGCGTGCGAGCGCAGCGACACCTTGCGGTCGGTCCCGTCGGAGTGGGTGAAGTGATCCGCGCCATCCGGGCGGAAATAGCGGTACCGCACGCCCAGATCGACATTGCGCCCCAGTGGCACGGTCAGCCCCGCCAGCGCCTGCCAGGCAAAGCCGCGATCGTGATCGTCGATGTGGCCGGCGCTGGGCAGCGCTTCATACAGCCGAGTGCGGGCATAGCCTGCGCCGCCGCCGACGTAAGCCTTGATCCCGCCCCAATGGCCCAGCCCGATCAGGGCGTTGCCCATCACGGCGACGGTGGTGGTGCGGCCGTTCAGGCCATCATCGCTGGTATACGTGCCGTTGGGCAGCGGCGTGCCGGTCGGGCGGTCCTGCTCGCGCAGCGTGGAGCGGTTGTAGAAACCTTCGGCCTCCAGGCGGAAATGCCCGAAATCGTAGCCGAGCGCACCACCGGCTTCCCAGCCCGTCTTGAAGCGGTCGGTGTGTTCGTATCCGGCCGGGCCCTGGACATTGGCACGTTCCTGTTTGACCGCGCCGCCTTCCACGGTGACGTAGGGGCCGGTATCCTGGGCGTGGACTGTGGTGGCAAGCGCGCTTGTCGCCAGCGCTGTCGCGATGAGGAGCGTTTTCATGACGTTTCCGATCTTGGGATAAGGAGGCAGGAGGCGGCTTGCGGCAACCGCGGGATGATCGTGCCGACGGCAGCGATCAGCGTGGGTGGATCGGGCTGATCTTCGTGCCCTGAAGGGTAAGATCGGCCATCAAGCCCTTGCCGTTGAACGGAAAGGCATAAACGTCCTTGGCCAGGGTGGTGCTGTTGGCTTCGGCGCTGCCGCCCTTGTCGACGACGACGACGCTGGGCCCTGTGCCCACGGCCCAGCCATCGCTCTTGTGCAGATAGCGCAGCGCGGACTCATTCATGAACAGCAGGACATAGCTGAATTGCTGGGCACCCGCCTGCAGGCCCCAGGTTCCGCCGGACAGGTTGTAGTACCGCGTGGGCCGGCCTTTGACGAACAAGACGCCATTGCCGCTTTCCCCGCCGATCAGCAATCCGGCCTTGTAGATCGCAGGAAAGACGAGAATGCCCCGCGCCTGTGCCGCAAGGCGCCGCGCCCTGGGCTCGCTCTGTTCGAGTTGGGCCAGGGTTAGCCGGCCCTGCGCGGCGATCTGGGCCGCGCTGCGCGCCTGGGCGACAGGGGCCGATAGCGTGCCGATCGTGGCCAGGGCCACGGCGCTTGCAACGCATGTTCGGGATAAGGGCGTCATTGGTGTATCCTCCTGAAGATGCCCACCGGCTCGATCGGCCTTTGGTGGCGACGGCACGGCTTGTTTTGTGCAGTCACTGCCACCCGTTGGGCATCGGCTGTTTGCCGATAGGCAGCCGGTCCGGATGCGAGCCCTGCCCAAAAAGACCGGGCAGCCCAGGACCAGCGTGCCGAATGGCAAGCATCGGTCCGATGTCTACGTGCTGGTTCAGGTTGGGCACAGCCTCGGAATATACCCAGACAGCAATGGCAATCTTTCCATCGTTGCCAACACTTGGGTGTTAATCCTGTGCCAGCAGCACGATCCGGGCCAATTCAGGAATCGATTTGGCGCTCATGCGCAGCATGATTTCCGCGCGATGATTTTCGACCGTGCGCTGGCTGATGCCAAGGTCGGCGGCGATGTTCTTGCTTGGATGGCCGGCCAGCACCATGTCCATGACCAGTTTCTGCCGCGTCGTCAGGTTGGCGATGCGGGCGAGCGCGTCGGCATGGGCGGCATCGACCACGCGGCTGTCGTGCGACTGGTCGGTTGCGCGGGCAATGCTGGCGAGAAGATCGGCCTGGCCGACCGGCTTTTCGATGAATTCGCAGGCGCCCGCGCGCATGGCTTGCACAGCAAGGCCCACATCGCCGTCGCCGGTCAGGAAGATCACGGGAAAGTGGTCTCCGCCGGTGCGCAACTGGGCAAGCAGGGCAACCCCGCTCATGCCGGGAAGGTGCGCGTCCACCAGCAGGCATCCTGTACCGCCCGGCTTGTAGGCGGCCAGAAACGCTTCTGCACTGTCGAAATCCTGCACGGCCAAGCCATGCCCGGCCAACAGATCGCGGATCGCGGTGCGCACGTGTGGATCATCGTCCACCACATAGGTCACGCCGGCCAAGCTGGCGTCCTGCTTCGTGATGGCTGGTGCGGCCGATGCCGCGCCGGCACAAAGACGGGCAATGCGTTGCACCAGTTGCTTGGCATCGACCGGCTTGCTCAGGTGCTGGCAATGCGCATCCGCGATGTCCGCCATGGCCTTGGCCGATATGTCGCCCGTCAGCACGATCGCGGGCAGGTCTGCCCCCAGCCGCGCACGCAGGGCAGCGAGCAGTTCGATGCCGTTGCCGCCATCGGGCAGATTGTAATCGGTCAGCACGACATCGGGCCGCACGGCCGCGGTTACGATGAGGTCGAGCGCTTCAACCGCATTGGCTGCGCTGGTCACCAGAAAGCCGTCGGAGCGCAGCATTTCGGCGAGCAGCTCACGCAGATCGGTATCGTCTTCCACGATCATGACTTGCGCGCGCGGGTGATAGGCCGCGTCGGGCAGGAGGGCCACGGGGGCGGGCAATGACGGCGCTGATCGCGGCTCGACGGGCGCCTCGCGCGCCTCGCGCGGCACGCTGATGGCAAAGACCGAGCCCTTTTTCGGCCGCGATTTCACATCGACCTCGTGCTCCAGCAAAGCGCCCAGCCGCTGGACGATCGCCAGGCCCAGGCCCAATCCCTGGCTGCGCATGCGCGCGGGGTTGTCGACCTGGTGAAACTCTTCGAAGATCGCGTGCAACTGGTCGGGCTCGATGCCGATGCCGGTATCCCACACTTCTATGCGCAATTGCCCGCCGCGACGCCGGCACCCCAGCAGGATCTTGCCTTGGTGGGTATATTTGATGGCGTTGCCCAAAAGATTGCGCACCATCTGTTCAAGCAGTTGCGGATCGCTTTCGACCATGGCCGAGCACGGCAGGATCGTCAGCGTCAGTTTGCGCGCCTGGGCGAGGGCAGTCATCTCGTTGCGCAGGCGATTGAGCAGGTCGGCCACGGGAAAGACCGCCCGCTTGGGGTGAATGAGGCCCGCTTCGATCTGGTTGATGTTGAGCAGGACGTCGAGCATGCCCGAAAGCGCGCGCAGCGTCTGGTCGAAGCGCACCAGCAGCGTGGCCCCGCGCTCGGTCTGGGTGGACCGGCTCAGCAAATCCTTGAGCAGGGTCAGGGCTTGCATCGGCTGGCGCAGATCGTGGCTGGCGGCCGCAAGGAAACGCGATTTGGCCGCGTTGGCGCGCTCCGCTTCCAGCTTGGCGGCTTCGAGCGCGCTGGTGTTGTGCTTGCGCTCGGTTATGTCGGCAAAGGTGATCACCACGCCTTCGATGCGGCTGTCATGCGCGCGATAGGGAAAGATGCGGCGTAGATACCAGGCCTTGTCCTGGGTGATCACTTCGCGTTCGATCACCGTTTCGGCGGCAAGAACACGCGCGGCATCGACCAGCAGGTCCGGATCGTCGGCCATCGGCCGCAGATCGCCCAGGGGGCGGCCGATGTCACTGGCAATCACGTTGAACAGCGGGCTGATTGCCGGGGTGAAAAAGCGGATGTTGAGCCCGGCGTCGAGGATCATGGTGCCCACGTTGGTGCTGTTGAGCACGTTCTGCAGGTCGTCCGAGGCCATGCGCTGCCGATCCAGCGTTTCCTGCAACTGGCTGTTGAGCGCGGTGAGTTCCTCGTTGAGGGACTGCAGTTCCTCTTTCGACGTGAGCAGTTCCTCGTTGGTGGACTGGAATTCCTCGTTGACCGAAAGGGCTTCCTCGTTGATCGCCTTCTGCTCCTGGTCGGCCACGGCGCGCTCGTGCAGCGCGGTGTGCAATTCCGCCTGGGCTGCCACCAACTCCTGTTCCAGTTCCGCAATGCGGGCGGTGTCTGCCGGGCGCAGCGTGGCTGACGAACCGGCCTCGGTGATCGGTTCTTCGAGGAAGCAGACCAGCAGCAGTTCCTCGTCGGTCTCGGCCAGGCACTGTACTTCGATGCGGAACCACACCGCCGCCCCATCGACCATCGCCCGGGCGCGGCCGCCGTCCACCTTCGGCACTGCCTTGCCGGCGCGGGCGATAGCCAGGCGCAATTTGCCCCGGAGTGCCGGCGCGGCCATGGCCAGCAGGTCGAGCGTGGCATAGCCGGTGGAAAGCCGCAGGTAGCGATGGATCGGGCCGAGCGTGAACAGGCATTCGTGCCGGCGGTTGACCAGTACGGCGGCCGGCGCATAGGCGGCAAGCACTGCGCGCCGGGACAGATCCGCAAGGCTCACCTGGCGGGCCGTGGGCGCGGGCCCACTGGTGGCCAGCAGGGGCAAACGCTCGCTCACGCTGAACGGAAAGCCGGCTTCCCCCGGCCGGCTTTGCGCAACATGGCGAAAGCAGCATTCCGCCTTGGCCACCGGCTCGAACCGGCCTTCGGCGCGGGCGATCGTTTCCGACGTGCCGAGCAGCAGCACGCCCCCTTCGCGCAGGGCGAAATGAAACAGCGCGATCACTTTTGCCTGTGCCGCGACGTTCAGGTAAATCAGCAGGTTGCGGCACGCGATCAGGTCGATGCGTGAAAACGGCGGATCGACCAGCACGTCCTGCACCGAAAAGACCACCGGCGCGCGCAGATTGGGCGCCACCCGGTATCCCGCTTCCTCGTGGATGAAATAGCGGGCAAGTCGTTCGGCCGACATGGTATCGGCAATGTCAGCCGCGTAAAATCCCTCGCGGGCAATGGCCACGGCAACCGGATCGAGATCAGAAGCGAAGATCTGCAGCTTGATGGTGCGCCCGGCCGCGGCAATGGCATCGCTGCATGCCATGGCGATGGAATAGGCTTCCTCGCCGGTGCTGCACCCCGCCACCCACACCCGCAGCGGGGAGCCTGGTGCCAGGCGCTGGATGAGTTCGGGGATCACCAAGGCTTCCAGCGCTTCGAATACCTGGGGATCGCGAAAGAAGCTGGTGACGTTGATCAGCAAGTCGCCGACCAGCAGATCGCATTCGGTCGCGTCGGCTTTGAGATACGCCAGGTAGGCATCAAGATCGCCGGTCGGCAGGGCGAGCAGCCCCATCCGCCGGGCAATGCGGCGCGCCATGGTGCCGGGCTTGTAATGCTCGAAATCATGGCCCGTCTGCGCTTTGAGAAAGGCGAGGATCGCGCCGGGGCTGCCGCTTGCCGGGGCAGCATCGCCAGCGCCGCGTTGCCGTGCGGCATTGGCCAGCTGGGCCAGGATCGCCGGCATGCCGGCGAGCGATGCCACTTCACCGACCAGCCCGGTGGCAACCGCCTCTTGCGGCATGCCGGGATATTCCGCTTCTGCGGGATCCTGCGCCACGGCCTTGCCGCCGGCAGCCTTCAGCGCGGCCAGGCCGCCGCTGCCGTCGGCACCATGGCCAGACAGAATCACGGCGACTGTTTGTGGCCCACAACTGGTTGCCAGCGACTTGAGCAGGAAATCGAACGGCAGGCGCGCGCCGTGTTGCGCATCGACCGGAGACAGGCTCAAGGCGCCGCCGCGCACCGACAGGTAGCGGCCGGGCGGAATGACATAGACACGATCGGGGCCAAGCGTCTCACCCTCCCTCGCTTCGGCAACGGGCATCGTGGTGCGGTCGGAGAGCAGGTCTGGAAGCAGGCTTTTGTGGCTTGGATCGAGATGCTGCACCAGCACATAGGCCGCGCCGCTATCAGCGGGCAGTCCATCGAACAGCCGTGACAGCGCGTCGAGCCCGCCGGCGGAGGCGCCGATGGCGATGATCGGAATAGTCCCGGTCGATCCCGTGGAAACCAGGTCTGGTCCAGGCCCAGGCGAGCCGCCGCCTGGCCTCAAAGGGGCATTGCCGCGCGCAGGTCGTGTCATTGTCGCCCCCTTGTGGCCATCTTCTACCATGGCGCACCCTAAACCTCGCATTGATAATGGCTTTACCGCTCCAGCGGCGCCCGCTGGGTAGTTTCCGATCCTGCCTGACCTGCGCTTGCGCGCTTAGGCAGGCAGCGAAAGCCACCCTGGTGGCTGTCGGATTCAACCCAGGAATGCGCTGCCTTGCCACCCACGCAGTGTGGAGACCTCAGTCATGCCGACCCTGCCACCGTTACCGGCCTTGCCAGCCGCTGCTGCAACGTTCGTTGCCAAGCCCAAGCCACGGCTGCCAGCGACCGCCCGATCCCTCCGCCGGCGCGAGGGCCAGGGCGCCTCCATCGCGGTCTGGGTCAACGAAGGCGGCGCGGGCGAGGACGCGACATGAGCACGCCCTTGCGGATCGTCGTCGCCGAAGACGACGCGCTGATCGCCATGTATCTTGAAGAATTGCTGATCGCGATGGGGCACGATGTTTGCGCCATCGCGCACAGCGAGAACGAAACCGTCAAGGCCGCCGGCCTGTGTCGCCCGGATTTGATGATCGTGGACGGCAGCCTGCACGGCGGCAGTGGCGTTTCGGCCATGCGCCGCATCCAGGCCGCGCAAGGCTTTGTGCCGCACGTCTATGTGACGGGCAACACCCTGGCCATTGCCCAAAGCGTGGAGCGGGCGATCATCGTGTGCAAGCCATTCAACATGGAAGAACTGGAGCAGGCGATCGCGCAAGCGGTTCCGACCCGGCCCCATGTTCTGCCCTGAAGCGGGGCCTTGCGGCAACGGTTGAACGGCGGCAGGTGGCGCGTCGTCAGGCGCTTGCCATGCCACGATCCGGGTTTTCGCTGAACACTTGGTCGGCGTCATCCGATCGCGGCGCGTTCTGCAAGGCAGCGATTTCGGATAGCGTGCGGGCCCTGGCGCGCGAGGCTTCGCGTTTTTCGGCGGCAGATGCCACCATCCGCCATGCCTCGGCCGCCTGGCCGGCCACGATGCGAACATTCTGCAGCATGGCATTGGCAGCGCGATCGCGCTGAATGGTTTCCTGCCCCCGGCAGAAAGTGGATGTGAGTTCCATTGGGGCATCCTTCGTGGTGGTCGCCGCTGGCGGGATCGCCACGGCAGAAATTCAGCAGCTTGGCGTAAAGCCGATGGCTGTGTTGGTGCCTTGGCGCCGGGTCATCGCGTGGCGCGGTATGAAGGTGCTGGAACCAGAGGACATTGTTCGTCTCCACCAAAGAGCGGGAGCACGAACCATCTCTCAGCCACGCTCATGCTCGAAGGCATAGAAAGCGCGATAAATCCTATATGGTGGTTCGAACGCGAATTACCATGGGGCAGGCGCTGACCCGGCACGATTATTCTCAAACCGTGCCGTTCGCGTCAGGCCACGCCAGGCAACGCCCCGACCAGCCCGGTGAGGGGACGGGGAGACCCGGCCGAGGGAAACAGCCGCCGCGTCACCCGATCGGGATCGAGGCCCAGGCTTTCGGCCGCAAGCCCCGCGATCAGGGCGTCGAGCGCGGCAGTGGGCCGCAGGTCACGATTTTCGTACAGCTGATTGTTGGCAAGGCCGGGCCAATCGGCGATCACGCGGCCGCCCTTGACCGCCCCGCCCAGCACCCACGCCACCGAGCCAGTGCCGTGATCGGTGCCACCGGTGCCGTTGGCAGCGGCAGTGCGGCCGAATTCGGTAGCGACCAGCACGGTTGTCTGGTTCCACACCGGGCCAAGCCCGTCGCGCAGTGCGGCAAGCAGGCTGTCGAGCGCCTTGAGCTGGTTGGCAAGGCGGCCTTCCTGCCCGCTATGCGTGTCCCATCCACCGGTTTCCAGCATGGCGATGCGGGGGCCGTGCGGCTTGGTGAGGAAGCTGGCGGTCAACCGGCCCAGGCTGGCCGGATCCTGCTTGGCGCCGCTGCCATCGGCCAGTTGCCGCGCATCGAGCGCAGCGGCCCACGCCGGATGCAGCTGGCTGTCTTGTGCATAGAGCTGGCCGACGCGCAGCATGAGATCGTCGGACGGCGTGGGCAGGCCGGATGGCGCATAGGACGTGACCTGCATCGGCCCGCGCAGCGCCGCCGGTACCGTGGGGGCAATCGCAATCGCCGTGTCGCGCGCCTTGGGCAACATGGTCACCAAGCGGTTGAGCCACCCGTCCTTGACCTGGTAAGCCTGGGTGCCGCCGGTTTCGAGCACGTTCTGCCCATCGAAATGGGACCGATCGCGATAGGGGGAGGCAATGGCATGCACGAACATCGCCTGCTTTTGCGCAAACATGCCGGCGGTTTCCTTGAGCGCGGGGTGCAACGCGAACGTGCCGTCGAGCCGGATGGCGGCGGCAGGATCGATTGCCAGCGCGCCGCGCAACGAAGCATAGGCCGGATCGGCATAGGGCACGACGATATTGAGCCCATCGGCCGCGCCGCGCTGGATGATGAAGACGAAACGGCGTTCCGTTTCCACGGCGGCGAGCGCCATGTGTGGCGCGACCAGCAGGGTTCCGGCCCCGATGCCGGCAAAGCTGAGGAAGTGGCGACGGTGCAACATGATTACCTCCGCAGGAAATCAGGGGAGACCAGCATCAGCGCAAGGGCGCTGGCCGGCGTTTCGGCGTGGGTGATCTGCTCCTGCGTGGCCGGCGTGAGCGCGCCGGGAAGCACTTGCGGGGCCAACCGGCGCGCATCGATCTGCGTGGCGAGCGGTGCCACCAGGCGCTGCGCAAATTCCACCCGGCGCATCAGGGCATCGGGCGCGATCCAGCTGGCTGCGGTATCATCCCATCCGGCGGGCGATCCCGGCTTCCAAACCGGCTGCCCCAGTTGTTGCTGGATCGCGGCCATCTGCAAGGCACCGGGTTCATTGCGGCCCAGGGCGCGCAGCGCGGAAACGGTCCATTCCCACGGCGTCTTGGCCTTGAGCGGTTGTGGCTGCCATGCCTCGGGGCTTTCGATCAAGGCCTTGTAAAGACTGGGCAGATCGCCGCGTGTTGTCTGGAAAACATTGGCCAAGCGGGTCACCATCGACGGCGGCGGGTTGTCGCCGGCAAAATGGCGCGCCAGCTTGGTCGCCACATGGGTGGCCGTGGCCGGGGCATGGGCAAAGTCGGCCATCACCGCGCGGGCCTGATCCATGCCTTGCTGGGCATAGGCCTTGCCCAGCACCATGCGCGTGCCCGGCTCGTGCTGCTGGGGATGGAAGGCGAAATCGCCGGGCGCATCATCGTTGGGGCCGCCGATGGTCCATCCGGTCATCGCACGCGCAAACTCGGTCACGTCTGCCTGGGTATAGCCCGAGCGCACGCCCAGCGTGTGCAGTTCCATGATTTCGCGTGCCAGGTTTTCGTTGAGCCCCTGCTTGCGGGGATTGCCGCCGCGTTGCTGCGCGCGCAGCGCAGCGGGGCTGTTGGGCCCGATCGACTGGTTCTGGTTGAGATACATCAACATGGCCGGATGGCGTTCCACCGCGAGCACCATGTCTTCGAACCGGCCCAGCACATGGGGGCGGATCGCATCGCGTTCGAACGCGCCGGCAAAGGCCGTGACGGGGATGTCGTCAGCCGAGACGCAGAAATGGTTGGACCAGAAATGCACCATGCGCTCCACGAAAGGCGCGGGTGTGGTCAGCGCGCTTTGCGTGCGGGCCTGCACCGCCTGGCCATAGAGTGCGCGCACATCCTGGCCGAAATCGCGTCGCGCCAGCTTCTGCTCGGGTGTCTTGCCCGGCGGCATCGGGCCGCCCGGTGCGGGGGGCGGCGCTTGCTTGCGCAATGCACGCTGCTGCTCTTGATAGGCGGTGAGCATGGCGCGGGCATCGGGCAGGGCGGCAAAAGCCGGCGGCGTGGTTTCAAAGCGATCGAACTGGGCGGTAAGCCATTGGCGCGGATCGCCCGGCAGCGGGGCCGGTGTGGCGCCCAGGCCAAAGCGATTGAGAGCGATCGCCGCAGGGGAAAGTTCGGTGGATAGGGGCATCGGGACACATCCGGTTGCAAGGCATCGCGTTGTTATCCCTCGTTGAACGCCGCCTGAGACGGTTTCCGTCGCGCCTATTTTCCCGGTGTCTGCCCCTTGGGCTCAAGCCCGTCGGCCAGCTTCGCGCGATCGGCCAGGGGCAGGGCAGCCACGAAGGGCACGGCTTTGGCTTCCACATGGGTACGCACGGCAACGTCGCTGTCCCGCACTTTTTGCAGGGCCGCCAGCAGCGCGGGCTGATCGACCACGGGGGCCCGCAGCAAGATCGCCGCCTCGTGGCGCGCGGCGCGGCCGGCCAGGATCTGTGGCCGCATGTCGTGCCGCGCCTGATGCAGCATGTGGCGGAACGCCTTGCGTTCGTCTGCAGGCAATTCCGACCCGGCGATGCGAATGCTGCCGGCGTTGATCCGCGCCTGCGGCAACTTGAGCCATAGTGAAGCCGAGGCGATGGCCGCCAGCAGGAAGAGGTTGAGCAGCACCGAAACCGCGCAGACCAACTTGAGCGTGCGCGGCGTCATCGGCCCGTCTCCCCCACCTGCCCCATCTCGCCAAATGCGGTCGCTTCGAAACCGGCGGGCGGGGCGCCGGTTTCCAACGCAAAGGCGAGTGCGGAGCCGGCGGTCGCCCCAGCCAGCGCCGTGCCGATACCGAGCGCCGACCACCAGACCCGCGCGCGCAAGGTCCAGTGGCGGCGGTATGACGCAGCAACCGTGCGGCGCAAGTCGGGCGATGGCACCGGCGCCTGCCATTGCGCCAGCCGCACATCCAGCGCGCGCGCTGCGGCCAGATGCGCGGCGCACGCGGGATCATGCTCCATTTGCCAACCTTGCGCCTGCAGATGGTCGGGCCAACGCTCGATGCCGCCATAGGCGTCGGCCAGCAGGGCAAAGCGTTCGGGGGTCATGGGATCAGTCATCGTTGCCCTCCAATCGCGCGAAGTGCTGGCGCAGGGTGCGACGTCCGCGCGCCAGAAGGCTTTCCAGTGCCTCGACGCTGACGCCCAGCGCCTGGGCCGCTGCGACATTGCCCAGTTCCTGGTAGTGGACCAGCAGGATCGCGTCGCGCTGCCGCTCGGGCAGGGATGCCACGGCCCGGGCCACGGCCTGGCTGCGAGCATCTGCTTCCAGTGCGGCATCTGCCAGCGGCGCCGGGTCCGGCAGATCGGGCGGATCGCCCAGAGTGCCGCGCTTGCGGCGGCGCAAGCGGTCGCGGCACAGGTTGAGCGTGACCATGTGCAGCCAGGTGTCGAAGCGCGCCTGCCCGGTTCGCCAGCGTGGCGCCTGGCGCCAGGCGCGCAGGAACACTTCCTGCGCCACGTCTTCTGCCTCCTGTCGATCGTGCAGCAGGCGGGCCGCCAAGGCCAGCAGCCGGGGCAGCTTTGCCCCAACCAGTTGGCGCACGGCACTTTCTTCGCCACGACCGACGCGCGCCACGAGAGGGGCGTCCGGATCGCCGGGATCGTGTTCGGTCAAGCGGACGTTCCGCGCCGGATCGCAACGGGGCCGCGCCTATTGCGAAGGCGCCTGGCCGCCTGCATCGGCGTTGGCGCCGTCACCGCCGCTGGCCCGGCCGTGCATGCGCTCTTCGGGCGTGAGCACGCCATCGCCGTTGCGGTCCATGCGATCGAAGCGGGCGGCAAGCGCATGCTGGATCTCATCCTTGTCGAGATAACCGTCCTTGTTCGTGTCCATGCGATCGAACAGCGGGCCCGGATCGCGCTTGCCCTGCGCCGCGGCGGCCATCTCGGCGCGGCTGATCCGACCATCGCCATCGGCATCGGCGGCCATGATCCGCGCCGTCTGGCGCGCCATGAATGCGTCGCGCGTAAGAGTGCCGGCAGACTGGCGCGCGGCGCCCATTCCTGGGCCCGCGTCCTGGGCCAGGGCAGCGGCCGGCATCGCCACGGCAGCCAGCAAGATCATCAAGGTGCGCATCCTATCCTCCACGAGATACGCCTCTGAAACGCATGAGGCAGCGCTTTCCGTCGCCGCCTTCGCGCAAATTTCACCAGGCCGTGGCGCCACCGTCGATGGAGATGTCGGCACCGGTGACATAGCGCGCCTCGTCGCTGGCCAGCCATAGGGCTGCCATGGCGATGTCGCGCGGCTCGCCCAGGATCGGCAGCATGTTCTTGGCGATGATCTTTGCTGCCAGCGTCGGATCGGCGGCCAGGTGGCGATCGGTGGCGGCAGTGCGAATGAAGCCGGGCGAAATGGTATTGGCGCGGATCGCGTGCGGCGCGCCTTCCATGGCGAGTTGCCGGGTCATCGCCAGAACGCCGCCCTTGCCGGCACAATGGGCCAGCGCCGCCGAACCGGGCAAGGCGTGATAGGCATTGGCGCTGGCAAAGTTGATCACGCTGGCCGCGCCGCTGGCCCTGAGATGCGGCCAGGCCGCGCGGGTGGGCAGGAACACTATGTCGAGCTCGCTGGCGAGCGTGCGCTTCCAATCGGCGTAGGACATGTCCTCGATCCACGCAAAAACGGCAAAGGCCGCCGCGTTCACCAGGATGTCGATCCGGCCATGCGCCTTGCCGATCTGCTCGAACAGCGCCGCGACAGCGGCTTCGTCGGTGAGGTTGCAGTCATGATCGGCGCCAGCAAGGTCTATCCCGACAACCTGCGCGCCCGCCTCGCGAAACGCTTCGGCCACGCCCGCACCGATGCCGGTGGCCGCGCCCGTCACCACTGCCAGCTTGCCGGCAAGGCGATCAACCATGAAGGCTCACTTTCACCAAGGCGGCATCGGGCGCCCGCTTGATCCGGCCGGCGCAAAGCAGCAGCGCGACAAGTCCCAGCGCCGCGCCGCCTGAAAGCACGGCAAAGGCATTCTGCAATCCGCCCGCCAGGCTGGCGGCAAACGTGACGACCACGGGACTGAGGAATTGCCCCAGGGCAAATGCGCTTTGCCACATGCCCGCGCCCCGTCCGCGCACTTCGAAAGTCAGCAGGCTCATTGCCCAAACCAGCAAGGTGGGCAGAAGAAGCCCGGCCCCGAGCTGGTTGACGAAACAACCCAGCACGAACCCGCTGGGCTGGTCGGCGCGGCCCATCAGCAGGAAGCCGATCGCCAGCAGGGCAAATTCGATGACCAGCAGGCGCTGCACCGGCCAGCGTCCGATCCGCGAATAGACGAAGGTGCCAAGCGGCACGCCCACGCTCGCCACCGAGGTGAGGAAGCCCGCGCGTGCCGGATCGGCCACGCCCAGCACGGCCAGGCCGACCGGCGCCTGGATCTGCACGGTGTAGAAGAAGATTGCGCCGTAGATGGTGATGCCCAGGATCACGGCCATGCGTGACCAGGGAAAACCGGCCCAACTGGTGCTGTGTGGCCCGGCGCGGGGTTCTTCGCCTTGCGCCGGCGCGGCGGCATCGCCCTTGGGTTCCCAGGTAAACAACTGCACCAGCACCAACATTGCCAGTGCCGAAAGATAGACCCAGAACGGTGTGCGCCAGCCAAAGCTGCCCAACTGGCCGCCGATGTTGAAGAACAGCAGCGCCGACATCGAGGCGAACGCGGTTTGTGCCGCCAGCCACTTGTCGCGCGCGGCGCCGTGGAAATAGTCGCCGATCATGGTGGTGGAAAGCACCATGATCATCGCCTCGGCAATGCCCACGCCCACGCGGCTGATCAGGATGGTCGACAGATCGTGCAGGAATACCGGCGCCACGCCAACTAGCGCATAAAACGCAAAGGCGGCCAGCAACAGGCGCCGGCGGCCAAAGTAATCCCCCAGCACACCGGCCAGCGGCGAGAGCAGGGCAATGCACAGGGCCGGGATCGTCAGGATCATCGGGACCCAGTAATCGTGCCCGGAAACCCCCGAAAATTCCTGGATCATCCGGGGTAGAACGGGTGCCAGCAAGACGATCGCCATTGTCGAAAGGGTGATCGGCAAGAGCAGGGCAATGCCGGTCATCGCGCCCGGCTGGTCATCGTGGTTCATCGGTGCTCCTGGTCACGGGGCGGATCATGCGCCAGTTGGACCGGCCGCATCACGAACGAAGGCATCGGGTGACAGGGTAACGCAGCCGCGCCGCGGCGGCTTGGCGATCGATCCTGCCTGGTGACGCGGACCATGGGCCGCTTCTTCTCTCCCTGCTTTATCGCCTCTTTCTTGCGCCCGATCCCGCCCGGCAGGCAAATCGAATTTGGCCATGGGCAGCTATCGGGAAAACGGGATCATCGCGCGTATCGCCTATCGACGGCGTCGTTAGGCCAGGTTGGCACGGGCAAGAATTTTCTTGGCAGGGCTTGTCTATCGCGCACTTGCCCTTTTTATCTACGTTTCCGATAGACAATGTGCCGCAGAGACTGCGCGACAGCACGGAGAATTGCATATGGCCAGCGCAGGCACGGCGCGCGGATCGGGCAACCGGTTTGGACTGCAGGTGGTGATTGGCATGGCCGTGGGCTTGGCACTGGGCCTGGCCGCGCGTTCGCTGGGCCCGGCCGCATCGGGTGAGCCCAACGGGCTGGCACTGGCCTTGTCGCTGGTAGGTTCCAGTTTCGTCCAATTGCTCAAGGCGCTGGTGCCGCCGCTGGTCCTGGCCGCAATCATCGCCAGCATCGGCCGGCTGCGCGATCTCAACAATGCCGCGCGCCTCGCCGGGCAAACGCTCCTGTGGTTTGCCATCACCGCACTGTTGGCGGTTTCGATCGGCATTGCCCTGGGCCTGGTCCTGCGGCCGGGTGCCAACACCGGCGCTTCCCTGGCGCAGGCGGCTGCGCCGCACACCGTGGGTAGCTGGCTGGATTTCATCAAGGGGCTGATCCCGGCCAATTTCCTGGGCATCGTTGCCTCGACCGAAGTGGACAATGGCACGGCCAAGACCACCATCGGGTTCAATATCCTGCAACTGGTGGTGATCGGCCTGGCGCTGGGCTTTGCCGCGCTGCGCAGTGGCGAAGCTGGTGACGCCGTCCTGCGCGGGGCGGGCGTGGTCCTGGCCGTGGTGCGGCGCCTGCTCGGCTGGGTCGTGCGCCTGGCGCCTTTGGGCAGCGCCGGCCTGATCGGCAACGCGGTGGTCAACTATGGCTGGGGCACGCTGCTGGGCATCGGCCAGTTCGCGGTGGCGCTCTATATCGGCCTCGGCCTGGTGGTTTTTGGGGTCTACCCGCTGCTGCTGCGTGCCCATGGCCTGGCGCCGCTGCGCTTTTTCGCCAAGGCCTGGCCGGCGATCGAACTCGCTTTCGTGTCCCGCTCCTCGATCGCGGCGCTGCCGGTGGCAGAGGCGGTGACGGTGGAGCGACTGGGCGTGCCGCCGGCCTATGCGGCCTTTGCCGTGCCGGTGGCGGCCACGACCAAGATGGACGGCTGCGCGGCGGTCTATCCGGCGCTTTCGGCCATCTTCATCGCGCAGTTCTATCACATCGCGCTGGTGCCGACCGACTATCTGCTGATCGTGCTGGTTTCGGTGCTGGGCTCCGCCGCCACGGCGGGGGTAACGGGTGCCACGGTGATGTTGACGCTCACCCTATCCACCCTGGGCTTGCCGCTTGAGGGCGTGGGCCTGTTGCTGGCGATCGACCCCATCCTGGACATGGGCCGCACGGCCGTGAACGTGACGGGCCAAATGCTGGTGCCGCTGATCGTGGCACGCCGTGAAGGCCTGCTGGACCAGGCGCTGTACAACGCGCCGAGCCAGGGGGACCTGAGCCTGGCGCCCTGATGCCTGCCAGGTGCGCGGTTCGTCTTCCGGTCAGCGGGCGGGTTCGCGCAGCAGGGGCACGAGCAAGCCGTTGAGGTCATCGAGATCGAACGCCGCCGCCTTGGCATAACGCACCACGCCGGCGCGATCGATCACGTAGTTGGTCGGCACGCCTTCCAACGGGCTGTACGGCTCCTTGAGCGTGCGGACCGCGGGAATGTGCATGGCGGCAAACAGCTGCTTGAGCGCGGAGTTGGGCAACGAATCCTGCGTGGTGATGGCAAATACCTTGAGCCCGTGCTGCTTTTGCAGGTCATAGTACTGGTCGAGCAGCGGCAGTTCCTGCTTGCACGGGCCGCACCATGTCGCCCAGAAATTCAGCACCACGACCTGCCCCTTGAGATCGGCCAGCGACACTTTCGTGCCATCGATCAGGCGCAGTTCAAATGGCGGGGCAGGCTGCCCGATCACGGGTGCCTTGGCGAGCGCAGGCATGGCCACGATGGTCAGCCACGTGCCGAACACCATGGCCAGGGCACGAGGCAGGCGGGGCAACATCGGCATTCTGATCCTTGCGGTTGGATTTGCACACGATTTGACACAATCGGCGCGGGCACGCCAGCAGGCCGGCGCACCGTTTCATCCATGATGGAGAAACCGCGCACGCGCTCGGCGCGGAACTGAAGCGGGCCTGGCGGGTCTATCCAGCGAAAGGGTGACCGAGCGATGGCTGCACGCGCATATTGGCAGGGCCAAATCCGCCTTGCCCTGGTGTCTATCCCCGTGGAAATCTATCCGGCGACCAAGTCTGGCGCCTCGATCAGTTTCCGCCAGATTCACGAGCCTTCGGGCAAGCCCATTTCCTATGAAAAGATCGTGCAGGGCATCGGCCCGGTCGATCACGATGACATCGTGAAGGGCTATGAGGTTTCCAAGGGCAATTATGTCCTGCTTGAGGATGACGAGATCGAGGCGGTGAAGATCGAAAGCCGCAAGACTTTCGAACTGGTCCAGTTCGTCGATCAGGACGAGATCGACGTGTTCTATTTCGAAAAGCCCTATTACGTGATTCCGGCCGACGACCTTGCCGACGAGGCGTTCATCGTGCTGCGCGAAGCCCTGCGCCAGGCGCGCAAGGTCGGCCTGGGGCAGCTTTCCGTGCGGGGGCGCGAAATGCTCGCCAGCCTCAAGCCGTGCGGCAAGGGCTTGATCCTGGAAACCATGCGCTATGCCGACGAGGTGCAGAAGGCACAGTCCTATTTCAAGGATATTCCCGACCAGAAGCCGGACACCGAACTGCTGGAACTGGCCACGGCGCTGATCGAGCGCAAATCTGCGCCGTTCGACGCTGCCGCGTTCGAGGATCGCTATGTCGAGGCGTTGCAGGCGCTGGTCGCGCGCAAGGCCAAGGCGAAGGGCCGCAAGATCCTGGAGGACGTGGAAGAACCCGAAAAATCCGGGTCCAACGTGATCGACCTTATGGCCGCGCTCAAGAAATCGATCGGTAGCGATGGTGCCGCGGGCGCCAAGACCAAACCCAAGGCCAAAAGCAAGACCGCGGCAAAACCACGCAAGCGCGCCGCCGCCGCGCGTCCGCGGAAGTCGGCCTGAGCCATGGCCCGCCGCGATCCTCTCGCCGAATACAAGCGCCGGCGTGATTTTGCCAAGACCGCCGAACCTTCCGGCGCGACCGGGGCGCCGGGCGATGGCAATGGCTTCATCGTGCAAAAGCACGATGCCACGCGGCTCCATTTCGACTTTCGCCTGGAAGTGGATGGCGTGCTGAAATCGTGGGCGGTGACCAAGGGGCCCAGCCTCGATCCCGATGCCAAGCGCCTGGCGGTGCGCACCGAAGATCATCCCCTGGCCTATGCCCAGTTCGAAGGCGTGATTCCGGCTGGCGAGTATGGCGGGGGGACGGTCATGTTGTGGGACCGGGGCACCTGGGCGCTGGTGCCGGGCAAATCGGCCAAAGACATCGATGATGGCCATCTCCATTTCACGCTCGATGGGGAGCGGATGAAAGGCGAATGGCTTCTCGTCCGCATGAAGCCGCGTCCGGGCGAAAAGCGCGAGAACTGGCTGTTGCGCAAGGTGGGCGACGTATTCGCCCAGGCAGGCGACGGGCTGGTGGAGCGCGAGCTTGTCAGCGTCTTGACCGGTCGCACGATGGCAGAAATCGCCGCTGACAAGGCTGGCACCTTTTCCCTGGCCGGACGCAAGGACAAGGCGTTCACCACCCAGATGGCCAAGGCCGCAAAGCACAACGCGCAAGTGCCCAAGGCCAAGCCGCGCCGGGCGGCCAAGACCGGCAAACCCGCGCGCTTGCCCGCTTTTCGCCCGCCGCAACTGGCCACGCTGGTCGACGCGGTCCCCGCCGGCAACGACTGGCTGCACGAGATCAAGTTCGATGGCTATCGCGCGCTGGTGGCCGCCTGCGGCAGCGATGTGAAAATCTACACCCGCAATGGCCACGATTGGACCGACAAGTTCGCCCCCCTGGTCGAAGCGATTGCCGCGCTCGACCTGCCCGCCTGCCTGATCGACGGGGAAATCGTGGGCTACGCTGCCGACGGCAATCCTGGCTTTTCGGCGCTTCAAGCCGTGCTGAAACGCGGCCATGGCGCACAAGGGCCAGACGATCGGCTGGAACTGCACGCGTTCGACCTGCTCGAACTGGATGGCGAGGATCTGACCGATCTTTCGAACATCGAGCGCAAGGAACGGTTGGAAGCCTTGCTGCATGGCGCGCCGCCACCGGTGCGCTTTGCCGACCACGTGATCGGCGCGGGCGAAAAGCTGTTCAAGGCCATGTGCTCTTCTGGCCAGGAAGGCATCATCAGCAAGCGCATTGATGCGGCCTATAGCGGTAAGCGGACGAAGGCGTGGGTCAAGGTGAAATGCATCAACCGCCAGGAATTCGTGATCGTGGGCTGGACCAAGTCAACATCGCGGACCAGGCCCTTTGCCTCGTTGCTGCTCGCCCAGCATGAGGGCGGCGGGTTGGTCTACAAGGGCAAAGTCGGTACGGGTTTTGACGCCGATAGCTTTGAAGACCTTGCCGCGCGGATGAAGTCACTCGTGCGCAAGACCGCGCCCGTGGATGTGCCACGCGTCGAGGCGCGGGGCGCGAACTGGATCAAGCCGGAATTGGTGGGCGAAGTGGCCTTTGCCGAAATCACTGCCGATGGCCGGGTGCGCCATGGCAGCTTCCTTGGCCTGCGTGCGGACAAGCCCGCCAAGGAGGTGACCCCCGAAGTGCGCGTTGCGGCTCCCGTGACAATGCCCGCCGTGGAGATCAGCCACCGCGAGCGGGTGATCTTTCCCGGCACGGGACAAACCAAAGGCGACCTGGCCGACTACTATGCTGCGATGGCGGCCTTGCTGCTGCCCTTTGCCGGAAACCGGCCGATCAGCCTGGTGCGTTGCCCGCAGGGACGCGCCCGGCATTGCTTTTTCCAGAAGCATGACGCCGGTGGCTTTGGCGACGCCGTCCACCATGTGCCGATCCGTGAAAAGGATGGTGGCAGCGAGGATTACCTGTTCGTCAGCGACGCTGCGGGCCTGTTGCAGTGCGTGCAGATGGGAACGATCGAGTTTCACGCCTGGGAAGCACGCGCCGACGCGGTGGAGCAGCCCGATCGCCTGATCTTCGATCTCGATCCTGACGAGGGGCTGGACTTCGACGCCGTCAAACGCGCGGCGCGCGATATTCGTGATCGGCTGGCCGACCTTGGGCTGGTGAGCTTTGCCATGCTTTCTGGCGGCAAGGGCGTGCATGTGATCGTTCCGCTGGCACCCGGCCACGATTGGGAGACGCACAAGGACTTCGCCCGCCGCTTTGCCGAAGCGATGGCAATGGCCGAGCCCGAACGGTTTGTGGCGACGATGAGCAAGGCCAAGCGCAAGGGCAGGATCTTCATTGATTGGCTGCGCAACCAGCGCGGCTCTACCGCGATCGTGCCATACAGCGCCCGCGCACGAGATGGCGCGCCGGTGGCATTGCCGATCGCGTGGGACGAGCTTGGCGGGTTCGACAATGCGCACCCCTACAGCATCGGCGATGCTGCGACGCTGATCGAGCGCGCGGGCAAGGGCGCGCTGGCGGGCTGGGGCTTTTCACAACAGAGCCTGCCCGCGCTTTAACCGGCACCCACTGGCAAATCCGCTTGAAACGCGGCCCGGTTTTTCGCAACCACGGTATCGGCCCGCCGGGGCATGACCGAGGAGACGCGTGGAATGACGGGGGGGCAGGAAGACTTTGCGATGCGCTGGGCAAACGAGGCCGACAGCGCAGCTTTGGGCGAGCTCATTCGCCTGGCAATCAACACCTTGCAGGCCGATGTTCTGACGTCAGCACAAGTTGCCGCCAGCCACGCTGTCATGGGGCTCGATACCCAGTTGATCGCCGACGGCACGTATCTGCTGGCCGAGCGCGACGGACAGATCGCCGGATGTGGTGGATGGAGCAGGCGGGCGACGCTCTATGGCGGAGACCACAGTGCAGACTTGCGCAATCCGCGCCTGCTTGATCCCACCCTTGATCCGGCACGCATTCGCGCGATGTATACCCACCCGGCCTTCGTGCGCCAGGGCGTGGGGCGCCGTATCCTGCAAGGCTGCGAACAGGCAGCCGCGCGCAGCGGCTTCGCCAGGGCCGAACTGATGGCCACGATGAGCGGGCTGCCGCTTTACCAGGCCGCCGGTTACCAGCCGATCGAGCCGGTCGAGGTGATCGCCGCTGGCGTGCCCGTGCCAATGGTGCGTATGGGCAAGACATTGATCCTGCAAACCTGAAGGTGCGGCTATCCCACCCGCCGCAAGTGCGGCGGGCAGGGCAACCGGTGTCTTCGTCAGGCAGCCATGGCGCGCTGGTGCAGGCGCGTGATGGCATCGATCGAAGAGAGCAGCGCACCTTCCTGCCAGCAGCCGTAATAAGAGCAATGCTCACCGGCGAGCACGATACGCCCTTCCATGGCGACGAGGTTCTGGTAGTGGGCCGCGCGGCTTTCCTCCGTCCAGTTGGCGCAGCAGCCCAGGATCCACGGCATCCGGTTCCACGCCACCGAGGCGCCGGACAGGAATTCAGCCTTGTATTCGGCCGGGTGGAAGACGGAACCTTGGTCGAGCGCAGCCTGGATGCGCTTTTCCGGGGTCATCCCCGCCAGCATGTAGGCGCCCGCGCCAAACGGATAGGCGCCCAGCAGCACCGCCGGGCCATCGGTAAAGCACCCGGCGCTGGGATAGGAAATCAGCGAAATGGCCTGGTCGGTGAACGAGATGCCGCCATAGATGGCATGGTCGGTTTCCCAGAAGCGGCGCTTCATTTCCAACCCGATCTTGACCGAGTTGCCATAGGGCAGCGCGCGGATGGCGGCCTTCTTTTGCGCAGAAGCCTGGAAATCGATCTGGTTGAGTACCGGGGCCGGGATCGTGCAGACCATCCAATCGGCGTGGGTTTCGCCCGTGGCGCCGGTCTTGGTGTCGGTCCAGGCTGCAGTGACCCCCTTGTCGTCCTGTGCGATCTTGGTCACGCGGGTGTTGAAGCGGATCATCTTGGCCACGCGCGCCTGGAATGCCTTGCCGATGTGGTCCATGCCGCCCTTGGGTTGGAACATCGTCGTTTGCATCACGTGTTCGGCAAAGAAGCCCAGCGTCTGCCACACGCCACTGTTGATCGTCTCGGTCAAGCTGAAAGGATCGTTGGGGATCGGCGCGCCGTTGACGCCGCCGCCCGGCGCCCGCTCCCAGCCGCGCTGCTCGCCCAGCTTGAAGCTCTTGGTGTATTGCATGTTCTTGTCGAGCACGCCCCACTCGCGCATCGCTTCGAGCAGGCGGGCCTTGTCCTCGGCCGTGACCGCCGTATCGAGGGCGCCGGCGTTGAGCGACTTGCCCAGCAGTTCGGAAACGTGACCCTTCCAATCGACCATCAGTTCACGATAGGGTTGCGGCTTGCCGCCAAAGGCCTTTCTATTGTGAATCAGCGCATTGTGATTGATTTGCAAGAACGGTTCGAGCTGAACCCCCAGTTCCTTGCAATAGTGCAGCACGGTGCGATGGTGATAGGGAATGCGCCAGGGTCCCGGGTTGAGGTAATTGCCCGGCGCAAAAGTCACCTGCTGCTTGGAGCCGATCTCGGTGATGGTGTCGCCACCGCGCACGGTGTAGTTGCGCCCGCCGGCGCGGCCCTGGAATTCCAGGATCTGCACTTTGTAGCCCGCTTTGGTCAGTTCATAGGCGGCCAGCATTCCGGCCAGGCCCGCGCCCAGCACCAGCACCGTCGATCCCGGCCGCGCGCCCGAAAGGCGCGGCGGGCCGGTGAACTGGCTGTCGGCCGCATGCGCCAGCACGGTCATTGCCTGGTACAGCGCGGCGGCACCGCCGGCCTTGCCGATCATGGTCAGCAGGGCACGGCGCGTGGGTGGGGTGAAAACGTCTGACATGGCAAACCCTTCGTGGTCGAATCGGGATATGGTTCTTGGGGGGGAAGTGCTGCTCAATGGCCGCAGGTGTTGCATTCGGGGACGGGCGGATCGGCAGCCACGACGCGGTCGATATCGGCCACGGTCACCGGATCGGGATAGGCGTTGAAGTGGCCGCGAACATAGGTGATCACCGCGGCGATCTGTTCCTTGGTCAGCACGCCGTTGAACCAGGGCATGCCGCCGCGTCCCTTCATCACCACGATGATCGGATAGTCCTTGTCGGCCAGGTTCTTGTTGCCGGCCAGCGCGGGGATCATGGCGCCCGGTTCGCCGCCGCCCTTGGCATCGGCCATGTGGCAGGCCTGGCAGATCTGCTCGTAGACTTCCTGCCCCTGGTTCGACACTTCCACCGTGCTGCCGCCCGGTCCCGGACGGTCCTGGGCAAAGCCGGGCGTCGCTTGCGTGGCGCAGGTAACCAGCGCCATTCCGGCAAGGGCGAGGGCGGCGAAGTGCGGTTTTCGGGTCATGGCATACTCTTTGGGTTCAACGGGATCGGGGGGAGGCAAGGCCGGGGTCATGCGCGCCAGCCAGTGCAGTCATCGCCCAGTCCCTGGGCCAGCGGCGCCAGGAACGGTTCGAACTTGCGCCATTGATCGAGCCCGGAGCGATAGATCGGCTGGCGCACTTGTTCGGAACTGACCGTGCGCACGGCGCGGTCGTTTTCGAAGAAGCGCAGGCAGGCCGGGTCGAATGGCAAGCCCAGCGCCGCCAGCAGCGAGCGCACCTGGCCTTCGGTATCGTCCACCAAGTCTTCATAGACCAGGGTGTGAACCGCGCCCGGCGCCACGGCGTGGAAGTGGCGCACGATCGCCAGGTAGTGGCGATAATAGGCCGCAAGGTCTTCCAGGTCGTAGGAAAACTCTTGGCCCTCGGCAAAGAGCTGCTTGAAACCCGAAAAGCAGGCGGCCATCGGATTGCGCCGCACGTCGATGATCCGCGCTTCTGGCACGATCAGGCGGATCAGCCCGATGTGGCGGAAATTGTTGGGCATCTTGTCGATGAAATGGGTGCGGCCGAGGCGGCAGTGCACACGGGCCAGGGCCAGGTATTCCTCGCCCCAATCGCGCAACTGGGCAGGGCTGGCCGATGCGATCCGCGTGGCGCCACCTTCGCGCTCGATCCGGCCGACCAGGCTGCCGATATAGGGCAGTTCCATCGTGCCTTCGATTGCCGGGTGGCTTGCCAGGATCTGTTCCACCAGGGTGGAGCCGGAGCGCGGCAGGCCGACGATGAAGATGGGCGCCGCGTCGGGTGATCCCTGGCCCGATCGCGCGGCCAGGAATTCGGGCGTGTAGAGCTGGCACACGTCGTGCGCCTGGGCGGCATAGTCCTGATCGGCGCCGCCGAACTTCACCCGTGCCAGCGCGGCGCCCTGGGCATAGAGGGCAAAGGCGCCAGCGGCATCGCCGGCATCCTCCAGGCGGCGGCCCAGGGCATAGGACAGGCGCATGCGGTCATCGGCTGGCAGCGATCCGCCCAGCAACCCGCGCATCTGCGCCTCGTCGGCGTCGCTCAGCGCCCCGATCTTGAGATTGGCCAAGCCCCACCAGGCCTCGCCCATGTGCGGGGCCAGGATCGTGGCGCGGCGATAGGCGCGGATCGCGGTGTCGCGCAGGCCGGCCGTCCGTGCGGCGTGGCCATGGTTGACCGCCACGCCGGGGTTGGCGGGAAACGCTTCTGCCAGGCGGGCATTGATCGCTTCTGCCGCTTTGTCGTCGCCAAGCAGGCCGAGGCAAGCAGCCTGGAGATTGAGATAGGCCGGATTGTCGGGCTCTGCGGCCAGCAGCGGTGCCAGTTCGGTCAGGGCCTGCTGCGCCAGGCGAGCGGCGAACAGGGCGTGGGCCAGGTCGAAGCGGATGCGCTTGGACTGCGGATCGAGCGACAAGGCATGGCGCAGCAGCGTTTCGGCCGCGTGCACGGTGCGATGCGCGATGTGGCAGGCGGCAAGCAGACGCGCCCCTTCGGCGTGATGGGGATGGGCGCGGCAAAAGCTGCGCAGAATGGGATCGGCTTCGTCATGGCAGTCGAGCGCCACGAGTTCGGCTGCGCGGCCCAGATCGGGATGATCGGCATCGAGGCGGGCCAGCGCGGCCAGCGCCCGGCGCTCGCGTTGCACGGCACCGCAGGCAAAGGCGCGGTCGGCGATCGCGCGCCATGCCTCCGCATGGCGAGGGTCGATAGCCACTGCGGTATCGAGCTGCTGGTCGCCCTCCTGGCCTCGGCCAACGCCGCACAGGGCGAGCCCGAGTTCATAGCGGGTGCGCGCCGCCTTGGGCCAGGCGCGGGCCAGGTCGAGCAGGATCGGCAGGGCATGGGCCGGACGGCCCAGGCGCCGCAGCGCCGATGCCAGGATCAGGCGAGGGCGGGGATCGGCCGGATCGCGGCTCGACAGGGTGCGGGCCAGCCGTTCGGCCTTGGCCGGGTTGGCGGCCAGGGCTGCGGCCGCTTCGGCCAAGGGATCGGTGGTCACGTGCAGCATCTTGGTGTGGCCGGCCTGTTCCGGTGCTGGGCAGGGAGGACGGGAGCCGCCGCGTGGGCAGCCCCCCGTCCCAGTCGATCCACCGCGCCCCGGGCCTGATCGTGGCGATCAAACCCGGAAACGGCGGCAGCCATTGCGTCAGAACGTGACGGTGGCACGGGCGTAGTAATATCCGCCGTTGATGCCCCATGGCGCAAAGGTGATGGGCGTATCGTAGTTGTTGCTGCCGTTGGCCGGGCGCCCGCCGACATTGGGCACTGTGGGTGCTTTCTTGTCGAACAGGTTGTTGGCGCCAACATCGAGGCGGAACGCCGGCGTCACCTTGTAGCCGACGTTGAGATCGGTGATCCCCGTGGTTCCGGTGCGCAAGACGGTGTAGCCATCGGCGTTGGCATAGCCGCTGCCCGAATAGCTGGTGCGCTGGTGCGCCGAGCCATAGATCGTTTCGCGCAAGTTGAACGAGAACGAACCCAGCGTGAACAGGGCGTTGGCAATGACCTTCACACGCGGCGTGGCCGTGGTCAGCCCGTCGATCGAGTTGGGGTCCAGCAGCGAGGTCTGGCTGAAAGCGGTGTTCACCACCTGGGAGGGCAAGGCATAGACCTTGAGCAGCTTGGTCTGGTTGTAGTTGAAGCCGAGCGTCCACGCGACCTTGGCGCCGCCGCCGAAATCGCTGGTATAGTCTGCGGTCGCTTCCACGCCGCGGGTGCGGGTGTCGGCACCGTTGGTAAAGATGTTGATCCCCGCATAGGACGTGGCATCGGCAAGGCTGACGCCGCGTGCGGTAAGGGCGTCGAGCACGGCCTGAGACACCACCGACGTGCCCTGCGAACCAAAGATCGCCGCCGAAGGCACGATGCGGTTCTTCAGCTTGATCTGATAGGCATCGACCGTGAGCTGCACGCCGCCGCCCGGATGGGCCACGAAGCCCGCCGAGAACGACGTGGACTTTTCGGGCTTGAGGTTGCCGAAGCCCAGGACCTTGGCCGCCGACGAGTTGGGCGGCAACTGGCCGAACGTGGTGCCCGGGCCCACGTTGACCGAGGAATAGTAGGATTCGGCCAGGGTCGGGGCGCGGAATCCGTTCGAGACGGTGCCACGAATGCCCAGAGCCGGGCTGAAATCATAGCGCGCGGTGACCTTGCCATTCCACACGTTGCCGAAATCGGAATAGTGTTCATAGCGCCCGGCAAGATCTAGGTGCAGGCCGGTAACGGGATCGACGGCCGCATCGATATAGGCGGCCACGGCACGGCGGCTGTAGGAGCCCGCGTCGGTTGGGGCAAAGCCGGGATAGGACTGGGCGCCGCCGCCATAGTAAGAGGCGAATTCACCCGACTGGATTGCATAGCCATCGCGGCGCCACTGACCGCCGAAGGCCAAAGTGAGCGGCTTGGCCATGCCCACTTCGAAGTCCTTGGTCACGCCCAGGTCTGCCGACCATTCGCTGTTGACCAGGGTGCCATCGTAGAAGTTGCGTTGCAGGCCGATGGCGGTGGCGCTTTGCGATTGCTGCATCGCATAGACAGTGGGGTTGGCCGAGTTGAGCGTGTAGAGCGCCACGGCGTCGCGACCGTAGGTGGCCGAAAGATCCCAGGCCCAGCCCGAAATGTCGCCCTTGAAGCCGAACGTGCCCGAGAAATCTTCCTCGCGCAGGCTTTCCTGCGGGTTGAAGCCGGCGGGCAGCGGATAGACCGTGGTGCCGGTGCTGGTGGTGCCCGAAACGCGGCTGGCGCGACGATAGTTTTCGAACGCCTTGGCCACGCGGTTGCCATAGCTGCCAAAGGCATAGGCCTGGATGCTGTCGGTGATGTCATAGCCAGCGTTGACCATGATGTTGTACAGCGAATAGCGCGCGTCGCCGTTGATGTTGTTGACCCGCGGGTAATAAGGGTTGGCCTTCACGCCGGCCTGGTCCACCGCGCTGATATCGGTGCGCACCGTGCAGTTTTGGGTGAAATAGCGGCGGTCGCAGCCACCACGCTGCGTGTAATCGTGAAACTTGTATTCGCCGGTCACATTGATGAAGCCGTTGTCGCCCAGCTTGGCGCCGAAGTTGAGCGCGGTGGAAAACGTCTTGCCGTCACCTTCGTAGTATTGGCCACCGGTGGTGGTGAACAGACCGCCCGAAGACTGGTCTTTCAGGATGATGTTGACGACGCCGGCGATCGCATCGGACCCGTACTGTGCGGCGGCGCCATCCTGCAGGATTTCGATGCGGCTGATGGCGTTGGTCGGAATGAAGCTGAGATCGGTGGTGGCCGCGCCCGAATAGGGGCTGCCGCCCAGCACGGCGAGGTTGGCGGTGAAGTGGCGGCGCTTGCCGTTCACCAGCACCAGGGTGTCGTTGGGCGAAAGCCCGCGCAGCGCGGCCGTCAACGTCAGGTTGGCGGTATCGCCGCCGAACGATTGGAAATTGAGCGACGGCAGCGTTTGTGCCAGCACCTGCGTGAGGTCTTGCTGCCCCACCGACTGGAACGCCTGGGTGCCGACCACCTGCACCGGCGCGGCGCTGTCGGCCGCCCGCATGCCGGTGACGCGCGTGCCGGTCACGATGATATCTTCGCCAACCGGCGGTTCGGCGGCCGGTGCATCCTGCGCCATGGCGATGGACGGCAGTGCGGTGGATGCAAGTAGCGATGCGAATGCAATTCGGGAATAGGCTGACATATCTTTGCCCCCATGGAAACGAGCCCTCCTCCCGCACCCCCTCCCAGGGGCGGGGCGCACGGATTGATCCGGGTTGTGTCCGGTCGTGCTGCCCTCGCTTGCCGGCGCCGCTTTTTGCAGCTGCCGGGCTTGATCGCGGCAATGGAAGGCAAATCAGCGGGATTGCCCATACGCTGATTGTCGTATCACGCGTTGCCGGGCAGGCATTAGGATGGCGCCCGGTAGGGGGCAGCCGCCCCCGGCACGCCATCACTTCTTGCAAGGATATGCCATGTCATTTTCCCCCGGCTTTCGCACGCGCGCCCTTGCCGCCCTTGGGTTTGCCGCCGCGGTGCTGGCCCCCATGGCCCCGGCCCACGCGCAGGTCACCAAGCTCCAGGCCGACCCCAAGGCACTGATTCTCGATGGCGCAGAGGTTGCCGCCGGGACCGACCTGTTCTTCCTGTCGGGGCAATTGGCCGCGCCGGTCGATCCCAAGAAGACCTTTGCCGATGTCAAATCCGTCGACGATCTGGGCGATACCAAGACGCAGACGATCAGCGTCCTCACCAAGATCAAGGCCCTGCTGGAAAGCCGGGGCTACAAGATGTCGGACCTGATCAAGCTGACGCTGTTCGTGGCAGCCGATCCCAAGACCGGACACATGGATTTTGCCGGCGCCAACGAAGGCTTCAAGCAGTTCTTCAAGACGGCGGACAATCCCACCACCGTGGCGCGATCCACGTTTCAGGTGGCGGCGCTGGCCGGCCCCTATTTCCTGATCGAGATCGAGGGGATCGCTGCGCGCAAGAAATAAGCGCACGCGGCGCGGCGTGCCGGCGCTTGGTTCGCGATCAGGGCGTGAGGGCCTTGATCGCGATCGCCGCGGCCGCCGCGCGCGTTTCGACACCCAGCTTTTCATAGATGCGCTCCAAGTGCTTTTGCACGGTGCGCGGGCTGATCACCAGAACCTGGCTGATATCGGCATTCGACTTGCCATAGCTGATCCACAGCAGGACTTCGGCTTCTCGCTCGGTCAGGCCCAGCCGGGTCTGCAACTGGCGCGCATCGACCTGGGGATTGAGTTCGTTGAGGCGGATCAGCACTTCGTTTTCGCGATAGTGCGCGATGAGCACCAGTTCGAGCGCGCCTTCGCCCTGCTCGATGCGCAGGCTGCTGCCGGTTTCGGTCTTGGCCAGCAGGCGTCCGACGCTCTGGCGCAGTTCGTCGGGCAATTCCGGCTGATCGCGGCGCCATCCCGGCGCGATGCGGTTGATCGCCTGTTCCGCCAGCGGCGTGCACCACAGCAGGAAGCCGCTGGTATCGGTGGCCATCATCAGGCGCCCGGTGGCATCCAGACTGGCCGTGCTGGCCTGCACCGCGCGGGCATGACCCAGGTGCACGCGCACGCGCGCCAGCAGTTCGTGCACGTTGATGGGCTTGCGCACATAATCCACGCCGCCCACCTCGAACCCTTCGATGACGTGCTCGCTTTCGGTTAGCCCGGTCATGAAAATCACCGGCACGTGCGCGGTTTGCGGATTGGCCTTGATCCGCGCGGTGGTTTCGAAACCATCGATGCCCGGCATGATTGCATCCATCAGCACCAGATCAGGCGTGATGTGCTGCAATAGGTCGAGCGCGGTCTGGCCTGCGGTGGCGACCAGCACCTGGATGCCGCCGGCTTCCAGCGTGTCGGTCAACAGGTGCAGGGCGGCCGGCTCGTCATCGACCACCAGCACGGTGTCGCGGCGGACTTGCTGGTGCTCCATCAGTATTCGTCCAGCATGCGGGCAAGGCCTGCCATGTCGAACCGGTCGAGCCGGGCATAGAGCCTGGCAATGAGGTCTCCGGCTTCGGGCGCTGCCCGTTCCAGCGCGGCGATCTCTCCGGCAATGGCGCGGGCATGGCCGATACGCAGGAATTCGCGCAGGCGTTCGACGTGGGGCTGGGCTGCCGGCGGCAAAGCAGTGGCGGGCGCACGGCGCTGCAGGGTGGGTGCGATATCCTCGCGTTCCCATTCCAGGCCCAGTTCCTGGCCGATGGCGTCGATCAACCGCCCGATTTCCACCGGCTTGACGAGGAAAAGGTCATGCGGGGCGGCCGCATCGCTGGCGGCCTGTCCATCCGGGCCATGCCGTTCGTGGGCGTTGGCCGAAAGCATGACGATCCGAACGGCATCGGCAAAGCGGTCACGCAGCCGTGCCGCGGTTTCCCAGCCCGAGCAACCCGGCATCTGCACGTCCAGCAGCACGAGATCGAAGCGCTGGCCGTTGCAGAGCGCCAGCGCGGTTTCGCCGCCGGGGGCCACCGCCACTTCAAAGCCCACGTCGTTCAGCGCCTGGCGCACGAAAGCCAGCTGTTGCAGATCGTCATCGACCACCAGGATGGTGCGGCGGCGCCCGGTATAACCGGTGATGCGCCCCGGACGCGGCCCCGTGTCGCCAGGCACCCACACCTTGGGCAACATCATCCTCACGCGAAAGCAACTGCCTGCGCCCGGCGTGCTGACAAGGTCGAGATCACCGCCCAGGATATGGACGATTGCGCGCGTGATCGGCAGGCCCAGGCCAAAGCCATTGGTTGATCCGGCCTGGGCCACACCGCGTTCGAACGGCGAAAAGATCCGCTCGCGCTCTTCGGCGGAAATCCCGGGGCCGCTGTCTTCCACTTCGAAACGCGCGACCTCGCCCGAATGCACGACACGCAGCACCACCCGGCCACGGTCGGTAAACTTGATGGCATTGCCCAGCAGGTTGATCAGCACCTGGCGCAGCCGTTTCTGGTCGGTGCGGACGAATTCCGGCAGGCCCTGCGGCGCTTCGTAATGGAACGCCAGACCCTTGGCTCTGGCGTCGGGCTCGAACATGCGGACCAGCTGGTCGAGGAAGGCCGGCAGGCGCACCACATCGCGGGCCACGCGGGTCACCCCGTTTTCCACCAGGGAGATGTCGAGCAGCCCTTCCACCAGATCGATCAGGTGTTCGGTGCTGCGCAGGATCACCTTGGCCGCCTCGCGCGGATCGACGCCGGATCGGCGCTCGATCAGTTGCGCATAGCCATAGATGATGTTGAGGGGCGCGCGAATTTCGTGGCTGACGTTGGCGAGATAGCGGCTCTTGGCCGCGTCGGCCGCGCGGGCCGCGTCACAGTCGCGCTCCAGGTTGGCCACCAACTCGGCATGGCTGCGGGTGTCTTGCGGGGCGGCGGTCGGCGGCTTGCGCAGATGACGGGCGGTTTGTGCCATCAAGGCGTTGCCGATCGCTGCGGGCCTTGCGTCCCGTTCGGGTACAATCGTTTGCCACCCGCAGCGCAGCAAAGGCGCGCCGGAGAAACCGGTTCAGGCGAAAGCCAGTTCGACATTGTGTTTACGACCCCCAGCACGCTTCGTGTTCGATTGCGCCGCTCCGCCAAGTCTGCACTGGAAGATATCCGCTATCAAGGCCGATCGTAGGTCGGAACGGATGGTTTTCGACGCAGTGCAGCAAGTCTGCGGCGAAGTACTTGGCGGGCAAGGGCATTGCCGTGATAGGCGCGCGCGTCACAGTGTCGCTGAAGCGGTTGCATCCCGGCTTGTCATGCCGCCGATTACGCGGTTAAATCGGCATACCGGGACTGGGGCGGGCCTCCCGGACAGGCGCTAGCCCAAGCGTTGCCCATTATTTGCCTGCCGCTGGCGGGCGCGATGGCGTTTGGGGAAAGCGATGACGATACGGCATGACGGGGTGGCTGCGCGCGAGGAGGCCGCTTTGCCGGGTACACCCACGTTCGGCGAACTCGTGCGGGTGGCCGCGCGCATCGGCTGCCTCAGCTTTGGCGGGCCAGCCGGGCAGATCGCCCTGATGCACCGCGAACTGGTGGACGAGCGGGGCTGGATCGACGAGGCCCAATTCCTCCATGCGCTGAACGTGTGCCATTTGCTGCCTGGTCCTGAGGCACAGCAACTGGCGATCTGGATCGGGTGGAAGCTGCACGGCGTCCGCGGCGGGCTGGCGGCCGGGTTGCTGTTCGTGATCCCCGGCGCGCTGGTTATTCTTGCTTTGTCGATGGTCTATGGCTTTGCCGCGCGCGTGCCGTGGTTTGCCGCGCTGTTCCTGGGGATCAAGTCTGCGGTTCTGGCGATCGTGGTCCAGGCGCTGTGGCGCGTGGCGGCGCGTGCGCTCGATACCGGGTTGAAGCGGGGTATCGCGTTCACCGCGTTCCTGGCTCTGGCCCTCGGCAATGCGCCTTTCCCGGTGGTGGTGGCTATGGCGGCGCTTCTAGGCGCGATCGTTGCGGCATGGCGACCGGCGCTCTTGGCGATCAAGCCGGCATCGCCACCGATGGCGCACACGCCGATGCCGTGGCGGGCCAGCGTGACGGCGGCTGCGGTGGGCGCCGCGGCATGGGCCGCACCGATGCTGCTGATCCTGGCAACGCTGGGCCGGGGGCATGTGTTGTGGCAGATCGGCGCCTTCTTTTCCCGGCTCGCGGTGGTCACGTTCGGGGGTGCCTATGCGGTGCTGGCCTATATGGCGCAGCAGGCGGTCACCGGCCATGGCTGGCTTTCCGCCGGGGAAATGGCCGATGGCCTGGGGCTGGCGGAAACCACGCCGGGTCCGCTGATCATGGTCACGCAGTTCGTGGGATACCTCGCCGCGTTCCGGGCGCCGGCCCCGTTCGGCCCGGTCATGGCTGGTATCCTGGGCGCGCTGCTTACCACCTGGGTCACGTTCGTGCCGTGCTTCCTGTGGATCTTCGCCGTGGCGCCATGGCTTGAACGGCTGGAGCATGCCCGCCGGTTGAAGGGCGCGCTGGCGGCGATCACGGCCGCGATCGTGGGCGTGATCGCCAATCTGGCGCTGTGGTTCGGGCTGCACGTGCTGTTTTCCAGAGGCACGGCGGCGCGGCTGGGCACGGTGTCGGTCGCGTTGCCCGATCTTGCCAGCCTGGATTGGCGCGCCGCCGCCCTGGGGACCCTGGCGGCCTACCTGCTGTTCCGCCGGCGTTGGAGCGTGATGACGGTCCTGCTGGCCTGCGCGGCGGGTGGCCTTGCCTTGGGCATGCTGCCCTGATCGGGCGTCAGCGCTTGCGGCTGGTGAAGAGGATCGCCACCAGCCCAAGCGCCGAGGTCGCCGCGCCGGCCAGCGCGATCACCGGATAGCCCAGATCCAGCGCGATGACCCCGCCACCCAGCGCCGCGCCCAGGGCATTGCCCAGGTTGAAGGCGCCGATGTTGACCGACGAGGCCAGGTGCGGCGCATCGGCCGCTGCGCTCATCACTCGCACTTGCAAAGGCGGCACCAGGGCAAAGCTGGCCACGCCCCACAGGAACACGATCACCGCCGTGGGCCAGGCAAAGGGCATCAGCAGGGCAAAGGCGATCAACACGGCGGTCAACGCCGCCAGCGTGACGATCAGCGTGCGATCGACCGAGCGATCGGCAAACTTGCCGCCCAGCCAGTTCCCCACGGTAAGACCCACGCCATAGGTGACGAGCATGGCAGTGATGAAGCCCAGCGAGGCGTGGGTGGCGTTGCGCAGGATCGGGCTGATATAGGTGAACACGGTGAACATCGCGCTCGATCCCACGACCGTCAGCGCCAGCGCGCCCAGCACTTTGCCACGCATCAGCACGCGCAGTTCGGCCATGGCGTTGCCGTCGGTCTCGGCCGGCAGGGGCGGCAGGGTGAAGCGCAGCGCGGCCATCATCGCCAGGCCGAGTGCGGCGATCGCCCAGAACGGCGTGTGCCAGCCCACGTTTTCACCCGCCCAGGTGGCGAGCGGGACGCCCACGACGTTGGCGATGGTCAATCCCATGAACATCGTGGCGACGGCACCGGCCTGGCGCTGCGGCGGCACGAGGCTGGCCGCGACCACCGATCCCACGCCAAAGAATGCCCCGTGGTTGAAAGAGGTGACCAGCCGCGCCACCAGCATCATGGTATAGCTGGTGGACAGCGCGGCCAGCAGGTTGCCCAGGGTGAAGATGCCCGCCAGGCCAACCAGCAGCGTGCGGCGCGACACGCGGCCGGTAGAGAGCGTCATGATAGGCGCACCCACCACCACGCCCATGGCATAGGCGCTGATCAGCAGGCCAGCGGCAGGGATCGATACGCCAAGCCCCGTGGCAATGGCGGGTAGCAGGCCCATGGGGGCAAATTCGGTGACCCCGATGCCAAACGCACCCAGGGCCAGGGCCATCAGCCCGGCATTCCATTTCATCGCGGTGATCCTGATCTTTTTTGCGGCGCGCGGGCGCCTTGCCAACAGATGCACAGATGGACCAGAGTAGCGGCTCTGTTTAGAGCGTGCCCACGCGAAGGATTTGTGCATTGAACGCAAAGATCGAGGCCGGTGCTGGAATGGACCGGGCGCGCGAGATGGCGCTGTTTGCCGCCGTGCACGATCATGGCAGCTTTTCGGGTGCGGGCAGGGCGCTTGGGCTCAGCCCATCGGCGGTCAGCCGGGCGGTGGACCGGATCGAGGCGCGGCTGGGCGTGCGGCTGGTGCTGCGCTCCACCCGCGCCCTGACGATGACCGCCGAAGGCCTGGCCTATCTGCGCGCGGCGCGTCGCATTCTCGCGGATCTGGACGAGGCCGAGCAGCAGATCGCCGATCGCGGCACGCCGCGCGGTCGCTTGCGGGTGAGTGCGGCGCTGTCGCACGGGCGCCTGTGCGTCGTGCCGGTGCTGGGCGGCTTCGTGCGCCGCTATCCCGATGTGCTGGTGGACATTGCGCTGACAGATACGCTGGTTGACGTCGCCGCCGGAGAGGCCGACGTGGCCATTCGCTTTGGCCCGCTGGCCGACAGCACGCTGACCGCGCGCAAGCTGGGGGCGAATGGCCGCGTGATCGTCGCTTCCCCCGATTACCTCGCGCGGCAAGGCACGCCGCAGGTGCCCGAAGACCTGCTGGCCCACAACTGCCTCAATTTCAACTTCCGCCGGGCAGAACCGACCTGGCCATTCCGCCGGATCATGGCGGATGGCATGGCGCACGATTTCGCGCTTGAAGTGCACGGCACGATCGTGGCCAACAATGGCGAGACGCTGGGCGATCTGGCGCAGGCCGGCATCGGCATTGCCCGCGTCGGCACGTTCAGCGTGGCGCAGGCTCTGGCCGAAGGGCGGCTGGTGCCGATCCTGGAAGACTTCAATCCCGGCGACGAGGAGCAGATCCACGCGATTTTCGTGGGCGGCGGGGCCACGCCGGCGCGGGTGCGGGTGTTTGTCGATTACCTGGTGGAAAGCCTGCGCTCTCCGCGATGAAAGCAGACGCGCGAAATCCCGGCGTGCAGGAGCACGCCGGGATTGTTAGCCCGGTGGTTAAGGCCGGTTCGCTTAGCGGTTGGCCGAAGCAGAGCCGGTGAGCGACCCGCTGGCGCTACCACTGGCCGAGCCGCCCACTTGCGAGGCGGCCGAGGTCGCCTGGTTCGCGGTGTTGCGCGCCGTGCTCGAAGCGGTGCTGGCCGCGCCCTTTGCCTTGCTGGCACCGGTGGCAGCGGCATTGCCGGCGGTGGTGCGGGCCTGCGCCACACGCTGGGTCGCCGTGTCACGCGCAGCAGTGGCGGTGTCGGTGGCGCGGCTGGCGGTCGTGCTCGCGGCACTTTGGGCGCGCGTGGTTGCGGTGCGGGCCGCGCTGCTCACCTGGTCGGTGCCGATCGCCTGCGCGTCGGCGCTGCCGCCCAGCGTGCCACTGGCACTGCCGGTCAGTGACCCGGCAACCGAGCCGGCGGGGGCGGTCAGGTTTTGGCTTGCCGAACCGTTGGCGCTGCCGCTGGCGGTGCGATCGGCATGAACCTGGCCATTGTGGCGGTTCACCTTGGCATGGCCATTGGTGCTGCCCGTGGCATTGCCGCTGCCGGTGGTGGTGGAGCGGACGCTGTCGAGCGTGGACGCGCCGTCCAGCGTATTGCCCAGCATGCCGCCGCCAATGGTGCCGCCCATCACGCCGCCGACGGTTCCGCCCAGGCCACCGCCAAGGCCGCCCCCGCCACCCAGCAACTGGGCATGGGCCGGCATGGCCACGAGCGTGCAAGCGATAAGCGAAGTGGCAAAAATCTTGCGCATGGTGAGATCCTTTCCTGACTGCGAGATCGCTGGTGCTCCGTGCGATCCCTTTGTCCTGAAAACGGACCCCCGATTGGATTTAATCCATCGCCTGCAAAATTTTTCGCATTACCTACAAATCGTGCACAACAGGCCCCGGCCATATTGGGCGTCCGGGCCACGCGGGCCCAGGTCGATCGCTTCGCGATCCAGCGCCTGGGGCAAAGCCGCACGGGCATCGCGCGCCGCAGCCACGCGTGCGGCCACCAGTGGCGCTGCAAACGACGTGCCGCGCACCGGCACCCATCGGCCACGCGCGTCGGGCGCGCGCATGCCGGCACCGGGGGCGGCGTAGTCCAGGTGCAGCGCGCGGCCTGCCTCGATCAGCGGGCGATTGCGCGCGTCAACGGCGGTCACGGCCAAAACGCCGGGATAGCTTGCCGGATAGGCGGGTGGCGCGGCGGGTCCGTCGTTGCCCACTGCCGCCACGATCACCGCCCCTTGGCGCAGCGCGGCGGCAACGGCCCGGCCGAGCACGGGATTGGCCGGTCCCACCAGGCTGATCGTCACTACGCGCACCTGCCGACCGATCAGCCAATCGATGGCCCGGGCAATGGCCAGCGCATTGCCGCCCGCCGGGCCACGGCCATAGACGTCGGCGGCCGCCACATGGCGCACGCCCGCGCGGGCCAGCAGCCCGGCGACCGCGCTGCCGTGATCGGATGGCGCCGGTGCGCCGGGGGCAAAGCCCTGCAGTGCGTCCACCGGTTGGGCGGGGGCGCCATCGATCATGCCCACCGTGGTCTGCAAGGGCGGCAATGCCGGCGCCCCGCTCCCGGCGCGCGCGGGCGCAGACGATGCGGCAGGAAAATGAAGCACATCGCTGGCGATGCTGGCGCCGGGCAGTGCCTTGCTCAACATCGCCTGTGCGCGCGCCAACGGCATTCCGGTGGGCACGGCCAGCCGCGTCACGTCCAGGTCCAGCGCGCCCAGACGTTCCTGCCCCAGCATCCCAAAGCCCAGGCCACGCGCCGTTTCCAGCATCGCGGGATCGGGCGCCATGACCAGCAACTCACCCTTGCGCGCCGGGTTGCCGTCCAGATCGCGTTCTACGGTCGTGGGGTTTTGCCGCAGCAGGCGGGCAACCCGATCGAGCCTGGCCTGGGCCAGCGTGGTAACAGTCTGGGCAACGGACGCGCCGACATCGTCGAGCGTACCGTCCAGCGCGCCGGGCACGCGCTCCAGCCCCCGGCGCGCGCTATCGGTTAGCGGATCGAGCGTGTTGCCGATGCCAGGCAGTGCCACCTGGGCCGGCGCAGAGGTTGCCAGCGGCGCCGACAGGGCGAGTGCGCAGAACAGGGCAGGGGCGATCGGGCGCAAGAGAGTTTCCCAACTGGGCGGAAGTGCCTATGGATGAAACGAGCGACATCGTTCGTTCTATCCATGGAAAAAGGCAAGAACGCTGGCCGACCGCTTTGAAACCGACATGCTGGCCCTGTTGCCCCGGCTGCGCCGGTTTGCCACAGGCCTGGCGCGCGACGCGGCGCGGGCCGATGATCTTTGCCAGATGACCGTGGAACGCGCGCTGCGCAGCCGCCAGCAATGGCAGCCGGGCAGCCGCATGGACAGTTGGATGTATCGGATCATGCGCAATCTGTGGATTGACGAGGCCCGCGCCGAAACGCGCCGAGGGCAGACCTTCGTAGACGAGGATGCCGGCCTGGCCGTGGGCGCGGACGGCGGCCAGGAAGCGCGCGCCGTGCTTTCCGACATTGACCGCGCCATGGCTCGCCTGCCCGACGAACAGCGCGAGGCGGTGCTGCTGGTGATGGTCGAAGGCTGGTCGTACAAGGAAGCGGCCGAGATCGTCGGCTGCCCGGTCGGCACGCTCAATTCGCGATTGGTGCGCGGGCGCGACGCCTTGCTGGCGATGCTGGACGACGGGCAATGAGCGTCTCGCCCGAAACGCTGGCGGCCTATGCCGACGATCAGTTGCAGGGCGCCGAACGGGCAGACGTGGAACGCGCCATCTTGGCCGATCCCGATCTGGCCCGCCAGGTGGAGCGGCACCGCGCGCTCAAGGACCGGCTGGCCGCACACTATGCCCCGGTGATGGCAGCGCCGCTGCCCGATGCCTTGCTCACGGCCTTGGCGCAAAGCCCGGCACCCGTGGCAGACCTTGCCGCCGCGCGCGCCCGGCGCAATCGGTGGCTGGGCTGGGGTGCCGGCCTGGCGCTTGCTGCCTCGCTAACCCTGGCGGTGGTCTTGCCGCGCGGCGGTGCGGATGGTGCGTTACCCGGCTATGCCGATGGCCCGCTGGCCAGCGCCCTGGACACCCAGCTATCAGGCCAGGCCCCGGCCGGCGCGCGGTTTCGGGTGGTCATCAGCTTTGCCGATGCCAGCGGCGCCTTGTGTCGTGGCTACGCCGGTGGGCAGGGCAGCGGGATTGCCTGCCACGATACGCGCGGATGGAAAGTGACGCGGGAGGTAGGCGGCGCTCCAAGCGGTGCGGACGCGGGCGATGCCGCCTATCGCCAGGCGGGCAGCGCCGACGCGGCCCTGATGGCCCTGGCCCAAGACATGGCACAGGGCCCGGCGCTCGATGCGCAAGCCGAGCAGGCGGCGCGGGCCAAAGGGTGGCAGCAACGCTGACGCGGGCCCGGTGGGTTGCCGCCCCGGCAAAGCGCGTTATGGGGGCCGCGATGCAACAAGGACCAAGCGCCATGCCCCGCCCGATCGAACCGGCCACCACGTTCAAGGATAACCTCGCCCTGCTGCCGCCGATCACCGGAGTGAACCGGGTCGACCTGATCGACGCCGCCGGCGCGGTGGTGGACAGCATCCCCAACCTGCCCGGCAAGCAAGGCTCGCTCGCCATCTATCACTATCTTGGGCAAGTGTTCGGCGGCTTGGATCAGGCGGCCGCGGCCCATGGCCTGGCGCTGTTTGCCGAACACACCAGCGATGCCCGGCAAAATCCCGGCGCGCATCCCAATGTCGATCGTCTGCTGGCGATTGCCGCCGGTGGCGCGCCGCTTGGCATCGTCGCCATCCCTGCCGCCTGACCGCGGCACGGGATTTTCATTCAAGAGCCCGCCCCGCGCACATGGCGCGAGGCGGGCATTTCGCCAGGATGGCTGCGATCAGAACGTCTTGCGCAGCGTCACCCCGCCATAGCGCACGTCGTCGCGCGGCACGTAGCGGACGATGCCGGCCACCCCGCCATTGACCAGGTAGCTGGCATAGTGGGTTTTGGTGATGTTCTTGACATAGGCGCGCACCTGCCAGCCATCGTCGCTGCCCAGCAGGGCCACGCTGCCGTTCCAGATCGCATAGGCCGGCTGGATCGTGCCGGGCGTCTGCGTGAGCTGGTACTGCGTTTCGCTCTTGAAAGCGATGTCGCTCTGCAGTTCCAGATCCACCGCCTGCGTCAGGGCAAAGCGATAGGCCGCATTGGCGAACAGCTTGACCTTGGGCGCGAAGGGCAGCGGCTTGCCATTGATGTCACAGCTGGCGGGCAGGCCAGCCGGGCAGTTGAAGTTCACCACCTTGGCATCGTCATAGGCGGCCGACAGATCGACGGTGAAGCCCTTGGTCGGGACCAGCGTCACGTCGGCCTCGATGCCTTGCGAGCGCACTTTGCCGGCATTGATCAGGCGCGTCACCGACGTGCCGTTGACCAGGTCCGCCACGTTCGCCTGATAGTTCTTGAACGTGGTGGTATAGGCGGCGATCGCATAGCGGACCGAACGGTCGGCCGTGCTGCCCTTGATGCCCACTTCGAACGAGTCCGAGGTTTCGGGCGCGAGCGCGATTTCGTCGGTCGCCTGCATGTTGAAGAAGGCGTTGTAGGCCGGGCCCTTGTACCCGCGCGACCAGGTGCCATAGACCTGCGCATGGGGGCTCACGTCCCACTGCAGGCCCAGGCGCCAGGAATCGCCCCGCGTGGAGGTGGAGCCGTTGCTGTTGTGATAAGCACGGATGCCCGACACGGCCAGCGCGCTGTTGCCGGTGTTGTTCGGATCGTTGGTCGACGTGCGAACGTGGTAGTACGATAGCTTGTCCCAGGTGGAACGATAGCCGGCAATCGCGCGGAAGCTGCTGGTGAAGTTGAGGTTGGCTTCCCCGAACAGCGCGTAGTTGTTGGCGCGGATGCCATAGTTGGCCACGCCCGTCGTCACGCCCGAGGTGCGCGTCAGGTCACGCTGATAGCGCTCGTCGGTTTCCGCGCGCAGAACATAAGCGCCAACGACATAGTCGATCAGCTTGCCCTTGGGCGACGTGAGGCGCAGTTCCTGCGAGTACTGGTTGGTGTTGACGTCGCCATGGTCCTCGCTCTGGGCCTGCACGGCGGGGCTGGCCTGCGTGGCGTCGAGGTCCTGGTGCTGGTGGTTCTTCCATCCACGCCAGGCCGTGATCGAGGTCAGCTTGTAATCGCCCCGCGAAAGATCCGCGGTAAGCGAAGCGCCGAAATTCTCGTCGCGCACGTCGGTGTTGAAGCTGGTTGCGGCGGTGCGATTGGCCGGGCCGGCGGTGATGCCATAGCCATTGAGGATGCCGACCAGCGTGGGCGAAGGGGTGACCGCGTTGGTGGGATAGGCGATCTGGCTGGTGTTGGCATAGACGCCGTTTGACGTGGTGTCGTAGCTGTGCAGCCAGTCCCCGGCGAGCGTCAGCGTCAAGGCGTCGCTCGGGCGCGCCTCGATCTTGCCGCGCAGGCCATAGCGCTCATAGCCGTTGACCTTGTCCTTGGTGACGGCGTTCCACACGTTGCCCTTGTAGTTGGCATAGAGCCCGTCGATGCGCGCCGAGACCGTGTCGGTCAGCCCGCCGGTCACGCCCGCCTTGACGCGGTATTCCGCGTCGGTGGTGGCGCCGCCTTCGACATAGGCGTGGAACTGCTGGCTGGGCGCGGCGGTGACGATGTTGATCACGCCGGCCGAGGCGTTCTTGCCGAACAGCGTGCCCTGGGGCCCGCGCAGCACTTCGATCCGCTCCACTTCGCCCACGTCCAGCGTAGCCTGGCCCGGGCGGTTGAGCACCACGCCATCAAGCACGGTGGAAACCGAGGATTCGACGCCCGGCGAGGTGGTGATCGTGCCCACGCCGCGAATGAACACGGTGCGGTCCTTGTTCGAGGCGCCGCTACGGAAATCCACGGTCGGCACGCTGGCCGAAAGATCCTGCAGGTTGTGGATGCCGCGATCGTTCAGTGATTGCCCGCTGACCGCGCTGATCGCGATAGGAACCTGTTGCAGGCTTTCATTGCGGAAACGTGCGGTGACCACGATCTCGCCAGGCGCCGGGGCGTTGGCTTCTGCCGGTGCTGGTGCCGGGGCGGCATCCTGGGCAAAGGCGGCGGCGGAAGGCACGACCAGTGCGCCGGCCAGCAAAAGGGCGCGGCGGTGCGACACGGAAAACTGGGGCATTGATTTCTCCCTTGAACGCCGCCGCGCTATATTCAACTGAATAGGTAGAGAAGAAACTTTTTCTTTAGTGCCCCAACGCAATGCCCGCTTCGCCGTTCTCCACCGGCACGATGCGCGGCATGGTCAGGCTGATCCAGCCCAGCGCGAGCAGGTAAGAGACGGCGGCAAAGGCGAAAAGCGGGCCATATCCCAGCCCCGCAGCCAAGGTGAGGCCGGCGATCTTGGTGATCGCGGTGCCGCCTAGATTGCCGCAAAATGCGGAAAAGCCGGTCACGCGGCCGACGCGTGCCCGCGGTGTCACATCGGCGATCAGGCCAAACAGGCTGGTGGAAAAGCCCTGGTGCCCGGCCAGCGCCAGGGCCAGGACGGCTGCCGCGCCCCAGGCGCCCGGCATCAGCAAGGCGAGCGGCACGGGCACAACCACGAGCGCGGAAACCAGCATCATCTGCTTGCGCACTTTGTCGATCGGCTTGCCCGCGCCGATCCAGCGGCTGGAAACCGTGCCCGCCAATACCGAACCCAATGCCGCCCCGGCATAGGCGAGCGCCAGCGGCGGACCCAGTTCGGTGCCGGCCAGCCCAAAGGCGCGGTGAAAATAGTCGGGCATCCAGAACAGCATCAGGAACCATGTGGCGTCGGACAACACCTTGGCCCCAGCAATCGTCCAGGTGCGCGCCTCGCGCCACACGGGCACGGGATCAGGATCGCCGGCCACGATGCGCGGTGCATCGTCGAAATCGACCCCACGCGTTGCCAGCCACCAGGCCAGCGCCCAGACCAGGCCCAGGGCGCCCGCCACCACGAAGGCTGCGCGCCAGCCCCACAGCGCGGCGACCAGCGGGATTGCCAGCGGCGCCAGGATCGCGCCGATGGAGTTTACCGCGTTGGACAGGCCGATGCCGGTAGAGCGTTGCTCGGGCGGAAAGATCGCGGCCATCGTCTTGATCCCGGCCGGCGTGCCCATCGCCTCGGTCATGCCCAGGCCGATGCGACAGGCCATGAACCCGGCAAAGCTGCGCGCCCACCCGTGAGCCATCGCCGCAAGCGACCACGCCGCCACGCCAAAGGCATTGGCCCGCCGCACCCCCAGCCGGTCGACCAGCCAGCCGGCCGCCAGAAAGCCAAACGCGGCGCCGGCCTGAAACAGCGCGGCCAGCGTGCCGTAATCGTCGTCGGTCCAGTGCAGGTCGGCCGCGATCGTGGGCTTCAACACCGCGATGATCTGGCGATCGACCAGATTGAGAATGCCGGCCGTCAGCGCCAGGAGGAACAGCAACTGGCGGCGGCGAGGGCTGAGCAGGGCAGTCATTGGCGGGCGGCACTCCTTTGCCAAGCCTGTTAGGGGCTGTGGCAAGGGAGTGCCAGAAAGTTCAACTTTTGAAGTAGAGATTAAAACGGCGCATGGTCGATATGCGGCAGCACATGGTGGGCAAACAGGTCCGCCTCGCGCGCATGGGGATAGCCCGAGAGCACGAAAGCCTCGATTCCCGCCGCGCGATAGGCATTGAGCTTGGCCAGGACCTGATCGGGATCGCCCACGATGGCCGCGCCGCAGCCCGACCGTGCCCGGCCGATGCCGGTCCACAGGTTGTCTTCGACATAGCCGTCGCTGGCCGATGCCTCGCGCAGGGCGGCCTGCGCCTGCACGCCCACCGATTGCGAATCGAGCGACTTGGCGCGGATCGCGGCGCCTTGCGCTGCGTCCAGCTTGCTCAGCAGGCGGTCGGCGGCTGCGCGGGCTTCGCTCTCGGTCTCGCGCACCACCACGTGCACGCGATAGCCGCAGCGGATGGTGCGGCCATGGCGCGCGGCGCGGGCCTTGATGTCGGCCACCGTCTCTTTCACCGCGTCCATCCGGTCGGGCCACATAAGATAGACGTCACAGCCCTTGGCCGCCGTTTCGCGCGCGGGCTCGGACAGACCGCCAAAATAGAGCGCGGGCACGCGCGGCGCCTGTTGCAGCATGCGCGGTGCATCAAGCTTCAGGTTCCAGAACCGTCCCTGGTGATCGAGCGGCTGGCCCGAGAGCAGCGTGCGCAGGATGGCGATGGCCTCGTCCGTGCGTTCATAACGGGCCGCACCGTCCAGCGTTTCGCCCGGCAGGTCGCTGGAAATGATGTTCACCGTCAACCGGCCGCCCAGGATCTGGTCGATCGTGGCAATCTGCCGCGCCAGTTGCGCCGGCCACAATTCGCCCACGCGCACCGCCATCAGTAGCTTGATGCGGCGCACTTGCGTGGCGATCGCGGCGGCAAAGGCAGTGGTGTCGATGCCCAGGGCATAGCCGGAGGGCAGCAGGACGTTGTCGAACCCGCCTTCCTCTGCACCCATCACGATGTTGCGGCAATGCTCCCAGCTGGATTGCAGCATGGGGTCGCTCTGGCCCAGGTATTCGTAATCGTCATCGCAAAGCGCTGAAAACCAGCTGATTTCGCACGGATTTTGTGTCACGGCATCGGTTCCCCACGTGAGGCTGCCAGCACCGCGTACCATTCCCCGCGCGTCCAGTTCACCTTGAACGCATCGCGCAGGGCCGCAATGCGGCGCGGTTGCTGCGATCCGACGATGGGCACGATTCGCGCCGGATGCGCCATGATCCAGCTCAAGGCAGCCGCGCTGGCATCGGTGCCATGGGCAGCGCCTTGTTGTGCCAGCAGCTTGCCCACCGGGTGCGTCGCATCGGTCAGTCGCCCACCGCCCAGCGGCGACCAGGCCAGCACGGCCATGTCGCGTGCCATCGCCTGGTCCAGCGTGCCGTCATAAAGCGGGGCAAAGCGCGCCGCCGAATATTCCGGCTGGGTGGAAACCAGCGGGAAGGGCAGGAACGCCTGGAGTGCATCGACTTCGGCCGGGCTGTAGTTGGAAACGCCCACGTGGCGCACTTTGCCCGCTTCGACCATTTCCACCAGCGCTTCGGCCACTTCGCGCGGATGCGTGAGGAAATCGCGGCGATGGATCTGGTAGAGATCGACATAGGGAAGGCCAAGCCGGGACAGCGAGGCGTCGATCGCGCTGCGCAGGTAGTCGCGTGTCGAATCATAAGGCTTGCCCAGCCAGATGCCGCCCTTGGTGGCGATCACCATGCGCGCGCGCCACTGCGGGTTGGCGGCCAGCGCCTTGCCGAACAGGGCCTCTGCCCCGCCAAACCCGACAGGCGCATCGCAGCCATAGATGTCGGCCGTGTCGAACAGCGTGACGCCAGCTTCCAGCGCGGCTTCCACACGCTCGGCAATCAGGCCCAGATCATCCTGGCCATCGGGGCTGGCCAGCCGCCACATGCCCCAGGCGATCGGAAAAACAGCAAGTCCGCTCTTGCCGAGCGCGACGGGTTCGGTCTTTAGGCTGAGGTTCGTCATGGATGGCGCCATGGCACAAGGAGCTTTCGGATGGTAGAGAAACTACGTTACGGCCTGGTCGGCACCGGCATGATGGGGGTGGAGCATATCCACAATATCAAGCTGTTGCCCGACGCCGAAATCGTGGCCATCGCCGACCCGGAAGCAACCTCGATCGACTGGGCGCGCCAGGCGCTGGGTGAGAAGGCCGATGGCGTGGCCGTTCACGCCGATGCGGCCAGCCTGATTGCGGAAGGCGGGCTCGATGCGGTCGTCGTCGCCTCGCCCAATTTCACCCACCGCGCCGTGCTGGAGCCGCTTTTGGCCAGCAAAGCGGCGATTCTGTGCGAAAAGCCGCTGTGCACCACCATGGCCGATGCGCGCTGGGTGGTGGAGCGGGCCGCTGCCCGCAGCGCGCCGTTCTGGACCGGCATGGAATACCGCTTCATGCCGCCCGCTGCCGCCTTCATCGACGCGATCCACGGCGGGCAGGTGGGGGGCCTGCGCATGCTCTCGATCCGCGAGCATCGCTTTCCGTTCCTTGTCAAAGTGCGCGACTGGAACCGTTTTTCGGCCAAGACCGGGGGCACGATGGTGGAAAAATGCTGCCACTTCTTCGACCTGATGCGCCTCATCACGCAGAGCGAACCGGTGCGTGTCTATTGCTCGGGCGCGATGGACGTGAACCACGTGGACGAGCGCTATGACGGCGCCCGCCCCGATATCATCGACAACAGCTTCACCACGGTCGACTTCGCCAATGGCACGCGCGCCATCCTAGACCTGTGCATGTTTGCCGAAGGGGCCGAGCACCAGGAGGAAATGAGCGCCACGGGCGACAAGGGTCGTCTCGACGTGCTGATCCCGCCGGGGGACCTGGTGTGGTCGCCGCGCGTGCCGTGGCCGGGGCCCAAGGCGGTGGAACGCCGTCACGTGGCCGTGGACGAAACGGCGTTGGCTGCTGGATCCCACCACGGGTCGACGTTCTACCAGCATCAGGCCTTTGCCCGCGCCGTGCGCGGCGAGGGCGAGGTTCTTGTCACCGCGCACGATGGGTTGATGGCCGTTGCCATCGGCACCGCTGCTGAAATCAGCGCCCGCGAACACCGTGCGGTCGACATGGCCGAAGTGCTGGGCTGACGGCTGCGGTTCAGGGCTGCGGAGCGCGGAAGGTGGGGGCGATCGCCTCGTCGTTTCCGGTGATGCGCCGGGCGAGCGCTTCCGCGCCCTTTTCGATGCCCTTCTCGGCCGCTTTCATCGGGCCGAAACTGGCACCGATGTTCATGGCCGCGGGGTATTGCCGGGTCACTTCGGCGCGCAGCAGCTGGCCCGACCGGGCGTCGCGAATTTCCACGGCATAGACCACCGCGCCAAAAACCATGCCTGGCTTGCCGCGCAGCCCTTGCAAGGCGTTGTAAGGCCCTCCGGCAAGATCGAAGTGCGAGAGCGTGCCGATCACCGGCGGCGTGGCACTGGCGCCGGTCAGCGTCAGGTGGATGCGCAGGGTATCGGGGGCGGGTTGCGTCACGATCGTGAAATCGCGGGCGAGCCGGGTGGTGAAGCGTTGCTGCATCACCCGCGCGAGATAGGCTTGTCCCTGCGAAGGAATCTTGCCGAACTGCGCATCAGGTCCGTCGTAAATCTCGACAGGGTCGATGATCACGCGGTGATACTGGCGCCAGTTGACCGGAACGGCAAAAACATAGGGTGTGCGTCCGTTGGCGTCGTCAGGCGTGGGGCGCAAATAGGGCGTGGATCCCAGGTGTGAATAGGCAATCGGGCGTGGGCCGCTGCAACCGGCCAGCGAGAGTGCCGCAAGCACGGCGGCCATCGCCGCCAGCCACGGGGAAATGGGGCGTTCGTTCATGGTGGGTTTCCTTGATTGTGCGCCGGGGTCAGCCGGTCGTCGGCCCGAACCCTGATAATCCGCGCATGTATTGCATGTGCATTTCCAGCGTCTGGCGCGTGGCGGTGGCCGTGACCGTGGCTTCCGCAACGGCAGGGCGGCGGCGACCCAGCCTGCTGTTGCCGATCAGCGCCAGGCCATCGCTCCAGATGTCGAACTTGAACTTGCCGTCGCGGTCGTGAATGACCACCAGGGCAAAGCGACCGGGGCCGGGCGCATCGATGCAAACCACGCTGGGCCCGCGCGGATTGGGCAGCGTGATGGTGCGGCGAAAGACCTTGCCTTCGCGCCGCAAGTCATCCTCGCCCTTCAGGAAATCATCGGGCGCTGCGGGGTATAGCTGGGCAACGAGGCGGCCAGAGCGATCCTTGAGACCATCCACCTTGACGAGAAAGCCCGGCCCGTTTTGCATGGCACAGCTTTCGGGGTGCTGCGCATCGATCTGGGTGGGCGCTGATGCGGCGCAGGTGATGGATATCAGGCCGAGGGCAAGCACGGTAGTAGCCAGGGCCGCAAGTGCCCGCATGGCGCCTGAAGACATGGTGGAAATCCTGGATGGCTGGGGCCTGGCCAAGAAGTCGGGCCGGCGCGGCGTTGTGATGATGGGCCAGGCGGTGGGTATGAGGCGCCTGGCCAAGGGGGCGCCGGCCCGACAGTGCGCCGGCCGGCGGTGTGGCGCATCCTCGCTTGGCCCGAGAGGGAGCCGCGCAGGGGCGACCGGGATCGCGCGCCAGCCGCCGGCCGGCAGGCCTTACCGGGCCAGGGTGCACCTTGCGGGCAATCCTGGCGTGCGACCCGGAAGGATCTGGAAAACGGCGATCGGGGTGGTGTGATCCATCTGCGCGAAACCTTTCGATGCAACGCCGGCCGCAATGGCCGGGGCGACATCCGGGATATGGCGCAGGGCGATCCATGGTCATTGCAGGTTTGATCGAGAAATGATCGAGATGCGCGCGGGCCGTGAAAAGGTGCCGGGCTGCCTTGGCTTTGCTGCCTTGCGATGATGGCTATCGTGTCAACGCGGGCCGGGCGGGCAGGCGCCAGGCGCAAAACTGCCCATCCAGGAAATCAGGCTGGCGAAGAGCGCCTGGGCAGCGCAAGCAACACGGACAGGGCAGGGCGGGAGGCGACTGGCGACCCCCGCCGATGCGCAATCAGTTGGCGGCGCGCCGCATGTGCTTGCCGCCATAGCGCTGGCCCAGATAGGCCGAGAGGCGGCGAAGATAGCCCACCGCCTCGGTGGCGCTGCCGTTGTTGCAGGGAAGGGGGTTGCGGCTCGTGCCCGTGGCACGGCGTTCCACCTTTTCACAAAGCAGTTCGATGTCGCTGCGCGTCAGCAGGTTCTTTTCCCGCATCAGGCACAGCAGCGATTCCAGGATGATGAGGCTTTCATCGCCTGCATCGGTTACGCCTTCACGAATCCCTTCGCTCATCGCCAGACCTCTTCCACATATATGTTATGTGGCACATCCTATTTTAGTCTGGCGGTTTGGCAAGCGAATCAATCGAGGCCACCGCCCAGGGTGCGATACAGCGTGACCAAGTTGTTGGCGCGATTGAGCCGGGTGGTCACCAACTGCTGCTGTGCGGAGTAGGCGGTGCGCTGCGAATCGAGTGCGGTGAGGAAGGATTCCACGCCGGCCCGATAGCGCGCGTCAGACAGCATCGCGGCCTGGCTGGCGGCCTGGACCCGCGCCGTCTGGGCGGCCACCTGTTCGTCGATCGTGCCGCGCTGTGCCAAGGCATCGGCCACTTCGCGAAACGCGGTCTGGATCGTCTTCTGGTATGTGGCCACGGCCGCATCGCGCGAAGCCTTGGCATAATCCAGGTTGGCCTTGTTCTGCCCGAAGTTGAACAAGGGCACGCTGGCCGATGGCGACACGGTGTAGGTGCCGGTCCCGGCCGAGAACAGGTTGCTCAGCGTGGAGCTGATCGTGCCGATTGTGGCAGTCAACGAGATGGTCGGGAAAAAGGCCGCGCGGGCCGCCCCGATGTTGGCGTTCTGCGCGATCAGTTGGTGTTCGGCCTGCAACACGTCTGGCCGGCGCAGCAGCACATCGGACGGCAGGTTGCCGGGCAGCGCGTCGATCGTTGCCGGCGCCGCATCCAGGCTGTGGGGTTGCAGCGTTTCGGGCACCGGCGCGCCGGTCAGGAGTTGCAACGCGTTGAGGTCTTGCGCCACCTGGGTCTGCAACACGGCAATGTCGTTGCGCGCCGATTGATAGCTGGTGTCGGCCTGCTGCATTTCCAGGGCAGAGGTTACGCCGATGCGGAACTGCGCCTTGGTTAGGTCAAGGCTTTGTTCGTAGGCCTTGAGCGTCTTTTGCGACGTGGCCAGCTGGTCGCGGTCCGCCGCCAGGGTGAGCCAGGCCGAGGCGATTTCACCGATGAGGGTGACGCGGGTGGCGCGGCGGCCCTCCTCGCTTGCCAGGTACTGCTCCTGCGCTGCCTTGCTCAGGTTGCGCAGCCGGCCGAACAGGTCGATCTCGTACGAAGAGAGGCCGACGTTTCCGGTGAAGTACTGGATATCGGCCACGCCCGAGGTCGATGATCCGCCCGCGCTCGCCGCGAACGAGGCGGTGTTGGTATACGTGCCCGATCCGCTGGCGGTGATCGCCGGGAACAGGTCGGCGCGCTGCACCCGGTACTGCGCCCGTGCCTGGAGCACGTTGGCCGCCGCCAGGGCCAGGTCCTGGTTATGCGCCAGGCCCAGTTCGATCACCTGGCGCAGGCGGTCATCGCGAAAGAATTCGCGCCAGCCGATGCGCGCCAGGTCCTGTGCCTGCGCGGTATCGGCGGCGGGATAGACGCCCTGCCCTTGGGGCAGGGCAGGCGGCACCGCGGGCGCCGGCCGGGCATAGCGCGGCGCCATGTTGCACCCTGACAGCAGCAGCGCTGGCAGCACGGCGGCAAGGGCGATGGGGGATTTGATCACGACTGTCAGACTCCCTGGGGCGCGGACGCGCCCTCGTCGTCTTGGATAAGGGGGCGGTTCGCCTGCTTGCGCGCGACGAAGAGATTGTAGACCACCACGAAGAACATCGGCACGAGGAAGATCGCCAGCACCGTTGCCGAAAGCATGCCGCCCACCACCGCACGGCCGATGGCGTTCTGCCCGCCCGCACCGGCGCCGGTGGCCACCGCAAGCGGCAGCACGCCGAACACGAAGGCAAGGCTGGTCATCAGGATCGGCCGCAGCCGCAGCCGTGCCGCGCTGACCGCCGCCTCGAACGGGCCGAGGCCATCGCGCATGCGCTCTTCGGCAAATTCCACGATCAGGATCGCGTTCTTGGCCGAGACGCCGATCGTCGTGATCAGGCCCACCTGAAGGTAGATGTCGTTGTTGAGGCCCGTCAGCGTGGCAGCCAGCAGTGCACCGATCACGCCCAAGGGCACGACCATGATCACCGACAGCGGCACCGACCAGCTTTCATACAGCGCGGCAAGGCACAGGAAGACGATCAGCAGCGAAAGGCCATAAAGCGCCGGAGCCTGACCGCCCGAAAGGCGTTCTTCATACGAAAGGCCCGTCCATTCCAGCGCGGTGCCTGGCGGCAGCTTGGCGTGGATCGCTTCCATTGCCTTCATGGCATCGCCAGTGGACACGCCTGGTGCCGGGGCGCCCAGGATTTCCATAGAAGGCAAGCCGTTATAACGGGTCAACTGCACCGGTCCCTTTTCCCACGAGAGCGTGGCAAAGGCGCTGAACGGGGTCATGCTGCCGTTGCTCGATCGCACGAACAGCTTGTCCATGTCCTCTGGTGCCATGCGATAGGGGGCATCGGCCTGGACATAGACCCGCTTCACACGGCCGCGGTCGACGAAATCGTTGACGTAGCTGCCGCCCCAGGCCGTGGCGATGGTGCTGTTGATGGTGGCAAGGTCAACGCCGAGCGCGCCGGCCTTGTCCTGGTCGACCGTCACCTTGAGCTGGGGCGCATCGTCGAGCGAGTTTGGCCGCACGCCCACCAGGCTCTTGTCCTGCATGGCCATGCCCAGCATCATGTTGCGGATCTTGAGCAAGCCGGCATGGCCCAGACCTGCCTGGTCCACCAGTTGCAGGTCGAAACCTGTGGCATTGCCTAGTTCCTGCACGGCCGGCGGCGTGATCGCAAAGATCAAGCCGTCGCGGTAGGCGGCAAAACTGGCCATCGCGCGCCCGGCGATCGACTGGGCGTTGTTGGCGCTGCCCGAGCGTTCGCTCCACGGTTTGAGCGGGATGAACGCCAGGCCGCTGTTCTGGCCCGAGCCGGCAAAGCTGAAGCCGTTGACGGTGAAGACGCCGACAACATTGCCGCTTTCCTTGTTGATGAAATGTTCGCGGATCGCGGACAGGCCTTTTTCGGTGCGTGCGGCGGTGGAACCAGCCGGCCCTTGCACCAGCGCGATCACCGCGCCCTGGTCCTCATCGGGGAGGAAGCCGCCTGGCAGCCGAACGAACAGCAGCGCCAGCCCACCCACGATCAGGGCGTAGATCACCATCGAGCGCTTCCAGTTGCGCGCGGTGGAACGCACGCCCTTTTCATAACGCTGCTGGCCGGCATCGAACTTATCATTGAACCAGCGGAAGAAGCGGGCCAGCGGGCCATTGCTTTCCTGGTCCTTGGGCGTGTGCGGCTTGAGGATCGTGGCGCAAAGCGCGGGGGTCAGCACCAGGGCGACCAGCACAGAGAGCACCATGGCGGAAACGATGGTGATCGAGAACTGGCGATAGATCACCCCGGTCGATCCACCGAAGAAGGCCATCGGCAGGAACACCGCCGCCAGGACCATGGCGATACCGATCAGCGCGCCGGAGATTTCGTCGATCGACTTGCGCGCGGCGTCTATGGGACTGAGGTGCTCGGTAACGATCAGGCGCTCGACGTTTTCGACCACCACGATCGCGTCGTCCACCAAGAGGCCGATCGCCAGGACCATCCCGAACAGCGTGAGCGTGTTGATCGAATAGCCGGCGACCGCCATCACCGCAAAGGTGCCAAGCAGCACGATGGGCACGGCGATGGTGGGGATCAGCGTGGCGCGCCAGTTCTGCAGGAACAGGAACATGACGAGGAAGACCAGCACCACGGCTTCGATCAAGGTGTGGACCACCTGCTCGACCGACAGCCGCACGAACGGCGTGGAGTCATAGGGATAGATGACCTTGATATCGGGCGGAAACTGACCCGAAAGCTCGGCCACGCGGGCTTTGATGGCGTCGACCGTGTTCAGCGCGTTGGCGCCGGGCGCCAGCTTGATCCCAAGGCCGGCGGCGGGCTTGTCGTTCCACTTGGAATCAAAGCCATAGTTTTCCGCGCCGATCGCCACGCGGGCAACGTCTCCCAAGCGCACCACGGCGCCGTCGCTGCCGGTCTTGAGACGGATCTTGGCGAATTCGTCGGGCGTGGAGAGGCGCGATTGCACCGCCACGGTGGCGTTGAGCATCTGCGTGCCGGGTGCCGGCAGAGCGCCGATCTGCCCGGCCGAGACCTGGGCATTCTGCGCCTGGAGCGCGGCGGTGACATCGGCGACCGACAGCCCGTATTGGTTCAGCTTGAGCGGATCGAGCCAGACGCGCATGGCATATTGCGACCCGAATATCTGTGTGTCGCCCACGCCCGAAACGCGCGCGAGCGGATCCTGCAGCTTGGAAACGAGGTAATCGGCCAGGTCGGCGCCGGAATGCGCGCCGTTTTCCGAGTAGATGCCGACGAACAGCAGGAAGTTTTGTGTGGCCTTGGCCACCTGCAGGCCTTGCTGTTGCACTTCCTGGGGAAGCAGCGGCGTCGCTGCCTGCAGCTTGTTCTGGACCTGCACCTGGGCGATGTCGGGGTTGGTCCCCTGCTCGAACGTCAGCGTGATCGTCACCGTGCCCGCAGAGGACGACGAGGACGAGAAGTAACGCAGGTGGTCCAGCCCCTTCATCTGCTGTTCGATGATCTGGGTGGTGGTCTTTTCCAGCGTTTCTGCGTCAGCGCCCGGATAGGTGGCGGTGATCGAAACCGCCGGCGGGGCGATCGCGGGGAACTGCGAAATCGGCAGCGAGCGGATAGCGAGGACGCCCGCCAACATGAGCACGATCGCGATGACCCATGCGAAGATGGGCCTGTCGATGAAAAAACGAGACATGGCGGGTTTACTTTCCCTTGGCCGCAGCCGCGGGCTGTGCCGCTGGCGCGTTGGGGTTCCACGGCTGCGGGGTTACCGCCATGCCCGGTTGCAGCATCATCCCGCCTTCGACGATGACCTTGTCGCCGCTGCGCAGACCGCCCGTGACGATCCACTTGTCGCCCTGCGTGCCACCGGTCTGGATCTGGCGCTGTTCCACCTTGTTCTGTGCGCCCACGACCATGGCCACGGCATTGCCGTGTTCATCGCGGGTCAAAGCCTGCTGGGGTAGGGCGATGGCGTTTTGTACCGTGCCCTGGACCAGCTTTGCCCTTACGAACATGCCCGGCAGCAGCAGGCTGCGCGGATTGGGGAACACCGCACGCAGGACTTGCGACCCGGTGGCCTGGTCGACCGTGACGTCGGTGAACAGCAGGTCGCCTTCCAGCGGATAGGTGCTGCCGTCCTCCAGGATGAGTTGCACCTTGGCCTTGCCGTCCTTGGTCAGCTTGCCGTCCATGATCTGGCGCCGCAGCTTGAGCAGGTCGGCGCTCGATTGGGGAATGTCGACATAGACCGGATCGATGCGCTGGATGGTGGTCAGCGCCGTGGTCTGCGAAGCCGAAACCAGCCCGCCCGTGGTGGTGAGCGAACGCCCGATGCGCCCGCTGATCGGTGCCCGGATGGTGGTGCGGCCCAGATCGATCTGCGCAGTGCGCAGCGCAGCCTGCTGCGCGGCAACATCGGCGCGGGCCTGGCCGGCGCTGGCAACCGCGTTTTCATAGTCCTGGCGCGCGATCGCGTTGATCTTGACCAGTTCGCCATAGCGGCGGGCAAGCGCCTCGGTCGAGGCAATGGTTGCCTGGGCCTTGGTCAAGGCGGCACGCGCGCTCGAAACCTGGGCCTGATAGGGCGCGGGATCGATGCGATAGAGCGGCTGGCCGGCGCGCACGAATTCGCCTTCGGTGAACAAGCGCGCCTGGATCAGGCCGTTGACCTGGGGGCGCACGTCCGAAGTTTCATAGGCAACCGTGCGGCCGGGGAATTCGGCGCTGATCGACAGTGGCTCCTCGCGAACGGCCACCACCGAAACTGGCGGGGGCGCGTTGCCACCAGCACCGCCAGGTTCACCCGCGCCAGGGGTGTGCGATCCACATGCCGCAAGGGCCAAGGCCAGGGCCGGTGTCACGTGCCGCAAAAATGTCATGCAAAATCCTGCCGATCAGTGTATGAGAGTGAACGATCACTCACAATTCCGCTACTGCGCCGGGGGGGCAGTGGTCAAGAAGTAAAATACGGGTAGAGAGATTAGACATGGTGACTGACTACATGCCAACATGCCTGAGGACGGGCGGCAAGGCGGCTGAAAGGCGCGACAAGATCATAAGTGCGGCTCGCAAGCTGTTTATCGAAAACGGTTTTCACGCAACGGGGGTGGCCCAGATCGCCAAGGAATCGGGCGTTGCCGTGGGCCAGCTCTATCGCGACTTCGCCTCGAAGGAGGCGATCATCGCCGCCATCGTTGCCCAGGACAGCAGCGAATTCCTGATCGGGAGCGACATCGTGCGCAGCGTGGCCGATGGCGACGAGGCGGCCGTGTGGCAGTGGCTGCGCGAATTTCTCGATCCCGATCCCGATTGCACCAACGTGTTGATTGCCGACATCGTGGCCGAAGCGGCGCGCAACCCGAAAGTGGCCGGCATTTTCGACGGGTGCCACCAGCAGGTGCATGGCGCGCTGCTTCAGGCGCTGGAAGTGCTGTTGCCAGGGCCGGCCATGGCCGAGGCGCGGGGCACCATGGCCGACATGATGCTGATGCTATCCCTCGGCCTCTTGCAGCACGACCTTATCCGCGGCGAAACCGAGGCACGGCGGCTGGCCGATGTTGCCTTTGCGTCGATCCGCACGCAAATTCTGGCCTTTCGCAGCCAGATGCCGGGCAAGAATGCGCAGGAAGCGGCGGGGCCTTGCGAGCTGTGCGGCAGTCTTGGGCCGTTTGACTGATGCTGCTGCCGTCCTGAAGGCGCGTTGCCAGGCCAACCGGCCCTGGCTCAATTCCGCGCGGCTTCGGGCCGGCGCAAGGCCACGCTGATACGGCACTCGACCCCCAGCGGGGCGAAGGTCAGGTCCACATGATTGCCGGTCGAACGGGGCAATGCGCGCTCGATGAGAGTTGTGCCAAAGCCCTTGGTCTCGCGCTGGCGCACGGCCGGGCCGCCACGTTCCTGCCACAGCAGTTCCACGCGGTTTTCCGGCTCGATCACGGCCCAGTTGATCGACACCGTGCCGGTGTCGTTCGACAGTGCGCCATACTTGATGGCATTGGTCGCCAGTTCGTGGAGAATCAGTGCCAGGCCCTGCGCCGCAGCGGGTTCGATGTCCGCGTTCGGGCCCTGCATGGTGATCCGCCCGAACAAATCGACATGCAATTTCATCACCGCTGCCACGATCAGCGCAATGTCGGACGGCGCCACGCGGCCTTCGATCAGCGCTGGCTGAGTCACGGCCAGCACGCTGAGGCGGGCGAGGATATCACGGCGGGCCGCGGGCACGTCTTGCGCCGTGCGCAAGGTGGCTGAAACCACCGCCTGGGCCATCGCAAGCGTGTTTTTGATGCGGTGCACGCTCTCGCGCATGATCGTGGCCATGCGCAGTTCGGTGCGGTGCTGTTCGGTAACGTCCACGCCTTGCACGAAAATGCCATGGATCGCGCCGCTGGAATCGCGCAGCGGCTGATAAGCGAAATCGACGAAGCGCTCTTCCTGGGGCAAGCCCGGCGCCTGCTGCAGCATGATCGACACGCCCCGGCCGATATAGGGCTGCCCGGTGTGATAGACTTTGTCCAACAGGTCGATGAAACCTTGCTCCACGACTTCGGGCAGGGCTTCGCGCACGGTAAGGCCACGCAGGGGCCGGTCACCCACCAGGCGGCGATAGGCGGTGTTGGCAATCTCGAACACGTGATCAGGCCCGCGCAGAATGCCCACGAACCCGGGGGACTGGTCGAACAGGTCGCGCAGGCGCTCGCTTTCGGCTTGAACCTGGTTGGCTCGCATCAGGATGCCGGCTTCCAGGATCGCGCTGCGCCCGGCATCGTCGGGTTGGGTCAGCAAGGCCGTGATATCGGCGGTATGCTGGAGGATATAGCGCAACTGTCCCGGCGCGGCCATGATCGGAACGTGCGTCGCGCTCCAATAGCGCATGGTCGGCACGGTCCCGGGATCTCCCACCGCGTAGGGGATGAACGCGATATGGTCGGTCTTGTGGGTATGGATCACGCGCTCGAGCGAATTGCGCAGCAGGCGGTAGCTTTCGCTGTCGGGTGGGCTCGGAAAGGCTTCGAACATGCCCATGCCCACGAAGGTGTTGCGCGAGCGACCGACCGCGGCGACATAGGCATCGTTGCAGCCGGCAATCGTCAGGTCGGGTCGGATCAGTACGTAGGCATTGGGGGCCACGCCAATCAGCCCGCCCAGACAGCCATCGACGATGGCGATATCGCCATAGTCCAGGTTCGTCAGGCGTTTGGCTTCATCCGTGCGGTCCATGCCGTTCCCTCGTGCGTTCGGCACAGCGTTCCGCCTGGGCTCTTCGCCCACTGTGCACACCTTGATGCCAGACTTTACGGCGTTCGGGAATGCACCAAATTGGTATCTGTTGCGTAGATTTGTTTCTTTTTGCCCTGCTGTAAAACATTGCAAAGGGTTTATGCGCTATCTCGCAATGCGCGCGTGCATTGCTATGGAGGCGGGAGATCGCCCGGAATTGCGGGCGCAGAAGGGCCGACGTGCGCATAGCGATTTTGGAAGATGACGTGGCCTTGGCGGGGTTGGTGGAAATGACCCTGGCCGAGGCGGGGCACACGTGCGAGGTGTTCGGCGACGGGCAGGTGCTGACGCGTGCCCTGCATCGTGCCACGTATGATCTGCTGATTCTCGATTGGAATGTGCCCGGCATGACCGGGCTGGCCATTATCGAATGGACGCGCGGGAACCTGGAAGTGCCGCCACCGGCGCTGATGCTGACCAGTCGCTCGGCCGAGGAAGACATCGTTGCGGGCCTGTCGGCCGGGGCAGACGATTACGTGATCAAGCCGGTCACCCCCGCCGTGCTCAAAGCGCGGGTCAACGCGCTGGTGCGCCGTGCCTATCCGGCAACGGCACCGATGGTCGAGCAATTCGGTCCCTACAAGTTCGATACACGTGCTGACACCGTGGAACTGGCCGGGCAGGGCATCGCGCTCACCGCTAAGGAATTCGCACTCGCGCTTCTGCTGTTCCGCAACATGCACCGCGCCTTGTCGCGGGCCTATATCTTCGAGGCCCTGTGGGGCCGCAATCCCGACCTTCCCACGCGCACGCTCGATGCCCATATTTCCAACATCCGCACCAAGCTAAACCTGCGGCCGGGCAACGGGTTCAAACTGGTGCCGATCTATGCCTACGGATATCGCCTTGAAGCGCTTGCTTCCTGAAGCCGCGGCCCTGGTGCTGGGCCTGTTGCTCACTGCCGTCGGCACGGCGCCGGCCTTGGCCGCGAACCCGCCCCAAGGGGCCAGTGCGTTTACCCCGGCGCCCGATGACATGGTTCGCTATCTGGTCCGTCCCGGCGACAACCTGTTCCGCTTGGCCAGCGACTATCTGATTCGCCCCGAAACCTATCGGCAGGTGCAGCAGATCAATCACGTCGCCGATCCGTTGCGGCTGCCGATCGGCAAGACCTTGCTGATCCCGCGCGTGCTGCTCAAGCATGAGACGGTGCGCGGTACGGTGCTGAGCTGGCGTGGCGCGGTGCGCATCGATGGCCGCCCGGCGGCCAACGGCATGCCGGTGGCCGAAGGCATGCTGTTGGAAACCGGGCAGAAGTCTTTCGTGACAGTGACGCTGCCCGATGCCACCAGCATTGCCCTGCCGTCGCAATCGGCCGTGCGCGTGCGCCGCTTGCGCAAAGTGGTGCTCGATGCGCATGTCGAACGCCTCTTCGCGATCGAGCGTGGCCACGCCAGCGCTGCCGTCACCCCGATGACCGATCCGGCCAGCACGTTCCAGTTCGCCACACCCGGCGCGGTCACGTCAGTGCGCGGCACGCACTTCCGCATGAGCTATGACGCGCAAAGCCGCCGCGCCACCAGCGAGGTGTTGGAAGGGAAAGTGGGCTTCGATCCCAGCGGGCGTGCGGCGCAGGTGCTGCCAGCGGGCTTTGGATCTGCCAGCGATCTTGACGAGCCGGTGGCACTGCTGCCCGCGCCGCAATGGATCGATGCCGGCAGCCCGCAGGCCGGCCCGCAGCTGCGCTTTGCCTGGCAAGCCCAGCCCGGCGCGCGGGGCTACCACGTGCAGTTGGCTGCCGATGCCGAGTTCGTCAAAGTGCTGGACGAGACGGTGGGGGCCGAAACCACGGCGCAGCTCGCCGCCCAGCCGGATGGCCATTATTTCGTGCGCGCCACCGCGATCGACGAGCACGGCCTGGAAGGCAAGCCTGCCATCGCGCAGTTCGACCGACGCCTGGAAAACAGCCTGCGCCTATCGGTGGAAGAAAGCTGGAACGGCCCGGTGCGGCAATATGTGTTCCATTGGGACCCGGCTTACGACAGCCAGGCAACGTTCCACTTCCAGCTGGCCAAGCCCGGCCGCGAAGATCGCCCCGAAATCGATCGCCCCGGCCTTTCCAGCCATATGCTGGTGGGCCTGGCGCTGCCCGCGGGGCGCTATCGCTGGCGGGTGCGGATCGATGAAGTGGTGGGCGGCACCACGGTGTCGCATTGGAGCGATTACCAGGACGTGCGGATCGAGGCTTCCTGGTGAGCCTGGGCCATCAGCTGAAACTGCGGACGCAGTGGTGGCTGATCCTGGTGGCGGCAAGTGTGCTGGTGCTGGTGCTCACGCTCGACCGCACGATGCTGCGGTTCGACAATGCGATCTATGATCACCTGTTGCAGCTGGGCGGGCCCGCATCGGGCCAATCGGTGCTGCTGGTGGAAATCGATGACGAGAGCATCGCGCGCATGGGGGGCTGGCCGTGGAACCGCACGATCCACGCCGCGCTGATCGATCGGATCAAGGCCGGAAATCCGCGCGCGATTGCCTATGACGTGCTGTTTACCGAGCCCGGCGATCCCGCCGTGGATGCCCGGTTGGGCGAGGCGATCGCTGCTGCCGGGCCGATCTTCCTGCCGATGTTGCCGCCGCCCCATGGTGCCGCCGGCACCATGGCCGAACCGGTGCTGCCGATCGAGGCGGTGCGCCAGGCGGCGACGGGCATTGGCTATGCCTCGGTCGATCCCGATGCCGATGGCGTGGTGCGCACGGCCACCGTGGCGTCGCGAACACGGCAGCCGCAACATCTCATGGCGCTGGCGGCCCAGGCCGCGCTGCGCCGCGCGCAGCCGGACGCGGCGGCGCAGATCCCTGTGGGCGCGCGGTTGATCCCGTTTGGTGCAGGTGGTGGGCGTTGGTCCGAAGTTTCGGCCGCCGCCGTCCTGGCTGGTGAAGTGCCGCCCGAACTGTTGCGCGATCGCGTGGTGGTGGTGGGCGCCACCGCCACCGGATTGGGCAGCCGCTATCCCACGCCCACCGGGCGGGTGATGTCGGGCTTGGAGATCGAGGCGCACCTGTTGCAGGGCCTGATCAATCGCGCGATGATCCGGCCGGCCGGGCCGATTGCCTTGCTTGCGCTGGGGCTTGTCCCGCTGTGGGCCTTGATGATCGGCCTGGGCCCCTTGGGCCGGGCACCGGCGCTGGTGGTCGTGGGGCTGAGCGGCGCAGCGGTGGTGGCGGTTTCCGCGCTGTGCTTGCTGGTGCTGCGCCTATGGCTGCCACCGGGTGCGGCGCTCGCGGGGTTGGCGGTGGCCTATCCGCTGTGGGGCTGGCGGCAACTGGCGGTGATCGAGCAGTTCATGCGCGCGCAGTTGCAGCGCCTGAATGAAGAGCCATCGCTGTTGCCGCGCGTGGTGCTGTCGCGGCCGGGACGGCGCGGGATGGCCGATACCATTGCCTTGCTTCACGCCGCCATCGCCCGCAACCGCGAGATGCGCCATTTCGTGGCCGACCGGCTGGACCAGTTGCCCGATGCCACGCTGGTGGCCGATCTGCCCGGCCGCATCGTGTTGGCCAACGCCGCGGCACATCGGCTGTTTGCCAGCTTCGACCGCAGGATCGAGGCGGGCGTTACCCAGGCAAGCGATCTGCTTGCGGCGGTGCGCCTGGCTGGCAGCGGCGTGGCGGTGCCGTTCCCACCAGAAGCGAGCGCGCCAGCCACGCACGAAGTACAGCGTGACCAGGCGCATTTCTATCTGGTGGGCATCGCTCCGCAGACCCAGGCCGATGGCCAGCGCGCCGGCTGGATCATCCGTTTTGTCGATATCAGCGAGGCAAAGGCCGCCCAACGCCAGCGCGACGATGTGGTGCAATTGCTCACGCACGACATGCGCTCGCCGCAGGCGTCGATCCTGGCGGTGCTCGAAACGGCCGCGCCCGACCGGATCAATCCGGTGGAAGCGGGTGCCATTCGCCATTATGCCGAGCGGACCCTGCGCCTGGCGGATGGCTTCGTCCAACTGGCCCGCGCTGAATACCTGGAATACGCGCTGGAAGAGGTTGACCTGGGCGACATGCTCATCGACGCGATCGACGATCTTTGGCCGCAGTCCAATGCCAAGGCGATAGAGATCGTCACGCAGGGTGAAGAGCCGATGCTGGTGCTGGGCGAACGGTCACTGCTCACCCGCGCGCTGGTCAACGTCATCGGCAATGCCATCAAATACAGCCCGGAGGGCACGCGCATCACGTGCACCCTCACGCGCGAGGATCGCGCCGATGGCGGCCACTGGGCCCTATGTTCGATCGCAGACCAGGGCTGCGGCATGGATGAAGACCTGCGTGCGCGAATGTTCGAGCGCTTCCTGCGTGGCCCGGTCGGGCTCGGCCCCAAGACCAGCGGCGCGGGCCTGGGCCTCAGTTTCGTGCACACGGTGATGGTCCGCCATCACGGCACCATTGCCTGCGAAACCGCGCCGGGGCGGGGCACGACATTCACATTGGCGTTGCCGATCAAGGGTTGAAGCGCAAGCGTTGCAGGTTCTGGCGCAGCGCAGTGAGGAGCGCATCGCACGAGGGCCCATGCGCCGCGACCCAGGCGCTGGACGCAAGTACCATGCTTTGTCTGCGCTTGGGGTGTTCGGCCAAGGGCATGCACGGACGGTCCAAGGGTGTGGATCACGTGCCGATCAGGCACCCCGCCCGATCAGGCATCCCCCGGTGGAGGGGTTAGGCCTAACGGCCACTGCCAGCCGCTTGTACGGGCGCTGAATCCCGCACCCACGGCGCATGCGCGACAAGATGGCGCAAAAGTTAGGGTGAGCTCACAGAGGGGGGCGCTGCTTCCGCGCTGGCGCTTCAACCGTGGGTGAGGAACCAGGCCGTTGCGAGCATCGCGACCCACAGCGCGCTGTTGATGCACACGATAAACGCCATCTTATAGCCACGGTCACGACCGAGAGGCATGTCAGGCGCCATGCGCCAATGCGGGTGCTGCCAGTGCTGATGGTGGGCGTTTGTGGTCACGAGCCAAGTCCCGAAGCGAATATGCTTCCCCTTCGCACATCGCCCGCGCCTTGGCCTGTAAAGGAATGTCAATTTCGGAGCTAACGCCCCACAACAACATCCAAACAGGTTGCGATTGGTCTTGGCGGCTTGGTTGTCGCCCTAGCCGGTGGGTTCCAGCAAATGACTGGCGGTGGTGGTGCCGGGCGCGGGTGGTAGAACCGCGCGACCCGCGTCGATCAATTCGGCCAGTTGCGCGGCGAAATGCGCGCGAACCATGGCGCGTCCCGGCGCGGACCACTCCACCCGGCCACGGTCGATCCGGACCATCATGCCCTGCGCATGGGCTTGGCGCAAAAGACCGCGCAAGTGAACATGGGTGACGCCAAAGCGCTTGGCGAGGTGGCTCAAGACGATCGGCACCGGCTCGCGCGGGGGAAACGGGGCGTCGCCCTGCCCATGCCCCGATAGCGCCCACAGCAGTTGCGAGCCGGCATACGGATGCAGGAACAAGCCGCGCACCAACGGCGCCGGATCTGGGCCGAGCGCGGCCTGGTGCAGCCGGGTGATCTGCACGTCGAGAAAACGGCGGAAAAGCGTGTCGTCGGTCAACTGGGTTGCCAGGCCATCGAGTTCCGGCGCCAGCAAGGCGGCCGCGCGCAGCGCCAGTTCCAGATGGCGCCGCCACGCAGCCAGGAACCGCGGCGTGGGGTGATAGCGCATAGGCCGGGCGCCCGGCGTGGCGGCGCGCAGGAAATCGAGATGTTGCAGGAACGCGAGCAAAGACCGTGCGCGCCCCGCGCTGAGAAAGCCCGATGCGGCGCAAATGGCCTTGAGCGCGGATTGCGTGATGCCCCCGCGCGGATCGAGATGCATCGCATACATCGCGCAAAGATAGCGGCCGGCGTCCTTGCACACCGCGCCCATCCGCTCGTCTTCCTCGCAAACGAGCAGCATGTTGCCAACCAGTTGCCGACCGGCGCTGTCGAACGCCGGATGCGCCAGCACGGCCCGCCAGGCCGGCGGCCAGTTCATGGTGTCGATGGCCTGTCCCCCCATCACAACCGATGCCCGATGCCAATCATGCGCCGGTGGAGCGCGCCGGCATCGGGATCGGATCGTTGGCCGGTCGCCCGGCCTTCGTCCCCAGGTGAAACGATTACATTGTCACAGCGCGCAGATCAAATTTTTTCAGTTGTGAACGGCCAATCCCTCGGTCAATTTTCTGCAGGTCCGCAGTTGTCGACGATGGCCTTGATCGCAACATGCCTTGTGATCGGCGCGGATATTGTCACATGCTTTGATGGGGGGATTTTCGATGCGCACTGTTCTCGTCGCCGCCGCCGGATTGGCCTTGTCCACCACGCCTGCACTTGCCGCCACCGATCCCGAGGCGCCCGTGTTCGAAAACGGAACTGTGTGGGAATATTCCGAAATTGCCACCACCGATGGCCATTTCGACGATTACCTGCAGTGGCTCGATACCGAATGGAAAGCCCAGGAAGAAGCCCTCAAGAAAGCGGGGGTGATCAAGAGCTACAAGGTCCTGCTGGTCGGCGCGCCGCGCAAAGGCGAGGGCGACGTGATCCTGGCGGTGGAATATGCCAACATGGCGGCCTTCGATCGCTCCGTGGCCGATGGTTATGCCCTGCAAAAGAAAATCTTCGGTTCGATCGCCCAGGCAAACCAGGGCCAGGCCTCGCGCGCGTCGATCCGCACGATCCTCTCCACCACGCTCCTGCGAGAAGCCGTCCTCAAGTAACAATTGGCATGCCAGGGTCAGCGGTTGTTGCCCCTGGCATGCATTCAGCCCGGCGTTTCGACGAGTTCGGCAATCTCAAAGACGTGGCTTTGCCAGCCGCGCATGCGCGCAGCCTCGCGCGCGGGGGCTTCCTTGCGCCGCGCCTCCGCCAAAGAGCGGGTGTGGCCCCAGAACACCTCGGTCTTGCCGTTTTCCAGTTGGGCCACGATGCGCCAGTAATGGGTAAAGGTATCGGTCGTCGGCCCGATGGTCTTGACATAGCCATCGGGCATGGTGGCGGTAAGGTAGCGGCGCTTTTTCTTCATGGCGTACGGGCTTGTGCCCAATCGCGATCGGTGCTGCAACCGCGCAACGCCCCGGCAATGGTACTATCTGGATAGGAACAGGATAGCGCACGCGGCGTAGTCACCCACGCCAACTGCCTTGGCCGCCCACCCTGCCGCCTTTCCCAGCCGGAGCCGTCCCGATGCGTCCCTTTGCCTGCCCCAATTGCCTGCGCCTCAATCATTTCGAAGTTCGGGTCTGCCCCGATTGCACGGCAACGCTGGGCTATGATCCGGCCATCGATCGGTTTCGCTATCTTGCCGACAATGGCACCACCTGGCGCGATCGCCATGGCGATGCTGCGGACCTGGTGGTCTGCGCCAACAACAACGATTTCGGCATCTGCAACTGGCTGACCACGCCCGATGTGGACGACGGGATGTGCCGGGCCTGCCGCCACAATCGCACCATCCCCGATCTGGCCGATCCGGCGGTGCCGCCGCTTTGGGCGCGGGTGGAGGAAGCCAAGCGGCGCCTGTTCCACACCTTGATCCGCCTGGGTCTGCCGCTGGAAACCAAGGCGGAGGAGACCGACAGCGTCCAGGGCCTGGCGTTCGATTTTCTGTACGATCCCGACGCGGTTGGGGGCGGTGAAAAGAAGATCATCACCGGGCACGACGAAGGCCTGATCACGCTGGACGTGGCCGAAGCTGACGACGCCCATCGCGAGCGGGTGCGGCTCGACATGGGTGAGCCCTATCGCACGCTGCTGGGCCATTTCCGGCACGAGGTGGGCCATCACTTCTGGTCACGCCTGGTGGCGATCGATCCCGACCGTCTGGCGCGGTTCCGCGCGCTGTTCGGGGACGAGCGCATCGATTATGCCGCCGCCCTGGCCGCGCATTACAACGGCGGTGCGCAGCCCTGGACCGAGGATTTCGTCAGCGTCTATGCCACCAGCCACCCGTGGGAGGATTTTGCCGAAACCTTCGCGCACTACCTCCACATCGTGGACGTGCTGGCCACGGCGCGCGGTTTCGACCTGTCGCTCACGGCCTTTGGCGGGCACGACGGCGATGGCCAGGTGGCGGTGGAGTTCGATCCCTATCGCGCCGATGCAGCCGCGCTCGCCACGGAAATGGCACCGGTGTCCTTTGCCATGAACGCGTTGAACCGCGCGATGGGGCAGTCCGATCTCTACCCGTTCCACTTGTCCGAGGTGATCGTGGCCAAGCTGGGTTTCATTCAGGAAACGGTGCAGGCCGCGCGGACCGACCCAGGCCGCGTCAACTGAGGCCCTTGGCCGCCAGGATCGGCTCCAGCACCTGCTCCATCGTGGCATAGCCGGCTTCGGTGGGGTGCACCCCGTCGTAGGCCAGGCCCGGCCGCATGCCGCCGGTGCCATCCTGCAACGCGGTGTGGTAATCCACGAACGTGTGCCCGTGTTGCGCCGCATAGGCGGCAAGCCATTGGTTGACAGCCGCGATCGGCGTCACCGTGTCGAGCCCCGGCCGCCAGGGATAGTTGGCGGCCGGTGGCACGGAGCCGAGCAGCACGGCAATGCCGTTGGCCTGAGCCAGCGTGGCCATGGCCGCCAGGTTGTCATGCGTCTGTTGCGCGGTCATCGGGCCTGTGTTGCCGGCGATGTCGTTGGTGCCGGCCATGATGTGGACGGCACGGGGGCGCAAGGCGATCACGTCGGCCATCATGCGCAGTACCATCTGCGGGGTGGTTTGCCCGCCGATGCCACGCCCCACGCGGCTCCCTTGCGCAAAGAACGCCGGGCGTTTGTCGGGCCACCCTTGGGTGATGCTGTCGCCCATGAACACCAGGTTCACGCGCGTACCCGAGGCGATCACGCGGGCATTGTCGGCGGCATAGCGCGCCAGCCAGGGAAAATCGGTCAGGCGGCGGCGTTCTTCATCGCTCAGGGCAGCGGGCGCTGCGGCAAGATCAGCCGCCTTGGCCGTTTGCGATGCGGCCGCCACGCCCAGCGGAGCGGTTGCGATCAGGCCCAGAACATGGCGGCGATTGGCAGGCGTGGTCACAGGTAGCGGCTCCAACGGCAGGGAATGTCGGCCAGCGCCTGGCCGGTGGTGACGCCTTGCGGGCTGATCGCAAGATGGGTGCGCGCGGGGGCATAGCCGGGCCAGGTGGACAGCGGCGCCCCCGTGGCGGCCAGCGACAGCCAGTGCGCCTGCAACGAACTGCCATCGGGCAGGGGGGCCTTGCCCAGAACATAGCCGATGTCCGATCCGTGGAAGCTGCGCGCGCCGCCCGGAGCCAGGTCCAGCTCATAGCGCCACACCGGCCAGCCATGCGCGGCGAGCAGATCGGCCATGCGCCCCGACGGACAACGGAACAGGATATCGGTGGCAATGCGCAAGTCACGGCTGCCCAGGCGCGGGTCTTCCGGCGGATCGCCCTCATCCAGGCGATAGAACGCACGCGCCTGCGCTTCGTTCGGCCCGAACGCCAGGGCCACGTTGCCATCGCGGTGCGGTCGCCCGCCAAGCAGGCCGAATTCGGCGCGGTTCGATCCCACGATCACTGGCCGTGGCGATGCCTTGGCCAGCAGCGCTTCGGGCGCGGCGGGCAGCACAACGCCGTCGATCGTGGTGCGCAGCCAGAGGAAATCGTCGCTTTCCAGCACGCCGTCGTGCAGCGCCTTGTCCGCCTCGAGCAGGGCGTGGGCCGATGCTGCGCGCAACGGCGCTGCGCTACCGTCGGTGCCCAGCACGGCATCGAGCTGGTCGCCCAGGCGCAGCGCTTCATCCAGCGGGCGCGGCGGCAGGCCGAAGCCGGGCGTGCCGCTTTGCAGCGCGGCAGCGGCAAACAGGCCCCGCGTCTGCGGGCTGGCCAGCAGGTAGCCGACGTCTTCGGCCCCGGCGCTTTCGCCAAAGATCATGATCCGGTCGGGATCGCCGCCAAAGCGGGCCACATTGGCCTTGATCCAGCGCAGCGCGGCAATCTGGTCCATCAGGCCATAGTTGCCCGCCTTGCCGCCTTGCTCCGCCGCCAGCGCGCGATGCGGCAGGAAACCGAAGATACCCAGACGATACTGGATCGCCACCAGTACCGCGCCCTGGTGCGGCGGATCGCTCAAGACCGTGCCGCCGGCCGATCCGGCGCGGTTGCTGCCGCCGTGGATCCACACCATCACCGGGCGCTTTCCAGCCAGCGATGGCGTGGCAATGTCAAGCGTCAGGCAATCCTCGCTGCCGCGCACATAATCGGCGTGGTTCCAGCCATAGTCGTTCTGTAGGCAAGACGCGCCCTCTCGGGTGGCGTCGCGTGGGCTTGTCCACCGGGCGGGGGGCTGCGGCGGTTGCCAGCGCAAGGCTGCCAGCGGCGGCGCGGCATAGGGCACGGCGCGAAAGCGCAGCACGCCATCGGCATCGGCCGTGCCGACGAGCGGGCCGCTTTGGCTCTGCGCCACCGGCGGCGGGGCCGCCAGTGCCGGCGCGCCGGCCAGCGCCAGCGCTGCCAGCCAACACCGCCCCTTCACTGCGCCAGGCCGCTGCTGGCAGCCGGCACGTTCCAGCCTTCCAGCGTCACCGCTGCGGGCGTGCCCGCGCTTGCCGGCCAGCGCACCGTGATCGTGCGGCTTTCGCCAGGCATCACCGCCACATAGTTGTCGCTGTAATAGGCCGGCAGCACGCGCTTGCCCGCCGCGTCCACCAGCGTGGCGCGCGCGTTGAGCGCCGGCGTGGTGCCGCTGTTCGTGAGCGTCACGGCCACTTCCTGCTCAGCCCCCACACTGCGTGCCGCCGTGGTTTTCACCGCCAGCGGCGCAGGCGCCATGGCATTGAGCGCGCGATAGGCATCTTCATCCTTGCCGCGCCAATAGACCGTGTCGGTCAGCGTCTTGCCCGCCTTGTCGGCAACCTTGAGGGTGACGAGGACCATCGGCACCTTGGCAAAGATCGCATCGAGCGGCAGGGCCTTGAGCGGGGTATCGCGATTGGCCAGCGCATCGGCGCGGTCACGACGAGAGAACAGCACCTTCCCGGCAAGGTCGGTCACCGTGCTGGTGACTGTCAGCCCGCGCACATCATCGCGCGTGGTGTTGACCAGCACCAGCGCATTGTCGGGCAGGTTGAGCTGGGCATGCAGCGGCCGCGCGGCGCGCTGCGCGCCGTAATAGGCGGCGTGCGTGTCAAAGTCAGAGCTGTAGATCTGCCAGGCGTTCGACGTCCAGGCCGGATGGGTCATCCAGAACAGGCGCCCGCTGTTCTTGGTCCACAAATGGCCCAGGAACCCTTCGATCATCGCCTGGTGGGTTTCCAGGTTCATCATCTGCGCCTTGCGCTCGAAATCGGTAAAGCTGGTCGCGGCACCGAACCGGCGATTGAGGCTCTCCATGAACGTCTTGGTGTCGCCATTCCCCGAGAAATGCCAGTCATGATAGGCCAGCGTGTCGCTCAGCGGCCAGCGATCGGCTTCAGGCACATATTGCGCGATGGCCGCCGCCGTGGCGAGGCTGGGCGTGCCGGTTTCCACCGAGAAGCCGGTGGCCAGGTCGGTGAAATAGCCTTCGGGCTGGCGATAGTTGTAGGGGCCGGAGCCTTGCAGGTTCACCGTGTTGGAACTGCCGGTGAACCAGCGCGTGCCGTCCAGCTTGAACAGCAGGTCGTCCAGCCCTTCGTTGAGCGCGGGGTAGGGCACGCCTTCGTTGCGACCGAACCAGATGATGATGGAGGGGTGGTTGCGATAGCGCTTCACCACGTCAGCGGCATTGGCCAGGAACAGTTGCGGGTCTTGCGGTTCCACCTGGAAATTCTGGGTCGATTGCCAGAAATCGTTGAGCACCATCATGCCGTATTCGTCGGCCAGGTCATAGAATTCCGGCTCGGAATTGTTGCCCATCCAGTTGCGGACGATGTTGAGATGGGCGTCCTTGTGCAGGCGGAACGCGGGTTCCAGCCGCTCGCGCGAGACGCGCTTCATCGCATCGTCCATGCCCCAGCTGCCGCCGCGCGCGGCGATCTTCACGCCGTTGACGCGGATCGTCAGGTGCGGCTCGGGCAGGGTATCGGCCGCGCCGAGCGCCTGCACGGCGGGCGACGTCTCGCCCGCTGCGGTCAGCGATTCCACCCAGCCGCGCGGGGTTTCCAGAATCGCCTCATGCCGCACATCGATCAGTTTCTGCCCGGCCAAACGCCCGTCGGTGGTCTGCACGTTCACCCGGCGCAGCACGCCGGCATGGTCCATCAGCGAAAGATCGTAGGAAACTTCGCGAATGCCGAAGCGGGTTTCCGCCCGGTCAGACACGGCGCCATCCACCGCGGCGGTGATGTGCAATGGGTGCAGCGCTTGCTCGCCATAGCCGTTGGGCCACCACAGCTTAGGGTTCTTCACCCGCAATTGCGGGAAATCGGCGGGGGTGAAGCGCACTTCGCCTTCGCCCGGTGCCAGGGTCACGGTGCGCTCCACGCGCACGTCATCGAACGCGGCGCGCACCGTCACCGTTCGCGGGGCATCGGCATCGTTGCGCAGCGGCACGGTGATCAGCACGTCGGCGCTGTCGGTGCGCGGCAGCGGCAGGTCGGTCACCACCTGGCTGTCGAGCAGGCGCACATCGCCATGGGCTTCCAACTGCACGTCCTGCCACAGGCCGGTGTCGCGGTCGCGGATGCCGGGAATCCAGTCCCAACCTTCGGTGGCGACGAAGGTGGGGCCGTCGATCGCCAGTTGCCCGCCGTTTTCGCCGACGCCCGCCTTGATCGACTGTTCGTGCGGAATGCCGGGGTGCGGCGGCGGTGACACGCGCACCGCGATCACGTTTTCGCCGGCCACCGGCACCAGGGTGAACGCGCCACGGGCAAAGGCGCCCTTGGTCTGGCCCACCTGCTGGCCATTCACCCAGATCTGCGCGGCATAGTTGATGCCGTTGAATTTCAGCGTCAGCCGCTTGCCCGCCGCCTCGGCCGGCACGGTGAAGCTGGTGCGATACCACCAGTCCTGCCGCGCCAGGCTTTCGGGAATGCGCATGTTGTTGAGGCCGTAATAGGGATCGGGATAGACCCCGCGATCGACCAGTGTGGTCAGCACCGTGCCCGGCACGGTGGCAGCGCGCCAGGTGCCCTTGGGGCTGCCGGGGCGCGACAGCGCAGCGCCATCGGCGCCCGGCACATCGGGCGCGCCGGCCAGTTGCCAGCCGTTGATGCGCCACAGGCCCGGTGCCACGGGTTGCGCGGCAGGTAGCGCGGGCGCCGGCTTGGCCACGGGCGCGGAGAAGCCGCCCTTGCCCTGCGGCAGGGTCCATGGGTCTTGCTGGCGCCAATAGCCGGTGTTGGCGGTCTTCTGGAATTCCCAACCCACGCCCACATGCCACATCTGCACCAGATCGAAATCCGGGCGCGCCGCGACCAGTGCTTGCACGGCAGGGGCCGTCAGGACGCCATCCTCGATCCGCGCGTCGACCAGATCGCCGCCGAAATGAGGGCTGCCGGGCAGGGCAGGCGCCAGTGCCAGGCGGGGCGCCAGGACGCCGGCATCGGCCAACGCGCCACGCGCCACTTCCTGCCCATCGACATAGAGCACCGCCTCGCTGCCGTTCCAACTGGCCGCGACATGGGCATAGCGGCCCGCCGCCAGCGCGCGCGGCGCGCTCAGCACGGCGCCGCCAACGCGCAGCGCCGGCTTGCCATCGACCAGCAGCAAGCAGCGGCACGCACCCGCCGGATCGCCCAACGCCAGCAAGACCACGCTGCCGGCTTGGCTCGCCTGCGGCCGCACCCAGGCGGCAAAGCCGGTCGGCGCGCGCGGGGCCAGCAGCGGTGCATCGACGGGCACATCACGGGCAATGCCGATGCCGCCCTGAAGCACGGCGGCGTTCCACGGGCCGCCGTTGGCAACCGGCGCGGCCATGGCAGCGGGGGCCATTGCTCCGCCCAGGATGGTGGCAGCAAGCAGGCTTGTGGCAAAACGCATCGAAAATCCCTCTCCAAATCCGCAAGCCGCCCGCTTGGCCGGGCGTGCCCGCCGGTGTATGGCATGCGGCATCGTGCGGCCTGCCATCCCATCATCGACGGTTCCTTTTTGACGCAAACCGAATTAATAAGTCAAATTGAATTATTCATTGGGAGAGAGCAATGCACGCAAATGTCCAGGGCGGTGCTGGCGCAGGGGGAGCGACGCTCCAGCCCATGCGCGGTGCCGCGCTCAAGGCGGCGGTGGCCGCCAGCCTTGCCGGTTTGTTGTTCGGTTTCGATACCGCGGTGATCTCCGGGGTGACTGAGGCCTTGCGCCACCATTTCGCACTTTCGGCAACGGGCTTGGGCTTCGCCGTCTCCTCGGCGCTGTGGGGCACGCTGGTGGGGGCCAGCGTCGCGGGGCGGTTGGGCGATAGCCTGGGCAGCCGCCGCGTGCTGATCTGGATTGGCATCGCCTATCTGATCTCGGCGATCGGTTCGGCCCTGGCAGGGGGCATGGGCGTGTTCGTGGCGTTCCGCTTCCTGGGTGGCCTCGCCATCGGCGGATCATCGGTGCTGGCGCCGGTCTATATTTCCGAAGTCAGCGCGGCGGCGCGGCGCGGGCGCCTGGTCGCCATGTTCCAGTTCAATATCGTCGCCGGCATCCTGCTCGCCTATTGCAGCAACTGGCTGCTGGCGCTGTCCCTTCCGGCCGACCTGGCCTGGCGCGCCAAGCTGGGCATTGCCGCGCTTCCGGCGCTATTCTTCGTGGCCATGATGCCGGGCATTCCCGAAAGCCCGCGCTGGCTGGCCACCAAGGGCCGGGCGCAGGCCGCACAAGCGGCAGCCAAGCGGCTTGGGCTTGAAGAGTTGGGGCTTGAAGCGCTGGCGCTAGATTCGGCCGATCAGGGCCACGCTCGCCTGGAATGGCGGCGCCACCGCAGGCCGATCCTTCTGGCCTTGGCGATTGCTGCGTTCAACCAGTTGTCGGGCATCAACGCCATCCTCTATTACCTGAACGACATTTTCGCCGCTGCCGGCTTCACCGGGGTTTCCGCCGATCTTCAGGCGGTTGCCATCGGGTTGACCAACCTGATCGCCACGATGGTGGCCATGACCGTGATCGATCGCATCGGCCGCCGCCCGTTGCTGCTCACCGGCGCGGTCGGCACCACGGTGGCCCTGGCCGGCGTTGCCGCGATCTATGCCACGGGCAGCGGGGCGCAGTTCCTTCTGCCGCTGCTGGTGCTGTTCATCGCGGCCTTTGCCTTTTCGCAAGGCGCGGTCATCTGGGTCTATCTGTCGGAAATCTTTCCCACCCCGGTGCGGGCACGCGGCCAGGCGCTTGGCAGCACCACGCACTGGGTGCTCAACGCCGCGATCAGCTTTGCCTTTCCGGTGGTGGCCCAGTTCACGCAAAGCCTGCCCTTCGTGGTCTTCGCGGTCGCGATGGCGGTGCAGGCCGTGGTGGTCTGGCGGTTCTTCCCCGAAACGCGCGGGGTCGATTTGGAAGAGCTCGCCACGCGTCTCTCACACTGATTGATGGGGCGGGCGGGGCCTCGGCTGGTCCCGCCCGCCATTGGCGTCAATGCGTGGCGCAATCCAGACGCACTTGCGCGTCCATGCCCAGCTTCACCCGCGCCAGGCTCACCGTCATGGCGCCGGGCGTGGACAGGATCAGCGGCGCATCCACCGCGCCGACGCTGGCGCCGGCCTTGCGCAAGCATTGCAGCGGCACGCCCAGCGTGGTCCAGCTGCCGTGCGGCAGCATGTCCAGCGTGCCCAGTGGCAGGCGCGCGGTCTGTGCGCCGCTGCGCATGGCCAGGGTCACCGGTGCGGTCGGCTTGGTGTCCACGCGGATCGTGGCCACCAGCATCATTTCGCCATTGGTCTCGCGCGAAAGATCGGCCGGCGCGTGGGTGGTCAAGGCCAGGGCGGCCTCACCCTTGGTGCCGGAAAAGGCAAAAGTGCGCGCGCCTTCCTGCACCTGGTAATCGGTGGCGGTGATCGCCACACCGCTATCGGCCACGTTGGCCGGCACGCTGGTGATCCGGGTGATCCCGCCGCTGGCCGGGTTCTGGATTTCCAACGACCAGCCCGGCGTCGGCACGCCTTTCTGGAAATATTCGGTGGTGCTGCCCGCGCTGTCGTCCACGCCCGATTGTTCGGGCAGCGGCGCCCATGCTGCCACCGGCGTCTTGAGCGAAAGGCCATGGCCGAGGGGATAGAGCGTGGGGCCGCCGGGCACCGCCGTCATCGGCCAGCGGAACGGCAGGCGCCCCGTGAAATCGTGAGCCACGCTGCCATCGGCCTTGCGCAGCAGTCCATCGGCGAGGCCCGCGCCTTCCGAGCCGGGCAACCACGCCACCACAAAGGCATCGGCCGTGTTGAGGAACGGATTGGCATAGAGCGGCCGCCCGGTCAGCATCACGGCCACCACCGGCACGCCGGCCGCCTTCAACTTGCGCATGGTTTCCAACGGGGCACGCTGGTCCGGCTTCAGTTGCAGGCTGCGCACGTCGCCCTGGAATTCGGCATAGGGCGTTTCGCCAAAGATCACGATCGCCGCATCCGGCTTTGGCCCGGCAAAGCTGCCATCGGGCGAAAGCGTGGCCGTGCCACCGGCCGTGCGCACCGCTGCATCGATTCCTTGCCAAAGCGTGGTGGCGCCGGGAAACAGCTTGGGATCAAGCCCGGTGCCTTGCCAGGACAGCGTCCATCCGCCCGATTGACGGGCAATGTCGTCGGCGCCGTCTCCGGCCACCAAGATGCGGGACTTGGGCGAAAGCGGCAGCAGGCCGCCCTGGTTCTTGAGCAGGACCAGCGATTCCTGCACGGCCTGGCGCGCAACCGCGCGGTGGGCGGCGCTGCCCAGTAGATCGAACTGCCCGGCCAGCGGACGGGAAGAGGGGCGCCCCGCCTCGAACAGGCCGGCGCGCATTTTTACGCGCAGCACCGCACCCACCGCTTCGTCCAGCCTAGCCGTCGGCACGATGCCGTCCCGCACCTGGGCGATCAGGCTGTGATACAGCGCCTTCCAACTGTCGGGCGCCATCAACAGGTCGATCCCGGCGTTCACCGCCTGCGGGCAAGAGGCGTTGCTGCAACCAGCCACCTGGCCGTGCGCGTTCCAGTCGCTCACCACCAGCCCGGCAAAGCCCATCCGCTTTTTCAGCACATCGGTCAGCAGGCTCTTGTTGCCGGTCATCTTCACGCCGTGCCAGCTTGAAAAGCTGGCCATGACCGACAGGACACCGGCATCGATCGCGCTGACATAGGGCGTGGCGTGCACCTTGATCAGCGTGGCTTCGTCGATCACCGCATCGCCCTGGTCGCGCCCCTCGAACGTGCCGCCATCGGCCAGGAAGTGCTTGGCGGTGGCAATCACGTGCGGCCCGGCCAGCACTGGCCCGGAATTGGGCTTGCCCTGAAGCCCTTCGATGAAAGGCCGGGCATAGCTGGCCACCAGTGCCGGATCTTCGGAATAGCCTTCATAGGCGCGGCCCCAGCGGGTATCCTGCGGCACGGTGATCGTGGGGGCAAAGGTCCAGTCGATGCCCGTCACGCGCACTTCGGCGGCCGTCACGGCGGCGATCTTCTGCAACAGCGCCGGGTCATGCGTGGCACCCAGTGCGGAATTGTGCGGAAACAGCGTGGCGCCCACGATGTTGCTGTGCCCGTGCACGGCATCGGTGCCCCACATCACGGGGATGGCCACGCCGCCGTCACGCTTGTCAACCGAGGCATCGTAGAATGCGTCGGCCAGCTTGAGCCATTCCGGCGCCGGGGCATAATCGTTGCCGCCCGGCCCGGCATTTCCGCCGTTGAGCACCGAGCCCAGATGATAACGGTGCACGTCTTCGGGCGTGACGGTCGAAAGGTCGGCCTGGAGGATCTGCCCGACTTTTTCTTCCAAGGTCATCCGCTTGACCAGGGCAGCGATGCGGCGTTCCATGGCTGGGTCGGCGCGCCAGGGCCATTGCGCGCGCGGCCAGAGATCGGGATGCGCCTTGGCCGCCGCGTCGGTTGGGGCAGCAGGCGCCGCCTGCGCGGCGGCAGGTGTGCCGGTGCCGACCATGAGAGCCAGGGCGAGGGCGGCCACGGCGGTGTGCGTGCCGATACGGTTCGCGCGAAGCGGCCGCTGGCGGTTGGGCAGGTGCCGACCGGGTTGGAGCAGGGAACGGACCATTCTAGGCATCCTTAATTAAAGAAAGTTGAAATAATTTTTTGGTTTTCTGCGCCGGGCTATGCCAGTAATGACCAGAATAAGACCAGCTGGCGCGATTTTGGCACGTGGGCGTACGTTTCTACGTTGTGTCGCGGGCGGCGCGTGGCATTAGACGGAAATGGGATCGAGGCACGATGATCAGGTTGAAACCGCCCCGGATGGCAGCCTTGCGGCAGGGCCGGGCGTAATGGCGGGCGATCAAATCCGCTTGTCCGGCACCAATCTCGAACGGGCTGCCGATCACAACCAGCGCGTCACGCTGCACGCCATCCGCGTCAACGGCCCGCTCACGCGCATCGATCTGGCGCGGATCACCGGGCTGACGCCCCCGGCCATCGCCAACATCACCAAGCGCCTGATGGCAGACGGCCTGATCGAAGACGCTGGCCAGCGGCGCGGCGGTCGCGGACAGCCGGCCACGCGCCTGGTTATCAACCGCACCGCTTGCTATGCCATCGGCGTCAATATCGATCGTGATCATATCACGCTCGTTCTGGTGGATTTCACCGGGGCCGTGGTTGCCGGCGTGACGCAGGATATCGCCTTTCCCATGCCCGCCGATGTGCGCGCGCTCTATTGTGGATCGATCCACCGCTTGCTGGATGAGGCTGGCGTCGATCCAAAGCGCCTGGTGGGCGTCGGCGTGGCCAAGCCCGACGATTTCGGCCTGGTCGATCTGCCCGGCCGCCCCGCCGATTTCGCCTGCTGGGAAACGACTGACCTCGCTGCGGTTTTCCAGGGGCCGTTCGATCTGCCGATCTTCGTGGAAAACGATGCGGCGGCCGCTGCCATGGGCGAACAGCAACTCGGCCATGGGCAAACCTGTTCCAGCTTCTTCTACATCCTGGTGTCGTCGGGCCTGGGCGGTGGCCTGGTCGTGGATGGGGCCTATTTCCGCGGTGCCAACGGGCGTAGCGGTGAAATCGGTTTCCTGCTGGCGCGGGCAGAAGGCCAGGCCCCGCACCAGGTGCAGGATACCGTCTCGCTTTCCGGCGTCCGCCGGGCGCTTGATGCCGCCGGCCTTGCGGTAAGCGACCTGCGCGGCAATCCTGACGATCCGCGGCTCGATGTGCCGATGACCGCCTGGGTGGAAAGCGCCGCCGAAGAACTGTGCGATCCGCTGATCGCGGTGAATTGCCTGATCAATCCGGCCGCGGTTTTCGTGGGTGGCCGCCTGCCGGCGCGATGGGTCGATGCCTTGGCCGATCGGCTCAACCATTTGCTGCAACAGCGCGGACGGCATGTTCCCGTGCTGTCTCCGGTGCAACGCGCGCTTCTGGCCGAAGATGCTCCGGCGGTCGGCGCGGCGATCCTGCCGTTCAGCCATTTCCTGCTGCCCGCCGCGCGGGTGCTGTGGACGGCCGACGCGGCGGATTGACGCGCCGGCCCGGGCGATACCTGCCGGCAGAGTCACGCTGCCACCCGCGCTCCTGCCTGGGCATGATGGTCGAGCGCTGCCAGCGCCAGTGCCACAGGGCCAAGTGGCCCGGCCTTGTCGCCCAGGCCCGGTGCGCAGCAGAAATCTGCAGCTTCCGGCACCGTCATGTATCCTGCCACGCTTTCGCGCAGGGCCGCATGGATCATGCCGATCAATTGCGGCTGTCCCTGGATCACGCCACCACCGAACAGGATGCGACGCGGCGCCGTGGTCAACAGCATCGTGTGGCACATTTGCGCCAGGGGGTGGGCCACTTCGTCCCACACCGGATCATCGGATGCGATGGCGTGGATCGCGCGCTCGCCCAGCCGGGCCTTGATCGCCGGGCCCGATGCCAGCCCTTCCACGCAATCGCCGTGATAGGGGCATGCGCCCGGCCAGGCATCGCCGCTGCGCCGTGCCACGCGAATGTGGCCCAGTTCGCAATGCGCCAGGCCGCGCGTGGGCAGGCCGTTGACGATCAGCCCCACGCCCACCCCGGTGCCCACGGTGACATAGGCATAGTCGGCCAGCCCTTGCGCGGCGCCCCAGCGGCCTTCGGCCACGGCGGCCGCGTTTACATCGGTATCGAAACCCCAGGGGCCATCGTGCCCGGCGCGCAGTGCGCCCAGCACGTCGGTGTCGCGCCAACCCGGTTTTGACGTGCTGGTGACATGCCCGTGGTTGGGCGCTGCGGGATCAAGTTCGACCGGCCCGAACGAAGCCACGCCGATTGCCGCCAGCGGCCCGGCGCTGCGCCACTTGGCCAGCAGGGCGGCAAGCGGTGGCAGGGTCTGTTCCGGTGCCAGGGTGGGCAGGGTCTCTTGCTCGAGAATAGTACCATCGGCGCTGGCCAGGCTGGCGATGCACTTGGTGCCGCCCAATTCGATTCCGGCAAGGCGCACTTCAACCATGTCTCAAACGTCCTTTTTACAAGATGGAGGGCGCCGGTGGGCCATGTCAGGCCGCAATCGGGCTGACAGGCTCTCCTGCGGCAATATGTGCGATGAAATCGCGATGGGGCCTTGCGCTGGCCGCAGCCGAAGCCACGGTTTCGCGCATGCGGCGCAGCGCTTGCGCAATTTCTTCGTCGGTAAAGTGATCGGCCATCGGATCGTGCGTGGCGGGCAGCCAATCGAAGCCGGCGTACATCGACAGCCAACTGGGATCGAGAAAGCTTTCCCATTCATAGCGCACCAGCCGCCCGCGCGCGCGGAACAGGCGCAGCTTGTGGGCAAGCATTTCGGGCACCTCGGCATCGCGCAGGCGGTCCCAGAACGGTTCGCCCAGGCGCCGGTTGCCCAGGTAATGCAGGATCAGGAAATCGCGGATGCGGGCATATTCCAGCCGCGTCGCACGGTTGAATTCGTCGGCGAGCGCCGGATCGAAATGGGCATCGGGAAAGAAATCGGCCAGCCGCTCGATCGCGGTCTGGATCAGGGTGATGCTGGTCGATTCCAGCGGCTCGAGAAAGCCCGCCGCCAGCCCCATCGCCACGCAATTGCCCGCCCAGAAACGCGCGCGGTGCCCGGCGCCAAAGCGGATCAGGTTGGGCTCGGCCAGCGTCTCGCCCTCCAGGCGGGACAGCAGCTTGGCGGTTGCCTCGTCGTCGGAAAGCATGGCGCTGGAATAGACATAGCCGTTGCCCACGCGGTGCTGCAGCGGAATGCGCCATTGCCAGCCGGCCTCGCGCGCGGTGCTGACGGTATAGGGCCAATCGCGCGATGTATCGGCCGCACAGGGAATGGCCACGGCGCGGTCGCACGGCAGCAGGTGCGTCCAATCATTCCATTCAACGCCCAGCGCCTTGCCCAGCAGCAAAGAGCGAAAGCCGGTGCAATCGATGAACAGGTCGCCGTCGATCGTGCCATGATCCTGCGTGACCAGATGGGCGATATGGCCGCTCTCGCCGTCGAGCGCCACGTCAACGATCACGTCGTCGATATGCCGAACGCCTTGGGCCACGGCGCGGGCGCGCAGCATCGCGGCAAAACGGCTGGCATCGAAATGCACCGCCCAGTCGAACACCGCCAGATCGTTGACCGGCTTTTCGGGCGGCAGCATGAACGCGCCGCGCGCCGCCATCTGGGTGCACAGGCTGTATTCGCCAAGGTCATGGCCCTGGCCGGCATGGTGCAGCTTGAGCCAGTATTGATGGAACGGAACACCGCGCGAAGGCATGCCGTACAAGCCGAACGGATGGAAGAAGCGGTGGCCGGGGTGCGCCCAATCCTGGAATTCGATGCCTAGTTTGACCGTGCCACCGGTGGCGCGCAGCACGTCGATTTCCGAAACGCCGATCGCGCGGAAATAGTCGCGTATGCCCGGCACCGTGGCTTCACCCACGCCCACCGTGCCGATCGCGCTCGATTCCACCACGGTGATGCCCACGCCCTGGCGCGCCAGACGCCCGGCGAAATAGCACGCCGCCATCCACCCGGCCGTGCCGCCGCCCGCGATCACGATCTGGCGAATTGGCTGGGCTTGTTGCGCGGCTGGCATGTCGATCATGGCAACACCTTACGGGCTTGAAGCGAAAAGACCCGCCGTCCGGGGAGGAAGTGGACGGCGGGTCAGTCGGGAGGTTCGGTTATGAAGCCTCGTGTGACAAGCAGATTAGAACTTGGTCCGCGCCCCGATCAGGAAGCGGCGTTCATAGATGTTGTTGAAGGCCTTCTGGTCGGGGAACGAGAGGTAGTACCGCTCGTGTTCGCCGGTCAGGTTCGACCCTTGCGCATAGATCGTCAGGCGCTTGCTGAAGTCATACGAGACCGATGCGTCGACATAGTTGGTCGGCGCCTGCATCAGCGTAAGCCCGGTGACACCGGCAAAGTTGGTCTGTTCGACGCGGGCCGATCGATAGTTCCAGGCGACGCGGGCCTGGAGACCATACTTTTCGAACCACAGTGCGGCGTTGACCTGGTGCTTGGAATTGTCCTGGAACGGCAGCTTCTTGCCGGTCAGGTCGGTGCCGCCGGCGTTGGAGTCCGACAGCGTATAGTTCAGGTCCACGCCAAAGCCGCTCAGCGCGCCGGGCAGGAAGTCGAAGCCAATCTTGGCGCCCGCTTCCAGGCCCTGGAGATAGCCGCCGGTGCCCTGGACCTGCGAGTTGATGAACACGGTGCTGCGCACCACGCCATCGAGATCGGGCAGGTCTGTCCGTTTCACGGTGTCAGTCTTGACGAAGCTCTTGATGTCCATGCGATAGAGCCCGAAGCTCACCAGGCTGGTGCGGTTCAGGTAATATTCGAACGAGAGTTCGTAGTTGGTCGACCGCCACGGATCGAGTGCGGGGTTGCCGTTGGAATTGCCACCCGAAACGCGGAAGATCGGCGGGTTGAACGTGGTGTCGATCGCATAGTTCAGGTCGAGACCACCGCCCCACTGCGCCAGATCGAGCAGGGTCATGTTCTTGGAGAACGCGGCGCGCACGCGGAACTTTTCGGTCACGTCGAGCGAGGCGTTGAGCGCCGGCAGCCAGTCGGTGAACGAGCGGTGGGTATAGATGTCACCCACGTCGCTGGCCGGGAGGCCATAGGGCTGGCCCGGGCCCGAGATGTTCTGGCGCACGTTGAACGTGGTGTTGATCACGCGCAGGCCGGCGTTGCCGCGCAGCGCCATGCCACCGATCTCGGTGTTCCAGTTGAGCTGCCCATAGGCAGACTTCTGGTGCAGGTTGATCGAGTACGACCGGCCCGGAATGACGAATTCCTTGTTGCCGGGATAGAAGCTGTTCTGGAACGAGAGGGCATCGTCCATCGCGTGCGGATCGAGCGCGTAGAACGAGCCGACGCCGCCCACGGGCACGTTGTACTTCTTGAGGTACTTGGAAATCGTCGCGTCATTGCCCAGGCGCGTCAGACCAGCGGTGTAGAACCCGTTGGCATCGCCCGCCGAACAGCCACTGTTGTTCATCTGGACGTCGAACGCCTTCCACTTCACATAGCAGCCGTTCGCGTCGGACGCACCCTGGCCGCCGTAAAGCGGGGCCGCGCGATCGAAGTAATAGGCTTCCGCCCCGCGTTCGCCATAGCGCGCGCCGAAATCGAACGAGATATCGGGCGAGAACTCATAGCTGGCGTCGAAGCGCGCGACCTTGAGGTCGGAATTGGAGCGGTAGTTGTTTTCCGAAGACGTGGTCTTGAAGCCATAGGCCGCCTGGTTGGACAGGTTGCTCGCCAGCGCGCTCGGCAGGTTGAAGTTGGGCATGTCGCCGCGATAGTCGATCGTGGCCGGCAGGGTGTTATAGGTATAGCCCAGCGGGTTGAACGTGCGATCACCGCCCAGCGCCGCCGGATAGTGGCCCACGCCGTTGAACCACTGCTTGCCGTTCGACAGGCTCAACTGGAAATAGCTGTCGTCAAAGTTCTTGTGCGCCTTGCCGTAAAGGCCGCGCAACGTCGCCTTGAACGGCCCGCTGTTATAGCGCAGTTCCAGGTTGAGGTTGATCGAGTCCGACTTGGTGCGGCCAGTTTCGGAATAGCTGTCGAAGTTCTGCAGCGTGTAGTTGTACTGGTCTACAACGTTGAAGTTGTAGCCATTGATCTTCACGCCAGTATCGCGCGAATGGCCCGGCACGAAATCGGCCGCCTGCCAGTTCACCGCCTGGAACTGGAAGCCGGCGGTGCGATCGTACTGGGTCTGCTTGGTGTAGAACCCGTCGGCGACCAGGTCGAGCTTGTCGTTCAGGTGTGCCTGGAACGAACCGTTGAGGCCAAAGCGTTCGCGCGAGGTGATGCGGTTCCAGCCCGTGTGCGCCTGGGGCGAGAAATAGGTGTCGTTGGCGTCGCCATCGCCGTTCACGTCCACGCCGGTGACGTTGCCGCCCGACAGGATCGACGTACCGCGCGTGGGATCGTCGAAGCGGAAGCCGCCATAGCTCGTGGCGTCGCCGATCGATTCATTGGCGAGGCGGCCGCCGTAGTCGCGCTGGATGCCCGAATAGGAGTTCGAGAGGTCAACCTTGGAGTACGATGCCGAAACCAGGAAGCCGACGTCATCGCCGCGCCAGGCGAGCAGGCCGTTGACCGAGGGATTCCACTTCTTGGCCTTGTCGCCATAGGAGCCTTCGACAGCAGCGGCGCCCGAAAGGCCTTGCTTGAAATCGAACGGGCGGCGCGTGAGCAGATCGATCGTGCCGCTGATGCCCGACGCGATCAGCGAGCCCGTGGGCGACTTGATCACGTTCGCGCCTGAAAACAGCTGCGAGGGGATGTCGGTGAAATTGGGCTGGGTGGTGGTGATCGAGTTGGCGCCCAGATAGGCTTCGCCGTTGAGCAGGGTCTGGACCTGGGGCAGGCCGCGCACGTTGACGCCGGCACCTTCGCCCGCGTCGCGGCGGATCTGCACGCCCGGAATGCGCTGCAGCGAGTCCGAGATCGTCACGTCGGGAAGCTTGCCGATGTCCTGCGCGGAAATCGCGTCCACCACGCTGGCGCTGTTGCGCTTCACGTCGATCGCGCGGGCGATCGAGGCGCGAATGCCGGTGACGATGATCGCTTCCTCGGGCGTGGCGGCAGCGCTGTCAGCGGTGGCAGCGGTATCGGTCGACTGTGCCGATGCCAGCGCTGGCGCGGCGAGCGCGATAACCGATGCCGCGTGACACAGCACGCGGGAACGAGACGCAAAGGATCGCATCGAAGTTTCCTCTCCTGAAGATCGTAGGCTTTGCTTACGATTAAACAATTTTGTTTTATCTATTTGCCCGCTCATGCGGTTTGCGTCAAACGCTTTCTGAACATTTCTGAAATGAAGCGAAATTTCATATTGTGAATCAAAGGTATAGGGCGCGATAACGCGGTGCGTTCGACGCCGATCAACGAAATCTCGATTCGTTGCAGGCATCCGTGCACAGGCAAAAAAAAGCCCTCCGGATCACTCCGGAGGGCGCGGTCTTTGGTCCTGGGGCAGATTGTCAGGCCAGGCTGTCGATCACCTGCGCCAGCGCCACATCGCGCGAACTGATGCCGCCAGCGTCGTGCGTGGTCAGCCAGATGTCGATACGGTTGTACACATTGGACCACTCAGGGTGATGGTCCATCCGCTCTGCGGCAAAGCCCGCTTGCACCATGAACGCCATGGCGGCCGGAAAATCAGTAAGGACGATCTGCCGATGCAGCGCGGCGCGCGCAGGGTCATGCCGCCATTGCGGCAGGAGCGCCAGGGCCTGCGCCAGTTCGGGCTCGGTCAGCGCGGCGATGGTTCGGGCGGGGGGCATGCAGATTCCTCAAACGGCAGGTTGCGGCTGGGCCGTCGTGCGGTTTTGCCGGGCGTAGGCTTGGGTGCCACGGTGCCACACGCGATCCTGCGGGATCACTGTCTCGGGGGCAAGCACCGGCGCACCGGCCGCAGCGGCATAGAGCGGGGCGAAGTCGGTGTTGCGCGTCTGGTCGAGCAATTGGGCAAAGCTGTCGATCACGAAATAGCTCTGCTGATAGGCATCGATGCGATAGTCGGTGCGCAGCAAGCGCGCCAGGTCGAAGCCGAGGCGATTGGGCGAGGGATCGTCCAGCGCGAACAGGCTTTCGCCATGGGACGATACGATGCCCGCGCCATAGATGCGCAAGCCTTGGGGCGTGTGCACCAGGCCGAACTCCACGGTATACCAGTACAGCCGCGCGAGGTTGGTGAGCGCGTCCATCCCCTGCGCGCGCAGGCCGCCTTCGCCGTAAGCCTGCATGTAATCTGCAAAAACCGGATCGGCGAGCAGCGGGACATGGCCGAACACGTCATGAAACACGTCGGGTTCGGAAAGATAGTCCAACTGGTCGGGGCGCCGGATGAATCGCCCCGCCACGAACCGCCGGTTGGCCAGGTGATCGAAGAACACCGCATCGGGCACCAGGCCGGGCACGGCGACCACTTGCCAGCCGGTGGCGCGATGAAGCCTGTCGGAAAGTTCGGCAAAATCGGGAATGCCGGGCCGCGACAACCGCAGCATGTCCACGCCGGCAAGGAATTCGGGTGCGGCACGATCGTGCAACATCTGCACCTGCCGCGCAAACAGGGTGTCCCACGTGGCATGGTCGGCGGCGGTGTAGCTCGCCCAATCCTGCGGAACGGTCCAATCTGCGGCGGCGCCAGGCGGCGGCGTGGTGGGAAGATCGCTGGCCATCGCAGCAGTGTGACGCAGCGTGCCTGCAATGTCCTTTCATATTCCCGCTGCGATTACGAGGCAATGAAGCATCTATTTCGATAAGCTGGTGTTTATGATAGGTTTCTATCGGAAAGTTCGCTGCGGTGCAAAATGTGCCGCATGATTCGACCCGTACATGATGTTGAAGATCCGGCATGACCGCCCCGCTCGCACTCGACAGTCTCGACCGCCGCCTGCTTCAGGCGTTGCAACGCCAGGCCGATCTCAGCCACGCGGCTTTGGCCGAAGTGGTCGGCACGTCGCCGGCGTCCTGCTGGCGACGGATCAAGGCGCTGGAGGATGCAGGCGTCCTCGGGCCGGCGGTGCGGCTGCTCGACCCTGCTGCCGTGGGCCTGTCGCTCGACGCCGTGTGCCAGGTGCGGATGAAATCCCATGATGCCCAGGCGCGCGGCAGTTTCGAGCAGTTCGTGATGGACCGGGACGAGGTGCTGGAATGCCTCTCGATGTCGGGCGAGTGGGACTACCAGTTGCGCATCGTGGTGCACGACATGGCGCAATACGAGCATTTCCTGATGCACGCCCTGCTGCGCCATCCGGCGGTGGCCACCTCCGCCTCGCATTTCGCGCTCAAGCGGATCAAGGCCACCACGCAGTTGCCAGTCTAGCCGCCGTGGCTGCCGATGATCCCGTAGAGATCGGGCCGGCGATCGCGGAACAGCCCCCAACTGGCGCGCTGCGGCGCAATCTCGTCCAGGTCGAACGTGGCGGTGACCACGGCTTCGCCCACCCGTGGGGCCTGCGCGACTAGCGCGCCAAACTGGTCGGCGATGAACGATGAGCCGTAGAACGTGATGTCGCCATCCTCGTTGGTTTCAAACCCCACGCGATTGGAGGCGATGACCGGCACCATGTTGGCCCCGGCATGGCCTTGCATCACACGCTGCCAATGCGGCTGGCTGTCATAGCCGGGAAAGGCCGGTTCGCTGCCGATTGCGGTGGGATAGAGGATGAGTTCCGCCCCTTGGAGCGCCAGGGCACGCGCGCATTCGGGAAACCACTGGTCCCAGCAGATGCCCGCGCCGACGCGGCCAAACGCAGTGTCCCACACCTGGAACCCGGTATCGCCGGGCGCAAAGAAGTATTTTTCGCGATAGCCCGGCCCCTGGGGAATGTGGCTTTTGCGATAGAGGCCAAGCTCGCTGCCATCGGCATCGATCATGGCCAACGAATTGAAATGGGCCGATCCCACTTGCTCGAAGAAGCTGATCGGCAAGACCACGCCCAATTCCGCCGCCAGATCGGCAAACCGTGCGATCACCGGGTGATCCGCCCATGGGCGGGCCAGGGCAAAGTGCCCGGGTCGCTCGTCGGCACAGAAATAGGGCGTCTCGAACAGTTCCTGCAACAGGATCACCTGGGCGCCTTCGTAGGCGGCCTCGCGTACCAGCGCTTCTGCGCGGTCGAGATTGGCGGCAAGATCCCACGTGCAGGCAAACTGGGTGGCGGCAACGGTCACTGGGCGCATGGCTGGCCTCCATCGGGCAGGAAGTACGGGGCGGGCTGGTGCTGGGTGATGCAATGGATCGAGCCGCCGCCATAAGGCAGGGTGGGCAACACCAGCTGAACCACCGTGCGATCGGGAAATGCGGCCGCCACGGCGGCGCAGGCAGCAGCATCCTGGGGCACACCGTGGCCGGGCATGATCACCGCGCCATTGGCGATATAGAAATTCACGTAGGATGGCTGGTGGCGCGCGTCCTGCGCATCGATCGTCGGCGCGGCGGGCAAGTCCACGATCGCAAAGGGCCGTCCCCGCGCGTCGCGCTGGGCAAGAAGCGCGGCGCGGTTGGCCGCCAGCGTCTCGGCCCGCCGCCCGCTGGCGGTGGCCGGATCTTCCATCATCACCACGCCGGGCCGCACGATCGCGGCCAGGCAATCGACATGGCCGTCGGTTTCCACTTCACCGGCATCGCCCGGCAGCCACACGATCTTTTCCGCACCTAGCGCGGCCAGCAATTCGGCCTCCACTTGCGCGCGGGTCAACCCCAGGTTGCGATTGGCGTGGAGCAGGCAACTCTCGGTTGTCAGCACCGTGCCTTGTCCGTCCGAAAGGATCGCCCCGCCTTCGGCCGTCAGCGGACAGGTGACCAGCGGCAGGCCCAGATGCTCGGCAATGGTCCGCTTGAGCGCGGCATCGGCGGCATAAGGATGGTACTTCTGGCCCCAGGCGTTGAACGCCCAATTGACCACGGCCAGCCCCCCCTTGCTGCCCCGCACGAACGTGGGCCCGGAATCGCGCATCCAGCTATCGTCGATCGGCGCCACGAACGGCGTGACAGCATCGCCGCACAATGCGCGCACTTGCGCCACGTCGGCGTCCCGGCAGACCATGACGACCGGCTCGAACCGGGCGATGGCGCGGGCCACTGCGGCGAAATCGGCTTGCGCTTCGGCGAGGCGGCCGCCCCACAGCTCCGTACGGACAGGCCACGCCATCCAGCAGGCACTGTGGCGTTCGGTTTCCGCTGGCATGAGGAATTTTTGCGAAAGATAGGGCGACATATCCAGCCGCATGGAGTTTGCCTTTTTGCCGTTGATGGCATCAGGGCCGTTTATCGGCCCGGTGCATCGCCATCATGGCGCAGGGCAGCCCGGCTGCCAAACGCGACCTTTTCACGCTTTTGGTGAAAAGGATTCACGCCAAGTCACGCGGCAAACCGGGCAATCGCGGCCAGTTCGGCATCATCCAGCCCGCGCTGGTGCAACTCGCCGATCAACGCGCCATCGGGGGCCTTGCCCGCACGGGTAGCGCAGGCAAACCGGCGCACTGCCTCCAGGCGCGGATCGGCCAGCGGCATCGGCGCGTTGTCACCGAACAGGCGCGTCATCCAGCGCTTCAGGCGGGTTTTCTCGTGGCTGGGCACGGCCGGGGCGCGGCAGCCGATGCTGTCGGCATCATGGGCGCCAACATGGGCGGCGAGCCAGTCCTGGCGGGAGAGGGCGGGTGAAACGGTTGCGGTCAGCATGGCAATCCCCTTGGCGAAATAGGCGTGAACGGCACTCAGGCGGCAAGCGTGGTGGTAACCGCCGAACCCTGGGTCAGCGTCTTGTGCACCGGGCAGCGGTTGGCGATCCCAAGCAGTTCGGCACGCACCGCTTGGTCGAGAGCAGGATCGAGCGTGATCGTGCGGGTGAACTGGTCGGCCGGCGCCTGGCCAGCCATGCGGGCGTGGGTCACATGCGTTTCCACCGTGCCCACGTCCCAACCCTTGCGCCCGGCATAAAAGCGCAAGGTCATCGTGGTGCAGGTCGCCAGCGCGGCGCACAGCAGGTCATAGGGCGTCGGGCCCGTGCCCAGGCCGCCTTGCGCCAGGGGCTCATCGGCCAGGATGTCGTCCTGTCCCTCGCGCCCGCCAATCGCCAGGCGGGATTGAAACGTGCCCGCGCCGGTGCTGGTGGCGGTGGCGTGGGGAAGATGCGAGGCGACGTCTTGGGTCATGGCCGGAAACCTTGTGGCGCGGCAGGCAGGGGCGGGGCGGCCGCTGCGCCATGCAGCCGCCCCGGAACGCATTGGGTCAGAGCGTGTCGACCAGCACGATTTCGCTGTCTTCAAGCGCGGTGATCGTGACCGTGTCGACATCCGCGATGGCCAGGCCGTCGCGGGCGTTGGCTTCCACGCCATTCACGGCAACCTTGCCGGTGGCGGGCACCAGATAGCCCTTGCGTTCTGCACCAAGGACATAATCGACGCTTTGCCCGGCATGGAGCGTGGCAGCCACCAGGCGCGCGTCGGTGCGGATCGGCAGGGCGTCCTTGTCTTCCTCATAGCCGCTGGCGAGCACGACCAGTTCACCGGCGCGTTCCGCCTTGGGGAACTGGCGGGCGCCCCAGCTGGGCTGTTCACCCTGGCGGGTGGGCATGATCCAGATCTGGAAGATGCGCGTGGTTTCATCTTCCAGATTGTATTCGGCGTGGGTGATCCCGGTGCCCGCGCTCATCACCTGCACGTCGCCAGCGGCGGTGCGGCCCTGGTTGCCCAGGTTGTCGCGGTGGGTGATGGCCCCTTCACGCACATACGTGATGATTTCCATGTCGCGGTGGGGGTGGGGCGGGAAGCCGCTCTTGGCCGCGATGGTATCGTCGTTCCACACGCGCAGGTTGCCCCACGCCATCCGCGCCGGGTTGTAATAGTCGGCGAACGAGAAGTGGTGGGCGGCGTCCAGCCAACCGTGGTTGGCGCGGCCAATGCCGGAAAAGGGGCGAAGTTCGATCATGGCGTATCTCCGTCTGGCTGGCGGCGATCAGGGCCGTTCAGCTGTTGGGGCCAATCTAGGCATTCCCGCTTGCAAAGAAATGGCAATGATGGAAAACCATCGGTGAAGGAATTTGCATAATGTCCCTGCCGGATCTGGAAGCCTGGGCTATTTTCGCCAAAGTCGTGGATACCGGCTCGTTCGCTGCCGCGGCCGACGCGCTCGGCCTGTCGAAGCCCACCGTGTCCAAGGCGGTGACCCGGTTGGAGGCCCGGTTGGGCGTGCCCCTGCTGCATCGCACCAGCCGCCGCCTGGCGCTCACGGAAAGCGGGCGCGGCGTGCTCGACCGGGCGCGGCGCATCCTTTCGGATGGCGAGGCGGCAGAGGCGCAGGCCGGTGCGGAAGGCGACGTGCCGCGCGGCCTGGTGCGCCTCGCCGTGCCGATGGGCTTCGGCTTGCGCCACGTTGCCCCGCTGCTGCCCGAATTCCTTGCTGCTTATCCCCATGTCGGGCTCGATCTCGATCTGTCGGATGCGCGGGTCGATGTGGTGGGCGGCGGGCACGATGTGGTGCTGCGCATTGCCGGGCTGGATGATAGCTCGCTGCGTGCGCGCCGCCTTTGCGCGGTGCGCCGGCCATTGGTGGCCGCGCCAGCCTATCTTGCCACGCATGGCACGCCCTCGCATCCGCGCGATCTCTCGCACCATGCCGGGCTGCTCTATACCAACCTCGATTCCCCCGAAGCCTGGCGCTTTCACCACGCGGTGGAAGGCGATTACGTCGTCACCGTGAAGGGGCGCCTGGGCGCCAACAATGCCGACGCGCTGGCCCCTGCGCTACTGGCCGGGCAGGGCATCGCGTTGCAACCCGACTTCATGGTGTGGGAAGACCTTGCCGCTGGCCGCCTGGTGGAAGTGATGCCCGAGTGGCGCGTGCCCGATATCGCGCTGCATCTGGTCACGCCGCCCGGTGCGCAGCGGCCGGCACGGGTGCGGGTGCTGATCGATTTCCTCGCCAGGCACTTGTCACGCCCGCCATGGTCGCTGGCTGGTCAGGTCGGCGCGGCCCAATGAAGAATGGCGGCGGTCAGCGCTTCGGCCGCCAGGTTGTGCCCGCCCGGTCCGATCACGGCAAATTCGATGGCCGGCAATTCGGGCAGTGCGCCATGCGGCCGCAACGGCGCCAGGCCCTGCGGCACCAGGCGCAGCGAATGCGGCATCACGCCCAGCCCGGCGCGGGCCGCTGCCGTCAATCCACTCAGGCCCCCGCTGGTGAAAGCCACGCGCCATGGCACGCGCGCACGGTCCAACGTATCGAGCGCCAGGGCCCGCGTCACGCTGGGCGGGGGATAGAGCAGCAGCGGCACCGCCTCGACCGGGTCATGGCGGAACTCCGGCGCCGCAACCCAGCCCACGGTTTCGCGCCAGGCCGTCACACCACGCCGCTCGCCGGGGCGCTTCTTGACAAAGATGATATCCAGCCCACCCGCGTCGAACTGCTCGTAGAGCGTTTCACTCAGCGCCACGGTCAGGGCCAGGTCGACATCGGGATGGCGCCGCGCGAATTGCGCCAGAACGTCCGGCAGGGCCGACAGCACGAAATCCTCGCACGCGCCAAAACGCAGTTGCCCGCGCAGCCGCAGCCCGGAAAGGTGGGCATCCATCCGGCCATGGGCATCGAGCACGCGACGTGCATGGTCGAGAAACGCTTCGCCTTCGGCTGACAGCGCCACCCGGTGCGTGTCGCGCGCCAGCAGGCGCCGCCCGGCCAGGTCTTCCAGCCGGCGGATCTGCTGGCTGACAGTCGATTGCCGGGTGCCGAGCACCCGCGCCGCGCCGGTGAAACTGCCGCATTCGGCCACGGTAACGAATGCGCGCAAAAGGTCGGGGCCGATCATCGCGCGATCATGCCACAGTCGCGTCTACCATCAAGAGTGTGAATGACTGTTATCGCCATGATCATGATTGTGCATGGATGCTTTGCCGCTTACCTGCGGCAACATCTGTTTTTCGCAAGGACCACGCCATGGGCAAGCTGCGCACTCTGATCGATCCCTATCTGCTGCTGCTGATCGGCACGATCGGGATTGCTGCCTTGTTCCCGGCGCATGGGCGCGGCGTGGCGGTTGCCGATGTGGCGGTCACGGCGGCCGTGGCGCTGCTGTTCTTCCTCTACGGCGCGCGCCTGGCGCCCCAGGCGGTGTGGCAGGGCCTGTCGCACTGGCGCTTGCAGGCGCTGGTCTTTGCCAGCACGTTCGTGCTGTTTCCGCTGATCGGGCTGGGCGTCGTCCACCTCATCGGTGGGTTGGTGGCGCCCGATATCGCGGTCGGCCTGCTGTTCCTGTGCGTGCTGCCCTCGACCGTGCAATCCTCGATCGCGTTCACCTCGATCGCGCGGGGCAATGTCCCCGCGGCACTGTGTAGTGCCTCGCTGTCCAATCTCGTGGGCGTGGCGCTCACCCCGATCCTCACCGCGCTCTTGCTGCCCACGTCGGCCAGCGGCGGCTTTTCGGCCCATTCGCTCGAAGCGATCGGCATGCAGATCCTGCTGCCGTTCGTGGCGGGCCAGATCGCGCGGCCGTTCATCGGTGATTGGCTGGGCCGCTACAAGAAGATCGTCGGCTATGTCGATCGCGGTTCGATCCTGCTGGTCGTCTACGCCGCATTCAGCGCCGGCATGGTGGCAGGGGTTTGGACGCGCCTGGCCCCGGCAGACCTGCTGATCGTCTTGCTGCTCAACCTGCTGATCCTGGCGCTGGTGATTGCCGCCACCACGCTGGCCAGCCGCAAGCTGGGCTTTTCCACCGCCGACGAAATCACCATCGTGTTCTGCGGATCGAAAAAGAGCATGGCCAGCGGCATTCCCATGGCCACGATCCTGTTCGCCGGCCACGCCGTCAGCCTGATCGTGCTGCCACTGATGCTGTTTCACCAGGCCCAACTGTTCGTCTGCGCCACGCTGGCGCGGCGTTATGCCGCCCGGCCGCAGGACTGATCGCCCGCGGCATCCGCCCAGGGATCGAGCACAAGCAGCAGCCGCCGCTGCCCGGTCCCGGCGATCGGAGGCGAGCGGTGGAGCACGGCCGGTTCCGCCACCGCCAGCCGCCCCTTGAACAGGCCGACCTGGCCCGGCTGCATTTCCCGCACCGGGCCTTCGGGGCCGTCGTTGGCCATGATCCACTGCGTACCGGGACCGACCAAGGGCATCAGCAGGCGCACGCTGACATAGTCCATGTGGAAGCGGCGGCAGGCATCGGTTTCCACCACATCAAGCCGCAGGCGCAAGCGCGGGCTGTCCGTCAGGGCCGCAAACCGGCGCATCTGGCGGGCGATTTCCACCGCCAGGGCCACAGTGCCCGGCAGCGCTGCAAAACCCGCTTCGCGCAAGCGTTGGCCCAGGTCCTGCGCACGGAACGGGGCATCGATCCAGCAATCGATATCGTCAAGCGCCGCCAGCTCGACTTCGTCTAGCCAGTTCAAGGCCATCGGCCTGGCGCGTTGCCACAGGGCGAGTTGTACCGCGCTATGGTGAATTTGCGCCAGCACGGCTTCGCACGGTGCGCAAGCGATTGCTGGGTGATGGGGTAGTGGCATGGCTGCTCGCGATAATGTTATGTAATACCATATCATTGTCGATCGTACGCGCCAGGTCAAGTCCACGGGGAACTTTACGCAATCCTTATGCCATGGCCCCACCCCGCCGTGGAACCTTAACGGCCGCATCCCCCACATCGGCACCATCACACAGCCAAGGAGCTGATCATGGAGATTCGAGGTTTGCGGCGGCGATCGAAGGGCGGTCGCGGGCGCGATTGGGGCCTGCGCCTGGCTGGTCTTGCCACGCTTGCCACCGTGCCCTTGCTGGCACAGGGCCTGCGCCACGTGGAACTGGCCGAACATGGCCACCCCGGCCCGCTGGCCTTGCTGGTGGCGCTGCTGATGGTGCTGGCACTGTGGGCCGGCTTTGGCCTGGGCCTGGGCGGGGCAGGGCTGTTCCGCCTGCAGCCGCTGCCACCGCGCGCCTGGCTGCCGGTGTCGCGCAAGGCCATGTCGCGCAAGGATTCCGCACAATGACCGATCTTGTCTGGCTGGCGGTGCTCGCCGGCCTGTTTGGCGTCACGCTGGCCGCCATCGCGCTCTGCGCCAAGGCCTGAGCCACCGGCCCGAGGAACCATCCGATGACCATTTCCGAAACGCTCGCCGCGCTGGTCGCGGCGGGCCTGCTTGTCTATCTCGTGGCCGTGCTTTTGCGGCCCGAGCGTTTTTGACGGGGGCCATGCCATGACATCTGCCACCCTTTTGTCGGGCTGGGGCCTGATCCTGGTATTTACGGCACTGATCGCGCTTATCGCCAAGCCGTTCGGCTTGTGGCTTTTCGCCGTTTACGAAGGCCGCCGCACGCCGCTGCATCGCGTGCTCGGCCCCGTGGAGCGCAGCTTCTATCGCCTGGCGGGCATCAACCCCGAACAGGAGCAGGACTGGCGCCAGTATGCGCTGCACCTGATGCTGTTCCAGGTCGTTACGGTGATCTTCACTTATGCGGTCCTGCGCCTGCAGGGCGTGCTGCCGATGAACCCGCGTGGGCTCGCCGGCCTTTCGCCCGATGGCGCGATGAACACCGCGATTGCCTTCGTCACCAACACCAACTGGCAGTGGTATGCCGGCGAAGTGGTGCTGTCGAACCTGTCGCAGATGGTCGGCCTCACCATTCACAACTTCCTCTCGGCAGCGACCGGCATTGCCGTGGCCTTCGCCCTGTTCCGTGGCTTTGCCCGCGCGCAGACGCGCAACCTGGGCAACTTCTGGGCAGATCTGACCCGCGTCACGCTCTATGTGCTGCTGCCGGCCTGCGTGGTCTATGCCCTGTTCCTGGTGGCGAGTGGCGTGCCGCAGACTTTCGCCAGCCTGGTCGATGCGCACACACTCGAAGGCGCGCACCAGGCCATCGTGGTGGGCCCGGTTGCTTCGCAGGAAGCGATCAAGATGCTCGGCACCAACGGCGGCGGGTTCTACAACGCCAACTCTGCCCATCCGTTCGAAAACCCGACGGCGCTGGTCGATTTCGTGCAGATGCTGTCGATCTTCGCGCTGGGCGCCGGGCTGACCTACACGTTCGGCAAGGCCGTGGGCAACACGCGCCAGGGCTGGGCAATCCTGTGGGCCATGCTCGCGCTGTTCGTGGCGGGCGCGTCTATCGTCTGGTGGCGCGAGACCGCAGGCAACCCGATGCTGCACCAGCTCGGCGTGATGGGTTCCAACATGGAAGGCAAGGAAGTACGCTTCGGCGCCGCAGCCAGCGCGCTGTTCGCCGCCGTGACCACGGCAGCCTCGTGCGGGGCTGTCAATGCCATGCATGACAGCTTCACCGCGCTGGGCGGCATGATCCCGCTGTTCAACATGCAGCTTGGCGAAATCGTCATCGGCGGTGTCGGCTCGGGCATCTATGGCTTCCTGCTGTTCGCCGTGCTCGCCGTGTTCCTCGCCGGCCTGATGGTGGGCCGCACCCCGGAATACGTCGGCAAGAAGATCGAGGCGCGCGAAGTCAAGCTGGCGGTGCTGGCCATCGTCATCCTGCCGCTGTGCATCCTGGGGCTGACGGCCGTGGCCGTGGTCCTGCCGGCCGGCCTTGCCGGGCCGCTGGCCAAGGGGCCGCATGGCTTTTCCGAAATCCTCTATGCCTTCACCTCGGCCACGGCCAACAACGGTTCGGCTTTTGCGGGCCTCACCGCCGGCACTCCGTTCTACAACGGGTTGCTGGGCGTGGCGATGTGGCTGGGCCGCTTCCTGGTCATCGTCCCGGTGCTGGCCATTGCCGGCAGCCTGGCGGCGCGCAAGCAGACGCCAGCCGGCCCCGGCTCCTTCCCCACCACGGGTGGGCTGTGGATCGGCCTGCTGATCGCCACGATCCTGATCGTGGGCGGCCTCACCTTCCTGCCTTCGCTCGCGCTTGGCCCGGTGGCCGATCATCTCACCGGCGCTGCCGGCCTGCTTTACTGAGGATACCTGACGTGTCCCAACCAACCTCGATGTTTTCGGCCCAACTGGTCGTTCCTGCGCTGGGCGGCGCGCTGCGCAAGCTACATCCCGCCCAGCTCGTCCGCAACCCTGTGCTGTTCACCACGGCGGTGGTCGCGCTGCTGCTCACCGTGCTGCTCTTCGTGGGCAACACCGGCCTGTCGCTGGGCTTCCAGCTTCAGCTCATCGTGTGGCTGTGGCTGACCGTGCTGTTCGGCACTTTTGCCGAAAGCCTGGCCGAAGGGCGCGGCCGCGCCCAAGCCGCCTCGCTGCGCGCCACGCGGTCTGACCTCGTCGCCCGCCTGCCCGATGGCAGCAAGGTTTCGGCCGCCTCCCTGCAAAGGGGCGCCGTGGTGCTGGTCGCCGCCGGCGAACTGATCCCGGCCGATGGCGAAGTGATCGCCGGCGTTGCCTCGGTCAACGAAGCGGCGATCACTGGCGAAAGCGCGCCGGTGATCCGCGAGGCGGGCGGCGACCGCTCTGCCGTCACCGCCGGCACCCGCGTGCTGTCGGACGAGATCACCGTGCGGGTGACCCAGGAACCGGGGCAGGGCTTCCTCGATCGCATGATCGCCCTTGTCGAAGGCGCGCAGCGCCAGAAGACGCCCAACGAGATCGCGCTCACCATCCTGCTCGTGGGCCTCACGATCATCTTCCTGATCGCGGTATCCACCATCCCTGCCTTTGCCCGCTATGCCGGGGGGCAGATTCCCGTGGCCGTGTTGGCCGCGCTGCTCATCACGCTGATCCCCACCACCATTGCCGCGCTGCTTTCGGCCATCGGCATTGCCGGGATGGACCGCCTGGTGCAGTTCAACGTGCTGGCCAAGTCTGGCCGCGCGGTGGAAGCGGCCGGCGATATCGACGTGCTGCTGCTCGACAAGACCGGCACGATCACCGTGGGCGATCGCCAGGCCAGCCGCTTCCTGCCACTGGCGGGCGTGGCCCCGGCCACCTTGGCCCAGGCCGCGCTGATCGCCAGCCTGGCCGACGAAACGCCCGAAGGCCGCTCGATCGTGCGCCTCGCCCAGGAAGCCCATGGGCTGGAAGCACCGGAAGTGCCCCAGGGCGCGCAAGTCATCCCGTTCACCGCGCAGACGCGCATCTCTGGCCTCGACAATGCCGGTCATGTGGTGACCAAGGGCGCGGTCGACGCCATCCTGCGCAGCGCGCCCGATGCCGCGCGCGGCGCCGGGGCGGCCGAACTGCGCCGCATCGCCGAAGACGTGGCGCGCCAGGGGCAAACCCCACTGGCCGTGGCCGAAAACGGCACGCTGCTAGGCATCGTTGCGCTGAAAGACGTGATCAAGGCAGGCGTGCGCGATCGGTTTGCCGAACTGCGCAAGATGGGCATCCGCACGGTGATGATCACCGGCGACAACCCGCTCACCGCTGCCGCGATTGCTGCCGAAGCAGGAGTGGACGATTTCCTGGCCGAGGCCACGCCGGAAGACAAGCTCGCCCTGATCCGCCGCGAGCAGCAGGGCGGCCGTCTGGTGGCCATGTGCGGCGATGGCACCAACGATGCGCCCGCGCTGGCCCAGGCCGACGTTGGCGTGGCGATGAACACCGGCACCCAGGCCGCGCGCGAGGCCGGCAACATGGTGGACCTGGACAGCGATCCGACCAAGCTGATCGAGATCGTGGGCCTGGGCAAGCAGTTGCTGATGACGCGCGGCGCGCTCACCACGTTCTCGGTGGCGAACGACGTGGCCAAGTATTTCGCCATTATCCCGGCGATGTTCCTGGTGCTCTATCCGCAGCTTTCGGTGCTCAACGTGATGCACCTGGCCACCCCGCAAAGCGCGATCCTCTCGGCGATCATGTTCAACGCCCTGATCATTCCCGCACTCGTGCCGCTGGCGCTCAAGGGCGTGCGCTATCGCCCGGTGGGGGCAGGGGCATTGCTCGCGCGCAACCTGGCGATCTTCGGCGTCGGCGGCCTGATCGCCCCGTTCGCCGGGATCAAGGCGATCGATCTGCTCGTCGCCGCGCTGCATCTGGCCTGAAGGAATTTCCGTCATGAATAGGGATCTTGTTGCTGCTCTGCGCCCGTCGCTGGTGATGACGGGGCTGTTCGCCGGCCTGCTGGGCCTGGCCTATCCCGCTGCGATCACCGGCGTTGCTCAGGTCGCCTTTCCCTGGGCCGCCAATGGCAGCCTGGTGACCGATCATGGCCAGGTCATCGGTTCCGACCTGATCGGCCAGGCCTTTGCCAGCCCGCGCTATTTCCACGGGCGCCCGTCGGCGGCGGGCAGTGGTTACGATGCCTCTGCCTCGGCCGGCTCCAACCTCGCGCCCTCGTCTCAGGCTCTGCACGATCGCGTGGCGGCCGCGACAAAGGATCTTGCCGCCACTTCACCAGGCTCTCCCGTTCCGCCTGACCTGGTGACCACCTCCGCCTCGGGGCTCGATCCCCATATCAGCCCCGAGGCGGCCTTTTTCCAGGTGAGCCACGTGGCCAGCGCGCGCGGGCTTTCGCCCGAGACTGTAAGGGCTCTGGTCGCAGCGCACGTGGAACAGCCGCTGCTGGGCCTGCTGGGTGAGCCGCGCGTCAATGTGCTGCGGCTCAATCGGGCACTGGACGAAGCCACGGTGGCGCGCGCACAAGGGCATTGATGACGCCTGCTCGCCCCGATCCCGATGCCCTGTTGCGCCTGGCGGAACAGGAAAGGTCCGGCCGCCTCAAGGTTTTCCTTGGGGCGGCTCCGGGCGTTGGCAAGACCTGCGAAATGCTCGACGATGCGCTGGGCCAGGCGCGCGCCGGGGTGGACGTGGTGGTGGGCGTGGTCGAAACCCACGGCCGCGTCGAAACCGAGGCTCGCCTGCGCCCCTTGCCCGTGCTGCCGCGCAAGGAAGTGGCCCATCGCGGCCACACCCTGCTGGAAATGGATATCGATGCCATTCTGGAGCGGCGGCCTGCGCTGGTGCTGGTGGACGAACTCGCCCACGCCAATGCACCCGGCAGCCGGCATGACAAGCGCTGGCAGGACGTGGAGGAGATCCTCGCCGCCGGGATCGACGTGTGGTCCACGCTCAATATCCAGCATCTCGAAAGCCTCAACGATGTCGTTGCCTCGTTCACCCATGTGCGCGTGCGCGAAACCGTGCCCGACCGGCTGCTCGACCGGGCCGAGATCGAGGTCGTCGATACCCCGCCCGATGAACTGATCGAGCGCCTGCGCGCCGGGAAAGTCTATGTGCCGCAAGAGGCGGCGCGCGCGCTGCACCACTTCTTCTCGCGCTCCAATCTTTCTGCCCTGCGCGAACTGGTGCTACGCCGCGCGGCGCAGGCGGTCGATGCGCAGATGCTCGATGATGTGCGGGCGCAGGCACTGGCCGGAACCTGGGCCACGGCCGACCGGGTGCTGGTGGCCGTGGGCAGCCACGATGCCGCCAGCGACGTGGTGCGTGCCGGCCGCCGCCTGGCCGATGCCCTGCGCGCGCCGTGGACGGCCGTGCATATCGAAACCCCCGGCGAACGTGGCGCCCAGGCCAACGCGCGCCTGGCCGAAGCCATGCATCTTGCCACCCAGCTTGGTGGGCAAGTGCTGGCCATGCCGGCTTCCGGCGTGGTCGATGGCCTGGCCCAGGCGGCAGCCGATACGCGTGCCACGCTGCTGGTTGTGGGCGCGCCGCGCCCGCGCCGCTTTGCCTGGCAGCGCCGGCTGACGGTTGACACCCTGGCCCGGCGCCTGCCCGATCTGGCCTTGCAACAAGTCCCGGTGGTGCATCGCGCGGTCCCGGCCCGTTTGCCCGCCCCCGTGCCCGATTGGCGGCGGTTGGCGGCGGGGCTGGTGCCCGCGCTGGGCGCAACCGCACTCGTCACCGCGTTGGGCCGCCTGCTGTTTGCCGCGGCGCCGATCACCAACGTGGCGCTGCTCTATTTCCTGCCGGTCATGCTGGCGGCCACGCGCTATGGCCTGGTCACCGGGGTGCTGACGGGCCTTGCCGCCTCGCTCGCCTACAATTTCTTTTTCATCCCGCCCACCGGCACGTTCACGATCGAAGATCCGCAGAACATCATCACCGTACTGGTCCTGGTGGCCGTTGCGGCGGTCAGTAGCCAGTTGGCGGCGCGCTTGCGCCAGCAAGCGCTGCTGGCCGGCGCCAGCGCGCGCACCAGCGCGGCGCTTGCCGGCTTTGCCCGGCTGCTCACCGGCGTGACCACGGCCGAGGAACTGGGCCGCGTGCTCTGCGCCGAGGCCGCGCGCCTGCTCGATGCCCACGCCGTGCTGCTGCTGCCGACGGAAGGCAAGCTGGTCGTCGCTGCCGCCTTTCCCCCGCAAGACCGGCTCGAAGTGCTGGACATGGCCGCCGCGCAATGGGCGTTCGATCGCGCGCAGCCGGCGGGCCGCGGATCGGGCACGCTCACTGCGTCGGAATGGCTGTTCACCCCGCTCGCCGCTGGCGGTGCGCCGCTCGCGGTGCTCGGCCTGGCGCGCGGTGATGCCGCCGCCCCGGTGCGCAGCGATCGCTTGCCGCTGCTGGGCAGCCTGGTCGACCAGGCGGGCCTCGCGCTCGAACGCATTCGCCTGGAGCACGACATGGCCGGCGTGCGCCAGTTGGAAGAGCGCGACCGGCTGCGCGCCGCGCTGCTGTCTTCGATCAGCCACGATCTGCGCACGCCGTTGACAGCCGTGGTCGGCACGCTGCGCGAACTGGTGCCGGCCAATGAAGACCAGGCCCCGATCCTTGCCACCGCGCGGGCCGAGGCCGACCGCCTGCAACGCTTCATCGCCAACCTGCTCGACATGGTGCGGATCGAGGCCGGCGCGATCGCCCTGCGGCCCGAAGCGGTGGACCTGGCCGAGGCGGTGGCCAGCGCCGTCCACGATCTGCGCCGCACCCTGGGCACCCGCGCGGTGACCATGGACATCGCGCCCGATCTGCCGCTGGTGATGGTCGATCCGCGCTTGTTCCACCACTGCCTGATCAACCTGATCGAAAACGCGGCGCGCCATGGTGGCGAAGAAGGCGCGATCACCCTTGCGGCCCAGCGCCGCGCCGACGGCCTCGATCTGCGCGTGCTGGACGAAGGGCCGGGCCTGCCGCCCGGCATGGCAGTTCGCATATTCGAACTTTTCACAAGAGTGGAAGGCTCGGATCGCAAGGGCGGAACGGGCCTTGGTCTCGCCATCGTCAAGGGGTTTGCGCGGGCGATGGGCCTGGATGTGAGTGCCGCCAATCGCGGCGATCGCGCCGGCGCCTGCTTCACGGTGCATTTCAGCGAACATCACTTGCGAAAGATCAGTCCCGAATGACCAGCTTTGCCACCCGCGTCCTGGTGGTGGACGATGAACCCGCCATCCGCCGCCTGCTGCGCGGCAGCCTGGCCCGCGCCGGGCACGAGGTTATCGAGGCAGGAGACGCCCGCGCGGCGCTGGCCGCCCTGGCGATCGACAAGCCGGACCTCGTGTTGCTCGACCTTGGCCTGCCTGATCGCGACGGGCTGGAACTGATCCCGTTGGTCAAGGCGGCGGGGGCGGCCTTGCTGGTCGTTTCGGCGCGCGACGCGACCGATGAGAAAGTTGCCGCGCTCGATCTGGGCGCGGACGATTATGTGACCAAGCCGTTCGACACCGAGGAAGTCCATGCCCGCATCCGCGTGGCTTTGCGCACCCGGCTCAGCCGCGTGGCCGAGGAACCGGTGGTGCAGGTGGGGCCGATCACGGTGGACCTCGCGGCCCGGCGCGTGCTGCGCGATGGCGCAGAAGTGCACCTCACGCCCAAGGAATACGGCTTTCTCGCGCAGCTTTGCCGCCATCCGGGGCGCGTTGTCTCGCACGCCGCGCTGCTGCGCGCCGTGTGGGGCGCGGGGCATGAACACGATGTGGAATACTTGCGCGTTGCCGTGCGTGGGGTGCGGCGCAAGCTGGAAGAGGGCGACGTTGAAAGCAGCATGATCCGCAACGAACCCGGGGTCGGCTATCGGCTCATCACGGGCTGATCGGCGCTCTCGCCTTGCACTGGTAAGATAGATCGCGCATCCAGCGTGCAGGAGAACCGCCCGATGCTCAATTCTCGCGATCTTGCCATTCTCGATGTGCTGCAACGCGACAGCGATACGCCGTTGGCCGAAGTCGGCACGCGCGTGCACCTTTCGCCCTCGGCCTGCTCGCGCCGGATCGCCCACTTGCGCGAGGCCGGCTATATCAAGCGCAACGTGGCGGTGATCGATCGTGCCAAGGTTGGCCTGCCGACCACGGTGTTCGTCACCGTCAGCGCACGCACGCATAGCGCGGCTTGGACCGAGCAGTTCCGCCAGGCCGTGGCCCACATTCCCGAAGTGATGGAAGTCTATCGTCTCACTGGCAGCATCGACTACCTGCTGCGCATTGTGCTGCCCAGCGTGGACGACTATGACCGCGTCTACAAGGCGCTGGTGGCGCGGATCGAGATGAACGTGGTCTGCGCCTACATCGTGATGGAAACGGTCAAGTCTGCCGAAAGCCTGCCGTTGCATCAGGCGCCGCGGGCTTGACCAGGCGCACGCGCCACGACACGCTGGCCCCCTCATAGCCAAGGACACCAGGCGCCATGATCGAACCTTCCGCTGGCCTCCCGCTCGATCGACGGCGCATGTTCCAGTTGGCCGCCGTTTTGGGCGGTGGCCTTGCCCTGGGCGAACGCGCATTCGCCGCGCAAGGCAGCCCCATGCCGGCCGCGTCGGCGGCGCCCAGCCTGAAAGTGCCGCCGGGAACAATCCGCCTCAATGGCAACGAATATTGGGAAGGGCCGGTGGACGATGGGCTGGATGCCGCCCGTGCTGCCGTTGCCCGGAGCAACTATTACGATCCGGTCGGCGAGCGTGACGCGTTGATCGAGACGGTTTCGACGATGGAGCGCGTGGGCGCCGATCATGTGGTGCCCTGGGCCGGATCGGGCAGCCCGCTGGCGCGCGCCGTGGTTGGCTTTTGCGGGCCGGAACGTGGGCTGGTTACCGCCGATCCGACGTTCGAAGTGGCGTGGATGGTGGCGGCCTATGTCGGCGCGCCGGTGGCCAAGGTGCCGCTGCGCAGCCCGGACCAGGCGCACGATGTGCGCGCGATGCTGGCCGCCAATCCGCGTGCCGGGCTTTACTATGTCTGCAATCCCAACAATCCCACCGGCTCGTTGACACCGATGGAAGACATCGCCTGGCTGGTGGAAAACAAGCCCAAGGATGCGGTGGTCCTGCTGGACGAAGCCTACCTGCATTTTTCCCACGCCGCATCGGGCATGGACCTGGTGCGCAACGGGCGTGACGTAGTGATCCTGCGCACGTTCTCGAAAATCTTCGGCATGGCGGGCATGCGCATGGGCCTGTCGATCGCGCGGCCCGATCTGCAGGCCAGGCTGATGCAATACGATGGCGTGATCCAGACCCTGCAACTGCCGGTGCCCGCCCTGGCCTGTGCCAGTGCCAGCCTGCGGCGCATGGACCAGATCACCAACCGGCGCGAACAGACCACGCAGACGCGCGAAAAGACGGCGGCCTTCCTGACCCAACGTGGCCTGGCCGTGCTGCCCAGCGCGGCCAACATGCTGATGGTCGATTGGGGCAAGCCGGCCGCGCCGATCAAGGCGGCGATGGAAGCAAAAGGGATCGCCATCGGCCGCTCCTGGCCGATCTGGCCGACCCGGTCGCGCATTACCATCGGCTCCCCTCAGGAGATGGAACGCTTTTGCGCCAGCGTCGATCGCGTGCTGGCGCAAGCGTGAACCAAGCCTAGCGCAGCCGGCCCGATGCCACCAGGGCCGCCAGCTCTGCCGGCAGCGGCAGCGTGGCCGGGCTGTCGGGCGCCGGTTCGGCCGGACCCAGCGTGGTGCGCATGGGCAGCACCCCGGCCCAGACCGGATAGTTGGCTTCCTCGGGATCACCGGGCGGGCCGGCGCGATCCTTCACGCTCGCTTCTTCGATCTCCATCCACACCACGGTCGATGCCTTGGCCTCTTGCGCCGTCATCGGGCGCAGGCTGTTCCACCGGCCTGGGAACAGGGTGTCGACCATGGCGCGCAGGGCCGCGGCACTTTCTTGTGGATCGGTGATGCGCTGCGCCCGGCCGAACACCATGGCGCTGCGATAGTTGACCGAATGGTTGTAGGCCGACCGCGCCAGGACATAGCCATCCATCAGGCTGACGGTCAGGCACACGCGCTGGCCGTCGATCTTGCGCAGGAAGCGGCTCGCCGATGATCCGTGCCAGAACACGCGGTTGCCCTCACGCCAATGGATCGTGGGCGTCACATAGGGTTCGCCATCGATCACATAGCCGACATGGCACAGCGGCGCGGCATCGAGCACGGCATGGACATCACCCCAGGCATGGCTGGCGCGATCGTGCATGCGCCGCACGCGGCTGCGTTCGGTTACGGGGAATTCCTGGGTCATCGCTTGGTTCTCTTCCACTGGGCATACCTGTGATGCCGCAGAAGTGGATTGCCGGTAAGAACCAGTTGCCAAAATCTGACCAGTCCAGTTTGATGGGGCATGGCTATCGAACCGACAACCTGGCTGGTGCTCGACCGCGCCGTGGGCGACCTGGAAGGCCAGATCTATCGCGCGTTTCGCGCCCGCATCCTGGGCGGCGCCTTGCAGGCCGGCGCGCCGCTGCCTTCCACCCGCGCGCTCGCCGCCGCACTGGGCCTGGCACGCAGCACCGTGGTGGCCGGCTATGATCGGCTTGCAGCCGAAGGCTATGTCAACGCGGCGCGGGGATCGGCCACGCGGGTGGCGCCGTTGCCGCCGCCGCCGCAAGGCGCCGCAGATGGTCGATCGTTCGCGCCTGTGCCGCCGCCAGGCTCACCCGATCCAGCCCGCTTCCTGCCGCTGCGCCCCGGTCTGCCCGATCTCGAGGCATTTCCCCACGCCACCTGGGCACGTTGCCTGGCTGCACGGGCGCGCGGCCTGCGGGTCCATGACCTGGGCTATGGCGACGAGCAGGGCTTGCCGATCCTGCGTGCAGCGGTGCTGGATCACGTGCGCCGCACGCGTGCTGTGGTGGCCGATCCGGCGCAAGTGGTGATCGTGCCATCCACCGCTGCGGCCGTGGCGCTGCTGGCCGGGCTGGTATTGGCGCCGGGCGATGCGGCCTGGGTTGAAGATCCCGGCTATCCCACGGCCCGGGCGCTGTTGCAGCGGGCTGGCGCGCGGATCGCGGCGGTGCCGGTCGATGTGGAGGGGATCGACCTTGGCCAAGCTCCCGCCGGGCCGCCTCCACGCCTCATTCACGTGACGCCCTCGCACCAGTATCCCACTGGCGCGGCGATGAGCCTGGCGCGGCGGCTGCGCCTGCTCGACCATGCGGCAGCCTGTGGCGCGCTTGTGGTGGAAGACGATTACGACAGCGAATTCCACTACGCCGGGCGGCCGCTGGCGAGCCTCCAGGGCCTGGATGAGCGCGGCTGCGTTGCCTATCTCGGCACCTTTTCCAAGGTTCTGGCTCCGGGATTGCGGATTGCCTATGCCATCGTGCCGCCACGCCTGGTGGCGCCGATGCAGGCGGCCGTGCGGCTTTCAGGCGGAACGGTGCCGATGCATCTGCAGGCGGCAATGGCGGATTTTCTGGAGGAAGGGCACCTCAACGCTCACGTCCGGCGCATGCGCAAGGTCTATCACGCCCGGATGGTCGAAACCGCCGAGAGGCTCGACGCTGTTGCCGCGGGGCGCTGGCGGGCCGGGCCGGTCGATGGCGGGCTGCAACTGGCGCTGTGGCTGGCGTCGAGGCATCATGACGATACCGCGCTGGCCCGGCAGCTGCAGGATCGGGGGCTGGGCGTTCTGCCGTTGTCAGGCCTGTTCGTGGGGCCGGCGCAACCAGGCCTCTTGATCGGTGTGGCCACTGCGCAATCACCGGTGATCGATCGTCTTGCCGCCGCACTCGATGCGCTGGTCTTGCCGTCAGATAGCCGTGATGCAAACCACGGCTGCAGGATTTAGGGGCGCCAGTCGCGATGGCCCCAGTGGCGCAAGGGGCGGCCGCAATTCCGGCACGGGGCATACTCGGTACCGGCCTCGTAATAGCGTTTGCCGCGGTTCGGATCGTGGCGGCCTATGCTGCAAAGCAGCACGCTCCACAGTTTGGGAGATTGGTCCATAATGACACTCCTGTTCGCCATAAGATAGGAAGAATGCGAACCCTTTGGCGAATCCGTCCGGTCTGGATGCGTTTGATATTATTGCACTGCACACATGGCTTGGCGAGGAAATTTACCTTTGCTTTGCATTATCACCAGTCTGGTTGCCCATGTGCCACGCCAGCGCCTCCACGCGCTCGACAATGGCAGCGGACATCGCCGATGGCGGCACGATTTCCGACCAGGCCTGGTGAAAGCACAGCAGCCAGCCTTCGATTTCGGCGCGGCCGATCGGCGCCACCATATGGCGCATGCGCAGGCGTGGATGGCCATATTGGCTGGTGTAGAGCGGCGGCCCGCCGAGCCAGCCGGTAAGATATTCAAACAACCGCTGCTGCGCCCGTTCCAGCGATGGCGGGTGCACCGCGCGACAGGCGGCGGCGCCGGGCAGTTCGTCCATCAATTGATAGAACCGCGCGACAAAGGCGCGCACCATGGCGTCTCCACCCAGCAGTTCGTATGGCGATGGGGCGGGCGTTTCCGGCCCGGTTGGCACAGTCTGCGTCATGGCCGGCGCATAGCCATTCGTCAGCGCGCTGGCCAGCGCCGCGCGGGGTGATTACAAGCCGCCGCCATGGCACGCATACTGGTCATCGAGGACGATCCCGACACCGCCGCCGAAATCGTGGCGGAACTGGCCGGCCACGGACACGACGTGCGCGCGGTGGGCGATGGCGGCGCGGGCGTGGAACTGGCGCTGCGCGAGCCGTTCGATGCCATCACGCTCGATCGCATGCTGCCCGAACTCGACGGGCTTTCGGTGGTGGCGCGGTTGCGCGCGGCGGGGCTTACGCTGCCGGTGCTGATGATCAGCGCGCTGGGCGATGTGGACGAACGCATTGCCGGCCTGCGCGCAGGCGGTGACGATTACCTGATCAAGCCTTTCGCGCCCGATGAAATGGCGATGCGCGTGGAAGTGCTGCTGCGCCGCCAGCGCCAGATGGCCGCATCCACCGCCATGCTGGTTGCCGGACCGGTCGAGATGGACCTGATCCGCCGCGAAGTGCGCGTGGGCGGCGAGGCGGTGCGCCTGTTGCACATGGAGTTTCGCCTACTGGAATTCCTGATGCGCAACGCCGGGGAAACGGTGGCGCGGCAGATCATCTTCGAGCGGGTCTGGGGCTATTACTTCGATCCCGGCGCTAATCTGATCGCCGTGCACATCGCCCGCCTGCGCAAGAAGATCGACCTGCCGGGCTGTCCCTCGCTGATCGAGACCGTCAAAGGCGAAGGCTACCGCTTCGATGCTGGCTGAGGCGCAGCGCAACTGGCCGCGCTTTTCAGCCATTCGCAAGACGAGCACGTTTCGCCTGGCGGTGATGTTCGGCGGGGCGGCGGTCTTGGCCGTGCTGCTGGTGCTGGCCATGGTCTATAGCCTGACCGCCAGCAACCTCGACACGCGGGTGGACCTGATACTGCGTGCCGAAATGGCGCGCCTGCAGGCCTTGCCGGAAAGCGACCTGCCCGCCGCAGTCGAGGCGTCTGCCCGTGCCGGGGCCAATCCACTGGGCCATTTCGGGCTGATCTCCCCCGGCGGGCGCTGGGTGGCAGGTGACCTCGGCGCCAGCCCGCCGTTGCGCTTGGGCCGCACGTATGCGCGCGAAGATGGGCCCGACGTGCGCGGGCCGCTGCATATCCTGGCGCAGCGCACCCCGAACGGCGCCATCCTGATGGTCGGCCGGGATTCCACCGTGATCACCGAACTGCGCAACAACGTGCTGGCGATCCTGCTGGCGAGTGGTCTGGTGGTGGTGCCGTTGCTGCTTGGCGCGGGGCTGGCGTTGAGCCTGGGGCCGCTGCGGCGGGTGGATCGCCTGCAGCGCGTGGCGGGCAAGATCGCGGCCGGCCGTCTCGACGCGCGGATGCCGGTGGACGGGCGCGGCGACGAACTGGACCTGCTCGCCGACACAGTCAACCAGATGGTGGGCGAGGTGGAACGCTCGATGGCGCAGGTTCGCTCGGTCACCGATGCCATCGCGCACGATCTGCGCACCCCGCTCACGCGCGTGCGCAACCAGCTCTATCGCGCCGCCCGCGCGCCGCAATTGCCACCTGCCGAGGCAGGGCGGATCGGGGCGGCGATCGAAGACCTCGATACCGTGCTGGCCCGCTTTGCCGCCCTGCTGCGCATCTCGGACCTGGAAGCGGGGCATCGCCGCCAGGGCTTTGCCGCCACCCGGATCGATGAACTGGTCGCTGTGGTGATCGATCTCTATGCCCCGCTGGCCGAAGAGCGCGATGTGGCCTTGCTGGCCGGCAAGCTGGCGCCCGCAACCCTGCTGTGCGACGGGCAGCTGATGGTGGAGGCGCTGAGCAACCTGGTGGACAACGCCATCAAATTCAGCCCCATCGGCGGCACGGTGATGGTCACGATCGCGCAGGCGAATGACGAAACGGTGATCGCCGTTGCCGACGAAGGCCCCGGCATTCCGCCCGAACAGGTGGCGGCCGTGGTGCGTCGGTTTGACCGGGGCGCGGCCTCGCCCGCTGTGCCGGGATCGGGCCTGGGATTGAGCGTGGTCGCCGCCATTGCCCATCTGCACCAGTTCGCCCTCGAGCTCTTGCCTGCGCGCACCGACGCGGCACGCCCAGGCCTGTGCGCGCGCATCCGCGCCAACGCCGCCATTCCCATGTGAAATTCATTTCATTGGCAAGGCGCCCGCCGCAGGTTCAATGGAGCCGGCGGTTGGCGCTGCACCACAGGCGCCATCCCACGTTTATGGTGCCTGGTGGGTCCCGCATTCGCACGTGCGAAGTGTTGGCAGCCAGGCCAAACCCTTGGGAACGCCATGCTGCAACTGGTCAAGCTCGCGCTCAGCAAGCCTTATACCTTCGTCGTCCTGGCCATTCTGATCGTGCTTTCCGGCTCGATCGCCTGGCTGCGCACCCCCACCGACATTTTCCCTGATATCCGCATCCCGGTAATCGCGGCCGTGTGGCAATATCGCGGCCTGCCCCCGCAGGACATGGCAGGCCGGGTGGTCTATTATTACGAGCGCTCGCTCACCGCGACGGTCAACGATATCGACCATATCGAAAGCCAGTCGATGAACGGCGTGGGGGTCGTCAAGATTTTCTTCCGCCCCGGCGTCGACGTGCGCACCGCCACCGCGCAAGTCACCTCGGTGTCGCAGACCGTGCTCAAGCAGATGCCGCCGGGTATGACGCCGCCGTTGATCCTCAACTACAGCGCGGCCACGGTGCCGATCCTGCAGATGGCGCTGTCTTCGGGCCAACTTTCCGAACAGGCGATCTATGACCTCGGGCAGAACGGCATCCGCCCACAGCTTGCCACGGTGCAGGGTGCTGCAGTGCCATCGCCCTATGGCGGGCGCGAGCGGCAGATCCAGATCGACCTCGATCCCGCGGCCTTGCTGCAACGCCATCTTTCGGCGGCCGACGTAGGCACGGCCCTGGCGGCGCAGAACCAGATCGTGCCGGCCGGCACCAGCAAGATCGGCGAATTCGAATATACCATCAGCCTCAACAACAGCCCGCAGGTGATCGACCAGCTCAACGCGCTGCCGATCCGCACGGTTGACGGCACCACGGTGACCATCGGTGACGTGGCCCACGTGCACGATGGTTCGCCCCCACAGGTGAACGAAGTACGCGTCGATGGCGGGCGTGCCGTGCTGATGACGATCCTCAAGTCAGGCTCGGCCTCCACGGTCGATATCGTCAACAACATCAAGGCGCTGTTGCCCAAGCTGAAAGAGACGCTGCCCGAAAGCCTCAAGGTGCAGTTGCTGTCGGACCAGTCGCTGTTCGTGAAAGCGGCGGTTTCGGGCGTGGTGCGCGAAGGGGTGCTGGCGGCCGCGCTCACCAGCGTGATGATCCTGCTATTCCTGGGATCGTGGCGCTCGACCGTGATCATCGCCACCTCGATCCCGCTGGCCATTCTGGCCGCGGTGGCGGGGCTGGCGGTGACCGGCGAAACGCTGAACATCATGACGCTGGGGGGCCTGGCGCTGGCGGTGGGCATCCTGGTGGACGATGCCACCGTCACCATTGAGAACATCAACTGGCACCTGGAACAGGGCAAGGGCGTGGCCCAGGCGATCATGGATGGGGCCGAGCAGATCGTGCGCCCGGCGTTCGTTTCGCTGCTGTGCATCTGCATCGCGTTCCTGCCGATGTTCTTCCTGCCGGGCGTGGCCGGGTTCCTGTTCGCGCCGATGGCCAAGGCGGTGGTCTTCGCGATGATCGCCAGCTTCGTGCTGTCGCGCACGCTGGTGCCCACGATGAGCAATTTCCTGCTGCGCGCCCATGGATCGCCCCATGCGGTGGACGTGATGGTCAGCCATGATGCGTTGTCGGCGCAGGAGCCGGGCCAGAACCGGCTCGTGCAGGCGCTGCGCCGGTTCCAGCACGGCTTTGAAACGCGGTTCGAGGCGATCCGCGCCTGGTATGTGGCCGCCCTGCGTGCCGCGCTGCACAGCCGGCGCCGGTTCATTCCGGGCTTCATGATCGTGGTGCTGGTGTCGATGGCGCTGGTGCCGTTCCTGGGCCGCAATTTCTTTCCCAGCGTCGATTCCGGCCAGATCAGCCTGCATGTGCGTGCGCCGGTCGGCACCCGGCTGGAAGAAACCGCTGCCCTGTTCGACAAGGTCGAGAACGAGATCCGCCGCGCGGTGCCGCCCGGAGAGCTGGTCTCGATGGTCGACAACATCGGCATGTCCTCGTCCGGGATCAACGTTGCCTATGCCAACAGCGGCGGGATCGGATCGCAGGATGGTGATATTCTGGTCACGCTGGGCGAAGGGCATCATCCCACGGATGGCTATGTGCGCACGCTGCGCGAGCGATTGCCGCGCGTGTTTCCGGGCACCACGTTCTCCTTCCTTCCGGCCGATATCATCAGCCAGATCCTGAACTTTGGCGCGCCGGCCCCGATCGACGTGATGATCACCGGGCCCGATACCAAGGGCAACGCCGCCTATGCGCGGATGCTGGCGGGCCGCATCGGCCACGTCGCAGGGATTGCCGACGTGCGCATGCAGCAGGCCACCAACCATCCCGAGTTGCGTTTCGACATCGATCGCGCCCAGGCCGACCGGCTTGGCGTGACGGAGAACGACGTGACCAAGAGCCTGTCGGTCAACCTTGCCGGTAGTTCCCAGGTGGCGCCCACGTTCTGGCTCAATCCCAAGAACGGCGTGTCCTACCCCATTGTGGTGCAGACGCCGGAGTATCGCACCGACAGCATCAACGCCTTGCAGAACATCCCCGTCAGTTCCTCGCGCCCCGGCGCGGTACAACTGCTGGGCGCGCTGGGCACGATGACGCGGGAGCCTTCGCCAGCGCTGATTTCCCACTATTCGGTGCAGCCCGCCTATGATGTCTATGCCACCACGCAAGGGCGTGACCTGGGCGCCGTGGCGGGCGACGTGCAGAAGATCCTGCACGACACCGCCAGCAGCCTGCCCAAGGGCGCCACGGTGACGATCCGTGGCCAGGTGGAAACGATGAACTCGGCCTTCACCGGGCTGGTGCTCGGGCTGATCGGCGCGGTGGTGCTCATCTACCTGCTGATCGTGGTCAACTTCCAGAGCTGGATCGACCCGGCAGTGATCGTCTCGGCCCTGCCAGCGGCGCTGGCGGGCATTGCCTGGACGCTGTTTGCCACGCACACGCCGCTGTCGGTGCCGGCGCTGACGGGTGCGATCATGTGCATGGGCGTGGCCACTGCCAATTCGGTGCTGGTGGTCAGCTTTGCCCGAGAGCGGCTGGCCGTGCTGGGCAATGCCACCTTGGCCGCCATCGAGGCCGGCTCCACCCGGTTCCGTCCCGTGCTGATGACGGCCCTGGCCATGATCATCGGCATGGCGCCGATGGCCCTGGGCCTGGGCGAGGGGGGCGAACAGAACGCTCCGCTCGGCCGTGCCGTGATCGGCGGCCTGATCTGCGCCACCATTGCCACGCTGGTGTTCGTGCCCGTGGTCTTTTCCATCGTCCATCGCAAGCACCGGCCGGGCGGCTCTGCCGCCGCGCATACCCCCGCGCCGTCCGATGACCCCATCTTCTTCAAGGGAGACCTTGTCCATGCAGAATGAAACCAGCCTGATCGTGGGCCAGGAAGACGCCCCCGCCAATCCGCCACGCGGCCTGAAGACGGCCGGCATCGTGGCCGGCGTCATCGCCGCGGTGATCGTGGGCGCGGGGCTTTACACCCGCCATGGCGAAGCGGCTGACACCCACGCGTGGAGCGAGGCGCAGGCAATTCCCACCGTCCACCTTGTCGATGTGACGCCCGCGGCTGCCAGCGGCGACCTGACCCTGCCGGGCACCATGGCCGCATGGAACACAGCCCACATCTTTGCCCGCGTGCCTGGCTATATGCAGGCGTGGAGCCGCGATATTGGCGCCAGCGTGGGGCAGGGCACACCCTTGGCGCAGATCGAGACGCCCGAGTTGGACCAGCAGATCGTAGCCGCCCGCGCAGCTCTGGCCAAGGCGCGCGCCGGGGCATCTTTGGCGCGCAGCACGGCGGCGCGGTGGAACGACCTGCTGACCGACCATTCGGTTTCGCAGCAGGAGGCGGACGAGCGCAACGGGAACCTGGCTGTCCAGGTGGCGACCGTGCGCGGGGCGGAGGCAGACCTTGCGCGGCTGTTGGCCATGAAGGCCTATGCCACGGTGCGAGCGCCCTTCGCCGGGGTGGTGACGCAGCGCAACGCCGATATCGGCGATCTGGTGGGGCCCGGCGCCACCAACCAGCAGCCAATGTTCACGGTGGCCGATGTTGGCCGCATCCGCATCTACGTGGGCGTGCCGCAGACCTATGCCGCAGCCATGAAGCCGGGTGTGGAAGCGACGCTGACCGTGCCCGATCAGCCGGGCCAGACGTTTGCCGCCAAGGTGGTCGGTACGTCTGACGCGATCAACCCGCAGACCGGGGCGCTGCAAGTGCAATTGCTGGCCGACAACACCGCCCATGCGTTGCGTGCGGGCGGCTATGCCCAGGTGGCGTTCAAGGTGCCGGGCGGTGCGGGCGCCGTCACGATCCCGTCGAGCGCGCTGCTGTTCCGCGCCGCCGGCACGCAAGTGGCGACGGTGGGCGGCGATGGCCGCGTGCGCCTGGTGAAGATCACGCTGGGTCGCGATCTGGGCAAGGCGGTGGAAGTGGTTTCGGGCCTTTCGGCCGGGGCCAAGGTGATCGACAATCCGCCCGATTCCATCGCCGATGGCGATCCCGTGCACGTGGACGGGGGGCACCATGGCTAAGTCTTTGGGCCGTCATCGCCACGGCCTGGTTGCAGGGCTGGTGCTGGCCTTGGCCGGTTGCGCCAGTGCCCCGGACTATCATCCTCCACAAGTGAGCCTGCCAGCCAATTTTGCCGGCACCGGTCCGTGGGTGCCGGCCGATGGCAGCGCCGCAGCGACGCCCACCGATTGGTGGACGGTGTTCGGCGATCCCGTGCTCGACGGGTTGGAACAGCAGCTCAATACCGGCAATCCATCGCTCGCGGCCGCCGTGGCCCGGCACGACAAGGCGGCCGCGCTGTTGCGCCAGGCGCGGGCTGATCTGTTCCCGCAACTCGGCACCAGCGCCAATCTCACGCAAAACCGCCAGTCCAATGATCGTCCCCTGCGTGGCGCGACACAGCCGGACTATTACGGTTCGCAGACCGTTGGCCTCAACGGCAGCTACGAAGCCGACCTTTGGGGCCGCGTGCGGGCCAATGTCGCGGCCGGGCGCGCCGATGCGCAAGCGGCGGCCGACGATGTGGCCGATACGCGGTTGCAACTCCAGGCGGAGCTGGCCGAAGGCTATGCCGTGCTGCGCGGGCAGGACCGGATCATCGCCCTGCTCGATGCAACGGTCCAGGCCTATGCCCAGGCCGATCACATGACTGGGCGCCGCTTTGCCGGGGGCATCGCCAACGCCATGGAAACCGGCCAGTCCGCCACCCAGCTCGCCGAAGCGCAGGCTGCCCTGGCTGATGCGCGCAACGCCCGTGCCCTGGCAGAGCATGCCCTGGCGACGCTGGTTGGCGCACCAGCCACCGGATTTACCATCGCCCCGGCGGATCGCACGCTGGCACTGCCGCAAGTGCCGGTGGGTGTGCCGTCCACCTTGTTGCAGCGCCGGCCGGATATCGCAGCGGCCGAACGGCGGATGTACGCCGCCAACCGCCGCATCGGCGTGGCGCGTGCGGCGTTCTTCCCCTCGCTGCTGCTGGGTGGGCAAGTCGGCCTGCAGGACACGGCCCTGTCCGATCTGATTGCCGCGCCCAACACGTTCTGGTCCATCGGGCCCAGCGCCGTGCTGACGCTGTTCGACGGCGGGCGCCGCCATGCCCGCGTGATGCAGGCCCGCGCCGAATGGGATGCCGCGACGGCCGATTATCGCGGCCGCGTGCTGAGTGCCGTGCAGAACGTGGAAGACGGCCTGTCCCGCCTGCATCACCTGGGCGACGAAGCAGCGGCGGAAAGCCACGCCGCAGAACAGGCCGGGAATGTGGAAACGCTGGCCATGCGTCGCTATGAACGCGGGGCGGTCAGCTATCTCGACGTCGTCACCGCGCAAACCACCGCGCTGCGCACCCGGCAAAAGGCGATCGAGGTGGATACCCAGCGCCTGCAGGCGGCGGTGCGGCTGCTGCGCGCGACCGGCGGCGGGTGGCAGGATGGCCGCGCTGCTGCCGGGGCGCCCAAGGCGGGGTGACGCACCATGGGTGAGGGGGGCTTGGCTTTTGCCGGCCCCCCCGCGATGATGGCGCATCGTGGAACAAGCCGCCGTCATCCTCCCTTCGGCCCCGCCGGATCGCCGCCTGGCCTGGGGCGCAAGCCTGGCGGCAGCGCTGTTTGCCGTGCTTGTGGCCGCGCTTGCCGGGCTGGTCGTGGCCTTTGCCATCAGCGCGCGGGGGGCCAACCGGCAGTTCCTGCTGGCCAGCCTGTCGGAACGGCAGGCCGCGGCGGTCGCGCGTATCGTGGCCTTGGCGCCGGCCGGCCCCGGGCCGGCGCTGGACCGGGCCTTGATCGATTACCGCGCGTTGATCGCTGCCGAAACGCGCGAGGCCGGCGGCGAGACAGACGATCACCAGCGCCGCGAACTGGCCCGCGCCGAGGCGCTGGCCAATCTGGCGCAGCACCCTGATGCCAATGCCCGGTTGCAGGCCCTGGCCCATGCGATCGACGCGCAGGAGCGTGGCGAATTGCAGGCAGGCCGCGCCGCGCTGGCGCGCGCGGGGCAGCAAAGCATGATCCTGGCCGGCCTGCTGGCCGCCGTGGCACTCGCCTGCGCCGGCTGTGGCGCATGGCTGCTATGGCGCAGCAACCGCGCCCTGGCAGCCATGGTGCGGGCCCGCACCGCCCGGATCGAGGCGGTGGATGCCTCGCGCCGGTTGTTCTTTGCCAAGGCCAGTCACGAGTTGCGCACCCCGGTGGCTGCCTTGCGCAGCGCCGCCGAAGTGGCGCTGGACCAAGGGGATGCTGACCCGGCGTTCCTGCGCGAAACCCTGGGTCATGTGGTGGCGCAGGCCGGCTTTCTCACCCACCGGATCGAGGAACTGCTGGGCCTGGCCAGCGCCGACGATGGCCGCCTGGCGCTGGATGATGCGCCATTCGATCTGGGCGCGGTGGTGGCGCAGGCGGTGGCCGCTGCGCGCAGCTATGCCGCCAGCGTGGACGTGACGATCGAACTGGCGGCACCGGGCGCCGCATTGCCCATGCAGGGCGATGCGCGATGGCTGCGCCAGGCGCTGCTGGCGGTGATCGAGAACGGGTTGAAATTCGCGCCGATGGATTCGGCCCTTGCCGTTTGCCTCACGCCCGGCAAAGGCACGGCGCAGATTACGGTGAGCGATCGGGGGCCCGGTGTGATGGAAAGCGACCTGCCGCGCATTTTCGATGCCTATTATCAGGCGCAGGAAGGCCGCCAGCGCGGCGGCAGCGGGCTGGGCCTGGCGCTGGCGCGCTGGGTGGTGGAACAACACGGCGGCACCGTCGTCGCGGAAAATCAGCCGGCGGGCGGCTGCCTGATCCGCTTTTGCCTGCCCTTGCAAGGGCATCGCGCATGAGCGCGGTCTTGCTGGTAGAAGACGACGCCGGGATCGGCCGCGCCGTGGTGCATGGGCTGGGCGGACGTGGCCTGGCCGTGCGGTGGCTGCGCCAGGGGGCGGGCGTGCTCGCGGCCCTGGCGCGCGAGCCGATCGCCACGGTGGTGCTCGACCTTGGCCTGCCCGATGCCGATGGCCTGGGCCTGTGCCGCGATATTCGCGCCGCCGGGCATGGCATGCCCATCCTGATGCTGACCGCGCGAACCACGCTGGACGATCGCCTGGAAGGCTTTGCCGCCGGGGCAGACGATTACCTGCCCAAGCCCTTTGCCTTTGCCGAACTGGCGGCGCGGGTAGACGTGCTGGTGCGCCGGGCGGCACAATTGGTGCCCCCGCCGATCGCCTGGCGCGACCTGGTGATCGATCGCACGGCGGGAACCGCCGCCTGGCAAGGGGCGCCGCTCGCGCTCGAACCGCGCAGCCTGGCCCTGCTGGCGGAACTGGCATTGGCGCGTGGGGACGTGGTCGCGCGGGCCACGCTGGTCGATCGCGTGTGGGGCGCCGAAGCCGTGATCACCGACAACGCGGTGGATGTGGCTGTCAGCGCGCTGCGCAAGCGGCTGTCGCCCTGTGGCCTGGGCATTTCGGCAGTGCGCGGCCAGGGATTTCGCCTGTCATACTTTGGGTCAGCCTGAGCGGTCGCTCAGGTTCTTTGCGTTTCGGCCTGTTACGGCACTGCCCACAACGACACGAGGGGGCAGGGAATGGCAAAGGGGATGTGGCTGCTGGCCGGGGTTTCGCTGGCGGAGTGCCTTTCACCCGCTGGCGTGGCGCCTGCTCTGGCCGATGAACCGGTCAACCCGGACATTATCGTGCGGGCAACGCCGCTTTCGGGCGAGGCCGACGAAGTGGGCAACGCCAAGGCGCTTGAAACCACGCACGCGGTAAGCGTGGCCGAACATCTCGCCCGCACCGCTCCCGGCGTCACCATCAACGAGATCCAGGGCAACCCGCTGCAACCCGACGTGAACTACCGCGGGCTGACCGCCTCACCGTTGCTGGGCACGGCGCAGGGTCTTTCGGTCTATCTCGACGGGGTGCGCGTCAACCAACCGTTCGGCGATGTGGTCAGCTGGGATCTGATCCCCACCGGCGCGCTTGCCGATGTCGATCTCGTTTCCGGCGCCGCGCCGCAGTTCGGCCGCAACGCGCTGGGCGGGGCATTGGTCTTGCGCAGCAAGAGCGGCAAGACCGATCCCGGCGTTTTGGTCGAGGCCTCTGCCGGATCGTTCGGCCGGGTCACCGGCAGCGTGGCCGCCGGTGGCGTGACCGGCAGCGGCGTGGACTGGTTCGTGACCGCCGATCATTTCCGCGAAGATGGCTGGCGCGATCTTTCGCCATCGCGCGCGACGCGGGCGCTCGCCAAGCTGGGGTGGAGCGACGCGGCCTCTGCCCTGTCACTCACCGGCCATTTTGCCGATACCAACCTCAACGGCAACGGCCTGCAGGAAATGCGCCTGCTGGCCGCAGACCGCCGCAGCATCTACACCGCGCCCGACAACACCCGCAATCGCATGGGCATGGTGGTGCTCAATGGTGAAACGAGCCTTGCGGGCGGGCTGCACCTGCGCGGCAATGCCTTTTGGCGGCACATCCGCACCACCACCTACAACGGCGACGTGAACGACGACGCGCTGGGCGAAAACCTCTATCAGCCCAACGGCGCCGAACAGGCCGCGCTGACGGCTGCGGGCTATACCGGTTTTCCCACCTCGGGCGAAACCCAGGCCAACACGCCCTTTCCCAAATGGCGCTGCATCGCCAATGTCCTGCTCAACAGCGAGCCCAACGAGAAGTGCGACGGACTGGTCAACCGCTCGCAAACCAGGCAAAGCGAATGGGGCGCCACGCTGGAAGCGTCGGCCACGCTGACCAGCGGCCCGCTGCGGCACGACCTGACGCTTGGCGGGTCCTATGTGGGCAGCACTGCCCATTTCACCCAAAGCACCCAGTTCGGCTATCTCTTGCCCGATCGCACCGTGGTGGCGGTCGCGGGGCCGGGCGCCTTTGCCGATGGCACGCAGGATTCCGAAAACGCCTATGATGCGCGGGTCGATCTGCGGGCGCGCTCCACAGTGCTCTCGGCCTATGCGCTCGATCACGTGGCGCTCGGTCAAGCACTGTCGCTCGATCTGGCGGCCCGCTATGACCGCGTGGCGATCCGCAACCGGGATGCGATCACGCCGGGCGGCGGCACCGGCTCGCTCGACAGCAGCCCGGTCTACCAGCGGGTGAACCCGGCGGTCACGCTTACCGGCAAGGCCAGCGACGGCACCACGCTGTCCGTGGCGTGGAGCCAGGCCAGCCGGGCGCCCTCTGCCGTGGAACTGGGTTGTTCCGATCCCGAAAGCCCCTGCCGCCTGCCCAATGCGCTGGCCGGCGATCCGCCGCTGCGCCAGGTCGTGGCCCGCACGCTGGAACTGCGCCTGGATGCCGGCAACCGCTGGGGCCATGTTCACGCCAGCCTGTTCCGCACGCAAAGCAGCGACGATATCCTGTTCGTGGCCAACGATGCCTCGGGCTACGGCTATTTCCGCAACTTCGGCAAGACGCGGCGGCAGGGTGTCGAACTGTCGGCCGACGCGCGGCTGCACCGCTTCACGTTCTCCGCCAGCTATACCCTGCTCGACGCCACCTACCAGTCTCGTGAAGTGGTCAACGGATCGGGCAACAGCAGCAGCGATGCCGAAGCGCCGGGCTTTGAGGGGAACATCACGATCCGTCGCGGTGACCGCATTCCCCTGCTCGCACGCCACACGGCCAAGGCCGCGATCGGGTGGGAGGCGGCCAACTGGTTGACGATCAACCTCGATATGGTGGCGGTTTCGGGTGTCTATGCCCGCGGCAACGAAAACAACGCACATCAGGCCGACGGGGTCTATTACCTGGGGCCTGGCAAGACCGATCCCTATGCCGTGTTCAACCTGGGGGTCGAAGCGCGGCCGCATGCGCGGCTGACCGTTTTCGCCACGGTGCGCAACCTGTTCGACAAGGATTACGCCACCGCCGCCCAGCTGGGTGCGACAGCGTTCGACGGGCAGGGCCGGGTGGTGTCGCGCCCCTTCGCCGGCCCGGTGATCGATGGGGAGCGCCCCCTGGTCAATTCCACCTTCCTGGCCCCCGGGGCGCCCCGCTCGCTGCAGGTGGGGGCACGCCTGCGGTTCTGAACAGTTCCATCCCCCCGGCGGCCGGTCGCCCCCCATTCCGACCAGCTGCCATCCCCCGCCGGCCCGGCGCTCCCCCCAGCGCCGGGCCGGATTTTGACCGGCGGTAATCATTTGCACAGGGGTTTGTGGCAAGACGCAAACCATGACGGGTTCGCAAGCAAGCGTTGGCAGACAATGGCATAGGCGCCAAAGCACGGGGCGCCGCCTGCTCTGCGCACTGCTCTTGCTGCTACTGTTTGCCGCTCCGGCCGCGTCAGCCTGGGCGGCTGCGCCAGACCAGTGGATCACCCTTTCCAACACCTGCCACGCCATCAGCGCAACCCCTGCGCCCGGTCGCGACTTGCCGCTTCCAGGGCAGTTTGTCTGCCGGGGCGAACCCCAGGGGTACCAGCACGGCAGCCTCTGGCTGCAGGTTGGTGCCACCACCCTGGCGCGTGCTGGCGCACAGCCGGTGGTCATGGTGCACTCCTCGCGCTTTGACGCGCTGCGAGTGGGCTTCTTCTATGCCGATGGCAGTGCCGAATGGCAGGGCGTGGCGCATGGCAACTATGGCGCCCGCTGGCGGCTGGGCGGGCAGATCGCGTTCGATCCACCCCTGCGCGATGCGCCGCTCACCCGGATCGTCTTGCGGTTCGATCGCCTGGCGTCTGCGCCGATGCTGCGCATGCGCCTGGTCGATAACGGCGCGGCACAGTTGCAGGCCACCGCCATGGCTTGCATGATCGGTGCGGCCTTGATGCTGTTGACCGTGGGCGCGCTGTACAATTTCGGCCTCGCCCTGGCCGTGCGCCGCCAGTTTCCGGCCTGGCAGGGCGCGTGGGCCACCTGCATGGTGGCCTGGGGCGCCCTATGGTCGCAGTTCCACCTGTTTTTCGTGCCCGCCATGGCAGGTGCGGTATCCGCCCAGGCGTGCATCGCGCTTTCGTGTCTTGCCACGCTGCTCGGCACGCTCAGCCTGATCACGGCGATAGACCGGCAGCATCTCCCCCCATGGCTGGCGCGCACCACGCTGCTGGTGGCGCTGGTCTGTGGTGGCCTCGGCGTGCCGCTCAGCCTGATGCGCAGCGGGCCGATGGAGCTGTGGGCGCAAGTGCTGGGCCTGCTTGTGCTGCTGCTGCTGGCGCTGGCGGGCGCCTGCCTGGTTGTCGCATGGCTGCGGGGCAGCGCGGCGGCGCGGGCATTCGTCGGTGCTTGGGCGGTGCCCATGCTGGTGATGGGCCTTTCGGGCGTGATCGACACCAACCACGCCTTTTGGGGTGGCGGGTCGCAGATGATGGTGCTCGCCGCATCCGCCTGGCAGACGGTGTGGCTGGCCGTGGCGGCAACCCGCCGCTTCATGGGAATGCGGATCGAGCGGGATCGCGCGCTTGTGGCCGAAGCTGCGGCGCACGAGCAGGCCCGCCGCGATCCGCTGACCGGGCTGCGCAACCGGCGCGGCTTCATGGCCGCGATCGCCCCGCTGTTCGATCGCGTCGTCGAGGCGCCCGGCGCAGCGCTGGACGATGGCGATGCACTTGCCCTCTTGCTGCTCGACGTGGATCGCTTCAAGGCCATCAACGACACCCACGGCCATGATGCGGGCGACAGCGTGCTGATCACCTTGGCCAAGCGCCTGGCGCGCTGGGAAGCGCCGACGTGCGTGCCGGCAAGGCTGGGCGGCGAAGAATTCGCGCTGCTCGTCAAGGGCATGGGCCGCTTTGCCGCGCTGCAGCTTGCCGAAAGCGTGCGATCGGGGCTGAGCGGTTGCGACCATTCGCCCATTCTTGGGCCAGGCCAGGTCACCGTCAGCGTGGGCGTGGCCATGGCGCGCCCCGGCGATGACTTTGGCACGCTCTATCGCACGGCCGACGCGGCGCTGTACGCGGCCAAGCATCAGGGCCGCAACCGCGTGGTGATCGCGCCCGATGTGCTGTGTTCCGATGGCACGGTAAGCCAGCGGGCCGCGTTTGCCGGGTCGGGTTCCTAGGCCTCTTGCCCAGCGCGGCGGCGCCGCTTAATCCTGGGGCAACGGCGGCATGCAGACTGCCATGCAGCGATCGAGGGAGGCCCTGGATTTGGTCCGAAGGAAGCGTAGCGAAAGCCAGGCCCAAACGCGCGAGCGGCTGCTGCAGGCCGCGGCAGACCTGTTTCGGCGCGATGGCTATGCGATTACCTCGCTCGAACGGATCGCGGAAGTTGCCGGCTACACCAAGGGCGCGGTCTATTCCAATTTCGAATGCAAGGAAGCGATCTATCTGGAAGTGTTGGAGGCCGACGCCGTCAGCAATCGCGAACAATTGCTGGAACGCCTGGCCGCCGCCGCCGACGCCGATGCGGTGATCGAAATCCTGGCGCAGTGGGCGCAGGAACGCTCGCGGCATGGCGGATGGTCGCTCTCGGTGCTGGAACTGGCGCGCACGTTGCCGCCGGGCTCACCCTGCCTGGCGCGGCTGGAAGACATCGTGCGCGAGGGCTGGCGCGGATTGGGCGGCTATCTGCGCACCCGCTTTCCCAACGGCGCCGCAACGGGCGAAGTGCTGGGCGCGCTGCTGTTCGAGATCGCTTACGCGCCCGCGCTCACGTTCCTTTCCACGCCCGATGCCGGCGATCTGGTGCGCCTGGTGCTGCCAGCGCAGCTTGGCTTGGCAGAGCAGCAGCCGGTCATCGCGTAATCGGGCCGATCGAAAGCCCGCGCCGGTATTGCATCACCACCGCCACGTTGACCGAGCGGCCGTTCACCGGCACCGCGCTTTGCGTGAACGACGGCTTGAGACGCATCAGCGAGAGGTGCGGGTTGCGGGTGAAGCCGCCACCATCGTTCCAGTCGGACTTGCCGTTGCCGTTGGCATCGTGGCGCACCGCCACCGCATAGTCGCCTGGCTGGTTGATCGGAAAGCAGAAGTGCATCGGTCCCGGCGCGCGGCGAACCTGTTCGATGCGCATGACCCACTGCCCTTTGTCGAGGAAGCGGGCGCCGCCCGGGCCGTAGAGTTGCGCGCGGACCGTGCCGGTATCGTTGACGAAGCCGCTCACTTCCACTGTCAACGCCGGCTGGCCGGGCAGGCAGCCTTGGTCGGGCGTTCGCACTTGTGCTTGCGCGACGGCTTCGCCACCCAGGGAAAGCGCCAGGCCGCAAGCCGCCAGGGCGCTGATCAGGCGCGCGTCCATCCGGCGGGCGCGGGTCATCATGGCGTGATTATTCATGGCATCTCCTGTGGCCGGCGTGCAGCGCGCGATGTAGGTATGCACGCGCCCATGCCAAGCGGTAAAAGGTTGCAATTCTCGATGAATTGAGAGAGCGCCGGCGCATGGCGGACGACATTCTGTTCCTGTTCAATCACGATGCCCCGCACCAGGTTGCGCATATTGCCGGCATCGCGCGGGCGCTGATCGAAACGGGCGCGCCGGGCCAACCCATCACGTGTGCCACGGCAACGCCGGCTATCCGCGCGCGGGTGGAAACGATCCTGGGTCCTGATGCGGCCGCACGGGTCGGCTGGTTCGACATGGCCCTGCCGGCCTGGCTGGAAGCGACGCTTGCCCTGCCCAACAAGGTCGCGCCGGTGCGCCGGCTGATGCGGTTGCGCCATCACGCCGTGCGCATCAACGCGGCCCGCGTGGTGGTCAGCGCAGAGCGCACGTGCCTTTCGGTCCGCGCGTCCGATGGCCGCGCGCGCTTTGCCTATGTTCCGCATGGGGCGGGCGACCGCATGGTGTCTTATCATCCCGAAAAGGGTGGGTTCGACCTGATCATGGTGAGTGGCCACAAGACCGCGCGCGAAATGGTGGCGCGTGGCGTAGCCCCGGCCGAACGGCTGCGGGTGATCGGTTATCCCAAGTTCGACACGATCGACCTTTCGCAGTCGAAAAAGCTGTTTTCGAACGATAATCCAGTGCTGGTCTACAACCCGCACTTCGACCCGCTGCTGTCGAGCTGGTACGACCACGGTCCCGCGCTGCTCGATTGGTTCACGCAAGGCGAAGGGCAGGGCTACAACCTGATTTTTGCCCCGCACATCATGCTGTTTGCCAAGAAACTGCATGTTTCGCTCGAATATCGCACAGCGCGCCTGCGCCCCGGCATCGATCCACGCTGGCGGGCGGCGCCCAATATCCTGATCGACACCGGCAGCACGGCGCTCGTCGACATGACCTACACCCTCGCGGCGCAGGCCTATATCGGCGACGTGTCGAGCCAGGTCTATGAATTCCTGGTCAGGCCACGCCCGCTGCTGTTTCTCGACGCGTTTTCGCATGATCCGCGTTCGCGCGAAGGGGCCTATCCGGCCTGGCGCGCCGGCGATGTGGCGCGCGATGCTGCGGGCCTGGCCGCCTTGATCCCTGGCGCCTGGGCGCGCCACGCCACCTATCGCGCGGTGCAAGAGGCGATTTTCGACGATACGGTTTCGCATCAGCCCGGACACCCGGCGGTGCAGCGCGCGGCCGATGCGCTGTTGGAATTGGCCCAGGCCGGGCCTGCGAGACGCGCCGCGGATGGAGCCCACGCGTGACCGCGCGATCGCGGTGGCGCGGGGTCCTTGCCAATCTGGGCTGGCTGTTGGCCAGCAATGCACTGATGGCGGTGCTGTCGCTGGTCTATATCGGCATGGCCACGCGCACGCTGGGGCTGGCTGATTTCGGCCGCTTTGCGCTGATCACCGGGACGGCGCAGACGCTGGCCATGCTGGTCAGCTTCGAAACGTGGAAAGTTGTGGTGCAATACGGGCTCGCGCACGAGGGTGCCGGAAACCCGCGCGCAACCTGGCGGCTGGAACAGGCGGCCGCGCTGATCGAGGTGTGCAGTGCCGGCGTGGGCATCGGCCTGGTCATCGCGCTGTTCCTGCTGTGGCCCACGCCATTTGGCATGGATAGCGCGGTGGTGCCATTTGCCATCGGCTATGCCGTGGTGCAGTTGGTCACGCTGCGCTCCACCCCCACGGGCATCCTGCGCATGCGCGATCGCTTTCGCCTGGCAGCCATGGCCGATAGCGTGCAGCCGATCGGCCGGTTGATCGGGGCCAGCCTGGCCCAGTGGTTCTGGCCCGACCTGGCGGGATTCCTGCTGGCCTGGGCGGTGGCAGAGCTTTTGACTTTGGCGGCAACCTGGGCGCTCGCGGCGCAAACCGGCGACGTCCGTTCGCTGTTGGCCGCCACGTTCGATTGGCGCGCCGTCCGTGCGGAAAACCCCGGAATTGCGCGCGTGCTGATCAGCACCAACGGCCAATCCACGTTGGGCCTGGCCGCGCGCCAAGCACCTCTGCTCCTGGTTGGCGGCTTTGCCGGGGCAGAGGCAGCCGGCGCCTTCCGCCTGGCCGCCCAGCTTGCCAATGCGCTGTCCAAGCTGTCCATCCTGTTGACGCGTGCCGCCTTTCCCGAAATCGTCCGGTCGATCCGCAGCGCCTCGCGTGCGCGTTTTCGGTCCGGCGTGCTGCGGCTTGGGCTGGCATGCCTGGGCGCGGCAGGCGCGGTCATGGCGCTGGTGGCCGTGTCCGGGCACGACCTGCTGGTCCTGGTGGGTGGGCACGATTTCGGCGCGGGCTATATCTATCTGCTGTGGCTGGCCGGGGCTGGCGCGATCGAACTCGCCGCCGCCGCGTTCGAACCGATCCTGCTCTCGGTCCATCGCGCGCTTTCCGCCACCGTCGCCCGCGCTGTGGCGGTTGCCCTGCAGATCGCCTTGATGCTCGTACTGCTGCCCCGCATCGGCGCGCTGGGCGCCAGTATCAGCGTCTTTGCCGGCTCGGTCGCGGCCAGCGTCCTGTTGGGCGCGGTGCTGTGGCATTATGCCATGCGCCATGGTTTGGAAGAGGCGGCCACGTAAGCGCGCAGTTTCAGGCGGCCGGCGGGCCGTCCACGATCTGGCGCGCCAAAGCCAGGTCTTCGGGCTTGTCGACGTCGACGGCGGCAAGCCCGTGAGGGCTCGCCACGGCTTCCACCGCCAGCCCGGCACGGCGGCCCAATTGTGCCATCGCCTGGCGCAGCGAAAGCCGCCCGACGGCATAGCGCAGCAACAGCCATGGCCCCAGGCGCCATACGATCCGCCAAGGACGCTTGCGATCACGCTCCACCGATTGCCAAAGGGCAAAGGCATCGGCCGCGCGCGGCGTGGCAAAGTGGAAGAGATTGCAGCCCGACCATTGTCCATCGGCAAAACGCAGCCAGGTGCGACGGGTGTGCGGAACGGCCGCTTCCACCACATCACGCCGCGCCAGCAATACCGATACATCGGCCCCTGGCGCCACCGCACGGCGGAAATCGTCAATCCACTGCGGCTGCAACAGTGCGTGATCGGCCGTGGTCAACAGCATGGGCGCGCCCAGTTCGGCAAAACCACGCGCGGCGCTTTCGCTTGGACCACTGGCAGCCGGAACCAGGCTGCAACCGAGTTCGCGTGCCAGTGCCACCACTTGCGGATCGGATGCGGCCACCGCCACGCGGATGGCGCCAGCCGCGCGCAAGGCACGCACCACCCGCACCAGCATGGGCACACTGCCGACGGTGACCAGGGCCTTGGCCGCCAGGCCCTCGCTCGCTGCAACCGGATCGTCTGGCCCGCGCGATCCGGCCAGCACAAGTGCCGAAAAGCCGTTCATGCCCGGCGCGCCTGCCAAAGGCGCAGCAGCACGCCCGGCGCCGCGAGGATCGGATGGCGTTCGCGCCATGGCGTCAAGGCAAGGCGAAGGCCGGAATGGCGCTCGATCTTCCACAGGGCATAGCGTGCGGCGCCGTCAAAGGTGAAAGCGGCCTTGATGAGCCGCAGTGCGTTGAGCGGCTTGCCCAGCGTGCGGCGCACAGCCCAGGCGCGTCGCCAGCGCAAGCGCCAGGCCGGAGGCACATCGGGATACCAATCCTGCGCCGTGCCGCCCAGCAAAATGCCCTGGCTGGCCCAGGCCAGCGGCAGCATAGTGCGGAAATGGGTGGGATCACCTGCCAGGATCGTGTCGCTCCGTGCCGGCGGCTCCACCCGCAATTCGGCGCGATACGTCTGGCGAAACAGCGCCAGCCACCAGGCGTCTGCCGGGCCATGATCGGGGCCCAGCGCCAAGGCAAAGCGCGCGGCGGTCTCGATCGCGGTGGCAACGGCGTCGCATACCGCCTCGGCCATGGCGGCGTCGGCATGGACCAGCAAGCGCGCGGGCTGGCTGAAACGGGCCCACACGGTGGTGTCGACGCCCCGGCCGGCCGCGGCACGACGGAAATGGTCGAGCGAGAGCACCGCCACTTTCGCGCGCACTGTCACCTGGCCCAGGTTTACCTCATGATACCCCACATCGGGCCACAGCACGGCGCCCGCGCCCCGCGCCCCGCGGCGGTGGATGACGTAGAAATCCACCACGCCTTCCAGATCGTTGCGCCGAAGGTTGGAGCCATAGAACAGCACGGCGTCACCGCCCAGGCGCGCGCAGACCTGCCGCGCGGCGGCCACGATCTCTGCTTTCACCGGTTGGGCCAGCATGGCCGCGACGGCGGGCCTCAGGCTCATCCCGCCACCACGAACTGGATCGGCCGGCCGCGGCTGATGATCAGGTTGCCGCCGGGGAACTGTTCACCATCCAGGATGAACCCGCGATCGAGCGACAGATAGACCTTGTCCACGTCGCGCCGCAGATAGCCATCCGCCTCCAGTTGGGGCGATTCCTTGCCCTTCATCACCGACAGGAAATTGCGATAGAGCGCGCGAGGCGGCGCTTTCACCGTCAGGAACTTGAGCCCGTCACGCGCCCGGCCGAATGGACGCAGGCCCACCGGCATGCGCCGCAGCGTGGAGGCGAGCATCAGGTAGACCCGCTCGGCAAAGACGTCCACGCCGTTGCGTGAAACCCGCGCCATGTCACCCCGGCGCCAATTGTTACGCGGGCCGCCCAGCAGGCTCTTGAGCAAGGCCATCGCCACGGTCAAAGCCACGGCAATGTTGTTGAACATGCCCTTGCGGTGAACGCGCTGCGCCAGCAGCGTGGCGCGGCTGAACACGCCCAGCCCGAAAATGAAGCCCAGCTGATCTGGCAGTGCGTTGTTGTTCCAGTGAATATGCACCGGTTCACGGTCCGCCACGCGGTTTTCGGCATGGGCGCGGATGGCATCGCCCAGATCCCAATGCGCGGGCAGGCCAAGATCGAGCGCCAAGGCGTTGGTCTTGCCCGATGGGATCACCGCCACCCGCGGCAAGGCGCCGCGATAGACCATGTGCGCCACGCTCAAGACATCGCGCACCGTCCCATCTCCGCCGTCGATTACAATGAGTTCGACGCCCTCATTGGCGAATTGGGTGAGGATGCTGACCAGTTCGTTGCGCGACGCCGGCTCCCGCTTGAACACCACCGCTTCGGGCAGCGCCGCAGGACGCGAGCCGCCATGGTTGCGGTGGCTGCGCGGATTGGCGATCACGCCCACGCGGGGCACGGGCCGGGTGATTTCCTGGGGGGCGAAATCCCTGGCGCGAATGATGGCGACGCCGCCACCGTGGTTGTTGAATTCCTGTCTCATTTCCACTCGATCTGGATCGCGCCGGCCATAGGCGCAGCGCTTCGACGTGACGGTCCCTGAAAAGCTCCAATGGTGACCGCAACGCCGGATTCCAAGATAGGTTTCCAAAAAAAACGTATAATCGGAGGAAAACTGCACAGATCACCCCGCGTTTGGCACCGCCCGCGGCAAGTCTTTGGAATCACGCACCCAGTTCGGCGATCCGATCGGGATGGACAGGGCGGACCAGGCTTTCGACATCCTTCCAGCCTTGCGCCAACCACTGCATCTGCTCCGCCGCATTCAACAGCAATGGCACTGAAGTGGGCATGCCGGCGGGGCCGGACAGCGTGTCGACGGCGACGGTCAGCACGGCAAAACTGGGCACTTCGAAATCGCGCCAGATGCCGGCAAATCCCATGATCGGCGCATCGGGCGATCGCCACCAGCGGCGCGGGCCGCCGGCGCGGAAATGTGTGGCGGGAACCACGCAGCGCATTTCGGGATGGCGCAAGGTGCCGATCCAGAACGGACTTTCCACGTTGCGCACAGTTGTGACGATATGCTGGCCGCGCGGCGGTGGCGGCACGCCCCATTGGCGCGGCACGATCCGTCGGCGCCCGTCGCGCCCCCGCACCACGACGGGGGCATAGCCACCGGCGCGGACAGCGCCACCAGCCCACACATCGCCATTGCGATCGGCACCCAGCGCCTGGGCAACGGCATCTGCGGTGGCGTCGAGGGTGTAGGCGAGCGTCATGATAGCCGCGCTTGTGCGGCAAGGCGGCCGTGGTGCCAAGCGTTTCACACCGGGAAATGTGGCGATGGCAGGGCTGGCCTTGCCGTGCGGACTGGCGCAGGCTAGCGTCAGATCATGTTTCACCCTGCTGCCGGTGGGCGATCCGCTTAGGCGATCACCCACCGGTCTTTTCCCGCCAGGCCGCAGTTGCGCCCGGGAAGACACCCTGCCATAGCCGCGCGCCCCGATGGCATTTGAAAGGACGGCGCGCATGGCCGCCACCACGCCGGCCCCGCGCGCGGTCGGAATCGATTTCGGCACGACCAATTCGGTGGTCGCCTGCTCTTCCGGGGCGGGTGACGCGCAATTGGTGCCCTTCGCCACGCCCGATGGCAACGCCAGCGTGTTTCGTACCGCGCTGTGCTTTTGGCAGGATGATGGCCCGCGCGGCGCCCTGGCGCATGAAGCCGGGCCCTGGGCGATCGCCGAATTCCTCGACTTTCCCGGCGGCAGCCGCTTCATTCAATCGTTCAAGTCGGTCGCGGCCAATCCCACGTTTGATCACGCCAATCTGTTCGAAAAGCGCCTGCGGTTCGAAGAACTGGGCCAGGTGTTCCTGCGCCACCTGGTGGCCCGTGGCGGCGCTGTGCTGGCCGATTTGCCCGACCGCGTCGTGGTCGGCCGGCCGGTGCGCTATGTCGGCTCGCGGCCAGACCCCGCCCTTGCCAGGCAGCGGTATGACGCGATGTTCGGCGTGCTGGGCCGACCAGTCCATTATGTCTATGAACCATTGGGCGCGGCGTTCAGCTTTGCCCGTCGGTTGCAGCGACCCGCCACGCTGCTGGTGGCCGATTTCGGTGGTGGCACCAGCGACTTTTCGCTGGTGCGGGTCGATGCACCGGGGGCGGCGCGCCGTTGTCTGCCGCTCGGCTCAGCCGGCATTGGCCTGGCCGGCGACCGGTTCGATTATCGCATCATGGATCGCCTGATCCTGCCGATGCTGGGGAAGGGGGGCACCTATCGCTCGTTCGACAAGGTGCTGGAAATCCCCGATGGCCATTTCACCGACTTCGGCGATTGGTCGCGCCTGGCCTTGATGCGCAATCGGCGCACGCTGGAAGAACTCGCTCGCCTGCGCCGTGCCGCCAGTGATCCCCAGGCGATCGCGCGGATGATCGCGGTGGTGGAAAACGAACTGGGCTATCCGCTCTACGACGCCGTGGGCCAACTCAAGCGCGCGCTGTCGAGCCAGGACGAAGCCCGCTTCACGTTTGAAAGCCCGCATCTGGCGCTCGATGTGTCCGTGCGCAGGGCCGAATTCGAATCGTGGATCGCGCCCGATCTTGCCCGGATCGGCGAAACCGTCGATGCGGCGCTGGCTACCGCCGGTCTGGCGCGCGACGCGATCGACCATGTGTTCCTCACCGGAGGCTCCTCGTTGATCCCGGCGGTGCGGCAATTGTTTGTCGATCGGTTCGGCGCGGGGCGGATCGAAAGCGGCGAAGAATTGACCTCTATCGCCCATGGCCTTGCCCTGATCGGTGAAGAGGCCGACATGGAAGCCTGGACGGCGCAGGAAGAGGACCCGGCATGAGTGTGGCTTTTCGCCGCGAAAGCGATGACGAACATCTCGAACCCAAGTTCGAGCGGCCGATCCCGACCGGACCCAACCTGGTGACGCCACGGGGACTGGAGCAGATTGCTGCGAAGGTGGCGGAGGTGGAAGCGCAAGTGGCTGCGCTTGCCGATGAAGATGCCCTCAAGGCGGCGCGGCGCGACTTGCGCTATTGGAGCACGCGCCTTGCCACGGCGCAGGTCATGCCGCCGCCATCGGGGACAGTCGTCGAGTTTGGCGCCACGGTTACCCTGCGGCACAACGGCAAACTGCGCACGATCACGCTGGTGGGCGATGACGAGGCCGATCCGGCGGCGGGCCTGCTGTCATTTTCCGCGCCCCTGGCGCGGGCCATCATGGGCGCCGAGGCGGGCGAAAACGTGGATTTCGGCGGCAAGGCCGATGCCGTGGAAGTGCTGGAAATCGGCAGCCGCGATCAGGCCTGATCGCCGGCCTGCAGGCCTGCCTCTCGTTGGATCTGGTCCAGCATGTCCATGAAATTGCGCGCGGCGTCCTGTGCGGCAGGATCGGGGAAGGCCACGTCGAGATCGGGCGCATTGCCCAGGATGTGCATCAGCGCCCACATCGCAAAGCGCCGGCCGGGATCACGTTCCAGGCCGAAATCAACGGAAAGGCGTTCCATGCCGGCGGCGAGGACCGCTGGCGTGGCCGATCCGGGATCGGTCACGCCGAAATAGCGGCGCATCTGGTCGTCGAAATCCACGAAACGCCTTTCCGAAGAAAAAGCCAGCGGCGGCTATCAGCCGTTCAGCTTGTCCTTGAGCGCCTTGGCCGGAGCGAAGCTCAGCTTGCGCGAAGCAGCGATCTGGATCGGTTCGCCGGTCGAGGGGTTACGGCCTTCGCGGGCCGGCACGTCCTTGACCTTGAACTTGCCGAACGCGTTCAGCGAGATTTCCTCACCCTTTGCAGCGGCTTCGGCGATGGCGGCGAACACGGCGTCAACCGTCTTGCGGACCTCGGCCTTGGCAATGCCCTGGCTGGCGGCAACGGCATCGACAAGTTCAGTAGTGTTCATGGTAGCGTTTCTCCAAAATGCTGCGTGGGGCCTAACGCCTGATTTGCGTGCTGTAAATCGGCGGAGAGATGAAGAACCGTGGGTTTGCGTCCGTTCGCATGGCGCGGGGCTTGCGGAAAACCGGGCTTTCGGCCGGCTCGGCACGGCAATGAAGCGCTTGTTGACGCAGTGCAGCAGGGATGTTGGCCATGGGTGACGCACAGGAAATACCGGCCTGAATGGCCAGTTTGCGGGGCGGGTGGAGGCCTTGGGCGAAGCGACGATGCCGCGCCGCTGGCAGGCACGATCTGCGCCTGATCGTGGCATCGTTGCAGGTGAAACAGCCTGAAAACAAGGATGTGCAAAAGTTCGGGCGGCGTCCTGCGATCTTCCGCAAGACAGCGTGGATCAGGCGTTAACCAAAACGCCCGGCGCAGTGGCGCTGTCCTGCTCGAACGCGGGTGGCGGGGCACATATTGCGCATCTGCGGCAAAGGTCTTGGCGGGCCGGTTTTGCGCAGGCCGATGGCGCATCCCAGACCTATGAATTTTCCGAAATGGACCCAAAAACGAGAGGCATGGGCCATGCTGCCCCCCTTGATGCGGGGCGGATTCGCCCGGCAAAGTGGCGTGCCGATTCTCGGGGGGCGAGGGGGCGGGATGCGTTCAATTCATAACCATTATGATACGGATAAAATCCCTGTTGTTGAAAAGCGCCAGCCGTCGTAGTGCTTGGGCGTAAAGGAGAGCCATGGGCTTCGTCGATCATATTGGTGCGCTTCGGGAAAACGAAGCCGGGCCGCGGTACATGCGCCTGCAAAAGCTCATCCGCCAAGCCGTCGATAGCCGGCGACTGTCGGCCGGTTCGGCGCTGCCGAGCGAGCGCGACTTGTGCGAGGAATATGGCTTGTCCCGCGTCACCATCCGCAAGGCTATCGATGGCCTGGTGGAAGAGGGCCTGCTGGAGCGGCGCCAGGGCGCTGGCACGTTCGTTTCCGAAAACGTGCAGAAGTCCAGCGGCGGCCGCGTGGAAAAGAGCTTTTCGGCGCTGTCGTCGTTTTCCGAAGACATGATGGCGCGCGGACGCAAGCCCGGCAACAAGTGGATCGATCGTTCCGAAGGGTCGGTCACCCCCGAAGAAGCGCTGTCGCTTGGCCTGTCGCCGGGGTCGAAAGTCTATCGCTTCCAGCGCATCCGCTATGCCGATGGTGAAACCATGGCGCTCGAAGGTGCGACGGTGCCGGGCTGGGGCCTGCCGTCGGTCGGCACGGTGGAAAACTCGCTCTACACCGCCTTGCAGCAGGCCGGCCACCGCCCGGTGCGCGCGCTGCAGCGGGTGCGGGCGATCAGCTTCTCCGCTGACATTGCCGAGTTGCTGGGCATCGCGGCCGGCGATCCATGCCTGTTTATCGAGCGCCGCGCCTTCCTGCCCGATGGGCGGGTGATCGAAATCACCCACAGCTATTATCGCGGCGATGCCTATGATCTGGTTGCCGAACTAAGCGAGGTTTGATCACCCCGCCGTGGGCAGCGTGCCCACGGGCAGCGTGATCGTCACTTCCAGGCCATGGGGCGGACGGTTGCGCGCCGCGATCGTCCCTCCATGGGCCGCGATGGCGCGGTGGGCAATGGCCAAGCCCAGGCCCGGCCCGCCCGAAGGCTGGCCCTGGCCGTCACCAACAGGCTCGCCGCGCACGAACGGTTCGAACATCATGGCCAGCATCGCTTCGGCCACGCCGGTGCCTTCATCCTGTACCGCCAGCACATAAGCACCATCACCCAGTGCAAGCGTTGCCCGCACCGCACCGCCGCGCGGGGTGAACCGCAAGGCATTGCGGACGACGTTGTCGATCGCGCGGTGCACCAGGATCGCCTGGCCGCGCAGGGCAGGGCGGTCTTCTTCCGGCGGCAGATCCGGCGCATAGACCAGCGCGACGCCGGCTGCATCCGCCTCGATCCGGGCTTCGGCCAGGACGCCCGCGACCAGGTCTGCAAGGTCGAAATAATCTTCGCCGGGGGCATCCTGGTGTTCCAGCCGTGCCAGTTGCAGCAATTCGCCCACCAGCCCTTCGAGGCGCCCTGCTTCGTGTTCGATCCGGTCCAGCGCGTGGTCGATCCCCGTGGGCGAGAGGCGGGCAAGGCCGATCGCCAGGGTGAGCCGCGCCAGGGGAGACCGCAATTCGTGGCTGACATCATGAAGCAGCCGGTCACGCATCGCGACCAGTTCTTCCAGCCGCTGCGCCATGCGATCGAAATCGTGCGCCAGATCGGCAATCTCGTCGCGCCGCCGGCCCATGCGCGGCACCAGGCGCGTGCCCAAGTCACCACTGGCCAGTGCGCCAAAACCCTGCCGCAGCCGATTGATCGGGCTGGTAAGATACCAGGCCAGGGCCGCGCTGAACGCCAGGCCGCCCAGCAGGCCCAGCAACAGCATTTCGGGCGGCACGTTCAGGCCATGGGCCGGCCTTGGCCCACGCGGCGCCACCTGATAGCGCAGCCACAGCACGTGCCCGTCGGGCGTGGTCGCCCGTTGGACCAGCCAGACCGGATCGGGCGGCAATGGTTGTGCCAGGCGTTGCAGCCGGGCCTGCTGGCGTGGCGAAAGCCCGGCAACATAGCGATCGAACGCGGCGGTGCCGCCGATGTGGACCAGGTTGGCCCCGGCGGCCAGGATCGTTTGCCCAGCCTCCACCGGGGCCAGCCCATCGGGCCCGGCGTGGCGCAGCCGGTTGGCCTCGAACAGCAGCCAGACGCCTTGGGTAATGGCCAGGAAGGTGATCCAGAACGCGAGCAGGATCTTCCAGAAAAGGCGCGCTTTCATCGCCCGGGCCTGGCCGTGGCCAGCGCCAGCCGATAGCCCACGCCGCGGACGGTTTCGATGCCCAGCGTCGCGGCGGTGGCCGCCTCCAGCTTGAGCCGCAAGTTGCTGACATGGACGTCCACACTGCGGTCATAGCTTTGGCGCGGACGGCCCAGGCCTTGCAGCGAAAGCACATCCTTGGTTGCGACGTCTTCGCCCGCGCGCAACAGCGCCACCAGAATATTGAATTCCGACGGGGTGAGATCGAGCGATGTTCCTTGCCAGGCGGCACGGCGCGCGGCGACCTGCACATCGAGCGGTCCAAGCGTCAGCCGACGGGCCTCTGCCGCCACGGGCAGCGCCGGATCGGGCGCGCGCCGACGCAGGATGGCACGCAGCCGGGCCACCAGCTCGCGCGGGTAATAGGGCTTGGCAACATAATCGTCGGCGCCCAGTTCCAGGCCGACGACACGATCGACCTGGTCGCCCTTGGCTGTCAGCATCAGCACCGGCACCATGCTGGTGGCGCGGATCTGGCGCAGGGCCTCGATCCCGTTGAGGCGCGGTAGCATGACATCGAGGATCACGGCATCGAACCCGCCACCCAGCGCCTGGGCCACGCCGTCGACACCGTTGAACACGGCTTCCACGGCAAAGCCTTCGCGCTCCAGATACTCGCGCAACAGCGCGCTCAGATCGGCATCGTCATCGACAAGCAGAATGCGGGGCGGGTGGTGAGTCATCGGCAGCCTTGGCGCATCGGCGATGTGTTGCGCCGTGTCACCCTGCCTTTTCGAAAACTTTACGCAAGGGTGCGCAAGTCTTGACCCACAGCCTTGCGCGCCTGCGCCATATCGCAGGCCTGTCGCGCGGCTTCCCTCCTCTCCCTTTCTCTGGCCGCGCATCGAAAGGTTGGCTGATGCGCAAGACATTGTCGCTGGTTGGTTGTGCCGTCCTGCTTATGGCAACGCCTGCCCTGGCCCAGATGGGTGGCATGGATGGCGGAATGGGAGGCGGAATGGGCGGGCCGGGCGGTGGTGGCCCAGGCGGCGGCCGCGGCGGTCCTCCGCCCGGTGACGCCCAGCCCAAGCCCCTGGCACCAATCAAGCGCAAGGCGCTGGATGAGCCGGTGGAGCGCATGTTCCGCGCGGCCGACGGCAACCATGATGGCATCGTGACTCTGGCCGAACTCGAAGCGGTAATCGCGGCCCGGCGCGAGGCGATCATCCGCGCGCGGTTCGAACGGATCGATACCGATCACGATGGCCACGTCACCATCGAGGAATTCATGGCCTGGCAGAAGGGCCTGGGTTCGGTGGCGGCGGGCGAAGACCGCACCGTGGCCGATCGTGGCGGGCCGGTGCCCGAAACCATCGCGCCGGAACTGGGCACCAAGATGCAGGATCGCGTCCTGGCCCTGCTGATCGAGCCGCTCAGCGCCATGACGATCGTGGACGCCAACACCAATTACGATGCCGGCGTTTCGCTTGATGAACTGCTGACGTTCGAACGCAAGCGCTTCGACACTGCCGATTTCGATCACGATGGCACGCTTTCGGCCGATGAAGTGCAGGAAATGATGCGCAAGTTGACCAAGGGCCGCGGCGGTCCGGGAGGGCCAGGTGGCCCTGGCGGACCGGGTGGGTTTGCTGGCCCGCCGCCGGGCGGCCGCAACGGGCCTCCGCCGCAAGATGGGCAGTAACGTGGCACGCGGCCGTGGTTCACTGCTGGCTGGGGCGGCCCTGTTGCCCTGGCTTGTGGCAGCGCCCGCACTGGCCCAAGCGGCCAAGCCGGCACAAGCGCAAGCCCCAGCCCAAGCCCAAGCCGGCGACAACGACGCCATCGTCGTGTCTGGCAAGGCCGTGCCAGGCGCGGTGATCGGCGATATCCCGCCGGAAAACTCGCTCAACCCCGCCGATATCGCCGCCTATGGCGTTGGCACGGTGAGCGAGCTGCTCGACCAGATCGCCGCGCAGACGCAAAGCGACCAGGGGCGCAGCAACGACGGCCCGGTGGTGCTGGTCAACGGCAAGCGTGTTTCGGGCATCAACGAAGTCAAGGACTTGCCAACCGAGTCCGTGCTGCGCGTGGATATCCTGCCGGAAGAGGTCGCGTTGCGATATGGCTATGATGCCCAGGCCAAGGTGGTCAACGTGATCCTGCGCCGCCGCTTTCGCGCGCGGGTGGCGAACCTATCGGCGGGGCTGGCAACCCAGGGTGAGGGACAAAACGGCACGGCCGACGTGACCTGGACCCGCATTCGCGACAACGACCGCACCAACGTGGCCTTGCGTGCCAGCGGGCAGAATTCCCTGCTGGAAAGCGATCGTGGTGTCACCACCGACACCAGCGGTGCGACCGATCCCACCGGCACGCTGGGCAACCAGGCGGGCAATCGCACCCTGCAACCAGCCACGCAGACGGTGGGGGCCAACGCCACCCTGGCGCGGCAACTTGCCGACAAGGTGAACCTGAGCATCAATGCCCAGGGCAGCTATACCGCCAGCAATGCGCGCAATGGCCTGGCCACGGCCACGCTCGACATTCCCGCCAACAGCCCCTTTGCCGATGGCACGGCCACCAGTGTCGATCGCATACTCTCGTCCGATCCGCTCAAGCAGACCACGCGCACGGCCACGGCGGGGGCGGGGATGACGCTCAACGCCGATCTTTCCACGCGCTGGCATCTCTCGCTGATCGGCAGCTACAGCCATGGTGATACGCGCACGGGCAGCGATCGTGGATACGACACCACGGCGTTGCAGACCGCGCTGGCAGCAGGCGATGCGACTGTCGATCCCTATGGTACCTTTTCGGCCAGCCAGTTGGGCGCCATGCTGCGTGACAGCAGCACGGCGATCAGCGACAGCGGCAGCGCGAGCGTGCTGGTCCATGGCAAGGCGGTGCACCTGCCAGCCGGCGACGCAGCGATTTCGCTGCGCGTCGGGGGCGATCTCTCCAGCCTGCGCTCGCGCGCGGTGACACAAAGCGGGGCCAGCCAATCGACCGCCAGCCGCAGCAATACGAGCGGGCAATTGAGCCTGGACCTGCCCATCGCCAGCCGGAGCAAGGGCGTGCTGGGCGCGCTGGGCAAAGTGACCGCCAATCTCAACGCCTCAGTAACGCAGGTATCCGATTACGGCGCGTTGGGCACGCTGGGCTATGGCCTCACGTGGGTGCCGCGCGACGGGATCAGCCTGATCGCCGCGGTGGACGAAGACCGATCTGCCCCCACATTGGCGCAGCGCAGCGGGCCGCTGGTATCGACGCAGAACGTGAGGGTCTATGACCAGGCCACGGGGCAGACCGCGTTGGTGACGCAGATCACGGGCGGCAATGCGGCGCTCGCGGCCGACAACCGGCACGTGTTCAAGCTGGCGGCCACGGTCAAGCCCTGGAGCAAGCTGAACCTGACGCTGACGGCCAACTATATCGAAGTGCGCAACCGTAACGCCATCGTCAGCCCCGGCGGGGCGACAGTGGCCTTGATGGATGCCTTTCCCGATCGCTATGTGCGCGATGCGCAAGGCACGCTGGTGTCGATCGACAGCCGCGCGCTCAACATCGCCTCGCAGGAAACCCACAAGTTGCGCTGGGGCTTCAATTTCACCCAGGTGCTGCGCGCCGCCAAGCGGCCCCCGCTGCCGCCAGGCATGCGTCCGCCCTGGCTGGACTCACGCGCCGGGCTTGCCGGCAAGCAAGGCGCCGCGCCGTCAACCGGCGATGGATCTCCCGCTGCGGCGGACAATGACATGCCCATGCCGCCCCCGCCCGGCAGTGGCGAAGACGGCGCCATCGTGGTGGATGGCAATCGCCCGCAAGATCCCAGCGCGCCGCGCGGTTTTGACGGGCCGCCCGATGGCATGCCTCCCCCGCCGGATGGCATGGGACCACCGCCGGGGATGGGGCCGCCGCCCGGCGGCTTTGGCGGCCCCGGCGGGTTTGGTCCGCGCGGGCCAGGGGGCTTTGGCGGGGGCGACAACGGCGCCAGGCTACAGCTTTCGGTCTATCATAGCTGGATTTTCAGCGACCGCGCGGTGTTGCAGCAGGGGGCGGCTGCGGTCGATCTGCTCCAAGGGGGCACGCTCGCCGGATCGGCCGAGGCGCGGCATTCGGTGGATGCGAACCTTGGCGTGACCGACAATGGCCTGGGCGCGCGGCTGGAAGGCAACTGGAAAAGTGCAGCGCACATGGACAGCGGCACCAGTGCGGGCAACTTGCGCTTTGCTCCGTTGGCTACGCTGGACCTGCGGCTGTTTGCCAATCTGGCCAATCGCTTCCCCCGGCAGGCCTGGGCCAGGGGCACGCGCGTGTCGTTGAGCGTCGACAATCTTTTCAACCGGCGCCAGCGCGTAACCGATGCCAGCGGGGCAACACCGGCCGCCTATCAGCCCGCGACGATCGACCCATTGGGGCGGACCGTGCTGCTCAGCCTGCGTCGGGTGTTCTGATCGGCTTGGGCTCAGGCCACGCGGCGCGGATGGGCGCCGCGTGCGCGCTTGGCCTGGTAGAGCCGGGCGTCGGCGGCATGAAGCAGGCTGTCGAGCGGATCGGCGCGGTTGTCGCTCACCACCGTCCCCACGCAAGTGGAAATGCGAATGGTGTGGCTATCCAGTTCGAATGGATCGGCAATGGTGGTGCGCAAACGCTCGGCCAGGAGCGTGGCTTCCTCGGCGCGAGACAGGCCGAACTGGACCACGGCGAATTCGTCACCGCCCAGACGCGCCACGATATCCCCGTTGCGGATCGCGCCGCGCAGCCGGTTGGCCACTTGCTCCAGCAGCCGGTCGCCCGTGGCATGGCCATAGGCATCGTTGACCGGCTTGAATCCGTCGAGATCGAGGTAGTGCACCGCGATCAGGCCGTGGGTGGACATCAACTGGGCATTGGCCTCGAAATGCTCGCGCAGGGCCAGGCGATTGGGCAAGGCCGTCAGGTTGTCGCGCCGGGCCAGTGACAGCGAGACCAGGCGGTGGCCGATTTCGGCCATGACCATGTCGTGGCGCATCTTGAGCGATTGCCGCCCCCCGGTGACATAAGCGGTGGCGATGAACGCCATGCCGATCGACAGCGGGTGGGCTTCGAGCAGTGCCACGAATAGCGTGGGCGCCATCGCCAGGGCCATGAACGCCGTGGCCAGGCGCGGCCGCGATCCCACGCCCGTGGCGATGCCCGCACAAAAGCCGACCAGGACACAGATCGTCAGGGTGCGCGCATCAGCGTGGCCCAGCCAGAACACGCGGCCTCCGATCAGGCCAAGCAGCGCTGAAAACACGCCATAGGGCAGGGCGAAATACAGTTCGAGCCGCCGCGCGGCCGCGCGATCGAGCAGGGCGGTCAACGCGTGGTGGCGCAAGCGCATGGTCAGCGTGATCCGCGTGGCCCATGCCAGCGTGGCCAGGCCGCCCAGCACCATGATCGGCATGTCGAGCGTGGCATGCAGAACCAGCGCCAGATAGGTGGCAAAGATCACGGCCATGTAGATGGCCTGCAGCACCGAAGCATAGAGCCCGCGCACCAGCTCGGCATAGACCCGATCGGCCAAGGCGGCCCCACCGATGGCGGTATCGGGATGGGTGCCGGCGTTCGTTTCGAACATTGTCCTGCGCACTGGGGCCGTACTCCGCACCGCGCCGCCAAATGCGAACGCAGTCCTTCATTATGCGTAACATCACGTCACAGAGTTAATATTTGTTGCTCATCGCATTGGCTCAGGCCGGGCGCGGTGCAGGAAAGGCAAAGGCCTGCAGCAGGCGAACCAGCGTGGGCACGCGATCGGCCAGATTGATTGCCTGCTGCACCTGGGCGGCAAGGTAGGCGGAGCCGCCGGCATAGGCCAGCGACCAATCCGCAAACCGCCGCTGCGCGAGCGTGCCTTCGTCAAGCGTGCGGATGCCGGCATGGCGAGGATCGCGGCAGATCGTGGCGCGCATCATCGCCAGCGCGGGCTCGGGGCCTTCCAGCGCCTGGACGAAATGTGATCCGGTGAACAGCAGCGCGCCGGTCAACGCCAGCTGTGCATTGCGGGCAACCGCCTGCGCCACCAGCGCATCCACCGTGTTGGCGGCCCAGGCGGGCGCCACCATGCACCGGCTGACGTAAAGCCAATGGCCGAGCGGCACCGTCGCTTCAGGCCGCATCGAGGCCTTGGTCCAGGATGCCGGTCAGGATGGCGAAGCGGATCAGCGCTGCCAGATTGTCCATCTGCAGCTTCTGCATGATATTACCGCGGTGCATTTCCACCGTGCGTACCCCGATGTGCAGCCGTTCGGCAATGGCGCGGTTGGTAAGGCCGGCGACCACGCCGCGCAGCACTTCCTGTTCGCGGGGCGTCAATTGCGTGGTGAGCGCGGTGGCCTGGCCCACGCGCTGCTGCTTGGCCACGCGTGCGGGCAGTATGGAAAAGCCATGGTCGAGCACCGGGCGCAGCGTTTCGACACGGATCGGGATTTCCAGGAAATCGACCGCGCCCGCGCGCAACGCTTCGACCACGTCGCGGATGGTTGGCGCCTGGGCCATGACGATGACCGCCATTTCCGGCCGCAACGCAAGCACGCTGCGCACCATGGCGCCAGGGCCTTCATCATCATCCGTGCTGGCATCGGCTTCGGGCGATGCCCCGCGCCAGGCCATGAGCACGCAGCCGGCCTGGATATAGCCGAGCGCTTCTTCCAGATCGGCGGTTTGCGAAAAGGGGTGGCAGTCCAATCCTTGCTTACGCACCATCAGGGTCACATCCCGGCGATGCAGGGTATCGCTATCCACGATGTGCACGGTGCGTTGCGGCACGATGATTTCGCCCATCCCGGTCCGGCATGGCCGAACCTCCTCTGTTATAACCGAATTCAGCTTTAGTTCGGGGTCACGGCGGCCAATACCGTAGGGCTACGGTGTGGCACCGCTGGACGCGATATTTGCAACAATATGCAAAACGATTGCAAACAGTTCTGGGAAGCAGTGGTGCCGAACCGGTTCCGTCGAGGCGCGTAGGCGGGCACGAACGCGCATCGACGAAACCGGGGCCAGGCCCTGCCGGCGGCCTTGGGACAAGACACGCAGCAGTAGTCCTTGACCGACGCGCAGGGGACGCGTCGCACCATGAAAGCCCTTGGTGGGCCGCGGGGAGGGGGGAGGCCGGCTTAAGGGGGGGGCCGGCTGGGCCCAAGGCTTTCAATACCAATTGGTATAGAAAGCGCGTGGAGCGGCGTCAACCGCTTTATATACCGAGCGGTATTGCAAACGTATGTGGGGCAGTCATCGTCCCGGCCAGAGCGACAGGGCCGTTTCAGCAATGGCGTGAAGTCGCGCGGCATCGGCGCCGGCGCTGGCTTGAACGCTCATGCCGCTCAAGATGCAAAGGCAATGGGCGGCCAGCGACGGCGCGCTGTAACCAGGGAAATCGCCCTCGGCCTCGGCGCGAACGAAGCGATCGAGAATGGCCTGTTCGTAGGCAGAGCGTCGCGCAATGACTTCGCGCCGCATCGATTCGTCATAAGTCGTCGATGCCACGGCATTCATCACGCCGAAACAGGCGCGGCCGGAATCGCGGCCGGCCAGCATCGTCAGTGCATCGCCCAGCAGCGCTTCCATCACGCCGCGCGCGGTCGGTGCGCCCAGCGCTTCTCTCACGAACGCCAGCTTGTCCCGCTCGTAAAGGTCCAAGGCCTTGCGAAACAACGCTTCCTTGTTGCCGAAACAGGCATAGAGGCTGGGCCGGGTGATGCCCATGGCTTCGGTCAGTTCCGAAAGCGAGGCGCCGTCATAGCCCCGGGTCCAGAACACACGCAGTGCGGCAAGCAGCGCAGCATCGGGATCGAACTGGCGCGGACGACCCCGGCCTGGATTGCCGGCATCGACGCGCTGGATGGGTGTCTCGGTCAGGCTCATCACTGCAGGACTATAGACAGGCCTTGCCTCAGGTCCAGCGAGCGCGGCAATCAGAACAACGCATCGTCGAACAGGGCATCGTCATCGTCACCGCCCGATGGACCAAAGCCTTGCGCGGGTTCGCTGCTGGTCAAGGGGGCCATGCCTTCCAGCAGGAAGCGATCGTGCACCACGCGCTCGCTGGCCATGGTGTAGATCTGCCCAAGCGCGCCCATGAGGCCCGCGATGGCGGCATGCGCGCCGGCGTCCTGGCGGCCGCCAGTGCCGGCCAGATCGGCCGTGCGCACCGCGATCACCTCGATCGTCTTGGCCAGATCCAGGCTCACTTCCAGTTCGTCGCGCGTCTTGCGCAGCATCGTGGCGATCGTGTCGCTCTGCTTCCCCGCCACGGCGATCGCCTGTTCGGTCCGCTGGGCGCCCTGCCGGATCATCGCCAGCGACTGCGCCAGTTCATCGCCGGTGCCGGTTTCGCCGGAACGATCGGTGCCGCGCATCGCGGCGGAACAATTGCTCAGGTCGCTCGCAGCCGCATTGATATGCGTGACGGCCCCATCAAGCGTTTCGGCATGGCTGCGGATTTCGTTGGCGATGACCGTCATCGGCCGGCCGATCGCCTCGACGCGGCGGCACGAAAGACCGATGTTGATTGCCATCAACTGCACGTCCACGCGCAAGTGGCGGATCATGGCGGCGCGGGCCATCAGGTCTTCCACCGTGGTGATGATCAGTTCCAGGGTCTGTTCGGCCTGGGCATCGGCTTCCTGCAACTGGCCAATCATCGCGGTCGCTTCGGCAATGCCACCTTCCAACTCGCGCAGGAACGCGGCCTCGCGTGCGGTGCGGCCATCCTCTTCGGCGCCTTCGCCCTGCGCGGGTTGCTCGTGCGGGGCCTGGAGTGCCAGCAGGCGGTTGGCCTCCGGCTCCAGATCGTGGAGCGAATCGACCAGCACCAGCGTTTCGCGGCGGAAATCGATCGCCGTCTCTTCCAACTGCGCATGCAGCAGGGCGAGCAGGTGGTGACAGGCCGCTTCCTCTGCCGGATTGGCCGGCGCGCGGCCGCCCAGGTGTGCGTCGAGCATTTCGCATCCGGCCAGCACGTGTTCCAACCGCTGGCGCGCAATGTCGCCGATCTGGATCGCCCCCAGCACGGCCGCCACTTTGGTCTGGATCGTCGCGGCGATCTCGCCGGTGGTGCGCGCCATGGCGGCCAGGCTGTCCTGGTGGGTCTGCAGTGCCTCGGCATCGCGGATCAAACGGTCGGGGACTTGCGGCACCACGCGCGCGCATTCGCTGACCAGGCGGGAATCCGAACGCAGCATGCTGGCAACGCCCCGTTCCAGTTCGGCCAGGCGGCCGTCGAAACCAGCGGCATCGGCTTTGCCCATATCCAGCTTTTGCGCCATCAGATCGGCGAAATCGACGAAATCGCGCGCGCCCCCGGCCGCGATCTTGACGTTCATGCCATAGATCTTGAGCGCTTCGAGCGTGCGCTGCAGATCGTGGATCTGCGCCGTCAGCCGGGCCGAAACGGCGCGGATATGGCCCACCTGTTCGGCGCGCCGGTTGGCCTGCTCTGCCACGCGATAGAGGCGCTTGGCGGCGCGCGTCAGGTTGCCGACCGCCCCGGTGCCGTCGCTGGCACCCAGCGCCGCGCTGATCTGCCCCAGCGTGCCCACCACGGCAGAGATCGCCTCCACCGTGCGTTCCAGCGTGGTGCCGATGCGGGTGAAGTGATCGTCCAGCCCATGGAGGATGTCTGCCAGGCGCAGGCGCAGCGGCGCGGTCAGCGCGCCATCGGCCGGCGGTGGCTGGCTTTCTGTCATGGGGTGCATCACGGGTTCTGCCTGCATCGCGGCTCTCCTTACCGGGCCGTGGCCTGCAACAGTTCCTGGGCGATGGCCCCCAGTGGCACGATCTTGTCGGCCGCGTCGCGCGCGATCGCTTCCTTGGGCATCCCGAACACCACCGACGTCGCTTCGTCCTGGGCCATCGTGCGCGCGCCGGCCTGCTTCATTTCCAGCAGGCCGCGTGCGCCGTCATCACCCATCCCGGTCATGATGATGCCCACCGCATTCGATCCGGCGCAACGCGCGGCAGAGCGGAACAGCACGTCCACCGAGGGTCGGTGGCGGCTGACCAACGGCCCATCGCGCACCGATACGAGATAGCGCGCGCCCTGGCGTTCGAGCAGCATGTGCTTGCCGCCCGGCGCGATCAGCACGTGGCCGCGCATCACCGTGTCGCCATCTTCGGCTTCCTTCACCGTCACCGCGCACAGCCCATCGAGCCGGCGGGCAAAGGCGCGGGTGAAGTGCTCGGGCATGTGCTGGACGATGACGATGCCCGGTGCATTGGCCGGCAAGGCTTCCAGCACTTCGCGCAAGGCCTCGGTCCCGCCGGTAGAAGCGCCGACGCAGACGACCATCTCGGTGGTTCGGCTCATCGCCTTGCTGCCCGGTGCACGGCTGGGCGGGGGCGGCAGAACGGCATCGGCCGTCAATTTGGGCTGGGTGCCCAGCGCCGGCGCCGACCTCGCGCCGCCACGCCCGCCCGGCCGCACCTTGGCGCGCGCCGCAGCCTTGACCGTGTCGCGGATCATCAGCCGGCTTTCGGAAAGATGATCGGCCACGCCCATGCGCGGCTTGAGGATGACGTCCACCGCGCCGGCATGCATCGCTTCGAGCAAGGTTTCCGAGCCTTCCTCGGTCAACGAGGAGCACATGACCACAGGAACCGGGCATTGCTGCATCAGCTTGCGCAGGAACGTGATGCCATCCATGCGCGGCATTTCCACATCCAGCGTGATCACGTCGGGCACCTGCTCCTGGATGTGGCGCGCCGCGGCAAAGGGATCGGCCGCGGTGGCCACCACTTCCAGTTCAGGATCTTCTTCGAGGATCGCCTTCATGGTCTGGCGCACGCTGGCGCTGTCGTCGATGACCAGGACGCGGATTCTTCGAGCCGGCATCGGTCTATCTCCTTTGGAATATCGTATTGCCGACAGAGGTCAGCGGCAGATCGAACCCGGCGATCGATTCCGAATGGCCCACGAACAGGTAGCCACCCGGCGCAAGGCAATCGATCAGCCGTGTCACCACTTGCTTCTGCGTGGGCTTGTCGAAATAGATCAGAACGTTGCGGCAAAAGATCAGGTCAACCGGATGGCCGATGGCATAGGCCTGCTCCATCAGGTTGAGCTGGGCGAAACCGACCTTGGCCCGCAGCCGGTGATGGATCCGCGCCTCGTTGCCGCGTGCCCCCTGGCCCATGCCGACGAAGCGCTGGCGCAGCGTTGCCGGCACGGCCTCGATCATGTCGCGGGGGTAGATGCCCTTGCGCGCGGTGGCGAGCACGTTGGTATCGAGGTCGGTGGCAAGGATCGCATAATCGGGGCCGCCGTTGTTCTGCGCGAAATCCTCCATGACCATCGCGATGGTATAAGGCTCCGCCCCGGTGGAGCACGCCGCGCTCCACGCGCGTATCAGTTGGCGCCGCTTGGCCGCCATCGCGGGCAGGATCGTTCGGCCCAGGTATTCGAAATGGCGCGGTTCGCGAAAGAAATCGGTCTTGTTGGTGGTCACCGCGTTGATCAGGTGGACCACTTCGTCGCTGTCCGCGCCTTCGCCCAGGACGAAGCGGCAATAGGCTTCCAGCGTGTCGAATTCCAGCGCCCGCGCGCGGCGGCGCAGGCGGCCTTCCACCATGGTCTGCTTGGCGGCGGGCATGCGGATGCCGCACTGGTCATAGATGAAAGTGGACAGGTGCTTGAACGTGCGCGGCGTGATGCCATCGTTGGTGCCGGGCGGCGCCAGGGGGATGGTTGCAAGGGGGGACGATGCCACGTGATCAATACTCCACTTGCGCCACAACGCTGTCTTCGCTGCCGAAAATGCGCGCCACATCCAGGATGACGACAAAGCCCTCGGCCTCGCGCACCACGCCATCGACAAATTCCGCGCGCCATCCCGTGCCGATGTCGGGTGCCGGCTCGATCCGTTCGCCCGACAGCGTGCTGACGGCGAGCACGCGGTCGATGACAATGCCCAGCGCCAGGGTGCGATCGGGCAGCGGCACGTCCAGGATGATGATCCGCGTGGCCAGCGTGGGCTCGGCCGGTGGCAGGCCCAGGCGGCGGCGGAAATCCACGGTGGGCACGCCCAGCCCGCGCACGTCGGTCAGGCCCAGGAAATGGGCCGGGCCGCCGGGCACGTGGCTGGGTGCCTGGTAATCGAGGATTTCGCGCACCAGCACGACCGGCACGGCAAAGACTTCCCGCCCCAGGCCGAACGTCACGACCTGGAGATCATCGCGGGCGAGCGTGGCGCAAGGGGCGGGCGCGGTCATGCCACGGCCTGGCCGAAATCGGCGTCGTCTTCGTCGGCGGCGCCAGCGGTCATGTCGATGGCAAAGCCCTTGAGGCGTGCCTGCTGGTCTCCGATCGAGCCAGGGCGCGCGCCTTTGCGGGCTGCCGGTTTCGCCGCTGTGGCCTTGGCCTTGGCGGGCTTGGCGGCATGCGGCTTGTGCTTGGCCGCAGGCGCGGCGGCACGCACGGCCGGGCGGGCATTGGCATCCACCTTGAAGTACGAGATGCTGGCCTGCAGCTCCTCGGCCTGGGCGGCGAGTTCTTCCGAGGTGGCCGAAATCTCTTCGGAGGCGCCGGCGTTCTGCTGCGTCACCTGGTCAAGCTGCTGGATCGCCTCGTTGATCTGGGCTGCGCCGATGTCCTGTTCGCGGCAGGCAGCGCTGATCTCGCTGATCAGCTCGGCGGTGCGACGAATATCGGGCACCAGGCGGGTCAACATCTCGCCCGCTTCGGCCGCGGCCTTGACCGTGTCAGACGAGACGGCGCCGATTTCCGATGCGGCGGTCTGGCTGCGCTCGGCCAGCTTGCGCACTTCGCTGGCCACCACGGCAAAGCCCTTGCCGTGTTCACCCGCACGCGCGGCCTCGACCGCGGCATTCAGCGCGAGCAGGTCGGTCTGCCGGGCGATTTCCTGGACGATACCGATCTTGTCGGCGATCGTGCGCATGGCTTCCACCGCGCGGTTGACCACCACGCCCGAGGCTTCTGCATCCTTGGACGACTGGCGCGCGATCTTTTCGGTCTGCGCGGCGTTGTCGGCGTTCTGCTTGATGTTGGCCGCCATCTCTTCCATCGAGGCAGAGGCCTGCTCGGCCGCGGCGGCCTGCTCGGTCGCGCCTTGCGAGACCTGTTCCGAGCTGGCGGCGAGTTGCTGGCTGCCGGCCGAAACATTTTCCGAAGCCGCACTGGCATCCGAAACCACGTCGCGCAGGCGATCGATCATGGCGACCAGCGCAAGGCCCAGCCTGTCACGCTCCGACAGGGCAACATGGTTCACCGTCAGGTCGCCATTGGCGATCAGGTCGGCGAGTTCGGCCGTCTTGCGCAAGTTGGCGGTCATCTGGTTGACCAGGGCGATCAGGTCGGCGATCTCGTCGTCGCTGTCGGCCGTTACTGTCACGTCAAGGTCGCCCACTGCCACCGCGTCGACCACGCTGGTGATCTTGCCCAGGCCACGCGAAACGACCCGACCGATCCAATACGCCCCGGCAAGCGCGATGAGCAGGGCAATCACCCCCGCCGCGATCAGCAGCGAGCGCGCCGCATTATAGAGATCGTTGGTATCCGAATCCGCCTTTTTCATCTGCTTCTGCTGGATCTGCACCAGCTGCTCCAGCGTGTCTTCCATCGCCGAGGCCGCGGTGCGGGATTCGGTGATGGAAAGCGTTCCGGCTTCTTCGTTGCGGTTTTCCATGGCCAGCGCGCGCATGCGGCGGTTGGCATCCTTGAGCACCTGCCACTGCTGCGCAAGCTTGGCCCAGAACGGCTTGCCTTCTTCGCTGGCAAGCTCGGTGCCCTTGGCCAGGATTCCCTCGATCTTTTGGACTGTGGCATCGGATTCGGTGTTGAACTTGGCGGTCAGGGCAAGGTCGGAAGTCAGGGCCATGTTCTTTTCACGGCGCAACAGGCGGTTGACCTCGATCACTTCTTCCTGCGCCAGGCTGAGGCGCACGACCGGGCCGGCGATCACCTCGGTGATCGCGGAATTGAGCGTGTTGAGGCGGCTGATCGACAGGCCGATCACGGCCGCCATGACGATGATGAGAACGGCAAAGGTAGCCGCCAGTTTGATCTTGATAGTGGGACGCATGGCTATTCCCCTGAAGCTGTTGGGGGCAATTCGGTCTGGTGGCGCTCGCGGATCGACGGGCGGCCTGGCGCCTTTCAGATCAACACGGACATGGGCAGCCTCCCGCTATCGGCGTCCCCGGGGGAAATGGGCGGGTTGGCCAGCACCGGATCTTCGCCCGCAAAGATGCGCGGCAGATCCAGCACCACCACGAAACCGTCGGCATCGCGAACCACGCCGTGGACGAACTGTGCGCTCCATTCCGTGCCGATGTCGGGTGCCGGCTCGATCCGTTCGCCCGAAAGCGTGACGACGGCGAGCACCCGGTCGATGACGATGCCCAGCGCAAGGGTGCGATCGGGCAGCGGCACGTCCAGAATGATGATCCGCGTAGCCAGCGTGGGCTCGGCCGGTGGCAGGCCCAGGCGGCGGCGGAAATCCACGGTGGGCACGCCCAGCCCGCGCACGTCGGTCAGGCCGAGGAAATGGGCCGGGCCGCCGGGCACATGGCTGGGTGCCTGGTAATCGAGGATTTCGCGCACCAGCACGACCGGCACGGCAAAGACTTCCCGCCCCAGGCCGAACGTCACGACCTGGAGATCATCGCGGGCGAGCGTGGCGCAAGGGGCGGGCGCGGTCATGCCACGGCCTGGCCGAAATCAGCGTCGTCTTCGTCGGCGCTGCCAGGCGCCATGTCCAGGGCAAAGCCCTTGAGGCGTGCCTTCTGCTCGGCGATCGAGCCGGGACGCCCCTTGCGCACCGGGCCCTTGGGCGTGCGCACTGCGGTCTTGGCCGCCTTGGCCAAAGGCTTGGGCGCAGTCGCGCGCCCCGCCGCGCGGCCATGTTCCTCGATGCGGAAATAGGCGATGCTGGCTTGAAGCTCTTCGGCCTGGGCGGCAAGTTCTTCCGACGTGGCCGAAATCTGTTCGGATGCGCCGGCGTTCTGCTGCGTCACCTTGTCGAGTTGCTGGATCGCCTCGTTGATTTGCGTGGCGCCGATGTCCTGCTCGCGGCAGGCGGCGCTGATCTCGCTGATCAGCTCGGCGGTGCGGCGAATATCGGGCACCAACTTGCCCAGCATTTCACCCGCTTCGGCGGCAGCCTTCACCGTGTCCGACGACACTGCCACGATTTCCGATGCGGCGGTCTGGCTGCGTTCGGCCAGCTTGCGCACTTCGCTGGCCACCACGGCAAAGCCCTTGCCGTGTTCGCCCGCGCGCGCGGCCTCGACCGCGGCATTCAGCGCGAGCAGGTCGGTCTGCCGGGCGATTTCCTGGACAATGCCGATCTTCTCGGCGATCGTGCGCATCGCATCGACCGCGCGGTTGACCACCACGCCCGAGCTTTCGGCATCCTTGGACGACTGGCGCGCGATCTTTTCGGTCTGCGCGGCGTTGTCGGCGTTCTGCTTGATGTTGGCCGCCATCTCCTCCATTGAGGCAGAGGCCTGCTCGGCCGCGGCGGCCTGTTCCGTCGCGCCTTGCGAAAGCTGTTCCGAACTGGCGGCGAGTTGCTGGCTGCCGGCCGAGACGTTTTCCGCCGCAGCCGTCGATTCCGAAACCACGTCGCGCAGGCGGTTGATCATCGACACCAGCGAATTGCCCAGACGGTCCCGCTCGGACGAGGCGGTGTGGTTCACCGTCAGGTCGCCTTCCGACAGGCTGTTGGCCACATTGGCCGCGGCCCGCATGTTGTCGATCATCGCGATGAGCGCCTTGCCCAGGCGGTCGCGGTCAGACAGCAGCTTGACCTGGGTTTCCAGGTCGCCAAGGGCGATTTCGTCGGCGATGTCGGCCGTAGCCCGCAAGTTGGTGATCATGGCGTTGAGCGCGCGCATGACTTCGGCAATCTCGTCGTTGGAGGTGATTTCGACCAGGTGATCGAGATCGCCTTCGGCAACGGTGCTGACCGCCGCGTTGATCTGGCGCAGGCCGCGCGCAACCATGCGGCCGATCCACACGGCGCCACCCACCGCGACCAGCAACGCCAGCAGCGTAACGACCACCACGATCGTCCGCACGCTGCCATAGAGCGAGGCCGTCCGGCTTGCCGCTTCGCGCATGGCCTTGCTCTGGCCCGCCACGATGTCGCTCAAGGTCTTTTCCATTTCCACCGCAGCGCGACGGCCATCGGTGATCGAAATCTTGGCGGCAGCATCGTTGTCGTTTTGCATGGCCAGCGCCCGCATGCGCGTATTCGCTTCCTTCAGCGCGTTCCACTGTTCGTCGGCGCGGTTCCACAGCGGGCGCACGTCTTCGGTGGAAGTCTGGGCGCCCTTGTCGATCAGGTCTTCGATCGCGCGTATGGTGTTTTCCGACTGGGTGTTCCAATCGCGCGTAAGGCCAAGATCATCGGTAAGCGCCATGTTCTTTTCAAAGCGCACCAGCTTGCTCATCTCGATGGACGTCTCCTGCGCCAGCGACAGGCGCGCAGCGGGGCCGGAGATGACATCGCTCATGGCGCTGTTGAGCGAGCCGAGGGAATTGATCGAAAGGCCGGCAATGGCCGTCATCATCAGGATCAGAGCCACGAAGGTGGCCCCCAGTTTCAACTTGATTGTTGCACGCATGGCGACGGGTCCTCGCTTTTGCATCTGGGTGCGGCCAAGATCGCAAGGGCCGCCGTTGGTCGGTTTCAGGTCAGGGAAAACAGGCTGCCGCGTGGCAACAGGGCATCGCGGCGATCATCCGACGCCCTGCCTGAAGTCATCGTCGTCGTCGTCCTCGCCACCGGCCGAGAGATCGATCGCAAAGCCCTTCAATCGGGTCTGCTGGTCGGCAAGCGAACCCAGCCGGGAAGGGACGGACCTGCTTGGCCGGCGGACCGCTTTCGCCACCGGTTTGCTGGAGGTAGTGCGCGTTGCAGTGCGCTTGGCGCTGCGCGTAACCTGGCGCAGGGCGTCTTCCCGCTGGAAGAACGCAAGGCTGGCCTGCAGCTCGTCTGCCTGGGCGGCGAGCTCTTCCGACGTGGCCGAAACTTCCTCAGACGCGCCGGCGTTCTGCTGGGTCACCTGGTCAAGCTGCTGGATCGCTTCATTGATCTGCGCCGCGCCGATATCCTGTTCGCGGCAGGCGGCGCTGATCTCGCTGATCAGCTCGGCGGTGCGGCGAATATCGGGCACCAGGCGCGTGAGCATGTCGCCCGCTTCCGTTGCGGCCTTGACCGTGTCGGCCGAAACCGCGCCGATTTCCGATGCAGCGGTCTGGCTGCGTTCGGCGAGCTTGCGCACTTCGCTGGCCACCACGGCAAAGCCCTTGCCGTGCTCACCGGCGCGCGCGGCTTCTACCGCAGCGTTGAGTGCCAGCAGGTCGGTCTGCCGGGCAATTTCCTGGACGATGCCGATCTTGTCGGCGATCGTGCGCATGGCTTCCACCGCGCGGTTCACCACCGCGCCCGAGCTTTCGGCATCGCGCGAAGACTGCCGCGCGATCTTTTCGGTCTGTGCGGCGTTGTCGGCGTTCTGCTTGATGTTGGCCGCCATTTCTTCCATCGCGGAAGAGGCCTGCTCGGCTGCGGCGGCCTGCTCGGAAGCGCCTTCCGAAACCTGTTGCGAACTGGCGGCGAGTTGCTGGCTGCCGGATGACACGTTTTCAGCCGCTTCGCCAACCTGGTTAGAAAATTCGCGCAAGTTGTCGACCAGGCGGTTGATCGCGTTCTTCATGCGCTGGTGATCGCCATCACAGACGATCTCCACCTTCTCGCGCAGATCCCCGTCGCTGACTTTGGCCAGCACGCGATTGCCCTCGGCAATGGGCACAAGGATCGCGTCGAGCATGCTGTTGATGCCACGCACCAGGCCGGCAAAATCCCCCGCAAAGCGGTGCGCTTCGCCGCGCTGTTCGAGTTCCCCGGCGGTCGATGCCTTGATCAGGCGCTGGATTTCGCCGGTGATCTCGCGCAGGTTGCGCCGCAGATCCTCGATATTGTCGTTGATGAACGCCTTCTTGCCGGGAAACTGTTCGATCGGCGCATCGAAATCGCCTTGGCCGAAAGCCTTGATGCAGGCCATCGCCTTTTTCTTCACGGCAATGTGCTGGCCGACCATGTCGTTGATCGCGGTCGCAGCTTCCTTCAAGTCGCCGTTGAAGCGGTCCACCGGCAAGGCGATGTCGATATCCCCACGATCGTGTTCGGCCGCCATCGTGCGCACGCTGGCGGTCAATTCGCCCATCGGGCGCGTGGCGGTGTCGAGCAGGTGGTTGATGGCATCGGCCAGAACGCGTACCTGGCGGCCACCGCTGTTGCCGATCAACCGCGCGTCAAGATCGCCAGATGCGATGGCGGCCTCGACGCGGGCGATTTCGTGCAGGGTGTGGTCCGGAAATCCGGTCAATAGCGCGTGAAGTGACATGGTTTCAGGCCTTTCCCTTGGCAGAGCGGCAGCAATCATTCATGGCCTGCGCCCCTGCTCGATTGTCTTGGCGTGGCGTCGAAAATGGCGCCCAGGGCGGGAAGCACGATGACCCCGTCGGCGCGACGCACGAATTCGCGCACGAATTCGCGGCGCCAGCGCAGGCCCACCTGCGGCGGTTCCGAACTGTCGCTGCGCGACAGCATCGCCACTTCGTGCACTTTGTCGGTGCGCAGCCCGATATGCGTCGCTTCGCCATCGATCGGCGTTTCGATCACCACGATGCGGCTGTCGGGCGTGGGTGGGGTGATCGGCATGCCGAACGCCACGCGCAGATCGGCGATCGGAATGATCTTGCCACGATAGTTGACGATGCTGGCCACCAGCGGCGCGGCACCGGGCACGCGTGTTTCCGGCAGCAGATCGACGATTTCGCGAATATCGGTGGCTTCGATCGCCAGTTGCTCGGTGCCCACGTCGAACGTGAGGACTTCAAGCTGGCCATGGTCGTCCCACGGCGTTTTGGGGGTGTCGGTCATCGCTTAGCCCACGGCGCGGAGCCGTGCCTCCCGCTGTTGGCCCGAAGCCACGAGTTGCATGATGTCGAGAATCAGGGCGACGCTGCCATCGCCCAGGATCGTTGCGCCGGAAAAGCTGTTGACCGCGCGATGCACGTTGGACATCCACTTGATCACGGTCTGGTGGCTGCCGATGATCTGGTCCACCACCAGGCCCACGCGCTCACCCGCGGCAGAGATCACCACGATCTTCTGGTGCGGATCGGGCTCTGCCCCGGTTTCGAACAGATCGTGCAGGCGCAGGAATGGCACCAGTGCGTCACGCAGGCGGATCATGCTGCGTCCGCGCGTGCGCAGGTCCTCGTCGGCGGAAAGCTCGATGCACTCTTCGACGGCGGCCAGCGGAATGACATAGCAACCCGTGCCCACCCGCACGAGCAGCCCCTCGATGATCGCCAGGGTCAGCGGGATGCGCAGGGTAAAGGTGGAACCCTTACCTTCCTGGCTGGCGATATCGATCGTGCCGCGCAGGCCCTCGATCGTGCGCTTGACCACATCCATGCCCACGCCGCGCCCTGATAGGTTGGTCACTTGCGCGGCGGTGGAAAATCCCGGCGCAAAGATCAGTTGCAGCAGTTCATGGTCCGAAAGCGCCTGGCCCGGCTGGATCAGCCCGTTGCCCTCGGCCTTCGCGCGCACCCGCTCGCGGTTGATGCCCCGCCCATCGTCGGTGATGGTGATCAGCACTTCGCCCCCGGCGTGGGCGGCGGTAAGCATGACCTGCCCGGTCACCGGCTTGCCAGCGGCAAGGCGTTCATCGGGCGCTTCCAGGCCGTGGTCGCAGGCATTGCGGATGAGGTGGACGATCGGATCGGCCAATTGCTCGGTTACGGTCTTGTCCACCTCGGTGGCCTCGCCGTCGGTCAGCAGTTCGATCGCCTTGCCGGTGTCGCGCGCCAGATCGTGGATCAGGCGGCGGAAACGGCCGAACAGGTTGGCGATGGGCACCATGCGCAAGACCATCATGGTGTCGCGCATTTCGCTGACGAGCCGTTCGATTTCTTCGGAAATCGAACGCAGTGCCACTTCGCCGGTCGCGCCGATCAGACCACTGTTGGCCAATTGCGACAGGCGGCTTTGCACGATGACCAGTTCGCCCACGCGGTCCATCAGCACGTCGAGGCGTTCGGCCGGCACGCGCACGCTTTCGCCCGCGCGCGGCGCCTGGCGCGCAGCACCTTCGGCAGCGGCCGGCGCGGCGACAGCCTGCGGCATGGCGACGGGGCCAGGCAACGCGGGGGAGGGCGCATCGACGCTACCCGGCGCGTGGGCGGCTTCCTGCGCTATGGCAAACGGGGTGAGCGACATTTCCATGTCATCCATCACGAAGATGAACACGTCCTCGATCGCGTCGCGGCTGACATTGCCGGTCAGCGTGATGTCCCAGCCGATCATGCATTCGGTGGGGATCAGGTCGGGCAGCGCGGGCAGGCGGTCGCACAGCGCCACCACCCGGCAATCGCCAAGCTCGCGCAGCTCGTCCAGCAGGCTCAACGGGTTGGTCCCATTGGCCATCGCCGTTGCCGGCAACCGGAAGACGAGATGCCAGCCGGTGGCGGGGGGCTCGTCCGCCGTGGCGGCCGGCGCGGGGGCCAAGGGCGCCTGAACCGTGGCGCCGCCTTCGGGCAAGGCCGCCTGCAGGCGCGCCAGGATCGCGTCGCCGGTCGCTTCCAGCCCGGCGCCATCGCCATCGACCAGCGCGCGCATGTGGTCCATGGCCGAAAGGATCACGTGGACCAGTTCCGCCGTTGCCGGGAACAGGCCCTTGCGAACGCGATCGAACGCAGTTTCGCAATGGTGCGTGAACGTCGCCAGCGCATCAAAGCCGAACATCGCCCCCGAACCCTTGAGGGTGTGCAGGCCGCGAAACACGGCATCGATCAACCCGCGATCGTCGAGGCGGTTGGACAAGTCGAGCAGGGCCTGTTCGATCTGGTCGAGCAGGTCGCCGGCTTCCACGCGAAACGCGGCTATCGGGTCAGAATCGCTCATCGGCCCAACACCTTCTTGGCAATGCGCAGCAGCTGGTCGGGCTGGAATGGCTTGACCAGCCAGCCGGTGGCGCCGGCAGCGCGGGCTTCCTGTTTGATGGCATCGTCCGACTCGGTGGTCAGGAAGATGATCGGCGTGCCCATCTGGATAGGCAGCTTGCGGATCTCGCGGATCATCGACAGGCCATCCATGTTGGGCATGTTGAGATCGGTGATGATCATGTCGAACTTCTGGCCCTGCGCCTTGCCCAGGCCTTCCAGGCCGTCGCAGGCCTCGGTCACGGTGTAGCCCGCGCCGGTCAGCGCGATGCGGGTGGCCAGGCGCAGACTGCTGGAATCGTCAACGGTGAGGATCGAGGCCGTCATTGCGGAAGTTCTCCGTGGAACCAGAATTCGAGGGTTTCTGGGCTCGGCTCGGTCAGAAAGCCGGCACGGGCCAGCAGCGCGGCCACAGCCGGGTTGGCCGGGGCGGACAGGCGCAGCGCGCGGCTGTCCCGCACGGCATGTTGGCGCGCGGTTTCCACCAGTTGCACCAGCGTAAGATCGGCATCGGCCACGTCCGAGAGATCGAGCACGAGCGAAGCGTGCGATTCCAGCGCGTCAGCCAGGCTGGCCCACGCGTCGGCGATGGTTTGCATGTTGGCCTTCGGGCCCAGACTGAGGGTAAAACTCATGGCACACTCCGCAGAACGGGCCATGAATTACGGTAGCAGCCTGAAATCGCAGTAAGGTGGCCCTGCGGCATTTCCCCTAGGGGCAGGAATTATAGCCAGCTGCGCGACACTGGCCCCGGGGCGAAATATCGACTAAGGCGCGCCGGCCATTTCCCCTCATCATACCGGACGTTTCGTGACCGATCGCAAGCCTGTCGATGCCGCTGCCGTTGCCATCATGGTCGTGCTTTGCGCGATCTGGGGATCGCAGCAGGTTGCCATCAAACTGGTGGCCAGCGCGATGAGCCCGCTGCTGCAGATGGGTCTGCGCTCGGGCCTTGCGGGCCTCGCCACGCTGGCGGTGGTGCTGTGGCGCGGGGAAGGGCATGCGATCAATCGCGGCACGGTGCTGCCCGGGCTGGCCATCGGCATGCTGTTCGGCACCGAATTCCTGCTGGCAGGCGAAGCCTTGCGCTTTACCAGCGCCTCGCACGTGACGATCTACCTCTATACCGCGCCGATCGGGGCTGCGCTGGGCCTGGGCCTGTTGCGACCCGACGAGCGCCTGCGCGCCGGGCAGTGGGTGGGGATTGCCCTCTCATTTGCCGGGGTCGTCCTGGCGTTCAGCGGCGGGGGCGAGGGCGCGGGGTATCCCCATGGCAGCCTGGGCGATGCCCTGGCGCTGGGCGGTGCGTGCGGCTGGGCCTGCACCACGCTGGTGCTGCGCAACTCGACGCTGGCCAATGCCCCGGCGTCGGTCACGCTGTTCTACCAGTTGATGGGCGCGTTCCTGCTGTGCACCCTGGCGGCGCCGGTGCTCGGCGAAACTGCCGTGCATGTCACGCCGGGCCTGCTGGCGAGCCTGGGCTTCCAGGTCGTGATCGTCGCGTTCCTCAGCTACCTTACATGGTATGCGCTGCTGCGCCGCTATAGCGCCGCGCGGCTTGGCGTGCTCAGCTTCATGACGCCGATGTTCGGCGTGGCGGCCGGCGTCTTCGTGCTGGGTGACAGCCTCGATGCAGCGTTCATCACCGGGTCCCTGATGATCCTTGCTGGGATCATCATCGTCAGCACGGCCGAAGCGCTGCCGGCGCGGCTGCTCAAGTGGCGGCCGCGCCCCGCCTTGAACCGGTAAGCTCGCCGATCTTGTCGATCGCTTCGGCTTCCATCGCCTGAAGCTCGGTCATGGTCTTGAGCAAGGCGCTATGCTGGCTTTCCAGCTTGCGCAACCGGCTGCGGATATGCGCCACCAGATGCTGCAATTGTTCCAGCCGGGTGGGATCGACATCATAGAGATCGAGGAATTCCTTGATCTCGCGGATGGTGAAGCCCAGTCGCTTGCCGCGCAGGATCAACTGCATCCGCGCCACTTCGCGGTGCGAATAGATCCGCGTGTTGCCCACGCGCGCCGGCTCGATCAGGCCCTTGTCCTCGTAGAAGCGCAGGGTGCGATGCGTAACGCCAAGGCGCTTGGCCACGTCCTGGATTCCCTGCAGCCCATCCTCGGGTGCGGGTGGCGGCGGTTCTGCTGCCGCCTCGGGCGGATCGGGCAGAGTGTCTATCATGGTGGCCAAAGTTCCCCCCAAAATGGCTTTACCTATTGCGCCGCAACACGCGGATTGCAACGGCCTGATCGCTGCCCGATCAGGCGGGGCTGGTGGCGGCCGCCGCAGCTTCGGCTTCGGCCTTGGCGCGCTCTTCGGCCACGAGTTCCTTCTTCGACAGCTTGCCCACCATCGTCTTGGGCAGGCTGTCGCGAATTTCCACGGCCCGCGGCACCTCGATCTTGTTGAGATGCTCGGCCAGGAAAGCCAGAATCGCCTCGGGCGCTACGCTGGTGCCGGCGTGCAGCTTGACAAAAAGCTTGGCGCTTTGCCCGCGATAGCGATCGGGAACGCCGATCGCGATGGCTTCTTCGATCGCCGGGTGCAGATAGGCAGCTTCCTCGATCACGCGCGGATAGACATTGTATCCCCCACTCAGGATCAGGTCCTTCAGGCGGTCGACCAGGTAGAGATAGCCGTCCTCGTCCAGATGGCCCACGTCGCCCGTGCGCAGCGCGCCATCGACAAAGACCTTGGCGGTATCCTCGGGGCGTTGCCAGTATCCGGCCATGACCTGCGGCCCGCGCACGCAAACTTCGCCATTGGTGCCAAGTGGCAGGATGGTTTCGGGATTTTCGGGATCGCGGATCTCGATCACGGTGCCTGGGAAGGCCTGTCCGCAGCTGTTGGCGCGAATGTCGCCATCCACGGGATTGCACGTGACAATGGGCGAGGCTTCGGTCAGGCCATAGCCTTCGCACACCCGCGCGCCGGTGCGCTGCTCGAACGTCTGGCGCACTTCCAGCGGCAGCGGCGCCCCGCCCGAAATGCACGCGCGCAGGGCGGACAGATCGGGCACCTTGGCATCGTCGAGCGCGTTCATGGCGATGAACAGCGTGGGCACGCCGAAAAACAGCGTGGGCGGCTTGCGCTTAATCGTCGCCAGCATCGCGCCCATTTCAAACCGCGGCATCAGCACCAGTTCCGATCCTACCAGGATCGAGAAATCGAGCACCGCCGTCAGCGCGAAGACGTGGAAGAACGGCAGCACCGCCAGGGTGCGCTGCGGCGCGGGCAGATCGCCGTGGATATGCGCCTGCTGCTGCAAGGCATTGGCCGTGAGATTGCGATGGGTCAGCATCGCGCCCTTGGGCGTGCCGGTGGTGCCGCCTGTATATTGCAGCACGGCGAGGTCATCGGGCGCCAGTGCCACCGGCTTGGGCGGATCGCCCCGCGCGATCAGGTCGCAAAAGCGCATGTGCAGCGCATCGTGGGCATAGCGGGCGTGATCGCGGCGCTTGAACAGGCGCCAGCCCCAGGCTTTCACGCGCGGCAGGATGCCGGCCATCGGACAGACCAGGATCGTGGCAAGCTGGCACTCATCGGCGATCGCCAGAACCTTGCCGTGGATCTCGCGCAGATCGGGAACGGCCACCACGCGCGCGCCACTGTCCTTCAACAGGTGGCACATCTCGCTTTGCGTGTAGAGCGGGTTGAGATTGACGACGACCGCGCCGATCTTGAGCGCGGCGAAATAGAGCACGATGTAATAGGGTGTGTTGGGCAGGCACAGCGCCACCCGGTCTCCCTTGCCCAGCCCGAGATCCTGGAAACCCCGCGCAGCGCGCTCGACCATGCGGCCCAGCGCGCGATAGGTCCAGGTGCGGCCCATGAAATCCACCGCTGGCCGATCGCCGTGATCGCGTACGGCGTTGTCGATCAGGTCGCCCAGCAGCATCACCGGCGGGGACCAGTCGGGCGGCAGGGCGTCGGTTTGCGAAATAGCCTTGGTAGGGGGGGCAGCGACCATGACAGCTTCCGGCTGGAGGGAAAGGATGGCGCCGGAACCCACGGGGGTTCCGGCGCCTTGGGTGATCAGAACGCGATCCGTCCACCCAGCGAGAGCACCACGACGTGGGCCTTCTGCAATTCGCCGTTGACCAGGATCGGCGTTTGCGCGGCCGTGCCGGCATAAGCGGCGGTCACGCGATTGATCGGCGCATTGGCCAGCGTGAGGTAATTGGCGGCCACGTCGATCTTGAACGCGCGGCTGAGCGAGTGAGTCGCGCCCAGGGCAAAGTTCCAGCGATTGCTATCGGGCACGCGGGCATCGCGATCGGTCGGCTGCACGGGCGAAACGTCGCGCTGCACGCCGCCACGCACGGTCCACTTGGGGCTCAGATCGGCGTCAAAGCCCACCGAAACCGCCCAGGTGTTGCGATAGTCTTCGGGAATGGCGGTGTTGAGCGGGCTGCCCAGCTTGATCGAATCGAATTCGGCCCAGCCAAAGCGGGTGGCCTGCGCGTTGAGCGTGAAGACCGGGCTCACTTTCCAGCGCCCGCCGAACGTCAGCTGCCAGGGCGTGGTGAATTCCGCCTGCGTGGAAATCGTCCCGTTGTTGGCGGCCAGCGGACCCAGCAGCCCGGCAATCACCACGTCGCCGTTGAGCTTGTGCGTGATGGCAGACTTGTAGCTGAGACCCACGGTCACGGCCTTGCCGCGGAACTGCACGCCGGCCGAATAGCCCACGTCCCAACCCTTGCCCTTCAAGGTCTGGCTGCCATCGGGCAGCGCGGCCAGCAGGTTGGGCAGGGCATTGCCCAGCGTGGCGTCGGCGTGTTCCACGTTGACCGCAGCACCGATCGAAATCACCGGGGTAAGCTGCAATGCCACGCTCGGCTGGATGTCGATCGTGCGCAGCTTGGTGGTCAGCGCGGTGTAGCGCGCCCAGCTGGTGCCCGAATATTCGGTGGTGAAGTTGTAGGGAGCGGTCACCGCCAGGCCCACGGCCAGGTCACGGCCCAGGGCATGGGCGATCGCGCCAGAGGGCACGACGCCCTTGTGGATCGGATTGTGGGCCACGCTGTCGCCACCCACGGCGGCCGCCGGCTGTCCGGGGCGCTTGATAAGGGTGCCGTTGTTCACCACGTCGCCCGAAGGCAGGATGCCCGTCGCATTGAGCGCAGCCTCGCCGCCGGTCATCCCGGCGATGCTGGCAGGGTTCCACCACAGGCTGTCGACGCCGGTATCGGCCACTTCGCCCGAATAGGCGCGGCCGGTGGCCTTGGCCGACTGGTCCTGAAGATAGAAGCCGCCAGCCAGGGCAGGGCTGGCCAGGCCGGCCGTGCCCGCCAGAAGCATGGCGCAGGCCAGGGTGCGGCGGTTGTTCAGGTTCATCTCTCTCACTCCCATGCAAATTCTTGTTGCTTGTGGTTTCTTCACGTCAGCGCAGCCGCTTCCAGGTCTGCGTCTTGCACAGCGGCCACACGATGCAGCCCTTCAGCTTGAGCGTGTCGGGATCGGCGATCGTGATCGTCGCCTTGTATGTCCCGCCGTCCTCGGGATTGTAGATCGATCCGCCTTGCCAACCGTCGTTGCTGCGCGTGAAACCTTGCAGAATGGTCAGCCCCTTGAGCGGGCGACTGCGCAGCGCGGCGTTCTTGTTGTTGCCGTCGGCAAAGGCGGGATTGGCGCGTATGCTGTCAGATTCCACCAGGCGGCCGCAGATCGACGGGCCGCAAGGCGCAATTTCGACGACACCGTGCTTGGTGGGCGTGGACCAGCGGCCGATGGCCTGTTCCGGTGCCGCCATGGCGGGGGTGGCATAGGCGCCCACCGTTGCCCCTATCAGGGACACTACGGTGATCGCCAACAACGGCTTTCCTTTCATCATTCTTCATCCTCGACCCAACAACCGAAAGCCCAGAACCAAACAGGCGGCCGTGCGTTTCGATATCCGGTTTCCACCCAGCCTTTCTTGCCTGGCCGGTGTGCGACTCACTCTATGCCCCAAATTTTGGTTGACGTATAGGGAAAGTTGAGCACCATTACGGACGAAAGCAGCGCCAAGGGTGATTCCGTGCTATCGGAAGTGCTCGGGGTAGCTGCCCCACCTGACGAGGATGCCGAAAATCATGCCAAATGCGGTCATCGCCGGATATGCCCGGTCGCCGTTCCACCTTGCCGGCAAGGGTGCGCTCGCCCGCACTCGGCCCGACGATCTCGCTGCCGCCGTCATCAAGGAACTGGTGCAACGCACCGGCCTTGCCTCCGATGCCATCGAGGATCTGATCGTCGGCTGCGCTTTCCCGGAAGGCGAACAGGGTTTCAACGTGGCGCGCCTGATCGGCCTGATCGCCGGCTTGCCCCGCTCGGTCGGCGGGATGACGGTCAACCGGTTCTGCGGCTCTTCGATGAGTGCCATCCACTATGCCGTGGGCCAGATCGCCGCTGGATCGGGCGAAGTGTTCATCGCCGCCGGCGTCGAGTCGATGAGCCGCGTGCCGATGATGGGCTTCAACCCGCTGCCCAACCCGGCGCTGGCCAAGGCCAGCCAGGCCTATATCGGCATGGGCGACACCGCAGAAAACCTCGCCAGCCAGTACGGCCTTTCGCGTGAAACGCAGGAAGCGTTCGCCGTGGCCAGCCAGCAGAAGGCCGCCGCCGCGATCGCTGCGGGCAAGCTCAAGGACGAGATCGTGCCAATCGAGACCAAGGCCGGTGTGGTCGATACCGACGGTTGCCCGCGGCCCGGCACCACGGCCGAGGCGCTCGCCAGCCTCAAGCCCGCGTTCAGCGCCACCGGCACGGTCACGGCCGGCACGTCCTCCCCGCTGACCGACGGCGCCAGCGCCGTGCTCGTGGCGAGCGAAGACTATGCCCGCGCCCATGGCCTGCCGATCCTGGCGCGCATCAAGTCGATGGCGATTTCCGGTTGTGCGCCTGAAATCATGGGCATCGGCCCGGTCGAGTCGAGCCGCAAGGCCCTGGCCCGCGCGGGCATTTCGGTTGCCGATCTCGACGTGATCGAACTGAACGAAGCCTTTGCCAGCCAGGCATTGGCCTGCATCGCCGATCTTGGGCTCGATACCGCCAAGATCAACCTGGATGGCGGCGCCATCGCGCTGGGCCATCCGCTCGGCGCCACCGGCGCGCGCATCGTGGGCAAGGCCGCCAGCCTGCTGCAGCGCACCGGCGGCAAATATGCCCTGGCCACCCAGTGCATCGGTGGCGGGCAGGGTATCGCCACGGTTCTGGAGGCGATCTGATGCCAGAAGCCATCAAGAAAGTCTGCGTGATCGGCGCGGGCACCATGGGCGCGGGCATCGCCGCCCAGGTGGCCAATGCCGGCGTGCCGGTCCTGCTGCTCGATATCGTGCGCGATCCGGCCAACCGCAACGCGGTGGCACAGGGTGCGCTGGAACGCCTGCGCAAGGCCGAACCTGCCGCCTTCATGAGCAAGCGCGCCGCCAAGCTGGTGGAAGTGGGCAATATCGAGGATGATCTCGCCCGCGTTGCGACATGCGACTGGGTGATCGAGGCCATTGTCGAGCGGCTCGACCTCAAGCACGCGCTCTATGAAAAGCTGGAGGCCGTGCGCCGCCCCGGCACGGCGGTGTCGTCCAACACCTCGACGATCCCGCTCGAACAGCTCGTCGCCGGGCGCAGCGAGGGCTTTGCCCGCGATTTCCTGATTACCCACTTCTTCAACCCGCCGCGCTACATGCGCCTGCTCGAAGTCGTCGCCGGTCCGGCCAGCGACGCGGCGCTGGTCGCCAAGGTCAGCGACTTTGCCGATCGCGCCCTGGGCAAGACGGTGGTGCGCGCCAAGGACACGCCAGGCTTCCTCGCCAACCGTGTCGGCACGTTCTGGATCCAGCAGGCGATCAACGCCGCGCTGGACCTGGGCCTGACGGTGGAAGAAGCCGATGCCGTGGTGGGCAAGCCGATGGGCGTGCCCAAGACCGGGGTGTTCGGCCTGGTGGACCTCGTCGGCATCGACCTGATGCCGCATCTGAAGGCGAGCCTAACCGCCACGCTGCCGGCGGACGACGCCTATCGCGCGATTGCCGTCGATCATCCGCTGATCACCAAGATGATCGCCGATGGCTATACCGGCCGCAAGGGCAAGGGCGGGTTCTACCGCCTCAACCGCGAAGCCGGAAAGCGCAAGGAAACCATCGACCTGGTGAACGGCGAATACCGCCCCGCCGCCAAGCCGCCGACCATTCCGGGCGCCGCGCTCAAGGACTTGCGCGCGCTCGTCGGCCTCTCGGGCAAGCTGGGCGCCTATGCCTGGGCCGTTCTCAGCCCCACGCTGTCCTATGCCGCCAGCCTCGTGCCGCAGGCGTCTGACGATATCGTCGCCATCGATGTGGCAATGAAGCTGGGCTACAACTGGAAATTCGGCCCGTTCGAACTGATCGACAAGCTCGGCACCGCCGCGTTTGCCGATCGGCTCAAGGCCGAAGGCAAGCCGGTGCCCGCCATTGTCGATCTGGCTGCCGGCCGCCCGTTCTATCGTGTCGAAGGCGGCAAGCGCCAGGCGCTGGGGCTGGATGGCGAATACCACGATGTCGCCCGCCCCGAAGGCGTGGTCCTGCTCGAAGACATCAAGCTCTCGGCCAAGCCGCTGCTCAAGACCGCTTCGGCCGCGTTGTGGGATGTGGGCGATGGCGTCGCCGCGCTCGAATTCACCGGCAAGATGAATGCCCTGGATGGCGAGGTGATGAAGCTGATCGGCCAGGCGATCCCGCTGGTGGCCGAAAAGTTCAAGGGCCTGGTCATCTACAACGAAGGCAGCCACTTCTCGGCCGGCGCCAACCTGGGCCTCGCGCTGTTCGCCATGAACATCGCCGCCTGGGGCGAGATCGAAAAGCTGGTGGCCGGCGGGCAACAGGCGTTGAAGGCGCTGAAATACGCGCCGTTCCCGGTGGTCGGTGCGCCCTCGGGCATGGCGCTGGGCGGGGGCTGCGAAGTCTTGCTGCATTGCGATGCCATCCAGGCCCATGCCGAAAGCTATATCGGCTTGGTCGAATGCGGCGTCGGCCTGGTGCCGGGCTGGGGCGGCAACGGCGAAATGCTCGATCGCTGGCGCCACAATCCGGCCCTGCCCAAGGGGCCGATGCCGGCCGTGGCGAAGGTGTTCGAAACCGTCTCCACCGCCACCGTCTCGAAATCGGCGGCCGAGGCGATCGAGCATGGTTTCCTGCGCCCCACCGACCAGGTGACGATGAACCGCGATCGCCTGTTGGCCGATGCCAAAGCCCGCGCGCTGGCCTTGGCCGAAGGCTATCGCCCGCCCGAACCGCCGGTGTTCCTTGTGCCCGGTGCCGGTGGCAAGACCGCGCTCGACATGGCGGTGCAGGGCTTCCGCGCCCGAGGCCTCGCCACCCCGCACGACGAAGTGGTATCCGGTGCCCTTGCGCGCATCTTGACGGGTGGCGATGCTGACCTGATCGATACCGTGACCGAAGACGACCTGCTGGCGGCCGAGCGTCGCGAATTCACCAGCCTGGTGCGCAATCCCGCGACACAGGCCCGGATCGAGCATATGCTCAAGACCGGCAAGCCGCTTCGCAACTGATTGAGGAGATTTGCCATGCAGATCTATACCGCTCCCCTGCGCGACATGCGCTTCGTGCTCAACGAATTGCACACCGACGATGGCTATGGCGACATTCCCGCCCTGGCCGATTTCACCCCTGACCTGACCGAAGCGGTGCTGACCGAGGCGGCCAAGCTGTGCCAGGACGTGCTCCTGCCGCTCAACCGCAGCGGTGACGAAGAGGGCTGCACGTTGGAAAACGGCGTGGTCCGCACGCCCAAGGGCTTCATCGAGGCCTACAAGGCCTTTACCGAAGGCGGCTGGAACGCCCTGGTGCTGCCGCCCGAATGGGGCGGTCAAGGCGCGCCCGAGGCAGTTGGCAAGCTGGTCGAGGAAATGATCTGCGCCACCAACGTGTCGTTCAGCCTCTATCCCGGCCTCACCAATGGCGCGATCGCGGCGCTCACGGTCTATGCCAACGACACGCTCAAGCAGGACTACCTGCCCAAGATGGTCAGCGGCGAATGGTCTGGCACCATGTGCCTGACCGAGGCGCATTGCGGCACCGATCTGGGCCTGCTGCGCACCCGCGCCGACCCCGATGGCGATGACGGCTACAAGATCAACGGCGCCAAGATCTTCATCTCCGCCGGCGAGCACGACCTGACCAGCAACATCGTCCACTTGGTGCTGGCCCGCCTGCCCGATGCGCCCAAGGGCGTGAAGGGCATCAGCCTGTTCCTGGTGCCCAAGTACCTGCCCGATGCCGATGGCAATCCCAGCGTGCGCAACGGCGCCAAGTGCACCGCGATCGAACACAAGATGGGCCTCAAGGCTTCGGCCACCTGCCAGATGCTGTTCGAGGATGCCAAGGGCTGGCTGATCGGCGAACCCCATCGCGGGCTCGAAGCCATGTTCACGATGATGAACGCCGAGCGCGTCGGCGTCGGCATCCAGGGCCTGGGCATTGGTGAGGCGGCGTACCAGTCCGCCGTGTGGTATGCCAAGGACCGCCTGCAAGGGCGCTCGCTGTCTGGCCCCAAGCACCCGGACAAGCCGGCCGACCCGATCATCGTGCATCCCGATGTGCGCCGCATGCTCTTGACCATGCGCGCCTGGAACGAAGGCTGCCGGGGCGTTTCGGCCTGGGTGGCCCGTGCGCTCGACGCTGAAAAGCACGGGGCAGAGCCGGAACAGCGCCAGCGCGCGTCTGACTTCGTCGCGCTGATGACCCCGGTGGTGAAGGCGATGTTCACCGACCTCGGCCTCGAAAGCGCGAGCCTTGCGGTGCAATGCTATGGCGGCCACGGCTTCATCCGCGAAAGCGGGGTGGAGCAGTACATGCGCGATGCGCGCATCGCCATGCTCTATGAAGGCACCAACGGCATCCAGGCGCTCGACCTCGTCGGCCGCAAGATGCCGGCCGAAATGGGCCGCTACTTGCGCAGCCTGTTCCACCCGATCAGCGACTTCATCGAAGCGAACGCGGAAGATCCCGCGATCGGCAAGATGGTCGCTGGCCTCAAGCGTGCGTTCGAGGCGCTGCAAGGCGCCACGGCGATGATCGCCGAGCGCGGCATGAAGGATCCCGAAGAAGGCGGCGCCGCTGCCACCGATTACCTGCGCCTGATGGGTCTGGTCGCCATGGCCTATTGCTTTGCCAAGGCCACCAAGATCGCCTCGCGCGCGCTCATGTCGGGCACGGGTGAACCGGCGTTCTACAAGGCCAAGATCGATACCGCGCGCTTCTTCTATGAAAAGCTGCTGCCGCAGTCGGCCGCGTTGTTCCTGGCGATCAAGGCCGGCAAGGGCTCGGTGATGGACTTCGCCGAGGAAGCGTTCTGAGGTTGCGCTAGGCTTCGCCCCCCCAACCCCTCCTTGCGAAGAGGAGGGGAGTAAGGCCCTGATAAAAAGCCCCCTCCTCTTTAGAGGAGGGGGTTGGGGGTGGTGGAAACCTTAAACCAACGCCTCAAGCCAAGGCCCGAAATCCGCCTTGCCGCGCGCGGTATAGGCTTCCTTGCGCACCTTCTTCTTCACCGACGGATCGACCGGCGGAAACAGGCCGAAATTCACGTTCATTGGCTGATAAGTCTCGGCTTCCGCATCGCCGGTAATGTGCCCCAGCAGCGCGCCCAGCGCCGTGGTGGCGGGCGGTGGCGTCCAGTCGCGGCCCGCCAGTTCGGTTGCCGCCATCAGCCCCGCCAGCATGCCGACCGAGGCACTTTCGACATAGCCTTCGCAGCCGGTAATCTGCCCGGCAAAGCGGATGCGCGGGGCCGATTTGAGGCGCAATTGCCGATCGAGCAGCGTGGGCGAATGGATGAAGGTGTTGCGGTGCAGGCCGCCCAGTCGCGCGAACTCGGCGTTTTCCAGGCCGGGAATGGTGCGGAACAGGCGCACCTGCTCGGCATGCTTGAGCTTGGTCTGGAAGCCCACCATGTTCCACAGCGTGCCCAGCTTGTTGTCCTGGCGCAGCTGCACCACGGCATAGGGCCAGCGCCCGGTGCGCGGATCGTCCAGCCCCACCGGCTTCATCGGGCCAAAGCGCAAGGTGTCCTCGCCGCGCTCGGCCATCACTTCGATCGGCATGCAGCCATCGAAATAGGGGGTGTTGGCCTCCCATTCCTTGAACACGGTCTTTTCGCCGTCGAGCAGGCCCTGGCGGAACGCCTGGTACTGCTCCTTGTTCATCGGGCAGTTGATGTAATCCTTGCCGGTGCTTTCCGGTCCGGCGGCCTTGTCCCACCGGCTCGCCATCCAGCACACGTCCATGTCGATCGAATCACGATAGACGATCGGCGCGATGGCATCGAAGAACGCCAGGCTTTCCGCGCCCGTGGCCGTGCCGATGCTGCTGGCGAGCGATGCAGCGGTCAGCGGCCCGGTGGCGACGATGGTCATGCCGTCTGCGGGCAGGGCGTCCACCCGCTCGCGCACCACCTCGACATTGGGCAGTTCGCCCAGCGCTGCTTCGACCGCAGCGGAAAACACATCGCGGTCCACCGCCAGGGCAGAGCCTGCGGGCACGCGCGCCTTGTCGGCGGCGGCCATGATCAGGCTGTCGCAGCGGCGCATCTCGTGATGCAGCAGGCCAACCGCATTCTTCTCGTCGTCGTCAGACCGGAACGAGTTGGAGCAGACCAGCTCGGCCAGGCCGTCGCCCTGGTGCGCGGCGGTGGTTTCCCCGCTGCCGCGCATTTCGGAAAGCCGCACGCGAAAGCCACGCCGCCCCAGTTGCCAGGCCGCCTCGCTGCCGGCCATGCCGCCACCGATGATGTGAATCTGATGCGTCATCGCCGTTACGTCGCGTCGGGAAGCGCCACGCTGCCGTCGGCCTGGCGCGCCAAGGGCTCCAGCGCCACCACCGCCGCCAGCGGCAGCGGAGCGTAAAGGTGCGGAAAATGTGCCCCGCCGCGCGAGACTTCCCAGCGCACGGCTTCGCCCAGGGCCAGCAGATCGACGGCCGCCACGTGCAGGTCGCTCTGCCCGGCAAAGTGCTTGTCCACCGTCTCGGTCAACTGACCGGCCGTGGACATGTGGATATAGCCATCGGCCAGGTCCACCGGCGCGCCGCCGAACATGCCGCTTTCCAGCTGCGCGCGCTGCTCGGCGGTCAAAACCTTGTAGGCAATGGGATCATGGGTGCTCATTCGTCCGCACCGCCTTCATCGGCAGCAGCCGGCCCGGCATTGCCGTCCGCTTCGCCGGTGTCGATTTCGACATCGGCGATTTCCGCACCTTCCTCGGCGTCCTGCTCGGCGAGGCGCACCGCGCCCACAACGTGCTCGTCGCCCGACACGTTGAACAGGCGCACCCCGGCGGAACCGCGCCCGATCACCCGCAGCGAGGAAAGCGGCAGGCGGATCAGCTTGGCCTGGTCGGTCACCAGCATGAGCTGGTCGGCCTGGCTGGCAGGGAAGCTGGCGACCACCGGCCCGTTGCGGCCGATATTGTCGATATTGGTGATGCCCTGGCCACCGCGCCCGGTGCGGCGATATTCATAGGCCGAAGAGAGCTTGCCATAGCCGTTGGCGCAGACCGTCAGGATGAACTGCTCCTTGGCCACCAGTTCCTGGTAGCGTTCGGCGCTCATCTGCGGTTCGCCTTCCTTCTCGGCCTTCCACGGGGCAAAGCGCAAGTAGTCCTCGCGCTCGTCCTGGTCCTTCACGCCGGCACGATGCAGGATCGAGAGCGAGATCACTTCGTCCCCGTCCTTCAGCGCCATGCCGCGCACCCCAGTGGACGTGCGGCTCTGGAATTCGCGCACATCGTCCGCCGGGAAGCGGATTGCCTTGCCCGCGCGGCTTGCCAGCAGCACATCGTCACCTTCGGACAGCAGCGCCACGCCGATCAGGCGGTCCTCGCCGTCTTCCTCGAACTTCATCGCATACTTGCCGTTCGACGGGATATTGGCAAACGAATCCATGGCGTTGCGGCGCACGTTGCCCTTGGCCGTGGCGAACATGACGTTGAGGTTGCCCCACTCCGCCTCGTCTTCCGGCAAGGGCAGCACGGCGGCAATCGTCTCGCCCTGGTCCAGCGCGGGCAGCAGGTTGACCACCGGGCGGCCGCGCGTGGCAGCGCCGCCTTCGGGCAGGCGCCACACTTTCAGGCGATAGACCTTGCCGGCGGTGGAGAAGAACAGCACCGGGGTGTGGGTGCTGGCCACGAACATCGTGGCAACCGCATCCTCTTCCTTGGTCGCCATGCCCGAGCGGCCCTTGCCGCCACGGGCCTGGGCGCGGAACGTGGAAAGCGGGGTGCGCTTGATGTAACCGTCGAGCGTGACGGTCACGACCATGTCCTCGCGCTCGATCAGGTCTTCATCGTCGATGCCATCGGCCGCCGGCATGATCTGCGACAGACGCGGCGTGGCATAGGCGGCGCGCACGTCCACCAGTTCCTGGCGCATCACGGCATAGAGCTTCTGCCGGTCGGCCAGGATCGCCAGGTATTCCTTGATCGCGGTGGAAAGCTTTTCCAGTTCGTCGCCGATCTCGTCACGGCCCAGCGCCGTCAGGCGGTGCAGGCGCAGATCGAGGATGGCGCGGACCTGGATTTCCGACAGGCGATAGGTGCCTTCGCCGGCCACGGCATCGTCTTCGATGGCTTCGACCAAGCGGATATAGGGCGCGATTTCGCCCATCGGCCATTCGCGCGCCAGCAGCGCCTCGCGCGCCAGGGCCGGGTTGGCCGAACCACGGATGATCTTGACCACTTCATCCAGGTTGGTCACCGCCACGACCAGGCCAAGCAGCACATGGGCGCGATCGCGCGCCTTGCTCAGCTCGAACTTGGTGCGCCGCGTGATCACTTCCTCGCGGAAGCGCACGAAGCTTTCGATGATGTCCTTGAGCGTCAGGATTTCCGGGCGGCCGCCACGGATGGCCAGCATGTTCGCCGGGAAATTGGACTGGGCAGGGGTGTTGCGCCACAGCTGGTTGAGCACCACCTCTGGCGAGGCATCGCGCTTGAGGTCCACGACCACGCGCACGCCTTCGCGATTGGATTCATCGCGAATGTCGGAAATGCCTTCGATCCGCTTGTCCTTGGCGGCTTCGGCAATCTTTTCGACGAGGTTGGACTTGCCCACCTGATAGGGGATCGAGGTCAGCACGATGGAGCGGCGGTTGGCGTCGCGTCCGCGGCCTTCCTCCACCTCGTGACAGCAGCGCATCATGATCGATCCGCGGCCCTCGGTATAGGCCTTGCGCGCGCCGTGAGCGCCCAGGATCAGCGGGGCAGTGGGGAAATCCGGGCCGGGGATGATCTGGATCAGCTCGTCGATCGAGATCAGCGGGTTGTCCATATAGGCCAGGCAGCCATCGATCACTTCGCCCAGGTTGTGCGGCGGAATGTTGGTGGCCATGCCCACCGCGATGCCACCCGCGCCGTTGACCAGCAGGTTGGGGAAGCGCGCCGGCAGAACCTGCGGTTCGTTTTCCGCGCCGTCGTAGTTGGGCTGGAAGTCGACCGTGTCCTTGTCGATATCGGCCAGCAGCGAGTCCGCCACTTTGGCCAGGCGCGCTTCGGTATAGCGCATCGAGGCCGGCGGATCGGGGTCCATCGAGCCGAAGTTGCCCTGGCCGTCGATCAGCGGCAGGCGCATCGACCAATCCTGGGTCATGCGCGCCAGCGCATCATAGATCGCGCTGTCGCCATGGGGGTGATACTTACCCATGGTATCGCCCACGATGCGGGCGGACTTGCGATAGGGCTTGGTCGAAGTGAAGCCGTTCTCGTGGCTGGTCCACAGGATGCGGCGGTGGACCGGCTTGAGGCCGTCGCGCACATCGGGAAGCGCACGCGCCACGATCACGCTCATCGCGTAATCGAGGTAGCTGGTCTTCATTTCGTCGACGATGTCGATCCGCTGGAATTCGTGTTCCGGCGTGCCGGGGGTGGGATCGAGATTGGGTGTGTCGTCGCTCACGATGGTGGCTTTGTCGTTTCGTTGTCTGGAAAGAATTGCCCCTAGGCGCCTTTCGCGCAAAAGGCCAGCAAGCATGCCGTTTCCGACATATCTTGCGATCAGTTTTCCACACATGCGACAAGCTGCCTGAACGGCAGGACGAATTGCCATTCAATCCGCGTTCACGGCGTGGCACCTAATGTGCCAAGTGTTGCCAAGGGCGTCATTCCGCGCCACTAGCGCAGGGCCGACCAGGGTAAGCGGCATTGGACTGTGTTTGCCAAACGGCACGGGCAATGTCGGGGTCGAACAGGAGATACAAGATGCGCGGTTCTTTGTGGAATTCGGGTAAGGGCACGATTGCGCGCGCGGCTGTGGCCGTTGCGCTGGCGAGTGGCCTTGGCATGGGCGCCATGGTCGCCCCCGCGATCGCCAAGGAAGCCAAGAAGGAAGAAGGCGGCGGCAATTCCAAGGAATTCGCGGCAGCTGCCGCGCCGTTCCAGAAGTCGTTCAACGATTGGCAGGCCACCAAGGGCAAGGCCGCCGATGCCGATTACAAGGCCGGCGCGCAAAAGCTGGTGTCGGAACTCGGTCCGGTGGAAACCGGCGCCAAGACGCCGCTCGACCGCCTGATCCTGGGCCAGTGGCAGCAGATCCTCGGCGGTGCGCTGGGCGACGGCGCCCTGCAGCAGAAGGGCCTGCAGAACATGGCCGACAGCGGCCAGCTCGGCGCCGACAAGCAGCCGATGGTGCAGTATTTCCTGGGTGCCACGGCCTACCAGAACAAGGACTATGCCACCGCAACCAAGGCGCTCAAGGCAGCGGTTGACGCCAACTACAGCGAAGACAACGCGGCCGAACTGCTGGCCGATTCCTATGTCCAGCAGAACCAGCCGACGCAGGCGCTCGACGCGCTCAAGGCCGCTGTGGCCACCCGCAAGGCGGCCAACGGCACCGTGCCGGTCAGCTGGTACAAGCGTGGCCAGGTCATTGCCTATAACGCCAAGCTTGGCCCGCAGGCGATCGAATGGGGCCTGCTCTCGGTGACCGCCGATCCCACCCCGATCAACTGGCTGGGCGCTGGCCAGTTGACCCGTGAATTCAGCCAGTTCGGCAAGGAAGAATCGGTCGACCTGGGCCGTCTGTTCCAGCGCACCGGCGCGCTTGGCGTGGACAAGCAGTACACCGGCCGCGAATATGTCGAATACATCCAGGCCGCCGACCCGCGTCGCCTGCCCGGCGAAGTGCAGAAGATTGCCGAGCAGGGCGTGGCCGCAGGCGCGATCTCGGCTTCCGACCCGTTCGTGTCCGACGCGCTGAGCCAGGCGAAGGCCCGTATCGCCGCAGGCGACAAGGCCTCGCTGGGCGCGCTGGAGCGTGACGCGGCCAAGGCCGCCGACGGCAAGCTCTCGGCCATCACCGCCGACGCTTACCTCTCGTATGGCGAAGCGGCCAAGGCCGAAGCGCTTTACAAGGCCGCGCTGGCCAAGGGCATTCCCGCCCAGGCCGACAAGGACCGCGTGGAAACCCGCCTGGGTATCGCCTTGTCCGACCAGGGCAAGTACGATGAAGCCAAGGCCGCCTTTGCCACCGTCACCGGCGGCGTGCGCGCCCCGCTGGCCCAGCTGTGGACCCAGTATGTGATCACCAAGGGCGCCAAGTAAGCGTCCTTCGGGATTACCCGAAACGAGAAGGGCGGCTCCTTGCGGGGCCGCCCTTTTTCGTTGCGGGAATGGATCGCTTCAGGCCGCAGGGGTGAACGCGCCGGTTTCCTCGTCCAGCAGGTGCAGGATGCCGTCGGAAATGGCGAAGAACGCGCCGCGCAAGGTCAATTCGCCGGCGGCTTCCTTTTCCTGCACCCAGGGGAACGTGCGCAGGTTGGCCAGGCTGGCTTTGACGCCGGCCAGTTCCATGGCCCGTTCCGCAGTGCGGCCGGTGGTGCCGTGCTCGGCCACCACGGGCTTGCGCGCATCGTCCAGCAGCGAGATCCAGTCGGCCACGAAGCCGCCTTGGCCGCGTGCGGTGCCGGCCATTTCCTGGGTCAGCGCGGCGCGGCAGCCGCCGCACATGCCGTGGCCCATCACCACCACTTCCTTGACCTTGAGCACCTGGATCGCAAATTCCAGGGCGGCCGAAACACCGTGGTGCCCGGGCGTGGTTTCGAAGGGGGGCACCATGGCCGCCACGTTGCGCACCACGAACATCTCGCCAGGATCGGTGTCGAACACCTGGGCAGGATCGACGCGGCTGTCGGAGCAGGCGATGATCATCACCTTGGGCTCCTGCCCTTCGCGCAAGCGCTCCCAGCGCTCACGATGCGGGGTCCAACCATTGTCACGGAAGCGGCGATAGCCGGCGATAAGCTGTTCCAGCTCGGGGGAAGTCGGGTTTGCCATGGCCAAAGGGCATGCCGTGTTCATTTGACACTTTCAAGTGCCCCAAGATGCGCCTATCTGCGCTGGCATGACCGACACTGCCAGCAACCGAGAGCCCATCCAGCCGCAGCGCACCCGCAAGCCTGACTGGATTCGCGTAAAGGCGCCCACCAGCAAGGGCTATGGCGAGACGCGCCAGTTGATGCGCGACTTGAAGCTCAACACGGTGTGTGAAGAGGCCGCGTGCCCCAACATTGGCGAGTGTTGGACCAAGAAACACGCGACGGTGATGATCCTGGGCGACGTGTGCACCCGCGCCTGCGCGTTCTGCAACGTCAAGACCGGCATGCCCCGCGCGGTCGATGCATCCGAACCAGGCCACGTGGCCGAAGCCGCCGCGCGCATGGGGCTTGAGCATATCGTGATCACCTCGGTCGACCGCGATGACCTGCCCGATGGCGGCGCCAGCCAGTTCGTCAAGGTGATCAAGGCGCTGCGCGAGCAGACGCCGCAGACCACGATCGAAATCCTCACGCCCGATTTCCGCAACAAGATGGAAAGCGCCGTCGCCGCCATCGTGGAAGCGGGGCCGGACGTCTACAACCACAACCTGGAAACCGTGCCCCGGCTCTATCCCACGATCCGCCCCGGCGCGCGCTATTACGCTTCGCTGCGCCTGCTCGAGCAGGTCAAGCGGCTCAATCCGATGATCTTCACCAAGTCGGGCATCATGCTCGGCCTGGGCGAGGAACGCCTGGAAGTGCACCAGGTGATGGACGACATGCGCTCGGCCCAGATCGACTTCCTCACCATGGGCCAGTATCTCCAGCCCACGCCCAAGCACACCAAGGTGATGGAATTCGTCACGCCCAAGGCCTTCGATGCCTATGGCGCGATCGCGCGGGCCAAGGGCTTCCTGCAGGTGGCATCGAGCCCGCTTACCCGGTCGAGCTATCACGCCGGCGAAGACTTTGCCCAGATGCGCGCCGCGCGCGAGGCGCAGTTGGCCAAGGCGGCGGCACGTACCGGGGCCTGAAATGCCGCGCATTGCCGAACAGCGGCGGCTGCAATGGTCGCCGGAGCAGATGTTCGACCTGGTTGCCGACGTGCGCCGCTACCCAGAGTTCCTGCCCTGGGTGGTGGCCACGCGGATCAAGACGGACAGCGAAACCGAAATGGTGGCCGACATGCTCGTCGGCTTCAACGCGCTGCGCGAAAAGTTCACCTCGCGCGTGCGCAAGGTCGCGCCCGACCAGGCCCATAACGCCCGGATCGAGGTGGAATATCTCGATGGTCCGATGAAAAGCCTGTCCAACACCTGGGCTTTTCGCCCAGGCGAAGATGGCACCGGCTGCGTGATCGATTTCAACGTGGATTTCACGTTCCGCAACGCGCTGTTCGAAAAGCTCGCCGGCCAATATCTCGATCGCGCGTTCCGCAAGATGGTCGCCGCGTTCGAAACCCGCGCTGCCAAACTCTACGGCACCGAACAACCCGCATAACCGCCGCGAGAGGGGAGGAGGGCGCTAGCCCCTCATTCCTCGCCCGGCGGCAGCAACAAATCCAGCGCGCACAGCGTTGCCTGGTGGCGCACGGCGCTGCGCGTGCGGCATTGGTCGAACAGCCGCGTCTCGGCCATGATGTCTTCCGGGTTCTGCCCGCGTTGCGCGCGCGCGAACACCACGGTGCCCACCGGCTTCTGTTCCGATCCGCCATCGGGCCCGGCAATGCCGGTGATGGCCACGGCCACGTCGGCGCGCGAATGGGCAAGGGCGCCTTGCGCCATGGACCATGCTGTGGCCACCGAAACCGCCCCCACGGCATCGATCACGTCCATCGAAACACCCAGCACTTCGTGCTTGGCCTCGTTGGAATACGTGACGAAGCCACGATCGAGCACGGCCGACGAGCCGGCAATCTCGGTCAGCGCCGCTGCCACCATGCCGCCGGTGCAGCTTTCCGCCAGGGCCACGGTCCGGCCCAGGCGGCGATTTTCATCGATCACGCGCTGGGCCAGCGCCACGATATCGGGCGGGAGAAGGCAATCGGTTTCCGGGGGCATGATAGGGGTGCTTTCAGTTCTTACGGGGTTTCCGGGCACAGCGGCAGCCCGGATTTGCGGGGCTGGGCGCCCGGCTTGCGCGATGGCGTATCCACCATGCGGATAATGAAGGTAAACAATCCTGCGGTGTTTTCGGGCGGCAGGGGTGCGAGCAAGCGCGTCATTTGTTCCAGCGGCCGGCAATTCTCGGGCTTGAGCGCCTCGGTGACCATCTGCCCCAGCATGCCATCGGCAAAGGGTTGCAGCGCCTTGTCGGGCAGGTTGGCCATTTGGGCGATGGTCTTGTCCTGGTCGGTCTGCGCCAGCTTGATCAGCGCGGCCTTGGCGCGGGGCCAGGCCGCGGGCTTGGCCTGGGCATAGCGCTGCACCATGCCCTGGCCTTCACGCGCAAAGAACCCCTGCGGCGCCAGGTGCGGCGCGCAATAAGTCATCGCGCTGTCCATGACTGCGGGCAGGGCATAGGATACCATGGCATTGACATCAGCGGTTTCGAGGCAAGCCGGCGCGGCCGCCTGCGCACATTGGCCGGCCAGCAGCGCGCCCAGCGCCAGGGTTGCGGAAGCGGCGCGGATCATTGCGGCACCACGGTGGCCACGGCCTGGGCGGCGATGCCTTCACCGCGCCCGGTGGTACCCAGGCGTTCGGTGGTGGTGGCCTTCACGCTTACGCGGTCTATCGGCAGGGCGAGGATTTCCGCCAAGCGGGCGCGCATTGCGGCCTTGTGCGGGCCGATCTTGGGCGCTTCGCAGATGATCGTCACGTCGACATGGGCGATGGCCTGGCCGCTCTGCGCCACAAGGGTGGCGGCATGGGCCAGGAAGCGATCGGACGAGGCGCCTTTCCATTGCGGATCGGACGGCGGGAAATGATCGCCGATGTCGCCCGCCGCGATCGCGCCCAGCAAGGCATCGACCAGCGCGTGGATCGCCACGTCGGCATCGCTATGCCCCGCCAGGCCCTTGTCGTGGTCGATCTTCACCCCGCACAGCCACAGTTCCTCGCCCGCGACCAGGCGGTGGACGTCAAAGCCCATTCCAACGCGCGGATGAACAGACATGTCGGCACTCTCCAGATCGGCGGCAAAGGTCACCTTGCGCAGCGCCTCGTCTCCCGGCACCAGCGCGACGGGCAGGCCGGCGGCATCGGCCACTTGCGCATCGTCGCCCGCTTCGGCGGCGTCACCCCCGGTGTTGGCGGTCCAGCCACGATGCGCGGCCAGGATGGCAGGATAATGAAAGGCCTGCGGCGTCTGCACGCGATAGAGCCCGTCACGCTCCACCGCCGCGTGGCGCAGGCCATCGGCGCCGCGCACCACGCTGTCGACCACGGGCAGCACGGGAATCGCCCCGGCCACGTTCTCCAGCGCCGCAAACAGTCCATGGATCACGGCGTGGGGCAGGACAGGCCGGGCCGCATCGTGGATGAGGACGCGCGCGGGTGCATCGTCCGCCAGCGCTTCAAGCGCCAGCGCCACCGATTCCCGGCGGGTGCTTCCACCCTGGACAAGGGCGACGCCGGGCAAGCCCTGCAGGGCATTGCCTGCCGCCTCTTCCCAGCCCTGCGGGATCGCCACCACGATCGGCGCCACGCCGGCTCGGATCAGGGATTCCACGCTATGGCGCACCAGGGGCTTGCCGTGCCAAACAGCGAACTGCTTGGGCACGCTGCCGCCCGCGCGCAGGCCCTTACCCGCCGCCACCACGATTGCGGCGGTTGCAGGTGCTTTGGTATCGGTTGAAAGGGGAGGGGCAGGGTTCATGCGAGGTGCGCCTCTACCAGCAGGGCGGAGCGAAGCCAAGCGGCGCTTGCGCTCGCCCGGATAGCCCGCTTGCCCGGCGGGTCGTCTTGGACTATGGGCTGCCTGTTTTTTAGGCAGTTATACGCAGATCATGACCCAGGTTCCCGTTCCCCCCGTTCTTGCCCCGCTCGACGTCGGCCCCGTGCGCATCGGCTGCCCGGTGGTGCTGGCGCCGATGACGGGCGTGTCCGATCTGCCGTTCCGCCTGATGGTGCGGCGTTTCGGTTCGGGCCTGAACGTAACGGAAATGATCGCCAGCCCCGCCGCGATCCGCGAAACACGCCAGTCGATCCAGAAATGGGCCTGGCACCCGACGGAAGAACCCGTTTCGATGCAACTGGTCGGCTGCGATCCCGAACAGATGGGCGAGGCGGCCAAGCTTTCCGAAGATCGTGGCGCCGCCATCATCGACATCAACATGGGTTGCCCGGTACGCAAGGTGGTCAACGGCTATGCCGGCTCTGCCTTGATGCGCGAAGTGCCGCTCGCCTCCCGCCTGATCGAGGCGACGGTCAAGGCTGTGAAGGTGCCTGTGACGGTCAAGATGCGCATGGGCTGGTGCCATGACAGCCTCAATGCCCCCGAACTGGCGCGCATCGCGCAGGATCTGGGCGCGCAGATGATCACCGTCCACGGGCGCACCCGCAACCAGATGTACAAGGGCAGCGCCGACTGGGCTTTCGTGCGCAAGGTGAAGGACGCGGTGACGATCCCCGTGGTCGTCAACGGCGATATCTGCGGGATCGAGGACGTGGCGCAGGCCGTGGCGCAAAGCGGCGCCGACGGGGTGATGATCGGGCGCGGCGCCTATGGCCGGCCCTGGCTGCTCGGCCAGGTCATGCACTGGCTGCAGACCGGCGAAGTGCGCCCCGATCCCACGATCGAGGAGCAATACCGCCTGATCGTGGAGCATTACCGGATGATGCTCGAACACTATGGCCCGGTGACCGGCGTCAACATGGCGCGCAAGCACCTGGGCTGGTACACCAAGGGGCTGCCGGGCTCGGCTGAATTCCGCAATCGCGTCAATTTCATCGACGACGCGGCCGACGTGCTGGACAATCTCGAAGCGTTCTACGCGCCGCTCCACACCCGCGAAGCGGCATGACCCAAGGCATGGACCGCACCCGTGCCGAACATCTGGTGCGGCCCGATCCCAAGCGCATGATCGCCAGCTTTCCGCTGGCCGTGCTGCTGTTGGCGCCCGACATGACGATTTCGGCGGTCAACCCGGCGGCGGAACAGTTGCTGGGGCAAGGCGCGCGGCGCGTGGTGGGGAAGGCCCTGGCCGACATTCTCGCGTTCGAGGAACCCTTGATCATGAGCCGCCTGGCCGATGCCGAAACGCATCTGGTGGCGCGGCGCGTGCGGGTGGGCCTTGGCGGGAAAAGCCCACGGGCGCTTGATGTCATGACCGCGCCGGTGCAGCATCATCCCGGTTGGCAGATGCTGGTGCTGCATGAAATGAGCGGGGTCGAAGGCCTTAGCGACGACGTGCCAGGCGTTGGCGGCGGCGAGACCGGCGCCCTGCGCGCGCCCGAGGTCTTGGCGCACGAAATCAAGAACCCGCTGGCCGGCATCCGTGGCGCGGCGCAGTTGCTGGATCGCAAGCTGGGCGAGGCCGATCGCGCGCTGACCGGGCTGATCACGGCCGAAGTAGACCGCGTCGCCAAGCTGATCGATCACATGCAATCACTTTCCCGCCGCATTCGCGAACCGGCGGTGCCGTGCAACCTGCACGAGGCGGTGCGCCGCGCCCAGGCGGTGATCGCGGCCAGCGATCCCGGCGCGGTGCTGGTGCACGAGGAATTCGATCCTTCGCTGCCGCCCGTCACGGCCAATCCCGATGCGCTGGTGCAAGTGCTGCTCAACCTCATGACCAACGCGCGCGAGGCGTGCGAAGGCCAGGCCAACCGCCGAATTGTCGTGCGCACCCGCTTTGCCAGCGGCATCCAGGTGCATTCCCGTGCCGGCAAGCCGCTGCGCCTGCCGATCGAAGTGCGCGTCAGCGACAATGGCCCCGGCATCGACCCCGCGCTGCGCGATCACATTTTCGAACCCTTCGTCACGGCCAAGAAGAACGGGCAAGGGCTGGGCCTGGCCTTGGTGCAGAAACTGGTGCGCGAAATGAACGGCCGCATCACCCACGATCGCGACGAGGCTGGCGGATGGACTCACTTCCGCCTGCACCTGCCCGTTGCGGGCACCGTCCAGAGCGATTGAGGCCATGAAAGAATCCATTCTCCTGGTTGAGGACGATTCCTCGATCGCCATCGTCATCACCGCCGCGCTGGAGGCGGAGGGCTTTCACGTCGATCGCTGCGATAGCATTGCCGGGCGCGATTGCCTGCTGGCCGGCAAGGCCTATGGCCTCATGTTGACCGACGTGATGCTTACCGATGGCGATGGGATCGAAACCTTGCCACCGGTGCGCGCGGCGTTCCCGCGCATGCAGGTGATCATCCTGTCGGCCCAGAACACGCTCGATACCGCGGTGCGCGCCAGCGACACCGGGGCGTTCGAGTATTTCCCCAAGCCGTTCGACCTGGAAGAACTGGTGCGCACGGTGCGCCAGGCGCTCGGCGCGCTCGACGGTGGCGACCTGCCCGATGCGGCGGACGACCTGGGGCAGGGCCTGCCGCTGGTGGGCCGCAGCCCGGCCATGCAGGCGGTCTATCGCATGATCACGCGCGTGTTGCGCAACGATCTGACCGTGCTGATCCTGGGCGAATCCGGCACCGGCAAGGAACTGGTGGCCGAGGCGATCCACCAGTTGGGCAATCGTCGCGACGGCCCGTTCGTGGCCGTCAACACTGCCGCCATTCCCCACGAACTGATCGAGAGCGAGCTGTTCGGGCACGAAAAGGGCGCCTTCACCGGCGCGGTGGCGCGCCAGATCGGCAAGTTCGAACAGGCTGCGCGCGGCACCCTGTTCCTCGATGAAATCGGCGACATGCCGCTTGAGGCGCAGACCCGCCTGCTGCGCGCGCTGCAATCGGGGCGCATCCGCCGCGTGGGTGGGACCGAGGAAATTGCCCTCGATTGCCGGATCATCGCGGCCACCAACCGCGATCTGGTGCCGATGATCGCCGCCGGCACGTTCCGCGAAGACCTTTATTACCGCCTTGCCGTGGTCCCGATCGAGCTGCCCCCGCTGCGTGACCGGGCAGACGACGTGGAGGCGCTGTCGCGCCATTTCCTGGCCCGCGCCGCCACGGAAGGCCTGCCCCGTCGGCAGCTTTCGGCAGCCGGCGCCGCCTTGCTGGCACGACAGCCCTGGCGCGGCAACGTGCGCGAACTGCGCAATTTCATCTTCCGCCTGGCCCTGCTGGCGCGCGACGACGTAATCGACGAAGCCACGATCGAGCCCTTGCTTGCGGCCGATAGTGGTGCTGCCCGCACGGCAGAAGGGGAAGGGGGCAACCCGGCCAGCGCCCCGGCCGATTTCGCCGCCGCGCTTGAGGCTTACCTGGCCCAGGCGCGGCCGGAGCCGGGCATGCTCTATGATGCCGCGCTGGCCGCGTTCGAGCGGCCGCTGTTCCTCCATGCGCTCGCGCAGACCGGCGGCAACCAGCTGCGCGCCGCGCAATTGCTGGGGATCAACCGCAACACCTTGCGCAAGCGCCTGGTCGATCTGGGCATCGCGCCCGAGGATGCGCTGGGTGGCCGCTGAGCGGCGATACGGCGGGGCAAGCTGTCACAAAAACACTTGCAATTTTGCAACAGCGGCGTTGTAAAGGCGCCACGATGGTCGCAATTGCAACACGTTCGGGCAAACGCCTGCCGCGCTGGTGGCGCCGGCTGCTGGTCGCCCTGCGGCGTGCCAACGTGTTCCTGCTATTGGAAATGACCGCCGGAACGGCGCTGATCACGATGCTTGCGGTATCGTGGCAGACGGTCAGTGCCAATGGTGCGGCCAACCAGTTGCTGCCCGCGCGGCTCACTTCGGTCTTGCTGATCGGTTCGCTCGTGCCGGCCATGGCGCTGATCGTGCTGGCCGGACGCCGCCTGGCGCTCGCCCGCGCGGCGCGCAGCGGCCTTGGCACCAGCGGGCGCCTGCATGTACGCTTGGTCTGGCTGTTCTCGCTGATCGCGGCCATTCCCACCCTGCTGGTGGTGATCTTTGCGTCGCTGTTGTTCCAATCGGGCGTGGAATTCTGGTTTTCCAACGATTCTCGTGGGATGCTGGAAAATGCCAGCAGCCTGGCGCGGGGCTACTATGCCGACAAGCTGCGCGACGTGGGCCGCGAAAGCGTGGCGATGGCTGGCGACGTGCGCGGCTATTTCGACCAGGCCCCGATCACCAGCCAGGATTTCCTCGCCGGCTATTCCTGGCAGGTCTACAGCCGCAAGATGGACGAGAGCGCGATTATCGAACGCGCCCGCGACGGCACCTTGCGCACCGCCGCCATCGTCGATCCCAACGTCAAGGACGATCGCGAGCGCATCACCCCCGACGAGTTGAAGAAGCTCGACGCCGGCGAGCAGGTGGTGGTCAAGGCTTCGGCCGAGCGCATCGAGGCGGTCACCACGATCGATCACCAGCGCGGCATCTACCTTTACGTCGCCCGCAATTCCGACAAGCTGGCCCTCAACCAGTTCGAGCGCGCCAAAAGCGTGCTGAGCGCCTATGACGTGCTCACCCGCAGCGCGCGCGCCATCCAGCTGCGCTTCAACGTGGCGCTGTTCATCATCAGCCTCGCGCTGGTGGTGCTGGCGGTGTGGGTTGCGCTGCGTTTTGCCGATCGCCAGGTTGCCCCGTTGATCGAACTGGTCAAGGCCGCGCGCAGCGTGGGCAGCGGCAACTTTGCCATGCGCGTGGCGCCGGGCAAGGACGTGGACGAAGTCGGCATGCTGACCCGCGCGTTCAACCGCATGACCGCGCAACTCGAAGGGCAGACCCAGGCTCTGGTCAACGCCAATGCCCAGCTCGACGTGCGCCGCGTCTTCATCGAAACGGTGCTGGAATCGATCACCGCCGGCATCGTTTCGGTCGGCCCGGACGGCACGATCCAGCTGATGAATTCCTCGGCGCAAAAGCTGCTGCTCGAAGACCCCGGCGTTTCGGCCGACGGCCGCCCCCTGGCCGAAATCGCGCCACAGATCGCGCAACTGGTGGCGAACGGCGAAAGCAGCGGCATCGTGCAATATGCGCGCCAGGGGGACTTGCTCACCCTGGCGGTCAAGGCGCGGGCCGATCGCCACGGCCACGTGATCACCTTCGAGGATATCACCCGCCAGTTGATCACCCAGCGCCGCGCGGCCTGGTCGGACGTGGCGCGCCGCATCGCGCACGAAATCAAGAACCCGCTCACTCCGATCCAGCTGGCCACCGAGCGCCTCAAGCGTCGCTATCGCCGCCAGATCCTGACCGATCCCGAACTGTTCGAGGAACTGACCGCGACGATCATCCGCCAGGTGGGTGACTTGCGCAAGATGGTGGACGAGTTCTCCTCCTTCGCGCGCCTGCCCAAGCCGGTGTTCCGCAGCGAGGACGCCAGCGACCTTGTGCGCCAAGCCCTGTTCCTGCAGGAAGTGGCCCATGCCGACGTGACGTTCACGTTCTCCAGCGAGGCCGCTTCCGTCCCGTTCCAGTGCGACCGGCACCAGTTCGGCCAGGTCATGACCAACGTGCTCAAGAACGCGGTCGAGGCGATCGAGCAGCAGCGTGCCAAAGCCGCTGATCTCGATTATCGCGGTCGCATCGCGGTGCTGCTCGATGACGATGCCACATCGGTCACGGTCACCGTGATCGACAATGGCGTGGGCCTGCCGGTGGAGCGGGAACGCATCCTCGAACCCTATGTCACCACCCGTGAAAAGGGCACGGGCCTTGGCCTCGCAATCGTCAACAAGATTGTCGAGGAACATGGCGGCGACATGGCCTTTGCCGCCGAACCGGCGGGCGGCACGCGCGTCACCATGCGCTTCGCCCGCGATCCCGTGGCCCAGGCCACAATCCCCGCGACGGCGCCACCAGGCGAAACGGTGACCGCCACGCAACACTGATCCCCTGCCAGACCACAGGATTCCACCAGACTTTTCCACAGGACCAATACTTCCCATGGCTCTCGATATCCTCATCGTCGACGATGAACGTGACATCCGCGAACTGGTTGCGGGGGTGCTCAGCGACGAAGGCTATGGCTGCCGATTGGCCGCCGACAGCACCTCTGCGCTCGCTGCGGTTGACGAACGGCGGCCCAGCTTGGTGCTGCTCGACGTGTGGCTGCACGGCAGCCCGATGGATGGCCTGGAAGTGCTGGACGAAATCAAGAAGCGCGAGCCGGAACTGCCGGTGATCATCTTCTCGGGCCACGGCAACATCGATACCGCCGTTTCGGCAATCAGCCGGGGTGCCATGGATTTCCTGGAAAAGCCGTTCGAGGCAGAGCGTCTGCTGCTGCTGGTGGAACGCGCGACCGAAACCGAGCGCCTGCGCCGCGAAAACCAGCGCCTGCGCCAAGGCTTCGTCGCTTCGGAGGAATTCACCGGCAATTCCGCCGCCATCAACCAGGTGCGCGCCACGCTGAAGCGCGTGGCCAATACCGGCAGCCGCCTGCTGATCACCGGGCCGGCCGGATCGGGCAAGGAAGTGGCCGCGCGCCTGTTGCACAGTTGGAGCCCGCGCGCACAGAACGCATTCATCACGGTCAATTCCGCCCGCATCACGCCCGAACGCTTTGAACAGGAACTGTTCGGCGAGGAAGCCGATGGCAAGCTGGTGCGCGCCGGCCTGCTGGAAATGGCCGATGGCGGCACCCTGTTTCTCGACGAAGTGGCCGACATGCCGCCGTCGAGCCAGGCCCGCATCCTGCGCGTGCTGACCGAGCAGGCCTTTGTGCGCGTGGGTGGGCATCGCCAGATCCGCGTGGACGTGCGCGTCGTTTCGTCCTCGTCCCGCCCGCTGGAAAAGGAAATTGCCGAGCGGCGTTTCCGCGAAGACCTGTTCTATCGCCTCAATGTCGTTCCCGTGACGATCCCGCCACTGACCGAGCGGCGCGACGATATTCCCGCGCTGGTCGACCATTTCTTCACCCGCTATGCCAGCGAGCAGGGCGTTTCTCCGCCGGGCATCACGCCAGAGGCGATGGCCGCGCTGCAAAGCTATGATTGGCCCGGCAACGTGCGCCAGCTGCGCAACGTGGTGGAACGCACGATCATCCTCACCCCGCGCGAGCGCCTGGCCCGGATCGAGGCTGACATGCTGCCTGCCGAAATCGTTTCGACCCGCCTGGGCAACGAAACCGGCACGTCTGCGCTGATGGGCGTGCCGCTGCGCGAGGCGCGCGAGAATTTCGAGCGCGAGTACCTCAAGGTGCAGATCCGCCGCTTTTCCGGCAACATTTCCAAGACCGCCAGCTTCATCGGGATGGAACGCTCGGCCCTGCATCGCAAGCTCAAGCTCTTGGGCATGGCCGAGCGGCGCGACGACGAGGACGAAGACTGAATTTCGGTTCTGTCGCTCGCGGCTTTTACGCATAAGCGAAGGTTTGCGACAAAAACCCGGTTTACGCGGACGCGAAGCGGCCATAAGACAAGGATCGAACCCGGCTTGTGGCCATTGTGGTGTCATCTTGCACCGCAATGATCATGGGCCAGATCGCGCAGCCTCAAGAAGAGGCCCGCCAATATAACGGAGTCACGCGAAATGACCGGAAAGACACTCTCCGCACGTCCCCGCGCCAAGGCAGAAGCCGCCCCGGCCGAGACCACAGCCAGCGCGCCTGCATCGGCGCCCGCTGCATCGGCCCCCGCTTCTTCGGGTGGCGCAGTGAAGGGCCAGAACCTTCAGGACGTGTTCCTCAACCACCTGCGCAAGAACAAGATTCCCGTCACCATGTTCCTGGTGAAGGGCGTCAAGCTGCAGGGTATCGTCACCTGGTTCGACAACTTCTCGATCCTGCTGCGCCGCGATGGCCAGTCGCAGCTGGTCTACAAGCACGCGATCTCCACGATCATGCCGGGCCAGCAGCTATCGGTCGCGCACTTCCAGAGCGGCGGGGACGACAACGGCAAGAAGCGCCTCCTGCAGGAGGTGTTTCTGTCCAGCGTGCGCGATGCCGGCGTGCAGGTCACGATGTTCCTGGTCAACGGCGTGATGTTGCAGGGCAAGGTTGCCGCCTATGATCTTTTTTGCATGTTGCTGGAACGCGAAGGCTATGTGCAGCTTGCATACAAGCACGCCGTCTCGACGATCCAGCCTGCCGGCCACGTCGATCTGACGGGTGACTGGGAAGGCGAAGCGAACTGAGCACGTTTGAATTTGGTCGCAACGCGGGTGACATCGAAGGCGAAGTCAGCCGCGGTGCGCGCGCCATTGTCGTTCTGCCCGATATTCGCCAGCGCGGCGGCTTGGGCGAAGACGCCGAAGCGCGCCTGGAAGAAGGGCAGGGCCTGGCCCGCGCCATCGGTATCGACGTGGTCGATGCCTTTATCGTGCCGATCCGCGCCGTGCGCCCCGGAACGCTGTTCGGGGAAGGGCAGGTGGAACGCCTGGCCGTCAGTATCGCGCAGAACGAGGCCGAGCTGGTCATCGTCGATGGCTCGCTGTCGGCAATCCAGCAGCGCAACCTGGAAGACAAGCTCAAGCGCAAGGTGATCGACCGCACCGGGCTGATCCTCGAAATCTTCGGGGAACGCGCCGCCACGGCCGAAGGGCGCCTGCAGGTTGAGCTTGCGCACCTTGATTACCAGGCCGGCCGTCTGGTGCGTTCGTGGACTCACCTTGAGCGGCAACGCGGCGGCTTCGGCTTCCTGGGTGGTCCCGGCGAAACCCAGATCGAGGCGGACCGGCGGATGATCCGCAACCGCATGGGCCGCCTGCGCCGCGAACTTGAGCAAGTGCGCCGCACGCGCGGATTGCACCGCGAGCGGCGCCAACGCGCGCCTTGGCCGGTGATTGCCCTGGTTGGCTATACCAACGCCGGCAAATCCACGTTGTTCAATCGGTTGACCGGGGCAACGGTGATGGCGGAAGACCTGCTCTTCGCCACGCTTGATCCCACGATGCGGGCGATCCGCTTGCCGAGCGTGGAAAAGGCCATCCTGTCCGACACCGTCGGCTTCATTTCCGATCTGCCGACCCAGCTTGTCGCCGCGTTTCGCGCAACGCTGGAAGAAGTGACCGCCGCTGACGTGATCGTGCACGTGCGCGATATCGCCAATCCGGCAGCCGCCCAGCAGAAAGCCGAAGTGGAAGATATCCTGGCCGATCTGGGCGTTATCGGGGAAGGGGGCAGCAATATCCCCATCGTCGAGGCATGGAACAAGTGGGACCTGCTATCGACCGAGGACCGCGAGACGCGCGAGGCGATCATTGCCCATGCCGTGCCCGAACAGCCCGTCGTGCCGATTTCGGCGGTGACCGGGGAAGGCGTCGATGCGCTGCTCGACGTCTTGAGCGAACTGCTCACCGGTGGCGCGCAAGTGCTGGAACTGACCGTGCCAGTGGCCGATGGCCAGCGCCTGGCGTGGCTTCACGCCCATGGCGAAGTGCTGAGCGAGGAAGCGAACGAGGACCAATCGGCGCTGCGCCTGACGGTGCGGCTAAGCCTGGCTGATATCGGCCGTTTCACCACGCTCTGAGGCTTTAACCGCCTGCCACAAGGCTTCCTGGCGGTCGAGGTCGAGTGTCGCGAACTGGCCGCCGGCCAGGGCTTCCATCGCGCGAAAGCGACGCTCGAACTTGGCATTGGCGCGGGCCAGCGCGTCCTCGGGTGCGATGCCGTGGGCGCGCACTGCGTTGACGGCGGCAAACAGCAGGTCACCGGCTTCCTCCAACTTGTGCGCCTCGCTCTGTGCGGCGGCCAGTTCGTCCAGTTCCTCGATGACTTTGGCTGCCGGGCCTGCCAGATCAGGCCAATCGAAACCGACGCGGGCGGCACGCTTCTGCAGCTTTTCCGCGCGCATCAGTGCCGGCAGCGCCAGGGCTACGCCGTCCATCGCGCTCTGCTCGCCCTTGGCGGCGCGCTCGGCCGCCTTGCGATTTTCCCAGCGCTCCTCGCGCGATTGGCCTTCATCGTCTTCACCGCCAAAGATGTGGGGATGGCGCGCTTCCATCTTTTCGGCGATGGCGGCCGCTACGTCATCAAAGCGGAAAAGGCCGGCCTCCTGCGCCATGCGACTGTGGAACACCACCTGCAACAGCAGATCGCCCAGTTCCTCGCGCAAAGCCGCCATGTCGCCACGCGCGATGGCGTCGGCCACTTCATAGGCTTCTTCGATCGTGTACGGCGCGATCGTCGCGAAATCCTGAGCGAGATCCCACTCGCAGCCTTGCTGCGGATCGCGCAGGCGGGCCATGATTGCCAGCAGGCGATCGAGCGCGGGAGAACTATTGGTGACCGGTTTGGAGAGCGTCGTCATGGGTGCAAATCCTACTGCGAAGGGCGGCCGATGTCACCCATGCGCACTGGGTTCCTTATGATGGATAAGATGTATTATGTAAAATGAAGGACAGCCATTATGCGTGTCAACGCTGGGTCACCCAGTCATAAGCCAAAGCCGTCAGCACGATGATCACGATCCAGATCAACGCCATCTGCGCCCTGGCGCCCCATGCCACACGGCGAAAGGCGCCGTGGCGAGACACGAGGACCAAAGCCATGGCCAAACCGATCAACGCAACGATGCGATCTGGCGTGATCATGGCATGGCGCTCACAGGGTGATCTCCAATCCGTCATAGCCAGGCTGGACGTGATCGGGCGTTTCTGCGCACAGCGCGCGATAGTCCATCGACTTGTCGAGATGCGTCAGCACCGCCTGGCTGGCACGGCATGCTTCCACCAGTTCCAACGCCATGGCCAGATGCGCATGCGTGGGATGTGGCTGGCGCCGCAGGGCATCGACCACAAGCACGTCAACCCGATAGAACAGGTTGATCATCTCGGCATTTATTTCTGAAAAATCCGTGGCATAACCAATGGATTTGCCATTCTGGTCGAACCGGAATGCGGTCGATTGCGCAGGTCCGTGGGCCATCTGGCAATGGCTGATGCCGATGCCCGCCACCATCCGCACGCGATCGAGGTTATCGAGATTGCAAATCGTGTGATAGCCGTGCTGCCCGGCAAAGACATAGCCAAAGCGCTGCCGCAGCCGCCGCACGGTTTCATCGGCGGCATAGCCCGGGATCGGCGCGCCGCGGCCCATGCGCAGCGGGCGCAGATCATCGATGCCGTGTGTGTGATCGGCGTGATCGTGCGTCCACACCACGCCGTCGATACGGTCGATCTCGGTGGCCAGCAACTGATGCCGCAAATCGGTTGGCGTATCCACCAGGATGCGCGAACCGTCCGCACCCTCTACCACGATGGCCACACGCGTGCGGCGGTTGCGCGGTTCGCCGGGGTCGCAATCGCCCCAGTCGTTGCCGATGCGTGGCACGCCGGTTGACGTGCCCGAACCCAGCATCACCAGCTTCATGCCGCCGGCCTTTCCGCCTTCGCAAACAGCTTGAAGAAGTTATCGGTGGTCTGCGCGCCGAGTTGTTCCAGCGAAACGCCACGCAGGCCGGCCACGAAGGCCGCGGTATCGGCCACGAACGCCGGTTCGCATTTCTTGCCCCGATGCGGAATCGGCGCCAGGAACGGTGCATCGGTTTCCACCAGCAGCCGATCGGCGGGTATCGTCGCAACGAAAGCCTGCAAGTCCTTTGCGTTCTTGAACGTCACGATGCCGGAAATCGAGATGGTCAGGCCCAGATCCAGCACCGCCCGGCCAAATTCGGCCGTGGCGGTGAAACAGTGGATCAGCGCGGGGAAGGCCCCCTTCCCCATCTCCTCGGTCAGGATGCGCAGCGTGTCATCTTCCGCATCGCGCGTGTGGATGATCAGCGGCAACCCGGTGTCGCGGGCCACGCCGATATGCACACGGAACAGATCCTGCTGAACCTGGCGGTCGGAATGATCGTAATAATAGTCGAGCCCGGTTTCGCCGATACCGATCACCCGCGGATCGTCGGTCGCCGCCGCCAGCACGGCCGCGCCGAGATCGGCATGGCCATCGGCTTCGTGTGGATGGATGCCGACGCTCGCCCAGACATCCGGCTCGCGATGGGCGACGGCCACGACCGCCTCCCATTCGCGTTGCCGGGTGGAGATGTTGAGGAACCCGCGCACGCCGCGCGCGCGCGCTGCCTTCAGCGCCTCGGCCTGCCGGTCGACCAGCCCTTCGTAAATCAGATGGCAGTGGGAATCGATCAGCATCAGGCGCTTGCGCCTTCCTCGGCCGGCAGTTCCAGGCGCGGGAATGCGCCCACGGGCTGCGCCAGCGCTTCGCCGGTCGCCACGCGCTCCATGTACCACCCGGCATGGCCGAGGGCGCCAAAGCCGCGCTGTTCGGCCGGAATGCCGAGCTGGTCCAGCACCTTGCCGGCAGCAGTCGGCACCACCGGGGCAATGGCAATGGTCAAGTCGCGAATGGCCATGAACAAGGTAAGCAGCACGGCGCGCATCCGTTCCGGGTCAGTCTTGCGCAGCGTCCACGGCGCCTGCTCGTCGATATAGGCGTTGCAGGCAAAGACCGCGCGCATCCAGGCCTCGATCCCGGCCGAGAAGTTGAGCGCGGCAAACTCGCGCGGCAAATCCTCGGCGGCCGCACCATATACGGTCGCCAACAGCGTGTCATCGGCCTCGGTGCTCGAAAACGTGTCGAGTTTGCCATCCATGTTCTTGAAGATCATGGAAAGCACGCGCTGCACCAGGTTGCCATAACTGTTGGCCAGCTCGGCATTGCAGCGCGTCACGATCGCATCGGGCGACCACGAGCCATCCTGCCCGAACGCCACTTCGCGCATGAAGAAATAGCGCACCGCGTCCACGCCAAACGTCTCCGCCAGCGCGATGGGATCGGTCACGTTGCCCAGCGACTTGGATTCCTTCTGCCCGCGATTGAGCAGGAAGCCATGGCCGAACACCTGGTGCGGCACCGGCAAGTTGGCGCTCATCAGGAAGGCGGGCCAGTAGATCGTGTGGAACCGCACGATGTCCTTGCCGATCAGGTGCAGGTTTGCCGGCCAATACTTTGCAAAGGCATCGGTTTCTTCCGGCCAGCCCAGGCCGGTGAGATAGTTGGTCAGCGCATCGACCCACACGTACATGACATGGTTGTCGCTGCCCGGAACCTTCACGCCCCAGTCAAAGCTCGTGCGCGACACCGAAAGATCGCGCAGCCCCTGCGAGACGAACGCGATCATCTCGTTGCGGCGCGCCTCGGGTCGGATGAAATCGGGGTTTTCGGTATAGAGCGCGAGCAGCTTGTCCTGGTACTTGGATAGCCGGAAGAACCAGCTTTCCTCCACGGTCCATTCCACTGGCGTGCCCTGGGGCGAAAGCTTGGCTCCCCCTTCCCCTTCGACCAGCTCGCTCTCGTCGTAATAGGCCTCGTCCCGCACCGAGTACCAGCCTTCGTAGCGATCGAGATAGAGATCGCCGTTGGCTTCCATCCGCTTCCAGATTTCCTGGCTCGCGGTGTGGTGGCGCGGTTCGGTGGTGCGCAGGAATACGTCATAGTTGACGTTAAGCGCGTGCGCCATATCGATGAAATGCTGCGACATCTGGTCGCTCAGCTGCGCCGGCGTCAGATCCAGGTCGCGCGCCTTCTGCGCCATCTTCAGGCCATGTTCGTCGGTTCCGGTCTGCAGGCGCACGTCGCGGCCCATCGCCTTGTGGAACCGGGCGATCACGTCGGCGGCAATCGCTTCATAGGCATGGCCGATGTGCGGCTTGCCGTTGGGATAGGAAATGGCGGTGGTGATGTAATAAGGTTCGCCCATGGCGACAGTCGCTTCCTTCAGCGGGATGTTGCCCCCGCTCTAGTGCGAGCAGCGCGCGCCAGCAACCCGCCGATTTCCATAACCAGCAGTGCGGGCTCGAAGTTGTGCGTCGGCACTTCGCGCGCCAGCTCCACCAGATGCTGGTGCGCGGCAATGATCTTGAGGCGATTGTCTGCGCCTGCTTCCACCACAGCCTCGCCCAACACTGTCCGCGCCGCCTCGATGGTTGCCAGCAGCCGCTCGCGATCCGGCCTTGCCCCCAGTGCCGCGCCCAGTTCGCCGCGCAGAGCCAGATCGGGATCGCCCTCGCGCAGGATACGGCGCAGCAGCGCGAGCGGGCGGCCCAGATCGTGGGCGGCAAACATCAATGCCGCCCCCGGCGAGCCATGCGCGACGGCAATCGCCGCACTGCGCGTCTCTGCGTCCAGTTCCGGCGCGGCCAATGAAACGGCTTCGTTCAATTCCTTGGGATCGAGCGGCCGGAACCGCAAGACCTGGCAGCGCGAGCGCACCGTGGGCAGCAGGCGACCGAGCTGATGGACCACCAGCAGGAAGAACGTACCCTGGGGTGGTTCTTCCAAACCCTTGAGCAGGGCGTTGACTGCGCCTTTCTCCAGGTGGTCGGCCGCGTCCACGATCACCGCTCGGCGCGCGCCGAGCGTCGGCCGCGTGTGCAGGCGATGGAGCATCGTGCGGATCTGGTCGACATTGATGTTGCGCTTGCGCGCATAGGGGCGGCCTTCGTCGCGCTTCTTGGCCTCGTCATCGTTGGCGGGCAGCGGCTCCAGCAGTAGGATATCGGGATGCTGATGCGCGGGTGGTTGGCTCACGCCCGGCTCTGCCACCAGTTCGGCCGCTGCTTCCAGCGCGAAGCTGGCCTTGCCCAGCCCTTCGCGCCCGGCCAGCAGCCAGCCATGGTGCATGCGCTGCCCGGCCATCGCCGCGCGCCAGGTTTCCCACGGATGCTCGTGCCCGATCAGCATCACGCCGCCATCCACGGTGCCAGCACCACCAGAATGCGCGTGGCGACCTGATCGGGCGTGCCGAGCGCGGAAATGCGGGCAAAGCGCGCCGGTTCTGCCTGGGCAAAGCGATCGAACGCCTCGGCCACACGGGCATGATAGGCCGCCTCGCGCCCGCCGATGCGGTCGGATACGCCCTGATCGCGCAGGGCACAGCGCGCGGCGGCTTCTTGCGCCGGCAGTTCGAGCAGGATGGTGCAATCGGGCAACAGGCCTTCGCTGCCGATCGCGTGCAGGGCCATGACCTCCGCATCTGAAAGCCCGTTGCCGCCGCCCTGATAGGCGCGGCTGCTGTCGATGAAGCGGTCGCAGATCACCCATGCGCCGCGTTCCAGCGCCGGGCGGATCAACCGCTCGACATGGTCGGCCCGCGCCGCGGCGAACAGCAATGCTTCGGCCCTTGGCCCCCAATCCGCGCCTTGGGTGCTGAGCAGCAGGCCGCGGATCGCCTCCGCACCCGGCGTGCCGCCAGGCTCACGGGTAAGCACGACCTCGATGCCATGGGCCGTCAGCGCAGCGGCCAGCAGGCGCGCCTGGGTGGACTTGCCCGCCCCTTCCCCACCTTCGAAGACGATGAAGCGGCCGGTGGAAGACATCGCGTTCACCGGCCCACCATCGCGGTGAACCCGTCGCGCAGACGGTCGAGCATGCCGCCCGCCGGCACCGCCTCGGCCGCGACCAGCGGCAGCCGCGCTTCGGGCTGGCCCGGAGCGCGGACGATCAGCAGAGCCACGTCCTGCCCCTTGGCGATCGGCGCACGCAGTGGCCCCTTGTAGCGTATCGACAGCGTGGGTCGCACTTTCTGCCCATGCGGCACCAGCATGGCGAGCGGACGCGCCGCCACCAGGCCAACACTCGCCACCGTGCCACCCTGCACCCGCGCGCTGCCCAGATGCGCGCCGGGTGCGAACAACGGCGTCTCGTCGAACGCGGCAAAGCCCCATTCGAGCAACGCGGCACCATCGCGCGCGCGGTCCTGCGGACGGTCATAGCCGCCAACCACCATCATCAACCGGCGGCCGCCGCGCTGGGCAGAGCCGACCAGGCCATAGCCGGCCTCGTTGGTGAAGCCGGTCTTCACCCCGTCGGCGCCCGGCACCGCGCCATAGAGCGGGTTGTGGTTGCGCTGCTCGATGCCGTTCCAGATCATGGTTTCATGGCCATAGAAGCGCCGGTAGAAATCCGGGTGGCGGGTGATCAGCGCGGTGCTGAGCGTGGCCAGGTCGGCCGCCGAAACATACGTGCGGCCCTCGTCCATCCAGCCATTGGGTGTGTTGTAGTGCGTGTCGCGCATGCCCAGCGCGCGGGCCTGTGCATTCATCAGCGCGGTAAAGCCCGGCACGCTGCCCGAAACACCCTCGGCCAGGACAACGCAGGCATCGTTGGCCGAAACCGTCACGATCCCTTCGAGCAGATCGGCCACGCGCGTTTGGCTGTTGTTTTCCAAAAACATCGTGCTGCCCACGCGGTGCCACTGGCGAAACGTTTCGGGCCGCATGGGAAAGCTGGCGTCAAGCTTGAGCTTGCCCTGCTTTACCAGTTCGAACGCGACATAGCTGGTCATGATCTTGGTGAGCGAGGCGGGCACAAAGCGGCGGTGCGATTGCCGCTCGAACAGCACGCGCCCGGAATTGACGTCGATCAGCAGTGCGATCGGCGCCACCACTTCAGGCGGACGCGCCGGATCGGCCGAAACCTCCACATGGGGAGACCGGATCGCCTGGGCGGGCACGGCCGCGAACGCCGCAGCGACAGTGGCGGCGGCAGCAGCAACGGAAAACAGACGGCGCAAGCAAAACCCCGAGTTTACGAATGGGCCAGAAAACCAGGCAGCCTATGGCGCGCGCTGGATCTGCGCATCCGCATAGCCCGCCCGCTTCGCCTTGCCCAGTGCCGCCTTGGCCTGGTCTTGCGAAGCCGCACCGATACGGACCCGGAAGAACTTGCCGGCGGGCAAGACGGTGCCGCCCACTTCACGCGCGGCCTTTTCAGCATTGGCACGGGTGGAAAAGGCGCCGACCTGAACGGCATAGCCCCCACCCGTGCTGGCGGCGGCCGGCTTGGCTTCCGGTTTCGGCGCCGGCTTGGGCTCGGGCTTTGCCGCCGGAGCGGGTTTGGCAACGGCTGGCTTGGGCGGAACCGGCGCTGAAGCAGCCGGCTTTGGCGGCGCGGCCACCTTGGGCGGGCTCGCCACCGGGCTCGGCAATGGCGGGCGGGGTGCCGGCATCGGCGTGGTATTGCGGGTCGTAACCGGACGGGCCTGTGGCGCGCTGGCCGTGCCCACCGGCCGCGGCGCCGTGGGCACGGGCGGTTGCGCTGTCGGCGCCGTGCCGGCCAAAGCGGCGGCCAGCACTTCCGGCCGCGGGTCTGCCGGTGGCAGGATGCCCAGCTTGCGCTTGAGCGCGGTGAGCAGGCCTGGCGGCGTATCCATGCGCTGCGGGGCATGCTGCCCGGTGCGGAGCAGCGCGCGCTCCACTTCGGGTGGGTTTACCCGCCGCACGCGCACGGGCGCATGCGCGCCGGTGAGGCCAAGCTGCGCGAGGGCGCCGGGCGACAAGGCCACCAGTCCATCGCCCTGCATCGGCCCGCGCCGTTCCAGGCGCACCAGGATCGTGCGCCCGCTGTCGAGCGCGGTCACTTCCACATAACAGGGCAAAGGCAGCGTGCGGTGCGACCCGCTGATCCCACCCTCGCCCGCGCTATCGGGCACGGCATAGCCGACGGCATCGTAATTGAGCGTGTCGGCGGGCGTATAGGTCACGCCGTCCACGGCGAAAGGCGCGCCCAGCACCATCGGATAATCCGCCGCCGGTCCAGAGAGCGGCTGGGCCGCAGCAGTGTGAACCAGGCCGCCAAAAGCCAGCAACGGCGTGGCACAGGCAGCGGCGATCAGGGCGGTCCTCAACAAGGCCGGGCGGCTAGCGGCTGATTTCATCGGCGAGCAATCCCACGGAAAGGGCGTAGAAGTTCGAGCAGTTGTAATCGAGGATGACCCGATAATTTCCGGTTAGCAAATAGGCAGTCCGCCCTGGCCCGTCCGGCTCGAAAAACGTCGCCAGCGTATCGTCTCCGGCGGGCCAATATCCCGCCTGGGGCATCATGCCCAGCGCGCGCCATTCGCGCACCGTCCGCCACCGGCTGTGCCGGGCAAAGACCTGCGGGCAACGCGGGCTGGCCAACGTGGTGCCCAGGCTCGCGCGGTCGAGCCCGGCCGGCGCGGTGACGGCAAATCCCCAGGGCTCGCCCGGCCGCCACCCGGCATCGCGGAAATAGTTGGCGATCGAGGCCAATGTATCGGCCCGGCTGGACCAGATATCGGCCAGCCCATCGCCGTCGGCATCCTGCGCCACGCGCAGATAGACACTGGGCAGGAACTGCGGATTGCCAAAGGCGCCGGCCCAGCTGCCCACCAGTTTCTGCCGGGGCACGCCGCGATCGATCATCTTGAGCACGGCGATGAATTCATCGGCAAACAGATCGCGCCGACGCCCTTCATAGGCCAGCGAGGCCAGCGAGCGCGGCAGATCAAAATCGCCCGTATAGCTGCCGAAATTGCTTTCATGGCCCCAGATCGCCAGGATCACCGGCCCGGGCACGCCATAACGGCGGCTGATTGGGGCAATCTGCTGGCCCGATTCGGCATAGATGCGCTGCCCCTTGGCAATGCGCCCGGCATCGACATGGCGGCGGCGATAGGGCTCGAACGAGGGGATTCCGCCGGTGGACGGTCCGCCGCCGGGCTGGCTGCGATCGAACGCAATCACGCGTGGGTTGAACGTGAGCCCCGGCAGGACGCTGCCGATGGTCTGTTCACGCACGCCGGCCCCGCGCGCCTTGGCCGCCAGCAGTTGCAGATACCCCTGGAAACCGGCCTCCTCGCTGTCTTGCGCCACGGCTGGGCCACCCAACGCCGCCAGCACCAGGGCCGCCCCCATGGCCAGGCGCCGCCAGGCCTTGCGGGTGGCCGCGCGCCACGGTGCGGCACGAGAAAGGTTAACGCTTGAAACGAAAGGGATCGATTGGGCCATCATTGCAGGCTGTCTTGCATGCCTTGCCCGACAATGGAACACCCGCGCGCCGGGGTGATGCCCCAAGGCCGCCGAAAATCGGCCCGCCAGCGCATTTTGCGTGGATGGCCCGTGCAAAACCTCTTTGCGCATCGCGTGACAACCGCTATCGGCGGCGCGCCAGGAAGGGTGGCAGAGTGGTCGATTGCAGCGGTCTTGAAAACCGCCGATGTGCAAGCATCCGTGGGTTCGAATCCCACCCCTTCCGCCATTACCCCCCGCTCAGCCCCATGTCGCGCAGCGCGCGGCGGTAGAACATCGAGCTCATGTCGGCGGCCAGGTGCGCTTCGGCGGTAGGTTCGAGCGGTAGGCGCGCGGGCCATTGCGCTTCGACCATGGCCTTGTCTTCCTCGAACACCTGGCGGTTGAAATCATAGACGCCTTGCACCGGTTGGTCGGTGTCGAAATTGCGTGCGATCGGCACGAACAGACGCGTCTGCGTGGCCGACATCGGCGAGGCGGCATTCAGGATCACGAGGCGGTCGCTGCCGGGGAAATGCACTTCCAGCGTGGCAGTGAACGGCGCGTGGCAGCGGAAATGGCGCAGCCAGCGGAAGCCGGCAGGCGCCTTGTCCACCCCCTTGGGATAGTTGGCGACGTTGCTCCAATATTCTGCCTCGAACCCCTGGAACGTGCGCCGGGGGCGATAGTCCGGCACCTGGGCATTGTCGGGATCGGCAAAGCTTTCGGTGTGGATGAAGGCGAAATGGGCAACGTCGAGGAAGCCTTCCATCTGCCGCCCGGCAGAACCGTGAATGTCGATCCATGGGCAGACAATCTGCTGGAAGCCAGGCTCGTCCCAATGCGGCACGGCGATGATCGAGTCTGGGCCGGGCTCCCCCGCCGCGGGATCAAGGCATGTCCACACCAAGCCATAGCGTTCAACCGCAGGATAGGTGGCCAGGTGGAATTGCGCCGGGATCGAACGCTGCGGCTGGGCAGGAATGTGTACGCAGCGGCCAGCGGCGCCGAACGTCAGCCCGTGATACGGACATTCCACGCCCTGCCCGTTGGCACGCCCCATGCTCAACGGCACGCCGCGATGCGGGCAGCGATCGGGCGCGATGACGATGCCGCCTTGCGCGCGGTAGAGCACGAGAGGCTGGTCCAGCAGCTTGGCCTTAAGCGGCGCCTCGCCCACTTCGCGCGCCAGGGCGACGGGGTACCAGTGCTGCGCCAGGATCGCCCAGTCCTTTGGTGCGAAAGTGCAGCCGTGCGGCAGGGCCGGTTCATCTGGCGCGATCAGGGCGGTGGCCATGGGCGATACCTCGTTGAATTCCATGCGATGCAGCCATGATGCTGTCGAGCGCGCGTTCGATCAAACGCATTGATTCTGACGCAGCGTTGCAAAAATCCGCGCAGTCAGATCTCTTTTGGCAGCACCAGATTGAGCACCACCGAAATTATCGCCACCGGCAAAACCCCCGAAGACAGCAGGATGCGCGCGGTTTCGGGCAAATGGCCCAGCGCCTCCGGCTCCAGCTGAAGTCCGAGCGAAACAGACAGCGCGGTGCCGGCCACCAGCATGTTGCGTTGGTTCCAGGATACGCCCGAGAGCATGGCGAGCGCCGAGGATGCGACCATGCCGAACATCACGATCACCCCGCCGCCCAGCACTTCGATCGGGACGGTGGTGATCACCGCGCCGATCTTGGGCAAGAGGCCGCAGACGATCAGGAACACGGCGCCCAGCGTGACGACGAAGCGGCTCATCAGGCCCGACATGGCGATCAGGCCCACGTTCTGGCTGAAGGTGGTGTTGGGCATGGCGCCGAACAGGGCGGAGAGCGCGGTGCCCACGCCATCGGCAGCCACCGCACCCATCACTTCGCGGTCCGTCGCCCGGCGCCCCGCCCCGTTTTCGCAGATCGCCTCGACATCGCCGATCGATTCGATCGAGGAGACGAAGCCGATCAGGCAGAAGCCGAGGATCGCCGATGGGGACAGTTCCCAGCCAAACGCGAGGAAGCGCGGCAGCATGGCCCAGTGCGCCTGGGCCACCGGCGCGAAATCCACCCGCCCCATGATCAGGGCCACGCCATAGCCGGCGAGCAGGCCGAGCAGCACCGCCGCAGTGGACAGCACGCCCTTGCCAAAGAACTTGAGGCCCAGGGTCACGAAGACCACCACCCCGGCCAGGAACCAGCTGGCCGGCGCGCCATAGGCCGGCTGCCCGCGCAAAGTGACGCCGCCAGCGGCATATTCCACGCCGACGCGCACCAGCGACAGGCCGATCATCAGCACGACAAGGCCGGTGACCAGCGGCGGCAGGGCAAAGCGAATCGGGCCGACCAGGCGGCTGAGCCCGGCATGAAGCAACCCGGCCAGGAACGCCGCCGTGGTCAGCGCCGCCATGCCCTCTACGCCCTTGCCGGCAACGATCGGGATCATCACCGAAATGAACGCGAAACTGGTTCCCTGCACCAGCGGCAGGCGCGCGCCGATCGGCCCCAGGCCTATGGTCTGCAACAGCGTGGCCACGCCAGCAAACAGCATGGCGGCCTGGATCATGTAGATCAGTGCGGAAGGATCGGCCGAACCAAAGCCGAAGCCGGCCGCACCTGCCACGATGATCGGCGGGGTGATGTTGGAAACGAACATGGCCAGCACATGCTGCACGCCCAGCGCCACCGCCATCGGCAGCGGCGGCACATAGGCAGGATCGCGGCGCTGCTCGAGCGTGAGACCGTCGCCGGTGGCGGCATCGGCCGGTGCCGCTTCGGGTAATGCTGCTGATGCCATCGCTGCTGCCTTCGCTTCCTGTGCCTATGCCATCAACCGAGCGAGCGCGGCCTGCGCGCCGGCCACCACGCTTTGGCGCGAAACCCGCGCCAGTTCTCCATCACGCACGACCGCGCGGCCTTCGACGAACACGTCGCGCGGCCCCGGTGGTGGCGCGAGGACCAGCGCAGCGAGTTTGTCCCAACTGCCGCTCGATGCGATCTCGTCCACAGGCCAGATCGCCAGGTCGGCGCGCTTGCCCGCGGCCAGTTGCCCGCAATCGTGCCGGCCCAGGATCTGGGCGCCGCCGCGCGTCGCCATGCGCAAGGCTTCGCGCGCGGATAGCGCGCCTGCCCCGCCGTTCACGCGCTGGAGCAGCATGGCCTGGCGCGCTTCGGCCAAGAGGTTGCCGCTGTCGCTGGAGGCGGAGCCATCGACGCCGAGGCCAAGCGGCACCCCCGCATCCAGCATGGCGCGCACCGGTGCGATGCCCGAGCCAAGGCGGCAGTTGGAGCACGGGCAATGGGCCACGCCCGTGCGGGTGCGGGCAAACAGGGCGATTTCGGCCGTATCGAGCTGCACGCAGTGGGCGTGCCACACGTCTGGCCCGGTCCAACCCAGGCTTTCGGCATAGTCCCCCGGCCGGCAGCCGAATTTCTCCAAGCTGTAGCGCACGTCGTCAGCGTCTTCGGCCAGGTGGGTGTGCATCATCACACCCTTGTCGCGCGCCAGGATCGCGGCATCGCGCATCAGTTCGCGGCTGACCGAAAACGGCGAGCATGGCGCCACGCCCACGCGGACCATCGCGCCATCGGCGGGATCATGGAACGCATCGATCACGCGCACCATGTCGTCCAGGATCGCCGGTTCGGCTTCCACAAGGCTGTCTGGCGGAAGGCCGCCCAGGCTTTCGCCCACGCTCATCGCCCCGCGCGTGGGGTGGAAGCGGATGCCGACGCCTTGCGCGGCGGCAATGGTGTCTTCCAGGCGCACACCATTGGGAAAGAGATAGAGGTGGTCCGAAGACAGCGTGCAGCCCGACAGCGCCAGTTCGGCCAGCCCCAGTTGCGTCGCTGCAAACACGTCGTCGGGGGTATAGCGCGCCCAGATCGGATACAGCGTCTTGAGCCAACCGAACAGCGAGGCGTCCTGGCAACCCGGCACCGCGCGGGTGAGCGACTGATAGAGGTGGTGGTGGGTGTTGACGAGGCCCGGCGTAACCACGCAGCCCCGCGCATCGATGGTTTCGATGCCATCGAGCAGCGGGGCCAAATCGGCCGTGCTACCCACTGCCACGATCGCGCCATCGCGCCACACCACGCCGCCATCGGCGATTTCCGTTGCCGCATCATCCATCGTGGCCACGATATCGGCATGGATGACGGCCAGACGGCTCATTGCGGCGGCGCCTTGGCATAGCGCGGCCAATCGGCCAGCAGCGTGTCGACGACCTTGGAGCCCACCGTGTAAAGCGCTTCGAGCGAGGCGCGCATGCCCGAATAGTTCTGGTTTTCCTTGAGCAGGTATTCCGCCGGCGCCTCTCCGGGTGGCGGCATCGTGAAATTGGATGCCCCGCGCAGCACCATCACGCGGTTGCGATCGGCCCGGCCGATGCGCGCGAGATAGTCGATCGATTGGAACGTGCCGGTTTCCTCCATCGCGGAGGTGACGAACACGCCCTTGCCTGCGGTCCAGAAGTCTACCCAATCGTGCGCCCAATCGGTCATCTTGGCGCCGTGCCAGAACGTCATGGCCGCCAGGTTGTCGCCGGTCATGACCTTGGGTGGCGATTGCGCGGGCGCCATGCCGGCATAAGGCGCGCGGGCCGATGCCAGTTCGGCGCTGTCGGCCAGCTTGATGTCCTTGGTCAGGCCATAGGCCCAATCCGCCAACTTGGGATTGAGCGCAAACATCTCGCCCTCGTCCGCCTGCTGCGGACGCTTGTCACCAGGTCCATTGGAATGCAGCGCAAAGTAGCCGCTTTTCCAGTCGGCGGGAATTTCGCGGGCGTCGATCTCATGCGCCAGGTCGCCATCGACGAGGTAATGCGCCCAGACGGCGGAACCGATGGTGGCCTGGTGTGGATCGACCCCGGCGATACCCGCCACCAGCCAATAGGCGTGGGAAAGATCGAACCGTTGGTCGAGCCCGAGGGCCAGCGTGGCGGTCGCCGAGCGGATCGAGCCCATGCCGGTTACCATGCCCAGGATCTGGCTCTGCGGGTTGTAATAGAGATCGTGGTGCGATTGTGGAAACGGAATACGCACGTCGAGCTTGCGCCGCTCGCGCCAGAACTGGAATTCGCCCGGTGCGTCGCCGGTGTCCTGGCCAACCTCGAACATGGTCACGATCACGACCTTGACCGGAATCTTGGCAGCGCAAGGCCCGCCGGGTGCGCAGCGCAGTGCGGCCGAGACAGCGGGGGGCACCGAAGGCGTCGGCGCAGCTTGGGCCATGGTGCCGGTAACCCCTGCCAACAAAGCCAAGGCGGTGGCGGCGCGGCGCAGGCCCTTCATATCAAACATCATCTTTATCCGATAACAGGTTGGCAGGGCGGCAGAACACCGCCGCCCTGCCCGAGGGATCAGAACTTGTACTGAATGGTCGCCTGGAAGCTGCGCGGCTGTTGCGGCAGAGCGATGTCGGCCCCGAACAGATCCTGGCCACCCGCGCGGAAATAGCGGGCGTTGTTGAGGTTCTTGACCACGGCGCGGAACAGCCACGGCCCCGTGGTGAACGAAGCGCCGGCATTGACCAGCCAATAGGCCGGCAGGCGCACCTTCTGGCTATAGCCCGAGAACACCGAGTCCACGTGGCTGACGTCGGCATTGACCGCGAGGCCATTGTCGAACGCATAAGTGCCGGTGGCCGAAACCACGTTGTGCGGAATGCCGGGGCGGCGGGCCTCGGAATTGGTGCTGGGGAACAGGTAGCCGATCTGGCTGCCGCCCAGATAGAGCGAGGCATCCTTGACGTTCACCAGGTCACCGATGCCGAAGTAGTTGAAATAGCCGCCGCTGGAGAGCGCCGAGATATTGACCACGTCGATATAGGTGTAGTTGGCGGTGACCAGCGCGTGGCGATCGATCGACCAGCGCACTTCGGCTTCGACGCCCTTGGTGCGGATCGACTGATTGGTCAGCGGGCTGTCGGAAACGACGTCGGTGCGCTCCTGCTTGTAGACCGAGACCGCCGCATAGAGCCGCTTGTCGAGGAATTCGCCCTTAACCCCGGCTTCGTAGAGGCGCGAAGCCGAGAGGAACGTACCCGAAGCGATTGCCGCCGGCTGGATTTCAGCCCCTTCCCCGGCCACCACGGTCGATTGGCGCGACGCGGTGAAATAGGGGATCAGGCCGATCGGCGTGCGATATGAGATGCTGCCGTTCCACGACAGGCCGCTGTCGTTGCCGGTCGCCTTGGGCACGGCGGGGAGGCCGGTGGGGTCATACTTGGACACGATCGCGGTGGACGTCGCGTGGACATGGTCCCAGCGCAGGCCGCCGATCAGGTCCAGCCCGAAATCGAAATCGACATCGACGAGGCCGGCGAGGCCGACATCGAGATAGTGGCCCTTCAGGTAATCCGAATAATCGCAATCGCAGTCGGTCGAAAGCTGGCGCGTGGACGCGGCGGTATAGCCGGTGGTGATATCGGGCCGGTTCCACAGCTCCACGCCAAAGTCGTCCGCAAACTTGAACTTGGTATAGCGCAGCGAGGGTGCCGCCTGGACCGAGATCTTGGCGCCCGAGGTGGTGAAGCTGTCGCTGATCACCACCTTGTCTTCCAGCACGTAGGAATCGATCATCTGCGAGAAGCCGTAATAGTTCTCGTTGAGATTCTTGGTGCCGTCGTAGAAGACCTGGTTCTTGATCTCGAGCTTGCCCGGCCCGGTCCAGATCAGGTCGAAATAGAACGTCTTCTGGTCATTGTTGAGCTTGTCGTTGGGGCCGGTCAGCGTGTCACGCTTGCTCAGCTTGGTGGTGCCGGGGTTGACCAGCGCCAGATCGGGATAGTTCGCCTTGAGGCAGGCGTCGGTCCAGCCCGAAGCGCCGATGCCGCCGCCGCAGCCGAACGAACCGAAGATGGTCAAGCCCTTGCCACCATTGGCGGCGTAGGCTTCCGAGCGCGAAATCTGGCCATCGCCATTGGTATCGACCGAGGTGCTGGCATTGCCGGTGATGTAAGTGCCGTTATCGACCAGATCCTGCGTCAGGCGGTTCCAGCCGCCATTCTGCTGGCCGCGGAATTTCTGGTACATGCCGCCGAATTCGGTGCGCAGGTTGCTGGTGATGTCGGTGTCGAACGCAGCCGAAAGCACCAGGTTGCGCGGGTGGATGTTGCGGTAATAGCTGCCCGAATCCTCGTTTTCGGCATAGAGGCTGTAGCCGAACTGGTGGTCGCCGATCTTACCGGGGCCAGTCACGCTGCCCTTGAGCACGCTGCGCGCCCAGCTGCCGGTGTCATAGCTGAGGAAGCCGTGTGCCTCGGGCGCATAGGTGCCATTGGCGGCGCGCGCCGTCTTGGGCACGAAGTTCATGTAGCCACCGGTCTTGGACGGACCATAGATCGGCGAGGCGGGGCCGCGCACGATGTCGATGCGGTCGGCCGCGGCGATCGGGGTGGGATAGTTGCCCGGGTTTTCCAGGCGCAGCATGCCGCGGAAATAGACTTCGCCGGGGGTGCCGCGAATGTCGAGCGCGCCGCCGGTGCCGAAGAACGAGCTGGTAAACGTGCCGGGCACCTGGCTGACGAGATCGTAGATCTGGGTGATGCCAAAGCGTTCGAGCTGTTCGGAACTGACCGACGAAGCCGCGCGCGGCGTTTCGGCCAGGGTCTTGTCGAACCCGAAGACCGAGCCGACGTCCTTCAGCGGCAGCGCGCCGAGCGAACCCGACACGACGATTTCGGGCTTGTCGCCATCGGCTTCGGGAGCCGGAGCGGCCTGGTCGGCCAGGGCCGGACGGGCCATGGCGGTGCCGGCCAACAGGGCCAGGGCCACCAGGGCGCGGCGCCCTGCTCGCGTGGATGTGGCGCGCGTGGGTGTGGGTTGGTGCGGCCGTGCTTGCATCTTGCTCATTTTCAATAACCCCCATGATCGGGCCGCGCCGCGATGGGCGCGCCGTCCGTTGCTGTTTTTTCGCCTTCGCGCCCCTCCCGGGCCTGGCTTTGATCTTATGCCTTTGTAATTATGCTGCTTTCTTCGAAACTTGGGTCGCTTGTGCGATCTCTTCCGCCTCGAACCGGTCAAGCCTGCGTTCCAGTTCAATTTGCAGGCGGGCCTTTTCGCTGCCGGCGAGGAAGGCCTGGCAGGCGGCGGTTGCCAGTGCCGCGTTGGCACAGGGCGCGGCCCATTGGCCGGGCACATGGGCGCGCCACAGGCTGGCGCCGGGCAGGAAGCTGTATTCCAGGCTGGCGCGCGTGATGGCCTTGAGATCGGCATAGCCCAGGCCCTGCTCGCGCACGGCCCGGACGTATTCGTTGGTAAGGTCGGTGCGCAGCACGCCCTGGTCATCGGTGGCGAGCACGACCGGCACGCCGTAGCGGCGATAGAGCGCCAGCGGATGATCGGCGCCCTTCACCCCCAGGATCACGGCATTGCTGGTGAGGTTGATTTCCACGGCCACGCCATCGCGGGCCATGCGCGCCAGGGTTTGCCGGCCGTGATCTTCAAAGGCGATATCGACACCATGGCCGATGCGCCGCGCGCCCGAGGCGACTGCCTTTTCGATATGATCGCCCAGGTCTGCGGGCGGAACCTGGCCGAATGCCAGTTCGCCCGCATGCATCGAGACGGCGACGCTGGGATGGCGCTGTTCCAGCAGGCGGAACATCGCCATGTGCAGATCGTAATCGGCGCGGGCCACGGGCCAGTCTTCGGGCTGGACGATATTGACGCCAACAAAGCGCGGGTCCTGCTCGGCCAAGGCGAAGGCGAGGATCAGCGCGCGAAACACCGCCGCGGGCGGCACGTCGCGCAGCGCCCATGCCAGGTAATGGACCGCCACCGCGCAGCCCGGCTCTGCCCGGGGCGTGCCGCAAGCCATGCCAGCGCGGGCTTCGGCTTCCTCTGCATCGATCTGCGCGCGCATGGCCGGAACCAGCGCGGCCAGGCGCGGCCCCTCTTGAGCCAGGAAAGCGGGCAGGCCAGCCCTGTCGAGCGACTGGGCCGGGGCAGACAGGGCAGCGCCCAGCAGCGCGGGCGGGTTGTGGTCCAGTTCCAGATACAGCAGGCCATCGCGGGCCGCCTGGCGCCGCGCCGCGATCATGGCCTGGGCGTCTTCGCCCACCAAGGCAGGTGCAAAACGATCGAACGTGGCAAAGAACTGGTCATGGCCGCTGGTGGCACCCGCCCCTACCCCGGATTGCCAGGCGCGCGTGGACAGGCTGTCTACCAGCCTGGCATAGAGCGCGGGCTGGGTTGCCCCCAGGCTGGCCGCATCGCTGCCGGGTGTGCATGGCGGAGAGGCAAAGCCGGCGCCATCCGCCGCCACGCACAGCCCCTTGCGCCCGGCCCAGGCGATCATGTCTTCGGCATAGAGTGCGCCCGACAGATGGTTGTGCAGGTCGCCGCCCTTGGGAAAGGATCGCAGCAGCAGGCGCAACTCACCCGGATCGCGCGCGGCCTTGGCCAGGATCGCGCCCATGGCCGCTTCGCGTGCCCGGTTTGCATGCGTCAACACGGGCGTGCCAGACTTGGCCCAGAGCGGCGCAGCGCCGGCCAGGCCAAAGGCCAGCCCCCCCGCCAATAGCGCGGCTTTGGCAGCCCCCAGCCTCATGGCTGGCCCGCGCTCGGTACGCTGTCGCGATAGCTCGGCCAATCCGCCAACAGCCGATGCACGACCACCGCGCCAACGCGATAGTTTGCTTCATAGGCTGCGACCTGGCCAGGTCCTTCGTCCCCAACGCTTGCCAGCGGCGATTGCCCCGGTGGCGGCATCGAGGGGTTGCTGGCGCTGCGCAGCACCATCACCCGGCTCATGTCCACCAGACCAGCCCGGCTGGCAGCCAGCATGGTGCCGGCCATCAACTGGCTTTCCATGTTGGTCATCACGAAGCGGCCTTGGCCCTGGGTCCACAGCTTGACCCAATCGCGTGCCCATTGCGTGCGCCCGGCACCATGCCAATAACGCAGCGCACCCAGCGTTTCGCCCATCAGCACGAAAGGCGGACGCTGCGCCTGGGGAAAGCCTTTCCAGCGCGCCCGCGCGGCCTTGAGCGCGGGCGTATCGGGGATCGGCGTGTCCTTGCTGAGCGCAAAGGCCCATTGCGCCAATCCCTGGTTGAGCGGCACGGCCATGCCCAGCGAGCTGGTGTCGGTCATCCCGCCAAAGCTGTCGGCCGATTGCGGCAATTGCCCCGGTGCCTTGGCGCCAATGGCAAAGAGGCCATAAGGCCAGCCCTTGGGCACATCGGCCTCGGCGAACTCGCGCAGCGCGTCGCCGCTCACCACCCAGCGCGCCCAGGCGGCGCTGCCTACCGAGGCCGCCTTGGGATCGGCGCCGGAAATGCCGGTAAACAGCCAATAGGTGTGCGAGAAATCAAAGCGCGGATCGAGCAGCAGCGCCATCAACTGGATTTCGGGCGTGACCACCAGCGAATGGGCATCGCCCCACACCATGCCATAGAGCCCGTCGGCGTTGCGGCGCAGCGGATGCAGCGCGCCGCGCACCGGGATCACTTCGTCCAGGTGCTCGCGCTCTGCCCAAAGCTGGAATTCTCCCGGCGCGTCGCCAGTATCGGCGCCGGGCTCGAAATTGGCGATCACCATGACTTTGACCGGGATCGCCTGCACCGCCGGCACGGCCGGCAGCGCGGGTTCGGCCGCGTGCGAAGACAGCGGCATGGCAAGTACAAGCGCCGCGATCATCGCGCTGCCCGTGGTCACAAGCCTTTTGATGGCCCCTGGCTTATTGCCGGGCCTTGCTGCCGTTATGCGCCCCAAAACACGTTCCCTGAATGATATTTTGTGTCTGAAGCTTGCTAAAAGACTTATGGCGTTGCAATCAATCACAATGAATTTGACAGAGCGTTGCAAAAATTAGAGAGCCCCCAAATGCCAGCCTTCTCCCGCTTCCTCCGCTACTTCATGACCGTTGGCCGGCTGGGCTCCATTCGCAAGGCGGCCGACGAACTCAATGTCTCGGCCTCGGCGATCGATCGCCAGATCCTCAATGCCGAAGCCGAACTGGGCATGCCGCTGTTCGAGCGGTTGCCCACGGGCCTGCGCCTGACCGCTGCGGGTGAAATCGTGATGGCCGCCGGCACGCGCTGGCAAAAAGGCCTGATCGACGTGCGCGCCCAGATCGAGGATTTGCGCGGGCTCAAGCGCGGGCACGTGACCATCGCGATCATGGACGCGCTCACCAAGGGCTATATCCCGGCGCGCATCCGCACGATCCAGAACCGCTATCCCGGGATCACCGTGGACGTGCGGGTGATGGCCAACGAGCACATCCGCGGGGCCATCGCCAGCGGCGAGGTCGATTTCGGCATCTGCTTCGATCCGCAGACCTTTCGCGATCTTACCGTGCTGGCTTATGCCAATATCCGCCTGGGCTTCGTCGTGCCGGCGGACCATCCCTTTGCCGCCCGCGCCTCGGCCCGGTTTTCTGCCTGCGCCGGCATGCCGATGATCTTGCCCGCGCCGCCGCTGGCCGTGGCGCAGCAGGTCCAGGTGCTGGCCGGCACGTCGAAAATGCCGCTGGAGCGCAAGGCTTCATCCGACAATATCCAGATGATCACGTCGCTCGTGCTCGAAGGCGTGGGCCTGGGCCTGCTCACCTCGCTCGACGTGGCCAACGAAGTGCGAGGCGGCCTTTTGGCATTCGTCCCGCTTACCGACCCGGTGCTCAAGCCGATGACTCTGGCGCTGTGCACGGCCACATCGCGCGCCACGTCCTATGCCGCCGATGTCGTGCTTCAGGAAATCCAGAACAGCTTTACCGCGCTCGACTATATGGACCCCAGTTAAGCAAGCCTGTAAGGGCGGCTACTTCGAATCGGGACTGGCCGGAACGGGTGGCCACCCGCCTTCTGCTTTCCCCTATCCCACGCGGACCTGCGCCATGACCCAGCCTGTTTTCGATTACATCGCCTATGACGATTTCCTGGCGATCGTGCGCACGCTGTCGCACACCGTGGGCGCGGGCGATTGGAAGCCCGATTTCGTCGTCGGCATCGGGCGCGGCGGGCTGGTCCCGGCGGTCTACATGAGCCAGATCCTGGATGTGCCGATGCTGTCGATCGACCAGTCGGCCAAAGTGCCCGGCTTTGCCGACGAACTGCTGGTCAAGCTCGCCACGATGACCAAGGCCGGCCAGCGCATCCTGATCATCGACGATATCAACGATTCCGGCCGCACCATCGCCCAGTTGCGCCGCCTCCTGCGCGCGCACGATACGGTGGAAGACCACCTGCGCTTTGCGGTGATGATCAACAACGCGGTGTCGCTCGAAACCGTGGACTATGCGGTGCAGACGATCGACCGCACCACCGACAAGCGCTGGTTCGTGTTCCCGTGGGAAGCGGTCGCCACCACCGAAACGCTGACCGGCCAGGCCAACGAAGTGCCCGAACGCCTGGCCTGATCCGCCTTCTATTTCCCGACCAGCCGCGCCAGCATCGTTTCCAGCTTGGGCACGTCGATCGCCAGGATCACGTCCTGCGCCTGCTCGCCCAGGCCGGGGTGATAGGCCTCGTCCCAACTGAGCGTATCGCCATAGCCGGCGCCCTGCTGGCTTTCGAAATCGATATACAGCCGGCGATGCGTGGCCACCAGCGCGGGATCGAGCCAGACCGCAGCGGCAATCTCGTCCCATAGCGGGAAACCGGGCTCCAGCGCCGTGACGAACCGGTCCACGCCCGGCCGTGCGGCCTTGCCCAGCCGCGCGATCAACGCGGGGCTGAGCTGCGTTGCGGTGGAAGGATCGACCGGCACCATCGTGATCTTGCGCCAGGGCGCACGGGCCATGATGCTGGCCGCCTCGGGATCGAAGCGGATGTTGAATTCGCGGCGCGGGGTGTTGACGAATTCCCGCGCGAAATCGGCGGCGGCGCGGTTGTCGATCACCTGGCGCGGCGCCAGGCTGCCACCCATGTAGACCAGTTCGCGCGCCAGGCCGGCAAAAGCCGGGTCCAGCCGCTGCGCCAGCGCCAGGTTGGTCATCGGCCCGCAGGCCACGATGGTGATCTGGCCGGGATACTTGTGCACCATGCGGATCAGGAAATTGGCGGCGATCTCGTCAGCGGCGTGCGTGGTGGGGTTGCCGCCCGGCAGGTCCACCGGATCGTTGGGCCCGTGATAGGGCGGCGGCGCCTGCTGGGTGTCTTCCACCCAGCGCTTCATGAACGCGCCCTTGAACACCAGGGGCCCGTGGTCCTTCTCCCACCGCTCCGTCAGCACTTCGGAATTGAGCAGGGGAAACGTGGCGCCCGGAACCACCGGCACATCGGTGCGCCCGATCCATTCCAGCCCGCGCAGCGCCTGCGCCCTGACCCGGTTTTCCCAGGCATTGCCCGAAACCGTGGTGAGACCCAGCACCTCGACATCGGGCGAAGACAGCAGCATCACCTGCATCAGGCCAAAGCCATCGTCGTCGATGATCACCTTGCGTGCATCTGGGCGCTTTTCCGGCGCCGCTTGCGCCGTGGCAGACAGCGCCAGCAGCGCCGCCACGGCCAAGATCTTAATGTGCCGCAGCATAAGCCTCGATATCCTCCAGATGGCGGGCAATGGCTTCAGCTGGCAGGAAAGAGCCGGTGAAGCTGTTACGGGCCAATTGCACCAGATGATCCTGCGAAAGCCCACGTGCCCGCGCCACGGCCAGATAATTATCGGCGACATAGCCGCCGAAATAGGCCGGATCGTCGGAATTAACCGTAGCCGCCAAGCCCAGATCCAGCATCCTGTCCAGCGGATGATCGGCCAGATCGTTGACCACGCAGAGCTTGTGGTTGGACAGCGGGCAGACCGTCAGCGTCATGCCCTCTGCCGCCAGACGGGCAACCAGGGCCTCATCTTCCAGCGCGCGATTGCCATGGTCGATGCGGTCCACTTGCAACAGGTCAAGCGCCTCGTGCACATAGGCCGGCGGCCCCTCTTCCCCGGCATGGGCCACGCGCTTGAGCCCCTTGGCCGCCGCAGCGGCAAAGACCCGCGCGAACTTCTCTGGCGGATGCCCCACTTCCGATGAATCGAGGCCGACCGCGGCAATGCGATCGAGCCACGGTTCGGCCATGGCCAGCGTGGCAAAAGCCGCGTCTTCAGACAGATGACGCAGGAAGCTGAGGATAAGGGCGCTGGTCATGCCATGGCGGGCCTTCGCCTCATCCATGGCAGACAACAGCCCCTCGATCACTTCGGCAAAGGGCACGCCGCGATCGGTATGGGTCTGCGGATCAAACATGATCTCGGCATGGCGCACGCCGTCGGCGGCCGCGCGTGCGAAGTAGGCCATGGCAAGATCGTGAAAGTCCTGCCGGGTCAGCAACACGCCCGCGCCGGCGTAATAGATATCGAGAAAATCCTGGAGGTTGGAAAAGGCATAGGCCGCGCGCACCGCCTCCACGCTGGGATAGGGCAGGGCCACGCCGTTGCGATGAGCGAGCGCGAACATCAGTTCCGGCTCAAGGCTGCCTTCTATGTGCAGGTGCAGTTCCGCCTTGGGCAGGCCGCGCACAAAGGCTTCCAAATCAACCACAATTCGCTCCTTTTGCGCTGTCTTTGTCCCAGGCGCATTCGCCCATGATCCAGGTTTGCGCAACCACCCGATCATCACCCAGGATCTGCATGGCAAACAGCCGCTCGGCCAGGCTCGCCCCGGCACAGCGCCGCGCCAGCAGGGGCGTTGCCGCGCTGTCGAGCACGACGAAATCGGCCTCCTGCCCCACCGCCAGCGCGCCGATCTGCGCGTCCATGTGCAACAGCCGCGCGCTGCCCGTGGTGGCGAGGTAGAGCGCGCGGAACGGATCGAGCCGCTCCTCGCGCGCCAGGGCGGCCTGATAGGCCTGCCCCTGGGTATAGAGCATCGAAAAGCTGGTGCCCGCGCCCACGTCCGTCCCCAGCCCCAGCTTAACGCCCAGGCGGTCGGCCTGGCCGAAGTGGAAAAAGCCCGAACCCAGGAACAGGTTGGATGACGGGCACACCGCAATCCCCGCGCCGCTTTCCGCCAGGCGCGCGCCCATGCGGTCCGACAGGTGGATACCATGGGCAAACACGCTGCGTTCGCCCACCAGGCCAAAGCGGTCATAGACATCGAGATAGTCCGCCGCCTGCGTGAACCGCGCCGCAACGGCCGCGCATTCGTGGCGGTTTTCGGCCAGATGCGTGTGCAGCAGCACTTCGGGATGAGCGGCCAGCAGTTCCCCGGCCAGCGCAAGCTGTTCGTCCGAAGATGTCAGCGCAAAGCGCGGCGTGATCGCGTAAGACAGCCGCCCGCGCCCGGCCCAGCGTGCGATCAGCGCCTCGGTCTGCGCGCGTGCCGTCTCCACGGTGTCCCTCAGCCCCTCGGGCCCCAGGTCCATCAGCACTTTGCCCGATGCCAGCCTCATGTTCCGCGCCAGCGCCGCTTCGAACAGCGCATCGACCGACCCTTCGTGCACGGTGGGAAAGACCAGCGCCGACGTGGTGCCGTGGCGCAGCAGTTCGGCCAGGAACGCCTGCGCCACTTCATCGGCATGATCGCGATCGGCGAAGGCCTTCTCGGCGGGAAAGATGTGCCGTTCCAGCCAATCGAGCAACTGCTCACCATGCGATGCGATGCGATCCATTTGCGGATAGTGGATATGCGCATCGACAAAGCCGGGCACGATCAGCCCGCCCAGAGACGTAACCGGCACATCGGCAAAGTGCGGCGCCAGATCAGCATGATCGCCACGCGCCACGATAACGCCCTGTTCCACCACCAGCAGGCCATCGGTCTGGTATTCCACCGCGTCGCCTGCCTGGAGCGGGTCTTCCCCCACCGACAGGATTTCGCCGCGAAAGGCACGCAACTTACCCAAGGATCGAAACTTTCTCTGTTGTTTCCGCCACATCTGCTGGCAACTGCAGCAATTGCGCCAAGACCGCGATGGCGATCACGTCAGGCTCCTTGCCGCCGATGCCGGCCACGCCGATCGGGCAAGTCAGGCGGCCGGGCGCCGTGGCATCGAGCCCATCGCCGTGCAAGCGCGAAACGAAGCGCGCGCGCTTGGTCGCCGAGCCGATCAGGCCGACAAAGCCACCCGCCGGCCGTTGCAGCGCGGCGCGGGTGAGGCGATAGTCGAGCGCGTGATCGTGGGTGAGGATCACGATCGCAGCCTCCGGCGGGGCTTGTGCCACGCATGAAAGGATTGCGTCGTCGGGCACGATGGTAACCCCGTCGATGCTTTCGAACATCGGCCGGGTATCGAACCAGCACAGCCGCAGCGGCAGGCCATGGCTGTGCCGCGCGATGGCCTGGCCGACGTGCCCGGCGCCGAACAGATAGACCGGGCGGCGCCATTGGCCCACCGGTTCCAGAATGCGGGTGCCAGCTTCGGGCTTGTCGCCCCGGGCAGACAGCGCGGAAGGTTGGCCTTCTGCCGTCCAGTGCCGGTCGATCCGGTGCGGCGCAAAGTGGCTGATCAGCAGCGCGCCTTCCTCCATGCCCTGCAACGGAGCCAGGGTTTGCGGATCGAGATGCTCCACCAGCAGGCGCACCCGCCCGCCGCAGCACTGACCCAGCAGGGGGCCAAGCGGATAGTCCTGGATGCGCCAGGCCCCAGGGGCCAGGTCCAGCGTGCGACGCGCCTGTTCGATCGCCTGGAATTCCAGTGCGCCGCCGCCGATCGTGCCCCAGGTGCGCCCCATGCCCACCAGCATGCGCGTGCCCGGCCCGCGCGGTGCAGAACCTTCGCTGGCGAGCACGGAAAGCATCGCCACCGGCGCGTCTGCCGCCCAGGCCCGCGCCGTTTCCCACCACGTCATGACACGCCGCCCCGTTGCCGGGCGACCGCAGCCAGCAGTCGCTCGGGCGTGGCCGGGGCATCGAGCGCCGGCCAGCCCGCGGCCGGGTTGCAGGCCATCACCGCCGCGCCGAGCGCGGAAAACACCGCATTGGCCAGCATGAACGGCGGCTCCCCAACCGCTTTCGATCGGTGGATCGTGGGCCGGTGGTTGGCCCCGTCCCACAGCGTCACGGTCAGCCGGTCGGGCCGGTCGTTGGCGGTGGGGATCTTGTAGGTGGAAGGCGCGTGGGTCAGCAGCTTGCCCGCATCGTCCCAGACCAGCTCCTCGCTGGTCAGCCAGCCCTGCCCCTGGATGAAGCCGCCTTCGATCTGCCCCTTGTCGATCGCCGGGTTCAGCGACTGGCCGCAATCGTGGAGAATGTCGGCGGCCAGCACGCGATGTTCGCCCGTCAGCGTGTCGATCACCACTTCGGCGAGCGCCGCGCCATAGGCGAAGTAATAGAACGGCTGGCCCTGGTGGGCGTCGCGATCATAATGCAGATCGGGCGTGGCGTAATATCCGGTAGAAGACAGCGAAATCCGCGCCATGTGCGCCCGGCGGCACAGCACTGGCCAGGGCATCGCTTCGCCGCCGGCGCGCACTTGTCCCCCGGCAAACACGACATCTTCGGCCGCGCCGCCAAAGGTGCGCGCGCAGAACTCGGCCAGGCGCGCGCGGATGGTCTGCGCCGCGTTCAGCGCCGCCATGCCATTGAGGTCTGCCCCCGATGAAGCCGCCGTGGCCGAAGTGTTGGGCACCTTGTCGGTCCGCGTGGCGGTGATCCGCACCTGCTCCAGCCCCACGCCAAAGGCCTGGGCCACCACTTGCGCCACCTTGGTATAGAGGCCCTGCCCCATCTCGGTGCCGCCGTGGTTGATCTGGATCGAACCATCGGCATAGACATGCAGCAGCGCGCCAGCCTGGTTGAGATGGGTGGTGGTAAAGCTGATCCCGAACTTCACCGGGGTAAGCGCCAGCCCCTTCTTGAAGATCGCGTTTTCAGCATTGAACGCGGCCACGGCGGCTTGGCGCGCCTCGTAATCGCCCTCTCCGCGCAGCCGGGCAATCAGGTCGGGCGCGATATTGTCGGCCACAGTCATGCCATAGGGCGTCACATCGCGGCCCGGCCCATAGAGATTGGCCACGCGCACCGCCAGTGGATCGAGCCCGAGGTGCCCGGCGATGGCATCCATCACCCGCTCGATCGCCAGCATCCCCTGCGGCCCGCCAAAGCCGCGAAACGCGGTGGCCGAAACCATGTTGGTCTTCAGCCGCTCCGAAACGATTTCCACGGCGGGCAGGAAATAGGCATTGTCGGCATGGAACATCGCCCGGTCGTTGATCGCGGGCGAAAGATCGACCGTGGCGCCGCAGCGCGAGGCCAGGCCGAGGCGCAGCCCCTCGATCCGCCCATCCGCATCGAAGCCAACATCGTAATCGACCAGGAAATCGTGGCGCTTGCCGGTCTGCACCATGTCGTCGTCGCGATCGGCGCGGAACTTGGCCGGGCGGCCGGTGTGATAGACCACCAGCGCAGCAGCAGCGGCATAGAGCGCGGCCTGGCTTTCCTTGCCGCCGAACGCGCCGCCCATGCGCCGCACTTCCACGGTCACGTCGGCAGAGGAAAGCCCCAGCATGTGCGCCACCAGATGCTGCACTTCGCTCGGATGCTGGGTGGAGGACAGCACATGGACCTGCCCGTCTTCCAGGGGCCGGGCCAGCGCGATCTGCCCTTCGAGATAGAAATGATCCTGCCCGCCCATGGCCAGATGGCCCGCCAGGCGATGCGGCGCGGCGGCCAGAGCGGCCTTGGCATCGCCCCGCGCCATGCGCTGCGTTGGCTCGATCAGGCTTTGTTCGGCGCGTGCCTGTTCCACGGTGAGGATCGGGTCATGCCGTTCATAGCGGATCGTGCCCAGCCGCGCCGCCTGCCGCGCGGCGCGGCGGCTGGTGGCGGCAACCAGGAACACCGGCTGCCCCAGCCAGACCACTTCGCCATCGGCCAGCAGGCGATCGTCCCCCGCCACGGGGGAAACGTCGTTGGCATGGGGAATGTCGGCGGCGGTATAGACCGCCACCACGCCCGGCGCGGCGCGCACGGCGGAAAGGTCCATATCCACGATCCGCGCGCGCGCCTCGCTCGATACGCCGAACGCCAGATGCAGCAGGTGCGGCGGCTCGGGCTCATCATCGATATAGCGCGCCTTGCCCGCCACATGCAGGTGCGCGCTGTCGTGTCGGTAGCCGGTGCCCACCACCGGGCCGGGCGTCTGCGTCAGGGCGTCAGCCAAGGGCCACCTCCTGCACGCGCACGGCCTGGCCCTGTGCCTGGTGCCACAGCCGCCAGACCAGATTGCCGGCTGCCTCCAGCCGATAGGCCGCGCTGCCGCGCACATCGCTGAGGGGCGCGAAATCGGCGCGGATCGCTTGCGCGGCGGCGGCCATGGTTTCGGCGGTGAAGGGCGCGCCGGTCAGCGCGGCTTCGGCCAGCGCGGCGCGACGCGGGGTGGCGGCCATGCCGCCGAACGCCACGCGCGCCGCCGTGATCGTGCCCTGCTCCACCGTCAGGCGGAACGCGCCGCAGACCGCCGAAATGTCGCTGTCGAACCGTTTGGAGAGCTTAGAGATATGCACCACATCCTGCGCCCGCGGACGGGGCACGAACACGCTTTCGACGAATTCGTCGGCGGCGCGGTCCTGCCGGCCATAGGCGATGAAGAATTGTTCCAGCGGCATCGTCCGCCGCCCGCGCACCGAGCGCAGCGTCAACGTGGCGCCCAGCGCGATCAGCGCCGGCGGGCCATCGCCGATGGGGGAGCCATTGGCGATATTGCCGCCCACCGTGCCGGCATTGCGCACTTGCAGCCCGCCGAGCCGGCGCACCAGTTCGCCAAGCTCGGGGCTCAACCGCGCCAGCGCGGCATGGGCATCGGCATAGCGCACCGCGCCGCCAAGCGTCACGCCCTCGGCGCCATCCTCGATTATGCCCAGTTCGGGCACGTCGCCCACGAAAATCACGGTTTCCAGATCGACCAGCTTCTTGGTCACCCACAGGCCCACGTCGGTGGCGCCGGCCACGATCCGCGCGCCGGGATATTGCGCCAAGAGCGTGGCCAGGGCATCGGCATTGTCGGGAATGAACCAGCGCGCGGTGCGCCCATCGGGCAGGGTGGCATGGCCACAGGCCGGCCCCGTCGCGCCGCGCAGCATGGCCAGCAAGGGCGCATCGTCGCGCTCTGCCGGGGGATGCTGCGCGCCCGCTTCCAGCAGCGGGCCATAGCCGGTGCAGCGGCACAAGTTGCCCGCCAGGACATCGCCCACCGGTAGGTCGCATCCGGCGGCGCCCATCGCCCGCCCCTGCAGCGACATGACGAAGCCCGGCGTGCAGAACCCGCATTGCGATGCGCCGTTGCAGGCCATGGTCAGTTGCAGGGCATTGAGTCCCTCGCCCAGCCCATCCACCGTCAGCACGGCCTTGCCATGCAGCATCGGCAGGAACTGGATGCAGGCATTCACCGCGCGCCAGTCCAGCCGCTGGCCGCCATGCGCGGGCGTGCCCACCAGCACGGTGCAGGCCCCGCAATCGCCTTCGCCGCAGCCTTCCTTGGTGCCGGTCTTGCCCGCCCGGCCGCGCAGGAAATCAAGCACGGTATCGCCCGGTGCCACGCCATCGAGTTCCACCAATTCCCCATCGCAGACAAATCGCAAGGCCATGTCAGCTGCCCCGATAGGTGGAATAGGCATAGGGCGAGGCGAGCAGCGGGACATGATAATGCCCGCCGTCCGCCACGCCGAAGTGGATCGGCACGACGTCCAGGAACGGTGGATCGGGCAGATCATGCCCCGCCGCCCGGAAATACTCGGCCACATGGAACGCCAGGGTATAGGCGCCCGGTTCCAGCGCGGGAAAATCGCGCAGACGCCCGTCGGCATCGGTTTCGCCTTCGGCCAGCAGGCTATCGGCAGACCACAGCATGATCCGCATGCCCGCTGCGGGGCGGCCGCTGGTGGTATCGAGCACGTGGGTGGACAGCGTGGTCATGCCGCCGCCTCCACTGCAGAGGCCGGGCGCGGCCATTCCCCGACGAATTCCTGCTCGTCATAGGCGATGAACTGCGCCAGCAGCGCTTCGCGATCGTCGAGGAAGAGCTGGTCGGCAATGCCGCGCACCAGGCGGGGCAGCGCGTTCTTCATGCCCGACAGCGCCGAGGCGGACAGCCCCAGGCTGATCAGCGCCGAATAGTTGAACGCGAACAGGCCGTGCAGCAGCGGCGCTGCCTCTGCCGTGCGGGGCGTGAACTCGAACGCCTCGCCCAGATAGGGATGGGCGTCGATCAAGGCGTTGCGCTCGGCTTCGGGCATGGCCACCTTGTCGCCCCACAGCGCGATATACGGGGCCAGCCCGGCCAGTTCGGGGCGCAGGCGCGGATCGGATATGAGGCCGGTCGAGAGGATCACGAAATCGAAGGCAAAGCGGTCGTGCGGCGTGGTGACGATGACCTGTCCATCCTCGAACGCCACATCGGTCCACGGGCTGCCCAGATGCAGGCCAAAGCCCGGCCAGCTTGCGGCGCGATTGAACGTGTCGTTGGTCGGCGGCTGGTTGTGCGAGAGGAACGCGGCCATCGCGCGATACTTTTCCGCGTCGGACAAGGCGGGATAGCGCGCGGTGAAGCCCACCCGCTCCATGAAGCGGATCGGGTTGATGCGCGGCAATGCCTTGCGCCGCATGAACACATGCACTTCGCCCACGCCCTGCCCCAGCGCATGGTTGGCATTGTCGAACGCACTGGCGCCCCCGCCCAGGATGCCGATGCGCTTGCCCTTCAACGCGGCGAGATCGATCGGCTCGCTGGTGTGGGCATAGGCATGGCGCGGCAGGTTTTCGCGGATCATCGCCGGGGTGTGCCATTCGCCGCCCCCCTGGATGCCGGTGGCCAGCACCACCTTGCGCGCCAGCACCGCATCGCCATCGGCCAGGGCCACGCTGTATATCCCCTCGCCCGCCGGGGTAATCCCGGTCACCTTGGCATCGTTGCGCACCGGCAGGTTGAGCACGCGGCGATACCAGCGCAGATAGTCCATCCACACCCCGCGCGGGATCTTGTCGAGCGCCTCCCACGCCGCCGCGCCAAAGCACGCGGTGAACCAGGCCTGCGGCGTCAGCGCAGGAATGCCCATGTCGATCGGCGTCAGCCCCTTGGGCGTACGCAGCGTGATCATCCGGGCATAGGTTTCCCACGGCCCTTCGAAGCCTTCGGGATTTTCATCCAGCACCAGGATGTTGTTGATCCGCTCGCGCTTCAGGCCGAACGCTGTGGCAAGGCCGCTTTGGCCGCCGCCCACGATCACCACGTCATATACGGGGCCGTCCGGGTGCGTGCGCGGGCGCGTCCAGTCCGGACCGAAACTGTCCACCAGCGCCAGTTGCCGCGCCAGGTCCGCTTCCAGTGCGGCCAGCGCCTGGATATCGACGGGTTGTTTCTCGCTCATGCCATATCCTCCAGTCGGAGCCGGGTGATCTTGCCGATTTCGGCAAGCGCCGTGGCGATTTCGGTGTCGGTGTCGTTCTGCGCGCGCGCTGCCATCGCCGCCAGGATGCCGGCCTTGTCGGTCAGCCGCACGCAAATGATGAACGGCATGTCGTGCGCCGCGCGATAGGCAGCGTTGAGCGCATGAAACCGCGCGAATTCCTCGGGCGTCAGCCGGTCCAGCCCGGCCGAGGCCTGCTCGGCGGCGGAAGCCTGCGTCAGCGTGCCGTCGATGGCTGCCTTGCCCGCCAGCTCGGGGTGCGCGCGGATCAGCGCCAGTTGCTCTGCGCGCGTCGCGGCATGGACCACGGCCATCAGATCGGCATGGCGATCGCCCGAAGATGGCGCGGCATCGGCGCGCTCTTCCACCCAGGGCGAATGTTCGAACAGGGCGGTCAATGGCTGTCCCCTTCCAGGCTGACATGGGCCGAAACGACTTTCCAGCCATCGGCGAACTTCACCCAGGCCTGACTCTGCCGTCCACGCCGGACCGAGCCTTCGCGAAAGAATTCGGCATCGGCGGTGGCAAAATTCTCGCCATAAACAGTGATCGCCACGCGCCCCAGCTTGCGCTGCGGCGAGCCGCCGCGCCCCTTGCGGAATTCGCGGATCGCGTCGATGCCATAGAGTACCTCGCCCACGCCAAAGCGGTTGGTGGTGGGCGCATCGTGAAACAGCGCGTCCATCGCCGGAATGTCGTCGGCCATCAGCGCGCGCTCGTATTCGGCAAAGGCGGCCTCCACTTCGGCCAGCGCCACGGGATCGTCGATGGTCATGCCGCCGGCCCTCCAAAGGGGTGCGTGGCGATCCAGTGGCGGGCAATGTCCAGCCGCGTCGCCACCCAGCCGCGCCCATCGGCCAGCACGTGATCGACAAACCGCGCCACGGCCCGCGCGCGCGCCGGGCGCCCGGCAATGCGGCCATGCAGGCCCACGCTCATCATCCGCCCGCCTTCCTCGGCCAACTGGTCATAAGTATCGCGCAGATAGCGGAAGAACTGCTCGCCCTCGGTAAAGCCGTTGAGCGCCACCATCTTCATGTCGTTCGCATCGAGGCTGTAGGGCACGATCAGTTGCGCGCGCCCGTGCTGCGCGTCCCAATAGGGCACGTCGTCGGCATAACTGTCGGCATCATAGACAAAGCCGCCTTCCTGCGCGACGAGCCGCGCGGTCTGCGGGCTGGTGCGGCCCTGATACCAGCCGAGCGGGCGGCTGCCGGTAAGCTGTGTGTGCAGGGCAATGGCCTGGGCGATATGCGCGGCCTCCACGTCCTCCGGCACGTATTGGTAGTCGATCCAGCGAAAGCCGTGGCTCGCCACTTCCCAGCCTGCCTTGAGCATCGCGTCCACCGCCGCCGGGTTCATGGCCATGGCCGCTGCCACGCCGAACACCGTCACCGGCACGCCGCGCGTCGCAAACAGGCGATGCAGCCGCCAGAAGCCGGCGCGGCTGCCGTATTCATAAAGGCTTTCCATCGCCATGGCCCGCGCCGGATGGCGCGCGGCGCCGACCATGTCGGAGAGGAACCCTTCGGAGAGTTCGTCGCCATTCAAGACGCTGTTTTCCGCGCCTTCCTCGTAATTTATCACGAAGTTCACCGCCACGCGCGCCCCGCCCGGCCATTGGGCAGCGGGCGGCATGGCACCATAGCCGACGAGATCGCGCGTCATCCCATGATCTCCGCGTCCCACGCCGCCAACGCAGCGGGCACGGCAGCGCCCAGCGGCAGCGCAACGCCCTGCGCCGCCAGGCAGGCTTCCAGCGCGCCGAGCGTGAGCAAGACCTTGTGCTTCATCGCGTTGTAGCCCATCGCCCCCAGGCGCCAGATCTTGCCGATCAGCGGGCCGAACGCCGTGCCGATCTCGATCTCGAAATGCTCGCGCATCGCCCGGCGCACCGCCTCGCCATCCACGCCTTTCGGGATGTAGACGCCGGTCACGTTGGTCATACGGTGCGCGTCGTCGCCAAACAGCGTGAGGCCCATGGCGCGCAGCCCTGCACTCATCGCGGCGCCCGCTGCCTTGTGCCGGCGATAGCGCGCGTCCAGCCCTTCGCCCAGCGCCACCCGCGCGCATTCGCGGGCGCCATAGAGCATCGTGGTCGCCTCGGTATGATGGTTGAGGCGCTTTTCACTCCAGTAATCCATGATCATGGCAAGGTCGAAATAGTTCGACGGGATGCGCGGCCCCGTGCCGTCCACCGCATCGGCGGCGCGGATGCCCTTCTCGTCGTGGCGGCGGGCAAAGATCGCCTCTGCCGCGGCGTCGGAAATGGTGATCGGCGCGCTGCCCGATGGCCCGCCCAGGCATTTCTGCAAGCCGCCGGTAATCACGTCGGCGCCCCAGCGGTCGGCGGCAATGTCCATCCCGCCCAGCGTGGCCGTGGCATCGACATAGACCAGCGCGCCCACTTCGCGCGCCACCGCGCCAATGCCGTCGAGCGGCTGGGCCATGGTGGTGGAGGTATCACCATGGACGGTGCAGATCAGGCGCGGCTGTACGCGCAGCGCGGCTTCGCGGATCGCTTCCATCGGCACCACTTCGCCCCACGGCGCATCCACGGTTTCGAACTTTGCGCCGATCCGCGTGAGAATTTCCTGCAAGAGCAAGCCAAAGCGGCCGAAATTCACCACCAAGGCGGTTTCGCCGGGCTGGATCAGGCTGACCAGCGATGCCTCGATCCCCGCGCGCGCCGTGCCGTCGATCAGCATGGTCCAGTGGTTGCGCGTGCCGAAGATTGGGCGATAGAGCGCCATGACCTGGTTCATGTAGCCGGTCATTTCCGGGTCGAACTGGCCCAGCAGATCGGCGCTCATCGCGCGCAGCACGCGGGGATGGGCATTGACCGGCCCCGGCCCCATCAACAGGCGCTGGGGCGGATCGATTTCGCCAAAGAGCAAGGGATCAAGCACACGTCACTCCCAGATTGTCGATGAAGCCCAGCATGGTGGCCAGCGCGGCGGCAACGTCCTGCGCCTCCACATGCTCGGCAGGATTGTGGCTGATGCCCTCGCGGCAGCGAATGAACAGCATGGCTGTGGGGCACAGCGCGGCCATGATCATGGCATCGTGCCCCGCCCCGGAAACCAGCCGGTGCGCCGGGTGGCCAGTGGCCACCAGCGCGGCTTCCAAGCTGTCCATCAGCGCCGGATCGCAGGGCGACGGCGGCAGATCGTGGACCAGACGATGGCTGAGCGACAGACCGCGCCGCGCTGCAATCACGGCGAGGTCTGCCAGGATCGCCTCGGCCGCCCGATCGCGCCGCGCCGCCTCGCCCGCGCGCACGTCGATGGTAAAGCGCACCTGGCCGGCAATCACGTTGGCCGCGCCCGGCAGCGCCTCGATCCGGCCGACGGTGGCCACGAGATCGCTGGCGTCGGCTTGGGCAATCCGCTCGATCGCCAGGATCATTTCGGCAGCGCCCGCCAGCGCGTCGCGGCGTAGCGGCATGGCGCTGGTGCCAGCATGTCCGGCAAGGCCCGCCACGTCCACTTCATAGCGCAACTGCGCGGCAATGCCTGTCACCACACCCAGCGCCAGCCCTTCGGCTTCGAGCACCGGCCCCTGCTCGATATGCGCTTCGAGATAGGCGAACGCGCCGGGATGACGAGCGGCCAGCAGCGTTTCGGGTGAAAGGCCCCATTCGCCCAGCGCCTGCGCCAGGGAAGTACCGCCGGCATCGGCCATCTCAGGCACACTGCCTAGCAGCCCGGCCACGGCCTTGCTGGTCAGCATCGCGGCGGGAAAGCGGCTGCCTTCCTCGTCGCCGAATGCGATGACTTCGATGGCGAAGGGCATCCGCCGCCCGGCCTCATGCAGCGCGGCCACGCATTCGATGCCGAGCATCACGCCCAGCGGCCCATCGTAGAACCCGCCATCGCGCACGCTATCGATATGGCTGGCGATGATCAGCGGCAGGCCATCGCCGGCGCCTTCATAGCGCCCGATCAGGTTGCCCGCGCCGTCGATGCGCGTGGCCATGCCAGCCTCGCGCATCCATTCCGCCACCTGTTCCACGCTGGTGCGATGCGCGGGGGAAAGCCAGCCGCGATAGAGGCTACCCTCCAAGTCGGAAAAGGGCGCACGGCCCAGCGCTTGGCAGCGCGCCACCGCACGGGCGCCACCCGTCACCATGCCGCCACTCCGCCATCGCTGCGCGGATCGGTCGCGCCTTCCAACGCGCCATCGGCGTGTCGCACCAGCGCCCCGGCATGGCCCATCATCGCGGTCATCGGCCCGACGCGCTCCACCACATGCCCCGCCGCTGCCAGCGCGGCATAGACTTCCGGCGCAAAGCCGTCCTCGATCTTGAGCGTGGTGCTATCCTCGCCCCAGGTGCGGCCCAAGAGCCAGCGCGGCGCGGAAATCGCGTCCTGCAAATCCATCCCGTGCCACACATGGCGGCTGAACACGGCGGCCTGGGTCTGCGGCTGCCCTTCCCCGCCCATCGTGCCATAGGCCATCACGCGGCCATCGCGCAGCGCCGCCAGCGCGGGATTGAGCGTGTGGAACGGCTTGCGCCCGGGCTTCAGGGCATTCCAGCCGGTTTCGGCCAGGCGGAACGAAGCGCCCCGATTCTGCCAGGTGATCCCGGTCTGCGGCAGCACCAGCCCCGATCCGAATTCGAAATAGGTGCTCTGGATGGCGGAGACGATCTGCCCCTGCGCATCGGCCGCGCCGAACCAGCAGGTATCGCCCCATTGCGAGGGCTGCGGCCAGGACAGCGCCCGCGCCGGGTCGATCCGCGCCGCCATGGCATCGAGCGCCTCGGCATCGTCCAGCAGGTCTTGCGCCGCCACGGTCATATAGGCCGGATCGCCGCAATGCGCGTCGCGCCACAGGAACGCCTGCTTGGTCGCTTCGACCAGCGTGTGGACATGGGCAAAGCCCTCACCCGTGCTGCGCCCGGCGCGCTCGGCCAGCGCCAGGATCAGCAGCGACGCCACGCCCTGCGTGGGCGGCGCGCTGTTGTAGAGCGTGCCGGCCTGCGTTTCGACCGCGAGCGGTTCAGGCCGCGTGGCGCGATGCGCGGCCAGATCGGCCGCCGCAACCGGGCTGCCCAGCGCGGCGAGGTCCGCCGCCACGTCCGCCGCCAGCGCGCCGGTGTAGAAATCGGCTGGTCCCGCTTCGCCCAGACGGCGCAAGGTGCGGGCCAAGGCAGGCTGGCGCAACATCTCACCTTCCTGCAAGGGGCGACCTTCGGGTTCGAACACCTGGGCATAGGCGCCGGGCTGCGCGCGCAGTTCCGGGCCCTTGCTCGCCGCCAGCGCGGCATGCCCGGCGGTCACCGCCACGCCCGCTTCGGCATGGGCAATCGCCGGGGCGAGCAGGCGCGCAAGCGGCAGCGGCGCCGGCTCGGTGGCCAGCACCGCTTCCCAGGCCGACAGCGTGCCCGCCACGGTATTGGCCGCCAGCGGCCCGCGCCAGGGCACGGCGGCATGCCCGGCATAGCGATCGAGCGTCGCCGCCTGCGCCGCCCCACCCACGCCGTGAACGGCATGGACGCGGCCATCGGCCTCGCGGATCAGCCAGAAGCCGTCGCCGCCGATCCCGGTCATATGCGGATAGACCACCGCCAGCGTGGCCGCGACGGCAATCGTCGCCTGCGCCGCGCTGCCGCCGTCCTGCAACACATCCAGGCCCGCCTGCGCGGCCAGATGGTGCGGCGCGGTGACGATGCCGCGCGCCCCACGCACCGTATGAAGCATGCCGGCCATCGCGCTCAATCCGGCAGCGCGGCGATGAACGCGCGCACCACGGTGGCCGAATTGACCGAAGCGACATGATCGAACACATATTCCATGTTGCGATCGGCGTCCCCACCGGCAAGGTCAGACAGCGAGCGGAACACGATGGCCGGCACGCGGTTGGCATAGGCCACCTGGATCACCGCGCCGCTTTCCATGTCGAGCAGGCGGGCGTGCCAGGCGCGGAACAGATATTCGCGGAACTGGGCATTGTCGGCATAGACGCCGGCAGAAACCCCGGTGCCGCCCACTTCCACTTTGGGATCGTGCGGCAGGCACAGCTTGGCTTCCGCGCTCATCCCCGCCGAAGGCGCCACGCAGCGCTTGAGCGTCAGGCCCGCCGTCACCTTGCGCGCCAGGGCAACCAGCGCCGGATCGGCGGGCAGCAGGATATGGTTCTTCGCCGGTTCCACCGCATTGCCCACGCGGGTGCCGTTGGGGAAGATGAACTGCCAGTTTTCCGGCGCGCCAGCGGGGCTTGGCGATGGGGTTTGCCAGCCCTTCGTGCCATCCGGCCTTTCGGTCTGGCGGGCAAACATCACTTCCAGGTATTGGCCCCACTGCTCGGGCACCGAAACGTCCCCGATATTGAGCGCCGGGTCCACCCCGCCGGCCACGCCCGAAAAGACGATCCGCTTGACCTTGAAATGATCGATGGCCAGCTGCGTGTTCATCGCCGCGTTGACCATGGAAACGCCGCTCGACATCAGGATCACCGGCCGCCCGGCCAGCGTACCCAGCACGATCTCGCGGTCGTTGACTTTCACGCGACGGCCATGGGTGATGACGGCGGCCATGGCCTCCCATTCGGGGGCATAGGCGGTCAGCACCAAGGTGCGCGGCGTGGGATCGAGCGTAACGGCAGCGGCCTGCGCAGCCTGCGGAATGGCCACCAGCGCTGCCGCTGCGGCAAGGATTGTCTTGAACTTGCCCATCATGCCGCTCCCATCCACACGAACCGCGCCACGAACAGCGCCGCCAGCACGAACAGGAACCAGTCGCTTTTGCGCGCGCGGCCACGCAGCAGGGTGAGCACGGCGTGGGCAGTGATGCCCAGCGCCAGGCCATTGGCGATGGAAAAGGTCAGCGGGATCATCGCCACGGTCAGGAACGCCGGGATCGCCGCCATCGGGTCTTCCCACTCCACCTCGGTCAGCGGCAGCAGCATCAGCCCGCCCACGATGATCAGCGCCGGGGCCGTCGCCGCCAGCGGAACGAGCTGTGCATAGGGCGCCACAAACATGGTGGCGAAGAACAATAGGCCCGTGACGATCGCGGTCAGGCCCGTGCGCCCACCCGCCTGCACGCCGGCCGCGCTTTCCACGTAGGACGTGACCGTGCTGGTGCCGGCCAGGGCGCCCACCATCGTCGCCACGGCATCGGTGATCAGGATGCGGTTGAGGCCGGGAATGCGGCCCGCCTTGTCCATCAGCCCGGCGCGCTTGGTGACGGCGACCAGCGTGCCGATATTGTCGAACAGATCGACGAACAGGAACACGAAGACAATCTCGATCACCCCGCCCGACAGCTTGAGCACGCCGGGCAGATCGAGCTGGAACGCCGTGGCAGTGAGCGCATCGAGCGAGTAGGGCTGCGGCGTCACATGAACCATGCCGGAAAACCAGCCGACCAGCGTGGTGGCGACAATGCCCAGCAGCATGGCCCCGCGCACGTTCCACACCGACAGCACACCGATGATCAGCAGGCCAAGCAGCGCCAGCGCCGGCCCGGCGCTCTTGAGGTCACCCAGCGCCACCAGCGTGGCCGGGTTGCCTACCACGATGCCCGCATCCTTCAACCCGATGAAACCGATAAACAGGCCGATGCCCCCGGCGACTGCCGCGAACAGGTAATTGGGAATGACCGAGACGATCAGCTGCCGCACGCCCGTCAGCGTCAGGATCAGAAACACCAGCCCCGAAATCATCACGCAGCCCAGGCCCACCTGCCAGGGCACATGCATCTGCCCCACCACGGTAAACGCGAAATAGGCGTTGAGGCCCATGCCTGGTGCGAGCGCCAGCGGCGTGTTGGCCGCCACGCCCATCAGGATCGAGGCGAAGGCGGCGGCAAAGCACGTGGCCGCCGCCACCGCCGCCACCGGCATGCCCGCCTGGCCCAGGATGGAAGGGTTGACCAGCACGATATAGGCCATGGTCAGGAACGTGGTTGCGCCCGCCACCACTTCGGTGCGCATGCTGGTGCCGCGCCCCGCGAAATCGAAATAGGCGCCGATCCGCTGCGCCACGCCCTCTGTCATTGCAATTCCCCTGAAATTTCTTGTGGCGCGATGTCTTGCGGCGCGATTGCCCCCGGCGCAGTTGCACCGACCACGCCCCGTTCTTCCAGCATTTGTGCACACGCGAAAAGAGCCGTTTCGCCAAAACGGCGCCCGATCAACTGCAAGCCCAGCGGCAGTTGTCCCGGCCGCCGCAGCGGCACGCAAAGCGAGGGCAGGCCCAGGAACGTGATCGGCTGGGTGTGAATGCCCAGGTCCGCGCGCGCGGGCACCATGGCGCCGTCGATCAGGATACGCGGATCGGCAATCGGCGGCGCCGTGCAGGGCGTGGCCGGCGCCAGCAGCACATCAACGCCTGCCGCTTCCATCAGCGCATCGACATGGTCGCGCGCCGCGGCCCGCAAGTCTTGCGCGGCATCATAGAGCGCGCGGGGCAGCAGGCTTCCGGCGATCAGCCGGTCGCGCACCGCCGGGTCATACGCCATCGCGGCGCGCGCCAGGTCGGCGCGGTGCAGGTTCCCGCCCTCATAGGCGGTGATCAGGAACGCGGCCGAACGATAGCGCGCCAGATCGGGCAGCGTCAGCCACGGCCCCTCGCCCACGATCGCGGCAATGGCGCTGGCCTGGGCCGGATCGATGTTTTCGGCAAACCGGCCGCCCAGTGCACCCAGGTGCAGCGCCGTGGGCGCCACATCCACGCGCCCGGAAAGCACCGCCCAGATCGCGCGCAGATCGGCCAGATTGCCGCAGAAGGGGCCAATATCGTCAAAGCTGTGCGCGAACGGAAACGTGCCGTCGAGCGGCAGATCGGCGTGCGTGGGTTTCAGGCCATAGAGCCCGCACAGGCTGGCCGGCACGCGGATCGAACCATTGGTGTCTGACCCCAGGGCAAAGGCCAGCGCGCCCGCCGCCACCACCGCCGCCGATCCACCCGAAGAGCCACCGGCCAGCCGCGCGGGATCGTGCGGATTGCGCGTGGTGCCATGGCGCGCGTTGATCGTAGCAAAGCCATAGGCGAATTCGTCCATGTTAAGCGTCGCCACCAGCACCGCGCCCGCCGCAGCCAAGCGCCGCACCGCTTCCGCATCGGTGGCAGCCGGCGCGGCATCGGCGCGCACGGCAGAACCGGCCGTGGTCACTTCGCCCGCCACGTCGAACAGGTCTTTCACGCCATAGGGCACTCCGGCGAGCGGCCCAGGATCGCGCCCTTGCGCCACCAGGGCATCCACCCGCGCGGCTTCATCCAGCGCGCGTGCAGGCAGCAGGCGCGTGACCGCGACATGCGGGTCTGCCGCGAGACGCGCGAGCGCGGCCTGCGCCAGGTCCACCGCGCTTGCCTTGCCAGTGCGGACAGCAGCAGCCTGTTCGAGCGCGGACATCACGCAGCGTTTCCGGCAAAGATCGCGGCATGGCGCGCCAGCAACGCCAGGTTGCCCATAACGCCCGGCACGCACGCCGGCGGAATCTGCCAGCCATCGCGCTGGGCAGCGGCCTGGGCCTCAACCTCTGTGGTGGGCAGTGCCAAGGCCTCTGGCGGCAGGATGGGAAGAGATAGCTGGGGCTGATCGACCATGATGGGGCGATGATAGCGACCACCCCCCTATCGATCCAACGCAATGATCGGAACGGATGGTTGCAAAAATTAGAGCGGGTGCAGCGCCGCCTGCTCTTTTGCCGCTTCGGCCTCCGCCGCCGTCAGCACGCGCAGCACATTGCCCGACCAGATCTTCGCCACGTCCGCCTCGCTATAGCCGGCGCGCAGCAGCGCGGTGGTCAGGCGCGGAAGGTCCGCCACGTCCTCAAGGCCAGACACCCCGCCGCCGCCATCCCAATCCAGGCCGATGCCGACGTGGTCCACCCCTGCCACTTTCAACGCGTGGAGCAGGTTGGCCATCACATCGTCGAACCCGGCGCGCTGTTCGGGCCATTCGCGGTCGATCTTTTGGCGCGCAGCGAGGTAATCGGCGCGCTCGGCCACGGTCAGCACGCGGTCTTCGGGAAAGCGTTGCTCCAGCGCGTCGAGCGCGGCCTTGCGCTGCGGGCTTTGCGCCAGCTTCTTCACATAGACCGAATTGATCTGGATGACCCCGCCCTGCGCCGCCAGCGCGCGCAAATGCGCGTCGTCGATATTGCGCGGATGGTCATAGACCGCCTTGCAGCCCGAATGGCTCAGGATGATCGGCGCTTTCGACAGGCGCAGCGCATCGTCGAGCGCGGCATCGGAACTGTGCGAGAGATCGGGCACCACGCCCAGCCGGTTCATTTCCGCCAGAAGCTGCACGCCTGCGGGGCTCAAGCCATCCCACTTGGCCGCATCGGTGCTGCTGTCGGCAAACTGGTTGGTCTTGAAATGGGCAAAGCCCGATATCCGCACGCCCAATGCATAAAAGGACTGGAGCAAGGTGGGGTCATCGCCCAGCGGCCAGGCATTCTCGATGGAAAGATAGACCACGCGGCGCCCACCCGCGGCGATCGGCGCGGCATCGGCGGCCTTGCTCGCCAGGGCAAAGGCATCGGGGTGCGCCGCCACCATGGCGTGGATCGCCACCGCACGGCGAAACGCATAATCGCGCGCCGCGCGGGTGCTGGCCGGATCGAGCGGCCCTTGCGGCGTATAGATCGCCCAGAACCCGCCATCGAGGCCACCCGCCACCATGCGTGGCACGTCCACCTGAGTGCGGTCGGCCGCCACGCTGTGCCGTTCCGTGATCGACCAGCCCGGCAGCACGAGCGAGGCCGGCGTGTCGAGATGGGTGTCAAGCGTCAGCGCGCGCTCGTGCACCGCACGCTCGGCCTTAGTGGGCAGCGGCGCATCGGCCAGGGCCGGTGATGCCAGGGACATGGCGACAAGCGCGGCAACGGCGGGACGGGGGAAACGCATGGCCCCTTCATCCGGCTTTCCCTCGCGCCGCGCAAGGGCTAGAGGCGCACCCCATGTTGCGTCTTACCGAACTCAAGCTGCCGCTCGATCACGATCCCGCCGCCATGCTGCCCGCCATCGCCGCGCGCCTGGGCGTGGCGGAAAGCGCGGTCGTGCGCTTTGCCGTGGCCAAGCGTGGCAACGACGCGCGGCGCAAGAACGCGATCCAGCTGGTCTATGCGGTGGACGTGACGCTGAGTGACGCGGATGAAGCCGACGTGCTGGCGCGCCTTGCCGGCGACAGCCACGTACGCCCCACGCCCGACACCACCTATCGCTTTCCGGTCAAGGCGCCCGAAGGCTGGCACGCCGGCGAAGGCGAGCGCCCCGTGGTGATCGGCGCGGGCCCGTGCGGCCTGCTCGCCGGGTTGATCCTGGCGCAGATGGGCCTGAAGCCGATCATCGTGGAGCGCGGCAAGGTCGTGCGCGAGCGTACTAAGGACACCTGGGCGCTGTGGCGCAAGTCGGTGCTGACGCCCGAATCCAACGTGCAGTTCGGCGAAGGCGGCGCCGGCACCTTTTCCGATGGCAAGCTCTACAGCCGGATCAAGGACCCGCGCCACCTGGGCCGCAAGGTGCTGGTGGAATTCGTCAAGGCCGGCGCGCCCGACGACATTCTCACCGAAGCGCACCCCCATATCGGCACCTTCCGCCTGGTCACCATGGTCATGTCGATGCGCGAGACCATCGAGCAGCTCGGCGGGGAATACCGCTTCGGCACCCGCGTCGACGATTTCGCCGTCGAGACCGACGCCGCTGGCGAGCGGCGCCTGGCCGGGCTGCACTTGTCCAACGGGGAATTCCTGCCCGCGCGCCGCGTGATCATGGCCGTGGGCCATTCGGCGCGCGACACATTTGAAGTGCTCTACGCACGCGGCGTGCATATCGAGGCTAAGCCCTTTGCCATCGGGGTGCGGATCGAGCATCCGCAAAGCCTGATCGACCAGGCCCGCTATGGCGCCTGCGCCAAGCACCCCGTGCTCGGCCCGGCGGCCTATGCCCTGGCGCACCAGGCCAGCAATGGCCGCGCGGTCTACAGCTTCTGCATGTGCCCGGGCGGGCGCGTGGTCGCCGCAGCCAGCGAGGAAGGCCGCGTCGTGACCAACGGGATGAGCCAGTATTCCCGCGCCGAATTCAACGCCAATTCGGGCCTGGTGGTGGATATCACGCCCGAACGCGATTTTCCCGGCCATCCGCTGGCGGGCATTGCCCTGCAACGCCATTGGGAAGAGCGCGCCTTCGTGGCCGGCGGATCGAACTACCAGGCGCCGGGGCAGAAAGTGGGCGATTTCCTGGCCCGCCGCCCCAGCAGCGAATTCGGTAGCATCGTCCCATCCTATCAGCCCGGCGTGCACCTCACGGCGCTGGAAGAATGCCTGCCCGATTTCGTCACCGACGCGCTGCGCGAGGCGCTGCCCGTGTTCGGCCGGCAGATGGTTGGCTATGATCACCCCGACGTGGTGATGACCGGGGTTGAAACGCGCACCTCCTCTCCCGTGCGGATCACGCGGGGCAAGGACCTGCAAAGCCTCAACACCCGCGGGCTCTATCCCGCCGGCGAAGGCGCTGGCTATGCCGGCGGGATTCTTTCGGCGGCAGTGGACGGGATTCGCGTGGCCGAAGCGCTGGCGGCAGACCTGCTCGCCGGGTGATTCGCGCAAAAACCGGGATTGCCGCCCTCGCGGTGGCGGCAACGATGCGCGTTGAACAAGGTGCATACCAATGCATTTGGGATTGGTATTATTGCCAACCGGAGATAGCGCTAACACCATACTGCTGCACAAACCTATAAAATCGTTTGCATTTTTACCGTCAAATGTTGGCGGCCGCTGTCAATCCAACGTTTCCGGGGCTTTGATTGCAAAAAATGCATGTTTCCTTGCGCGAAACGCATTTGCTTGCCGGCTCTGAATGGGTCATTCGGATAAGGCCTTTCAGGCATCCTCTCCCAAAACTTCCCGGGCCGATCGGATTTCCGACCGGCCCTTTTTTTGTCCGCGCGCCATGCGTTCGCGCAAATATTGTATGCAACACATACAATATTTGCGCTATGGGCTGGGCCGACAAGAGCCGCAAACCGCAACTGCCAGGGGAGAGAACATGGCTACGCTTATCGACGGGAAGGCAATCGCCCGCGCGCTTTCGAACACCACCGCCCAGGCCGTGGCGCAGATGGTCGCCGATGGCTTGCCCACGCCTGGCCTGGCCGTCGTCCTGGTGGGCAACGATCCGGCGAGCGAGGTCTATGTCGGCCGCAAGATCAGCCAATGCGCCAAAGTGGGAATCCATTCGATCGAGCATCGCCTGGCAGCCGATACCGCGCAGGACGATCTGCTCGCCCTGATCGCCGCGCTCAATGCCGATGCCACGGTGCACGGCATCCTGGTGCAATTGCCGCTGCCGGCGCAGATCGATGCCGGCAAGGTGCTCGATGCGATAGACCCGGCCAAGGACGTGGACGGCTTCCATCCGGTCAACGTCGGCCGGCTCTCCACCGGCACCGGCGGCCTGGTGCCCTGCACCCCGCTGGGCTGCATGATGCTGCTCGATACCGTGATCGACAACTATCGCGGGCTCGATGCCGTGGTGATCGGCAAGTCCAACATCGTGGGCAAGCCGGTGGCCATGCTGCTGCTGGAACGCGAATGCACGGTTACAGTCACCCACATCGCCACGCAGGGCCTGCCCGACATCGTGCGCAAGGCCGATATCGTGGTGGCCGCCGCCGGCGCGCCCGAACTGGTCAAGGGCGATTGGGTCAAGCCCGGTGCCGTGGTGATCGACGTGGGCATCACCCGCGTGAACCAACCCGATGGCACCACCCGCCTGGTGGGCGACTGCGCCGCGCACGAAATGGACCACGCCCGCGCCGTCACCCCGGTGCCCGGCGGCGTTGGCCCGATGACCATCGCCTGCCTGCTGGCCAACACCGTGCAAGCCGCACAATCCTGACCTGCGAACAAAGCCCCCTCCTCTTCAGAGGAGGGGGTTTGGGGGTGGTGCGATGGGTAGCGCAAGGCTTCCACCACCCCCCGCGCGCCCCTCCTCTGAAGAGGAGGGGGAGATAGAGACAAAAAAGGGCGGTTCGGAGCCTGTCCGAACCGCCCTTTTTGTGTGTCTTGCGACCGCGATTTAGCGGGTGGCCGCCGTCCGGTTCGCCCACAGCGCGAAGATCGTGCCGGCCGCGCCCGAAAGCAGGTAGGCACCCGAAGCAAGCAGGCCATAGTTGGCCGAGAGCCACAGCGCCGCATAAGGCGCAAAGCCCGCGCCCAGCAGCCAGGCCAAGTCGCCCGTCAGGGCCGAGCCGGTGTAGCGGTGGCGGGTTTCGAACGCATCGGCCACGGCGCCCGAAGACTGGCCGAACGAAACGCCGAGCAGCAGGAAGCCGGTGAGCATGAACGAAATCTCGCCCGCAACGCCGATGCCGAGCAACTGCGGGGCAAAGCCCGAGAACGCGGCGATCGCGGCGGCCGAGAAGCCCAGCAGGGTGCGGCGACCCACGCGATCGGCCACCAGGCCCGAAATCACGATGGCAGCAACGCCCAAGGCCGCAGCGCCGGCTTCGATGGTGAGGAAGCGGGTGGGTTCTTCGCTGGTGAAGATGAACACCCACGACAGCGGGAACACGGTGACCATGTGGAACAGCGCAAAGCTGGCGAGCGGGGCAAAGGCGCCGATCAGGATCGTCTTCCACTGTTCGCGGATGGTGACGAGCGGGCTTTCGGCCACCAGGTCACGCGATTCGAACAGGCGCTGGAATTCGGGCGTCACCACGATGCGCAGGCGCGAGAACAGCGCCACCACGTTGATCGCGAAAGCCACGAAGAACGGGAAGCGCCAACCCCACGACAGGAAGTCTTCGGCCGGCAGCGACGAGGTGAAGAACGCAAACAGCAGGCTGGCCACGATCAGGCCAAGCGGCGCGCCAAGCTGGGGGATCATGGCGTACCAGCCGCGCTGGCCTTCGGGGGCATTGAGCGCGAGCAGCGAGGCCAGGCCATCCCATGTACCACCCAGGGCAAAACCCTGGCCAAGGCGGAACAGCGCCAGCAGCAGCACGGCATTGCGGCCCAGATCGGCATAGCCGGGCAGGAATGCGATCGCCGCGGTCGAGCCACCCAGGCCGAACAGCGCCACCGTCAGCTTGAAGCCGCGGCCATAGGCGCGGTCGAGCCACATGAAGAACAACGAGCCGACCGGGCGGGCGATGAACGCCAGCGGGAACACCGCAAACGAAGCCAGCGTGGCGTTGAGCGGATCGAGGTACGGGAAGAACACCTTCGGGAACACGATCACCGATGCGATCGCATAGACGAAGAAGTCGAAGAACTCCGACGTACGCCCGATGATCACGCCGATGGCGATCTCGCCGGGGGAAATCGGGCCGTGTCCGGCGTGGGAATCGCTCCCCAGCTCTGCGTTGTAATCGACTACGGCAGCAGTCATGGCTGACACAAACTCCTTGGCTTCCGCGCATTTCTCGCAAACGCGCCGAATGGCCGGCCGCATGCGCAGCCTGCCTGTGATATACCCTATTGGAATTGTGCAGCCGCGAAGGGGATTGGACAAAATGTCCTATCGTTTGCACAGGCCACCGCTTCTAGGTGCGCACCATGCGTGCGAACCTCCTGAATCGGGCGCGCCTGTTGCGCTGCGCCATCGTCCCGCTCCTGGCCCTGCCGCTTGCCGGCTGCGACTGGGTTGTGCTCAACCCCGCGGGCGACGTCGCTCGCCAGCAGGGCGACCTGGTCATCGTGGCCACCTTGCTCATGCTGCTGATCGTGGTGCCCGTCATGGCCACGGTCGTGCTGTTTGCCTGGCGTTATCGCGCCAGCAACACGCAGGCCAAGTACGATCCGGACTGGAACCACTCCACCCAGCTGGAACTGCTGATCTGGGCCGCGCCGCTGATGATCATCATCGCGCTGGGCGCCGTCACCTGGGTGGGCACCCATCTGCTCGATCCCTACCGCGCGATTTCGCGCATCGATGCCCAGACGCCGCTGGTTTCGAACGAGAAGCCGTTCGATGTCGAAGTGGTGTCGATGGACTGGAAATGGCTGTTCATCTATCCTGAACAGAACATCGCCACGGTCAACGAACTGGTCGTGCCGGCGGGTCGCCCGCTGCGCTTCCGCCTGACTTCGTCCACCGTGATGAACACCTTCTATGTCCCGGCGCTGGCCGGCATGATCTACACCATGCCCGGCATGGAAACCAAGCTGCACGCCGTGTTCAACAGCGAAGGCTCGTTCCAGGGCATTTCGGCACACTACAGCGGCGCCGGCTTCTCGCACATGCACTTTGCCACGCGCGCCGTGTCCGACCAGCAGTTCGCCCAGTGGGTGGCCAGCGTGAAGGCCGGCAAGAACGATGGCGCACTGACCCGCGACAGCTATCTCCAGCTCGACAAGCCCAGCATTGCCGAGCCCGTGCACCACTATACCTCTGTCGCGCCCGACCTGTTCAACGCCGTGGTCGACCTGTGCGTGCAGCCCGGCAAGATCTGCGCCAGCCAGATGGCCATGCTCGATGCCAAGGGCGGCGTGCCCAAGGAAGCGGCCCGTCTCAACGTTGCGGCGCTCACCTATGACAAGAGCGGCCGCGCCACCGAAACCCCGGTCCTGCCCGGCAGCGTGATTGCCCAGACCGACCGCTTCGTGAAGGCCTATTGCAGCGACAACCGTCCGATGGCTGCCCCCGGCGCCGAAACCGCACCGCCCAAGACGCTGGACCGCCTGCGCGGCGCCGGCATCAACCAGGCAAGCGGCCCCCGGATCAGCCTGGCTGGTCCGCTGCTGCAGCCTGCCTCTTGAGGCAGATTGCCGAATTCTCAAGTCGTACCAGATTTGATCCAGTCCTGTTCTTCTGATCGATGGATACCGCGATGACCGCTGTCCCCCTTCCAGCCACTGCCCCGCCGCAGTGGTCCCCGCTCCTGGGACGCATTTCCCTAGAGCAGCTACCCTTCCTCCACGAACCGATCGTGGCGGCAACATTCGCCGGCGTGGTCCTTGGCGGGATCGCGCTGGTGGGTGCGCTCACCTATTTCCGTCTCTGGGGCTATCTCTGGAAGGAATGGTTCACCAGCGTCGATCACAAGAAGATCGGGATCATGTACATGATCCTGGGCCTGGTGATGTTCATGCGCGGCTTTGCCGATGCGATCATGATGCGCCTCCAGCAGGCCATCGCGTTCAACGGCAGCGAAGGCTATCTCAACGCGCATCACTACGATCAGGTGTTCACCGCCCACGGCGTGATCATGATCTTCTTTGCCGCGATGCCTTTCGTCACCGGCCTGATGAACTATGTCGTGCCACTGCAGATCGGCGCGCGCGACGTGTCGTTCCCGTTCCTCAACAACTTCAGCTTCTGGATGACCACGGGCGGCGCCGTGCTGGTCATGGCTTCGCTGTTCCTGGGTGAATTCGGGCAGACCGGCTGGCTGGCGTTCCCGCCGCTGTCGGGCCGTGCCTACAGCCCCGGGGTCGGCGTGGACTATTACATCTGGTCGCTGCAGGTGGCCGGCGTGGGCACCACGCTTTCGGGCATCAACCTGATCGCCACGATCATCAAGATGCGCGCGCCGGGCATGACCTTGATGCGCATGCCCGTGTTCACCTGGACCGCGCTGTGCACCAACGTGCTGATCGTCGCGTCCTTCCCGGTGCTGACCGCCGTGCTCGTGCTGCTCTCGCTCGATCGTTACGTGGGGACCAACTTCTTCACCAACGACTTCGGCGGCAGCCCGATGATGTACGTGAACATGATCTGGATCTGGGGCCACCCGGAAGTCTACATCCTGATCCTGCCGATCTTCGGCGTGTTCTCGGAAGTCACCTCCACCTTCTCGGGCAAGCGCCTGTTCGGCTACACCTCTATGGTCTACGCCACCGTGGTCATCACCATCCTGTCGTACCTGGTGTGGCTGCACCACTTCTTCACGATGGGCTCGGGCGCCAGCGTCAACAGCTTCTTCGGCATCACCACGATGATCATCTCGATCCCGACCGGGGCCAAGCTGTTCAACTGGCTGTTCACGATGTATCGCGGCCGCATCCGCTTCGACCTGCCGATGATGTGGACGGTGGCGTTCATGCTCACCTTCACCATCGGCGGCATGACCGGCGTTCTCCTCGCCGTCCCCCCGGCCGACTTCGTGCTGCACAACTCGCTGTTCCTGATCGCGCACTTCCACAACGTGATCATCGGCGGCGTGGTGTTCGGCGTGTTCGCGGCGATCAACTACTGGTGGCCCAAGGCCTTTGGCTTCAAGCTCAACCAGTTCTGGGGCAAGGTCAGCTTCTGGTGCTGGGTGCCCGGTTTCTGGATCGCCTTCACCCCGCTCTACATCATGGGCCTGATGGGCGTGACCCGCCGGACCCGCGTGTTCGACGATCCCAGCCTCCAGCCCTTCTTCGTCGTGGCCCTGCTCGGCGCAGTGCTGATCGCCGCCGGCATCGGCGCGATGGTGCTGCAGTACGGCGTGTCGATCTGGAAGCGTGAAGAGCTCAAGGACGAAAGCGGCGATCCGTGGCACGGCCGCACGCTGGAATGGGCCACCAGCTCGCCCCCACCGGCCTACAACTTCGCGTTCACCCCGATCGTCCATGACCTGGACGCCTGGGAAGACATGAAGCGCGCTGGCGTCGGCCGCCCGCTCGATGGCTATCGCCCGATCCACATGCCCAGCAACACCGGCGCGGGCGTGATCCTGGCGGGCATCAGCACCGTGCTTGGCTTTGGCCTGATCTGGCACATCTGGTGGCTGGCCGGCATTTCGTTCGTGGGCCTGATCGCCAGCGCGATCATCCACACCTTCAACTACAAGCGCGATTACCACATCCCGGCCGAAGACGTTGCCGCCGTCGAGGCGCAGCGCACGGCCCAGCTGGAACGCCTTGGCCAGACCCAGGGAGCTGCCGCATGAGCGATGCCACCCATTCGTCGGCGCCCCTGCCCGATTCCATCGCTTCGGCCTCGCTGGCCAAGCTGGGCAAGTTCTGGGACCTGAACGAGCACGACCATCCCGAAGGCCACAGCACCATGCTGGGCTTCTGGATCTACCTGATGAGCGACTGCCTCATCTTCGCGATGCTGTTCGCCGCGTTCGGCGTGCTCGGTGGCAACTATGCCGCCGGGCCCGGCCCGCGCGAGCTGTTCGAGCTGCCGCTGGTGGCGCTCAACACCTCGATGCTGCTGTTCTCGTCGATCACTTATGGCTTTGCCATGCTGGCGATGCAGCGCGGTTCGGTCAGCCAGACGCAGATGTGGCTGCTGGTCACCGCCGTGTTCGGCGCGGCGTTCCTGTCGATCGAACTCTATGAATTCGCCAACCTGATCCACGAAGGCGCCACGCCCCAGCGCAGCGCGTTCCTTTCGGCCTTCTTCACGCTGGTGGGCACCCACGGCCTCCACGTGACGTTCGGCCTGGTCTGGCTGCTCACCCTGGTGGTGCAGGTTTCGCGCAAGGGCCTGATCCAGGCCAACAAGCGCCGCCTGATGTGCCTGTCGCTGTTCTGGCACTTCCTTGACGTCGTGTGGATCGGCGTCTTCACCTTCGTCTACCTGATGGGGATGCTGCGATGAGCGCGAAGAACTACAACGACCTGGCCCATGCCCACGCGCATGGTGACGCCAATCCCCATGCCATCGGCCACCATGGCGAGGAAGCGCACGGCTCGCTGCGCGACTACGTCATCGGCTTCGTGCTTTCGGTGGTGCTCACCGCCATTCCGTTCTGGCTGGTGATGAGCGGCGCGATTGCCGACAAGACCACCACGGCCCTGGTCATCGCGGCTTTCGCCGTGGTGCAGATCATCGTGCACATGGTCTACTTCCTGCACATGAACGGCAAGGCCGAAGGGGGCTGGAACATGCTGGCCCTGATCTTCACCGGCGTGGTCGTGCTGATCGTCATCTCCGGCTCGATGTGGGTGATGTACCACATGAACGCCAACATGATGCCGATGCACGCCGAGCAGATGGACTGATCATGACACCGCAAACGGGCAGCAGGCGGCGCTTGCTGCCCGTTTCGATTCTGCTGGTGCTGGCCCTGGCCTTTGCCGGCCTGGGCATCTGGCAGGTCAAGCGCCTCGCCTGGAAAGAAGCACTGATCGCCGATGTGGACCGCGCGCTGCACGCCGCGCCCATCGCGCCCACGGCCATTCCGGCGGGCGATATCGCGCCACTCGCCTATCACCGCGTCACCCTGTCGGGCCGCTTCCTGCCCGCCGCCACCGTGCTTGTCACGGCCACCAGCAACCTGGGCAATGGCTATTGGGTGATGGTCCCGCTGGCCGCGCCCGGCGCCGCCCCGGTGTGGATCAACCGTGGCTTCGTGCCGCTGGGCACCCGCCTGGATACGGCCCGCGCTGCCGTGCCGGCCGGGCCGGTGGCCATCGTCGGCCTCGTCCGCCCCAACGAACCGCATGGCACGTTCCTGCGCGCCAACCAGCCCGAAGCCGAACGCTGGTATGCCCGCGATCTGCCGGTCATGGCCGCGCGGCGCGGTGTTGCCAGCGAAACCCGCTATTTCCTCGATGCACAAAGCGAAACGCCACGGCCCACCGCCGCCCCGGTGCCAGTGCCGGGCCTCACCGTGATTGCCTTTCCCAACAACCATCTGTCTTATGCGCTTACCTGGTTTGCCCTTTGCGCCCTCTCGCTTGGCGCGGCAATCATGGTATGGCGCAAGGCGCGATGAACGCGACCCAGACCCAGTCACCCACCCGCCCGATCTACCCCGCTGCCAGCGCGCGCAACATGGCGCTGCTGGTGCAATTGCGCTGGATCGCGGCGGCGGGCCAGTTGGTGGCCATCTGGGTCAGCGTGCAGGTCCTGGGAGTCAGGCTCGACGTGGCGCCGCTGGTGGCCGTGCCGATCCTGATGGTGGTGATCAATGGCCTTACCCTGCTGCTCGATCGCGGGCGCGAGGGGTACAGCCATGTCGAACTGCTCGGCGCGCTCACGCTCGATATGCTGGCGCTGGCCTGGCAACTCTATTTCAGCGGCGGCACGTCCAACCCTTTCACCTTCCTGTTCCTGATGCAGATCGTGATCGCGGCGATCCTTTTGCCGCCCAACTGGAGCGCGATCGTGGCCGTCATGGCCGGGCTGATCGTTGCTCGCCTCGCCTTCGTCCACCGCCCGCTCGACCTGCCCGCCGGCACCTTCGACGGCACGATCGAGCTGTTCCAGCTGGGCAACCTCGTCTGCTTCGTACTGGTCGCGGCGCTGCTGGTGTTCTTCGTGATCCGCATGGACCGCAACCGCCGGCAGAGCGAAACCGCGCTGTCCGCGCTGCGCCAGCAGGCGACGGAGGAACAGCACATCGTCCGCCTCGGCCTGCTCGCCTCGGGCGCGGCGCATGAGCTGGGCACGCCGATGGCGACGATGTCGGTCATCCTGGGCGATTGGCAGCGCCACCCGGCGATCATCGCCGATCCCGACTTGCGCGACGAGTTGCAGGACATGGCCTCCGAACTCAAGCGCTGCAAATCGATCCTTTCGGGCATCCTGCTCAGCGCCGGGGAAGCGCGGGGCGAAAACCCGCAGATCACCACGCTGAGCGAATTCCTCGAAACCATTGCGGCCGAATGGAACGCGCGCGGCCACGGCGCGATCCGCCTGCGCAACATGGTGCAGACCGATCGCCCGATCGTGGCCGATCCGGCGCTGCGCCAGATCATCGGCAACGTGATCGACAATGCCCTGGAAGTCTCGCCCGATTTCGTGGAAATCCGCGCGGAAATGTCCGGCGGCGATATCGTGTTGACCGTGCTCGATCTTGGCCCCGGCTTCGCCCCGGAAATGCTGGAATCGATCGGCCGCCCCTACAATTCCACCAAGGGCCGTGACGGCGGTGGCCTTGGCCTGTTCCTGGTCGTCAACGTCGTGCGCAAGCTGGGCGGCCGGGTCGATGTGAAGAACCGCACCGCGCGCGGCGCCATGGTGCGCCTGGAAATCCCGATGGCCTCGCTGGCTTATCGCACGGGGGAACCCTGATGACCGATCCCGAACCGACGCCACCTGAACCGACCCCGGGCGAACTGATCCTGGCCGCGCAGGACGAAGCCCTGCCGCTGGTGATCGTGGAAGACGATCCCGCCTTTGCCCGCACCCTGCGCCGCTCGTTCGAACGGCGCGGCTATGCCGTGGAGCATGCCGCCACGCCCGACGAACTCGAAGCGCTGCTGGAGCACCACGATTTCCAGTTCGCCGTGGTGGACTTGAAGCTCGGCACCGGTTCAGGCCTCACTTGCGTGCACATGCTGGCCGAACGTGATCCCGAAACCCGGATCGTGGTGCTCACCGGCTTTGCCTCCATCGCCACGGCGGTGGAAGCCATCAAGCTGGGCGCGGCGCACTACCTGGCCAAGCCCGCCAACACCGACGATATCGAGGAAGCGTTCGGCCGGGTGGGTGGCGACCCCACCGTGCCGCTCGACACGCGCAAGTCCTCGATCAAGACGGTGGAGTGGGAATACATCCACTCCACCCTGGTCGAATGCGATTTCAACATTTCCGAAGCCGCGCGACGCCTGGGCATGCACCGCCGCACCCTGGCGCGAAAGCTGGAAAAGCGACCTTTGCGCTGACTTCATTCTTCGTCACCCCGTATCAAGTCCGGGGTGACGAGCACTTCACAAGTATTTGCTTAACCAGGCCTCCACTCAGGCCGCCAGCCCGCGCACGCGCAGCAGCGCACCCGGATCGGGCGCGCCCCCGCGAAACGCCACGTAGTTGTCCATGGCCGCGCGTCCGCCGCCTTGGGACAGCACTTCCCGCCGGAACGCCGCGCCAAGCTCGCCCTGGCGCTGCGGTGCCTGGGCAAACTGCTCATAGGCGTCGGACGAAAGCAGCTCTGCCCAGAGGTAGGAATAATAGCCCGCGGCATAACCACCGGCAAAGATGTGGCTGAACGCGTGGGCAAAGCGGTTCCACGCCGGATAGCGCATCACCGCCACTTCGGCCCGCACCGCATCGAGCAGGCCCTGCACATCGGGCGCATCGGCCGCGGCGCGATGCAGGCGCATGTCGAACAGCGCGAACTCGATCTGGCGCAAAACGGCAAGCGCCCCCATGAAGCCCCGCGCGGCGTTGAGGCGCACGATCAGGTCATCGGGCAGCGGCTGTCCGGTTTCCTCGTGGGCCGAAGCCGCCTTGAGCACGTGCGCATCATAGGCAAAGTTTTCCAGGAACTGGCTCGGCAGTTCCACCGCATCCCATTCCACCCCGCTGATCCCGCCGATGGAGGGCAAGTCGCCCTCGCCCAGCAGGTGATGCAGGCAGTGGCCCATTTCATGGAACAGCGTCACCATGTCGGCATGCTGGAGCAGCGCGGGCTTGCCCGGCGCCGCCTTGGCGAAATTGGTGATCAGATAGGCCACCGGCATCTGCGCCTGTTCCGCCGCGCGGCTGGGAGAGCGGCACACGTTCATCCACGCCCCACCGCGCTTGCCTTCGCGCGCAAAGAAATCGGCGTAAAGCCGGGCGAACGGCGCATCCTGGCCAGCGCGGAACAGGTCGAACCGGCGCACGTCCTCGTGCCACAACCCCTCGCCCGCCACTTCGCGGAAGGTCACGCCAAACAGCCGCTCGACATGGCCGAACAGCGCGGGCAGCACTTTGTCCAGCGGCAGGTAGCGGCGGATTTCGGACTGATCGAGCGCATGGCGCGCCAGCCGCGCGCGCTCTGTGGCAAAGCCCATGTCCCACGGCTCCAGCGTCTCGATGCCCAGTTCATCGCGGGCAAACGTGGCCAGATCGGCCAGTTCGGCCTGCGCCAGCGGGCGGGTGCGGGCGGCCAGGTCGGTCAGGAATGCTTCCACCGCCGCCGGGCTTTCGGCCATCTTGGTGGCCAGCGACAGGCTGGCGGCATCGCCCTGCCCCAGCAGCTGCGCCGCCCTGGCGCGCAGGGCCAGCAGTGCGGCCATGCGCGGCCCGTTGTCGAACTGGCCGGCATTCGGCCCCTGGTCCGATGCCCGCGTGGCATAGGCGCGGCTCACTTCCTGGCGCAGCGCGCGGTCCTGGGCATATGTCAGCACGGCCACCACCACCGGGGCATGCAACGTGATCAGCCAGCCTTGCTCGTGTCCTTTGGCCTGCGCGGCAGCGGCCATGCCGGCCAGATCGGCCTCGGGCACGCCGGCCAGCCGTGCCGGGTCGGTCACGTGCAGGCTCCAGGCTTCGGTCGCATCCATCACGGCATTGGCATATTCGGTGGCCAGGCGCCCCTGCTCCACCTGGTTCTCGGCAAAATCGTTGGCGTCCTGCCCATCGAGCGCCACGCCGGAAAGCTCGAAATCGCGCAGCGCCAGTTCCCGCGCACGGGCCGCCAGCGAATCCAGCGCCGCCGGGTCGATGGCACGGATCGCTTCGTAAAGCGCGCGGTCCTGGCCCACGGCGGCAAAGTGCGCGGCGATCAGCGGCTGCGCCTGGGCATGGGCGGCGCGCAGTTCGGGGGTGTTGGTCACGGCCAGCAGATGGCCGATCACACCCCAGGCCTCGCCGATGCGGCGGTCGGCCTCTTCCTTGAAGGCCAGCATTGCCGGGGCTCCGGCGCGGGCCACGCATTGCGCCATGGCGTCCCGGTGCGTGGCAATCGCGGCCGTGATCGCCGGCACGATGTCGTCGGCACGGATTGCGGAAAAGGGTGGCTGGTCATGCGCGGCAAGCAGGGGAAACTTGGCGTCGAGCGTGGCGGTATCGGTCAAAGGGGCGCTCCGGCAAGATGTCGTTGCCCATCCAGATAGGAAGGCGTGGCGTGATTGTCTGCCCCGGCAGCGGCTTATTTTGTGTGAAGACCCGCGCCCTGCGCTGCTTCCTCCAGGAATTCCGCCACGGCGCGCACGCGCGGCAAGCGGCGCAATTCGGCGTGGACCACCAGCCAATAGGCGCGTGGCACCGCCACATCGGGCAGGACCCGCACCAGAGTGGGATCGCCATCGGCGGCAAAGGTGTGCAACAGGCCGATGCCCCCGCCCGCCTGGACCGCCGCCAGTTGCACCGTGGCCGATGTGCAGCGGAACTGCGCCTGCATGCCCGGCGCCACTTCATCCAGATAGCGCAGCTCGGGCCAGTCGATCAGGTCGTCGATATAGGAAATCAGCCGGTGGCGCGAAAGATCGTCCACGCTTTCGGGGGTACCGTGCTGCTCCAGATACGCAGGCGCGGCATAGAAGCCCACGGTGAAGGGCGCCAGTTGCCGGGCATAGAGCCGCCCGCGCGGCGGCCGCTTGAGCGTCACGGCCAGGTCTGCCTCGCGTTGCGAGAGGCTGACGGCGCGGGTTTCGGGCGCCAGTTCCAGCACGATGCGCGGGTGGCGGGCCATGAACAGCGGCATGCGCGGCGCCACCAGGTATGTGCCAAAAGCCGCCGGCGTCGCCACCCGCACCGTGCCGGTCAATTCGGTGTCCACCCCGCCCAGTGCGCTGTCGGCCGCATGGGTTTCCGCCTCGATCCGCTCGGCATGGAGCAGCAGGGCACGGCCCGCCTCGGTCAGCCGGGCGCCACTGGGCGAACGGTCCACCAATCGCGCCCCCAGCCCGCTTTCCAGCCCATCAAGCCGGCGCGAGACAGTGGAATGGTCCAGCCCCAGCGCACGGGCCGCGGCGGTCAGGCGGCCATGGCGCGCCACTTCCAGAAATATCCTCAAGTCGTCCCACTGGCGAATGCGCATGGTGTTCCTGCAAATTTGCACGGCCTGTTTGGCGAAAATGCCAGTATCAGGATATTTGCGCACGGGCTACAAGCAGGCATCAAACTTTGCCGGGAGAGTTGCCATGCGCCAGATCGACCATTTCCTCAACGGCGCCGCCGTTGCCGCCACTTCTGGCCGCAAGAGCGACGTTTTCGATCCCAACACCGGCGAAGTCCAGGCGCAGGTCGGCCTGGCGAGCGAGGCTGATGTCGATCGGGCCGTGGCGCTCGCCGCGGCCGTGCAGCCCGAATGGGCCGCCCTCAACCCGCAGCGCCGCGCCCGCGTCATGTTCGAATTCAAGCGCCTGATCGAACGCGACATGGACAAGCTGGCCCACGCGCTTTCGGCCGAACACGGCAAGGTGATTGCCGATGCCAAGGGCGATATCCAACGCGGGCTGGAAGTGATCGAGTTCGTCTGCGCGATCCCCCACCTGCTCAAGGGCGAATATACCGAAGGCGCCGGGCCGGGGATCGACGTGTTCTCGATGCGCCAGCCGCTGGGCGTGGTGGCGGGGATCACCCCGTTCAATTTCCCCGCAATGATCCCGCTGTGGATGAGCGGCCCGGCGCTCGCCACCGGCAATGCCTTCATCCTCAAGCCGTCGGAACGCGATCCCTCGGTGCCCAATATGCTGGCTGAATTGTTCCTCGAAGCCGGCGGCCCGGTGGGCCTGTTCAACGTGGTGCATGGGGACAAGGTGGCCGTCGATGCCATTCTCGACCATCCGCGCATCAAGGCGGTCAGCTTCGTCGGCTCGTCCGACATCGCCAACTATGTCTACCAGCGCGGCGCCCAGGCGGGCAAGCGCATGCAGTGCATGGGCGGCGCCAAGAACCACGGCATCGTGCTGCCCGATGCCGATTTCGACCAGGTCGTCAGCGACATTCTCGGCGCGGCCTATGGCTCGGCCGGCGAACGCTGCATGGCGCTGCCCGTGGTGGTGCCGGTGGGCGACAAAACCGCCGAGGAACTGCGCGCCCGCCTGATCGACGGGATCGCCAGCCTCAAGGTGGGCATTTCCACCGACGAAGCCGCACACTATGGCCCGGTCGTGACCGCCCAGCACAAGGCGCGCATCGAAAGCTACATCCAGATGGGCCTGGATGAAGGCGCCGAACTGGTGGTGGATGGCCGTGGCTTCTCGCTGCAAGGCTATGAAAACGGCTATTTCCTGGCGCCCACGCTGTTTGACCGGGTTACGCCCGAAATGCGCAGCTACCAGGAAGAGATCTTCGGCCCGGTGCTCCAGATCGTGCGCGCGCAGGATGTGGACCAGGCCATCGCGCTCGCCACCAACCACGCCTATGGCAATGGCGTGGCGATGTTCACCCGCAGCGGCGCCGCCGCCCGCAATTTCGCCGCCAAGGTGGAAGTGGGCATGGTTGGCATCAACGTGCCGATCCCGGTGCCGGTGGCCTATCACAGCTTTGGCGGGTGGAAGCGCTCGGGCTTTGGCGATCTCAACCAATACGGCATGGACGGCGTGCGCTTCTACACCCGCACCAAGACCGTGACCCAGCGCTGGCCCAGCACATCGGGCGGCGTGGTGGACCAGAGCTTCGTGATCCCCACGATGAAGTGAACCGTTCTCCCATGTGACAAAAGGCCGCACAACCAGATGGTCGTGCGGCCTTTTTTGCGTGATCCTGGCCGGCGCCATGGGCGGCAAGGCATCCTGCTGTCCCCACCTGTTCCAACGGCCAGCCTCGACAGGGCAGGCAAAATGGAACATAATAGGAACATGGAAACGCCTTCCGCCCCGATCCTCTCTTCGCCCACCTGGCGTCTGAGGCCGGCCTTGCGCCGGCCGATGCCGGTGCTGGCGGCGGGGCAAGTGCATGAAGTGCATGGGGAAGGCGATGATCGCGCGGCGGGGCTGGCCTTTGCCCTGGGACTGGGCACGGCGAATCGCCAAGGCGCGGTGCTGGTGGTGCGCGGGGCCTTGCGCCAAGGGCTGGGGCTTTATGGCGAAGGGCTGGCGCGGTTGGGTATCGATCCCGCGCGGCTGCTGCTGGTGGAAGCGCGCGATGCCGCGGCCCTGCTGCGCGCCGGGCTGGAAGGGGCGCGTTGCCCCGGCCTGGCGCTGGTCCTGCTGGAAAGCGAAGGGCCGCTCAAGGGCTATGACCTGACCGCCAGCCGCCGCTTCGTGCTGGCCGCCGAACGCACGCAGACGCCGTTGGTCTTGCTGCGCCATGCGGCAAATGCCCAGCCCAGTGCGGCGCACACCCGCTGGCAAGTGGCCAGTGCCCCATCCCTGCCGCTGGAGGCGCCACCCGGCGCGCAAGTGCGCCCGCCCGGCCTGCCGATGATCGCGGTTGAGGCGCTGCGCTGGCGGGGTGGGCCAGCGGGGCAGACGTGGCATTTGCAATGGGATGAACAACATGGCGGTTTCCGGGACACCACCGGGTCCCTTGGCGGCACCCCCAACCGGAACGAAAACGCAAGGACGGCGCCATCTGGCGCTGTACTTCCCATGGCTGCCCTGCGAACGGGTTAGGGGCGAACGGGTTAGAGCCACAGCAACAGACCCGCTGCCCGAAGGCGCGCCGCTGGCCCTGGTGGCGCGCAGCGGGCAGGCGTTGCGGCTGATGGCGGTGGAGCGTGATGCGGCCCGCCATGGCCTGGCGCCGGGCATGACCCTGGCCGATGCCCGCGCCCGCTGTCCAGATCTCGCCACCCTGCCCCATGATCCGGCCGCTGATACCGCGCTGCTGACGCACCTGGCCAAGGCGATGCACGCGCTGACCCCCAGCGTGATGCCCGATCCGCCCGATGCCCTGCTGCTCGATATCAGCGGCTGCGCGCATCTCTTCGGATCGGAAGCGAAGATGGTGGCAAAGGCAACTGAAATTACAGGCCTTTCCACAATCCATGCGCTGGCCGGCAATCCGGCGGCAGCGCGTGCCCTCGCCCGCCATGGCACCCCGGCCCAGCGCCGCGCCGAAGACGTGGCCGCCCTGCCCGTCTCCGCGCTGGACCTGGGCGAGGCCGCCACCACCGCCTTGCGCCGCGCCGGGCTCAAGCGGCTGGGTGACCTGGTCACGCGCCCGGCGCCAACACTCGCTGCCCGCTTTGGCGAAGGGCTGGTGCTGCGCCTGCGCCAGGTGATGGGCGATGTGGCTGCGCCGTTGGCGCCGCAGCCGGTGCAGGCCCCGATCCGGGCCGAAGCGGGCTTTGCCGAACCCATCGCCCGCACTGACGACGTGCTGGAAGTGGCCGAGGATCTGTTGCGCCAGGTGGCCGCGCAGATGGAGCAGCGCCGCCTGGGCGGGCGCCATTTTGCCCTCACTCTGCATCGCAGCGATGGCGCGCGGCGGCGTCTGCTGGTGGAAACCGGCCAGCCCACGCGCGATCCACCGCTGGTGGTGCGCCTATTGCGCGAGCGGATCGACAGCCTAGCCGACCCGATCGATCCCGGCTTTGGCTTCGATGCCATCACGCTGTCGGTCAAGCGGGCCGATCCGCTGGACGCGCGGCAGACCGGGCTGGACCAGAGTGAGGAAACGCAGGACAGCCTGCAGGCGCTGATCGACCGGCTGGGCGTGCGGCTGGGCCAGGATGCCGTTCTGCGCCTGGCCCCGGCCGACCGGCACATGCCCGAAGCTGCACAAGTCAGCCTGCCTGCCGCAGAATTGAACGGCTCCGTTTCATTTCATCTTCCGACCATGCCACGCCCCCTGCTGCTGTTCGATCCGCCGCAGAGGATCGAAGTGATTGCCGGGGTGCCCGATGGCCCGCCGCTGCGCCTGCGCTGGCGCGGCGCAGTGCATGAAGTGATCCACGCCGAAGGGCCGGAACGCATTGCACCCGAATGGTGGCGCCAGCGCGGCGGCCACATGGGCGAAGGCGCCGCCCGCACCACGCGCGATTACTACCGGATCGAGGATGCGCGCGGCCGCCGTCTGTGGGTGTTTCGGCGCGGGCTTTATGACGGCATGGAAAATGCGCCGTCCTGGTATGTCCACGGGCTGTTTCCATGAGCGACACGCCGTTCTTTGCCGAACCGGTGGCGGCCACCAATTTCAGCTTCCTGCGCGGCGCGGCGCATCCGGCCGAAATGGTCGCGCGCGCCCATGCCCTGGGCCTGAAAGGCATCGGCATTGCCGACAGGAACAGCGTGGCCGGCGTGGTGCGCGCCCATGCCGCCTGGCGGAAGGTGGGCGGGCGGGCGAACGGCTTTGCCCTGAAAGTGGGCGCCCGGCTGTGCTTTGCCGATGGCACGCCCGATGTTGCCGCCTATCCCACCACGCGCGCGGCCTGGGGGCGACTGACCCGCCTGCTTACGCTGGGCAATCGCCGCGTGGAAAAAGGCGATTGCCACCTCACGTTGCCCGATCTGCTGGACCATGCGCAGGGCCTGGCGCTGATTGCCATGGACGGCAGCGCCGATCTGCTGGAGCGGCTGCGCGCGGCAACGCCGCATCTGTGGCTGGCCGCCACGATGCCCCGCGCCGGGCGCGACGGACGCGACCTGGCCCGGCGCATGGCCCTGGCGCAGGAAACCGGGGTGCCGCTGATTGCCAGCAACGACCCGCTTTACGCCGTGCCCGCAGACCGCCCCCTGCACGATGTGCTGACCGCCACGCGCCTTGGCACCACGGTGCGCGCCGCCGGGCGCCGCCTGGCCGCCAATGGCGAGCGGCATATCAAGCCGCCGGCCGAAATGGCGCGCCTGTTTGCCCTGTGCCCGCAAGCGCTGATGGCGGGGCAGGATTGGCTGGATTGCATCACTTTCACACTCGACCAGATCGAGTACGAGTATCCGCACGAGCCCGTCCCGCCCGGCTGGACCCCACAGGGCTGGCTGGAGCACCTGGTGCTGGAAAGCGCGGGTCGCCAGTTTCCCGCTGGCCTGCCCGAGGGCTATCGTAAGATTCTGGATGAGGAGTTCCGCCTCATCAAACTGAAAAATTACGCCTATTACTTCCTCACCGTGCACGATGTCGTGCACTATGCCCGCAGCCTTTCCCCGCCGATCCTGTGCCAGGGGCGCGGCTCGGCCGCCAATTCGCTGGTCTGCTACCTGCTGGGCATCACCCCGATCGATCCGGTGCAGGAACGCCTGCTGTTCTCCCGCTTCCTGTCGGAAGAGCGTCATGAACCGCCCGATATCGACGTGGATTTCGAGCATCAGCGGCGCGAGGAAGTGATGCAATACATCTATCGCCGCTATGGCCGGGCGCGCGCCGGGATCGTGGCGACGGTGATCCACTATCGCCAGCGCAGCGCGATCCGCGACGTGGGCAAGGCGCTGGGCCTTTCCGAAGACGTGACGGCGCGGCTTTCCGGCACGGTCTGGGGCAGTTGGGGGCGCGGCTCGCTGCCCGAGGAGCGCCTGTCGCAGGCCGGGTTCGATCCCGAGAACCGCGAGATCGCGCGGCTGCGCGAGATGGTCGACCGGCTGCTGACCTTTCCGCGCCATTTGTCGCAGCATGTCGGCGGGTTCGTGCTGTGCGAAAGCCGGCTGGACGAACTGGTGCCGATCCACAATGCCGCCATGGCCGATCGCACATTCATCGAATGGGATAAGGACGACATCGACACGCTCCAACTGATGAAAGTGGACGTGCTGGCCCTCGGCATGCTCACCTGCATCCGCAAGAGCTTCGATCTGATGGAGCGGCTGAAGTTGGGTCGTTTCTCGCTGGCCACCGTGCCGCGCAAGGACAAGGCGACGTTCGACATGCTGTGCAAGGGCGACAGCGTGGGCACGTTCCAGGTGGAAAGCCGCGCGCAGATGGCCATGCTGCCGCGCATGAAGCCGCGCGAGCTCTATGACCTGGTGATCCAGGTAGCGATCGTGCGGCCTGGCCCGATCCAGGGCGGGATGGTCCACCCCTATCTCCGCCGTCGCAATGGCGAAGAGGCGGTGGTTTTCCCTGGCCCTGAAGGCCAATTGAAAAGCGTGCTGGAAAAGACCCTGGGCGTGCCGCTGTTCCAGGAGCAGGCAATGAAACTGGCCATCGTGGCCGCCGGTTTTTCCCCACCAGAGGCCGATGGCCTGCGCCGCGCCATGGCCACGTTCCGCAACCACGGCACTGTCACCAACTATCAGGAGAAGTTCATCGGTGGCATGGTGAAAAACGGCTATCCGGAAGACTTTGCCGAGCGTTGCTTCGAACAGATCAAGGGTTTTGGCGAATACGGCTTTCCCGAAAGCCATGCGCAGGCGTTCGGCTGGCTGGCCTATGTCTCGTCATGGCTGAAATGCCATTATCCCGGCGTGTTTGCCTGCGCCCTGCTCAACAGCCAGCCCATGGGTTTCTATGCCCCGGCGCAACTGGTGCGCGATGCGCGTGAACATGGCGTGCACGTGCATGGCGCCGATGTGAATGCAAGCTGGTGGGATTGCACGCTAGATGAAGAGCGCGTGCTGCGCCTGGGCCTGCGCCTGATCGACGGGTTCCATGAAGAATGGGCCGCTTCCATCGTACGGGCGCGGATCGATGGGCCTTTCACCTCTCCCGAAGACCTGGCGCGGCGGGCGGAACTGCCCTCGCGCGCGCTGGCTCTGCTCGCCGATGCCGATGCCATGGGATCGCTGGGCCGCTCCCGGCGCCAGGCGGGATGGGACGTGCGCCGCGTGCCGCCCCGGCAATTGCCGCTGTTCGCTGCGCTCGATGCGCCGGAACTGGCGGCAGAGCCCGATGCCGCCCTGCCTGCCATGCCAATGGCGGAGGAAGTGGTGGCCGATTACCAGACCCAGCGGCTTTCGCTCAGAGGCCACCCCATGCAATTCCTGCGCGCGCGTTTCGCGGCGCAGGGGGTGCTATCGTGCGCGCAGGTCAATGCCGGCAAGGATGGGCAGAAAGTGCGCGTGGCCGGCGTGGTGCTGGTGCGCCAGCGGCCGGGCAAGGGCAATGCCATCTTCATCACGCTGGAAGACGAAACCGCCGTGGTCAATGCGCTGCTATGGGCGCGCGATTTCGAGAAACAGCGGCGCCAGGTCATGGCCGCGCGGCTCATGGTGATCGAAGGCGAAGTGCAGCGCAGCAAGGAAGGCGTGGTGCACTTGATGGCCGCGCTGGTACACGATGCCAGCGAGGCCCTGGCGCAGCTGCACGAGGATGGCGCGGCGCCCACGCCCGATCCGGCCATGGCCCGCCATCCGCGCCAAGTGCGGGTATTGCCGCGGTCGCGGGATTTTCATTGAGGGGGCGAGCGTTGCGTGGGCCCCCAGATCAAGTCCGGGGTCCCACTTCTTGAAACCTCAAACAAAAAACCCGGCTATCCTGCTGGATAACCGGGTTTTTGCTTTCAAGGCAAAGAGGCTCAAACCGCCGGCAGCAGGTGCCGTTCACCGGCGATGCGCTGCATCGCCTTTTGCAGCTTTTCAAAGGCGCGCACTTCGATCTGGCGCACGCGTTCGCGGCTGACGTTGTAGACCTGGCTCAGTTCTTCCAGGGTCTTGGGATCGTCCACCAAGCGGCGGTCGGTCAGGATATGGCGCTCACGCTCGTTGAGGCTGCCCATGGCTTCCACCAGCATGTCGTGGCGGAAATGGGCTTCCTCGGCGTCGGCCACGGTTTCGTCCTGCAGCGGACGATCGTCGGCCAGCCAATCCTGCCAGGTGCCTTCGCCGTCTTCGCGCAGCGGCACGTTCAGGCTGGCATCGCCACCCATGATCATGCGCCGGTTCATGTTGATCACTTCCTGCTCGGGCACGCCGAGGTCGGTTGCGATCTTGCGGACGTCTTCAGGCGAAAGATCGGTATCCTCGAACGCTTCGAGGTTCTTCTTCATGCGCCGCAGGTTGAAGAACAGCTTCTTCTGCGCCGCGGTGGTGCCCATCTTGACCAGGCTCCACGAGCGCAGGATGAATTCCTGCATCGAGGCCTTGATCCACCACATGGCATAGGTCGCCAGGCGGAAGCCACGATCGGGCTCGAACTTCTTGACGCCCTGCATCAGGCCGATGTTCCCTTCGGAAATCAGCTCGGACACGGGCAGGCCATAGCCGCGATAACCCATGGCGATCTTGGCCACGAGTCGCAGGTGGCTCGTCACCAGCTGGGCGGCGGCTTCGGGATCGGCATGTTCCTGGTAGCGCTTGGCGAGCATGTATTCCTGCTCAGCCGTCAGCACCGGAAACTTACGAATCTCAGAGAGATAGCGGTTGAGGCTGGCTTCCCCGCCCAGGGCCGGAACGGTCGCGGGGGCTTTGGCCACTGCTGTCTTGTTGCTCACCTGAACACATCCTTTCGTCGCGTCAGTTCCCCGATGGAGAACCTCTAGCGAGCATTCCCCGGTGGGGCCACACATCCTTTTGATACACAGTAATCGATTTATACCATGATCGAACTCAAGAACCGCCCAGTTCGACAATCAGTTCCGTCATATCGACGGGCGTCGAACTGGTGAAATGGAGCGCTTCGCCGCTGATCGGGTGAATGAAACCCAATTCTGCCGCATGCAGCGCCTGTCGGGCAAAGCCGATCCGGGCCAGGATAGGGCGAATTTTGACGGGCGCGCGTCCATAGACAGGATCACCCAATAGCGAATGCCCGATTGATGCAAGGTGAACGCGCACCTGGTGGGTTCTGCCTGTTTCCAATCGACATTCCACAAGGGCCGCACCGTCGAGGCGCGCGAGCGTGCGATAGTGGGTGACGGCGTGCTTGCCCCGCCCATCGGCCACCAGCGCCATCTTCTTGCGGTCATGCACCGACCGGGCGATGGCGCCGGTAATCGTGCCGGCGGCCGGGATCGGCTGCCCCACCGTAACCGCCTTGTAGGCCCGGATGATCGAATGGTCGGCAAACTGGCGCGCCAGCCCTTCGTGCGCGGCATCGCTCTTGGCCACGACCAAGAGGCCCGAGGTATCCTTGTCGATCCGGTGCACGATGCCCGGCCGTGCCACCCCGCCGATGCCGGAAAGCTGGCCGCGGCAATGGTGCAGCAAGGCATTGACCAGCGTACCATCGAGATTGCCCGCCGCCGGGTGCACCACCAGGCCGGCCGGCTTGTCCACCACGATCAGCGCATCGTCTTCATACGTCACCGACAGCGGAATGTCCTGCGCCACGGCCTCGGCCGGAATGGCCGCCGGAACCTGCACAGCAAACGCGGCGCCGGCCGCAACCTTGAGCGAGGCCTGGCACACGGCCTGGCCATCGAGCGTCACGCGCCCATCGTCGAGCAGCGCCTTGACCCGCTCGCGCGAAAGCCCGCTTGCGTCGGCCAGTGCCTTGTCGAGGCGGCCGGGCGCGGCGATCGTGCCGGTCAGAATGTCGTCGGTTCCCCCCATTGGAAGGCCGATATGGGAACGATTGCGGCCTGCGACAAGGGGGTGTATTGCCTGGCCGATGGCCTTCCATGCCTACCTTCTGCGCTGCGCCGATGGATCGTTTTATGCGGGGCACACCGATGACCTGACCCGGCGGATGGCGCAGCACGAAAGTGGTCAGCTCGGCGGCTTTACCGCCAAACGCCGTCCGGTTCGGCTGGTGTGGCAGCAGGACTTTGCCACGCGGGAGGAAGCGCTTTCGGCCGAATTGCGAATCAAGGGCTGGTCTCGGGCGAAAAAACAGGCCTTGATCGATGGGGATTGGGATCGATTGACGGTCTTGGCGCGCAATCGGCAAGCTGGCTCCGGCGCGCGAGGGGGCTTCGACAAGCTCAGCCCGAACGGAGAGGGTGGGAGTGATGGGAAACCGTCTGCCTCTTCTGCGTCCCAACCTCCGTTCGCCCTGAGCCTGTCGAAGGGCGCCAGCGCAACGCCTGACATCACCCTTTCGCCCGCCGCCCACGCGACGATGCTCGCCGCGGCGGCGCAGGCCCACCCAAGCGAGGCGTGCGGGCTCTTGCTGGGTACCGGCCTGCACATCGGCCGGGCGCAGGAATGCACCAATGTGGCACCAGATCCGTTGCATCATTTCGAGATCGATCCCCTGGCGCTGATCGCCGCGCACCGCACGGCGCGCGCCGGAGGGCCCGCGATATTGGGCTATTTTCACAGCCACCCCAATGGCTTAGCAAAACCTTCTGCCACCGATTCTGCAAGCCGGGCTGGCGACGGGCGGATCTGGGCAATCGTGACCGGTGCGCAAGTGACGTTGTGGCGGGATGCGCCATCCGCATTTCAAGCGCTTTCCTATCGCGTCGCAGACGGTTAAGGCGATTGGCCGGGGAGAGGGTGCATCAGGCACGTGATCCCGCGCACATATCTGGTAAAGGCTTGTCCACGTTCCATGACCATCGCCACCCTCGATCTTGCCAGCCTGCTCTGCTCGCGGCTTTGCCACGACCTGTTGAGCCCGGTGGGCGCGCTCACCAACGGGCTGGAACTGCTGGCAGAGGAACGCGACCCGGAAATGCGCCAGAAGTGCATGGAATTGCTGGAACAAAGCGCGACGAGTTCGGCCAACAAGCTGCGCTTTTTCCGCCTGGCATTCGGCGCGGCGGGTGGCTTTGGCGAGATGGTGCCGGTGAACGAACCGCGCGCGCTGGTTGACGCGCTGGTGGCGGCAAACCCTCGCATTTCAGTGGCTTGGGCGCTGGCCGACGACATGCTGCCCAAGGCGGCGGTCAAGACGCTGCTCAATCTGTCGCTGATCGGGATCGAAGCGCTGGTGCGCGGCGGCAACCTGGACATTGCGGGCGAAGTAAGAGGTGGCGCGACCGAACTGGTGATCCGCGCGAGCGGGCCGCGCATCGCCTTCGATCCGCTGGTCGGCCAGGCCCTGGCCGGCACGTTGGCCCCGGCCGATCTTTCCAGCCGCACGGCACCGGCCGCCATGCTCTACCAATTGGCGCAGGGCCTGGGCGGCGGCTTCCAGACCCACGTTGCTGCCGATGCCCTGGTGCTGGGCGCGGTGCTGCCGGTTCGCTGAGCGCATCAGGCAGGCATGAACCGCTGGCTGGTCCATCGCGAAGAACCGTCGCCCAATTTCAACGAGCGGCGGCTGCCGGTGTCCATGGTCGTGCTGCATTATACCGGCATGCAAAGCGGGGCCGAAGCGCTGGAGCGGCTGAAGGACCCGACAGCCGAAGTTTCGGCGCACTATCTGATCGACGAAGACGGCACGGTGGTGCGCCTGGTCGATGAAGCCAAGCGCGCCTGGCACGCCGGGCGCAGTTTCTGGCGCGGGATCACCGACGTCAATTCGGCGAGCGTGGGGATCGAACTGGTCAACCCTGGGCACGAGTTCGGCTATCGCCCCTTTCCCGATGCGCAGATGGAAGCCCTGGTCCCGCTGCTGGGCGACATCGTCCGCCGGCACGACATTCCCCGCGCCAACGTGGTCGGCCATTCCGACGTGGCGCCGGCGCGCAAGACCGATCCGGGTGAGTTGTTCGATTGGGACATGCTGGCGCGGTACAACCTCACCCTGCCCCGCCCGCGCCCTAAGATGCGCCTGCTCTATGACAACGAAGGCGCGTTTTTCCTGGCACTGGAACGCTTTGGCTATGACGTGACCGACAAGGAAGCCGCAGTCGCGGCATTCCAGCGGCGCTGGCGTCCGCACAAGATCGATGGCCAGGTGGACGGACAAATCGGCGCATTGTTGTTCGAACTGCTGTTGGCGCGCGATCTGGGCCATGCTAGGTGACCGCCTCGCGCCGGGGAGCCGGGCAGCCGCGTCATCACTTCGTCTGATGCCGAGGAAAGTCCGGGCTCCACGAAACAAGGGTGGCGGGTAACGCCCGCCGGCCCGGTGCAAGCCGGGCAAGGGAAAGTGCCACAGAGAGCAAACCGCCGACGGGGCCTTCGGGCCCCGGGCAAGGGTGAAAGGGTGCGGTAAGAGCGCACCGCGCGACCGGCAACGGAAGCGGCATGGCAAACCCCACCCGGAGCAAGACCGAATAGGGGCAACGCGCATCTGAAAGGATGCAGGCGGGTTTCGCGCCAGTTGCCCGGGTTGGTTGCTGGAGCGGCCTGGCAACAGGTCGCCGAGAGGAATGGCTGCCCGCGCCGATACGGTCCACCAGTGGGATACCGTCGGTGCGACAGAACCCGGCTTACAGGCTTCCCGGCGCGTATCATTTGTTCAAGGGGCCGCAGCCATGTCCACCATCATCCGCATCGAACCGGGCCCCCGCATGAGCGAGGCCGTGGTGCACAACGGCACCGTCTATCTGGCCGGCCAGGTGGGCGAGGCTGGCGACAGCGTGTTCGACCAGACGCGCACCGCCCTGGCCGAGATCGAACGGCTGCTGATCCTGGCAGGCAGCACCAAGGCACACATGCTGTCAGCCATGATCTGGCTTGCCGACATGGCCGATTTCGACGAAATGAACCGCGCCTGGGATGCCTTTGTCGCCGATGTGCCACCCCCTGCCCGTGCCACGGGCCAGGCAAGCCTGGCCGACCCAGCCTGGCGCGTGGAAATCGTGGTGACCGCGGCGGTTGCCTGAACGCGCCCAGGCGGTCTGTTTGACCCGCCATTTTCAGGCTATCTGGATTGGTGCGAGCACGAAATAAGGCCAATGGCCTGCCAGCACCATGATACCATGGCGCCATGGATCAGACCGCGCCTGCCGCCCGCCCCTTTGCCAGCTTTGCCCCGCCGCTTGCCGGACAATCGCCGTTGTCCAAGGCAATCACGGCTGCCACGCGCCGGCCTGAGCGCGCCTGCGTCGCCGCGCTGCTGCCACAGGCGCGCGTGCCGGCCGGATTGGAAGCGCCGATCGCCGCGACCACCTCTGCGCTGATCACCAGCCTGCGCGCCGACGCGCGACCGGGCGCCGTGCAGTCGCTGGTGCAGGAATATGCGCTGAGCAGCCCGGAAGGCGTGGCGTTGATGTGTCTGGCCGAAGCGCTGCTGCGCATTCCCGACGTGGCCACGCGCGACGCGCTGATCCGCGACAAGATCGCGCCGGGCGATTGGCGCGGCCACGTGGGCAAAGACCGCCCGCTGTTCGTGAACGCGGCGTCGTGGGGCCTGCTGGTGACGGGCCGTCTGGTCCAGGCCGAAGATGAGGCAGGCCTGGGTGCCAGCCTCACGCGGCTCATCGCGCGGATGGGCGAGCCAGTGATCCGCCGCGCGGTGGACGCGGCCATGCGCATGATGGGCGAGCAGTTCGTGACCGGCGAAACCATCGAGGAAGCGCTGCGCCGCGCCGCGCCGCGCGAGGCCAAGGGCTTTGCCTTTTCCTATGACATGCTGGGCGAAGCGGCGATGACGGCGGCCGATGCCGACCGTTACAACGCATCTTACGAGCAGGCGATCGCGGCGATCGGCCAGGCCAGCGCCGGGCGCGGCATCCACGCCGGGCCGGGCATTTCGATCAAGCTGTCGGCCCTGCACCCGCGCTATGCCCGCGCCAAGGTGGAGCGGGTGAAAGCGGAACTGCTGCCCCGCGTGAAGGCACTGTGCCTGCTGGCCAAGGGGCATGACATCGGCCTCAACATCGACGCAGAAGAGGCCGACCGGCTGGAACTGTCACTCGATCTGCTCGAAGCCCTGGCGCTCGATCCTGAACTGGCGGGGTGGAACGGACTGGGCTTTGTGGTGCAGGCCTATCAGAAGCGCTGCCCCTTCGTGATCGACTGGATCGTGGACCTGGCGCGGCGCAGCAACCGGCGCATCATGGTGCGGCTGGTCAAGGGCGCCTATTGGGACGCGGAAATCAAGCGCGCGCAAGTGGATGGCCTGCCCGATTTCCCGGTCTACACGCAAAAGGTACATACCGATCTTGCCTATGTGGCCTGTGCGCGCAAGCTGCTGGCGGCGCGCGACGTGGTGTTTCCGCAGTTTGCCACGCACAACGCGCAATCGGTCGCCACGGTGCTGCACCTGGCCGGCCCGGACTTTGCCATCGGGGATTACGAGTTCCAGTGCCTCCACGGCATGGGCGAAGGGCTTTATGACCAGGTGGTGGGCGCGGACAAGCTGAACCGCCCGTGCCGCGTCTATGCCCCCGTGGGCACGCACGAAACGCTGCTGGCCTATCTGGTGCGACGCTTGCTGGAAAACGGGGCCAATTCCTCGTTCGTCAACCGCATCAACGATCCGGCGGTATCGGTGGAAGAACTCGCTGCCGACCCGGTGGCGCTGGTTGCGGCCAGTGCCGATCCCGGCGCGCCGCATCCGGCGGTGGCCCTGCCCACTGCCCTCTTTGCCGATCGGCGCAATTCGGCCGGGCTGGACCTGGCCGACGAAGCGGTGCTGGCCGACCTGGCGCCCCGCCTGGACGCCTCGGCCAGGCAGGCCTGGCAGGCCGGCACCCCGGCCAACCAGGACGGCGGCGAGGCCGTGTGCAACCCTGCCGATCGCCGCGACGTGGTGGGGCATGTCTGGCCAGCCACGCCCGAGGCGGCGGCCGCCGCAGTGGCGCGCGCGCAAGGTGCCGCGCCGGTGTGGGCAGCAACGCCCGTGGCCGCGCGGGCGGCCATGCTGGAGCGCGCGGCCACCTTGCTGGAAGAACAAGGCCGCGCCTTGCTGGGGCTGATCATGCGCGAAGCAGGGAAAACCGCCGCCAACGCCGTGGGCGAAGTGCGTGAAGCGGTCGATTTCCTGCGCTATTACGCGGTGCAGGCCCGCAGCGGCCTGGCCCATACCCGCCCGCTCGGCCCGGTCGTGTGCATTTCGCCGTGGAATTTCCCGCTGGCGATCTTTGCCGGACAGGTGGCCGCTGCCTTGGTGGCGGGCAATCCTGTGCTGGCCAAGCCGGCCGAGGAGACCCCGCTGATCGCCGCGCAGATGGTTGCCCTGTTGCACCAGGCCGGCGTGCCGGCCGATGTCGTGCAACTCGTGCCCGGCGACGGCGCAATCGGCGCCGCGCTGGTGGAAGCGCCGGGCGTGGCCGGGGTGCTGTTTACCGGATCGACCGAAGTGGCGCGCATCATCCAGCGCACCCTGGCCACGCGCAGCGACGCCATGGGCCGCCCCATCCCGCTGATCGCCGAAACCGGCGGCCAGAACGCGATGATCGTCGATTCCTCGGCCTTGGCCGAACAAGTGGTGGCCGATGTCATCGCCTCGGCGTTCGACAGCGCCGGGCAGCGCTGTTCGGCCCTGCGCGTGCTGTGCCTGCAGGAAGACGTGGCCGACCGCACCCTGGCAATGCTGCGCGGCGCGATGGCCGAACTGGCCGTGGGCAACCCCGATACGCTGGCGACCGACATCGGCCCGGTGATCACCGCCCAGGCGCGCGACGGGATCGAAGCGCACGTGGCCGCCATGGCCGCGCGCGGCGCACGCATCCACCGCCTGCCCCTGCCCGCATCGTGCGGGCACGGCACGTTCGTGGCGCCAACGCTGATCGAAATTCCCGGTATCGAGGCGCTGGGCCGCGAAGTGTTCGGGCCGGTGCTGCACGTGGTGCGCTATGCCGCGCGCGATCTCGATCGGCTGATCGCGGCGATCAATGCCACCGGCTATGGCCTCACGTTTGGCCTGCACACGCGCCTGGACGAAACCATGGCGCGGGTGACGCGCGCGGTGGAAGCAGGCAACCTCTATGTCAACCGCAACACGATCGGCGCCGTAGTGGGCGTACAACCCTTTGGCGGGCGCGGGCTTTCCGGAACCGGCCCCAAGGCTGGCGGCCCGCTTTACCTGGCGCGCCTGGTGCGCGGCGCGGTGGCCACGCCCCCGGCCCTGGACGGTGCACGCGCCGTGGCCGATCCGGCGGTTGCCATGCTAGCCGATTGGCTGGAAAGCCAGGGCCACGGCGCAACTGCCCAGGCCGTGCGCGCCGATGCCACCCGTAGCCGCCTGGGGATCGAGGTAGCGCTGCCCGGGCCGGTGGGCGAAAGCAATCGCTATCGCCTGGCGCCGCGCGGCGCGATCGCCCTTTACGCGACGACAGCCGACGGGCTGTGGCGGCAACTGGGCGCGGTGCTGGCCACCGGCAACCACGCGGTGATCCTGCCCGGTGCGCCGATCCGGGCATTGCCTGCCGGCTTCCCCGCAGCGCTTGCCACGCGCGTGACCTTTGCCGATGGCGCCAAGGCAGATCTGGCCGCCGCGCTTGTCGAGTTGAATGGCGAGGATCAGGCACGCGTGCTGGCCATGCATGCCGCCCAAGACCTGGCCGCACGCGAGGGCATGATCGTGGCGCTGCACGCCGCCGACGATAACGGCGCCTATCCGCTGGACCTGCTGCTGGAGGAAGTGAGCCTGTCGATCAACACCACCGCCGCCGGCGGCAATGCGAGCCTGATGGCGATGGTCTAGGCTGTGTGGGGATTTAGCCCATGGCGGGCTGCGAACGGCCAGTTTCGCGCTTCCGGTGCTCACGTACCGAAGGTACGCTGCGCTCCGGGTCGCGAAAATCAGCCATTCTCGCTCCACCCTGACCTAAATCCCCACACACCCTAAAGCGGCGAACCGGCGCGGCGCGTTCAGGCCACGTGTTCGGCCAACGTGGCGCGCAGGGCCAGGTTGGTGATCACCAGGGCCAGCCCAGCGCCCACCGCCAGCTTGATCGCAAGGGCGACGCCCCAGCCAAGCACGGCCACGCCCAGCACGGCAAAAGCGGCGGCAGCGCCCGCCAGCGCCACGACGGCCGCAGGCGCCGCCAGGACCAGCGCGCGCAGCAACAGATGCGTTGGCAGGCGCAGGGAAGATGGGCGCGACGCCACTCGCCCGGCACGCAGCGCCTTGCGCGAAAGCGCGCTGGGAACGAGCGTGCTCATGAACGCCACGGCAAAGGCCTGGGGCCCGAAATCGAAGACATAGTGCCCCAGCCCCCAGACCGGCACCGGCCTGCCCAGGCCAAACACCGCCAGGAAGAACGCCCCGCTGAACACGGTGTTGATCGCCATGCTCACGGCCACTTCGCGGCGGATATGCAGGTCGGCGCTGTTCATCGGGTCACTCTCCAAACGGGCGTTTTCGATATTGCGGGTGGTCTTATACCAACGCTTTGCCGGGTCCATCCCTTTCGCTGCGGGCCACGGCGTGAAATGCATCGATCATCCAGCGCAGCCCGGCATCTTCGGCGCGGGCCCGGTGAAACTGCACCATTTCGCGCATCGGCGGGATGGGAAACGGCAAGGGTGCCACCGTCACCGGGAAATGCCGGGCGGCCTTTTCCGCCAGGCGCCGGTGCATCACCGCCAGGCGATGCGTGCCCTCCAGCAGTTCGGGGATGATCGTGAACGCAGCCACGCGCACTTCCACCCGGCGTTCGATCCCCTGCGCGCGCATATAGCTTTCGGCAAAGGACACGCGGTTGAAGCGGCCGATTTCCACCGCCACATGGCCCGCAGCGGCAAACGTGGGCACGTCGATCGGGCCGGCCATGGCGGGGTTGCCATGCCAGCCCACCACGACGTGTTCTTCCTCGAACAGCAATTCCGACGGGTGTTCGTCGCTGACATAGCTTTCGGGCGTGAGCAGCAGATCGATTTCCCCCCGATCGAGCCGCTGCGTGGCGTCATCGCTCAAGGGCACCATGTCGATCCGCACGCCCGGCGCCACCTGCGCCATGTGCCGCAGCAACGGCGCCAGCAGGACACTGGCGAGATAATCGGACAGGCAGATGCGGAAATCGCGCGTGCTGCTGCCGGGATCGAAGTGGGGCGAGCTGCCCACCAACCCGTCCACATCCTCCAGAATGGCGCGGATCGCCGGCTGCAGGCGCAGCGCAAAAGGCGTTGGCATCATGCGCTTGCCGTTCTGCACCAGCAGCGGATCGGCAAAGAACGTGCGCAACCGGGCCAATGCGGCGCTGATGGCGGGTTGGCTGAGGCTGAGATGCTCGGCAGCCCTGGTCACGTTGCGCAAATCCAGCAGCGCGTCGAGGCAGACGAGCAGGTTAAGGTCGAGCCCTTTGAATCGCATCTCGTAACCATAATTCAATCAGATTGAAACCGATAAAAACAAATCATTTCCATTATGCCGATGGATCGGGATGTTGCAATCCATAATCAAATAAAAGGGAGAGGCATCTTGCGTTCCAATTTTACCCCGGTTGCATCGCTTGCCGCGCTTGCCACGGCACTTGCCATGCCGACCATCGCCCACGGCCAGGAACAGGCCCCCACCGCCGAGGCAGCGCCCGTCCAGGCGCAGCCGCCCGCCGGCCTTGCCGAAATCGTGGTGACGGCACAGCGCCGCACCGAAAACCTGCAACGCGCCGCCATTCCCGTCAGCGCCGTGGCGGGCGACGTGCTGACCAAGCAGAGCGTGACGCGCGCCGACGATCTCACCCGGCTGGTGCCCGCGCTGCAGGTGGCGCCGGCCGCCTCGTTCACGCAGATCTATCTGCGTGGGATCGGCACGTTCGGGGCCAATGCCTTTGCCGAGCAAGGCGTGGCGTTCAACCTCGATGGCGTCTATCTCTCGCGCCCGGCAGCACCGGCCGCGCTGTTCTATGACTTGGAACGCATGGAAGTGCTCAAGGGGCCGCAGGGCACGCTTTATGGCCGCAACGCCACGGGCGGCGCGGTCAATGTGATCACGGCCAAGCCCAAACTGGGCGAAAGCTCGGGCTTCGTCACCGGGGAATACGGCAACTACAACGCGATCAAGGCATCGGGCGCGATCAACCTGCCGCTCGGCAGCCAGGCGGCCTTGCGCATTTCGGCCCAGCACGCGCAGCATGACGGCTATTTCAGCGACGGTTATGACGATGAAGACACCACGGCCGTGCGCGGGCAACTGCGGTTCGATACGGGCGATGGCTTCAACGCCAACCTGATGGTCGATTATGGCGATGTCGGCGGCAAGGGTTCGGGTGGCACGATCATGCCGCTGCTCGATGGCAAGAACCGCCTGGGGCCCAGCGATCCGCGCGTGCTGGCCGAATATCTTTCGCGCACGCCCACCGCACCGGTGCCGCAGATCGTGGCGCGCGGCGATGGCTATCAGAACAACAAGTATTACGGCGCGATGGTGACGGTCAACGCCGACCTGGGCTTTGCCAAGCTGACGGTGATCCCGGCCTGGCGCCGCACCGATCTGGATTTCGTCAACTACTCCTCCAGCTTCCTCATCGACGTGACCGAGAAATCCGACCAGATGTCGCTGGAAGCGCGGCTGGGCAACCAGAACGCGCAGCTCAAATGGGTGCTGGGCGGCTATTACTTCACCGAAAGCGTCAAGGCGCGGCAGTTCTTCGACCAAGGCAGCAACGGCACGCGGATCAATTCCAACCTCAACACCGACAGCTATGCCGCGTTTGGCGAGGCGACCTATTCGCTGACCTCGCGCTGGCGGCTGACCGGCGGCCTGCGCTATACCCACGACACCAAGACGCAGATCACCGAAGCGCACACCTATCCGTTTGTCGGCTTCGTGCCGCCGGCGTTTCCCAATTTCATCCCGATCATCCTTGATCTCAAGACCAACGCCACCAGCGATGTCGGCTTCAGCAAGCTGACGTGGAAGGCGGGGATGGAATTCGACGCCGGGCCGCACTCGCTGCTCTATGCAACGGTTTCCACCGGGTTCAAATCGGGCATCCTGTTTTCCGCCTTGGGGCAGAACTATTCGCGCCCGGAACGGCTGACGGCCTATACGATCGGGACCAAGAACCGTTTCTTCGGCAATACCTTGCAGGTCAACGTCGAAGGGTTCTACTGGGACTACAAGGACCAGCAGATCTCGCACCTGGCGCCGGTGCAGGTGGCTTCCACCCCCGGCGGGGCGATCTATGGGCCGGTCTTTGCCACGGAGAACGCGGGCGCGGCCAAGCTTTATGGCGCAGAAGCCGAAGTGCTGTGGCAGCCGACCCGCAACGACTTGTTCTCGCTCAACGTGCAATACCTGCACGCCAGCTATGACAACCTGAAGTACCAGGCCTATTCCACCACGGGCCCGGCCCCGGTGGTGGGCTGCGCGATCACGCCCACGGCGCTGATCGGAGCAAGCGCGGCGGCGCGGATCTATAACGTCGATTGCTCGGGCAAGCCGCTGGTCAACGCGCCGCGCTGGGTGGTCAATGCGGGGTATGACCATACGTTCGACCTGGGCAGCGCCGGCCGCGTCGTGGCCGCAGCCGATACGCGGATCGAAAGCTCGCGCTATCTCTCGATCGACTATCTCGATCTGGGCCGGCAGGGCAGCTACATGATGTCCAACGCGCGGCTGACCTGGGAAAACGCGCCGGGGTCGCTGGCGATCACCGGCTTCGTCAACAACCTGGAAAATGCCCTGGTCTTTGCCAATTCCTCGCAAAGCCCGGGCAAGCCTGGCGTGATCTACAACCAGATCCGCCCACCGCGCACTTATGGCGTGCGCGGCACGCTCAAGTTCTGAGCAGTGATGACGGGGCCGGTGCCAGCACCGGCCCCAGGATATAGGTGATAACGGCATCGACCGTGCCGGGTTCGGCCGTGTCACACCCGGCCAGGCGCAGGATCAGCGCCTGGTTGCCAAAGGTGATGAGTGCGGCGCCGACTAGGTTGAAATAGGCAACGGCGGGCGGCGCCCCCGACAGCAGCCCCTTGTCGCGCAGGGCGCCGAACAACGGCTCCAGCAAGCGCCACACCGGCGCGCCGAACGTGTCCACCACCCATTGGTGGCGCGGCGAATTGACCGAAAATTCCTGCAGCATCAAGCGGGTGAGGCGCGGATTGCGGGCAAACACGCGCAGCAGTTCGGGCAGCACCGCCTGCGCCGTCCGTTGAGGATCGGCAAGGTCGTCGCCCGCAAGCAGGCCACGCAGCACTTCCTCCCCTTCCCGCGCAAAGGCTTCCACCACCTGCTGCCAGAGCGCGGCCTTGGAGGGGAAGTAATAGGCCAGGTGCCCCTGCTCCAGCCCCGCAGCCGCCGCGATGGCGCGCGTGCTGGCCGCCTCGAAACCCAGATCGGCAAAGACGCTGAGCGCCGCATCCAGCACGGCGCGGCGATGGTCTGCCCCGTCATAGCGTTGCGGGCGGCGCGTCCTGGCGGGTTTGGCGGCGGAAACGGTCATGGCGGCTGTCATGCCCGGCGGCGCCATCTTGGTCAATTGACAAACTATGTTTTGTCGTGCGACAAACATGGCGCAGAACAACTTCGGGAGACCGGGCCATGGCCCATGCCAGCTATCCACTCACCACCGAACAACCCTATCCCCGCCGGCAATGGTGGGCGGCCGCCACCGCAGCCGAAGTGGGCCGCAGCCTGATGGCGCGCGACATCCTGGGCGAGCGCGTGCTGCTCTATCGCAAGGAGGACGGCAGCGCCGTGGCGGTTTCGGGCATCTGTCCCCACCGTGCCTTTCCCTTGGAAAAGGGCCGTTTGGTTGGCGACAGCGTGCAATGCGGCTATCACGGTTTCACCTTTGGCGCGGATGGCGCGTGCCAGCGCGTGCCGAGCCAGAACGGGGTGCCGCAGCATGCCGCGCTGCGCCGCTATCCCGTGGTGGAGCGCGGTGGCGTGGTGTGGATCTGGACCGGCGCGGACAGCGCGGCCGATCCCGCGCTGCTGCCCGATCTGGCGGCAATCGGCCTCGATGCGCCGGGCTGGATGGTGGAAATCCACGCCGTCGCCACTGTGGAGGCGCGCTATACCCTGCTGATCGAGAACCTGCTCGACCTCAGCCACGTGACCTTCATCCATGCCACCACGATTCCCGCAGGCGAAAAGGTGGCCGCCCTGCCGGTGACGGTGGAGGCGTGCAGCGGCGGCCTGACCGTGGCGCGCAAGGCCGTGGGCATTCCGCCCAATCCCTTGATCAAGGCGCAATTTCCCGATCAGGACGCGCCGGTGGACCAGGAATTCGACGCGCAATACATGGGGCCGTGCCTGATCCGTACCGGGGGCACGATCAGCGACCATGCCAGCGGGCGGGCGCTGGGCACGCAGAATTTCATCCACATGATCACGCCCGCCGCGCCCGGCCGGCTGCACTACTTCGTGGCGACGGCGCGCGATTTCGGGCACGACAACCCGGCGCTGGGGGCGATGAATATTGCCATGGGCACGCGCATCCAGCCCGAGGACGTGGACGCGATCAGCGCGATCGAAACGGTCCTGCGCAGCGACGCCCCCCTGCCACGCGAAGTGAGCGCGCGGGTGGACAATGGCGCGCTGCAGGTGCGGCGCCTGCTGGAAGCGCAGATCCGCGCCGAGGCACTGGCGGCCTGAGCGCCAGAAAAAAGGGGCCGTGTCCTTGCGCGGACCGGCCCCCTTGTTTCGATCCTGATCGGGCGATCAGAACACGATCACGCTGCGGATCGACTTGCCGGCGTGCATCAGGTCGAACGCGGTGTTGATCTCTTCCAGGCCCATGACGTGGGTGATCATCGGGTCGATCTCGATCTTGCCCTGCATGTACCAGTCCACGATCTTGGGCACGTCGGTGCGGCCCTTGGCCCCGCCGAACGCGGTGCCGCGCCAGTTGCGCCCAGTCACCAACTGGAACGGGCGCGTGGCAATTTCCTTGCCCGCTTCAGCCACGCCGATGATGATGCTGGTGCCCCAGCCGCGATGGCAGGCTTCGAGCGCGGTGCGCATCACTTCGGTGTTGCCGGTGGCATCGAAGGTGTAGTCGGCGCCGCCGTCGGTCATTTCCACGACCTTGGCCACGGTTTCCTCGCGGCTGAGGCCCTTGGAATTGAGGAAGTCGGTCATGCCGAAGCGGCGGCCCCATTCCTCGCGATCGGGGTTGATGTCCACGCCGATGATCTTGCCCGCGCCAGCGAGCCGCGCGCCCTGGATCACGTTGAGGCCGATGCCGCCCAGGCCGAAGACCACGACATTGTCACCCACCTGGACCTTGGCGGTGTTGACCACCGCGCCCACGCCCGTGGTCACGCCGCAGCCGATGTAGCAGCTGGTCTGAAACGGAGCGTCTTCGCGGATCTTGGCCACCGCGATTTCGGGCAGTACGGTGAAATTGGAGAACGTGGAGCAGCCCATGTAGTGATAGATCGGCTGGCCCTTGTAGGAAAAGCGCGTGGTGCCATCGGGCATCAGGCCCTTGCCCTGGGTGGCGCGGATCGCGGTGCACAAGTTGGTCTTGCCCGAAAGGCACGATTTGCACTGGCGGCATTCGGGGGTGTAAAGCGGGATGACGTGATCGCCCGGCTTCACGCTGGTGACGCCCGGCCCCACTTCGCGCACGATGCCGGCGCCTTCGTGGCCGAGCACGGAGGGAAAGATTCCTTCGCTGTCGAACCCGTCGAGCGTGTAGGCGTCGGTGTGGCACACGCCGGTGGCCATGATTTCCACCAGCACTTCGCCCGCCTTGGGGCCTTCGAGATCGAGTTCCACGATCTCAAGCGGTTTCTTGGCCTCGAAAGCCACGGCGGCACGGGTCTTCATCGAAGTTTCCTCCTTATCGATCAGGGTGGCCTACATCATTGCATGGCAGGCACAAAGAGCGCATTTGCGCAAAAGTTTATTGCCTGCCTGGGATAATGCCATGTCGGACTGGACCGGTCTGGAAGAACTTGTCGCCATTGCCGAAAACGGCACATTCGCGGCCGCCGCGCGCAAGCTGCGCCGTTCCACCTCGCATGTCAGCCGCGCGATCGCGCAGCTTGAACACCGCATTGGCTCCACCCTGCTGCACCGCACGACGCGCCAGGTTTCGCTGACGGCGGCGGGACGCGAACTGGCCGAGCGCGGGCGACGGATCATCGACGAGCGTGACGCCGCGCTGGCCGTGGCGAGTGGCGATCCTGGCCTGCGCGGATCGTTGCGCATTACCTGCCCCACGGCACTGGGCGAATACTTCATCGCCCCGTTGGCCTTGCGCCATGCCATGGCCAATCCCTCGCTCGACGTGACACTCGATTTCAGCAACCGCGTGGTCGACATCGTGGCCGAAGGGTTCGACGTGGCGATCCGCACCGGCCCGCAAAGCGACCTGCGGCTGGCGGCGCACCGACTGGGCGGACGCAACCTGGTGACCTGCGCGGCGCCGGCTTATCTGGCGCGGCGCGGACGGCCGGAGGATATCGAGGAACTGGACAGCCACGATTGCCTGGTGGGATCGGCGGAGCTTTGGCATTTCCGCCGCAATCGTGCCGAAACCACCTATCAGCCGCAAGGGCGCTGGCGCTGCAACAACGGGCCGGCGGTGACCGCCGCAGCGGTGGCCGGCCTGGGCATCTGCCAGGTGCCCGATTTCTATGCCGCGCGCGCCCTGGCGCAAGGCCAGTTGGAGCCGGTGCTGGAAGCGTTCCGCGCCACCGAGGAAGCCGTCTGGGCCATGCACCCGCGGCGCCGCCTGGTGCCACGCAAGGTGGCAGATTTCATTGCTCTGCTGGCGGCCGAACTGCCGGGCGCCATGGCCGGTGGCCTGGGAGCGATTTCCGCTAACCCAGCGGATCTTCCCGGCGCGTGTCCTTGAGCATCAGGCCGGCGACCAGCGCCACCGCGGCCAGCGCAGTGACATACCAATAGAACCCGCTTTCATGGCCCATGTTCTTGAATGCCAGGGCCACGTTCTCGGCCGTGCCGCCGAACAGCGCATTGCCCACGCCGTAAGCCAGCCCCACGCCCAGCGCGCGGACGTGGATCGGAAACAGCTCTGCCTTGAACAGCCCGCTGACCGAGGTGTAGAAACTGTTGATCACCAGGCCCGCCGTGACCAGCAGCCCCGCCGCCCAGACATCCGGTGCGGCGGCCAGCGCAGTCAGGATCGGCACGGTAAGCAGCATGGCCAGCGCAGCGAACAGGATGATGTTGGTGCGCCGCCCGATCCGATCGGACAGCGCGCCCATCGCCGGCTGGATCACCATGAACACCACCAGCGCCACCGTCATCAGCAAGGTGGCATCAGGCTTGGTCATGCCGACCGTCAAGACCAGGTATTTCTGCATATAGGTGGTGAAGGTGTAGAACGAGAGGCTGCCACCGGCGGTGAGCGCCATGACCAGCAGGAACGCGCGCGTGTGGTGCGCGAAGAGCTCCTTCAAGGAACCGGCGCCAGCCTGCCCCTGCGCGGCCTGCCCCGTTTCATGCATGTGCCGGGACAGCCACAGGATCAGCGCCGCGCCGCCCGCCCCCAGCACGAAGCCGATGCGCCAGCCATAGGCCTTCATCGCCGCCTCTCCCAGGCCGTGCTGCAAGGCCAGGATCACCAGCGTCGCCAGCAACTGCCCGCCGATCAGCGTGACATACTGGAACGAGGACCAGAACCCGCGCCGCCCGCGCCCGGCAATCTCGCTCAGATACGTGGCGGCGGTGCCGTATTGCCCGCCGGTGGAGAAGCCCTGGAGCATGCGGCCCAGCAACAGCAAGGCCGGCGCCACCACGCCCACCTGGGCATACGTGGGCAAGACCGCGATGAGCAGCGCGCCCAGCCCCATCATCAGGACCGAAACCACCATGGCCCGCTGCCGCCCGTGGCGATCGGCAAAACGCCCGAAATACCACCCGCCGATCGGGCGCAGCAAAAAGCCCACGGCAAAGATGCCGCTGGTGGCCATGACCTGGACCAGCGGATCGCTTTCCGGAAAGAACTCTGCCGAAAAATAGAGCGCGGTGAAGGCGTAGATGTAGAAATCGTACCATTCGATCAGGTTGCCGGCCGATCCGGCCAGGATCGCACGCAGGCGCTGTCCATCGGATAGCGCGGCGGCAGTGCCCTCGTTGTGGTGACTGGCCATGTCCGGCGTTTTTCCTCGATGCGATAGGGCTGGCTTTGACCGCAGCTTTAACCCGCTGGCGAGGGCCTGCAACCACAATGCTCTTGCGATCTCAGCCGATGCAGCGATATGGCCATTTAGAGTGGTGGCGGTGAGACGAGGCGGGGCGTTACAGGCATGGCGGACAGACTGATGGAACCAGCCACCATTTCTGCCGATCCGCCCGATTTTCCGCTGGATCAGGTGCAGGAATGCGTGCTGGCGCAGTGGGGCCTGGCAGGACACTGGCGCCCGGTGCAATCAGAGCGTGACCAGACCTGGCATCTCACATCCGACGACGGGCCAGGCTATGTGGTCAAGCTGTCGCATCGCGCCGAGCAGGAAGGCACGGTGGATTTCCAGATCGGCGCGCTCGATCACATCGCGCGGGTCGATCCCGATCTGGCGGTGCCGCGCATGGTGCCCACGCATGACGGCGCCTGGCGCACCACGATCCGCGCGGCCGATGGTACGCCGCATATCCTGCGCCTGCTGACCTACCTGGACGGCGCGATCGTGCAGGATGTGGTGCCGTCTTGCCCTGATCCGGTTGCCTTGCGCCGGGCCATCGGCGGCTTCGTGGCGCGGCTGGCCCTGGCGCTGCGCGGCTATTTTCACAGCCACGCGGGCAGCAATCGGCACGATTGGGACCTGTCGCGCGTGACGGCGCTGCGCCCGGCGCTGCCGCGCATTGCCGATCCCGCCTTGCGCGCGTTGTGCAGCCAGGTCCTGGCCGAGGCGGACAGCTGTATATACCCGGCCCTTGCGCGCACCCGCCACCAGGTGGTGCATCAGGATGCGCACATGGGCAATCTGCTGTGCGACCCGGCCGCCCCGACGCGCATCGTGGGCGTGATCGATTTTGGCGATATGCTGCATGGCAGCCTGCTGGCCGACCTGGTCACGGCGGCCGACTGCTTTCCCGATGCGGACGCTGACCCACTGGCGATCCTGACGCAGGTGACGCAAGGGTTTGACGCCGTGTGCCCGCTGGAAGAGGCCGAGATCGACCTGGTCTACGACATGTGCTGCCTGCGCCTGGCCAACACCGTGCTGGTGGCCAATGCCAGGCGTGACCCGGCCGACGAAGCGCCCGATGCGCACCTTGGCGGCGGGCACAAGCATGGCGCGATGCTGGCCAAGCTGATGGCCCTGGGGCGTGCGGAGGCAACCCGCGCGCTGCGCCGCGCCTGTGGCTTTCCGGTGCCCGCCCTGGCGCCCGATCCTGTGGCGACGCGCGAAACGCTGGTGGCCCAGCGCGAGGCCGCGATGGGCCGTATCTGGCATTTCTATCACGCGCCGCTGCACATCACGCGCGGCGAAGGCGCCTGGCTGATCGGCGCGGATGGCACGCGCTATCTCGACGCCTATAACAACGTGCCGCAGGTGGGCCATTCGCACCCCCACGTCGTGCGCGCGATCGCGCGGCAGGCCGCGGCGCTCAACACCAACACGCGCTACCTGACCGACAGCGCGGGCGCCTATGCCCAGGCGCTGCTGGACCGCGCGCCGCCAGGGTTCGATGTGTGCGCCTTCGTCAATTCGGGCAGCGAGGCCAACGACCTCGCCAGCCAGATCGCGCGCTTTGCCACCGGCCGCCAGGGTGCCGTGGTGATGGAGGGCGCCTATCACGGGATCACGGCGGCGACGGTCGATCTTTCGCCGCTGACCAAGGCGGCGCCAGCCCAGGTGGCGTGCCTGCCCGCGCCCGATCTCTATCGCGGCGTGGCACCCGATCCCGCCGAAAGTTGGGCGACGGCCCGCGCGCAACTGGCCAGGGCCGGCCACGAGCCCGCATTCCTGATGATCGACGCCGCGCTCACCAGCAATGGCGTGCCCCGCCAGGCACCGGGCTATCTGGAAGGATTGGCCAGCGCCGCCCGCGCCGACGGCGCCCTGGTCATTGCCGACGAAGTTCAGGCCGGCCTGGGGCGACTGGGCGACTGGTGGGGCTTTGCCGTGCAGGGGCTGGACAGCGTGGACGTGATCACGCTGGGCAAGCCGGTGGGCAATGGCCATCCGCTGGGCGTGGTGCTGACCCGGCGGGACTTGTGGCAGGCATTCTATGCCCAGGTGGAAGTGTTCAGCACGTTTGGCGGCAACAGCGTGGCTTGCGCCGCCGGGCAAGCGGTGCTCGACGTGATCGAGCGCGAGGACCTGCTCGCGCGGGCCAATCGCGTGGGCGACCTGCTGCGCGCCGAACTCGTGGAACTGGGCCGCCGCTTTCCCCTGATCGGCGATGTGCGCGGGCGCGGCATGCTGACCGGGCTGGAATTCGTGACCGACCCGGCCGCCCGCAGCCCTGCCACCACCCAGGCCCGCCTGCTGGTGGAGCGGATGCGCGAGAACGGCGTGCTGGTGGGCACGTCTGGCCCACACCGCGCCGCGTTCAAGCTGCGCCCCGCGCTGACCTGGGGCGAAGGCGAAGTGTCGTTCTTCGTGAACGCGCTGCGCCAGAGCCTGCAATCCCTCTGACCGACGAAAGAGCCTGAGCCTTGGCCAAGCCGCTGCTGATCATCCAGCCCGCCACATCCTATGACGACATGCCCGCCGTCTGCGCCCTGCGCGGCGATGAACTGGCGTGGTTCGGCGCCGGCTGTGGCGTGGCGCCAGACGAGATCCTGTCGGTGAAAGTCTATCAGGATGCGCCCCTACCCGATCCGGCAGACGTGCGCGCCACGATCATCACCGGCGCGATCGACATGGTGACCGATGGCCACCCATGGATCGAGCGCACCGCCGCCTGGGCGCGCGCCGCCATGGCACAAGGCGCACCGATCCTGGGGGTGTGCTTTGGCCACCAGTTGCTGGCCCATGCGCTGGGCGGCGCGGTGGCCGACAATCCGCGCGGGGCGATGTTCGGCACGGTGGATGTGGCGCGCACGCCGGCCGGCGCGCAAGACCCGCTGTTTGCCCCCCTGCCCGACCTGGCGCAAATGATGGTGTTCCATTTCCAGTCGGTGCTGTCGCTGCCGGCCGGGGCGGACGTGCTGGCGACCAGCCGCCACGATCCCCACCACGCGGTGCGCTATGCCGCCAATGCCTGGGGCGTGCAGTTTCACCCGGAATTCGACGCGCAGATCATGGCCGGCAGCTATGACGTCTATGCCGACGCGATTGGCCGCGCGGGCTTTTCGGTGCCCGATCTGCGCGCCGCCAATGCCGACAGCGCGCACGGGCAGCAGTTGCTGCGCGCGTTCATGGCGGCGGCCGACGGCGCCTGATCAACGCGCGCAGCTGGCCGGCGCCGCTGCCCAGGCCACCGCATTGGCCATCATCGTGCGATAGCGCGGATCGGCATAGCTTTCGGGCCGATGCCCGATCGCGGAATAGAACATCCGCCCCCGGCCGATGCACCGCGTCCAGGCGATGGGATGATCGCCCATTGCCAGGCTTTCGCCGTGCATGCCCTTGGGATCGTACGTGCTTTCGTCCAAGGTGGCGAGGATGCGCGCGCCCGTGGTGCGCGGGCTCTTGGCAAACGAATACCACTCGTCGGTCCAGGTCCAGCTCTGGGGCAAGCCGGCGGTCAGCACCGGATCATCGCTTTCGATCGCGATCCGCGCGGCTTGGAACTGCGGTGTCATCGGATGGCCGATGAAGCGTGCGCCGAGCAAGGTATCGGCATACCACGGCCAGAACCACACGGGATCGCCCGCGCTGCCGTGAATGCCGAGATAGGCGCCGCCCGCCTGCAGCCATTGGCGAAAGGCCTTGCGCTGCGACACGGTGAGGACGTCGCCCGAAATGTTGTTCCACACCACCACATCGAAATGGCGCAGCGTGGGCAGCGTGAACGCCCCGCCCCGATCGGTGGCAAGGATGGTCCAGCCATGCGCCTTGGCCAGATCGAGCAGCGCAGCATGCGCCGCGTCTACGCTGGGTTTATCCTTGAACCCGTTGATTTTTTCGAACACCAGAACCCGCGGGTGCGGGCCTTGGGGCACCGCGCCCAGCGGCGTGGCGTCATAACGGGCACAGCGGGCGACCTTGGTCTGCGCAGTAACCGGCAGCTTGCGCAAGGCGGCATCGATGCGGGCGATGGCAGCGGGCTCCAGCCCGAGGAATGGCCCACCCTGGCGAACCGAAAGGATCGCGGCGAAGCTGGGCGCCGTGGTGCCGAGGAAGCCGGGTGGCGCCTTGTCCAACTGCGCGCCTGCCTGGCCGCGCAGGATCGCGGCCGCAGCGGGATCCGCCAGCACGTCGATCAGCGGCAGATCGGCCGAAAATGGCGCATCGCGCATGGGGCAGTCGAGCGGCGCACGAGCCGCAGCGCCCACCGGTACCAGCAGCGCCGCAGCAGCCAACCCAGCGCCCAGGGCTGCCATCCAGGTGCGGCCATACCGTTTCATGCCCATCGCTTGCCCCCTTTGCCGCCTGGCTGGAAGCAGGCTTGCCAAAGACATAGCGGCAAAATGGGGCGGGCGAAAGAGCGTCAGGCGCCCGGTTCGATCAGCACCTTGCACTGGTGGGTGCGGTGGCGCAGGCTTTCGAACACATCGGGGGTTTGCGCCAAGGCGATCGTGTCGGTCACCAGCAAGCGGGGCTGCGCCAGCCCGCGATCAAGCGCATCGAGCGCGGCTTCATATTCCTGGCGGGTGAAGAAGGCCGAGGTGACGAGGCGCACTTCCTTGGACAGCATGGCAAAGGTATTGAGCGTGTCTGGCCGGGTACACAGGCCCAGCAAGACGATCGTGCCGCGATTGCGCACCTGGCTGACGCCTTGCGCGATCAGGCCGGGCACGCCCACGCATTCGAACACCAGATCGGCCGGCCCGCCCAGCGCGCGGTGCGCGGCGCCCACCGGATCATCGGGCGCCACCACGAAATCGTGCGCGCCCATGGCGAGCGCGCGATCGCGCTGCCAATCGGCAATGTCCTGCACCACCACGCGCCCGGCACCCAACTGGCGCGCCCAGAACGCGACGGCCAGGCCGATCGGGCCTGCACCCAGCACCAGCACTTTGTCTCCCCGGCGCAGGCCGGAAAGGCCCAGGCCATGGAGCGCGACGGCCAGCGGCTCGATGATCGCGCCATCGGCAAGGCTGGCGCTTTGCGGCAGGCGCACGCACTGGTTGGGCCGGGTCAGCGCATATTCGGCATAGCCCCCGCCCTGAAGGCCGAAGGCGTCGCACCACTGCACTTCGCCGGCCACGCAGGCAGGGCAGGTTCCGCAGCTTTTCAGCGGGCTGACCGCCACGCGATCGCCGATCTGCCAGCCTTCCACGCCCCGACCGAGCGCCACCACTTCGCCGGCAAATTCATGGCCCAGGATCGATCCCGCGCCCTGGCCATAGGCGGCGTCCTCCGTCATGTGCAGGTCAGACCCGCAGATGCCGCAGCGGCCCACCCGCACCACCAGGTCGCCCTCGTGCGGCACGGGATCGGGTACGGTTTCCACGGCAAGGGGCTTGTGCAGCCCCTGCATCACGACCGCACGCATTACTGGTACTTGCCCAGCATCATGCCGCCGTCGATCACCACGTGGCTGCCGGTCATGTAATCCGATGCGTCAGAAGCCAGCAGCAGGGCGAGCGGCTTGATCTGTTCGGTTTCGGCCAGCTTGCCCAGCGGGACGATCGCGTCCCAGGCGGCGCGGGCCACCGGGTCTTTCTTAAGCCAGCCGCCGCCGATGTTGGTGACGAAAGGGCCGGGCGCAATGGCGTTCACGCGGATGCGGAACTCGGCCAGTTCCAGCCCGAGCGCACGCACCATGTGCAGCACGCCGGCCTTGGCGGGCATATAGGGCAGGCCCACGATCGGTTCGGTCACCAGCCCGGCATTGGAAGCCGTGCAAATGATCGAGCCGCCGCTGCGCCCATTGGCGCGGCCCGGCTGCTTCATGATGCGCACGGCGTTGGAGATGGTGTAGAACACGCCGTTGAGGTTGACCGCGATCGACTTGTCCCAGCGCGCGGGGTCATAGGTATCGACCTGTCCTTCGGGATTGCGATGCCCGGCCGGGTTCCAGAAGCCGGCGCCGGCATCGATGCCGGCATTGGCAAAGCAGATGTCGAGCCCGCCAAAGGCCGTGGCGTGATCGTCGAACGCCGCGGCCACGGCCTCGAAGCTGGACACGTCGCAGTGCGCGGCGCGCGCATCGTGCCCGGCCTCGCGCAGCAGGGCGGCCTCGCGCTCGGCGCCCTCCAGGTCGATATCGGCAAGCGTTACCGCCGCACCGCCTTCGGCCATGACCTGGGCATAAGCAAGGCCGATGCCGCTGGCAGCGCCGGTGACCAGCGCGCTGCGGCCGGCAACGCTGAAACGATCGAGAATGGCCATGATATTCCTCTCCAAGGGGGGCGCGCCGTTCAGACGGCGGCTTCGTGTTCGGCCGGGGCTGATCCCCGTTCGCGCGCGATAAGGCGCTGCAACAGGCGGCGGGCGCGGATGCCACCGCCATCGCCGCCCAGCACCAGGGGCTTCAAGTCCCAGAAATCGGCCCCGCGCATCAGGCGGTGGCTGTCGCGGATGATCGGCATGTCCTCGCGCTCGAACGCGTGTTCCAGCGCGGCCTGCATGGCCTGGGAAAAACCTGCGTCGTCCAGCGCGAAATCGCGGCCGGTGGCCCAGATGTAATGCGTGGTGTCGGGCGTTTCGGGCGTGAAGGCATGGAGCGAGGGCAGCAGCGTGCACTGCGCACGCGGCGTGCCCGGCGGGCCGGCGATATAGTCGAAGCGCAAGACCGCGGGCGCATGCCAGGTGACTTCGCCATAGAAATCCTGCGGCTCACCCACCCGACCCAGCATGGCGCCGATCCCGTCGGACAGGGTATCGTTCAGGCGCACATATTCGGCGTGGACGGTTTCGCCATCCTGCCAGAACCGCCGCTCGCCTTCGGTAAAGGCGCGGGCGACCAGCGCGGGATGGACGAAATTGGCGTGGCTGAGATCGAGGATGTTGTCACTGTAGAGTTCATAGTGTCCCTCGGCTCGCGTGGCACCGCGCACCACCGCCCAGGCCGGATCGACCAGCCAGGCAAAATCCGGGATCAGCGCGGGATCGGCCCGATCGGCCGCGCCCATCCAGATCCACAGCAAGCCGTGCCGCTCTTCCAATGGATAGACCGGCAGCCGCGCGGCGGGCACTTGGCCACCGGGATGGGGATTGAAGACGCAGGCACCGCTGCCATCGAAACGCAGCCCGTGATAGGGGCAGGCCAGGGCGCCCTCAACCACCCTGCCCTGCCCCAGCGGCGCAAAGCGGTGGGGACAGCGCCCGCCCACGGCATGCGCCGCGCCCGCCTCGTCACGAAACAGCGCAACCGGCTCTTCCAGGAAAACGCGGTCGATCGGCGTTTCGTCCAAGGCATCGGCCCAGCCGGCCACGTACCAGCAATCACGCAAGTACGTGCCGCGGGGCGGCCCGCCGAGGACGGGAAGCGAAAGCGAGGGCGCCTGCATCACACCGCCCCTGCGATCAGAGGTAGAGCTGCTTGTTGATGGCAATGCCGTGTTCCCGGCAGTAGCTTTCATAGTGGTTCATGAACCACCAGACATCCAGCGTTTCCACGTGGTTGCCTTGGGCGTCGAAGAATTCGTTGGCGCCCTGCATGTGGAACAGCGCTTTCATGCCGTTCGGATCGTCGGTCACCAGGGTGTGGGCCGTGCCGGGCGTTTCGGTGATGAATTCGCCGGGCCGGCAGACCCAATCGTATTCCAGGTAGCGGAACGAGCCCTCCAGCCCGATTGCCCAGACGCGGCCACGGTGCTTGTGCGTGCCGATCACGCCCGGCCCCTTGATCCACAGGATGTTGACGTAGACGTTCTCGCGCACGTCGAACGCCAGGTGGCGGATCGCCGCGTTGTCGCCGAACGGCACCCACGGGCTTTCCGCTTCGCTGGCGCCGATATAAGTCCCTTCCACGCCCCGTGCGCGGATCAGGTCACCGTAAAGCTCGGGAACCTGGACGATTTCATAGGCCGAAGACGGCGGTGCTTTCATCGATGCCATGGTGGGCGCCTTACAGATAGAGCTTGGGGTTGATCGGGATGCCGTGGGCCCGACAATGCGTTTCGTAGTGGTTGATGAACCACCACACGTCGGTGGTATCGACCAGGTTGGCGTCCGCGTCGTAGAAATCGATCGGGCCCTGCATCCAGCCGAACAGCTTGCACCCCTGCGGGTGGTCGGTGACCAGCGTGTGGCTTTCGCCCGGCGTTTCCAGGATCAGCCCGCCCGGCGTTGCCACCCAGTCATACTCCAGATAACGAACCGATCCTTCGAGGCAGACCATCGTGATCGTGCCGCGATGGAAATGCGTGCCGATCACGCCCGGCGCCTTGACCCACAGGATGTTGGAAAACAGGTTCTGCCGCACATCGAACGCCAGGTGCTTGATCGCGGCATTGTCGCCAAACGGCACCCAGGGGCTGTCTACATCGGTGGCCGCGTCGATATAGCGGCCGCCGGGGCTGAGCCGCTCGACCAGTGCCTTGTGCGGGAATTTCACATCAACGATGGCCGCCTTGTCGGACGGAGGGGCTGTCATAACGGTCATGGGGGGCTCCGTTGGCTTAGCGGATAAGGGTGTCGACGTAATCGGCGCCGATGCCGACGGCGGCATAGTGCGCACGGGCGGCGGCGATATAGTCGAACACGTCATAGTGGCCGATGGTGTTGCCCGCCTCGTCCAGCCACATCAGCGGGCCGGAAACCACGAAGAACACTTTCATCGGGTCTTCGTGTTCATAGCAGACCAGGGTGTGGCTCTCGCCCGGCGTCTCGTAGACGAAATCACCGGCCGTGGCGGTCCAGGAATGTTCGAGATAGGCCCATTTCCCGCTGATCGTGTAGGCCCAGATCGGGTGGGGGTGATAGTGGCGGTTGACCAGGCCGGCCTGCTTGCTCATCAGCACGTCGGCCCACATGTTCTTGGCCGGGCTGATCCACACCGGCTTGGAAAACACGGTTTCGCTGATCGGCACCCAATAGCGTTCGTCGCCCTCGGCGATCTTGGGCAGGTAGACTTCGGGCAAGCCACCATCGCGGAAGACTTTCTCCACCGGCTTGATGTCTTTCCAGAATTCGGTGTGTGCGGCTTCGGGCATCGTCGCTCTCCAGGGGGTACACCGGGCGGCCAGGGGTGGCCGCCCGGTGCGAAAGATCAGAACTTCACGCCAACGCGGGCATACCATTCGGCCGGGCGGCTGTAGGTGCCGTAGATCTGGCCGCCGGCAAGCTGCGCCTGGCCGGTAGTGAGATAGCGCTCGTTGGTGAGGTTGGTGCCACCGGCCGTCAGTTCCCACACACCGCCGGGCGCACGATAGGTGACCGAGCCGTTGACCACCGTGGTGCTGGGACGATCGAGCAGGAACGTGCCTTCGGTATCGTTCTTCATCGTGCTGGTGAACGTGACATCGGCCAGGAACACCACCGTCCCGTGGCTGCCCAGGTCAGCCTGGTAGCGGGGCGAGACGTTGAACTTCCACTTGGGCGTCTTGGGCAGGGTCACCCCTTCGCGCACGCCAGCCTGGAGCGTGGAAGCGGCCACCTGTGCGGGACCATCGACGCTGGTGTACTTGGCATCGGTAAAGCCCAGCGAACCCGTGACGGTGAGCCCGCGCGCGGGCGCGGCCACCACTTCCACTTCAAAGCCCTTGATCCGCGCATCGCCCGCGTTCTGGATGGTGGGAGAAACGCCCTGCTGGAAGTTGAGCTGGATGCCCTTGTAATCGGTGAGGAACACCGCGCCGTTGATCTGGAGATGGCGATCGAGCAGTTCGGACTTGAGCCCCGCTTCCCAGGTCGTGGCCTTTTCCTCGCCAAAGCCGGGGGCATAGGGCAGCGGGTTGGACAGGCGGGTGGTCCAGCCGCCGGTCTTGTAGCCCTTGGACCAGCTGGCGTAGATCATCACGTCGTCGTTCGGGTGCAGCTGCACACCGATCTTGGGTGAGAAGTTGGAGAACTTCTTGTGCTGCACGCCCGCCACGTAATAGCGCAGCGGCTGGCCGGCGTTGGGGAAGCCGTTGTCTACCCGGCAGGCATCGCTGATCGGATTGAGCGAAGCGCAGTTGGGATCGCCGAAATAGTTGGCCAGCTTGTAGTTCAGGCCGTTGGCGTCGGACTGGAACCCTTCGAACTCCTTGTCTTCGTGGGTGTAGCGGCCACCCACCGTGAAGGCCAGCAGGTCTGACAGGGCATAGTCCACCTGGCCGTAGAACGCATAGTTCTTGGTGGCGAGGGTGTTGGGCCCGTCAACCTGAAGCAGCCCTTCGGCAAAGGTCACATAGTCGTGCAGGTCGCCGCTTTCGCGGAAGTAATAGGCGCCCAGCACGTACTTGAGCTTCTTCTCCATCGCCGTGCCGGTGAGCTGCAGCTCCTGGCTGAACTGCTTCTGGTTCATCGAGAAGCTGGTATGGAGGAAGTTGAGCGGCGAGTTGTCGAGATCCATCCCGACCACCCAGTGCAGTTCGCGATAGGCCGTGATGGACTTGATCGAGGCCGTGTCGGACAGATCGAAATCGAGCGTCAGCGCCGCGCCGCCCTGCTTCAACTTGTTGAAGTTGTTGCCATTGGCATAAGAGGTGTCGATGTTGTTGGTCACGAACCGGTTGTCATAGGGCAGCCGGTTGTTGTCGGGGTTGTTGTCGGCATTGACGCCATAGATCGCCGGCAGATCGAGGATCGAGTTGAGCCCGCCGCGGCGATAGAGGAATGCCGCCGAGGGTGGCCCACCGATGAAGCTGTCGCACGCGCCGCTCACCCCGCCCACGGTGACGGTGGGATTGCCGGCGATCGCGCAGTTATAGGTGCCGGCAAAGACCGCCGGGAACGTGGTGATCACCTTGTTGGCGATCTGCGAGGTATCGGTCTTGCTGTAGTCGCCGGTCAGCGTCGCCTTGAAACCGACGCCGTTGTAGCGGATCTTGCCGCGCAGATTCCAGGTGTTGTCACCGCCTTCGGTGCCATAACCCTGGTTGCCATAGCCGGCCGCCTTGAGCGAGGTGATCGGATCGAAGGCATAGTTGCTGGCGCCGGGATAGGGAATGCGGTGCAGGTAACCATCGCGCTTGGTGATGGCAAAGCTGACCGAGGAGGACAGCTTGTCGGCCAGGGGCATGTCGACCGTGCCCTTGGCGCTGAATAGGCTGTAGCTGCCGGTCATCGCCGACCCGACGAAACGGAAGCTGTCGCCCGGATCGTGCGTGACGATCGAGATGGCGCCGCCGATGGTGTTGCGGCCAAACAGCGTGCCTTGCGGGCCCTTGAGCACTTCGACGCGGTCAACGTCGGGCAGGTCCTGGTTGGCGCCCACCGAGCGGGCCAGATAGACCCCGTCGAGATAGATGCCCACACCCGGATCGATGTTGAAGGCAAAATCGTTGGCGCCGATACCGCGGATATAGGCGGCCAGCACCTGGCTCGAACCCGAAAACGGCGTGCCGGCGTCCAGCGTCACGTTCGGCGCGATGTTCGACAGCGAAGACACGCTGGTCACCGCGCGTTCTTGCAGCGCAGACGCGGTGAAGGCGCTGATCGCGATCGGCACGTCCTGGACGTTTTCCGCGCGCTTCTGCGCGGTCACCACGATTTCCTGGATGCCGCCGTTGCCGCTGGCCTGAGCCTCCCCCTGGGCTGCGGCGTTGGCCTGCGGCGCCTGTTGCGCCATCGCCGGGCTGGCCAGCGCAATGGCCAGCGCGCCCACCGATACCGGTGCGAACTTCATGGACTCTCTCCCTTTTTTGGTGCGGTTTGTCACAAGTGCCCCTGACACCTGTTCCGCTGTGGTCGATGCTAGGCTTTCGGGGCCGCCCGCGCTTGCATTGGCGCGCAATCCGATCAGGATTCTCGCGCAAAGCGCCCCGAAAAAGACGTCAGTTGCGCGTGCGCCATGCGCGCGGCGCCACGCCAAAGCGCTGGCGGAAGCAGCGGGCGAAATAGGCGCTGTCGTTAAAGCCCATCTCGAATGCGACTTCGGTAATGCTGGCGGCAGGGTTGCCGGTGATGCGCTCGGCCGCGCGGACCAGGCGGCGTTCCAGGATATAGGCGCTGGGCGTGGTGCCCATCGTGGCAAACAGGTTCTGGATCGTGCGGACGGACGTGTGGCAGGCATCCGCCAAGGTCAGCGTGCGCAGCGCCGGATCGCCCAGATGCGCGTCGACCAGGGCCATGACCTTGTCACGCAGCGCATGGTCGGTCACCCGTTCTTCAGGCCGCGTGGCGCCGCGCATGGCCAGGGCGACCAGATCGAAGAACACACCGCTCACGCCCTGCTGCCATTGCGGGTCCTGTCCGCTCTGGTCCCCCTGGTGCCACAGCGAGCGCAGGAAATCGTGGAACACCCGCCCCCCCGGGCTTGCCCCGCACAGGCGGCGGCTGAGCATGTCGTCCAGCCCAGGCACCCGCTCGGCCAACGGCGCGCGCGGGAATTCCACGACCAGCAGTTCGTGCGCGGAAAGATCGAGCGTATAGGCCTGGTGTGGCGATCCGATCACGAAATCGCCCGCTTCCAGCAAGCTTTCGGCCTGGCCCTGGCGATGCAGGCTGCGCCCCCGGCATTGCAGGTGCAGGATCAGCCGCTCCTGCGCAGCGTCATGCCCCTGGCGCCCCACGAACGAGGCGGTGGAGCGGGGCCGGATCATGGCCAGGTCACCCACCGTCCACGACCACATTTCGCCCGTGAAATCGCGCCCTTGCGTGTTCACGTAAGTGCCGGTGTAGATCCGATCGACCAAGTCGTTCCAATAGGCCAGGCGCTGGTCGGGCGCGATGGCATCGGTGGCGTAGCGTTGCACGACATTCATCAGCGTGAACTCCCCCAACGAAAACGAAACTTCAGGTCCGCAAGCCGATCTCCGCCGCGGGAGCGGGGAAGGCACGATTGGCGCGCCGGGCCACCACGCGCGGCGCGCTTTCCTTCAGGCCCAACGCAAGAATTCCGGCCAGCAGGCACAACCCCAGCATCAGCCAGACCGGCGCGGCCAGGCCATAGGCATCGGCCAGCGCCCCGGCGAGGAACGGGCTGAGCACGCCGCCCAGCACTTCACCGATGCCCATGACCACGCCGGTGAGCGTGGCGGTAAGGCGTGGATCGACGCTTTCGGCGGGAATCGTGGCCATGAACATCGGGAACAGGCCATTCAGCGCCCAGCCGAAGAAGAAGATCGCGCCCAGCACCCAGGCCGATCCACCATAATGGATCGCGCCGAGCGGCAGGATCGCACCGAGGAACGAGAACCCGATCATCACCGGGCGGCGCCCGATCGCATCGGACAGCGCGGGCACGGCGAAGCTGCCGATCCCGGCAGAAATGCCGAGCGTGGCCATCAGCCAGCCCATCGTGCCCGGATCAAAGCCACGCCCCTTGGTCAGGAACAGCGGCATGAACGCCCAGCACACCACCAGGTACGACACCAGCAGGATCGCGATCAGCGCGCAAAGCACCACGTTGCGATGACCAAAGGCCTGGCGCAGCGTGACGCGTGGCGCATCGCCATCATGGTGCACCGCAGGTGGTTCGCGCAGGGTGAACCAGATCAACGCGGCGGTGATCACGCCCGGCGCCGCAGCCAGATAGAACCCTTCGCGCCAGCCATAGGCCACCGCCAGAGGGACGAGCAGGATCGGGGCAAGGCCCGATCCCAGCAGATTCGATCCCAGGTTCTGCGCCACGCCCATGGCCAGGCCGCGCCGCTCTGGCGCCACTTCGCCCACGATCATCGCGTGGCTGACCGGCATCACCCCGCCTTCGGCCGCGCCCATCAGCAAACGCGCGCCCAGCAGCATGAGGAACGACGTGGCAAAGCCTGACACCACCGAGCACAGGCAGAAGGCCAGGGTCGCCACCACGACCACCGCTTTTTGCGCGCCCAGCCGGTCTGACACACGGCCGACGACAAAGCCCGACAGCGCCCAGGTGAGCGACAGCGCGGAGGAAAACAGGCCCACTTGCGTGTTGGTCAGCCCCAGGTCGGGCTGCACGAAGGGCATGAGAAAGTTGAGCGCGTTGCGATCGAAGAACAGGATACCGAAGTTGAGGCTGAGAAGCCCGGTAACCCATACCTGATAGCCGCTGCCGGCGCGGGCCTTGCCCGCCAAGGCGGCCGGGCTCACAGGAACGGCCTTACGGGATCGCGGCCGTCCCAATCGCAGGCCGCGCGCCACATGGCGGTGAAGTGGCTGTCCATGCCGGCCGTGGCCGGGATCAGTTCGACAAAACCAGGGGCCGCATCGTGGCCGCCTTCCAGGTAGGCCACCGCGCCGCCGGTCGGCACCGGGGCGCGGAAAGCCAGGGTATAGCCGCGCGCCAGATAGCCGGGCAGCACGGCATCCACGTCGAGGCAGGCAATCCCGACATGATGAAACCCGTAGCCGCGCGCCTCCACCGTTTCACGGTAGACGGAGGGGTGATCGTCGAGCGGCTGGATCAGTTCGATCTGCATGTGCCCGGCAAAGCCCATGGCGATCGCCACGTCGGCATTCGAAGGCGTGCCGCGATAGATCTGGCCCTCAGTCAGGAAATGGGGGAGCAGGAAAAACGGCCCCGCCCCACAATCGCGAATGAAGTGATCGATGGCCGCGTTGATATCGCGCACCACGAACGCCGTCTGGCAGATCCCCCCGATCGGCTGGCCATAGCCCAGCATGGCTGGGCGCGTGGCGGCTGGCGTTACCTTGTCCAAGGCACGTTGTCCTTTCCCTTGCGCGTGCAGGGGGTTCGCCGGACACCCGGCGCCGGGCCCTGCCCCGCGACATCCTCTTCCCTTCGTGCGTGCCGGCCGCTGGCGGGCCGTGTCACGCGTCTTGCAGCAAACCGCCCATCACAGCGTGATGACGACCTTGCCGAACAATCCTGCCGAGGCTTGATAACGCCAGGCGTCCTGGGCCTCTTCCATGGCAAAGCGCCGGTCGATCACCGGCTTGATCCCGTGCGCGTCGATGAACGCGTGCAACCGCTGCGCCATGGCGGCAGACCCCACGAAAATGCCCCGCAAGGTCGCGCCCTTGATCATCAGTCCGTGCGGGCTGGTGTCACCGCTGCGCGTCAGCACCCCGATCAGCGCGATTTCGCCGCCAAAGGCCACCGCCTGGATGCTTTGCGCCAGTGTGCCCGCGCCGCCCACCTCGACCACGTGATCGACGCCGCCCCCGGCCAGCTCGGCCGCCCGCGCGCCCCAATCCGGGGTCGTCTTGTAGTTGATCGTTTCGTGCACGCCCAAGGCGCGCACGCGCTCCAGCTTTTCATCGGAGGACGACGTGGCGATCACGCGCGCGCCGGCAGCCAGCGCAATCTGCGCGGCGAGCAGCGACACGCCGCCCGTGCCCAGCACCAGCACCGAGCGCCCCGGCCCGACCGGACGCGGCCCTTCCATCAGTGCGTTCCACGCGGTCACGCCGGCACAAGGCAGGCAGGCGGCCTCATCATACGACAGGCTTTGTGCTTGCTTGACCACGCCATGCGCCGGCAGGATCACCACGTCCTGCAACATGCCGGTGGCAGGCGGCGCCCCCAGGGCCGGGCCGGCGCCGGGATTGGGCGGCCCGTCCTGCCAATTCTGAAAAAACAGGCCGGCGACGCGATCGCCTTCGGCCAGGCCCGCCACCCCCTCGCCCAGCGCGACGATCTCTCCCGCGCCGTCGGACAGAGGCACGGTATCCCGATCGACAGCGCCACCGAAATAGTGCCCGAGCGGAATCAGTTGATCGCGATAATTGAGCGAACAGGCGTGAACCCGCACTGCCACTTCGCCGGGGCCGGGCCGTGGCTGTGGCACCTGGGCCAAAGCCATGTCGTCAAGCGATTGCGCGCCCTTGCGAATAAGCCATTGCCGCATACAGCCGTCCATCTCCCCCAAGGCATCTGGTATGTTCTTACGCCTTGTTGCCGATCATGACACAGCCGTCGCGCAAATTAATCAGCTACACTAACTATTTTCACTGGGTGAAACGCTTTCCACCGCCGCGCCGGCAAAACGGGCGATTACGGCGCCAGCGGGCGCACGCCCTTCTGCGGCGAGAGCAGCCCGTTCGATCGCCATGGCGATCTCGCGCGCGGTGTGTTTGAGCGCGCCCAAGTGGCGCAGCATCACGGCATCGTCGGTCCCGCGCTTGGCTGGCCAGGTGATGTTGATCGAGGCCACGGGCACGCCGTCGAGCAGGATCGGCACGGCCATCGACCGGCGCCCGTCGCGCAGGACCAATTGCCGCGACCGGTCGGGCCAGGGATGCAGCGGCTCGCGCGTGGCATAGCCGCGTGCGCGGGTTTCGGCGAGAATCGTGCGCAGATCCGCCTCGCTGCCCTCTTGCGGATGGCGCGGGCGCAGGCGGGCGATGATCGCCTCGCGCTCTTCCTCGCGGCAAGCGGCAAGATAGGCGCGGCCGGTGGCGGTGTGGATATACGAGAGCTTCACCCCCACCGGGCCGAGCGTGGCCGAATCGAGGCGGAACAGCGGGCTGTTGGTTTCGACGATCTCCATGTGATCAAGCCGCGGCATGGCCAGCACCGAGGGCCACGACACCCGCGTGGACAAGGCCTTGAGCCAGGGTGAGGCGACTTCGGCCACATGCTCTAGCGTCAGTGCCTGCGAGCGCGCCCGCGCGTCCACGTGCGGCAGATAGGCGCCGTCGGCAAGCCGTTGCCAGATCAACCCTTTCTGCCCGAGTGTTTGCAGCATGCGCAGCAAGGTGGCCTTGGGCAGGCCCAGCGCCATGTGCATTTCATGCAGGCTGGCCGCGCGACGCGCCTGCACCTGTAGCAAGACATCGAGTCCACGCTCCAGCGCGCGGACGGTCTTTACCTTCCGATCCTGCATCCCGTCCCCCGGCCGCATGCGCGGCTCGTTATGGTTTCATCTTGTGAAACGGAAGAATGGCGCAGCCAGTGGCAAAGTCAAATCCGTTGGCGCAACATCATGGCGAGGGAGAGGAAAACGACCATGAACCAAAGCCAGGGAGCCAAGGCGCCCAGCGTGCTGCTCGTGATCACGCAGGATACCAAGGAGGAAGAGGCCCGCTTTACCCGTGCCGCGCTAGAATCGGCCGGCGTGCGGGTGGTGCATCTCGATCCCAGCGTGCGGCGCACCGTGGGCGGGGCGGAAATCAGCCCGGAAGACGTGGCGCAGGCGGCCGGCCTGACGATCGAGGACGTGCGCGCGCTGGGGCATGAGGGGAAATGCCAGGCCGCGATGATCAAGGGGGCCATCGCCGCGGCCCATGCCTGGGACGCGCGCGAGCCGATCTCGGGCATCCTGGCCATCGGCGGCTCGATGGGTTCGGCCCTGGCCGGTGCCCTGATGCAGAGCTTTCCCTATGGGCTGCCCAAGCTGATCGTCTCGACCATGGCCTCGGGCTTCACCAAGCCGTACATGGGCATCAAGGACATCGCGATGATGAACGCGGTGACCGATATTTCCGGCCTCAACACCATCAGCCGCGATGTGTTTCGCAACGCAGCCCGCGCCGTGGCCGGCATGGCACTGGGTTTCGATCGCAATGCCCCGGCCGAAAAGCCGTTGGTGCTGATCACCACGCTGGGCACGACCGAGGCCTCGGTCCGCCGCATTCGCCAGGCGCTGGAAAGCGATGGCTGCGAAGTCATGGTGTTCCATTCGTCCGGCGCGGGCGGGCCGACGCTCGATGGCCTGGCCCAGGCCAAGGACGTGGCGCTGGTGCTCGATCTCTCGCAGACCGAGATTCTCGATCACCTGATGGGCGGCCTGGCCGATAGTGGGCCCGATCGTGGGCGGGCGGCGCTGGCGCGCGGCATCCCCACGATCCTGGCGCCCGGCAACGCCGATTTCATCATCGCCGGGCCGATCGACGTGGCACGCACCCAGTTCCCGGGCCGCCGCTATCACGAACACAACCCGCAGCTTACCGCCGTGCGCACCACGCTGGACGACCTCAAGGTGCTGGCCGATCACCTGGCCGCCAACGTGCGCGCGGCCCAGGGGCCGGTTCAGGTGATCACGCCGCTGCATGGCTTTTCCAGCCATGACAGCCCGGCCGGCCACATCATGGACCCGTCCGTGCCGCCGCCCTTTGCGCAATACCTGCGCGAGGTGATGCCTGCGCACGTGCCGGTGAACATGGTGGACGCCCATTTCAACGACGAAGCCTTTTCCGATGCGGTGATCGCCGCTGCCCGCGCCTTGCTGGCCCAAACCGCCGCGTGCGCGGCCTGATCCGCCCGAAGGGACCGACATGACCGCAGACCTGCCATTGACTGCCGAGGATGTTGCCGAGATCGCCGAAATCCTGGCGCATTCGGGTTATCGCGAGATGGACCTGGCCACCCGCCGCTTCCGCCTGCGCGTGTCACGCCCGCAAGGTAGCGATGCGGGGGCGGAGGAAGGCATGACGCAGGAATGGCAATGGGCCGGCAATGCCCCTGCCGCCAGCAATGAGACCGCTGCCGAAGCGGCTGCCGATCCCGACGTGGTGGCCAGCCCCCTGCCCGGCACATTCTATCATGCGCCCCAGCCCGGCGCGCCGCCGTTCGTTGCGGTGGGTGATGCGGTGACGCCCGACACCGTGGTGGGCATCGTCGAAACCATGAAGTTGATGAACCCGGTCCATGCCGGGCGCGCCGGCACGGTGGCGGCGGTGCTGGCCGCCAACGGCGCGCTGGTGGCCAAGGGTGCTCCGCTCTTGCGCCTCTGCTGAAAGCGAAAACCCATGACAATCAAGCGCCTGTTCATCGCCAATCGCGGCGAGATCGCCTTGCGCGTGCTGCGCACGGCCCACAAGATGGGGATCGAGACCGTGCTCGGGGTATCGGAGGCGGACAGTGCCTCGCTGCCGGCGCAGCTTGCCGGTGCCACGGTGCTGCTGGGCCCCGGGCCTTCGGCGCAAAGCTACCTCGCCATCGAAACGGTGGTGGCCGCGGCCAAGGCGCAAGGCTGCGACGCCGTGCATCCCGGCTATGGCTTCCTGTCCGAAAACGCCGCGTTTGCCCGCGCGGTGGCGCAGGCAGGCATGGTCTTTATCGGCCCGGCGGTGGAAACGCTGGAGGGGATGGGCGACAAGCTGGCCGCCCGCGCGCTGGCCCTGGCGGCCGGCCTGCCCGTGCTGCCCGGCGGAGACGCGGAAACGGCGCAAGACGTGGCTGCCCGCGCCGCGCAGACAGGCTATCCTTTGCTGCTCAAGGCCGTCGCGGGCGGCGGCGGCAAGGGTATGCGCCGGGTGGACGCGCCCGACCAACTCGATGCGGCATTGGCCATGGCGCGGGCCGAGGCGCAGGCTTCGTTCGGCAATCCGGCGGTCTATGTCGAACGGTTTGTAGCGCGCGGCCGCCATGTGGAAGTGCAGATCCTGGGCGATGGCACAAATGCCATCCACCTGGGCACGCGCGATTGTTCGATCCAGCGCCGCTTCCAGAAACTGGTGGAGGAAGCCCCCGCCCCGGCCATGCCGGAGGAAGCGCGGGCCGCCATCGAGCAGGCCGCCGTGCGCCTGGCGCGCCACATTGCCTATCGCGGCGCGGGCACGGCCGAATTCCTGGTCGATGCCGATGATTTCTCGTTCTATTTCCTCGAACTCAACGCCCGCATCCAGGTGGAGCACCCGGTGACCGAGGCGATCACCGGCGTCGATCTGGTGGAGCAGCAACTGCTGGTGGCGATGGGCCATCGGTTGACGCTGACGCAAACAATGGTGCGCCCGCACGGCCACGCGATCGAAGTGCGTATCAACGCCGAAGATCCCGATGCCGATTTCCGCCCTTCCCCCGGCACCGTCCGCCGCGCGGCCTGGCCGGCCGGCCCGGGCATCCGCGTCGACAGTCACATTGCCAATGGCGGCGAAGTGCCACCGTTCTACGACTCGCTGGTGGGCAAGCTGATCGTTCACGGCGCCACCCGCGCAGAGGCGGTGGCGCGCATGGACGCGGCCTTGCGCCACCTGGCGATCGAGGGTTTGCCCACCACCGCCCCGCTTCACCGCCGCATCCTGGCCGATCCCCGTTTTGTCGCGGGCGGTGTCGATACCGGCTTTCTTGCAGGCCTTAACCCAACAGGATCAAACCCATGACCGCGATCCGCCTTGTCGACGTGACCATGCGCGACGGCAACCAGAGCCTGTGGGGCGCCACCGGCCTCCACACGGCGCACATGTTGCAGGCTGCCGCGCTTACCCAGGCCTGCGGGTTTGCCGCGATCGACTTCACCTCATCAAGCCACATGGCCGTGGCCGTCCGCTATTTCCGCAACAACCCGTGGGAGCGCCTGCGCCGCATGGCCGCCGCCATGCCCAGCACGCCTTTGCAATTCATCACCACCGGGCTGCGCTTCATCGCCTGGCAGCAAGCCGATCCGGAATTCATGCGGCTGGTCTATCGCGCGTTGCAGGTCAACGGCGTCGGCCGCTTCGTGCTGCTCGATCCGATGCACGAAGTCCCCGCGGTGATCGAGGCGGCGCGCCTGGTGAAGCAGGAAGGCGGCGCCCAGGTCATGGCTGCGTTGACCTTTACGCTCTCGGCCATCCACACCGATGCATTCTATGCCGAATTCGCCCGCGCTCTGGCGCAGTGCCCTGAGATCGACCTGTTCTACATCAAGGACCCGGGCGGGCTGCTTTCGGTGGACCGGGTGCGCACGCTGGTACCGGCGGTCAAGGCCGTGATCGGCGCCAAGCCACTGGAAATCCATGCCCACACCACGATCGGCCAAGGCATGCTGACCAGCCTGGAAGCGGCCAAGCTGGGCATTGCCGCGGTGCACGTGGGCGTCGGGCCAGGAGGCGACGGCTCGTCGCTGCCCGAGGCCAACCGCATGGTGGCCAACCTGGAAGACGCCGGCCACAGCGTGGAAATCGACAAGGCTGCGCTCGCAAGGCTGACGCATTACTGGCAGCGCGTGGCCCTGGCCGAAGGGCTGCCGCCCGGCGCGCCGCAGAACTTCGATGCGAGTTTCCTGCGCCACCAGATTGCCGGCGGGGTGATGACCACCACGGCGCGCCAGTTGGCCGAACTGGGCCTGGCCGACCGGCTCGACGCGGTGATTGCCGAAACCGGGCAGGTGCGCGCGGAACTGGGCTATCCGATCATGGTCACGCCGTTTCCGCAGATGGTCATGAGCCAGGCGCTGTTCAACGTGATCGGCACGCATCGCTATGCCCAGGTTTCCGACCAGGTGATCCGCTATTGCCTGGGCAAGTTCGGCAAGCCGACCTCCCCCATCGACCCGGCCGTGCTTGCCACGATCATGGACCGTCCGCGCGCGCGCGAGCTGGAAAACGAACCCACGTTCCCCGCCCTGGCGGACTTGCGCCGCCAGTTCGGCCACCACTTGCCCGACGAGGAATTCCTGCTGCGTGCGGTCATGCCGGGGGAACAGGTGGACGCGATGCTGGCGGTCGGCCCATCGCGCGCCACTTACACGCCCGAGGCTGCGCCACTGCTTTCCCTGTTGCGCCAACTCGCGGCGCAACCGCACGCGCGCAACCTGGTGGTGGAGCGCCCCGGATTTCGCCTTGCCCTTCATGCCGGAGCCAGCCTGTGAGCCCGCTTTCCCCCGATCATGCCGCCCGCCTGCGCGATGCCGCCGGCTTTATCTTCGACATGGACGGCACCATCGCGCTGGGCGATGCCAAGAGCGGCGGGCACAAGGCCCTGCCCCATGCGATCGCCTTGCTTGAAGCGTTGAAAGCGCGCGGCACGCCCTACGTGGTCTTCACCAATGGCACGGCCAAGGCCCCGGCCGACTATGCAGCATCGCTGCGCGGCGCCGGCTTTCCGGTGGAAGACCATCAGATGCTGACGCCTTCGGCCACCGCGGCGGCGTGGTTTGCGGCGCAAGGCCTTCGCCGCGTGCGCGTACTGGGCAACGCCGGGTGCGCGGCGCCGTTGCATGCGCTGGGCCTCGACGTGATCGATCCGGCAGAGCCGGCCGGTCCAGTGGACGCCGTCTATACCGGCTGGTTTCGCGAATTCGATTTTGCCGCGCTGGAGGCCGCGTGCGAATCGCTGTGGCACGGCGCGCGGTTGTTTACCGCCAGCAACGTGCCGTTCTTTGCCACGGCCACGGGGCGCGCCATCGGATCGAGCTTTGCAATCAATGCCATGCTGACCGCCATGAGCGGAAAGCGCGCGCGCATCCTGGGCAAGCCGGCGCGCGTCGCGTTCGATGTCGCGCGCGATGTCATGGGCCTGCCGCGCAGCGCCGCGCGGTCGATGGTGGTGGTGGGCGATGATCCGGCCCTGGAAATGCGCATGGCCAACAGCGTTGGCGCCATGGCCCTGGGCCTGACCACCGGAATCATGAAGACCGGCGCAGACCTGGCGCCGCGCGATGCCCCCACCGTTTTGCTCGATACGCTCGAACCGGTGCTTGCCGCGCTGCGCTGATCACGCGCAGCCATCAATGGCACTTGCAGGCGGGCTTTTTCGCCTGTTGCTTGGTGGTGGCAAATTCGGTGCGCGTCAGGGCACTATCGCCGTTGGCATCGGCGGCCTTGAACTTGTTGTCGGTGCTCACCGCCCATTCCTCGAAACTGAGCAAGTTGTTGCCATCGGTATCGAGCTTGCGGAAATCCTTGGCGCGGGGGGCGAGCATCTCGTTGCGGGTGATGCGGCCATCGCGATCCTTGTCGAACCGGTCGAAGCGGCGTTGTTCGCGCGTCGCCTCGCTCGCATGCGGCAGGGCTGCGCCCTGCAGGCCATCGCCATCGGCGGTTGGCAGGCTCTCGTCCTCCGCCGCACCCGATGGTGGGCTGCCGGTGGGGACGGCGGCAACGGCCTGGCTACGCTGCACGGCGGCGTGGCCCTGCCACCAGAACACGCCCGCGGCCACCAGCATCAATGCACCCAGCGCACCCACCAATGTCCTGTTCATTGCCATCCCCCTCGCGTTACGTAATTTTACGTTTGCGCGGGGCGCTTCCATAGAGGGAAGCGAGACCGATTTGGCAGGATCAGCGGCCGAGCAGGCCCAGGCGCATGGCCGCCAGAAAACGCCGCAAGGGCGATGCGCCATCTTCACGCAAGGCCATGCCGCGCAACAGCGCCAGTGGCCGCATCGCGCGGGGCAAGCCCGGTGCCGGCAAGGACGGGGGAACCAGCCCGCGCCATTCGCGCGCCGCCTGTTCCACCGGGGCAATATCGGTAACGTGGGAAAGCTGTGCCAGCGCGGCCATCACGCCCACGCGGGCGGCATCGAGCGCGGCCGGGCCTTCTTCGCCCACGTGCAGCGCTTCACAGCCATCGACCAGGCCGGCCAGCGCATCACGCGCGCTGTTCCAGGGGCCAAGGGCGGCCAGCAAGGGCTCCCCCTTGGGCCAGCGGGCTGCATCCTCGCCCAGGCGATCACGCCACCAGGCGAGGCGCAACTGGATCATGATTGCATCGCGCCCTTCCCGCGCGGCATCGGCCAGGCGCTGTTCCAGCGCGAAATAGCCGATCCACAACGGGCGCGTGGCCGCCGGGGCATAGCTTGCCGCCAACCGTTCCAGCGGCGGCAAGCCATCGATCAGATCCTGCATCAAAACGGATCAGCCACCGCGTTTCAGCGGTAGCAGACCTTCTTCACCGCAGCCACGATCTTGCCTGCGTCGATCAACGCGGCCTTTTCGAGGTTGGCGGCATAAGGCAGCGGCACGTCTTCGTCGCACACGCGCAGGACCGGGGCGTCGAGGTGATCGAAGCCGTCTTCCATGGCGATGGCAATGATTTCCGACGCGATCGAGCAGACCGGGAAGCCTTCCTCGGCCACGACCATGCGGTTGGTCTTGGCAAGGCTGGCCAGAACGGTTTCCTTGTCGAGCGGACGCAGCGTCCGCAGGTCGATCACTTCGGCGTCGATGCCTTCATCGGCCAGTTGCTGGGCCGCATCCAGGGCAAAGCCCACGCCGATCGAGTACGACACGATCGTCACGTCCTTGCCTTCGCGCACCACGCGGGCCTTGCCGATCGGCAGCACGAAATCGTCAAGCTGCGGCACATCGAAGGTGCGGCCATAGACGAGTTCGTTTTCGAGGAAGACCACCGGGTCCTGGCTGCGGATCGCGGCCTTGAGCAGGCCCTTGGCATCGGCAGCGTCATAAGGCGCGATGACCACCAGACCGGGGACCGCGGCATACCACGGGCCATAGTTCTGGCTGTGCTGCGCGCCCACGCGCGCGGCTGCGCCGTTGGGGCCACGGAACACGATCGGGCAGCGCATCTGGCCGCCCGACATGTAGTTGGTCTTGGCGGCCGAGTTGATGATGTGGTCGATCGCCTGCATGGCGAAGTTGAACGTCATGAACTCGATCACGGGCTTGAGCCCGCCCATCGCCGCGCCCGCACCGATGCCGGCAAAGCCGTATTCGGTGATCGGCGTGTCGATCACGCGCTTGGGGCCGAATTCCTCGAGCAGCCCCTGGGTCACCTTGTAGGCGCCCTGGTACTCGGCGACTTCCTCGCCCATCACGAACACGCCGTCGTCGGCGCGCATTTCCTCGGCCATGGCGTCGCGCAGGGCTTCGCGCACGGTGGTGGGGACCATCGTGGTGCCGGCCGGAATTTCCGGATCGGCAGCGGGCTTGGCGTCGTGCTTGGGCGCGATGGCGGCGGCGGCCTGGGCCTTGGGATCGGCAGCCGGTTCGGCAGCAGCGGCCGGGGCCGCTTCAGGCGCGGGGGCCGGTGCGGCCGGCTCGTCCTCGCCCTGGAGCGTGGCGATCACGGTGCCGACCTTCACGCCTTCGGTGCCTTCGGCAACCAGCAGTTCGCCGATCGTGCCTTCGTCGATGGATTCGAATTCCATCGTCGCCTTGTCAGTTTCGATTTCGGCCAGGATGTCACCCGACTTAACGGTGTCGCCGGGCTTGACCAGCCACTTGGCCAGCGTGCCCTCTTCCATCGTGGGGGAGAGGGCGGGCATCTTCAGTTCAATTGCCATCTCAGTACTTCTCCACCAGCACGTCGGTATAAAGCTCTGCCATGTCCGGCTCGGGCGAGCTTTCGGCAAAGTCGGCGGCCTGGGCCACCTGCTGGCGAATCTTCTTGTCGATGTCCTTGATCGCGTCTTCGGTCACGCCGCGCTTGAGCAGTTCCTGCTTGGCGCTTTCGATCGGATCGTGCTTCTCGCGCATTTCCTGCACTTCTTCACGGCTGCGATACTTGGCCGGGTCGGACATCGAGTGGCCGCGATAGCGATAGGTGTTGAGTTCCATCAGCACCGGGCCATTGCCGCCGCGCACATATTCCAGCGCCACTTCGGCCGCCTGGCGCACTTCGAGCACGTCCATGCCATTGACCGGCATGCCGGGGATGCGGAACGCGGTGCCACGGCGATAGAAGTGGGTTTCGGCCGAACCGCGCTTGACCGCGGTGCCCATGGCATAGCCGTTGTTTTCCACCACGAACACGATCGGCAGCTTCCACAGCGCGGCCATGTTGAAGGTTTCGTAGACCTGGCCCTGGTTGGCCGCGCCATCGCCGAAATAGGCCATGCACACGCCGCCATCGTCGCGGTACTTGTGGCCAAAGGCCAGGCCCGCGCCGAGCGAGACCTGCGCGCCGACGATGCCGTGGCCGCCGAAGAACTTGTGCTCGGTCGAGAACATGTGCATCGACCCGCCCTTGCCGCGCGAGATCCCCGCACCGCGACCGGTCAATTCGGCCATGATCACCTTGGGATCGATGCCATAGGCCAGCATGTGGCCATGGTCGCGATACCCGGTGATGACGCTGTCGTGCCCTTCGTTGAGCGCCGACTGCAGGCCCACCGCCACGGCTTCCTGGCCGATGTAGAGGTGGCAGAAGCCGCCGATCAGGCCAAGACCATAGAGCTGGCCGGCCTTTTCCTCGAAGCGGCGGATCAGCACCATCTGCTCGTAGAACTTGAGCAGCTCGGCGTCCGAGGCGTCATAGCGCTTGTTGTTCGCGTGCGCCTGCTGAAGGCTGCGCAGGGCGAAAGTGGCATCGTCCTCGACCGGGCTGCTGAGCGCTGCGGAAACGTCGGGAACCGACGCGGCCACGGCAGCAGGCTTGGGGGCGGAGGAGCGGGGATTGGCGGCACGCGGCCTGGCGGACTTGGCCAAGTCTCAATATCCTTATTCTGGCTGCCTCAAGGCTCTGCGTATTCGCAAAACCGGCTTTCCCATTGAACCATCATCGCGGCTTTCGCAACGCCGAACGCATGCCAAGATGATAAATGATACGCAGGGAACACAGATCATCGGTGTTTATACTAGTATAACGCAAAAGTGCTGCATTGCGGCATTGCGGTGCACCCAAAATCACCGCCGGCCGCGGCGCTCAAGGCAGGATTGCCAAGCCCAGATGCCGGCACCGTTTTACCCGCGCAGACCGTGCGCCCGCATCGCCAAACCCACGGCACCGCGCCATGGTGGCGCGCCGATGGACAGCGGAAACGCGAAAGCGACGCAACGCCCCATTGCGGCGCCCGCCTGATGTCAGATCGATGATGGAAGTGTGGAAAAGCGACTGGCGCACCCGGAACGATTCGAACGTCCGACCCTCAGATTCGTAGTCTGATGCTCTATCCAGCTGAGCTACGGGTGCCTGCCGATGTCTGTGCCCGGTGCGATCAACGCGCGGGCGGCCCGCCTTAGGGCCAGCAGCCCGCAGGAGGCAATGGCGCACCCGGAACGATTCGAACGTCCGACCCTCAGATTCGTAGTCTGATGCTCTATCCAGCTGAGCTACGGGTGCCTGCCAATGTGTGGCCCGGTAAGGAGCCTTTCCCCTGCCCCACACCCTTGAAGGGAATGGCGCACCCGGAACGATTCGAACGTCCGACCCTCAGATTCGTAGTCTGATGCTCTATCCAGCTGAGCTACGGGTGCCGGGGAGCCGCGCCTCTATGTCAGACTGCGCAGGTTGGCAAGCACCTTGTTCAGGGCTCGAGCAGATTTTGGGCAGTTATGCACAAGGCAATATCGAGCGGTGGCATTGTCTCTTCCACGGCCAGCGCGCGCAGGCCCGGGCCGTCCACCCATTGCAGCGCGGCGCCCGCCTCTGGCCTGGGGACACCCTCCCAGGCGTCGCAACGGTAGAGCAGCAGGACCAGATCGCGCCCGCCGCCATCGGCGCTCCCAGCCTCGCGCACGGCAAAGGTGAGCGGTGCCAGATCGGACGGGGCAACTGCGATTCCCAGTTCCTCGGCCAGTTCGCGCACCAGGGCCAGCGACGGCGTTTCTCCCAGTTCCACCTTGCCGCCGGGAAACTCCCACAGGCCACCGTGATGCTTGCCCAGCGGCCGCTGCTGCAGCAGCAGGCGCGCCGCGCGCCCTTCACCCGCCACCAGCGCGGCCGCCACCACCAGCAGCGGGGCAGGCGTGGAAGCGGCAAGAGCAGGCAGAGATGCAGACATCGATCAATCCGTTCCGGCAGGAAATAGGGCATGGCGGCAAGCCAGCGTGCAACGGTTTCTTAGGTTAGCCGCGGCTATGCGGAAAGATGCATAGGTGGATGGGGCCGTTCGATGAAGAATTTCCTGCGCAAGATCGTGCGCGAGAGCGACGCGATGACGTTCGTGGAATACGGCCTGCTGGTTGGCGTGCTGGGGCTGTCGATCGTCTTTGGCCTCAACGCGTTTACCAATCAACTCTACCGGCTTTGGCACATTATCGACCAGGCCAGCACAAATGCGCAGCAGGCGCATTAAGCGCATCTTAGGTTTTTTTGCCTAGATCCCAAGTCGTCCGCAGCGAGACAAGACGCCGGTGCGGGCCGGGAAAAGAAGACCTCTTCAGGAGACCAATTATGAAGCTCATCCGTGACCTGTTCCGCAACGAAGAAGGCGCCACCGCCATCGAATACGGCCTGATCGCTGCGCTGATCGCCGTTGCTGCCATCACCGCCATGGGCGCGCTGGGCAACTCGCTCTCGGGCACCTTCAACCTCGTGTCGAACGACATGAACAACGCTCAGGACGGCCACCTCTAAGAGGCGCCGCCGCCCGGCCAAAACAGGCTGGGCGAACAAAACGGAAAGGGCGGAAGAAGGCGGGGGCCTTTTTCCGCCCTTTTTCGTTGGCCGCCGGCACGCCGCATGGCGCGCAACGAAAAAGGCCGCCGGACATGCGCTGTCCGGCGGCCTTTTCCTTGTATCGCGGTCGAATCAGGCGCCGATGCGCAGGAACCGTTCAGCGCGCAGCGCGCGCAGGGCATCGGCGTTCTTGCCGGCCAGATGATCGAGTTCCTCGCCGATCGCTGCGGAGAGAACGGTGCAGGCCGCCGCCGGGTCGCGATGCGCACCACCCACCGGTTCGGGCACGATGCGATCGATCACGCCCAGCGAAAGCAGGTCCTGCGCGGTCACTTTCATCGCTTCGGCAGCGTCGGGTGCCTTTTCGGCCGTGCGCCAGAGGATCGAGGCGCAGCCTTCGGGCGAAATCACCGAATAGACGGCATGTTCGAGCATCAGCACGCGTTCGGCACTGGCCAACGCCACCGCCCCGCCCGAGCCGCCCTCGCCCACGATCGTCGCCACCATCGGCACGCCCAGCGCCAGGCACGCTTCGGTAGACCGCGCGATGGCTTCGGCCTGGCCACGTTCTTCGGCCTCGACGCCGGGAAACGCGCCCGAGGTATCCACCAGGGTCACCACCGGCAAGCCGAATCGGCTGGCCATTTCCATCAGGCGCACCGCCTTGCGATAGCCTTCGGGCTTGCCCATGCCGAAATTGTGGCGGATGCGGCTTTGCGTGTCGTTGCCCTTTTCATGGCCGATCAGCATCACCCGGCGGTTGCCCAGGCGGGCAAAGCCACCGATGATCGCCTGGTCCTCGCCATAGAGGCGGTCCCCGCCCAGCGGCATGAACCCGGTGAACATCCGCTCCACATAGTCGCGGAAGTGCGGCCGTGCCGGATGGCGGGCCACCTGGGTCTTTTGCCAGGGCGTCAGCGCACGATAGGTGCTGGCCAGAAGCTCGGCCGACTTGGTTTCAAGACGACGGATCTCGGCGGCGATGTCCAGTTCGCCGCTGGCGGCGGCGGTATCGCGCAGTTCGGCGATACGGGCTTCCAGGGCGGCGACCGGCTTTTCGAATTCGAGGTACGAAATCATGGCGCCTGCGCTAGGGACACGCGCGCGTTTGGTCAATGGTCGCGCGCGGATCAGCGATGGCGCAGGGGATGCTTTTCGTTGACCAGCGCCACCAGCCGCGCGGCATCGACGTGGGTATAGATCTCGGTGGTGGCAATGTCGGCATGGCCCAGCAGGGTTTGCAAGACGCGCAGATCCGCCCCGCCGTCGAGCAGATGCGTGGCAAAGGCGTGGCGCAACACATGCGGGCTGACCTTTTCGGGATCGATTCCGGCGCGCAGGGCCAGATCGCGCACGAGTTGGAACAGCCTGACGCGCGTCAGATGCCCGCCACGCGGAGATGGAAAGAGATGGCGCGAGCCGCCCGGCCGCACCGCCAGCCAGCGCCGCAGCGCGGCGAGCGCGCGGGTGGACACCGGCACCAGCCGCTGTTGCCCGCCCTTGCCGGTGATCGCCAGGAACGGCACGTCGCGCGGCAAGGCCGCCAGCGGCAGTGAGACCAGTTCGGTGGCACGCAGGCCCGAACCATAGAGCAGTTCAACCAGCGCCAGCAGGCGCACCCCCTCTGGCGTGCCGGCGGCGGCATCGGCCTCCGCCGTTTCCAGAAAACGGCCGATTTCGGCATGATCGAGCAGGCGCGGCAGCGGGCGCCGGGCGCGCGGACGCACCAGCGCGGTGGAAGGATCGTCGGCGCGCAGCCCTTCGTCCTGGGCAAAGGCCATGAACTGGCGCAGCGCGGAGATTTTGCGCGCCTGGCTGGCCGGCGCCAGGTTTGCCCAGCTTTGCGCCAGGCCAGTGAGCGCATCGCCATCGGCGCCCAGGAGATCGCCCACCACGCTTTCCGCCCCCGCCAGGTCGCGGGCGTAGGCGGCAAGGGTATTGGCAGCCGCGCCGCGTTCGGCCGCCATCATCGCCAGGAACGCCGCCACCGCCGGGGAATTCGGGCCGGGCCCAGGTTGGGGCTGGCCCCGGGCCCGGCCTTTGGTCACACCCGCGCCACCGCTTCGGCCGCGATCATCCGCGCTTCGCCGTCCAGGCCCACGCGGCGAAGCGCCGAAACGATATGGTAGAGATGCACCGCAGTCATCTTGTCCCAGCTCGCCGCCTGCATGCCGAACCCGGCAAGCAGCGCCACCAGCGCGGGATTGTTCGATTCGGCCGCATCGTCGATCGCGCGGGTCCAGCGCGTCTGGCGGCCCATGTCGATCTTGAGCTTGCCGGCAAAGGCGCCTGCAGTGCCATCGTCCACCCGGCCCAGGCCCATCAGCCCGGCAAGCAGGAACTGCGAACGCAGGGCGCCGGAACTGTCATCATCCTTGCGGAACGTGTCCAGCGCATCGCCGCCGATCGCAGCGGTCTTGACCGGGGCGGCCAGTGCGATGAGCCCCCAGGGCTCGCTGCCCACCGGCACCACTGTGCCCCAGCGCATCGCATTGGCATCGAGCCCGGCGGTCAGCATCGAGGCGATGAGCCCGCCCGCATCGCCCGCCATATCCGGGCTGGGCATCATGCGCGCCGCGGCATAGGCCGTGAGCACGAGGCGTGAATAAGCGCGATCGGGATCATCGGCCGTGCCCCACAGTCCCTTGATCGCGGCGAGCCGATCGGCGGCGTCGGTTGCGGTATAGGCGGTGCGCAGCTTGTCGGCCAGCGGTCCCCAGGTCTTGTCCTGATCGGCGCCGTCCTGGGCGTTGATTTCGGCGAGCTGGCTGTAGAGATCGACCATCGCCGCGCTCGACAGAATGCCGCGCCCGGCCGCCACGTCGGCCGCGGCGCAGCGCGCAGGGATAGGCAGCATCGGCGCACGCACGGCCAGCACGGCATAGTCCGCCCAGGCCTGTTCGCGCAGGGTTTGCGGCGGCTCCAGCCCCACGGCAAAGGCCAGGCCGGTGCGCCACGGGGTGAGCTGGTCGACATCCTTCCATTCGATGTTGACCGCCCGGCGGGTGGCCGATGTCGCGCCAGCCAGCTTCTGCGCCAGCAGGATGTCGATCTTGTCTGCGCCGCCCCGGCGCATGAGGCGGTCAAGCTGGGCCATGGCCGGCGGGCCATCGTCAGTAAAAGCCGAACAGATCGCGCGGGTCAGGTCCCACGGCGTGCCCTGGCGCCCGGCGGCGGTGAGCGCGGTGATCGGGCACAGGCCCACGGGATCGGCCGTCGCCAGGAATGCGCCCATGGCGGCATCTTCCAGGCCCGGCGTGAAAAAGCCGCTATCCACCGATTGCACCATGGCGCGCGCGGCATCCGCCTCGCCCATGCGCAGCAGCAGGCTGGCGCGCAGCGCCGCCCAATCCGCGCCGTTCATGCCCACCGGGGTATCCATCCGGCTGGCGAGCGCGCGCCGCACCAGGATGTGGCCCCAGCGCGACACCATCGGCCCGCGCATGCGGCCCAGGAGCTGTTCCACGAACGCGCCGTTGAGATAGTGCGTGGATGTGGCGGGGAAACCACCATCCACCTGGTCGATCACGCCCACCCGCGCCAGGCTGCGCTGCGCGCTGGGCGGAATATCGTACTTGGGCTGGGCCTTGGCGATCAGCGCATCGAGCGTGGCTGGATCGATCGAATCGAGCGGATCGGCAGGGCCGGCGATCACATCGGCGTTGTCATCGAGCGGCAGAGGCTGGATCACCGGCGAAGACGTGGCAGCCTGCGCCGGATTGGCGGGCTTTGCGGCGGCACCTGGTGCCGCGGGACGCGGCGCGGGCGCGGCAGCAGGCTTGGCCGCCGGCGTGGCCGGCTTGGGCCGGGCCGGCTGGCTCACCGGCTTGTCGAACCCGGGCGGCAGCAGTGATTCCTGCGCCAGCAGGGCGCCGGTCATCCCGGCCACGGCAACGCAGCCCAGCAGGGCATGGCGGAAAAGGCGCGGTGTCATGGCTTGCTTCCCGAATTGACGCCCGTGGTGGCAGCGGCAGGGGCTGATGCGGAGGCAGGCGCCGCGACAGGCTGTTCGACCCAATCGGCGCGACGGGGGCCGCCCAGTTTCCAGGCCAGCACCAGCAGCGCCAGGGCCACGGCCGCCACCAGTCCGCCGCCGATCGCCGGCCATGGCAGGCGCTCTTTTTCCGTCTCCGGCTTGCCTCTTTGCATCGAACCCTGATTGTTCACGTTGCCTCGCTGCCACGGCGCTTGCGCTTGGCCCTAGCGCAAGTATAGGCGGCGCGGCAATGGACCACGACAGCGCTCCTCTTTCCATGGCGGAAATCGCCCGCATCGCCCGCCGGCTCGATCGGCCGGTGGTGTTGGTGGGCATGATGGGCGTGGGCAAGACGACCGTGGGCCGCAAGCTGGCCAGCCTGCTCGACGTGCCGTTCATCGACGCCGATGAAGAGATCGAGCGCGCTGCGCAGATGCCGATCCCCGAAATCTTCGCCACTTATGGCGAACCCTATTTCCGCAGCGGCGAGCGCCGCGTGATCGCGCGCCTGCTCGATGGCGTCACGCCGGCCCGGCGCAAAGTGCTGGCCACCGGCGGCGGCGCTTTCGTCGATCCCGAGACGCGGGCCTTGATTCTCGACAAGGCGGTGTCGGTCTGGCTCGACAGCAATATCGACACGCTGGTGGAGCGTGTGGGCCGCAAGGACAACCGACCCCTGCTGCGCGGCGGCAACCCGCGCGAAATCCTCACTCGCCTGCGCGACGAACGGCGGCCGGCCTATGAACAGGCCGCGATCCACATCACCAGCGGCAACCTGCCCCACGGCGTAACGGCCAGCCGCATCCTGAAAGCGATAGACGCATGGCTGTAATTCCCGTTGCCATTGCCGGCGCCCCCTATGACGTGGTGATCGAGGAAGGCGCGCTTGCCCGCGCCGGTGCGCTGTGCCGCCCGTTCCTGCGCAAGAACACCGTGGCCGTGGTGACCGACGAGAATGTTGCCGCTGCCTGGGCCGAGACGGTGACGGCCAGCTTCGCCGCGCAGGGCATTGCCAGCCAGTGGCTGGTGCTGCCTGCCGGGGAAGCGACCAAATCATGGGAAAGCCTGGCCCGCGTGGTCGATTGGCTGCTGGCCCAGGAAGTGGAGCGCAAGGATAACATTGTCGCCCTGGGCGGCGGCGTGATCGGCGACTTGACCGGCTTTGCCGCCTCGATGCTCAAGCGCGGCTGCGGCTTCATCCAGATGCCCACCACGCTTTTGGCGCAAGTCGATTCCAGCGTAGGCGGCAAGACCGCGATCAACACCCCCATGGGCAAGAACCTGGTCGGCGCGTTCCACCAGCCCAGCCTGGTCCTGGCCGATCCGCTCAGCCTCGATACCCTGCCGTTGCGCGACGTGCGCGCCGGCTATGCCGAAGTGGTGAAATACGGCCTGATCGACGACGCCGTCTTCTTCTTCTGGTGCGAAGCGAACGCGCAGCGCCTGCTGGCCGGCGAGGCCGACGCGCGCGAACACGCCATCGCCCATAGCGTCGCCGCCAAGGCGCGCATCGTCGCGGCCGACGAAAAGGAAACCACCGGCGTGCGTGCTCTGCTCAACCTGGGGCACACGTTCGGCCATGCGCTGGAAGCGCAGTGCGGCTTTTCCGACCGGCTGCTGCATGGCGAGGGCGTGGCACTGGGCATGATCCTGGCGGCGCGCTATTCGGCGCGGATCGGCCTGATGCGCGGGCAGGATGCCGAGCGCGTGGCCGCCCATATTGCTGCCGTCGGCCTGCCCGCCTCGCTCAAGGCGCTCGCGATGGACTGCGACGGGCACACGCTCAAGAACCATATGCTCCACGACAAGAAGATGGACGCGGGCACCCTGCCCTTCCTGCTGATGCGCGGCATCGGGCAGACGTTCCTGGCCAAGGACGTGGACCTGGCCGACGTGGCGGCGTTCCTCGACGAGGAACTGGCGCGCTAGGCGCCCCTCCACCCCCGGCTTCGCCGGCTGATGGAGCGGTGGTTCAGTCCTGGCCCGGCACCAAGTCCACCGCCGCAAATTCCGGCAGCACCGCCTCGCGCAGCAGCGTTCGGTGGCATTCGGGCGCCGCACGTTCATAGCATAGCAGCGCCACGCGCTTTTCCTGGGCGAGCGCGTGCAATTGCGCGCCGGCAGCAATCGCTTCGGGCAGTTCGAGCTGGCCGGCATAGATGCGTTCCAGCGCCGCGTGATCGTGCGCCCGTGCGGCGGCGCGGCCATCGGCGGGCGTACCCAGGGCCTTGAAATGAACATAGGCGATGCCGGCCTGCGCCAGCGCGCCGGCCAGCGCCGTCTTGGAAAAGCCGGGGCGGCGCGAGAGCGGCAGGGCGCGCACGTCGGCGAGCACTTCCACCCCTGCCCCTTTCAGCGTGCCGATCACGCTATCCAGCGTCGCCTGTTCATAGCCGATGGTCCAGATCGTCGGCCCGCTCACAGCAGGCGCGCGCCGTTGGGCACGGGGCGTTCGGGGCTGGCCAGCACCACGCGGCCCTCCGCGTCGGCAAAGCCCAGGGTGAGCACTTCGGACATCGCCTTGCCCACCTGGCGCGGCGGGAAGTTGACCACGGCGGCCACCTGCCGCCCGACCAACTCGGCCGGATCATAGAGCGCGGCCACTTGCGCGCAGCTTTTCTTGTGCCCCACGCCGGGGCCGAAATCGATCACCAGCCGGATCGAGGGCTTGCGCGCGCCCACCAGTTCTTCTGCGGAAAGCACCGTGCCGATGCGGATATCCACCTTCAGGAAATCGCTGAAGGCAATGGTTTCTTCCGGTTCGCTGGTGGGATCGTGAATGACATGCATGGCGCCGATTGTGCCCCGGCCGCCCCGCTTGTGCAAGGCGGCCGGGGCGGCAAATCAGTCCTTGCCGGTCAGTCCTTGTTCGCCTGGGCAAAGGCGGCCGCCGCGCCAAACAGTCCGGGCTGCGGGTGGGTGATCAGCTTTACCGGCATTTGCGCCATGATCTGCTCGAACCGGCCCTTGGCGCGGAAGCGTTCGGCAAAGCCCGAACGCACCAGGCAATCCTTGATGCGCAGGCCCAGGCCACCGGCCATCACCACCGCCGAGGCGCCATGCGCCAGGGCCAGATCGCCCGCCACGCTGCCCAGCGACAGGCAGAAGCGGTCGATCGCGGCGGCAGCCAGGCTGTCTTCGCCGCTGCTGCCCAGGGTCCAGATCGCCTTGTCGTCACGCGGGATGAACGGCGCGCCTTCGATCAGGGCCAAGGTTTCGTAGATATCGACGATGCCGGGGCCCGCCACCACCCGCTCCACCGAAACCCGGCGATGCCGTTTGCGCAGGCGGGCCAGCACGGCATCCTCGATCCCGTCGAGCGGGGCATAGTCGATATGCCCGCCTTCGGTGGGCTGCACCTGATAGCCCTGGGCATGGCGCCAGAGCTGCGCCACGCCAAGACCAGTGCCCGGCCCAACCACACTGAGCACGCCCTGTTCGGGCAGCGGCACATCGGGGCCAGACAAGTGGATGAAATGCTCGTTATCAGCCTGGGCCACGGCATGGGCCACGGCGGCAAAGTCGTTGACCACGACATACCGATCGGCACCGAGCTTTTCCGGGATCAGTGCCGGGCGGATAATCCAGGGGTTGTTGGTGAACTTGATCACCTCGCCCCCCACCGGCCCGGCCACGGCAATGGCGCAGGCCTTGGGCACGGTGCCGCCGTTCTGCCGAGCGAATTCCTCCCAGGCCAGTTGGAAGCTGGCATGTTCAGCGGTCTTGAGCGTGACCGCTTCGCCCAGGTGCGTGACGCGGCCCCCTTCGACGGTGGCCAGGGCAAAGCGCGCGTGCGTCCCGCCGATGTCGACGGCTACGAGTTCCATGGTATCCTCCCCCAAATGCGCCAAGGCGTTACAGGCCGGCTGCGGCCAGCATCGCCGAACCACCGCGTTCGGCCGGATCGGAATGATGGCGCATCAGGGCAAAGAGTTCGCGACCCACGCCCATCGCTTCGGCCGGGGCGGCAACTTCTTCGCGTGCTGCCCATTCATCGGCATCGACCAGCGCTTCAAGCCGGCCAGTATCGGCACACACCCGCACCACGTCGCCATCGCGCAGCTTGGCCAGCGGGCCACCCAGCTTGGCTTCGGGCGAAACGTGGATGGCGGCCGGGACTTTGCCCGAGGCGCCCGACATGCGCCCGTCGGTGACCAACGCCACGCGGAAGCCGCGATCCTGCAGCACGCCAAGTGGCGGGGTCAGCTTGTGGAGTTCGGGCATGCCATTGGCCGCCGGCCCCTGGAAGCGCACCACGACCACCACGTCGCGTTCGAGTTCGCCGGCCTTGAACGCCTTGAGCACATCGTTCTGGTCCGAAAACACCCGCGCGGGCGCTTCGATCGTCCAGCGCGAGCGGTCCACCGCACTGAGCTTGATGGTGCCACGCCCGAGATTGCCCTGGAGCAGGCGCAGGCCGCCTTCGGGCTGGAACGGGGCAGAGACCGGGCGCAGCATGCTGTCGTCGCTGCTTTTCATCGGCGCCGGGTTCCACTTGAGCGTGTCGCCATCCATCACCGGTTCCTGCGCGCCTTCGGCCAGCGAGGCGCCATAGACGGTGCGGATATCGCCATGGGCCAGGCCCGAATCCAGCAGCTCGCGGATGACATAGGGCATGCCGCCGGCGGCGTGGAAATAGTTCACGTCGCCCGCCCCGTTGGGATAGACGCTGGCGATCAGCGGCACCACGCGCGACAGTTCGTCCATGTCGTCCCAGTCGATCTGCACGCCAGCGGCGCGGGCCATCGCGGGGATGTGGATCACATGGTTGGTGGAGCCACCCGTGGCCAGCAGGCCGACGACAGCATTGACGATGGCCTTTTCGTCCACGCAGTGGCCAAGCGGACGATAATCGTCGCCATTCCAGGCGATCTTGGCCACCTGGTGCACGGCGGCGCGCGTCAATTCCTGGCGCAGCTTGGTGCCCGGCAAGACAAAGCTGGAACCGGGCATGTGCAGGCCCATCATTTCCATCATCATCTGGTTGGAATTGGCCGTGCCATAGAACGTGCAGGTGCCGGCCGAGTGATAGCTGGCGCTTTCGGATTCGAGCAGTTCCTCGCGCCCCACCTTGCCTTCGGCATAGAGCTGGCGGATGCGCACCTTTTCCTTGTTGGCCAGGCCCGAGGGCATCGGGCCCGACGGCACCAGGATCGTGGGCAGATGGCCAAAGCGCAGGCCGCCGATGATCAGGCCGGGCACGATCTTGTCGCAAATCCCCAGGAACAGCGCGGCTTCGAACATACCGTGGGAAAGGCCCACGGCCGTGCTCATGGCGATGGTATCGCGGCTGAACAGTGACAGTTCCATCGAATCCTGGCCCTGCGTCACCCCATCGCACATTGCCGGAACCCCGCCCGCCACTTGCGCCGTGGCCCCCACTTCGCGGGCGAAGACCTTGATCTGTTCGGGATAGCGGCCATAGGGCTGGTGCGCCGAAAGCATGTCGTTGAAGGCGGTGACAATGCCGATGTTGAGCGCCTTGCCATCGCGCAGCGTGGACTTGTCATCCCCGGCCGCGGCAAAGCCGTGGGCCAGGTTGCCGCAGGTCAACTGAGGGCGGTTGACGCCGGCATCGCGCGCGCGATCGATCAGGTCCAGATAGGCGGCGCGACTATCGCGGCTGCGCGCCACGATACGGTCGGTGACCTTGGCCAGCGTGGGATGAAGGGCCATCATTCGCTCCAGTAAATGGTAACCGGCGGGCCATCGGCACCGCGCAGGAAATCGGAAACAGGATAATCGGCGTTGCCCGCCAGCACGTCTTCGATCAGCGCCTTCTTGGAAGCACCGGTGACGACCAGGATGATCTCCTTCGTCGCCTTGAGGGCGCGCGCCGTCAGCGTCAGGCGGTCGAACGGCGCTTCGGGCGGCAGCGGGATGGGCGTGGTGGCAATCACCGTGGCGCCGGGACGCACCAGCGCCTGCATGGTTGGAAACAGCGAGGCGACGTGGCCGTCTTCGCCCATGCCCAGCCACACCAGGTCGAACGGGGCCACCGGAGCGCCCTCTTCCAGGCGCTCGAAACTGGCACCGCTGTCACCCAGCGCGGCAAAAAGCTTGCCGAAATTGCTGGCGGGATGATCGTCGGGCACGCGCCGGTCGTCGGTCAGCGCCAGGGTGGTGCCGCTCCAGTCAAGGCCGCGATCCTTGAGCAAGGCAAAGACCTTGAGCGGGGTGGAGCCGCCTGTCATGGCCAGGCGCTTGGCCCCCGGCCGTGCCAGTTCGGCGGCGATGCGGTCGGCCACGGCGGCGGCATCGCCGGGCTTGGCCCACTTTACGCGCGCGCTTGCTGCCTCAGTCATTCCAGCTTCTCCCATCGCGCTCGGTCAGGGCGATGGCCGCGTTCGGGCCCCAGCTGCCGGCGGCATAGGGCTTGCACTCCATGTCTTCGCTGGCCCAGACGGCGCGGATCGCATCGACCCACTTCCACTGCGCTTCCACTTCGTCGCGGCGCACGAACAGCGTCTGCTCACCCTCGATCAGGTCGAGCAGCAGGCGTTCGTAGGCAATCCGGCGGCGCGCCTTGGCAAAGGCCGTGGTGAGCGACAGGTCGAGGTTCACCTCGCGCAGCACGACGCCGCCACGATCCAGCCCCGGCTCCTTGGCCATGACCTGCAGCCGCACGTATTCCTCGGGCTGAAGGCGGATGACCATGCGGTTGGCGCGCAGCTTGCCGCCGCGTTCGGAAAAGATGTTGTGCGGCACCTGCTTGAACTGCACCACGATTTCCGAGCGACGCTCGGCCAGGCGCTTGCCCGTGCGCAGATAGAACGGCACGCCCTGCCAGCGCCAGTTGTCGATATGCGCCTTGATCGCCACGAAGGTTTCGGTGTCCGATGCCTGGCCCAGGTCTTCCTGATAGCCGGCCACGCCGCCGCCCTTCACCGCGCCAGCGCGATACTGGCCGCGCACCATTTCCTCGGCCTTTACCGTGCGCAGCGCGCGCAGCACCTTGACCTTTTCATCGCGGATCGAGGTGGCGTCGAAATCGCGCGGCGGCTCCATCGCCGTCAGCGCAAGAAGCTGGAGCATATGGTTCTGCACCATGTCGCGCAGCGCGCCGGTATCGTCGTAGAAACCCTTGCGGCCTTCCAGGCCCACGGTTTCGCTCACCGTGATCTGCACGTGGTCGATATTGCCCGCGTTCCACTGCGGCTCAAACATCATGTTGGCAAAGCGCAGCGCCATCAGGTTCTGCACGGTTTCCTTGCCGAGATAGTGATCGATGCGGAAGATCTGGTCTTCGGCAAAGCCGGCGGCCACGGCATCGTTGATGCGGCGGCTCGATTCCAGGTTGTTGCCCAGCGGCTTTTCCAGGCCGATGCGCACATTTTCATGGGCCAGGCCAGCGCGACGCAGGCCCTCGATGGTGGGTTCGAACAGCGCGGGCGCGGTCGACAGGAAGATCGAGAGCCCACAGCTGGTATCGCCCAGCTTTTCCGAAAGCGCAGCAAAACCATCGACGTTCGAGGCATCGAGCGTCTGGTATTCCAGCCGCGCCAGGAAGCTGGCCAGCTTGCTTTCATCCTTGCGATCTTCGGGCAGGAATTCGTCGAGCGCCTGGTGCGCGAATTCGCGGAAATCCTCGTCCTGGTGTTCCGAACGCGCGGTGCCGACGATACGCAGGCCCGGATCGATCAGCCCGTCTTCGTGCAAGGCATAAAGCGAGGGCAACAGCATCCGGCGGGAAAGGTCGCCGGTCGCGCCAAAAAGCAAAAGCGCAGAACAACTGCTGTCGGCCATCGGCGGATCTCCTTATCGTTCGCATCACGCATACCCATGCGTTCATGCAGGGCAACGTGCGACCCCTTGGAATGGGTCCTTGTCGATGCATGCCCTAGTCGCTCAAGACCCAGGATGCACGTCGCATAAGTATGCAAGCGGGAAGCGGCCTGCAAAGCATCTTTCCGTCCGCGACGGTGGTAGCGCGCGCAATTTCGCTGCCCACCGCAAAGAGGCGCCAGGGCACTTCCATTTTCGAGATAATTCGATTGCAAAGAGGTTGACCATGCTGGCATCCCACCTTCAAGGACCCGGTGCACGGATTGTCGCCTGTGCGTGTTCCAAAAGGGAGAAACGATGCCTGCTGCCCCCCAGATTGGCGCCCCCGTGGCTGGTGCCCCGCTGATCGGCGCGATTGAGGCCGGCGGCACCAAGTTCATCGCTGCCCTGGCCACGCCCGAAGGAGAAATCCTGGCGCGCACGCGCATTCCTACACAGACACCCGAAACCTGCTTCCCCGCGCTGGCTGATTTCTTTGCCCAAGCGCAAGAAGAACATGGCCCGGTCGCCGCCTTTGGCGTCGCCAGTTTCGGCCCGATCGACATCGATCCGGCCTCGCCCGCCTATGGCACGTTCACCACCACGCCCAAGCCGGGCTGGCAGGGTGCGCGCTTCCACGATGTGCTGGGCCAGTTCGGCGCGCCGATCGTGGTGGATACCGATGTGAACGGCGCCTGCCTGGGCGAATGGATGAAGGGCGCCGGGCAAGGCTGCCGCACTTTGGCCTATACCACCATCGGCACGGGCGTGGGCACTGGCGTGGTCAGCAATGGCCGCTCCCTCATGGGCATTTCGCATTTCGAAAGCGGGCATATCCTGCCGCCGCGCGATCGCACCGCCGATCCCTTTGCCGGATCGTGCCCTTATCACGGCGATTGCCTGGAAGGGTTGGCGTCCGGCCCGGCGATCGAAAAGCGCTGGGGGAAGAGCCTGGATCAACTGGCCGGCGACAGCGCGGCCGTCGATCTGATCGGTGGCTATATCGCGCATCTGGCGGCCACGCTGGTGCTGCTGCATATGCCCGATCGCCTGATCTTCGGCGGCGGTGTCATGAAGGCACCCGGCTTGGTGGAATCCGTCCGCCGGCAGACCGAGGCGAAACTCAACGGCTATGTAAGCCATCCGCGCCTCGATGCCGGGCTGGCCACCTATATCGTCACGCCGGGGCTTGGCGACGATGCCGGCATCACCGGCGCGATCGCGCTGGGCTGCCAGGCGCTGGACGTGGCGCTACCCGGCTGACAAACCGGGCGCCCGCCGCCAGAATATAAAAAACCCGGCAAGGTCAGATACCTTGCCGGGTTTTTTGCGACCCGATCGAGATCGTGGTGGCCGGGATTGGACCCGGCCCCCACCACATCCCGTCAGAACTTGTAGCGCACCGCCGCCGTCATCGTGCGGCCCAGCATGGCGCTGTTGTCGAAGATCGCCTGGTTGGCGGCCAGGCCACCGGTGCCGGCGGCCACCGCGATCGAACCGTTGTTGGCGCGATAGCCCAGCGTGTTGAACAGGTTGTTGACGTTGAAGCTCACTTCCAGCTTGTCGGCCGGACGCACCTTGACGAAGCTGTTCACGAACGTGCGGCCCGGCGCGGTGTAGCCACCCGAAACCAGGAAGTTGGACTGACCGCTGGCCGAGAAGCCCACGGCCGCAACCCCGGCGTCATAGCTGGGCGAAACCAGCCAGGTCCACTTGGGCATGGCCACCGGGGTGGTCTTGGTGCCGACGTTTTCAGCGTGGGTATAGACCACATAGCCATCGAGCGAGAACTTGCCTGCCGAAACCCCGGCCGATGCTTCCACGCCATAAGAGTGGTAGATCGCGTCGATGAACGGGCTTTCCCCGCGCGAGGGCGCCGTGAAGTCGTAATTGCTTTCCTTCACTTGCACGCGATAGAGCGTGACTTCGGCGTGATAGCGCCCGCCCGCCACGTTGCCGCGCTGCTTGAGGCCCAGTTCCTGCTGGCTGACATAGTTGACCGACAGGTGATCGCCGCCCGCCGTCAGCTTGCCATCGGCGGTGAAGTTGGCGTTGTTGTAAAGCAGGCGGTCGGCGTTGAAGCGGCCACCGCGGCTGACGCGCACGAACACGCTGGTATCGCTGCTGACTTCGTAGAGCGCACCGAACGACCAGCTGACATAGCCCTTGGTGTAGTTGAGCAGGTTAGCCGGGGTGGAGCTGGTGTTGTAGGCCGGGATCGAGGCCGAACCGAGTGCGTCGGTCACCGTCACGTTGGCGACCTGTTCGGGCGCATAGGCGGCGCCCGAAGCCTTGACGCTGTCATAGCGCACGCTGGCGTCGAGGTTCAGGCGGTCGATTTGGCCTTCCAACTGGCCATAGAGCGCATCGTCGGTATAGCTGACGTCGTACGAACGCCCGCCGCAGCAGCCGCCCCACTGGTTGTTGAAGCCGGTCAGGCCATTGGCGGTGAGCTGGTTGCCCGAGGAATCGAACAGGTCGAGCGGCACGGGGTTGCTGGAGCCGTTGAGCGACTGGGTGACGTTGTTGATCCGCCAATCCATCGCGATGGTCTGGCGCATGTGGAACCAGCCGGCGTTGGCCTTGATCTTGGCATTGTCGCCCACGTCGAACTTGCCGCTGAACGTCAGGTCGTTCACCAGGCTGCCCACGTCCTTCATGTCGACATAGGCCTGCGCGCTGTTGCTGACGAAGCGGCCGGTGTAGACCTGCCCGGCATTGGGGCCGGCGGCATAGCGCAGCGTGCCGCTGCCGGCGACAGAGGCGGTGGTCGCTTCGCCGGTCCACTGGTTGGCGAAGGTGCCGCTCATCGAGGTCCAGCGGGCCTTGTCGGTCACGGTGAAGGCGGGGGTGAATTCATAGTGGAATTCGCCGCCCAGCGCGGTTGCCACCGGATGGATGCCTTCCATCGCCACGGTGCGCACGTTGCCGTTGGCATCGAGGATCTGGAAGTTCTGGTTGTAGATGCCGGTGGAGGCATACTTGCGCGCGTCGACGCCGTCGAACGTGCTGTAGCCGGTGATCTTGTTGCCCGAGAGCGTGACCAGGCTGGGCATCGAGGTAAAGGTCGGCTCCTTGTCGTCCAACCGCTTGAAGTTGAAGCGGATGTAGCCCTTGCCGTCGTCAAAGTCCTTGGTGATGTTGCCCTTGATCTGATAGCCGCTCTGCGCCTTGTAGGGCAGGTGCGTGGGGCCGTTGCCGTCGATGGCATAGCCGCCCAGGTGGAAGCGGACGCTGTCCGACAGGTGGCCGCCGTAATCGAAATCGACGCGGGTTTCGCGATAGTTGAGCGCTTGGCTCAGGCCGATTTCGCCGCCGTCACGCTCGCCGGTCTTCGACACGTAGTTGATGACCGCGCCGGGCGCCTGGCTGGAGAAGGTGGACGCCGAACCGCCGCGCACCGCTTCCACGCGGTTCACGTTGTTGTCGAAGCGCACCCAATAGTCGTTGTTGCCGAACTGGATATCGCCGAACAGGGTAACCGGCAGGCCATCTTCCTGCAGGCCGACATATTCCGAACCGCCGGTCGACACGGGAATGCCGCGCACACCGATGTTGGCGTTGCCGCCCGGGCCGGCGGTGTCCTGCACGTTGAGGCCGGGGATCGTGCGCAGCACTTCGGCCTGCGAACGCGGGGTGAAATTGGCCACCGCTTCCTGGTTGATCTGCGAAACCGAGATCGACGAAAGCTGGGCAGACTTGCCACCGGCAGCGGCCGTCACCACGATCGGCGCCACATCGGCGGCGTCATCGGCGGGCGCGGCGGCCGGCTGGGCATCCTGGGCCAGGGCAGGCGCAGCGATCAGCGCGCCGGCAAGGGCGGCAGCAGACGCACACGACAGATAGGCGGACGGCTTCATCAGGTACTCTCCCATGAACACGTTCCCGCATGCGGCGCGGGAATCGATGGATTGTGTGATAAGCAGCACTACAATCGTTTGCAATGCCGATTTTGGACATATGCAAAGGATTGCATCGCCAGCTGACACTTTGCTGCAAGCTGTGGCATGGCTGCATCAGTGGCACCCCTTATGCTTTCTGCTGCGCCATGCCGGAATTACGCCCTGCACCTTGCTTTCAAAGGTTGCCCAGTTAAAAGCATCGCCATGACAGAAACGTCCAACGACAAGCCCGCAAGAGAGGGAAGCAAACCCAGGATCCGCAACATCGCGGAACTTGCGCGCATGGCAGGGGTTTCGGCGGGCACCGTTTCGCGCGCACTTGCCGGCAAAAGCCTGGTCAATGCCGAAACGCGCGAACGCATCCAGGCGATTGCCCGCGAACACGGCTTTCGCCCCAACCAGATGGCGCGGCGCCTGCGCACCCAGCAGACCGGGGTGATCGGGGTGGTCATTCCACTGGGCCACGAGCGGCGCCAGCACATTTCCGATCCGTTCTTCATGACGCTGTTCGGCCATCTGGCCGATGCACTGACCGAAAGCGGGCACGACCTGATGCTTTCGCGCGTCATCCCCGGCGACGATGAATGGCTCGACCGCATCGTGGATTCCGGCATGCTCGATGGCGCGCTGGTGATCGGCCAGTCCAACCAGATGGACGCGATCGAAAAGGTGGCAGAGCGCTATCTGCCGATGGTGGTGTGGGGCAGCCACCGCGAGGGGCAGATCCACTGCACCGTGGGCACCGACAATCGCCTGGGTGGCCACTTGGCGGCGCAACGCCTGCTCGACCAGGGCAAGCGGCGGCTGGTGTTCTTTGGCGATACCGGCGCGCCGGAAATTGCCGATCGCCTGGCCGGTGCGCGCGATGCCGTGGCGGCCTGCGCCGATGCGCCGGAAATGCGCGCATGCTCCACCCACTTGTCCAATGACGAAATTCCCGAGCAGGTGGCCGGGCATCTCGACGAACTGGGCAACTGTATCGACGGCATCGTCTGCGCATCAGACGTGATCGCCATGACCACGTTGCGCCTATTGCACGAACGCGGCGTGCGCGTGCCGCAAGACGTGGCCGTAACCGGGTTCGATGATGTGCCGATCGCCACGCAGACCGTTCCGCGCCTCACCACCGTGCGCCAGGATATTGCCGGCGGTGCCCGCGCAATGGTCGATCTGCTGACCCAGCGCATTGCCGGGGTGGAAACCCCTTCCACCATCATGGCCCCCGAACTGGTCGTGCGCGAAAGCGCCTGACCAGTTCAAAGAGCCCAGCCCGGGCACCCTGCCCCGCCTTATGGCGCGACCGTGACGCGATCGCCGTCGAACACCAGGCTGAACACCGGCGCCGGGGTGCCCCCGAATTGCGCGCGAAGCAGTTCGGGATGGTCGGCCAGCTTGCGCCCGGCCATGCCCCAATAGTCGATGAAGCTCCACACGGTGCCTTCGCCGGTCACCCACCAGCTATATGTCTGGCCCGGTTCTCCGGCCGGATTGGGCGCAACCAGGCCGCTGCCGTTCAGCTGGCGCCAGGGGCCGGTCAGGCTTTCGGCGACCATCCCATAAAGACCATTGGGCCCATCGACCGCACCGGGAGCGAACGTGTGGCGCTGGGTGGACCAGAACAGGTAGTAACGCCCGTCGCGCCACACCACGCAGGGCCGCTCCATCTCGTTGTTGGTGCCGATCGCCTCGACCAGCGGGTCTTCCAGCAGCCAGCCATCGGCGGTCAGGGTGGCCAGGCCAACGAGCCCGTTGTGCGGATTGCTGGTCCAGGCGGCGCTGCCGGTGAACACCACGTGGGCCTTGCCCGTGGCGGGATCGCGGAACCAGGCGGGATCGCGAAAGGCCTTGATCGAGCCAGGCGCAGGATTGGTGATTTCCTGGCGATCGGCGACATAGCGCACGCCATCGGCGGCGACGATCTCTTGCGGCGCCTGCCATGCCCCGGGACCGTCGGTGCCCAGCGTGCCCGGCACGGCAAACAGCCGCTGCTCATAGGAAAATGCCCCGCCCTGGCGCCCGGCCACGGTGTAGAACAGCGTCACCGAAACGCCGTCATCCATCAGCACGGCGCAGCCCGCCCATTCGCGCGTACCGGGGTTCAGCCCATCTGGCAGGGCGTTGCCGTGATCGCGCCAACCGTCGTCCCCATGGGACAGCAGGCGGATGCGCGCCACATCGTGCCGCTGCACGGGATCGGGAAAGCAGGGTGCGCTGAGGAAAAACCACCAGGTGCGCCCGGCGTGCATCGCCGTGCGCCCATCCTCGTGCGCCAGGGGCCAGCAGTCCCACAGGTCCAGCCCCGGCATGATCGGCGCCACATCGGCCGCCGTAACCAGCGGAATTTCCGGGACCGGGTCATAGCCATGGGGCTCCCACCGACTGGGCTGACGGCGCAAGATATGAGCAATCGATTGCGCATCGGAAACGGACGAAAGGGGATCGGCGGACATGCGACCTCGTGCAGGTTGGCGCGTCAGGCGCGCAAGGAAGGAGAGAAGGGGCGTGGGGATCGGGGCATTGTCACGTGGCCTCGATGGCAAAGATCGCCACGGTCTGGGCATTCATCGGCGGCAGCGGCAGGCCGGCATGGGCCAGCCAACTGCCGGTCATCGCCACCCGGGCATCATGCATCGCCCGGTGCAGCGCCGTGGTGGGGGCAGCGTGCCCGCCGGTGCCGCCGGCCAGGCGCAGCAGCCGCACGTTCAGCACGCCCTGCCCGGCCAGATGGGGCAGGCGCAGCGGCTGGGGCCGGCGGTCTTGGGCTGGCGCACGGCGGATCACGAACAGCAATTGTCGGTCCAGCGTCCCTTGCGCCTGCCAAACCAGGCCATCGTTGCCCTCGCCCAACCAGACCTGGCCGCCATGCAGCAGATCGCGCCATTCACGGTGAAACGCGATCCAGCCGGCAAGGTCATCGCGCTCGGCAGGCGCGAGCGTGCGCGGATCCATTTCCACGCCAAAGTGCCCCGGCAGGGCCACGGCCGCGCGGAACGCCAGCGCCTGGGCCCGCCCGGTGGCATGGGCCGGGCTGGCGCCGACGTGGCTGCCCATCATTTCCGGTGGCAGGAACGCCAGGAAGCCGCGCTGGATAGCGACACGGCTGACCGCGTCGATATTATCGCTCGTCCAATAGCGATGCACGAACGGCGCCATGCCGGCATCGCTGCGTCCGCCGCCACCCGCACAAGCCTCGATCTCCACTTTGGGATGGGCGGCGCGTAGCCGGGCCAGCAGGTCGTAGAGCCCACGCACCTGGGCGGCTCCACCGGCAGGGGCTAGGTCGCGGTTGTGGTCCCATTTCAGATAGCCGATCGGCACCTCGCGCAGCAGTCGATCGAGGCAGCCGAACAGGTAATCGCGCACCGCGCCCAGGGACAGGTCGAGCACGAGCTGGTTGCGCGCCGTGGGCCGCGCGCGCTCTGGCAGCGCCAGCGCCCAATCGGGATGCGCACGATACAGCGCGCTGTCGGGATTGACCATTTCCGGCTCAACCCACAGGCCGAATTCCATGCCCATGGCCGTGATCTGGTTGGCGAGCGGCGCCAGGCCTTGTGGGTACTTGGCCGGGTCTGGCGTCCAGTCGCCCAGGCCAGCGGTATCGTCTCCGCGCCCCACGAACCAGCCATCATCCAGCACGAAACGTTCGATCCCGATCTGCGCGGCGGCTTGCGCCAGCGCCAGGATGCGCGCCTCGTCGTGATCGAAATAACAGGCTTCCCACGAATTGAGATGCACCTTGCGCGGCGCCATGGCGCCACCCGGCCAGCGCACCATGGCGCGCACGGCGGCGTGAAACACCGCCGTTGCGCCGTTGCGCCCCTCGTCAGAATAGACGGCCAGCGCCTCGGGCGCTGACCAGCTCTCGCCAGGGTGCAGCACCACTTCGCCCGGCGCGAGCCTTGCCCCGGCGAGAGCCACGAAAAAGCCTTCGTCGTCGCGCTCCACGCGGATCACGCTGTCGCCCGACCAGCACAGTTGCAGGCCATGAACCGCGCCCGTGGCGTGGCCGGCGCCCTCCCCCAGCACGAACAGGCCCGGCGGCCCGCCGTGGCCGGCAATCCCGCGCCGCCCTTCACGCACCCACGCCTGCGCCGGCATCGGCTCTACCTGCTCGACGAGTTCGGCATTGTGGCGCCCGCGCCAGGATACCAGCCGCGTCGCATCGGCCGGCAGCGGCAGCACCGCGCTTGCCAGCCAATCGAGCGTGACGGGCGCGGGGCCGGTGTTGGTCAGCGTGGCGGCCAGGCGAAATCCGCCCCGGCCATCGCCCATGACCGTCTGCACCAGCCGCACGCCGCGCGCCGCATCTTCCAGGCGGATCATCGCGCCGTCGCTGGTGCGCGCCCAATCGCAATCGGTCCAGGCCACGGCGATGCCCCTGCCCGCGCCATCGCGCAGGCTGAGCGCGGCAGGGCCGAACCAGCCCAATCCATTCAGCGGTGCGGTATCGAGCGGAACGTCCTCATCCAGCGAGAACGAGGCTGGCCCGCGCATGTCGGCCAGCGAAGGAAGCCCGGCCGGATCGGCGAACGCGCCCCAGTGGCGCCACGCAGGTGCGCGGCCGGCGCGCGGCTCCAGCACGATGGCCGCCGCGCCGCTGGTCAGGTTGAGCAAGAGCGGGCTCACGCGGCTGCCTCTGCCAGGCGCAGCGCCTGCGGGCGCCCTTCGCGCACCCACAGCACCGAAAACGCCGCCGCGATCAGCAAGGCACCGCACAGTGAAAGCATATTGCCCGGATCGCTGCCCAGGACATGGGCATAGACGCCCATGCCCAGCTTGACGAAGCCCAGGTCAAGCTCGCTCATCACCACGGCGAACAGCAACATGGGGATGACGATCATCATGTTGAAAATGCCCATGTAAACCCCGGTGCGCGCCGGCGGGATGGAGTTGGTCAGGATGGCATAGGGATTGCCCATGATGCTGCCCCAGGCCAGGCCCACGCCCACGGCCGGCACGAACAGCAGCGCCTTGTCGGTCACGTGCGGCAGGGCCAGCATGCCAAGGCCGCCGGCCATCAGGCACAACGCGTGCAGCGGCCCGGGCCCGATGCGGCGCACCAGCGGCACCATGGCAAAGGCGGTGACGAACGAAATGCCGTTATAGAACGCAGCCATCTCGCCATTGGTCAGAACGGCGCTGTGAAACGCCGAACTGTGGGCGTCGGCAGTGTGATAGACCGTGCGCGCGATGGAATAGGTGACGTAGAGCCAATAGCCCGACATGGCCGACCACTGGAACAGGCTCATCAGCCCGAGCTTGCGCATGGCTACCGGCATGGTGGCGATGGCGTCGGCAATTTCGGCCAGGGCCGCGCCAAACCCCTTGGGCGCGGCTTCGATCTGCGCGCGCTCTTGCACGGTCAAGGGCAGTTCCGGCACGCGCCACACCGACCACAGGATAGTGACCAGCGAGAGCACCGCGCCCAGCGTGAAGACCACGCGCACCGTATAGGGAATGCCATGGGCATCGACCCAGTCCTGGTTCATGCCCAGCCCCACCAGGATCGAGGGCGTCAGGAACGCGAGCATTTGGGCAAGACCGGTAAAGGCGCTTTGCGACAGGAAGCCGGTCTGCCGCTGCTTGGGATTGAGCCGGTCGGAGACATAGGCCCGATAGGGCTCCATCGTGATATTGTTGCCCGCGTCAAGCAGCCACAACAGCGACGCCGCCATCAGCACCGATGATGACAGGGGCATCAGGAACAGGCCCAGCGCGCACAGCACCGCGCCGATCAGGAAATAGGGCGTGCGCCGGCCCCAGCGGCTGGCGGTGCGATCCGACAGTGCGCCGATCAGCGGCTGCACCAGCAGGCCGGTGATCGGCCCGGCCAGGCCCAGCAACGGCAATTGCGCCTCGTTCGCGCCCAGATAGCTGTAGATCGGCCCCATGTTGCCTTGCTGCAGGCCAAAGCTGAACTGCAAGCCCAGGAAACCCAGGTTCATTTCCAGAATCCGCGCCAACGACAGATGCGGCCGCACCGGGCCCGCGATGCCGGCTCCGGCGCTGCTGGGCCCTGTTTCGGCCGGATTGTGGGCAATTTCCATGACGCTCTCCCAAGGGGCTTCACCGGCCCTTCGCAAGCACCATGGCACAGAGTTCTTTGCCTTACAACAATCGATTGCATTCATCCACCATACATCTTCGGCAGGAAAGCAGCGCGAACCGCAAGAATAAGAAATTTCCCGCGAAGGGTTTTCCCGACCCCCTCGTTAAGCGGGTGTCCCTCATCCCTCCCTCCCACTGATGGACCCTGACGAATGCCCCTTGCTCACTCCGAATTCCGCCCAAACCCCAACCCCAACCACGCCGGCCTGCGCTTTGCCCGCAACGAGGGGGCCATGCCCGCTTCGGCTGCGGCCAACGGCTATGAGCCGGCAACCCGCCGCACGCACGACGCGCGCATAGCCCTGCTCGACGAAGACCAGCAGACCCGCGACATGCTGCGCGAATACCTGGAAGGCCAGGGCATGCATGTGATCTCCGTCGCCAACGGCACCGAACTGCGCCATCTGGTGGCGCAAGAACCGATCGACGCGGTGATCCTCGATGTCATGGCGCGTGGCGAAGATTCGCTCGGCCTGCTGCGTGAAATGGCCGAACAGCCCGGCACGCCCCCGGTCATGCTGCTGTCTGCCGTGGCAAGCGACATCGATCGCATCGTCGGTCTCGAACTGGGTGCCGATGACTACCTGGCCAAGCCGTTCAACCCGCGCGAGTTGCTGGCCCGCCTGCGCGTGGTGCTGCGCCGTGGCCATGCCGCCAACGCGCGCGCGGCCGCCACGCCGGTGCTCACCTTTGCCGGTTGGGTGCTCGATCCCACGTTCTACGTGGTGCGCGATGCGGCCGGCCGCGACGTTGACCTGACCAGCGGCGAATTCAAGCTGCTTCACGCCCTCGCCACCAACGCGGGCCAGGTCGTCAGCCGCGAAGCGCTGCTGCGCCTGGTTCATGGCGACGAAGCCGAAGCGTTCGATCGCGCGATCGACGTGGCGGTTTCGCGCCTGCGCGCCAAGCTGGTGCGTCACGGCGGCGGCGCCTTGATCCGCACCGTGCGCGGCGAAGGCTATCTTTTCGCGGCACGCATCTGAACTCCCCGCACCCGGCGCCTCCCTCAGCGCCGCGGTGCGGTTCGCGCGTGGAAATCGGGCGGCTTGTTCGCGATCCACGCAAGAAACCGGGAAAGGGCTGCATCCTGCGACAATGCAGCCCGGTCCCAGCCAAGCCTTGCCAGTTGCGCATTGTCGAAACAGGCGTGAACCGTGCGATGGCAGATCGGATGCAAGGGCACGACCTCGCGCCCGCCCCGGCTTTTTGGCACGGGATGATGCCATTCCACCTTGCGGCCCAGCGGCCGCTGGCACAGCCAGCACGCTCCATCGGCCGATAGCGGGCTGCCGTTTTCCGGGCCTTCCGCATCGGGCCGAATGCGTTGCTTGCGCCCGCGCGGGTCACTGCGCATTAACCATTCCTTGAACCAAGCCGCCCTAGGTCTCGGCCTCGATCAACAGCCGGGGCAGTGCATTCCACGATGCCAGCAGCAACCATCAGCGACAAGAGGCGCCAGGGCTGCGACGCGTCGCGCCGCTTTGCGCTGCGCCGCTGGATGCGCAGGCATCTGCCGGGCGTTGGCCCCCGCCTATTGGCTACCGACCGCCGGTTGCGCGCAGCGGTGGCGCGGATCGATCAAGTGGGCGGGCGTTGGCTGGCGCGCGACGCAGCCTGGGCGGTGGCAGTGGCCGCCGTGCTCTGCCTGCAGATCGTGCTGATCGCCACCCATCGCCCCTGGCTGGATGAAGCCCAGGCCCTGCAAATCGCCGCGCAATCGGCCGATTGGAGCGACCTGCTGGCGACCTTGCGCTATGAAGGGCATCCCGCGCTGTGGTATGCGCTGCTCCGTGCTCTTGCGGCGGTGCTGCCCGATCCGCGCTGGGTGCTGCCGCTGGCAGCGGGGCTTCTCGCCCTGCCGGCGCAACTGGCTATCCTTGCCCGCGCCCCGTTTGCTCGAACGCTGCGCCTTGCGCTCGCAATCAGCCCGTTTTTCCTGTTCGAATTCTTTACCTTGTCGCGCAGCCTGACATTGGGCGTGGCATGCGCGCTGCTGGCCATGGCGCTGTGGCAGCGCGGACAGTGGGCCTGGCCGTTCCTCGTGCTGTTGCCACAATGCGATTTCCTGTTCGGCGTCATTGGCCTCGTTCTGGTCGGGCTGCGCTGGCAGGATCGCCGCTGGTCGTGGCCCTGGTCGATCGTGTTTGCGGCATCGGGCATGTTGGCCGCCTGGACCGTACGGCCCGCGCCCGGTATGGTGCCGGCAGCGCCCCTGCTCGGCCCCTTGACGGGCTTTGCCACCTGGCTGGCCAACATCGGCACTTTGGCGCTGCCGCTGCAATGGCGTGACGGTGGCTTGCACTGGAACAGCCCTCCACCGCCCGTGCTGGGGGCGCTGGCGCTATGCGTGTTTGCTTTCATCATCACGATGGAACTGCGCCGCCGGCCGCAGGACGCCTGGATCATGGCCGGCTTCATGCTGCTCACCATGGCCTTTGGCGTCATGGTCTATGTCTTGTCGCCGCGCCACCTGATGCTTGGCGTGCTGCTGCTGGTCTTGCTGCTATGGCATCGGCGGCAGCGCGGCGGCCCTGCACCCGCCTATGGCCTGCGCGCCTGGGCCTATGCGGCAGGGGCTTGCGGCCTGGTCTGGGCCGCAGCCGCGCTGGCCGTGCCGTTCGATCGCTCTGCCGAAGCCGGCGCGCTCATTCGCAGCCATGGCCTCGCCCAGGTTCGCTGGTTCTCCTACCCCGACGGCAACGGGCAGCGCATCCACATGCAGACCGGCATCGTGTTCGAACGGCTTGGCCGTCCCTGCGGGCAGCAATGGGTGCGCTGGGACAATCCGGTCAACCGAACCCCCGTGCGCGATGCCGCCTTTTCACGGCTGCTCCGCGAAGCGGTTGCCACCAACGGACATTTCTATCTGCTGTCGGAAATGAAGATCGCCGATCACCCGCCCTTGATCCGCCACCTGGGAATGGTGCCCGGCGGCCTGGGCGTATCCGACTTTCACTTTTACGAAATCGGCAGCGACGCGCCCGAAGGCCGGGCGCGTGCGCCCTGGTGTGGCCCAGTGCTGCGCCCGATCGGCCGGTTCTGATGGCGGGCCCAGCCTCGCCGGAGTCGTGCCGGCGTCACCCGATCACCGCTATTTTAGGAAATCCTGAAGGTTTCCCCCGTATTCACTACGTCTACCAAGCCGTTCCTGACCATTGTCAGGCTACGGCGCCATGGAACGAGTTGACAGGAAAAGACGCATGAGCGCTTTTGGCCGGAAGACAGGTTTGGGTGGGACCGCCGCCGCGCGCCCTTCGTTCGGCGTTGCGCGACCGATGAAGGCCGGTGACACGGCGGCTCCGGTGCCGATGGGCATTCCCGAACCCAGCCCGCTGCCCGGTGCGAACGACGACATGGGCGGCAAGCACGCCGACGCCATGAGCCGCCTGGCCGAACGCATCAACGGCGTGGTCGACAACACCTACCAGGCCGAAGGCTTCGAAGCCTCGGTCCACAAGATCAAGGAACAGGTGCTGCCGCGCCTGCTCGAACGTGTCGATCCCGAAGCGGCCGCCACGCTGACCAAGGATGAACTGTCGGAGGAATTCCGCCCGATCATCATGGAAGTGCTGGCGGAACTGAAAGTCACGCTCAACCGGCGCGAACAGTTCGCGCTCGAAAAGGTGCTGATCGACGAACTGCTCGGCTTCGGCCCGCTGGAAGAGCTGCTCAACGATCCCGACGTGTCGGACATCATGGTCAACGGGCCGGAACAGACCTACATCGAAAAGAAGGGCAAGCTGCAACTCGCCCCGATCCGCTTCCGCGATGAAAGCCACCTGTTCCAGATCGCGCAGCGCATCGTCAACCAGGTGGGCCGCCGCGTGGACCAGACGACGCCGCTGGCCGACGCCCGCCTGAAGGACGGCAGCCGCGTCAACGTGATCGTGCCCCCGCTCAGCTTGCGCGGCACCGCGATTTCCATTCGTAAGTTCTCCGAAAAGCCGATCACGCTCGATATGCTGCGCGATTTCGGTTCAATGAGCGACAAGATGTGCACCGCGCTGAAAATCGCCGGGGCCTGCCGCATGAACATCGTCATCTCGGGCGGTACCGGGTCGGGGAAAACCACGATGCTCAACGCGCTGTCCAAGATGATCGATCCGGGCGAGCGCGTGCTGACCATCGAAGACGCGGCCGAACTGCGCCTGCAACAGCCGCACTGGCTGCCGCTGGAAACCCGCCCGCCGAACCTGGAAGGCCAGGGCGCGATCACCATCGGCGACCTGGTGAAGAACGCGCTGCGTATGCGCCCTGACCGCATCATCCTGGGCGAAATTCGCGGCGCGGAATGTTTTGACCTGCTGGCCGCGATGAACACCGGCCACGATGGCTCGATGTGTACGCTCCACGCCAACTCTCCGCGCGAATGCCTGGGCCGTATGGAAAACATGATCCTCATGGGGGACATCAAGATCCCCAAGGAAGCAATCAGCCGCCAGATTGCGGAATCGGTCGATCTGATCGTTCAGGTCAAGCGCTTGCGCGACGGTTCGCGCCGCACCACCAACATCACCGAAGTGATCGGGATGGAAGGCGATGTGATCGTGACCCAGGAACTGTTCAAGTTCGAATACCTGGACGAAACCGAAGAGGGCAAGATCATCGGCGAGTTCCGCCCTTCGGGCTTGCGCCCCTATACCCTGGAAAAGGCCCGCCAGTTCGGGTTCGACCAGGCATTCCTGGAGGCCTGCCTCTAAGCGTCAGCCGGACAGGGCGGTGTGCAAGGCACCGCCCACCAGCACGCAGCCAAGGAAAAAGCACAGCACGTAGATCATCGTCCAGGGCATGCAGCCCACGCGATCGAGGTTCTGCCGCTTGGCGCGCCGGCGCTCCGCCATTCCAGCCCAGCATGCAATGGCCAGCAGCGCGCCGCCCACCGTGGCCGTGCCCTGCCACGGGCCCGTCCAAAGCCGCTGCCACAGCCCTTCCCAATCAATCGCAAGCCAACGTTCCATCATGGCTGCGCCATGGCGACCGTCCGGCGCCCGCGCAAGAGGGCCGATGTCTGCGCCTGTGCAATGGGCTTGCATAGAGCGCCGCTGCTCCCTAGGCGCGCGAGCCATGCGCGCGCACGAAAGACCGTTCCTGGCCCTTGGGCTCCGCCTGGCGGCCATGGCGATGCTGTCGCTGATGCTGCTGCTGGTCAAGCTGACGGGCGAGCGGGGCATGCCCTTGCCCGAAACGATGTTCTGGCGCCAGGCCTTCCCGGCACTGATGCTGCTCGGCTGGCTGGGTGCGCGCGGCGAATTGCGGCGGCTGCGCACGGCGCGGCCCTGGGTGCATTTCCGCCGCGCAATGATCGGCACCGCCGGCATGTTCCTTACGCTGGGCGTCGTGCAGATCCTGCCCTTGGCCGAAGCCACCGTCCTGGGCTTCACCGCACCGGTCTTTGCAGTCATTCTTTCTGCGGTCCTGCTCAAGGAAAAAGTCGGGCCCTGGCGCTGGACGGCGGTGGCCATCGGCCTGCTGGGCATCGTGGTGATTGCGGGTCCGGCCGAGGCCGACCTGCCCGTGCTCGGCCTGTGCGTGGGCATTGGCGCGGCGTTCATGGTCGCGCTCGTATCGATCCAGTTGCGCGACCTGGGACGGACCGAGGAGCCCCTGACCATCGTGTTCTATTTTTCAGCGATGAGCGTGCCGGTGCTGGCGCCATTCCTGCTGCACACCGGCGTGCACCACGACGCGCTGGGTTGGCTCATGCTCGTCGGCATCGGCGTCACCGGGCTGGCGGCACAGCTGTTGATGACGGCAGCGCTGCGCTTTGGCCGGGTATCGAGCGTGATTGTCATGGACTATTCGCAGTTTGGCTGGGCCACGCTGTGGGGCTGGATCGTGTTCGATCACCTGCCCCCGCCCACGACCTGGCTGGGCGCGCCGGTCGTGATTGCCGCGGGCCTGATCATCGCCTGGCGCGAGCACGTGCGCCATCGTGCCCGCAACAGCATGGCTCCTGCGCCGCCGGTGCCCCCGGCCCCGTCGATCGCCTGAAAGGGCAAGGAACCGCAAGCAGGCTGGCTCGTTCTGTGCGCGTTCGGAAAGGCTCGATCGGCCTTTCGTCCCACAGGCAAGGGAGCCTTTTTATGATGCGCAAGATCATCATCGCCGCCGCCATGGGCGGCCTGCTGCTGGGCACGGCAGCGTGCAATACCGTCAAGGGCGCCGGCAAGGACGTGCAATCGGTTGGCCAGGCCGGGTCTGACGCGATCAACGGCAAGTAATCGCGCTCTCGACTGAAATGGAAAGGCGCCGCAAGATCAGCATCTTGCGGCGCCTTTTTCACGTCGTTACGTCAGGTCTTCAGGCGCCCTGCGCGCTCCACACCAGGCGCGGCTTGCGTGCGGCGCGGGTTTCGTCGACGCGGCGGCGCGGGGCGAAGTGCGGCGCGGTCTTGAGCGCCGGATCGCCCGCCTTGGCGCGGGCGCCCAGGCTTTCCATCGCGGTGATGAACTGGTCCAGCCCCGCCTTGCTTTCGGTTTCGGTCGGCTCCACCAGCATCGCCCCGTGCACCACCAGCGGGAAATAGACCGTCATCGGGTGGTAGCCCTCGTCGATCAGCCCCTTGGCCAGGTCCAGCGTGGCAAAGCCTTCGGCAAAGTTGTCATCGCTGAACAGCGCTTCGTGCATGCAGGGGCCGGCCGCGCCAAACGGCGCGTGGAGCACATGCTCCAGCCGGCGCAAGACATAGTTGGCGTTGAGCACGGCGTCGCCCGAAGCCTGGGCCAGGCCATCGGCGCCGTGGCTGAGGATATAGGCCAAGGCGCGGCTGAACATGCCCATCTGCCCATGGAACGCGCACATGCGGCCAAAGGCCTCAGGTGCCTCGGCCGCCCCTTCGGCTTCCTCGACCAGGCGCAGCATGCCGTTGCCGCCCGCCACCACGAAGGGCAAAGGCGCAAAAGGCGCCAACGCTTCCGACAAGACCACCGGCCCAGCACCTGGCCCGCCCCCGCCGTGCGGCGTGGAAAAGGTCTTGTGCAGGTTGATGTGCATGGCGTCCACGCCCAGGTCGCCCGGCCGCACCCGGCCGACGATGGCGTTGAAGTTCGCGCCATCGCAATAGACATAACCACCCACGCCATGAACGGCATCGGCAATGGTCTTGAGATCGCGCTCGAACAACCCGCAGGTGTTGGGATTGGTGATCATCACGCCGGCCACATGCGTGCCCAGCTTGGCAATCAAAGCGGCGGTGTCCACCCGGCCATCGTCGCTGGCGGGGATCGATTCCACCTTGAACCCGGCAAAGGCGGCGGTGGCGGGATTGGTGCCATGGGCGCTTTCGGGCACCAGGATCACATCGCGCTTGTCGCCCCGTGCACCCAGCGCGGCACGGATTGCCAGCAAGCCGCACAGCTCGCCATGGGCGCCGGCCTTGGGCGTCATCGCCACGGCGGCCATGCCGGTCAGCTTGACCAGCCAATCGGCCAGTTGGTCGATCACCTTGAGCGCACCCTGCACCGTGCCCACCGGCTGCAACGGGTGCACATCGGCAAAGCCGGGCATGCGCGCCACTTTCTCGTCCAGGCGCGGGTTGTGCTTCATCGTGCAACTGCCCAGCGGGAACAACCCCAGGTCGATCGCATAGTTCTGGCGCGACAGGCGGGTGTAGTGGCGCACCGCTTCCGGCTCGCTCAGGCCCGGCAAGTCCACCGGCGCGGCGCGCAGGGCAAGGGCCGCCAGCGGCGATCCGGGCACCTGGTCGAAATCGACGCCGCAGTGGTCCATGCGGCCCACTTCGAACAAGAGCGGCTCTTCCAGGTGCAGCGCGCGGTTGCCGGTTACGGTTTCGGGCGCATCGAGGGCGGCGGCAACGCGCTCGCCCATTTCGGGCCGCCAGCCCGAGGGATTGAGAACGGTCATGCCAATACCTCCGCAAGCACGGCCGCCAGGGCCGCGATGTCTTCCTCGCTCGTCAACTCGCTGGTCGCCACGATCAGCGCATTGGCCAGGTCTGCCTGGCCCGGCACGAGGCGCGAGAGCGCCACGCCGCCCAGCACCCGGCGCGCGGCCAGGGCATCGACCACTTCGGCCGCCGGGCGCGGCAGCGTGACGGTGAATTCGTTGACGTAGGTATCGTTGACCAGCGCCACGCCCGGCACGGCGGCCAGGGCCTGGGCGGTCTGCACCGCGCGCAAGTGGCTGGCGCGGGCCATGCCGGCCAGCCCTTCCCCACCCAGCAAGCTCAGGTGAATGCTGAACGCCAGGGCGCAAAGCCCTGAATTGGTGCAGATATTGCTCGTCGCCTTCTCGCGCCGGATATGCTGCTCGCGCGTCGACAGCGTCAGCACGAAGGCGCGCTTGCCATCGGCATCCACGGTTTCGCCACAGAGGCGGCCCGGCATCTGCCGCACGAACTTTTCGCGGCAGCCGAACAGGCCCAGGTACGGCCCGCCGAATTGCAGGCCCACGCCCAGCGATTGCCCTTCGCCCACCACGATATCGGCACCCAGCGTGCCGGGGCTTTCGATCAGGCCCAGCGCCACAGGCTCCGTCACCACGGCGATCAGCAGCGCGCCCTTGGCCTGGGCGGCGGCGGCGATGCGGGCGACATCCGGAATGCGGCCGAGCACGTCGGGGTATTGCACCAGCACGCACGAGGTTTCGCCGTCGATGGCGGCGATCAGCGCGTTGTCGTCAGGCGTGGCGGTCAGTTCCGGCTTGGCCGTCACCAGCGTATCGCCGGTGAACCGCGCCATGGTCTGCGCCGTGCCCACGTAATGCGGGTGGAGGCCGCCCGAAAGCACGGCCTTGCTGCGGCGGGTGATGCGGCCCGCCATGGCGATCGCTTCCCAGCACGCGGTGGAGCCATCGTAGAGCGAGGCATTGGCCACGTTGGTGCCGAAGAGGCGCGCCACCTGGGTCTGGAATTCGAACAGCACCTGCAAGGTGCCCTGCGCGATTTCCGGCTGATAGGGAGTGTAGGCAGTGAGGAACTCGCCGCGCTGGATCAGGTGATCGACCGTGGCGGGCACGTGGTGGCGATAGGCCCCTGCCCCCAGGAAGAACGGCACTTGGCCGGCGGTGAGGCTTTCGGCCGAAAGCCGCGCCATGTGCCGTTCCACTGCCATTTCGCTGGCATGGCTGGGCAGGCCGGCAATCGGCCCGGTCAGGCGCGCGTCGGCCGGCACATCGGCAAACAGCGCGTCCACATCGGGAACCCCGATCGTGGCGAGCATCTCGCCACGATCATGGTCGCTCAAGGGAAGATAGCGCATGCGTTCACAGCCCCGCGACATGGGCGGCATAGGCCGCCTCGTCCATCAGCCCGTCGAGTTCGCCGGCGTCGGACAGCGTCATCTTCCACAGCCAGCCTTCGCCTTCGGGGGCGGAGTTGACCAGTTCGGGCGCCTCTTCCAGCGCCGGGTTCACTTCGGTGACCGCGCCCGAAACCGGTGCATAGACGTCCGACGCGGCCTTGACCGAGTCGACCACCGAGGCGCTGTCACCCTTGGCCAGAGCAGCGCCCACGGCGGGCAGTTCCACGAACGTGATGTCGCCCAACTGGCTTTGCGCATAGTCCGTGATGCCAACGGTGGCGGTGTCGCCCTCAACCGCAAGCCATTCGTGGTCGGCAGTGAAATAGCGGGTCATCAGGCGGCTCCTTTGCGCACGTAACGGTGGGGGATGAAGGGAAGCGGGGTAACGGTGGCGGCAAGGCTCTTGCCGCGCACCGAAAGAGTCAGCGCGGTACCGGGCACGGCCAGCGCGGTTTCCACGAAAGCCATGGCGATCGGGCGTTCCAGGCTGGGAGCAAAACCGCCCGAGGTGACGGTGCCCACCGTGCGGCCATCGGCCAGGACTTCGGCGCCTTCGCGCGCGGCCATGCGGCCTTCGATCAGCAGGCCCACGCGGCGGCGCGCCGGGCCCTGGGCAAAAGCCTGTGCCAGCTGCGCGGCGCCGGGATAGCCGGCATCGGCCACGCGGCGGCGGGCGGGAATGGCAAAGCCGAGGTCAGCCTCGACCGGGTCGATATCAAGCGAAAGATCATGGCCATAGAGCGGCAGGCCCGCTTCCAGGCGCAGCGAATCCCGCGCGCCTAGGCCAATCGGCCTGACTTGCGGCTGCGCCAGCAGGGCATCGGCCAAGGCTTCGACATGCGATGCCGGGACCGAGATTTCGAAACCATCCTCGCCGGTATAGCCCGAGCGGCTGACGCCCAGTTCCACCCCGTTCCACGCGAACGCGGCGGCCTCCATGAAGGCCAGGCTTTCCACCGCCAGGCCAAGCGCGGCCAGCGCCTGGGCCGCGTCCGGCCCCTGCAGCGCCAGCAGCGCGTGGTGCTCCAGATGCTCCAGCGTCACGCCTGCGGGCAGGCGCGTTGCGATATGCGCGATGTCGGCATGCTTGGTCGCGCCGTTGACCACCACATAGAAGTGATCGCCGCGGTTGGTGACGATCAGATCATCGAGGATACCGCCATCGTCGCCCATGAGCAGCGAATAGCGCTGCTTGCCCGGCTTGAGCGTGGCAAAGGCGCCGGGCAACAGGCTTTCCAGCGCTTGCGCCGCATTGGCGCCGCGCAAGACCAATTGGCCCATGTGCGACACATCGAACAGCCCGGCATGGGCGCGGGTCCATAGGTGTTCGGCCAGAATGCCTTCGTATTGCACGGGCATGTGATAGCCGGCGAATTCGACCATGCGGCCGCCGCGTGCACGGTGCCAGGCATCGAGGGGGAGCGCTAGGACAGGCGGCTTTTCGCCCGCAGAACGGGCGAGATCGTATGTGTCACTCACAAGTTTCAACTCCGCACAGAGGTGCACCCAACGGTGCCCCCTCTGTCACGGAAACCTGAGAGCTTTCCCCCACGCCCTCCTGCGGCGCATCATGGGGTTACCCCTTCGGCGGCTCCTCTCCTCTGCGGGAGTGGCAGCACTTTCCAGAGTGTCGCTATAGACCCCGTGCGGTCCTTTGGCCTGAGAGATTCCGGGGCGGTTGCTCCTTCGGCGCCACTACCATTTCACATATGCGAATCGGCAGCGAACTCTCCCGCGCGGGTCAGCGACAGGCCTGCCCTTTCGCGCAAGGCAGCCATGCAAGTCAACCGGTTCCGCCAGGCCTGCCGAGCGCGGCACTGTGGATTTCGCGAAAGTGGTGCACGAAATGCCCGGTCTCTTGGGCTTGCGCCAGGCTTGCAATCGCCCGGCCGACAGTGGCAGCCGGGATCGAGCGATAGCGCGAAACGCTGCCCGCCAGCACCCAATCCAGCCACGGCGCCAACGCCATGCCGAGCCGCTCCGCCGGGCGCGGCGGGCCTTGGCGGCGGCCCAGCAGCAGCCCGGGGCGCAGCACGTCAAGCCGGGCAAAGCCCAGCGCCGCCACGTCACGTTCCACCTCGCCCTTCGTCGCAAGGTAAAAGGCGCGCGCGTCTGGATCGGCGCCCACCGAGGAGACGAGGATGGCATGGGCCACGCCGGCCTGGCGCGCCGCCGCCGCGCAGCGCAGCGTTAGGTCATGGTCGACCGCCCGAAACGCCGCGCGATCACCCCCGACGGCCGCAATCGTCGTGCCAAGCGCCAGCAAGATCACGCCGGGACGCGCTGCCGCGATCGCATCGGGCCATTGCGCCGGCTCGATCACCAGCTGCTCCATCCGCGCTCCCGGCGGCAGGGGTGCTGCGCGGCGGCCCAGGGCAACAAGGCGCAGGGCAGGGCGATCCACCGCCGCTGCTAGTACGCCCTGCCCCACCAGCCCGGTCGCGCCGATCAGCAGGACCCGGACCGGATCAGACATTGCTAAGTCCTTCAGGTACTTGCCCAGTGATCTTCACGTAGTTGTCGATGGCATAGCGATCGGTCATGCCGGCGATGAAATCGGCAATCGCGCGGCTGCGTGCCGGTTCGTCCAATGGTAAGCGGGCATGCCAGGTGGGCGGCATCAGCGCGGCATCGGCGCGATAGGCGGCAAACAGCGTTTCGATCACCGCGCGGGCGCGGTCGGCGGCGGCGACCTGTTCGGGATGCAGGTAGAGCCGGGTATACATGAACTGCTTGAGCGTGCGCTCCTCGCGCCGCACGGCTTCCGAAAAGCCGCAGAGCGCACGGCCAGCCGCGCGCACGGCTGCCACGCTGTCCACGCCACTGCTCGCCAGGCGAGCCTGCGTTTCGCCGATCACGTCGTTGACCATACGGCCAATCTGCCCGCGCACCAATTCGCGCAACAGCCGTTCGCGCGGGGCGCGGGGATGGCGCGCTTCGATCGCATACCACTGCTCGGCCACGAACGGCAGCTCCAGCAGGTCGTCCAGCGTCAGGAAGCGGCCGCGCAGGCCATCGTCGATGTCATGGTTGTCATAGGCAATATCGTCGGAAATCGCCGCAATCTGCGCCTCTATCGAAGCGTGGCTGGCCAGATCGAGCGGGAACACCGCATCGAGTTCGGCCAAGGCCCAGGTGGGCTTTTTCACCGGGCCATTGTGCTTGGCCAGCCCTTCGAGCATTTCCCAGCTCAAGTTCAGGCCATCGTGCTCCACATAGGGGCTTTCCAGCCGCATCAGCACGCGCAAGGTGTTGGCGTTATGATCAAACCCGCCGGCATCGGCGAGCGCGGATTGCAGCGCATCCTCCCCGGCATGGCCGAACGGCGGATGGCCGATATCGTGGGCCAGGCACAACGCCTCGGTCAGGTCTTCGTCGGCCCCCAGCGCGCGGGCAATCACCCGGCCGATCTGCGCCACTTCCAGGCTGTGCGTCAGCCGCACGCGATAGTGGTCACCATCGGGGGCGATGAACACCTGCGTCTTGTGGCGCAGCCGGCGGAACGCGATCGAATGGATAATGCGATCGCGGTCGCGCTGGAATTCGCTGCGTGGCCCGCGCACACCGCCCTGCTCCAGCGCGAATTCCCGCCCGCGCGAAGCGGCCGGATCGCAGGCCCAGGGCGCGCGCATGGCTGTCACCCTTCGTCCAGGATCCAGTTGACGGCCGCCTCGGCATGGATGCGCGTGCCGTCATAGATCGGCAGCACATTGGCGTCGACATCGATCACCATGTCCAGTTCGGTGCAGCCCAGCACCACGCCTTCTGCCCCGGCCTGGCCCATCGTGGTCAGCAGCGTCTTGAACGTGCGCTCGGCCGAGCGCGTGGCGCGGCCCTGCATCAGTTCTTCGTAGATGATGCGGTCGATTTCATCGACATTGTCCATCACCGGCGGCAGCAGCGTGACGCCATGGGCCACCAGCCGCTTGCGGTAAAAACTTTCGACCATGACATTGCGCGAACCGATCAGCGCGGCGGTCTTCACGCCGTTGGCCTGCATCCGCGCGCCCACGGCATCGGCAATGTGGATCACCGGCACGCCCACCGACGCGGCAATCTGGTCATAGACCTTGTGCATCGAATTGGCGCCGATCAGGATCGCCGTGGCCCCAGCCTGCTCCAGGCGCTTGGCGCTCTCTACCAGCACTTGCGCCGCGCGGTTCCATTCCTCAGCCGAGGAAAGCCGTGCCAGCCCTGCAAAATCAAGGCTTTCGATAATCAAGGGCGCACTGGACAGCGTGCTCGTGCGCGCCTGGACCAGCTTGTTGATATGCTCATAATACGTGCGGGTCGAAACCCAGCTCATGCCGCCGATAAGGCCGATCTTGCGCAAAACGTGTCTCTCCTGCCGGCCAGTCCCATTCCGGCCATTCCCGTTCCCCAAGCCTTAGGCAAGGCCCGATCCCAGGTCCAGCGGGCGCAGGCGGCAATCCGCCCCGCCCGCGCGCACGGTTCACCGCTTTTCCGGGGCCAATCCCATCGCGCACAGGGCCGCGGCACTGACCGTCACATCCACCAGTTGCGGATCATCCAGCCGCTTTACCGTCCAGACATAGTCGCTCAGGCTGCGCTTGGGCGCCCGCAAGGCCTCCAGCCGGCGCAACTGGCCGATGGAAAGCCGGTCGGTCATCCGCTCTGCCATGCAGGCCGCGTTGGACGGGGAAACGCCGGCATCGACCAGCGCGCTGCGCACGCGGCCCTCGGCCAGCTTGGATACGCAAGCGGAGGACGACAGGGCCAGCGCGATCAAGACCAGGCGCGTGGGGGCGAAAAGGGCAATGGGCTTCATGCCCGCCTTCTCGCCCCGGCGCACCGGGTCTGTCAACGTCAGTGCTGCAGCGCCTTGACGATGTCTTCGACCATCTTCTTGGCATCGGCCAGGAGCATCATGGTCTGGTCCATGTAGAACACGTCATTGTCGACGCCGGAATAGCCAACCCCGCCCATCGAGCGCTTGACGAAGAAGATCGTCTTGGCCTTGTCCACGTCGAACACCGGCATGCCATAGATCGGGCTGGACTTGTCGGTCTTGGCCGCCGGGTTGACCACGTCGTTGGCGCCGATCACGAAAGCGACATCGGCCTGCGCGAACTCGCTGTTGATGTCTTCCAGCTCGAACACTTCATCATAGGGCACGTTGGCTTCGGCCAAGAGCACGTTCATGTGCCCCGGCATGCGCCCCGCCACCGGGTGGATCGCGTATTTCACGCTGACGCCATTGGCTTTCAGCACATCGCCCATCTCGCGCAGCGCGTGCTGCGCCTGGCTGACGGCCATGCCATAGCCCGGGATGATGATGACGGTTTCGGCTTCCTTCATCAGGAAGGCGGCGTCTTCGGCCGAGCCGCGCTTCCACGGGCGCTGCTCCTTGGCCGCGCCGTCACTGGCCGCTGCCTCGGCGCCAAAGCCGCCGGCGATCACCGACAGGAACGAGCGGTTCATCGCCTTGCACATGATGTAGGACAGGATCGCGCCCGAAGAGCCGACCAGCGCGCCGGTCACGATCATCGCGGTGTTGTGCAGCGTGAAACCCATCGCCGCTGCCGCCCAGCCGGAATAGCTGTTGAGCATCGAGACCACCACCGGCATGTCTGCCCCACCGATGGGGATGATCAGCAGGAAGCCGATGGCAAACGACAGCGCGGTGATCGCGGCGATGACCCAGGCGCTTTGATCCTGCGTGAACCAGGCCACCAGCCCAAGGATGGCGATCAGCGTGCCCAGGTTGAGCACGTGCCGCCCCGGCAGCAGGATCGCCGCGCCGCTCATCTTGCCGGCCAGTTTCAGGAAGGCGATGATCGAACCGGAGAAGGTGATCGCGCCGATGGCAATGCCCAGGCCCATCTCGATGCGGCTCTGCGGCTCGATCAGCCCCTCGGCGTTGAGAATGCCGAATGCCTCGGGATTGGCATAGGCCGCCAGCCCCACCAGCACGGCGGCAAGACCCACCAGCGAGTGGAACGCGGCAACCAGTTGCGGCATCGCCGTCATCTGGATGCGCCGGGCGATCACGAAGCCGATGCCGCCGCCGATGGCGATGGCCACGGCGATTTCCGGCAGGCTGGCGATGGAATGGGTGACCAGCGTCGTCGCCACGGCAATGGTCATGCCGATCATGCCATAGCGGTTGCCCGCCCGGCTCGTACCCGGCGACGAGAGGCCACGCAGCGCCATGATGAACAGCACGCCGGCAACCAGATAGGCCAGGCCCACCCAGGGGGAAGAGGTGACATGTTCCATCACTTCTTCTCCTTCTTCTTGTACATCGCGAGCATGCGCTGGGTGACGGCAAAGCCACCGAAGATATTGACCGAAGCCAAGACCACCGCGCCCAGCCCCAGGAACTTGGCCAAAGGCGACCCCGCCGCCGCCGAAGCGACCAGCGCCCCCACGATGATCACCGAGGAAATCGCGTTGGTCACCGCCATCAACGGCGTGTGCAGCGCCGGCGTGACCGACCAGACCACGTAATACCCGACAAAGCAGGCGAGCACGAAAATGCTCAGGATCGATATGAAGTCCATCAGGTTTCCTCCCCGGAACGGGGAGGGGGACCGTCCGCAGGACGGTGGAGGGGACTGGCCGCGCGCGCGACGATCGCTTCTGCCGTTCCCACGGCATCGGCCAGCACGCGCCTTGCAGAAACCCTCAACACCCTGAACCCGTTCTCGTTCATGAAGCGCCGCCTCGTTTCATCGCGGGCTGCGCAATCCTTGTTGTCATGGGCCATGCCGTCCACCTCGACCACGAGGCGGTGTGACAGGCAGCAGAAATCGGCCACATAGGGCCCGATTGGATGCTGGCGGCGAAACTTCAGGCCATAGGGCCTTTGCCGCAATTGCCGCCACAGCAAACGCTCGGGCACGCTCATGGTGCGGCGCAGTTTTCGGGCGAGTATGACTTCGCGGCGTGGTATTGGCCGCGAGTCCCCTCCACCGCCCTGCGGGCGGTCCCCCTCCCCGTGCCGGGGAGGAAACACACTCACCCCTTCAGCCTTTCGTGCACCACCTGGCCGCCTTGCGTCAGGCGGATGGCATTGCCGATTTCCTCGTCCAGCACCGGGCGGCCCTGGTCCTTGTCCCAGAACGCAGAGAGGAAATTGAACAAGTTGCGCGCAAACAGCGCAGAAGCGTCGGCCGGAAGCAGTGCGGGCGTGTTGGCGTAGCCTACGATCTTTACCCCGTGGCGTTCCACCACTTGGTCGGGCACGCTGCCTTCCACGTTCCCACCTTGCGCCACCGCCAAGTCATAGATCACCGAGCCGGGCCGCATCGTGGCAATCTGCGCATCGGTAATCAGGCGGGGCGCGGCGCGGCCCGGGATCAGCGCGGTGGTGATCACGATGTCCTGCTTGGCGATGTGGCTGGAAACCAGTTCGGCCTGGGCCTTCTGGTATTCCGGACTCATCTCGGTGGCATAACCGCCGGCGCCCTCACCCTCGATGCCTGCCACGTTTTCCACGAAGATCGGCTTGGCGCCGAGCGACTGGATCTGCTCCTTGGTGGCAGAGCGCACGTCGGTGGCCGAAACCTGCGCGCCCAGGCGCCGGGCCGTGGCGATGGCCTGAAGCCCCGCCACGCCCACCCCCATGATGAAGGCCTTGGCCGCACTCACCGTGCCGGCCGCCGTCATCATCATCGGAAAGGCGCGTCCATAGAGGTTGGCCGCCACGAGCACGGCCTTGTACCCGGCAAGGTTCGCCTGGGACGAAAGGATATCCATCGATTGCGCGCGGGTGATGCGCGGCATGAATTCCATCGCCAGCGCTTCCAGCCCCGCCGCCGCATAGGCATCCACCCGCGCACGCTGCCCAAAGGGATCGAGCGAAGCGACGATCCAGGCCCCCGGCGCCGCAGACGCCACCGCGGCTGGATCGGGCCCTTGCACGCCCAGCACGATCTGAGCGCCGGCGGCAGCATCGGAACTGGCGATCTCTGCCCCCGCGGCTGCATAGTCATTGTCGGAAATGCCGGCGCCCTTCCCTGCGCCGCTTTCCACCACCAGTCTTGCCCCCAACGCCGCCAGCTTGCGCACCGTTTCGGGCGTTGCGGCAACGCGGCTCTCTCCCGTCGCGCGTTCGGCAAGAACGGCGATCGTTATATTATGTGACATTCCTTATTGGATGATCAGGATCACGAAGGCGACGATCAACGCGATCACCGGTACGGCCACCTTGATCAGGGAAAGAAAGCCTTCATAGGTTTCGCGTGCGGCCTTCAAGTCGTTGGCAGACGTCATGCTCACTCATCCCTCGTCATTATCTTGTCGGGCACCTTATCCCGCAGCACGGCGTGCCTCAAGGGCGATTGAACGGCCTGATTGTTTAATCAGGTTTTTACCAGAAAAGCCTAAGCCGGGGGTGTTGCAATGACGGGAAAACCATGGCCGACGCCGACGACCGCCTGCTGATGCTGATCGATGATGAGCCTGCCCAATGCCGGCTGATCACGGCGCTCGCCGCGCGCGAGGGCTGGCGCACCATCGTGGCGCGCGATTCCGAAACCGCGATTGCCACGCTCGGCACGCGCCAGGGCATGCAACTGGGCGCGATCATTCTCGATCAATGGGTTCCGGGTGACGACGCCTGCGCCCTGATTGCCGAACTCAAGGCCCGCCGACCGGCCCTGCCGATCCTGATGCTCACGACGAGCGCGTCGCCTCTGCTGGCGGTGGAGGCAATGCGCGCCGGGGCCACCGATTACCTGATCAAGCCGGTGGCGCCCGATCGCCTGCTCCAGGCGCTGCGCAGCGCTACCTTGCGCGAAGCGCCGGTCGCCGAGTTGCAACCGCTCACCGAAAAGATCGGCACGACGCTCGATTTCGATTCGATGATCGGCGCCGCCCCTGCCTTTCGTGCCGCGCTTGCCGTTGCCGCCAAGGCCGCCCGCACCCAGCAGACCGTGCTGATCGAAGGCGAAAGCGGCACCGGCAAGGAAATGCTGGTGCGCGCGATGCATGCCGCCAGCCCGCGCGCCAAGGCGCCCCTGCGCATCGTCAACGCCGGTGGCATTCCCGCCAACCAGATCGAAAGCGTGCTGTTCGGCCACGAAAAGGGCGCGTTTCCCGGCGCGTTCGACCGGCACATCGGCGCCCTGCAGCACGCCGATGGCGGCACCCTGGTGATCGACGAGGTGGACCGCCTGCCCACCCATGTGCAGGAACGCCTGGCTCAGTTCCTGACGCGCGGCGACGTGCAGCCGATCGGCGCGCGCCATTCCTTCCGCATCGACGTACGCCTGTTTGCCTGCAGCAACGCCCCCTTGCGCGATCTCGCCGACGCCGGCCTCTATCACGCGCCGCTGGTCGACGCGCTGACCGTGGTGCACGTGCACCTGCCGGCCCTGCGCGAGCGGGCGGGCGATATTGCCGCCCTTGCCCGCTATTTCCTGGCGCGGATTGGCGAACAGCCGGGACTGCGACCATTGGGCGTCACCGATGGCGCGCTGGCACTGCTCAAGGCCTATGATTGGCCGGGCAACGTCCGGCAGTTGCAGGCAACGCTGTTCCGCGCAGCGGTCTTTTGCGACGCCGAAACCCTGACCGCGCAGGATTTTCCCAACCTTTCGACGATGGTGGGTGAAACGCCGCGTACCGCCGCCCCGATCAGTGATGGTGCCGGGGTGATGCTGTTCACCGCCGATGGCAACTTGCGTCCGCTGGAGGAAATCGAGGCCGACGTCATCCGCCTGGCGATTGGCCACTATCGCGGGCGCATGACCGAAGTGGCACGGCGGCTGGGCATCGGCCGATCCACGCTCTATCGCAAGCTGTCGGAACTGGGCATCGACAACGCGGCTTGAGGGCTTGCGCGGGAAAGGGGCTTGGACAGCCTCACGCCAACTGCGAAAAGTCGGTCAGCGCCGCATCGCGCAACCCGCGCCACACGCGCATGGCTTGCACGGTATCGGCCACGTCGTGCACGCGCACCATGTGGCAACCGGCCTCGAATGCCTTGACCGCCAGCGTGATCGAACCGCCCAGCCGCTGGTGCGCGGGCGCCTCGTTCGAAAGCGCGCCGATCATGCGCTTGCGGCTGGCGGCAAACAGGACGGGCTGGCCCAGTGCATGGAACAACGGCAAGGCGTTGATCAGCGCAAGGTTGTCGGCCAGCGTCTTGCCAAAGCCGATGCCGGGATCGAGCAGGATCTTTTCCGCGGCGATACCCGCAGCCAACGCGGCATCCCGGCGCGCGCGCAGGTCGTCGAACACGTCGAGCACCACGTCCTGGTAATGGCCGTCGGCGTGCAGATCGTCTGCCCCGCCCGGCGCATGCATCAGCACGACCGGTGCGCCGCTGGCAGCGACGATTTCCAGGCTGCGCGGATCGTGGCGCAGGGCGGAGACGTCGTTGACGATATGCGCGCCGGCCGCCAGCGCGGCGGCGATGACGCTCGACCGGCGGCTGTCGATGGAAATGGCCGCGCCGGTGGCGGCGAGCCGCTCGATCACCGGCACCACGCGCTTGACCTCGTCCCCTTCCCACACGGCGGCGGCATTGGGCCGGGTGGATTCCCCACCCACGTCGATCACGGCCGCGCCCGCCGCCAGCATCGCCGCGGCATGGTCCAGGGCGGTTTCCGGCTTATCGAGGAATTGGCCGCCATCGGAAAAACTGTCGGGCGTGACGTTGAGAATGCCCATGACCAAGGGCTGGTCCAGGCGCAGCACGCGCTCCCCGCAGCCGATGGGCGCGTGGCTCTTGCGCAGGTTCACCCACTGCGCGCGGGCTTCTTCGACTAGCGCATCGGGCAGACGCGCAATCGCCTCCGGCATGTCACCGGCGCCAACCACCTGGCGCGAAACGATCCTGCCATCCTTGCGCACCAACAGGGCAAAGCGGCTGGCGCAGGCCAGGCCACCGGCCAGGCGCACGGCGGCTGGATCATCCGCCTGCGGACTTTCAGTGAGCGCGATGGGGCGCAGGTAAACCGTCTCGTTCATCCCGCGCCCCTAGCGAAATCAGTCTTCCACGGCCAGCAGGTAGCGCTGGCGCAGCACGTCGATCGGCTTCATCTCGCCCTTGTCCATGAAGTGCCAGAACGTCCAGCCGTTGCACGAGGCCGCGTTCTGCACCTTGGTGCCCATGCCGTGGATCGAGCCACTGTCTTCACCCACGGCGACGCTGCCATCGGCGCGCACCACGGCTTGCCAGCGGCGCTTTTTGTCGGCCAGCACGGTGCCCGGTGCCAGCCAGCCGCTTTCCACCAGCGAACCGAACGGTACCTTGGGCGCGGCGCGCTTGGACTGCATGGTCTTGAGCGCGCTTTCGTCGAGCGGCAGGGCCAGGTCGATACGCTCCTGCGCCACTTCGATATAGTCGTCCTCGCGCTCGCAGCCGATCCAGTTGCGGCCCAGCCGCTTGGCCACGGCGCCGGTCGTGCCGGTGCCGAAGAACGGATCGAGCACCACGTCACCCTTGTTGGTGGTGGCCAGGATCACACGATAGAGTAGCGATTCCGGCTTTTGCGTGGGGTGCGCCTTGGTGCCGTTGCGCTTGAGGCGTTCCTTGCCCGAGCAGATCGGCAGGACCCAGTCGGACCGCATCTGGAGTTCGTCGTTGAGCGTCTTCATCGCGCGATAGTTGAAGGTGTACTTCGCCTTTTCGCTCTTGGCCGCCCAGATCAGGGTTTCGTGGGCATTGGTGAACCGCGTGCCCTTGAAATTGGGCATCGGGTTGGTCTTGCGCCAGATGATGTCGTTGAGGATCCAGAAGCCCATGTCCTGCAACATCGTGCCGAGGCGGAAGATGTTGTGATAGCTGCCGATCACCCAGATCGAGCCGTTGGGCTTGAGCAGGCGATAGGCTTCGTTCAGCCATTCGCGGGTAAAGCGATCATAGACGGCAAAGCTGTCGAACTTGTCCCAATGGTCCGTCACGGCGTCGACATGGCTGCCATCGGGGCGGGCCAGATCGCCGCCCAGTTGCAGGTTATAAGGGGGATCGGCAAAGATCATGTCGATCGAACCGGTGGGCAAGGACCGCATCAGTTCGATGCAATCGCCCTTGAGAATGCGGTTGACGGGCAGCGCGGGCGCCTGGACCTTGGTGGGCATCTTGGCCCGCAAGGCGCGGGTGCGCGTTTTCACTGCCGTAACCATGATCATTCCTTCCAACTGCTCTGTTGGCCTGGAATCTGAATCATCGGGACTCGCAGGTCAAGGCGCGACTCGCGGATTTGCGCCGAGTCGCGTCGCCAGGAAAGCGGAACGGAACGAGTCCGCAAACCACATCTTGAGTCTGCACCGGCACCCCTGACTCTAGATATGGTGTACGCAACTGTGGAAAATTTATTTGCCGGGCTTGCGCCGAGTCGCGTCAAACCGCGCTTCAGATCAACACCAGTTGCGCCACCGGGGCAAAGCTGCGGCGGTGCAGCGGCGTGGGGCCATGGGTGCGCAGCGCCGCGAGATGTTCGGCCGTGCCATAGCCGGCGTTGCGTTCCCACCCGTAATGCGGATGCTCTTCGGCTGCCGCGCGCATCAGGCGGTCGCGATGCTCCTTGGCGATGATCGAGGCGGCCGAAATACAGGGTTCGATCGCGTCGCCGCCCACGATCGCGCGCGCCGGCCAGCACCAGTCGGCATGGCGGCCATGCGGCGTCAGGTTGCCGTCCACGCGCACTTCGCCCACGGCATCGCTCAGCGAGGCAACCAGGCCTTTCACGGCCAACGTCATCGCCAGCATGGTGGCACCAAAGATGTTGAGCCGGTCGATATCCTCGGGCTCCACCACGCCCACGGACCAGCGGCAGCGCGCCTTGATCTGTTCTTCCAGCACGGCGCGGCGCTTGGCCGAAAGCTTCTTGGAATCGGCCAACCCCTCGGGCGGGCGGCGGCACAGCACCACGGCGGCGGCCACCACGGGGCCGGCCAATGGGCCGCGCCCGGCTTCATCCACGCCGATCACATGCCCGGAAACGCGAGCAATTTTGGTGGCACGTCGGGCGATTTCAGGCATTGTAGCGGTCATGACAAAAGCGATCCTCCTGGCTCTATCGCCTCTCGCGTTCCTGGCTGCAAGCTGCGGATCTTCGGCCCAGGCCGATAACGGCACGCCCGGCCCTGCCGCTGGGGCCGAGCAACGCGACGGTTTTACCATCACCGACCTGGCGCGCTTCGATGATCCCTGGGCGCTGGCGTTCCTGCCCGGCCGGCCTGACATGCTGGTGACCGAGCGCACCGGCGCGCTCAAGCTGTGGCGCGAAGGCGGCAAGGCGCAGGTGGTGGGCGGCACGCCCAAAGTCGATGCCGGCGGCCAGGGTGGGCTGGGCGACGTGGCCCCAGCTCCCGATTTTGCGCAGAGCGGGCTGATCTATCTGACCTGGGCCGAGGCGGGCCCTGGCGACACGCGCGGCGCAGCGCTGGGCCGCGCCCGGCTGGTGCTCGATGCCGGGGCACCCCGCCTGGAAGGCTTGCAAGTGATCTGGCGCCAGACGCCCAAGGTTCCCGGGCGCGGCCATTTCGGCCACCGCATTGCCTTTGCGCCAGATGGCAAGAGCCTGTTCCTGTCGTCGGGAGAGCGGCAGAAGTTCACCCCGGCGCAGGACATGGGCACGAACCTGGGCAAGATCCTGCACCTCACGCTCGATGGGCAGCCCGCGCCGGGCAATCCGTTTGCCGCGCAGGGCGGCGTTGCCGCGCAAGTTTGGACGCTGGGCCATCGCAATCCGCTCGGCCTGCAATTCGATGCGCAAGGGCGGCTCTGGGACCTGGAACATGGCCCGGCCGGCGGCGACGAACTCAACCTGCTGGAACCGGGCAAGAACTATGGCTGGCCCGTGGTTTCGGATGGCGACAATTATGATGGTACGCCAATCCCGCGCCATGCCACGCGGCCCGATTTCGCCGCGCCGGTGATCAGCTGGAACCCGGTGATCGCGCCGGGCGATTTCATCTTCTATTCGGGCAAGGCCTTTCCGCAATGGCGCGGGCAAGCACTCATCGCGGCGCTGGGCGCGGCCGGCATCGTGCGCGTGGGTCTGGAAGCCGGCCCCGGCGGGCGGCCCGTGGGCAAGGAACTTGAACGCATCGACTTGGGCACGCGCATTCGCGAGATTCGCGAAGCGGGCGATGGTACGCTATGGATCCTGGAAGACGGCGAAAACGCCCGGCTAAGGAGGCTTGCCCCGCGCTGAATTTGCGGGCAGGCGCCAAGGCAGGCCGCAGCAACACGATGGCCTTGCAAGGATGACGGATGCCTTTTGACCCGACGCGTGTCGATTGCTGGATCTTCGATCTGGACAACACGCTCTACCCGGCCGAGACCTGCCTGTTCGACCAGATCGATGTGCGCATGGGCGCCTACATCGCCGATCTGCTGGGTTGCGACCATGCCGAAGCGCGGCGTGTGCAGAAGATGTATTTCCACGATCATGGCACCACGCTGGCCGGCCTGATGCACTTCCATGGCGTCGATCCCTATGAATTCCTGGGCTATGTCCACGATGTCGACATGGCGCCACTGGCACGCGCGCCGCGCCTGGAAGAACGGCTGATGCGGTTGCCCGGCCGCCGCCTGGTGTTCACCAATGGTGACGCGGCCTATGCCACCCGCGTGCTTGATGCGCTTGGCATCACCCACTGCTTCGAAGGGCTGTGGGACATCCACGCCATGGAATACAAGCCCAAGCCAGAGCCATCGGCCTATCGCGGCTTCGTCTCGGCCTTTGGCGTTGCGCCGGAACGATCGGTGTTCTTCGAGGATTCGGCCCGCAATCTCACCCCGGCGAAAGCCATGGGCATGCAGACGGTGTGGCTCGATTTCGGCACCGACTGGGGTGCGCGCGCCAAGGACGAGGCCGCGATCGACGAGACGATCGACGACCTTGCCGCCTGGCTCGATGCGCTTGCCGAGGGCGGCCACCTCGGCTAGGCGGCCAGCCGATAGAGACCGTATTGCCTGGAGACCTACCCATGACCGCACAGCTTGCAGCCGCCATCGAAGCCGCCTGGGAAAACCGCGCGGACGTGACGCCGGCCAGCGATGATGTGCGCGTGGTGGTGGAACAGGCCCTCGCGCTGCTCGATTCCGGCGAGGCTCGCGTTGCCGAAAAGGTGGACGGCGCATGGCACGTGAACCAGTGGCTGAAAAAGGCCGTGCTGCTCTCGTTCCGCCTCAACGACAACGTGGTGATCGACAACGGCAGCGGCGGCGCGCCGGCGTTCGACAAGGTGCCGAGCAAGTTTGCCGGCTGGGACGATGCCGCGTTCCGCAAGGCCGGGTTCCGCGTGGTGCCCGGCGCCGTGGCGCGCCGTGGCGCACACATCGGCAAGGGCGTGGTGCTGATGCCCAGCTTCGTCAACATCGGCGCGTTCGTCGATGAAGGCACGATGGTCGATACCTGGGCGACCGTGGGTTCGTGCGCACAGATCGGCAAGAACGTGCACATTTCGGGCGGCGCCGGCATCGGCGGCGTGCTCGAACCGCTGCAGGCCGGACCGGTGATCATCGAGGATGGCGCGTTCATCGGCGCCCGTTCCGAAGTGGCCGAAGGCGTGATCGTGGGCGAAGGCGCGGTGCTGTCAATGGGCGTGTTCCTGGGCGCCAGCACCAAGATCGTCGATCGCGCCACCGGCGAAGTGCACATCGGCCGCGTGCCGCCCTACGCCGTGGTCGTGCCCGGCGCGCTGCCGGGCAAGCCGCTGCCCGATGGCACCCCCGGCCCCTCGCTCTATTGCGCCGTGATCGTCAAGACGGTGGACGCGCAGACCCGCAGCAAGACCGGCATCAACGAATTGCTGCGCGACTAAGTCTGACAGCGCTGCGCGATCAAGTTCGACAGCGCTGCGCGATCAAGTTCGACAGCGCTGCGCGACCGGGCGCGGAACACGCGGCCTCTCCGCGCGTAGAATCGGGCAAAGGGGCGTGCCAGGCGCACGCCCCAACCGGATCAGACGCAGGAGACGTCGCCATGCAGAACGACCATACCCCGGGGCAACCGCCCTCGGCGCATCTGTCTACCGAAGAAGCCCGCGGCGGTACCGGCCTCAACGTCGTGCGCTGGGTCTTGCTGATCAGCCTCGTGCTGGCCATCCTCGCGCTGTCCGCCATCTGGATCACGGGTGCCCTGAACAGTGCTCAGCCCGACCAGAACGGCGTGGTGAGCGGACAGGCCACCCCCTCTTCCTGACGGGACGATCGCTATGCCCAGCGGCTGGAAACTGGAACCCGAGTGCCGCGATCGCCTTCTGGCGCTGTTTCCGCCGCGCTATGCCCAGATCGTGGCCAGCCATGTCACGCGCAACGTGCGCGCTGGCCCTCGCGAACCCTTGCCACCCCTGATCCGCCATGCCCGCGTGGTGGGCCATGTCGACGATGGATCGGGGGTAGAAGCGCTGGTCGTGGCGCTTGATGGCAGCACCAACCGTCCCGATGGCGGCACCTGGCACATCACCTGGTCGCTGGCAGAAGGGCGCAGCCCCCGCGAAAGCAACGACGTGCTGGCGCAGATGCCGTGGAAACCGCGTGACGGCGGCGCGGTTGAACTCTTTCCCGCCGTGTGGTGATCCGGCCCGGCAAGGGCTGGCGTCGCTGCCCGCAACCTGTCATGGCCGCCCCGGGATCAACCGGGAACGCCAAGGCAAGGACGGGACATGAGCGACGACGATTACGTCTACGATGAAGACAGCGGCGAATGGATGACGGCTGCAGAACTGGCCACCCGCCGTGCTGCGGAAAACAGCGTGGAAGTGCGCGACGCGGTCGGCAACGTGCTGCACGATGGTGACCAGGTCACCCTGATCAAGGATCTCGACGTCAAGGGCGCGGGCCAGACGCTCAAGCGTGGCACGCTGATCAAGTCGATCCGGCTCACCGGTGACGCGCAGGAAATCGACTGCAAGTTCGATGGCATCAAGGGGCTGGTGCTGCGCGCAGAGTTCGTGCGCAAGCGTTGAACGGAACGGGCGGCTGGCCGGGGCGTTGCACGGGCGAACCCAATTCAAGGAGACGCCTCCAATGCCCACCAGCACCGCTTCCGCCCGCTACCAGGGCTTCGGCAAGCCCGGCAAGGGATCGATCAGCACGGCTTCGGGCGTGCTCAAGAACCAGCCCTATGGCTTTGGCACGCGCTTCGAAGGCCAGCCGGGCACCAACCCGGAAGAACTGATCGCCGCCGCGCACGCCGCATGCTTTACCATGGCCACCAGCTTTGCCCTGGCCAAAGCCGGCTTTGCCGATGGCACGCTCGATACCACGGCCAAAGTGACGCTGGACGCCGATGGCGACGGGTTCAAGGTCACGCGCAGCGCACTTGCACTCAAGGCTCAAGTGCCCGGTATCTCCGAATCGGACTTTGCCCGCATCGCCGACGAGGCGAAGGCCAATTGCCCGATTTCCAAGCTGCTGAACTGCGAAGTGACGCTCGAACGTACGCTCGAATCCTGAGCTATTGCGCCATTTCTGGCGCTTTCGTATGCGCCGGGCGGCCTTGCTGGCAGCCCGGCGCAGCACGGGGCGATTGAAAACGAAGGCTTTTGCCCAAAGGCGAGAATGCAGTTGCGTTTCGCGCAACCAAGCCCGCAACCTAAGCAATTGCTCGCAGGCGCAGCATGCGCGAAACGCGCTGCAACAAGAACACAATAGACGGGTGTCCGAAGGCAATCTCACCTTTTTCATCAGGGGAAATTGCCATGCTTCGTTCTTTCATTGCCACCGCCGCTGCTTCGCTCGTGCTTGCCGCTCCCGCCGTCGCCGCCGCTGAAAACCAGGCCGACAGCTTCGCCTACAAGGGCGTGAGCTATTCCTACACCACCGAAACCAAGGGCGAAGAAAAGATCGTCCGTGGCACGGCCTATGCCGGCAAGGTGCCGTTCGAGCTGCACATCCGCAAGAAGTCGGTGGAAGGCACCTTCAACGATCGTCCGGTCAGCTTCACGCTCAACGACGTGAAGAAGCTCGGCATCAACGTCGACGCCGCCAAGTAATTGGCGGATCGGGCAAGAGGCGCACCTCTTGCCGCACCCGATATGCTTCAAGGCCCTTTCGCGGATGCGCGAAAGGGCCTTTTCCGATCGGCTTGGAACGTCGAACGCGCTTAGCGGCAGCGCACGTTGTTGCTGTCGATTGCAGCGCCAGCAGCTGCACCACCGATCGCACCGATGATCGCGCCGAGCGGCCGGGAATCGCCTTCGGCAATGACCGAGCCCAGAAGCGCGCCAGAAACACCGCCCACGATCAGGCCGGTCGAGCCGTCGGAACGGCGGCAGTAATAGCGGCCGTCACGCCCGCGATAGACGCGTTCGTCCATCGAAACGCGGTGTTCGCCATAGCGCGGGTCTTCGCGGTAATAGCGATCGGCGTAATAGCCGCCATAGCTCGGGTCGGGACGGTTGTAGTCATAGTTGCCATATTGGCGGTAATAGCCGTCGTCGCGATAGGCCCAGCCGCCTTCAACCCCGCCATAACCGCCACGATGGCGACCACCGTGATGGCCGTTGTCGTATCCAGGGCGGCCACCATAGGCATAGTCATCGGTGCAGGCGGCAGTCAGCCCCGATGCGGCAAGCGCCATTGCCAGCAAAGCCTTCTTCATGGCTTGATCTCCATTGACAGGAATGAGGCGTGCGCCGGGCAGGCAGCACGCCTTCCTTATGGACAGGCAATGATCGGAAACCGTAGCGGTTCCTGCCGCGGTTCGTTATTCGCCGGGCTTATTCGGCCGCCGGCAAATAGAGTTCGCTGCCCGCCTCGCGGTACTTCTCGCTCATCGCCTGCATGCCGGCTTCGGCCTCGTCAGCGGCCAAGAACGCGTCGGCGGCCTGGTTCTGCTTTGAGGCGAATTCGCGCACTTCCTGCGTGATCTTCATCGAGCAGAACTTGGGCCCGCACATCGAGCAGAAATGCGCGGTCTTGGCCCCTTCGGCGGGCAGGGTCTGGTCGTGGTACTGCTCGGCCGTTTCGGGATCGAGGCTGAGGTTGAACTGGTCGCGCCAGCGGAACTCAAAGCGGGCGCGGCTCAGTGCATCGTCGCGCAGCTTGGCCGCCGGATGCCCCTTGGCCAGGTCCGCCGCATGGGCGGCCAGCTTGTAGGTGACCACGCCAACCTTCACGTCGTCGCGATCGGGCAGGCCCAGATGCTCCTTGGGCGTGACATAGCAAAGCATTGCCGTGCCGAACCAGCCGATCATGGCTGCGCCGATGCCGCTGGTGATATGGTCATAGCCGGGCGCAATGTCGGTGACGAGCGGCCCGAGCGTGTAGAACGGCGCTTCGCCGCAAGCGGCCAATTGCTTGTCCATGTTTTCCTTGACCTTGTGCATCGGCACATGGCCCGGCCCCTCGATCATCACCTGCACGTCGTGCGCCCAGGCGCGCTTGGTCAGTTCGCCCAGGGTATAAAGCTCGGCAAACTGCGCTTCGTCGTTGGCATCGGCCACGCTGCCCGGACGCAGGCCATCGCCCAGCGAATAGGCGATGTCATAGGCCTTCATGATCTCGGTAATCTCGTCGAAATGCTCGTAGAGGAAGCTCTCACGGTGGTGCGCGAGGCACCACTTGGCCATGATCGAGCCGCCCCGGCTGACGATCCCGGTGACCCGCTTGGCGGTCATCGGGATGAACGGCAGGCGTACCCCGGCGTGGATGGTGAAGTAGTCAACCCCCTGCTCGGCCTGCTCGATCAGCGTGTCGCGGAAAATGTCCCAGGTCAGGTCTTCGGCGATGCCGCCCACCTTTTCCAGCGCCTGGTAGATCGGCACGGTGCCGATCGGGACGGGGCTGTTGCGCAGGATCCATTCGCGCGTGTCGTGGATGTTGCGCCCGGTGGAAAGGTCCATCACCGTGTCCGCGCCCCAGCGGATCGACCAGACCATCTTGTCCACTTCGGCCGCGACATCGGATGCCACCGCCGAATTGCCGATATTGGCGTTGATCTTGACCAGGAAATTGCGGCCGATCGCCATCGGTTCGCTTTCCGGGTGGTTGATGTTGCTGGGAATGATCGCACGGCCACGGGCCACTTCGTCGCGCACGAATTCGGCGGTGACGTAATCGGGAATGCTGGCGCCCCAGTCCTGCCCGTCACGCACCAGCGCTTCCTTCAACTGCTTGCGACCCAGGTTCTCCCGGATCGCCACGTATTCCATCTCGGGCGTGACGATGCCTTTGCGGGCATAGTGCATCTGCGTCACGTTGCCGCCGGCCTTGGCGCGCAACGGAGCCGTGTTCACGTTGGGGAACGCCGGCACGCCGCCCGAACGGTCGGGCCCTTTCAGGCCATTGTCCTCTGGCTTCACTTCGCGCGCTGCATACGTTTCCACGTCACCCCGGCCCACGATCCAATCGTGGCGCAGGCGCGGCAAGCCGGCGCGAATGTCGATCGCGATGCGCGGATCGCTGTAGGGACCTGAGGTATCATAGACACGCAGCGGTGGCTCGCCGCAGTCAGGCTCCAGCGCGATTTCGCGCATCGCCACGGTCAGGCCGGGAAAGCGCGGCGATTCCACATGGATCTTGCGGCTGCCGCGGATCGGGCCGGTGGTGACGCCAATTTCGAGGGGGGAATTGAGATCGGCCATACACGAGGTTCCTTTCGTGTGGACGAACGAAAGGCTTGTGGCACTGGGCGAAAACGCGTCGGCCGGCCCTCCCTCCGCCCGTGCTAACGGGTTCAGGTTCAACGGGTCGGGCTGCGTGACCAGCCCCTCTCAGCCTATCGATCAACCTGGCAATGCTTGCGCACCGCCCGGCCACTGGCTCCCCGGGGTGCAGCCATTCTAGGGCCAAGCATGGCGCCCTGCAAGCCCACCGCCCTGCCCGGGACGACCTGCGCGTTTCCGCTGACATTTATTGAAAATGATTATCACTCGCCTTGACACGTGATAACCATTCGCATTAGCGGGCCTTCACGGATCGTTGTTCAGGAAGGATAAACATGATGGCCCCCTCGCAATTTCGGCGCGCAGCGCTTGCTTGCGGCGTGTCGATGGCAGTGCTCGCTACCAGCCCGGCCCGCGCAGAAGGCGCCGAAAGCGCTGCCGAAGCGGACGCGGCCAAGGACCGCACCATCGTGGTCAACGGCCAGACCGGCCAGACCGTGGCCACCGGTGCCACGGGCCTGGCACTTACCATCATGGATACGCCGCAATCGGTCAGCGTCGTCGACCGCAAGTTCCTCGATGACTTCGCCCTCGACGAAACGAACCAGCTTTTGCGCTATGTCACCGGCGTCAACGTCGACCAGGTCGAAACCGAACGCACCTATTACAACGCGCGCGGGTTCGACATCATCGACGCCATGATCGACGGCATCAGCCTGCCCAATATCTGGGGCCCGACGATCGGCGCCCAGGATTCGGTGATGTGGGACAATGTGGAAGTGGTGCGCGGCGCCAACGCGCTGCTGACCGGGGCGGGCAACCCTTCGGGCACGATCAACTACCACCGCCGGCATCCCACCGGTGAGCGCCACATGTCGGCCGAACTGTCGTATGGCTCGTGGAACAAGAAGCGCGCCGAATTCGATCTCGACCTGCCGCTCACCGCCGATGGCAAGTGGGCCGTGCGGGTGACCGGCGCGGCGCAGGATGGCGATTCCTACCTGCGCAGCTACCACCATCGCCGCACCGCGATTTCGGGCGTGCTTGATGGGGAAATCACGCCCAACCTGCACCTTTCGGCCGGCTACATGCGCCAGGATGGCAAGTCCACCGGCGTGATGTGGGGCGCCCTGCCGCTGCAAGACAGCAACGGCAACCAGCTGGAATTCGACAGCAGCGCCTCCACGACGATGGACTGGACCTATTGGACCACCCACGACCAGACCGCCTATGGTCAGTTGACCTGGGACTTTGCGCCCGGCTGGAGCGCGCGCGCGCATGTCACGCGCAAATACCATTCCGAAGACTCCCGCCTGTTCTATGTCTATGGCACCCCCACGCAGGATAGCCAGACCGGTGCGTGGGGCGGGCTCTACGGCTATCCCGGCTATTATGCGCCGGTTGCCAAGGGCTGGATCTATGACGGCAGCGTGCAGGGCCATTATCGCCTGTTCGGCCGCGACCAGCAGCTGACCCTGGGCGTGCAGCGCACCGTGGGCACCTATGAATATTATGGCCGCCCGGCCGATACCAGCGATCCGTCCTGGGGCGAAATCCCCGGCCTGCCCGGCAGTTGGACCGGCAGCGAAGTGGCCCTGCCCTCCTTTGGTGCCCTGGTGCAGCAGGAACATACCGAAGATCGCCAATGGCGCCTGCGCGGGGCCACGGATGTGGCGCTGACCGGCCAACTCAGCGTGCTGCTGGGTGCCAACTACCTGGTGGAAAAGACGCGGGGCATCAGCTTCGGCGTCAGCACCGACAAGAATGAAAAGGCGCTGAGCCCCTTCGTCGGCGTGACCTACAAGGCCCTGCCCGGCGTCAATCTCTATGCCAGCTATTCCAGCATCTTCGCCCCCCAGGCCAATCTCGACCTGGATCGCAAGCCCTTGGGCGCGGCCAAGGGCAAGAGCTATGAAGCCGGCATCAAGGCGCAGACGCCCGGCGGCGGCCTGTTCGGCTCGGTCGCCTGGTTCCGCGCGGAACAAAGCAACCTGGCCGACGCCGGCAGCTATGACACCGCCACAGGCCAGACTCTCTACAACGGCATCCGCGCGGTGAGCCGCGGGGTGGAAGCCGAAGTGGGCGGCAAGATCACCTCCACCCTCACCATCCAGGCCGGCGCCACCACGCTCAAGATGGACGATGGCGCGGGCACGCAAGTGCGCACCTATGTGCCGCGCAACACCGCCAACCTGGCGCTGCGCTGGAACCCGGTCGAGCCGCTGCAGCTCGGTGCGGCGGTCAAGTGGCAGGACACGATCTATTCGGGCACGGTGCGCCAGGGCGATTATGCCACGCTGCAGTTGCAGGCAGGGTATAAATTGAACGAGAACGTTCAGTTCAATCTGAACGTGGCCAACGTGACCAACCACAAGTACCTGACCAGCCTCTATTGGACCCAGGCCTATTACGCCGCGCCGCGCAACGTGACCGGCTCTGTGCGCGTGACGTTCTGATCGCCATGGCGCTGCCCGGCCGTCCGTTCTGGGTCATCGTCCATCGCTGGGCGGGGCTGACACTGGCCCTGTTCCTGGCGGTGGCGGGGCTGACCGGCTCCCTGCTGCCGTGGTTTTCGGAACTCGACGCGGCGATGGCCCCTGCCATGCAAAACGCCGCGCCGCCTCAGCCGGGCCTGGCAGCGATGGATCCGCTGGTAGTGCGCTCTGCCATGCTCGCCCGGCATCCTTCCGCGCGCGTCGATTTCCTCTATCTCACGCGCGAGGAAGGGCGGGCCGACCGGCTCTATGCCACCTGGATCGACCCGCAGACCGGCCTGGAACGCGCCGACCGCCCCGACTGGGACGACGTGTTCATCAATCCCTGGACGGGCGAGGAACAAGGCCATCGCCGCAACGGCGCGATCGAACAGGGCCTCGTGAACCTCATGCCGTTTCTCTATCGCCTGCACTATTCGCTGGCGCTGGGACCCTGGGGCCTGTTCGCGATGGGCTTGGCAGCGTTGGTGTGGACGGTCGATTGCTTCGTGGGTTTCTACCTGACGCTTCCGCCCGGCGCGCTGAAAGCGGCAGGGTTCTGGCGGCGCTGGCGGCCGAGCTGGAAAGTGCGCCGCCCCACCACGGGCTACAAGCTGACGTTCGACCTGCATCGCGCGGGTGGCCTGTGGCTCTGGCCGATCCTGCTGGTCTTTGCGCTGTCGAGCGTGTCGTTCAACCTGCCGCAGGTCTATCGCCCGGTCATGGACCTGCTGGGTGCGCAAGACGCCGAGGCGCTGGTCGAACAGGCCGTGTTGCCCACCCCGCGCTGGACCCCGGCGTTGGATTTTTCGGCAGCCGCGCGGCGCGGCGCGGATCTGGCGCAGCAGGAAGCCGCCCGGCGCGGCCTGGCCCTGCCCGGCGATGGACGCGCCTGGTTGTGGTACGTGCCGACCTCTGGCCTCTATATCTATGGTGTCAAATCGAGTGCCGACATAACGCGCGACGGCGGCGGCACCCGCATCGTGTTCGATGGCCAAACCGGCGCCCTGCGGGCGGTATCGCTGCCCACCGGTGCCAACGGCGCCGATACCTTCACCACCTGGATCGTGGCACTGCACATGGCGCAGGTGGGCGGGCTGGCCTGGCGCATTGCGGTGACCGTGATCGGCTTTGGCACCACGATATTGTCGGTCACCGGCGTGCTGATCTGGCTGCGCAAGCGATCGGCGCGCGCCGGGCGCAAGTTCAAGACCGCGCGGCGCCCGCTTCCGGCATGAATGCATCGGCTTAGGCCAGAAAAACGGCCCGCTCCACAGCAAGGCCCTTTGGGGCGGTTGCATGGGCGGCCCGCCTGGCTTAACGCCATGGTGATGAGCATACGCCATGCCGACATCGCGATCCTGGGCGGGGGCCTTGCCGGGGGATTGATCGCGCTTGCCCTGCGCAAGGCCCGTCCCGATTGCCAACTCGTCCTGGTTGAACAGGACCATGTCCTGGGCGGCAACCACGTGTGGTCGTTCTTTGGATCGGACGTGGGCAAGGCCGGGCGAGACCTGCTGGCCGCCATGGTCGATGGCGCATGGTCAGGTTACAGCGTGCGCTTTCCCAAGTATCGGCGCGATCTTGCCACCAGCTATTATTCGATGACGTCGGCCCGTTTTGACGCGGCCATCCGCGCCGCGCTGCCGGCCGATGCCATCCTGACCGGCGCGCGCGTGCTGGCCGCGGGCACTGGCGCGGTCACCCTTGCCGACGGCACGCGGATCGAATGTGGCGCGGTGATCGATGCGCGCGGCATCCGCCTGCAGGGCCAGCTTTCGGGCGGGTGGCAGAAATTCCTGGGCCAGCGGGTCAAGCTGGCAGAGCCGCATGGCCTGGCCAAACCGATCGTGATGGATGCCACGGTCGAGCAGGTCGATGGCTATCGCTTCGTCTATTGCCTGCCGTTCGGGCCGGACGAAATCTTCATCGAAGACACCTATTATTCCGACAGTCCGACCATCGACCAGCCCGCGCTGGCCGGACGGATCGGCGCCTATGCCCGCAGCCAGGGCTGGACGGTCGCCAGCGTGCTGCACGAAGAGCAAGGGGTCTTGCCGGTGGTGGCAGCAGGCGATTGGGACGCCTTCTGGCGTTCATCGGGCGGGCAGATCGCCCGCGCCGGCACTCGCGCTGGCCTGTTCCATCCCGTCACCAGCTATTCCGTGCCCGAAGCGGTGCGCTTTGCCCTGGCCCTGGCCCAGCAGCCGGACCTGAGCCACGCGGCGCTCGCGGCGTTCAGCGAAACCTGGTCACGGCGCCATTGGCAACGCAGCGGGTTTGGCCGCCTGCTGTCGGCCATGCTGTTCCAGGCGGCAGAGCCACTGTCGCGTTATCGCATGATGGAACATTTCTATCGTCTCGACACGGCGTTGATCGAACGGTTCTATGCCGGGCGCAGCACCGTGCTGGATCGTGCCCGTATTTTCCTGGGCCGTCCCCCGGTTCCGGTTTCCCGCGCCCTGGCGGTGCTGGCCGGTTCGGGGCCGCGCCCACGGCCTCTTACTCTGGCAGGGATGCGCAAGTAGATGAAACGAGCATGCGTGATCGGCGCCGGTTTCGGCGGCCTGGCCCTGGCCATCCGCCTGCAGGCGGGCGGCATCCAGACCACCCTGATCGAAGCGCGCGACAAGCCGGGCGGCCGTGCCTATCACTGGCAGCGCGATGGCTTCACGTTCGATGCCGGGCCCACGGTGATCACCGATCCGGCCTGCCTGCAGGAACTGTGGGGCCTGACGGCGCACAAGCTGTCCGACGATGTCGAACTCATGCCGGTCATGCCGTTCTATCGGCTCAACTGGGCCGATGGCACCAACTTCGACTATTCCAACGACGAAACCTCGCTGCGCGCCGAGATTGCCAAGATTTCCCCGCGTGACGTGGCCGGGTACGAGGAATTCCTGCACTATTCCGCCGGCGTGTTCGAGGAAGGCTATGTCAAGTTGGGCGCGGTGCCGTTCCTTGACTTTGCCAGCATGCTCAAAGCCGCCCCTGCCCTGGCCAAGTACCAGGCCTGGCGCTCGGTCTATTCGATGGTGTCGAAATTCATCGAAAGCGAAAAGCTGCGCGAAGCGTTCAGCTTCCACACCCTGCTGGTGGGTGGCAACCCGATGAGCACCAGCGCGATCTATGCCCTGATCCACAAGCTGGAAAAGGATGGCGGCGTGTGGTGGGCCAAGGGTGGCACCAACCGCCTGATCGCCGGCATGGTTACGCAATTCCAGCGGATCGGCGGCGAAGTGCGCATGGGCGACCCGGTGGTGCGCGTCGAAACCCTGGGCAACCGCGTAACCGGCGTACACACCGCCAGCGGCTGGCACGGCAATTTCGATGCCGTCGCCTCCAACGGCGATATCATGCACACCTATCGCGACCTGCTGGGCGATAGCGCCACCGGCAAGAAGCGGGCCCGCGCGCTCAAGCGCAAGAAATTTTCGCCCAGCCTGTTCGTGGTGCACTTCGGCATCGAAGGCACCTGGCCGGGCATCCCGCACCACATGATCCTGTTCGGCCCGCGGTATAAGGGACTGCTCGAGGATATCTATCAGCACGGCGTGCTGCCGCAGGATTTCTCGATCTACCTGCACCATCCCACCGTCACCGATCCAGGCATGGCGCCCGAGGGGATGAGCACGTTCTATGCCCTGGTGCCCGTGGCCAACATGGGCAAGCTGCCGGTGGATTGGGCCGAAGTGGGGCCGCTTCTGGAAAAGCGCATCCTCGATGAAGTGGGCCGCCGCCTGATCCCCGACATCCACAGCCGCATCGTGACCAAGTTCCACTATGCGCCCACCGATTTCGCGGCCGACCTTTCGGCCTATCAGGGCGCGGCGTTCAGCCTGGAACCGCTGTTGACGCAAAGCGCCTGGTTCCGTGCGCACAACCGCGACGACGACATTGCCAATTTCTACCTGGTGGGCGCCGGCACCCATCCCGGCGCCGGCATCCCCGGCGTGGTGGGCAGCGCCAAGGCCACAGCCAAGTTGATGCTGGAGGATCTGCGATGAAACGCATTGCGGTTTACTGCGGCTCGGCCAGTCCCACCGATCCGCGCTATGTGGCGCTCGCAGCAGATGTCGGCCGGCAACTGGCCGAACGCGGCATCGGCGTGGTCTATGGCGGTGGCCGCTTGGGCCTGATGGGTGCGGTGGCCGACGGCGCCCTGGCCGCCGGCGGCGAAGTGATCGGCGTGATCCCGCAGGCCCTGGTCGGCGCGGAAGTGGCGCACCATGGCCTGACCCGGCTTGACGTGGTGCCGGGCATGCACGCGCGCAAGCAGGCTTTCGTGGATCTGGCCGATGGGTTTCTCACGCTGCCGGGCGGCGTTGGCACGATGGACGAGCTGTGGGAAGCGATCAGCTGGGCGCAGCTGGGCTATCACACCAAGCCGGTGGGCGTGCTCAATGCCTTTGGCTTTTACGATCACCTGCTCGCGTTCAACCGCCACATGATCGAAGTGGGCTTCATCCGTCCGGCCCATGCCGGGATCATGGTGGCCGAACACGATCTTGACCTGCTGCTGGCGCGGATGACCGCGCACGAGCCGCACCGCCCGATCATCGCGATGCAGGCTTCGGACCTGTAAACCCCATGGTTTCCGCCATCCCCGATCGCGCCGCGCTGGTCGCCGCCGCGCGCGACACGATCCGGCGCGGCTCCAAGAGTTTCGCGGCTGCCTCCAGCCTGTTCGATCGCGTCACGCGCGAGCGGGTGTGGCTGCTCTATGCCTGGTGCCGCGCCTGCGACGATATTGTCGATGCGCAGGACATGGGCGGCGCGCTGGGGGACCAATCCGGCGCGGCCGAGCGGCTTGCCCTGGTGCGGCGGCTGACCGCGCAGGCCATGGCCGGGCAAGCCACGGGTAACCCTGCGTTCGACGCGCTGGGCCTGGTGGCGCGCGAAACGGGTTTGACCATGGCCATGGCCGAGGCGGTGATCGGCGGTTTCGCGCTCGACGCAGCCGATTGGCAGCCACGCACCGAGGCAGACCTCATGCGCTATTGCTGGCACGTGGCAGGCGCGGTGGGGGTAATGATGGCCGTGGTCATGGGCGTTTCGCCCGATGACGAAGACACGCTGGACCGCGCGGCAGACCTGGGGCTGGCGTTCCAGCTGGCCAATATTGCGCGCGATCTGGCCGAAGACGATGCCGCCGGGCGTTGCTATCTGCCGGCCGAATGGCTGGCCGAAGCAGATCTGCCGCCCGGCGAGCAGTTGAAACCGCAATACCGCGAGACGCTCGCTGGCCTGGCCCGCCGGCTGTGTGACATGGCACAGGCGCACGAATGTTCGGCGCGCGTTGGCGCCGGGCGGTTGCGCGCGCGCCAGCGCTGGGCGATCCTGGCGGCGGCCGGGATCTATGGCGACATTGCCCGCAAGGTGGCCGCGCGCGGGGACAAGGCGTGGCACAGCCGCACCGTGGTTTCGGCCAAGGCCAAGCTCGCCTGGATCGGCCGCGCCGGCTGGCGGGCGCTGCGCCCCGTGCCCGCCAGTTGCCACCGCGGTGCCCAGGCGCGCCGGCACACGCGCAAAAGCCTGATTGCGCTGGCAGAGGCCAAGCCCTGGGGCTGAACCCACGCCTCGCTGGGCGTTCGTCGAACACGGGATGACGCCAGGCCCGCTTCATGGCATGACCCGGTCCGTGAACCGCTCACCCCTCATCCTGCGCATTCGCTGGCCCGTGCGCCTGTGGCATTGGATCAATGCCTTGACCATTTTCATCATGCTGATGAGCGGAATGATGATCTTCAACGCGCATCCGCGGCTCTATTGGGGCAAGGACGGGGCGAATTTCGATCCCGCCTGGTTGGAAATCGGCAATCATGGGACGCACGGTTTCGTGGCCCTGGGCGGGCACGAGATTCCCAGCACCGGCCTGGTCGGCTATGCCCAGAGTACCGCACTGGCCTTTCCGCCGCTGGTCACGCTGCCGGGGCATTACAACCTCTCGCTGGCGCGCGGGTGGCATTTCCTGGGCGCGTGGGTGTTGGTGGCGAGCCTGGCTGGGTTCCTGGTCTATGCACTGGTTTCCGGGCACTTGCGCCGCGATCTGGGCTTGTCGCGCGAAGAACGGCGCCCGCGTGCGCTGTGGCATGACGTGACCGAACATCTGCGTGGCCGCCTGCCACGTGGCGAAGCGGCCCGGCGCTACAACCCGCTGCAGAAGATCGCCTATCTCTCCGTCATTTTCGTACTACTGCCGATGATGGTGGCGACGGGCCTGGCGATGTCGCCCACCATGAATGCCGCGCTGCCCTGGCTGCTCGATGTGCTGGGCGGGCGGCAATCGGCGCGCTCGCTGCATTTCCTGTGCGCGGCCGGCCTGGCGCTGTTCATCCTGGTACACCTCGTCATGGTGGTGCTCGCCGGGCCGATCAACGAGTTGCGCGCGATGATCACCGGCTGGTATCGCCTGCCGCCGGAGCGCACGCCATGAGCGGTTTTTCCCGCCGTGCGCTGCTGGCCGGATCGGGCGGCCTTTTGCTGTCGGGCTGCGACCGCATCGTTGCCTCGCCCACGGCAAAAAGCGTGCTTTCGCTGGGCGAAAAGGCCAGCCGCAGCGCGCAGCGACTGGTGGCCGGCAATGCCCTGGCCCCGGAATTTTCCGCCGCAGACATTTCCCCGGTGTTCCGCGTCAACGGCAACACCCGCCCGACGGCGGCGGCGTATCTCGCGCAGCTGGAGCGTGGCTTTGCCGATTGGCGCCTGCGTGTTGACGGCCTGGTGGCGCGGCCCATGGACCTGACGATGGCGCAATTGCGGGCCTTACCCCAGCGCACCCAGATCACCCGGCACGATTGCGTGGAAGGGTGGAGCGCGATCGGCCAGTGGACCGGGTTGCCACTGGGCTTGCTGCTCCACGGCGCCGGCGCCCTGCCCCAGGCACGCTACGCCGTGTTCCACTGTGCCGACGATTTTTCCGGCACGCCCTATTACGAATCGATCGACCTGGCCGAAGCGCTGCATCCGCAGACGATCCTGGCCCACACCATGAACGGCCAGCCGCTGTCAGTGGGCCACGGCGCGCCGCTGCGCCTGCGCGTGGAACGGCAGCTTGGCTACAAGCAGGCGAAATACGTCATGCGGGTGGAGCTCGTCGCTACGCTCGCCGGGCTTTACGGCGGCAAGGGCGGCTATTGGGAAGACCACTCCGGCTACCAATGGTGGGCGGGGATCTGACGCAGAGTCAGGCCGCCACCACGCGCGTTTCGATCAGGCTGCTTGCGCAATCGGCGATGGTCTGTTCCACCGGCCGCGTGGCCCAGCCCAGGCGGGTGCGGGCATGGCCGGCGTCGGTATCGCGCACATTGCCCAGTTCGCTGGTGACCTGGCGGATCATCGGGCTGACTAGGCCCATGGCGTGGACCATCCAGTCGGGCACCCGGTGCATCGGCACGCGGCGTGCCCCGCGGCCCAGTTCCTGGCGCAGGATGCGCGCCACGTCGATCATCTTGAGGAACGGGCCGGAGGCGATGAAGCGCTCGCCGTCGATGCCGGGCTCGGTCAGCGCGCGCAGGTGCAAGGCAGCCACATCGCGCACGTCCACCACGCCAAAGCCCAGGTCCGGACAGCCCGGCACGGTGCCGGCCAGCAATTGCCGCACCAGTTCGATCGAGGCGGAATAGTCCCGGCTCCACACCGGGCCGAGCACGACCGAGGGATTGACCGAGACGAATTCCATGCCCTGGCCATACTGCGCGATCCATTCGCGCGCGGCGCGTTCGGCCACGGTCTTGGACTTGGCATAGGCGTGGACACCGGGGCCATCTAGGTCGGTCCAGTCGGCCTCGGTATAGCGGCGGATGCCCTTGCCATGGCCATAGGCGATCGCCGCCACCGACGAGGTTTGCACAAAGCGCTTCACCCCGGCCGCGTGGGCAAAGCGCAAGGCGCGCAGCACCCCTTCACGCGCCGGCACCACCAGTTCGTCTTCGTGGCGCGGGGCATTGACGTGCAACGGTGACGCGACGTGGCAGACGTGGCTGCATCCGTGCAGTGCCGCGCGCCAGCCCGCATCGGCCATCAGGTCTGCCTGGAAGAACCGCAGCGAGGCATAGCTGCCGCCCAGCTGGGCGCGCAACTGCGCCTCGCGGCCCAGATCGCGGACCGTGGTATTGACGGTCCAGCCATCGTCCAGCAGCGCGCGGATGATGTATCCGGCAATGTAGCCAGACCCGCCCGTGACGAGCACGGTCCCGCCGACATCTTCCATGGTTCCTGCCCCCAACCCATCTTCGCGCACAGCCTACCGCACCTGCGCCACAGTTCAACGGCCAAGTTGGGTTAACGCGGCAGTTACCGGTTTATCGCATCAGCACAAGCTCTTCGGCCATCGATGGGTGCAGCGCCACGGTGGCGTCGAAATCGGCCTTGGTCAGCCCGGCCTTCACCGCGATGGCGGCCGCCTGCAGCACTTCGGGCGCATCGGGGCCGATGAGGTGCACGCCCAGCACCTTGTCGGTCTGGGCATCGACGACCAGCTTGTAGAGCCCGCGTTCGGGGCGATGGCCGAAAATGTTCTTCATCGGGCGGAAATCCGAGGTGAAGATCTTGACGTTGCTGCCCAGCTTTTCGCGGGCCTGCGCTTCGTTAAGGCCCACGCTGGCAAGCGGGGGCTGCGAGAACACGGCGCTGGGAATGCAATCATAGGATACGCGCGTGTCCTTGCCGCCGAACACGCGATCGGCAAAGGCATGGCCTTCGCGGATGGCGATCGGCGTCAGTTGCACGCGATTGGTGACGTCGCCCACCGCAAAGATGCTGGGGCACGACGTTTGCGCGCCCTCGTCCACCACGATCTCACCGTGCGCGCCAAGCGCGATCCCGGCGTTTTCCAGCCCCAGGCCATCGGTCTTGGGGCGGCGGCCGGTGGCCACCAGCACGGCATCGGCGTGAAGCGGATCGGGCTGGCCCTTCATGAAGACCAGCAGGCTGCCATCCTCCTGCTTTTCCACGCGTTCGAACCCGCAGTTGAACTTGTATTCGATGCCGCGCGCCATGGTAATCTGCAGCAGGCGATCGCGCAGCGCGGCGTCGTAGCCGCGCAGGATTGTCTCGCTGCGGTTCACCACCGTGACGTGGCTGCCCAGGGCATTGAAGATGCCGGCAAATTCCAGCGCGATATAACCAGCGCCGGCAATCACCACGCGGCGCGGCAGGCTTTCGAGATGAAACACCTCGTTCGAGGTGATGCAATGCTCCACGCCCTCGATCTCGGGCATCACCGGCCAGGCGCCCACGGCCACCAGGATGTATTTCGCGGTGATCTCGCGGCCACTGGCCAGCTTGACGCTGTTGGGCCCGGTGATCGTGGCGCGTTCCAGGAAATGCTCGACCTTGTTGGAATTGAGCGTGTTGGTGTAGGCCGCGTTCAGCCGATCCACGTCCTTGGCCACGGCATCGCGCAGCGTGGGCCAATCGAACGTCATCTTTTCCACGGTCCAGCCGTAATTGGCCGCGTCCTGCAATTCCTCGGCAAAGTGCGAGCCGTAGACCAGCAGCTTCTTGGGCACGCAGCCGCGGATCACGCAAGTGCCGCCCACGCGATATTCCTCGGCCACGGCAACGCGCGCGCCATAGCCGGCGGCGATGCGGCTGGCGCGCACCCCGCCCGATCCGGCCCCGATCACGAACAGGTCATAGTCGTAAGCGGGATCGGTCATGGCAGGGCCTCGTCTTGCTGAATCGAAAACTGGCGCCGGATATGGCAACGATGCCCCTCCGGCGCCAGTCCCTGCATGGCGATTAATTGATTAGGTCAGCTAACTTTCAATCCACGCCGATCCCGGCTTCGGCCAGCAGCGCTTCGGTGCTGGCGTCAAACCCTTCGCCGCCGCCGGCATCGATCTTCTTGGCGATCGCCTTGCCCAGCTCGACGCCGAACTGGTCGAATGGGTTGATGCCCAGCAGCATCGCCGAAACGAACACGCGGTGTTCGTGGAAAGCGATCAGCGCGCCGAGCGTGGCGGGGTTGAGTTCGTCGCACAGGATCGTGGCCGAAGGGCGGTTGCCCGGATAGGCGCGCGCGCCATCCTCGCTCGCCTGGCCCGCCATAAGCGCGGCGCCTTGCGCAAAGCAGTTGGACAAGAGGATCTTGTGGTGCACCGGATCAAGATCGTGGCCCGGCACTTTGACGGCAAGGAAATCCACCGGGATCAGGTGGGTGCCCTGGTGCAGCAACTGGAACACGGCGTGCTGCGCATCGGTGCCGACGCCCCCCCAGGTGACCGGGGCGCTGGGCCGCGTCAGCGGCGATCCGTCGGCCAGCACGCGCTTGCCGTTGGATTCCATCTCGAGTTGCTGGAGATAATCGGGCAGCAGGGCCAGGCGCTCGTCATAGGCAAAGACCGCGCGGGTCTGGCAACCGCGTGCCTGGGTATAGAACAGATCGGCAAAGGCGGCGCGCACCACAACGTTCTCACCGATCGGGGCGTCGCGGAAATGCTCGTCGATCGCCTTGGCGCCCGCCAGGAACTGGGCAAACGCCTCGTTGCCCAGCGCCAGCGCCACCGGGAACCCGATCGAGGACCACAGCGAATAGCGCCCGCCCACGGTTTCGGAAAACGGCAGGATGCGGGTTTCATCCACGCCCCATTCCACCGCCTTTTCCGGCGCGGCGGTCAGCGCGATCACGCGGCCATAGGGATCGGCGACGCCGCCTTCGCGCAGCCATTCCAGCGCGCTGTGGGCATTGGTCATGGTTTCGGTGGTGGTGAAGGTCTTGGACGCGACGGCAACCAGGGTGGTCGCCGGATCGCAGCGCGACATCGCCTGCTCCAGCGCGCAGCCATCGATGTTGGACACCACGTGCACGGCCACCTTGGCCTCTTCGCGCGCCAGCGCATCGATCGCCAGGGCCGGGCCCAGCGCCGAACCGCCGATGCCGATGTGGATCAGGCTCTTCACCTCGCCCAGCACGCCTTCGTGGATGGCGTCGACCAGCAGCGCCATGCGGGCATGCAGGGCCTGGGCTTCTTCCACGCTGGCTTCGGCGCCCACGCCGCGCTGGGCGGTGTGTTCGGCCGCGCGGCCTTCGGTGTTGTTGATCTTGGCGCCCGAAAGCAGTTCCGCCCGCTTGCCGACAAGATCGGTGGCCTGGGCCAGATCGGCCAGAATGGCTTCGACTGGCGCGGAAAGATGGGTCTTGGCCCAGTCAAAGCGAATCGGGCCACCGGGCAGATCGAGCGTGGTGGCATAGCGATCCAAGCGCGCGGCATCGTCAAACAGCGCGGCAAGAGTGGGCACCTCCAGCGTCTCCAGCGCGTGCCACAGCGTGGCCTGGTCCTGTGCTGCCATTGTCCTGGTGTCCTTTAACGGTTGCGGGGTCGCGCCCCTCATGCCCGCTTGCACACAATCTTCCAAGCGGGCGCGTGGCTCGACGAACGGATCGTGCAAACGTATTTGCCTGGGACTATGGCAGGTGCATTCCTTCTTGACGGATGCCTTTGCCCTCCACATGACCCAGCCGATGAACGACACGCCCGAACCCGCCAGCCCGACGGTGGAACAGCCCACGGCCCCGCAGCCCATTCCGGCCGCGCCGGCGAAGAAGCAGAAGAAGGAAGACAGCTTCCCGGTGTTCCTGGTGAAGCTGGTGCTGATCGTGGCGATCTTCCGCAGCTTCTTCTTCTCGCCTTTCAACATCCCGTCGGAATCGATGCTGCCCCGGCTGGAAAACGGCGATTACCTGCTGGCGGCCAAGTGGCCCTATGGGTTTTCCAAGTATTCCCTGCCGTTCAGCGTGCCGCTCTTGCCCAAGCGCATTTTCGCCGGCCAGCCCAATCGCGGTGACGTGGTGATCTTCAAGGCTCCGCCGGGCAACGACGTGGACTATATCAAGCGCGTCATCGGCGTGCCGGGCGATACCGTGCAGATGATCGGCGGGGTGCTGCACCTGAACGGCAAGGCCGTGCCCAAGGTGAAGATCGCCGATTTCGTGATCCGGGTTTCGGCCAACACCGAATGCATCTCGCCCGATTTCGCGGTGACCGAGGCCGATGGCACGCAGACCTGCCACTATCCGCAGTTCCAGGAAACCCTGCCGGGCGGCAAGACCTACAACGTGCTCGACCTGGGCTATCGCCCGCAGGACGATACGCCGCCGGTCGTCGTGCCCGCAGGCAAGCTGTTCCTGATGGGCGACAATCGCGACAACTCCATGGATAGCCGCTTCCCCGCCATCGAAGGCGGCGGCATCGGCCTGGTCCCGCAGGACAACCTGGTCGGCCGCGCCACCATCGTGATGTGGTCCACCGACGGGTCGGCTAACTGGTTCCTGCCCTGGACGTGGTTTACCGCGCTGCGCTGGAACCGCATCGGGGGCCTGTTCTGAGCACGCCCCTGTCCCCCGAGACCGCCGCCTTCCTGGCGGAATTGACCCAAGCGCCGGTGCAACAGCCGGCGCTTTGGCATGAAGCGCTCACCCACGGTTCGCTCGGCGAAAGCCGCGATTACCAGCGCCTGGAATTCCTGGGCGACCGGGTGCTGGGCCTGGCGATCGCCGATTGGCTGCACGAAGCGAGCGACGCTGCCGAAGGCAAGCTGTCGCAACGCCTCAACGCCTTGGTCAGCCGTGAAACCTGCGCCGACGTGGCCCGCACGCTGGGCGTGCCGACACATATCCGCCTGGGCAAGCAGGCGCGCGATGATGGCGGCGCCGACAGCGACAATATCCTGGGCGACGTGATGGAAGCCCTGATCGGCGCGCTGTTCCTGGAACGCGGCTTTCCCGCCGCGCGCGATTTCGTGCGCCGCTGCTGGGACAAGCCGATGCGGACCGGTGCCGGGCAGCGCAAGCATCCCAAGGCCGCCTTGCAGGAATGGGCGGCGGGCAACCGCCGCAAGCCGCCGGTCTATACCCTGGTCAGCCGCGACGGGCCCGACCATGCCGCGATTTTCACGGTGAGCGTGGAAGTGAAAGGCGTGGGCGAAGCACAGGCCCGCGGCAGCAGCAAGCAGGAAGCCGAAACGGCAGCCGCCCGCGATTTTCTCAAGCAGTTCGCCTGAACAAAGCCACACGCCCAATTCCCATATCCTGCGCTCGGCCATTGCGGCCGGGCGCGATGAGGTTCATCCTGTTTCCATGATCGATATCGTTTCCAACCCCGCCGAATCCGAACAATCCTGCGGCCTGGTGGCCGTGATCGGCGCGCCCAATGCCGGCAAGTCCACGCTCGTCAATGCCTTAGTCGGCCAGAAGGTGGCGATCGTTTCGGCCAAGGCGCAGACCACCCGCGCCCGCCTGATGGGCATTGCCCTGGAAGGCCCGGCGCAGATCATCCTGGCCGACACGCCCGGCCTGTTCCAGCCCAAGCGCCGGCTCGACCGCGCGATGGTCAACGCCGCCTGGGAAGGCGCAAGCGAGGCCGATGCCATCCTGCTGGTGGTGGACGCGCGCAAGAAGAAGCGCGAATACCTCGAACCGATCCTCGCCTCGCTGGCCGGACGGCCCGAACGCAAGTTCCTGGTGCTCAACAAGGTGGACGCCACGCCCAAGGAACCGCTGCTGGTCATGGCCGAGGAACTGAGCGGCGCCGGACAGTTCGACGAAGTGTTCTTCGTATCGGCGCTGACCGGCGATGGCGTAGCCGAACTGAAGACGCGGCTGGCCGGTCTGATGCCGCAGGGCCCCTGGCACTATCCCGAAGACCAGGTGTCCGACGCCTCGGAACGCCTGCTCGCCGCCGAAATCACGCGCGAGCAACTCTATCGCCAGTTGCACGACGAACTTCCCTATGACAGCGCGGTGCGCCCCGAAAGCTATCAGCACCGCCGCGACGGCTCGGTGGAAATTCACCAGCAGATCGTCATCGCGCGCGACAGCCAGCGCGGGATCGTGCTCGGCAAGGGTGGCGCCAAGCTCAAGGCCATCGGCGAAGCCGCGAGAAAAGAGTTGTCCGATCTTTTGGGTGCGAAGGTTCATCTCTTCCTCCACGTTAAGGTCGAAGAGAACTGGGCCGACAGCCGCGAAATCTACGAGGAAATCGGTCTCGACTGGGTGAAGTAATGGCGCTTGACCCGCCACCTGGGCTGGCGCAGCCTGAAGGGATGTTGACGGGATCCATGACCGTGTTTGACCGGACACCGCTGGGCGCTTTGGGCCTGGCTCTGCTGGTGGCCATGGTCCTGGCCTATTTGGGCGGGGCGCGTTTGCATGCCTGGCTGGAGCGGACCGAAGCGGCCACGCCAGGCACCGCCGCACCGGATCAGGGCATCCGGCGCAGCGACCAGGGGGCTGTTCTTTCAGGGGTTTTCGGGCTGCTCGCGCTGTTGATGGCGTTTGCCTTCAGCCTGGCGATCGGCCGTTACGAACATCGCCGCCAGTTGGCGCTGGACGAAGCCAACGCCTTTGGCACCATGGCCTCGCGCCTTGGCCTGTTGGATGAGGCGCAGCGCGCCCCGCTGGCGCGGCTGCTGGGCACATATGCGCGTGCCCGCGCCGAGGCCGGGCGCGTCCCCGACGATGCCGAATGGGAAGCCGCCGTCGGGCGGGCGGCAACGCTGGGCACCATGTTCGGCGACCACCTGATCGGCACCTTGCGGACCATGCCGCCCGACACGCGCGGGCCGGTGCTGGTTTCGGCCTGGAACAGCCTGGGGGACATCGCCACCGCCCGCCATGCCGAGCGCAGCGCGCGTCTTCCGGCCGAAGTCTTGATGCTGTTGGCGCTCTATTGCTGTGCCGGGGCAGGCATCCTGGGCTATGGCCCGGACGCATCCAGCCGCCGCCATGCGGCAGCCGCCCTTGCGCTTTTCGTGCTGCTTTGCGCAGCCTATGTCACCGTGCTCGATCTCGATCGCCCACGCGCTGGGGCCATCGTGGTCCCGCAGGGCGAACTTGATACCGTGGCAGCGGCCCTCCCCTGACGGAAGCGTTGCACATGCGGGCCTTTGCGGTGTTTTTCCTGGTTGCGTTGGTGTTGCGTGCCCCATGGCTGGGCGATCCGCTGTTTCACGCCGACGAACAGTTCTACCTGCTGATGGGCGATCAACTGTGGCACGGTGTCCTGCCTTATGTGGACCTGTGGGATCGCAAGCCGCTGGGCCTGTTCCTGATCTATGCCGCTGCGCGGGCGCTGCCGGGCAACGGCGTGCTGGCCTACCAGATCATGGCCATCGCAGCGGCCGCCGCCACGGCCGTGGTGATCGCACGCTGTGCGCGGCATCTGGCGGGGCCACGTGGCGCGATGCTGTCGGGCATGGCCTATCTGATCTACCTCATGGCGTTCAACTGCGGCATGGGCCAGGCCCCGGTGTTCTACAACCTGCCGATGATGCTGGCGGGGCTGATGGTGATCGATGCGATGGCCAGCGTGTGCGCGCCCGCACCGCAACCGGGGCAGGCGCCGGCCGATCCGGCGCTGTGGCGGCGCGGCTGCCTGGCCATGGCGTTGGTGGGCATTGCCCTGCAGATCAAGACCAGCGTGGTGATCGAGGGCATGGGCTTTGGCCTGATGCTGCTGTGGACTGCCTGGCGGGCCGGGTGGCGCTGGCCACGCATCGCCGCGGCCGGGCTTGCCTGGATCGGCCTGGCCCTGCTGCCCACGGTGATCATCTTTGCCGCCTATGCCGCCGACGGACAGGGACAGACGTTCTTTACGGCCAATTTCCTGTCGGTGCTCAATCGTGGCCAGGACTGGGCAGAAGCGTCATTCCGCCTGTTCAAGGTGGCCATGGCACTCATTCCCTTTTACCTCGCCCTCGCACTGGGCTCGCGGATCGATCCGCAATGTTCGGGCAGTGCCGCGGCTCGGCGAGGCCTGTGCCTGTGGCTGGGGCTGTCCGTTGCCGGCTTCCTCGCGCCGGGCACCTGGTATGATCACTATGTCGCGCCGGTGCTTTTGCCGCTGGCCATCCTGGCAGCGCCGGTGCTTGACGGCACGTGCCGGCCCACAGGCTTTTTGCGGCGGGCCCTGTTCGTGGTGGGCTTGGGTGCGGGCCTGGGTGCAACGGCGGTGCAGGCGCACAAGTTTGGCACGACCAACGATCTGGATCGCGCGGCATCGATCATCCGGCCGCATATCGACGCGGGCCATTGCCTCTATGTCTACGAAGGCGACAGCGCGCTTTATAGCGCCACGGGATCGTGCCTGCCCACGCGCTTTGCCTTCCCCGCGCACTTGTCCACCCGGTTCGAGGAAGACGCGCTGGGCATCGATACGCGCACGGAAGTGCAGCGCATCATGGCGGCCCGCCCTGGTGCGGTGGTGATCGACGAATCGCCCCGTCCCTATGCTCCGAACTTGCGCACACGCGCCGTGGTGCTCGATGCACTGGCCCGCAACTATCGCCGAGTCACCACGCTGAAGCTCGGCACGCGCTCTTTCGGCCTTTTCGCCGCGCGCTGATACGCCATGGCGCAGCCCCGGCGGGGCAGCGGCTGCCACACGGCTGCGATATTTGCATCAAACGCGCCGCATGACGTTATAATGCGATAATAACGCCCACAGCCCTTGCCCTGCCAAATCCGACAATTTAGCCTAATAATTATCGCTGAAAAAGTCGGAAATGAAAATGATCAAATTCGCAGGCAGACAACTACACCTGCCGCAGCAAAGATCTTTCGCCATAGAGCCATCGCTGGCCGGCGCGAATATTCATCATTTCAGACTTTTTCTTGAGTATTTCAGCATTGCGCTGATATTTCGCCTACTTCTCCTTGGCAATCCGCTAGTTCACGTTGACGAAGAGTTCTATCTCCTCGTGGCCGATCGATGGGCGCATGGGGCCGTGCCGTTCATCGACATCTGGGACCGCAAGCCGCTGGGCCTGTTTGCGCTCTATCGCCTGTTCCACGCGCTGCCAGGCGATCCGGTGATCGCCTATCAATTGGCGGGCATTGCCAGCACCGCGGCCGCGGCGCTGGTGGTCAGGCGGCTGGCGCTGGAACTGGCACCGCCACGCGGGGCTTGGCTCGCCGGGATGGTCTATGTCTGCGCGATGCCGGCATTCAACTGCGCCCTGGGGCAGTCGCCGGTGTTCTACAACCCGCTGGTCGCGCTGGCGGCCCTGCTGGTGCTGCGCAGCTGGCAGCAGGAAGACACGGCGGCGCTGCTCCGTCTGGGCGGCGTGGCGATGACGCTGATCGGCCTGGCCCTGCAGATCAAGTATGCGGCGGTGTTCGAAGGCGTGGCGCTGGGGGTGTTGCTGCTGGCCCGCGGTTGGCACGCACGTTGGCCCCTGCCCCGGCTGGCCGGCGCGGCGCTGCTGTGGTGCGGCCTTGCGCTCGCGCCGACGCTGGCGGCTTTCGCTGCCTATGCCCTGCAGGGGCAGGCCCACGCCTTCGTGTTCGCCAATTTCACCTCCGTGCTCGAACGCCTGCCCGATGGCGCCCCCAGTTGGCGCCGGCTGCTCAAGCTTTCGGCGGGGCTATCGCCCTTTGCGCTGGCCATCGCGTTCGATCCCTTGCGCCGTGCGGCGCGGGGCGATCTTATCCGGTCGCGCGCGCGCCGCGTGCTGGGCTGCTGGGCCGGGGCAGCAGTGCTCGGCTTCCTCGCGTTCGGCACCTGGTACGATCACTATGCCGGGCCCCTGCTCGCACCGCTGGCCGTCTTGGCGGCCCCGTCGCTGGCGGCAGCGGTGCGCGGCGGCAAGCCGTGGCAGGCACGCTGGAGCGGGCGGTTCCTGCTGCTGGCCAGCGCGATCGGCGGCCTGGTGGTGATGGCTGGCGCGGTGGAGAACCATGGCACGGCAGACCAATACCATCGCGCCATCGCCTTGCTGCGCGCCAATGTGCACGGCGGCTGCTATTTCCAGTTCGACGGCGCGCCGGCGCTGTATCGCGGGGTGGATGCCTGCATCCCCACGCGCTTTGCCTTTCCCAACCATCTCAACACCTGGACCGAAGCTCCGGCGGTCGGTGCCGATCCGGCCACCGAAGTCGCGCGGATCATGGCCGCGCGCCCGGATGTGGTGCAGGTTTCCGAAGCCAGCGAGGAAGACCTTTACCTGCCCAATAGGCAAACGCGCACGATCATGAACCAGGCCCTGGCCCGCGACTATGTGCGCTTTGCCGAAATGACATTGGGGAACGAGCGCTACGGCCTCTACCGCCCGCGCTGATCGGTTGGCAGGCCGGCTGAAACCAGCAGGCCTGCCAACCGCATGATCATTCCGCTGCGGCCTTCTTCTTGGCCGGCGCTTTCTTGGCAGCAGGCGCCTTCTTGGCCGCCGGTTCCTTCTTCGCGGCAGCGGCCTTCTTGGGCGCTGCCTTTTTCGCCGGCGCCTTCTTGCCCTTGGCCGGCCCCTTTGCCGCGCGCTCGTCGATCAGGGCGATCGCTTCGGCGGGCGTCAGGCTTTCGGGCTGCTTGTCGCGCGGCAGCGTGGCGTTGGTCGTGCCATCGGTGACATAGGGGCCATAGCGCCCGGCCATCAGCTTGATTTCCCCGCCCGAAGTCGGGTGCGGGCCAAAGGTCTTGAGCGGTTCGGCCGCCGCGCGCGAACCCCGCGCGCCGGCGCCGCTGGCCGCCTCGGCCAGGCGCACCACCGCCGCGTTCATGCCGGTGTCGAACACCTCTGCCGTCGACTTGAGGCGGGCATACTTGCCATCGTGCGCCAGATAGGGGCCATAGCGCCCAATCGAGGCGGTGATCGGCTTGCCGCTTTCCGGGTGCACGCCCACTTCGCGCGGCAGGTTGAGCAGCTTGAGCGCCCATTCCAGGTCGAGTTCGGGAATGTCCTTGGGGATGGAGGCGCGCTTGGCCTCCTTGCCCTCGCCAAGCTGGATATAGGGGCCAAAGCGCCCGGTGCGCCGGGTCACTTCCAACCCGGTTTCGGGGTCCTTGCCCAGCGCGGCATCCTCGCCCTCGCCGCCATCGCCCTCGCCGCCCGGCTGGGCGAACTTGCGGGTGAACTTGCACTCGGGATAGTTGGAGCACGCCACGAACGCGCCATACCGGCCGCCGCGCAGTGCCAGGCGGCCATTGCCGCACTTGGGGCATTCGCGCGGATCGTGCCCGTCGGCACGCGGCGGGAAGAGATAGTCTTCCAGGAAGACGTCGAGCTCAGCGGTCACCTCGCTGGGCTTCTTCTCCATCACCTCGTCAGACTTGGGTTTGAAATCGCGCCAGAATTCGGCCAGCACCTGCTTCCACGCGGCGCGGCCGCCGGAAACGTCGTCCAGCTCGTCTTCCATGCCCGCGGTGAATTCATAGGCGACATAGCGCTCGAAGAAGCGTTCGAGGAACGCGGTGAGCATGCGCCCGCTTTCCTCGGCAAAGAAGCGGTTTTTCTCGATCCGCACATAGGCGCGGTCTTTCAGCACCTGAAGCGTGGCGGCATAAGTGGAAGGCCGGCCGATGCCGAGTTCTTCCAGGCGCTTGACCAGGCTCGCTTCGGAATAGCGCGGCGGCGGCTGGGTGAAGTGCTGCGTGGCATCGACGCCGTGCTTCTTCGGGCAATCGCCCTTGTTCATGATCGGCAGCAGGTTGCTGTCGTCATCCTCGGCATCGGGCTTCTGGTCGCGCCCTTCTTCATAGACTGCCAGGAAGCCGGGGAACTTCACCACCTGGCCGGTGGCGCGCAGCTCGTGGCGGCCGGTGCCTTCGCGCAGGGTCACCGTGGTGCGCTCGATCGCGGCGGATGCCATCTGGCTGGCCAGCGCGCGCTTCCAGATCAGGTCGTACAGCCGTGCCTCATCGCCGCTGCCATAGTGGTCGCGGGTGAAATCGGTCGGGCGGATGGCCTCGTGCGCTTCCTGGGCGTTCTTGGCCTTGGTTTCATAAATGCGCGGTTTTTCGGGCAGGAAATGGCCGTTGTAGCGATCGGAAATCGCCCGGCGCGCGGCGTCGATGGCGCTCGGGTCCATCTGCACGCCGTCGGTACGCATATAAGTGATGGCGCCCGCTTCATAGAGCGTCTGCGCCACGCGCATGGTGTGGCTGGCCGAAAAGCCCAGCTTGCGCGCGGCTTCCTGCTGCAGGGTGGAGGTGGTGAACGGGGGCGAGGGATTGCGCCGCGTGGGCCGCACATCCACTTCCTCAACGCGGAAATTGCCCGCTTCCACCACGGCCTTGGCGGCCATGGCGCTGCCTTCGTCGCCCAGCGAGAGGCGATCCAGCTTGTTGCCATCGAACTTGACCAGCCGCGCCAAGAACGGCGTGCCGTCATGCTCCATGCGCGCGGCAACAGACCAGTATTCCTGCGCCTTGAACGTCTCGATCTCGCGCTCGCGCTGCACGATCAGGCGCAGCGCCACCGATTGCACGCGCCCGGCAGACTTGGCCCCTGGCAGCTTGCGCCACAGCACGGGCGAAAGCGTGAAGCCAAACAGATAGTCCAGCGCGCGGCGCGCCAGATAGGCGTCGATCAGGTCCTGGTCCAGCTCGCGCGGGGCCTTCATCGCCGTGGTCACCGCCAGCTTGGTGATGGCGTTGAACGTGACGCGCGACACATTCTTGGGCAGCGCGCGGCGCTTGGCCAGAAGCTCGCGCACGTGCCAGGAAATCGCCTCCCCCTCACGATCAGGGTCGGTTGCCAGGATCAGGCCATCAGCCTCCTTGGCGGCGTCGGTGATCGCCTTCACCCGCGATTGCTTGTCGCCGTAGAGCTCCCAATCCATGGCAAAGTCTTCGTCCGGGCGCACGGACCCGTCCTTGACCGGCAAGTCGCGGATGTGGCCGTAAGAGGCCAGCACCTTGAAGCCGGGGCCAAGGTACTTCTCGATGGTCTTGGCCTTGGCCGGGGATTCTACAATGACAAGCTGCATGGCGACTGGCAAAACGTCCTTACGCGTATACGTGCGTACGAGGGTGGGAGCGGTTGGACGGCGGCGTCAAGCCCCCGATCTTCCGGCCTCCGATTTTCAGGAAGGGTTCAGGCAAGCGATACGCGCCCTCCGGCATGGCGGACCAGGCGCCCGGCCAGTTCCAGTTCGATCAGCGCCAGTTGCACCGATCCGGCCGGTGCGCCGCTCAGGCGCACCAGTTCGTCCACCGGCACCGGCGCCGTGCCCAGCAGGGCAATGATATCGGCCGGGTCGTCGTTCGTCGCAGCGCCACTATCAAAAGCCGCCGGCGCGGGCGGCTCGTGGAACGTGGAGCGCGGGGTACCGGTGAAGCTCTCCACCAGTTCGATCACGTCGGCGGGGCCCTGCACCAGGATCGCGCCTTCGCGGATCAACTGGTTGCACCCTTGGCTACGCGTATCGAGCGGCGAGCCGGGAATGGCCATGATCTCGCGTCCCGCCTCTGCCGCCAGCCGCGCGGTGATCAGCGAACCGGATTTGGGCGCGGCTTCGACCACCACGGTGCCCGCGCAAAGCCCGGCGATGATGCGGTTGCGGCGGGGAAAGTGGCGCGCCTGCGGCTCGGTGCCCGGCGGCATTTCCGCCAGCAGCACGCCATGCGCCACGATCTGCGCCTGAAGATCGGCGTTTTCGGGCGGATAAACGCTGTCGAGACCGCCCGCGATCACCCCGATGGTGCCACCGCCGCCCGCCGCCGTCCCCGGCAGCAGCGCCCCCTTGTGCGCGGCCGCATCCACCCCTCGCGCCAGGCCCGAAACCACGGCAAAGCCGGCCGCCGCCAGCGCCGCGCCGAATTCGCGCGCCAGGCGCATCGCCCCGGCCGAGGCATTGCGCGCGCCCACCAAGGCGACCGCGGGCCGGGCCAGCAAGGCTGCATCGCCCTGCATCGTCAGGATCGGCGGCGGCGTGTCGGTCTGCGCCAGCAGTGCGGGATATTGCGGCGAATCGTGAAAGAGATAGCGGCCGCCCAGCGCCCGCACCTTGGCCGCTTCAGCCGCGATGCGCGGCGCTTCTGCCGGGCGATAGGGCGCACCGCCGCGCGCCGCCAAGCCCGGCAATGCCTCGATCGCGGCGGCCGCCGTGCCAAAGCGGCGCAGCAACTGGTAATAGGAAACCGGGCCCACGTTGGGCGAGCGCAGCAGGCGCAGCCGGGCCAGCGCCTCGTCGGACGAAAGCGACGGCACCGCCGTTTCGCCCCCGCCGGCCATCAGGCGGCGCCCTCCCCCTCGGCCTTCTTGCCACCAACACGCGGTTCGGTGCCGGCGAGCAGGCGGCCGATATTGGCGCGGTGCAGGAACACGACCAGCGCCGCGATCACCGCCAGCACCGCGGCATAATCGGCATGGCCCGTGGCGAGCGCCGCCAGTGGCGCCGCTACGGCGGCCGACATGCCGCCAACCGACGAAATCCGCGTCGCCGCCAGCATCCCCAGCCAAACCACCGCATAAGCCAGGCCGATCGGCCAAGCGAGGCCCAGCGCCACGCCCATCGTGGTGGCCACGCCCTTGCCGCCCTTGAAGCGCAGCCACACCGGGAAGCAGTGCCCCAGCACCGCCGCCAGCGCCACCAGCCCTTCGCTGCCCGGCGCAAGGGCGCGGGCCAGCCACACCGCCACGCTGCCCTTGAACAGGTCGAGCAGCAACGTGCCCGCTGCCAGCCCCTTGCGCCCGGTGCGCAACACGTTGGTGGCGCCGATATTGCCCGAACCGATGGCGCGCAGATCCCCCGCCCCGGTCAAGCGGGTGAGGATCAGGCCGAACGGGATAGAGCCGAGCAGATAGCCCAGAATGCAGGCGGGAAGGATGAGATCATGGGTCACGCCTGCGCTCTTAGCGAGGCTTGCGCACAATCGAAAGGTGGCACGCTCTCCCTTTTTACCACCACTCTCGTTATAAGCCCGGCGATGACCGCACCTGCCCCCGATGCTCCCTCCGTTCCGGCTGATGCGCCGATCCTGCTGTTCGATTCCGGCGTGGGCGGGCTTTCGGTGCTGGCCAAGGTGCGGCGCGTGCTGCCGCAAGCGCCGGTGATCTATGTCGCCGACAATGCAGGCTTGCCTTATGGCACCAAGACCGAGGCGCAGATCGCGGCGCGGGTTTCGGGCCTGCTGGGCCGATTGACCGAGCGGCTGCGCCCACGCCTGGTCTGCATTGCCTGCAACACCGCCTCCACCATCGCGCTCGCCTCTGTGCGCGAAGTGCTCGAAGTTCCGATCGTGGGCACGGTGCCGGCGATCAAGCCGGCCGCCGCAATGACGCAGACCGGGGTGATCGGCCTGCTCGGTACGCAAGCCACGATCCGCCAGGGCTATGTCGATCGCCTGGAGGCGGAATTTGCCGCCGACAAGCGCCTGCTGCGCCATGGCGCGCCCGAACTCGTGGCTGCGGCCGAAGCGCAGCTGCGCGGGCACGCAGCCGATCCGGCCGTGTTTGCGCGGGCGGCCCAGGCGCTGCGCGACCAGCCGGGCGGCGAAGCGATCGACACCGTCGTGCTGGCTTGCACGCATTTTCCCCTGGTGGAGGCAGAACTGGCCACCGCCTTTGGGCCGGGCGTGCGCTTCATCGATGGTTCGGACGGCATCGCCCGGCGCATCGCCTTCCTCACCCAAGGGCAGGAATTTGCGCGCAGCATGCCCGATCTGGCGCTGTTCACCCGGCTGGACGAGGCCGTGGCAGACCTGGCGCCGACTCTCGCCGCGCATGGCCTGGGTCGCACCGGCAAGGCATGAACGCGCGCTGCCTAGGTGGGTCAATTTGCCATATTGGCCCAAAGTGCAATCTGTTCGATCACACAAAGCGCAAAAGTCACTTGGCAAGGCTTTGTCGCGGGGAGTAGAAGCGGCCCGCATCCGCGACAAAAGCCTGTTGGGAGAGAGGCGAGCGGACGTGCGCAAAACGATGTGGCAATAGCCGACCCGGACCTTCACGCCTGGGAGGCAATTGTTGCGATAAGACAAAGACGCGGCCGCCCGGCCATGCTTCACCCCGAAGCGATCCGGGCCCAGCCGGTCAGCTGCAGGAACGAAGGAGCAGCAAGCAGTGAACTACGACCAGATTTTTGATGCTGCCATCGATCGCCTGCATTCCGAAGGTCGTTATCGCGTTTTCATCGACATCCTGCGCAACAAGGGGGCCTACCCCAATGCGCGCTGCTTTGCCGGCCACAATGGCCCCAAGCCGATCACGGTGTGGTGCTCCAACGATTACCTGGCCATGGGGCAGCACCCCAAGGTCATCGCCGCCATGGAAGAAGCGCTGCACGACGTGGGCGCCGGTTCCGGCGGCACGCGCAACATCGGCGGCAACACGCACTATCACGTCGATCTGGAAGCCGAACTGGCCGACCTGCACGGCAAGGATGGCGCGCTGCTGTTCACCTCGGGCTATGTCTCGAACGACGCCACGCTGTCCACGCTGGCCAAGGTCCTGCCGGGCTGCGTGATCTTTTCCGACGAGCTGAACCATGCCAGCATGATTGCCGGCATCCGCAATTCCGGCGCGGAAAAGCGTGTGTTCCGTCATAACGACGTCGAACACCTCGAACAACTCCTGGCCGAAACCGACCCGGCGCTGCCCAAGCTGATCGCTTTCGAAAGCGTCTATTCGATGGATGGCGACGTGGCCCCGATCCACGCCATCTGCGACCTGGCCGAAAAGTACAACGCCCTCACCTACATCGACGAAGTGCACGCCGTGGGCATGTATGGCCCGCGCGGCGGCGGCATCACCGATCGCGACGAGGCGGCCCACCGCATCGACATCATCGAAGGCACGCTGGGCAAGGCGTTCGGCGTGATGGGTGGCTATATCGCGGCCGACACGCGGATCATCGACGTGATCCGCTCTTATGCGCCGGGCTTCATCTTCACGACGTCGCTCTCGCCCGTGCTGGTGGCCGGTGTGCTCGCCTCGGTCCGCCATCTCAAGGCTTCCAGCGAAGAGCGCGAGGCGCAGCAGGCTGCTGCAACCACGCTCAAGCAGTTGTTCCGCGACGCCGGCCTGCCGGTGATGAACAGCACCACGCATATCGTCCCGCTGATGGTGGGCGATCCGGTACGCGCCAAGAAGGTGTCCGACATCCTGCTGGCCGAATACGGCGTCTATGTGCAGCCGATCAATTTCCCCACCGTGCCGCGCGGCACGGAGCGCCTGCGCTTCACCCCGGGCCCGGCCCATACCGAAGCCATGATGCAGGACCTGACCCGCGCCCTGGTGGAAATCTGGGAACGGCTCGACCTGGAAATGGCCGAACGCCAGGCTGCCTGATCGCCTTCCGACAAAAAGGAAAAGGCCCCCGGACAGCAATCCGGGGGCCTTTTGCTTGTCTGAAATGCCGCGCCTTTCCAGAGGCGGAGTTCGGGGGTGGTGGAAGCTCCACCACCCCACGCGATCAGAACCGGTCGGCGTTCATCACCTTGGTCCAGGCGGCGCCGAAATCGCGCACGAACTGTTCCTTGGCATCGTCCATGGCATAGGCTTCGGCCACGGCGCGCAGTTCGGAGTTCGAGCCGAAGATCAGATCGACGCTCGTGGCCGTCCAGCGCGGCTTGCCGGTGGTGCGATCGGCGCCTTCATAGAGGCCGGGCGCCTTGTCGGACTTCTTCCACGCCGTGCCCATGTCGAGCAGGTTGACGAAGAAATCGTTGCTCAAGGTGCCGGGCTTGGCCGTCAGCACGCCGTTGGGCGAATGGCCGGTATTGGCATCGAGCGCACGCATGCCGCCCACCAGCACGGTCAGTTCCGGCACGCTCAGACCCAGCATGTCGGCCTTGTCCACCATCGCTTCGGCCGGACCCTGCCAATTGGCCGGCGCGTCGTAATAGTTGCGGAACGGATCGGCCACGGGTTCGAGCACGGCAAAGCTGGCCGGATCGGTCTGCGCCTGGGTGGCATCGACACGGCCGGGCGTGAACGGCAGGTCAAGCTTCACGCCACCCTTCGCGGCCGCCTGCTCCACCGCAGCATTGCCGCCCAGCACGATGAGATCGGCCAGGCTCACTTTCTTGCCGCCCGGCGCGCTCTTGTTGAAGCCCGCCTGGATCGCGCCCAGCTTGGCCAGCACCGCGTCGAGTTCGGCCGGATCGTTGACCGCCCAGCTCTTTTCCGGGTTCAGGCGGATGCGCGCGCCATTGGCGCCGCCGCGCATGTCGGTGCTGCGGAACGTGCTGGCAGAGGCCCAGGCGGCGCGGATCAGTTCGCGCTGCGTGAGGCCGCTCGCCAGGATCTGTGCCTTGAGGGTGGCCACGTCACTGGCATCGATCGTCGCATAGTCCGCCTTGGGCAGCGGGTCCTGCCACAGGAAACTCTGCGCCGGCACGTCGGGCCCGATGTAGCGCGCCTTTGGCCCCATGTCGCGGTGGGTCAGCTTGAACCAGGCGCGGGCAAAGGCATCGGCAAAGGCCTGCGGATCCTTGCGGAATTTGAGCGCGATGGCGCGGAACGCGGGGTCTTCCTTGACTGCGATATCGGTGGTGAACATCATCGGCGCATGGGTCACGCCCGCCACGTGGGCATCGGGCACGATCTGCACGTCCTTGGCGTTCTTGGGCGTCCACTGCTTGGCGCCGGCCGGGCTGGTGGTGAGCACCCAATCGAACTGGAACAGGTTATCCAGGTATTGCGTGGTGAACGCGATGGGATTGGCCGACCAGGCGCCTTCCAGGCCGCTCGTCACGGTGTCTTCCGCATTGCCCTTGCCGCACTTGTTCTTCCAGCCGATCCCCTGGTCCTCGATGCTGCCACCGGCGGGCTGCGGCCCGGTGCATTCCTCGGGCTTGTGCGCGCCATGCGCCTTGCCGAAGGTGTGGCCGCCCGCGATCAAGGCCACGGTTTCCTCGTCGTTCATTGCCATGCGGCCGAACGCGCGGCGAATGTCGGCCGCCGCCGCGATGGGATCGGGATTGCCGCCCGGCCCTTCCGGGTTCACATAGATCAGGCCCATCTGCACGGCGGCAAGCGGGCCCTTGAGCTGCCCATTGGCACCGATGCGCGTCTTGGCGCCATCCAGCCACTTCTTCTCGCTGCCCCAGAACACCATGTCCGGCTCCCAGGCGTCCACGCGCCCGCCGGCAAAGCCCAGGGTCTTGAAGCCCATCTGCTCCAGCGCGACATTGCCGGTCAACACCATGAGATCGCCCCACGAGATGGCGCGGCCGTACTTCTGCTTGATCGGCCAGAGCAGGCGGCGCGCCTTGTCGAGATTGGCGTTGTCGGGCCAGGAATTCTGCGGATCGAACCGCTGCTCGCCGCCGGCCGAACCACCGCGCCCATCCACCGTGCGATACGTGCCGGCGCTGTGCCAGGCCATGCGGATGAAGAACGGCCCGTAGTTGCCATAATCGGCCGGCCACCAAGGCTGCGAGGTGGTAAGCACCTTGGCGATGTCAGCCTTCACGGCTGCCAGATCGAGCGCCTTGAACGCCGCAGCATAATCGAAATCGGCACCATAAGGATTCGACTTCACGTCATTCTGGCGCAAGGGCGACAGGTCGAGCCGGTTGGGCCACCAATCCTTGTTGGTGGTGGCGGTTTCCGGCGTCGAGGGCGCTGTAGCGGCCACGGTGGGCGCGGTGCCCGTTTCGGCCTGCGCGGCGGATATGGACCATGGGGCAATCATGGCGAACGCCAAGGCGCCCAGCGGACGATGAATGCGACGCATTGCAACAATCTCCTGCATCAATTTAGGACAAGAAAAGGCGTTGCCGCAGACACGAGAGCCTGCAGCCTGAATTGTTTCTAGATCTTTTCCAAAAGGCACGACGAGAGGCACCTTCCGGGCAAATCAAGCCCGGCGATCTTGGCACCGTGTTCAACAGGTTTTCAGATCATGTCAGTATGACAATGCCGCTACGTTCTCCCTTCATCCCGTGTTCAGTGAGCGTTGTTTCGCAAATCATGAACAAGAGGAAACGCATTTATCCGGTCACAAAGATTGCCGGAATCGATCATGCGACGGACCGTGGGAACCGAGCCGGAATGGGTGCGTTGCAACGCGCGAGCGGTGCCGTATGTTGCGAATGCTTACTGCAGCATTGCACCAAGGGGCATGGTGTAACATCGGCGCAACACCCTGGCAAACCCTTGATCAAATTGGCGCAAAATGGTTGCATTGCGATACGCATCACGCAAACTTGGTAGCACTTGCAACAAACGGGGGCTTTATGGCCGCGACTTCTTTTTCGCAGCGCCGCATGCGGGCATTGGCCGCAACGGCGTCGGTGTTCCTTCCATTGGCGATGGCTGGCGGGGCATATGCCCAGTCTGCCGACGCCCAATCCGGCGCTGCTGCAGCGGCCCCCGCCCCTGCCACCACCGCCCCGGCCGATGACAATCAGTCCGAAATCGTCGTAACTGGTTCGCGCATTACCCGCGCGCCAATTACCGACCAGCCGGTTGCCACGCTGAGCAGTGAACTGATCGAACAGCGCGGTTTCACCAACGTGGGCCAGGCGCTGCAGCAATTGCCGGGCTTTGGCGTGCCGGGCAACAGCGTGGCGGGTGATCAGGGCAGCTTCGGTGCCGGCCAGACCTTTGCCAACCTCTACAACCTGGGTTCGCAGCGGACGCTGACGCTCGTCAATGGCATGCGCTTCGTCAGCCCGGCCAGCACCTCGATCTTCGGCGCGGTGGCGGGCAGCCCGGTCGATCTCGGCCAGATCGCGCCCAGCCTGGTCGATCACATTGAAGTAGTCTCGGTCGGCGGCGCGCCGATCTACGGTTCCGACGCCATCGCGGGCACCGTGAACGTGTTGCTCAAGAAGAACTATGACGGCTTCGAAGCGACCGGCTCCTATGGTCTTTCGAAGTATGGTGACGGGCAGGATTACAACGTCTCGCTGCTCGCCGGCAAGAATTTCGCCGAAGGGCGCGGCAATATTACCGCCAACTTCTATTACGACCACCAGAACGGCATCACCGGCGCCCAACGGCCCAACACGTATGGCGGTTCGGCTCCGTTCTTCGGCACGTCGACCGGCGATGCCAGCTATGCCTACCAGCTCTACACGCGCGGCCGTCACTACAACGTCTTCACCAACACCGGCATGCCGATGGTGGATGACTATTACGCCGTGCTGGGTAAAAAGGCTGCGGCGGGCATCACCGATGCACTTGGCCGCACCCTGGTCTTCAACAAGGCCGGCCAGCTCGTTCCGTTCAAGAACGGCCAAGCGACCGGCAGCGCGATCTACCAGTCGGGCGGTGACGGGTTCGCCATCGGCGATTACAGCAACTTCCTTGTCGCGTCTGAACGCTATCAGGGTACGATCCTGGCGCATTACGACATCAGTGACAGCATCCGCTTCAACGGCGAAGTTTGGTTCAGCCGCAACTATGCCTCCAACACCGTCGGCCAGCCGTTTTACAACTACTACGGTTTTGGCGATGCCGGTGACGCGAACGGCAACCTGATCATCAATACGGCCAACCCGTATCTCAGCGCCGCCGACCGTGCCACGATCGTCAGCAACCTTGCTGCGGCAGGCGCAGACACCAGCAAGTTCTACATGGCGCGGGCGAACACCGATCTTTCGACCGGTTCGTTCCGCACCAGCAACGACCTGCTGCGCTTCGTGGGTGGCGTGACCGGCGACATCGAGGCTGGCGAACGCAAGTTTACCTGGGAAATCAACGGGACCTACGGCCGCACCATTTCGCGCACCACGTCGCGCGAGATCGTAACGCAGAATTTCTTCAACGCCATCGATGCCACCACCGACGGCAGCGGCAACATCATTTGCCGTCCTGGCTATACCAACGCCGCGATCGCCACGGGCAGCGCCACGTGCGCGCCGCTCAACATCTTCGGCAACGGCAACGCCAGCCAGGCTGCGCTGGACTACATCACGACGCAGGCCACCACGCGCCAGATCAACAAGCAGTCCGACATCATTGCCGACATCAAGGGCGACCTGTTCAAGCTGCCGGGCGGCTTTGCCAAGTTCGTGCTGGGCTACGAACACCGTTATGAAAGCGCCAGCTTTGATCCGGGCGCGTTCTATTACGGCCAGGACAACGGAGATGGCACCCGCACGCAATACGGGAACTCGATTCCGATCGACCCGGTCGCGGGCAGCTACAACACCAACGAAGGCTTCGGCGAACTCAGCCTGCCGCTCGTCGCCCCCGACAATGCCGTGCCTGCAGTCTATCGCCTCGAAGTCAACGCTGCCGGCCGTTACGTGAAGAACAGCATCGCCGGTGGTTTCTGGACCTATACCGGGGGCGCCACGTATGCGCCGGTCAAGGACCTGACCTTGCGCGGTAACTACACCCGCTCATTCCGCGCGCCTGCGATCACCGAACTGTTCGCACCGGTCGGGTCGATTTTCGACACCGCCAACGACCCCTGCGACAAGCGCTACATCAACCAGGGCCCCAACCCTTCGCGTCGTGCTGCCAATTGTGCCGCTGCCGGCATTCCAGCCAACTTCACCTCCAACGTCGTTGACTATACCGCGCAGGGTACCTCGGGCGGCAATCCGAAGCTGCAGAACGAAGTTGCCAACAGCTGGACCGTGGGCGGTGTGTTGCAACCCTCGTTCCTGCCTGGCCTCACTGTCACCAGCGACTATGTGAACATCAAGATCAAGAACGAGATCGCGACGCTCAGCCTGACCGATCTGATGAACGCATGCTATGACTCGGCATCGGGCAGCAGCTCTTACTGCAACTCCTTCACGCGCGATGCAGACGGCCAAGTCACCAACTTTGCCGAAGGCAACTACAACATCGGCCTGGAAGTGTTCCGGGCACTGCAGACTTCGGCCAAATGGAATCTGCCGCTTAGCCGCTTCGGCCTGCCCACCTCGGCTGGTCAGCTGATGTTCGACTTCAACTACTTGCACACCTTCCGCCACTACTACCAGATCGGCGAAGGCGACTTCACCAACACGGTGGGCGGTGTGAGCGAGCCGACCGATAACTTCACCGCCTCGGCAACCTATGCCAAGCGGACGTTCAACTGGATGTGGCAGGCCACGTACTATGGCCCGTCGCGCGTTGCGGTAAACTCGCCCGACACGGTCTACCAGTATCCCCGCATTGGCGCCTACGTGCTGTTCAACACGGCCATCGGCTTCAACGTGCAAGATCGGTTCAGCCTGCGCCTCAACGTCAACAACGTGTTCAACCGCAGCGTGCCCTTCCCCTACTACCTGGGTACTGGCGGCGCGACCCGCTATTTCGACGCCATCATGGGCCGCTACATGCGGATCACGGCCGGCGTGAAGTTCTGATCAAGGTGTCGCGTGGCGGTTCAGGCCGCCACGCGCGTCGAACGTTTGCCGGGGCCATCCGCGCCCCGGCAGCTGGCCAAGAAAAAGGCCCCGCCGATCGGATCGGCGGGGCCTTTTCTCTGGGTTGCGACCCGATTGGACTCGGGATGTGCAGCTGTTCTATCGATTGTCAGATGACGAAAAGATGAACCGGCGGACGCAAGTGGTCCGCCGGTTTCCTCGTTTCAGCGCAGCGACACCACGTTGTCGCTCAGGCGCTGGCCGCGGCGGCTGCCGTTGTACTGGCTGGCCATCGGCTCGTCCGACACGGTGTAGGTTTCCACCGCTTCGAAGCCGTTGAACGCGGTCTTCATCGCCGCGCCATAGGCGCCGAGCATGCCGATCTCGATGTAGTCGCCGGCACGGACATCACCGGGCAGCGGGAACGGCCCTTCCATATAGTCCATGTCGTCGCAGGTCGGCCCGTAGAAGCTGAAGTCCTGCGCTTCGGCAGAGCTATCGGCATCGTTGTCCGCCTCGCGCAGCAGACGCACGGGGAAGCGCCAGCCGACGTGGGCCGCATCGAACAGCGCGCCATAGGCGCCGTCGTTGATGAACAGCTCGTTTTCGCGACGCTTTTCCACGCGCACGATGATGGAGTTGTATTCCGCGCAGAGCGCACGGCCCGGTTCGCACCACAGCTCGGCCGAGTAGGACACCGGCAGCGATTCATAAGTGCGGTCGATGAGCGCGAAGTAATCTTCGAGCGGGGGCGGTTCCATGCCCGGATAGACCGAGGGGAAGCCCCCGCCGACATCGATGATGTCCACCGTGACGGCGGCATCGACAATCGCTGCGCGGGCCTTTTCCAGGGCCAGGACATAGGCATGCGGGCTCATCGCCTGGCTGCCCACGTGGAAGCACACGCCCAGGCAATCAGCCAGCTGGCGGGTCTGCTGCAGCAGTTCGCGCGCATCAACCAGATCGCAGCCGAACTTGGAGGCCAAGCTCAGTTCCGAATGTTCCGACGAGACGCGCAGGCGCACGCAAAGCGTCAGATCGCTCGCGCCATCGGTGGCTTCGCGGATCTTTTCGAGTTCGTCGAGCGAATCGAGGCTGAAGGTGCGAACGCCGAACTCGTGATAGGCCTGCGCGATGGCGCGGGGGGCCTTGACCGGGTGCATGAAGCACAGCGTCGCTTGCGGAAGCGTGGCGCGCACCAGCTTCACCTCGGCAATCGAGGCAACATCATAGTGCGTGACGCCGGCATCCCAGAGGATGCGCAGCAGGTCTGGAGAGGGATTCGCTTTGACAGCATAGAGCGACTTGCCCGGAAACTTCTCGACAAAGAAGCGGGCGGCGCGCGCAGCTGCATGCGGGCGGTTCAGAATGGCGGGTTGGTCAGGCGCGGTGGCGCGAACTACAGCCCGTGCATCAGGATGAATGTGCAACTCAAGGGACCCCCAAACGGAACGTGGAACGAAAGCTGCCTTGCGGTTTGGAAGTCCCCATGGGGCAGCGAGGAAGCGCTAAATAAGCCGAAGGGGGCGAACTTCAAGCGAAAAAATCCCCCTTTCACAAATCTGTCACACACCGGGCCACGGGCTGGCGCACGCACGCCCCCGGCGGGCGCACAATGCGCGCAGCAATATGGCAGCAAGCATATGATAAATTTGATTAACTCAGGCGGTCACGGAAATCTTCGTAGGCAAACTTGCGGATCCGATCCAGCTGATCGGTGTTGCTGTCCCACAGCCAGATCGATGGCAAAGGCACGCCGTTGAACGTGGTGGTCTTGACCATCGAATAGTGCGCCTGATCTAGGAAGGCAAAGCGCGTGCCCGGCTCGGCCGCCATAGGCAGGCGATAGTCCCCGATCACGTCGCCGGCGAGGCACGATGGCCCACCCAGCCGCACCGGAGCATCCCCTGCCCCGTCCTCATATTCATCGATCGGCAGTTCGCCGAGCATCGCCGGACGATAGGGAGCCTCGATCACGTCGGGCATGTGGCAGGTGGCGGAAATGTCGGTGATGGCAATGTCCATCCGGTTCCAGTGGCGATCGAGTACGGTGCCCACCAGGATCCCGGCATCGAGCGCCACCGCCTCGCCCGGCTCCAGATAGAGCTCGCAGCCGGTCTGCGCCTTCACGTCGCGCAGGAAGGCGACCAGTTCGTCGCGCTGGTAATCGGCGCGGGTCACGTGGTGCCCGCCGCCAAAGTTCAGCCACTTGAGCTGGCCCAGGAACGGCGCGATGCGCGGGGCAAGCGAATCCCAGGTGCGACGCAGGGGTTCGAAATCCTGCTCGCACAGGGTGTGGAAGTGCAGGCCGGAAACACCCTCGAGATGTTCGGGGCGCAACTGGTCAACCGGAAAGCCCAGGCGCGAATGCGGGGCGCACGGGTCATAGCGCGGGACTTCGCCTTCCTGGTGCAGCGGATTGATCCGCAGCCCCACGTCGAACGCATGGCCGGCGGCGCGCGCCGCCTCCAGCACGGGCTTGAACCGCGCGATCTGGAACGGCGAATTGAAGATCACATGGTCCGAAAGCGCGCAGATCTCGGGCAGGTCTTCGGCCTTGTAGGCCGCGCAGTAGGTCGCGATCTCGCCCTGGTAGTGCTCTGCCGCCAGCTTGGCTTCCCACAGGCCCGAAGTGCACACGCCATCAAGGTATTCGCCCACCACCGGGGCCACCTGCCACATCGAAAAGGCCTTGAGCGCGGCCAGCACCTTGATCCCGGCGCGGTCGCGGATATCGGCCAGCGTAGCCAGGTTGCGCCGCAGCGCCTGGACATCGACGACGAAGGCGGGGCTGTCGACGCGCGACAGGTCGAAATGGGCAAAGGCGCCCGGATCGCCGGCTCTGGTTTCCATGGGTGGGGCCTTTCTGAGGGCTTGGGGCATGGCTTCCACCACCCCCAACCCCCTCCTCTGAAGAGGAGGGGGCTATCGGTATCTTGCTCCCCCTCCGCTTCAGAGGAGGGGTTGGAGGGTGGTGGGGGCCTTACACCCCCTCACCTGCAAATCAGAACTGCAGCGGGCCGCTGAGTTCCTTCACCTGCCAGGGCAGGCCATGCTGGTTAAGCATGTCCATGAACGGATCGGGATCGAGCTGTTCGATGTTGAACACGCCCTCGCCCTTCCACAGGCCCTGCACCACCAGCGCCGCACCGATCATCGCCGGAACGCCGGTGGTATAGCTGATCGCCTGGTTGCCGGTTTCGGCAAAGGCATCTTCATGGTCGCAGATGTTGTAGATGTAGAACGTCTTTTCAACGCCGTCCTTGAGGCCGGTGGCGATATCACCGATGTTGGTCTTGCCCTTGGTGGTGGCGCCCAGCGAGGCCGGTTCCGGCAGCACGGCTTTCAGGAACTGCAAGGGAATGATTTCCTTGCCTTCATAGACCACCGGATCGATCCGCGTCATGCCCACGTTCTGCAGCACGGTGAGGTGCGTGATATAGGCGTCGCCAAACGTCATCCAGAAGCGGATGCGCTCGATTTCGGGCAGGTGCGTCTTCAGGCTTTCGATTTCCTCATGATACATGAGGTACATGTTCTTGGGGCCAACCGCCTCGAAATCGAACTGCTGGCGGATGGTCAGCGCCGGGGTTTCCACCCATTCGCCGTTCAGCCAGTGACGCGCCGGGGCGGTCACTTCGCGGATGTTGATTTCGGGGTTGAAGTTGGTGGCAAAGGCCTGGCCATGGTCGCCGCCGTTGCAATCGAGAATGTCGAGCGTGCGAATCGTGTCGAGCTTGTGCTTCTTGAGCCAGGTGGCGAACACCGAAGTCACGCCCGGATCGAAGCCCGAACCGAGCAGCGCCATCAGGCCCTTTTCCTTGAAGCGTTCCTGATAGGCCCACTGCCACTTGTATTCGAACTTGGCTTCCTCGCGCGGTTCGTAGTTGGCGGTGTCCATATAGTGCACGCCGGCGGCCAGGCACGCGTCCATGATCGTCAGGTCCTGGTACGGCAGCGCCAGGTTGACGACGAGCACGGGCTTCACCTCGTCGATCAGCGCGGTGGTGGCGGCCACGTCGTCGGCGTCGATCTGATAGGTCGCCACGTCGACGCCGGTGCGTTCCTTCACCGAGGCGGCGATCGCGTCGCACTTGCTCTTGGTGCGGCTGGCAAGGGCGATGCCGGTGAAGATATCGGCATTCATCGCCATCTTGTGGACCGCGACCGAGCCGACGCCGCCAGCGCCAATCACAAGAACCTGAGCCATGGTCACTCCATAATCGTCAAAACAGGGGGTTTGGAGGCAGTCCGGCACGGGCTGCCCATCATGGGCAGGGCACATAGGGCAAGCACATGACAAACCCAAGTCCTATTGCACCCCGCGCTTTCGCCCCACCCGGCCGGCGCGGCGCGCCTGCCATAATCCCGCAACGCCACTGTCGTAGAGCGACGCCCATCCATACGAATGGGAAAGGCAAGGCCATGGAATTGCGGAAAAGCCGGGAAAACCCCGGCGCCACCAACCCGATCACCCGCTCGGTCGTGCGCAAGGGTACCGGGATGGCCCATCGCCTGCTGGACCATGCCTTTGCCCAGGCCTTTCGCGGGCTGGTCTATGCCCAGATCTGGGAAGACCCCGAAGTGGACATGGACGCCCTGCAGATTCGGCCCGACAGCCGCGTGGTGGCCATCGCCAGCGGCGGGTGCAACGTGCTGTCCTATCTGGTCGCCGATCCGGCCAGCATCACCGCGGTCGATCTCAACACCGCGCACATCGCGCTCAACAAGCTGAAACTGGCGGCCGCGCAGGGGCTGCCCGATCATGCGCAGTTCCACCGCTTCTTCGCCCAGGCCGACAGCGCGGCCAACATCGCCGCCTATCGCGCGCATCTGCTGCCGCTGCTCGACGAGCCGACGCGGCGCTATTGGGAAGGGCGCGACCTGATCGGCCGGCGGCGCATCGGCGGGTTCGGCAAGGGCATCTACAAGCGCGGGCTGCTGGGGAATTTCATCGGCGTCGCGCACCTTCTGGCCAGGCTCTACCGCATCGACCTGGCCGCGATCCTCGCCGCCCCTACCCAGGATGCACAGCGCGCCGTGTTCGAGCGCGAACTGGCGCCGGTGTTCGACAAGCGCTTCGTGCGCTGGCTGGTCGATCAGCCGGCGGCGCTGTTCGGCCTGGGCATCCCGCCCGCGCAATTCGACGCGCTGGCCGGGGACGAGCCCATGGCGCAAGTGCTGCGCCGCCGGTTGGAAAAGCTGGCGTGCGATTTCCCGGTCGAGGAAAACTATTTCGCCTGGCAGGCCTTTTCGCGCGGCTATTCCCGCAATGGCCAGGGGCCGCTGCCGCCCTACCTCCAGGCGGCGAACTGGCAGGCGGTGCGCGAACGCGCCGATCGCGTTACCGTGCTGCACGCCAATTTCACCGAGCACCTGGCCACCCTGCCCGATGCCTCGCGTGATCGCTACGTCCTGCTCGATGCGCAGGACTGGATGACCGACGAACAACTCAACGCCCTTTGGCAGCAAATCACCCGAACCGCGCGGCCCGGTGCCCGCGTGCTGTTCCGCACCGCGGCGGCGCCCACGTTACTGCCAGGCCGGGTGGCGCCCGAACTGCTCGACCGGTGGACCTATCATGCGCAAGCCAGCGCTGGGTTCACCACGCGCGATCGCTCGTCCATCTATGGCGGGGTGCACCTTTACGAGTTGACCGCGTGACCACCCTGGCCGGGCCCGCGCGCGACCATGCCGCGCTGATGGATGCCATCTATCGGCGGCAGGTGTGGCTCTATGACGCCACGCGCAAATACTATCTGTTCGGGCGCGACCGGCTGATCCGTGACCTTGATGCGCCACCCGGCGCGCGCGTGCTCGAACTGGGCTGCGGCACCGGCCGCAACCTCGCGCTGATCGGGCGACGATGGCCGGGCATGCGCCTCCATGGGATCGACATTTCGCAAGACATGCTCGGTGCGGCGCGGCGGCGGCTGGGGGCGGACGCCCGCCTTGCCCTGGCCGATGCGAGCCAGTTCGATCCGCAAGCCCTGCTGGGCACGCCGCTGTTCGACCGCGTGGTGATTTCCTTTGCGCTGTCGATGATCCCGCCGTGGCAGGACACCATCGCCCAGGCCGCGCATCTGCTGGCCCCGGGCGGATCGCTGCACATGGTCGATTTCCATGATGCTGCCGGCCTGCCAGGGCCGCTGCGGCGTGGGCTGCAGGCATGGCTGGCACGCTTTCACGTCACGCCACGGACCGACCTGGCCACCGTGAGCCGCACACTCGCAGCGCAATCGGGCCTGGTGTGCGACGTTCATACCGGTCCGCTGGGCTATTACCGGCTGGTGACGATGACCCGCGCGCGCTGAGCGGCAGATTTGACAACGCTTGCATGGCAGCGCACAACCCTGTGGATAATGCCTGCGCCGCCTGTGGATAACGTGGGCACGAAAGGGGTTTGGGATGGAGGCGCCGATGCTGGCACCCGCGGCCGTGCTCGTGCTGTGGTCGCTGGTCATGCTGGGCTGGCTTGGGGTGGCGCGCATCCAGGCGTTCGCCCGGACCTCGGGCAAGTTGCACGACCTGCCACCCGGCAGCCGCGGCCAGGAACTCGAGAGTCGCCTGCCGCCAGGTGCCTGCTGGCCATCGCACAACTATGCCCACCTGATGGAGCAGCCCACGCTGTTCTACGCGGTTTGCCTGATCCTGGCAGTGCTGGGCCCGCAGCGCGACGATATCCTGGTGGCCTGGGCCTATGTCTTGCTGCGGGTCATCCATTCGCTGTGGCAGGCGCGCATCAACACGATCCCGGCGCGGCTAGCGCTGTTCGGCGCCGCTACCTTCTGCCTCGTGGCATTGGCCATCCGCGCCGCGGTGCTGGCCCTGCGCATCGATTAGCCGGGCTTACCCTTCGCGCACGAACAGGCTGGCGAGTTCGACGTGGGTGGACCAGCGGAACTGTCCCACCGCTTTCAATCCCGCCAGCCGATAACCGGCAGCCACCAGCGTGGCGGCATCACGCGCCCAACTCGCCGGGTTGCAGCTGATATAGACCAGCCAGCCCACGGTGGACGCGGCGATCTGGGCTACTTGTTCACGCGCACCGGCGCGCGGCGGATCGAGCAGCACCGCGGCAAACCGTTTAAGCTCTTCGGCGCGCAGCGGATTGCGGAACAAGTCGCGGTGCAAGGCATGGACCGGCCTGCCCTTCGTCCGTGCCGCGGCTTGGCACGCCAGATGCGCATCGCGCGCTGCTTCCACCGCCAAGACCTTGGTGCCCGGCCCGGCCAGGGCAAAGGCGAACGTGCCAAGCCCGGCAAAGAGATCGGCCACCGTGGCGGCGCCAGCCAGCCAGCCCTTGGCCGCTTCCACCAGCGCCGCTTCGCCATCGGCCGTCGCCTGAAGAAACGCGCCCGGCGGCAGGCTCACCGCCGTGCCACCCAGAGTCACCGTGGCCGGATCGGGTTCCCACGTCGTTTCCGGGCCATAGCCGGTATCGAGCGTCAGCCGCGCCAAGCCATGGGTGCGGGCAAAATCGAGCAAGGCTTCGGTCTGCGTCAGGTTTTCGGCCGCCAGGCCGAACAGGCCCAGCGCCACGCCCTGGTCGGCCAGGGTCATTTCCACGTCCACCGCCAGCTTGCGATCCTGCCAGCTTTCCAGCAGCGCGCGCAGCGGCGCAACCAGGGCAAGGATTTCCGGCGCAATCACATGGCATTCGCGCATGTCCACGGTCTTGTGGCTGCCACCCTCGCGAAAGCCCAGCACCACGCGGCGGCCAATCGCCTGGCCGTGCAGCGTGGCGCGGCGGCGCGTGCGCGGCGGGGAAAGGTGGGTTGGTTCGGCCACGCCGGGGTCAAGCCCCTGCCCTCGCGCGGCGCCGAGCACGCGGTCGCCCACGTAGTCCCGCAGCGCATCTTCCGACAAGTGCTGCAACTGGCAGCCCCCGCACGCGGGGAAATGGCGGCAGGGCGGCTCCACATGGTTTGGCCCCCAGGTGAGCGTGCCATCGTCTTCCAGCACGTCGCCAGGGGCAGAAAGGGCAACATAGCGCCCATCGGCCGTTGCGCCTTCGCCCTTGGCGGCGACGCGCACGATCGGGGCGCCGCTCACGACAGGGCCTGTCGCAGCGCGCCACCGATGGCATGGGCCAGATCGCCGCTGGTAAAGGCAGGCCCGGCCAGATGCGCAGCTTCGCCATGCAGCCAGAGCGCCTCGTGCGCGGCGCGCGCCGGATCGCGCCGCACGGCCAGCCGGCTTGCCACGGCGCCGGCCAGGACATCGCCCGTGCCCGCCACCGAAAGCCAGGAAGACGCGCGCGGCGCCACCGTCACTTCACCGGCCGGGCTGGCGATCACGCTGTCCGGCCCCTTGAGCATTACCACTGCGCCTGCGGCCTGCGCCAATGCCACGGCGCGGATGCGTCGTTCGCCATGGCCCGAAAGCCCGAAATTCCGTTCCAAAACCTGCATCTCTCCTTCATGCGGGGTCAACACCATCGGCGCACCACGCAGCATATCCCCCTTAAGCATCTTTGGCGCCAGCAAGACCAGCGCATCGGCATCGATCACGGTGGGCTTGCGCGCCGCCAGCACCGCTTCCAGCCTGGCCTTGGCCGCATGGTCGCGCCCCAACCCTGGCCCCACCAGCAAAGCGGCAAAGCGATCGTCGGCCAGATCCGTCTCCAGGGCGCCATGCCGCACGACCAGTTCCGGCGGTGCGCCAGGCAGCCCGGCGTCGGCCGCAAGCACCTGCACATAGCCGGCCCCGCCGCGCAAGGCCGCCGTGGCTGCCAGCAAGGCCGCTCCCGGCATCGCGCCGGCGACGATGCCCAGCAGGCCCCGGCGATACTTGTGCGCGTCAGCGGCGGGCGCCGCCAACACTGGGCGTTGCAGCACCCGCGCCGCGCCTGGCACGGCTTCGACGCCGATATCCACCAGGCGCAACGCACCCATCGTGGCGCAAGCCGGCATGGCAAAGTGGGCATGCTTCCACGCGCCCAGCGCCAGTGTCAGGTGCCAATCGGGAAGCCCTGCATTGAGGCAAGCGCCGCTGTTGCTGTCCACCCCGCTCGGCACGTCAACCGCGATGCGATAGGGGTGATGCGCGGCAAGATCGGTCAGCAGCGCCAGCAATGGCGCATCCAGCGGGCGCGCCAGGCCACTGCCAAACAGGCAATCGACCAGCACACCACTCTCGACGCCCGCTCCGCTTTCCTTGACGCTCCCGGCGTAGAGAGCGCGCGCACGCTGCGCCGCTTCCGTTCGCGGCGGGTGCGGGGCAACGACCTGTACCCGCACGCCTGCATCGGCCAGGTATTGCGCGATGACATAACCATCGCCGCCGTTGTTGCCCGGGCCGCACAGCACCGTCACGCGGCGCCCGGCGGCCACCCGGCGCACCCATTCGCCCGCCCCGCGCCCGGCACGCTGCATCAGCGCGTGAACATCGGTGCCGGCGCCGATCAGCGTCTCTTCCGCCGCGCGCATCTGCGCCACGGTAAGAACTTGGGCGAGATCAGGGTGTCTTGGGCCCATCGGCTTTCACCTTTGCGGGAAAACGATAGCGATCGCCGCCCACGGTCACTTCCAGCCGGCCATCGGCAAGCCATGCGACTTGCGCGGGCACCACGCCATCGGCAGCCACCACGCCGCGCCCGTCGTCCACCTTGAGCAGGCGCCGAAATCCCCCGCCGGGATGATGGACGATCAGCAGATGACGCGTGCCTTCAACCACGGGTTCCACACGGCAATCCCGCTTGAACGCACCGGCGCCGTCGGTGGCGCATTCGATGGTCACCATCGGCGGTTCGGGCGCCGAGCCGGTCCCCTGCCCGCATGCGGCCAGGGCAAAGACCGGCAGCAAGGCGCCCGCGCGCCGCATCAGTTGCGCTTGAGCTGCGACAGATCGCGCACCGCGCCACGCGCGGCGCTGGTCGTCATCGCGGCATAGGCTTGCAGGGCCACGGAAACCTTGCGCGCACGCGGCTTGGCCGGCTGCCAGGCATCGGCACCCTTTGCTTCCATCGCGGCACGGCGGCGGGCCAGTTCGTCTGCCGCAACCAGCACGTCGATCTTGCGTCCGGGAATGTCGATGGCGATCAGGTCCCCATTCTCGACCAGGCCGATATCCCCGCCTTCCGCCGCTTCGGGCGAGACGTGGCCGATCGACAGGCCCGAACTGCCGCCCGAAAAGCGGCCATCGGTCACCAGCGCGCAGGCCTTGCCCAGGCCCTTGGACTTCAAGTAGCTGGTGGGATAGAGCATTTCCTGCATGCCCGGCCCGCCCTTGGGCCCTTCATAGCGGATCAGCACTACGTCGCCTTCCACCACCTGGCCGGTGAGGATTGCGGTCACGGCAGCATCCTGGCTTTCATAGACCTTGGCCGGGCCGGTGAACTTGAGGATGCTTTCATCCACGCCGGCCGTCTTCACGATGCAGCCGTCAGCGGCGATGTTGCCGGCCAGCACGGCCAGACCGCCATCCTGGCTGAATGCATGGGTGGCGCTGCGGATCACGCCGTTTTCGCGGTCCAGATCGAGTTCGGCCCAGCGGCGGCTTTGGCTGAACGCGGTCTGCGTCGGCACGCCACCGGGGGCGGCGCGATAGAATTCCTGGACCGACGGCGCGTTGGTGCGCGCCACGTCCCATTGCGCCAGCGCGTCAGCCATCGTGCGGGCGTGCACGGTCGGCGTGTCGGTGTGCAGCAGCCCGGCGCGATCGAGTTCGCCCAGGATGGCCATGATCCCACCGGCGCGGTGCACGTCTTCCATGTGCACGTCGTTCTTGGCGGGGGCGACCTTGGACAGCACCGGCACGCGGCGCGACAACCGGTCGATATCGGCCATGGTGAAATCCACCCCGGCTTCCTGCGCGGCGGCCAGCAGGTGCAGCACGGTGTTGGTCGAACCGCCCATGGCGATATCGAGGCTCATCGCGTTTTCAAAGGCGCGGAAGTTGGCAATCGCACGCGGCAGAGCCGTCTCGTCACCCTCTTCGTAATAGCGCTTGCACAAGTCCACCGCCAGGCGCCCGGCTTCCAGGAACAGGCGCTGGCGATCGGCATGGGTTGCCAGAGTGGAGCCGTTGCCCGGCAGGGACAGGCCCAGCGCCTCGGTCAGGCAGTTCATCGAATTGGCGGTGAACATGCCCGAGCACGAGCCGCACGTGGGGCAGGCCGAGCGCTCGATATCGGCCACTTCCTCGTCGGTATAGCTGTCGTCGGCGGCGACGATCATCGCGTCGACCAGGTCGAGCGCGTGTTCCTTGCCACGCACGACAACCTTGCCCGCTTCCATCGGCCCGCCCGAAACGAACACCACCGGAATGTTGATGCGCAGCGCCGCCATCAGCATGCCCGGCGTGATCTTGTCGCAGTTGGAAATGCACACCATCGCGTCGGCGCAATGCGCGTTGACCATGTATTCCACGCTATCGGCGATCAGGTCGCGGCTGGGCAACGAATAGAGCATGCCATCGTGGCCCATGGCGATGCCATCGTCCACCGCGATAGTGTTGAATTCCTTGGCTACGCCGCCGGCCGCTTCGATCTCGCGCGCCACCATCTGGCCCAGGTCTTTCAAGTGGACGTGGCCGGGCACGAACTGGGTGAACGAGTTCACCACCGCCACGATCGGCTTGCCGAAATCGCCATCCTTCATCCCCGTGGCGCGCCACAGGCTGCGCGCGCCCGCCATGTTGCGGCCGTGGGTCGAAGTGCGGGAGCGATAGGCGGGCATTGTTCGGAGACTCCAGACGTACAATTCTTTCGCGCCGCGCGGGCGCAAGGACGTGCCCCTACTCCAGGCAAGGGCCAGCGTCCAAGGTTACATTTGCGACTTTTACGCCAGGCCTGCAACCACTACGGGCAAGAGTCTTGCCAGCCGCTCTGCCCACTCGGCCTGGCCGGCGGCGTCACCGATCAGATCCTGGCGCAGTTCCAGGCCCAGATAGGGTCGGCCATGGTCTTCGGCATGGCGGTTCATCGTGGCGTTGAGCAGGCGGCCGGAATAGGGCTGCTGATCGCCCACGCACAGGCCAGGTTCCTGCGCCAGCCAGGGCAGCGCCAGCCGGGCGGCGCGATCGTCCTCATTATACAAAACGCCCACGTGCCAGGGCCGCGCTTGTACCGGATCGCTTGAAAGACGCGGCGTAAAGCTATGGAGTGAAAGGATCAGCGCCGGTTCGTGCGCGGCCAGGATCTGCGCCAGCGCGGCGTGGTAGGGATGGAAGAAGCGCGCCAGCCGTGCCTCGCGCCCGGCATGGTCCAGCATGTTGCCGGGAATGGCGTGGCCATCGCTCGCCACCGGCACTACCGCAGGCGCATCCGCATCGCGGTTGAAATCGCACACCAGGCGGCTCACCCCGCCCTGGAACGCGGCAATGCCAGGCCTCTGCGCCAGCACGGCACCGATCGCCGCCACGCCGATATCGATCGCCATATGCTGGGTCAGCAGCGCCGGATCGATGCCGAGGTCGATATCGCCCGGCACATGGGCGCTGGCGTGGTCCGACACGATCAGCACGCCGCCCTTGGTGGGCGTGCCCAGCAGGGCCCAGGCTTCTTGGCTCATCGCAGCGCTCCTGCCAGCGTCCACCATGCCGCCGGCATGGCCGCCTGCGCTGCATCGCGCGCGGATGCCTGGTCATAAAGCGCAAAGCACGTCGCGCCCGAGCCGGACATGCGCACCACCCAAGCGCCAGTTGCGCGCAGCGCCGCCAGAACATCCCCGATCTGCGGCACCAGCGCCAAGGCTGGCGCTTCCAGGTCGTTGCGCCCTTCGCGCGCGATCGTGCGCAAGTCGCCCTGCGGCAGCGCGCCGCGATCGATCCCGTCCCAACCCTTGAACACGGGGCCGGTGGCGAGCGGAATGCGCGGGTTGACCAGCAAGACCGGGCACCCGGCCAGATCGTTGTCCACCGCTTCCAGTTCCGTTCCCGTGCCCCGGCCGATGCAGGCGCGGCTGGCCACGCAGGCCGGCACATCGGCGCCCAGGGATGCGGCCTTGTCGTGCCAATCGGCCGGCAGTCCCTGGGCTTGCTCCACCAGTCGGAACACCGCGCCGGCATCGGCCGAACCGCCGCCCAACCCGGCCGCCACGGGCAGCCGTTTTTCCAGCGTCACCGCCCAGCCGCCCGCGCGGGGCAGCGTGCCCAGCGCCTTGGCCACGATATTGCCGAACGGATCGGCCAGTTCCCCGCCGAATTCGCCCACCACGCGCAAGGCATCCTGCGCGGCGGGGCTCACCGCCAGTTCGTCGCCCGCGTCGACAAAGGCAAAGGCGGTTTCCAGCTCGTGATAGCCATCCTGGCGCCGCGCCCGCACGTGCAGCGCCAGGTTGATCTTGGCAAAGGCCGTTTCATGCATGCTGTGAAAAACCGGCCCTTACATGTTGGGATAATTGGGGCCGCCGCCGCCTTCTGGCGTCACCCAATCGATGTTCTGCGTCTTGTCCTTGATGTCGCAGGTCTTGCAGTGGACGCAGTTCTGGGCATTGATCTGCAGGCGCGGCGTACCTTCCTCCACGCCCACGAATTCATAGACGCCGGCCGGGCAATAGCGGGCCTCGGGACCGGCATAGAGCGGCAGGTTGACCCGCGTCGGCACCTCGGGGTCTTTCAGCACCAGGTGGCAGGGCTGGTCTTCCTCGTGGTTGGTATAGGAAAACGCCACGCTGGTCAGCCGGTCGAAAGTGATCACGCCGTCGGGCTTGGGATAGGCGATCGGCTTGTAAAGGTCGGCGCGCTGCGTCGCTTCGGCATCGGTATGGTGCTTGAGACCCTTGATCGGATTGATCTTGAGCACGCGGCCCCACATGTCGGCCCCCGCCAGGATCGTGCCCCACGAACCGCCGAACTTGGCCACCAGAGGCTGGGCGTTCTGCACCAGCTTGAGCTCGGTGGCGATCCAGCTGTCGCGCACGGCGGCATCGTATTCCACCATGTCGTCATGCTCGCGGCCCGCCGCTGCCGCCGCCACGATCGCCTCGGCCGCCAGCATCCCGCTTTTCATCGCGGTGTGGCTGCCCTTGATGCGCGGCACGTTGACGAACCCGGCCGAGCAGCCGATCAGCGCCCCGCCCGGGAACGACAGGCGCGGCACCGATTGCCAGCCGCCTTCGTTGATCGCGCGCGCGCCATAGGCCACGCGGCGCCCGCCTTCCAGGATCGCGCGGATATCCGGGTGCTGCTTCCACCGCTGGAATTCCTCGAACGGATAGACATAGGGGTTGGCGTAATCGAGCGCGGTGACAAAGCCCAAGGCCACCTGGTTGTTGGCCTGGTGATAAAGGAACCCGCCGCCCCACGAATTGCTTTCCGAAAGCGGCCAGCCCTGGGTGTGGATCACCCGGCCCGGCACGTGCTTGGCCGGATCGATGTCCCACAACTCCTTGATGCCCAGACCATAGACCTGCGGCTGGCAATCGCGCTCCAGATCGAAATGCTGCTTGAGGCGCTTGGTCAGGTGCCCGCGCGCGCCTTCGGCAAACAGGGTATACTTGGCGTGCAATTCCATGCCGGGCTGGTAATCGCCCTTGTGGCTGCCATCCTTGGCCACGCCCATGTCGCCCGTGGCCACGCCGATCACCGCGCCGCTTTCGTTGAACAGCACTTCGGCCGCCGGGAAGCCGGGGAAGATTTCCACGCCCAGCTCGGTTGCCTGCTCGGCCAGCCAGCGGCACAGGTTGCCCAAGCTGCCGGTGTAGTTCCCATCGTTCGACATGAACGGCGGCATCGGCCAGTGCGGCAGCGCGTATTTCTTCTTCTTGCTCAGCACCCAGTGCCAGTTGTCGGTCACCGGCACTTGCGCCATCGGGCAATCCATCGTGCGCCATTCGGGCAGCAGCTCGTCCAGCGCCTTGGGATCGACCACCGCGCCCGACAGGATGTGGGCGCCGATTTCCGAACCCTTTTCCAGGATGCACACCGTCAGGTCGGGGTTGAGTTGCTTCACCCGGATCGACGCGGCCAGGCCCGCCGGCCCACCACCGACGATCACCACGTCATAAGGCATCGATTCCCGTTCGCTCATCGTCCCCGCTCCATCGCCCATTCCTGCATACCGGGCCTGCTTGGTGCCCGCTCGCATCCGGGCTGTTAATCACGCGATTATGCCGCGCAGCCTTGAAAGCTGGGGCGCCCAAGGTCAATAGGGTGCGCATGACCATCCATCCCATGACACAAAAAGGCATGATGCCGCAGGCTGGCACATGAGCCAGCCAGAGCGGCCACAGCCCCGCCACGATCTTGCCGCGCTGGTCGAAGCCGCGCTGGATTGGTGGGGCGATGCCGGGGTGGACGGCGCCCTGGCCGACACGCCGCAATCCTGGCTGGCCAGCGAACGCAAGGTGGCGGCCAAGGCGGCCGCTGCCGCGCCAGCCTTTGCGCCGCCGCCACCGCCGCCGGCCATGGGCGGCCGGCCTGGCGATTGGCCGCAAACGCTGGAAGAATTCCACCGCTGGTGGCTGGAAACGCCCAGCCTGCCCTTCCCGTCCGCGCGGCGCCTGCCCCCTGCCGGCCCGGCCGACGCGCCGCTGATGATCCTGCTGCCCATGCCCGAGGCAGACGATGCCGACGCGCTGCTCAGCGGGCGTGGCGGCAAGCTGGTCGACGGCATGCTCGCCGCGCTCGGCCTGGCGCGCGAGGCGGTCTATTGCGCGGCGGCGCTGCCCACCCACGTTCCGATGCCCGATTGGGGGCAATTGCGCGAGCAGGGATTGGGCGCATTGCTGGCCCACCACGTCGCCCTGGCCGCGCCCAAACGGGTGCTGATCCTGGGCCGCAGCGGCATTTCAACGCTTCTTGGCCACGACTTGCCGAATAATGCTGCCGCTTTACGAGAGTTTAACCATGACAGGGGATGCGTACCGGCGGTTTTCGCATACGATCTTGCGGCGCTCGTGGCTCGCCCGGCGCACAAGGCGGCTTTGTGGAACCGCTTGCTCGACTGGACGGGAACAGATCTGACGTGATGATCCGGCGCTTTCACCGCGCATGCCTGCCGGCCCTGGCTCTTGCCTGCGCCGCCAGTCTGGCTGCGCCTGCACACGCCAACAGCGCGGCGGCGGAATATTTCCGCAGCCGGGCAGACCGCACGGCCGTGCCCACCCTGCTCAGCCAGGAAGACCGCACCTATTACACCCAGCTTTTCGCCGCGATCGAGCGCCAGGACTGGACCAATGTCCAGACCATGCTCGCGCAGCGCAGCGACGGACCACTGCACGCGGTCGCCCGCGCGCAGTATTACCTCGCCGCCACATCGCCCAAGGCCGATCTCGCCTCGCTGACCGACCTGATCGGCCGTGCGCCCGATCTGCCCTGGGCCGATCAGCTTGGCCGCCTGGCGATGAAGCGCGGCGCCACCGCGCTGCCGATCACCCCCAGTGCGCAGGCCTTCGCCGCGCTGCCCACCACGCCGCGCCGCACCCGCCCGCGCAGCACCGCCGATGGCACGATGCCCGATACCGTGGCCCAGGCGATCCAGGACCGCATCAAGGCGGATGACCCGATGAGCGCGCGCGTGCTGCTCGACGGGATCGACGCCGGCCTTTCGCCCGAAGCCCGCGCCGAATGGCGGCAGAAGGTGGGCTGGAGCTTCTATATCGAGAACGACGATGCCAATGCCCGGCTCGTCGCGCTGTCCGCCACGCAGGGCGGCTCTGGCCCGTGGGTGGCCGAGGCGCTGTGGACCGCGGGCCTTGCCGCCTGGCGGATGGACGATTGCATGGCCGCGGCCGATGCGTTCCAGCAGGCCGCCACGCAGGGCAGCAATCCCGAACTCGTCGCCGCCGGCTATTATTGGTCGAGCCGCGCGCTGGTGCGCTGCCGCCAGCCCGAAAAGGTGGCCAACATGCTGCGCGCCGCCGCGCGCAATGCCGATACGCTTTATGGCATGATGGCGGCAGAGGCGCTGGGCCTGCGCAATGCCACGCCCGCCGCCGCGCCCGACTTTTCCACCGCCGATTGGCAATCGCTGCGCGATGTCAACAACGTGCGCCTGGCCGTGCAACTGGCCGAAATCGGCGCCGATGGCCTGGCCGACGACGTACTGCGCTACCAGGCGCGGATCGGCGCCCCCAGCCAGTATGCCCCGCTTTCGCGCCTGGCGCGTGACCTGGGCCTCCCTTCCACCCAGTTGTGGATGGCCTACAATGCCCCGCCCGGCGCGCGCGCAGACGAAGCCGCCCGCTTTCCGGCGCCCAAGTGGGTTCCGGCCAATGGCTGGAAAGTCGATCCCGCGCTGCTCTTTGCCCATTCGCTGCAGGAATCGAACTTCCGCACCGCCGTGACCAGCCCGGCCGGCGCCAAGGGGCTGATGCAGGTCTTGCCCGGCACCGCGCGCGACATGGCCCGCGCCGATCCGGCCATGCAGGGCCGCGACAGCCAGCTCGACCTGCCCGACGTGAACCTCGCGTTCGGCCAGACCTACCTCACCCGCCTGCGTGACAATGGCGCCACCGGCGGCCTGCTGCCCAAGGTGATCGCCGCCTACAACGCCGGGCCGATGCCGGTGGCGCGCTGGAACAGCCAGGTAAAGGACCAGGGCGATCCGCTGTTGTGGATGGAATCGATCCCCTATTGGGAAACCCGCGGCTATGTATCGGCAGTGATGCGCAACTACTGGATGTATGAACGCCAGGCCGGCGGCCCCTCGGAAAGCCGCATCGGCCTTGTCCAGGGCCTGTGGCCCAAGTTCCCCGGCCTTTCGGGTGCCGACAACGTGCGGGTTGCGCTCAATGGCAATTGACACCACGCGCACGTTCAAGCCGATCCAGATTGCCCTGCTCACCGTTTCGGACACGCGCGGCCCGGATGAAGACACCTCGGGCGACATTCTCGCGCAGCGCATCCGCGACGCCGGGCACAGCCTCGCCGCGCGGGCGCTGGAAAAGGACGATGCCGACCGCATCGCCACGCGGCTGAACAACTGGATCGACGATCCTGCGGTTGACGCCGTGGTGATCACCGGCGGCACCGGGCTGACCGGGCGCGACGTGACGCCCGAAGCGCTAGATCGCGTGAAAACGCGCGATATTCCCGGCTTTGGCGAACTGTTCCGCTGGCTCAGCTACAAAACGATCGGCACCAGCACGATCCAATCCCGCGCCTGCGCGGTGGTGGCGCGCGGCACGTACATCTTCGCCCTGCCCGGCTCGAACGGCGCAGTGAAGGACGGCTGGGACGGCATCCTCGCCGAACAGCTCGACAGCCGCAACCGTCCCTGCAATTTCGTGGAACTGATGCCCAGGCTGCTGGAGAAGTAGCCTCCCCGGCACGGGGAGGAAGTCCTTCCCTTCCGGCAATGTTCTTGCTATGTTCTGCGCAATGCAACCCATCAAAGGCAGGGGTGCGCAGTCTGGCGCGGTGCCCACGCGCTTTGGCCTGGCCGAGCGGGAGGCCGACGGCGACTGGCGCGACATGGCGCAAGCCATCGATGGCGAGGCTCCGCGCCTGCGCACCACGGTCACGCAGGAATTCCCCAAAAGCGTCCTCACTTTCAACGCCTCGCCCGATATTCCCTTCGACCGTTCGGTGAATGCCTATCGCGGGTGCGAGCACGGCTGCATCTATTGCTATGCTCGGCCAACGCATGCCTATCACGATCTCTCGCCCGGCCTCGATTTCGAGACGAAACTGTTTGCCAAGCCCAAGGCAGCCGAACTGTTGCGCAAAGCCTTCGCCAAGTGCGGATACAGCCCGCGCCCACTGGCGATGGGCACCAACACCGATCCCTACCAGCCGATCGAGCGCGACTATCGCATCACGCGCCAGGTGCTGGAACTGTGCCTGGAGGTGGGCCATCCGGTGACGATCACGACCAAGTCGGCCCGCGTCCTCGACGATCTCGACCTGCTGCGCCAGCTCGCGGTGCGGCGCCTGGTGGCGGTGGGCCTTTCGATCACCAGCCTCGATCCGCGCCTGTCGGGCCTGTTGGAGCCGCGCGCCTCCAGCCCAGCCAAGCGGATGGCGGCGCTGGGCACGCTGGTGGAGGCGGGCATCCCTGCTCACGTCGGTGTCTCTCCCGTGATCCCCGCGATCACCGACCAGTTCCTGGAGCAGATCCTGATGGAAGCCGGCGCACTGGGCGTCCGCTCAGCCAGCTGGATCATGCTGCGCCTGCCTCACGAAGTGGCGCCGCTGTTCCGGCAATGGCTGGACGTGCATTTCCCCGATCGCGCCGCCAAGGTGATGCACACGGTGCAATCGATGCGCGGCGGCAAGGATTATGACGCCAGCTTCCACACCCGCATGAAACCCAAGGGTGTCTGGGCCGATCTCATCCACACCCGCTTCCGCCTCGCCCTGCGCAGGGCCGGGATCGTGCAGGAACGGCTGGATCTCGATTGCTCGCAGTTCCGCCCGCCTTCGCGCGATGGGCAGATGGATTTGTTCTGAGCCTTGTGCCCGCGCCCTTCGACGGGCTCAGCGCGAGCGGAAGTCGTTATTTAAACCGTCGAAATCCGTTCGGGGCGGAGCTTGTCCAATCTCCCCCGCCCGCCGCAGTCAGTCGATCACCGGCTCATACTTGCGCGCGCCGGTCACGGGGTCGTACCACACTTCCACCACCGCACCGGTCTCCACGTCCACTTCGCATTCGCCGGTGCGCTGCCACTGCACGGCGCCTTCGGGCTGGCGCGCGCGGTAGCGGGCTTCGAACAGAGTGGCGAGCGCGATCACGGCGCCCAGGCCGATCAGGCCCCAGCCGTTGCCCGTTGCCAGATGCAACGCCAGGCCGGCAGCACCGACCAGGCCAGCGGTGATCAGCGCGGCAACGCGCGCACCGCCCGTCATGCCACCGAAGGCCCAGGGCGTGCGAGCTTCACGGCAGTGCCATAGGCCACCACTTCGTTCATGGTCTGGCCGATGGAGCCGGAATCGAAGCGCATCATCACCACCGCGTCTGCCCCCATCAGCCGGGCGTTCATCACCAGGCGATCGATCGCGTGGCGGCGGGTGTCTTCCACCAGCGCCGAATATTCCTTGATTTCCCCGCCGATGATCGTGCGCAAGCCCGCCACGATATTGCCGGCAAGCCCGCGGCTGCGCACCACCACGCCGAAAACCTGGCCCAGGCTTTCCACCACATCATGGCCGGCGATGTTTTCGGTGGTCGTCACGATCATGGCACTCTCCCAGCGTTCTTATCGCCTGCAAATTACGCCTGATCCCACGAAAAGCCATGGAATTGTGCGCGCAGATCCTTCTTGGATATCTTGCCCGTGCCGGTATGCGGCAGGCTTTCGACGAACACCACGGCATCGGGCAACCACCACCGCGCCACGCGGGTGGCCAGATAGTCGCACAGTTCCTGCGTGCTTGTGGCCATGCCCGGACGCAGCACCACCACCAGCAGCGGCCGCTCGTCCCACTTGGGATGGGCAATGCCGATGGCGGCGGCTTCGGCCACGGCGGGGTGGCCCACGGCGGCGTTTTCCAGCTCCACCGAACTGATCCATTCGCCGCCCGACTTGATCACGTCCTTGGTGCGGTCGGTGATCTGCAAGGTGCCATCGGGATGCAGGATCGCAACGTCGCCAGTGTCGAACCAGCCATCCGCGTCCACTGCATCGGCCTCCGCCTTGAAATAGCGCTGGATCACCCATGGCCCGCGCACCTGCAGGGCGCCGGCCGTCTGCCCATCGCGCGGCAGCACGTGCGCGGCGTCACCCAGATCCACGCAGCGCATCTCCACGCCGAACGGCGGGCGGCCTTGCTTGGCCTTGAGCGAAACCTGTGCGGCAAAGTCCATGCCGTCCCAGTTCCACGGCTCGCCACCTGCCGTGCCGATGGGCGAGGTTTCGGTCATCCCCCAGGCATGGCTGACGCGCAGGCCCGCGGCCATGAACCGTTCGATCAGCGCGCGCGGCAGGGCCGATCCGCCGCACAGCACGTCTTTCAGCGCTGGGGGAAATGCGCCGCCCGCCGTGGCATCGGCATGCTGCGCCAGGCCCAGCCACACCGTCGGCACACCGGCCATCGCCGTCACCTCGTGGCGCGCCATGAGGTCGCACAACACGGCCGGCTCGGCCACGGCAGACAAGACCAGCTTGGCGCCCACGCTGGCCGAAGCCCAGGGCAAGCCCCAGCAGGCGGCGTGGAACATCGGCACCACCGGCAGGGCCACGCTGCGGCTCTCCATTCCAAACACTTCGGGCTGCAACACGCCCAGTGCGTGCAGCACGGTGGAGCGGTGCGAATAGAGCACGCCCTTTGGATTGCCCGTGGTGCCGCTGGTATAGCTGAGCATACAGGCTTCGCGCTCGTCCCCTTCCGTCCAGTCGGTGGTGTCGCTGCCGATCCAATCGGCAAATGCCGGCGCGGGGGCGCTGCTGTCAAAGCAGACATAGTGTTCGACCGTGGGCCAGCGCGGCTTCATTCGCGCCACCAGCGGGGCGAACACCGCATCGAACAACAACACGCGGTCTTCGGCGTGGTTGACGATGAAATCCAGCTGGTCTTCGAACAGGCGCGGGTTCACGGTGTGCAGGATCGCCCCGGCGCCGGGAATGCCATACCAGGCAGCCAGGTGATGCGCATGGTTCATCGCCAGTGTCGCCACGCGGTCGCCCGGCGTGATTCCCACACGGTGCAAGGTGGCGGCCAGCCGCGCGGCATCGTGGCGCACGCCGGCCCAGGTCGTTTCCGTCTCGCGGCCATCGGCCCAGCGGCTGACGATCGCGCGATGGCCATGCTCGCGCGCGGCATGGTCGATCAGCCGGCCCACGCGCAGCGGCCAGTCCTGCATTCCGCCCAGCATCCTCTTGCCGTCCTTTCCGCCGGGTCGTGGCGCCCGGCCTTATGCTTATGACACCAGTCGCAGGTCGGCCTTGGCGGTCAGCGCCAGGTTGGCCAGCCCCTCGATCGGCATCAGCCGCTCGATCAGGTCGCTGTCGAGCTTGAAATTGCGGCCCAGGCGCACGCGCGGCTGGGCGCCGGTGGCGGTGCGCAGGCGGGCGATCACTTCGCCCTTGGCATCGGGCTCGCGCGGCAGCAGCAGCGCGAGTTCGCGCATGGCATCCTCGCGCAGCACGTCGAGCGTCAGGTGCATGCGCGCTGCGCTGGTCACGCTCGCCAGCGGCCTTGCCCCGCGCACGGTCACGCGCGGCGGCTCGTCCGGGTTGGGCCGGTCGAGTTCGACATTGAGCAGCACGCAGGTGCCCTCGCGCGCCCAGGTGACGAAATCATCGACCAGGGTTTCTTCAAAGCACGAGGCGGTGAACAACCCGCTGCTGTCGGAAAAGTCGGCCATGACAAAGTCCTTGCCGCGCTTGGTCTTGCGCTTCTGGACGTTTTCCACCAGCGCCGCCATCACTGCGGCCGATCGCGCAGCCCCGCCACTCCCACCATTGGCGCCATCGCCCGATCCTGCCATCAGGCTGCCATAGGTGCGCGCGCCATTGGCGCTGGCCACGGCGCGATATTCCTCCACCGGATGGGCGGCGAAATAGAAGCCGAAGTTCTCGCGCTCCGCCGCCATCTGGTCGGCACGGCTCCACGGCTTGGTTTCGGCAAGGCGCGTGGCGGGCTGGTCGTGCCCGTCGCCGCCGAACAGGCCGCCCTGGCCCGAGGTGCGGCTGCGCACGGCCTCGTCGGCCACGGCCATCAGCAATTCGGCGTTGGCGATGATGCGGGCGCGGTTCGGTTCCAGCCCGTCGAGCGCGCCGGCCGCGGCCAGGGCTTCCAGCTGGCGCCGGTTCATCGATCCGGCGGGAATGCGCTTGAACAGATCGTCCAGCGTGGCGAACGGGCCATTGGCCTCCCGCTCGGCCACGATGGCGTCCATCGCCTTTTCACCCACGTTGCGCAGGCCCGCCAGGGCATAGCGCACGGCATGGCCATCGGCGGTGCGCTCAACGGTGAATTCGGCTTCGGAATGGTTGATGTCCGGCCCGGCCAGGGCCACGCCGTTGCGCCGCATGTCATCCACGAAGATGTTGAGCTTTTCCGATTGGTGCATGTCGAAGCACATCGAAGCGGCGTAGAATTCATGCGGATAGTGCGCCTTGAACCAGGCGGTGTGGTAGGCGAGCAGGGCATAGGCGGCCGCGTGGCTCTTGTTGAAGCCATAGCCGGCGAACTTGTCGATCAAGTCGAACAGTTCGTTGGCCTTGCCCGCCTCGATCTGCGACACTTCCTTGCAACCCGCCACGAAGCGGGTGCGCTGCTGGTCCATTTCCGCCTGGATCTTCTTGCCCATGGCGCGGCGCAACAAGTCTGCGTCCCCCAGCGAGTACCCCGCCAGGATCTGCGCCGCCTGCATCACCTGTTCCTGGTAGACGAAGATGCCATAGGTCTCGGCCAGAATGCCTGAGAGCTTTTCATGGGGGTATTCAATGGCTTCCAACCCGTTCTTGCGGCGCCCGAACAAGGGGATGTTGTCCATCGGGCCGGGGCGATAGAGCGAAACGAGCGCGATGATGTCGCCAAAGTTGGTGGGCTTCACCGCCGCCAGGGTGCGCCGCATGCCTTCGGATTCCAGCTGGAACACGCCGACCGTGTCGCCCACCTGGAGCAGGCGGTAGACGTCCTTGTCGTCCAGTTGCAGCAGCGAAAGATCGATGGAGATCTGCCGCTTGGCGAGCAGGTCCACCGCCTTGCGCAGCACCGACAGGGTCTTGAGGCCAAGGAAGTCGAACTTGACGAGGCCGGCATCCTCGACATGCTTCATGTCGAACTGCGTCACCGGCATGTCGGACCGGGGATCGCGATAGAGCGGCACGAGTTGGGCGAGCGGCCGGTCTCCGATCACCACGCCGGCGGCATGGGTGGAACTGTTGCGCGGCAGGCCTTCCAATTGGCGCGCCAGGTCGATCAGGCGCTTGACCTCGGGATCGCGGTCATACTCGCGCTTCAATTCCGCCACGCCGTTGAGCGCGCGCTCCAGCGTCCACGGGTCGGTGGGATGATTGGGCACCATCTTGCACAGCCGGTCGGTCTGGCCATAGCTCATCTGCAGGATGCGCCCGGTGTCGCGCAGCACGGCGCGCGCTTTGAGCTTACCGAAGGTGATGATCTGCGCCACGTGATCGGCACCATATTTGGCCTGGACATAGCGAATCACTTCGCCGCGCCGCGTTTCGCAGAAGTCGATGTCGAAGTCTGGCATCGAAACGCGTTCCGGGTTGAGGAAGCGTTCGAACAGCAAGCCCAGCTTGATCGGATCGAGGTCGGTAATGGTCAGCGCCCAGGCGACCAGCGAGCCGGCGCCCGAACCACGCCCCGGCCCCACCGGAATGTCGTGGTCCTTGGCCCACTTGATGAAGTCGGCCACGATCAGGAAGTAACCGCCAAAGCCCATGCGGTTGATGATCGCGATCTCGAATTCCAGGCGCTGGCGGTATTCCAGCACTTCGTCCCAGGCGCCCGCCGCCACCAGTTCGGGATGGTCGGCCGCCTGCGGCGTTTCCTCCGGCTCAAGACACAGCACTTGCGCCAGTTCGCCGTGGCAGCTTTCGGGGTAATAGGGCCGCATCCGTGCGACCAGGCCCAGGCGGCTGTCGCGCGCGCAGGCCAGCGCCTCGCCCTTCTGGTCACCGGCCAGGCTGGGCAGGATCGGCTTGCGCTTGGGCGGAATGCACGCGGTGCGCTGCGCCACCACCAGGGTGTTGGCCAGTGCCTCGGGCAGGTCGGCGAACAGCTCCTGCATCGCCTCGACCGGCTTGATCCACCAGTGCTTGGATGATCGCGGCCGATCGGGGCTGTCCACATGGGTGGAACTGGCGATGCACAGCATGGCATCGTGCGCGTCATAGAAACCGGCGTCGGCAAAGCACGCCGGATTCGTGGCCACGAGCGGCAGATCGTGGGCATAGGCCATCGCGATCAGCGCCTCTTCGGCCGCTTCCTCCGCCGCCTCGTTGCGCCGCACCACTTCAAGATAGAGCGAGCCCGGGAAGAGCGTCTTGAGCTTTTCGAGATAGCTGTCCGCCGCAGTTTGCTGTCCGCCTGCCAGAAGCCGTACCAGCGCGCCTTCCCCCGCCGCCGTCAGGCAGATCAGGCTGTCGGTATGGCCTTCCAGATCAGACAGCAGCACATGCGGCGCATGTTCCAGCGGACGATCGAGGTGCGCCCGGCTGACGAGGTGGCACAAGTTGTCATAGCCTTGCGCGTCCTGGGCATAGAGCGCCAGCCAATCGATGGTGGGCGCCTGCGGGCCAAAGCCGGGCGCCGAAGCGCCGCCGCGCTCGGGCCGGGCAACGGCCAGCATCGTGCCGATGACCGGCTGCACCCCGCCGTCCTTGCACGCCTTGGCAAAGGCGGCGCTGCCGTAAAGGCCATTGCGATCGGTGATGGCAATGGCCGGAAAGCCGCGTTTTTCCGCTGTCTTGGCAATGGCCTTGGGGTCGATCGCCCCATCCAGCATGGTGTACGACGAAAAGACGCGCAGCGGGACAAAGGGTGCAAAGGCCATGACTGGAAGATAGCACGCCCTTTGCACCTTTTTGAGAGGGGGCGCGCCCTCATCAACAGATTACGCGCCTTGCGCCGCCACCCACGCGTCGACCCGTTCGGCCAGGACGGAGAGCGGCACCGAGCCGGCGCTCACCACCAGGTCGTTGAACCGGCGCAAGTCGAACCTGGCGCCGAGCGCGCCTTGTGCCTTTTCGCGCAGGGCCACGATCTGCAGCATGCCCACCTTGTAGCCCGTCGCCTGGCCGGGCAGCGTGATATAGCGGCGCACTTCCGACCGGGCCTGCTGCGCCGGCAAGTGCGCGGTATCGATCAGGTATTGCACCGCCTGGTCTTCCGACCAGCCCTTGGCGTGGATGCCGGTATCCACCACCAGGCGCGCGGCGCGGAACAGTTCGGCGTCCAGCCGCTCCAGATCGGCCGCGGCATCGGGAAACGCGCCCATCTCGCTGCACAGCCGCTCGGCATAAAGCGCCCAGCCTTCGTTGAAAGCGACATAGGTATAGGCCTTGCGGAACTGCGGCGTGCCGGTCTGGCGCACCTGGATATCGCCCTGCATCAGGTGGCCGGGAATGCCTTCGTGGCACATCAGCGTGTACAGCGTGGCGTCGGGGTCTTTCTCGCCCAGCATGTGCAGCCACACCCGGCCCGGTCGCTTGCCATCGGCGCTGGCATAGGCGGCATGGGCCGCGCCGCCGGCCACTTCGCTGAACGCGGGCTCACGCACCACTTCGGTGCCATAGGCGGGCAGCGCGGTGAACAGCTTGGGCAGCAGCGCGCGGTTGGCATTGACGATGGCGTTGGACTTGGCCAGGCGCGCGGCGCGCAATTCGTCGGTCCACGGGCGCGGCGGGTCCTTCGCCACCAGATCGGCCCGGAGCGCGGCCGCATCGGCAAAGCCGGCCTTGCGGGCCAGGGCATCTTCGGCCGCGTTGATACGGGTCACTTCGGCAAGGCCGGTCTGGTGGATCTGCTCTGGCGTCAGCGCGGTCGTGGTGTTGAGGCGTAGCGCGGCGGCGTACCAATCCGCCCCGCCCGGCAGCGTGCCGGCGCCCACCACGCCGGATTTGGCGTTCGGCAAGCTGGCCTGCGCCCAGGCAATCACACGCTGATAGGCGGGCTTGAGCGCCACGATCGCCTCACGCGCCTGCGCGGTGAGCGCGGTGGCCTGGTCGGCTGAAATCGCCTTGGCCGTTACCAGCTTGGCAATCTTGGCCTGGGCATCGGCCCAGAGCGGCGACGGCGCGCCATCATCGAACGGCGCCCCGGTGATCAGCCCCTGGCTACCCGAAATCACCCGCTCCAGCTGAAACCGCGGCGGCAGCACGCCGATCGCGGCCGATTGCGTGCTTTGGGCAATGGCGGTGTTCAGCATCGCGGGCGTGGCTTTTACCCGCGCGATATAGGCGGCCATGTCGGCCGCATCCTGCACCAGGTGGGTGTTGATCAGGAAGTTCGGCACTTCGGCATGGGCCGAATAAAGAAACGAATAGAACGGCGGCTGATAGCGGCGAAAGCGGTATTGCAGTTCGGCCCGCTCCAGTTCCAGCGCCCAGATATCGTAGTTGATACGCCCTTCGGCCGACAGCCGATCGCGCATGAATGCGGCTTTCATCCGCGCCACGCTGCCCCGGCGCCATTCCAGGCGGCGCAAGATGCCGGCGTCGCTGTTGTCGTCCAGCCGGTCCATGCCTTCCTTGCGGCCCAGGCGCGTGGCAAGCTGCGGGCGCAATGCCAGTTCCGCGTCAAACTCCTTGTCGAGGAAGGCTGCCAGCCGCGTGTCTTGCACCGCTGCGTCAGCGGGTGCCGCCGCTGACGCAGCTTTGGCCATGGCCGGCGCCGCAGGAAGACAGAGAGCCATAGCGGTTGCGGCCAGCATGGCGTGGAATGGCTTGGTCATGATTGCCCCCTGATCTTTGCTTGCCGGGGGTTTTGGCAAAAAGTCCAGTTGCTTACAACCGAAACCAACAGAACCTAAAGCAGCGCGACGATATCCGCCTCAAGCGATTCCGGCCGGTCCGATGGGGCATAGCGCCGCACGACACGGCCCTGGCGGTCGATCAGGAACTTGGTGAAGTTCCACTTGATCGCCTTGGTGCCCAGAACGCCGGGTGCCTCGGCCTTGAGCCAGTCGAAAAGGGGTTCGGCATGGTCGCCGTTCACGTCCACCTTGGCCATCAGGGGGAAACTCAGGCCGAAGTTGACCTTGCAGAAGCTTTCGATTTCTTCCGCGCTGCCCGGTTCCTGGGCGCCGAACTGGTTGCAGGGAAAGGCAAGAATTTCAAAACCGGCATCGCGGTGCTTGCGCCAAAGCGCTTCCAGCCCTTCGTACTGCGGGGTGAAACCGCATTTGGACGCGGTGTTCACCACCAGCACGACTTTGCCCAACCGGTCGGCCAAACTGATACGCTCGCCATTGGGCAGACGCGCATCGAAATCGGCAATTGTCTGCGGGCTTGTATCCGTCGCTGTCATGGCATTGCTCCGGGCCGGTCCACGGCCATCCGTATTGTCACGTAATGACACCCGAAATCAATGCTAGCAGGCTGCTGCCGTCAGAGCGGGAAATCAGCCCGCTTGAACAATTGCAGCGCTTCGGCCGGGCCATAATGGCGATCGCCGGACTTTTCGATGATCAGTTCGGCGCGGTCCGCTTCGGGCATGCGGCCCATCAGGCGGACCATTTCGGCAAAGGTTCCCGAATGTAGCACGCCAAAGGCATGCAGGACGCTGCCGGCGGCTTCACGAGTGACGATCGTGGCATGATCGTTCCAGAAGTCGTGTGCGCCATCGCGGGATTCGGCACGGATCGTGGTATTCATCTGATAAAACCCTCCTTGGGTCCCCGACAAACGCATATGGCCCTTGTCGGTTTCCGCAGGAAAGCAAGACGCATCTGAACCGGAGCTTATTCCAGCACACCTTCGTGCAACCGCATCACCCGGTCCATGCGAAAGGCGAGGCGTTCGTTGTGCGTGGCCACCAGCGCGGCGCTGCCTTCACCGCGCACCAGCTTGAGGAACTCGTCCAGCACGCGATCGGCCGTGGCTTCATCCAGGTTGCCGGTCGGCTCATCGGCGAGAACCAGCGCGGGGCGATTGGCCAGCGCGCGCGCCACGGCCACCCGCTGCTGCTCTCCGCCCGAAAGCTGGCTCGGCCGGTGATCCAGGCGATGGCCCAGCCCCAGCGCAGTGAGCAGTTCGGTTGCCCGCTCGCGCGCGGCGCGCTCGCCCTTGCCCGACACCAGCTGCGGCAGGATCACGTTTTCGGTGGCGTTGAAATCGGGCAGCAGGTGGTGGAACTGATAGACGAAGCCCAGGTGATCGCGCCGCAGCACGGTGCGCGCGTCGCCATTGAGCGCGGCGGCATCGGTGCCGGCAATCTCGATCATGCCTTCAAACCCGCCTTCGAGCAGGCCCACAGCCTGGAGCATGGTGGACTTGCCCGATCCCGATGGCCCGAGCAGGGCCACGATCTCGCCAGGCCGGATATCGAGGTTGACGCCGCGCAGCACGTCGATGCGCACCCCGCCCTGCTCAAAACTGCGGCGCAAGTTGCGCAAACGGACGACCGGTTCGTTCATGGCGGGCTCACTCATAGCGCAAGACCTGCACAGGATCGGTGCTCGCCGCCTTGAGCGCGGGATAGAGCGTGGCCAGGAAGCTGAGCACCAGGGCCATCAGCGCGATCACGATGATTTCCACCGGATCGCTGCGGCTGGGCAGTTCGGTGAGGAAGCGGATCGAAGGGTCCCACAGGTTCTGCCCGGTAACGATTTCCACCAAATGCACGATCGGCTGGCGGAAATAGAGGAACACGAAGCCCAGCAGCAATCCCACCGCCGTGCCCAGCGCGCCGATGACAAAGCCGATGGCCATGAAGATTTTCAGCAGGCTGCGGCGCGAGGCCCCCATCGTGCGCAGGATCGCGATATCGCGCGTCTTGGCGCGCACCAGCATGATCAGCGACGAAAGGATATTGAACACCGCCACCAGCACGATGATCGACAGCACCACGAACATCGCCACGCGTTCCACCGCCAGGGCTTCGAACAGGCTGGCGTTGAGCGTCTTCCAGTCGGTGATCTGCGCGCGGCCCTCCAGCTGCTTTTTCAGCGGGCCCAGCGTGGTCATCACCGTATCGGGATTGGTCGTGGTGATTTCGATCATGCCGATCGAATCGCCGGTGAGCAAAAGCGTCTGCGCGTCGGGAATGGGCATGACGACGAAGGCGTTGTCATAGTCATAGACGCCGATCTCAAAGATCGCGGCGACGCGATAGCCCACCTGACGCGGCACCGTACCGAACGGGGTGGAGCGCCCGGCCGGGTTGATGATCGTGATCGTATCGCCCAGTTGCGCGCCCAGGCTTTCTGCCAGCCGCGAACCGATCGCCACGTTGTTGCTGCCCGGCTGCAAGGCCGCCAGGCTGCCAGCCTTGAGCTTGTCGCCCAGGCGGTTGATGTCCTTGGGCGTGTTGCCGCGCACCAGGATCGCTTCCACCCGGCCGTTGAAGCTGGCCAGCAGCGGCTGCTCGATCAGCGGCGATGCGCGGGTGACGCCAGGGGTCTTTTCCAGCTTGGCCAGGATTTCCTGCCAGTCATCCAGCCGGCCGCCATAGGCCTGCACCACGGCATGGCCGTTGAGGCCCACGATCTTGTCGAGCAGTTCGGCGCGAAAGCCGTTCATTACGCTCATGACAATGACCAGCGCAGCCACGCCCAGCATCACCGCGACCAGGCTGATCCCGGCGACCATGGCAATGAACGCTTCCCCGCGTCCCGGCAGCATGTAACGCTTGGCGATGGTCCATTCGAATGGCGAGAGGATCAAAGGCGGCACACTTTCGCGCTGGAACGGGACGGGCAATGGCGAACGAATTGTCGCGCGACGCTTTAGGACGGCGGGCGCGGCAGGGCAAGACGCCCCTGCCCAATCGCGCGCGGCCGGTTCGGTTCCCGCTCGATCGCGGGTTGTCGCAAGCCCGTCAGGCCGCCACGCGCAGGCGGGCGCGGCCCTCGGCCTTGGCGCGATACAGCGCGCTGTCGGCTGCCGCCAGGGCGGCATCGGGATGGGCGCCCAGCGCCGCGATGCCGGCGCTTATGGTGATTTTCACCTGGCCCTGCGGCGTGTCCACCGCCAGGGCGTTGACCGCCTTGGCCAGGCGCTGGCACACTTTTTCGGCATGGACCAGTTCGGTATCGGGCAGCAGGACGGCGAATTCCTCGCCGCCGATGCGCGCCACGAAATCGGTGGAGCGCACCGCCGCCACGGCCGTTTCGGCAAAGGCGCGCAGCACCCGGTCACCCACCGCATGGCCATGGCGATCGTTGACCAGCTTGAAATAGTCGATGTCGATCACCGCCAGGGCCGATGGCACGCCGCTTGCGCCCACCCGCTCTGCCGTTTCGAAAAAGGCACGGCGGTTGGGAATGCCCGTAAGGGGATCGGTCAGCGCGGCGCGCGAAAGGTCTTCCTCGATGCGCTTGCGCTGGGCAATGTCGCGCGTGACGCAAACCAGGCCATCGACATCGCCGGTTTCGTTGGTCACCGCGCGGAAATGGGTTTCGAACCACCGGCTCGGTCCGCCCAGCGGCAGGCTGAGATATTCCACAGCCACCGGTTCACCAGGGCTGGCCACGGCCGCGTTCCATGCTGCGGCAACAGCGGCGCGATGTTCTTCCACCACGATCTGGCGGAAATCCACGCCGGAAAGCTGTTCGGGCGCATGGCCGGTCAACTGGGTGATCGCCGGCGAAGCGTAGCGGATCGTGCCGCTGCGGGCCATGTGGATGATCACGTCGCTGACATGGTCGGAAAGCAGGCGATAGCGGGCCTCGCTATGCGCCAGATCGCGCATCCGGCGGCGGCGGCGCTCCTGCTCGGCCACGATCGGCAGCACGCACAGCACGGTGACGCCAAGATAGACCTGGAAGAACTGCAAGCGGCCGGCCAGCACGTTGAGATCGGTGGGCGATGGTTGCATGTCGGCAATCGGGCCGTGGCCGTAAAGCGTGAGCAGCCCGCCCAAGGTCGCCAGGATCATCGGCAGCATCAGGGCAACGAAAGCGTTGGCCCATATCCCGCCGAACACCACCAGCAGCAAGGGAAACAGGAGTAGCGGGCGCGCGGTCTGCATGAACACCGCCAGCGTCAGCACGGCCATGGTCCCGGCCAGCAGCATGGCCCGCGTGCCTGCGCCCTGGGGCAGCAATGGCTCGCGCGTTTGCCACGCCATGCACACCAGGCTGCCGCAGGGCAGGAAAATCAGCAGGCCCAGCGAATGGCCGATCAGCCAATCGACGAAATTGACCCGCATCGGCAAGCCCGCCACCAGCGAGAGCGTGATGGCCGAAACCGCCGCGCCCAGCAGAGGCACCGCCAGGCCAATGCCCAGGCTATAGCCGGCCATCCATTCGGCGGTATCGTCGGGCCAATGCGACCGGGTGATGCGGCGCAGGATTGCGGCCGCTGCCACGCCTTCGAACAGGTTCGCCGCGGTCAGGAACGGCGCAGCCCGCCAGCCCAGCCCGAACAGGCTGGTCAACATGAGCCCGGCCACTGCGCATGCCAGGATCGTGGCGGGCCAACACCGCACCGGCAGGGCATGAAGCCGCGCCGCGAGAATCGCATTGGCCAGCCACACCATGGCCACACCGCCGCTCAGCCGGCTGTAGTGCACGGCAACGAAGGCGCTGATGAAAAAGGCAAGTCCCGTCACGATGGCGGCGCGCAGCGAAGCTGCCGGGGTTATGGCCATGCGTGGCCGGGGGGGAACCGTCGTTTGCATGGCGCATATATTGGCCAGCAAATGGTTAATTCAGGGCTAAGAGCCGCCCCTTACGGCCGTTTTGATGGTAAAATTTTTCAAACCACCTGCACCGTAAGCGCCGCGTCATGCCAAGCATATGACAGCAGGAGATAATTTTTGCTCAATGGCGGCCATCCCATGCAGCCTGCCGCGCGCGCCCTTGCCTTTACCGGCAAACGTCGCCACATGGGCCGCATTGCTCGGCCGGGGCACTTCGCACCGGTGCGAGTCTTTGGCGCGAGCGCTTGCGAGACAGATGATCACCACCAACCCCTTCGAGGACCGCGACGGCGACAAGCTGCGCGAGGAATGCGGCATTTTCGGCGTGCTGGGCGCGCGCGACGCGGCGGCGATAACGGCGCTGGGGCTCCATGCCCTGCAGCATCGCGGCCAGGAAGCGGTGGGCATCACCAGCTTCGACGGGCAGGAATTCTATTCCCGCCGTGGCATCGGCCATGTCGCGCAGAACTTTTCCAGCGGCCAGGCGATCGCCGAACTGCCGGGCATGATGGCCGCAGGCCACGTACGCTATTCCACCACGGGCGGTTCGGGCCTGCGCAACGTGCAGCCGCTGTTTGCCGATCTGGCGGCCGGCGGTTTTGCCATCGCGCACAACGGCAACATCTCGAACGCCATGTTCCTCAAGCATGATCTGGTGCAGAAGGGGGCGATCTTCCAGTCCACTTCCGATACCGAAGTGATCATCCACCTTGTGGCCACCAGCCGCTATCCCACGCTGCTCGATCGCTTCGTCGATGCGCTGCGCCTGGTCGAAGGCGCGTATTCGCTGATCTGCATGACGCCCGAAGGCATGATCGCATGCCGCGATCCGCTCGGCATCCGTCCGCTGGTCATGGGCAAGCTGGGCGATGCGGTGATCTTTGCCAGTGAAAGCGTCGCGCTCGACGTGGTTGGCGCCGACATGGTGCGCGAAGTTGAGCCGGGCGAACTCGTCCAGGTGGCGCTCGACGGTTCGATCCAGACGCACCGCCCGTTCGGGGATACGCCGCAACGCCCGTGCATTTTCGAGCATGTCTATTTCAGCCGCCCGGATTCCATCCTGGGTGGCCGCTCGGTCTATGAAGTGCGCAAGGCCATCGGCATGCAGCTGGCGCTGGAAAACCCGGCCGATGCCGATCTGGTCATTCCCGTGCCCGACAGCGGCGTGCCTGCCGCGCTCGGCTATGCCCAGCAATCGGGCATTCCGTTCGAATTGGGCATCATCCGCTCGCACTATGTCGGCCGCACCTTCATCCAGCCGTCTGACGGCGCGCGCCACGCCGATGTGAAGCGCAAGCACAATGCCAACCGCGCCCTGGTGGCGGGCAAGCGCATCGTGCTGATCGACGATTCGATCGTGCGCGGCACCACCAGCCTCAAGATCGTGCAGATGATGCGCGAGGCCGGTGCCCGCGAAGTGCACTTCCGCGTCGCCAGCCCGCCGACCGAGCATTCGTGCTTCTATGGGGTCGACACGCCCGAGCGGTCCAAGCTGCTGGCCGCGCGGATGGACATTGCCGCCATGGCCGAATTCATCCAGGCCGACAGCCTCGCGTTCGTGTCGATCGACGGGCTCTATCGCGCCGTTGGCGAAGCGCAGCGCAGCAGCGCCTGCCCGCAATATTGCGATGCCTGCTTCACCGGTGACTATCCCACGCGTCTGACCGACCTGGGCGAGCGCGATCCGGGCTGTTCGCCGGTCAAGCTCAAGGCCAAGCCGGCCAAGGTCGCCTGACCGTGGCCGCCACCGATGCAAATACCCCGCTCGCCGGGCGCGTGGCGCTGGTCACTGGCGCCAGTCGCGGGATCGGCGCCGCCACGGCCCGGGCCCTGGCCGCGGCGGGCGCGCATGTCGTGCTCGTGGCGCGTGACGCGGCCGAGCTGGAAAAGGTGGAAGACGAAATCTTCCAGGCTGGTGGCCATGCCACCATTGCCCCGGTGGACCTGGCCGAACCCGATGGCGTGGCCCGCCTCGCTTCCGCGATTTCGGAACGCTGGGTCGCGCTCGATATCCTGGTGATCAACGCCGCCGTGCTGCCCGCCCTCACCCCGGTGTGGCAGATCGAGCCGCGCGATTTCAGCCGCGCCATCACGCTCAACGTGCTGGCCACGCATTCACTGATCAGCGCATTCCATCCCCTGCTCAAGGGCAGCCAGGATGCCCGCGTGATCGGGCTGACCAGCAGCGTCGGCGCGCAGCCGCGCGCCTATTGGGGGGCCTATGGCGCCACCAAGGCCGCGTTCGACAATCTCCTGGCCAGCTATGCCCAGGAAGTGGCGGCAATTTCCGGCATTCGTGTGGCCATCGTCGATCCCGGTGCCACGCGCACCAAGATGCGGGCCAAGGCCTATCCCGGCGAAAATCCATCCAGCGTCAAGCCGCCCGAAACGGTTGCCGCGCGCATCGCTGCGCTGGCGGCAGAGGATTTCGCCAGCCCGCATCGCGAGCGCGTGGACGCCCCGGCCTGAACGATGCCAAACGCGCATTGTGCAATGCGGCGTTTTGTAAAAGATTGCCATCGTAGGAAATCTTAGGATCGGCGCGCTGGCGTTAACCTGCTGGTAAGCCAATTTGCTCATGCTTCGCCAACGGCAGCGATCCGTTGCCGTGTCGAATCGATCAGCGGGTCACGGCCGATGCCAACTATCAAATGGCAGGAAAACTACGAAGCAGCCGCCAGCGACGATCGCTGCGCTCCTCGTTCACGCCTCGTCATTCCGTCCAAACTGCGCCGCCATGGCGCACGGGCGGTCCAGACGCTGGTGCTCGATCTTTCGCTTGCCGGCTTCTCCGCGCTCGCGCCGGCTCGCATCGCGCAAGGCAGCAAGGTCTATCTCACCCTCCCCGGCCTCGAATCGCGCGAGGCTGACGTGGTATGGTGGCACGCCGGGCTGGTGGGTTGCGCGTTTGCCAACCTCTTGTCGCAGCGTGAACATGATGCCCTGTTGCTGCGCTACAGCGGCGACGAAGGCGTGCCGGAACGCTGACCCGACCACGCGTGACGCAGCAGCCCAGCCGCTGCGTCAGCCGTGTTCCTTCATCTTGCCATGGGCTGCCAGCGCGCGGGCACGGGCCTGGGCGTGATCGATGATCTTGCCCGGATATCCGCCAGGGCGGCGCTGTGGATCATGAATCTCGGCATCGTCCAGCCCGGCCAGTTCGGGCACCCATTGGCGAATATAGGCCGCCGCATCGAACTTGGCCGATTGCGTCAGCGGCGCCATGATCCGCACGAACATGTTGGCATCCAGCCCGCTGCCGGCCACCCATTGCCAGTTGGTGGCATTGGCGCCGTAATCGGCATCGACCAGGGTATCCCAGAACCACTGCTCGCCCACGCGCCAGTCGATCAGCAGGTGCTTGATCAGGAAACTGGCCGCGATCATCCGCACGCGGTTGTGCATCCACCCGGTATGCCACAACTGCCGCATGCCCGCATCGACGATGGGATAGCCGGTTCGCCCCTGTTGCCAGGCGGCCAGATCCTTGGGCGCGTGGCGCCATGGCAGGGCGTCGAACGCTTCGCGGCCGTTGCGCACGCCATAGTCCGGGCATTGCAGGATCAGATTCTGGGCATAATCCCGCCAGCCCAGTTCGCTCAGGAATACGTCCACGCTGCCGCCTGCATCGGCCACCGCGTGCCAGGCCGTGGCCGGCGAAATCTCCCCGAAATGAAGGTGCGGCGACAGCATCGACGTGCCGGGGCATGACGGCAGGTTGCGCTGTTGGTCATAGCGCGCGGCACGGCCAACGAAGGCGTCGAGCCGCTCTTGCGCGCCAGCTTCGCCCGGCGTCCAGGTTTCGCGCATGCCCCCGGCCCAGTCCGGCTTCGTGGGCAAGAGCTGCCAATCGGCCAGATTGTCGCTCGCTGGCCAGAATGCCGGGGCGGGTAGCTGGCGCGGGGCGGGCTGCGGCGGTGGCGGCGGCAGTTGCTGCAGGCTGGCGCGCCAGAACGGCGTATAGATCTTGTAAGGCTGGCCGCTGCCGTTCTGCACCGTGCCGGGCGGCAGCAGGAAATTGCCATGGTGCAGCCGCAAGTCGAACGCCTTGCCCACCGCGCGCTCGGCCATGCGCCACCACGGTTCGTAATGATGCAGGGCATGCACCACGCGCGCACCGGTTTCCCGGCGGATCGCGGCGAGCGCCGCGTCGCATTTCCCGCGCCGCAGGATCAGGCGTGACCCGATCGCGCGCAGTTGCTGGTCCAGCGCATGCAGGCTGTGGTGCAGCCACCAGCGCGATGCCGCGCCCATGCGGCGATGCTTGGGGCTATCGTCATCCAGCACGTAAACGGGGATCACGGGGCCGCCGGCTGCCGCCGCGGCCACGAAGGCCGCCTGGTCGTGCAGGCGCAAATCGCGGCGCAGCCAGACAATTGTTGGGCTCGTCATGCCCTGCTATGTGGCGGCTATTGACGCACTTGGCCATGGCCAGCACCCTGCCCCTTGGTGCAGGGTGTGCTGTACAGCGTCCCCCGCGCCGCACGCCGTGCGCCGCAACCGGAGAAACCCGCCTTGGCCGATCTGCCTTCCGTTCACCCCGATGTGGTCGTCCGCCCGGATGTTCAGGCCTTCCTCGACTATCTGCGCCAGGCCGCTGCCAGCGGGGTGCCGGCCATGCACGAGATGCCCCTGGACCAGGCCCGCGCCGCCTATGTCGCCATGCAGCAGCTGGCCGACCTGCCGCCACGGCCCCTCGCCGTGATCCGGGACCTGGCGTGCCCCGGCCCGGCGGGCGACATTCCGCTGCGCCTGTATGACAGCCGCGAAAGCCGCGAGCCTGGCCCGGTGCTGGTGTTCTATCATGGCGGCGGGTTCGTTCTGGGCGGGTTGGACAGCCATCACCACGTGTGCACCGACATTGCCGCACAAGTGGATCTTCCGGTGATCGCGGTCGATTATCGCCTCGCGCCCGAGCATCCCTTTCCCGCCGCGCCCGACGATGCCGAAGCGGCCGCCCGCTGGATTGCCGGCAGCCCCGATGCGCTGGGCCGCACGGTGACCGGCCTTGTCCCGATCGGCGATTCGGCCGGTGGCAACCTGGCGATCGTCGTCACCCAGGCGCTGGTTGCGCAGCCGGCGGCCGCCCCGGTGATCGCGCAAGTGCCGATCTATCCGCTGACCGATGCCGTGGCAGGCCATGCCTCGTTCCACCAGTTTGCCGAAGGCTTCCTGCTGGATGCCAAGGTTATGCAATGGTTTGGCGAAGCCTATGCCGCGCCCGATGGTGCCCCGCGCGCCTTTCCGCTCAACAGCGGGCATGACCAGATGCCCCCCACAGTGCTAGTGACCGCAGGCCTTGATCCGATTCGCGATAGCGGACGGGTCTACGGCGCGGCCCTGGCACGCGCCGGATCGCCCCTGGTGTTCATGGAACGCACAGGAACGATCCACGGCTTTATCCAGGTGCGCAAGGCGATCCCCAGCGCGCAGACCGATCTGGACGCGATCCTGTCGGGCTTGCGCGGTGTACTCGACGCCCTGCGCCCGACTGCTTGAACAAGGACCACCTATCGATGAGTGCGGACCCCTTTGCCGCTCTTCCCTATCGCCCTTGCGTGGGGCTGATGATCGTCAATCCCCAAGGCCGCGTGTTCGTCGGCAAGCGCATCGACAACAAGGAAGGCGATGCCTGGCAAATGCCGCAGGGTGGCATCGACGAGGGCGAGGAACTCGTGCCTGCCGCGATGCGCGAACTGCATGAGGAAACCGGCCTGACCGCCGATCACGTCACCGTGCTGGCGCAAAGTCGCGAGGAACATTTCTACGACCTGCCGCCCGAACTGGTGGGCAAGTTGTGGCATGGCCGCTATCGCGGCCAGCGCCAGTCCTGGCTGCTGCTGCGCTTCAACGGGCAGGACAGCGACGTGGTGCTCGATGCCCACGACCCGGCCGAATTCTGCGAATGGAAATGGGTGGATCCCGAACAGTTGCCGGATCTGATCGTGCCGTTCAAACGCCGCGTCTACCGCCAAGTCGTCGACGAATTCCGCGCACTGATTTGATCGGCGGGGTTGTGCAAGGCTTCGCGCCACCCACAGCCCCCTCCTCTAAAGAGGATGGGGCTTAACCCTTCCACTCCCCCTTCTCTTCAGAGGAGGGGGTTGGGGGTGGTGGAAGCCTTGGACCGACGCCAAAGACCCAACTCCACCCCAAAAACCTCAGTTCGCCTGCACTTCCGGCTTGGGCGTCACCGTCTCGACTGCCACAACCTGTGGCTTGGGCCCGGCGGCCAGCGCCTTGCTGACCACGGCCGTTTCCGGGCAAGCCTTGCCGCACAGGCCCTCCAGCCTGGCAAGGCTGGCCTTGGCCTTGTCCACCGCGCCCTTTTCGGCCAGCGCGGCGCCTTCGCCGGCAATGGCGGAAAGATTGTTGGGCTCGCGCTCCAGCACGTTGCGATAATAGTGGATCGCCTTGCCCTGCAGGCCGGCCTGGCGCGAAGCATCGCCCAGCGCAACCAGGATGCCGGGGTTGGCCGGGTCGATCGCCAGGGCCGCTTCCAGGCTGTCGGTCGCCGCGTCAACTTCGCCCTTGGCCAAAGATGCACGCCCATCCTGCAACAGCGCCTGTGCACGCGGATCGAGAGGATCGCTGGTGCGGGCCGAACCAATGCTGCCGGTCACGGCCACAAGCAGGGACAGCGCAAGGGCCGCGGGCGTATAGCGCATCAAGAACTCCTTCAGCCGGGACTGCTCACCACGGCGATAGACCACCCTCATGGCCGATGGGTCTATCACAGACGCACCAGCCGCGCGAAGAAAAACCCGTCCGTACCGTCATGATACGGAGACAAACGCCAACCGCCACGATGCGGACGGCCCACCGCCATATCCAGCGGTTCGCACCTGAACCCGGGATGAGTCGCCAGGAACGCGGCCAGCCCATCGGCGCCCTCGGCATCGATCAGCGAGCAGGTGATGAAGACCAGCCGCCCCCCGGGCCGCACGAGCCCTGCCGCCACGGCCAGGACATGGGCCTGCATTTGGCCATAGCGTGCGATCGCCGCCGGCGTCAGGCGCCAGCGCGCCTCGGGATTGCGCCGCCAGGTACCCGTGCCCGAACAGGGCGCATCCACCAGCACGGCGTCGGCCTGTCCCTGCCAATCAGCCAGGATCGCATTTTCCTGCCCCGGATTGAGCAGCCGCGTTTCGACCAGGGCCCCGGCCCGCTCGGCACGCGGGGCCAGGCGCTGTAGGCGTGCCCGGTCGATATCGCAGGCCAGCAGGCGGCCGGTGTTCTGCATCGCAGCCGCCAGTGCCAGGGTCTTGCCGCCGGCCCCGGCGCACAAGTCCACAACGCTCTCACCCGGCTGCGCGTCCAGTGCCTGGCACGCGATCTGGCTGCCGGTGTCCTGCACTTCGAACAGGCCCTGGGCGAATTCCGGCCAGGTTTCCGCCTGCGTCCCCACGGGCAGGCGCAGCCCGTGGGGCGCCGCCGTCGCATCGGCCGCCACCGGCAGGCGCGCGGCCAGGCTTTCGCGGTCGATCTTCAAGGTATTGGCGCGCAGGTCCAGCGGCGCACGGCCCAGCAGCGCGCCCTGTTCCGCCGCATCAAGGCCCGACGCGGCCATTTCTGCCGCCAGCCAGCCCGGCATGGCCCCGCCCGTTGCCACCGGCTCTCCGGCGCGGATCGGCGCGGGGCCATAAGTCGATCCGTCAAACAGCGCGGCCAGGGCGGCATCGCCCTGCGCCAGCGCCAGCACCGCAGCGCGCCCCGATACGGGCACATCGCCACAGACGCGGATTGCCGCCCAGACCAGTTCGCGAATGGCGCGGCGGTCTTTCGACCCCACGAAGCGGCGCTGGCGAAACCATTCGGCCGCCAGCCGGTCGGCCGAAGCCCCCTGCCCGCGCGCGGCCGCGATCACTTCGTCAAGAATGTCGATCGCGGCCTGAACCCGCGCGGCCGGCGTCACCGGGTGGGGTAGTTCGGCGCCTCACGCGTGATCGTCACGTCGTGGACGTGGCTTTCCTTGAGGCCCGCGTTGGTGATGCGCACGAACTTGGCATTCTTGCGCAGATGCTCGATCGTGCCGCTGCCGGTATAGCCCATGGCCGCCTTGATGCCGCCCACCAGTTGGTGCACCACATCCTTGGCCGGCCCCTTGTAGGGCACCTGGCCTTCGATCCCTTCGGGCACCAGCTTCATCGAATCCTTGATGTCCTGCTGGAAATAGCGATCGGCCGAACCGCGCGCCATGGCTCCCACCGAACCCATGCCACGATAGGCCTTGTAGGCGCGGCCCTGGTAAATGAAGGTTTCGCCCGGCGCTTCCTCGGTGCCAGCCAGCATCGAACCGATCATGATCGAGCTGGCCCCGGCGGCAAGCGCCTTGGCCGCATCGCCCGACGTGCGCAGGCCGCCATCGCCGATCACCGGCACGCCGGACTTTTCCGCTTCGGCCGCGCATTCCATGATGGCGGTCAACTGCGGCACGCCCACGCCCGCCACGATGCGGGTGGTGCAGATCGAGCCGGGCCCGATGCCCACCTTGATGCCGTCAGCCCCGGCATCGATCAGCGCGCGGGTCGCTTCGGCGGTGGCAACGTTGCCGGCAATCACCTGCACGTCGTTGGACAGCTTCTTCACCGCCTCCACGGCGCGCGCCACGTCGCGGTTGTGGCCATGGGCGGTGTCGATGATGATCACATCGCATTCCGCATCGACCAGGGCATGGGTGCGGGCCAGGCCCTTTTCCCCCACGGTGGTGGCCGCCGCCACGCGCAGGCGCCCGGCGGCATCCTTGGTGGCGTTGGGATAAGTGACGGACTTCTCAATATCCTTCACCGTGATCAGCCCGATGCAGTGATAGGCATCGTCCACCACCAGCAGCTTTTCGATGCGGCGCTGGTGCAGCAGGCGGCGCGCTTCGTCCCCGCTCGTGCCCAGCTTTACCGTGGCGAGGTTTTCGTGCGTCATCAACTCGCGCACCGGCTGGGCCAGGTTGGCGGCAAAGCGCACGTCGCGGTTGGTCAGGATGCCCACCAGCTTGCCACCGGCTTCCACCACGGGAATGCCGCTGATGCGGTGCATGCTCATCAGCGCCTGGGCATCGCCCAGCGTGGCATCGGGCCCGATAGTGATCGGGTTGACGACCATGCCGCTTTCATAGCGCTTGACCGCGCGCACCGCGGCGGCCTGTTCCTCGACCGACAGGTTGCGGTGCAGCACGCCGATGCCGCCAAGCTGGGCCATGACGATGGCCATGTCGGCCTCGGTCACGGTGTCCATCGCCGACGAGAGTACGGGAATGTTCAGCGCGATCGCCTTGGTCAGGCGGGTGCGGGTATCGGCTTGCGAAGGCAGGATGTCTGACTCGGCCGGACGCAGCAGAACGTCGTCAAAGGTAAGGCCGAGAGGGATATCCATGTTAGCTGCCACTTCCTGTCCGGGTAGAATCGTGGCGGCCCATGTAATCAAGCCGGGAACAATTGGCTAGGGGGTTCGCCGGCTATTTGTCGGGGGGCTGGCGGGCAATGGCGAACCGGCTCCCGCATAGCGTCGCGGGTCGGCAAAATCGCGCACCAGTTCGGTGGTGATCAGCACATCGTCGGCCATGCCGGCATAGTTCACCTGGTTGGGCGTGTCGGCCGGGGTGTGATAGGCGCCGGCCATGAATCGCCCCAGCCGCGCCTCGTCGGCATAGCTGGTGCTGACCATGATTGCCGGCACGTCATGCTGCATCAGCACCCAGCTGTCCTGCCGCCGCACATAGGCATTGGCCGCCTGGCCATCGACCAGCTTGCGCTTCATCCGCGCCAGAACGCGGCCCACTTCCTCGTCCAGCGGCGTCATCCCCCGCCCGACGATCGCCACCGGTCCGCCCGGCGGCACCAGGCCGGTGCTGTCCACATTGAACGCCGCCACGATGCGGCCCAACGGCAAGGGCGGGTTTTCGGCAAAGGCCAGCGCACCCAGCAATCCCATCTCCTCGCCCGTGGTGGCCAGGACATAGATGTCGCGCTCGGGCATATCACGACCTTGGGGGCGCAGCGGGCCCCCGGCCATCACCTGGCGCGCCACTTCGGTGATCACGGCAACGCCGCTGGCATTGTCCACCGCGCCGGGGCAGATCGCGCCATTGTCAGCACAAACCCCGAAATGGTCCCAGTGCGCCACCAGCAGCACGGCGCCTGCCTCGGGATCACGGCCCGGAATGCGCCCCACCAGGTTGTGGGTCCGCACCCGCGTTTCCTTGCTCGTCGCCTCCAGCGTGGCCGTGGCACCGATCAGGCGCGGGGTAAAATCGGGCTGGTCGGCCTCTGCCTGTGCGGCGGCCAGGGCCTGGCCCGCCGCAGCGGGCGTGCCGCCGAGCAGGCGATCGGCCATGTCGGGCGTGACGAACGCCTCGATCTCGTTGTCCAGCCGCTCGCCCGCCAGCGCCGTCCCCGCCTTGCGGCGGCGCATCGCCACGTCATCCAGGCTGCGCGCGCCATCCAGCACCGTGATCACGGCCATCGCGCCGCCATCGAGCAACCGGCCAACCGCTTCATGGCCATCGGCGGCGCCATCGCCGCCGTCCCTGCCACGCAAGGCGCGCGTCGGCCGGCTCTTGCTGTCGAGCAGCAGGGCAACCCGGCCGGCCAGCTCGGTGCGCGAGGGCACCGTGCCATGTCCCACGAACAGCACCGGCGCGCTTTCCACCAGGTTGCGCACCCCCGACGTCACCACGAAGACGTCGCGCTCGTCGGCGAGCAAGTGCCGCCGCCCGCGCGTGAACGTGGCGCGCGACAGCACCGGCTCGCGCGCCACCAGTTCCACCGGGGCAAACCACGGATTGCCCGGCAGATTGGTGCCCGATTCCAGGCCCATCTCGAACCATTGCCGCGCCAGGTAGCGCAGCGTCTGCGTCTCCCCGTCGGTACCCGGCCGGCGCCCGCCGAACGCCGGGCTGGCCAATGTTTCGACATGGCCGCGCAGGCGCTGTTCCAACGAGGGGGCCACGGCCGCCGGGGCGGCAGACAGGCACAAGGGCGCTGCCAGCAGCGGTGCTGCCAGCAAGACCAGGGCCAGTGCCCGCAACACCCATGCGCCACGACTCATCGACAACCTCAAACGCTTGAGCGCAGTCCTCTTGCTGACAAAACCCACCAACGCGCGCAAGTTCCGAAACTGTAAAGCACGGTGAACCGATGTGGCGCGGTTTTTCGTGCATCGCCATACGGAACATTGTGCCACGCCAGCGCTTGCCATTTCGGCTATACGCTCACGCAAGCACAGCAACGGAAACAGGCACGCCATGCGGCTCGACGATTACGACAACAATATCGATGTGGAAGACCAGCGCGGCCAGGGCGGCGGCTTTTCCCTGGGCGGTGGCGGCGGTGGCGGTTTCCCGCTCGGCCTGATCTTCAGCCTGATCGGCTCGCGTTTCGGCATCCTGGGTATCCTGCTGGTTGTCGGTGCCTCGTTCCTGTTCGGCGGCCTGCCGCGCCAGTTGGCAGGTCCAGTGGGCGAAACCCCATCGCAACAGGTTGGCCGGCCCGGCGGCGAAACGCTGGCCCAGGCCTGCGATGTCAACGCGTTCAGTCATGAAAGCTGCAACGCCCTGTCCTCGCTCAACAAGACATGGAAGCCACTGCTGGCAACTGAAAACGTCGCGTTCCGCGCACCCAAGCTGGTGTTCTATTCCAGCCAGGGCTCGTCGGGCTGCGGCGCGGCACAAAGCGCGATGGGCCCGTTCTATTGCCCCAGTGACCAGGGCATCTACATCGACACCGATTTCTATACCGAGCTGGACAAGAAACTGGGCGCGGGCGGCGATTTCGCACGCGTCTATGTCATGGCGCACGAATATGGCCACCACATCCAGAACCTGGTCGGCACTTCTGCCAAGGTCACGCGCGCGCAGCGGGCCAATCCCGACGCCGCCAATCCCCTGTCGGTGCGGCTTGAGCTTCAGGCCGATTGCTACGCCGGGGTCTGGGCCGCGCAGAATCGCGCGCGGATCGAGCCGGGCGACGTGGAGGAAGGCCTGCGTGCCGCGCACCAGATCGGCGACGACACATTGATGAAGGCCGCCGGGCGCACGCCGGTGGAAGCAGCGTTCACCCACGGCACCGCCGCGCAGCGCATGACCTGGCTGCGCAAGGGCCTGGACAGCGGCAACCCGGCGGCGTGCAACACCTTCACCGATGGCGCGGTGTAAGGCGGTCGCAACGCCTTGTCAGGAACCTTGCCCGGCTTGCCGCGTAATGCGGGGAAACCGGGGAGTTTTACCAATTATGTTCGCACACCGCCTTGCCACCCGCGCCGCCCTGTTCGGCGCGCTGGCCCCGCTCGCCCTCGCCGGGCTCAACGCCCAGGCCCAGACCGCTGTCGCCCCCAAGGATGCCAAGGTCGGCGATGTCGTCGCCACGCCGCTCGAAACCGTCAATCTCAAGAAGGAAGACATCCCGCCGATCCTGCTCAAGGCGCGGCAATCGCCCTATACGCTGGTCGGCCTCAAGGGCTGCTCTGCGATCTCGGGCGAAATCCGCCGGCTTGATGCCGTGCTGGGCGACGATATCGACATCGCCGACTATACCAAGGGCGGCATGATGGTGGGCAACACAGCCAAGTCGATCGTCGGCTCGCTGATCCCGTTCGGCGGCATCATTCGCGAAATCTCCGGCGCCAACGAAGCGCAGCGGCAGTGGCAGGTGGCGCTGTTCGCCGGCACCGCGCGTCGGTCGTTCCTCAAGGGCGTGGGCCAGTCGCGCGGCTGCCCCTATCCGGCACGTGCTGCCACGGCCAAGGACGCCAAGGCCATCGCCGCCACCCGTGCGCGCGAAGCGGCCGCGGCCGAGGCTGCAAAGCAAAAGGAAAAGCAGGACAAGCGCAACCGCTGAGCCTGTTCCCCCGGCTCTGCCGCTGGCAGCGCCGGGGGTTTTGCTCAGACGAAGATGATGTCGGAAAGATGCAAGTCGGGCGCGTGATTGAGCGTGGCGATACGGATCGCCTTGCCACTGCCGCTGCCATCGGCGTCGTACCATAGGTTGCCAGTCGCCTGGTCATAGACCAGGCTCTGCACCGGGTTGGCCGCCCGCGTGCCATAGCCGAATTCCACCGCCGGCACAGCGCCGGCATGGGCGCCGGGAAATCCGTCGTCGAACGCGCCCAGGGCAAGAGCGATCTTGTCCACGCCCGTGGTGAAATCGGTGATCGCCATGCGACTCGCCGCTTCGGGCCGCAGATCGAACAGAAACGTGTCGCTGCCCGCCCCGCCGGTGACGACGTCCACCCCGCCGCCACCGCTCAGCACGTTGTTGCCGCTGTTGCCGACGATCACGTTGTTGGCCGCGTTGCCTGTGCCCTTCAGGTTGCCCGCGCCTTCCACCAGCGTCAGCCGCTCCACTCCATCGGTCAGCGTGTAGCTGACCCGGGCATAGACCTTGTCGATGCCGGCATCGCCGGCATTCTCAAGAACCCGATCGTTCGGGCTATCGACGTAATACGTATCGCTACCAGCGCCCCCGGTCATGCTATCCCCAGCGGCCCCGCCATCGAGCAGATCATCGCCATCGCCGCCCAGCAACACGTCCTTGCCGGCGCCACCATAGAGCTTGTCGTTGCCCGCGCCGCCTTCCAGGCGATCCGCGCCGGCGCCACCATCGAGCACGTCGTGGCCACCGCCACCCAGCAAGGTGTCGTTACCTTCCGCGCCCTTGATAGTGTCGTCGCCCCCCGCGCCTTCAAGGCGGTTGTCCGCCTTGCTGCCATAGATCGTGTCGTTGAAATCGGATCCGATCGCGTTTTCGATTTCCTTGAGCACCACTGTGCCAGCGGAAATCGTATCGATCGGCTTCGTCGTTGCCAGCGTGACATAGACGCCGCCTACCGCATCGGCAAAACTCACCGTATCGATCCCGTCGCCGCCGACGATCGTGTCGTTGCCGCCGTGGCCCAGGAACAAGTCGTCCTTGTCGGTTCCGGTCAACTTGTCGGCACCACTGGTGCCTTCGAATGTCTGGCCTGCATTGGCATAAAACTCTTGGCTATGCAGCTTGGAATTCGCGTCCTGCCACAACACCTTGAAGCCACCATCAGGTGTACCGATCACCTGGGCGTTCATCTGGTCGCCGGCCGTCGTGGTGTTGACGATTTGCTCGGCGCTGGTGTCAGCCCCACTTGCATCGAACGCGCGAACTGAAATCTCGCTAAAACCGTCGGTACCAACGCTGGCATTCTTGCTTGCCCAGACAATGGCGAACCCGCCATCAGCCAGTCCGGCCACGTCTGTCGACCCAACAAAGCGCGGACCATCCTGACTAATGATAATGTCCTGAGTTGCGGCCAGGCCCTTGGCATCGAACACTTGCGCGTGAAGCGTTCCCAAACCCGCATAACCGTTGCTCGATTTGTTCTCCGACCAGGTGACCACGAAGCCACCATCGGCCAGCGCCGCCACCTGCAATTCCGAGGGGTTTAGCGAGTAATCAAGCGGCAGAATCGTGGGTGCCACTACTGCAACGCCGTCCAGACCCCGAATGGAAATCGTAAAGCCATGCTGGCCAGACCGCACGCCGTTGTCCCAAGCGGTTGTCAGTAATGAGCCGTCAGCCAACTCCGTCAGAGTAGGTGGCATGTCGCGACCGGAATAGGACGCGAATACCTCTGCGCCGACGCTGCCAGTGGCTAAATCAATGATGTGGAACGTGGCCCTCGTATCTCCTGAACTGAAAACGACGTTGTCGACGACAGCGATCTTGCCGGCATTCGCGCCAGTCAGCGATACGACTGATACTTCCGAAAGGCTGATAGAGCTGAACCGAGGCGAAATTGTATAAGTCCCCGTGCTCACGCCATTCGATGCGTTGGTGTCAGCGATATTGAGAACAATGCTGTCGCCATTGCTCGATGGCTCCGCAACCGTAATAAGATTGCCGTCGGCGAGGCCAAAGACTTTGGAGGCATGCAACGTGATCGCGGTGCCCTCTGCAGCCCCGCTGCCATCAAAGATCGTATAGGTATAATTGCCGGAATTGGGGTTGGTGCGATCTTCGCTCTGAACCAGCACGTCGCCATCGGCAAGCAAGCTGCCAAAGGCATGGTATTGCTGCTGCGCTGACAGCTGAAGCGTCACTTCCGAGCCATTGCGATAAAACGTCATTGAAATCCCCGTTCGTCCTGGCTCGCGCCGAGGAAGGGTTGATATTGTATCGCTATGTTACAGTCGAGTGGTATGCACCAAAATGGACGACAAAAAAGCCGGGGTGTCGCCACCCCGGCTTTTCCGTAAATAACGCTGAGCGAACCGATCAGTACACGCGCGCCTTCGGCTTGATGTACTGCACGTCGTCGGTCAGCGTATATTCGTGCACGGGACGGTAATCGAGCTTGATGTCGCCGCTCTTGCCGCCCCAACCATCGAACCAGCCCACGGTGTGCTTCATCCAGTTGGCGTCGTCGCGGTTGGGGAAGTCTTCGTGCGCATGGGCGCCGCGGCTTTCCTTGCGGTTGTATGCCGAATGCATCGTGACCGAAGCCTGGCTGATCAGGTTGTCGAGTTCCAGCGTTTCCACCAGGTCCGAGTTCCAGATCAGCGAGCGGTCCGAAACGCCGATGTCCTGCATCGAGGCATAGATCTCACCCAGCTTCTGCTTGCCTTCGGCCATCAGCTCGTCGGTGCGGAACACCGCCGCGTGCTGGCTCATCGCGCGCTGCATCTCGGTGCGGATCTTGGCCGTGGGCGAACCGCCCTTGGCGTTACGGAAGTGGTCGAGGCGGGACAGTGCCAGGTCGGCGCTGTCCTTGGGCAGCGACTGGTGCGCCGTGCCCGGCTTGATCAGTTCCTTGAGGCGCAGGCCCGTGGCGCGGCCAAACACGACAAGGTCGATCAGCGAGTTGGAGCCCAGGCGGTTGGCGCCGTGCACCGAAACGCAGGCCGCTTCGCCCACGGCGAACAAGCCCGGCACCACGGTTTCGGGATTGCCATCGGCCCCGATGGTCATCACTTCGCCGTGATAGTTGGTGGGAATGCCACCCATGTTGTAGTGCACGGTCGGCACCACCGGCAGCGGCTGGCGCGTCAGGTCAACGCCGGCAAAGATCTTGCCGCTTTCGGTGATCCCCGGCAGACGCTCGGCCAGCACCTTGGCGTCGATGTGGTCGAGGTGCAGGTAGATGTGGTCCTTGTGCGGACCCACGCCGCGCCCCTCGCGAATTTCCAGCGCCATCGAGCGCGACACCACGTCGCGGCTGGCCAGGTCCTTGGCCGACGGGGCATAGCGTTCCATGAACCGCTCGCCTTCGGAGTTGGTGAGATAGCCACCTTCCCCGCGCGCGCCTTCCGTGATCAGCACGCCCGCGCCATAGATGCCGGTGGGGTGGAACTGCACGAATTCCATGTCCTGCAGCGGCAGGCCGGCGCGCAGCACCATGCCGCCACCGTCGCCGGTGCAGGTATGGGCCGACGTGGCGGTGAAATAGCAACGGCCATAGCCGCCGGTCGCCAGCACCACGGCATGGCCACGGAAGCGATGGATCGAACCGTCGTCCATGCACAGCGCGATCACACCACGGCATTCGCCGTTTTCCATGATCAGGTCGATGGCGAAGTATTCGATGAAGAAGTCGGCATCATACTTCAGGCTCTGCTGATAGAGCGCGTGAAGCATGGCATGGCCGGTGCGGTCGGCCGCGGCGCAAGTGCGCTGCACCGGCGGGCCTTCGCCCATGTTCTGCATGTGGCCGCCGAACGGACGCTGATAGATCGTGCCATCGGCGTTGCGGCTGAACGGCACGCCGGCGTGCTCGAGTTCATAGACCGCCGCCGGGGCTTCGCGCACCATGTATTCGATGGCGTCCTGGTCGCCCAGCCAGTCAGACCCCTTGACGGTGTCGTACATGTGCCAGGTCCAGTGATCGGGCGTGTTGTTCTGCAGCGAAGCGGCAATCCCGCCCTGCGCCGCAACGGTGTGCGAGCGCGTGGGGAACACCTTGGTGATGCAGGCGGTGCGCAGGCCGGCCTGGGCCGAGCCCATCGTGGCGCGCAGGCCCGAACCGCCCGCGCCGACAACGACGGTGTCATAGGTATGATCGATGATCTTGTAGGCAGCAGACATGGCTTACGCGGCCCCCAATGCGATGCGGATGATCGAGACGATGCCGAACACGGCAGCGGCGGCAGGCACGAAGTTGATCAGCAGCCAGGAAGCCACCTTGCCGCCTTCTTCGTGGATATAGTCTTCCAGCATGACCTGCACGCCCAGGCGCGCGTGGTACAGCGTGTTGACCACCAGCAGCACCAGCATCGTGGCGCTGAGCGGCTTGGCCGCCCAGCCATGCAGCGTGACGAAATCGTGCGCGGGAAGCAGTGCCAGGCTCACGCCCAGGAAGGGGATGAGGATCAGGTTGCCCACGGCCGTCAGCCGCTGGGCCAGCCAGTGATGCGTGCCGGCGTGGCTGGAACCCAGCCCCCGCACGCGTCCGATCGAAGTTCCGTTACCCATGGTACCTCCGAAAATCAGGAAAGGGCGTGCCGGCGCTCAGCGCAGCAGCACGAAGCCCCAGAACAGAGCCGTAAGACCGACAGACGCGATCAACGTGAAGACCGACCAACGGGCATTGACCGAAAGTTCGTAGCCAACGCCGATGTCGAGCACGAGGTGGCGGATGCCGGTGGCAGCATGCTGGAAGAACGCCCAGGACAGGCCCACCAGCACGATCTTGCCCAGGATCGCGGTCACGGCGGAAAGGCCGCCGCTGGCGCCGGTCCACACGTAGGTGATGAATGTTTCATAGGCTTCCGGGCCGCTGGCAATCGAACCCAGCCACCACAGCAGCAGCGAAAGGCCCACGAAGGCCAGGCCGTTGCCGGTAACGCGGTGGAGGATGGAGACCAGCATGGCCGGACCCCAGCGCCAGATCTGGAGGTGCGGCGAAAGTGGCCGGTTGCTGCGCGCCAGCGCCATGGAACTTCCCCTTCTTATCGCAAAGGCGACCGGGATGAGGTTTCCGGTCAGGACGAGTCGCTATTAGTCGAAAAGCCCCGGGGTGCAAGCCGGCGAAAGGGTGAAGCCGAATTCGTATGTTGTCATGCGGCAGGATCGCGCGCAAACCACAGGCCATGCGCGCCAAACTTCCTTTCGCAGCCGCACTGGCCGGCCTTGTCCTGTCGCCTTTGCCCGCCCCCGCCAAACCCGCTCTGGGCCAGCCCGCCCTTGGCCAGCCAGCCCCGGCCAAGGCGCCGGGCGCGGTCCTGGCCAGTGCTTGTGCCGGTCGCGATGGCTGGGCCGATCCCGCTCCGCCGCAACGGATTTTCGCTAACACTTGGTATGTCGGGACGTGCGGGATCAGCGCCGTGCTGATCACCTCGCCGCAGGGACACGTGCTCGTCGATGCCGGCGTGGCCGATGCTGCGCAAAGCGTGGCCCACAATATCGAGGCTGCCGGGTTTCGCCTGGCGGACGTTCGCTGGATCGTGCTGAGCCACGAGCATTCCGATCATGCGGGCGGCCTTGCCGCGCTCAAGCGCATGACGGGCGCACGCCTTGCCGCCCTGCCGGCAGCCGCCCGCGTGCTGGAAACCGGCAAGGTTCCTACCGAAGACCCGCAGGCCGCCTGGCTCAAACCCTTCCCCGGCGTTCATGTCGACCGGGTGCTGCGCGATGGGGACGTGCTGGCAACGGGCGCGCTGCGGCTGGTGGCCCATGCCACGCCCGGCCACGCGCCCGGCTCGACCAGTTGGACCTGGACCAGTTGCGCCGGCCGCGATTGCCGCGCGATCGCCTATGTCGACAGCGTGACGGCCCTTGCCGCGCCAGGCTGGCGCTTTGCCGATCATCCGGCTTATGTCGCGGCGTTTCGCGCCTCGCTCGCCCGGATCGCGCGCCTGCCCTGCACTTTGCTGATCACCCCTCACCCTGGCGCCAGCGACCTGTTCGACCGCCTTGCCGCCGGCGCGCCGCGGCCAGCGCCCGGTGCCTGCCGCGCCTATGCCGCGCGTGGCCGGGCAAAGCTGGACGAGACCCTTGCCAAGGAAGCCGCCAGCCCACAAAGACCCACGCCATGAGCTGGAAAATCACTATCCTTGCCCCGCGCGCCGTGGTCCAGGCCGCGCTGATCGCCCATGAAGACGTGTTCGACTGGGATCCGGAGATCGTTATCGCCGGCAGCGAGATTGCCGAGGACAAGCCTGAGGACTGGCAACTGGAAGCCTGGCTGGCCGATGAGCCGGGCGAAACGGAACGCGCCGCAATCGCCGCGCTGTTCGCCGATGGCGCGCCGCCGATGCAGATCGAGGAACTGCCTGAAGAAGACTGGGTCACGCTCAGCCAGCATGGCGTGGAGCCGATCCACGAAGGGCCGTTCCACGTTCACACGCCCGAATATCCGGCGGTGGACCAGCCCGGCATCCGCAATTTCCTGATCCCCACCAGCCAGGCCTTTGGTACGGGGCAGCACGCCACCACGGCCGGTTGCCTGGCCATGCTGGCCCACATGAAGGCCCACGGCGCGGCGGTGCGCAGCCTGGCCGACATCGGCACCGGCACCGGCTTGCTCGCCTTTGCCGGCTTGCACCTGTGGCCCGGCGCACGCGCCATCGCCAGCGATATCGATGCGGTCTGCGGCCCGGTCGTGGCCACCAATGCCGATGCCAATGGCGTGCCGCTGGGCGATGGGCCGGGCAAGCTGGCCATGGTCATTGCGCCGGGCATGGACCACCCGCTGCTGCGCCTTTCCGCCCCTTATGACATGCTGATCGCCAATATCCTGGCTGGGCCGTTGATCGAACTTGCCCCCGAATTCGCTGCGGCGGTCAAGCCGGGCGGCCATGTCCTGCTCGCCGGCCTGCTCGCCACGCAGGAACGCGCGGTGCGCGCCGCCTACGCCCGCGCCGGCCTGCGCCTGGCCGCGCGCCAGGTGCGCGGCGACTGGTCTATCCTGTGGCTGCGCCGCCGCCCCACCACCCGCATCCGCGCCAGCAAGCCCGGCACGCTGCCGGCATGGTCGCAGAAGTGGTGATTTGCGGGGGCGTGGCGTAAGGCCCGCCCCCCTCATCTTCAGAAGAGGGGGGTGGTTTGGCGGAAACCTGGCCCAACCCCCAGAAAGATCAAGCCCGGCTTCCCACCATCGCCAGCCCGAACGCCACGAAGATCGCGCCGGTCACGCGGTTGAACAGCTTGCGCGGCGAAGGCTTTTCCAGCCAGCGCGCCACCGAGCGGCCACCCAGCGCATAGAACATGTAGGAGGTGATCTCGATCACCCCGAAAGTGGCGACCATGACGGCAAATTGCAGCGGCTTGGGCCGCGCCGGATCGATGAACTGCGGCAGGAACGCCCCGGCGAACAACAGCGCCTTGGGGTTGCTGATGCCGATCAGGAAGCCGGTGCGGAACAGCGCCAGCGGCCTTGGCGCTGCCACGGGATCACCGGCACCCACATCGATCGCTGCTTCCTGCGCGGTCCAGGCCTTGTATCCCAGGTAAAGCAGATAGGCCGCACCCACGATCTTGAGCGCGGTGAACAGCTGCGGCATCGCCACCAGCACCGCCGATAGCCCCGCTGCCGAAAGACTGAGCAGGCACAGCACCGCCAGGAAGCAGCCGCACATGGCAAACATCGCATGGCCAAAGCCGAGCGTGACGCTGCGCGTCATCACGTGGAGCATGTTGGGGCCGGGCGAAACCGAGATGAAGAACACGGTGACCACGAACAGCCACCAGGTATGCAATGCCATGCCGTTTATCCCGCTGCCTTGAAGATTTCGGCCCAGGCGGCCTCGTCGATTACCTCAATGCCCAATTCGGCGGCCTTTTTCAACTTGCTGCCCGCGCCCGGCCCGGCCACGACCAGGTCGGTCTTGGGCGAGACACTGCCCGCCGCGCGCGCGCCCAGCGCCTCGGCCTGGGCCTTGGCCTCGTCGCGGCTCATGGTTTCGAGCTTGCCGGTGAACACCACGGTCTTGCCGGCGACAGCACTGGCGCGGGTTTCCACGATGAAATCGGGCGGGCTGACTTCGCCCAGCAAATCATCCCACACCGCGATGTTGTGCGGTTCATGGAAAAAGTCGCCCAGCGCTTCGACCACAACCGGGCCAACGCCATCGATGCCGAGCAGATCGGCCTTGGCGTCTTCATCGCCGCCATGGGCTTTTTCCGCCACGGCGCGCAAGGCGGGCAGCGTGACGAAGCGCTTCATCAGGTCGCGTGCGGTCACCGCGCCCACGTGGCGGATGCCCAGGCCGAACAGCAGGCGCGCGGCATCTGGCTGCCGCTTGGCCTCGATCGCGGCGATCAGGTTGTCGACCGACTTGTCCTTCCACCCCTCGCGCCCCACGATATCGTCGCGCCGCTTGCGCAGGCGGAAGATGTCGGCCGGGCTTTCCAGCCAGCCCAGCGCAAAGAATTCGGCAATGGTCTTTTCGCCCAGGCCTTCGATATCGAGCGCAGCACGGCTGACGAAGTGCCTGAGGCGCTCGGTCCGCTGCGCCGGGCAGACCAGCCCGCCGGTGCAACGCACGTCCACTTCGCCTTCCTCGGCCACCGCCTCGCTGCCGCACTCCGGGCAGTGATCGGGAAACACATAGGCCGGGCGCTCGTCGTCGCGCGTCAGGTTTTCAACCACTTGCGGGATGACATCACCAGCGCGTTGCAAGACCACGCGGTCACCCACGCGCACACCCAGCCGGCCGATCTCATCACGGTTGTGAAGCGTGACGTTGGTAACGGTCACCCCGCCTACCAGAACCGGGCGCAAGCGACCCACCGGCGTCAGCTTGCCGGTGCGGCCCACCTGGATGTCGATCGCCTCCACGGTGGTCTCGGCGCGCTCGGCAGGGAACTTGTGCGCCATGCCCCAGCGCGGCGCCTTGGCCACGAAACCCAGCCGGCGCTGCCATTCCAGGCTATCGACCTTGTAGACCACGCCGTCGATATCATACGGTAAATCAGCACGTTGCGCCTGGATGCTGCGATAATGCGCCACCATTTGCGCCACATCCTCGCACCGCGTCAGCAAGGGCGAAACCGGCACGCCCCAGGCGGCGATCTGCTGCATCATGTCCCACTGCGTCGCGGCGGGCACTTCGCTCGCCGCGCCCCAGCCGTGCGCCCAGAACCGCAAGGGCCGGCTGGCCGTCACGCTCGCGTCCTTCTGCCGCAGCGATCCGGCAGCAGCATTGCGCGGATTGGCAAAGACCTTGTCGCCCTTTTCCTCTTGCGCCGCATTGAGCGCCAGGAAATCGGCCTTGGCCATGAACACTTCGCCGCGGATCTCGAACACGGCAGGCGGCGCCACGCCCGAACCCGAGGCAAGTTCCTGCGGGATGTCCTTGATATGGGCCACGTTGGCCGTCACGTCCTCGCCCACCTGGCCATCGCCACGGGTAGCCGCACGCACCAGCTTGCCATGTTCATAGCGCAGCGAGCAGGACAGCCCGTCGATCTTGTCCTCGGCCGTCATCGTCACCGGCGCGTCGCTTGGCAGGGCGAGGAACCGGCGCACCCGCGCGACGAATTCCTCCACCTCCTCGTCGGAGAACGCGTTGTCGAGGCTCATCATCCGAACCTCATGCGTTACCTTGCGCAAGGGCGAGGACGAAACCTCGTGCCCCACCGCGCGCGAGGGGCTGTCCGCGCGCACCAGATGGGGAAATGCCGCTTCCAGTTCGGCGTTGCGGCGCACCAGGGCATCGTATTCCGCGTCGGAAATTTCCGGCGCATCTTCCGCGTGATAGCGCCGGTTGTGATAGGCAATCTGCCGCGCAAGCCGCATCAGCTCGTTGGCGGCTTCCGCCTCGTTCATCGCTGCCGGATTGCTCATCACTCGCACACTCTCGCCAAGACCGTTGCACACAGAGGGCGGCGGATACGAAATCCCAGCGTTTCGTAAAGCCGGATCGCCGCTGCATTCTCGGCATAGCTGTGGAGGAACGGCTTGTCCCCCCGTTCCAACAGGCGATCGCGCACGTGGCCGATCAGCCGCGCGGCGAGGCCCCGGCCGCGAAACTCGGGCCAGGTGGCAACACCGCTCACTTCGGCAAAACCGGGCGCCGGGCGCATCCGCTCGCCGGCCATCGCCGCCAGGCGCCCATCCAGGAAAATGCCGTAGAACTGGCCATAGCGCCAGGTGTCAGGGCCCCACGGCCCGGGCTTGGTTGCAAGGGCAAGCGCGGTCATGGCCGGCACGTCCACCTCCCCCAGCGGCACAATGTCCGGCGCGTCGATCCGTTCGGGCACGGGAAGGCGGGCATCGGCCACCATCTGCACCAGCGGCGCCACGCGGCGCACGGCCAGGCCGGATGGCGCCACCACGGCCTGCGGCTCCACCGTCCACAGTTCATCGTCGGGCGCTGCCAACAACTTGGCCAGATGCTCCTCCGCTCCCGGCGCAGCAGCGGCAAACGGACCATAGCCCGGATCGATCCGACACGCCGCCTCCGCGCCCGTCCAGCGGGACAGTGCCCGCTGCGGGCCGTTCAGGGCATGCCACACGGGCCGATCGAGCGGCACGAACCCGGCGCTCATGCCTGTTCCAGCAGCCGCCTTGCCTGGGCGCGCGCTTCCTTGGTCACTTCCGCGCCCGACAGCATCCGCGCGATTTCTTCCTTGCGGCCCGCCGCGTCCAGCTTGCTCACCGAAGTGCGGGTAACGGTGCCTTCGCTGGTCTTGGCGATCAGGTAATGCGCATTGCCGCGTGCAGCCACTTGCGGACTGTGCGTCACGGCCAGCAATTGCCCGCCGCGCGCCAGCCGGGCCAGCCGCTCGCCGATGGCGCTGGCCACCGCACCGCCCACGCCCCGGTCGATTTCATCAAAGATCACGGTCGCCGCCCCGCCTTCTTCGGCCAGCGCCACTTTCAGCGCCAGGATAAAACGCGAAAGCTCCCCGCCGGAGGCGATCTTGCCCAGCGGGGCAAAATCGCTGCCGGGGTTGGTGGAAATGAGGAATTCCACCCCGTCCATGCCTTGCGCGCTCCAGCGGTCTTCGGGCAGGCGCACCACGGCGGTGTGGAACCGCGCCGCGTCGAGGCGTAGCGGCGCCAGTTCGGCGGCCACCGCCTTGTCCAGCTTGCGCGCCGCTTCGGCCCGCTGCACCGAAAGCGCCTCTGCCTTGGCGCGATAATCGAGGCCGGCATCCATCGCCGCGCGCGCCAGGCCGGCAATCTGCGCTTCGCCGCCTTCGATCGATTGCAGCGCGGCCTGCAAGGCCTCCCGCCGCGTCGGCAGATCGTCTACCGTGCAGCCGTGCTTGCGCGCGGCGGCGCGAAGATCGAACAGCCGCGTCTCGATGCGGTCGAGCAGGCCAGGATCGTGGGCCAGCGCTTCGGCGGCGGCGGCCAGCTTGTCTTCCGCCTCCCCCGCCTCGATCACCGCGCGGTCCAGCGCTTCGAGCGCTTCGGCCAGCAGGGGATGCTCGCCGGCGATGCGGTCGAGCCGCCGCGCTGCGCTGCGCAGTTGCACCAGCGGCGCGTCAGAGCCCTGCCACAAGTGCTGCAATTCGTTGAGATCGCCCGAAAGCTTCTCGCCCTTCTGCATCGTCGCGCGTTGCAGGGCGAGTTCCTCCTCTTCGCCCGCCACCGGCTTCAAGGCATCAAGCTCGGCCAGGTGCGCCTCGATCAGGTCCTGCTCGGCCGCCGCGCTGGCGAGTTGCGCGCGGGCCTGGGCCAAGGCCTGCTCGGCCGCGCGCCAGGTGTCCCACGCCCGCGCCACCGCCGCGTTATCGGCCCGGGCATAGCGATCGAGCAGCATGCGGTGCCCGCGCGCATTGACCAGGCCGCGATCGTCATGCTGCCCGTGCAGTTCCACCAGGAACCGCGCCAGTTCGCGCAGCAGCGCCACGCCCACGGGTTGATCGTTGACATAGGCACGGCTGCCGCCATCGGCGCGCAGGCGGCGGCGCAGCAGCAGCGGCTCGCCCGGCTCCCAATCGATCGCGGCCTCGGCCAGCACGGCTTCCACCTCACCGGGGCGCTGGGCAAATTCGAACGTGGCCGTCACGCTCGCCACGTCTTCTCCGGCGCGGACCAGCCCACTATCGGCGCGATCACCCAGAACCAGGCCCAGCGAATCCAGCAGGATCGATTTACCGGCGCCGGTTTCCCCGGTCAAAACGCCCAAACCGCCCGGAAACGCGAGGTCCAGTGCCTCGATCAGGACGACATTGCGGATGGAAAGCCCGGTCAGCATCCCTTGTTCCTAGCGTGTTGCAACGCCCTCGTCACGCCCTTGCGTTCCCGTCTTGTTTCACATCGGTGACACGGTGTCGCCTCGCCGCAATGTGACGGCCGTATTGGATTCGCAAGACAACGGCAGCATATGAAGGGAATGGGTCATGGATCGCCCAACCGACCGTAGCTTTGCCCCTCTTGGCGAATGGATCAAGGGCGCCCCCGATTGGCTGGACAAGCCCGAACCGCGGGGCTTCCGGCCCAAGCGGCGCGTGCGCACCGTGTGGATTTCCGATCTCCACCTCGGCACGCGCGGTTGCAACGCCGACATGCTGCTCGATTTCCTCTCGGCGATCGAATGCGAAACGCTCTATCTTGTGGGCGATATCGTCGATGGCTGGCGCCTGTCGCGCGGGTGGTACTGGCCCGATGCCCACAACGAAGTGGTGCGCCGCGTGCTCAAGATGGCCCACCGCGGCACGCGCGTGGTGCTCATCGCCGGCAACCATGACGAGATGCTGCGCCCCTATGCCGGCATGACCTTCGGCGGCGTGGAACTTGCGCTCGATACCATCCATCGCACGGCCGATGGGCGCCGCCTGCTGGTCACGCATGGCGACGGGTTCGATGGCGTGGTGCTCTATGCCCGCTGGCTCGCGTTCCTGGGCGATGCGGCCTATGCCGTGCTGCTGCGCGCCAACCGCTGGGTCAACCTGGTGCGCCGACAGTTCAAGCTGCCCTACTGGTCGCTCTCGGCCTACATGAAAAAGCGCGTGAAGAACGCCGTGCAATTCATTTGCGACTTTGAAGAAGCCGTGGCCCACGCCGCGCGCGACATGGGCGTGGACGGGGTGGTCTGCGGCCACATCCACTGCGCCGAAATCCGCCAGATCGGCGATGTCACCTATTACAACGATGGTGACTGGGTGGAAAGCTGCACCGCGCTGGTGGAAGATTTCACCGGCGCCATGAGCATCGTCGACTGGGCCGAGGAACTGCGCAAGCAGGCGCCGTTCACCCCGGCAACCACGCTCGAACTGCCCAGCCCGGCCGAAACGGAAACCGTCTGATGCGCATTGCCCTGGCGACGGACGCCTGGACCCCGCAGGTCAACGGCGTGGTGCGCACGCTCACCACCACCGTAGGCCATCTGCGCGCGCGGGGGCATGTGGTGGAATTGCTCACACCCCAGCAGTTCCGCACATGCGCCCTGCCCGGTTATGGTGAAATTCGCCTGGCCATGGCGCCGCGGTTCGGCACGCGGCGCACCCTGCGCGATTTTGCCCCCGATATCGTCCATATCGCCACTGAAGGCCCGATCGGCTGGGCCGCACGCAGCTGGTGCAAGGCCTCTGGCGTGCCGTTCACCAGCGCGTTCCACACCCGCTTTCCCGATTATGCCGCCATGCGCACGGGCCTGAGCCCCGATGTGTTCTGGCCGGTGATGCGCCGCTTTCACGCGCAAAGCGCCGCCGTGCTGGTTTCCACTCCCAGCCTGGCACGCGAACTGGCCGGGCACGGCATTCACCAGACCCGGCTATGGTCGCGCGGGATCGACGCCGATCTGTTTAATCCCGGTCACGGCCCGCTGCCCGAGATCGCGGCGCTTCCCGGCCCGATCCTGCTCTATGTCGGCCGGGTGGCGGTGGAAAAGAACCTGGGCGCCTTCCTCGATTGTGCGGTTCCCGGCAGCAAGGTTGTGGTGGGTGATGGGCCAGACCTGGCCATGCTCAAGGCCCGCTATCCCCACGCGCATTTCACCGGCGCACTGTCTGGCACGGCGCTGGCGCAGGCCTATCGCGCCGCCGATTGCTTCGTGTTCCCCAGCCGCACCGATACCTTTGGCCTGGTGATGATCGAAGCGATGGCCTGCGGCGTTCCCGTCGCGGCCTTTCCCGTCGCCGGCCCGCTCGACGTGGTGGGCGCGGCGGGCCTTGGCGCGCAAGGCAACCTGCTCCGCCCGATCGGCGCCTGCGATGAAGACCTGGGGCAAGCGATTGCCACGGCGCTCGCCTGCCGCCGCGAAGATGCCGCCGCCTATGGCGCCAGCTATTCCTGGGAAGCGGCCACCGACCAGTTCGAAGCGGCGCTCGCCACGGCCGTGGAACAGATCGCCCAGGCCGCCTGACGGCGCAAGATCCTCCCTGTCGCAAAGCGATGGGGAGGCGGTGGGCGGCAGGCCCGACGAAGGGGCCGTCCCGCCCCATGGTGCACTGCAACCAATTGCGGCCTGACGCATTTGCCCGGAACGCCCCCACCGCACGGAGCCTTCCATGTCGCAGCGCACTCTGATCCAGTTCTTCCATTGGTACCTGCCCGAGGGCCGCTTGTGGGACGACACCGCCGCCGCCGCACTGGGCCTGGCGGAAATGGGCGTGACCGACGTGTGGCTGCCGCCCGCCACCAAAGGCGCCAGCGGCGCGATGTCGGTCGGCTATGACACCTACGACTTGTTCGACCTGGGCGAGTTCGACCAGAAAGGCACCGTCCCCACCAAGTATGGCACGCGCGCCGCGCTGGAGACGGCCTGCGCCGCGCTGCGCGACCATGGCCTGCGCGTGATCCACGATGTGGTGTTCGATCACAAGATGGGCGCGGACGAGACAGAGCGGGTGCAAGTGCGCCGCGCCAATCCGGAGAACCGCACCGAGATCGAGGACGAAGCCTTCGATGCCACCACCCATACCCGCTTTACGTTCCCCGGCCGCGCCGGCGCGCATTCGCGCTTTGTATGGGACCACAAGTGCTTTTCGGGCGTGGATCGCATCGAAGACCCGGAAGAAGACGGCGTGTTCCGCCTCGTCAACCAGTATGGCGACGGCGAATGGAACGAGGAAGTCGACGACGAACTCGGCAACTTCGATTTCCTGATGGGCGCCGACGTGGAGTTCCGCAACCGTGCCGTCTACGAGGAATTGAAGTTCTGGGGCCGCTGGCTGGCCGAGCAGATGCCGGTCGACGGCTTTCGCCTGGACGCGGCCAAGCACATTCCCGCCTGGTTCTTCCGCGATTGGGTGGGCCACTGCCGCGACAGCATCAGCCCCGATCTGTTCGTGGTGGCCGAATACTGGCACCCGGATCGCGATGCGCTGGCCACCTATCTGGAACGCACCGATCACCAGCTTTCGCTGTTCGACGCCGCGCTCGTCCACCGTTTCCACGATGCCGCGCGCGCAGGCGCCGATTACGACTTGCGCACGATCTTTGATGGCACGCTGGTGCAAAGCCAGCCCGACCATGCCGTTACCCTGGTGGCCAACCACGATACCCAGCCGCTCCAGGCGCTCGAAGCGCCGGTGGAAGACTGGTTCAAGCCGCTCGCCTATGCGCTGATCCTGCTGCGCGAGGGCGGCGTGCCCTGCCTGTTCCACCCCGATCTCTACGGCGCGAGCTATGCCGATACGGGCAACGACGGGCAGACGCACGACATCACGCTGGCCCCCGTGGCGTGCCTTGCCAAGCTGACGCAGGCGCGCCAGCGGTTTGCCCACGGACCGCAGACCGACTTGTTCGCCAGCGCCACCTGCATCGGCTTCATCCGCCATGGCACGGCCGAGGCACCGGGCTGCGTGACGATCCTGAGCAACGGCGAGCCGGCCTCGCTCTCGGCCGAACTCGGCCCCGACCACGCCGGCGCCACCTTCGTCGATTGGCTCGGCCACTGTGATGGCGAATGCGTGGCAGACGAGGCCGGGCGGCTCGAGGTGCGTTGCGAGGGTGGCAGCGTCAGCGTGTGGGTCAACAAGGCCGCACTGTGACGCGGAATTGTTACCGAATGTTCCAAATCGGCTAATCGCAATTGGCAAGGGACTGCCCGCCGCCAATTGTTGCCAATCTGCAACACGCTGGCGGCGGAAGTTTCTGGCAGCGGCACGATTTGGAACCTCATTTTCCCAGCGATGTTCAGCAGGTGGGACAGCATCATGGGGAATATCATGACTATCAAATCACTTACCGCAATCGCTATCGCCGCAGCCGGTCTGCTCGCCCAGCCCGCTTTCGCCCAGGACGATACCGCAGCGCCTTCCAACGGGACGACATTCCGTGGCATTCGTGTCGAAGGAAACGTGGGCGGGGACCGTTTCCAGTCGGAAGGTAACCATAACGACAAGTTCGGCTATGGCGCCACGGTCGGTTTCGACGGCACCTATGGCCAGCACATCCTGGTCGGCGCCGAGGGCAGCTACTGGCGCGCCAACAACTGGAACGAAAACTGCACCGGCCTCGCCGATGGCAACAGCATCTGCCACAAGTCGTTCGAGGAATGGGGCGCCGCCATGCGCGCCGGCTATATCACTTCGTCGGGCGTGCTGTTCTTCGGCAAGGCCGGCTATGTGAACGGCGAACAGCGCAAGCGGATCGACGATCCTTCGGGCACGCAGCTGGTCTACGATCACTATCGCTCCGATGGCTACCAAGTGGGTGGCGGCATGGAATTTTCGCCCACGCACAGCCCGCTCTACATGAACGTGCAGTACGTCTATTCCAACTATCATGGCCATTCGTCGCGCCAGCGCGTGATGGCTGGCGTGGGCGTGCGCTTCAAGTAAGCGCAGCCAACGCGGCACGATCTGCGGGGTGGCGCGGCAACGCGGCCACCCCGCTTTGCATTTTCTGTCCTTAAACCAATATGTTCCTTCGCCTTGGCTTACGCTCGGAATATTTCGTCGTTGCGCGCGTGAACCAACCGGCGGTTCGGTCGTTGCGCAGGCATTGTTGCTGGATTGTAACCACCGGAAGGACACCATCATGCGCCGATTTTCCACCAAGATTGCCTTTGCGCCCGCGCTCGTCGCCGCGCTCAGCCTCAGCGCGCTCGATACTGCACCGGCTTTTGCGCGCCATCATTATCATTCGCGCGCGCACTACCGCTGGTGCCGCCATTCCAGCGGCACGACCGGCCTGATTGCTGGCGGTGCGGGCGGCGCGCTGCTCGGCCATGCCTTGATCGGCGGCCCCGTGGGCATCGCGGCCGGTGCCGTGGGCGGCGCGTTGGGTGGCCGGGCCATCGATCGCACGATGACCGCCAAGAAGCGCTGCCGCTAAGGCCGGCTGCCGTCGTCTTTGCGACATTGCCGATGGCAGGCCTGTCTGCAAAGGCGCGCGGCAACCGCATTGCGGCTGCCAGCGTTGCGGCAGGCCTGGAGATCCTCCTGGCCTTGCTCTTGCTGTTTGGCCTCGCCCCGCCCCACGGCGCGGGCGAGGCCATGCGCAACGGAATTACCGCGATAACACTGTCGCACCCGCCAGCGCCCATCGCCAGCAAACCGCCGCCACCGCAGCCGCACCACCCACACGCCACCGGCAAGGCCGCACCCGCCGCCCTGCGCGCCCAGGCCGCTCCAGTTTTTGCTGCGGTCACGCCTTGGGCCAAGCCGCCGCCCATTCCCGTCGCGCCGCAAGTTGCCCTGGGGCTCGCGCCCCATAGCGGCGCCGCGCTCGTACCCGGACCGGGCAATGGGGCGGGCGGCCAGGGCAATGGCACGGGTTCGGGCACCAGCGGCACCGGTGATGGCGACGGCGGTAGCGATCCCGAATGGACCGGCGGCAAGATCAAATCGTCCGATTACCCGCCGGCCGCGCGCGCCGCCCAGGCCCAGGGCACCACCTCGGTTACCATTTCCGTGACGGCACAAGGCCGCCCCAGCGCTTGCCGCGTCACCCAATCCAGCCGCAACCCGGCGCTGGACGCCACCACATGCGACCTGGCGATGAAGCGCTTCCGCTTCCGCCCGGCGCGCGACGCATCGGGCCGCGCGGTCGCAGGCGAAGTGGATTACGACCAGGAATGGACGATGGGCATCCTCTCTGACGCGCCATAGCGCCGATCGGCTTGGCCCAGCCGCCATCGGAAATTTGAAGTTGGAAATATTTTTGGCGCAGGCCCGAAATTCCCCGGCAATCCCGGTAAAATCGTTGTGCATAAAATCGATAAATTGGCCCGAAAAATCTGGATCCCATGGGCTGGAACCAGAATTGTCTTTCAATTTTTCCACAACGTGTTATTAGAGTTCTGCTTACGTCGCATGCGACGGATAATCGGCAGCTTTATGCCCACCCCTTTATCCTTTTCTAGCACTATCGAAGCCGGGATGCGCTGCTTTTGGCGCATGCCCGTCATACTTGGGATAAAGGACTATCCATATGACCACCGGAACCGTGAAATTCTTCAACGTCGACAAGGGTTACGGCTTCATCGCGCCCAATGGCGGCGGTAACGATGCGTTCGTGCATATCTCGGCCGTCGAACGCGCCGGGATGCAGACCCTCGAAAAGGACCAGGCCGTTTCCTATGACCTGGAAACCGACCAGCGCGGCAAGACCTCGGCCGTGAACCTTCAGCCGGCGTGATGGATGCGAGGCGGTGCGCCCAACCGGTCGCATCGCCCCACCCTCGCGTTGAACAAGCTGGAGCCTAGACATGACTGATCCGAAAAATCGCCCGTTCCTGATCAACAAGGATGACGAGGGCCATTTCCGGCTGACCGTGCGCACCACGCGCTACAATTCGCAGGGCTACCCCGTGGTCACGGCGTCGCTTCAGGACGAAGTGTTCCAGACCATGGCGAAGGCTCGCCTGTTTGCGCGGGAAAACTTCAACGCGCAGCCGGGCGAATACGCGTCGAAATAACCGATACCGCATCCGCGCGAACGCGGTTGCGCACATCCACGGCCAACGTGTGACGAACCGCTTGGCAAACCCGATCGTTTCGATTGCCAGGCGTGATGTGCCCGCAACCCCCAGCCGCCGAAAGGAAGACCATGGCCAAAAGCCAGAAGAAATCGAACAAGGAAATCCGCAAGCCCAAGGCCGCCAAGCCGCCTAAGCTGAACGCTTCCAACCATGCCACCAAGCCTGCGCCGGTCGGGATCGTCACGATCAAGACCTGACAGCAGCCCGCACCGGCCCGGCCGCACGCCGGCGAATGCCTGCATTCGCCCGCGACGGGCACGTGCCGTGCAGGCATTTTCTATCGCAAGCTTGTTGCTGGCAATTCCCCATTTCCGGGCAATGGCACGATGCGCCAGGCTCGCGATCATGTGGAGGACACGCCATTGATGAACGAGCTTCCCAACCTGACCGATCAGCAGTTGCTTGAGGCACACGAGGCCTCCGACATTTCCGCGATCAACGGCATCGTCAGCCTCGCCAATATCCTGCGCGGCCGCAACATCCTCAGCGACGCCGAAGCCTCGGCACTCTACGAGAGCATGAGCCTGCCGCTGGGCATGGCGAAGTATGCCGACAATCCTTCCGTGCAGGACATCCAGCTCAACCTGGACCGGCTTTTCGCGATGGTCGTCGATCCTGGCTGAAGGCTGGCCTCATCCGAGCTAGAGCCTTGGCGCCACGGCCCCCAGCCCAGACCATCCGCGCGCGAACGCAAGAGCTGCCCCGCGCAGGCGGAGACACACATTCGAACGGCTCGTTTCGCCCAGTTGCGGATATGGCAGCACTATGCTTCATTGCCGTATGGCGAGCCGAAAACTGTGGATTAGGCGCATCTGTATATGCGCTGTGATTTATTTCTGGACTGCTCTTGCTGCACTTTGTGCCAGCAACGCGTTGGACTTGCAGTATGATGGTGGCGTAAGCTGGTGGGTCATAGCAGCTTACTCTTTCCCTGCTTTGGTTATCGCAACCCCATTACTGGCGCTATCTCAAAGCCCAAACCTCGGCCTCCTTTACTGCCTGATCGTGCTGGCCATTTTGACTGGCACATGCATTCTCGTTCTGGCCCGGAACGAGAATGCATCCAAGGACAGCTAACCACAATTCCAGTCCATTCCTTCGTCATTCCGCGCAGGCGGGAATCCAGTTCTGGGGAGCCGTCAACACTGAAGCGGCGCCCCTTCCCGCGCTAGCCGCTGGATTCCTGCCTTCGCGGGAATGATGGTGTTGGAGGTTACAAAGGCAACTCCCCACCAAAATTGCCTTCTGTCTTTTCCAAACGGCGTGAATTGCCGGTGCAACGGCGCGCGCCGTCACGAAAAAGGGCGCCCGATCAAGGCGCCCTTTTGCATGTCGTCTCTGCGTCCGAAAAATCACGCCGCGGTGATATCGTCACCCTTGGCGTTCATCAGCTTGAACGCACGCTTGTACCAATCGCTGCCGGGGTAGTTGGTGCCCAGCACGGCGGCGGCCTTCTGCGCTTCGTCGCGCACGCCCAGCGCCAGGTAGCATTCGACCAGGCGGAACAGCGCCTCGGGCGTGTGGCTGGTGGTCTGGTACTTGTCGATCACCACGCGGAAGCGCAGCGTGCCGGCCAGCCACTTGCCGCTCTTTTCATAGAAGCGGCCCACTTCCATTTCCTTGCCGGCCAGGTGGTCGTTCACCAGGTCGAGCTTGAGGCGGGCGTCCGTGGCATACTGCGTGTTGGGATAGCGGCGGATCACTTCGGTCAGCGCGGTCAGCGCCTGCTGGGTGATCTTCTGGTCGCGCGTGACGTCGCTGATCTGCTCGTAATAGCACAGCGCCACCAGGTAATAGGCATAGGGCGCGTCCTTGTTGCCGGGGTGGATCGACAGGAAGCGCTGCGCGGTCTGCACCGACTTGGCATAGTCGCGCGCCACGTAATAGCTGAAGGCCCCCATCAGCTGCGCACGGCGCGCCCAGGGCGAATAGGGGTGCTGGCGCTCCACTTCGTCGAACAGCGCGGCCGCCTGCTTGGCATCGCCACGGTCCAGGCGGTCCTTGGCGGTCATGTACAGCGTGTCCACGTCGCGCGCGACATAGGCCACGTCCTTCTTGGCCTTGTTGCCGCCCGCGCAGCCTGCGGTCAGGCCAATGGCAACGGTTGCGGCGGCAAGAACGGCGATGCGCAGCGGGCTGCGGCCAGAAGCAAGAAGGGTCATGGGCCGTCCTATAGCCAGCGGCTTGGCCCACGCCAAGCGAAGGTTGAAGCCACACGCAAAAGTTGCGGTTGATTGCGTTTTTGGGTGCATCCCGGGCCTAAGATGCGATCCGCTCGCGCGGATTCACGCCTCTGCCGCCTCGTCGAACGGTGGCACCAGCGTGATCCCATCGGCCAGCGTCACCTTGTCGAGCATGTCGGCCATTTCGTCACGCAGCCGGATCATCAGCCCGCGCAGGCGGCATTCCGCCTCGGGCAGGCAATTGGCGCAGTGTTCGTGCGCGTTGCGGCTGGCGCAAGGCACCAGGGCCAGGCTGCCACGGGTCAGGCGGATGATATCGCCATAGCGGATATCCACCGGGGGCAGCGCCAGCTCATAGCCGCCGTCGCGCCCGCGCTGGGAAATCACCACGCCTTCGCGGGCCATTTCCGAAAGGATCACCGTAAGGAACTTGCGCGGGATGTTCTGCGCCTCGGCAATCGCGTCGAGCCGCACCGGCCCTTGCCCAAACGTGTCGGACAGATGTTGCAGGGCACGGATCGTATAACGCGTTTTTTGCGAGAGCATGTGAAATACAAAAAGACGGTTAGCCGCGAATGTCAACGCCACAACTTGAATATCCCGGTGCAGCATCGCCTTTGCAGCCATGCTGCACCGGGAAAACGCCATTTACGGCTTGATGCGCTGCTCCACGAAATCGAGACGCGCGCGATAGGGGTCTTCCACTTGCGCCGCACCTGATGCATCGATCACGTGCACCGTGGTGTCGGTGGGCGTCACTTGCGGCCAGGGCGAAAGGCCGGGCAGCCCATCGGGGCGCCCGGTCTTGGCAAAGGCCAGCCACAGCTTGTGCGTGAGCGTCGCCACCGGCTGTTCGGCAGGAATGGCAGTGGGCTCCTTGCGCCCGGCCAGGCTGTCGAACACATAAGGCAGTTCCGAGGCATGCGGCGCACCGCCCATTGCCGCCAGCGGCGCCGGATGCGCATAGGCAAAGCGATAGAGCCACACCGGCTGGCGCGGCGCCAGCAGCCGCGCCACGGCGCGCGCGGGCTCGATGAACATGCTGTCGGCACTGGTCATCGTCCCCACCACCAGGCCGGTGGCGGTGCCTTGCGGATCATAAAGCGCGCGCGCCTTGTCCGCATCGGCACCATAGCTGGCAAAGATCGCCGCCTTGTCGGTCGTCCTCGGGAAACCATCAGCCGAATTGGACCCGATCAACACCGGCACCGGCGCATCGAGCCCCGCGGCGGCCGCATCGTTGGACGCGCCGACGATCGTCTGCCCATCCACCATCGGCCCGGAATAACCGGTCTGCGCCATGGTCATCATGCTCAGGTTGCCGGTCACTTTGGCTTCGGGCAAGGCGCGCAGGGCCGCCGCATCAAGGCCGGGGGCAAAGTCGGCGCCGATCTTTGCTGCGCGCGCGATGGTCGGCATCGGCAGCGTGCCATCACGCCCGCCGCCCGATTCGATGATGGCACGGGCAAACAGGCCGCGCGCCAGCGGCGATTGCAGCAGCATGTGCATGCTCATGCCACCGGCGCTTTCGCCAAACACGGTCACGTTGGCCGGATCGCCGCCAAAGGCCGCAACATTGGCCTGCACCCACTTGAGCGCGGCGATCTGGTCCAGAAAGCCGAAGTTGCCACCCAGCCCTTCGGCCTTGAGCGCAGGATGGGCAAAGAACCCGAACCGGCCCAGCCGATAGTTGAGGCTGACCAGCACCACCCCGTCGCGGGCAAAGGCCGCGCCGGAATAGACCGCCGGCGAGGTGCCGCCATTGACGAAGCCGCCACCGTGCACCCACACCATCACCGGCAGGCGGGCGTTTGCCGCGGCGCCGGCAGGCTTCCACACGTTGAGATAGAGACAATCTTCGGCCGGCTGCGTCCGGATCGGCGCAGCATCGGGCGGAAACGGCGCCTGGGCGCAATCATGGCCATATTGCGTGGCATCGCGCGGGGTGCTCCACGCCGGCGCCGGTTGCGGCGCGCGCCAGCGCAAGTCGCCCACCGGCGGCGCGGCATAGGGAATACCCTTGAAGCTCGCCACGGTACCCTCCACCGCGCCCACCAGCGCGCCTTGCGCCACCGTGACGGTGGGCGCGGCGGCAGGCGTGGGCGCCGGCTTGGCCAGCGCGGAAAGCGGCAGCGCCAGGGCGCCGGCCATCAGCAAGATCTTGTGCATGTTCATCGCCCTCAATCCTTCCAATTGCGCGCCGGCAGGCGCACCGTCACCACTTGTCCCAGCGTCTGGGCATCGCTGCCCAGGGCAAAGCCATAGCTGCCCGCCGGCATCGTCCAGCCGCCGCTGCTCTTGGCCCCGCCCTTCGTGTCATCGCGCCAATCGGCCAGCAGGCGCGGATCGATCGGCACACTCACCGTCTTGGCCTCGCCCGGCTCAAGATGCACGCGGGCAAAGCCCACCAGGCGGCGCTTGGGGCTGCCGGCGCGATCCACCAGATAGACCTGGCCCACATCGTCGCCCGCCACCTTGCCGGTGTTGCGCAGCGTAAAGCGCGCGGTCTTGCCGTCCACGCTCAACCCCTCGCTGGCAAAGGTGGTGTAGCTCAGGCCATAACCGAACGGAAACAGCGGCTTGGCACCCTTGCGGGCAAACCAGCGATAGCCCACGTCAGACCCTTCGATGTTGTAATCGGCCTTGAGCGTGGCATCGGGCGTGGGCGGCGTGCCCATGAAATCGGGATCGAGCGTATCGCTGCCGTCCACCTTGGGCCGGGGCAACTGGTCCACGCTGGCAGGGAACGTCACCGGCAGGCGCCCGCCGGGATTGGCCTCGCCAAACAGCACCTTGGCGATCGCTTCGCCACCGCGCGCGCCGGGATACCACGCTTCCACCACCGCGGCGGTCTTGTCCAGCCAGGGCATGGCCACCGGCCCACCGGTTTCCAGCACCACGATCGTGCGCGGATTGGCCGCCGCCACCGCAGCGATCAACGCGTCTTGGCCATCGGGCAGCGACAGGTCGGGCTGGTCAAGCCCTTCGGTGCGCCATTCGGTGGCAAACACGATCGCCACGTCTGCCCGCCGCGCCGCTTCCACCGCATCGGCGATATAGCGCCCGTCGCGGAAATGCACCGCGGCTTGCGGCACGCGCGCCTTGATCGCATCGAGCGGGCTGGAGCGGTGGAACTGCTGCTGCATGATCCCCGCAAACGGACCGGAAGCGAGCACCGGCCGCGCCACCACCGGGCCACCATCGCCCTGCACCTGGCTCGACCCGCCGCCCGAAACCACACCGCCATCGGCATAGCCACCGATCACCGCCACGTTCCTGGCATCGCGCAGCAAAGGCAGCGCATTGTTCTGGTTGCGCAGCAAAACGATGCCGGCGATCGCCGCCCGTTCGGCCACGGCGGCGTGGGCCGCCTCGTCCCACGTTCCGCCCGCCGTCACCGGGTGCTGGTCCACACCGGTGGCATATATCGCGGTCAGCACGCGGCGGTTCATGTCTTCCAGGCGCGCGGCCCAGGCCTTGTTGCCCGCGGCCTTTTCCGCCAGCTTGCTGCCGAAATAGACCGCCTTGTCCAGCTGTTCGCCCGATTGCTGGTCAAGGCCCGCCGTCGCGGCCTCGATCCCCGGCACCGCGCCCCAGTCCGACATCACGAAGCCCTTGTAGCGCCAGTCGCGCTTGAGCACGGAATTGAGCAACCAGTCGCTGGCGCAGGCGCGCGGGCCGTTGACGCGGTTATAGGCGCACATGATCGAGCCGGGCTGGCCCTGCTCGATGCCGATCTGGAACGCCAGCAGGTCGCTTTCGCGCGCGGCGGCGTTGTCGATCTGGATATCCACGAACTGGCGGCCGGTTTCCTGGCCATTGAGCGCGAAATGCTTGATCGTGGAAATGATGTGGTTGGACTGGATGCCCCGGATCGCCGCGCCGACCAGCACGCCCGACAGCAGCGGGTCTTCCGACAGGTATTCGAACGTGCGGCCATTGCGCGGATCACGCGTCAGGTTGACGCCGCCGGCCAGCAGCACGTTGAAGCCGCTGGCGCGCGCCTCTGCCCCGATCATCGCGCCGCCATCATGCAGCACCGCCGGGTCCCAGCTGGCAGCCTGGGCAATGCCCGATGGCAGCGCCGTGGCGCCCCGCTTGCGGGCGCCCGAAACCCAGGCAACGCCCAGGCTCGCGTCGGTTTCCTTGAGCGCGGGAATGCCCAGGCGCGGCAACCCGGCGATATAGCCGGCACCCGGCACGGCATCGGCCGGAATCGGCGGCGAATTGGGAAACAGCTGGATCGCCATGATGCCGTGGGTCAGCGTCGTGCGCTCGTCCGCCTGCAGGGACTTCACGGTCTGGGCGGCACGCGCATCGGCCGCTGCAAGGTCAACCGGCGCGCCGCCGGGCGCCGGGTTGGCCGCCGCGTTGCCCGCGGCCTGCGCGTGCGCCATGCCCGCCCCGGCGACGGCCAATGCCATCACCGACAAAAATCTCATGCCCATTGTCGCATCCTTCCCACGGCGGCCCTGCCACCAAACGCTTGTGCGGCCATCGTGCCCGCACTTGTCAGCGTTGTCAATTGTCGCGACCGTTGGCTTGCCCGCCAATCCGGTTCATATCGGATGCCATGCCAGATCCCGTGCAAGACGCCGCCACCCCGCCTGCCCCCGCCAAGCCCGCACCAGCGCGTGCCGCTGGCAGCATCACGATGCACGATGTTGCGCGCCGCGCCGGCGTTTCGCTCAAGAGCGTGTCACGCGTGATCAATCGCGAGCCGCACGTGTCGGACAAGCTGCGCACCAAAGTGGAACAGGCCATCGCCGAGCTGGACTATGTGCCCGATACCGCCGCCCGCTCGCTGGCCGGGGCGCGTTCATTCATCATCAGCGTGCTGTTCGACAACCCCAGCCCGAACTACACGATGAAGCTGCAGGCCGGCGCCTATCGCGCCTGTGTCGATCACCAGTATCACCTGCGGATCGACCGCATCGATTCCGCGCGTCCCGATGCCGAGATCGTGGCCGAACTGGCTGCGCTGCTGCGCAATGGCCGCTGCGATGGCTTCGTGCTCACCCCGCCGCTGGCCGACATACCGGTCGTGCTCGATTTCCTGCAGGCGCAGGGCGTGCGTCATGTGCGCGTCGCCCCGGAAAACCCCAGCGCACAAGCCCCTGGCGTGGGGATGGACGATACCGGCGCGGGTGCCGCGGTGGCGCGCCTGCTATGGCGGGCCGGGCATCGCCGCTTCGGCGTGATCACCGGCCCGGCCAACCATGGCGCGGCCGCACGCCGCCGCCTCGGCTTCCTCGCCGCGCTTGCCGAGCTTGGCCACCGCGGCCACGTGGCCGAGGCCAATGGCGGCTTTGCATTCGAAGGTGGCATTCGCGCCGGGGCGCAATTGCTGGCCAGCCAGCCACGCCCCACCGCGATCTTTGCCACCAACGACGATTCCGCCGCCGGGGCACTGGTCGCCTGCGCGCAAGCCGGGCTGACGGTGCCGCAAGACATTTCGCTCTGCGGCTTCGACGATAGCTGGGTGGCGCGCTCGGTCTGGCCCTATCTCACCACGGTGTACCAGCCGATCGAAGAGATGGGCTATGCCGCCGCCACCCTGCTGATGGACCGCGACGGCAGCGACGCCCCGCCGCTGCGCCAGATGCCCTATCGCCTGGTGGAGCGGGACTCGATCGCCCCGCCCCCACCCGAGATTTAGCGCGTCGTACCCAAAACGACCGGGCCGACCAGGCCGGAGGCGCGCAGCGGCGCATCGGCGTTGTAGGTCGGGATGGTCGTCCACGTCACCTTGGTGGTGACGCCCGGCTGCGCATCGCCGATCAGGCGGTTGACCCAGCTGTTGGCCACGCGGACCTGCACGGTATTCGCGCCGCTGCGCACCGCGCCTGCCACGTCGAAGCGATAGGGCGCGTGCCACTGCATACCCAGGTCATGGCCGTTGACGGTGACTTGCGCGATATCGTGCACTTCGCCCAGGTCCAGCCACAGCGGCTGGTTGCGCCTCCACCCCTTGGGCAGGCGGAAGCTGCGCGTATACGTGGCAATCCCCGAAAAATAGCGCACCCCGGCATCGGCATTCTGGTCCAGCCGCGCCAGCGTGGGCAAGGCGATGCTGGCCGGCGCACCTCGGCCCGGCTGGAACGCCACGCTCCACCCGGTGCGCGGCGCCCCGGCGAGTTCGCCCAGCGGCACATCGCGCACCGGCTTGAGCTGCACTTGGCTGGCCGTTGCCGGCTTGCGGAACACCACGAAGACCGAGCTTTCCGCCGCCAGGCTGAGCGGCACGATCGTCTCGCCGTTTTCGATGCGATAGCTGACCGGGTCCACCTTGCCGCTATCGGCATGCCACAGTTCGGGCTGCTTTCCGGCCACGCGGAAATGCGCTTCGAACGTCTCTTCCCGGTTCAGGCGGTTGACCAGGAACCACGCGTCGCCATCGACCAACTGGCGGTGCAGGAACGGCACTTGCGCGTCGCTGGCGCCCACCACGCGGAAATCGGGGGCCACACCCAACCGGGCAAGGCCTGCGTCCACGTCGGCCAGGGCGATCACCCGCCCCTTGCCCACCATGGCATCGCCGCTGCCGGGCCACAGGCGCGCCACCAGTTGCTGCCACTGCGCCGCCTTAGCAGGCTGCGCATCGTCGAGCGCGGGCGAACCTTGCGGCGCCAGGCCGATCACGCTTGCCCCGCCATCGACCAGTTCGGCCAGGCGGCGCAGCGTTTTCAACGTCATCATCCGCGATGATCCGCCCAGGTAGATGGCGCGGTAACGCGCCCCGCCCTGGCTGACGAGTTCGTTGCCCTGGTTGAGCAGCACGCCGCCCAGCACATCGGCGTTGACGAAGTCATAGGCATTGGCCTTGGGCGCATCGGCCACCGGCGCCTTGCCGTAAAGCCCGGTCAGCGGCGCTTCCTCGCCATAGAAATAGGCGACATCGGCCACGTTGCGCCCTTGCTGCAGCAGCAGCGAATTGCGCGCCATGTAATCCACCCAGGGCCGCGCCATCTCGGCCCAGCTTTCATGCCGGTTGAAGAACTGGCCAAAGATCATCAGCGACAGGCCCGGCACCTTGTCGTCGGTCGGCTGGTGGACCGAGGTGTGCACCACCGGGCGGTTGATCCCGCTCACGAATTCCAGGTCGATGATCCGGCGCAGGTCCTTGGGCGTATAGGCCCAGGGCGCCAGCGCCGAGGTCATGGATTCGGCCGCGACCAGGTTCTGGCCATAGACGTGCGCCACTGAAGCAGCGCCCTTCATGTCGGCCAGGTAGCTGGGGTTGGGCCCGGTGGCGCGGCCAAAGGTCCACAGCGCCGCCATCGGCACGTCGGTTCGCGCGCGCATGGCCATGTCATCGCCCAGCATCGGGCGGTTGTCTTCCAGCGCCTCGCCATAGACCTTGAGACCGTTTTCATGCGCCACCTGGGCCACCATGCCATAGTGTTCCGAAGACAGCAGGTCGGCCAGGGTGCGGCGCCAATCGTAGAGGAAGCGATCGGCATCGGCCCGGCCGCCGATCAGCACGCCGGCCAGCGTGGGCAGCCAGGGCGTGGGGTCATAGCCGCGCAGGCGCTTGAACTGGTCGATCAGCTTGGGCGTCCAGTTGGCCGCGCCCACTTCGATCGAATCGGTCAGCAGCGCGGTCACCCCGCGCCGGCCGATCAGGTCCGGCCCGGTGGCATCGCGATACATCCCCAGGTAATGCGTCAGATAGCGCCGCACCGCCGCGCCATCGAACTTGTCCACTTCCAGGCCGGTCGCCTCGGGCGCGGCGGGATGGTTGGTGGTGCCCAGCAACGTGGTGCCAAAGCGCAGGATGCGCCAGGCAGACCCTGCCGGCGGCGTCCAGTCCAGCGTGCCATCGGGGCGCAGCTTGGCCGTGAGGTTCACCACCTTGGCCGCATCGGGCCCGGCGGCGCCGGCATCGGGCGTGCCCAGCGCGTAATAGTCCTGCTCGATGGCGAAACCGGCCTTGGCCTCGAACCGATCGACACGCGGATCACCATGCAGCTGAAAATGGCGCAGGTCGAACGGGGCGGTGGCGCCGGCGGACATCATTTTCATGAAGCCCACGTCGGTGGCCGCGCCGGGCGCCGGATCGCCCAGGTTCGATCCCTGGAACGGCAGCGGCGCCAGCACCACACGGAACTGGCTCGCGGTAACCGGGGCAAAGCTCAAGGTGGTGGGCGCTGCCGAAATGGGCACGTCGGCCACCTTGGTCCAGGTTGCGCCATCGCTGCTCGCTTCCAGCCGGGGCGCGACCACGGCGCCCGAGAACATGCCCTTGGCGCCGGCCAGGAACAGGGTAACCCCGCGCACCGTCTGCGGCCGATCGAAGCGTGCCAGCACGATCGAAGGCTGCTCCGGCGTGCCATGGGGCACCATCTGGCCCTTGGCAAAGCTCGCCCCGGTCAACAAGGCGGCGTCAAGCGGCTTGCCATCGGGACCGGTGATCGCGGGTAGCGGCAGGTCGGCCTGGTCGCCCGCCACCGGCACGGCCAGCACGGCCACGTCCGCGTAGTATTCATGGGCCTGCTCCGGCCCTTCCTTGGTCAGCGCGGCCAGCGGATCATTGAGTTCCATGTCCTGGAACGTGCCCGTGTTGTGGGGCGGCGCGGGCAACGGGCCGGCCAGCTTCTTGCCGCCGGGCACCAGTGTCTCGCTCCACACCACCTTTTTCAACGCGTCGGCCGGCTGTACCCAGGGACCGCCGGTTTCCGACCAGCCGGGCGAGGCCGCAATCGCCAGTTCCAGCCCGCGCGCATCGGCACTCTGCGCGGCAAAGCGGAAAGCGTCCTTCCATTCCGGCGTCATGAACACCAGGCGGTGATCCACCACCTGCGGGGTCATCAACCCGGCGTCAAACGCCTGGAGCCCGCCGATCCCCATGCGGCTCATCCAGTCGATGTCCTTGGCAATGCCGTCCTTGGTGACATTGCCGTTCATCCAGTGCCACCACACGCGCGGCCGGGCCGAAGCCGGCGGATCGCGGAATTGCAGATCGAGCGGCACGGCCGTGCCAGCGTGGACACCCCCGGCGCCCGGCACCGGACTGGCGGCCGCAGCGGCCCCCGGTTCTGGCGCGGACCCGGGCGCGGCCCGGGCCGGCAGCGTGCTCATTCCAGCAAGCGCGCTGGCCAGCAGCAGGGCGGTGCGAATGCGGCAGAACGCCGGCTCGATCATGCAGTCTCTCCTGGGAACACAAATTGTCGTTTTGGCGATTTGGCCTGCCGGGGCAAGGCCTTCCGCCCTATGCCGGCATTTGGCCCGGCACTTGGCCCGGCATTTGATCAGACGATCCCGGCGCCCAGCCCCACGGGCTTGCGCTCTTGCGCCTTGCGCGCGCGGTACTGGCTCAGGCGATAGGCCTCCAGCACGTCGATCGCACCGCCGGCTTCGGCGCGCGCCTTGGCCAGGATCGGCGAGACGTCGACGTTGTAGGCACGGCGCAGCGCTTGAAACGCCATCATCGTGTCGTTGCTTTCCTGCGCGCCATGCAGCGCCGCGCGGTCCACCAGCACCGCCTTGGCATAACAGCTGGTGATCGCCTCGGCCGAAGACAGCATGGATTCGATCGGATCGGTCACGTTGTGCGACTGGTCGATCATGTAGCTCGGGTTGAAGCCGTCACGCGGGTTCAATTCCGCCTCGATCAGTTCGTTGAACACCAGGAACAACTGGTGCGGATTGATCGACCCGGAATCGAGATCGTCGTCACCATACTTGCTGTCGTTGAAGTGGAACCCGCCCAGCTTGCCGAAGCGGTGCAGGCGCGCCACGATCTGCTCGATGTTCACGTTGGGCGCGTGATGGCCAAGGTCGACCAGGCACTTGGCCTTGGGGCCCAGTTCCTGCGCCGCCAGGATCGAGCTGCCCCAGTCGGAAATGACCGTGGAATAGAACGCCGGCTCGAACATCTTGTGTTCCAGCAGCATGCGCCAATCGTCGGGCAGCGCGGCATAGACCTTGGCCGCGGCGTCCAGATAGCGGTCCAGGCTGCGGCCCAGGTCCTGCTGGCCAGGAAAATTGGTGCCGTCGCCCACCCACACCGTCAGGTCGGTGGAGCCGAGCTGCCGGCCGATCTCGATGCATTCGATGTTGTGGTCCACCGCCTGTTGGCGCGTGGCGGCGTCCTGCGCGGCCAGCGAGCCGTTGGCATAAGTATGCGCCTGGCCCACCTGGTCCTGGAAGGTGTTGGAATTGACCGCGTCCCAGCCGAGCCCGAGGGCAGCGGCTTCCTCGCGCAGCGCCTTGAAATCGCTGACCTTGTCCCAGGGGAAATGCGGCGAGACGCGCGGCGTCACCCGGCTCAGCTGGTTGATCACGGCGCAATCTTCCAGCTTTTCATGGATGTTGGTCGGCTCCCCGGCAATCGGGAACTTGGCAAAGCGCGTGCCGCCCCGGCCCGCGCCCCAGCTGGGCACGGCCACCGAGAATGCGGCAACGCGGTCTTTCACGGCATCGATATCGATCCCGCTGCGCGCCAGCTTGCGGCCCAGCGCGCCATAGTCTTCCTCCAGCGCCTGTTCGTGGCGGGCGTTGGTTTCGGCGATCAGGTCGGCCGAAAGGGGCAATTGTGTCATGGTCTTGTCCTCTCCCGGTCGCTCAGCGCGTGAAGGCCTGAACGTTGCCGGCGTCCACATTGATCATGTTGCCGGTCGATTTGGCCGAAGCTTCCGAACCCAGCCAATAGGCGGCTTCGGCAATGTCTTCGGGCAGCACGTCGCGCTTGAGCATCGAGCGGTTGCGGTAGTGCGCTTCCAGTTCCTCGCCGGCATCGATCTTGTTCGACGCCGCGCGTTCCTTGCGCCAATCGCCGTCCCAGATCTTGCTGCCCTTGATCACGGCGTCGGGGTTCACAACGTTGACGCGGATCCCCTCGGGCGCGCCTTCCAGCGCGAGGCAGCGGGCCAGATGGTTGGCCGCGGCCTTGGCGCTGGCATAGGCCGAAGCCCCGGCCGCGGCGGCCACGGCATTCTTGGAACCGATGAACACCACCGACGTGCCGCCCTGCGCCTTCATGCGCTTGAGCAGGCCCCAGGCATGCTTGGCGGTGAGGAAGTAGCCCTGGGCCAGAACGTCGAAGTTCTTGTCCCACAATTCCACGGTGGTCTGCTCGATCGGCGCGGACGAGGCGATGCCGGCATTGGCGACCAGGATGTCGAGCCCGCCGAATTCCCGCGCGGCATAGGCAAAGGCAGCCTGCACCTGGGCTTCGTCGGTCACGTCGCAGGCCACGGCGCGCACCACGTCCTTGCCGAACTGCTTGGCAAAACCGGCGCGCACGTCCTCGGCGGCGGCGGCATCACGGTCGGCCAGAACCACGCAGGCGCCTTCGCGCAGGAAGCGGGCGGCCGTGGCCGCCCCGATCCCGCCAGCGCCGCCAGTGACCAGCGCGATCTTGCCCACCATCGGCTTGGGTGCGGGCATGCGCTGCAGCTTGGCTTCCTCGAGCAGCCAATACTCGATGTCGAAGGCTTCCTGCTCGTCGAGCGCGATGTATTCGCCAATCGCTTCGGCGCCGCGCATCACGTTGATGGCATTACCATAGAATTCACCGGCCAGGCGCGCCGTGGTCTTGTCGGTGGCAAAGGTGATCCGGCCCACGCCCGGCACCAGCACGACGACCGGGTTGGCATCGCGCATCGCCGGGCTGTTGGCGCGCTTGCAGCGCTCGTAATAGGCTGCATACATCGCGCGGTAATCGGCGATCTTTTCGGCGAGATAGGCATCGTCCTGCAGGCGCGCGGGATCGAGCGTGAGCGGCGCGATCTTGGTGCGCAGGAAGTGATCGGGGCACGAGGTGCCCAGCGCGGCAAGGCGCTCGAACTCGGCAGACCCGGCAAATTCCAGCGCCTCGGCATCGTCGGACCAGTGGCCCAGCTTGCGACGGGCTCCCGTCATGAAACCGCGCAGGCGGGGCATCAGGTCCGCCGCAATAGCCGCGCGATCCGGGTTGGGCGCAACCTTGCGGCCGCCGAACGCCGGCTTGTCGGCCAGCTTGGCGTTCAGATATTCCGCCGCATCGGCAATCAGCTGCACCGTGTGTTCATAGCACGCCTTGGCGCTGTCGGCCCAGCAGATGATGCCGTGACCGGCCAGCATCACGCCTTCGACATGCGGGTTCGCCTGCACATAATCGCGCAGCATTACCCCCAGGGTGTAGCCAGGGCGCTTCCACGGCAGCCAGCCGATCTTGCCGCCCCAGATTTCCTGCGTCGCCGCTTCGCCACCCGAAGAGGCCGCCAGGGCAATGATCGCATCGGGGTGAACGTGATCGACATGGGCAAAGGGCAGCAGCGAATGCAGCGGCGTGTCGATGCTGGCGGCGCGACCGTTCAGGTTGAACGTGCAGTGCGGCAGGTAGCCGACCATCTTGTCGTCGTCTTCCGGCCCGGCATAGTGCGCTTCCAGGCCCAGCAGCTTGTCCTGGTACAGCGTGGCAAAGCCATCCAGCTTCATCGAGCCGATGTCACCGCCCGAACCCTTGACCCACAGCACTTCCACCTTCTGGCCTGTCAGCGGATCGACTTCCTCCAGCTTGGCCGAGGTGTTGCCCCCGCCGAAGTTGGTCACCGTCAGGTCGGAACCCAGCAGGTTCGACCGATAGAGCAGAAGCTCTGCGGGCGAGAGCGTGGCGGCATGGGCATCGTCCCAGCGGCTGGCCGGCACGGCAAACGGAATGGCGGCATCCGCAACTGCAAGCGTTTCGACGGTCATGGCATCCTGCGTGGATTGGGCCATCGAGTCGCTGCCCGATTGGCCGGTGAACATGGGGCGATGCACGCCGGAGGATCGCCCGGTGATTGCATCGCGTCACGAGGCTGCTAACATTTTTGGTGGAAATGATCAACATTGATTGATAATGATCATTTCCACACAGGGCGAGGCCGCGAGATTCGCGGACAAGCGCCATGATTTATGGAGAGCGAACAGCTTGGCACGGGGCAGCATCATCGTCATCGATCTGGGCAAGACGCTCAGCAAGGTCAGCCTGTGGCGCCCCGATGGCACCCTGCTCGATCGCAAGGTGCGCCCCAATGCACCGGTGGAGATTGACGACCTGCGCCGGCTCGATGCCAAGGGCATCGGCGATTGGCTGCTCGCCACGTTGCGGGAATTCGCTGCCCTTCCACTCGATGCCGCGATCGACACGATCGTGCCGGTGGGCCACGGCGCTGGCGTGGTCGGCTTGGCGCAGGGTGCCCTGGCCTTTCCGCCACTCGATTATGAACAGGCGATCCCCGCCGATGTCATGAACGCCTATCGTGCCCAGCGCGATGCCTTTGCCCTCACCGGATCGCCTGCCCTGCCCGACGGGCTCAACTTCGGCAGCCAGTTGTTCTGGCTCGAACAGCTTTATCCCGCGGCCTTTGCCGCCGGCCCCGCCCGCGCCACACTGATGCCCTGGGCGCAATACTGGGCCTGGTTCCTCACCGGCATTGCCAATAGCGAAGTGACCAGCCTGGGCTGCCATTCCGATGTGTGGAGCCCGGCACAAGGCACGTTCTCGCCGCTGGCCGTGCGGCGCGGCTGGGCCGACCAGTTCGCCCCGGTCGTGCCGGCCGGCGCGGTGGTCGGCCGGCTGTCCCCGCGCATCGCCCGCGCCACCGGCCTGCCCGCCACGGTCCAAGTGCGCGCCGGCCTGCACGATTCCAACGCCGCCTTGATGGCCGCGCGCGGGTTCGACCAGCTTGCCGGGCAGGATGCCACGATCCTGTCCACCGGCACTTGGTTCATCGCCATGCGCCTGCCGGCCGAACCGGTGGACCTGGCCATGCTGCCCGAGGCGCGCGATTGCCTGGTCAATGTCGACGTGTTCGGCCAGCCCGTGCCCTCCGCGCGGTTCATGGGCGGGCGCGAGATCGAGAGCCTGATCGAGATCGACACCCGCCGCGTGGACATCAAGCCCGATCAACCCGCGCTGCTCGCCGCCGTGCCCGCGGTGCTCGCGCGCGGCACGATGATCCTGCCCACGCTGTGCCAGGGCTTTGGCCCCCTGCCCTACGGTCGCTTCGGCTGGATCGAGCGGCCCGACGATTGGTACAAACGCCGCGCCGCCGCTTGCCTCTATGCCGCGCTCGTCGCCGATGTCTCGCTCGGCCTGATCGGCGCCAAGGGGCGGCTGCTGGTCGAAGGCCGCTTTGCCGAAGCCGAGGTGTTCGTCCGCGCGCTCGCCGCCCTGCGGCCCGATGTGGCGGTCTACACCGCCAACGCCCACAACGACGTTTCATTCGGGGCACTGCGCCTGATCGATCCGGCGCTCAAGCCGCAAGGTGAACTCGTGCCCGTGGCCCCGCTGGAGGGCGATATCGCCGCCTACCGCGCGGCCTGGCACGCGGCGATCACCGTGCCGGCCTGACAAGACAATATAAACGAGAGGAAGCAACGAAGATGGGCGGAAATCCGGCACTGGGCGTGCTGTTCCACTGGCTGGGCGGGTTCTCCTCGGCCAGCTTCTATGTGCCCTACAAGCGCATCAGCCGCTGGTCGTGGGAAGTGTTCTGGCTGGCCGGCGGGCTATTTTCCTGGGCCATCGCGCCCTGGGCCTTTGCCTCGCTGCGCACGCAAGATCTGCTTGGCGTGCTCGCCGCCGCGCCGCGCGCCACGCTGCTGTGGTGCTGGTTCTGGGGGGCGATGTGGGGCTTTGGCGGCCTCACCTTCGGGCTGACCATGCGCTATCTCGGCCTGTCGCTCGGCATGGCCGTGGCGCTCGGCCTCACCACCGTGATCGGCACGATGGGGCCGCCCATCTTCCATGGCACGATCGGGGCCATCGCCGCCACCACCAGCGGCCAGCTGACCCTGCTCGGCATTGCCATCACCCTGGTCGGCATCGTCGTCGTCGCGCGCGCCGGCAGTGCCAAGCAGCGCGACCTGGGCGGCACCGCCAGCGAGGGCGTGGCAGAATTCGACCTGAAGAAGGGCATTCTCATCGCGATCTTTTCCGGCGTCATGTCGGGCTGCTTTGCCTGGGGCCTCGATGCCGGGCAGCCGATCCGCGATCTGACGCTGGCCGCCGGCACCGATCCGCTCAGCCAGGGCCTGCCGGTGCTCTGCGTCGTGCTGGCGGGGGGGCTCACCACCAATCTCGTCTGGTGCCTGATCCTGATCGCGCGCAACCGCAGCGCCGGCCAGTTCCTGGGCGCGGCCAGCGATGGCGGCCCGCGCGCGCCGCTGCTGCGCAACTATGCCCTGGCGGCGCTGGGCGGCACGCTGTGGTATGGCCAGTTCTTCTTCTACACCATGGGCGAAAGCCAGATGGGCAAGTACGGCTTTTCCTCGTGGACGCTGCACATGGCCTCGATCATCCTGTTTTCCACGCTGTGGGGCTTTGCGCTCAAGGAATGGAAAGGCACCTCGCCCCGCACGCGCGCCATCGTGTGGTCGGGCATCGGCCTGCTGGTGGGTGCAACGGTGGTGATCGGCGCGGGCAACATGCTTCAGGCCTCGGCCTGAAGCGGTGCCGAAAACCAGGACATCTGCGCGAAGATGATGGCTTTTGAGCGGCAGACGCGGCATAAGCCAGGGCTTCACGCCACGAAACAGGACGCAACAGGGCCATGCATGCAGCGGAACGCGAACGGTTGATCGTCGAAGCGATCGGCCCCACGGGTTTCGTCAGCTATCGCGATCTGGAAGCCCTGCTCGATGCGTCCCCCGCCACGATCCGGCGTGATCTGTCGCGGCTGGAAAGCGAAGGGCGGATCGTGCGTGTGCACGGCGGCGCGCGGCTGGCCGATAGCGCCGAGAGCGCTGCCCGCCCGGCCGGTTTCCACCTTTCGGGCACGCCGTTCGAACAGGCCATCACCGAAAACCTGGGCGCCAAGCAGGCCATCGGCCGCGCCGCCGCCGCGCTGTGCCAGCCGGGCGAAGGCATCATGGTCGATGGCGGCACCACCACCTTGCAGATGTGCCCGCACCTGGCCGGGCTCGATCTTCAAGTGCTCACCAATTCGCTGCACATCGTCAACGCGTTGCTGCCACAGGCCGGCACGCGCATCCTGGTGCCTTCGGGCGCGGTGTTTCGCGAACAGAACATCATCCTGGCAGCCGCGGGCGAGGAATCGATGCCGCGCTTTCACGCGCCCAAGCTGTTCATGGGCGCCGCCTCGGTCGGCCCGGCGGGCGTGATGCAGGCCGATGTCGTGCTGGTGGCGGCCGAACGCCGCCTGATCGACCGTGCCGAACAGGTGATCCTGCTGGTCGACAGTAGCAAGTTCACCACCCGTTCGGGCACGATCGTGTGCGGCCTGGATGAAGTCGACACGCTGATCACCGATGCCGGCATCACCGAAAGCGCAGCCGCCGCCATCCGCGCGGCCGGCGTCAACCTGTTGATCGCCGAATAGGAACTTACTTGGTCGCCTGTTGCAGATAGGCGATCACGTCGGCGCGATCCTTGGCATCGGGCAGGCCGGCAAAGGCCATCTTGGTGCCCTTCACATAGGTCGTCGGGCTTTTCAGATAGGCATCAAGCGTATCGGGCGTCCAGGTCACGCCGCGCGTCTTCATCGCGTCGGAATAGGCATAGCCCGGCAGCGAACCCGCCTTGCGCCCCATCACGCCCTTGAGCGAGGGCCCCAGGCGCGTGGCACCGGTGTTGAGATCGTGGCAGGCCAGGCAACGCGCCGCCACGGTGCGGCCATGCACCGGATCGCCATCGGCCGCTGCGGCCGGCACGGCCATTCCCGCCAGGCCCAGGCCCAGCGCACCCAACGCGGCAAGATGGAAACGAACTAGGGTCATGACGGTCTCCCAAGCGGGCCGCCGATCTGGCGCCCCATGTTGCACATCATGGCAAAAGGCGGCTGACACAGCGCTGAACGGCGCAGCGCGCGTGCGTTCAGGCAGGAAACCGGTCAGACGTCTTTCGACGGCGCCGACAGGTAAACCTTCATGAGGATGCGGAACAGTTCCGAACGCTCGCGCACCGTCAGGCAGGCGGTCAGTTCGTCCTCGTGCGCCACAATCACCCGGCGCGCTTCGGCAAGCGTGATCTGCCCGCTTTCGGTGATCCACAGCCCGCCCGCGCGGCGATCGAGCTTCGAAGGTTCGTTGACCAGATAGCCGTTGCGCATCAACTGGCGCACGAACTGGTGCACGGTCGGCCGCTCGATCTTGAAGAAGCGCGAAAGGTCGGTCTGCTTCACGCCAGGGTTGGCGTTGACCAGCCACAGGATCGCCACCTGCTTGGGCGTGGCGTTCAAGGGTTCAAGCTGCCGTTCCAGCCGCGAGACGAACAGCGTGTTGGTGGTGCCGATGTGCAGGCCCAGGACCGAATCCAGCCCGTCAAGCGCCAGTTCGGGCGTAACCGATTGACGAGTAAGGACTTCGGAAGTCAAAGCCAGGCCTTTCGCAACATCAGCGACAACCCAGTGTTACCGCTTGAAGTCCATTAGGCATACGAACCGATTTTGCGCAAATGTTTTGCGGCGCAGCAGGTCCGAACTTCAGCAAAACTCACGCTTCCACGGGCGCAGTCGTCATGCCGAGCCCGGGAATCCCGATGGAGCGGCGGCCACCGTAATCGGTGCGCACCACGATCAGCCCGCTCTTTTCCAGATGGTCCAGCAGGCGGCGGATGCGCCCCGGGCTGCGCGTGCCATAGATTTCGGCCATGCGTTCATCGTCGGGGCAAGGCAGCCCCTCCACCGCCGCCACGGCCAGCACCAGGAACGGCGCCAGCACATCGTCGGCCACGCCTTCGGCCAGTTTCAGTGCCGGCTGCCATTTCGGTTCGCGGTCGTCGGGAATGCCGGCCACGGCCATGGCAAAGCGGCGGCGGAACTGCGCCAGGTCGATGCCCACCTGGCCCAGTCGCTGCATCCGGCAGCGCACGGTGAAATCCTGGTAGAGCTGCGATGCGGCCTGGAACGTGCAATCGGGCTCGGCCGCCATTTCGGCCAGGATCGCGGCGATGTCGGATGCGGTTTCCTCGGCGGCGAAGAGGCTGGGCTCGGCCGGCGGCTCCACTTTCTCGGCGGCAGGCACGCTGCTGGCGATCTGCTCGATCAGTTCGCCACTGTCGGGCGCGGCTTCTTCCGGCTCGGGCGGCGTGGGCAGCGGATCGAACATCAGCGGCTCTGACATCAGCAGGGCTTCCATTTCCTCGCCCGCGGCGTTGGGCATCGGCATCAGGCCGTGCACCACGTTGCGCGCACGTGTTTCCACGTCGGCAATCTTCACGCCCACCGGGCGGCGGCAGATCGCCGGCCCCAGCGCCAGGAAATGGCCGCGCTCCAGATCGCGGATGGTTTCGGCCTGGCGCCGCTCCATGCCCAAAAGGTCAGCGGCACGCGCCATGTCGATATCCAGGAACGTGCGCCCCATCAGGAAATTCGAGGCTTCGGCCGCCACGTTCTTGGCCAGCTTGGCCAGGCGCTGCGTGGCGATGATGCCGGCCAGGCCGCGCTTGCGCCCGCGGCACATCAGGTTGGTCATCGCCGCCAGGGACAGCCGGCGCACATCGTCGGCCACGTCGCCGGCGGCAGCGGGCGCAAACATCTGCGCTTCGTCCACCACCACCAGCGCGGGATACCACTGGTCGCGCGGGGCATCGAACAGGGTGTTCATGAACACGGCAGCGCAGCGCATCTGCGCTTCCAGTTCCAGCCCGTCGAGCGCGAGGATGACCGAGGCACGATGCTGGCGGATGCGCGCGGCGAGCTTGACGATTTCCGTGCCGTCATAGGCCGATCCATCAACCACGACATGGCCAAACGGCTCGGCCAGGCTGACGAAATCGCCCTCAGGGTCGATCACCACCTGCTGCACCACGCTGGCGCTCTGTTCCAGGATGCGCCGCAGCAGGTGCGACTTACCCGAGCCGCTGTTGCCCTGCACCAGAAGGCGCGTGGCCAGCAGTTCTTCCACATCGATACGGACGGCGGCGCCCGACCTGTCGTCGGCGCCAATGACGATGGTTGCGCTCACGCCTCGCTCTTAGCGCGCAGGGGCGCGGCGGCAAGGGGATCGGGGCAAAAGATTGTCGAAAGCCCCTGCCTTCCGGCTCCCCCTCCTCTTCAGAGGAGGGGTCGGGGGGTGGTGCGGAGCCTCGCGCAAGGTGTCCACCACCCCCAAACCCCCTCCCCTGAAGAGGAGGGGGCTCTCTCACACCATCAATGCCGGATCAGATAATCGAACGCCGAAAGCGAAGCCTTGGACCCTTCGCCCATGGCAATCACGATCTGCTTGAACGGCACCGTGGTGCAATCGCCTGCGGCAAACACGCCGTCCAGGCTGGTGGCGTTGTGCGAATCCACTTCGATCTCGCCGCGGTTGGTCAGGGCAATGCTGCCATTGAGCCATTCGGTGTTGGGCACCAGGCCGATCTGCACGAAGATGCCTTCCAGCTCTACGGTGTGCTCTTCGCCGGTTTCGCGGTTCTTGTAGACAAGGCCAGTCACCTTGCCGCCATCGCCCAGCACTTGGGTGGTCATGGCAGAGGTGATCACCGTCACATTGGGCAGGCTGCGCAGCTTGGTCTGCAGCACGGCGTCGGCGCGCAACTGGCTGTCGAACTCGATCAGCGTCACGTGCGCCACCAGGCCGGCCAGGTCGATCGCCGCTTCCACGCCGGAATTGCCGCCACCGATCACCGCCGTGCGCTTGCCCTTGAACAGCGGGCCATCGCAGTGCGGGCAGTAAGCCACGCCCTTGTTGCGATATTCGTCTTCGCCGGGCACGCCCATCTGGCGCCAGCGCGCGCCGGTGGACAGGATCACGGTCTTGGCCTTGACGCTGGCGCCGCTGGCCAGTTCGATGTGGTGCAGCCCGTCGCCATTGGCCGGCTTGAGCTTCACCGCCTGCTGCACGTTCATGACATCGACGTCATAGTCCTTCACGTGCTGCTCCAGCTGGGCAACCAGCTTGGGCCCTTCGGTGTGCGGCACGGAAATGAAGTTCTCGATGCCCATGGTGTCGAGCACCTGGCCGCCGAAACGCTCGGCCACCACGCCGGTGCGGATGCCCTTGCGCGCGGCATAGATCGCGGCGGCCGCGCCGGCCGGGCCACCGCCCACCACGAGCACGTCGAACGGGTCCTTGGCAGCGATCTTTTCCGCCGCGCGCGCCACCGATCCGGTGTCGAGCTTGGCCACGATCTGCGCCAGATCCATGCGGCCCTGGCCAAACTGTTCGCCATTCAGGTAGACGGTCGGCACGGCCATGACCTTGCGCCGCTCCACTTCATCCTGGAACAGCGCGCCATCGATCGCCACGTGGGTGATCGCGGGGTTGAGCGCGGCCATGATGTTTAGCGCCTGCACCACATCCGGGCAGTTCTGGCACGAAAGCGAGAAGAACGTCTCGAAATGCAGCGGGCCTTCCAGGCCACGCACCGCATCAAGCAGTTCGGCCTCTTCCTTGGGGGGATGGCCACCCACGTGCAGCAGCGCCAGGATCAGCGAGGTGAATTCATGGCCCAGCGGCAGCCCGGCGAACACGGCCTGGGCGCGTCCCTCATCGGCGCGGATGGCAAAGCTGGGGCGGCGTTCGTCCTGCCCATCCAGGCGCACCGAAACCTTGTCACTCAGCGCGGCGATTTCTTCGACCAGGCTGCGGGTGTCGGCAGACTTGGCGCCTTCGTCCAGGCTCGCGACCAGTTCGATCGGGCGGCGCAGGTTGCCAAGCAGGCCCTTCAATTGGGCGGTGGTGGGGGCGTCAAGAATGGGCATGGTCTGTCTCTCTCAGGCAGGAGGGTGCGTGCCGCGTGGGGCCATGGACGGCCTCACGCCTGGGATGGGGCGGAATTTAACAGAATATCAGAGCGGCTTGCGCGGGTAAAAAGGGCATGGCTCAAAGGCTGTATGCCGGGGCGCCGCCGCCAGAGTGCCGGGGCGACGGCCAGCGCCGCCCCGGAAAACTTGTACGAAGACGCTTAGATCTTGCCGACGAGGTCGATCGAGGGAGCCAGCGTTTCGGCGCCTTCTTCCCACTTGGCCGGGCAGACCTGGCCGGGGTTTTCGCGCCAGTACTTGGCAGCCTTGATCTTGCGCACGAGTTCGGCAGCGTTGCGGCCCACGCCCTCGGGGGTGATTTCCACCAGCTGGATGGTGCCGTCCGGATCGACCACGAAGGTGCCGCGGTCGGCCAGGCCAACGCCTTCGCGCAGGATGCCGAAGTTGTTGGAGATGGTGTGGTTCTGGTCACCCAGCATGTAGTAGTTGATCTTGCCGATGGCCGGCGAGCTGTCGTGCCAGGCCTTGTGGCTGAAGTGGGTGTCGGTCGACACCGAATAGACTTCCACGCCCAGGCCCTTGAGCTCTTCATAGCTGTCGGCAAGGTCTTCCAGCTCGGTCGGGCACACGAAGGTGAAGTCGGCCGGGTAGAAGAAGAACACGCCCCACTTGCCCAGGACGTCAGCATCGCTGACATCGACAAACTTGCCCTGAACATAGGCAGTGGCCTGGAACGGCTTGAGCTTGGTTCCGACGATCGACATGAGTTCGACTTCCTTATGGTTGGTCGTGAAAAGCGGTCAGGCAACCCGGGCGCAGCGCGGCAAAGGCGCCACGGCCCGGTTGCAAGGCAGCAATTAGGCGCCGGAGGCCGGGATTACCAATGATCAATTCTGCCTAGATTGATTGATCCTTTCGATAAGACCCGCTGCGCCAAGCCCCATCGCCGGATTGCCCGAAAGGGCCGGATTTGCCCTCTTCACCGGCGGGAACCAATCGCGAGGTTGCGAATTGCAGGGGCGCAAGCCCGGATCGGGCATGGCGCGGCCTGGTCGCATCGGCGCGATCCCCCGCAAATCCTCGCGTTTTGCCACGGTTCGCCCGGGCAGCCGCGCCGCCTGCCCAGCCCGCCTACCGGCGTGGCGCCACCTTGATTGCGTTTTCTGCAAAGGCATTTTCCAAACTTGCACTTGAAACGCCACTGGCCGCCCGCCAATTGCGCCGATATAGAACTGAACTGTCTCGTTCCATTTTTTGCCGTCTGACAGGAAGCCCCCCGATGCCCGCCTCCGACACCCCTGCCGAAACGTCCGCTGCCCAGCCTGCCGCCGAAGAGACCCCGGCACCCAGCGGACGCAAGAAGTTGATCGGCCGCATTGCCATCGGGGTGGCGGCCGTTGGCCTGGTCTACGGCATCTATGCCTTCATCGATTACCGCAACAACGGCCAGTACGTGCAGTCGACCGACGACGCCTACGTCAAGGCCGATGGCGTGACCGTCAGTTCCAAGCTGGCCGGCTATGTCCGGCAGATCGGTGTGGCCGATAACCAGCAGGTCAATGCCGGCGCGTTCCTGGTGCAGATCGATCCCACCGATTACAGCACCAAGCTGAACCAGGCGCAGGCCCAGGTGGATGTGGCGCGTGCAGCGCAGCAGGCAACGGCCGCCGGCATTGCCGAAGCCCAGGCCAGCCTGAACCAGGCCCGCGCCGCCCTCGCCGCCTCGCAGCGCGACCTGGCCTATTACAGCGGCGAAGCGGCACGCTATGCCCCGCTGGCCGCGAGCGGCGCCGAACCGCGCACCCAGCTGGACCAGCTGACCAGCGCCCGCGACAAGGCCGCTGCCGACGTGCGGGCCAAGCAGGCCATGGTCGAGGCGGCCACCGCCAAGATCGCCACGATCAAGGCGCAGGTGCAGCAGGCCGATGCGCAGATCACCTCGGCCCAGGCGACGCAAGCGGCCGCACGCAATGACGTGGGCACCACCCGCATCGTCGCCCCGATTGCCGGCAAGGTCGGCTCTTCGGCGGTGCGCCTGGGGCAATATGTGCAGCCCGGCCAGCGCCTGCTCACGATCGTGCCTACCCAGGCGATCTATGTGGAAGCCAATTTCAAGGAAACCCAGATCGGCCTGATGCGCCCGGGCCAGCCGGTGACGATGCATGTCGACGCCCTGCCCGACGTGGATTTCCATGGCGTGGTGGAATCGATCACGCCGGGTACTGGCGCCAACTTCTCGTTGATCCCGCCGCAGAACGCGACCGGCAACTTCACCAAGATCGTCCAGCGCGTGCCCGTGCGCATCCGCATCAATGCCGGTGAGGAATCGCGCAAGGTGCTGGTCCCCGGCCTGTCGCTGACGGTCAAGGTCGATACCAAGGCGGCCAAGGGCGCGATCAAGGCGATCCGCGCCGAGCAGGATCAGGGAGCCAAGTAATGGCCGCCGCAACCCTTCCCGCCGATGCCGGCGGCGGGGCCGGCAGCGCGTCGGGCAAGACGCCCGGCCGACAGGCCAATGGCAATGCCGACATCACCGCCTGGCTGGCGGTGGTGGCCGGGGCCATCGGCGCGCTGATGGCCACGCTCGACATTTCGATCGTCAATTCCGCCCTTCCCACGATCCAGGGCGAAATCGGCGCGTCTTCCACCGAAGGCACGTGGATCGCCACCAGCTATCTGGTGGCCGAAATCGTGATCATTCCCTTGACCGCCTGGCTCGAACGCGTGTTCGGGCTCAAGCGCTTCCTGCTGATCGCCTCGGTGCTGTTCACCGGGTTCTCGATCGTCTGCGGCCTTTCCACCACGCTGACGATGATGATCATCGGCCGCGTGGGCCAGGGCTTTACCGGCGGGGCGATGATCCCCACCGGCATGACGATCATCGCCACGCGCCTGCCACGCCACCAGCAACCGGTGGGCACGGCGCTGTTCGGCTCCACCCTGATCCTGGGGCCGGTGCTCGGCCCGCTGGCGGGTGGCTGGCTGACCGAGAATTTCTCGTGGCACTATGCCTTCTTCATCAACATCCCGATCTGCATCCTGCTGATGGTGTTCCTGGTCATCGGCCTGACCAACGCCAAGATGCGGCTGGACGAGCTGTTCAGCGCCGATTGGCTGGGCATCGTCGGCATGGCCATGGGCCTGGGCGGGCTGACCGTGGTGCTGGAAGAAGGCAACCGCGAGCAATGGTTCCAGTCTGACCTGATCTGGAAGCTGACCGGGGTGACCGTGGTCGGCTTCGTCCTGATCGGGATAGGGCAGCTCTATGCCAAGCGACCGGTGATCAAGCTGGCGCTGCTGCGCAACCGCGCGTTTGCCGCGGTGTTCGTGCTGGGCCTGCTGATCGGCTCGGTGCTCTATGGCACGGCTTATGTAATCCCGCAGTTCCTGGCCGCGATTGCCGGCTACAATGCCTATCAATCGGGCCAGATCGTGTTCCTTTCGGGGATACCCGCGGCCATGATGATGCCGCTGTTCCCGATCCTGGTCGCGCGGTTCGACCTGCGCTACGTCGTGCTTACAGGCATGCTGATCATGGCCGGTTCGTGCTGGCTCGATACCACGCTGACGATCAATTCGGATGGATCGGACTTCGTGATCTCGCAGCTGATGCGCGGCCTGGGCCAGGCGCTGTCGATGCTGTTCCTCAACCAGGCGGCGATCGCCAGCGTGAAGCCCGATGAAGCGGGTGACGCGTCGGGCCTGTTCAACGCGGCACGCAACCTGGGCGGTTCGATCGCCCTGGCACTGCTCGCCACGCTGCAGGAGCGGCGCGAGGAATACCACCGCTGGACGATCCACGAGGCGCTGCCGGCCAACAGCCCGACGGTGCAGGACTGGGTTTCCAGCCAGGCCGCGCAGTTCGGCGGCGGGCCCGAAGGCCTTGGCGCCGCGTTGCGCGCGATCGACGGCACCGTGGTCAAGCAGGCCATGGTCATGGCCTATACCGATGAATTCATCGCGCTGATGGTCGGCATTGCCGTCGTCCTCCCGCTCGTTTTCCTTCTCCGGCCCCTGCCCAAGGGCCATCACAAGATGGCGATGCACTGATGCACACTTCCTTCCGCCGATTGGCCCACCGCCCGCCTGCCACAACTCTGGTCGCCACCACGCTGCTGGCCTCGCTGGCCCTGGCCGGCTGCACCACGGTTGGCCCCAAGTACACGGGCGCTCCCGATGCAGCGCCGGGCGCTGCCGCGCGATCGGCGTTTCTGCGCGGCGATGCCAGTGCCACGCCGGCCGCGCCGGCCGCACGCTGGTGGGATGCGCTCCATGATCCGGTGCTGAGCGGCCTGATCGAGCAGGGCCTGGCCCGCTCGCCCAACATCGCCGCGGCCAATGCCCGCATCGCCCAGGCGCGCGCCGGCCTTGCCGCCAACAAGACCGCGCTGGTCCCCACGCTCAACGTGTCGGGCGCGGTGCCCTATATCAATGTGCCGGCCGATATCCTGGGCGGCGACAACACCGGGCGGACCGACACCACGATCTACAACGTGGGCTTCGATTCGAGCTGGGAACTGGACCTGTTCGGCGGCACCCGCAGCAAGATCACTGCGGCCGGCGCCCGCGCCGAAGCCGCCCAGGCCAGCGCCGACGATGCCCGCGTCACGCTTTCGGCGGAAATCGCGCGTGCCTATGTCTCGTTGCGCGCCCGCCAGGCCGTGCTTGCCCTGCAAGACCAGCAGGCGGCCGTCGACGCCCAGCTGGTCGATCTGGCACAGCAGCGCCTGCAACGCGGCACCGCGCCCGAACAGCCGCTGGCCCAGGCACGCGGCCAGGCCGCCCAAACCGAAGGCGACCGCGCCAAGACGCGCGCCGACATCACCGTGCTGATCGACCAGCTGGCGGTGTTGACGGGCCAGGAACCCGGCGCGCTCGACGCCACGCTGGCCTCGCCCGCCCCCCTGCCCCTGCCCCTGCCCCCGGCGAGCGTTGCCGTGGGCGATCCCGCAAGCCTGCTGCGCAACCGGCCCGACATCCGCATGGCCGAACGCCAACTGGCCGCCGCCAATGCCGATATCGGCGCGCAGATTGCCGCTGGCCTGCCCAAGATCAGCTTCATGGGCCTGTTGGGCCTGGGTGGCACGAGCATCGGCGACGTGGTTGATCCGGGCAAGATCATCGGCCTAGCCTTGCCGCAGATCCGCTGGAACCTGTTCGATGGCGGCCGCAACAAGGCCCAGGTGACCAACAAGCGCGAAGCCTATGCCGAAGCGGAAGCCAAGTATCGCAACACGGTCTTGACCGCGTTGCAGGATGCCGAAGGCGCGCTGACGCGCTTTGGCAGTCAGCGCCAGGTCTATGGCAAGGCGCTGGACACGCAGGTGCAGACCACGCGCGCGCAGGCCCTGCAACAGCAGCGGGCCGATGCCGGCACCGTCGGCCAATCCGATGCGCTGACCGCGCGACGCCAGCAGCTTCAGGCGCAGCAGGCCGCCGCCGCCGCTGCCGCCGAATTGACCACCGATTTCATCGCGGTGGAAAAGGCTCTCGGCCTTGGCTGGCAGGCTCCCGCGTAGGACCACTGAAATGAACCGTTCGCGTTCCGTTTATAGCGCTTTGCGGCGAATCGAATTTATGTCAGTCTTTCTCGACAAGGCGCCGCAAAGGCGCGAACCACTCGGATCGAGGGTCGGGAAGGATGGATTGGTTTTCGGGCATCGGCCGCCGCGTCTGGCTGGCCTATCAGGAAGGGCTGGAGATGACGTGTCCGGCCCATCGCGAATGTGGCACGCGGTTTGGCCAGATCGCGGCGCGCGACAGCGCTTCCGCCCTGCCCCAGCAGCGCCCAACGGAATTCAGCGCATCCTTCACGTTCGGTGCGCGGATCGAAACGCCGATGGGGCCGGGGAACGGGGGGCCGAACGATGACGGCATCACGTTCCACGACGGATCCAGCGCCCGGCACTGAAGCCCCCGCCACCGATACGCGCGGCGGCAGCGGGACCTCGGCCAGCCAGGCGGTGCGACGTGGCCGCCCCTCGGTGGCCGAAGCCGAGCAGCTTTACGGCAAGATCCTGGAAGCCAGCTGGCAAGTGCTGCTCGACACCGGGCTGGACACATTCACCTTCGATCGCGTGGCGCGCCGGGCGCACATCGGCAAGGCCACGATCTATGCCCGCTTTGCCGGCAAGCGCGAACTGATGGAAGCGCTGGTGCACCATGGCATGGCCAAGCGGCGCGCGGCGATCAGCGCGATGGGCAGCAACGCCCCCCTGGCCGATGCCTTTCGCCTGCGGGCGGTGGAAACGCTCGAATTGCTCCATTCGCCCGATGGCAAGCTGATGGAACGGCTGATCGACTGGCTCGATACCGACGCCGGCAGCCCCCAGGGCGGCTATCGCGCCATGGTCTATCGCACGGCCGTGGACACCATCCGCAGCAACTTTGAAGCGGCCCAGCAGCGCGGCGACATCGTGATCGGCGATTGCGAAAGCGCCGCCCGGTTCTGGCTGGAAGGCATCCTGGGCCACTTCAAGATGGCCAGTTCGGAAAATGGGCAGGACCGCGCCCAGCACATGCGCTGGGCCGATCGCTATGTCGGGTATTTCTTTGCCGGGGTGCGCCAGCAGGGCTCGCCGGGCGGCCCGCTAGGCTGAGTGCGCCCCGCTATTGCCGGGTTCGCTGACGGCACGCCCGCCGGGCGTGCCGTTCTGCATTTCAAGGCTGGCGCGTGGCCTTGAGCGCGAAATCGACCGTCACGTTGTCGAGCAGCGTATCAGTGCTACCCCATTCACCGGTCCCCACGCCAAACGCCGTGCGCGACAGCGTGGCCGTGCCGCGCGCATTGGCACGATCGCCATCGATGGTGAGCACGAAGGCAAGCGGCACGGGACGGATCTTGCCACCCAGCGACAGCGTGCCTTCAGCCACATAGTGGCCCGGCGATTGAGCGCGGAAGCGCGAGGCGGTGTAGATCGCCTGCGGATGGGCGGCGGCACCAAAGAAGTTGTCGCCCTTGAGCATATCGTCGCGCTGGGCATCGCCCGAAGCGACCGAGGCAAGGTCGATCGTGGCGCGCAGGCTGGAATGCGCAAGGTCATCGGGCGAGAAGCGGATGCGCGCGTCCCAGCGGCCAAAGCTGCCGTTGATGGCGTCACCCGAATACGTCGCGTGGAAACCCAGCCGCCCGCCTGGTGCCAGTTGCCAGGCGACGGCCCCCTGCGCCGCCGCGGCAGCACCGGAGGCATCGGCCGCCGGGGCCGCGCTGGCGGCTTCTTGCGGGGCGGCACTGGCCAGATCGGCCGCCTCGGCGGAAGGATCATCGCTCGGCTCGGCCGAAGCCGGCGCGGCTGGCGCCGGCGCGCTTGCGCCGAATGGCCAGACCTTGGCCAGGGCCATGGCCCCGACCGACCCCGCCAGCGCGACCACGGCGCCAATGGTCAAGCCCCGCCGCGTGGCCGCCGGGATCATCCGCGCCAGCAGGTCATCGCCCATGAAATGATGGCGCAGCGCACCGGCCACGTGCAGCAGGAACAGCGTGATCGTGACCAGCCCAAGCGCACCATGGATCGTTTCCGCCCCTTCGTGCCAGCCCTGCCCCACCGGCAGATTTGGCACCGGCAGCGTGCCGAACACCATGGTCTGCATGCGAATCTTGGACGTGGACACCATGATCCAGCCCGACAGCGGCCCGACGATCATGATCGCGTAGAGCAACACGTGCACCACCTTGACCAGCAGCTTGACCGCGGGGGTGCCTTCGGCCGGGGCCGGCCGCCGCGCGAACAGGCGCACGCCAAGGCGGGCCAGGCTGAGCGCCAGGATCAGGAAGCCGACCGACTTGTGGAACTGATAACCGGCGAATTGCGCGGTGCCCTTGGGCAGGTCTTCCAGCCGCCAGCCGAGCGAGACCTGGAACAGGAGCAGCGCCGCGATGGTCCAATGAAGCACGATCGCACTGAGCGCATAGCGCCGTGGCGAAAGGCCTGTGGCAAAGGTCTGGTTCATGCGGCCGAATTCTCCTGCGTCCTTGGGTGACCCAGCGTGGTTCTTATCAGGCACGGTGGGCTTTTCCTACTGTGCCGATGCGGGCCGCTGCACGGGCCGTTGGCAGCACGGCAACGATCGCATGTCATCGATCGATGGCCATCGTCGCTGCGCCGAACCCGGCTGGTCGCGTCCCGTGCGGCGTGGCAGATTGCCGGCGCGGAAAGGAGAGTGCATTTTTCATGAGCAGCAACCCCTGGAGCCACAGCCGCCGCACCGGCATCGCCGACGACGTGGACTTTGCCATTCGCGGCAATGATTTGCAGTTTGTAGAGATCGAACTCGATCCGGGCGAAAGCGCCGTGGCGGAAGCCGGCGCCTTTGTCTGGAAGGACGCCTCGATCGAGATGACCACCGTGTTCGGTGATGGCAGCGAAAACGACGGCGGCGGCTTCATGGGCAAGCTGCTGGGTGCGGGAAAGCGCCTGGTGACCGGCGCCAGCCTGTTTACCACCGTGTTCACCCACCGCGGCGTGGGCAAGGCGCGGGTGGCCTTTGCCGCGCCGGTGCCGGGCACGATCCTGCCGCTCAAGCTATCGGAACTGGGCGGCACGCTGATCTGCCAGAAGGACAGCTTCCTGGCCGCGGCGCGCGGGGTTTCGATCGGCATCGCGTTTCAGCGGCGGATCATGACCGGGCTGTTTGGCGGCGAAGGCTTCGTGATGCAGCGGCTGGACGGCGATGGCTGGGTTTTCGTCCAGATGGGTGGCACGCTGGTGGAACGCGAGCTGGCACCGGGCGAACAACTGCATGTCGATACCGGGTGCCTGGCCGCCTATACCCCTTCGGTGGAATTCAACCTGGTGAGCGCGGGCGGCGTGCGCAGCGTGCTGTTCGGCGGCGAAGGGCTGTTCTTTGCGCGGCTGACCGGCCCTGGCAAAGTCTGGATCCAGTCGCTGCCCTTTGCCCGCCTGGCCGGCCGGGTGGTGGCCGCAGCCATTCCGGGCGGCGGCAACAACCGGGGCGAAGGTTCGATCCTGGGACCGCTGGGCGATTTCATCGACGGCAATCGCTGATCGCAGCGTTGCGCTTGCGGCCCCTTCGACACGCTCAGGACAGGCCCTTCGACACGCTCAGGTCGAACGGACGTTGGCTGGGAAATTCCAGAAAACATCCGTTCGGGCTGAGCTTGTCGAAGCCCTGGGCCCAGCGCAGTTTCAGAACTGCGTCCGCACCGTCAGGCCATAAGTGCGCGGATCGCCCACCTGGCCCACGATCAGGCCGGTGTTGCCCGAGGCAACCGCCAGCTGGTCGAAATAGTGCGTGTCGAACGCGTTGCGCACCCAACCATAGATATCGAAGCGCGCATCGCGGCGCACGCCGAGGCGGAAATTGGTGAGCGCGTACCCTTCGACCCAGGTATAGGCCGAGGGCGTGGGGTTGGACGAGAAGCGCGAGCGGTAGTTGCCATCGACGCCGAGGTAGACCTGCCCTTCCCCGCCGAACGCCTGGACCGGCAGGTTGACTTCACCGCCGTAGGAGAAAGACCACTTCGAAACGCCGGGCAGGACCTGGCCGGAAATGTCGCACGAGAGCGGGCTGATGCCGGGCGTGCCGGCGGGCGCGGGCGTGCCGACCAAGTTGCCGTTGGCATCGACCGTCTGCGTGCCGCCCGAAAGCTCGGGCGGGCACGGCGCGTTCTTGAAGCGCACGTACTTGGCATCGGTATAGGCCGCGTTGGAATAGACGCTGAAGCGTTCGCTGGGACGCAGCGCGAAATCGACTTCGACGCCCTGGGTGCGGACCTTTTCGGCGTTGGCGAGATAGCCGCGCAGCGCGCCCACCGTGTAGTTCGATACCTGGGCCTGGTAGTCGTTGATATCGGTGCGGAAGGCGGCCACGTTGAACGTGCCCTTGCGGCCCCAGAACTGGGTCTTCACACCCAGTTCGAAGTGGTTGACGCGCTCGGGCTTGATCGTGGCGAACTGCAGCAGCGGGGTGCCGTCGGTGTTGGCCGGCACGCCGTTGAGGTTGATGCCGCCCGACTTGAAGCTGCGCGCATAGGTGCCGTAGACGTGGACGTCGCGCGTCGGGTCCCAGGCCAGAGTGACGTCGCCCGAAACGTTCCAGTTGCTGAAATTGGCCTTGAAATACTGCGGGGCGAGCACGGCAAGCTGCGCGCGTTCGCGGCTGCTGTTGGCGCTGGTGCCATCGGCGTTGGTTTCGAAGACCACGAGGTTGCCGTTGCCGTCGGTGACGACGGAGGAATAGACGCCATCCTTCTTGTCGTAGTTCAGGCGCACGCCCGGCTGGATCGAGAACGTATCGCTCAACTTGTAGCCGAACTTGCCGTAAATCGCAGCGCTGGTGTTCTTGAGCGTGATGTCGTTGGTGGCAGTCAGGCCGTTGAGCACGCTGGGATCGTTATAGAGCGCGGTGCTGGTGGGGTTGATCAGGAACTTGCTGGCCGCCGGACCTTGCTGCTGCACGCCGCTGGTGTGGATCTTCTGATAGAAGCCGAACGCGCCCACCGTGTAGTTGAAGCGGCCAGTTTCGCCGGTCAGGCGCAGTTCCTGGGTGTACTGGTCCTGGTGCGAGGGGTTGTTGGACTTGGTGGTGATCGGCAGGCCGAGATAGTCGCGGTCGTTCGACGGGTCCCAATCCCAATAGCGCCACGCGGTGATCGAAGTGACCGTGCCGATGCCGGTATCGATCTTGGCGCGCAGCGACACGCCGCCAACTTCGTTCTTGGCGCGCAGCAGCACGTCTTCGTCGGTCACCCGGTCGAACGGGTTGGTGCTGGGCACGGCATAGTTCTGCGCGGCGGCCAGGGCCGCGTATTGCCGGGTCAGCGGACGCTGCGTCGCGCCGGTGCGCACATAGATCAAGGCGCAGCAATTGGGGTTCTGCTTGTTGTAGTCACCCGACAGCGTGACTTCCACGCCGCCGGTGGGACGCCACAGGAATTGCAGGCGCGCGCCCTTGTTGTCTTGCGAATTGATCCACTGGCGCTGGGCGACGTTGTAGACCGTACCGTCGCGCTGGGTGAACGAACCGGCCAGGCGCACGGCCAGGGTATCGGACAGCGGGCCCGAGACCGCGCCCTTCAACTGCACGAAGCCGAGGTTGCCGGCCGATGCTTCAAGCCGGGCTTCGGGATCGAACGTGGGCGCGCGGGTGGTGATGTTGAGCGCGCCGGCGGTGGTGTTCTTGCCGAACAGGGTGCCCTGCGGCCCACGCAGCACTTCGATGCGGCTGACATCGAGGAAGTCGAACGTGGACGATGCCGCGCGGGCATAGAACACGTCGTCGATGTAGATGCCCACGCCCTGCTCGATGCCGTCGTTGGTGAGGCCGAGCGGGGCGCCCAGGCCACGGATGTTGACCGAGGTGTTGCGCGGGTTGGACGAATAGAACTGCAGCGTGGGCGTGAGTTGCGTGAGGCGCCCCACGTTGAACGCGCCGGTGTTCTCGATATGCGCGCCGCCCACCACGGTGACGGCCAGCGGCACGGTCTGCACCGTTTCGGCGCGACGGCGGGCGGTGACGACGATGCTGTCATCAACCGGCTGCGTCGCTGCGTCAGCGGTGGAGGCGGCTTCGGCAGCCGGTGCATCGGCAGCGGCGTGGGCCGGAGCGGCCAGGGCGAGCGCGAGGCCGGCAGAGGCCACCGACGCGGCGAGATTGGCGCGAACAAGCATGGTCAGTCCCTTTCGACATGCCTTGCCACGCGCGCGGAGGGGTTCCGTGGCGGCGGCCGGCATGGTTTTTTGTGGTATTGCCATGGCCGGCGGCCCTCCCCAGAGCCGTGGTGCCGCCATGGATCAGGCGTGAAGCGGTATGGTCAGTTGTTCTTGAAGCGACGCTTTTCGGTCACGTCGATCTGCACGACGCGGCCTTCGTGAACGGTGAGGCCGACATGGCCATAGCGCAGCCCGGCCAGCGCCTCGCGCACGCTGTCGAGCGACTGCTCGATCAGGCGCGCGCTTTCCGGATCGTGGCTGGCCGGATCGTGGGCGGGCGTGGTGGACATCGGCTCTCTCTTCAAAACTCGTGGATGACCGGGCGTCTGTGTCCCGGACGAGCCCTTCTTATACTCAACTTTTCAGATAGACATTAAACGAGTTGTTGCGGGCCAGAAAGCGAAACTTTCCCTGCGATGAACGGCGCCGCGCGCGCCCGCCGGAATCCCACCACAGAGGCCAAGCCATTGCCGAAAAACGATATTGGAAAGAGTCCGCAGCGGGCTTGGGCATGCGCGGCCAGCCCGCTGCGGATCGGCCGGGAATGCGCGACGTGGAACACGACTCACCAGGGCCAGGCTGCAATCTAGCGTCACTGTGCCCGCTGGCGAGAACCCAGGCGCTGAAACGCGCGCGATTCTCGACAAAACGAGTAGAGATTAACGCGGGGCATTCAGCCGGCCGCGAACCTTTCCTGACAGCGGCGCTTTGGGCTTGCCATGGCGCCCCCGCCCGGTGCTAGGGTGCGGATAGTCATACAAGAGTAGCAAAGCGGAACGATGGCGCGCGGCACCGCAACACCAGCAAGCAGGACAGCAATCGTGGCAGAATCAAGCGCAGTGCCGATCGGCGCACTGCCGATGCAGGCGCTCTCGCCACTGGCCGAAGGCCCCCCGCCCATGCGCTATTTCAACCGCGAACTCAGTTGGCTGATGTTCAACCGCCGGGTCCTGGCCGAAGCGCAGAACACCAACTATCCGCTGTTGGAGCGGATGCGGTTCCTGTCGATTTCGGGCAGCAACCTGGACGAATTCATGATGGTGCGCGTGGCGGGCCTGGCCGGCCAGGTGCGGCGCGGCATCGACGAGGTTTCGATCGACGGGTTCACGCCCGCGCAGCAGTTGCAGAACATCCACGGCGCGGTGGAAGACCTGGTGAGCGCGCAGCACGTGGTGCTGGGCGAGTTGTCGAGCCTGCTCGCCGAAAACGGCATTCACCTGGTGGGCGACAAGCCCCTGCCGCGCGGCGAGGCGGAATGGCTGGCACGCTATTTCCGCGAACATGTGATGCCGGTGCTCACCCCCCAGGCGATCGACCCGGCGCACCCCTTCCCGTTCATTGCCAACCAGGGCACGGGCATCCTGTTCTCGATGGTGCGGGTGGCCGACAACGACCCCGTGACCGAGATGATCCTGATCCCGCCGGCCCTGCCGCGCTTCGTGCGGCTGCCCGATGACGGCGGCTGGATCAGCATCGAGGAACTGGTGCGCCGCAACGCCGCCACGGTGTTTCCCGGCTTCCGCATCCAGGGTTCGGGCACGTTCCGCGTGCTGCGCGACAGCGACATGGAAATCGAGGAAGACGCCGAAGACCTGGTCCGCTATTTCCGCACCGCCATCCAGCGGCGCCGGCGTGGCAAAGTGATCATGCTGCAACTGCAGGAGGACTTTGATCCTGCGGCCGAGCAATTGCTGCGCGACAAGCTGCGGCTCGACTATGCCCTGGTGGTCAAATCGCCGGGTCTGCTGGCGATGAACGGCCTTTCGCAGATCGTCGACATGCCGCGCCCGGAATTGAAATTCGAGCCGTATAACCCGCGCTATCCCGAACGCGTGCTGGAGCACGACGGCGATTGCTTTGCCGCGATCCGCGAAAAGGACCTGGTAATCCACCACCCGTTCGAGAGCTTCGACGTGGTGGTCGATTTCCTGCGCCAGGCGGCGAGCGACCCTGACGTGGTGGCGATCAAGCAGACGCTCTATCGCGCCGGCAAGCAATCGGCAGTAATCGCCGCGCTGATCGCCGCGGCCGAAGAGGGCAAGTCCGTCACCGCCGTGGTGGAACTGAAAGCGCGGTTCGACGAAGAGCAGAACCTGCACTGGGCCAGCCAGCTGGAACGCGCCGGCGTCCAGGTGATCTATGGCTTCGTCGATTGGAAAACCCACGCCAAGGTTTCCATGGTGGTGCGGCGCGAGGGCGATGGCTATCGCACCTATTGCCACTTCGGCACGGGCAATTACCACCCGGTGACGGCGCGCATCTATACCGACTTGTCGTTCTTCACCGCCGATCCCAAGGCGGGGCGCGATGCCGGGCAGTTGTTCAATTTCATCACCGGCTATGTGGAGCCCAAGAACACCGAGTTCCTTTCGATCTCGCCCATTGGCCTTCGCCGCACGCTGTATGAGTGCATCGAACGCGAGATCGGCTTTGCCCGCGCAGGCAGGCCGGCAGCCATCTGGGCCAAGCTCAATTCGCTGACCGACAGCCGCCTGATCGACCGGCTCTATGCCGCCGCGCAGGAAGGCGTGGACATTGCCCTCGTGGTGCGCGGCATCTGCTGCCTGCGGCCGGGCGTGCCGGGGCTGTCTGACCGGATCACGGTGAAATCGATCATCGGCCGGTTCCTGGAACACAGCCGCATCTGGGCCTTCGGCAATGGCGCGGCCCTGCCCAACCGGCGGGCGCGGGTGTTCATCTCCTCCGCCGACGGGATGAGCCGCAACCTGGACCGGCGCGTGGAAGTGCTGGTGCCGATCCGCAACAAGACCGTGCACGACCAGATCCTGGACCAGGTGATGCTGGCGAACCTGATCGATACCGAGCAAAGCTGGACTTTGAGCGCCGATGGCGACTATCAGCGGGTTTCGTGCCGATCAGACGCTGGCGAGAAACCGTTCAATGTGCACCGCTATTTCATGACGAACCCTTCGCTTTCGGGCCGTGGCGCGGCCCTGACCAAGGGGCGCCGCGTGCCCAAGCTGGCGCTGCGGCGCGGCGGCGCGACGGTGGATTGACACGTTCGATGGCATTCGGACTGTCCCGGGGCAAGGACGCGCAAGCCCGCGCGATTATCGATATTGGCTCCAACACCGTGCGCCTGGTCATCTATGGCCAGCCGCTGCGCGCGCCCAAAGTGCTGCACAACGAGAAAGTGACCGCACGCCTGGGCAAGGGCGTGGCCGACAGCGGCAATCTTTCGCCCAAGGCCATGGCCCTCGCCCTCGCCTCGCTCGCCCGGTTCAAGGCGATCCTGGCGCTGCAGGGCGTGACGCAGGTTGACGTGGTGGCCACCGCCGCCAGCCGCGACGCGGGCAATGGCGCGGCGTTTCTCGATGCCATAGCCAAGCTGGGGCTGACCCCGCGCCTGCTGACCGGCGAGGAAGAAGCGATCACCAGCGCGCATGGCGTGATGGGCGCGTTTCCCGGCGCCAAGGGCGTGGTGGGCGATCTGGGCGGCGGCAGCCTGGAACTGGTGGACGTGGACGGCGAGCGCTGCACCCATGGGGTGAGCCTGCCGCTGGGCACGCTGCGCCTGCCGGGCCTGCGCGCCGAAGGACAGCGCGCGTTCGGGCAGAAAATCCGCAAGGCGCTGGCCAAGGCGGAATGGAAAGCCACGCCAGGGCAGACGCTCTATCTGGTGGGCGGCTCGCTGCGCGCCTTTGCCCGCCATGTGATGGTGGAAACCCGCTTCCCGATCGACGATCCGCACGGCTACGTTGCCGATCCGGCGGTGGCGCTCAAGCTGGCCAAGGCCATGGCACGGCGCAAGGGTGACGCCGTGGCGCCGATCGCCGGGGTTTCCGGCGGGCGCCTCGCCAGCCTGCCCGATACCGCCGCGCTGCTCGCCGTGCTGATCACCCGGCTTCAGCCCGAACGGCTGGTGTTTTCCGCCTGGGGCCTGCGCGAAGGCGTGCTGTGGGAAGCCATGCCGCAATCGGTGCGCGGGCAAGACCCGCTGGTGGCCGGCGCCTCTGCCTTTGCACAGGAACACGGCATTGCCGCCAATTCCGCCAGCATGGTGGCCGGCTGGACCGCCGGCATTGCCCCCACCGACGGGCCGGACCGGCGCGAGCGCCTGCGCCTGGCCGCCACGATGCTGTGCATGGCCTCGGCCACGGTGGAGCCCAACTTGCGCGGCGACCTGGCACACGAATGGGGCCTGCGCAAACGCTGGATCGGCGCCACCGCGCGCGACCGCGCGATGCTCGCCGCCGCGATGATCGCCAACACCGGCAAGCTGACCCTGCCGCCCGACCTGCCCCTCCTCGCCTCCTCCGCCGCCCTGCGCCAGGCCCAGGCCTGGGGCCTTGCCGCCCGCCTGTGCCGCCGCTTCACCGTCGGCGCTGCCTCCGCCCTCAACGGCAGCACCCTGCGCCGCGAAGGCGACGCTCTGGTGATGGAAGTGGAAGACCGCCACGCCGTGCTGATCAACGACAGCGTGGGCCGGGATTTGAAGGCGCTCGCAGCGCATCTGGGGCTTAAGGGGGCGATCAGGGAGCGGTGACGCTGGCCACTTGAACGGGCCGCCCCTATGCGTTATAACGTCCGTATGAACGCCAGTCTGAAAATCACCAAGATCGGCAATTCCGCCGGTGTCGTCCTGCCCAAGGAACTGCTGGCCAAGCTGCGCGCTGGGGTGGGCGACACGCTCTACGTGTCCGAAACGCCGGACGGCATCCGCATCACCGCCACCGATCCCTCGTTCGAGGCCAAGATGGCGCTGGCCGAACAGATCATGCGCGAGGACAGGGACATCCTGCGCGTGCTGGCCAAATAACATGGCCCAAAGCGCCGAGCCGGTGTGGATCGAAACCGAACTGGCCCTGGCGATCCATGACCGCCAACTGGCCGAACATGGTGGCCCCATGGGCCTGCGCGATGCAGCAGGTTTGGAGTCCGCCCTCGCCCGCGCGCGCAACCAGTGGAGCTATGGCGAAACCGACCTTTGCCAGTTGGCAGCCGCCTATGCTTATGGTCTGGCGCGCAACCACCCGTTTACCGATGGCAACAAACGCACGGCTTGGGTGCTGGCGCGCCTGTTTCTCGCGCTGAATGATGTGCGGATCGTGTTTGCGCCGGAAGACGCTATCCGTGCCATGCTGGCGTTGGCGGCGGGGACTCTGGATGAAGCGGAATTGGCGGATTGGTTTCGGGAGCGGCTATCGGCCAATACCGAGTCGCGAGCATGATCGAGAGCGCATTGCGGCTCGCCAAATGCGGGATTTTTCGCACCTGGGAAGGGGATACCTGCAAACAGTGCGACATTACGTTCTCTAATGTCCATGGCGAATGGGCGACGCAATAGCCGATGCGCTAAGGGCAGGCATAAATAGGTATACGGTGGCGAATGACGAGCACGAGCCATTCATATATATGTCGCAAGATCGGCATGATATTTGCTGTTGTTCATGCCATTTTATTTTCAATAATCTTGTTAAATGACGGCGTTACTCAGGAAGCTAAAGCACAACTTTTCTACATGCCATTCTTGATCGGCGATTTTCCGATCATTTTATTTTAAAGCATTCCAGCAGAAATTATTGGCGATTACCTGCGATTCGCAGACAATCCCATATTGGTGAATATTTTCTACTCTCCTTCCATTATTGATTGCATGTTATGGACAATATGGTGGTATTTTGTCCCGAAATTCTTTCTTCCAAAGCGTCTCGGTGGAATCTGGGGTTCTAAAGCGGCGAAGTAATGCTCCCGGTCTCAACCCAACCCGAATTCCGGGGACAGCATACTTAATTACCATGCCCCATAGGTGGGAGGTCGGCCATTTTTTTGTGCCGTTGCCGGACCTTCCCTCGCGCGCTGCGCACATGCCCTCCCCTAACCCCTCCCGCAGGCGGGAGGGGAATTTTGGGTTGTTCTTTTCGGCTCCCCTCCCGCTTGCGGGAGGGGCTGGGGGAGGGAATGTTGGGCGCTAGTCGATCCGCAACCCACCGACCCGGCGGAACAGTTCCAGAATCAGTGGATCGCGCTCCGCACTCCTAATCGCCGCCTCAAAGCGCAACTGGCGCTTCGGCGCCGGCAGCACCGAGACCAGCGCTCCGCTCGCCAACTCGCCGCGCACCATCGTTTCGGGAAGCAGCGCGGCACCGGTGCCTTCGCGGATGATTTCGACCAGGGCGCGCACGTTGTTGCAGGTGCGGATGACCGGGGGCGTGATGCCGTGTTGGGCCAGGGACTCGCGCATGATCCCGTGGATGGGGGAGTGTTCAGGGATCGACCAGACGGGCAGCGGTTGCTTGAAGCCGCCTGCCTGCGCAGTGGCCTGGCTGGCGGCCCAGACGAGGCCGACGCTGCCCAAGCTGGTGGTGCGTACGCCGGGGCTGGCGACCGGGCCGGCGAGGAACACCATGTCGCTGGTGCCGGCGAGCAATTGCTGGAGCATGCGGGCGGTAAGGTCCACCTCGATTTCCAGGGTGACGCCGGGCAAGTCCCGCTCCACCGCCGCGACGAACGTGGCAAGGCAAGAAGCGGCGGCGATTTCTCCGGTGCCCAGGCGCACGATGCCGGTGGCGCCGGCAAAGTCGCTCGCCTTGAACAGCGCGCGTTCGAAGCCGGCCCAGAGCGGCTCGAAATCGGCGACCAAGGCCCGCCCCCGCGCGGTGAGCACCATGTTGCGCCCTTCGCGGCGGAACAGGTCCACGCCCAGTTGCTCCTCGATCTCTTTCACGCGGGCGGAAATGGCGGGCTGCGTGGTGTTGAGCCGCTCGGCCGCGGCGCGGAACGTGCCCAGGCGGGCAATCCACAGCAGGGTTTCTAGATGATAGATGGCCAAGCGCTTCATGGACGCCAATGTAACATATCCGCCTCTTATCATAAAAGATAAGAACGTATCGCTGGTTTCGATGGATCGTTTTGGCTATTCCCTTCCGATCAATGGAGAGGTGCCGATGGCCAACAAGATCTATCCCTCTGCCACAGCCGCGCTGGACGGGCTGCTGCGCGATGACCTGCTGATCGCCTGCGGGGGCTTTGGCCTTTGCGGCATTCCTGAGCGGCTGATCGATGCGGTGCGCGAATCCGGCGTGACGGGGCTGACCTTTGCCAGCAACAACGCGGGGATCGACAACGAGGGCATCGGCAAGCTGCTGCGCACGCGCCAGGTGAAGAAGATGATCTCGTCCTATGTGGGCGAGAACAAGGAATTCGAGCGCCAGTACCTTTCGGGCGAGCTGGAAGTGGAATTCTGTCCCCAGGGCACGCTGGCCGAGCGCATGCGCGCCGGGGGTGCTGGCATTCCCGGCTTCTACACCAAGACGGGCGTGGGCACGCTGGTGGCGGAAGGCAAGGAAGTGAAGACCTTCGACGGGCAGGACTATATCCTGGAACGCGGGATCTTTGCCGACCTGGCACTGGTGAAGGCATGGAAGGCCGACGAGAGCGGCAACGTGGTGTTCCGCAAGACCGCGCGCAATTTCAACGTGCCGGCCGCGACCTGCGGCAAAGTCTGCGTGGTGGAAGTGGAAGAGATCGTGCCGACCGGCAGCCTCGATCCCGATGGCATCCACCTGCCCGGCGTCTATGTCCAGCGGCTGGTGCTGGGCGCGCCTTATGACAAGAAGATCGAATTCCGCACCACCCGTGCGCGGGAGAACGCCTGATGCCCTGGACTCGTGATGAAATGGCCGCCCGCGCGGCGCGCGAACTGCAAGACGGTTTCTATGTGAACCTGGGCATCGGCATTCCCACGCTGGTGGCCAATCACATTCCCGCCGGCATGGAAGTGACGCTGCAATCGGAAAACGGGATGCTGGGCATCGGCCCCTTCCCCTTTGACGACGAAGTGGACGCCGACCTGATCAACGCCGGCAAGCAGACGATCAGCCAATTGCCGCAGACCGCCTATTTCGACAGTGCGCAAAGCTTTGCCATGATCCGCGGCGGGCACATCGACCTCACCGTGCTGGGCGCGATGGAAGTCTCGCAAGACGGCGACATCGCCAACTGGATGGTGCCAGGCAAGATGATCAAAGGCATGGGTGGCGCCATGGACCTCGTGGCCGGCGTGAAGCGCATCATCGTGGTGATGGAGCATTGCGCCAAGGACGGCAGTTCCAAGTTCATTCCCGAATGCACCCTGCCGCTGACCGGCAAGAACGTGGTGGACATGGTAATCACCGACCTTGCCGTGTTCCAGCGGCCCGACCACGACAGCCCGTTCCATCTGGTGGAACTGGCGCCGGGCGTGACCGCCGAGGACGTGGCGGCCAAGACCACGGCCCATTACGTGACCGCCTGACCGCATGCGCGCGCCGCCCGTTCATGCGGGCGGCGACGCCGCTAGGATTGAATGTCCATCGGCCCTTGGCCGAACATGAAAATTTGGACATTCATCCAGCTGTCAGGCGCGCGGGCTTAGCCATCGGCGCGGGGACCAGTGCTGAATATCGGGATTGGTCATGGTCTGGAACGTCAACATCCCCCGCTTCCGCAGAGCGATCCGCCCCCGCAGGGCCGCAGTGTGCCTTGCCTGGTCCACCCTGCTATCGATTCCGCTGTGGATGGCCACGCTGGCCGTGGTCAAAATGGTGATCGTGCCCGAACTGCGCGCGGTGGCCATGCAATGGACCGGGCACGCCGCGCAATACGCACCGCCCGGTGGCCTCTATGCGCGGATGGACCCGCACCCGCTGCTGCGCGCCAGCCGGCATGAAGCGCGCGTGGTGACCACCGCGGTATTGCGCCACATCTGATTCATCCCTGCCCTTCAACGCGGCGCAAGCGCTCGATTTCCATTTCCACCTGGCTCATCATGCTGGTCTGCTGGCGGGCCATCTGCTCCACCGAGCCGAGCAGATCGCCAATGCGCGAGAACGAAGCGAACAGCGTGCCCAGGCTGCTGGTAATCACATCGAACCCGCTGCGCGCGTTGCCCAGCTTGGCTTCGGTTTCTGCCACGTGGCCGCCCAGGCGCGTCATCGAGCTATCGACCTGGCCCAGCGATTCCCGGCTTTGATCCAGGGTCGTACGGGTCATCTTGGCCAGGCTGCGCACTTCGTTGGCGACGATGGCAAAGGCGCGGCCGGCCTCTCCGGCCCGCGCCGCCTCGATCCCGGCGTTGAGCGAGAGCAGGTTGGTCTGCATGTTGATCTTGTCGATCACTTCGACGATCTCCCGCAGTTGCGTCATGGCCTGGGCCACGTGGCCGAATTCGTTGTCGAGCACCCCTTCCCCGTCGCTGTGCGCCAGCCCGGTCAGCCGCTGCTCAATATCGCTGCGCATCGCCTCCACATTGCGGCGCACGTCGTCGGTGCTGCTGGCGACCTGGTCCAATTCGTGCGCCAGGCGCGCAGACTTCATCACGAAATCGGTGAGGCGGCCTAGCAATTGCTGGCGCAAGCCGTTGATCAGGCGCTGCTGGTTGAGCCGCGTCTCCACGAAATAGCGCGCGAACTGGGCATAGTGGATGGTGAAGTTTTCTACGAAGGGCTCTGCCATCGGCGCTCCCGGCGTGGGTTTGAAAAACACCACGGCGGTCAATGTCTGGTTGACGTTGATGCCCAGCAGTTCGCCAAAAGTGGAAAAGCCGGCCGCCGGCACATCCCCCCACAGCCCATCGAGCGCGCCGAGCTGTGGCCCATTGCCCAGGCGGCGCAGGATGCAATCGTTGAGGAGTACGCCCACAGGATGCGGCTTGCCGCGCAGGAACGCTTCGAGATCGCGCCGCGTCTGACCGGCAAAATCGGTGGCGGCCACCAAGTGGAGTTCGTCACCAGGGTTGATATCGCAATAGAAATGCACTTCGCCAGCGGCCACATTGATGCCGGATACCGAGCGCACGAACAACTGGTCGTTCATGCGTATCGCGAAAGTGTGCCCGGCCAGGCGCCGTTCCAGATCGTGCGGCTGGCAGCCCATCATCGTGCACAGGGCATCGACCACGGGCATGATCTCCACCGAGCCGGGCTCTACCACCGAAGTGACTTTGCGCGTTTCGGCAGAGGCTTCCATGATGATCAGGCTACGACCCGTATCGACGAAGTTCTGCGTCTTGAAGATGCCGAAGGCCGCGTCCGGACGCATTTTGGCAAAGACGATCACGGCGTGGTCTTGCAGGAAGCGTTCGCCATCGAACAGCCAGGTGGCCTTGAAATCCAGCTTGCCGCCCGCCGAACCGCCGATGAATACGCAAGGAAAGCGGCCGCAGCGATAGACCGCCTCCATGAAGAAGTTTTCGCTGGCCGAAAGCCCGTCGATCAAAGTGAGCGCCAGGGTATCATCGTGGCGCACGGGAAAGGGCACGGACAGGCGCGAAAGATGCCCGGCGATTTCGCCAACCCGCTCGTCCTGCACCTTGCGCGCTACACCGGCGCGGATATCTTCATTGGCGAGCGGGACGGCGTGAATGCTGGTGGCGGCGAACAAGTCTGGCCCGAAGACTTGGACCACCACGTTGTCCCACGTGCCGTCGGCCGGGCAATAGAGTGGCCCCTGCCCATCGCCACACAATTCGCCAGCCGTGGTAACGGCTACCACCCGCGCGGGCGCGCAGAACGGGCGCAATCGCTGCACCACCGTCTGGAAATCGACGTGGGGAGAAACATAGGCCATGACCAGGCCTGCCGCCGCATCGCCAAAGCGAAAGGTTTCATGGCCGATCCCGTGCAGCATGCTGTTGCTGCGCACAACGCGCATCGATGGCTGCGCAATGGCAGCGAGGGGGTCGGGTTGCGGTTCTTCAGGCTGGGGCAGCAGGTTGAGAGCCGATGCACTGGTCCGGATGGGCTTTCCGCCATGCTGATCGCCACCGAACGCTTTGCGCAAACCAAACATCATATTCTCCGGGCATCTTCACGGCAGGTTAGACCTGTCATGGCCAACAAAGCGTTGGGCGTGCCGGTGGAAAGTGCTTAGTCGTATCGGCGTCTAGAGCACGAAATCGCCTTTCACCAAGGTGACACTGCCAGACAGAAGCAGGGCGAAATCTGCCACGCCATCGCCGTTAACATCGCCCGTGATCAGTGTGTTGCCGCCGGTAATGGCATAGCGCAGTTCGCCCGCAACGTGGTGGAACGCGGCCGTGCCGATGAAGGCAAAGGCATCGTCGGCGCTGGTCAGGGTGTTGGCGTCGATCGGCGAGAGGATGATCGTGTCGCCCTCGGCATGCTTGAAATCGGTGATCACGTCGCACGCGCCGGCGGTGGTGCCGGCAAATTCCAGCACGCGTTCGAACACGAAGCGATCGGCGCCGGCGCCGCCGGTCAGCACGTCCTGCCCCGATCCGCCACGCAAGGTATCGGCGCCGCCCATGCCGCTGATGGTATCGTTGCCGCCATTGCCGGACAGGATGTTGTCGTTGGCGTCACCGGCAAGCGTATCGTCGTGCGCTGATCCGGTGACGCGTTCCACGCCCGATATGGTGTCCTTGCCCAGCCCGGCGGCCGTGCCATCCCCGATCCCGGTGGCAAGATTGACGCTGATCCCGGCCGTGGCCCCGGCATAGGTGACCAGATCGAGCCCCGGCCCGCCGACATAGCGATCGTTGCCGAAATCGTCGCCGGCCAGGAACGTGTCGTTGCCATCGCCGCCCGAGAGGATATCGTCCCCCTTGCCGCCCGACAATTTGTCGTTGCCTCCATAGCCATAGATGCGATCGTTGCCGGCATAGCCATAGAGGCGGTTGTTCGCCTCGTTCCCCACCAGCGTGTCGTTGCCCGCGCCGCCATAGCAATCCTCGATCGTCACGTTGTAGGCGATGCCCAGGTTGTTGGACACGCTGACATTGGTGAAACTCAGGGTGGAATAGGCGCCAGGGTGAAGATCGACCCAGCAATCGAGCTTGAACTTGCGCAAGTCGATCAGGTCGTTGCCGCCCGCGTCCCAGATCGCGGCGTAGAACGGGCTGTCCGGCGAATAGACGTATTTGTTGTCGCCCGCATGATAGCTCATGTTGGCGCCGTAGATCGCCTGGATCGCGGCGATATCATAGACCATCGGCGTCTGGATGATGTAGTCGAAATCCTCTTTGGCGGCATTGTAGGCATAGACGCCATAGGGATCGTTGTAGGACATGATCGTGTAGTTGCGATAATCGTAGCCGGCCGGGATAATGTTCCCTTCCGAAGGATGCGCCAGGCCCAGGGCATGGCCGATCTCGTGCATCAGGGCAGTGAAGTTATAGGTGTTTACGGCGTAGGAATCCTTGCCATAGAGTGGGTTGATCCAGATATCGCCATGGCTGTTGGCAGTGCCATTGGCGTTGACCTTGGTATAGCCCCAGGAATCCCCGACGCGGGAGGACAGGCCCAGGCGAATATCGCCCACGGCGCCTGCGGCAGTTTCCGTCACCTGCTTGAACGTGAGATTGGCGACGTTGGCCCACTGCTGAAACGCCAGCGCCACGTTGGCGTATTCGCCAGATGGCAGCGCGCCGACCGTGGCCGCGGTCATTTCCGTGCCATAGCCGGTGGCGAATTGTGACGCCACGCCCCCGCCCCAGATGAAGCTGTACGATACCACCGTCTTCCCGCCCGACACGGTGGACCAGGCCATGCGATAGGCCGGATCTGCCTGGAGCAAGGCGTTGAAACGCGAATCCGAAGTGAGTTTGTAGGTCTTGACCGCCGATGCCTGGGTATAGGTTGCCACGCGCGCGTTCCCGATAAGCTATGGCCCGCCTTGTTAGGCGGACAGCCAGCGTTACGGGACGAGCGACAGGTTCAAAGTGGAGGCGTGAGGGCGCCTCCACCCCGGCACTAAGCCTGTCAGAGAACGAAATCGGTGGCGGCGAAGGCAACCTTGCCCGCCACCTTGAGCCAGAAATCGGCCACGCCATCGCCGTTCACATCGCCCTGGATGGTGGTGATGTTGCCAGCGGTAGAATAGCGCAATTCGCCCGCAACCCGGTGGAAAGCGGCGGTGCCGATGAAGGTGAACGGATCGTCCACGCTGTCGGTGCTGCTGATTGCATCGATCTGGTTGAGCTTGATCACGTCCTTCTGAGTCTTGCTGAAATCGGTGATTGCATCGCAGGTCGTGATGGTCAGTCCGGCAAAGTCGGAAATGGCGGTAAAAACGAAGGCATCGGCCCCGGCGCCGCCGGTCAAGGTATCTTGCCCGGCCGCACCGATCAGCGTGTCATTGTCGTTGCCGCCCTGCAGGGCGTCTTTGCCCGCGCCGCCATTGAGCGTGTCGTTGCCGCCATTGCCGGTCAGCGTATCGTCGCCCTCGCGCCCGTTGAGCACATTGGCAATGTCGTTGCCGACCAGCTTGTCTGCCCCGCTGCCGCCGGTGGCGTTTTCGATCGTGCAATTGAACGCGATGCCCAGGTTGTTGGTCAGCGTTTGCAGATTGTCGAACACCAGGGTGGAATAAGTGCCGGCGTGCAGATCGATACGGCAGCCCTTGGAAAAGCCGCTGATATCGATCGTGTCGTTGCCGGCGCCATCCCAGATCGCGGCAAAGAATGGGGCCGTTGCCGAATAGGTATACGTGGTGTCACCAGCATTATATCCGGTGTTGGCGCCATAGATCGATTGGATCGCGGCGATATCATAGACCATCGGCGACTTGATCAGGTATTCGGTCTGCCCCGAACTGCTGTTGTACCACCACACATTCTTGGGATCGGTGTAAGACATGATCGTGTAGCTGCGCACGTCAAAACCCGAAGGGATCTTGTTGCCTTCGAACGGGTGATCCAGGCCCAGCGCGTGGCCGATCTCGTGCATCATCGCCATGTAGTTGTAGGTGCCCACGGCAAACGAGCCGCTGCCATACGTGGGGGAAATCCAGATATCGCCGTGGGCGTTGGCTGCGCCGTTGGACACGATCTTGCAATAGCCCCAGTATTGCCCCGTGACGCTGGACGATTGCGCAATACGGATATCGCCCACGGTGCCCGCGTCGGTTTCACTCACCTGGGTGAAGGTGATGTTGGCAACATTGGCCCAGGCCTGGAACGCGGCCTGGATATTGGCGATCTGCCCGCTGGGCATCGCCCCATGCGTAGCAGCGGTCGGTTCGGTGCCATAGCTGCCGGCAAACTTGCTGGACACACCGTCCAGCCAGGGGAAGCTGTAGGTAATGGCGGTCTTGCCATCGACCATGGTTGACCACTTGGACCGAAAGCCCGGCTTGGAATAAAGCAACGAGTCAAAATACTTGCTGCCGGTGAGACTGTAGGTCGAAACGACCGAAGCGTCGGTATAGCTGGGCATGGGCGTGTTGTCCTTGATCGTGCAACGCCCGCTTTCGGGCTTTCCAAGGCAAACAGGCCATATAGACCCTCAATACCGGGTATTTTTAAGGGCAGGTACTTGCACCCAGCCGGCGTTATCCCGCCGTTATCCGGCAATATCTTGCCGGTTACGCGGCCGGGATATACGGGCTTATGCCTATCAGGCGGCCATTCCGGCGGCGTGGCCACTGGCCCAGGCCCACTGGAAGTTATAGCCGCCCAGCCATCCGGTGACATCCACCGCCTCGCCGATGGCAAAGAGGCCCGGCACCTTGCGCGCTTCCATCGTGGCTTGGGAAAGTTCGGCCGTGCTGATGCCGCCGGCGGTCACTTCGGCCTTGGCGAAGCCCTCGCTGCCATTGGGCATGAATTCCCACGCGCGCAGCCGTGCCTGTGCGGCGCGCAGGGCCTTGTCGGGCAAGTTGCCCATTTCGGCGGAAAGGCCGATCTGTTCGGCCAGGGCCGTGGCCAGGCGTTCGGGCAGCGCTTCTGCCAGCACGCTGCGCAGGGCAGCGCGGGGGCGCTGGCGCTTGGCATCGAGCAGCCAATCGCCTGTGCGGCCGGGCAGGAAATCGATGCGCACCGCCTCGCCGCGCTGCCAATAGGACGAAACCTGGAGGATCGCCGGGCCGGACAGGCCGCGATGGGTGAACAGCGCGGCTTCGGCAAAGCGGGCCTTTCCGCAGGCCGCCTCGACCGGGGCGGCAATGCCCGACAGTTCGCGGAACAGCGCCGCTTCGCCAGGCAGGGTGAGCGGCACCAGCGCCGGGCGCGGCTGCACCACCTTGAGGCCGAATTGCCGCGCCAGGTCATAGGCAAAGCCGGTCGCGCCGATCTTGGGAATGGCCGGGCCACCCGTGGCGATGACCAGCGAGGGGGCGGCGAAGGTGCCCTCCCCGGCCTCTACCTGGAACAGCCCATCGGCGTGGCGCACTGCGCGGATCGGGCTGTTGCAGCGCACCTGCGCGCCGCCCTTGGCGCATTCATCCAGCAGCATGTCCACGATCTGGCGCGCAGAGCCATCGCAGAACAACTGGCCCAGGGTCTTTTCATGCCAGGCAATGCCATGGGCATCGACCAGCGCGATGAAATCGGCCGGGGTATAGCGGCTGAGCGCCGAGCGGGCGAAATGGGGGTTTTCGGAAAGATAGCGGTCGGGCGCGGTGTGCAGGTTGGTGAAATTGCAGCGCCCGCCGCCGGAAATCAGGATCTTCTTGCCCGGCTTTTCGGCGTGATCGAGCACCAGGACACGGCGCCCGCGCGCGGCCGCGGTGGCCGCGCAGAACAGGCCGGCAGCCCCGGCACCCAGGATGATCACGTCGTGCGTCATGGCTGGGGCCGTGGGGGATTGGCCGGGGTTTGGCAAGGGGTGGGGAGGGCGGCGTTCTGTTGGGAACATGCCCTCCCCCAACCCCTCCCGCACGCGGGAGGGGGCTTTGGTTGGCGCTTAGATGTGCAGCGCGCGGCCGTAGGCGGCGAGGACGGATTCGTGCATGGCTTCGCTCATCGTCGGGTGCGCGAAGACCGTGTGCATCAGTTCGGCCTCGGTGGTTTCCAGCGTCTTGCCCACGACGAAGCCCTGGATCATTTCCGTGACTTCGGCACCGATCATGTGTGCGCCCAGCAGTTCGCCGGTCTTGGCATCGAACACCGTCTTGATGAAGCCTTCGGGCTCACCCAGCGCGATGGCCTTGCCATTGCCGATGAACGGGAACGTGCCCGCCTTCACGGTGTAGCCGGCTTCCTTGGCCTTGGCCTCGGTCAGGCCCACGCTGGCGATCTGCGGGTGGCAATATGTGCAACCCGGGATGTTGGCGCGGTCCATCGGGTGCGGATGCACGTCCTTGTTGCCCAGTTCGGCGGCAATCGCTTCGGCGGCGATCACGCCTTCATGGCTGGCCTTGTGCGCCAGCCATGGGCCGGGCGTCACGTCGCCGATGGCCCACAGGCCCTTCACATTGGTGCGGCCATAGCCGTCGATGGCAATGATGCCGCGCTCCGCCTTCACGCCCAGTGCTTCCAGGCCGATGTTCTCGGTGTTGGGAACGATGCCGACGGCCACGATCACGTGGCTGTAATCGCCTTCCACCACCTTGCCGTCCTTGGCCTTGATCTTGGCCTTCACGCCATTGGCGCCCACCGCCAGGCTTTCCACGCCCGCGCCGGTCAGGATCTTGAAACCCTGCTTGGTCAGCGCCTTTTCGAGGAAGGCCGAAACATCGGCATCTTCCACCGGCACGACGCGATCCATCATCTCAACGACAGTGACTTCGGCGCCCATATCATTGTAGAAGCTGGCAAATTCGATGCCGATCGCGCCCGAGCCGATGACCAGCAGCTTAGCTGGCAGTTCCTTTGGCGTCATCGCGTGGCGATAGGTCCACACGCGGTTGCCGTCGGCCTTGGCGAAGGGCAGGTCACGCGCGCGCGCGCCGGTGGCGACGATGACGTGCTTGGCCGAAATCGTTTCGGTGCCCTTCTCGCCGGTCACTTCCACGCTGGTAGCGCTTTTCAAGACGCCCGTGCCCATGTGCACGGTGATCTTGTTCTTCTTCATCAGGTGGGTCACGCCCTGGTTGAGCTGCTTGGCCACGCCGCGCGAACGCTTGACCACCGCTTCCAGGTCGGCGCGGATATTGTCCGCCGCCAGGCCATAGCTGGCCGCGTGCTTCATGTTGTTGAAGACTTCGGCCGAGCGCAGCAGCGCCTTGGTGGGAATGCAGCCCCAGTTGAGGCAGATGCCACCGAGCAGCTCGCGCTCTACAATCGCGGTCTTGAGGCCCAGCTGCGCGGCGCGGATCGCCGCCACATAGCCGCCGGGGCCCGAACCGAGGACGATCACGTCATATTGATCAGCCACTTGGAATTCTCCTTATTCGTCAACCGGGCGGGGCCGGCCGGTGCCGTCAACGGCAACAAACGTGAACTTGGCCTGGGTGACCATCGAGGCTTGCTCGCGGTGCCGCTCGCGCCGCCATGCCTCGATGGCGATGGTCATCGAGGTGCGCCCGGTCTTCTCGATCTCGCCATAGACCGAAACCTCGTCCCCCACCTTGACCGGCTGGACGAACTGCATGCCATCGAGCGCGATGGTCACCGCCCGGCCGCGACAGCGGCGGGCGGCGATCAGGCCGGCGGCATTGTCCATCAACGACATCAACCAGCCGCCGAAGATATCGCCATAGGCGTTGCAATCGGCGGGCATGGCCGTGACGCGGATGGCCGGTTCGCGGCTTTGGACGCTCATGCCACCAGCGCCAGCGGGTTTTCCACGATCTGCTTGAAGGCCTGCATCAGTTCGGCGCCGTCAGCCCCGTCGATCGCGCGGTGGTCAAAGCTGCCCGTGGCGCTCATCACCGTGGCCACGCCCAGCGCGCCATCGACGATGTAGGGGCGCTGTTCGCCCGCGCCCACGGCCAGGATCATGCCCTGCGGCGGGTTGATCACGGCTTCGAACTGCTTGATGCCGAACATGCCGAGGTTGGACAGCGAAGCGGTGCCGCCCTGGAATTCGTGCGGCTGCAGCTTGCCTTCGCGGGCCTTGCCGGCCAGCGCCTTCATTTCGGTGGCGATGGCCGAGATCGACTTGGCCCCGGCATCCTTGATGATCGGCGTGATCAGGCCCGAAGGCGCGGCCACGGCCACCGACACATCGACGCGGGTGAAGCTGCGCAGTTCATCGCCGGCAAAGCTGACGTTGCACTTGGGCACCTGCACCAGGGCCTTGGCCAGCGCCTTGATCAAGAGGTCGTTGACCGAGAGCTTGACGCCCTGCGCTTCGAGCGCGGCGTTCAACTGGCTGCGCAGCTTGAGCAGGGCATCGAGGCGCACGTCGACGGTAAGGTAGATGTGCGGGATGGTCTGCTTGGCTTCGGTGAGGCGGCGCGCGATGGTCTTGCGCACGTTGTTGAGCTTTTGCGCTTCGTAAGGAATGCCGAAATCGGGCACCGCAGCCGGGGTGGGTGCAGCCGCCGGCGCCGGGGCGGCAGCAGGCGCGGCAGCCGGTGCAGCGGCGGCAGGCGCCGGGGTGGCAGCACCGGGCTTGGCGCCGAGCACATCGGCCTTGGTCACGCGGCCGTTGGGGCCGCTGCCCTTCACGCTGGCCAGGTCGATGCCCTTTTCGGCGGCGATGCGCTTGGCCAGCGGGGTGGCGATCACGCGGTCACCCTTGGCGGCCGGCGCAGCGGCGGCCGCAACGGGAGCCGGAGCAGGCGCGCTGGCCGCGGGGGCCGGTGCCGCTTCGGCAGCCTTGGCCGGCGCGGGCGCAGCAGCAGCGGGCGCCGGGGCGCTGGCATCTTCGTCTTCACCAGCGATCGTGGCGATCACGGTGCCGACTTTCACGCCTTCGCTGCCTTCGGCCACGTCGATCGACACGATCGTGCCTTCATCGACGGCTTCGAATTCCATGGTGGCCTTGTCGGTTTCGATTTCGGCCATGATGTCGCCAGAGGCAACCTTGTCACCAACCTTGACGAGCCAGCGGGCCAGCGTGCCCTCTTCCATCGTCGGGGACAGGGCGGGCATCTTGATCGCGATGGGCATGGGCTGTTTTCCGTGTCCTTGCTGACAAAAGTGTCAATTCGGTTTGCTAAACTGGTTTTTTGGCAAAAATTCGGGTTAAATCGAATTTTCGTTTCACCACCTCATTTCACCAGCCTTGCACCTTCGGTCAAGCCTCTAGCGACATGCACGGGGCATGATTTTTAAGCAGGCAGTTTACGTATACTGCCATGGGTGTGCACCTCGCCTATTTGCCAGAACCGCGCATTCGCGGTACCACTTGCCACGAAACGGGGGGCGGACCAGCGACATGCCAGACCAGCAGCGCATCTATCTGGTGATCATGGACGAGACCGAGGAAGCGGCCCGCGCGCTGCGCTTTGCTGCAAGGCGCGCGGTGCGCACGGGCGGCGGGGTGCATATCCTGGCGCTGGTGCCGCGCCAGGAATTCGTCGCCTTTGCCGGGGTCCAGGCCACGATCGAGCAGGAAGCGCACGACCGCGCCGAAGTCTTGGCCACGGCCGCGGCCGGCAGCCTGGCGAGCGAATCCGGCCTGGCCCCGCTGATCAGCGTACGCCAGGGCAACGGACCGCAAGTGGTTCGCGAATACCTCAAGGAACATCCGGAAGTGTCTGCCCTCGTGCTGGGCGCGGCGGAAGACAATTCCGGGCCGTTGATCGCCCACTTTGCTGCGGCCGCCGGCACCCTGCCCTGCGTGCTGATGATCGTGCCGGGCGGGGTGGACGACGAGGCGATCGACGCGGTGAGTTGAGGGGGTCTGCCCCCCTCCGTCAGGCCTTCGGCCTGCCACCTCCCCCGGCGGGGGAGGATCATTCAACCCAGATCCTCCCCCACCGGGGGAGGTGGCGGCCGCAGGCCGTCGGAGGGGGTTAGCGCCGCTTGCCCTGGTGGCGGATGTTGCCGGGGCGGCCGCGCTGGCCGACCATGTGCTTGCCGCGGAACTTGGGCTTCACGTCCAGCTTGCTGCCGCGCCGCTCGATCCGCTGGATGCCCTCGGCCACGTCCACCGGCTCGAACTTCAATGCGCCAGTGAGCGGGTTGGCTTCGGCCAGGCGCAGCTTGATGATCATGCCCATGGCGAATTCCTCGCCACTCAGTTCGCCCACCAGGCGCTGGGCCTTCTCGTCATAGTTGAAGCGTTCGGCGCCCAGGGTGGACACCGGCACCAGGCCATCGCCGCCCAGCCCCAGGATCGTGGCGAACAGGCCGAACTTCTGCACGCCGGTGATGCGCGTGTCGAACACTTCGCCCACGCGGGTGGAGAGCCAGGCCGCCACATAGCGGTCGATCGTCTCGCGCTCGGCCTCCATCGCGCGGCGTTCGGCGGCGCTGATCGCGTCGGACACACGGGCCAGATCGCCGCGATCACGGTCAGACAGGCCGGATGTGGCGGGAATGGCGTGGCTTTCCGGGCGCGGCTGCTCCAGGCCATAGGCATCGACCAGCGCGCGGTGCACGAGCAAGTCGGCATAGCGGCGGATCGGCGAGGTGAAGTGCGCGTAGGAGCCGAGCGCCAGGCCAAAGTGGCCGGCGTTGCGCGGGCCGTAAAAGGCCTGGGTCTGGCTGCGCAGCACGGCTTCCATCACCAGCGCCTTTTCCGCCTCGTCGGTCACGTCCTTGAGCATGCGGTTGAACAGGCCCGGCGTGATCACTTGGCCGAGCGAGAGCTTGCGATCGAACGTGGCGAGATAGTCCTTGAGCGCCAGCAGCTTTTCCCGGCTCGGCGGCTCGTGAATGCGATAGACCACCGGGGCAGTCTTGGCTTCCAGCGCCTTGGCCGCCGCGACGTTGGCGGCGATCATGAAGTCTTCGACCACACGGTGCGCGTCGAGCCGCTCGCGCAGCGCGATCTGGGCGATGCGGCCCGCCTCGTCGAGCATCACGCGGCGTTCGGGCAGTTCGAGTTCGAGCGGATTGCGATCCGAGCGCGCCTTTTCCAACAGGCGCCACGCGGCCCACAGGTTTTGCAGGTGCGGCTCGGCCCGATCCTCGTCGATGCGGGCCTGCGCCTCTTCATAGGCGATCACTTCGTGGATGCGCACCAGCGCGCGGGTGAAGCGGAAATCGGTGATCCGCCCATCGGCGGCAATGTGCAGGTGGCAGGCCATGGCCGCACGATCCGCGCCGGATTTGAGCGAGCAGACATCGGCGCTCAAGACTTCGGGCAGCATCGGCACGACGCGATCGGGGAAATAGACCGAATTGCCGCGCTTGCGGGCATCGCGGTCCAATTGCCCGCCGGGACGCACGTAGAAGCTAACGTCGGCGATGGCGACCAGCGCACGGAAACCGCCCTCGCCATCGGGCTCGGCCCAGATCGCATCGTCGTGGTCGCGCGCGTCGCTGGGGTCGATCGCCACGATCGGCAGGGCACGCAAGTCTTCGCGGCGATCCTGGCTGAGCGGCAGCTTGGCAGAAACTTGGGCCTCGTCCAGTGCTTCGAGCGCGAAGGCCATGGGAATGCCGTGCTTGTGGATCGCGATCAGGCTGAACGCGCGCGGCGCCAGCGGATCGCCCAGTACGGCGGTGACGCGCATGCCCGAACGGGGCGAGCGGCCTGCCGGTTCAGCCAGCACCAATTGGCCCGCCTCCGCCCCCCCGAGATCGGAAATCGGCGCGGCATGGCGCTCGCGCTTGTCGATGGGGGCGAGCCAGCCCTTGCCCACGCCATCAAGCTCGACCACGCCCATGACCTGCTCGCTTTGCTGCGGCAGTTTCTTCATCGGGTGGGCCAACCACTTGCCGGAGCCGGGGCCGCCCACTTCCTCGGTCCGCGCCAGCACGCGGTCACCGGGCTTGAGCGCCGCCTGGCGATCGCGCGCCTTGCCCTTGGGCTCGATCACGCGCAGGCGCGGCGGCGGGCTCGCGTCATCGGGCTGCCAGGAATCGGGAATGGCCAGAACATGGCCCTCGTCGATTTCCACCACGCGCAGCACGGTCACCTTGGGCACGCCGCCCATGGCATGAAACGCGGTGCGGTTGCCGTCGATCAGGCCTTCTTCGGCCATGTCTTTCAAAAGCGCCTTGAGCGCGATCTTCTCGGTGCCCTTGAGGCCGAAAGCCTTGGCAATCTCGCGCTTGCCGGCCGCTTCCGTGCTCTGGGCGATGAAATCGAGCACCTGCTGGCGCGAAGGGAGTCCCTGGGGAAATTTGGTCTTGACCATCTTCTCGCATGTGGGCGCTTGGGCGAAAAAGCGCAACCTTGCACAGCGCGCTTGGAGCGCGATCGGCTTTGACTGCGCCAAAGCCGGCGCTCCAGCCTTCTGATTTGCCGCATTTTCCGAGTCGGCAGGTGATTCCACCTGCCTTGAAATGCTCTAGGCGGGATGCAGGACGACGACCTTGCAATCGGGACGATCGGCGGGAATCCAGGTGAATTGGCGGAAGGCCAGATGCCCATCCCACGGGTGGTCGAAGCGGCGCAGGCCGCCTTCCCGGCCCTGCACCACCTGCTCGTCCCACAGACTGGCGAAATCAGGACTTTCCACGCGCAGGTCGGCCACGATCCGCTCGCTCACCGGATCGGCATGGCGGCCGGCATGATCGGCGCGGAATTCGGCGATCAGGCGGCGCGCGCGTTCGTGCCAATCGGGCAGCATGGCCCGCGCTTCGGCCCGCAGGAACATGTAGCGCAAGAGGTTGCGCTCCCCCATGTCGTCCAGCCAGCCGGGAAACAACCGCTCTGCCCCGGCATTCCAGCAGGTGGCGCGCCAGGTGCGATCGAGGCCGTATGCCGGCCCCGGCGCGAATTCCACCAGGACGCGCACCGAATCCGGCGCTTCTTCCAGCGTTGTCGCCATGGGCGCTTCGGGATCGAGCCGGCCCGCCAGCTCGAACAGATAGGCACGCTCTGCCACCGACAGCGCCAGCGCGCGGGCGAGGCGCGCGAGGGCGTGCGGTGAAGGGTTCGCCTCGCGCCCCTGCTCCAGCCAGGCGAGCCAGGTGGTGCTGATGCCGGCGCGAATGGCCAGTTCCTCGCGTCGCAAGCCGGGGGTGCGGCGCCGGCCGCTGCCTTCGGCCGGGCAGCGTTCGCGCGAGGCGCGCAGGAAGCGGCCCAGTTCCTGTCTCGTGTCGGTCATGGAAGTGCTTATAACAGGATAAGTGCCAATCTTGTAACAGGGTAAATCGCGGTTCACACGGAGACGCGAAAGGAACGACCATGACCCGACCCAGCCACGATGATCACGCCGATGCCCAGTTCGGCAGCCGCGCCGCCGCCTATGTTTCCAGTGCCGTTCACGCCCAGGGCGCCGATCTCTTGCGCATGGGAGAGACCCTGGCCGCGCGACGCCCGGCGAAGCTGATCGACATCGGTACCGGCGGCGGCCATGTGGCCTATGTCGCCGCGCCCCACTGTGGCGAGGTGATCGCCACCGATCTTTCGCCCCGCATGCTGGCGGCGGTGGAGGCGGAAAGCGCGCGGCGCGCCTTGGCCAACGTGGTTACTTGCGTGAGTGCAGCCGAGACGCTGCCCTTTGCCGATGGCCATGCCGATGCCGTGGCCAGCCGCTTTTCCGCGCATCACTGGAACAGCCTGGCGCGCGGGCTGGCCCAGGCGCGGCGGGTGTGCCAACCGCGCGGCCTGGCCCTGTTTGCCGATGTGGTGGCGCCGGCCAGCGCGCTGTGCGACACGCATCTGCAAGCGGTGGAATTGCTGCGCGATGCGAGCCATGTTCGCGATTACAGCCTGGCCGAATGGACCGTCGCGCTGGGCCAGGCCGGCTTTGCGATTTCCGCGATCACGCCGGGGCGCCTGCGCATGGACTTTGCGCAATGGACGGCGCGGATGGGCACTCCGCCCGATCTGGCCACCGCCATTCGCCAGCTTCAGAGCCAGGCTCCGCGCGAAGTGCAGGACCACTTCGCGATCGAGGCCGATGGCAGCTTTACCATCGACACCTTGCTGATCGAGGCAGAGGCGGCCTGATCAAACCTGCCCGTCCAACGGCTGCGGGCCATAGCGATTGGCGCCGAGCGTGGACGGGCGCGCCGCCAGTGCAACCAACAGCGCAAAGGCCAGCCAGCCCAACGCGGCAACCGACCAGTTGGTTTCGTGCAGCATCACGCCCGGCTGATGTGCGCCCCGCTGCATGACCTCCATCGTGTGGGCAACCTGCGAGGGCGCCGCTGCCAGGGCGAGCAGATAGGGCACGCCGGGCAGCAGCACGAACCAGCCCGAAAGGTTGGCATCGTGCAGCCGGCGGACGAGGCTGGCCACCAGCATTGCCATGGAGATCAACCCGATGACGATGCCCAGCACCATGAGGTGGGGCAAGGCCGCGGTGATATTCGCCTGGACCGCGGTGGCCGTGGCATCGGGATCGGCACTGTTGCGCGTCGCATCGAACGCAGTGGTCATCGTGCTGCGCATCAGCGGCACGGCAGCGAGCGTGCCGGCGATCCAGCGCAACAGCAACAGGAACAAGGCGTAATACCAGAACGTCTGGCGCGCATCGCGGCCTTTGAGGTTGAAGAGATTGCGCAATCCGTGTTTGATGGCGTGAAGCATGGGCTTCTCCCAAGGCTGGTTATCGCAATTCAGCGTTGTTCCTGCGGCTCGAAACCGCCGCCCGGCACGGCCGAGGCCACCGGGCTTGCGCTGCCATCGGCGGCAATCGCGCTGACGCCGAAGAACCAGTCATCGCCGCGCACGCCGGGCAGAGTTACCTGGGTCTGCGTGGTTTGCAGCACGGGCTTGACCGGCCAGCCCGGTGCGTCGGTGCGGCGCTGCCACAGGGCATAGCGCACCGCGCCGGGCACCGGTTTCCACGATACCTCGGTGAAAGTTTGCACCGCGGCTTTCACCGTGGCGACTGGCGGCAGCGGCGCACGGGCGAGCGCGGCAAGGCCGGCGACGTTGAGCCGCGTCACTTTGGCGAGGTAGGCAAAGTCCATGGCATCGATCGTATCGCCATAAGCGCGGCCCTGTTCGGTGCGCAGATCCTGATGCTGGCGGTCGTAATTCTCCACCGCGACGGAAAAGCGCACGGCGGGATAACCCAGCGCCTCGAACGGCAAGTGATCGCCGCCCCGGCCCATGCGATCGGCGCGCCAGACCTGGCGGACGGCGAGGCCCGTCCGGACCGGATCGGACAGGCCCGCCAGCCAGCGCGACAAATTGCGCGAGGGGCTGTCGTTCTCCCCGCCGATGGCGCGTTGCGCGCGGGCGAGCGCGGCATCGCCATCGCCGCGCGGGCCTTCGGAAAACACCCGCACGTGGGTATCGTCCACCAGCCCGTCAGACCCGCGCGAATTGCCGACGATGTCGTTGTTGAACATGGCTTTTACTGTCCAGCCTTGCGCCTTGGCATATTCGGCCAACAACTTGCCGCCATAGAGGCCCTGCTCTTCCCCGCTGAGCACGGCATAGACGATGGTGGTGGGAAACTTTCGCTTTGACAGCACGCGAGCGGCTTCGAGCACCAGCGCCGTGCCCGAGCCATCGTCGTTGGCGCCGGGGGCATCGGCCGTGGCGTTCATCACGTCGCTGACGCGGCTGTCGATATGGCCGGCCACGATCACCACTTCGTTGGGGCGCTCGCTGCCGCGCTGGATCGCGACGACATCGACGATCCTGGTCGGCGTGGGCAGGCGTTCGCCGGTGACGGTGGTTTCGGGGGTAACGATGGCGAGGCACTGGCCGCAGGCGGCGCTGCTCGCCTCGAACTGCGCCTTGGCCCAGGCGCGCGCCGCGCCGATGCCGCGCTTGGGATCGGTGGGCGAAGACATGGTGTGCCGCGTGCCGAAGCCGACCAGGGTTTCCACGTCGGCCTTGAGGCGCTGTGGGGAGACTTCCTGGGCGTGGAGCGGCAGGGCCAGGGCCAAGAGCGGGAGGGCAAGAAGAGCGCGGGTCATGTCGCGCAGGGTAAACGATATATTGCGCGAGGTAAGGGGGAACATGCCCTCCCCCAACCCCCTTCCGCAAGCGGGAGGGGGCTTTCTTCTCTGGCTCCCCTCCCGCAAGCGGGAGGGGCTGGGGGAGGCAATTTTATAACCCGATCAATAAGCCCGGGCGATATAGATCGTTTCAACCGCCGGTTCGCCCGTGAACGGGCAGATACCGGTGGGCGCCGGGGCATCGAGCGGGGTGTTGCGGATGGTGAGTTTGAGCGCCTTCAACCGCTCCACCACTTTGTCCAGCGCCTCGCCCGTGGGGCGCGACCAGCCCAGTTCCACCCAGCCGGGGAACTTGCGGTCTTCGGCAAAATAGGCCGCCAGGCCATCGAGATCGGTCACGCCGCGTTCGATCTGCGCGTCGCGGCGGGCGGCCGCTTGCGCAAACAGCGCGGCCTGGATCGCTTCCAGTTCGGCGACGGCCGAGGCGACGAAATCTTCCTTGGCTTGGCCGACGAAATTGACCTTGCCATCCTCGCGCCACAGGCGGTCGCGGCGCACGGCCGAAACCTGGCCGTTTTCCGCATCGCGCCCGCCGATTTCCAGGATCAGCGGCACGCCCTTCTTGACCCAGGCCCAGCGCTTGGCCGTGGCCTTGCCGGGCCGCTTGTCGAGCAGCACGCGGACCTTTTCGTCGAACGCACTCTGGCTGGCCAGCGCCTTGCGCAGGTCTTCGCAATAGGCGAGCAGCGCTTCGTCGCCATCGTTGTCGCGCAGCATCGGCAGGATCACGATCTGGTGCGGCGCCACTTGCGGCGGGGTGCGCAGGCCATCGTCATCGCCGTGCGTCATGATCACGCCGCCGATCAGGCGGGTGGACACGCCCCACGAGGTGGTGTGGCACAACGCCTGCTGGCCTTCCTTGTCCTGATAGCGGATGCCGGCGGCCTGCGAGAACGTGGTGCCGAGATAATGCGAGGTGCCGGCCTGGAGCGCCTTGCCATCCTGCATCATCGCTTCGATCGAAAAGGTTTCGACCGCGCCGGGGAAGCGTTCGTTTTCGGGCTTGGGCCCGGCGATCACCGGCATGGCCAGCACGTCCTGCGCAAAACTGCGGTACATTTCCAGCGCGCGCAGGGTTTCGGTCATGGCGTCGGCCTCGTCCGCATGGGCGGTGTGGCCTTCCTGCCAAAGGAATTCGCTGGTGCGCAGGAACATGCGGGTGCGCATTTCCCAGCGCACGACATTGGCCCATTGGTTGGTCAAGAGCGGCAGATCGCGCCACGACTGGATCCACCGCGCCATGGCCGCGCCGATCACCGTTTCCGACGTGGGACGCACCACCAGCGGCTCTTCCAGCTTGGCTTCGGGATCGGGCATCAGCCCGCCCTTGGGATCGGCCACCAGGCGATGGTGCGTGACCACGGCCATTTCCTTGGCAAAGCCCTCCACGTGGTCGGCTTCCTTGGCGAAGTACGACAGCGGGATGAACAGCGGGAAATAGCAGTTGTCGACGCCCGCTTCCTTGATGCGCGCGTCCATCAGCTTCTGGATGCGTTCCCAGATGCCATAGCCCCAAGGCTTGATCACCATGCAGCCGCGCACGCCGGATTCCTCGGCAAGCTCGGCCTCGGCGATCACCGCCTGATACCACTGGGCAAAGTCTTCGTCGCGCGTGATCGGCAGCGCGTGCTTGATCTTGGGCTGGTTCATGCCCTGCCGGTTAGCCGGTGCGGCGGATCGGGGCAACGCCCCAATGCACGCGCACCGGGAAATTTAGCGGCTTGGAATCCGGGCTTGCCGGATTTGCGGCACCGACCCGCTCCCCCACCCGACCTCCCGTAGGGTACTATCGTTGGGAGGTCGGGTGGGGGAGCGGGCCGGTGCCGCATGGAAAATGCGCATTCGCGCATTTTCCAAATAAGTGCTTACTTGCCCAGTTGCTCCAGCTTCTTCTGCATCTCGGCCATCTGCTTGCGCAGTTCCGAAAGCTCGCTGTCGCTGCCGGCGGGGCTGCTGCTCGCCGGCTTGTCGTCTTCGCGCCCCGTGGAGCCGGACACCGTGGCACCGGGCACAAAGGCGGCGGCGGCGGCCTTGAACATTTCCATGTTGCGCTGGGCGATCTGGGCCAGCGGATTGGAGCCGATCGAATCCTCGATCGCCTTGCGCAGCTTGTTCTGGTTCTCGCGGAAATGCTCCATCGAGGCTTCCAGATAGCCGGGCAGCAGCGCCTGCATCGAATTGCCGTACATGGCGATGAGCTGGCGCAGGAAGTTGGTGGGCAGCATCTGCTCGCCCGTCGCTTCCTCTTCCATGATGATCTGGGTGAGGATCGAATGGGTCAGATCCGCGCCGCTCTTGGCGTCGATCACTTTGAACTCGACGTTTTCCTTCACCATCTGCGCGAGGTGGTCGAGCGTGATGTAGCTGGATGTCCGCGTGTTGTAGAGACGGCGGTTGGCGTATTTCTTGATGATGACGGTATCGCCGTCCTTAGCCTGATTTGCCATTTTTATCGGACCCCCGCTGGGAATGTCACATACGATTAGCAGATGCAGTATGTGCGGCGCAATATGAGTTAATCAAGACGCAAGCATGCCTCAATCGCGCAAAAATCGCCGTCCGAGCAGGGTGAGCAGCTCATATTGGGACAAGCCACTGATTTTCGCAGCCTCTGGCAGATCATAGGCAACGTCCAGCCAATCGCCCTCGGCCAGATCGGGTGCACTTGTTGCGTCCACAATGGTCATATCCATCGAGACGCGGCCAATCACCGGCAAGGTGCTGCCCCGCCAGCGAAATTCACCCTTGCCCGACCAGGTGCGCAAGTACCCGTCGGCATAGCCGAGCGCCACCACGGCGGCGCAAATCGGCCGGTCGGCGGTAAACGTGGCATTGTAGCCCACCAGATCGCCGGGCTGGAGTTGGCGTCGCTGAATCACGGCGGCCTGCGGGTGGGCAACCTGCGCGATCACGCCGGCCAGTTCGCTGCGCACAATGCCGCCGTAAAGCGCAATGCCCGGCCGCGTGACATCGGCGTGCCAGCGCGCGCCCAGCGCGATGCCGGCGCTGTTGGCCAGGCTGTAACGCTGGGCCGGAATCTGGGCGCACACCGCCTGGAACCGCGCCAGTTGCTGCGCATTTTGCGCAACGTCCTCGTCCGCACTGGCAAGATGCGAAATGCAGCAGTCGATATCGAGACCGGCAAGCGCGGGATCGCCCAGATCGGCCAGCGGCAGGCCCAGCCGGTTGATGCCGGTATCGACCATCAGGTCGCACCGCCCGCCCCCGGCCTCGCGCCAGCGGCGCACCTGGGCCAGCGAATTGAGCACCGGGGTCACCCCGGTTGCCTGCGCATAGGCGACGTCAGCCGCGTTCATCGGGCCGTGCAGCACATGGATCGACGCGGGCGGCACGTGGGCCAGCACGTCGGGAACTTCGCCCCAATGCGCCACGAACCAATCGCGGCAGCCCGCCTGCGCAAGCACGGGAACGACGCGCGCGGCCCCCAGGCCATAGGCATCGGCCTTGACCGCCGCGCCCGCGCTGGCCGCGCCGCTCATGCGATCAAGCGCGCGCCAGTTGGCAGCCAGGGCCGTGGCATCGAGAGCAAGCCGCAGCGCGGCTGGCGGCAAGGGTGCGAAAGCGGCAACGGGACGAGCAAAGGAGGGGTCAGGCAAGGACAAGGCGAAATCGATTCCGTAGATGGCAAAGGCGGCCGGTCAGCCCACTTCGTCTTGCGGCAGCCCACTTTTGAGGCCCCAGGCAGAAACCACGAGCGCCACCAGCACGACAACCCAGGTGTACCACAAGCCGGCATAGGGATCGCCCGTCTTGGCGATGATCAGTGTGGAAAGAAACGGCAGGAAGCCCCCGAAATAGCCGGTGCCGATGTGATAGGGAATGGACAGCGAGGAATAGCGGATGCGCGGGGGGAACATCTCGCACAACACGGCCGCCACCGGGCCATACGTGGCACCGGACAGCGCCATGAGCCCGACCAGCACCAGCACCACGAGCGCCGCCCTGCCGGGCGTTGGCGTGATCCGCGCCAGATCATAGCCGGCCTTGGCCAGGAGCGCTTCCAGCGCCTTGCCCCGCACCTTCTTGTCTGCCCAGGGATAGGCTTCGAGCGGCAGGCGCGCCGCCCCGGCATGAAGCGTAAGCGTGGGCGCACGTTCGAGGCGATAGGGCACGCCGGTGGCGGTCAGGTCGGACAGCAGCTTGGCGCACGGGTTGGCCTGATCGGTGGCAAAGGCATCGAAATGGCAATCGGGCCCGGAAACGACGACCGGCAATTCGCGCGCCTGGCGAGCGAGATGCGGATTGGCCAGCGCGCCGATGCCCCAATAGAGCGGGAACAGCAGCACCAGCGTGGCGACATAGCCCCACACGATCGGGACCTTGCGGCCCACCTTGTCGGACAGGTGCCCGAAGAGCAGGAACGTGGCGACGCCGAACAGCGCCGCGATCCCGACGATGATCTCGGCCGCGGTGTCGTTCATGCGCATCGCCGTTTTCAGGAACGTGAGGCTGCTGAACATGGCGGTGTACCAGATCACGGTCAGCCCTGCGGCGATGCCGAACAGCGCGACGAACAGCCGCTTCTTGTTGCCCGGCGCGGTCAGGCTTTCCACGAAAGGATTGCCGGCCAGCTCGTTTTCGGCCTTCATCGCCTGGAACACCGGGCTTTCCGACAGCTTGAGGCGCATCCAGAGCGAAATCGCCAGCAGCACCAGGCTGAGCACGAAAGGCACGCGCCAGGCCCAGGCCGCCCACAGTTCCGGCCCAAAGGCGGCCTTGCAGGTGAGCACCACCACCAGGCTGAGGATGAAGCCCCCGACCACGCCGGCCTGGATGAAGCTGGTGAAAAACCCGCGCCGCGCGGGCGCGCAGTGTTCGGCCACATAGACCGCCGCGCCGCCATATTCGCCGCCCAGCGCCAGCCCCTGCGCCACGCGCAGCACGATGACGAGCGCGGGGGCGGCATAACCGATGCTGGCCGCCGAGGGCACCAGGCCCACGCCGGCCGTGGCCACGCCCATCAGCGCGACCGTGGCAAGGAACGTGTACTTGCGCCCCAGCCGATCGCCCAGGAAGCCGAACAGCACCGCGCCCAGCGGTCGGAAACCGAAGCCAACGGCAAACACCAGCCAGAACAGCAGCAATTCCAGCGTGGCATTGCCCGTGGGAAAGAAGGCCTTGGACAGGATCGTGCCCAACGTGCCGTAGATGAAGAAGTCATACCATTCGAACACGGTGCCGGCGCTACTGGCGGCGATGACCAGCCGGATATCGGCCGCGGTCGGTTCCGCGTGCGTGGTGTTCATGACGTGAAATTCCCCCGGCGTTCGTTATCGGGGACAGCCTTAGCCTGCCTTGGCCGGCTCCGCCAGCGCTGCCAGTGCGGCATCCCATGCCAGGAGAATGGCGCCATGGCGGGCGGGATAGTCCTTTGCCTTGCGCAGCAACGCCAGGCCCGGCCAGTCGGGCTCGTCCCCCTCGCCCGCCAGCCAGGCCGACAAGGCCGCACGGACGGCCGCCACGTCGGCCTGGGTCCGGCCTTGCGCGGCCGTTGCGAAGATATGGGCTGCCGCCTGGCCCACCGCGCAGGCATGCGGGCGCAGGCCGAGCCGGACGATGCGCCCTTCCCCATCCAGCGCCAGGCCGAGGCTGAGCGTGCTGCCGCATGCGCGCGAGCGCGCCTCTCCCACCAGGGGCAAGCTCTCGTCCCAGGGCCATTGGGCCAGCCCCATGGCAGCGGCCAGCACTTCGGGCGTATAGAGAACGGCGGCCGACATCGATCAATCCGCCGTGCTGGTGGCGGGATGCTTGCGGTGGTGCGCCTTCTTGTGCGGGGCGGTGGGCTTGGGCGCCGGGGCATCCCCATCGGCATTGGCGGCATCGTCGTCGGCTGCCTCGGCCGCTGCGGCGCGCCGCTCGGCAATCACCGAAACGAGTTCCTCGCTCGCCGCGTTGAGGAAGGGGTACGTGCGCGCCTCCGTGATCCATTCCGGCCGGCCCTTTACGCCCCAGACCACATCATAGGCAAAGACAACCAAGGCAAAGCCCAGGACCATGAGAATGGCGCCCTTCACCGCGCCGAAACCGAAGCCGAGCAACCGGTCGATCGGCCCGAGCATCGAATCGCGGCTGGCCGCACCCATCCTGCGCGCGATGAGGCGCATGAGGCCCCAGGGCACGATCATCAGCAGGGCATAGGCAAGAACGCCAGCGCCGGTATCGGTCTTGAGATGCGGCTTGAGCGCAGCCGTCAAGGGCTCCAGGCCATAGTGCACGGCAACCAGCACGATGCACCACGCCGCAAGCGAGAGCACTTCCTCCACGAAGCCGCGAAAGAAACCGCCGATCGCGCCGACCGCGACGACCAGAAAGACAACATAATCGAAGCCGGTCATTCCCTGCCGATTAGGCTCCGCTCATCACCCGGTCAACGAGATTTGGCAGCAGTCGGATCGGCGAATAGCGCAAGCCTTCCACCTTTTCCCCTGCTCCGTCGGGCCCGTGCAACTGCTTGAAGCCCAGCTTGGCCGCTTCGCGCAGGCGCACGCCGGCATGGGCGACAGGGCGCACCTCGCCGGCCAGCGACACTTCGCCGAACCAGGCGGAGCCCGCCGCCAGCGGGCGATCGGCCAGTGCCGAAACCAGCGCGGCGGCCACGGCGAGATCGGCGGCGGGATCGGTCAGGCGATAGCCGCCGGCCACGTTCAAATAGACTTCGGCCGAGGAAAAGCTGAGGCCGCACCGCGATTCGAGCACGGCGAGCAACATGGCCAGGCGCCCGGAATCCCATCCGACCACCGCGCGGCGCGGCGTGGCCCCGCTGGCCAGGCGCACGGTGAGCGCCTGGATTTCCACCAGCACCGGCCGCGTGCCTTCCAGTGCGGGGAACACCGCGCTGCCCGGCACCGGCTCTTCCCGGCCAGAGAGGAACAGGAGCGAAGGGTTGCCCACTTCTTCCAGCCCGGCGCCAGCCATGGCGAACACGCCGATTTCGTCCACCGCGCCAAAGCGGTTCTTGATCGCGCGCAGGATGCGGTACTGGTGGCTGCGCTCGCCCTCGAAGCTCATCACCACGTCGACCATGTGTTCGAGCACGCGCGGCCCGGCGATCGAGCCATCCTTGGTGACATGGCCGACCAAGACCAGCGCGACGCCGTTTTCCTTGGCATAGCGGATGAGTTCGAACGCGCAGCCGCGCACCTGGCTCACCGTGCCGGGCGCGCCCTCGATCTGGTCGGAATGCATCGTCTGGATCGAATCGATCACCAGCAGCGCGGGCGGCTCCATGCTGCCCAGCGTGGTGAGAATATCGCGCACCGACGTGGTGGACGCGAGGCGGATCGGCGCCTTGCCCAGCCCCAGGCGATCGGCGCGCAGGCGGATCTGGTCCGACGCTTCTTCGCCGCTGATATAGACCACGAGACCACCCGCGTTGGCGATGCAGGCGGCCGTCTGCAACAGCAGCGTCGATTTACCGATGCCGGGATCACCGCCCATCAGGATGGCCGAGCCAGGCACCAGCCCACCGCCCAGCGCGCGATCGAATTCGGCAAGGCCGGTCTTGCGCCGCTGCGGCAGGGCCACGGGGCTATCGAGCGAAACGAACTGCACCGCGCGCCCGCCACTCGACAGGTCGTGCTTGGCCGAAAACACCGTCTGCGGCGCTTCTTCGGCCAGGGTGTTCCATTCGGCGCAATCGGGGCATTGCCCCTGCCAGCGCGGAGAGACACTGCCACAGGCCTGGCAGACATAACGACGTTTGGGCTTGGCCATGCCCCGCGCTAACGCGAACAGAGCGGGAACGCAAGCAGCCTGTAACGCCGATATGGCATCATTCGCTGAACGTCGAGCGCTGGGCCGCTTCGACTTCCTCAAGATAGCGGCGGCGGGCGTGGCGTTCGGTGATCACGCCCTGCACCACGCCCACGCCATCGACCACGGCGATTTCATCGGCGGCGTGTTCATCGAACAGGGCGAGCACGGCCTTGATATCGGCCGCTGGCGAAAGGGTCAGGCCGGTGAGCGTTGCCAGCGCATGAAGCCGGGTTTCGGGCGTCAGATCAGGGCGGTAGGCCGAAGCGGTGGCCATGATCCCGCGATAATGGCCCGCCTCGTCCACGAGCACCGCCTTGCTGGCCGAGCCGAGCGGCATGCGGGTGCGGAACTCGGCCACGGTCAGGTCTTCGGGCATCGAAACCCAATCGCGCCGCATGATCCGCCCGGCCGAAAGATTGAGCATCCAGCCGATGTCGCGCGGCCCGCGAATGTTGCTGCCGCGCACGTGGAGGCGCCAGGTGGAGAAGGAATAGCCGAACACTTCGCGGGTGAGCGTGCCCGAAACCAGCGCGGCGGTCAGCACCACGCCCATCAGCGCGAAATCGTGCGTGATTTCGAGCATGAGCATGGCCAGCGTCATCGGCCCGCCGACGATCGAGACGCTGAGCGCGGCCATGCCGACAAGCGCCGCGTCGGTGGGATCGAGCGCGAGGCCGGGGAAAAGCTGCCCGGCGATGATCGAAAAGGCCTGCCCCACCACCGAACCAAGGAACAGCGAGGCGAAGAACAACCCGCCGCGAAAGCCGCTCGACAGCGCGACGACGCAGGCGGCGACTTTGGCCAACAGCACCACGGCGAGGAAATCCAGACCTGGCCGCAGCGCAAGATTGAGATGCAAGGCGCCGTGCCCGGCCGAAAGCGACTGCGGCGTGACCAAGGCCAGGGGGATGAGCAGCAATCCGCCCAGGATCGGGCGCCAGCGCGCCAGCCACTTGAAGCGGCCCAGCGCCAGCTCCGCCGCCGTAACCAGGCGCATGACCATGATGCCGACCATGGCCGCGACCACGCCGAGCACGCCATAGGCCAGGTAATGTTCGATCGTGAGGCTGCGCCCCACCGCGGTGGTGGCGATGAGCCAAGGTTCGCTGCCCATCAGGCGCGACATGCCCGCCGCCGCCAGGGCCGCAGCCATCACCGGCGCCACGGCCCCCGGCACGAACGAGCCGATGACGATTTCAAACGCATAGAACGCCCCGGCCAGCGGGGCGTTGAACGCCGCCCCCACGGCGGCACCCGCCCCGGCGCCCACCAGCGTGCGCAAGTCGTTGCGGCGCAACTTCATCGCCTGGCCCAGCACGCTGGCCATGCCGCCGCCCATCTGGGCATAGGCTGCCTCCAGCCCCACAGAAGCACCTACGCCGTTGGAAATTACCGTCTGCCCGGCGATGATGAGGTTATCGGCCGGCGGAATGCGCCCGCCATGCAGGGCATTGGCCTCTACCACGTCGATCAGCGGGCGATTGCGCCGACGCAGCCAGCGCGCCCACAGCGCCAGCACCAACCCGCCCAGCGGCAGCGCCATCAGGCGCCAGGGATGGCGGATTTCGCCCAGCGCGCTCAGCCGGTTGCCTTCCAGGCCATAGAACACCTGCTGCATCGCATGAGCAAGGAAACCAAGCGCGTTGGTGGAAAGACCGGCAAGCGCGCCAGCCAGCGCCGCGAGCACGATGAACGCCGCCTCGCGCTCGCGCAGCAGGCGGCGCAGGCGCACGACCAGCTTGATCAGCAGCGTTGTGAATGCCTGGGCAAAGCCGCGACGGGGTGGGAAAAGGCCGGAGTGGGGCATCGGTCAACCCGCAATCGTCGGACTCGGCCGGAAGGAATGGTGCCCCTGGCCCGACTCGAACGGGCACGTCTTTCGACAACCGATTTTGAGTCGGTCGCGTCTACCATTCCACCACAGGGGCACTGCAGCTTGCCGGGGCGCTTTAGCGGCCCCGGCAAAAAGGTTCAACCCGGCACACACCGGATCGGTTGGAAATCCACACCTTGCCGGCGTGGCCACCGGCCTTAGTTCTTGAGCGCGGTGGCGACCAGCTTGTGCAGGCGCGAATGCAGCGCATCGTTGGCGGCCAGCACGGTTTCATCGCAGATCGGCTGCGAACGGCCGCGATAGTCCGAAACGAAGCCGCCCGCCTCGCGCACGAGCAGGCACCCGGCCGCCGTGTCCCAGGGCTTGAGATTGCTTTCCCAGAACCCGTCGTAACGGCCCGCCGCCACCCAGGCGAGATCGAGCGAAGCGGCGCCGAAGCGGCGGATGCCGGCCACGCGCATGCCGATTTCGTGATAGACCCGCGTCCATTCGCCCATGTCGCCATAGCCAAGGAACGGAATGCCGGTGGCAATGACCGAATCATCGAGATTGCGGCGCGCCGAAACGCGCAGGCGGCGATCCTGCAGCCAGGCGCCACGGGACTTTTCGGCCCAGAAGCTTTCGTCGGTCATCGGCTGGTAGACGATGCCGGCGATCACGTCGCCCCAACCCGAACCATCGGCGGCGGCTTCCTGCACCGCGATCGAGATGGCGAAATGCGGGATGCCGTGGAGGAAGTTGGTGGTGCCATCGAGCGGATCGATGATCCAGCGCGGCTTGGTGGGATCACCTTCCACAACGCCTTCTTCTTCCATCACGAAGCCCCAGTCGGGGCGCGCGGCGCGCAGTTCTTCGTAGATCGTGCGTTCCGAAGCCTGGTCCGCCTTCGAAACGAAGTCGGCCGGGCCCTTGCGGCTGACCTGAAGGTGTTCGACTTCGCCGAAATCGCGGCGCAGACGCGTGCCGGCCTTGCGCGCGGCACGCTCCATCACCCGGACTAGACCGGAAATCGCCATGGGATCAGCCCGCCTTGCCGACGTAGGAACGCTCGTAGACGTCCACCACGATGCGCGTGCCGCTTTCGATGTGCGGCGGCACCAGGATGCGCACGCCGTTGTCGAGCACGGCCGGCTTGTAGGACGAAGAGGCGGTCTGGCCCTTCACCACGGCATCGGCTTCGACGATGGTGGCTTCCACGGTTTCGGGCAGTTCGACGGAGATCGGGCGCTCGTCGTACATTTCGAGCAGGACGGTCATGCCGTCCTGGAGGAACGCGGCGGCGTCACCCAGAAGATCGCTCGGCAGCGTGATCTGGTCGTAGGTTTCCACGTCCATGAACACCAGGTCTTCGCCTTCGGCATAAAGGAACTGGAAGTCCTTGGTATCGAGGCGCACGCGCTCGACCGTGTCGGCGCTGCGGAAGCGCACGTTGGTCTTGCGGCCATCGATCAGGTTCTTCATTTCGACCTGCATGAACGCGCCGCCCTTGCCGGGCTGGGTGTGCTGGGTCTTGGCAACTTTCCAGATGCCTTTTTCGTATTCCAGGATGTTGCCCGGACGGATGTCCACGCCGCTGATCTTCATGATGGAAAGAGCCCTGACCAAAGTAGGAAAGGCCGCGCCTTAGCCGAGGTGGCCGATTGCTTCAAGCCGCTGTTGCATGCTAGCCCCTGCGGCCATGACCCTGCGCGCTTGCAATGCTTCCCTGGCGGCCCCCCTCATGGCCATGACCCTGATGCTGGCCGCATCGCTGGCCCCCACCCCGGCCAGCGCCGCTCCCGGCGGCGACCTTGGCACCTTGCACAATGGCCACTGGACCTGCGAATACCCCGGTGACGCCGCGGCCCAGCCGCGCCAGGTGCCGGGCGAAGGTTTTCGCATCACGCCCGATTCCAGCTATCGCACGCCCGATGGCAAGGGCGGCGGCACCTATCTGCTGCTGGGCAAGGCCATGGTGTTCACTTCCGGCCCGCTCAACGGGCACAGCTACGAAGCGCAAGGGCCCAACACGGTCCTGCAGCTCGATGCCCATGGCAAGCGCACGGGCGTGCGCTGTTCCCGCAAGGGCGCGGCCAGTGGCGGCTTTGCCGACGCACCCGAAGCCACGGTGAACGGCGCCAACTGAGCGTTCAGGCCCGCCCGCCCCGCGCCATGCGGGCATAGGCAAAGGCCACGATAGCGCCGAACAGGACAAGCCCGAGCGGCATGGCCCAGGGATTGCTGGCCAGCACGGTCATCACATCGGCCTTGCCGCTGCCGGCAACGATGGCGGCAAAGGCAATGTTGAACAGCCCGTCGCCCACGATCAGGCCCGTTGCAGTCAGCACGCCCATGCGCTCGGCCAGCGCAGGATCGGCCTGCCGCATGGCCCAGCGGTTGTAGAGATGGCCCAGCACGGCGCCCAGCACCACCGGCAGGGTGGTGGGCATCGGCAGGTACATGCCCATGCCAACGGCGAGCGGCGGCAACGAGCCCCGGCCGGTGGCGCGCAAACCCTCGTCGATGGCAATGGCGCCTGCGCCGATCGCCGCACCGAGCGCGATGAGGTTCCAATCGAGCCCCTGGCCCAGCACGCCCTGGATAATCGCGGAAATCAGCGCGGCCTGGGGCGCGGCCAGCGCATTGGGGCCAGCACCGGGCGCGCCGACAAAGCCGAACGTACCGTTGAGCAGCGTCAGGATCGGCGGGATCACCACCGCGCCGAATACTACGCCCAGCACCAGCGCCACCTGCTGCCGCCAAGGCGTAGCGCCGACGAGTTCGCCGGTCTTGAGGTCTTGCAAGTTGTCGTTGGAAATGGTTGCCACGCCAAACACCAGCGCGGTGACGAACAGTGCGAACGCGACCAGCGCCTTGCCTGCGGCGGGATCGGCCAGGTGCCCGAACAGCGCGAGCAGGACAAGCGCAATGCCCAGCGCGGCAAGGATGCCCACGCCCGAGATCGGGCTGTTCGAAGCGCCGATCAGGCCGGCCATATAGCCGCAGACCGAAGCGATCACGACACCTGCCACCAGGACATAGGCTACCGCTGCCAGCAGCGTGGTACCCAGATGCTCGGCCACGGGGCCGCTGCTGGCGAAATTGGCGAGCAGCAGGGCGATCGGCGCCATCAGCACGAGGATGGTGCCGCCAACCAGCCCGATCGGCAGGTCGCGCTCGGTCAGCGCCAAGCCGGCATAGCCATCGGCCGCGCGGGCACGGCTGGCCGCCAGCGCCCCGGCGATGCCCCGCACGATCGGCCCGATCACGCGCAGCAAAGTCCAGATCGCGGCAACGCCGATCGTGCCGGCGCCGATGAAGCGTATCTTGGCGCGAAACACGGTCGAAACGAAATCGGCCAGTTCGGTGCCTGCGGGCGGACCGCCGGCAGTGTAGATCGGCAGCAGCACGCCAAAGCCGATGATCACGCCGGTCAAGATTGCCAGGCCCACGGCCAGGCCCACCAGGTGCCCCACCCCGATCAGCGCCAGCGAAAGGCCGCCGCCCGCGGTGGTTGCGCCGCCGGCAAAGCGAAACACGCCGCTCGCTTCCTCGGCCACCAGGCCCAGCTTGGCGAGCAGCGGATAAGCGACGGACAGCCCGGTGCCGGTGGCAACCGCGGCCAGCCCGCGCCGGTTTTCCTCGGTGCCGCCCTCGCCCGCACCCACCTTGAGCACTTCGGCCGCCGCGACGCCTTCGGGATAGGGCAGGTCTGACCCGGTCACCAGCGCGCGGCGCAGCGGGACCGAATACATCACCCCCAGAATGCCGCCGATGGCGATGACCGCCACCGATTGCCAATAGGGAAACCCGGTCCACCAGCCCACCATGACCAGGCCCGGCAGCACGAAGACGATCGCCGAAAGCGTGCCGGCCGAGCTGGCGATGGTCTGAACGATGTTGTTTTCCTGGATGGTCGATCCCGGCAAGAGGCGCAGGATCGCCATGGAAATCACCGCCGCGGGGATCGAGGTGGCAAACGTAAGGCCGATACGCAGGCCCAGATAGACATTGGCCGCGGTGAAGATCACCGTCAGCGCCGCGCCCAGCGCCACACCGCGCCAGGTTAGTTCGCGCGCCGTCAATTCGCTGGGATTGCTACCGCTTGCCACCATTGCATCCTTCTTGCCGCCAACCTGGCTCCACCGCGCGGTGTGGCACGGCGCGGCGGCAAAAGGAAGATCAGGCCCAAGGCTCAGGCAACGAATTCCACCTTGGTTTCCTGGCTCACCATCTGCGCCAGGCGCGCGGCGTTCCAATTGGTCAGGCGCACACAGCCATGGCTTTCGGTGTGGCCGATCATCGCCGGCTCGGGCGTTCCGTGGATGCCATAGTGCGGCTTGGACAGATCGATCCACACCACGCCCACCGGGCTGTTGGGGCCAGACGGCAACAGGGCATCGGGCTTTTTATCGGAAACGTCCCAGAACAAGTCGGGATTGAAATGATACTTGGGATTGTGATCGACACCGTAGATCTTCCAGTTGCCCAGCGGCAGCGGATCGTGCGCCGATCCGGTGGTGACGGTGAACAGCGCGACCAGCGCGCCCTGCCCATCATATACCGAAAGCGTGCCGGCCTTGCGGCTCACCACGATACGGGCGGCATGCGGTTCATCGGTGCCCACGCCAAGATCGGCCAGGGTCTGGCGCCAGGCAGGATCGGCCACTTGTGCAGGATCGATCGCGTCGGCCCCGACATTGGGCACGCGCAGCTTGGCCCCGGCGGCAAACGGCGGCGCGCCGGGGTTGAGCGCATGGAGCACTTCGGGCGTGGTGTGGAACCGCTCCGCGAGCTTTTCATCGAGGCTGGCATAGCCAAGCGCGGGCAGCTTGGCCTGGGCGGCGGGATCGTGCGGCAACGGGGCAAAGGGGCCCGCGGCAAAGCTGGCCGGAATGGTCACCATGCGCGTGGCGGGGACATTGCTTTGGCGCGACAGGATCGCGCGCGTGGCATCGTCGAGCAACCCGGTCTGGGGCAGGTCATTGGCCTGCTGGAACGCGCGCAGGGCGTTGCGCGTGGATGGGTTGATCGTGCCGTCGATCACGCTGGGTGCAAAGCCGGCCCGTTCGAGCAGGACCTGGGCCTGCATTTCGGGACGAGGCCGATCGTCGTGCATGCCCGCCGCCTCGCCGGGGCCGGCATCGTTCGACGCCATGCTGTCGGCGCCGGGCAGCGCGGCTGTGGCGCTCGCTGCGTCGCTGGACGCGGTATCGGGCGCGGAACGGTTGCAGGCAGAAGTGGCAAGGGCCAGGGCAGCGAGGGAAATCAAGGCGGAAGCGGCAAGCCGGCGTTCGCGTGTCATCGGGTCTCCGTGCAAGGGGTCAGTCAGGCCGCAGGACGGCAGGCGTGGCGCGGCATTGCCACGCCACAATCAACACGTTCCGCGATGGTTCCCAGGTTCCCGCGCAAACGCGGTCGCGCAGGTCAGTCCGCCTCGACGTCGGCGTCATCCGCGCGAACGTCGCCCAGGCCTTCGGTGCTGCGCGGCGGCGCATCGCCGATCGCGCGTGCGAAAGCCGCCACCGCGGCGGCTTCGTCAAGCCCCTGGGCATTGGCCCAAACTGCCCCGCTCACGGCCAGGAAATCGGCGCCGGCGGTTACCAGCGGGGCGCAATTTTCCTGGGTGATCCCGCCGATGGCAACACAGGGCAATTCGAACACGGCCGACCACCAGGCGAGCAGTTCGGGCGCGGCGCGGTGCTTGGTTTCCTTGGTGCCACTGGGAAAAAACGCGCCGAACGCCACGTAATCGGCGCCCGCCTCGCCCGCTTCCATCGCCAGGTGGCGGCTGTTGTTGCACGTCACGCCGATCTGCACGTCGCGCCCCAGGCGTTGGCGCGCGTCGGCCGCGCTGCCATCGTCCTGCCCCAGGTGCACGCCATCGGCGCCAAGACGCTTGGCCAGGCTGATCGAATCGTTGACGATGAACGCCACGTCGCGATCCGCGCAAATGCGCTGGAGCGGATCGGCAAGCTTGGCGGCCGTGTGCTCGTCCACATCCTTGACGCGGAACTGGAACGCCGCCACCGGCCCGCCGTCGAGCGCACGGGCCAGGCGATCGGCAAAGGTGCCGCCCACGTCGAGCGGCGAAATCAGGTAAAGCTGGCTGGCAAGGTCGGTCATGGCGCCGCCCCTAACCGTTTCGCCCTTGCGCGTCCACTTTTTGCGCCAAAACGGCCGGGAACCGCGTCTGTTGCAGCGCATTGCATGGTCCATGAGGACCCTGCCCCCGCTTTTGCCGCTGCTATCGCTGATCGCGATTGGCGCCTGTGCCACGCTGCCGCAGGAGCCGCGCAGCGATGGCATGGCGCGGCTGGGCGAAACCACGCGCGTCGGTGCGCTGACCGTGCGCCCGCTGGCCGTGGTGGAAGACAGTCGCTGCCCGGAAAACGCCCGCTGCATCGTGGCTGGCCGGCTGATCGTGCAAGCGCGCGTGGGACGCGACATGCGCAATCTGGAACTGGGCAAGCCCGACGCTGCGGGCGTGGTGCTGGACAGCGCCGATCCCGCCAAGCGCACCGACAGGCGGATCCTGCCGGGCGCATGGCGGTTTCATTTCAGTGCGGTCAGGCCGTAACCAGCTTCTGGGTCGAGCCGGCAAAGATTTCGTCGATAGCGCCACCGAGCGCCGCGTCGAATTCCGCTTCGCTCATCTGATAACGCAGGTCTTCGAGCAGCGCGCGGCTGAAGCTGGCGATGATGCCGCGGTTCTTGGACAGTTCGACGCAGGCTTCCGGACGGGCATAGCCACCCGACAGTGCGACCACGCGCAGGACTGCCGGATGATCGACCAGCGCATCGAACGTGCCCGGAACCTTGGGCAGCGACAGCTTGAGCATCACGCGGGTGCCTTCGGGCAGGGCATCGAGCGCCTTGAGGATCTCGTCGCGCAGGATGGTGTCGCAGGCTTCGCGCGTTTCGCTCTTGATGTTCACTTCAGGCTCGATGATCGGCATCAGGCCGCCGGCCAGGATCTGCAGGCCCACCTCGAACTGCTGCTTGACCACGGCGGCAATGCCCTCGGCATTGGCCGAGTGGATCACCGAGCGTTCCTTGGTGCCGAACACGCCCAGCGCCTTTGACCGCGCCACCAGCGCGTCAAGCTCGGGCAACGGCTTCATCAGCTGGACGCCATTGGCTTCGTCTTCCAGGCCCTTGTCCACCTTGATGAACGGCACCACGCCCTTTTCGATCAGCGCGGTGGGAACGGGCTTGCCATCAACCGTGCCATCCATGGTGCGTTCGAACAGGATCGCGCCGATCACCTTGTCGCCGTTGAACACGGCCGAACGAATGATGCGGCTGCGCATCTCGTGGATCAGCCCGAACATTTCCTCGTCGTTGGAATAGGCGCTTTCTTCCACGCCATAGCCCTTGAGCGCCTTGGGCGTCGAACCGCCGCTCTGGTCCAGCGCGGCGATAAAGCCATGTCCGGCAGCCATCTTTTCGGTCATTTCAGCGTGGTTCATGATCGGTCCTGTGGATCTGGGTGAGCAACGCCAAGGCGCCGCCGTGGAAAGGGCTATCTGGCAGGTGGCGAATCTGGCCGCGCATACCTATGCACATCCACGCAATAAACAGGCGCGCGCTGCACTGCAACACGCGCCTGCAAAAAAGTTGCGATCAGGCTTCCAGGGCGGCCACGCCGGGCAGTTCCTTGCCTTCCATCCATTCGAGGAAAGCGCCGCCAGCAGTTGAGATATAAGAGAAATCTGCCGCCACGCCAGCGTGGTTGAGCGCCGCGACGGTATCCCCGCCACCGGCCACCGACACCAGCGAGCCTTCCTTGGTGAGCGCGGCTGCGGTCTTGGCCAGGGCCACCGTGGCGGCATCGAACGGGGCAATCTCGAACGCGCCGAGCGGCCCGTTCCACACCAGCGTGCGGCAGGTCTTGAGCACGTCGCCCAGCGCTTCGACCGCTGCCGGGCCGACGTCGAGGATCATTTCGTCGGCGCCCACCTCGTGCACGTTGGCGGTGCGCAGGCTGGGCGGATTGGCCGCGAATTCCTTGGACAGCACGACATCATAGGGCAGGTGCACGGTGCAGCCGGCCTTGTCGGCATTGTCGAGGATTTCCTCGGCAGTTCCGGTCAGGTCGTGCTCGCACAGCGACTTGCCCACGTCCACGCCGCGCGCGGCCAGGAACGTGTTGGCCATGCCGCCACCGATGATCAGGTGATCGACCTTGGACACCAGATGCTTGAGCACGTCGAGCTTGGTCGAAACCTTCGCCCCGCCAACCACGGCGGCGACCGGCTTCACCGGCTTGCCCAGCGCCTTTTCCAGCGCTTCGAGTTCGGCCTGCATGGCGCGCCCGGCATAGGCCGGCAGGGCCTTGGCCAGGCCTTCGGTGGAAGCATGGGCGCGGTGCGCGGCCGAGAAGGCATCGTTGACATAGACCTGGCCCAGCGTGGCGATCGCCGCGACCAGATCGGGGTCGTTCTTTTCCTCGCCCTTGTGGAAGCGGGTGTTTTCCAGGACGGCGATGGTGCCGTTGTCGAGCGCAGCCACCGCAGCAGCCGCCGCTTCGCCGGCGCAATCGTCTATAAAAGCGACCGGGCGGCCCAGCACGTGGCTCAGCGCGGGCACGACCTGGCGGAGCGAGTTGGCTTCGCTGCGTTCACCCTTGGGGCGGCCGAAGTGGGCCAGGATCAGCACCTTGGCGCCCTTGTCGGCCAGTTCGGTCAGCGTCGGCACAGCTGCGCGCAGGCGGGTATCGTCGGTCACCTGGCCGTCGGCCATCGGCACGTTGAGATCCTCGCGCACCAGCACGGCCTTGCCGGCGACATCGCCCAGATCATCGAGAGTCTTGAAAGTCATGGCGCTATACCCCTGTTCCACAAGGAAAAGGCCCGGCACCCGCCGCTGCTCTCAAAGCAGACGCGCGGGGCCGGGCCTTCGCATTTCAGGCGATTAGATCAGCTTGCCCATCGCGCCGGCCGTATCGACCATGCGGTTGGAGAAGCCCCATTCGTTGTCGTACCACGAAAGCACGCGCACCAGCTTGCCATCGATCACGGCCGTTTCCAGGCTGTCGACGGTCGAGGAATGGGCATCGTGGTTGTAGTCGATCGAGACCAGCGGTTCTTCGCTATAGGCCAGCACGCCCTTGAGCGGGCCTTCGGCCGCTGCCTTGAGCAGCGCGTTGACTTCTTCCTTGGTCGTATCGCGCTTGGGCTGGAACGTGAGGTCCACCACCGAGACGTTGGGGGTCGGCACGCGGATGGCCGAACCATCGAGCTTGCCCTTGAGTTCGGGCAGCACTTCGCCCACGGCGCGCGCGGCACCGGTGGTGGTGGGGATCATGCTCATCGCCGCGGCGCGCGAACGGCGCGGGTCGGAGTGGATCTGGTCCAGGATCTTTTGGTCGTTGGTGTAGCTGTGCACCGTGGTCATCAGGCCACGTTCGATGCCGATGGCATCGTTGAGCACCTTGGCAAACGGCGCCAGGCAGTTGGTGGTGCACGAAGCATTCGACACGATCAGGTGATCGGCGGTCAGCTTGTCGTGGTTCACGCCGAACACGACGGTGAGATCGACGTTCTTGGCCGGGGCCGAGATCAGCACGCGCTTGGCGCCGGCTTCGATGTGCTTGAGGCCGCCTTCACGATCGGTGAAGAAGCCGGTGCATTCGAGCGCGATGTCGATGCCGAATTCGGCGTGCGGCAGCTTGGCCGGGTCACGCTCGGCCGTCACCTTGATGCGCTTGCCGTCGATCACCAGGTCGTTGCCGTCCACTTCGACAGTGCCCGGATAGGCGCCATGCACGCTGTCACGCTTGAACAGCAGGGCATTGGCCTTGGCGCTGGCCAGGTCGTTGATGGCGACCAGTTCCAGGCCACAGTCGGGCCGTTCGAGAATGGCACGCGCCACATTGCGGCCGATACGCCCGAAACCGTTGATTGCAACCTTGGTCGCCATGGTCTTACTCCTTCGAATTGAAGACACCGAATGGATTGGCATGATGAGAGGCCGAGCGGCCCGGGCGATTACCCGAGCCGTTCGAGAACTTGCGGCACGATCTTGGCCGCGGTCAGGCCGAAGTGATCGTAAAGCACCGGGGCCGGGGCCGAAGCGCCGAAGCTGTCGATGCCGATGGCCAGGCCATCGCCGACATACTTCTGCCAGCCGAACGTGGTGCCCGCCTCGATCGAGACCTTGAGCACGTCGGCCGGGATCAGGTCTGCCTTGTAGGCTTCGTCCTGAGCTTCGAACAGTTCCCAGCTTGGCATCGACACGACGTCGGCGCCGATGCCCTTGTCTTCCAGCGCCTTGGCCACGTCAACCGCAATGGACACTTCCGAACCGGTGGCCAGCAGCACGACCTTGCGCGCGGCACTGGCGGCAACCAGGCGATAGGCGCCCTGTGCGCTGAGCATCGCACCATCGTGGCGCAGCTGCGGCAGGTTCTGGCGGGTGAGCGCCAGGACGGACGGCGTCGTGGGCGAAGCCAGCGCCAGGTTCCAGCATTCGGCGGTTTCCACCGCATCGGCCGGGCGGAACACCTGGAGATTGGGGATCATGCGCAGGCTCATCACCGTTTCGATCGGCTGGTGCGTGGGGCCATCCTCGCCCAGGCCGATGGAATCGTGCGTGAGCACATAGATCACCCGCGCATGCTGGAGCGCAGACATGCGGATCGCATTGCGGCAGTAGTCGGCAAAGACCAGGAAGGTGCCGCCGTACGGGATAATCCCGCCATGCAAGGCCATGCCGTTCATCGCCGCAGCCATGCCGAATTCGCGAATGCCGTAATAGACATAGCGGCCGGCATAGTCGGCCGGGCCGAACGGCGTGGTGGCCTTGGTCTTGGTGTTGTTGGAACCGGTCAGGTCGGCCGAGCCGCCGACCATTTCGGGCACCAACGGGGTGAGCACTTCAAGCGCGAGTTCCGACGCCTTGCGCGAGGCGATGTTCTGGGTCTTGCCCAGCCATTCGCCAAAGGCCAGGCCGGCTTCCTCGCCCGAGGGCAGTTCGCCCGCCATGCGGCGCATCAGTTCGGTGCCTTGCGGGTTGGCAGCCAGGCGCCCTTCCCATTCGGCGCGCAGATCGCGGCCAGCGTCGCCCGTGGCGCGCCAATGGCTGAGGATGTCTGCGGGGATTTCGAACGGCGCGGCCGTCCAGCCGAGATATTCGCGCGCGGCGGCAATCTCGTCCTTGCCCAGCGGCGCGCCGTGGACGTTGTGGCCGCCCTGCTTGTTGGGCGCGCCCTTGCCGATCACCGTGCGGCACGAGATGAGCGAGGGGCGATCGTCGGCCATGGCGGCGGCAATCGCGCGCTCGATATCGGCGAAATCGTGGCCGTCGCAATCTTCGGTGTGCCAGCCGCTGGCGCGGTAGCGGGCGAGGATATCTTCGCTGGTCGAGAGCGAAGTATCCCCGTCGATGGTGATCTTGTTGTTGTCCCACAACACGACCAGGCGCCCAAGGCCCAGCGTGCCGGCCAGGCCCACCGCTTCGTGGTTGATGCCTTCCATCAGGCAGCCATCGCCGGCCACCACCCAGGTGCGGTGATCGACCAGGTCGTCGCCGAACTGGGCATTGAGGTGGCGTTCGGCCATCGCCATACCCACGGCCATGGCAAAGCCCTGGCCCAGCGGCCCGGTGGTGCATTCCACGCCGGGCAGCAGGAAGTTTTCCGGATGGCCGGCGCAAGGGCTGTTGAGCTGGCGGAAATTGCGGATGTCATCCATCGTCGGCTGTTGATAGCCCGACAGGTGGAGCAGCGCATAAAGCAGCATCGAGCCATGGCCCGCCGACAGCACGAAGCGATCGCGATCGGCCCACTTGGGCGCGGTGGGATCGAACTTCAAAAAGCGCGACCACAACACCGTGGCAACGTCTGCCATGCCCATCGGCATGCCAGGATGGCCGGATTCCGCTGCCTGGACCGCGTCCATCGCCAGCGCACGGATCGCGTTGGCCATGGGTGCCAGCGCGGTCGGATCGCTTGTCATATTCGGGTTGGTGTCCTTACTCACACGCCCGGCGCACGGGCGCGTCTGATTCGGGGAAATCGCGGCCTCTTTGGTTCCCCGGCTTGCCAGCGTCAAGCACAAGGGGCCGAACAAATCGCCCGGTACGCCAGGTAGCCGCGTTTGACAGCGCAATCTGCGGCCAAGACCGCATGTAGGCCCGATCTATGCACCCTGATCTATACACAGGGGAACTTGCAGCCAACGGCCAGTGTGATACCGCAAGAATCATGGCAATCTTGGACGGCAATTCGGCAGACGGCACTGCGCCAGTTGAAAACGGCGATCTCTTTTCAGCGATCGAACGGGTGGAACTGGCGCTGACGCGGCTGGAAGAGGTCGTGGCGCGTCAGCAGGCCGATGCACAGGGCACCGCCACTGCGCAGGAAGAACGGGCCGCCCAGGCCGAACTCACCGAGCTCAAATCGCGCCACCGCAAGCTGCGCGAACGCGTGACCGAGGAATTGCAGCAGCTGGACCTGTTGCTGTCCAGCCTGCCGCAATAACCGGTACGCGCGGCAGCAGCACCAAGGCCAGAGGCCAGGGGGAACGACGACGACCATGCAGATGACCAATGTGACTCTGACGATTGGTGGCCGGTCGCTCACCATTTCCGTGGCTGCGGGCGAAGAGGCCCACGTGGAAATGCTTGGCCGCATGATCGACGATCGCGTGCGGCGCATGGGCAACGTCGCCACCCAGGGCGAAGCGCGCATGCTGCTGTTCGCCTCGCTCATGCTGGCCGACGAACTGCACGAGGCGCACAGCCGCCCAGCGCCGGCGCCACAACCGGCACCGCCCGCGGCGCCCTCGCCCGAACTGGTCGCCCGCGTGGCGCGGTTGGCAGAGCGGGTGGAAAACCTGGCGCATAAACTGGCGCCACCCCTTGAGCCCGACGCCACGAATGCCTAGATTGCGCAGTGACGGGTTCTGCCCGGCACGCGCCGCATGAAACATCCCTGAGGCTATAAGCAAATCCAAGGGGGCTGTCCCTACCTGGGCCCTGGCACAGGCACATGGTCCCCACCTGACGTTGAGGCGTCAGAGGATTTTCCCGGAGAACGACCCATGGTGGGCCCGTCACCCCCTCCATACCCGGACCAAGACGGCGCAGCCATTGCCGCCAAGCAGGCGCTGCGCCAGGATCTGCGCGCGCGCCGCCGCGCCCATGTGGAAGCGCTCGATCCGCGCACGCGCGCGCTGCTGTTTCGCCGCCCGCCCGCGCCGCTGCTCGCGCTGGTACCCCCCGCCTCCACCATCGCGCTGTACAACGCCAGCCCGTGGGAAGCGCCCGCCGCGAGCTATGCCACGTTTTTCCATGAAGCCGGCCATGCCGTCGCCCTGCCCTGGTTTGCCGATCGGGCCGCACCGATGCAGTTTCGCCAGTGGCTGGTGCCCCCGCTCGATGAAGTGCTGGAACCCGATCCGTGGGGCGTGCGACAACCGGCCGCCGATGCGCCGGAAATCAAGCCCGATGTGCTGTTCGTGCCGCTGGTGGGCTTCACCGCACAAGGACAGCGGCTGGGCCAGGGTGGCGGCCATTACGATCGCTGGCTTGAAGCCCATCCAGACGCCGTGCCGATCGGCATGGCCTGGGACGCACAGTGCGTGGACGAGCTGCCCCGGCAAGCGCATGATATTCCCCTGCGCGCCGTGGTCACGCCCACGCGCCTTTACGGGCCATTTTGAGGTGGAGCGCCGCCCCCACTTCAACCCGCCGCCGCCGCCCACTTGGCGCAAGCCGGTGGGTATCCTGGCGCTGCTGGCGGCGCTGGCGATCTATGGCGCCATTGTGATGAGCCTGGGCGATCGCATCGGCGGCTTACCGGTGCTGGCGCAAGTGCCGCTCTATCTGGTGCTGGGCACGGCATGGCTGCTGCCGCTGCGCCGCTTGCTGATCTGGATGGAAACCGGCCGCTGGGGCTGAGCCCCAGGCACACCGCCTAACGCAGCGCAAATACGGACACCGCAAACAAAAAAGGCTTCCCGCAGGAAGCCTTTTTAAAACCACCAAGTGGCGCGAGTGACGGGGCTCGAACCCGCGACCTCCGGCGTGACAGGCCGGCACTCTAACCAACTGAGCTACACCCGCGTACCCTTGGGGTTTGCGCCTCTAAGGCGCCCGGTCTTGCCTGTCAACTGCCAAACTGCCGCTTCCGGCCCTGGCGATAAAACCTTGTTCGAGCAAGGTTTTCATTGACCAACAATACCTTACCCAAGGGAATGGCGCGAGTGACGGGGCTCGAACCCGCGACCTCCGGCGTGACAGGCCGGCACTCTAACCAACTGAGCTACACCCGCAGTTCCCTTGGGGTGAGGCGCCTCTATGCCGGGCGGCGGCGGGTGTCAACAAAGGGTCATGCAGAATTTTCGCAGCAAGCTGTGGAAATTTACGCCTGCGCCAACAAACATCGGGCGATCAAACCGCCACTGGCGCGGCCAGGTGACCCTGGGGATGATAGCCTTCCACGGCGAAATCCTCGATCGCATAGGCAAAGATCGATTCGGGCCGGCGCCGGATCACCAGCCGCGGCGCTTCACCACTGGGCACGCGCTGCAACTGCGCCGAGATCAGGTCGGCATGGTTGAGATAGAGGTGGGTATCTCCGCCCATCCACACGAGCTCGCCCGCCTCCAGATCGCACTGCTGGGCCAGCATGTGCACGAACAGCGCCGCGCCCCACAGGTTGAAAGGCAGGCCCAGCACCACGTCGCAGCTGCGCTGATAGAGCACGCAAGACAGGCGATTGCCCGATACATGGAACTGATAGGTCTTGTGACACGGCGGCAGCGCCATCGCGTCCAGCTCGGCCACGTTCCACCCTTCCACGATGTGGCGCCGGCTGCCCGGATTGCTGCGCAGGCTATCGACCACGTCTGCCACCTGGTTCACGCCCTGGTCGCGGCGGCGATAGAGCACGCCCCCGTCCCCGTTCTGCCCCACCGGCTCATAGACCGGCCAATCGACCCATTGCTTGCCATAGACGGGGCCAAGATCGCCCCATTGCGCGGCAAAAGCGGCATCGGCCACGACCCGTGCCGAAAAATCGGCCCTGCTGATCGCCTCGCCCGTTTCACGGCGATAGCGATCGAGCGGCCAGTCGGTCCAGATTTCCACCCCTTGCGCGCACAACGCGCGAATATTGGTGTCGCCGGTCAGGAACCACAGGAATTCGCGCGTGGCGGTTTTCCAGAACACCCGCTTGGTCGACAGCAGCGGCACCCGCCCATCCGACAGATCGAACCGCAACTGCGCCCCGAACACCGCGCGGGTGCCAACGCCAGTGCGATCCATGCGCTCGTCCCCCTGCGTCCAGATCTGGCGCATCAGGTCAAGGTATTGCCATTCAAAGTGGTCGGTGCGGGATTCGGTCAGGCTGGTCATAGCCTCAGCCTTAGGTGCGCCAGCGCAAAGGTCAAATCGGGGCGCGATACGATGCTGGAAACGAAAAAAGCCGGCATGGCGCCGGCTTTTTCATCGCCCTGCATAACAGGAAGAATAAGTGGTCGGGGAGAGAGGATTCGAACCTCCGGCCCCTGCCTCCCGAAGACAGTGCTCTACCAGGCTGAGCTACTCCCCGACCGGAGCGGTTCGGGCTAGGCCGTCCCCGCTGGGCAGGGCCGCCCTATATGCGGGCGATTTCGGGTGCGCAAGCCTTCATTCAAAAACTTATCAACAGTTTGAGTGAATCTTTTGGAAATCAACATCTTAGCCCGTTCCCGTCAAGACAAAGATACGCCTTCAATGGTGATGCGGTGCATTTCGCGGCGGTGGCCGTGGTAGTCGTTGTAGGCATAGTGCCAGGTGGACCGGTTGTCCCAGAACGCGATCGAGCCGGGGCGCCAGTGGAAGTCTTCCTGGAATTCAGGCCGCTTGGCATGCTCATAGAGCGTGGCCAGCAGATCGGCGGAGGCTTCGTCCGAGAGGCCCAGCACGCGCACCGTGAAACTGGGGTTTACATAGAGCGCGCGCTTGCCGCTGAGCGGATGGGTGATCACCACCGGGTGCACCGGATCATCCAGCACGTCGGCCGCAGTGGCATTGCCGATGCGGCCATCGCTGCGCGTGTCCTGCAATGATTCATAGGCTGCCGCCTTGCTGCCGAACACGTGGCGGGCGGAATGGACCGCCTGGAGTTCATCGACTTGCGCCTTGAGCGCCGGCGGCAAGCCATCATAGGCCGCGGTCATCGAGGCAAACGCGGTCGCCCCGCCCTGCGGCGGCAATTCGCGCGCCACCAGGATCGAACCGAGCGCCGGGGCAAAGTCATAGGAATGGTCGGTGTGCCAGCCGCCGCCGATGTTGTGTTGCTGATCGGGCTCTTTCACCACCAGCGCGATTTCGGGATAGCGCGGATGGGCGGCAAAAAAGCGGTTGATGTTGATCGGGCCCCAACTCTGCGCAAAGGCGATGTGCTGCTCCTCGGTGATCTGCTGATCGCGGAAGAAGATCACGCCATGATCGGCAAAGGCGGCGCGGATTGCGGCAAGATCGGTCTCTGGCAGCGGGCTGGCGAGATCGACGCCCAGGATTTCGGCGCCGACGCGCCCATGCTTGCGAATTTCGAGTGTCATGCGGTCACCTCGTTGGAAACGGTAGGTTGCGGCGCGGCGGCGCCAGGACGGAACGGCAGGGGGCCTTCGACTGCGCGCGCTGCCTGAACGGCGGGCAGCGCCTCGAACCGGGCGGAAAAAGCCGACAGGGCGGGAAGATCGGCCAGCGCCGGGCCAAAATGCGGGACATAGCTGGCAAAGACGCCCAGATAGGCATCGGCAATGGTGAACCGACCGCCCACCAGCCAGTCGGCCTGGGCGAGATGATCCTCGATCGGCTGGTATGCCTCGCGCAGGCGGCGCCGCGCAGCCAGGCGGATACCCTCATGTGCGGCCGGATCGTCGGAATAGAGATGCGGACGATTGCCCACGCGCTGCGTGGCGCCGTGGATCTCGCTGTTGATATAGCCGATCCACGACTGGATCAGCGCGCGCTCCACACTGCCGGCGGGCGCGAACAGGCTGGTGCCGGGCCGCTGATCGGCCAGGAACGGCAGGATCGCCGAATTTTCGCCAATCACCGTGCCATCGTCGAGCACCAGGGCGGGGATGCGGCCGTAAGGGGTGCGCGCGGCAAGGTCATCACCTCCCGGCCCCAACCGCAACAGTTGGACCGCCACCGGCAGATCGAGTTCGCGGATGATCACATGGGCCGGCAGGCTGGTTGCGCCAGGCGAGGCAAGCAATTGCATCGAAACGGGTATCCCTGAAAATGCACGAGCGGGGAGCGGGCCGCCAAGCCCCCTCCCCGCCGATCGATCAAACGCTGGCGCGCCTTAGGCCGGCTGGCCGCTGGCGGCGCGTTCCTGGCGCGTGGTGCGGCTCTGGCGCCCGTCGATGCCCACCGGCACGTCGCCAGCAACCGTGGCACGGCGCAATGTCCGGCGCTGCAGGCCGAAATCGGCGATCGCGCGGTGCTGCGTGCTGCGGTTGTCCCAGAAGGCCACGTCGCCAGGCTGCCAGCGCCAGCGCACGGTGTTTTCCGGCTTGGTGATGTGATCCTGCAGGATGTTGAACAGACGCGCCGAATCCGCCTCGCTCAAGCCCACGAAGCGCTTGACGAAATGGCCCAGCAGCAGGCTGCGCTGCCCGCTGACGGGGTGGACACGCACCACCGGATGTTCGGTTTCGTAGACCGTCGAGGCGAAGACCGACTTGTGGTAGAGCGTGCGCTCCTTGGCGGTTTCCTGCGCCGTTTCGGAAACCCCCGCTGCGGCGAGGGTGGCGGCATAGTCGTAATCGTTGCTGTGCACCGCCCAGAGGTTGTTGACCAACTGGCGCAACGGTTCGGGCAGGCCTTCATAGGCGGTTTCGCCATTGGCCCACAGCGTGTCGCCGCCCGCCTCGGGAATGGTGATGCCGCGCAGGATCGAAGCCTTGGGATAGGCGGCCAGGAACGTGACGTCGGTGTGCCACGAGGAAGCGGCGTAGCCTTCCTTGCTGTCGAGTTCGAGCAGGTACTTCGAGCCTTCGGCGACGGGCACGGTGGGATGGGCCACCGGATCGCCGAACAGGGCGGTCAGCGCCTCGTGCTCGGCATTGTCGAGATGCTGCTGGCCGCGGAAGAACAAGACCTTGTGCCGCACGAGTGCGGCCTCGATGGCCTGGACGGTGCCGGCGTCGAGATCGCCCGACAGCGCCAGCCCGTGGATTTCGGCGCCGATGCGGCCACCCACGGAGCGAATATCGAGCGGCGAGGACGGATCCTTGGCATTGGGATAGCTGGCAACGATGGTGGCCATGGGCAGGTTCCTTGTGAAGCGGGCGGCATCAGCCGGCATCGAGCCGGTGCGCGCAAACATGGGACAACGATCGGGAAACAGAGATCGGGCAGATTCGGCAGCGCTGCAAAAAGCGCATGCGGATCAACACATTCGATTGGTCTTGTGCATCGTATCACCTCGACTTGGTGGAGGGATCACGAAGCCTGGCGATGTCGCCCCAGCATTCGCGCGCTTTAGCGGTTGATCACGCGGAGCAAGCTGCTTCCCATCAAATGCCGCGAGCCGGTTCGGGCGGTGAGGCCCCCTTTTCCTGGCCGGGGAAAAGGCGTTTGCGAACTATCTCTACTCTATCAATTGACATTTTCCATGCAAGGCGAGCGAGAACAAGATTTGCGTGGCCGCCCCCAAGCGGAATTATCAATCCGCAGCGCGATCGGCTTGCGCCAGCCAGCGATCGCGGCTGGCATCGGAAACCAGGCCGGCGGCATCGCGCGCGGCCAGTTGGCGGCGAACATCGCCATGGCGGCGCTCGTCGAGCGGAAAGCCGTTGATCACTGCCGCCGACAGGATGTGCCCCAGGGCCGGGCCCAGCGCGAACAGCCACTTGAGATGCTCGAGCACGGCGGGCGGATTGGTGCCGCGCGGATCGAAGCCGATCCAGGCGGCCAGCGGCAGCGCCACCCCGATGGCAAGCGCCACGCCGGCCTTGTCGGATAGCGAGAAGACCGAAAAGAACAGGCCGATGCGATCGTCCCCGGTGCGCAGGCGATGGTAATCGGCCACGTCCGCCACGATCGAACGCAGCATGAGATTGCCCGATCCCTGCGCCAGGCCCTGGGCGATGGTGAGCACGAGGAGCAGCGCGACCGATCCGGGGGCGAGCGCCAGCAAGGCCAGGTTGATCGCCACTTGCGTCAGTTCGCCGGCAACCGCGGCGCGCTCCTTGCCCACGCGGCGGCCGATCGCCAGCCACAGCGGGCAGGCAAAGATGCCGAACACGTATTGCAGCAGAAACAGGCCCGGGGCCCAGGCCGGCTTGCCGATGTAAAAGCTGATGAAGAACACGAAGAGCGCGGTGCGCACCCCTTGCGCCAGGCGTACCGAAAAGTTCGACGCCAGCACGCGCAGCAGCATGCCTTCGCCAAACACCAGGCGCAGCGTGTGCCACACCCGCACCGGCTCCTGCACGCCGGCCGGCGGCGGGGGCTCAGGCAAGGCGCGAATGCCGAGCGGCAGCGTGAACAGCAGCAGGGCAAAGACCATCGCGCCCATCGCCGCCAGTTCCAGCCGCGGCTGCCCGGCCAGCCGGGTGACCAGCAGGCTGGGCAGGACCAGGGCCAGCAAGAGCGCCACGCAAGTCAGCGCCTGGCCATAAGTGGTGATGCGGGTGCGCTCATGATAGGCGCCCGAAAGCTCCCCCATCCAGGCGGCCAGTGGCGTGGCCATCATCGAATAACCGAGATAGAGCACGAACAGCGCGGCCGAGAGCGCCAAAGGCCCAAACCAGGCCGGCGGCAGGAACACCGGCACCGCGCCAAGCGCAAAGATCGCCGCGCCGCCCGCGATCCATGGGCGGCGACGCCCCCAGCGGCTGCGCGTGCGATCGGACAGCAGCCCGATGGCCGGATCGATCACCGCGTCCCACAGCCGCGCAAGCAGGAAAATCACGCCCACCGTGCCCAGCGAAAAACCGAACGCGCTGGCATAGAGCGGCGGGACATACGTGCTGAGCGGCACTTCCACGGCCGCGAGCGGCATGCCCAGGCTGGAAAAGGCGATCAGCCGCGCCGGACCGAGCCTGGCTGGCGCAGCGGCAGCCGGAGCGCGGCCGGCGGCATAGAGGGCAAGCGTGCTCATGCCACAAGTTCCTTTGTTTCGGGGGAAAGCGGCGCAGCAAACCCGGCATCGGGCCGGGCCAGGCCCAGGTTTGCGCGCAAGGTCGAGCCTTCATATTCGGTGCGGAACAGGCCGCGCCGGCGCAGTTCGGGGAGAACCAGCTCGATCACGTCATCCAGGCCGTGCGGGAAGATCGGCGCCAGGATGTTGAACCCGTCGGCGGCGCCGTCCTCGAACCAGGCCTGCAATTCGTCGACGATCTCTGCTGGCGTGCCCACCAGGACCAGGTGCCCGCGCGCCGCCGACATGCGCGAGACGAGCTGGCGAACCGAAAGGCCCTGCTCCACTGCGAGGTCGTAAAACAGTTTCTGCCGGCTCTGCCATCCTTGGGTGAAAGGCGGCGGTGGCCGCGGCGCGTCGAGATCGACCGTCGTCAGGTCCCAATCGAGGAAGGTGCGGATCGAGGCGAGCGCGCCGGCCACATCGACGAACGCATGCAGCCGGGCCAACTTGGCTTCGGCTTCTTCGCGCGTGGGGGCAACGTAGATGGTCACGCCCGGCATCACCACCAGGCTGTCGCGCGGCCTGCCCAGCGCCTGCGCCTTGTCTTTCAGCCCCTGGGCAAAGGCGCGCGCCGCGGCCCGGCTCTGTTGCGCGGTGAAGACCACTTCGGCCGTCGCGGCGGCCAGGGCCTGGCCATCTTCGGACGATCCGGCCTGCACGATGACAGGATGGCCCTGCGGCGGGCGCCCGGTCTGCAGCGGACCCGCCACGCGGAAGTGATCGCCCACGTGGTCCACCCGGCGCAGCCGCGCGGGATCGTAGAACCGCCCGCTGGCCTTGTCCGCCAGGATCGCATCGTCGGCAAAGCTGTCCCACAGCCGCTTGACGACCTCTACGTGCTCGGCCGCGATCGCATAGCGGGCGTCATGGGCCAGCTGGTGGTCCAGCCCGAAATTGGCCGCTTCGGCGTCGCTGCCCGACGTGACGAGGTTCCACCCCGCCCGACCGCCTGAAAGCTGGTCGAGCGCGGCGAATTTGCGCGCCACATGGTAGGGCGGCATATAGGTGGTGGAAACCGTGGCGATCAGGCCGATGTGGCTGGTGTGGGTGGCCAGCGCCGAAAGCAGGGTCAGCGGCTCGCCGGTATAGACCGGCGGGGTATAGCTGATCGCCTCGGGCGTGGTGCCGAACAGCGCCACGTTGTCGGCCAGGAACACCGCGTCGAACTTGGCGCGTTCGGCCTTCTGGGCCAGATCGCGCCAATATTCGAAACGGAACGGCGCGCGCGGATCGACATCGGGATGCCGCCAGGCGGCGGCATGGTGCCCCACGCCGAACAGGAACGCGCCCAGTTTCATGCGGCGCCCCGCCGGCTGTTCCGCCACGGTTTCCTGGCTCATGATCAGAACGTCCGCGTGATGGTGCCGCCGAACGTGCGGGGGTTGCCATAGACCTCGATCACCGGGGCCGAGGCGCTCGCCGCGCCATAGGACACCGCATAGCGTTCGTTGGTCACGTTCTTGGCCCAGGCCTGCAGCTGCCAGCGGTTGTCCTGCGTGCGCAGGCCCAGCCCGACGTTGGTGATCGCGACGGGGGCCTGCCAGCCATAGATCGAGCGCGGATTGATATAAGCGATCCGGCTTTTCCAGCTGGTGTTGGCATAGCCGGTGAGGTTCCACTCGCCCCCGATCGGCTGGTCGAGATCGATCCCGCCCTGCACCGTCCACTTGGCCGCGCCGGCCACCTGGTAGCCGGTGAGCGAAAGCGGGACGGCCGCGCCGCCATTGGCCACCTGGAATTCCAGCGGTGCCGGGGCATCGGCATAATCGAGGTATTTCGCGTCGTTATAGGCGACGTTGGCATTCAGGCCCAAGGCCGGCACCGGGCGATAGGTGGTTTCCAGCTCGAAACCGCGCAGGCGCACCTTGCCCACATTGGCAAGGTAAGTCCCGAACGAGGCGTTGGTCTGGTCAACGCGGGTGCCCTGATAATCGGTGATGGTGTTGTTGTAGAAGTTGAGGTTGATCGTCGCCTTGCCGCCGGCCAGGCTGGTCTTGATGCCGGCCTCGAAATCGGTGGACTTTTCCGGACGGGTGATCACCAGCGCCGCCTGGGCCGCCGTGGCCGACGTGTTGGCCGCGCCCGACTTCTCGCCATGGCTAGCCGAAGCGTAGAGCAGCACGCCCGGCGTGATCTGCCAGGCCGGGTTGATCAGCCAGGCGACCGAGCCACGGCTGACTTCGTTGTCGAGCGTATAGGCGCCTGCCGCTGCGCCCGTGGTGCCGCCCAGATTATTGAGCAAGGCCGTGCGCAAGGTGGCGCCTGCGGGATTGAGGCTGCTGACGTTGAGGGCATAGCCGGCGACGTTCACCTGCTTCTTTTCCCAGTTATAGCGCACGCCGCCGGTGATCGAGAACGTGGAGGTCACGTGCGCGGTCACCTGGCCGAACCCGGCGATGCTGTCGATCGTCAGGTGCCCGTCGCGATCGTATTCCAGCCCGTTGAGGTAGGAGGACGGCACGCCCGAGGCGAGGAAGAAGGTGGAAGCATCGGACCCGAAGATCGTGCGCAGGTTGCTGCGAAGCTTTTCGTGCAGGTAATAGGCGCCCACCTGCCAGTCGATCGTGCTGCCCTTGTCCGAGGCCAGCCGGATTTCCTGCGAATACTGATTGACGTCAACGTCATAGCCCGCACGATAAATGTCCAGCGGGCTATAGTCGCTGTCGTTGTAGGGGCGGAAATAGAGCCGGCGCCACGCGGTCACGCCGGTCAGGTTGACGCCACCCAGATCCCAGTTGATCTCGTTCGAAACGCCATCGGTGTTGGCCACCAGGCGGTCCTGGTTGTTGAGATTGGCGTTGTAGGGGCCATTGAGATTGGGGGTGTAGCCAAACCGCGCCAGCTTGGCCGTCCAGCTGCCGGTGCGCGCCGAATTGACCGTGCCGTTCAGGTTCAGGTTCTGCGTAACGTCTGCCACCGGCGGATAGAAGTTGTTGTATTCGTTCGTCTCGTAATGCTCGGCAATCAGGCGCGAGGAGAAGTTGGACGTGGGCGTGAACAGCAGTTGCCCGCGCACTGACCAGCGATTGTTGTCGAGCAGCTTGGCGCCATTGTAGGCGTTGGTGTTCCAGCCGCCGCCCTTGCTTTCGGCAAAGGTCAGGCGATAGGCCAGCTTGTCGGCGATGATCGGCCCGGTGGCGTTGGCGCGCACCTGCACCGCATCGTAATTCCCGTAGGTGGCCTGGAGGGTATAGGACGGTTCGAACTTGGGCTTGGCGGTCTGGACGATCACCGCGCCGATCGTGGTGTTCTTGCCCAGCAGCGTGCCCTGCGGCCCGCGCACCACCTGGATGTTTTCCAGATCGACGAAATCGAGCCAGGAAAAGCCGACGTGGGTGAAGAACACGTTGTCGACGATCAGGCCCACGCCGCCTTCGGCGCCATCGTTGCTGGCATTGCCGCCCAGGCCACGGATGTAGAGGCCCGAGACGCGGGTGTTCTGTTGCAGCGCGCTGAAATTGGGCACGCGCAGGGCGAACTCGCTGACCCGCTCGATCCGCTTGGTGGTCAGTTCAGCACCCGAAATCGCGGAAATGGCCAGCGGCACGTTCTGCAGCTTTTCCTCGCGGTGACGCGCCGTGACGGTGATGGCGCTGGCGTCGGTCACATCGGGGCTGGCAGGGTCAGCCGTGGGCGCGGGCGCCTGTTCGGCTGCGGCGGACGCGGCGCTATCAGCCGCGTGGGCAAGGCCGGGCAGCGCGAGCGCGGTGGAGGCAAGCAGCAGCGCGCCCAGGCCCGTGGCCGGGCGGGTGGCAAACGAAATCGACATGAAACAGGTCCCTCATGGACAGGCCGCGCAAGCAAGCGTGCCGCGCACGGCAACGCCGCGCAGCCATTGGAAAATCTGGATGTGGGTTTGCGCGCGGGCCCTTCCCTGGCAGGGTGCGGGGCGTGCGGCGCTTGTTATGATCTTATGATTGGCATTGCATCGTATAACCCCTGAAACAGCGGGGAACACGAAGCCTGGCGATGTCGCCCCAGCGTTCGCGCGCTTTAGCCGTTGGTAACGCGGAGCAAGCTGCTTCCCGATCAAAAGCCGCGGGCCCACGACGCGGCCCTCGCGGGCCGGCACAGCGTGGGGCCAGCCCGCTGCGTCTTGATCTCTATTTATTTGATAGAGTTTTGACCGTCAAGCAACCGTGATAGGTTCGCGTGGCAAAGCAATTCTTGGGCGCACCAAAAGCCTGGTTGCTGGAACCGGTTCCCTGCCCTTTCGGGAACCACCGCCTTTGCCCGGCGGTTCAGACACAAAACAGCAATCCTTTCAGAAAGAACCTGCGCCATGGACCGGCTCTTTACCGCATTTGCCAACCGCATCTCTGCGCTGGCCGGCCAACCGGCGAGTTTTGCCCTGGCCACCCTGATCATTCTCGTCTGGGCCATATCGGGACCCATCTTCGCCTGGTCCGACACCTGGCAGCTGGTGATCAACACCGGCACCACCATCGTCACGTTCCTGATGGTCTTCGTGATCCAGAACGCCCAGAACCGCGATGCGGCGGCGATGCAGGCCAAGCTGGACGAACTGATCCGCGCGCTGGACGGCGCACGCGGCGATTTCATCGGGATCGAGCACCTGTCCGACAGCAAGATTTCCGATATCCGCACCGCGCTGGAACAGGAAAGCGGCTGCGACACCAAGCAGGCCAGCGTGGAACAGAGCGTGGAAGTGCTGCTGCGCCGCCGATGAAGCGGTGGTGATTGCGAAGACCTGCCCTTATTTCAATGGCATCGACACCATCAGACACTTTCAGATGAAACCGCCTTGGGCTAGGTTGGCTGCAACATGCGGATAGAGCAAGGATAATGGCACTGTGACATTGCGGATAATGGTTCTCGCTTCCACGGCCATGGTGGCAGCGCTGCAGCCGGCACTGGCGGCGCCCGCAGCCAGGCCCGCCGCCGCCCCGGTGGCGAAGGGAGCAATCGGTGGGTGGGGTGTCGATCTTTCCGGCCGCGATCTTTCGGTCAAGCCGGGCGACGATTTCGACACGTATGCCAACGGCAAATGGAAAGCGCGCACGCCGATCCCGGATGATCGGCCCAACATCGGCACGCTGGCCCTGATCGACGAGCAGGTGCAGGCCCAGATGAAAGACCTGGTGGCCGGCATGCCAGCAGACAGCCAGGTCGGCGCGCTCTATGCCAGCTTCATGAATGAAGCCGCGGTCGAACAGCGCGGGATCGCGCCGCTTCAGGCCGATGTGGCCAAAGTGATGGCCCAGCCCGACAAGGCCGCCTTTGCCCGCTATATGGGCGCGGCCCAAGGCACCTTCGGCATCAGCATGATCGATTATGGCGTGGGGCCCGATACGGCCAATGCCGGGCTCAATGTCCTTTCACTCGGCCAGGGCGGCCTGGGCCTGCCCGAGCGGGACTATTACCTCAAGCCCGCATTCGCGCCGCAGCGCGAAGCCTATGTCGCCTATATCACCCGCACCCTGCAAACCCTGGGCGTACCCCAGCCCGCCGATGCGGCCAGCAAGATCATGGCGTTCGAAACCCAGATCGCCACGCTGAGCTGGGATATTGCCCGCCGCCGCGATCGCAGCGCCACCAACAACCCGATGTCGTCGGCGCAGCTTGCCGGCTATGCGCCGGGGCTGGACTGGGCAGCCTATTTCGACGGCGCGGGCGTTGCCCCGCAACCGCGCATCATCGTGCGCGAAAACACCGCGATCCGCGACATTGCCGCGCTCTATGCGCAAACCCCGCTCGAAACGCTCAAGCTGTGGCAGGCATTCCATGTCGCCGACCAGGCCTCGCCCTTCCTCACCAAGGCGATGGTCGACAGCCGCTTTGCCTTCTCCCGCACCTTGACCGGCGTTGCCCAGATCAAGCCCCGGTGGAAGCGCGGGCTGGAACTGGTCAACAGCCAATTGGGCGAAGCAGCCGGCCAGGCTTATGTCGCCAAGTATTTCCCGCCCCAATCGAAGGCGCGGATGCAGGCGCTGGTGGCCAATCTGCGCGCCGCCTTCGAAACCCGTATCCAGGCCAATCCGTGGATGAGCGAGCCAACCAAGCAGGCCGCGCTGGCCAAGCTGGCGCGGATCGACGTGATGGTGGGCTATCCCGACAAGTGGCGCGACTATTCGGCGCTGACGATCAAGCCCGATGATCTTTACGGCAATGTCGTGCGCGCGGCCCGCTTCAACGCCGATTATGCCAAGGAAGACCTGGGCAAGCCGGTCGATCGCAAGAAATGGGGCATGAACCCGCAGACGGTGAACGCCTACAACGGCGGGGCCAAGCTGCAGATCGTGTTTCCGGCCGGCATCCTGCAGCCGCCGCTGTTCGATCCGCGCGCGGATGACGCGGTAAACTATGGCGCAACGGGCGCGATCATCGGCCACGAAATCAGCCACAGCTTTGACGACCAGGGCCGCAAGATCGACGCCAAGGGCGCCATCGCCGATTGGTGGACGCCGCAGGATGCGCAGCGGTTCGAAGCCGAAGCGAAAGTGTTTGGCGACGAATATGCGCGGTTCGAAGCCGCGCCTGGCGCGTTCATCAATCCCAAGCTGACCATGGGCGAAAACATCGCCGATCTTGCCGGCTTGCAGGTGGCGCTCGACGCGTATCACAAGTCGCTGCGCGGCAAGCCTGCGCCGGTGATCGGCGGGCTGACCGGCGACCAGCGCTTCTTCCTCTCGTTCGCCCAGGCCTGGCGCGCCAACCAGCGCATGGATGCACTGCGCAACCAGGTGACGACCGACCCGCACAGCCCGGCCCGCTTCCGCATCCTGGGCCCGCTGCCCAATATCGAGGCATGGTACCAGGCCTTTGGCGTCAAGCCGGGTGATGCGATGTACATCCCCGCCGACAAGCGCGCCAAGCTGTGGTGAACTGACGGAAAAAGAAAGCCCCCTCTTCAGGAGGGGGCTTTTTTGTGGGTGATCAGTCCAGCTTGGCGCGGATCTTGGCGATCAGCTTGCTGATGCGCTCGGCCGCTTCGGTGAAGGTTTCCACGTCGGCCCGGTTGTTGTTGCCGCGCGCTTCCTTGGCGGATTCAAGGTAGCCTTCCAGGTCCACCTCCAGCGCGTCCACGATCATTTCGCCTTCATCCTCGCTCAGCGTGAGCTTGATAGTCTTGTCCACAACGGGCTCCTTGGATTGCAATAGAAAGCCCCGGCCGGCGCGTGGGCTGGCCGGGGCTGGAATAGTCGGCAGGGCTGGCGATCAGGCCGCGAGCCCGTGGCAGTGCTTGTACTTCTGGCCCGAGCCGCAGGGGCACGGGGCGTTGCGGCTGATGCCCTGCCCGGCATATGGGTCTTCGCCCGCCGCCACCGGCGCGCTCGCCTGCGCCCCGCCCAGGGCGCCGAGCATTGCCGCGGCGCCCGGCACTTGCGGTTGCGCGTCGTTTTCGCCGGTGAACGGATCGATGTGGCTGGTGAGGAAATCGGGCAGTTCGGGCAGCTGGAAATCTTCCATCGGCTGCATGCGGATTTCGCTGATCATCAGGATGCGGGTCACGTCCTCGCGGATCGCGTCGAGCATCTTTTCAAACAGGCCGAAGGCTTCCTGCTTGTATTCGTTGATCGGGGTCTTTTGTGCATAGGCACGCAGGAACACCACCTGGCGCAGCGCGTCGAGCGTGGCCAAGTGCTCCTTCCAATGGTGGTCAAGCCGCTCGAGCAGGATCGACTTTTCGAGGTTACCCCACGAAGCACGGTCCACGGTGTCGAGCTTGGCGGCCATGTGCGCATCGGCCAGCGCGATCAGGCGCTCGCTGATCAATTCCGCTTCCACCGCGTCTTCTTCCAGCCAATCGTCGATCGGCGGGGTCAGGCCCAGCACGTCGGCCACGCGTTCCTTGAGGCCGGCCACGTTCCACTGCTCGGGATAGGACCCCGGCGGGCAGGCATCGCCGACCATGGCATTGATCGTGTCGTGGCGCATGTCCACCACCACGTCGTCCACCGCGTCGGCATCCATGATGTCGGCGCGCTGCTCGTAGATCACCTTGCGCTGGTCGTTCATAACGTCGTCGTATTCGACGACCTGCTTGCGGATGTCGTAGTTGCGCGCCTCAACCTTCTTCTGTGCGGTCTCGATGGCCTTGGACAGCCACTTCGATCCGATCGCCTCGCCATCGGCCAGGTTGGAATTCATCATGCGCGAAAACAGCGTGTCCGGCCCGAAGATGCGCAGCAGATCGTCTTCCAGGCACAGGTAGAACTTCGACAGGCCCGGGTCACCCTGGCGGCCCGAACGGCCGCGCAGCTGGTTGTCGATGCGGCGGCTTTCGTGCCGTTCCGTGCCGATCACGCACAGGCCGCCGGCAGCCAGCACCTGCGCCTTCTCCGCCTCGATCTCGGCCGACATGCGGGCGATCGCGGCATCGCGCTCGGGCCCTTCGGGCACATCGCGCAGTTCATCGTCGATGCGGAATTCGAGGTTGCCGCCCAGCTTGATGTCGGTCCCGCGGCCGGCCATGTTGGTGGCGATGGTCACCGCGCCCAGGCGGCCGGCCTGGGCCACGATGTGGGCTTCCATCTCGTGGAAGCGGGCGTTGAGCACCGCGTGCTTGACCCCCTCGCGGTTGAGAAACTCGCTCAGCAGTTCCGACTTCTCGATCGACACGGTGCCGACCAGCACGGGCTGGCCGATCTCGTTCTTTTCGCGGATCAGGCGTGCGATGGCGGCAAACTTGTCGGTGGTGTTCTTGTAGAACTCGTCTTCCTCGTCGATGCGCATGACCGGCACGTTGGTGGGAATGGTCACCACGTTCATCTTGTAGATTTCGAAGAACTCGGTCGCCTCGGTCGCGGCCGTCCCGGTCATCCCCGAAAGCTTGGGATACATGCGGAAGTAGTTCTGGAACGTGATCGAGGCCATGGTCTGGTTTTCAGGCTCGATCCGCACGCCTTCCTTGGCTTCCACCGCCTGGTGCAAGCCGTTGGACCAGCGCCGGCCATCCATCATGCGGCCGGTGAACTCGTCGATGATCACCACCTTGCCGTCCTTGACGATGTAGTCGATGTCACGCTTGAACATGACATTGGCCTTCAGCGCCTGGTCCAAGTGGTGGACCACCATGGTGTTTTCCATGTCATAGAGGTTGGTGCCGACCAGCAGCCCGGCATCCTCCAGCGCGCGCTCCACCCATTCCACGCCGTCTTCGGTCAGGGTGATGCTCTTGGTCTTCTCGTCGGCTTCGTAGTGCTTGGGATCGATGGTCTTCACCACCGCATCGACCGAGAGATAGAGATCGCTCTTGTCGTCGGTGGGACCCGAGATGATCAGCGGCGTGCGCGCCTCGTCGATCAGGATCGAGTCCACTTCGTCGACGATGGCGTAATTGAAGGGACGCTGCACCATCTGCGAGCGTTCGTGCTTCATGTTGTCGCGCAGGTAATCGAAGCCCAACTCATTGTTGGTGGCATACGTAATGTCGGCTTCATAGGCCTGGCGCCGCTCGTACTCGTTGAGGTTGGGCACGATCACGCCCACGGTCAGGCCCAGGAACTTGTAAAGCACGCCCATCGTTTCGGCGTCACGCTTAGCCAGGTAGTCGTTCACGGTCACCACGTGAACGCCCTTGCTTTCCAGTGCGTTGAGATAGACCGCCAGCGTCGCCACCAGGGTCTTGCCCTCGCCGGTGCGCATTTCGGCGATCTCGCCCCGGTGCAGCACCATGCCGCCGATCATCTGCACGTCGAAATGGCGCATGCCCATGGTCCGCACCGATGCTTCGCGCACGGTGGCAAAGGCTTCGGGCAGCAGATCGTCAAGGCTGGCGCCCGCTTCGAGCGCGGCGCGGAACTTCACCGTCTGGGCGGCAAGCTGCTCATCGCTCATCGCCTGCATCTCGGCCTCGAAAGCGGCGATCTTCTTCACCTGCTTGTCGAGCGACTTGACATAGCGATCGTTGGACGAACCGAAAATGGACTTGGCAAGGGCGCCGAACATGGCGGTGTTTCCTGTTGTGCAAATGGGTGTGGCCAAAGGGGCCTGGCTTGTGCCGCGCGCAGCATGCGTGCATGGGGCCGGCAACGCGAAAATCACGGATTGGTGCCCGGCAAAAAGCGGGCAATGCGGCGCTTATTCGCGCGCGCGGTCGCAGCGCAGGGTCGCTACGTGGGCCAGCACCAGCGGCGCCAGCGGGGCGGATGCAGCGTGTTGCGCCACATCGAAAGCCGGACGCGCGGCACGCACGCGGGCGGCCTGCACCACGCAATGCGCGGCCACCGGGGCCACGGCCAATCCGGCCTGCGCGGCACCGGCCACTTCGGTGCGCGTGGTGGCATTGGCCACCTCGGGCAGCGAAAGGCCGCTGAGCAGGGCAAACAGGACGAGCAGAAAGCGCATTACGACGGGAGATAGGGAACGGCTCGCCGCGCGTAAAGCGCAATCCGCAGATTTGCGCGCAAAGCTCAGGGTACGTCGTCCACCTTGGTGGTGAAAATCAGCGTCACGCGCTTGCTCACCGGCTTGCCGCTGGCGTCCTTCGCCGGCTTCAACAACGCGCCACTGGCGCAGGCCGGCGGACCGCTGCCCGCCGGAATCGGATTTTGCACGCCCTTTTCATCGATGCCCACGCAATCCGAGACATGGCCATCGGCGTTGATCGTGTAGGATAACGATATGCTGCCCGGCACGGGCACATCGTCGGCGTCTTCGGGGATTTGCCAGCGCACCGAGCTGCGATAGACGCCCCCCTCGGGCTTGCCGCCTTTCGTGCCCGGCTTGAAGCCGGCGCGGGCCATCAGCGATTGGCAGGTGACCTCGTCAAGATCGGCCGATCCACTGCTGGCGGTGACTTCGCACGCCGTGACTTTGCCTTGGGCATCGTAGCTGAGCGCGAATCCCACGGTTCCGTTTTCGCCATTGCGCAAGGCGCGAGCGGGATAGTCGTTCGGAGTCACCCAATCGCCCGGATTGCCGAGCGGGTGAGCCGGAACGATCGCCGGCGCGCGGGCCACCGCCGGCGCTGCCATGGCGCATCCCGCCGTCAGGCCCAGCCAGGCAAGGTTGCGCGGTGCAAAAGTCATTGGTGCTCCCCCTCTTACCGCTCCCGGTGATGCCGATTGCCCGCGCCAGGGTCAACCATGCGCACCACCGCTTTGGCGCAAGCTGAGCCATGGACGCGGCGCAGCCGAATCGCTAGGGAACGCGGCCATGTCAGACGCCGTTTCCCCGCTCGCCTCGCCCTTCCCCGCCCTGCCCGCGATTGCCGGCGTCACCCCGCGCGTGGCCCGCGCCGGGTACAAGGACTGGGGTCGCTGCGACCTCACTTATGTGGAGCTGGACGAAGGCACGGCCGTGGCCGGCGTGTTCACCCGCAACGTGTGCTGCTCTTCCGAAGTGGAACTGGGCCGGCAGAACGTGGCGCAAGGGACGGCGCGCGCGCTGGTGGTCAACGCCGGCAATTCCAATGCCTTCACCGGCTATCGCGGACGCGAGGCGGTCGAAGCAATCATGGACCAGGTTTCCGCGCATCTGGGCTGCGCGCGCGAAGCGGTCTTCGTCTCCTCCACCGGCGTGATCGGCGTGCCCCTGCCCAAGGACAAGGCCCGCGCGGGGATCGAGGCCGCGCTGCTGGCCCCGCCCTGCACCTGGCAAGAGGCGGCAAATACCATCGGCACCACCGATACTTTTGCCAAGGGCGCCACCGCCACGGCCATCGTGGGCGACAAGACCGTGACGCTCAGCGCGATCATCAAGGGTTCGGGCATGATCGCGCCCGACATGGCGACGATGCTGGGCTATGTCTTTACCGATGCAGCGGTTTCGCCCGCATTCCTGCAGGAATGCCTGTCGGCCGCGAACAAGCGCACGTTCTCGTGCATCACGGTCGATAGCGACACATCCACCAGCGACACCGTGCTGGCCTTTGCCACCGGCAAGGCGGGCAACGCGCCACTGACCAGCCTGGATAGCGTGGGCGGCGAAGCCTTTGCTGCCGCGCTGGAGCAAGTGTGCCGCGACCTTGCGCATCTGGTGGTCAAGGATGGCGAAGGCGCGCAGAAATTCATCGCCGTGGCCGTTTCCGGCGCGGTTTCGGACGAAAGCGCGCGCCGCGTGGGCCTGGCCATTGCCAATTCGCCGCTGGTGAAGACCGCGATCGCGGGGGAAGACGCCAACTGGGGCCGCGTGGTCATGGCCGTGGGCAAGGCCGGTGAACCGGCCGACCGCGACCGCCTGTCGATCGGCTTTGGCGGCACCTGGGCGGCCAGGGACGGCCAGCCGCTGGCCGACTATGACGAAGCGCCGGTGGCGGCGCATCTCAAGGGCCGCGAAATTTCCATCGAGGTGGACCTGGGCCTTGGCCAGGGCCGCGCCACGGTGTGGACCTGCGATCTGACGCATGGCTACATCTCGATCAACGCCGACTACCGGAGCTGAACGCCATGCTGGTCATCTGGGGGCGGATCAATTCGCACAACGTAAAGAAGGTAGTCTGGGGCGCGCGTGAGTGCGGCCTGGATTTCGAGCGCCGCGATATGGGCGGGTCGTTCGGCTATTCGAGCGACTACCTGGCCAAAAATCCCAATCGCCTGGTGCCGATGATCGAGGATGACGGCGTGGTGGTGTGGGAATCCAACGCGATCCTGCGCTATCTGTTTGCCGCCCATGCCCCGCAGCTTTGGCCTGCCGATCCGGCGGCACGCGCGCAGGGGGACCAGTGGATGGACTGGCAATTCCTCTATGCCGATGCCCAGCGCGACGCGTTCCTGGGCTGCGTGCGCGGCGGCAAGGATGGCAACGATCCGGTGGTGGCCAAGTCTGCCGCTGCCTGCGCTGATCTCATGGCCATGCTGGACGCGCAATTGGCCCGGCAGCCGTTCCTATCCGGCGAGGCATTCGGCGTGGCCGACATTCCGATGGGCACATATGCCCACACGTGGTTCAGCCTACCGATCGAACGGCCTGCGCTGCCCCACGTGGAAGCCTGGATGGATCGCCTGCGCACCCGCCCCGGCTTTCAGGAAATCGCGGCGGTTCCATTCACATGAGCTGGACCGCAGAGCTTGACGCCGCCGTGGGCACCCTGATCGCCCGCGTGGCGCAGGAAGCCATTGCCCCGCGCTATCGCCAACTGGCCGATGACGACGTGACCGCCAAGGCCGCCGACGACGTGGTGACCGTAGCCGACACCCACGCCGAACGGCTGCTGAGCGAAGGCCTGGCGCACCTGCTGCCGGAGGCGACGATCGTGGGGGAAGAAGCCGCCCATGCCGATCCCGCCTTGCTCGACCGGCTGGGCGATGGGCTGTGCTGGATCATCGATCCGCTGGACGGCACCAACAATTTCGCCGCCGGCAAGCCGCCGTTCGGCGTGCTGATCGCGCTCGCCGAACATGGCGAATGCGTGGCGGGCTGGATCTACGATGTGCTGTCAGGCCGCCTCTGCACCGCGCAAAAAGGGCGTGGCGCCTTTGTGAACGGCACGCCGGTGCGCGCGCAGGCCACCGGGCAAGTGCCGCCCGTGGCCGCGATTTCCACCGTCTTCATGGACATGGCCCAGCGCGAGGCAATGCGCCAGCACATCCTGCCGCACTATAGCGTAGTAGATATCCCGCGCTGCGCCGCGGAACAATACCCCCGCCTGGTGCTCGGCGTAAACGATGTCTCGATTTTCGAGCGCACGCTCGCGTGGGATCATGCGGCCGGCGTCTTGTTCGTCAACGAAGCCGGCGGCAAGGCTGCACGGCCCGATGGCCGGCCCTATCGCGTCGATCAGGTGGGGCAAAAAGGCCTGGTCGCGGCCAGCAGCCCGGCCTTGTTCGATGCCATGGCGGAGCGGCTTGCGGGCTTGTAACGTGCGCTTGACTGCAAGGGGCTTCGACAAGCTCAGCCCGAACGGGATTTTGAGGTAATCTTCCCCACTTCCGTTCGCCCTGAGCCTGTCGAAGGGCGCAAGCGCGCGCCACAAGCCTCTTACAGAACGCTTTCCAGCCAACCCTTGAGCTGGCTCTTGGGCGCGGCGCCCAGCTTCTGCGCGACTGGCTTGCCATCCTTGAACAGGATCAGCAGCGGGATCGACTGCACGCCGAAATCGCTGGCAGTGTTGGTGTTTTCCATGATGTCCACCTTCGCGATGGTCACCTTGTCACCCAGTTCCTCGGCGATCTCTTCCAGCGCCGGGGCGATCATCTTGCACGGGCCACACCAGTCGGCCCAGAAATCCACCAGCACGGGCTTGTCGGACTGGAGGACTTCGGCAGAGAAGCTGGCGTCGGTGACGGCTTTGGTGGACATGAACGAAACTCCGTTGATCAGTTGAGACGGTATCTAGGATGCGCAGGCGGCTTGGCAACCGGCAAGGCGCGAAAGGTTTGCTGCGCTGGTCCCTTGCAAAGCTATGCCGGCTGCGGGCGGTGCAGCGCCAGAACCTGCGGCGGAATGGCGATCAGGTGCGGCGCGTGGGTATAAAGCAGCGCGGCTTCCACCGCGCGATCGGGGTGGATCGCGGCGAGCGCGGCGGCATAGGCGGCCATCTGGCGCAGATAGGCCAACGGCACCTGGGCCAATGACTCCGGCGGGCGCCGCGCTGTCTTGAAATCCACGATCAGCACTTGGGTAGGCGTGATCAGCAAGCGGTCGATCGTGCCGGAAACCACGCGCCCTTCCACCACCGCAGCCAGCGGCACCTCGGCCAGCGAGCCAGGGCCGAACACGGCCTGCCAATCGGGATGGTCGAGCACGGCCAGCGCGGCGCGCAACATCTCTTCGTGCGCGGCGACATCGAATTCCGCCCCTTGCCGTGCCAGCCAGGCCAGCGCGGCTTCCGCGCGTTCGCCATGCGCCACGGCGGGCAATCGCTCGATCAGCTTGTGAATCAGGGTGCCGCGTCGCGCCGCCTGCATCGCGCCAGGTCCGGGCCGTGTCGGCGGATCAGGGGCCTCGTCCTCGCCCAGAGAGGACGGCGCCAGCGGGCGCGGCGGACGCGGTTCGGGTCCGATCGCCGTGGTCAGCCATGGCGGCAGCAACGGCAAAGCCACGGTTTGCGCGGCCCGCCCGGCATCGGCCACCGGCGCCCCCAGCGCGCCGATATCGCGCGCGCCATTCCAGATCGCGTCGGGCGTCCAGCCTTCCTCTTCGCCAAACAGCGGCGCCAGCCGCGCATACCAGCTGTCGGCCGGCAATTCCTTGCACGAGGGCGGCCAGGCCCCGGCAATGAACAGCGCCTCTTCCGCACGGGTGAGCGCCACATAAAGCAGGCGCCAATGCTCGGCCCGCTCTTCCAGCGCCGCCTTTTCCTCCGCCGCGCGGATCGGCGCGCCTTTTTCTTCCTTGCGCAAGGCCGGCAGCGGCACCGCGCGCGCGCGCTGGCCGGGTCCCTGTTCCACCAGTTCGGCCCCGCGCGCCATCGACGCATCGGGATCGTCGGCAGCATCGGCCAGGATCACGATGGGCGCTTGCAGGCCTTTCGATCCGTGCACGGTCATCACCCGCACCAGATCGGCGGCCTGCCCCGCCTCGCGCTTCAACTCGCCATCGCCGCTGTCGAACCATTGCAGGAAGCCCACCAGGCTCGGCACCTGCCCGCTCGCATAGGCCATGGCGGCATTGAGCAGTTCATCGATCGGGTCGTTCGCCTCGCGCCCCAGCCGCGCCACCAGCTTGAACCGCGCGGCCCAGGGCCCCACCAGCAGCCAGTGCAGCAATTGCGCCGGCGGCTCGAAATCGGCGCGGCGCAACAGGTCGAGCAATTGCTCCACCGTCTGCACGGTGCCCGGCTCCCGGTTGTGCAGCAAGTGCGTCCACAGCCGCACGCCATCCTTGCGGTAGCCGCGCGCCAGCAGGTCTTCCTGGCTCCATCCGATCAGCGGGGAAACCAGCAGGTTGGCCAGGTTCAAGTCATCGAGCGGCTGCGCGCAGAAGCGCAGGGCCGCCATCAGGTCCTTCACCGCCAGCGGCGCGCCCAGGCGCAAGCGGTCCACCCCGGCCACCGGCACCCCGCGCGCATGCAGCCGCGCAACGATCAGCCCAGCCAGATCCTTGCGCTTGCGCACCAGGATCATCACGTCGCCGGCGCTGGCATTGCGCGGCTTGCCCTTGTGCAACGGGAAGCCGGTATCGAGCCATTCGCGCACCTGCCGCGCCAGCCGGTCGGCCAGGTCGCGATCGGGGCGCGACAGCCAGTTCTCGCCGCCCTCGTCGCCGGCTTCGGGCAGATCGTCCTCGGCTCCCGAAAGATCGCCCACCGGGCGCCACAGCCGCACCAGGCCGGGGCGCATGTCGCCCACATGGGGTTCGGGCGCTTCGGGCAGGCCAAAGCGATCGGGGCCGATGGCCGCAATCGCGCGATCGACAAACGCCAGGATCGGCATGGCGGTGCGATAGGATTGCCCCAGCCCCAGCGAGAGCAGTTCGCGCTCCGGCTCGTCCATCGCCTGGGCAAGGCCGGCCAGTTCGCGCTGCACGCGGCCTCGCGCCTTGGCAAAGTTTTCGGGGCTGGTGCCCTGGAAGCGGAAAATCGCCTGCTTGTAATCGCCCACCACGAACAGCGTGCGCGGGTCGCGCTGGCTTTGCCCCTGGCCGGAGAAAAAGTCCTGCACCAGTCCGTCGAGCACGATGCGCCATTGCGCCTCGTTGGTGTCCTGCGCTTCGTCCACCAGCACATGGTCGAACCGGCGGTCCAGCTTGTAGCGGATCCAGTCCGCCGTGGTCCGCTCGGTGAGCAGCGCGGCGGCGGTGCGGATCTGGTCGTCGAAATCGATGAAGCCTTCGCGCGCCTTGGCGGCTTCCCAGGCCAAGGCAAAGCGGCGCCCCACGGTGAGCGCGGGATCGAGCAGCGCGGCAAGGTTCACCAGCGCGATGCGGTCGCGCACGGCGGCAAGCCCGGCGATCACGCGGGCCTGGTATTCGCCATAGGCCGGCTCGTGCTTGTCGAGATTGCGGGTGGATTTGGCCTCGCCCTTGGCGGTCATGAACAGCTTGGCAAAGTCGTCCAGTCCGGCGAGGCGCGCCTGCGGGTTGGCCGCCAGCCAATCGCCCATCATGTTGGCGGCATCGATGCCGCTCTTGGTATTCCAGGCCGCGTTGGCGGCCATGCAGCGGCGGACAGAGGCGATATCGAACGCGTCGTCGGCACAGAGTTCGGCCACGCCGCTGCCGTCTTCATCGGCGGCCAAGCCCAGCAGCTGGTTGATGCGCGGGCGCAGCGGCGGGCGCCAGGCGCCGGGCTCCTGCCACAGGTCGATCGCCTTGGCGCAGCGCAGCAGGAAGCCGATGACCGCGCCTTGGTCCATGCGCAGCGCCATGTCGGCCAGGGCATCGAGCAGGCGTTCCTCGCCGCTTTCCTCAGCCTCCACCAGCATCTGCGCCAGAACTTCGCGCACCAGCAGCTCGCGGTCGCGGTCTTCCATCGCGCGGGTGCCGGGCAGAAGGCCGGATTCCACCGGAAAGGCCGACAGCAGCCATTGCGAAAAGGCGTGGATCGTCTCGATCCGCAGGCCCCCGCCCGGGCAATCGAGCACGGCGGCAAAGCGGCTGCGCGCCCGCTCCAGCGTTTCGGGCCGGCCGTCGGCGCCGATCGCCTCCAGTTCGCGGAACAGCGCCAGATCATCGAGCCGCACCCAGCGCGCCAAGACATCGTTGACGCGGGTGGCCATTTCCGCGGCGCCCGCCTTGGTAAAGGTCAGGCACAGGATGTTTTCCGGCTCCACCCCGTCCTGCAGCAAGAGCCGCAGCACGCGTGCCGAGAGCACCTGGGTCTTGCCCGTGCCGGCCGAGGCGCTGAGCCACACCGTGCGGTGCGGCGCCACGGCGCGGGCCTGGTTGCCTTGCAGGGGATAGACCTTGCTCACTCGGCGTTCCCTCCCCGGCCCTGCCATTCTTCCAGCCGCATCAACTGGTCGTAATCGGCATAGCTGGGCAGATCAGGGTTCAGCCGCGCGACGAAAGGTTCGTTGCCCAGAATCCAGCGGGCAATTGCCTCGGCCAGGAAGCGGCGGGTTTCGGGCAGGAAATCCTCGCGCGGGATGCCCGATTTCTTGCGCCCCTCCAGGATCGGCTCCTCGCAATAGCCAAAGCCGCGCTCGCGGTTGCGCGCCAGGGACCAGTATTCGAACCTGGTCGGCTCGCCCTCCACGGTCACGCGGCCCTGCTTGTCCTTGAAGCCACCGGCTTGCGCGATCAGGCCGATCAGCCCCAGTTGCAGGGCAAAGCCTTCCTGCACCATGCGCCCCGATGGCGGCGTGCCGGTCTTGTAATCGACCACGGCCAGCGTGCCATCGGGCAAGCGGTCGATCCGGTCGGCGCGGCCGAAAATGCGGATGCCATCGACGGTCGTATCGCCCCAGCATTCGAACGCGGCGACCGCGCGGCCTTCGTCGAGCAAGCGCTCCTGCTCCGCCTCGATCCAGGCCAGCGCGGCAGTCAGGCGCGGACGCCACAGGCTGCGCATGAACGGGTGCGCGCTCATTTCGGCCAGCTTGCGCTCGGCCAGCGGCACCAGTTCACCCGGCGGCGCGCCGGCCTGGTGCCACTCTTCCAGAATGACGTGCACCGCCGTACCGCGCCACGCAGGGGTGGGATCGGCGTCGGGTGGGTCGAGCCTTCTGAGGCCCAGGATGGCGGAGGCATAGAACTGATAGGGGTCTGACCGCAGGCGGTCGAGCGCGGTCACGGCAATGTCCACCCGGCGCTGCTGCGGCGATGGCATCGGCCGCGGGCGCGGATAGGCGGGTGCCTGGGGCGCGGCGTCGAGCGCCTGGGCCAGGTTCACCGCCTCGCGCTCCCACGCCACGCCCTCTTCGCCCAGCATCGCGCGGATGCGCAACAGAAAGCGCGAGGGGATCGCCGGCCCCGCCGCATCACGCTCGGCAAAGCTCAAGACCACTTCGGGCGCGCCGAGCATGGCGGCGAGGTCGTGCGCAGCCAGACCAATGCGGAAATCGGCGCCGGGAATGCCCAATGTGCGCAAGACCGCTGGCGCCAGCAGCGGATCGGGCGCAGGCGCGGCGGGCCATGTCCCCTCGGTCATGCCGGCGCAGATCACCAGGTCCGCCCGGCTCATCCGTGCTTCGAGCAGGCCATAGATCGCCAGGCGCGGATGGCCGCCATAAGGCGGGCGCACCGAAACCTCGTCCATCGCGTCGCGCAGCAGGGCGGGCACTTGCGCGGGATCGACCGGGAAGCCGCCTGTCTGCTCTCCGGCCTGCGCTGCCGCATCGCGCCATTGTTCCACGAACTGCGCCAGGCAGCGGCCATCGGCATTGGCCCAGAGCGCCGACCCACACAACGCCTCGGCCATCTCGGCCAGCAAAGTGAGCGTGGCGGCCAGCGGCAGGGCATCGTGCCCGGCCAGCAGCGGGGCGAGCAACAGTTCCACCTCGTCCCACCAGGCGGAAAGACCGGGAAAGCGCTTTTCCTTCGCGCGCACCGCATCGCGGATCGGCTCCAGCCCTGGCCCCAGTCGCGGCCCGCGCAGCACGAAGTCAAGCTGGCGCACGCGTTCCAGCCAGCCCGCACGCGGCTCCCCCCCCATGACCAGCGGATGGCCCAACAGCGCCAGCAGCGCCACCGGCGCGGCGCGTTCGGCCCAGGCCTGCGCGAGTTGCAGCAGCAGGCGCCCTGCCACGGTCTGCGGCAGCGGGCGGCCGGCGGTATCGTCCGCCGCAATGTTCCAGCGGCCGAGATGCGCAATCACGCGCTGCGCCAGGGCGCGATCGGGCGTGACCACCGCCACGCGCCGCTCCGGCACGGCCAGCCCTTCGCGCACCAGCACGGCAATCGCCTGCGCCTCTTCTTCGGGATGCGCGCTGTGCATCAGGCGCACGCCGGCAAGACGCCGGTCCGCCGCCGGCAACTTGACCCAGGCCGTGCTCGCCTCGGGCGGCAGGAACAGATTGGAAATCGCCCGACTGCGCGCCGGGGGGGCCGCCGCGATCCCCGCGCGATGCCACGGCCGCACTTCCTCGCGCGCCAGGCCCATGCGATGCAGCAACAGCTTCAAGTGATACTGCGGATGGGTGACCTGGTCGCCCCGGCCGAATGGTGGGCCGCCCGGCTCCTCGCTGGCACCGGCCTGGCCCAGCGCATCCCACACCTCGGCTTCCAGCGCCAGATCGAGATCGAGCAGCACCACCGCGCCTTGCGGCAGATCGGCCACGGTGCGCAGCAAGCGCGCGATCGCCGGCGCGGCGGAGGTCACACCAGCGGCAATCACCGGGCCGGGCGGCGGATTGGCACGCCAGCTCTGCGCGGCATGGGCCAGCAGCAGGTTGCGGCGCACCGGGGCATCCACCTGCCCGCGCTCGTCCAGTTCGAACTGCCAGCGCACCTGCACCCGGGCGAACAGGCGCAGGCTGTCTTGCCAGTGCTCGGCCAGTTCGGGCAGCATGTCGATGGTCAACAACTGCTCGGGCGACACTTCCTCCGCCGCCAGCCGATCGAGCGACTGCGCCAGGCTGCGCGCCTGGCGCAAGAGGCCTGCCTCGCCCCGCTCGATGCCTTGCGCAGCCAATTCCTCGCGCAAGATTTCTGCGATCCGCAACAGCCGCAACACGGGATCGCAGGCCGGCGGCGCCACTGCCCCGCCACCCAGCGGATCGAGCAGTGCCCCCAGCGTCTCGTCCAGATCGAGATCGCCCACCACCGCCATGCGCGGCAGCAGCAAGCCGCCGCCCGACGCGCGAATGAACGCCTCGGTAAGGCCCCGCACCGCACGCTGGCTGGGCAACAGCAGTGTCAGCCGCGCCAATCCGAACGTGTCCTCGCGATAGCGAGGGATAAGCCCGGCCACCAGCGCGTCGGCAAAGCCCCGGTGTGCGGCGATGCTGTAAACGCTGGGCCGGGTCTTCGCGGTCATCCGATGCTGGCCATCAGAAATGCGTCAACGCTTCTTGCGTGGGGGCGATCATCTCGGGCGCCCCCACTTCATACCACAGGCCGGTGTGCGGCAAGCCATAGAGCCGCCCTTCGGCAATCGCACGGTCCCACAGGCGGCCGGTGGAAAAGCTGCCTTCGGGCGCATCGCGCAGCAGGCGCCGCGACACGATCTGGATGCCGGTGAAGATATAGGGCGCGACGCGCGCGGGCTTGCGGCGGGAGATCACGCCCATCTGGTCGATGTGGAAATCGCCCATGCCGGTGTAGTTGAACGCCTGGGCATGGCTGACCAGCAGCAGCAGCGCGTCCATCCGGCTCTCGTCCCAGAAATCGCTGAGCGCGGCAAAGGCGTTGCGCGGGCCATCAAGCCAGATGTTGTCGCTGTTGAGGCAGAAGAAGGTGTCACGGTCGATCAGCGGCAGCGCCTTGACCAGCCCGCCCCCGGTTTCCAGCAGCGTCTCGCGCTCGTCGGAAACCTGCACCTTGGGCACCTCGCGCGCCAGGACATGGGCTTCCAGCTGGTCCGCCAGGTAATGCACGTTGACCACGGCGCGGGTCACGCCGGCTTCGGCCAGCTTGTCGAGCGCGTGGTCGATCAACGCCTTGCCCGCCACGCGCACCAGCGGCTTGGGCCGGGTAACGGTGAGCGGGCGCATGCGCTTGCCGATCCCGGCGGCCAGCACCATCGCGGTGTCGGACACCAGCGGTTTGCGGGGATCGCGGCTCATACGGCAAAGCTCCCGCCCAGGCGCCCGGCCGGATCGCGCAAGTCGGCCGGAATATTGGTATCGAACCACGCCGCCACCGGGGCGAGCGCGGGATGCGCCAGATCGCGCTCCAGCATGGCCCAGACGCGGGGGATGTAATCGAGATAGCGCGGCTTGCCGTCGCGCTTCCACAGGCGCACGAAAATCCCCACGATCTTGGTGTTGCGCTGCGCGCCCAGCCGCGCATAGTCGGCCAGGAAATCGCCCTGCGGCTGCGCCTTGTGTACATAGTAATCGAACATGCGCGCTTCCAGTTCGGGCGAAACCTCGCGCCGCGCGTCCTGCAACAAGGAAACAAGGTCATAGGCCGGATGCCCGGTCAACGCGTCCTGGAAATCGAGCAGGCCCTGCGCATCCAGCCCGCCCAGAAGCATGATGTTTTCCGCATGATAATCGCGCAGCACGGTCACGCCGGGGCGCTGCGCCGGCAGCAGGGGCGCCAGCACTTGTTCCCACGCCGCCTGCCAGCCCGCGCCATCGACATAGAGGCCGCGCGCCGGGCAGAACCAATCGATGAACAGGCGCACTTCGCGCAAGTATTCGGCCATGCCATAGGCGGTGAACGGCCCGGCGGGCAGCTTGGCCAGTTGCACCAGCGTGTCGATCGCGGCGCGATAGACGGTGTCTTCGTCCTGCGGCCAGGCATCGACATATTCGCGCATGCGCGTGTCGCCAAAGTCTTCCAGCAAGACCCAGCCCTCGCCCGCTTCCTCCGCCAGGATCTGCGGCGCGCGCAGGCCATTGCCGTCGAGCCAGCGTGCCGCGCGCAGGAATGGCTGCGGGTCTTCCTGCGGCGGCGGCGCGTGCATCAGCATGGCGGCCTGGTCGCCACGCCGCACGCGGAAATAGCGGCGGAACGAGGCATCGCCCGGCAAGGGGTCGATTTGGGCGCCTGCCCAGCCCGCACGGGCCAGGAACGCATCGATTCCGGCAGGAAGATTGCTGGTCATGGCAGCCGCTCTAACCATCCCTTGCCGGGCAAGACAATGGCCTGCCGCCCGTTTTCCGCGATTTCCAGGCGCAGCGTCAGGCAATCGGCCTCGTGCCCGAAACCGCCGGCATGATCGGGCCATTCGGCGATCAGCACCGCGCCATGGCGATAATCGTCCAGCCCGATTTCCTCGGCCTCTGCCGGGTCTTCCAGGCGATAGAAATCGGCGTGGACCACTGGCAGGCGAACCGCTGGCGGATCATAGGTTTCGATGATGGTGAAGCTGGGCGATGGCACCTCGCCCTCGTGTCCCAGCGCGCGCAGGAGTTCGCGCGCCAGTGTGGTCTTGCCCACGCCCAGCGTGCCTTCCAGGGCGAGAACGTCGCCGGGGCGCAATCGCGCGGCGATGCGGGTGGCCAGGGCCTGGGTGGCGGCAATGTCGGGAAGCGGAATGGTGGTCATCGGGCGTGGCGATAAAGAGAAGCGGGCCCCCGGATCAAGTCCGCAGGTGGCGAAGAAATCAAGGCAAAGTCACGATTGCACTGGTACCGGCGCCGGGTTCGGACAGCAATTCGAACTGGCCGCCATGCGCGTCGATCAACTGGCGCACCAGCGGCAGGCCCAGGCCCTGGCGCCGTTCGGCCGTGCGGCCATCGGCAGCCATTTTCAGCCCTTCCATCGCCCGGGCGAGCGCGGCGGCATCCATGCCCCGGCCGTTGTCGGAAATCACCACGCGCAGATCGTGCGCGCGCCGGGTGCATTCGACCAGGATGCGCCCGCCGGTGGGCGTGGCGGCAATGGCATTGTCGATCAACTGCCCGAACACGCGGCGCAACCGGCGCACGTCCCCGGTCACTTTGCCCACCGCCTGGCTGCCCCGCAGATCGAGCGCCAGACCCGCCGCACTGATCTTGTCGGCCCGCTCGCGCACCACGTCGGCCAGCAGGGGGAACACGTCCACCGGGTCGCGCGCCAGCGGTAGCATGCCCGCCTCGCTTTGCGAGAGGTCGAGCACGTTCTCGATCTGCTCGCCCAGCCGCTCCACCGAGGAGAGGATCGCGGCGACATAATCGCGCGCCTGCGGGGTCAATTCGCCGGCCAGCCCGCTTTGCAGCATTTCGGCAAAGCCGCCGATGGAGTTGAGCGGATTGCGGAATTCATAGCTCATGTTGGCGATGAACCGCGTCTTCACCGCGTCTGCCTCGATCAGGGCAGCATTGCGTTCGCGCAGCGCGGATTCGGCCTTTTGCGAATCCGTGATGTCCAGCACCGTCAAAAGGCCGTTGCCATCGGGCAGCGGCACCCCAGCAAATTCCAGATGGCGCCCATCGGCCAGCGCCAGGCGCCCGCTGGTCTGCTTGCGTTCCAGCGTGGCGGCCTGGATCACCTGCCCGATCGTGCCCACTTGCGCGGGCCGCTTGAGCGATCCGGCCAGCCGCGTGAGCAGCAGGTCGGCGCGCGGATGGGTGCCGAGGAATTCCTCGTCCAGGCCCCAATCGTGGGTGAAGCGGCGGTTCCACAATTGCAGGCGGCTGTCCGGCCCGAACACGGCGAGCGATTCGAACAGGTTGTCGAACGTGGCGGTGCGCGTGCGCAGCAGGGTGTCGCGCGTAGCCGAAAGCTGCAACTGCTCGGTCTGATCTTCGAAGATCAGCAGCAGCCCGCCATCTGGCATCGGCTGGCCCACCACGCGCAGATGCGTGCCATCGTGCAGGTGCCAGGGTTCCTCGCGCGGTTCGCGCGCCAGGAACCAGGCCTGCCGCTCGCGCCGCCATTCGGGAAAATCGCGCACTTCGGGCAGTTTTCCGCCATCGCGCAGGCGGTCGAGCACGCGGTCGAAGGGCGGCGTGTCGTTCACCCAGTTCGGGCTGATGCCAAAGATGCGCAGGAACGGCTGGTTGGCAAAGACCAGATTTCGGCCCGCATCGAACTGCGCAATCGCGGCCGAGAGCGTATCGAGCATTTGCCGCTGGGCATCGCGGAAGCGGCGGAATTGGCGGGTCAATTCCTCCATCTGCTCGATATCCACGGCATAGCCGGCCACCCCCTCGCCCGCGATGGGCAGGTCGCTGACGCGCAGGGTGCGGCGCTGGCCGTTGACGGTGGCGGAAACCACGCGCTCGGTCGGACGGCGCTGGGCAAAGACATCGGCAGCGATGTGCGCGGCGCTCAGGCCCTCCACCGGCTCGACCAGTTCGATGCCGTTGTCCACCACTTCGGCCGCGCTGGCCGCGCCCACCGCGCGGACATAGGCGGTGTTGACCAGGCGCAGGCGCATGGCCGCGTCGCGAAACCACATCGGCAGGGGCGCAGCCTCGATCAGACCGGCCAGGCCCGAAAAATCGGCATGGGCCTGCTCCGCCTCGGCCCGCAACGCGCGGATTTCCGCAACGCTTTCGGTCGCGTCGAAGAACCACAGCAGCGCCGCACCGCCCGGCGCGATCTGCGGATCGGCCAGGCTGCCGCGCACGGTCAGCGCGGTCACGCCCCCGCGCGGCACCACCGAGAGCGACAGCGGCGCGCCGGTCTTCTGGGTATGGCGCACCGCCTCGGTCAGCGCGGCCAGGCTTTCGGGATCGAGCCCGCGCCCTTCGTCCCCGCCGTCCAGCTCGGTCAGGTAACCCGGCATCGCGTCCAGGCCCATCCAGCCAGCCAGGCGCGAAGCCCCCTCGATCCGCCCATCGGCCCGCACCAGCAGGGGCAGTGCCGGCGCTTCATCGACCATGCGGGTCAGCTTGCGCGCAAGCCGCTCAGCGCCTTGCGCGCGGGCCATGCGTGCCCTTGCGGCCAACACCGCCCAGCCCGCGGCCAGAGTCCAGGCTGCCAGCAGCAGCGCCACGGCAACGGTCACGGCAACACCAGCGGGCGAATGGGACAGCATCGCCCCATGGCTAGGCCGCAACCGGCCGAAATACAACCGGGAAGCCCGTCAATTTCGCCCGATCCCGCGCAATCACCGCGCAGCAAAACGCCCCGCATCCACTGGGGATGCAGGGCGCTTGCAACCAAAACCGCAAATCGGCCGATCAGTAGCGATAGTGATCCGGCTTGAACGGCCCCTGCGGGGTCACGCCGATGTAGCTCGCCTGCTTTTCGCTCAGCTTGGTCAGCTTCACGCCCAACTTTTCCAGGTGCAGCGCGGCCACCTTTTCGTCCAGGTGCTTGGGCAGCACATAGACGTCGTTCTTGTACTGCTCGCTCTTGGTGAACAGCTCGATCTGGGCCAGCGTCTGGTTGGTGAAGCTGGCGCTCATCACGAAGCTGGGGTGGCCGGTGGCGCAACCCAGGTTGACCAGGCGGCCCTTGGCCAGGATGATGATCTGCTTGCCATCGGGGAATTCGACCAGGTCGGTGCCCGGCTTCACTTCATTCCACTTGTAGTTCGACAAGGCCGAAATCTGGATTTCGCTGTCGAAGTGGCCGATGTTGCACACGATGCTCATTGGCTTCATCGCCTTCATGTGCTCGGCGGTGATCACGTCTTCGTTGCCGGTCGCGGTCACGAAGATGTCAGCGCGGGTGACGGCTTCTTCCATCGTCACCACTTCATAGCCTTCCATCGCCGCCTGCAGCGCGCAGATCGGATCGACTTCGGTGACCATAACGCGCGCGCCGCCGTTGCGCAGCGAGGCGGCCGAACCCTTGCCCACGTCGCCAAAGCCGGCGACGCAGGCGACCTTGCCGGCGAGCATCACGTCGGTGGCGCGGCGGATCGCGTCGACCAGCGATTCCTTGCAGCCATAGAGGTTGTCGAACTTCGACTTGGTGACGGAATCGTTCACGTTGATCGCGGGGAACGGCAGCTTGCCGTCCTTGGCGATCTGATACAGGCGGTGCACGCCGGTGGTGGTTTCTTCCGAAACGCCCTTGATGGCCTTGACGCTCTGCGTCAGGTAGCCGGGCTTTGCCTTGAGGAAGGCCTTGAGCGCACGGCAGAATTCGATTTCCTCGGCGTTGCTGGGCTCGAACAGGTCTTCGCCCGCTTCCACGCGCGCGCCCCACAGCGCAAACATCGTGGCATCGCCGCCATCGTCCAGGATCAGGTTGGCGGTGTCATCGCCCCAGTCAAAGATGCGGCCGACATAGTCCCAGTAATCGGCCAGGCTTTCGCCCTTCACGGCGAACACCGGAATGCCGGCAGCGGCGATCGCGGCAGCAGCGTGGTCCTGCGTCGAAAAGATGTTGCAGGTAGCCCAGCGCACGTCGGCACCCAGGGCAACCAGCGTCTCGATCAGCACGGCGGTCTGGATCGTCATGTGCAGCGAGCCGGTGATGCGCGCGCCCTTCAAGGGCTGCGCCGCGCCAAATTCCTGCCGCAGCGCCATGAGGCCGGGCATTTCGGTTTCGGCAATGGCGATTTCCGCGCGGCCGAAATCGGCCAGGCCGAGATCGGCGATGACATAGTCCTTGTTCGCTTCGAGCGCGCTGGCCACGAGGCATCTCCGTATAAATGGGCGTTTTCACGCAAAAGACCCGCCAGGAGGCAAGCCGCTGATGGGCCGCTCTTAGCGGGTCCCTGTGCGCAGGGCAACGTTAATATAAAGATGTCTTTATATCGGCATTTCTACCGAGTGCCGCTTATCGATTGCCGGGGATCGCCACCGGCGCGGCAGCGGCCACGGCCACGCCGGCACCAGGGCACCCGCCATCCTCCAGTTCCGGGCCGACCAGCACATCGGCCGCATGATCAAGCTCTTCATCCGGGCCATTGGCCAGCGCGGCGGCAACCAGTTTGAGTTCATGGCAGCCATACGTACGGCGGATGCCATAGTGGTTGGCCATGCGCACGCTGGCATGATCGAGCGCGTCCATCGCCGCAAGCGGCCCCAGGCGCGCAGAAAACTCGTCGAGAATGCGGTGGTTGGCCCCGCCCAGATAGGCGCGATGGCGCGACAGGAAGCGATCGTATTCGGCACGATAATCATCGGCGCCGGTGCGGCATTGCAAAGACCCGACCATCAACATGACATCGAGCTGACGCAGCGCCGCTGCGGGCATCGTCCGCTCGGTCCAGCAGGCACCGGCGTGAGCCGGGGCGACAAAGGCGGCAATCTGGGCGGCCAACGCCAACGCGGCGCAGCACCCCTTGGCGAGATACCTCATGGTCCCCACTCCTTGGGTATGCGCACACCATTTGCCCATACGCAGATTTGACAGGCAGACTTTACCCGGCCTTCAACAGGCGCGGTAAAGCGAAATTCACCACGCCCTAAAATTCACCGGTCTTGCCGTGCGCGGCGGTTGCACGGCCCTGCCCGCCCCCTATATCCCGCGTGGCTGCCGCGCCCTGATGGCGCGCGCGACATGAAAGGAACTTGGGGATGACGATCACGGTTGGCGAAACCCTGCCCGATGTGAAGCTGGTCAAGGCCACGCAGGACGGCCCCGAAGCGGTTCAGGCCGCAGACTATTTCAAGGGCAAGCGCGTGGCGCTGTTCTCGGTGCCGGGCGCCTTCACGCCCACCTGCTCGGCCCGCCACCTGCCTGGCTATGTCGACAAGGCGGAAGAACTCAAGGCCAAGGGCATCGACGAGATCGCCTGCACCGCGGTCAACGATCCCTTCGTGATGAAGGCCTGGGGCCAGGCGTCCGGTTCGCCCGACGTGACCATGCTGGCCGATGGCAACGGCGATTTCGCCAAGGCGCTGGGTCTTACCCTGGATGGCACCGGCTTTGGCCTGGGCCTGCGTGGCCAGCGCTTTGCCGCCGTCATCAACGATGGCGTGGTCGAACAGCTCCACGTCGAAGCGCCGGGCGATTTCAAGGTCAGTTCGGCCGAATACCTGCTCGAACAGCTTTGATCCAAAGCGTACCGGCCCTTCGCCATGCGAGGGGCCGGCGCCAAGGCGGGCGTCAATAGCCCATCAGGCTCATCACTTCCTTGCGGCTGCGCGAATCTGCCAGGAAGCAGCCCAGCAGCCGGCTCGTCACCATGCCCACGCCCGGCGTGCGCACGCCGCGCCCGGTCATGCAGCCATGCTGCGCCTCGATCACCACGGCCACGCCCTGGGGATGGAGATGGTCCCAGATGCACTGCGCCACTTCGGCGGTCAGCCGCTCCTGGATCTGCAAGCGGCGGGCATAGCCGTGCAGCACCCGCGCCAGCTTGGAAATGCCCACCACGCGGTTCTGCGGCAGATAGGCGATCGAAGCCTTGCCGGTGATCGGCGCCATGTGGTGCTCGCAGTGCGACTGGAACGGAATGTCCTTGAGCACCACGATCTCGTCATAGCCGCCCACTTCCGAAAAAGTGCGCGTCAGGTGCACCGACGGGTCTTCGGTATAGCCCTGGCAATATTCCAGCCAGGCGCGCGCCACGCGCTTGGGCGTGTCGATCAGCCCTTCGCGCGTGGGATCATCCCCTGCCCATTCGATCAGCGTGCGGATGGCCGCTTGCACGTGGGGCGGCACCGGCACTTTGCCGCGCGCGGTGTCTTCGTCGTCCCCATGGTCGTGGCCGCAGCCGGGCAGGTTGGTCATGGTCGTGCTATCCTCAATTCGTGGCCAGCCCTGGTTCGTCCAGGCCTCAACGCTTTGCCGCGCCGCCGTGCCGCGCCCGAAAATGCGCCAGCCGCCTGCCCAGGCCGCCGCGCCACAGGCGCCCGCGGCGGTAGAACGCCAGCATCTCCTCGGGCCGCTCGGGATCGAGCGCTTCGGAATCGGCCAGGGCCAGTTCGGCCTCGGTCAATGGCCGGGGCGCGAAAGGCCGCAAGTGCCGCCCGCCTCCCTTGGCCGACTCAACCGCCAGCGCGGCCATCCCGCCAGCATCGGCCAAGGCCGCCGCTACCCGCTCTATCGCCAGTCCGCAATGCTCTGCCAACAACGAATGCCGCAGCGCGCGGATGGCGGGCTGGGCGTGGGCGTTGCCGGGCCGCGCAGCATCGATGAACACGTCGCACTCGCTGTCCAGCCCCAGCGAGCGATTGTTCATGTTGGCCGAACCGATGCGCAGCACGGTGTCATCCACGATCATCAGCTTGGCATGCACGTAGATCGGCGTGCCACCCTTGGTGAACGGGTGCCAGATCGAAAAGCGGTCTGCCACGTCATGGCTTTTCACCGCTTCGAACAGCGTCACCCGCGCCAGGTCCATCGCCGCCTGTTCCAGCCATCCGTCCGAGGCCTGGGGCATGACCAGCACCACTTCGGGCGGCTCGGGCGCTTCCAGCCGCGCGGCCAGCGCCTCGGCTACCCGGCGCGAGGCGAAGTACTGGTTTTCGATGTAGATGAACTGGCGTGCCGCGGCGATCTGGCGGCAAAACAGCGCCTCGACCTCGCGCACCTCGGCAATGTTGCCATAGGGAGACCGCGTGCGGGCGATGCCCACTTCCACATCGGTGAACTGCGCGATGATGCCGTTGGGCCATGCGCTTTCGGCCTGGGGCGCACATGGCTCCAGCGCACGCCCACCGGCCTGGTGCCAGCGCGTACGCCCGAATTCGCCAAGCGTGGCGGCCACCGGCCCTTCCAACAGCATGGTGCAATCGTGCCAGGGGCCATAGGGCTTGCCGCCCGGCCGCCGCCGCCGGGGATCATTGTCGAGATGGGCGCGCGTGTCCCAGCGATCGCCGGCCATGTCGATCCCGCCGCACACGGCAAAGCGATCATCGATGACGGCGATCTTCTGATGGTGGCTGCACCCCAGCGGATGGGCGGAATCCAGCTTGTAGCCGATGCGCGGATGGCGCCACCAGCGGATCAGGTCGAACACCATCGATCCACGCAGCAAGGCCTTGAGCGCGCCGAAATTCCATTTCAGCACCAGGACTTCCAACCCCTTGCGGCGGTTGGCCAGCCACACCACGAAGGCGCCCAGCCGGGCCGGCGCCACGCGCTTGCGCGGCAGGTTCCACCAGCGCCGCCCATCGCCGATCAGGATACGGGTGTCGAAATCCCAGCCGATCAGGTGGATGCGCTGGCGTGCTGCCAGCATCGCATCGCGCATCAGGGCAAAGTAATCCGCCGCGTCGACCACCGCGTGGGCGCGCGTGGCACGGGCATAGCGCCAGACGCCCTCCTCCACGCTACCTTCCCCCTTGCCCTCCCCATCGGCCATATCGGCGGGAACGGACTGTGGCGTGCCGGGCGCGGGATCGCTTGGCCCCTCTGATGCATTCATACCGGCGCAAACGCCGGGAGGCCCCACTGGTTCCGCAGTGCGAAAATGATTGTTGCAGCGCTCTTTTCGGGGTCTGAACCTATTGGTTCGGCACGGCTTCCTGGCGCGGAATGACCAGTTCGTCGGGATGCGCAACGTTGAGGTCCGACCGCAGCAGTTCGCCCACCAGGTCAGGATCGGCATGGCGCGGATCGAGCAGGTTGACGCGGTTTTGCAGGCGATCGCGCTCGGCCGTCAATTGCGCCACTTCGTGCTGGCGCTGTTCCAGCACGTGGGCATTCTCGCTCCACGCCAGCAGGCCGCTGGGCCCCGCCACCGCCCAGGCACCCATCAGCAGCAGCGCCACCAGAGCCAGGGACTCCGTCACGCTGTTGCGGGGCAACTTGAGATTGGGGCGACGCCGCTTCATGATCCAAGGAGAATCACATTTGTCGGCCCATTGCAAGCGCGGTGCGGCAGAAAAACCGCAGAAATGCGGGCAATTCGGCCAATACGTATGATCCCTGCGCCAGGCCGTTGGCAGAGGGCGCGTTAACCACCACAGCGGCCGTGGCGCCTGCCGATCGCGCGCCACTGCGTAGCAATGCGTTGGAAAATTTCGCGAGACATTAACCGGTCGGCAGCACTTGCCGATGCATGATCGAGCCGGGGTGTGGTGCGTGGATGCGCCACGGCAACGGAAGGTTCGGGTTTCGATCATGCGTTTCGGGTGGTTGCGTCAACGCTTGGGACTCCTTCGCGGCCAAGGCCACAAACGCCGTGCGCCGGGTTTCCTCGGCCGCCTGGCCGCCGATCGCGCCGGCAATGCCTTGGCGATCGTGACGCTCACGGCGTTCATGGTGATCACGCTGGCGGGCCTGGGCACCGACATGTCGCGCGCCTATCTCACCAAGACCAGCCTGCAAAACGCCTGCGACGCCGGCGTGCTGGCCGGGCGCAAGGCCATGGCGGCTTCGGGAACCTATGGTTCGACCGAGCAGGCCAAGGCCAACAAGATGTTCAATTTCAACATCAATGAAAACGCCACCGACAGCTCGACTGCCGTTTTCACCAGCACGGCGGACACCACCGGCCACGTCACGGCCACGGCCAGCACGACGATGCCGACCACGCTGATGAAGCTGATGGGCTATACCAGCATCCCGCTGTCCGTGCAGTGCAGCGCCGAATTGCAGATGGCCAACGCCGACGTCATGTTCGTGCTCGACACGACGGGTTCGATGGCCTGCAATACCTCGGGCAGCAATTGCGTCAGCGGCTCGGATTCCAAGATCGTGGGCCTGCGCAACGCGATCAAGTCGTTCTACACGACCGTCGCCACCGCCGTGACCGACAAGACCAACACGCGCATTCGCTTCGGCTTCGTGCCCTATGCCATGACGGTCAACGCATCGAACCTGCTGACATCCGGCGCCATGCCAAGCAGCTATTTCGTCGACAGTTCGCCCTATATCACCAAGCTGGTGCAGTTCAGCACGTCGCCCACGTACATCGGCACCACCGGGTCACCCACGGTAACGACCGAGACTTACGGCTCCAACATCACGTCGGCCAACTGCACCAATTATGGCAGCAACACTTATCCCAGCGGTTCGGCAGGTTCGCCGGTGACCAGCGGGACCGCGCCGTCGAATGTGACGACGACGACCTATTCCTATAATTCGTGGACGAAAAAGTCGGGCAGCGGCACGTCCGCCCTTGGCACCTGCGTGCGCAACAAGTCGGTCACGACCACCACGTACCAGACGCGCTATCTCGCCACGTCCTATCGCTACACGCAAAGCACGGTCAACGTGTCGGCTTTCAAGGGTTTTGGCGCCACCGCGCTGGCCACGGGGATCACGCTCTACACCGGCAGCAACGCGTCGAGCGCCAGCTACGTTTCGGTCCAGCCGTCGTCTTCCAATCCTTACTACAACCTGCGCGACCTGGCCACGGGCACCTCAGCCACGGGCACGGTGGGCAATATCACCACCACGAACTACACGTGGAGCGGCTGCCTGGAAGAGCGCAACACCGTCAACCAGCTCTCGATGTCGCCCATTCCCAGCGGTGCCTATGACATGGACGTCACCAGTGCGCCCACCAACGATGCCACGCGGTGGAAGCCCTACCTAGAAAGTCTGGAATTCTATCTCAACGGCTATTCCATGCCGCTCAACACCTCGACGGCGATGTCCAACCAGACCGGCTATTGCCCCCAGCCGATGAGCCTGTTCACCACGGTCGATACCACCGCGCCCAACACTGTCCCCACTTGGCTCAACACGTACGTCAACAGCCTGGTGGCCAACGGCGGCACCTATCACGACATCGGCATGATCTGGGGCGCGCGGCTGGGCAATCCCAACGGCATCTTTGCCAGCAACGTCAACGCGGGCGATCTGCCCTCGGTCAGCCGCCACATCATCTTCATGACCGACGGCACGATGGAAAACTATCCGGCCAACTACACCGCCTGGGGCGTGACGCAGTATGATGGGCGTGACGCGCCGACGTCGACCACGGCTGCGAACCTGGTCAACTATCACAACAACCGCTTCCTCGCCGCCTGCACCCTGGCCAAGAGCATGGGCTACACCATCTGGGTAATCGGCTTTGGCCAGACTCTCACCACCCCGATGCAAAGCTGCGCCACCACCACCGACAAGGCGTTCTACGCCTCGAACACCACGACGCTGACCACCACGTTCCAGTACATCGCCGGCCAGGTGGCCGACTTGCGGTTGAACAAGTGATGCGGCGCGCGCTCGTGCATATGGCCCGCCGGTTGCGGCGCGATGCGCAAGGGGTAACGGCGCTGGAATTCGCCCTGGCCGCACCGCTGCTGCTGATGATCATGGCGGTGCTGATCGAACTGGGCATGTCCTATTATCTGCAGACAGTCCTGGTCGGCACGATCAACGCTGCCGGGCGCGCCTCGTCGATGCAAAGCGCGCAGACCACCTCCAGCACCATCGACAGCCAGGTGACCGCGCGCATCCACCATGTGATCCCCTGGGCCACGGTCGCATTCAACCGTGAAAACTACACCGATTTCACCAATGTCGGCCAACCGGAAGACTTCACCGACACCAACAAGAACGGGCAGTACGACCTGGGCGAATGCTTCAACGACGCCAATGGCAACGGCGTGTGGGATTCCGACATGGGCGCGACCGGCCTGGGCGGCGCCAACGACGTGGTCGTCTACACCGTCACCGTCAGCTACGCGCCGCTGTTCGGCTTTTCCTCGATGCTGGGCCTGCCATCCACGATGCATGCCAGTTCCAGCACGATCATGCGCAACCAGCCGTTCGCCACCCAAACCACCCGCACGGTCACCAAGATATGCTGAAGCGCCTGTCCCTCCGGCACATGCCCATCGGGCGCCTGCTGCAACGCCTGCGCCGCGATACCAGCGCGGTTACCGTGGTGGAACTGGGCGTCAGCCTGCCGTTCCTGATGGTCCTGTCGCTGGGATCGATGGAAATGGTCAATCTCGCGATCCTCCACGTGCGCCTCAACCAGTTGGCGATCGCGGTGGCCGACAACGCGTCGCGCGCCAAGCAATCGGTGGTTGGCGGCGCGCCGATGTTCCGCGAATACGATGTCAACCAGGTGTTCACCGGCGCCAGCATCTCGGTCGGCGATCTCGATTTCGCCGACAATGGCCGCGTGATCCTTTCCAGCCTGCAGACCAACAGTTCGGGCGGACAATGGATCCAGTGGCAGCGCTGCTGGGGCAACACCGCCTATGTCTCGCGCTATGGCGTGCAAGGCACGGGCGCCACGGGCACCTCGTTTGCCGGCATGGGCCAGACCGGCCACGTCATTACCGTGGAAAGCCCCTATGCGATCATGTTCGTGGAGGTGGCATACAAATATCAGCCGCTGTTCTTCGGCACGATCTTCAAGACCACCGTCATCCGCAAGGAAGCGGCCATGTATGTCCGCGACGATCGCGACTTGACGAAGATCTACAACCCGGCGCCCACGGTCACGGCGGCAACCTGCTGAGCATTCAACTGCCGTCGGTGATCAGCGTGCCGCCATCCACCACCAGCGTCTGCCCGGTGATGAAACCGGCTGCGGACGATGCCAGGAACACCGCCGCGCCGGCCACTTCGGCAGGCGTCCCAGGGCGGCGCAGCGGGGTCATCTGCATCCGCCGCGCCATGAACGCTTGGTTTTCCAGCAGGGGGCGCGACAGTTCGGTGGCGATGAAGCCAGGGGCGATGGCGTTGCAGCGCAGCCCGTGCGGCCCCCATTCCACCGCCAGGTTGCGCGCCAGTTGCGATACCCCGGCCTTGGCCAGGGCATAGGCGCTGATCGCGCCATTGCCGCGCAGCGCCGAAAGGCTGGAAATCAGCACCAGGCTGCCGCCGGCGCGCAGATGCGGCCGCGCGGCGCGGGCCAGCACCACCTGGCTGCGCAAGTTGATCGCCATCACCCGGTCGTAATCGTCCATGGCGATATCGGCAAAACCGCCGGGCCGCCCAGTGATCCCGGCGTTGCACACCACGATGTCCAACCCGCCATCGGGTGCGGCGGTGGCTTCCACCAAGCGCTCGATCGCAGCGGCATCGGTCACATCGCAGGGCACGCCGGGCATGCCCAGTTCCGCCGCCACGGCTGCAGTATCAGCAGCATCCTCGCTGGAAATCGTCACCCGCGCACCGGCCGTGATCATCGCCTCGGCAATGGCGCGGCCGATGCCACGGGTGGAGCCGGTCACCAGCCCCACCTTGCCATCCAGGCGGAACGGGTCGCTCACTCGCGCAGCGCTCACTTGTGCTCGGGCCGGTCTTCATCCAGCGGCTTGCCTTGGTGCAGATAGGCGGGCGCCTCGATCAGCACGAACGCGATGCGGCAAACCTTGTCGCTGGTGTTGCGCCACAGGTGGTTGGTGCCGCGCTGCACGATGATGCCGCCCTGGCGGATCGTGGTCTTGGCGCCATCATCCAGTTCCAGTTCGATCTCGCCGTCCAGCACGATGCCGTAGTCGATCGAATTGGTGCGGTGGAACGGGCTGGCCTGGCCCGGCAGCATATCGACGATGCGGATGACCGAGCCACCTTCCAGCGTGACCCCGGCTTCGCGCGCGCGGCCATCGGTCTCGTCGTTGTTGTCGGCCGGCACGGTCGCAGTGGTCCAGATCAACAGCATGGCCGCATCGCCCGACGGGATCATCTTCGTCGGGCTCACGTCCTCGCTCTTGAACACCGCGCGGCCGTTTTCGTCGTGCCCGGTCACCACGCGCTGCACGGCCGGCAAACCACTATCAGAGACCAGCCCGCTGTCGGAAATCACCTCGCTCATGCCTTCACCACTTTCTGTTCGATCACGCCAAACGGGCTGCGCCCATCGGGCAAACGCCCTTCCATGCGCACGCTGTCGCCGAATTTCATGAAATCGGTGCGCGGCGCGCCTTCGTCCACGATCTCGATCCCGCGGCGTTCGGCGATGCACGACGAGCCCACTTCGCGGAAGTTTTCGTTCGATACGGTGCCCGAACCGATCACCGTGCCGGCCACCAGATCGCGCGTGGCCGCCGCATGGGCCACCAGTTCGTGGAAGCCGTGCCCCATCGGTGCGCCGTTCGCCGCGCCAAAGCGCTGGCCGTTCCAGTCGACCAGCAGATCGGCGCAGACCCTGCCGTTGTGCCACGCCGTGCCCAGTTCGTCGGGCGTGACGGCAAAGGGCGCCATCGTGCAAGGCGGCTTGGCCTGGACCCAGCCGAACCCGGTCTTCATTTCGGGGCCGGCCAGCTTGCGCAGCGACCAGTCGTTGATCTGCACCACCAGCTTGATGTGGGCCATGGCATCGGCAGCGCTGGTGCCCATCGGCACCGCATCGACGATCACCCCGAACTCACCCTCGAAATCGATGCCGAATTCTTCGGAGGGGAAACGCACGTCTTGGTTCGGGCCATAGAACCAGTCCGATACGCCCTGGTACATCAACGGCTTGCCGGTTTTTTCCGGCACCACGCCCAAGACCTTGTCCATCAGGTCACCATGGCTGGCAAAGGCCGAGCCATCGAGCCACTGCCAGGCGCGCGGCAAGGGAGCAGCCAGGCGGGCGGGATCAAGCGCTTCGGGAAATTCCCCAATCGCGGCCAGGCGCGGCCCCACGCTGCCCCAATTTTCCAGCGCTTCCTGCAAAGTGGCCACGGGCGCTGGCGCAAAGCGCGCGCCATCGGGCGAAACCACCACCAGCACACCGTCGCGCTTGCCGGTTTGCGCGCTCGCATCGAGCGTTGCCAGACGCATGCCGTTCATTCTCCCAGATCGTCACAACCAGATTATGTCGGGCAGCGTGATGCCTTCCGCCCGCGCTTCGGGCAACGGCTTTGCGTCGATAGGCAGCTATCGACAAGATGCGATGGTCGCGCCCTGCCCCCCATGCCAAACCGCCGCAAAACGGCAGTGCCAGGGAGATTTCACACATGGCCCATCGGCCCACAATGCGTGCCGGCAGGCACCGGTGCGGCCTTAAGGCCCCGGTTGCGGGCCTGCCGCGCAAAGCCGTGCCTCCCGCCTGCCAAGCGCGCGCCGCGATCAAGGGAGCGGGCCGCATCCGCGATGCCGGCTGCACCCCAGACTGATTTTTCCAAAGGACAGACAACGATGTTCGAGCCTTTCTCCGGCAACTATGTGTGGAACCTGGCGACCAACCTGGCGCTGGTATGCGGCGGCAACCATGGCGAGATCGACGAGGCCTGCCGCCCGGTGCGCGAGGCCGCCAAGGCCGGGGCGGACGCCGGATCGGCGCTCTTGTTCGATAGTTGGATCGCCGTTGCCGACCAGGTCACGCACAATGCCGATGCCGATCTGGCCGAAGGTTTCACCCTTTCAGCCGGGGCCAAGTACTTGCGCGCGAGCGGTTATTACCTGGCTGCCGAACGCATGCAGAGCCGCGACTATGCCCCGCGCTGGGCCGCCTATGACAAGGGCCTGGACCTGTACCACAAGGGCAGCGCCTTGCGCGGGCTGCATGTCGACAAGGTCGAAATCCCCTACGAAGGCACCGCCTATACCGCGATCTTCGTGCACGACGGCAGCGGCACGCCTCGCCCCACGCTGGTTTCGGTCAACGGCCTCGATTCCATGAAGGAACAGGTCAACATGGCCGGCCATGGGCTGTCGAACCTGGAGCGCGGCATGAACACCCTGTTCGTGGACCAGCCCGGCACCGGCGAGGCGATCCGCAAGCGCAACCTGCCCGCCGTGTTCGACGCCGAACGCTGGGGCAGCCCGGCATTCGATTACCTGCTTACGCGCAGCGACGTGATCCATTCCAAGATCGGCATTTTCGGCCTCTCGTTCGGCGGCTATCACGCGCCGCGCATCGCCGCCAACGATCCCCGCTATGCGCTGTGCGCGGTGATGGGCGCCAACCACGTATGGGGCCAGCGCCAGCGCGAGCGCGTGAAGAACGAGGGCGAAAACCCCGTGCCGCACTATTGGGACCACGTGCAATGGGTCTTCGGCTTCGACGATCGCGACGCGTTCCTCGACTATGCCGACCAGATCACGCTTGATGGGCAGGTAGAGAAGATCAAGGTGCCGTTCCTGATCACCCATGGCGAAAACGACCGCCAGATCCCGGCGTTCAACGCGCAGCTTTCCTATGACCAGGCGGTCAACAGCCCCAAGCGCCACTTGCGCATGTTCACCAAGGCCGATTTCGAAGTGGAGCATTGCGGCGCCGACAACGGCACCGGCATGCGCGACTACATCGCCGATTGGTGCGCGCAGACGTTTGCTGAAATGGGTTGACGGCCATGGCTGACTTCACCTTTCACCACGGCGGCGTTTCCGTGCCAAGCCTGGACGAGGCGATCGCCTGGTATGGCCGCGTCCTGGGTTTCGAGCTTGAGCGCCGCTTCTATATCGAGGCGGCCCGCTCGCACGCCGCCATGGTGCGCAAGGGGCCGCTGCGGTTCGAGATTTTCGAAGTGGAAGGCGCCGCGCCGCTCCCTGAAGACCGCCGCCATCCCCCGCGTGACGTGAAAACCCACGGCAACAAGCACGTGGCCTTTCGCGTGCTTGATCTGGAGGTGTTTCTTGCGGAAATGGAACAGAAGGGCGCCGACGTGGCTTTCGTGGTGCGCGAAGCGTTCGGCAAGGGCTGCTTCATTCGCGATTGCGCGGGCAACCTGATCGAATTCGTGGAAGAAGCCGCAGACTGACGGGGGACTGGCGCGCAAGAGGCCTGGGCAAGCTCAGGGCGAACGGAACCGGAGAAAATCTCCATGCCCCGTTCGCCCTGACCGTGTCGGAGGGCGGCAAGCGCCCTCCCCCAAATTCAGATCGCGTGCTCGTCGTCCTGGGTGATCTCGGCCAGCTTGCCGGTGACCGGCAACTTGCCCGGCTTGCTTTTGCGAAAGGGTTCGAAGCTCTTGCGGTCGGCGTCGAACTGCATGTCCCAGGGAATGTTGTCGCCACGGAAGATCGGCGGGGCATTGTTGGCCCACAGCAAGGAACCGAAGCGGAAATCCCAGGCGCGCGGCACCCAGTTGTCGTCGAGATAATCGGTATCGGCGTGGTATTCAGCCTCGCCCGCATGGCCGGGCATATCGCAATAGTAATAGATCGCGCTTGAGATGCGGTGGCGCGAGATGCCGCCGCTCGAATTCATCGACTGGTTCTTCCAGCCCTTCTTTTCCATCAGGTTGGCGCCCAGCATCACTTCGTCGATATCGTCCATGCCAAAGGCGATGTGCATGAACTTGAAGTGATCGGGGGCGATCGGCAGGTCGCAGTTCACCCAGAAGATCGAGTGATGCTCGAACGTGCCGGCGGCGCGGGCAAAGATGCCGGTGCCGCGCGTGTGGTCGACATAGCGGAAGCCCAGGTGGCGCTCGTAGAATTCGAAGCTGCCGACATAATCGGGCGAAAAGAACACCACGTGGTTGATGGTCTTGGGAATCGCCTTGTGGCGCCAGATGCGGTGCTGGTTGAAGCGCGGATAGCTGCTCGGCGTGTTGACCGGGCTGGCTTCGGAAACGACCGGCCGCTTGGCCCAGACGCGCAGGGCGATCGGCTGGCCATCCGGGCACACGCAATGCACGGTGCCATCCGCGTCGCGCGTTACCGCCACTTCACTCGCCAGGCTCGCCGCAATGCGCTCCAGGTTTTCCGGGGTATCCACGCCCCACACGGTTTCCTTCAGCCCGTCTCCCGGAAACGGATCGGGCGAAGGCAGGCGCGCATCGCCATGCGCCAGCACGATCAGGCGGCTGCCCGAAGGCAGGCGAAACACCACCTCCTGCGCGCTGGTGCTTTCCGCACTCAGGCCGAAATCGGCCCAGAACCGGGCGTGTTCGGCAACATCCGCCACCCCGAACACCACGCTTTCGACACCCAGAATTGTCATGGATTCTCCCCACATTTGAAGGGGAGTTATGATCGCGCGGGGCGCGGCGCGAAAACGCATTGCACAGGATGGTCGCTATCTGTTTTGCAGATGGGGGCGCGCGCCCCGCCCCGGACGGGAGAGAAGGCCGGGGAAAGAGCGCGCGCACCTTTGGGCAACCCGGATCAGACCGGTTCGGCCAGCTTCCGGCGGATGCGGTCGGTCACTTCCACCGGATCGCCGGCCTGTTCGGGATGCATTTCCCATTCGCCCAGCTGGATCGACGAGGTGCCGACCAGCCTGGCCCGCTCGAAACGGCGGTCCATGAAGGCGCGCAGCGCCGCATCGGTATCCTTGCCGGCCAGTTCCTCGGCCAGCACGACCGCGTCTTCCACCGCCATGGCTGCGCCCTGGCCCAGGTGCGGCGTGGCCGAATGGGCCGCATCGCCGATCAACACCACGCGGCCCTTGTACCAGGGATCGGGCATGATGCAGGCTTCGAGCGGGCGATAGACCACCAGCTTGGGATCGGTGACATGCCGTGCCGCCTCGCCCAGCAGCCCGCCATAGCCGGCCAGCCGCTTGCGCAGTTCATCGGCCAGGGTTTCCGGCGCAAAGCGCGGATTGCCGCGTTCTTCCACCACCGCGAAGATGTACATTTCGGTGGGCGTAAGCGGGCAATAGCCGGCTTTGCCGTTATAGCCGTTCCTGGGATCGCCGATATAGATGTCGGACCATTCGAGGCCGGCCGGGCGCGGCACGTTGTAGCGCCACACGCCCTGTCCGGTGTATTGCGGCCGGGCTTCGGGCCACAGCACCCCGCGCACCGCCGAATAGTTGCCATCGGCGCCGATGACCAGGTCATAGCGCCCCGTGCTGCCGTCGCTGAACGCCACGTCAACATGATCGCCGGCGTCCTCGATCGATGTGAACGTCACCCCCAGCTTAACCGGGATGCCCAGTTCGCGCACCTTGTCGGTCAAGACCTTGTGCAGCGCCGGGCGGGTGAGGCCGAGGTCCGACGGCAGGCCATCGACCGCGGTTTCACCCGGCAGTTCGGCCAGGACCACGCCCGTACTGTCGAGGAAGCGCGCGCCGCGATAGGCATAGCCGGCCTGCATCGCCGCCTCGCCCACGCCCAGGGCATTGAGCGCGCGAACGAAATTGGCCTGGACGATGATGCCCACGTGATAGACGCGCCAGTCCTTGTCGCGCTCTGCCACCTCTACCGCGATGCCGCGCTGGTGCAGGCCGATGGCGACGGCAAGACCCGCCACACCGCCGCCGATCACGCAAATCTTCCGTGCTTGTGCCATGGTTCCCCTCTCCCTCATTCGGCCGCTTCGGCCAGGTTTTCGGCCGCCACCGGCTTGGGGTCGGCAGGCAGGTAACGCAGCTGTTCAGCCGTGGCATAGGCCACGTCCCAGCGCGGATCGGCCATCAGCCACTGCGGCAGATCGTGCATGAAGATCAGCGTGCCAAAGGCGCCGTCCCACACCCGCACTTTCCAGCTGTCATCGACGCAATCGCAATCGGCGCCATATTCCATCTCCCCGCCCAGTTCGGGCACGCGCAGGTAGAGGAACGCCGCGCTGGTCAGGCGGTGGCGGCCCAGCCCCCATCCGCCCTCGAAGCGATAGCCCAGCCGATCGAGATGGTTCTTGCCCACCATCATCTCGTCGATGTCTTCCACTTCGAAATTGGCGTGGTGAAACTTCAGCGTGCCGTCGAAGCCAGGCATCCCGGCATGGGCATTGGCGATGAAGATGTTGTGATGTTCATAGGCGCCGTCGGCGCGCATATAGACGCCAAAGCCCTTCTGGACGTCGGTGAGACGAAAGCCGAGCCGGTCGCGATAGTATTCCAGCGCTTCCTGCACATCGGAGAACGTCCACACGCAATGGTGGATGCGCTTGGGGCAGGCGCGGGCCAGCCACTTGCGCGGCTGGTTGAGCCGGCCGATGTGGCCCGGCGTGTTGGCCGGGCTGGGCGCGCCGAACACGGGGCGCGGCTGCCACGCTTGCAGGCCGATGGCCTGGCCGAACGGCGTGACGAAATGGACCACGCCCTGCGCATCCACGGTCAGCTCGTGGTCACGCGCCAGGTCGGCGGTCAGCGCGGCGAGCGCCTCTGGCGTATCCACGCTCCACACGCATTCGTGCACGCCGATGCCGGTCTGCACGCTGCCCTTGGGCAGATCAGGATGCCCCCGGCGCAAGAGATGCACTTGCGCCCCGTTCAGCACTTCGAACCGGGCACCATGGGCATCGGCCGATTGTGGCTTCAGTCCATAGTCTGCGAAAAAGCGGCTCGTGGCCTCAAGGTCATCGACCAGGAACACCAGCCGCCGAATTCCGGTAATCGCCATATCCGCACATCTCCCTTTGGTTCATGACCGGATGATGCGGAGGTGGCGCGGCGGTTTTGTTGATCCACCGCAATTCGATCGCATGGATTAAATCGACCGCTGGCATCACCAAAATCGATACCAGCGGCCGATCCCTCATTTGCGGAACAGCAGGGTCAACAGGAACCAGATGGTGCGCGCATCGAGCAGCCTGAGCGCGGCGCGTGCTTCTGCCGGGGTCAGCTTGGCCACCATCGGCATGGCCCCGAAGATCTTGCCGCGAATGACCAGGGCATTGCCGTCGCGCTCGATCTTGCGCACGGTCATCAGCTCCTTGTCGCTGGCGTCGAGCACCCGCATCTGCGGCGGCTTCTTGGCGGCGTTCACTGCAGCATTCATTGCACGTCCCTCCCGCAAACCTTGTCGTAATCGATCCCCATGTCGTCCATCATCTGGATCGCCGTGGCGCGGCCGGCACCGAACACGCCGCCGCCCGGATGCATGAAAGGCCCCACCAGATAGAGGCTTTCGATGCCCGGCACCCGGAAAGAGCCGAGGTCGGGCGTGGGCCGGTGCGCCACCGACTGGTACATGAACGGAGCGCAGCCGTGGATGTCTCCCTTGACGAAGCTGGCCGGGCTGTCGCGCTCGTGATCGATCGGCGAACGGATCAGGCGACCGGTGATGTTGTCATCCGTCAGGTTGGAATAGAACTTGCGATATTGCGCCAGGGCCGCATCGGCGACTTCTTCCTTGCGCGCGTCCCAGGCGGCCGGGCCGCCATCGAACAAGTCATAGGGCGCAAAGTTGACGCCATAGAACACCCCTGCCCCGGCAGGCGCCCGGCTGGGATCGAAAATGGTGTTGTCGCCCCCGGCGATCAGGCGCGGCGCGGTCAAACCCCGGCGCAACTTGTCGTATTCCAGCAGCATGTCGCGGATGGTGTAGAAATCCATCAGCTCGGTCATCATCGCGTTGGTGTCGTTGCCAACCTTGAGCTTGAGCCGCTCCTTGAGCGTGAGATGCGTGAGATTGATCGAGAAGGTCGACTGCGTCACCCGCTCGGCGCGCTCCAGCACGGGTTCGGGGGTTTCCGCCACGAACTTGCGCAGCACGTGCGGGTGGATCGCACCGATCACCCCGTCGCGCGCCATGAAAGTTTCGCCCTCGCTGGTTTCCAGGCCCAGCGCCTTGCCCGAAGAGACCAGCACGCGCTTCACTTCCACGCCGCAGCGCACTTCGCCACCGAAATGCTCGATCGCGCGCACCAAGGCCTTGGAGAGCTGGCCCGATCCACCCTTGGGCATCGAACAGCCATAGGTGTGGATGATGCCCGGCATCAGGAACGCGCCCATCCCGGTGCCCAGTTCATCGGGCATCTGCAGGTTCTCGGTGACCATGCGCACGATGTGCAGGCGCAATAGGTCGCTTTCGAAATACTGGTTGACCACGTCGAGCGCGCTGCGGCTCATCACATCGAGCAGGAAGCGCCCTTCGTCGGACTGGTCCATCATCGCCACGAAGGCGCCCATCGGGAACGGCGGGGCATAAAGGCCGCCCATGAACATGGGCAGGGCTGCCATGCTGGCGCGGGCAAACTTGCGATAGGCCTCGGCATCGCGCGGGCTGAAGCTGGCGATTTCCTCGCAGGTGCGATCAAGATCCTTCCACGACCGCACGATCGTGCCATCTTCCCAGATCGAGGCGTGCGGCAGTTCGGGATAGATGTATTCAAGGCCGAACCGGCCGAGCAGGCCCAGTTCGTCTTCGCGCAGCATCGGATTGCCCTGGATCATGATGTGCACGTTGGAGTGCTCGTCATGCCAGAAGCCGGGCTGGATCAACTCACGCGTGGAAACGCCGCCGCCAAAGTGCGGCTTCCTCTCCAGCACCAGCACTTTCTTGCCGGCCTTGGCCATGTAGGCTGCTGCGGTCAGGCCGTTATGCCCGCCGCCCATCACCACGATGTCGTATTGGCTCATGCGTGTTCTCCCGAAAAGAAGGCGCGGAAACCGGCCAGGCCGGGCACGTGGCTGGCGCCACCACCATCGGCCACCAGCACCTGTCCCGTGATGTTGCGCGCCGCATCGCTCGCCAGGAACGCCACCGCCTCGGCGATGTCTTCCGGCGCGCCCAGGCGGTCGCGCAGGGTTTCGTCTTCCACCACCTTGCGCAGCGCCGGGGGAAAGGCTTCGCGCAATGCCGGCGTCATTGTCATGCCCGGCGCCACCGCGTTGCAACGCACCCCGTGCACGCCATGGCTGGCGGCAATCGCGCGCGTCATCTGGATGATCGCGGCCTTGCTGCTGGAATAGGCGGCCTGGATCATGTGGCCCTGCAACGCCAGGTTGCTGACGGTGTTGACGATATTCCCGCGCGTGGCGCGCAGGTGGGGCAGCGCGGCGCGGCAGCCGATCATCGTGCCGCGCACGTTGACGGCAAAGGTGCGGTCCCACAATGCCGTGGCCATGTGCTCCACGTCGCCGTCGTTTTGCGCAATATCGGGGCCGAGCAGTGCAGCATTGTTGTGCAGCACGTCGATCCGGCCGAATGCTTTCACGGTGTCGGCGATCATCGCCTCCACGCTGTCCTCGCGTTCCAGATCGAGGTGGATCGCCAGCGCGCCATCGATCGCATCGGCCAGTTCGCGTACGCGATCAAAGGCGATGTCGGCAATCGCCACGCGGGCGCCGCGGGCGGTGAGCAGGCGGGCCGTCGCTGCGCCAATGCCGCCGGCCCCGCCGGTGACGATCGCAACCTTGCCGTCCATGCGGATTGCATCCACAGACACGTGTTCTCTCCCCTTGTCTCGTCGTGTTGGGGATGGTCTTAATCGTCATGCATCAAACCGGAAGAAGGCACATTTTTGTGCCCGTCCCGGCATGAAGGGCCGGCCATGGGACGCGATCTTGAGGTGACAGTGGAAACCGCCCGTTTTCCCGCCGCGTTGCGCCCCGGCCTGATCGCCCTGGCAGCCGACATGGCCGCCCACGGCACGCAGCGATCCGATCCCACGCGTGCGGTCATGGCCATGATGGGCGATCGCTGGACCGCGCTTATCCTGCAAGTGCTGATGATCGGCACCTGGCGCCATGCCGACTTGCGCCGTGCGCTTTCGCAACTATCAGCAGAGCAGGCGATTTCACAGCGCGTGCTCACGCTCAAGCTGCGCGCGCTGGAACGCGATGGCTTTGTGGAGCGCCACGTCACGGCCGACGTGCCACCGCGCGTGTCCTATGCGCTCACGCCGCTGGGCCACGATCTCGCCGGCCAGGTGCGCGCCTTGATCGACTGGGTCAATGCGCGCGGCCCCGCCATTGCGGGCGCGCGCGCCGCGTTCGACACGCGCGACGAGGATTGAGGCGACCGCGGCGCCTGCGTGAACGCCTGCCCTCGCCGCTCAGGCGTTTGGCTTGCTCGCCAGGTGCCCGTGCTTCTGCTGGAATTCCATGGCCATTTCATCGCGGCGCAATTCGGCGATCGGCACCACGTTGCTGCTGTCGCACTGCTCGCCGTCGTTGGCGAAAGCAGCCAGTTGCTCCACCACCCAGCGCAACGGGCGGTCGTTGTTGTTGGAAATGTGCCATTGGACTGCTTCGCGGATGGTCGGCATGTCGAACGGCAGTTCGCGCATCACCAGCGGCTGGGTCTTGACCATCTGGCGCGCCAGGCGGCGGTGCATCGTTGCCACGCGGCGGGTTCCCACCACCAGCCCAGGAAGCGAAAGGAAGCATGGCGCGATCACTTCGATCCGCCGCTGCGTCTTTTGCCGCCGCACGAACCAGTCATCGAACGCCGGCGTGCGCGTCTTGCCAAAGCGCGCGGTGACATGGCCCAGTTCGAAATAGCGCTCGCGCGTCATCTCGCCGTGCAGGGCCGGATTGGCCGCGTCGCCCACCACCACGTAATCGTCTTCGAACAACAACTGGCTGGGATGATCGGCGCTGATCGCCAGGTCGATGGTCAGGAGCAGGTCGATCTGCCCGCGCTCCAGCACGTCGACCGGATTGTCTCCCATCGGCTGGATTTCAAAGCGCATGCCCGGCGCCCGCTCGGCCAGTTCGGCCAAAGCCCCCGCCAGCAGCACTTGCGTCGAATAGTCCGAAGCCATGATCCGCACTTGCCGATCCGACGTTGCCGGATCGAATGGCGGGGCAATGGCAATGGTCGTGCGGATCTGGTCGAGCACGGCGCGCACCGGCTCGATCAGTTCCTCAGCCCGCGCGGTCAGGACCATTGAGCGGCCCTTCATCACCAGCAGTTCGTCACCGAAATACTCGCGCAGGCGGCCCAGGGCGCTCGACGTGGCCGATTGCGACAGGCACAGCCGGTCGGCCGCCAGGCTCACGCTCTTTTCCTGCATCAGCACGTCAAGCGCCGCCAGCAGATTGAGATCCAGTCGTTGGAAACGCATGGCTTGTTCCTCTTCCCGGCGTTGGCGGCCCGTTTTCTTGTTGTGTCAGGCCAGTGTCGCCAACGCGCTTTCCACCAGTCTAGCAATATCACCGTCATGGGCAAAGCCTGCCCGCTCTGCCGCAGGCGTTTCCAGCGGCGGCTGTGCCCCGAACGCCGCTTCCAGCGCAGCATCGGGCGCATAGCTGACCAGATCGGCGCGAACGCCGCATTGCCGCGCCACTTCGGCGGTCAGATCGCCCATCGTCACCCGCAATGCCGGCAATGTCACGGCATAAGTGGGCGGCAGCAGCGCGGTATCGAGCGCCAGTGCGTGCAGGAAATTGTCGGCACAGGCCGCCACCGATTGCGCCCAGATGGTCGCGCCGGCCGAAACCGGGCAGACAAACGCTTCCCCGGCCTTGAGCGCGTGGAACAGGTTGGACATGAAGGCACTTTTCATGCCCGATGGCCCCTTGGGCCGCGCCAGGATACCGGGCAGCCGCACCGTCACGCCCTCGATCGCGCCGCGATTGGCAAACAGCGCGACGGCATGCTCCATCATCGCCTTGTGCGCGCCATAGATCATCTTGGGGCTGAGCGGCGTGGCATCGTCCACCCGCGCGGGCAGCGGATCGCCATAGACCGCGATCGAGCTGGCATAGACAAAGCGCGGCCGGCCCAACGCGGTCGCTTCCAGCAGAAGATCGTACATGGCATCGATGTTGATCCGCCGCGAAGCGGCCGGATCGGCTTCTGCCGCGCCGCCCGGCACCGTGGCCAGGTGAATGATCGCGCTCACCCCCTCGCCCAGCGCCGCTGCACGCACCGCCGCATCGCCCAGGTCACCCGCCACCACCCGCGCGCCGGCGGGAATGCCGTCGGGCACGGTGTCCATGGCCACCACGCCCCGTCCCTGTGCCAGCAAGCGCGCAACGATTTCGCGGCCAACGAAGCCACCGGCACCGGTGATGAGAATGGTCATGGGATGGCAACTCCTCGTGCGGAAGGATAACGCGGTCAAACGGATAACGGTAGACGGGCGCCGTGGGCCAGTGTGGCCCCCGGCGCCCGGAAATGCGATGCAGCCTTGCGGATCAGAAGTTCGCCGAAAACCGCACGCCGTAGGTGCGCGGCGCGCCATAGTGCGAAACGGCCATGCCGATCGGCGAAAGCTGCGGCATTGCCACCCGGCGCTTGTTCTCCAGATTGCTGACAAAGCCGCCGAGCGACCAGCCGCCATCGGCCTTGCGCAGGGTGAGCGCGAGGTCGGTGGTCCAATAGGCGCGAATGTGCTCGAAATCGAGGTATTCGAACGCGCCCCACTGGTCGGCGCGCCAGGCGGTGTTGACGTTGCCCACCAGTTCCAGTTCCTGGCCCACCGGCACCACCTGCTCCGCGCCCAGGTTCACCGTCCACTTGGGCGCAAACAGCAGCGGCTTGCCCGAGCAGTTGAAATCCTTGACCGGCGCGCCACCGGCCGAAGCCCCCGTATAGGTATAAGGGCAACCGATGTTGTCGCGCGGGGCGGCGGTATAGAGGTGCAGGTCGTTGTACTTGGCATCGAGGTATTGCACCTTGCCGGTCAGCGTAGTGCCGGCAAACGGGCGCACCATGGCGTCGATGTCAAAACCCTTGATGGTCGAACGGCCGGCATTCTCGTTGGAATTGATCACCGTGCCCGACGTATCGTAGGTGAAATAGGTGATCTGCTGGTCCTTGTACTTCCACAGGAAGCCTTCCAGGTTCAGCTGGACGCGATTGTCGAAAAAGCGGTTCTTGGAACCGATGGTATAGGCCGTGATGAATTCCGGCTTGTAGCTGGGGCGCCCCTCGGCCAGCTGGAACCCGCCGGCGCGATAGCCGCTTTCGGCCGAAGCATAGAGCAGCGAGCGCGGCCCCACGTCGAATTCCACCGCGCCCTTCCACGTCACGCGCGAATAGCTGCCCTGCGCCACCACCGGATTGTAGGTCTTGAGGATCTGCCCCTTGCCGGTGGTCAGGTCGAAAAGTTGCACGTTCGCCTGGTCGGTGGCGCTGGACGAGATCCAGCCGTTGGACTTGAGCCAGTCGACCGTCGCCCCGGTGCTGAGCAGGTTGGGGTAGCGCGGCAAGGCGCTGGGGCTGGCGCAGCCATAGGCGAACGAAGCTGGCGGCGTGATCAGTTCGGGCGCCACGCCATCGGGGGCACCGCCGCAGAACGTGATGAAATTGTTGATCATCCCGTTCATGTCCTTGTGGTCGTGCGTGTAGCGCGCACCACCCACCAGGCGCAGCCGGTCGGTCACATGGGCGGTCAACTGGCCGAACAGCGCCCAGCTCGTGGTCTTGTGCGTGTATGACTGGATCGGCAGCACGAATTCCTGGTTGTACTCGCTGACCGACTTGATCTTTTCGTCAAAGAAGAACCCGCCCAGCACATAGTCCACCATGCCCTTGCTTCCCGACAGGCGGGTTTCCAGGCTGAACTGGTTGTCGGTTTCGTTGGCATAGGCAGTGTTGAACGCGGGGCCATAGAAATAGCTTTCCCCGCTGGATTTGCGATAGGCCGGAATGATCGTCAGCTTGCCCAGGCCGGTGTTCCAGTTCAGCTCTGCATTCACCCCCCAATAGGTGAAGTCGATCGACTGCTGCCGGTTCATCGCGTTCAGGAAGCCGAAGCCCGGCGCCGCCAGCTGCTGCTGGCGCCAGGCATTGGCGGCCTTGGTGTTGAGGCCTTCGCTGGTATCGAAACCGGCGGGGATGAAATTGTAGCTGGGATCGAACGAGCCGACATAGCTGCTGCCCGTGCCGACGCCGCCCACCTTGGTCCAGTCCGCGCCCAGGCGCAGGCTGAAATCCGAACTCGGTTCGAACAGCAGTTGCGCACGCACCCCGCTGCGATCCAGATCGTCCGAACCATCACGGTTATAGCCCTTGTGGTATTGGCGGGTGCCGGCGACGCGCAGCGCCGTGCTGTCGCCCAGCGCCAGGTTGACGTGGCCATCGACGTTGACCGCGTCGTAATTGCCATAAGACAGGTTGAAGCCCATCCCGTTCTTGCCCAGTTCCGGGCGCGCCGGGATGATGTTGACGGCACCGCCCGTGGCGTTGCGACCATAGAGAATGCCCTGCGGTCCCTTGAGCACTTCGACCCGCTGGAGATCGTAGAACGCGGCCGAGAATGCGCCCGCCGCACGGCCCAGCACCACGCCGTCATAGCTGGGCGTGACGGCCGGATCGTTGTACGAGCTGTTGGTCACGTTGCCCACGCCGCGCAGGAAGATCGAGGTGTTCGATCCGCCGCCATTGGTCACGCTGATCGCTGGAACCTGCTTGGTGATATCCTGGGCGTTGGTCACGCCGCGCTGCATCAGGTCGTTGCCGGAAACGGCATCGATCGCGATCGCCGCCTTCTGGATGCTTTCCGATTTGCGCTGTGCCGTCACCACGATCTCGCCCAGGCCGGTATCGCCGCTCGCGGCGCCCTGCGTGGCTTGCTGGGGTGCCACCGGCTGCGCTGCGTCCTGTGCCCGTGCCGCTGTTGCAGCCACGGCCAGAGCCAGAACGGAAACCGAAAAGCCGGCGCATGCGCGCATCTTTGTCATGTACAAGTCCTCCCCGGAGCATTTCCGCGCATCTTTGGCGCGGCAAACCTCATGGGGCGTCACGTAAGGCAATCATGCCGGCCCGTCTTACCGATTGTGTGGATGGGCGCCTATCCATGCTTCGGATTTGCGTCCTTCGCGCTGCGCTCTAGCCATGACGGCATGGAACGGGAGAACATCACCGGCGTCACCAAGACGCTGATCGTTGGCGGCGGCATCGGCGGCATGGCCGCAGCCATCGCCTTGGCAGAACGCGGCGTGTCGGTCGAACTGATCGACCTGGACCCGCAATGGCGCGTCTATGGCGCGGGCATCACCATTACCGGGCCAACCTTGCGGGCCTATCGCCGCCTGGGGCTGCTCGACCAGATCAAGGCGCAGGGCGCAATCACCAACAAGACCCGGCTGTTCCGCTTTGACGGCGCGCATATCAAGGATCTGGACGAGCCGGTGATCGAGGAAGGCCTGCCGGCCACCGGGGGCATCATGCGCCCGGTGCTGCACAAGATCATGCAGGGCCGCGTGCGCGAACTGGCCATCCCGGTGCGCCTGGGCCTGACGGTCAGCAACCTCACGGAAAGCGGCGATGGCGTGGATGTCACGTTTTCCGACGGCAGCGCCGGGCGTTATGACCTGGTGGTGGGCGCTGACAGCGTTTTCTCGCACATGCGCACCCTGGCATTCCCCCACATGGCTCCCGCCCTGCCCACCGGCCAGGGCTGCTGGCGCATCTCGATGCGCAAGCCGCCCACGCTCGACATGGGCGAATTCTACCTCGGGCACGAAAACCCCTGCGGCATCACGCCATGCAGCCCCGACAGCATCTACATGTGGATGCTCACCGCGCATGAAGAGCGCGAAACCTTCCGTACCGAGCAGGAACTGTTCGACGATCTCAAGGCCCTGCTGGCCGATTTCGGCGGCCATGCCGGCTGGATTCGCGATACGATGACCCCGGCGGACTGGATCAACTATCGCCCGCTTGCCGCCGCGCTCCAGCCGCGCCCGTGGTACACCGGTCGCGTCGTCCTGCTCGGCGATGCCGTCCACGCCACCACTCCGCATCTCGCCTCGGGCGCGGGCATGGCGGTGGAAAGCGGCATCGTCCTGGCCGAGGAACTCGCCCGCGCCGGGGCAGACGTGGCTGCCGGCCTGCATGCCTATCAGGAACGCCGCTATCCGCGCTGCCAGGACGTGATCGACAGCTCGATCGCGGTGGGCCGCCTGCAACTTGCCCATGGCAGCCCGGCCGAGCATGCCCATATCCTGGAAGGCGCGCTCGACCGGCTCAACCAGCCGTTCTGAACCGCCCAACGCCGCTCGTGGCGCCAGCCTTGTCCGTTGCCGCCCGCGCGGTTTGCGGCCAAGAACGGCGCCATGACGCTTACTATCACCCACGCCGCCCACCCCACCGACGCGCAGCGCGAAGCCATCCTTGCCCCTTTGCGCGCCTATAACCTGCGCGAAGGGGGCGACCCCGGCCTCGTCCCGGTCGCGCTGCTGCTGACCGATGCCGATGGCGCCGAACTGGGCGGCCTGTGGGGCAAGATCGCCTACGACTGGCTGTTCATCGAACTCCTCGCCGTGCCCGCAAGCCATCGCGGCCAGGGCCATGGCGAAGCCCTGATGGCGCGGGCCGAAGCCCTTGCCCGCACGCACGGGTGCGCCGGCATCTGGCTCGATACCTATGCCTTCCAGGCACGCGGCTTTTACGAAAAGCTCGGCTTTGCCGTGTTCGGCACCCTGGCAGACCACCCGCGCGGGCAAAGCCGCTTTTTCCTGCAGAAACCGCTGGCACCCCTTGCTGCCTGAGCGTGTGATGCAAAGCGCTCGCGGTGGGCCGGTCTGGGTTCGGCGCCTGCCCACTGGGGCAAGACGGCTCGACCCGCGCGACCAGGGCCGGTAACGCGGCCGGCATGCTGCATGTCGTCCATCATCCCGGCTATGTCGTGCATGCCGATCGGCCTGGCACTTTTGCGCACGACAAATACGCGCTGGTGATGCAGGCACTGCACGCAAGCGGCACGCCGATGACGGTCCACGCGCCGGAGATCATGCCGCCCGCCTGGCTCGAAGCGGTGCACGATCCGGCCTATGTCCGGGAAGTGCTGGCCTGCGCCGTCCCGCCCGAAAAGCAGCGCCGCATCGGCTTCCCCATCGATCCGCCGATCGCGCGCCGGTCGCAGTTGTCGCCCGGTGGCACCTGGCTGGCGGCCAAGCTGGCTTTGCGCCACGGCTATGCCGCCAACAGCGCTGGCGGCAGCCACCATGCCCTGGCCGAGAGCGGCGCGGGATATTGCGTGTTCAACGATCTGGCCGTGGCCGCCAACCGGCTGATCGCGGAAGGCGACGTGGCGCGCATCCTGATTCTCGATCTCGACGTGCACCAGGGCGATGGCACCGCCATGCTCACCGCCGGGCGCCAGGACATCTTTACCCTCTCGCTCCACGCCGAAAAGAACTTCCCCACCCGCAAGGCGCGCTCCTCGCTCGACGTGGCCCTGCCCGACCAGACCGGCGACGCCGACTATCTCGAAGCCCTGAACAGCGCCCTCGTGCCGGTGCTCGACGATTTTGCCCCCGACCTCATCCTGCTCCAGGGGGGCGTCGATGCCCATGCGGACGACCGCCTGGGCCGCCTTGCCCTCACCGACGAAGGCCTTGCCGCGCGCGACCGCTTCGTCGCCTCGCAAGCCTGGCGGCGCGGTATCCCCCTCGCCAGCACGCTGGGCGGCGGTTACGGCGCAGACCGCCAGGCCGTGGCCCGCCGCCACGCCCGCACGATTCTCACTCTCGGTGCCCTGATTGGCTGAACCCGCCAGCGGTTGCCGCCGCTGCGCGCCGGCTCGAACTTCCAATCCTGCCAGTGACCCATCAACAAAAAACCCGGCCTCTACGAGACCGGGCATTTTGTTGGTGCGCCCGACGGGATTCGAACCCATGGCCCCCAGATTAGGAATCTGGTGCTCTATCCTGCTGAGCTACGGGCGCCCGCGCCTCTCTTAAGGGCGTGGTGGCGGCAAGGCAATGTGCGTTTGGCCCGGTTCAGTTGACTTCGCCAGGCGGCGCCACCGGGATCAGCAGCGGCGCGATGGCAATGCCTTCGTCCAGCAAATCGCGCGCTTCCTCGGGCGTTGCCTGGCCATGGATGGGGGCAACATCCTTGTCGCCATAATGCATGGCGCGGGCATCCTGGGCGAACGAATCGCCCACCCAGGTCGAACTCTTGATCGCCTCGGCCTGGGCCAGCGCGACGGCGCGCAGCATGGCCACTGCTTCGGGCGGCAATGGGGGTGGTGCGGCTGGCGCGGTCTTTGGTGCCGCTGCCCCGCCCGGCGCAGCGCTCTGCGCGGGCGCGGCCGTAGGCATGGCGGGCGCCTGATTGCCCTTGCGTCCCACGGCCGGGGCCATCACTGCCTTGACCACGTCGTCGCTGCCGCACACCGGGCAGGTAACCAGCCCGCGTTCCTGCTGCTGTGCATAGTCGCGGGACGAGGCAAACCATCCTTCGAAGCGGTGCTGGCCGCCGGTGCATTGCAGATCGAAGACAATCATGACGCGTGCGATATGGGCACGGGCCGCTTGTTGGCAAGGCTCGGCAGTTGCTGCCGCACGGCCGCGGTGCGCGCCGGATCGATTTTGGCAAAGCCCAGGCCGGCGTCGGCCCCCATGTCGAGCACCACATCGCCCCACGGATCGACCACCAGGCTGTGGCCATAGGTTTCGCGCCCGTCTTCATGCCGGCCGGTCTGCGCGGCGGAAATGACGAAAGCGCTCGCTTCCACGGCGCGGGCGCGCTGCATCAGGTGCCAGTGCGCCTTGCCCGTGGGCACGGTAAACGCGGCGGGAATCGCGATGCAATCGCAGCCCGCCTGGCCCAGTGCCTCGAACAGAGCGGGAAAACGGATATCGTAACAGATCGCCAGGCCCAGCCGCCCCACCGGCGTTGCCACCGTCACCACGGCCTCGCCCGGTCGATAGGCGGCCGATTCGCGCCAGCTTTCGCCCGTGGCGAGGTCCACGTCGAACATGTGCATCTTGTCGTACCGCGCGGCGATGTCACCAGCCGCGTCGATCACGAAAGCGCGGTTGGCCGATCGCCCATCACCCGAAGCGCCGGCGGCGCCATCGGGCTTCACCGCCAGCGAGCCAAGGTGCACCCAGATACCATGGCGTGCCGCCGCCTCGCGCGCGGCAGCAAGCACGGGGTTGGCCTCTTCGGGCACGATATGCGGCGCGGCGCGCGCGCGATCGCGATCGATCAGGCCGGCCATCTCGGGCGTAAACAGCATCGCCGCCCCCTCCCCCGCCGCGCGCGCCACGGCATCGGCGATGGTGGCGGCATTGGCCAGCGGGTCGATCCCGCTGGTCATCTGCAACAGGGCGACTTTTACCGCTTCGCTCATGCGAGGCCGAGCAGCGCGTCGAGCTTGCCGGCGCGATCGAGGGCGTGGATATCGTCGGAACCGCCCAGCGCCTGGTCGTTGACGAAGACCTGCGGCACCGTGGCGGCGCCGGGCGCGCGCTCCAGCATTTCGGCGCGCTTCGGGCCGCCCATGGTCACGTCATGCTCTTCATAGGCAACGCCCTTGGCGTCGAGCAGGGCCTTGGCACGCACGCAATAGGGGCAGCCCCACTTGGTGTAGATTTCGACCTTGGGGGTTGGGCTCTGGCTCATGCTCGCTCCGCTTGAAATGGTGAAATGGGGGCCTTGAAATGCGCGACGCAGCCCACACATGGTTGTTCGTGAGGCGCGCCGCAAGCCGGGCGCATCACTTTCAACCCGCTCCAGCGCCGGAGTTTCCCGGGCCGGGGCACGTGCAGATTGCTCGACAAGAGGATATTGCCATGAACCGTTTCGATTTCACCCCCTATCGCCGCACCACCGTGGGCTTCGATCGCCTGTTCGACCTGCTCGAACGCCAGGCCCGCGCGAATGCTGGTGACAACTATCCGCCCTTCAATATCGAGCGCCAGGGCGACGATGCCTATCGCATCACGCTGGCCGTCGCCGGGTTCAAGCCGGAGGAACTCGATATCACCGCGCAGCAGAACCTGCTGGTGGTCAAGGGCAGCAAGGCCGATCTGGCCGACAAGCAGTACCTGCATCTTGGCATCGCCAACCGCAGCTTCGAACGCCGCTTCGAACTCGCCGATTTCGTGCGGGTGAGCGCGGCCGACCTTGCCGATGGCCTTCTGACCATCGACCTGGTGCGTGAAGTGCCCGAAGCGATGAAGCCCAAGAAGGTGCTGATCGGCAACCAGAAGGCGCTTTCGGTGGTAGACGGTGGCGACGCCAGCGCGGCCGCCTGATCCACTGACAGCCTGACACACGAAGGGGCGCTGGCCATATGGGGCCAGCGCCCCTTTTTTCTGCGCGCGTGGCGCAAGGGTTCCACCACCCCCAACCACCTCCTCTGAAGAGGATGGGGCTTCTCCTGTCTTGCTCCCCCTCCTCTTCAGAGGAGGGGGTCAGGGGGTGGTGCGAACCCTAACGCAAATCTAGAAAATCAAACCAGCCGTGCCTGCTTCACAGCCGCCGCGATGAAGCCCTTGAACAGCGGGTGCGGATCGAACGGGCGGCTCTTCAGTTCGGGATGGAACTGCACGCCGATGAAGAACGGATGGTCCGGTCGCTCGACGATCTCGGGCAGCAGTCCATCGGGCGACATGCCGGAAAAGCGCAGGCCGCCCTGCTCCAGCGCATCGCGATAGGCGACGTTCACTTCATAACGGTGGCGGTGGCGTTCGCTGATCGTGGTGGCATCATAGATGCTCGATACGTGGCTGTTGCCGGCCAGGTGCGCTTCATAGGCGCCGAGCCGCATCGTGCCGCCCAGGTCGCCGCCAGCCTCGCGCTTTTCCAGGCCTTCGGCGGTCATCCATTCGGTGATGATGCCCACCACCGGCTCCTTGGTCGGGCCGAACTCGGTGGACGAAGCCTCGGCAATCCCGGCCGTGTTGCGCGCACCTTCGATGCAGGCCATCTGCATGCCCAGGCAAATGCCGAAGAACGGCACGCCGCGCTCACGGGCAAAGCGCACGCTGGCGATCTTGCCTTCCGAGCCGCGCTCGCCAAAGCCGCCGGGCACCAGGATGCCGTGCATCGGCTCGAGATGGGCGGCGATCTCGCTGTCTTCGCGCTCGAACAGTTCGGCGTCGATCCAGCGCACGTTGACCTTGACGCGGTTGGCCATGCCGCCATGCGCCAGCGCTTCGTTGAGCGACTTGTAGGCGTCCTGCAGGCCGACATACTTGCCGACCACGCCGATGGTCACTTCGCCTTCCGGGTTCTGGTAGCGATCGACGATATCGTCCCACACCGCCAGGTTCGGTTCGGGCGCGGTCATGCCGAAGTGGCGCAGCACTTCCGCGTCCAGCCCCTCGGCATGGTACTGCAAGGGCACGGCATAGATGCTGCTGGCGTCGAGCGCGGGGATCACCGCCGATTTGCGCACGTTGCAGAACTGCGCGATCTTGGCGCGCTCGCCCTCGGGCAGCGGCTTTTCGCAGCGGCACAGCAGGATGTCGGGCTGGATGCCAAGGCCAGTCAGCTCGCGCACGGAGTGCTGCGTGGGCTTGGTCTTAAGCTCGCCCGCCGCCGCGATATAGGGCACCAGCGTGACGTGGACGAAGCAGGTCTGGTCGCGGTCCAGCTCGTTGTGCAGCTGGCGCAGCGCCTCGATGAACGGCAGGCCTTCGATGTCGCCCACCGTGCCGCCGATTTCGCACAGCACGAAATCGAGGTCTTCGGTCTCGGTCTGGGCGAAGTCCTTGATTGCGTCGGTCACGTGCGGGATCACCTGCACGGTCGCGCCCAGGTAATCGCCGCGGCGCTCCTTGGCGATGATGTCGCGATAGATGCGGCCCGAGGTGATGTTGTCGGCCTGGCGGGCCGAAACCCCGGTAAAGCGCTCGTAGTGCCCAAGGTCGAGGTCGGTCTCGGCGCCATCGTCGGTCACGAAGACTTCGCCGTGCTGATAGGGGCTCATCGTGCCCGGATCGACGTTGAGATAGGGGTCGAACTTGCGGATCCGCACCCGATAGCCACGAGCCTGGAGCAACGCCGCGAGGCTTGCCGCCATGAGACCTTTGCCGAGCGAGGAGACCACGCCGCCGGTGATAAAAATGTACCGCGCCATGGGAGTTGGGCCTTAGCGTCAGAAGGGACAGGAGCGCAAGCGGAACCGACGCCGAATGGCATGGCAATCCACAAGCGCGAGACGAACCGTGGCCGTCCCCGTGCCACCTGCGGGCGCGGGGAACGTCACGAAATGGGTGCGCAAAAACAAAACCGGCGCCCCCGCCTGTGCGGCGGGAACGCCTGGCTTCATGCTTGCACGGTGTTACTGCTTGGCGGCGCCGCCCAAAGGATCGGCCGGTGCAGCCGGAGCGGCCGCCGCCGAAGGATCAGCGGCCGGGGCCGCGGGCTGCTGTGCCCCACCTTGCTGGCTTTGCCCGGCCAGCGGATCGGCCGTGCGCTGCAACGAGGTGTCGAGGCTGCGCGTGCCACCGGTGTTCACCGCCATGGCCGCCAGCACGATGCTCAGCCCCACGAACAGCGCGGCGAGAATCGAGGTCATGCGGGTGAGGAAATCAGCCGCGCCACGGGCCGACATGAAGCCGGCCGGGCTGCCGCCCACGCCAAGGCCGCCGCCTTCGGACTTCTGGATGAGAATCACGCCGACCAGCGCTGCTGCGACAAGCGCCTGGATGACGGTGAGGAAGATAAAGAGCGACATGAGGTTCCGCCTGAAACTGTTGCGGCGCACTTAGGGCGCGCCGGCCCCTTGCGCAAGGGGCCGATTTCCCGACTCTCAGCCCTCGCCCGCGCCGGCGGCTGCCACGATCGGCAGAAAGGCATCGGCAGTCAGGCTTGCGCCGCCCACCAGGGCGCCGCCCACTTCGGGCGCGGCCAGGAGCGCCGCGGCGTTCCCGGCGTTGACCGAACCGCCATACAGGATGCGCGGGCGGCTGCCGGCCTCGCCATAGGCCGCCACCAGGCGCGCCCGCACGGCCGCGTGCATCGCCACCACGTCTTCCACGTCGGCCACGCGGCCGGTGCCGATCGCCCAGACGGGTTCATAGGCGACGGCGAGCTTGCCGGCATTGGCCGCTTCCAGCGCGGCGTCGCCCGTCGGCAGCGAGCCATCGACTTGCCCGGCAACCACGGCCTCGGCCCGGCCGCTGTCGCGTTCTTCCAGGGTTTCGCCCACGCAGATGATCACGCCCAGCCCGGCGGCCAGGGCGGCATCGGCCTTGGCACGCACCAGGGCATCGCTTTCACCATGGTCGCGGCGGCGCTCGCTATGGCCCAGAATCACGAAGTCGGCGCCGATATCGGCCAGCATCGCGGCCGAAACGTCACCAGTGTGAGCCCCCTTGGCCTGGGTATGGCAATCCTGGCCGCCCACGCCGATGCCGGTCACCGCTTCGCGCAGCAGGCCGATCAGCGGAAAGGGCGGGGCCAGCGCGATATCCACCTGGGGATGGCGCGCCGCGGCCCGGTCGATTGCGCGGGCCTCGGCCATCATGGCCCGGCTTCCGTTCATCTTCCAGTTCCCGACGATGTATGGTCGTTGTGCCATGGCAGGCCTTGTCCCTCGTGCTGTTTGCCCCGTGACCGGGTGCTGGCAAATCCGCCCCTGCCGGCACGGCACCTGCCGGCGGGCGGATTGCAGAATCCCGATTCCTTGCAATCCCCTTGCCTGCAATTGGCCCGCCAGCGCAAGGCCCGCGCGATGAAGTGCCGTGCGCTGGGCAGGCCAAACGCCCCGCCCCGGCACCCGCCACAGGCATTGCGGGATCGGCGCAAGCCTCCTAAGGCAGGCCAACCAAGATATATGGCGGATTTGATCGCATCCCATGCTCTCGCTGTTTCGTAAACTGATCCATTCCCGCATCGGCGCGCTTTTCGCCCTGGTGTTCATCGGTCTCCTTGCCCTGGCCTTTGCCGGCGCCGACGTGACCGGCCTTCGCGTCGGCCAGACCGGCGGCGGCGAAGCGGCGGCCACTGTCGGCCGCAGCCAGGTGGCCGTGGCAGAGCTGGAAAAGACCATCACTACTGCCTTCGATCAGGAACGGGAGCAGAACCCGACGCTGACGATGAAACAGTTTCTGGCCCAGGGCGTGCTCAATGATGCGCTCACCGGCCTGGCCGACCGCGCCGCGCTGCAGGAATGGGCCGCGCGCTCTGGCATGGGCGTGTCCGACCGCCTGGTCGACAGCGAAATCGCCAAGCAGCCGGCGTTCCAGGGCCCGGATGGCAAGTTCAGCGATGCGGTCTATCGCGCGTTCCTGGCCCAGCGCGGCTTGACCGACGCGGCCGTGCGCAAGTCGATCACGCAAAGCCTGATCGTGCGCCAGGTGCTCTCGCCGGTTTCCGTCGGCACGGCGCTGCCCGCTTCGGCCACCGCGCGCTATGCCGCCATGCTCAAGGAAAAGCGCGACGGCGACATCGCCTTCCTGCCCAGCCTGGCCTTTGCGAGCAAGGACAAGCCTTCGGATGACGTGCTGGCCGGCTATTACAAGGCCAACGCCGCGCGCTACCAGCAGCCCGAGCGCCGCACCGTGCGCTATGCCGTGATCGACGAAGCCACGCTGGCCAATGTGCCCGCCCCCAGCGACGCGGATATCGCCGCCCGCTACAAGGCCAAGGCCGATAGTTATGCGCCCAGCGAGACGCGCACCGTGACCCAGGTCGTCGTGCCGACCCAGGCCGCCGCGCAGGCGCTTGCCGCGCAAGTGGCCGGTGGCACCAGCATCGAGGCCGCCGCCCGTGCCCAGGGCCTTGCCGCCAGCAAGATCGCCGATCTTACGCGTGACAAGCTAGCTGGGCAGACGTCTGCCGCCGTGGCCGATGCCGTGTTTGCCGCGGCCCAGGGCAAAGTCGCCACCCCGGCAAAGAGCGGCCTTGGCTGGCACGTGATCCGCGTCGATGCCGTGGTCAAGAAGCCCGGCAAGACGCTGGAGCAGGCCCGGTCCGAAATCGTGGCCGATCTGACGGTGGAAAAGCGCCACGCCGCGCTGCTCGACCTGTCGACCCGCCTGGAAGAAGAATTCGAAAACCACACCGGCCTCGCCGACGTGGCCAAGGCCCAGGGGCTGACGCTGGCCACCACGCCCGCGCTGACCGCCGATGGCACCGTGTTCGGCCAAGCAGGGCAAAAGGCACCCGCCGATGTCGCCGCACTGCTCCAGGGTGCCTTTGCCATGGAACACGAAGGCGAAGGCCAGGTGACCCCGCTGGCCGATGGCAAGCGCATCGCGATTTATGACGTTGGCCAGATCACCCCGGCATCCCCTGCTCCGCTGGCGCAGATCAAGGACCAGGTCGCGCGTGATTTCGCCACCGAACAGGGCGTGGCCAAGGCCAAGGAAGCGTCGACCAAGGTGCTTGATGCCATGGCCAAGGGTGCTTCGCTGGCCGATGCGCTCAAGGCCCTGGGCGTGACGCTGCCCCCGGCCCAGCCGGTGAGCATCACCCGCGAACAGCTGGCCGCCATGCAACAGAGCGGACGCCAGCTGCCGCCGCCGCTGGTGCTGCTCTTCGCCATGTCCAAGGGCACGTCCAAGCCGCTCGAAGCGCCGAACAAGGCCGGCTTCTATGTCATCGCGCTCAAGAACGTGACGCCCGGCACGATCCCGGCCGGCGATCCCTTCCTGGGCCAGGCGGGCAAGCAGTTCGGCCTCGACATGGGCCGCGAGCTCGCCGAGGAACTGCGCCTCGCGATCCGCAAGAGCGTGGGCGTTTCCCGCAATGAAACCGCGCTGCGTGCGCTCAATGCCAAGCTTGTCGGTGCCCAGTAAGACCATGACCCAGACCTTGTCGCGTCCCGCGCCGCCCACCGGCGCCCAGCCCGAAAACAGCGCGGCGGCCCTCGCCGCGCTGGCGGCCGGAAAGCCGGCGCTGGTCTGGCGCAAGCTGATTGCCGACAGCGAAACCCCGGTGAGCGCCGCGCGCAAGCTGTTCGTGCCCGAACGCGGCGATTTCCTGCTGGAATCGGTGCAAGGTGGCGAAGTGCGCGGGCGCTACAGCCTGGTCGGGCTCGATCCCGACCTGGTGTTCCGCGCCACTGGTCCCGCGGCCGAGGTCAACACCACTTGGCAGACCGACCGCGAGACCTTTGCCGCGCTGCCCGGCAACAGCCTTGCAGAACTGCGCGCGCTGGTCGAACGCTGCCGGATCGACGTGCCGGAAGGCCTGCCGCCCACGCTCGCCTGCCTAGTGGGCTATTTCGGCTATGAAACCATCGGCCTGGTGGAAAAATTGCCGCGTGCCGAACAAAGCGCGCTCGAATTGCCCGACATGCTGTTCGTCCGCCCCACCGTGCTGCTGGTGTTCGACCGGCTGACCGACGAACTCACCGCCGTGGCACCGGTCTGGGCCGGTGAAGGCACGCCCGAGGTGGTGCTGGCCCGCGCGGCCGACCGGATTGATGCCGCGCTTGCCCGCCTGCACGGCCCGCTGCCGGCCGATCTGCGCCTGCCTGAGCCGGTCGATCTGGTGCGCGAACCGCAGATGGCACCCGAACGCTATGGCCAGATGGTCGCCCGCGCGCGTGACTACATCACTGCCGGCGATATCTTCCAGGTCGTGCTGGCGCAGCGCTTCACCGCGCCGTTCCCCCTGCCGCCAATGGCGCTCTATCGCGCGCTGCGCCGGATCAACCCTTCGCCGTTCCTCTATTTCCTCGATCTGCCCGGCTTTGCCCTGATCGGCTCCAGCCCGGAAATCCTGGTGCGTATCCGCGATGGCGAAGTGACCATCCGCCCCATCGCCGGCACGCGCCCGCGCGGCGCCACCCCGGCCGAAGACCGCGCCAACGAGGAAAGCCTGCTGGCCGATCCCAAGGAACGCGCCGAGCATCTCATGCTGCTTGACCTTGGCCGCAACGACGTGGGCCGCGTGGCCGCCGCCGGCACCGTCAAAGTCACCGAAAGCTACACGATCGAGCGCTATAGCCACGTGATGCACATCGTCTCCAACGTGGTCGGCCAGCTTGATACCAAGCGCGCCGACTCGGTCGATGCCCTGCTCGCCGGCTTCCCCGCCGGCACCGTCAGCGGCGCGCCCAAGGTCCGTGCGTGCGAGATCATTGCCGAACTCGAGCCCGAAACGCGCGGCGCCTATGCCGGCGGCGTGGGCTATTTCGCGCCAGATGGCTCGGTCGATAGCTGCATCGTCCTGCGCACCGCCGTGCTCAAGGATGGCGTGATGCATGTTCAAGCCGGCGCCGGCATCGTCGCCGACAGCGACCCGGCGGCCGAACAGCGCGAATGCGAGCACAAGTCCGGCGCCCTCTTCGCCGCCGCACGCGAAGCCATCCGCGTCGCCGCCGAACCGGCGTTCGGGCAATAGGGATTAGGCCATGATCCTCGTCATCGACAATTACGACAGCTTCACCTGGAACCTGGTCCACTACCTGATGGAACTGGGCGCGCAGGTGAACGTGGTGCGCAACGATGCGCTCACCGCGGCCGAGGCATTGGCCAGCGGCGCCAAGGGCTTCCTGCTCTCGCCCGGCCCCTGCACGCCCAACGAGGCGGGCGTCAGCCTCGATCTCGTCGGCGCGGCGGCGCAGGCGGGCGTGCCGTTGCTCGGCGTGTGCCTGGGCCACCAGTCGATCGGGCAATATTTCGGCGGCAAGGTCGTGCGCGGCGGGCTGATGCACGGCAAGACTTCGCCCGTTACCCACGATGGCACCGGCGTGTTTGCCGGGCTGCCCTCGCCGTTCACCGCCACGCGCTATCACTCGCTGGTGGTCGAAGACGTGCCCGAATGCCTGGTGGTCAATGCGCGCTCGGATGATGGCCACACCATGGGCTTTCGCCATGCCAGCCTGCCGATCCATGGCGTGCAGTTCCATCCCGAAAGCATCGCTACCGAACATGGCCACGCGCTGATTGCCAATTTCCTGGCGCTGTGCGGGGTGAACGTGCGGATGCCGGCATGAGCCTGCTGCCGCAGGTGGCGGAAACCCCGCTGCCGCAAGACGAAGCGCAGGCCGCCTTTGCCGCCATTCTCGATGGCAAAGTGGACGACGATGCCACCATCGCCTTCCTTGTCGCGCTGTCCGATCGCGGCGAAAGCGCCAGCGAGATTGCCGGCGCCGCCCAGGCCATGCGCGAACGCATGATCGCCGTGGCTGCGCCGGAAAACGCCATCGACGTGTGCGGCACCGGCGGCGACGGGCACCACACGCTCAACGTCTCCACGGCCGTCAGCCTGGTGGTGGCGGCCTGCGGCGTGCCCGTGGCCAAGCACGGCAACCGCGCCGCCAGTTCCAAGGCGGGCGCGGCCGATACGCTGGAGGCGCTGGGCCTCAATCTCGATCGCGCGGTGGAAACGGCGGAAGAGACGCTGGCGGACCTGGGCATCTGCTTCCTGTTCGCCGGCAAGCATCACCCCGCCATGGGGCGGATCATGCCGATCCGCCGCGCCATCGGCCGCCGCACGATCTTCAACCTGATGGGCCCGCTGGCCAATCCCGCCGGCGTGCGGCGCCAGCTCGTCGGCATCGCGCGCCCGGCCTATGTCCCGATCTATGCCGATGCCCTGGCGCGCCTGGGCACGGCGCGCTCGTTCGTCGTCTCGGGTGACGAAGGGCTGGACGAACTGAGCCTGGCCGGTGGCAACGAAGTGGCCGACGTGCATGGCGAAGCGATCCTCATGCACCGGGTTGCGCCGGCCGACGCCGGCCTTGCCGTTGCGCCCGTCGACGCCATCCGCGGCGGCGACGCGGCCTACAACGCCGCCGCGCTCCAGGCCCTGCTCGATGGCCAGCACGGACCCTATCGCGATGCCGTGCTGTTCAACGCCGCGGCCGCGCTGATGGTGGCGGGCGAAGTGACCGACTGGCACGAAGGCGTGGAAGAAGCCGCCGAAACCATCGACAAGGGCCTCGCCCTTGCCCTGCTGCGTTGCTGGATCGACGCGCTGAAGTAAGGCCCCTGGAATGACCGACAAGCTCACCGAAATCTGCGACACCACCCGCGCCGAAGTGGCCCGGCGCAAGGCCGCCACCTCGCTTGCAGACCTGGCCGCGCGCGCCGCCACGCAAACCGCGCCACGCGGATTCGAAGCCGCGCTGCGCACCCGCGCCGCCAGCGGTTTTGCCCTGATTGCCGAAATCAAGAAAGCCAGCCCCTCCAAGGGCCTGATCCGCTCCGATTTCCAGCCCGCCGAGCATGCCCGTGCCTATGAGGCAGGCGGCGCCGCCTGCCTTTCGGTGCTCACCGACGCGCCCTATTTCCAAGGACATGAAGGTTTCCTCGTGGCCGCGCGTGCCGCCTGCGCGCTGCCGGTCCTGCGCAAGGATTTCATGGTCGATCCCTGGCAGGTGGCCGAAGCCCGCGCGATCGGCGCCGACGCGATCCTGATCATCGTCGCCGCGCTCAGCGATGCGCAGATGGCAGAGATCGAGGCGGCCGCGCGCGAGCACGGCATGGACGTGCTGGTCGAAGTGCATGACGAGGCCGAAATGGACCGCGCCGCGCGGCTCCGATCGCGGCTGATCGGGGTGAACAACCGCGATCTCAAGCGCTTCGTGACCGACATCGCCAACACCGAGCGGCTTGCCCCGCGCGCGCCCGAGGGCACCCTGCTGGTGGCCGAAAGCGGGATCAACCACCACGCCGATCTGGTGCGCCTCTCCGCCTGCGGGGCACGCACGTTCCTGGTGGGCGAAAGCCTGATGCGCCAGCCCGACGTGACGGCCGCAACCCAGGCCCTGCTCCAGGGCTGAGGGCGCCTTGGCGCGCAAGCTGTGGTTCGATGGCGGCTGCCGGCCCAACCCCGGCCGCATGGAAATGGCCGTCGTCGCGTGCGGCCAAACCTGGTTTGCGCCCGATTGCGGCAAGGGGGACAGCAATCGCGCCGAATGGCTGGCCCTGCTTGGCGCGCTGGACCTGGCCCGCCGCCTGGGCGAAACCGATGTGATCCTCTGCGGCGATTCCGCCTTCGTGATCGATCAGATCCGGGGTCGCACCGCCGCCCATCCCGCCTCGGCCGATTGCCTGGCAGCCTATCGGAACGGCCTCGCTTCATTTTCCCACGTGCGGGTGCGCCATGTCGGCCGCGCGCAGAACCTGGCCGGCATCGCGTTGGACCATCTGCGCGCCGGGTTGGCTCCGCCGCAGCCACTGGCCGAGCAAGAGGACTTGCGCGTTTTCCCGCACATGGCATGAGCAGGGCATGACGCAGCTTACCCATCTCGATGCCCAGGGCCATGCACGCATGGTCAATGTCGGCGCCAAGCAGCCCACGCAGCGCGTGGCCGTGGCGCGCGGCATGATCCGCATGTCAGACACCGCCCTTGCCGCGATCCGCGATGGCACCGTGCCCAAGGGCGATGTGCTGGCCACCGCGCGCATCGCCGGGATCATGGCGGCCAAGAAAACCGGCGAACTGATACCGCTGTGCCACCCCCTGTCGCTCGATGCCGTGGCGGTGGAATTCGCGTTCGTCGAACAGGGTGTGGAATGCACCGCAACCGCCTCGCTCACCGCCAAGACCGGCGTGGAAATGGAAGCGATGACAGCCGCTTGCGTGGCCTTGTTGACAATCTACGACATGGCCAAGGCGGTGGACAAGGGCATGGTGATCGACGCGGTCCGCCTGGTGGCCAAGCGCGGCGGCAAGTCGGGCGATTGGTCTGCGCCATGACCAGCCCAGTTAGCAACGGCCGCCAGCCCCCGCTCCAACTGGAAGACGCGCAGGCCCGCCTGGTCGCCATGGCGCCACATCTTTCGGTAGAACATCGCGCCACGGCCGAAGCGCTGGGGCATTACCTTGCCGCCCCGCTCTTGGCCGCGCGCACCCAACCTGCCACTGCGCTTTCCGCCATGGATGGCTATGCCCTGCGCGGCGTGGATTTGCCCGGGCCGTGGACGGTAGTGGGCGAAAGCGCGGCGGGCCATCCGTTTGCCGGCAATGTCGGCCATGGCGAGGCGGTGCGGATCAGCACGGGTGCGGCCATGCCGCCCGGCGCGGATTGCGTGCTCTTGCAGGAAGACGCCGCGCGCCAGGGCGATGCGCTCATGCTCACCGGCACCCCGCCCAGCCCGCCATCGCGGCACATCCGCCCGGCCGGGATGGATTTTGCCACGCACGATCCGCTGTTGCCCACCGGCACGCGGCTTGGCGCCGCGCAGATTGCCCTGGCGATCGGCGCCGGGCACGGCCATGTGCCGGTGCGCCGCCGCCTGCGCCTGGCGGTGATCGACAGCGGCGATGAACTCGCCGCCCCCGGCCGCCCCCTGCTGCCGCACCAGATCCCGGCCAGCAACGGGCCGATGCTGGCCGCCATGGCCGCGGCCCTGCCGGTTGACGTGCGGCGCATCGGCCCCGTGCCCGATCGGCTCGATGCCCTGGCGGCCGCCATCGATGGCGTGCGCAACGCCGATGTGGTAGTGACCAGCGGCGGCGCTTCGGTGGGCGATCACGATCTCGTTCGTCCGGCGCTTGAAGCGGTGGGCGCGCGCATCGATTTCTGGCGTGTGGCGATCAAGCCGGGCAAGCCGCTGCTGGTGGGCCATCGCGCCGCAACCTCGCTCGCCAGCCCGCAGGTGATCCTCGGCCTGCCAGGCAATCCGGCCTCGGCCTATGTCACGGCGCATCTGTTCCTGCTGCCGCTGCTGCGCGCGGCCCTGGGCGCAGCGCAACCCCTGCCCGCGCCGCTCCATGCCGCGCTGGCCCAGGCGTTGCCCGCTGGCGGCAGCCGCACCGAATTCCTGCGTGGCACATGGGACGGCCACGGCGTGACGCTCGATCCGCTGCAGGATTCCGGCGCCATTTCCCCCATCGCGCGGGCCAATTGCCTGGTGCGGCGCGAACCCGGCGCACCGATGCAACCGGAAGGGAGCCTTGTGCCGATCTATCTGCTCGATTTTGGCGGATTTGCTTGACGGGTTCGGTTTGGTTGCTTATTCGTTCCGCATTCGTTCGCCAAAGGAGACTTGCGGATGCTCACGCGCAAGCAGCACGAACTGCTCTCGTTCATCCAGACGCGCCTTGATGATTCCGGCATTTCCCCTTCGTTTGAAGAAATGAAGGAAGCGCTCGATCTCAAGTCCAAGTCTGGCGTGCACCGCCTGATCTCCGCGCTGGAAGAGCGCGGCTTCATTCGTCGCCTGCCCAACCGCGCCCGCGCGCTTGAAGTGATCCGTGAGCCGGAAAGCCTGGCCACCAAGGCTGCCCCGCGCAACGCCACGCCACGTCCCGCTCCCGCGGCGGCCCGCCCCACTCCGGTGGCGGCGAACGACGTGATCGAAATCCCGCTGCACGGCCGCATCGCCGCCGGCGCCCCGATCGAAGCACTGGAAGGCTCGGCCATGCTGCCCGTGCCCGCCGCCCTGCTCGGCTCTGGCGAGCACTACGCGCTTGAAGTGTCCGGCGATTCCATGATCGAGGCGGGCATTCTGGATGGCGACTATGCCCTGGTGCGCCGCACCAACACCGCCCGCGACGGTGAAATCGTCGTCGCCCTGGTGCGTGGTGAGGAAGCCACGCTGAAATACCTCCACCACGAAAAGGGCCAGATCCGGCTCGATCCTGCCAACGCGGCCTATGACCCGCAGTTCTACGCGCCTGACGAAGTGGAAGTGCAAGGCAAGCTCGCCGGGCTGCTACGCCGCTATCATTGATGCCCACCGCGGCGGATGATCATGCATCCGCCATGGGAATGACCGCAACAGGCGGGGCGGCAGTGGCAAGATAGCCATGGACCGCCCGCCACACCCGCCCGGCGAGCGCGGCCTGGTCCTGTTCCTGCCGCTCGCCGGCGGCATCGATCATCCCTTTGACGATGGCCATCACATCGTGCGCCGCTTCGTCCAGATCGCTCTGCGTGCCAAGGTCGGTCTGAATCAGAACAGTGCGCAAAATCCCATGGAGATGGCGCGATACGCGCTGCGTTTCCGGGTCATGCGGCATTCGTGCCTCTTCCACATCGAGCAGGCGCGCCAGCTTGGGCCGTCGCAATTGATGGGCCACGGCCGCGCCGATCATCCGGACCAGTGCCTCCTGGCCTGAAACGCGCGCCAGCGCCTCTTCGCACTCGGCGATCAGGATCGATGTCTCGCGCACGATCAGCGCGCCAACCAGCGCCTCCTTTCCGGGGAAATATTGATAGAGCGAACCCACGCTGACGCCCGCCCGCGCCGCAACCGCGTTGGTGGTCAGCGCGGCGATTCCCCCCTGCTCCAGAATGCGAGCCGCCGCCTCGACGATAGCCGCCACGGTTTCCACCGCCCGCGCCTGTCTCGGCAGTTTCCGGGGGACCTGGCGCGGTGGGGGAGACGGTTCGGGCATGGCGGGAATGCGAGTAGCCAAATGTGATGATCTGCTCGCATTCTAGGGACCTCACTGCACAATGCAAGGATGCACCATGACCAAGCAATTTACCCCCGCGCTCACCGTCTTCATGCTGGTGAAGACCTCGCCCGAATGGCTCGGCTTTTCCATCGATCGCCGCTTCGCCCTGCTGGGCGAGCATGTCAGCCCGATCCTCGAAAGATATGCCGACAGGGTGTCGCTGCGCTTTTTCGACGTGGAATTCTACGCCACGCGCGTCACCGACGTGTGGATGTGGGAAGCAGTCGATCACCACAGCTACGAGTTGCTGGTCGAAAGCCTGCGCGAAACGCCGTTTTGGGACCGGTATTTCTCGATCGTCGAAATCCTGCCCGGCGTCGAGAACGCCTATGCCAACAATTATGATCGACCAGCCCTGACGGCTTGAGCACCGCTGGCGTGGGACGAGCCGGCCGCCCGCCCCACGCCGCCGGCGCTGGGACAACCGGCACGGCAAGAACTGGCTCGCGATCGGCCAGCATGGTAGAAGCGCACATGGCCCAAATCACCTTGCTGCTCGCGTTTCTCGCAGCTGTTGCCATCCTGACGATCACGCCGGGTTTAGACACGGCACTGGTGCTTCGCGCAGCAGCGGTGGAAGGCAAGCCTGCCGCCGCGCGCGCCGCCCTGGGGATCGCGCTTGGCTGCCTGGCCTGGGGCGCGGCGGCCGCGCTCGGCCTCGGCGCTGTGCTGGGCGCCTCAAAGATCGCCTATACCGTGGTGAAACTGGCGGGCGCGGCCTACCTCCTGTGGCTGGGCATCAAGCTCTTGTGGAAACCGCGCGGCTCCTTGGATAGCGGCGCCGGTTCAACCCGCGCCAACACGGCGACGAACGCGTTCTGGCGCGGCTTCCTCACCAACCTGCTCAATCCCAAGGTGGGTGTGTTCTACGTCACCTTCCTGCCCCAGTTCGTGCCCCCTGGCGCGAACGTGGCGGCCTATTTGTTCGGGCTGGCCTGCGTCCATGTCGTGCTGGGACTGGCCTGGTTCGCGGCGCTGATCGCAGCCACCGCGCGACTGGGCACGGCCCTGCAGAAACCTCGCCTTGTTACCATGCTCGATCGCCTGACGGGCGGGGTCTTCGTGGGCTTCGGCCTGAAGCTGGCTGTTTCCTCCACCCGCTAGACCGCAGAATTTCACCTTCGCAGGAAAAGTAGTGCACCTGGCCGAAAAACCAGCCCTTTGTCGACTGGCCGGCTGCATCGCATAACGGCCGGAAGCGGGCGCGCCGCATCAGGGCGGCGCAACTGGATTGGGCAAACTTGCCATCGGAATCCACGGTGGATCCTGTTGTCCGCCAAGCGCTCGGGCTTCCATCGGCGTCCACGCCGAGCCGAAAGCGCAGTTGGGCTTGCTCCCCGGCCTGCAACGGACCGCCGGGAAAATCGCCAGGATCAACACACTAACCCCGAGGCTGGCGGGGCTTCCGCCATCGTCGCTTACAGCCCCAGCTTTGCATCAGATCATCCACGCAGCCGTCCAGCGCTGCCAACGCCGGCATCACCGCCCAGCCACCTTCGTCTGGCAGCAGGGCTGCGTCCCCGTCAAGGCAGGGCGCCTCACCCACGGCTCCGGCGCCGGAAACCAGCCGTGCTGGCCTTCGCCTTGGGCGACGGTCACCACTTTGCCTCTGGCGAGGTAGATCGCCAGCCCGCCGGTTTGGCGCAACAGGCGGCGGTCGGCCTTGAGCCAGCGCGGGCGGCACGTGACCGGCAGGGTGCGATCGGCGATGACGATATCCGCCAATGCGCAGGCGCGGGCGAGGTCGCCAAGGTCAACGCGGTCGCGGCCCCGGCTCATCAGCACGGTATAGGCCCGGCCCTGTCGCACCAGCACGGCGCGGCAGAAATCCTCGTTGCACCGCGCGCCGCGCCAGGTGTCGAGACTGCGCGCCTCACCCTCCAGCCCGGCGTTTTCCAGCAGCGTGGACGGGGTATAGTCGCTGCGCGTGTCGCGCAGCATCAGCAGGTCGGGCCCTTCGCCCGCAAGGCCGACATGGTGCCCATCGCCGGTCACCAGCACATCGGGCGTGGGCTGCAACGCTGTCAGCATGGCGCCGAGACATATGGGCACGAAACCCCACAGCCGCACTTTGCCGGTCCACAGCGCCAGCCACAGGAGGCCCGCCACCAGCAGGCCGAACACCCATCCCGGCATGCCCGGCATCAGCGTCACCGCGCCCGGCTGCGCGGCGGTGACATGGGCCAGCCACAGCAGGCCATCGAGCGATTTGCCCACCGCCCACCAGGCCGGCGCGCCCCAGCCGGCCAGATCGAGAAACAGCGCCAGTGCGATCAGCGGCATCGTGACGAACGTGGTCAGCGGGATCGCCACCACGTTGGCCGCCGCGCCATAGATGCCGGCGCGGTGGAAATGAAACAGCGCCATCGGCATCAGCGCCAGTTCGATCACCAGGCCGGTGGCCAGCACCAGCGCCAGGTGCCGCGCCAGCCGCATCGGCCAGCCTTCGTGCGGGTGGGCCAGGAACCGCCGCGCCGGGGCCGAACTGTCGAACGCGATAATCGCGATGACCGAGCCGAAGCTCATCTGGAAACTGGGTCCCACCACGGCTTCGGGCCAGAACAGCATGACGATGAACGCCGCCACCGCCAGCATGCGCAGCGAGAGCGGATCGCGCCCCAGCGCCAAGGCCAGCAGCACCAGCAGCGCCCCCAGGCACGAGCGGATCGTGGGCACTTCTGCGCCGGTCAGCAGGGTATAGCCAATGCCGGCCAGCGCCCCCATTGCCGCGGCGGCCAGCGGCACGCGCAGGCGCAGGGCAAGGAACGGCACCAGCGCCAGCAACCGCGCGGTGATGAAATAGACCGCGCCCACCACGGCGCTGACGTGCAAGCCGCTGATCGACAACAGGTGCGTCAGGCCCGCGTCGCGCATCGCGTCTTCGTCGCTCGGCGCAATGCTGCCGCGATCGCCACTGGCAAAGGCAGCGGCGATCGCGCCGGGCGATCCGCCCAGTTGCGCACGGATATGATCGGCCAGGCGTTGGCGCACGGCATCGAGCCGCGTGCCCGGCGGGGCGGGCGCGATCAGCGTGAGCGGGCCCACACTGCTGCCCGTCGCCATCAATCCCGAAAACCACGCGCTGCGGGCAAAATCGAAGCCACCGGGCACCATCGGCGGGGCGGGCGGCATCAGGCGCGCACGCAGGCGCACCCGCGCGCCATCGCCCAGCCTGGTGTCGCTGCCGGCCGAATCGCCCGGCGGCAGCGGGACGTTGATCCGCACCTGCCCGGCCCTCACCATGCCCGACGGCAACAGGACCTGGGTGGCCAGCGTCACCCGCATGCGGCCTTGCGCGGCCTGAACCTGGCGATCGACCACGGTGCCTTCCAGCACGGCGAGCATGGGCCGGGGAATCGGCGGCGTGCCCAAAAAGGCAGACTTGACCCAGATCGTGGCGCAGCCGGCCGCCGCCATCAGCCCCAGCGAAAGCACGGCCAGTCGCAAATGGGCGAGTCGGCCGTCTCGATCGCGAGGCAGCACCAGCAGCAAAATTCCACCGATTCCAGCCGGAAAAGCAACCCAGTGGTATACCCCCGGGAGCACCACCCAAGCGCAGATTCCCGCCGCAAACGCTACACTTAGCCAGGGACCGCGCTCAGTCCCGCGTTGATCGATCCACGCATTCGCATGCGCGAGCATGCTGGACAAACGCGCCGCTTTGGCCCAATGGCGCCCGAGCCCGTTCGGTCCCATATCAAGACCGGTTTCAACCGGGCCGGCACCAGCGCCTTCGCCTTGCGGCGCAGGACGAACAAGCGGTGTCGCGAGAGAACCGGCCATGCGCCGAATAGGAAGGAATGCGCCCTCGATGGCAAGCCAGACTGACACCGTTTCTGCAGGATCGGGCACGGCCAGCGCCAGCCCGGCAGCACGCGTTGTCACCCGCTTTGCTCCATCGCCCACGGGCTTCCTGCATATCGGTGGTGCCCGCACCGCTCTGTTCAACTGGCTTTATGCCCGCCATCACGGCGGCACTTATCTGCTGCGCATCGAGGATACCGATCGCGCGCGTTCCACGGACGCAGCGATCGACGCGATCTTCGACGGCCTCAACTGGCTGGGCCTGGGCGGCGATGCCGATCCGGTGTTCCAGTTCGCCCGCTCCGATCGCCATGCGCAGGTCGCCAACCAGTTGCTGGACGCGGGCCACGCCTATCGCTGCTATCTGACGCAGGAAGAACTCGCCGCCCGCCGCGCCAAGGCGCAGGAAGAGCGCCGCCCCTTCCGCCTCGAAAGCGAATGGCGCGATGCCGATCCGGCCACCTGGCCGGCGGACAAGCCCTATGTCATCCGCGTCAAGGCGCCGCGCGAGGGTGAAACCGTGATCGAGGATGCCGTTCAGGGCACGATCACCGTGCAGAACGTGGAAATCGACGATTTCGTCATTCTGCGAGGCGATGGCACGCCCACCTATATGCTTGCCGTGGTGGTCGACGATCATGACATGGGCGTGACCCACGTGATCCGGGGCGATGATCACATCAACAATGCCTTCCGCCAGCTCGTGGTGATCCGCGCGATGGACGCGATCGAGGGTGGCTGGCCCGACCCCGTCTATGGCCATATCCCGCTGATCCATGGCGCCGATGGGGCCAAGCTGTCCAAGCGCCACGGCGCGCTGGGCGTGGACGCCTATCGCGACGAGATGGGCCTGCTGCCCGAAGCGGTGTTCAACTATCTGCTGCGCCTGGGCTGGGGCCATGGCGACGAGGAAATCATCAGCCGCGACCAGGCGGTGGAATGGTTCGACATCGCCAATGTCAACAAGGGCGCCTCGCGGTTCGACCTCAAGAAGCTGCTCAACCTCAACGGGCACTATCTGCGCGAAGCCGACGATGCGCGCCTGGCCGCCCTGGTTGCGCCGCGCCTGGAATCGCTCGTGCCCGCGCACGACCGCGCCAAGCTGGTCGAGGCCATGCCGGTGCTCAAGGTGCGCAGCGCCGATCTCAACGAACTGGCCAAGGGCGCGGTGTTCCTGTTTGCCCAACGCCCGCTGGCGCTCGATGAAAAGGCGCAAGGGTTGCTGACCGCGGATGCGCGGGCAATCCTTGCCAAAGTCGTGACGCGGCTTGAGGGCGCAAACGACTGGACAGCGCCGGCGCTGGAGGCCAATCTCAAGCAAATGGCCGAGGAGCTGGGAGTGGGATTGGGCAAGATCGCCCAGCCTTTGCGCGCAAGCCTGACGGGACAAGCGACCTCACCTGGAATTTTCGATGTCCTGGTTCTCCTCGGCAAGGAGGAGAGCCTGGCCCGTTTGCGTGACCACGCTGCCTGACGAGGGCAGCACACAGAACACACTGTTTCTTTGTACAGGAGAGCCTAGCGTGAGCGACAATCAGGCTACTTTGACCATTGATGGCAAGACCATCGACCTTCCGGTCAAGAGCGGCACCATCGGGCCGGACGTCCTCGACATCCGTAAGCTTTACGGCCAGTCGGGCAAGTTCACCTACGACCCGGGCTTTACCTCCACTGCCAGCTGCGACAGCGCGATCACCTATATCGATGGTGACGAAGGCGTCCTGCTGCACCGCGGCTATCCGATCGGCCAGCTGGCCGAGCATTCCAGCTTCATGGAAGTGAGCTACCTGCTGCTCAACGGCGAACTGCCGAACAAGGACGAGCTGGACAGCTTCACCCGCACGATCACGCGCCACACCATGGTGCATGAACAGCTCAGCAGCTTCTACAGCGGCTTCCGCCGTGACGCCCACCCCATGGCCGTGATGTGCGGCGTGGTCGGTGCGCTTTCGGCGTTCTATCACGATTCGACCGATATCGCCGATCCGCAGAACCGCACGATCAGCTCGCATCGCCTGCTTGCCAAGATCCCCACGATCGCGGCGATGGCCTACAAGTATTCGGTCGGTCAGCCGTTCCTCTATCCGCGCAACGACCTGTCGTACACCGGCAACTTCCTGCGCATGACCTTCGGCGTTCCCGCCGAGGAATATGAAGTGATCCCCGAAGTCGAACGCGCGATGGATCGCATCTTCATCCTGCACGCCGACCACGAGCAGAACGCCTCGACCTCGACCGTGCGCCTTGCCGGCTCGTCGGGTGCCAATCCGTTCGCCTGCATCGCGGCCGGCATTGCCTGCCTGTGGGGCCCGGCACACGGCGGCGCCAACGAAGCGGCGCTCAACATGCTGCGCGAGATCGGTACGCCCGACAAGATCCCGCACTACATCGAGCGCGCCAAGGACAAGAACGATCCGTTCCGCCTGATGGGCTTTGGCCACCGCGTCTACAAGAACTACGATCCGCGCGCCACGGTGATGCAGAAGACCGTGCGCGAAGTGTTCGACGCGCTCAAGGTCAACGATCCGCTGTTCGAAACCGCGCTGCGCCTGGAAGAAATCGCGCTGAACGATCCCTACTTCATCGAAAAGAAGCTGTTCCCCAACGTGGACTTCTATTCGGGGATCATCCTGTCGGCGATCGGTTTCCCGACCACCATGTTCACCGTGCTGTTCGCCCTGGCCCGCACCGTGGGCTGGGTGGCCCAGTGGAACGAAATGATCAGCGATCCCGGCCAGAAGATCGGCCGCCCGCGTCAGCTCTACACCGGGCCGACGCAGCGCGACTATGTGCCGATCGAAAGCCGCTGAGCGGGTATCGATAGATGAAAACGAAGGCGGCCATGGCAATGATCCTGCGGATTTTTGGCGTGGCCGCCTTTTTGATGGGCCTGTTGTGGATGGCCCAGGGGCTTGGCCTGGTGCACTGGCCCCGCGAAAGTTTCATGCTCGACCAGCGCCCGTGGGCGTGGCGCGGGCTGGCATTGGCGCTGCTTGGCATCGCGGCCGTATGGCGCGCCGGGCGCCGTCGCTGACGCCCGGGCATTTCCGCCTCACTTCATTGCATTATTCAATGCCCAAGGCGCCGCTCATTCGAACGCGGCGGGATCGGGCGTGGGCGCCAGGCAGGCCTGCCGGTTCCCATCCTGGCAGGCTGCGACTTGCGCATGCCAGGCATCCATCGCGCGCCCATAGGCTGCTTCGCGCCGCGCCTGCGTGGTGCGGATCATCGCGATCGTCTGCGCGCGGCCCTTCAGGGCCTGGTGGTACCGCTGCAATTCGGCGTGCTGCCGGGCCTGAACGCTGGCCATGTCCGCAGCCAGAGCCTGTCCCATGTCGACATTGGCGGCGCGCGTGCCGGGATCATAGCCGGGCGCGACCACGCCCGGCGGCGACGATACCGATGCCGCGGCCGACCCGTCGTTGAAGGGCTGGTTGGGATCTACTGCCTGGGCCAGCGCCGGGCTGGCCACCAATGCACCGGCCAAGCCGGCCATTACCATCATCCTGATCATCACGAACCTTTCCAGAAAGACGCCAGGTGGTCCCCAACGGCAGCAGGCTTACCGGTTGCGATCTGAATGTGGTTGGAATGGCCGGCAAATCTGCCGTTCACGTTGGGACAGGCGGGGCCGGGATGGCGCGGTTCAGCGCGCGTTGACGATCCCGGCACTCGGCACGTCGGCCGGCAGCGTGAGCATGAAGCGCGCCCCTGCCCCCGGCGTGCTGGAAACGGTCAGGTCTCCCGCCATGGCGCGGGCAAGGCGGCGCGAGATATAGAGGCCCAGGCCAGAGCCCCCGTCCCCGCTGCGCCCCAGTCTTTCGAACTTCTCGAACACCCGCGACGCCTGCTCGGCAGTCAGCCCTTCGCCGTGGTCTTCCACAGCGATCCAGGCGGTGGCGCCTTCCACCCCGCAGGCCAGCGTGACCGTGGCCTGTGCCGGGGTATAGCGGATCGCATTGCTGAGCAGGTTGAGCAGCACCTGGAGCACGCGGCGGAATTCGCCAATGGCCGGGGCATGGCAATCCTCTTCCGGCAGGGCCAGCACGATGCCGCGCTCGCGCGCGCGGACCGAGAGGATGCCGGCGGCTCGGCGTGCGCAATCGGCCAGGTCGATATGGTCGGGCGCGGGGGCAAAGCCGGGGGCTTCCACCGCGTCGAGGTCTGCCAGATCCTCCACCAGGCCCAGCAGATGCCGCCCCGCCTCGGCGATATCGGCGGCATAGTTGCCATAGGCATCAGCCAGCGGCCCGGCCAGGCGGCTGCGGATGGTTTCGGCATTGGCGATGATCCGGCTGATCGGCTGGCGCAACGCCGGGGCAAGATCTCTGCCGAGAAAGCCGGTCCAGGGCGGCAGGGCGGCGCCGGCCCCCGCTGGCGCCGGTTCGGCCTGGGGCAGCAGCGCCGGATCGGCCGGCAGGGCCAGGATCGTTTCGGGCAGCAGCAGCAGGTCGAACCCGCTTCCCACCCTGGGCAAGAGGCGCACACGCCAGCGGCGCGGCGATCCGGCCACGTCCACCACCATGTCGTCCAACAGGCGCCAGTGCAGCCGGGCCATGTCGACCCGTCCCGGACGACCGCCATTCCGGCCCCCATCCCTGCCATCTTCACCCAGGCCGAGCGACAGGGCCGCGCAGGCGGTCCAATGCCGGCCGGTGGCGCCGGCAAGATCGGTGGCCAGTTCGACCAGGTCTGGCGCTGGGCAATCGGCCGCGATCACGCGTTGCTGCGCATCGAGCAGCACGTGTCCTTGTGCCAGATGATGCCACAGCGCGGCGTCATCGGCCGGCGGCAGGCCCGCATCCGGCGCGGGCGCGCGGCGCCAATCGCGCAGGACAAGATCGATGCTGTCGCCATCGGGCACGGCGCGCGCCTGAAACGCGATGGGGCATTCGCCGTCCATCGCCAGGATCGGCCGCGCCTGGGCCAGGCCGGTGGCGCGCACCTGGCGCACCAGGGCAAGAAGGGCGGGAATGGCGAGCAAGCCCGGCAGGGTGCCACCGGCAGCAGCCTGCAAGCGGGCCAGTGCCTCGTCGGCCGCAACCAGTTGGTCGCCCGCATCGCACCGGGCGCGGATCGGATCGGCCGCGGCCAAGGTCAGGTGCCCAGCCCGGCTTGCGCCAGCCGCGCCACAGCCGCCTGGGGGGCCAGCACTGCCAGGCTCGCAGGAACAACCGCCTCAGGATGGAACACCGCCACGTGCGCGCGCACGGCATCGCCATCAAGCCCCGCTGCACGCAAGACCAGGGCCAGGCGCGCGACTTGGGCCGGCGCGGCCAGCAGCGCGGCATCCTCGCGCGGGGCGCCCATGGCGCGGGCCAGCGCCGTCAGGAACAGCGCCGGGCCGGCGTGCAGCGGATCGAGCGCCGCAGCCGGATCGGACAAGGCATCGACCAGCCGGCGCAGCAGGGCCAGCCGGCCGCGTTCGGCATCGAAGCGCAAGCGCAGCGACCGCTCGGCAATGATCGCGCGGCTCTGCGCCTCGGCATCGTCGTGGGCGCGGGCATGCAGCGTGCCCAATGCGATCCGCAGCAGATCCTGGGGCAATTCGTCGAGCGGCAAAGCCATGCGCCGCTGCGCCTGGCAGAACCGCGCCTGCGCCACCAGCACGGCCATGGCCAGGGCAGCCCGATCGCCCTGCTGGCCTAAACCATCTTCTACGGGGTGGTCGGCGGTGGCCATGGCCGCTTCGATCAAGGGCGGCACGATCATGTCCACGCCGTGCGCCTGCTCGAGCCGGCAGGCCATCTGCCATTCCAGCGCCTGGCCGTGAACAGCCGCCAGGAACGCCCCGTTGGCACAAAGCAGGCCGGAAAATCCCGCCACGTCATCGACATCGGGCGCGACACCGGCGTCTGCGCCACCGGCCTGGGCCAGCGCGACGGCAAGCTGGCGGGCAACGTCGTCCACCATCCCGCGCACATGGGCAATCACCGCGTCGCCAAACACTTCGCGCTCTTCCCCCAGCACGAGATGGCGCAGGATCGGGGCCGTGCTGTCGAGCGCGGCAGACGCGCGCGCCAGGCCGGCTGCGAACCAGGCATCGTCGCCAAGGGAATAGGGCGCAGGGTTTTGCATGCCCGTGGTTCTAGGTTCCATTGGTTAGCAAGCGGTTAGGAAACAGACCATGCGCCTGTGCCAGAGCCGTTGCAAGCAGGGCGAGAACGATCAGGCGCAACCCGGTTTCCAGCGGCATGAACAGGCCCACCACCAGCAAGGCCAGCGCCACCAGCAGACGGTCGCACAGCCAGGTCGTCCAGCGGAAATCGCGCAGGATCGCGGGGAACAGCCACAGGATCAGCACCAGCACGAGCGGCGGAAACCACGCCGTCTGCGCCGTGGCACTGCCGGCGACGCGCCAGGCACACGTGGCGACCAGCGCTGCATCGAGCAGCGGGCCGAACATCGCCACGCCGCGCAAGTGGCCGGCCGGCTCCAACAGCGAATCCTCCTCCACCTTGGCCAGCAGCCGTGCGGTCTGCAACACCACCCAGCCCAGGCCGAGCAGGGCAAAGGAAAGGCCCGCGCGGCCCCACCATCCAGCGCCCAGCGCCAGGAACACCAGCAACAGTGCCGCCATCGCCACCACCCAGGGCCGCGTGCGCGCATGGAGCAGCGCCGGGCCGGCGCGCCGCACGGCCTGCACCGCTAGCCATTCACCCGGAGAGCGGACGTGGCTGGCCGCAGTATGCTGGGCCAGCCAATCGTTTTCGGCGGCATGGGCATCGGCCTCGCCACGTACCAGGCGCCAGCGCCCGGTATCGAGCAAGGCCTGGGGGACGTTGCGCAATGGCAAGCGCGCCTGGGTGGCAAGGCGCAGGAGCGCCGCCACCGGATTCCATTCGGGCGGCAGATCGCCCAACCCGGCCACCACGCGCCCGGGCATCCGCAAGGCACCCGCCCAGGCGTGGTTGATGTCGATCCGCTCGAACCCGGCGGCAACGCCCGCTTCCACCGGCAGGGCCAGCACGCCGGGCGCCTCGTCCAGGATGCGGCGCGCGTCCTCGGGCATCGCCAGGAACCCTTCGGCAAAGGCAAAGAGTTCGTCCTCGGCCGAAACCAGCGGCACCAGGGCGCGCGCAGCGGTGATCACGTGAAAGCGGGCACCGCGCTGTTCGGCGACGTGCTGGATCTCCACGATCTCGGCCGAGAGCATTTCGGCATGGACGACGATTCGCGTGGCGCCCAGCGCCAGGGCCAGGCCAAGCTGGTGGCGGGCGATACTGTGGCCGGCGATCGGCAGGAAACCGGGGTTTCCGCCCGGCTGGCCGGCCCCCTCGCCCGTCAGATCGACCGGCATGTTTTCCATCAACGAAATGAGCGCGACCCGCAAGTGAATGCCTCCTGATCGCCGCATGGTAGGGCGCCAGCCCCGACATGCCAAGCGCCCGTCCGGCGCCGACGTGCGGCAATCCGTTAAGCCCGGCAGCGTCGCCGTTCAGGCCGTCTGGCCGCCCTCGGGCAGAATGTCGGGTCCGGCGCGAAAATCGTCGAGCCAGGCGGCGATGCGCCGCAGCACCGCCGGATCGCCCGGTGCGCCGGCCAGGGCCTGCTCGGCCAGGGCCATCAGTCCCTCGGCATGAAACGATGCCGCCAGACCCTTGAGCCGCATGCCGGCCATCGACCAGTTTCCGTCGCACCGCGACCGGCGCATCAGATCAAGCTGGCGCTGCGCGCTGTCAAGAAACGCGCTGCGCAGTTCCACGAACAGCGCGGGATCGCTGCCGGCCACGGCCGCCAGCTGGGCATCGATCGGGTCACCAAGATAGGCCATGCTGTTGATAGTGTCGCATCAGGGCTTAAGGCGGGTTTAACCGGTGGCCTTTTCCGTGATACAAGCCCGCCATGAACGGGGGACCACGGATCATTCCGATCGAAGCCAACCAGCCGGAATCCGGCGGGAAAGGCCTGGCGCTGGATCGCGAACACGCGGAAGGTTCCCTGTTATTGCCAGAACTTGCACCCCAATCCGAAGACGATGTCGAGGATGATGCGCCCGCCGCTCCAACGCCTTGGCCGCTGGCCTTGGCCGGCGCGCTGATCGCCGTGTGGACGGGGTTCTACCTATGGGCCAGCGTGCCCGGCCTGATCGCCGTGCACAGCGCGGCGGCCTGGGCCTCGGCCACCGGCCAGTGGGCTGCCCCCGTGCTTGTCGTGCTGGTGGGACTGTTGCTGGTGCAGCGTGGCAGCGGGCGCGAGGCGCGGCGCTTTGCCAGCATTGCCAGCGGCCTCTCGCGCGAATCGGCGCAGCTGCATGGCCGGCTCGGCACGATCAACACCGAATTGGCCCTTGCCCGCGATTTCATCGCTGCCCAGGCACGCGACCTTGACGCATTGGGCCGCATGGCGGCCGATCGGCTTTCCACCCATGCGGAAAGCCTGCGCGGCCTGATCCAGGACAACGGCGCGCAAGTAAACGCGATTGCCGACGTTTCGGCCAATGCGCTGGACAACATGGAAAAGCTGCGCAGCCAGCTGCCCGTGATCGCCAACAGCGCCAAGGACGTGACCAATTCCATCGCCAATGCCGGGCGCAATGCGCACGTGCAATTGGAAGACATGGTCGCAGGGTTCCAGCGCCTGAATGAATTTGGCCTGGCCAGCGAACGCCAGGTCAGCACCGTGCGCGAGCAGGTGCAGGCCGCGCTGGGCGCATTGAACGCTGCCGGGGCAGACCTTGCCCGCCAGACCGAGGCGCGCTTTGCCACGCTGCAAGAGGAAGTGGGCAGCCACCGCGCCGCACTGGACCAGGAAGAGCATGCCGCGCTGGCCGCGATCCGCGCCCGTGCCCAGGCCCTGGCCGACACCCTGGAGGAGCAGCGCCGCACCCTCGCCCGCGCCGAGCGCGAAAGCCTGGCGGCCTTGGAACAGCGGCTGGCGACATTGCAGGAAGCCAGCAGCACGCTGGGCGCCGCGGTGGCCGAGCAGGAAAGCGCCGCGCTGGCAAGCTGGCAGGCGCGCAGCGAAGCCCAGATGCGCAGCCTTCGTGCCGCCCTGGACGAATTGGCCGCGGCGCAGGATCGCAGCCAGGCACAGGCGCAGGCCCGCCTCGCCCAGTTTGCCGAGGAAAGCCGCACCCTGGTGGCCGCGCTCGATAGCGAAGGCGCGGCGATCGACGCGGCCGTGGCCGAACGGCGCGCCACCCTGGCCGCCGGCGCCGACGAGCAGCGCGAGACGCTCGCCCGCCGCATGGTGGAAATCGACCGCGCGATTGCCGAGCGCCGCACCGCGCTCGCCGCCGCCGCCAACGAAGCCACCGAAACGCTGGCCCACAGGCTCGCCGATCTCGACCGCGCGCTCGATACCCAGCGCAACCGCCAACAGGACGAGGCACGGCGCCTGGCCGCGCAATGCGATACCGCCGCCTCGCGCGCTGCCGAACTGGCCGAAACGCTGGCGGCATCGGCCGCCACCGGCGATGCCACGGCCCAGGCGGTGGATCGCGCGCTGGCACTGCTGCGCACGCGCCTGTCCGAAACCGGCATCGAACTGACCGCGCAGGACGATCACATCGCACGCACCACCGATGCCGCCGTGCGCCTGCTCGAACTGATCCAGGCGACGGGCCAGCACAGCCGCACCGAACTGCCCGAAGTGCTGCGCGCCAGCGAGGCCGGGCTGGACCAGTTGGACCAGCGCGTGGCCGCGCTGCACGCCGGCCTGGGCGAAGCTGGCAGCAAGGGCGCGGCCCTGGCCGAGACCGTGCGCGACACCAGCGCCGATATTGCCGCCACGCTGGCCCACGTTGCCCGCCTGCACCAGGCCTTTGCCGAGCAGGCCGAAGCCGAGCGCACCCAGTTGCAGGAACTGCGCGCCAGCCTGGAAACCGCGCGTGGCGAGGCCGAGGCCCTTTCCGGTGACATGACCGGCACGATGGCCACCGCGATCGACCGGCTGAACGCCGCAGCGCGCGCTGCCGGCGAAACCATGGGCAGCACGCTGCACACCGAGATCGACGCCCTGGCCGCGCGCCTGGGCGATGAAGGCAACGCCGCCATCGCGCGCGTGCTGCAAGGGCGCGGGGCGGAATTGATCGCCCGGCTCGAACAGGCGATCGACAGTGCCGCCGCCGCCAGCCGCGACAGCGCCGTGCAGATGCGCGACCAGTTGGCCAAGGTGGACGAACTGGCCGCCAACCTGGAAAATCGCGTGGCGCGCGCCCGCGAGCGCGCCGAGGAGCAGGTGGACAACGATTTTGCCCGCCGCACCGCGTTGATCACCGAATCGCTCAATTCCGCCGCGATCGACATCGCGCAGGCGCTTTCGGCCGACGTTTCGGAAACCGCTTGGGCTTCCTATCTGCGTGGCGACCGCGGCATCTTCACCCGACGCGCGGTCAGCCTGCTCGATAGCGCCGATGCCAAGGCCGTGCAGCAGCACTATGCCGGCGACGCCGAGTTCCGTGGCCACGTGAACCGCTATATCCACGATTTCGAAGGCATGCTGCGCCAATTGCTGTCCACCCGCGATGGCAATGCCCTGGGCGTGACGCTGCTCTCGTCCGACATGGGCAAGCTCTATGTCGCGCTGGCGCAGGGGATCGAGCGGCTGCGGGCGTGAGCATGAGCTAGAGCTTGCATTAGGCTTCGCACCACCCCCAACCCCCTCCTCTAAAGAGGAGGGGGCTTTTGTTTCAGCTCGTTAGCTCCCCCTCCTCTTTAGGTGAGGGGGTTGGGGGGTGGTGGAACCCTCAAGCCAACGCCGCTGCAAACCCCCGCAAATCGGCTGCGAACCGCGCTTCCTCCGCCTCGCGCGCGGCGCCATCCAGGCGCAGCAGGTAGCTGGGGTGGCAGGTCAGCCAGATTTCCGCCCCGTCCTGCCGGGCCAGCAACCCGCGTTCGCGTTGCACGCTGGCGGTGCGGCCGATGAGGGCACGGGCAGCGCTGGCGCCCAGGGCCAGGATCAGGCGCGGCGCAACCAGGTCACACTCGCGGTCCAGCCACCAACGGCAGGTGTCGATTTCGCCGGCTGTCGGCGTCTGGTGCAGGCGCCGTTTGCCGGTCGGTTCATGCTTGAAATGCTTCACCGCGTTGGTCAGCCAGCCCTGCGCCGGATCGATGCCCGCCTGCTGAAGCTGCGCGCGCAGGACTTGCCCGGCCGGGCCCACGAACGGGCGCCCTTCGCGTTCCTCGTTGTCGCCCGGCTGCTCCCCCACGATCATGAAGGCCCGGCGGCGGGTGCCTTCGCCCGGCACAGCGCGGGTGCCGTTGCAACCGATGGCGCACTGGCGGCACGCCGCAATGCCATCGGCAAGACCGGCCAGGCTTTCGGGCGCCGGCCCGAAATCCTGGCGGCCCAGATCGACCATCGCCGCCTCGCGCGCCTGGGCACCGGCGATCAGATCGGGGATCAGGGCCGCTTCGGGCATGTTCTTCCAATACTTGCGCGGCATCTCCTTGAGCATGGCGCCCACTTTCAGCCGCGCCGGATTGAAGATGTTGGCGTAATAGGTCCGCCACAGCTCTTCCAGCGGGTCGCCACCGGGCGCGTCGAGCCGCGTGGCCGGTGGCCCTTCTTCCAGCACGGAACCGTTCCAGTGCAGCGAACCGTCCGGCGTCAGGATCGACCAGCGCATCGTGCCGAAGCGGCGCACGAAAAAGCCGGCATTCGCGCGCAGGATGTGATGGTCCGGCTCGAACCAGGCGACGAAGCGTTCGGCATCGCCTGGCCCATCGCCCACTCCGCGAAAGCGCAGGAACGCGCGCATCTTGTGAATGTCGCGGCGCACCGGGCGCGCCAGCTGGTCCAGGCGCCGCACCAGCGGATCGGCCGCGTCCTGCGCCGCGCGGGGCCGATCCTGCAAGCGCCAGAGCAGGCGATAGGCCAGGTCGAACCGCTGCGGCGCGCGATGCAACAGGGCCATGCGCACCAGACCAAGGAACGCCTTGCTGGCCCGCACCGGCGCTGCGCCTGGGCACGGTGGCGGGATCGGCGCGGGGCCTTGCGCAAACAGGTCACCCGTGCCCTGCCCCGGCTCTTCCCACACCACGTCGTCTGGCGCCACGCCGGCCAGGATCAGGCTGCGCGCCGCATCGCGCCAGGCCTCGGTATCGTCAGGGGCAGGCAGGCACACGCGCAAGGGTCATACCCCGAACAGTTCGAGCTGCTGGGCCTTGGGCGGCGCCAGGCGGCTGCGCAGGTCGGCCCGGTCGACCAGCAGGGTGGGCCGCCAATCGGCGGTGACGATGAACGGACGCACCTTGGCCAGCGAAACGGTGAGCCGGCCCACGTCTTCCAGGCGCAGCCGGCGCTGGCGGCGGGCAGCCAGCAGCGCATTGACCGCGCGCACGCCCAGCCCCGGCACGCGCAGCAGCGCCTCGCGCCCGGCGCGGTTCACATCCACCGGGAAAGACTCGCGAAAACGCAGCGCCCAGGCCAGCTTGGGATCGATATCGAGCGGCAGCATGCCGTCTGCCCCGGCGGCCTGCTGCACCTCGTGCGGGGCATAGCCATAGAAACGCATCAGCCAGTCGGATTGATAGAGCCGATGTTCGCGCATCAAGGGCGGGCGCTGCAGCGGCAACACGGCGCTGGCATCAGGGATCGGGCTGAACGCGGAATAATAGACGCGGCGCAGGCGAAAGCGGCTGTAGAGCGTGGCCGAGCGGCCGACGATATCAGCGTCGCTGGCCTGGTCCGCGCCCACGATCATCTGCGTGGATTGCCCGGCAGGGGCAAAGCGCGGCGCGTGGCGGAACCGCTTGCGCGCGTCCTTGGCTTCCACGATCGCGCTGCCGATATGCGCCATCGCCCCTTCGATCACCGGGGTGGACTTGTCGGGCGCCAGCCGCGCCAGGCCCGCCTGGGTGGGCAATTCGACGTTGATCGAGACGCGATCGGCATAGAGCCCCGCGCGGGCGACCAGTTCGGCATCGGCCTCGGGGATCGTCTTCAAGTGGATGTAGCCGCGAAACTCGTGCTCTTCGCGCAGGATCCGCGCCGCCTCGATCAACTGCTCCATCGTATGGTTGGATGATCGCACGATGCCCGAGGACAGGAACAGCCCCTCGATATAGATGCGGCGATAGAATGCGATGGTCAGGTCAGCCACTTCCTGCGGGGTGAACCGCGCCCGACGCACGTTGGAACTCTTGCGATTGACGCAATAGTGGCAATCGAAAATGCAGTGGTTGGTCAGCAGGATCTTGAGCAGCGAGATGCACCGGCCATCGGGCGCATAGGCATGGCAGATGCCCATCCCCTCGGTCGAGCCAAGGCCCTTGCCGCCCGCGCTGTTGCGCTTGGCCGTGCCCGAAGACGCGCAACTGGCATCGTATTTGGCGGCATCGGCCAGGATGCCCAGACGTTCCATCACCGTAGGTTGCGACATTTGTTCCTTATACGTTCCATATCGCACCGGCGCCAGCGGCATTTTGGGCAATGGGTTGGAACGGACCGGGCCTCGCGCCGGTTATAGGCGCGGAGGGGGAAGACTTTTTGCGGAGTTTTCCGACAATGCCCATGATCGAAACGCGCGACGGCACCCGGCTCTATGTCAAGTCGTGGGGCCAAGGCCCTGCGGTGGTGTTGATCCATGGCTGGCCGCTCAATTCGGACAGCTGGGACCCCGTCATGCATGCCCTGGCCCAGGCCGGGTATCGTGCCATTGCTTATGACCGGCGCGGGTTCGGCCGGTCTGACCAGCCCGGCCACGGCTATGATTACAATACCTTTGCCGATGACCTGGCCGATGTTCTGGAAGCGACCGAAGCACGGCCGGGGGCTGCGCTGGTGGGCTTTTCCATGGGTGGCGGCGAAATCGCCCGTTATCTCTCGCGCCATGGCGCCGATGGCATCAACCGGGTGGCGCTGGTTTCCTCGGTCGTGCCCTACATGGCCAAGACCGACGACAATCCTGAAGGCGTGCCGGCGGAAACCTTTGCCGAAATGACCGATGGCATGCTGACCGACCGTGCCAAGTTCATGGCCCAGTTCCTCAAGGATTTCTATGGCGTTGGGCTACTGACCCAGCCGGTGAGCGACGAACAGCTCAAGCTTTCGTGGAACCACACCATGCAAGCGGGCCTGCTGCCCACCCTTGCTGCGGCCAATGCCTTTGCCACCACCGATTTCCGGGGTGACCTGCCCAGCTTCACCGTGCCCACCCTGGTCATCCATGGCACGTCGGACAAGACCGTGCCGATCGAAGCGACCGGGCGCGCCGTGGCCCGTGCGGTGCCCCATGCCACGTTGCTGGAATATTCCGGCGCGCCGCACGGCGTGTTTGCCACGGCCACCGATCGCCTGATCGCCGATCTCATCGATTTCCTGGCTGGCAAGCGGCCAGAGGATCGCGAGGCCGTGATCGACGCATTGCCGGCGGCAATGCTCGCCAACCCGATGATGTAAAACGCCCTTGAGCAGGAGAGAATTGATGCATTACGACCAAGGCAATCCCACCGAACTCAAGGAAAAGTTCTGGAAGGCACTGGACCATTCGCCTTTCGTCATGCTGCAACTGGATGCCGATCCGGAAAGCGCGGCTCCGATGACGGCGCAGTTGGACAAGCACGCCAACCACGCGATCTGGTTCTTCACCACGCGCGACAATCGCTTTGCCGCGCAAGGCGGGGCAACGGCAACTTATGCCGCCAAGGGGCACGACCTGTTCGCCCGCTTTTCCGGCGCGCTGACTGAGGAAACCGATCGCGCCGTGCTGGAACAGCATTGGAGCAAGACGGTCGAATCCTGGTATCCCCAGGGCAAGACGGACCCCAACCTGCTGTTCCTGCGCATGGACTTGGGCGAAGCGGCGATCTGGTCGGGCGAAGTCGGCGTCGTCGGCGTGGTCAAGATGGCGCTGGGCCTGCCGATCGGAGACAGCCTCAAGGGCGGCTATGCCGAGACCGGCCTTTAAATAGAACGAAATCGTTCCAATAAGCGAAGGCCGCCGCTTCCCTTGGGGAAACGGCGGCCTTTTGCTGTTTGACAGGCAGAAGCGTCAGTCGATCGGCGGCACCGAGCTGGGCGGCAGATCTGCATCGGCCTCGTGCACTTCGGTGAGGCCGCGGCCCACATGGCTGCGGTTGCGGCTATAGGCGTAGTAGACGACCAGGCCGATCGCGGCCCAGCCCACGAAGAGCTGGATCGTGGCGGCGGAAAGGCTGCCGAACAGATAGAGGCAGCCCAGGATCGAGATGGGTGCAACCACGGTCACGGCCGGGGTGCGGAACGGGCGCTTGCGCGACGGGTCGGTACGGCGCAGCACGAGCACGGCGATCGACACGGCCGCAAAAGCGAACAGCGTGCCCGAGTTCGACACGTCGGCCAGCAGGCCCACCGGGAAGAACGCGGCAAACAGCGCCACGAACACGCCCGTAATCAGCGTGATCACGTGCGGCGTGTGGAAGCGCGGGTGCACCTTGGAAAAGAATTCCGGGAGCAGGCCGTCGCGGCTCATCACGAAGAAGATGCGGGTCTGGCCGAACATCATCATGAGAATGACCGAGGGCAGCGCAAGGATGGCGGCAAGGCCGACCAGCCAGCCCACCATCGGATGGCCGACCGAACGCAGCGTCCACGCCAGGGCTTCCTTGGAGCAGACCACGGCATTGTCGGCAATGGCCTTGCACGCCTGCGAAAGATCGTGCGAGCCGGGCGAAAGAGCTTCGTGGCCCGGACCGAACACCGGCTGCGCGCCAACCGTGCCGATCACGCCGGCCGCCACCAGCATGTAGAACACGGTACAGATCGCCAAGCTGCCGATCAGGCCGATCGGCATGTTGCGCTGGGGATTCTTGGTTTCTTCCGCAGCCGTCGAAACCGCGTCAAACCCCACGTAGGCAAAGAAGATCGACGCGGCCGCGCCCGAGATGCCGGTGAAGCCGAGCGGCGCGAACGGTTCGAAATTGCCGGCCTTGAGCATCGGGATGGTCAGGACGATGAACAGCGACAAGGCGACGATCTTGATCGCCACGAGCACCGCGTTGACCGTGGCGCTTTCCTTGGTGCCCAGCACCAGCAGCCCAGTGATCACCGCCGCGATGGCCATGGCCGGCAGGTTGATCAACCCGCCATCGAACGGCCCGCGCACGAATTCCAGGGGCACGGTTATATGCAGGCTGTTCTGGACAAAGCCGATCATATAGCCCGACCAACCGACGGACACGGCCCCGGCGGCAATCGCGTATTCCAGGATCAGCGCCCAGCCCACCATCCAGGCGACGAGTTCGCCCATCACGGCATAACTGTAGGTATAGGCAGATCCCGAAACCGGCACCATGGCTGCCATTTCGGCGTAACACAGCGCGGCTACGGCGCAGACGAAGCCGGCGATGATGAAGCTGATCATCATGCCCGGCCCGGCCTTTTGCGCGGCTTCGGCCGTGAGCACGAAAATGCCGGTGCCGATCACGGCGCCGACGCCCAGCATGGTCAGTTGGAAGGCACCGAGCGAGCGGTGCAGCGATTTCTTTTCGGCTGTCGCCAGAATAGCGTCGAGTGGTTTGACGCGTCCAAACATTGAAATCTCCCGCCTTGGACCGGTGCGGCGGGAACCCCCACGCCAAGACGTTGCACCGGTAACCAGGTCATGGGCCGCAACGCTAGCGGCAACCCCTGCCTTGTCAAAGAGGCTTTTTTCATCTCGTGCCGGCAAGAGGCCCGCCCTTGCGGGTTTTTCCCCATGCTATAGAGGCGAGCGCCTTACCTGACCGGCTTTTTCGGGGAAATGGCAGCCATGTCCACGACGTTTCAGCTCGATACCGCGACCAGCCGCGCGCATCCTACGCCCGCGCCGATGAAGCGGCTTTCGGTGCCCACCATCCGCCAGCGCAAGGCCGATGGGCACACGGCAGAGCCGATCGTGATGCTGACCGCCTATACCGCGCGCCAGGCGCAACTGCTCGATGCGCATTGCGACCTGCTGCTGGTGGGAGATTCGCTGGGCCAGGTGATCTATGGCCTGCCATCGAGCGTGCCGGTGACGCTGGACATGATGGCGGCCCACGGCGCGGCGGTGGTGCGCGGCTCGTATCATGCGGTGGTCATCGTGGACATGCCGTTCGGCAGCTATGAAGCCTCGCCAGCCCAAGCGTTCGGGGCGGCAGCGCGCCTGCTCAAGGACACCGGCTGCGCCGGGGTGAAACTGGAAGGCGGCGCGGCCATGGCCGAGACGGTCGCGTTCCTCACCGCGCGCGGCATTCCGGTGATGGGCCATGTGGGGCTGACGCCGCAGGCGGTCAACGTGCTGGGCGGCTATGGCGCGCGCGGCCGTAGCCAGGCCGAAGCCGACAAGATCCTGGCCGATGCGCGCGCCCTGGCCGATGCGGGCGCCTTTGCCATCGTGGCCGAAGGGGTGGTGGAGCCACTGGCGATCGCAATTACGCAGGCCGTTCCCTGCCCGGTGATCGGCATCGGTGGATCGGCGCAGTGCGACGGGCAGGTTCTGGTGACCGAAGACATGCTGGGCATGTTCGAGCGCGTGCCGCGCTTCGTGAAGCGCTATGCCGAAGTGGCGACGACCATCGAGGAAGCGGCTGCCCGCTATGCCCAGGAAGTGCGGGCCCGTGCGTTTCCGGGCGTGGAGCAGACCTATCAGCCCAAGTGAGGGTTGCGTTTGGCGGCGGGGAGCGTCCACACGCTCAGCCCGAACGGCACGAGGGTTAGCCCCCCTCCTCTGAAAACGAAGGGGAGTTGAACCTCATAGCACCTGATCGCGCGCCCTTAGCGCCTGGGCCATCGCCTGGGCTTCCGCCTGGCGCCCCTCGTCCGCCCATGCCGTGGCGAGCAGGCGCATGGCGGTGAGGCTGGCGGGGTTTTGCACCAGGTAGCGCGCGGTCATGGCGTCGGCGTCCCGGCCGCGCCCGGCCGCGCGCAGTGCGGCGTCCATGCGGCGCAGGACGGGTTCGTTGAAACGGATGGCGGCGGCGTTTTCGTATTGCGTCAGCGCGCCGCGGGCGTCGCCTGCCATCATGCGCGTGTCGCCCGCCAGAAGCCAGGCTTCGGCCGCGCCGGGATTGGCGGCGCGCAGGCGGTCTGCCACGTCACGAGCCTGGTCGAACTGCCGGGCGGCGAGCAGGCCGCGCGCATAGGGAACGGCCAGCACGGCGAAGTTGGGCCCGTCCTGATAGCGCAGGGCGAGCGCCCCGAGCGGCAGGTCGGGCGGAATGGCAACAAATGGGCGCAACTTTGCCTCTGGCGCCAGCAAGCCCTGCGCCCGGCGCGGCTGGCCCAGCCTTTGCCAGGCGCGCGCCACCACCGCCTGGAGATAGGGCGGCGCGAAAGGCTGGCGCGCCACGCCGTCCCAGCGCCACGCCACCTGGCGCACATCGCCCTCGCGCGCGATCGCGCGGGCCAGCAGTTGCTGGGCCTGGAGATTATCGGGTTGCAGCCGCACCAGCCGCGCCAGCAGGCCTGACGCGACGCTGAAATTGCCGGCCCGGAATTCCAGCACGCCGCCCAAGAGCATGGCGGCGGGCATGTCGCGCAGCGCGGTGCCGGTGCGTTGCAGGATGCTGCGGGCCAGATCGGTCTGCCCGGCGCGCGCGGCGATCACCGCCTGGAAATAGAGCGCGCGAACATTGCCGGGATCGACCTCGGCCAGCTTGCGCACCACCACCAGCATGGCGCGGGCCTGGCCCATGTCGCCCAGCGTGGCGGCATATTCGGCCAGCAGGTCGGGATCCTGGGGCCGAATCGCCAGGCCCTGTTCGAACCACGGCAGCGCGGCGCGCAGCCCGAACTGTTCGCGCACCAGCATGCCGCGCAGCACCAGGGCGTGGGGGTTCTGCGGCGCCAGCGCGACGGCGCGCGTGGCGGCTTCCACCGCCTGGGCCTGTTCCCCGCCAGCAAAGCGCACGCGGGCGATCGACACCCACAGGTCCGCGTCGGCCGGGGCCAGGCGCAAGGCCTGGTCGAAAGCCTTGCCAGCGTCGGGCAAGCGCCCATCGGCCAGGGCCAATTCGCCGCGCATGCGCCAACCCAGAGCCGCCGTATCGGGCGTGAAGGCAGCGCCGCCATCAAGCAGGAGATGGGCATCCCCCCGCGCCCCGCGCGCCAGCAGCGCGGCGGCTAGATCGGCACGCAGGGCATCGGCCGGGGCGCCATGGCGCAGCGCCTCGCGCAGGGCCACTTCGGCAGAGATCGGGTCACGCCGCGCCAGGGCCGCGCGCGCCTTGGCCCGCACGGCATCGAGCGGGGGTCCATCGGCCACCGCCTGCCCCACCGGCACCAGCGCCAGCAGCAGCCCGAGCAGGGGCGCTAGCAAGGCGCGGGCGCGATCACCCATGCATGTCATACTGCTTGAGCAGGTCATAGAGCGTGGGCCGGCTGATGCCGAGCAGGCGCGCCGTGCTGGAAATGTTGCCCTCGCTGCGCGCCAGGGCATGGCGGATCGCCTTGCGATCGGCTGCCTCGCGCACGGCCTTGAGATTGAGCGGATTGTCTGCCGCCGCATCGGGATTGGGCAGATCGAGATCGGCGGCCGCCACCAGCTTGCCATCGGCCATGATCACCGCGCGCTTCACCCGGTTTTCCAGTTCGCGCACGTTGCCCGGCCAGCCCCAGCCATCGATGGCAGCCAGGGCATCGGGGGCAAAGCCCTTGACCGCCGGGTTCATCTGCGCCGCAAAACGGGTGAGAAACGCCTTGGCCAGCAAAGTGGCATCGCCTGGCCGCTGCGCCAGGCCAGGGATCTTCACCACGATTTCGGCGAGGCGATACCACAGGTCTTCGCGAAAGCGCCCGTCGGCGATCATCGCTTCCAGGTTCTGGTGCGTGGCACAGACGATGCGCGTGTCCACCGCGATGGAGCGCCGCCCGCCAATCCGCTCGATCGTGCGTTCCTGCAGGAAGCGCAGCAGCTTGACCTGAAGCTGGAGCGGAATGTCGCCCACTTCATCGAGGAACAGCGTACCGCCACTGGCCTGCTCGATCTTGCCCTCGGTGGTCTTGACCGCGCCGGTGAAGGCGCCCTTCTCGTGGCCGAACAGCTCGCTTTCCAGCAGGTTTTCCGGGATCGCGGCGCAGTTGATCGCCACGAACGCACCGCTGGCCCGGCCCGACGCCTCGTGCAAACCGCGCGCCAGCAATTCCTTGCCAGTGCCGCTGGCGCCCAACAGCATGACCGAGACATTGGTGTTGGCCACCCGTTCGATCGTGCGGGCCACTTTCACCATTTCCGGCGCGGCCGTGATCATGTTGCCCAGCACGCGGTTATCGGCCGGGGCGCGGGTGGCGAGCGTGCGGTTTTCCGCCTCGATCCGGTGCAGGTGCAGCGCGCGGCGCACGATCAGGCCCAGCGCATCGATATCCACCGGCTTGGGATAGAAGTCATAGGCGCCTTGCGCCACGGCACGCAGCGCGGATTCGCGCGCGCCATGGCCCGATGCGACGATGACCTTGGTATCGGGCTTGATCGCCATGATCGCATCCAGCACGGCAAACCCCTCGCTCACACCGTCGGGATCGGGCGGCAGGCCCAGATCCAGCGTGACGACCGCCGGCTCCTCGGCGCGCAGCAACGTGAGCGCAGTGGCGCGATCACCGGCGATGAACACCTCGAAATCCTCGTAGGCCCATTTGAGCTGGGCCTGAAGCCCCGGATCGTCTTCCACGATAAGCAGCTTGGGGCGGGAATCGGTCATCATGCAATGTCCTGCTGGGAATCCGGATTAGACAGGGCGGCGGTGCTGGCCAGCGGCAGGCGCACGGAAAAGCGGCTGCCCAGCCCTTCCCGGCTTTCCACATCGAGCCGGCCCCGCATCGCGCGGACCAGTTCACGCGCTTCGAACGCGCCGATGCCAAAGCCGCCCGGCTTGGTGGAAACGAATGGCTTGAACAGGCCATTGCGCACGAATTCGGCGCTCATCCCGCTGCCGGTGTCGATCACGTCGATGCAGCCGTGCAGGCCTTCGCTGCGCACCTGCATCACCACGGTGCGCGCGGGCGGGCTGGCATCGACGGCATTCTGCACGAGATGGGCCAGAACCTGGTCCAGCGTTTCGCGATGGGCCATGATCACGCAAGGATCGGCCTCTACCAGCGCCACGTGGGCGTGGCCGGCCACCTGGGGCCAGCGCGCGGCCAGCGCCTGCGCCACGGCCCCGGCATCGACCGGGGAAAGCTGCTCGACATTGCCCGCGCCGTAGCGCGAAAGGCGGGCCAGCAGGGCATTGAGCTTGTCGGCCGAATTGCTCAGCGTGACGAGCATGTCCTTGCGGAATTCGGGATTGTCGGCATGGCGCTGCGCGTTGCGCGCCAGCAGGCCAAGCTGGCTCGCCAGGTTCTTGATATCGTGCATCACGAAGGCGATGCGGCGATTGAATTCATCGAACCGGCTGGCTTCGAGCAGGGCAAGCTGCCCGTTGCTTTCGGCGATATAGCTGGCGAGCTGGTGGCCGACCACGCGCAGCAGATCGAAATCCTCCCAATCGAGCTTGCGCGCCACGGCCGGGCGACCCAGCACGACAAGGCCAACCAGCCGATCGAAGTGGAGCAGCGGGACGAGCGCCCAGATCGACTCTTCGGCGATCATCCACGCCGGGGTGACGGCGGCCTCCCCCTGGTGGTCGATCCCGCCGCGCACTTCGTCGAGATCGACGATGAAGCCACCGCGTTCGAAAAAGGCCGCGCCGGCCGCGTCCATCGCTTGCGCCGGCACATCGAGCGTGGCCCATTGCCAGCGGGCAGCCAGGACCAGCTCGCCACCGTCGGCCGGCACCAGCAGCGCGCCGCGCGCACTGTCGGTGATATCGGCCACGGCCTGGACCACGCGGGCGTGCAAGGGCACGGCATCGGCGCCGCCATCGGCGCCCACCCGCGCACCGCCTCGCCCGATGGTGTTGGTAAACCGCAGCCATTCGGCGCGATAGTCATAGCGGTGCTGGAAAAAGTGCTTGGACACCATCACGTTGAGCCAACTGCGCAGCCGTCCCGAGGGCATCAGCGCCAGGACCAGCACCGTGGTGGCAAAGACAAAGCCCAGTTGCGTGAGCATGGTGGCATTGCCCCCCGCCCAGGCAACGGACTGCGCCACGCCCACCATGACCAGCATGTACCCACCGATCACCAGCAGCGAGAGCGACTGGAACGCCACCGCACGCGAGGGGGAAAAACGCCCGGTCGCGCGCTCTCGCGCCGCGCCGGTGGCCAGCAGCACCACGCCGAGCAGCGCCGCGAGCGCACGCAGGGCGACGAGTTCGGCCGGCGTGCCGCGCACCAGATAGGCGATGGTGTAGAAATTGAGATCGTAGCCCCAGATCAGGGCCAGCGCCGCGCAGGTCCACCGCACCGCGGCGCGCTGGGCGGTCATGGCCCCTGCATAGAGATTGTGCACCAGGACCAGCGCGCCGGTGATGACCAGCAGGCGCAGCATGACCGAAATCTGGAAGATCATCGCCACGGCCGGCGCAACCATGCGGAACCGCCAATCGAGCACCATCAGCGCCAGTTGCAGCAGTTCCACCACGGCCAGCACCACCAGCACCGGGCGGACCGGCGCAACCGATTCGTGCCGCCCGTCGCGCGCGAACAGGGCATAGACCACCAGCAGCCAGGCCAGGTTGCGTGCCACGTCGGCCATCAGCGCCAGCGGATCGCCCGGGGTGAGCGCAGCCTGGAGCAGCGCCCAGACGGCGCTGACCAGCACGGCCCCCACGGCAGCGCGGCTGACCGGCTTGCCCCGCCGCTGCCGTTCCACCTGCCACATGCCCAGCACCAGCGCGCCGAACGCCGCCAGCACGAAGACCCATTGGCCCAGCCCTATCCATCCCACCGGGGCGAGCATCGTGCGCAGCCCCTCAGCGCGCACCTTCGTGCCACAGCACCACGCGCAGGGTCTGCAGCAGGATCAGCAGGTCGAGGAAGGGGGTGTAGTTCTTGGCGTAATAGAGATCGTATTCCAGCTTGTGCCGCGCATCTTCGATCGAGGCGCCATAGGGATAGTTGATCTGCGCCCACCCGGTGATGCCGGGCTTCACCATGTGCCGCTCGGCATAATAGGGCAGGTGCTCTTCCAGGTCGGACACGAATTCGGGCCGTTCGGGACGCGGGCCCACGAAGCTCATCTGGCCCTTGAGCACGGTCCAGGTCTGGGGCAGTTCGTCGATGCGCAGCTTGCGGATCAGGCGGCCGATGCGGGTAACGCGCGGGTCGTTCTTGGCGGCCCATTGCGCGCCATCCACTTCGGCATCGGTGCGCATGGAGCGCAGCTTGATGAGATTGAACGTCTCGCCATAAAGACCCACGCGGGTCTGCCGAAAGAACGCTGGGCCCTTGCTGTCGAGCTTTACCAGGATTGCGAACAGCACGATGATCGGAGCGGTGAGCGCCAGCAGAATCACGCTGGCGCAGATATCGAACGCCCGCTTGATCGCGCCCGACAGCATCCGGCCAGAGGAAAATCCGTCGGAAAAGATCAGCCAGCTGGGATTGACCGTATCGAGATCGACGCGGCCGGTCTCGCGCTCCACGAAAGTGGAGAAATCATTCACGTGGACGCCGGTGGTCTTGATCCGCAGGAGGTCCTTGAGCGGCAGGGCGTTGCGCCGCTCCTCCAGCGCCAGGACCACTTCGCTCACGCCCAGGTTTTCGACAAAGCGGGTGAGATTGGGCAGTGCGTCACGGCTGATCGCTTCTTCCACCACGGGGGGCTGGCCGCTCATCGCCACATAGCCAACGATGACGAAGCCGGATTCGGGCCGCTCGCCCAGCTTGCGCAGCCGGTCGGCGCGGTTGCCGGCGCCCAGCACCAGCACGCGGCGGCGAAACGCGGCGGTGCCCAGAAACCCGCCCAGCACCAGGCGCACGCCCACCAGCAGCACCAGCGAGATGACCATGGCGTAGAACAGGTTGGAGCGCCACAGCGTGCGCCCCGGGATGAGGAAATAGACGACCGATAGCGCGATGATCCCAAGGCTGACGGCCACCATCAGCCGCGCCGTGGCATAGCGCATCGAGCGCAGCGCATCCGAGCCATAGACGCCCACCGAAACCATCGCGGTGTGCACCAGCACGGCAAAGGTGAGCAGCGGCAGGACCCGGTCGGCCGGGCTGCCCACATCGATGCCGATCTGGTGCGCACGCACCATCCAGCCCAGTTCACCCGCCAGGATCAGCAGCCAGAAATCGATCATTCCCAGCAGGAAAACGGCATTGGGGATATAGTGTTTGAACAGGCGGATCATCAGGCCAAGGGTATCCCACTGTGCCCGGCATGGGCGCTTCGTTGACTGGCATTGCGTGAACGGGCGTATCGTTAGCAGGGGCATAAGCCCGCGTGGGTAAATTGTCGGTGAATCTGACAAGTCACGGTTAACAACGTCGGCTTGGCTTACAGCCTCTCCTCCCTACTGGCCGAGTGCGTCAATCCCTGCCATGCTGGCGCGCATGCGGCAGAAAGAACTGCGCCTGGCCCTTGTTTCCACCGGCGGCATCAGCCTGGCGGTCTATATGCATGGGGTTACCAAGGAGTTGTGGCACCTCTCGCGCGCGAGTTGCGCGGTGCATGCCAAGGGCCCGCCGATGGTGACGCCCAAGCCCGGCATCGAAGACGTGTGGATGCGGCTGCTCGACACCATCCACGCCCAGCGCGGGCAGCGATTGCGCGTGCTGGTCGACATTCTTTCCGGTGCCAGTGCCGGAGGCATCAACGCGGTGTTCCTGGCCCAGGCCCTGGTCACGGGGCAAAGCCTGGAGCCATTGACCCGGCTGTGGCTGGCGCGGGCCGATAGCGACGTGCTGCTTGATCCCGATGCGCGGCCGTGGGGGCGCTTTGCCAAGTTCTGGGCGCAGCCGCTTGTCTGGGCCGTGCTGCGCTGGCCAGCCCTGCGCCGCAGCGGCGGCGAACTGGCACAGGAAGTGGGGCCTGAAACGCGCGGGGAAGTGCGCCGCAAGGTTTCGCGGCTGATCCGCGCGCGCTGGTTTGCCCCGCCGTTCAGCGGCATCGGCTTTTCCCGCCTGCTGGCCGAGGCACTCGATGCCATGGCGCGCAGCGGCAATGCCGCGCCGCTCTTGCCGCCGGGCCACCCGATCGACCTGATGGTGACGGCCACCGATTTTGCCGGGCACCCTGCCCCGCTGCGGCTCAACAGCCCGCCGGTGGTGGAGGAAAACGAACACCGCCTGGCCATCGGCTTTCGCGCCGAAGCGCGCGCGCATACCGGCGAAGGCCTGGCGCCGGTGCCCGAACTGGTCATGGCCGCGCGCGCCACGGCGAGTTTTCCCGGCGCCTTTCCGCCGCTGACCCTGGCCGAGATCGACATGCTGGCGGCCGAGCGGGGCGAGGCCTGGCCGAGCCGATCGGCTTTCCTGCAGCGCATCATGCCGCAGCGTTGGCGGCGCGGGACGCTGGACCAGGCCGCGCTTGTCGATGGGGCGGTCTTGGTCAACCGGCCGTTTGCGCCCGCGATGGCGGCGCTGGGCAGCCGGCCCTCCCGGCGCGAAGTGGACCGGCGCTTCGTCTATCTCGATCCCGCGCCGCATGCCCCGGCGCAAGGGCCGCAGCCCGCCGCGCCGGTTGGCTTTCTTTCTGCCATCTTTGGCGCGCTTTCCACAATCCCGCGCGAGCAGCCGATCCGCGACAACCTGGAAGCGCTGGAACGGCAATCGCGCGAGCGGCTGCGGCTGCGCGCCATCGTCGATTCGCTGCAGGGCGAGATCGAGGATACCGTGGCGCGCCTGTTCGGCCACACGCTGTTCTTCGATTGGCCCAATCCCAAGCGGCTGATCGGCTGGCGCGCACGGGCGCAGCAGGCAGCCGCCCAGCAGGCCGGCTATGCCTTTCACGGCTATGCCCAGGTCAAGCTGGCGGGAATCGTGGCCGATCTGGCCGAGTTGATCACCCAGGCCCTGCCCGCCGACGACAACGCCGGGGTGGAAGAAGCCCTGTGGCATCACCTGGCGCAGCAGGGGCTGGACAACCTGAGCGCGCGAGGCGGCGGCGCAACGACCCCGGCCATTGCCTTTTTCCGCGCGCACGACCTGTCATTTCGCATCCGCCGCCTGAAACTGCTGGCCCGGCGGCTGACCACCGATTGGGACGAGGCGGCCGAGATCGCGCCCGCCGCGCGCGAGGCGGCGCGCGACGTGGTCTATCGCGCGCAGGCGCTGTACCAGGCGCGCGCCAGCCTGCACGGGCTGGGCCCCGGCTTTGCCGCCAGCGCCGCCGTGGTGCGCGAAGACCCCGGCGCGGTGCTGGCGGCGATTGCCGCCCGGCGCGATCTGGCGCGGCTGGACGATGAAGTGGATGGCATGTTCGTCCATGCACTGGGCGCGATGGACAAGGCGCTGCGCCGCCGTTTCCTCCACGCCTACCTGGGCTTTCCGTTTTATGACGTCGCCACGCTGCCGCTGTTCCAGGGCGATGGCCTGGGCGAATTCGATCCGGTCAAAGTGGACCGCATTTCACCCGAAGACGCCACCGCGATCCGCGACGGCGGCACGCGCGCCTGCCTCAAGGGCATTGCCTTCACCCACTTCGGCGCCTTCTTCAGCCGCGCCTGGCGCGAGAACGACTACTTGTGGGGTCGCCTCAACGGCGCAGAGCGGCTGATCGACATGGTCTGCTCCACGCTTGACGTGCCGCTCGATCCCACCCTGGTCGCCGGGTTCAAGCGCGATGCCTTTCTGGCGATCCTGGATGAGGAAGAGCCGAGGTTGCGGGCCGAGCGGGGGTTGGTGCCGGGGATTCGCGGGGAGGTTGAGGCGCGGTTTGCAACGGGGGAGCCAGGGTTTGACCACCCCCCGACCCCCTCCTCTGAAGAGGAGGGGGAGTAAAGGCAGAAAAGCCCCCTCCTCTTCAGAGGAGGGGGCTGGGGTAGTGTTGGAGTTTACCCGACCTTAGTCCGTCAGATCGGTCCAGGCGTCCTTGATGCGTTCGAAGAAGCCCTTGGATTGGGGGCATTCCTCACCGGTTTCGGTGGCCTGGAATTCGCGCAGCAATTCGCGCTGGCGGGCCGAAAGCCGGCTTGGGGTTTCCACCTGGATTTCCACCACGAGATCGCCCGAACCGCGCCCTTGCAGCACCGGCATGCCCGCGCCACGCTTGCGCAGTTGCTTGCCCGACTGGATGCCGGCGGGAATCTCGATCGCATGGCGGCTGCCATCGAGACCGGGAATCTCGATCTCGCCGCCCAGGGCGGCGGTGGTGAAGCTGATCGGCGCGCGGGTGAGCAGCGTGGTGCCGTCGCGTTCGAACACCTTGTGCCGCGCGATGTGCAGGAAGATGTAGAGATCGCCTGCCGGGGCACCATTCGGCCCGGCCTCGCCCTTGCCGGCCAGGCGGATGCGGGTGCCGGTATCCACGCCGGCGGGCACGTCCACCGCCAGGGTCTGCGGCATGTCTACCCGGCCTTCGCCGCGGCAATGGCGGCAGGGCTTTTCGATCACTTCGCCGCGCCCGTGGCAGTTGGGGCAGGCGCGTTCGACCATGAAGAAGCCCTGTTGTGCCCGCACCTTGCCATGGCCGCCGCACAAGTTGCAGCGACGGGCAGAGGTACCGGGCGTGGCGCCCGAGCCCTTGCACGGTTCGCACGGCTGCGAGACTTCCACCTTGATTTCGGCGGTCTTGCCATGGAACGCCTCTTCCAGCGTAATTTCCATGTCATAGCGCAAGTCTGCGCCGCGCCGGCTTTGCTGCCGGCCACCGCCGCCGCCAAAGGCGCCGCCGAAGATCGTTTCGAAGATATCGCCGATGTCGCCGAAATCGCCGCCGCCAAAGCCGCCTGCACCGCCGCCGGGGCCGCCCTGCTGGAACGCGGCATGACCATAGCGGTCATAGGCGGCGCGTTTCTGCGGATCGGAGAGGCAGGCATAGGCCTCGTTGATCTGCTTGAACTTGGCTTCGGAATCCTGACAACCCGGATTCTTGTCCGGGTGGTATTTCATCGCCAGCTTGCGGAAAGCCGTCTTGATGACCTTGTCATCAGCCGTGCGTTCCACTTCCAGCAATTCGTAATAATCGGCTTCGACTGCCATAAGAAAGCCCTCTCCCCACAAGGGGAGAGGGCCTGGGCGAAAGCCATGATTAGGCGTTCCTGGTCCCCTCTCCCCTTCCCTTGCCGAGATACCCCGGCAAGGGAGGGGGTCATGTTGCAGATCAAGCCTTGGTGTCGTCCACTTCCGAGAACTCGGCGTCGACCACGCCATCGTCCTTGGGGGCTTCGGCGCCCGGAGAGGCAGCACCGGCCTGTTCCTTTTCATAGATCGCCTGGCCCAGTTTCATCGCCTTGTCGGTGAGAGCCTGGGTCTTGGCGGTCATTTCTTCAACATTGCCGCTTTCGATCGCGGTCTTGGCTTCCGCCAGGGCCGCTTCGATTTCGGCCTTCAGGCCAGCGTCAACCTTGTCGCCATGCTCTTCAAGCTGGCGCTCGGTGGCATGGACCAGGCTTTCGGCGTTGTTCTTGGCCTCGGCCGATTCGCGACGCTTCTTGTCTTCGGCGGCGAACTTTTCGGCATCGCGCACCATCTGGTCGATATCGGCGTCGGACAGGCCGCCCGATGCCTGGATGCGAATCTGCTGTTCCTTGCCGGTGCCCTTGTCCTTGGCCGAAACGTTGACGATGCCATTGGCGTCGATGTCGAACGTCACTTCGATCTGCGGCACGCCACGACGCGCCGGCGGAATGCCGAGCAGGTCGAACTGGCCCAGCAGCTTGTTGTCCTGCGCCATTTCGCGTTCACCCTGGAACACGCGGATGGTCACGGCCTGCTGGTTGTCTTCCGCGGTCGAATAGACCTGGCTCTTCTTCGTCGGGATCGTGGTGTTGCGGTCGATCATCTTGGTCATGATGCCGCCCAGCGTTTCGATACCCAGCGAAAGCGGGGTCACGTCGAGCAGCAGCACGTCCTTGACGTCGCCCTGAAGCACGCCGGCCTGGATGGCCGCGCCCATGGCCACGACTTCGTCAGGGTTCACGCCGGTGTGCGGATCCTTGCCGAAGAAGTCCTTCACCACGTCGCGCACCTTGGGCATCCGGGTCATGCCGCCCACGAGCACCACGTCGTCGATATCCTTGGCGGTGAGGCCGGCATCGGCCAGCGCCTTGCGGCAGGGTTCAAGCGTGCGATCGATCAGCTTGCCGACCAGCCGCTCAAGATCCGAACGGGTGATGGTTTCCACCAGGTGCAGCGGGGTGGTGCTGCCACCTTCCATGCGCGCGGTGATGAAGGGCAGGTTGATTTCGGTGGTCTGGGCCGAAGACAGCTCGATCTTGGCCTTTTCCGCCGCTTCCTTGAGGCGCTGCAGGGCAAGCTTGTCGCCACGCAGGTCAAGGCCTTCCTTGCTCTTGAACTTGTCCGCCAGGTATTCGACCAGGGCGGTGTCGAAGTCTTCGCCGCCCAGGAACGTATCGCCGTTGGTGGACTTCACTTCGAACACGCCATCGCCGATTTCCAGGATGGAGATGTCGAAGGTGCCGCCGCCAAGGTCGTACACGGCAATGGTCTTGCCGTCCTGCTTGTCGAGGCCATAGGCGAGCGCGGCCGCCGTGGGTTCGTTGATGATGCGCAGCACTTCAAGACCCGCGATCTGGCCGGCATCCTTGGTAGCCTGGCGCTGTGCGTCGTTGAAGTACGCCGGCACGGTGATCACCGCCTGCGTCACGGTTTCGCCGAGGTAGCTTTCGGCGGTTTCCTTCATCTTCTGAAGGGTATAGGCCGAAATCTGCGACGGGCTGTAATCCTGCCCACCGGCCTTGACCCAAGCATCGCCGTTCTTGCCCTTGGTGATCGTGTAGGGCACCAGTTCGGTGTCCTTCTGGGTCAGCGGATCGTCGAAGCGACGGCCGATCAGACGCTTGACCGCGAAGATCGTGTTGTCAGGGTTGGTCACGGCCTGGCGCTTGGCCGGCTGGCCGATCAGGCGCTCGCCGTCCTTGGTGAAGGCCACGATCGAAGGCGTCGTGCGTGCGCCTTCCGAATTCTCGATGACCTTGGGCGTACCCCCATCCATCACCGCGACGCAGCTGTTGGTCGTGCCGAGGTCGATACCAATAACTTTAGCCATGTTTCCCCATATCCTTGCGTGTTGACACCGCTAACTCGGGCGTCCCCCTTGTGGGCAGGCGCCACCTTGGCGGCTCGTTACGGGCGGGATATAGGTGCGCTTGCGCTTGGCACAAGCCCCGCGCGTGCTATGGCTGGCCCACATTTTCACGCTTATCGAAAAGAAGGATCGCCCGCCATGCGCGCACAAGTTCCTGCCCGCCGTGCCTTTGCAACCGTGAGCCTTGGCCTCGCCCTGGCACTGGCCGGCTGCAGCAAGCCTGCGCCGCAGGAAAGCCCGAGCGCGGCGGCAAGCCTCGATGCCACGCCGGAAAACGCACCGGGCACCACGCTGACCGACGCCACCGTGCAACTGCCCGCCGTGGCCGGTAATCCGGGCGTCGCCTATTTCACCGTGGCCCAGGGCAGCGGCCCTGACCGCCAACTGGTGGCGGTGCACGTGGATGGCGCTGGCCGCGCGGAAATGCACGAAAGCGCGATGAAGGATGGCATGATGCAGATGTCCCCCTTGCAGACGGTCGCATTGCAATCGGGCAAGAGCGTGGAATTCAAGCCGGGTGGCAACCATGTCATGCTGTTCGACCTTGCGCCCAGCCTCAAGGCGGGCGGCGTGACCGAATTGACGATCACGCTCGACAATGGCGACAAGGCCACGACCAAGGCCAAGGTGGTGGGCCCCGGCGGCGCCGAAGCGGCGGGCGACATGGGACACATGGACCATATGTGAGGGCGGCGCGTGGCGGCGATGCATGCCCGCCCGCTCACGGCCGGGGAAGTGGCGCTGGGGCGCAGCATCTTTCGCGATGCCATAGACTGGCCGCGCGTGGAGTTGCGCCGGCGGCGCTGGTGGCCGTTCCAGAAAACCAACGTGGTCATGGCGCCGGCCGGGCATATTCATTTTCACCCGCGCGCCGATTTCTGGTCAGCCGACTTTTCGCACGAACGGCTGAGCCTGCAGGGCTTGCTCATTCACGAGCTTTGCCACGTATGGCAATGGCAACAAGGCATTTTCCTGCCTTTGCGGCGACATCCGTTCTGCCGCTATGAGTATCGGCTGGAACCGGGCAAGCGATTTGCCCGCTATGGCCTGGAACAGCAGGCCGAAATCGTGCGCCATGCCTTCTTGTTGCAGCAAGGCGCGCAACTGCCCGATCGGCCGCCCTTGCCGGCCTATCGGGCAGTGCTGCCATTCTGATCAGCAGACGCGGTAGTTGCGCCCGTCGGCGTCGGTCCGCCAGCAGTCCTTCTTGACCTGCGAACCGGCCGCCGCGCCCACCGCGCCGCCGATGGCCGCGCCCGTGCCGATATTGCCGCCGGAAACACCGGCCACCGCCGCGCCAACGCCGGCACCAGCCAAACCACCTTCGCCCGCATAGTTGCGCGCGCACCCGGCCAGCGAAAGCGCCGCCAGAGCCATCGAAGCGGGAATCAGGAACTTCCTACCCATGAGAAATCCTCCATGTGCCTCCCGTTGTCACGAGAGGTTACGATGGAGGGGCAGGTTTGGTTCCGTGTTAGCGTGTTGCTGGCAAGCGACATCAGGCCTCGAAACCAAAAGCCCCCGCCTGTTCCGAGGCGGGGGCTTTTGTCTGATGCGGGGCCTGGAGCGACCTGTCGGGTCAATCCGGCTTCTTGGCGACCACGACCATCGCCGGACGCAGCAGGCGGTCCTTGATGGTGTAGCCGGCCTGGAGTTCCTGCACCACGGTGCCGGGTTCATGCTCGGCCGAGGGCACTTCCATCATCGCCTGGTGCTGATGCGGGTCGAGCGGCAGGCCGCGTGCGGCGATGCGGCTGATGCCGTGGTTGCCAAAGACCTTTTCGATCTCGCGGCCAGTGGCCTCAAGCCCGGTCACCAGGTTCTTGAACTTCTCATCCTCGCGCAAGTCAGCCGGGATCGATTCCAGCGCGCGGGCAAGGTTGTCGGCCACCGAAAGGATATCGCGGGCAAAGCTGGTGGCGGCATAGGCGCGCGCGTCGGCAATGTCCTTTTCCATGCGGCGGCGCACGTTCTGGGTTTCGGCCTTGGCGTAAAGCACGTCCTGCTTGGCGACTTCCAGCGATTCGCGCAGGGCGGCCAGTTCGGCCGCATGATCGGCCGAAGGAGCGCCCTGGTCCTTCAGATCATCAGGCACGCCGGCCAGTTCGGCTTCGACTTCGGCGTCATGGGGGCGCGTCTCGTTATCGCTCATTTGCGTGAAAATCCGTCTTGTCCGATAAGTTTGCCCAAGGATTGGGCCGTGAAATCCACCATGGGGACGACGCGCGCATAATTCAACCGCGTTGGGCCGATCACGCCGACCACGCCGACCACCCGGCCTTCGCCATCGCGCCAGGGCGAGGCGATGACCGAGGAACCCGAGAGCGAGAACAGGCGGTTCTCGCTGCCGATGAAAATGCGCGTGGCCTGCGCCTCGCGCGCGGCATCGAGAACGCCGGCAATCGCCTCGGCGCTTTCCAGCTCGTCCAGCAATTGCCGCACGCGCTCGATATCGCCCAGCGCGGTTTCATCGAGCAGGTTGGCCTGACCGCGCACCACCAGGACCGGGCGCTGCGCCGCGTCCATGCTCCACACCGCCAGCCCGCGCTGCACCAGATCAGCGCTCGCCGCATCGAGCGCGCTGCGCCCGCCCGCGATCTCGTCGCGAATGGCGCTGACCGCCTCGCCCAGCGTGCGCCCGGCCAGCCGCGCGGTGAGATAGTTGGAAGCCTGATCGAGCACGAACGGCGCGATCGGCGCCGGCAGGTCGATCACGCGGTTCTCGATCGCGCCGTCTTCGGCCACCAGCACGGCCAGCGCCCGCAACGGCGAGAGCGGCACGAACGAAAGCTGCACCAGGCGCGGTTCGCGGCGGGGCACCATGATCACCGCCGCCCCGGCAGAAAGATCGGAGAGCGCTGTGGTGGCCGCCGCCAAGGCCGCCTCGATCGTGCCGCCGCCCGCGCGGCTGCGTTCCAGCCCGCGCTCGATTTGGGCGCGCTCGGCCGCCGAAGGTTCGGCCACTTGCATGATCCCGTCGACGAACAAGCGCAGGCCCATTTCGGTGGGCATGCGTCCGGCGCTGGTATGGGGCGCGGCAAGCAGCCCGGCATCCTGCAGTTCCTGCAGCACCGAGCGGATCGAGGCTGGCGAGAGATTGACGCTGCCACTGCCGGCCAGCGTCTTGGACCCGACGGGTTGGCCCGACGCGATATAGCCTTCCACGACCAGACGGAAAATGTCGCGCGCGCGATTGGACAGTTCGGTGAGCGTGGGACCATGCATACCGCGCCCTTATGTAGAAGCATTGGCCCGGGGCTCAAGGGATTTGCTTGCGGGAGGGATTTGCTTGCGACTGGCCACGCAATCGGCCAAGGCAGCGCCCAATTCAGGCACCCACCATCAAGGAATTTCTACATGCGTCCTTCCGGCCGCGCCGCCGATCAGATGCGGGCGATCACCATCGAGACCAATTTCACCAAGCATGCCGAGGGTTCCGTCCTCATCGGCTTTGGCGATACCAAGGTGCTGGTCACCGCTTCGGTCGAAGAACGCGTGCCGCCCTTCCTGCGCGGCAAGGGCGAAGGTTGGGTGACGGCAGAATATTCGATGCTGCCCCGCGCCACCCACACCCGCGGCAGCCGCGAAGCGGCCAAGGGCAAGCAATCGGGCCGCACCCAGGAAATCCAGCGCCTGATCGGCCGCTCCTTGCGCGCCGTGACCGATCTCAAGAAGCTGGGCGAACGCCAGATCACCCTGGATTGCGACGTGATCCAGGCCGATGGCGGCACGCGCACCGCGTCGATTTCCGGCGCCTGGGTGGCGCTGCGCCTGGCGGTGCAGAAGCTGATGGATGCCGGCGCGATTGCCGAGGATCCGCTGACCCGCAAGGTGGCGGCGATTTCCTGCGGCATCGTCAAGGGCACCCCGGTGCTCGACCTGGATTACATCGAAGACAGTTCGGCCGACGCCGACGCCAACTTCGTGCTGATCGAAGGTGGCCATATCGCCGAAGTGCAGGCGACCGCCGAAGGCGCGACCTATGACGAAGAAGCGCTGCTGCGCCTGCTGCGCCTGGCGCGCCTGGGCTGCAACGACATCTTTGCCGCCCAGGAAAAGGCCGTCGCGCGGTGACACGCAAGCTCACCCCCGGCAAGCTGGTGATCGCCACGCACAACAAGGGCAAGCTCAAGGAAATGCAGGCCTTGCTGGCGCCCTATGGCATGGAATGCCTGTCGGCCGGGGAACTGGGCCTGCCCGAACCGGAAGAAACCGGCACGACCTTTGCCGAAAATGCGCTGATCAAGGCGCATGCCGCCGCCAAGGCCGCCAACCTTCCGGCGCTGTCGGACGATTCCGGGCTGAGCGTGGCGGCACTGGGCGGCGCGCCCGGCGTCTATACCGCCGATTGGGCCGAAGCGAGCCCGCTGGAAGGCGGCCCCGGGCGCGATTGGTACATGGCGATGGGCAAAGTGGAGGGCAAGCTGGCCCAGCTTGGCCCCGATGCGCCGCGCGACGCCTGGTTCACCTCGATGCTCGCGCTGGCCTGGCCCGATGGCGAGGCGCAGACCTTTGAAGGGCGGATCGACGGCACGCTGACCTGGCCGCCGCGCGGCACGCTGGGCTTTGGCTATGACCCGGTGTTCGTGCCGGAGGGTGGGACGCAAACCTTTGCCGAGATCGACCCGGCGGAGAAGAACGCGGTGAGCCATCGCGCGCGGGCCTTTGCCAAGCTGGTCGCGGAACAGTTTGCGGGGTAGTATCTGACAGGTTGTTGGTGACTTCCACCACCCCCAACCCCCTCCTCTAAAGAGGTGGGGGTTTTAAGCGCCTATTACTCCCCTCCTCTTTAGAGGAGGGTGTTGGGGGGTGGTGGGAACCTCGCACAAAGCCTCAGTCGGAGTAAAAATGCCCCCACTCGCCCTCTATATCCATTGGCCGTTCTGCCTCGCCAAGTGCCCCTATTGCGACTTCAACAGCCATGTTCGCGCCAAGACCGACATGGCCGCATGGGAAGCCGCCTTGCTGGCAGACATGGCGCACGAGGCGGCGCTGTTGCCGGGGCGGGAACTGACCTCGATCTTTTTCGGCGGCGGCACGCCCTCATTGATGCCGCCCGCGCTGGTAGCGCGGCTGATCGAGGCAGCCGGGCAGCACTGGCGCCTGTCCGACAGCATCGAGATCACGCTGGAAGCCAATCCATCCTCGGTCGAAGCGGCCAATTTTGCCGCGCTGGCAGGTGCTGGCATCAACCGCGTGTCGCTTGGGCTCCAGGCGCTGGACGACGAGACGCTGCATTTCCTGGGCCGCCTGCACGATGCAGCCGAGGGGCTGGCCGCGCTCGACGTGGCGCAGCGCCATTTCGCGCGGGTGACGTTCGACCTGATCTATGCCCGGCCCGGCCACACGCCTGAAAGCTGGCTGGCCGAACTGGACCGCGCGCTGGCGCTCGGCACCGGTCATATGTCGCTGTACCAGTTGACGATCGAACCCGGCACGCGCTTTGCCACGCTGGTGCGTGAGGGGCGCTTCACGCCGCTGGATGACGATGCCGCCGGCGATCTCTTCGCGCTGACACGCGAGCGGATGAACGCGGCCGGCCTGCCTGCCTATGAAATCAGCAACCACGCCAGGCCGGGCGAGGAAAGCCGCCACAACCTGACCTATTGGCGCTACGGCGACTATGCCGGCATCGGGCCTGGTGCCCACGGCCGCCGGCTGCACACCGCCACGGTGCGCCACAAGAAGCCCGAAAACTATCTGCGCGCCGTGGCGCAACAAGGCCATGGCCTGGCGGAGGAACGCGCGCTGGGCCGCAGCGAACAGGCCAGCGAAGCGCTGCTGATGGGCCTGCGCCTGGCCGAAGGGGTGGACGTGGGCGCGCTGGCCACCCGTTTCGGCCTGCCCGAAGCGCTGCTGATCGATCCGGCCAAGCGCGCGTTTCACGGCCGCAATGGCCTGCTGCACGAAGAAGGCGCGCGGCTGGTGGTGACCGAGGCGGGGATGCCGCTGCTCGATGCCTTGCTGGCCGAATTGGTGCCGGCAGACCTGGTCGCCTGACCGGCCATGGAAAGCGCCATCGACAGGGCCGGCCTGCTCATCGCCTGGCACGATCATCTGGCGCTGTCGCTGCGCCGCTCCCCCCACACGGTGCGCGCCTATCACAAGACGGCGGTACGCCTGCTCGACGCCTTGCCGCCCGGTCAGGACTGGGCAAGCCTTGCCCGGCTCGACGCGCCGCGCCTGCGCCAGCACCTGGCTGAGCGGCGGGCCGATGGATTGGTCAACACCTCTGCCGCGCGGGAGCTTTCCGCGCTCAAGGCGTTCCTTGCCTTCGCCCGCGCGCAGGCCGGATTGCCCGATGCCGCGCCACCCCGCCTGCGCGGCCCACGCGTGAAGAAAGGCCTGCCCCGCCCGATCTCGCCCGACGATGCCGTGGCCCTGGCCGAAATGGTTTCGGAAGAAGCCGCGCCGTGGATTGCCGCGCGCGACCGGGCCGTATTGCTGCTGCTCTATGGCGCGGGCCTGCGCATTGCCGAAGCGCTGGCCCTGCCCGCCAGCGTGCTGCCCCTGGGCGAGCGACTGACGGTGACCGGCAAGGGCGGGCGCCAGCGCGTGATCGCCCTGTTGCCCGTGGTGCGCGATGCGGTGGCCGACTATGCCGGCCAAGTGCCCTGGCCCCTGGCGCGCGACGAACCACTGTTTCGCGGGGCCAAGGGCGGCCCGCTTTCCCCCGGCATGGTGCAGCGCGCGATGGCCCGCGCGCGTGTGGCGCTGGGCCTGCCGGCGACGGCCACACCGCACGCGCTGCGCCACAGCTTTGCCACGCACCTGCTGGGCGCCGGGGCGGACTTGCGCAGTCTGCAGGAACTGCTGGGGCATGCCAGCCTGTCTTCCACGCAGATCTACACGCGGGTGGATGCGGCGACTTTGCTGGATGCCTATCGCAATGCGCATCCGCGGGAGCGTGGAGAGTAGGCGATCCCCCCTCCACCACCCGCTTTGCGGAGGGAGGATCTTTATTTCGCGCGCGGCAGGCGTAGCGTGGTGAGGAGGCCGCCGAGGTCTTCGCTTTCCCCCAGCGTCACAGCGCCGCCATAGAGTTCGGCCACGTCGCGCACGATGGCCAGGCCCAGGCCCGTGCCGGGCTTGCCGGTATCGAGCCGGGCGCCGCGGTCAAAGATGCGTTCGCGTTCGGCTTCGGGGATGCCCATGCCGTCATCCTCCACCCAGATGTCGCAGAAGCGGGGATCGGTAAGCACCGCATCGATGGTGATGAACACCGAGCCGCCGCCATACTTGGCCGCGTTTTCCACCAGGTTGCCGAGGATTTCGTCAAGGTCCTGGCGCTCGATCGCCACGCCGGCCTCGCGATTGCCATCAAGGTCGAACCGCACCTGGGGATAGAGCCGGGTAACGGCGCGGACCACGGCATCGGCGCTTTCCCACACGGTGGCGCGCGAAAGGCCGGTGGCGCGGCGGCCCACGGCGCGGGCGCGGGCAAGGTGGTGATCAACCTGGCGGCGCATGACCGCCGCTTCGCGGATCACCGTATCGGAAAGATCAGAGGCGTGCGCCGTCGCCGCGTTCATCACCACGGTCAGCGGGGTTTTCAGCGCGTGCGCCAGATTGCCGGCATGGGTGCGCGCTTCTTCGGCCTGCTTTTCCGAATGGGCGAGCAGGAGGTTGATTTCCTCCACCAGCGGCTGGACTTCGAGCGGCAGCGGCTCGTTCACGCGGGCCGCGCCGCCATCGCGCATCGCGGCGATCGCCCGGCGCACGCGGCGCAGCGGGCCAAGCCCGTAGTAGGTCTGCAAGCCGGCCATGATGAACAGGCCCATACCGAGCACCAGGAACGACCAGACCAGGATCGAACGGATGCGGCTGATCTGGGCGTCGAGCTCGCCCCTGCTCGCCGCCACGGAAAATTGCCAGAGCGTGTTGCTGCCCGGCAGGATCACCGAGCGCTCGATCATGCGCAGCCGTTCGCCATTGCCGAACTGGTTGGAATCATAGATGTGCGGCGCGGTATCGACATGGTCGCCGCGCAGCTTGAGCGTGCGGTCCCACAGCGAGCGCGAGGGGAAATCGTCGTGCCCCTGCCCCGAAATCTGCCAATAGAGCCCGCTGTTGGGCTCAAGGAAGCGCTGGTCGCCCAGGGGCCGGTTGAAGAATACTTCGCCATCGGGGCCGATTTCGGCCGAGGCGACCATCGCCGTGAGCATGTAGCCCAGCTGGTCGTCGAAATTGCGGGTAACAAGACCAGTCAATGTGCGATCGAGCGCGATACCGCCGCCCAGCAACAGCACGGTGACCCAGGCAAACGCGATCAGCAGCATGCGCCGCGACAGCGAGCCGGTGTGCTGGCGCCCACCTGCCGTGGCGGCGGCGGCTTCGGCGCGGTGGCGCCCGAAGCCCAGCCGCAGCAGGAGGCGGGCCAGCCGGTTCACTGGCCTATCAGCCGCGCACGGCTGCCGGATCGTCGAGGCTGTAGCCCAGGCCCCGGATGGTGGTGATCACATCGGCACCCAGCTTCTTGCGGATGCGCGTGACGAACACCTCGATCGTGTTGGAATCGCGGTCGAAATCCTGATCGTAGATATGCTCGATCAGTTCGGTGCGGCTCACCACCTTGCCCTTGTGGTGGAGGAGATAGGACAAGAGCTTGTATTCCTGCGCCGTGAGCTTGACCGGCTCGCCCTTCAGCGTGACGCGGCCCGAACGGGTATCGAGGCGCACGTCGCCCGCGATCAGTTCGGACGAGGAATTGCCCGAAGCGCGGCGAATCAGCGCGCGCAGGCGGGCGATGAGTTCCTCGGTCTGGAACGGCTTGGCCAGATAGTCATCGGCCCCGGCATCGAGCCCGGCCACCTTGTCCGACCAGCTGTCGCGTGCGGTGAGCACCAGCACGGGGAACTTGCGGCCTTCCTTGCGCCACATGCCCAGCACGGTCAGCCCGTCGATCTCGGGCAGGCCCAGATCGAGGATCACTGCATCATAGTCTTCGGTCGACCCCAGGAAGTGCCCGTCCTCGCCATCGGTGGACAGGTCCACGGCATAGCCGTTCTGTTCGAGCGTGGACTTGAGCTGCCGCCCCAGGGTCGGTTCGTCCTCGACGATCAGGATACGCATGGCAATTGGCCCCTTCTGGCGCAGCCGGCAAACCGGGCAGCGCACACGTGCTTGGATGGTGGCTAGATGACGGCAGGAACCTGAACGGTCAAGAAACGGTTCCCGCTCCCTGCCGTTTCACCGCCATTCAGCGCGATTCGCCCATTACCTGGCCGGTGCGGCCATCGACATCGACGAACACCACGCGGCCTTCGCGAATGAACTTGAGGCGATAGGCGCGCGCCTGCGGATCGTATTCCGGGCCAAGGTATTGCGCGCCGCGCATCATCGGCAGCACCCGCGCCTCGATCTCGCGCAGGGAGCGGACATGGCCGGCCGCCAGGTCCTGGCGGGCACGGTCCTGTTCGTTGCGAATCTGGGCCAACGCCGGCGGCGCAGTGGCAGCCAGCGCCAGCACACTGGCGGCAGCAAGAAGAAGGCGGCGGAGCATCATCACTTCTTCTGCCTGCAACAATCCTATTGAACAAGTTGTGAATAGCGCGGTTTCGGCAGGTTCAGGTGGACCTGTGGCAGATGGGCCGCTAAGCGCAGCCCCCTATGGCAGCACCGATTTTGAGTTGGGAAGGGCTGGGCCTGCATCAAGGCACCGGCTGGCTTTTCCAGGACCTGGACATCCAGATCGCCCCGCGTGACCGGCTCGCCCTGATCGGGCGCAACGGCGCGGGCAAGAGCACCCTGCTCAAGCTGATTGCCGGCACGATCGATGCCGACAAGGGCAAGCGTTCGGTGCAGCCCGGCGCGCGCGTGGTGACGCTGGAACAGGACCCGTTCTTCAAGGGCTTTGCTAGCCTACGCGATTTCGCGCTGCACGGGTCCGATGCCCCCGAAACCCACGAAGTGGAAGCGATTGCCGACCAGCTCGGCATCGACCTCTCGCGCCAGGCCGACAGCGCTTCGGGCGGGGAGCGGCGCCGCGCGGCGCTGGCCCGCGCGCTGGCGCAAGACCCTGACGTGCTGCTGCTCGACGAGCCGACCAACCACCTCGATCTCGCCGCGATCGAATGGCTGGAAGACTGGCTGCAACGCTTCAACGGCGCCTTCGTGGTGATCAGCCACGACCGAACCTTCCTGACGCGGCTGACGCGGGCCACGCTGTGGCTCGACCGGGGCAGCCTGCGCCGCAAGGAAGTGGGCTTTGGCGGCTATGACGCCTGGATGGAGCAGGTCCACGCCGAGGAAGCGCGCGCGGCCGACAAGCTCGATGCCAAGCTCAAGATCGAGGAACACTGGCTGCACCGCGGGGTGACCGCGCGGCGCAAGCGCAACATGGGGCGGCTGGAAAAGCTGCACGAAATGCGCGCCGAACGCGCGGCGATGACCGGGCCGCAGGGCGCGGCCAAGCTGGCCATCGCCAGCGACGACAGCAAGACCAAGTCGGTGATCGTGGCCGACCACGTGACCAAGCGCTTTGGCGAGCGCACGATCATCAAGGACTTTTCGCTGCGCATCCAGCGCGGCGATCGCATCGGTCTGGTCGGCTCCAACGGCGCGGGCAAGACCACGCTGCTGAAAATCCTGACCGGCGAACTGGTGCCCGACGAAGGCACCGTCACGTTGGCCCAGACGCTGAGCGAGGTGGTGATCGACCAGCAGCGCAGCCTGATGGCGCCGGAAAAGCGCGTGCGCGACGTGCTGGCCGAAGGCGGCGACTGGATCGATGTACGTGGCGTGCGCAAGCACATTCACGGCTATCTGAAAGACTTCCTGTTCGATCCCGGCCTGGTGGAAGCGCGCGTGGGCACGCTTTCGGGCGGGGAACGCTCGCGCCTGTTATTGGCGCGCGAATTTGCCCGCACGTCGAACCTGCTGGTGCTCGACGAGCCGACCAACGACCTCGACCTGGAAACGCTGGACCTGTTGCAGGAAGTGATCGGCGATTACGACGGCACCGTGCTGATCGTGAGCCACGACCGCGACTTCCTCGATCGCACCGTCAACATCACCCTGGGCATGGACGGTTCGGGCAAGGTGGATATCGTGGTTGGCGGCTATGCCGACTGGGAACGCCAGCGCAAGGCGCGCCTGGCCGCCCAGCCCAAGGTGGGCGCCAGCAAGGCGGCCGAGGCTGCACCGCCGCCCCCTCCCCCGCCGGCGCGCAAAGCCAAGCTGACCTACAAGGACCAGCGCGACTACGAACTGCTGCCCAAGCGGATCGAGGAACTGGACGCGGCCATCACGCGCGACGAGGCCGCGCTTGCCGATCCCGCGCTCTATACCCGCGACCCCAAGCGCTTTGCCGCGCTGACCGACGCGATTGCCAAGGCGCGCGCCGAAAAGGAAGCGGCCGAGGAGCGCTGGCTGGAACTGGCCGAGCAGGCCGAGGGCTGAAACAAAGCGCAATTGTGATGAAGCAATGGTTTGCTTTGCCCGCTCGCGGCATAAGCAGCCAGGACTATTCCCGCGGCAAGGCGATGGGAGACAATCGCGGTTAGAGTGGCAGGGTATCCACAGGGGACCCCCGCCGATGTCCACCATATCCGCCCTTTCCACCGCCGGCGCCAGCCCGCGCCCCTCTCCGCGCAGCCGGATGGATGAAGACATCACCGCCGCCGTCAAGGCCGGCGTGCTGAGCCAGACCGACGCCAGCGCGATCGAGACGGCGCTCGACAAGATCGACAGTTCGCTGCAATCGGGCGCCAGCAACCAGACCGGCACGACGCTCGATCCCAAGCAGATGAAGGATCGGGTCAACGGGTTGATCGACCAGCAAGTCAAGGATGGCACGCTGAGCCAGGATCAGGCCGACGAACTGAAAGCGTTTTTTGCCGCAGGGCCGGGCGGCCAGGATGGCAACCAGGCCAATGGCACTGCCTCGGCGCCCACAGCGGAGAGCGGATCGGCCGCACCGGCCGGTGGCCCGCGCGGCGGCGGCGCTGGCGGGGCCGACAGCAGCAGTTCCGATACCACCACCGACAGCGACGGCGATGGCATTCCCGACTACATCGATGCCCAGCCCACGGTCTATAATGTCAGCGACACGTCGACAGTGTCGAGCACCAGCAGCGGCAGCAGCACCGGCGGCCAGGACAGCGACAGTGACGGCGCTGGCGACGGCAAGCTGTCCGCGCTCAAGGCGTTCCTGCACAACCTGCGCCAGGGACAGGACCAGGATACCTATGCCGTGGGCGGCCAAAGCCAGGCCGGCAATGGCGCCAGCGGCCAGATCGTCAACCAATTTGCCTGAAGCCGTGGCGGGGGCAGCAGCACCGGCCGCCACCGCCACGATCCCGGATCAGGCGCTGCGCAGGCGCTCGGCAATGCGCTCATCAATCCGCGCTTCCAGCATGGAAAGCGGCATCGAGCCTTCCTTGAGCACGGCGTGGAACCAGGGCAGGCTGAACTTGTCGCCCAGCGCAGCCTGCGCCTTCTCGCGATTGGCGACCCAGGCGGTGTGGCCGATCTTGTAGCTGCAGGCCTGGCCGATCATCGTGCAATAGCGCTCGATCTCGCGCTGGCTGCGCCCCTGCGTGAAGCCGGTCTTCTCCACCATGTAGGCCGTCGCCTTTTCACGGCTCCAGCGATAGTGGTGAATGCCGGTGTCAACCACCAGGCGCACGGCGCGGAACAGGAACGACTGGAGATAGCCGGCGCGCTCGATCCCTTCATAGCCGCCCAGCTCGTCGCCCAGCTGCTCGGCATAGAGTGCCCAGCCCTCGCCATAGGCGGAGATGAAGTAGTCGCGCAGGATCCAAGGAAGCTGCCCGCCGCCCTGGGCATAGCCACCCTGGAGATGGTGGCCGGGAATGCCTTCGTGATAGGTGAGCGAGGGCAGCGTGTATTTCGGCCAATCGTTCACCGATTTGAGGTTGATCCAGTAGATCGCCGGGCGCGAGCCATCGAGCGGCGCGCTGTTGTAATAGCCATTGGGCGCGCCATCCTGGATCTCGGTGGGCACGGCGCGAATCACCAGCGGGTCGTTGGGAATGTCGGCAAAGGCGCGCGGCAGTTTCGCCCGCATCGCAGCGACGCCCTTGTTCAACCCGGCGATCAGGTCGGTACGGCCCTGGGCGGTATCGGGATAGAGCTGGTCGCTTGCGCGGTTGAGCGCGGCCAGGCGTTGCCCCACGGTGCCGGTGGTGTGGCCGGCGGCCTTGAGCACTTCATCAAGCTGGGCCGTGATATCGGCCACCTGGTCCAGCCCCATCTTGTGCACCGCTTCGGGGCTGAGCGTGGTGGTGGTGGCGCTGGCCAGCGCGGCGGCGTAGATGTCATCGCCGCGCTTGAGGCGCCACACCCCGTCGCCCGGCGCAGACTTGCCACGCAAGCGCCGGTGCAAGGCGATCTGCCGGTCGAGCGCGGGATAGACCTTGTCCTTGACGATCGCCGTGGCACTGGCCTGCCAATCGCCGCCCAGGCCCTTTTCGCGGGTGCGGCGAACCAGCGAGGTGACCAGCCCGCTTTCACCCGGCGCGGGGCTGCGCAGCTTGCCCATCTGGCCGAGCGCGAGATCGATTGCCCAGGCCGGAGCGATGCGGCCAAGGCCAGCCTGGCGCGCCACTTCGGTGGTCTGGTCGTCGAGCACCAGGGCGAAGGCGGCCAGGCGATCGAGATAGGCATGCGCATCGTCGAGCGTTTCGATCGGATGCTGGTTGTCGAGGAAATCGGGCACCGAGAAATAGGCGCCGCGCTGCTGGTCCACGGTGAACGGGGTCTGCGGATCGTCGATATCGAACGGCGCGCCGGCCAATTGCTCACCCAACCGGTGCAGGACGATAGCGCGATTGCGCTTGCCGGCCGTGCTCAAGCCCGCCGGATCGACCGCCGAAACGGCAGCCCGGGCATCGCGGTAAAACGCCAGGCTCGCTTCGCGCGCGCCAGCCCCGGCGCCATCGAGGCGGTGGCGCAGCGCGGCGCGTGGCCCGTTATCGAGCCCCAGGCCCGTGGCGCGTTCCGGCTCGATCAGCAGGCTCGACCAGAAAATGCGGTCTAGCAGGGATACAAATGCTGTGTCATCAGTATCTTGCGCAAAGGCCGCGGTTGGCAGGCCGGAGAGCCAGGTTCCGGCCATGGCCCCGCCCGTCAGCGAAAGGAAAGCGCGTCGTTCCAAACCGTGCATCATCAAATGGGTCGCTCCCCGGCATGATTGTTTCAGATGCGACGAGGTGCCACGGGGCCCATCCGGCGACAATGAAAATGTACCGGCGATCGACCAAATCGCGATTTCGATCGACGAATGACAATCCACGCGAACAATTATGCAAGGATGCTTGCCCTGCCATGCAAATTACGGGTAAGAAAGAACAAGACCTGATGCCTGTAGCTGTGGGCCTTCCCCGATGATCAACCGCATTCGCGAAATTCGCAGGCAAAAGGGGCTCACGCTGGCCGATGTGGCCGCGCGTTGCGCGCCGCCGACCACGGCGCAGACCATTGGTCGCCTGGAAACCGGCACGCGCTCTCTCTCGCTCAAATGGATGAACCGCATTGGCGCGGCGCTGGGCATCGATCCCGAGCTGTTGGTTCGCGCCGGAGACGACAGCCAGGCCCAGTTGGTGGCGCGGCTGACGCCTGCGGGAACCGAGCCACTTGCCAGCCCCGTTCCTGCCCAACTGCCCGACACGCTGCTGGGCCGCGAAGGGTTGCTGGCCCTCGCCGTGGAAGCCAGCGCCGGCGATTGGCGTGCGGGCGACCAGGTGTGGTTGCGCCGGCTTGACGCGGCCGACATCGGGCGCGGGCTCAACCGCGACATCCTGGCCCCCCGGCCGGGCGGGCGCTTTGCCTTTGGCCGCATGATCGACCATCGCGACGGGCGCGTGGCGCTGTTGCCGCCGGGTCCGGGCCAGCGCCAACTGGTGATCGATCGCCCGGCGTGGATCGCCGTGGCCGAGGTGCTGGTGCGCACGCTCTGATCGACGGGCATTCCCGGCGCAACGGCAGATCGGCTTCGTTTTGCCCGATCCGACACGCACGCCCTCGCACTTGCAGCATTTTCAGGCTAGGTCTGGGGTATGACGTTGCGCCTGCTTAGCCTGTCCACCCTCTATCCCGCCTCGATCAGGCCGGGATTCGGGCGTTTCGTGGCCCGCCAGATGGAAGCGCTGGCGGCGCGGCCGGACTGGGAAGTGACGGTGATCAACCCGATCGGCCTGCCGCCCTTGCCCGGCCTGCTGCTGCCGCGCGGCTATGCCCAGTTGCGCACGATTCCCCCGATGGAGCGGCGCAGCGGCGTGCCGGTCTATCACCCGCGCTTTCCGCTGGTGCCGGCGCTTTCGGGCCGCTTCAACCCGGCGCTGATCGCGCGCGCAGTCCTGCCGCTGGTACGGCGGCTCCATGCCGAGCAGCCGTTCGACATGGTGGACGCCCAGTTCTTCTATCCCGATGGGCCCGCCGCGGCGCGGATTGCCCGCGCATTGGGCCTGCCGTTTGCGATCAAGGCGCGTGGTTCCGACATCCATGTGTGGGGCAAGCGCCCGGCAGCCCTGCGCCAGATGGCATCGGCCGCGCAGGGCGCAGGCGCGCTGCTCAGCGTGTCGCAGGCCCTGGCCGACGACATGGCCGACCTGGGCCTGCCCGAAGACAAGATCACGGTGCACTATACCGGGCTCGATCGTGGGCGATTCCATCCCCGCCCTCGCGCGGCGGCCCGCGCGATCCTGACCGAACGCTTTCACCTACCGCCGGCCGGGCCGCTGGTTGCCTGCGTGGGCGCGCTGATCGGCATCAAGGGCCAGGCGCTGGCAATCCGCGCCCTGGCCGAGCCGGGCATGGAAGGCATTGCCCTGGCCCTGGCCGGCACCGGCCCCGATGAAGCAGCCTTGCGCGCGCTGACGCGCCAGCTCGACGTGGCACACCGCGTCTATTTCCTGGGCGGACTGGGCCACGATTTCATCCCCGTGCTGATGGCGGGGGCAAGCGCGGTGGTCTTGCCATCCGAGCGCGAGGGACTGGCCAACGTGTGGATCGAGGCGCTGGCCTGCGGCACCCCGCTGGTTATCCCCGATATCGGTGGTGCGCGCGAAGTGGTGACGGCGCCGGCTGCGGGGCGCATCGCCGCGCGCGAACCGGCAGCGATCGCCCGTGCGCTGGCCGCGCTGATTGCCCAGCCCAGCGCACCCGAAGCGGTGGCAGCCTGCGCCGCGCGGTTCAGCTGGGAAACCAATGCCGCGGCGCTGGCAGGGGTTTATGAGAAGGTTGTGAGGGGCGGATAAGCGTTGCGCGAGGCTTCCACCACTCCCTAGCCCCCTCCTCTGAAGAGGAGAGGGAACCAAGCCATGCACAAAAAAGCCCCCTCCTCTCTAGAGGAGGGGGCTCGGGGGTGGTGCGAGGCATGGCGCAACCGGGACCGATCAAGCCCCGTCGCGGGCCAGGCGTTCCTGCTTTTCGAGCGCGGTTTCGGTGGGCACGAAGCTCTTGGGATTGACCTTGAGCCAGATGAGGATCGGCGCGGCCATGTAGATCGAGCTGTAGGTCCCCACAAAAATGCCCAGCGTGATCGCGGCGGTAAAGCCAAAGATCACTTCCGGCCCGAAGGCCAGCAGCGCCACCAGGGTGATCAGCATCGACAGCGACGTGACGATGGTGCGCGCCAGGGTTTCGTTGACCGAGAGATCGAGCAGCTCGGGCAGCGGCATCTTGCGATACTTCTTGAGGTTTTCGCGCACGCGATCGTAGACCACGATCGTGTCGTTGAGCGAATAGCCGATCAGCGTGAGCAAGGCTGCCACGATGTTGAGATCGAATTCCATCTGCGTCAGCGCGAACATGCCGAGCGTGAGCGTCACGTCGTGCACGAGGCTGAACAGCGCGCCGATGCCGAACTGCCATTCGAAGCGCAGCCAGATATAGGCCGCCACCGCCAGCGCGGCGAGGCCAAGCGCCTGGAATGCGTCCCAGCCGAGTTCCTTGGACACCTTGCCCGAAACCGAATCGATCCCGTCGATGCGGGCATCGGCGTAGTGCCCCTTGATATCGGCGGTGATGGTACGGGCCATCTTGTCCGACAGCGCGGGATCGTGGTCCGCGCCGCTGGGCAGCTTCATGCGGATCGAGATCTCGTTGGGCTTGCCGTAGCGCTGGATGATCGGTTCGCCATAGCCCAGCTTGGTCACTTCCTCGCGCAGGTCGGCCACGGGCGCTTCGGCGCTGCGTTCGAACGTCACGCGGATCATCTGGCCACCGACGAAATCGACGCCCAGGTTAAGGCCCTTGGTGAACACCAGCCCCAGCGAGGCCGCCATCAGCAGCAGGCTGCCGATGTAGAACGGCAGGCGCCACTTGAGGAAGTGGATGTTGGTGTTGTCGGGAACGAGCTTCAAGAGTTTCATGGTCTGCGCTCCCCTTTACAGATTGAGATCGGACGGGCGGGCGCGGCGCAGCCATTGCGCCACCCACATGCGGGTGAGCCACATCGAGGTATAGACCGACGTGACGATGCCGATGATCAGCACCACGGCGAAACCCTTGATCGGGCCGGTGCCGAAGCCCGCCATCAGCACGGCGGCGATGACGTTGGTGACGTTGGCATCGAAAATGGCGCGGCTGGCTTCCTTGTAACCAGTTTCGACGGCCGCCACCACGCGTCGGCCACGATGGCGTTCCTCGCGGATGCGTTCGTTGATCAGCACGTTGGCATCGACCGCGGCACCGATCGTCAACACGAAGCCGGCAATGCCCGGCAGCGTCAACGTGGCCCCGATCGTGGCCATCACGCCCAGGATCATCAGCATGTTCATGACCAGCGCGATGCAGGCATAGACGCCGAAGCGGCCATAAGTGGCGATGATGAACACCACCAGCGCCAGCGTGCCCACGGTCATCGCGATCACGCCCTTGCGGATCGAATCGGCGCCCAGGTCTGGCCCGACGGTGCGTTCTTCCACCACCTTGAGATCCACCGGCAAGGCGCCGGAGCGCAGCGCGATGGCCAGCTGGCCCGCGCTTTCGGTGGTGAAGTGGCCCGAAATCTGGGCGCTGCCACCCAGGATCGGCTCGTTGATATTGGGCGCAGACAGCACCTTGCCATCGAGGATGATGGCAAAGGGCTTGCCCACGTTCTGCGTGGTCAGCTTGGCAAACTTGGCGCCGCCTTCGGTGTTGAACGTGATGCTCACCACCGGTTCGTTGGTCTGCGGGTTGTTGCCGGTCTGCGCATTGGTCAGTTCATCGCCGCGAATCCCGCCCAGCCGCTTGACCGCGATCGGCGCACCCATCTTGGGATCGGCGTAAGGCACGATCTGGCTGCCCACCGGGGCGATGCCGCGCGCCACGTCGGATGGCAGGGCGCTCTGGTCCACCAGCTTGAATTCCAGCTTGGCCGTCTGGCCGAGCAGGTTCTTGAGCTGCTGCGGGTCTTGCAGGCCGGGCACCTGCACCACGATGCGCTGCGCGCCCTGGCGCAGGATCGTGGGTTCCTTGGTGCCCAGGCCGTCGATGCGCTTGCGCACCACTTCCACCGCCGTGTCCATCGCCTGCGTCACCGCCTGGTCGATGCCTTCCTGGGTGGGGGTAAGGACAAAGCGGTTGCCGTCCACCACCTGGATATTCCAGTCGCGCTGGCCGGTCAGCCCGGCGCCCGAGGTGAGCGGCAGGATCGCCTCGCGCACGGCGTCCACCTTGGTGACATCGTCGACCAGGAAGGTGAGGCTGCCGTTGTTGTTGCTGATGTCGCTGATGCGGATCGTCGCATCGGTCGTCTTCAGCTTGTTGCGCACGGATTCGTCCATGCCTTCCAGCCGCTGCTGGCGCACTTGCGACGGATCAGCCTCGAGCAGGATGTGGCTACCGCCGGCCAGGTCCAGGCCCAGGTTGATCTTGGGCGAAGGCAGGGCCGCGGGCCAGTTGAGGCCGGAGACCGAAAACAGCGAAGGCAGCGATGCAAGCGCGACCAGAATGGTCACCCCCCATAGCATCAGCACCTTCCAGCGCGGGAAATCGAGCATGATCGGACTTTCGGAAAGTCTATAAGGTCAGTCGTTGGCGGCCTTGTCGCCCGGCTGGACGACTTCGCCCAGGGTGGAGCGCACGGCCTTGACCCGCACATTGGGCGCCAGTTCGAGATCGACGTAGTGATCGTCGATCCGGACCACCTTGGCGACCAGGCCGCCGGCGGTGATCACCTGGTCACCCTTTTGCAGGCCGGCGATGCGCTGCTGATGCTCCTTCTGCCGCTTCATCTGCGGGCGCAGGATCAGGAAATAGAAGATCACGGCCATGGCCACCAGCGGCAGGAACTGGAGGTAGGCGGGCGGCGAACCGGCATTGGCGGCGGCGGCAGAAAGAAGGGTGAGCATGACAGGACCGTTCGTGGGATCGAGGACAAGGGTTTGCAACCCCGGCGCGGCACGTTTGGCCCCGCTGCCCTCAGATTGTTGCAATTGGCCGGGGCTGCTAGCAGTTTGGGCGGGCCAAGGCAATGAAGCGGCAGGGCGTGCCCAAACCGCGCCACAATTCAGCCGTGCCACAATCCACAGGCAAAACCGGCCAGCGCGAAAAAGATGCGCGCCAAGGGGCTTGCCATCCCCAAACGATCCGCCTAGAGGCGCCCCACCGGTCGGGACGTAGCGCAGCCTGGTAGCGCATCACACTGGGGGTGTGGGGGTCGGAGGTTCGAATCCTCTCGTCCCGACCAATCATTCGACATCGTCGATACGAAAGAGGCGGCAGCGCAAGCGGGCCGCCTCTTTCGTTTGCGTGCCGGCGATCGGCGCAGACATCAGTCTGGTTAGCTTGCAGTAACTTTTGCCTGCTAGGCCATTGGCCAAGATGCCGAACTTGCACAAATCTCTGCGCGCCACGCTCGTCCGCCTGCCGCTATTGGCGCTGGGCCTGGGTGCGCTTGCCCTGGCGGGCTGCGAAAGCGAGCGCGATCGCAAGCTGGAAGAGCGCATTGCCGCCGCCGAGGCCAAGGCCGCTGCCGCGGAAAAGCGCGCCGCGGCGGCGGAATCGGCCGCCGGCGCCAGTTCCCCGGTCACCGTGGGCACGGTAGACGACAGCGCCGACACCGAAAACCAGGACGCCAACCCCGACGACCAGCCGCCGGTGGAAGGTGATTTCGAACAGCAGCAGCAGAGCAACAACGACACCTCGTTCGACGCCGCGCCCGATGGCGAAGGGCCGCAACTGGTGATCCAGCCACCGCCGGCCAACGTGCCCGGCCCGGTCGACGTGGGCAACCCGCCCGTCGCCACCTGAGCCGCACACACCGCGCGATCGGCGCCCCCTTGCACGCAAGCGGCAGCGCGCTATCACGCGCGCACCGCTTTCGGCAGGAGTTTTGCCCGATCATGACCGATACCGCCGCACCTGTCGTATTCGTGCTCAACGGCCCCAACCTCAATCTCTTGGGTATGCGCGAGCCGGAAATCTATGGCCACGATACGCTCGATGACATTGCCGGCCGCCTGGAAGACCGGGCGCAGGACCTGGGCCTGAGCGTGGACGTGCGCCAATCGAATCACGAAGGCCACCTGGTGGACTGGCTCCACGAAGCCCAGGCCGTGGGCGCCCGCGCCGTTCTGCTCAACGCCGGCGCCTATACCCACACCAGCGTGGCGCTGCACGATGCGATCAAGGGCATCAAGACCCCGGTGATCGAAGTGCACCTTTCCAACCCGCACAAGCGCGAGGAATTCCGCCACAGGAGCTATGTGGGCATGGCGGCCAAGGCCACCGTCGCCGGGTTCGGCGCTGCCAGCTATCTCGTGGCGTTGGACGCGGTTTTGCATCTTTAACGCCCCGCCAGCGCCGTTTTCCCCGAAGGGTGGGCGTTTTCGCCTGCCTTCCCCCTTGCCAGCGTGGCGCCGTGCGGGCATGGCGCTGCGCTTGAAGTTCCCACCTGTGAGGTTAACAATGGGCCACGACACCGGCGACAAGACCGCCGCAACCATGGCAATCGACAGCGCGCTCGTGCGCGAACTGGCCGAATTGCTGGCCGATACCGGGCTTTCCGAAATCGAAGTGGAAGACGGGCCGCGCAAGATCCGCGTGGCACGCACGCTCACCGCCGCCCCGGTGGCGCACATGGTGGCAGCGCCCGCCGCGGCCCCGGCCGCCGCGCCTGCCGCCGCCCCCACGCCTGAAGCGACGGCGGCTGCCGATGTCGCCGGCGCGGTGAAATCCCCGATGGTCGGCACCTGCTACCTCACCCCCGAACCGGGCGCCGCCCCGTTCATCGCGGTGGGCCAGGCAGTGAAGGCTGGTGACACCCTGCTGATCGTGGAAGCGATGAAGGTGATGAACCCGATCACCGCGCCCACCAGCGGCACGATCAAGACGATTCTGGTCGAAAACGCGCAGCCGGTCGAATTCGACCAGCCGCTCGTGGTCATCGGCTAAGGACGCGGACAAGATGGCCATCAAGCGCCTGCTGATCGCCAATCGCGGCGAAATCGCGCTGCGCATCCATCGCGCCGCGCATGAAATGGGCATCGAGACGGTGGCGGTTCATTCCACCGCCGATGCCGATGCCATGCACGTTCGCCTGGCCGACCATGCGGTGTGCATCGGCCCGCCGGCCGCCAAGGACAGCTATCTCAACATCGCCGCGATCATTTCCGCGGCCGAGATCACCCAGGCCGACGCGATCCACCCCGGCTATGGCTTCCTTTCGGAAAACGCCCGCTTTGCCGAAATCGTCGAAGCGCACGGCATCACCTGGATCGGCCCCAAGCCCGAGCACATCCGCACGATGGGCGACAAGGTGGAAGCCAAGCGCACCGCGGGCGCGCTGGGCCTGCCGCTGGTGCCCGGTTCCGACGGCGCGATTTCCGACGTGGAAGAAGCGCGGAAAATTGCCGAGGAAATCGGCTATCCGGTGATCATCAAGGCCGCATCGGGCGGCGGCGGGCGCGGCATGAAAGTGTGCAACAGCCCCGATGACCTGGAAACGCTGATGCAGCAGGCCGGCTCGGAAGCCAAGGCCGCGTTCGGCGATGCCACGGTGTACCTGGAAAAGTACCTGGGCAACCCGCGCCACATCGAATTCCAGATCTTTGGCGATGGCAATGGCCAGGCGATCCACCTGGGCGAACGCGACTGCTCGTTGCAGCGCCGCCACCAAAAGGTGCTGGAAGAAGCGCCTTCGCCGGTGATCTCGTCCGACGAGCGCTCGCGCATGGGCGGCATCGTGGCCAAGGCGATGGCCGACATGGGCTATCGCGGCGCGGGCACGATCGAGTTCCTGTGGGAAAACGGCGAGTTCTATTTCATCGAAATGAACACCCGCCTGCAGGTGGAACACCCGGTGACCGAAGCAATCACCGGGGTGGACCTGGTGCGCGAACAGATCCGCATCGCCGATGGCAAGCCGCTGTCGGTGACGCAGGACGAGATCGAGTTCAAGGGCCACGCCATCGAGTGCCGCATCAACGCCGAAGATCCCTTCACCTTCGCGCCCTCGCCGGGCCTGGTGAAGAGCTATCACGCGGCGGGTGGCATGCACGTGCGTGTCGATAGCGGGCTCTATGCCGGCTACAAGATCCCGCCCTATTACGATTCGATGATCGCCAAGCTGATCGTCTATGGCCGCACCCGCGAAGGCTGCATCATGCGCCTCAAGCGCGCGCTGGAGGAAATGGTGATCGACGGGGTCAAGACCTCGATCCCCCTGCACCAGCGCCTGCTGGAAGACCCGACGGTGCTCGATGGCGGCTATTCCATCAAGTATCTTGAGGAATGGCTGGCCCAGGGCGGCGGCAAGTAAAACGAAAAGGTCGCATCGCAGGATGCGGCCTTTTTTGTTGGGTGAAGCGTTCAGATCCTCCCCCACATCGTGGGGGAGGTGGCAGGCCGCAGGCCTGACGGAGGGGGCATGTCGTGCACCCGCCCCCGCCACCACCGGCTATGCGGGTGGTCCCCCTACCCCGCTGCGCGAGGGAGGATCTTTTTCCCGCGGCTTCCAGGTGATCACCCGCCACAGGTACGCCCCCACCAACACGGCCATGAGCGCGAGCGAGGCGGGCCCGGTATAGGCGGCCACCTTTTCGTAATGCTGCCCCAGGTGCCAGCCGGCCCAGACTAGTAGCGCGTTCCAGATCGCCGCGCCGGCAAAGGTGAAGGCCAGGAACCGCGCGTGGCCCATCGCGGCAAGGCCCGCGGGCAGCGAGATCATCGTGCGCATGGCGGGGGAAAAGCGCATGGCAAAAACCACCCATTGCCCGTGGCGGCGAAAGAACGCGACAAGACGGCGCATGGCCGGCCAATCGAGCGTGAGCACGCGGCCATACCGCGCCACGAAGGGCCGCAGCCGGCGATAGCCGAGCGACCGCCCCAGCAGGAACCAGGCATAGTTGCCCAAAGTGGAACCCACCGTGCCGAAGATCATCAGCGGCAGGACTTCCATCCGCCCCTGCGCCACGGCAATGCCGCCCATGCCCATGATCACTTCGGACGGGATCGGCGGAAAGATGTTTTCCAGCGCCATCAGGAACGCAATGCCCCAATAGCCGCCGTCGGCGATGAGTTGCAGAATCCAGTCGTTCATCACGGCAAAACGCGCGAGGAGCCGGAAATGCTCCCCGCGCCGTTCCGATGCGGGGCGCTCAGATGCGCCGCTCGATCGCGTCCCAGATCATGCCGCCCGTGTCGGTGCCGTTGAACTTGTCGATGGCCACGATACCGGTGGGCGAGGTCACGTTGATTTCGGTGAGCCACTGGCCGCCGATCACGTCGATCCCCACGAAGATCAGCCCGCGCTTCTTGAGTTCGGGCCCCAACGCGTCGCAGATTTCCTGCTCGCGCATGGTGAGCGTGGCCGCTTCGGCATAACCGCCAACAGCCAGGTTGGAGCGGAACTCGCCCTCGCCCGGCTTGCGGTTGATCGCGCCGGCCACTTCGCCATCGACCAGCACGATGCGCTTGTCGCCCTCGGCCACTTCGGGAAGGAACGGCTGGACCATGAAGGGTTCGGGCCAGACCTGGCCGAACAGTTCGGCCAGCGCCGACAGGTTGCCGCCATCGGCATCGATCTTGAACACCGCCTTGCCGCCGTTGCCGTGCAAGGGCTTGACCACCACGGCGCGGTCCCCGTGCTTGTGCTGGAACGCACGCACATCGGCGGCCGAGCGGGTGATCAGCGTGGGCGGCATGAACCGCGCGTAATCGAGCACGTAGACCTTTTCGGGGGCATTGCGGACCGAGCGGGGATCGTTGACCACCAGCGTCTCGCCCTCCAGCCGCTCCAAAAGGTGCGTGGCGGTGATATAGCCCAGGTCGAACGGCGGATCCTGGCGCATCAACACGACATCGATATCGTGGCCCAGGTCGATCTTGCGCGTTTCACCCAGCTTGTAGTGATCGCCTTGCACATGCTGCACGGTGACGGGCGCGGCATCGGCCGTGACGCGGTCCGCTTCCCAGGCCAGGCTGGTGACGTGGTAATACCACAGTTCATGCCCGCGCGCCTGCGCCGAAAGCATCAGGGCAAAGGTCGAATCACCACCGATCTTGATCGAGTGGAGAGGGTCCATCTGGACCGCAACGCGCAGGGTCAAGGCAGTGCTCCGAATGATATCCGTGGTCTTGCGGGTGGCCCGTTTAAAGGCGAATTGGCAGCAGCGCGACCAAAAAGGAGCCGCAACCGCATCAGGAAAATTCAACCATGCTCGCCGCCCGGCTCGTCACCCCGTTTCTTGGCCTGATCGCCTGTGCCGTGGTGCTGATCGACGTGCCCGGCCTGGTTCATGCCTGACCGTCACCCCTGCCACGCATTGACGATGCGGCGCGGCCAGCGGCCCGGCGCCAGCAGGATCACGTCGATCCGCACATCGTCATCCGGCCCGGCATAGCGCGGCGCCAGGGCTTGGGCGGCCCGCGCCACGCGCGCGAGGCGGCGTGCGTCGATCGCGGTATCGAGCGCGGCGGCACTCGCGCGCCATTTCACTTCCACGAAGGCCACCGTGCGCCCGCGCCGCGCGACCAGGTCCACCTCTCCCACGCCGATCTTCATCCGCTGCGCCAGCACGCGCCAGCCGGTCAACCTGAGGTAGAGCGCGGCCAGCCACTCGCCGCGCCGGCCCTGCGCCTCGGCCCGGGCACGGTTCACGGCTCGGCTTTCAGCGCCATGGCGCGCGCATAAAGCGCCTTGCGATCAAGGCCGTGCGCCTTGGCCACCTGCCCTGCCGCTTGCGAGGGGGATGCCTGCGCCAGCGCGGCCCGCAGCAGCGCATCGACATCATCCGCCTGCGGAGCGGCCGGTTCGGGCGGTGGGCCGGCCAGCAGGACGATCTCGCCCTTGGGCGGATGGGCGGTATAGTGCGCGATCAGTTCTTCGGGGGTGCCGCTCCGGCATTCCTCGTGCAGCTTGGTCAATTCGCGCGCCACGGCCAGTTCGCGGCCCGGCAGGTGCTGCGCCATGGCGGTGAGCGAGGCGACCAGGCGCGGCCCGGTTTCGTAGAACACCAGCGTGGCCGGGGTTGCCGCCAGTTCGGCCAGCACGTCGCCGCGCGCCTTGTCCTTGGATGGCAGGAACCCGGCAAACAGGAAGCGGTCGGTGGGCAGGCCGGCCAGCGTCAGCGCCACGGTCAGCGCGCTCGGCCCCGGCAGGCTGGTGACCGCCAGGCCCCGCTCGCGCGCCTCGCGCACCAGGCGATAGCCGGGATCGGAAATCAGCGGCGTGCCCGCATCCGACACCAGCACGACCGACTTTTCGGCCATTTCACCGAGTAGACGCTCGCGCACCTCGGCCGAAGCGTGGTCGTCATAGCGGCGCATGGCCTTGCGGATTCCCAGATGATTGAGCAACTTGCCCGTGACGCGGGTATCTTCGCAGGCTATGACGTCACACCGGGCAATGACGTCGGCAGCACGGGCGGTGATATCGCCAAGATTGCCGATAGGCGTGGCCACGATATAGAGCCCGGGCGCAAGGGGTGGTGTATCCATCCCTTTTCCATGGACCGGCCTTACGGGAGCGGCAAGCAGATGATGATGGGCAAGAGCGGCAACGACGGCATTTCGCGTGCAGGAAACCAGCCTGCCGGATGGAGCCGACGCCGCGCGGGGCAGTGGCTGGCCCTTTCCCTTCCTGCCGTGCTGCTGGCTGGCTGTTCGGTGATCCCCAAGCCCGGCACGCAAGGCGCGCCGCCCCCGCCCAAGGAAACCGCCCCACAGGAAAACGTGCTGCCGACCGACGCCGGGCGCCATCGCGTGGCGCTGCTCGTCCCGCTGTCCGGCCCCAACGCGGCCGTGGGCCAGGCGATCGCCAACGCCACCACCATGGCGCTGCTCGATACCAACGCCCAATCGCTGCGCATCACCACCTATGACACCGGCAGCGGTGCGGCGGCGGCGGCCAGCAAGGCAGTGATGGACGGCAACCGGCTGATCCTGGGGCCGCTGACGGCGGATGACGTGAGCGTGGTGGCTGGCGTGGCGCGCCCGGCCAAAGTGCCGATGATCACGTATTCCAACGACAGCGCGGTGGCCGACCGCGATGTCTTCGTGCTGGGCCAGGTGCCCGGCCAATCGATCGCGCGCGTGGTCGGCTATGCCCACAGCCAGGGCATCAAGACCGTGGGCGCGATCGTGCCGACCGGCACCTATGGCCAACGGGTGAGCAGCGCGCTGGCCGAGGCCACGCGGCTCCAGGGCATTCGCCTGACCGCGATCGAGACTTATGACCGCGGCAACACCTCGGCCGCCAGCGCGGTGCGCCGTGTCAAGGCCAAGGGCCCGATCGACGCGCTGCTGATCGGCGATGGCGCGCGCATCGCCCTGCAGGCCGCGCCTTTTGCCAAGGGCACGCGCCTGCTTGGCACCGAGTTGTGGAAGGGCGATTCCATGCTGGCGAAAAGCCCGGCGATGAAGGGCGCTTGGTTTGCTGCCATCTCCGACGATCGCCTGCCCCGCTTCGAGCAATCCTATCGCCAGCGCTTTGGTGCCAGCCCTGCGCGCATCGCCACGCTGGGCTATGATTCGGTGCTGCTCACGCTCAACATCGCGCGGGGGTGGAAGCCGGGCACGCTGTTCCCCACCGCCCGGCTCTATGACCGCGATGGCTTCATCGGCACCGACGGCGTGTTCCGCTTCAACGCCAATGGCGTGGCCGAGCGCGCGCTGGAAGTGCGCGAGGTTTCCGGCGGCACGGTGGTGACGGTGTCGCGCGCACCGGAAAAGTTCGCAAACTGAGCATTTGAAGCGAATAAGGGGACGGCGACGGCTTGCGCGGCAATTCGCGCGTGTTCTATAGCCGTTCTCATGGCGACAGAAGATTCCGGCTCCCTGTTCGACAAGCTGCCCCAGGGCAGCCCTCAAGAAAGCTATGATGGCTCTGCCATCGAGGTGCTGGAAGGGCTTGAGCCGGTTCGCCGCCGGCCCGGCATGTATATCGGCGGGACGGACGAGCGCGCGCTTCACCACCTGGTGGCCGAAGTGCTCGACAACGCCATGGACGAGGCCGTTGCCGGCCACGCCAACCGCATCGAAGTCACGCTCGAAGCTGCCGAGGGCGCGGCGGGCAAAGTGACGATCACCGACAACGGGCGCGGCATCCCGGTGGACGAGCACCCCAAGTATCCGGGCAAGTCCGCGCTCGAAGTGATCCTCACCACGCTGCACTCGGGCGGCAAGTTTTCGGGCAAGGCCTATGCCACCTCGGGCGGCCTGCACGGCGTGGGCATTTCGGTGGTCAATGCGCTGTCCACCCTCACCCGCGTGGAAGTGGCCCGGAACAAGGAATTGTACGCGCAGGAGTTTTCCTGCGGCCTGGCCACGGGGCCGCTGGCGCGCGTGGGCAATGCGCCCAACCGGCGCGGCACCGCCGTCACGTTCATTCCCGATGCCACGATCTTTGGCGCGGACGCCAAGTTCAAGCCGGCGCGCCTGTTCCGCCTGGTGCGGTCCAAGGCCTATCTCTTTGCCGGGGTGGAAATCCGCTGGAAATGCGATCCCGCGCTGATTGCCGACGATACCCCGGCCGAGGCGGTGTTCCAGTTCCCCGGTGGCCTGGCCGATCACCTGGCCGAACAGGTCAAGGGCCGCGAATGCGTGACCACCGTGCCCTTTGCCGGGCGGCAGGACTTTCCCCTGGGCGCCGATGGCCAGGAAATGGGCCGCGTGGAATGGGCGATTGCCTGGCCGCTGTGGTCTGACGGCGCCTATTCCTGGTATTGCAACACCATTCCCACCCCCGATGGCGGCACGCACGAGCAAGGCCTGCGCGCCGCGCTCACCCGCGGCATCCGCGCCTTTGGCGATCTGGTTGGCCAGAAAAAGGCCAAGGACATCACGCCCGAAGACATGATCACCGGCAGCGAGATCATGCTGTCGGTGTTCATCCGCGATCCCCAGTTCCAAAGCCAGACCAAGGACCGCCTCACCTCGCCCGAAGCCGCGCGCATGGTGGAAAGCGCGGTACGCGACCATTTCGACCATTTCCTGACCGACAACATGGACCGTGGCCGCGCGCTGCTGGGCGCGGTGATGGAGCGGATGGACGAGCGCCTGCGCCGCAAGGCGGAGCGCGAGGTGAAGCGCAAGACCGCCACCAACGCGCGCAAGCTGCGCCTGCCTGGCAAGCTCACCGACTGTTCGGGCGAAGGCAGCGGCGAGACCGAACTGTTCATCGTGGAAGGGGATTCGGCCGGTGGCAGCGCCAAGCAGGCGCGCGACCGCAAGACGCAGGCGATCCTGCCGATCCGCGGCAAGATCCTCAACGTCGCCAGCGCCACGGCCGACAAGATCCGCGCCAACCAGGAAATCGCCGACCTGTGCCTGGCGCTGGGCTGCGGCACGCGCAAGGACTGCAATCCCGATGCGCTGCGCTATGACCGCGTGATCATCATGACCGATGCCGACGTGGACGGCGCGCACATCGCCACCCTGCTGATGACCTATTTCTTCCAGGAAATGCCCGAGATCGTGAAGCGTGGGCATCTCTACCTGGCACAACCGCCGCTCTACCGCCTCACCGCCGGCACCGTTTCGGCCTATGCCCGTGACGATGCGCACCGCGCCGAACTGGAAGCGACCAAGTTCAAGGGCAAGAAAGTGGACGTGGCGCGCTTCAAGGGCCTGGGCGAAATGAACCCCGGCCAGTTGCGCGAAACCACCATGGCCCCGGCCAGCCGCAGCCTGCTGCGCATCACCCTGCCGCCCGAATACGAAGGCCGCGCAGCCGTGAAGGACCTGGTCGACCGCCTGATGGGCCGCAACCCCGAACACCGCTTCATGTTCATCCAAAACCGCGCCGGCGACCTGGACCGCGACCTGATCGACGCCTGAGCCCGTCGGGAACACGCCTTGCAATCTTTCTCCACGCGTGCAGACTGTTGCGGTTGGATATGTGGGGGCTGCGCCGGCATGTTTACCGCCGTTGGGCATTTCGTTTGGCGCAAAAAGCACGCGGCCCTGGCCGGCCTTTGCGCCGGCGCGTTGGCATTGTCGGCATGCTCTGAAAAGCCGGCAGACGTTGCGGACCAAGGCAGGTTCGACGGCATCGATGCCAGTTCCGCGCCTTCGGTGGCGTTCACCTATTTCTATCGCGTGCTCGTGCCCGGCGACAAGTTGGCGGCGATCCAGGAGCAGCATGCCGCCGCCTGTGAAAGGCTTGGCCCGGCGCAATGCCGCGTGGTGGGCATGCGCTTTAGCAACGATGGCCACGGCGACATCTCGGGTCGGCTGGACCTTGCCCTGGCCCGTGATCTCGCACGCGGCTTTGGCCGCGACCGCATTGCCACGGTCACCCAGGAAGGCGGAAGGCTGGAAGACACCGAGATCGAGGGCACCGACCAGGCGCCTAAGATCGAAGAAGCACGGAACAGCGAACGGCAAAGCGCCCAACAGCGCGAAGCGTTGCAGAAGCGACTGGCCCAGCCCGGCCTGGCCGATCGTGAGCGGACGGAATTGACCCGCCAGATCGCCGCGCTGGATCAGGCTATGGCCACCGCCGTCCAAAGCGGCACCGCGGCGCGCGCCGAACTCGCCACCACACCGATGCACTTCACTTATGAAGGGGCCACGGGTCTGGCATTGAGCGACAATCCCTTTGCCGATGCCCTGCAAAACACACTGTCGAGCGGGCGCACCATGGTGTGGGCGGTGCTGGTGATCGGCGGCATGGCCCTGCCCTGGGCGCTGCTCGCGCTGGCCCTGGTTTTGCTATGGCGCACGCCGCCCGTCCGGCGGCTGCGAACCGCGCTGTTTCACGACAACGCCGATACGAACGGCCAGGCACACTAGGCGCTTTCGCTTAGGCTGCCATTGAACAGCGCCTAAGCGCACTGTGGCATTCCACCCGATCAAGAACCGGTGCCTGGGCGGCGTCGGTGGACCGGGTGAGTGCTGATGAACTACCTCATGAACGCGCCGATCGGGCGTAAGCTGTCGCGGTTGTTTACAATTATTGCGATCATGATCATGGCGGCGCTCGCAATGATCGGCGCCGGGCTGCACCAGATCAGCCTTCAGGACGCAGAAATCACCAACGACCACGTGCCACAGGCCATGTTGGCCAACGGCATGGACACGGCCATCGCCCAGATCGACGCGGATCTGCGCGCGTTGACGATGTCGTCATCAGCCCAGGTGCGCCAGGCTCATGAAGCGCGCATTGCCAAAAACCGCAAGCTGCTCGAAGAGGGTTTGACCGGGCTGAAGAGCACCGATCTGGATGAAAACGAATCGTCCTTCGTGGCCGATTTCGCCAAAGGCTGGAGCGAATACGCAGCCTCGATCGACAACGTCGAGAGCCTCGCCGGGCAGAACCGCGTTGCCGAAGCCCAGGCGCTGATCCAGCGGGGCGAGGAACTCGCTCACCGTATCGACCAGGCGCTGGACAAGCTGATCAACTATCAGCGCGGCCATATCACCGCCGCGACGGCGGAAGCCGCGCAAGCCTATTGGTTTTCGCTGGGCACCGGCCTTTGCGCGCTGGTCGGGCTGATCGTGGTGCTGGCGTGGAGCTATCGCCTGCTTGAACGGCTGGTGGCGCGCCCGGTATCGCAAGTGGCACAGGCGCTGGTGCGGCTGGGCGCCGGCGATCGCGACGTGCGCGTGGACCACGGCGGCAGCGCCGACGAACTGGGCGATCTTGCCCGCGCGTTCGACGCGCTGCGCGACCAGCTCACCGCCGCCGATGCAGCCAAGACCGCCCAGGTCGACCTCATCGTGCGCACGCTGGGGGTGGCGCTGGCCGACCTGAAAAGCGGCAACCTGGGCGCGCGGATCGATGCCGGGCTGGAAGGCCCGTTTGCCCAGTTGCGTGACGATTTCAACACCATGGCGGCCGAACTGGGCAAAGTGATCGGCGCGGTAACCGGCGCGGCCGACAACGTGCGCACCGGATCGACCGAGATCCGTGCCGCTTCCGACGATCTTGCCCACCGCACCGAGGCGCAGGCCGCCCAACTGGAATCGGCTGCCAGCGCCATGCGCAACGTGACCGCGATGGTGGACGACAGTGCGGCCAAGGCCGAGGCGGTGCGCCAGACGATCGAGGAAACATCGAGCGCGGCAAGCGAAGGCGGCGCGGTGGTGAGCGAAGCGGTGGCGGCAATGGACGGCATTGCCAAGTCATCGCAGATGATCAACCAGATCATCGACCTGATCGAAGGCATTGCTTTTCAAACCAACCTCCTCGCGCTCAACGCCGGGGTGGAAGCGGCGCGCGCTGGCGATGCCGGCAAGGGCTTTGCCGTGGTGGCCACCGAAGTGCGCGCGCTTGCCCGCCGATCGGCCGATGCTGCCAACGACATCAAGGGCCTGATCGGCCAGAGCACCGGGCAGGTGCAAGCCGGGGTGCAATTGGTGACGCGCACCGGTGAAGCGCTGGAGGCGATCATCGCGCGCATCGGCAACCTGCGCGGCCTCGTGGCAGGCATCGCCGAAGCGACGGCCGACCAATCGGAAAGCGTCAAGAAAGTCTATGAAACCGTGGGCGCGATCGACCGCATGACGCAGCAGAACGCCGCGATGGTGGAAGAAAGCACGGCCGCGGCCCGCACCTTGGCGACCGAGGCCGATTCGCTCAGCACGCTGGTGGCGCGCTTCCGTGCCGGTGGCAGCCGCCAGCCGCTGCGCAGTGCTTCGCCCGTGGCCACGGCACCGGCGACCCCGGTTGCCATTGCGGCGCCGCCCCCGCCCAGCGCGGCCGTGCGCGCCCTGCCCCCACCGCCCGCACCGGCACCGGCGCTGCGCAAGGTGGCCGGTGGCGGTGGCATGGAAGATTGGTCGGAATTCTAGGTCGTGAACTCATAAATGGCGCCCCCGAGGTTTGGGGCCAAAGGCCCCGTCGCGAGGAGAAAGCGCGCAGGAATATCTTACATATTTCCAGTGCTTTCGACGCTGCGAGGGGGCCTTTGGGTCAAATCCCGAAGGGACGCCAAAATGGCTTCCATCTCAGCCCAAAGCGCCCTTGCAAAGGCTACCAGCCTTCGCGGCGGGCACTTTGGGCCGATATGTTCGCCATTTTGGCGCCTCGGGGGCGCCATTTATGAGTTCACGACCTAGAAGCCTCGCTTGCGCGGGCCCGCCCGCCACGCCAAGCTCATGCTTTGCTGCACTATTGCGGCGCGTGCAGGGGCAAGGCGCAATGAACAAGGTGGTATGGGCGATGCTGGCCGCGATGGGCGTGGCCACGGCTGGCGGATCGGCGTTTGCCGGGGCGGCAGAGCCACCGCCCCCGCCCAAGGCCGGACCAATCGTGGTGGATACCGCGGCAGCCTGGACACACCCACCCACCGGCATCGTGATCCCGCCTGCCATCGGGGCCTTCACCCGTACGTCGGTGTCGCAAAGCGACCACGGCCTGGCCGACGTTTCGATCGGCTATGACGACAACACCACCCGCACCACGCTGACGATCTATATCTTCCGCGCCGGCTGGCCCCAGGCGCCGTTGTGGGCAGACCGGCTGAGCCAGGTCATGGGCATGACGGTGCAGCGCATGGGCGGCACGCTGGCAGGAACGCCTGTGTTCACGCCGTTCACGCCCACCGGCCATGCCAGTGCGAGTGGCATGCGCGTGGTGCAGAGCGCGCAGGGCGGCGCTTTGCAGGCCACCGGTGCCGTGGTGATCCCGGCCGGCAACTGGCTGGTGACCATGCGGATGAGTTCGCCCAAGTTCGACGCCGCGGCGCTCGATGCGCAACTGGCGGCAACGGCGGCGGCCCTGCACGTGCCCGTGCCGGCCCAGCCTTTGCCGGCTGCACAGCCGATTGCGCCTTGTGCCGATGCGCTGTCGATCAAGCCCGCCAAGCGCCTAAATGGCGATGATAGCCGCGCCAGCGTGATGATGAATGCCTTGCTGGGAGCCGCGCTGAGCAACGCAGTGGCAAACGCCGACAAGGACGATGGGGAGAAGGATGCCAGCCCGGATTATGCGGACACGCTCTGCCGCGATCCCGGCGCGACGCCAGACCGCGCGCTATACCGCAGACCGGGCGACACCCAGCACTACATCATCGCACTGGGTGATGCCGGCGTCACGCTGGAAGCCGGCCCCAATGTGTTGGCAGCCTTGAAGAAGAAGCCGGACAATTTTGACCTGCATCTGATCTTGTTCGACAAGATACTGTTCTATCAGCCTTTCAAGAGCCTTCCCACGCCAGAACAGGCGATGGACACATTGAACCACGAACAGCCTCAGGGCACCTCCAGCGGGACCGACAACGTGACGATCAGCCTTTGACGGCGCGGTGGTCGGGTGCTCAACCGTCGCCGTTGGGGCCTGCACCCGCGCCGCCCGCGTCGTCATCGCGCTTGCCGCGAATGAAGTCGAAGCGGATGCGCACCCAGGTGCCCACTTGCGGCGTGCCGTTCACGCGCGGCGGGCGCACCAGGAATTGCCAGGCCGCCTGGCGCAGCACGCGGGCCATGCCCGATCCGCGCGGGCTTTCGTCCAGTTCCTGGCAGTCTTCCACGTGATAATCGGCCACGGTGCGGCACGCGATCATCGCCCAGCGACCCGAGCTTTGGCCCGGCCGCATATAGCCATTGATTTCCGCGTCGCGCGGCTCACGATACCATTCGGCGTTGTAGAGGCGCGAGCCATCGGGCGCGGTGCCCCCGGTGCCGCCGCCACCGCCGCCGGCAGAGGCCTGCTGCGCCGCGCTGCCGGTCCCGGCCGGGCCTTTCAGCTTGGAAATGTCGGCCGACGCGAAGTCTGACCGGCTCATCGGGATGAAGCCTTCGGGCCAGACCACCTTGTTGTCGGTGGGGATCACCACGCGCGGCGGCTTGGCCGCGGCGGGCATGGTGGCGGCAGCACGGGTGGCCTGCTGCGCCACCTTCTGCTGCTTGGGCGTGGGATTGTCGCTCTTGTCGCCGGCCGCGGCAGACAGGTTGACGGCGGTCAGCGTGCCGCCTTCGTGCTTGGCCGGTGGCTCGTAAAGCCCCACGGACAGCAACGCCGCCAGCAACAGCAGCGACATGGCCAGCGCCAGCACGAACGACAGGGAACGGCGGCGGGGATCGGCGCCATAGCGCCCGCCCCCCTCCGCAAGCAGCACGTCTTGCATCTAGGCTCCGTCACCGCGGGTGCCTGTGCGCTGCGCATGCGCAACAGGCCCCGCCAGCCGCCGCCCTATACCAAGGCCGGCAGTGACAAAACCCTTCGATTGCGCGTTACCCTTCGCGGCAACGACAAAAAAAGATTGTTCGCGCCGGGGGATGGCTTCAATCGCGTGGCCCCAGCTTTTCCAGTTCGACGCGTTCGAACATCGTGCGCGCCGCCGGCCGCTGGGCAATCTGCTCGATCCAGCGCAGCAGATGCGGCGTGTCTGTGCGGTTGACCAGTTCGGAAAAGCCGAACTGCATGCCATTGGCGATGGCAAAGTTGCAGATATCGGCCAGGGTATATTGCCCCGGCACCAGCCATTCGTGATCCCGCAAGTGATCGTCCAACCGGCGCACCGAAAAGGCGATCTTGCGCATTTCCTCGTCCAGCAGGTCCTGCGGGAAGCCTTCGCGGGCGCGGCGCCATTTCACCTGCTGCTCGACCACGGGAATGGCTTTGACCTTGGCTTCGAATTCGGCGTCGGACAGGCCCTGGACCATCTTGCCGACATAGCGGTGCCAACCGATCGTCGACACGCACCAGCAGAAGTATTCGTCTACCCACTTGGTCCACACCCGCATCTGCGCACGGCCATAGCTATCGGCCGGACGCAGCGAGACTTGCGTGGGATATTCGTCTTCCAGGTATTCGCAGATCACCGTGCTTTCGGTGATCACCTTGTCGCCATCCACCAAGGCGGGCACTTGCCCACGCGGGTTGATCGCCTTGAACCAATCGGCATGATGTTCGAACTTGGCCGGATCGAGGCGATTGGCTTCGAACGGCAGGCCCTTTTCGAACAGGGTGAGCAAGGGCTTCATGGAATTGGCGGCAGGACCGAAACTGTAGAGCTTGAGCATGGAGCCTGTTATCCTCTCCCGGGTTGCTTCCCGGCTTTGCCAGCGCAGCCTAGACATTGTTTGCCAACCTAACAATACCCGAATGGAGAATTGCCATGGCCTTTACCGGACGCTGCGCCTGCGGGGCGGTTACCGCCACCATTTCCGCGCGGGAGCCGGTGGCCGTGCGCCAATGCTGGTGCCGCCAGTGCCAGCAGGCCGCCGCAGGTGGCTCCACCAACAATGCAGTGTTTCCGGCAGAATCCGTCACGGTCAGCGGCGCGTTGGGCTCATTCGGCTATGTCGCGCCATCGGGCAACACGCTGACCCAGTTCTTTTGCCCGCAGTGCGGCACCGGCGTCATGGCGCAATCATCGGGGCGCATGCATTTGCGGACGGTGCGCCTGGGCTTTCTCGATCCCGGCCATGGCCTGGAACCCGATACCGTGATCTGGACGGACGAGGCGCCGGCCTGGGCCCAGGTCGACCGCCGCGACGCCAGCTACAGCGGGCAACCGCCCGCGCCGGGCCAGCCGGTGGCAGAGCAGGCGTGACATTGCCGCAACAGTAAAACGCAAAACGCGTACAGATTGGCAAGTATCCGCCAGTATTATTCGTCCAATCTCGAAACAAATAGCAATCTTCCCTCTTGTTTTGCGCGGTGTCTTCGACCAGACGCCGCGCATCACGCCGCCATGACAGTGGCGTGACTGCCGATCCGCCAACAACCCGGCGGCAAGACAGGCCTAACAGGGGAAAACATGAAGAAGATCGTTCTGCTGGCTGCCATGGTGGCTGCACAGCCTGCTTTTGCACAAGATGCCAAGTTCTCGGGCCTGCGCGCCGAAGTGCGTGTGGGCTACGAAACGCCCACCGTCAGCGGCCTTGGCGATGGCGAAGTCTACAAGATCGGCAATTCTGCCTCGATCGGTGGCGAACTGGGCTATGACGTGCCCTTGGGCAACAGCGTGACCGCGGGCCCGTTCATCAACTATGACTATGCCGATGCCAAGGACTGTGTCGATGGCGTGTGCCTGGGTTCCAACGGCAACCTGCTGACCGGCGCGCGCCTGGGCGTGGCCGTGACCCCCAAGGTCGAGGCGTTCTTCAAGCTGGGCTATGACCGCTTCCGCCTCAAGGCCTCGATCGGCAGCCGCACCGGCCATGAGAATCTCGACGGGATCGGTGGCGAACTGGGCGTGAACTTTGTCGTCAGCCAGCGTATCTATGCCGGCTTCTCGCTGAACTACGCCGATCTCGGCAGCTATGAAGGCATCAACTTCCAGCGTCGCCACGTGGCGGTGCAGGTCGGCACGCGCTTCTGAGCCACCGATAGCAGCCCTTTCATCCATGGAAAAAGGGAGGGCCTGGCCCTCCCTTTTTTCAGTAGAGCAGGAACTGCTGCCGTTCCTCGATCCAACTGGCTTCATCGGGGCTGGCCACGGCATCGAGGTCAGCGGCCTGCGCCCCGCGATCGTCCACCCATTCGCGCAAGGCCGGGCCGCCATTGATCACATCGATGGCGAGGCGATCGAGCACGTATTCATAGGGAAAATCGCGCCACAGCGGATAATCGGGATAGAGATTGCGGATGGCCTTGAACGCCAGCGCCTGCAGCCGCCAGGGACGGAACGCGGCGTGATCGTAAAAGCCGCCTTCGGGGTGGAGCATCAGGCCGTGGCACAAGTGGCCGACGTGCTTGTGGAAAGTGGGCTCGAACCAGCATTCGCGGATCGCCGCGCCCGCCAGCCAGTGCGGCGCCACGCGCGCCATTTCAGCCCGCACCGCCAGCGCATCGACATCGGGGGCGCCGAACAACACTTCAAGCGGGCGGGTCGTGCCGCGCCCTTCGGAAAGCGTCGCGCCTTCGAGCATGACCGTGCCGGCATAAGCGCGCGCCATGGCCAGGCTCGCCGCGTTGGGACTGGGGTTGATCCAGATGCGGTTCTGCGGCCAGCCAAAGCCCGGCGCGGCATCGGGCTGCCAGCCGTCCATGGCGATGACGCGGTAATCCACATCGAGGTTATAGTGCGCGATGAACCAGCGGCCCATTTCACCCAGCGTCAGCCCGTGGCGCATCGGCATGGGGCCGGCGCCGACAAAGCTCTCCCACCCGGGCACGAGCCGGGTGCCTTCCACCGGCCGACCGGCGGGATTGGGCCGGTCGAGCACCCACACCGCCTTGCCCGTGCCGTGGCAGGCCTCCAGCAGGTAGAGCAAGGTTGTAACGAAGGTATAGATGCGGCAGCCCAGATCCTGCAGATCGAACAGGAAGACATCGGCAGCATCGATCATGGCCGGCGTGGGCCGGCGGACTTCGCCATAAAGGCTGAACACCGGAATCCCCAGGGCGGGATCGCGATAATCGGGCGATTCCACCATGTTGTCCTGCTTGTCACCCTTGAGCCCGTGCTGCGGGCCAAAGGCGGCGGTCAGGTTCACGTCCGGGCAGGCCGCCAGGGCATCGAGGGCGTGCACAAGGCCTTGGGTGAGCGAGGCGGGATGGGCCACCAGGGCCACGCGGCGGCCAGCGAGCGGCGCGCGCAGCGCGGCATCGGCCACAAGGCGATCAAGTCCGGTCTTCATGCCGCTTGCGGTGCCTCAACCCGCGCGGCGAAGCAAGCCGCATGGTGGAAATCGGGCTTGCCGCGCGGATGGGCCAGCGCCCAATAGGATTTGGCGCCGTCCGCCTCTTCCAGCACGGCCGAAAGCCCCATGCGCCAGGGCAGCGGGGGCAGGCCTGCGATGGGTAGCGCCGCATCGCAGATCAGCAGGTCCTGGCCCCGGCGCGGGGTGATCACCGGTTCGCGCGGGATCGGCCGCGGCGCCATGCCGGCGCGATAGCCATCGAAATCATAGGCCGCCCAGCGTTCCGACGGGGCGAAATTGAATTCGGCATAGGTACCCGCGGCAATGCCTTCGTCTTCGGCCAGGAACAGCTCGAAGCAAGTGGATTGCCACAGGCCATCGGTGCGCGCGCGCCCGGCGAACGGCGGCACCACCAGGGCGGCCGTACCCTCCACCCGCCAGCGCAGGCACAGCCAGTTGGCATCCATCGACAGGATGCGCGCCGAAACCTGGCGCACGGCAATCGCCGGATGATCGGGATGGGCAACAAGCAGCGCCGGTTCCAAGGCACGTCCTTTCATGCTAGGCGCCCCGCTCCACATCGAGGCAACCATGACCGAATACAAGTCCGACCTGTTGCGCCTGCTGTCCGAGCGGGGCCATATCCACCAGTTGACCGATGCCGAGGGGCTTGATGCCCTGGCGGCCAAGGAAATCGTGGTGGGCTATAATGGCTATGACGCCACGGCGCCATCGCTCCATGTCGGCAACCTGGCCTCTGTCATGCTGCTGCGCCGCCTGCAACAGGCCGGCCACAAGCCCATCGCGCTGATGGGTGGCGGCACCACCAAGATCGGCGATCCTTCGGGCAAGGATGCCAGCCGCCAGATGCTGACCGAAGAGGTCATCGCCAGTAACATCGCCGGCATTCGCAAGGTGTTCGATCGCCTGCTGACATTCGACGACAGCGCGACGGGCGCGACCCTGGTCAACAACGACGAATGGCTTTCGAAGCTGGGCTATATCGATCTGCTGCGCGACGTCGGGCCGCATTTCACGGTCAACCGCATGCTCACCTTCGATTCGGTGAAGCTGCGCCTGGATCGGGAACAGCCGCTCACGTTCCTGGAATTCAACTACATGATTCTCCAGGCCTATGACTTCCGCGAACTGGCGCTGCGCCATGGCTGCCGCCTGCAGTTCGGCGGGTCCGACCAATGGGGCAACATCGTCAACGGCATCGAATTGACCCGGCGCATGAACGGGATCGAGGTGTTCGGCGCCACGACCCCGCTGCTGACCACGGCTGATGGCGCCAAGATGGGCAAGTCGGTCAACGGCGCGGTCTGGCTGAACGAAGAGCAACTGCCCAACTACGATTTCTGGCAGTTCTGGCGCAACACCGACGACCGCGACGTGGGCCGTTTCCTGCGCATCTTCACCGATGTGCCGCTGGACGAAATCGCCCGCCTGGAAGCGCTGCAGGGCAGCGAGATCAATGCCGCCAAGACCGTGCTTGCCAACGAGGTGACCGCCCTGATCCGCGGGCGCGAGGCGGCTGACGCGGCCGAGGCGACCGCCAAGGCCACCTTTGCCGGCGGCGGGCTGGGCCAGGACCTGCCCACGCTGGAAGTGGGCGGTGGCAGCATCAGCGTGATCGAGGCGCTGATCGGGCTGGGCTTTGCCGCCAGCCGCGGCGAGGCCAAGCGGCTGGTCGCGGGCGGCGGTGCGCGGCTGGATGGCGAAGCGGTGCGCGACGATACCACCATTATCGAAGTATCGGCCGAACGACGCCTTTCGTCAGGCAAAAAGAAGCATGGCATTATCAAGCCAGCTTAACGACTTGTTTTTGCCGGGCGGCGGCAGCCCGCTGCCGCCCGTTAACCAAATCTAAGCCAATTTGGTTCTATTCTTGCCGCTGGAATCGCTCTTACCGGCAGGAGAAGCCATGTCTGGCGGCGCGCAGCTATCAGTGACCGACCTGCGCCGGTCTACCCGCCACCCCGTTCACTTGCCAGTGATCGGGGAACATCGGCGTTTGGGCGACGTGATGCTCAATATCGTCAACATCTCCACCACCGGTTTCATGGTGCGCGACACTCTCGATCTGGGCCGGGGCGAGCGCGTGACCATCCGCCTCCCGCAAATCGGCCGGATCGAGGCCTTCCTGGTGTGGAGCGATGACAGCCGCGCCGGCTTTCAGTTCGAACGGATCGTGCGGCAGGATGACTTTACCAAGATGATCAAGCAATTGCAGCCGAACGCCAGGCTGCGCGCCAAGGGTTGAGCGCCAGGCGCCACGACACTTGAGCAAAACTGCTTGCCCGTCATGAATTTCTGAAGCGACGACAAACAATTGTTGGCTTGGCAAAGCCGCATGGCGCTGCCACAGACGCCTTCGTGACGCAAACCCCTGCCCCGGCGCTGCCCGAACACCCTTCATCGCCGTTCCAGATCGCCGATTTTCGCCGGTTCTGGGTGGCCCGCCTGTTTTCGGTGGTGGCCACGTCGGGCATGGTCGTGGTGCTGGGCTATCAGCTTTATGACGTGGCGCGCGGCCAGTATGGCATGGGCATCAAGGAAGCCGCATTCCAGCTGGGCCTGATGGGCCTGGTCCAATTTCTGCCGCAATTCGTGCTCACGCCCGTGGCCGGCGTGGTCGCCGACCGGTTCGACCGCCGCGTGATCGCGGGGTTGACCATGGTGCTCGACGCGCTGATCGCCCTGGTGCTCACGCTCGCGACGTATGCCGATGCGCTGTCGCTGCCGCTGCTGTTCGCCATGGCCGCCTGCCACGGCACCAGCCGCGTGTTCATCGGCCCGGCGCTGTCATCGATCGCCCCCAATATCGTGCCGGCAGAGCTGATGCCGCGCGCGGTGGCGATCAATGCCATGGCCTGGCAGATCGGCTCGATGGGTGGGCCGGCGCTGGCCGGCGTGCTGTTCGCCGCGGCAGCCGCCCTGCCCTATGGCGTTTCGGTGGCCTTGCTGGTGATTGCCGCCGTGGGCGCGTTTGGCATCCGGCGCATTCCGCCTCCGGCCGAAAACCGCCAGACCCATCCGTTCCGCCAGATTGCCGACGGCTTTCGCTTCGTCGCGCACGATCGCTTCCTGCTCGGCTGCGTCACGCTCGATCTGTTCGCCGTGCTGCTGGGCGGGGCCACGGCGCTGCTGCCGGTCTATGCGCGCGACATCCTGACCTTCGACGGCCGCCCGGTGGGGTCTTATGGCCTGGGCGTGATGCGCGCCATGCCCGGCCTGGGTGCGGCGCTGGTCGCCGCGTTCCTGGCGCGACGGCCGGTGGAGCGCGAAGTGGGTGCCAAGATGCTGCTGGCCGTGGCGGCCTTTGGCGCGGCCACCGTGGTCTTTGGCCTGTCTCGCAACTTGTGGCTGTCGCTGGCCATGCTCACCCTGCTTGGCGCGGCCGACATGGTTTCGGTCTATATCCGCACCACGCTGGTGCAGTTGCACACGCCTGACGCGGTGCGAGGCCGGGTTTCGGCCATCTCGGGCCTGGCCATTTCCTGCTCCAACGAACTGGGCGACATGCAATCGGGCGTGGCTGCGGCCCTGCTGGGCGCAACCGGCGCAGTTGTGTTTGGCGGGGTGGGTGCCATAATCGTTACCCTGGCCTGGGCGATCGGATTTCCCGAATTGCGCCGCGCCCGGACCTTTGCTGCAAAATACCAATCCTGACCCGCTCACCATCCAAGGAGCACTCGCGACATGAAAGCGGATTCCATTCTCGCCACTATCGGCAACACGCCGCATGTTCGCCTGTCCCGCCTGTTTCCCGACCACGAGGTATGGGTGAAGAGCGAGCGCACCAATCCCGGTGGCTCCATCAAGGACAGGATCGCATTGGCGATGATCGAGGCGGCCGAAGCCGACGGCAGCCTGCAACCCGGCGGCACCATCTTGGAGCCGACTTCGGGCAACACCGGCATCGGCCTGGCCATGGTGGCCGCCGTCAAGGGCTATAAGCTGGTGCTGGTCATGCCCGAATCGATGTCGATCGAGCGGCGCCGGCTGATGCTGGCCTATGGCGCAACATTTGACCTGACGCCGCGCGAAAAGGGCATGAAAGGCGCGATCGAACGCGCCAAGGAGCTGGTGGCGTCAACGCCCGGCGCCTGGATGCCCCAGCAGTTCGACAACCCCGCCAACGTGGCGGTGCACGTGCGCACCACGGCCCAGGAAATCCTGGCCGATTTTGCCGATAGCCCGATCGACGTGTTGATCACCGGCGTTGGCACCGGCGGCCACCTCACCGGCTGCGCCGAAGAGCTCAAGAAAGTCTGGCCCGGTTTCAAGGCCTATGCCGTGGAACCCACGCTCTCCCCGGTCATTTCCGGTGGGCAGCCCGCGCCGCACCCGATCCAGGGCATCGGCGCCGGGTTCATTCCGGGCAACCTGCATACCCAGGCGATCGACGGCGCGATCCAGGTCGATCCTGCCGATGCCAAGGAATGGGCCCGCCGCTCGGCGCGCGAAGAAGGCCTCCTGGTGGGCATTTCTTCGGGCGCGACGCTGGCTGCGATCGCCGCCAAGCTGGGCGAGCTGCCCCCGGGCAGCCGCGTGCTGGGCTTCAACTACGACACCGGCGAACGCTATCTGTCGGTGCCCGATTTCCTTCCGGAGTAACAAGCCTTGAGCCTTGAACGCATCGACTATGCGCATGGCGACGTGGCGCTGACGGGGTGGCTTGCCCGCCCCGAAGGCACCGCGCGCGGTGCGATCCTGATCCTGCCGACCATCGCCAATTACAACGAAGCGATGGGCCGCCGCGCCCAGATGCTGGCCGACCAGGGCTTTGTCGCCATGGTTGCCGATTTCTATGGCGAGCCGGTGGAAAGTTTCGAAGCCTCGTTCCCGCTGGGCAATGCCCTGCGTGAGAATGTCGATCATTATCGCGCCCGCTTGCAGGCCGGGCTCGATGCCCTGGCCGCCGCCGCACCAGGCCTGACACTCTCGGCGATCGGCTATTGCATGGGTGGCCAGGCCGCGCTCGAACTGGCCCGCGAAGGCGCGCCGATCGCACTGGCAGCCAGTTTCCACGGCATTCTGGCCACCGGTCGCCCGGCAACTGCGGAAACGCCGATCAAGGCGCGCATCCTGGTATGCCATGGCGATGCCGATCCGCTGGTCCCGCGCGAGCAGGTGCTCGATTTCTGGAAGGAAATGGATGCCGCCGGCGGCAACTGGCATTTCCACGCCTATGCCGGGGTCAAGCATGGCTTTACCGATCCCGACAGCGAAGCGCGCGGCAAGGATTTCCTGGGCTACAACGCCAGTGCCGATCGCCAGTCGTGGCTGGCGCTGACCGCCTTGCTCGACGAAGTCTATCCCTGATCCAGTGCAATCGGGCGGCGCCTCACGCCGAGGTGTCGCCCACCGCCCCCTCCAGCCCGCGCAATTGCGCCACAAAGCCTTCCAGCTCGGCAATGGCATCGGCAATGTCGGCCTGCTGGCGCACCAGGGCGGCAATCCGCTCCTGGCACTTGGCAATCGTCACGCGGCGTTGCTGCGCGCGGCCATCGCCCAGATCGTAAAGATCGATCATCTCGCGAATATCGGCCAGGCTGAAGCCCACGTTCTTGGCCCGCATGATCCACGCCAGACGCGCCCGGTCGCGGCGCGAATAGATCCGCTGCGTGCCCTGCCGCGTGGGCGAAATCAGCCCCTCATCCTCGTAAAAGCGCAAAGCCCGCGCCGTGACGCCGAATTCGGCAGACAAGTCGGTGATGGAAAACTGATCGCGGGCAAGGGCATCGGGCCGATCGATATGGCCGGCCGGGCCCTGAGCCGGTGTTGGGGCAGATGCAGCGCTGGTCGAATTGGCGGGCACGGGTTCCATGCCCGCCACGATACCGCGCAGCTTACGTAAACGTCAAACTGCAATCCGCTCAAGCGATCCGTCGGCCGCGATGCGGCGATAGAAGCAACTGGTGGCCAGGGTGTGGCAGGCCGGCCCCGCCGCCTCCACCCGCAGTTCCAGCGCGTCTTGGTCACAGTCCACGCGAATCTCCAGCACCTTGAGCACGTGGCCCGAGGTTTCACCCTTCATCCATTGCCGTTGCCGTGAGCGCGACCAGAAGTGGGCCAGGCCGGTTTCGCGCGTGCGCTCGATCGCCTCGCGGTCCATGTGCGCGAGCATCAGCAATTGCCCGGTGCGATGATCGATCGCCACGGCGGTGACCAGGCCCTGGGAATCGAAGCGCGGCATGAATGCCGTGCCCTGCTCGCGTTGCAGCGAATCGTTATCGACCGACACTGTGGGTAAATCCCTTCTGCAAAAAGCACCCCAACCGCATCCATTGTTGCACGATAACCACATGGCCGGGGCAAAATCGGCGGTATACGCGGCTTCCCCTTCCTTCCGGCGGCGCAATCGTCAAGAAAGAACATGCGGTTTGAGGGAACCGCGAACTGAACCGCCGAAAGGCGGCGCGGCAAGCGCCAAAGTTCAGGGACACGCGAGGGACCGGGTGGCTGGTTCGACCTTCTGACAAGGAAGGCACGGCCGTTCGGAGAGATTGAGTGGCGGGGCTACGGTCAGGGCCGAGAGGGAGCCCCGTCAATCAAAAGGTTTCGTCACGAAACGCCCGGGCCGCAAGGTTCCGGGCGTTTTCGGTTTGATGCCGTTTGCATCGTGCAAAACAGCCCCGGCGCGAATCACCCCTTTCCTTCGGCCTCGCGCAGCACGCGGGCAAAGCAGGCGATTTTCACCTTGGCCGCGCCAGCCCGGCGCAACGCGCGCACGCAGGCATCGCTGGTGGCCCCGCTGGTCAGCACATCGTCCACCAGCAAGACCTGCGCGCCCTTGAGCGATGCGCCGTGGCGCGGATGGGGGGCAATGGCGCCCGACAGCGCCTGCGCGCGGGCCTTGGCCCCCAGGCCGCCCAGCGAGGGCGTGCGCTTGCGCCGCACCAGGCCATCCACCACCAGCCGCTGCCCGGTGGCCTGGGCAATCTGCCTGGCCAGCAGCGCCGACTGGTTATAGCCGCGCTGCCACAGCCGCCAGCGGTGCAGCGGCACCGGCACGATCAGCCATTCCCCCTCCAGCACGGGCAGGCGCGCCACCATCAGCCGCGCCATCAGGCCGGCCAGGCCAACCTTGCGCCCATGCTTGAAGCGCAGCACGAGCGTGCGCGTGGCATCGCCATAGAGCGTGGCGGCGGCGATCCCGTCGTGCCGGGGCGGCTGCGCCATGCACGGCGCGCACAGCGCGTCTTCCTGGCCCACCAGGCTGGTGTCCAGCGGGCGCTGGCACAGCTTGCATGCCGGCTCTCCAGGGATTTCCAGATTGGACCAGCACGCCGCGCACAGACCGCCATGGCTTGCCAGCGTTTCGCCGCACAGCGGGCAGCGCGGCGGGAACAGCAGGTCGACGACCGGAGCAAGGAATGCGGGGCGCAGCATCGCCTGCTCTCCATCCCCCAGCGCAAGAGGCTTGGCAAGCGCGCAGCTTGCGGGCAGGCAGCACGCCATGGCTCAATCCGCATCCCCTTCCCAGCCCACGAATCCGGCCCCGCCGGTGATCTTTGCCCCGCAGCGCCGCCTGGCCCAGCGTGCGCGCATGCGCCGCCTGGCCCAGCGGCCCGATGCCGCGCATTTCCTGGCCGACGACATGATCGAGGACATGCTCGATCGCCTGTCGTTCCTGCGCCACTCGCCCAAGACGGCGCTGGTGATCGGGGATGTGCGCGGGGCGCTGGCCACCGCGCTCGTTGCCCAGGGCGTGGCGGTGACACGCGCCGATCCCGCGCCGCTGCCGGGCGAAACCGGCGTGGAGCAGGAAGCCCCCCTGCCCTTTGCTCAAGACTTTGATCTGATCGCCGTGCTCGGCACGCTCGACACGGTCAACGATCTGCCCGGCGCGCTGGTGCACTTGCGCCGCGCGCTCGCGCCCGATGGCCTGGCGATGATGAGCTTTACCGCCGCCGGCAGCCTGCCGGCCTTGCGCGGCGTGATGTTGGCGGCCGATGCCGACCGGCCCGCGCCTCGCGTGCACCCGCAGGTGGACGTGCGCGCCGGCGGGCAACTGCTGCAACGCGCCGGTTTTGCCGATCCGGTGATCGACAGCCGCAGCCTGGCGGTGCGCTATCGCAGCCTGGCGCGACTGGTGCAGGACTTGCGCGAACAGGGCCTGTCCAACTGCCTTGCCCGCCCCGGCGCCCCGCTGGGCAAGCCCGCGCTGGCCCGCGCGCAGCAAGCCTTTGCCGAAATGGCCGACGCGGATGGCCGCGTGACCGAGACGTTCGAGATCCTGACGCTGAGCGGCTGGGCCAAGCCGCTGCGCGCGCCGAAGTTTTAATCGTTGGATTGCGTAAGGCCTCGCACCACCCCCAACCCCCTCCTCTGAAGAGGAGGGGGCCTTTTTCAGCGGCTTAACTCCCCCTCCTCTTCAGAGGAGGGGGGGCGGGGGGTGGTGCGAGGCCTAAGCCAACCTCAAGCCTTCAGCGCCGCCTGCGCGGCCGCCAGCCGTGCGATCGGCACGCGATAGGGGCTGGCGGATACGTAATCGAGGCCGACCTTTTCGCAGAACGCGATGGAGGCCGGATCGCCGCCATGTTCGCCGCAGATGCCCAGCTTGATATCGGGGCGGGTCTTGCGGCCACGCTCGGCGGCGAGTTCCACCAGCTGGCCCACGCCTTCGATATCCAGGCTGACGAACGGATCGCGCGGGTAGATGCCCTGGTCCACATAGGGGTTGAGGAAGCGCGCGGCATCGTCGCGGCTCACGCCCAGGGTGGTCTGCGTCAGGTCGTTGGTGCCGAACGAGAAGAACGTGCCTTCCTCGGCGATTTCCCCGGCCATCAGCGCGGCGCGCGGCAGTTCGATCATCGTGCCGACGAGGTAGTCCAGCGTCTTGCCCTTGTCGGCAAAGACCTGGGCGGCCACGCGATCGACCAGCGCGCGCAGGATCTGCAGTTCCTTCTTGGTCGCCACCAGCGGGATCATGACTTCGGGCACGACCGCTTCGCCAGACTTCGTGGCAACTTCCACCGCCGCCTCGAAAATGGCCTGAGCCTGCATTTCATAGATTTCGGGGAACGTGATGCCCAGGCGGCAGCCGCGATGGCCCAGCATGGGGTTGAATTCGTGCAGCTCCCCGGCGCGGCGCTTGAGGTGGTCGACGCCCAGGCCGGTCACTTCGGCCAGTTCCTCGAACTCTGCATCGCCATGCGGCAGGAATTCGTGCAGCGGCGGATCGAGCAGGCGAATGGTGACCGGCAGGCCCGCCATCACTTCGAAGATCGAGATGAAGTCGGCGCGCTGTTCGGGCAGCAGCTTGGCCAGCGCGGCGCGGCGGCCGGCTTCGTCTTCGGCCAGGATCATCTGGCGCACGGCGGAAATGCGCCCGGCTTCGAAGAACATGTGCTCGGTGCGGCACAGGCCGATGCCTTCGGCACCGAACTGGCGCGCGACCTGGCAATCGAGCGGGGTTTCGGCGTTGGTGCGCACTTTCATGCGGCGGTGCTTGTCGGCCCAGACCATCAGCGTGGCGAAATCGCCAACCAGTTCGGGTTCCACCATCGGCACTTCACCGGCCATGATCTCGCCGGTCGAACCGTCGAGCGTGATCAGGTCGCCTTCGGCCACATCGCGGTTGCCGATGCGCGCCTTGCGCGAGACCATGTCGATCGACAGGCCCGAGGCGCCCGAAACGCAGGGACGGCCCATGCCGCGCGCCACCACGGCGGCGTGGCTGGTCATCCCGCCGCGCGCGGTAAGGATGCCCTTGGCCGCATGCATGCCGTGAATGTCTTCGGGCGAGGTTTCCACGCGCACCAAGATCACCGCATCGCCGCGTTCGGCGCGCGCCTGGGCGGTATCGGCATCGAACACGATCGCGCCGCTGGCCGCGCCCGGCGATGCCGGCAGGCCCTTGGTCAGCACGTCGCGCGGCGCCTTGGGATCGAGCGTGGGGTGCAGCAACTGGTCAAGCGCCATGGGATCGACGCGGGCGATCGCGGTCGCTTCGTCGATCAGGCCCTCGGCCACCATGTCCACGGCCATCTTGAGCGCGGCCTTGGCGGTGCGCTTGCCCGAGCGGGTTTGCAGCATCCACAGCTTGTTCTTTTCGACCGTGAACTCGATGTCCTGCATGTCCTTGTAGTGCTTTTCCAGCAGCTCGAACACGCTCGCCAGCTCGGCATAGGCCTGGGGCATGGCTTCTTCCATCGACAGCGGCTTGGCGCCGGCCCGCTCGCGCGAGAACTTGGTCAGGTACTGCGGGGTGCGGATGCCGGCCACCACGTCTTCGCCCTGGGCGTTGACCAGCCATTCGCCGTAATAGGCCTTTTCGCCGGTCGCCGGATCGCGCGTGAAGGCAACGCCGGTGGCCGAGGTATCGCCCATGTTGCCGAACACCATGGCCTGGACGTTGACCGCCGTGCCCCATTCGGCCGGAATGTCGTTCAGGCGGCGATAGACCTTGGCACGTTCGCTTTCCCAGCTATCGAACACCGCGCCGATCGCGCCCCAGAGCTGCTCGTGCACGTCCTGCGGGAACGGGCGGCCCAGTTCTTCGGAAACGATCGCCTTGTATTCGCCCACCAGCTTACGCCAGTTGTCCGCGCTCATTTCCACGTCGGCGTAATAGCCGTTGTCTTCCTTGGCGATTTCCAGCGCATCTTCAAAGCGATGGTGGTCCACGCCCAAGACGACGTCGGAATACATCTGGATGAAGCGGCGATAGCTGTCCCAGGCAAAGCGCGCGTCACCCGAATCCGTGGCGAGCCCTTCGACGGTCACGTCGTTGAGGCCCAGGTTGAGCACGGTGTCCATCATGCCGGGCATGGAAACCCGCGCGCCCGAACGCACCGAAACCAGCAGCGGATTGGCCGGATCGCCGAACACGCGGCCGGTGGCGCTTTCGATATGCGCGATCCCGGCGGCAACGCCCGCCTCGATACCGGCATCGAATGTCTTGCCGGCCGTGTTGTATTGCGCGCACACTTCGGTGCTGATCGTGAAGCCCGGCGGCACCGGCAGGCCGATGCCCGCCATCTCGGCGAGGTTCGCCCCCTTGCCCCCGGTGATGGTCTTGTCCTTGGCCCGAGGATCGTCGTTTCGCGCACCACCGCCGAAATGGAATACGTATGCACTCATAATTACAGTCCGTCCCCTGAGCAAAGTTGAGCCATTGCAAGGTCTAGGAAGTGGATCGAGGGCGCTTAGCCCTCGATCCGCGAAAAGTCCGCTACTTTGTGCACCGCAGCACGGAATTGGTCAAGCAGGGCCAAGCGATTGGTCCGTTTTTCCGCATCTGCGTCATTAACCGTAACCGTGTCGAAGAAGGCGTCGATCGGCGCGCGGAGCCAGGCGAGCGCAGCCATCGCCGTGGTAAACGCCTCTTCGCGCACCGCCGCTTCGACGTTGGGCGCGGCTTGGGCCAGCGCGGCCATCAGCGCCGCTTCGGCCGGTTCGGGCGCGTAGGGCAAGCCAGGCTGGCCATGCGCGAATTCGGCCGCAATATCCTTGAACAGCGGATCGTCCACCAGCACCAGCGGGTCTTCCTCGCCGGTGGGCGGCACCACGCCTTCGCCCTTGGCGCCGGCCGTGGCGGTGCCTTCCTTTTTCAGGATATTGGCCGCGCGCTTGTACCCGGCGAGCAGGTTCACGCCGTCCTCGGTGCCGACAAAGGCCTGGAGCGCGGAAACGCGCGCCAGCAGGCGGACGAGATCGCTTTCCCCGCCCAGCGCGAACACCGCATCGATCAGGTCATGCCGCACGCCCGCTTCGCGCTGCTGCACTTTCAGGCGATCGGCGAAGAAGGCGAGCAGGTCGCCCTCGCCCACGGCAAAGCGCAAGCCGTTCTCGGTGATGAGGCGAATGATGCCGAGCGCCGCACGACGCAGCGCAAAGGGATCCTTCGATCCGGTGGGCTTTTCATCGATCGCAAAGAAGCTGCGCAGCGTATCGAGCTTGTCCGCCAGCGCTACGCAGACCGAAACCGGCGCGGTCGGCACGTCGTCGCCCTGTCCCACCGGCTTGTAGTGATCGCGGATGGCGTCGGCCACGGCATCGGGCAGGCCTTCGGCGCGGGCGTAATAGCCGCCCATCAGGCCCTGCAGTTCGGGGAACTCGCCGACCATGTCGGTGACGAGATCGGCCTTGCACAGCTCCGCCGCCTGGCGCGCCAGCGCCGGATCGGCGCCGGGCACCACGCCTTCGCGGGCAAGCCATTCGGCCAGGTCGGCCACGCGGGCAACCTTGTCGGCCACGGTGCCCAGCTTTTCGTGGAAGGTGATCCGCGCCAGCTTCTTGGCCTGGGTGGCCAAGGGCACTTTCTTGTCCTGCTCCCAGAAGAAGCGAGCGTCGGACAGGCGCGCGGCCAGAACCTTGCGGTTGCCCGCCACGATCGCCGCGCCGCCATCGGTGGCAGCAATGTTGGCCGTGCAGACAAAGGCATTGGCCAGGTTGCCGGCAGCATCGCGGCAGATGAAATACTTCTGGTTCACCCGCGCGGTCAGCTGGATCACTTCGGGCGGCACTTCCAGGAACGCCTCGTCAAAGCGGCCGAGCAGCGGCTGTGGCCATTCGGTAAGGCCGGCATTTTCCACCACCAGGCCTTCGTCGTCCACCAGCACGAGGCCGGCTTCCTGCGCCGCGGCACGCGCCTTCTCGCGCACGATGGCTTCACGCTCGGCATGGTCGACGATCACGAAAGCGTCGCGCAGCTTGGCGGCGTAATCGCCGGCGCCCGTGATGGTCACGTCGCCACTGTGGTGGAAACGGTGGCCGCGCGTGACCGTGCCGGAGCGCACCCCGCCCACTTCGAGATCGATGGCCTCGTCGCCCAGAATGGCGATGATGCCGGACAGCGGGCGAACCCAGCGCAAGCTTTCCGGGCTGAACGACGCGGCACCCCAGCGCTGCGACTTGGGCCAGGGGAACGCGCGGACAATCGCCGGGATCGCTTGCGTGAGCACGTCTTTCGTGGCGCGGCCGGGCTTTTCGGTCACCGCGAACAGCACGCCGTCACGCTCGGTCAGTTGCTCGCGCGTCAAGCCGGTCTTGCGCAGGAAACCTTCGAGCGCTTGCGGCGGGGCCGAGGCGCGCGGACCTTTGACTTCCTCGCGCACCGCTTGCGTTGCCAGTGGCAAGTCACGCGCGATCAGCGCCAGGCGGCGCGGGGTGGACCACACCGTGATCGCGCCGGCCTTCAGTCCGGCAGCGGCCAGTTCCTTGACGAACAGCTTTTCCAGATCGGCGCGTGCGCCGGCCTGCATCCGCGCGGGGATTTCTTCGCTGCGCAGTTCGAGCAGGAAATCGGCGGTCATGCTCATGCGCTCCACCCCGGGAATTTCTGCGCCCATTCGTCCTTGTACTTGTCCATGTAGGCTTCGCACGAGCCGCGCGCGAGATCGCGCACCTTGCCCATGTAGCTGGCGCGTTCCTGGACGGAGATCACGCCGCGCGCCTGCAACAGGTTGAACACATGGCTGGCCTCGATCGCCTGTTCATAGGCCGGGATCGGCAGCTTGGCCTCAAGGCAGTTCTGGCATTCGGCCACGGCCTTGTTGAACAGGTCGAACAGCGCGTCGGTGTTGGCGATCTCGAAGTTCCACTTCGACATCTGGCGTTCGTTTTCCAGGAACACCTGGCCGTAGGTCACGCCCTGGCTGTTATAAGCCAGGTCATAGACGTTATCGACGCCCTGGATGTACATCGCCAGGCGTTCGAGGCCATACGTCAGCTCGCCCGCCACCGGCTTGCAATCGAACCCGCCCATCTGCTGGAAATAGGTGAACTGGGTCACTTCCATCCCGTCGCACCACACTTCCCAGCCCAGGCCCCATGCGCCGAGCGTGGGCGATTCCCAGTCGTCCTCCACAAAGCGGATGTCGTGTTGCAGCGGGTCCACCCCGATGGCGCGCAGGCTGTCGAGATAGAGGTCCTGCATGGCCTCCGGGCTCGGCTTCATGATCACCTGGTATTGGTAATAGTGCTGAAGCCGGTTGGGATTTTCGCCATAGCGGCCGTCGGTCGGCCGGCGGCTGGGCTGCACATAGGCTGCGTTCCACGGTTCCGGACCCAGCGAACGCAGCGTGGTGGCCGGGTGAAACGTGCCCGCGCCCACGCGCATGTCATAGGGTTGCAGGACAAGGCAGCCCTTCTCGCTCCAATAGGCGTGGAGGCGCAGGATCATGTCCTGCAGGCTGAGCGGCTTTGGTGCAGTGTCGGCCATGGTGTGCCGCCCATGGCCGATGGCGGGCCGCAAATCAACCGCAAGCAGACGCAAGATGGGGACTTCCCATGGCAGCCTGCGCTGTGCATGGGACAAGCATGCGCCGTTTTCCCAAGCCCCTTCCCAGCCTGATCTCCGCCTGCGCCGTGTTCGCGCTATTGTGGCAGCCGCTGCCGGCCAAGGCCCAGATCGTGCCGTCGCTGCCCGCCGCCGATACACCGCCGCCGCCATCGCGCCCGGCGCTGTGGAAAGTGTCCGATGCCGATACCACCATCTGGCTGTTCGGCACGATCCATGTGCTGCCCAAGGGCGGCGCGCCATGGCTGGTGGGACCCGTCGCGCAAGCGCTGCAAGGGTCAGACACGCTCGTTACCGAAATTGCGCAGGCCGACACGCAGGCCTCGGCAGAGCATGGGGCGAGCCTTTCCCCCGGTATGCTGCCGGCCGGTCAGACCCTGCCCGCGCTGTTGGGGCCGGAACGCGCCGGCAGGCTTGCCGCCACGCTGACCGCCTCGGGCGTTCCGGCTGCACAGTTCGATGCCTACAAGCCATGGATGGCGGCCACCGCGCTATCCCTGCTGCCGCTGATCCAGCGCGGCTATCTGACCTCGCAAGGCGTGGAAGCAACATTGGAAAACGCCCACCCGCAAAAGCAGGAGGCGCTCGAAACCGTGGCGTTCCAGCTTGGCCTGCTCGATGGCCTGCCGCAGGACGCGCAAATCGCCTGGCTCGACACGGTGATCGCCCAGTACGATACCATCGGCATGCAGATCGCCCAGATGGTCAATGCCTGGCGCGCGGGTGATCCCGACGAACTGGGCCGCTTGATGACCGCAGACATGCAGGATGATCCGCGCCTGGTCGAAACCTTGCTCACCCGCCGCAACGCCACCTGGGCCAAATGGATCGTGCAACGCCTTAAAACGCCGGGCACGGTGTTCGTGGCAGTGGGCGCCGGGCACCTTGCCGGCAAGGGCAGCGTGCAGGACGATCTGGCCAAGGACGGCATTGCCGTCACGCGGGTGCAATAGGCCATGCGCTGGAAAAACGTCCTTGCCGCCGCGTTCGCCCTGCTCGCCGCCGCCTGTCACAAGCCTGCGCCGCAAGCGCCTCCGGCCAAAGTGGCGCTGTGGGAAATCGCCGATACCAGCGGCACGCGCGGCTGGATCTTCGGCACGGTGCATGCCCTGCCCGCCGGGCTGCAATGGCGCCGGCCGGCGATCGACCACGCGCTGGCCAACGCCGACCGTCTCGTCCTGGAAATCGCGCAACCGCTCGATGGCAATGTCGCCGGCGTAGCCCTGGCGCGCCTGGCCTACACCCCCGGCCTGCCGCCCCCGTCGCAACGGGTGGCGATGAAGTATCGCGCGGCGCTGGCCAAGGTCTACAAAGACCTCAACCTCACCGACGCGCAGTTCCAGAACGAGGAAACCTGGGCCGTAGCCCTGCAGATCGCCTCGATCGGCGGGGAAAAGCAAGGCATGGACCCGGCCAGCGGGGTGGAGCCGCAATTGCGCAAGCTGATCGGCGGCAAGCCCGTGCAGGGCCTGGAAACGCTGGACGGGCAATTCGGCATTTTCGATACCTTGCCGCCATACGCGCAGCAGACCCTGCTGGAACAAGTTGCCGTGGAGGCGGCCGACGACAGCGACGACGATGCCGACATGGTGCGCCTGTGGCTGCGCGGCGATGACCTGGGCATTGCCCGCGAAAGCCAGAAAGGCTTCCTGTCCGATCCCACGCTGCACCAGGCGCTGCTCACGGCGCGCAATGCGGCCTGGGCGGCGCAGATCGATGCGATGCTGAAAGATGGCGCCGCACCGTTCATCGCCGTGGGCGCGGCGCATGTGGCGGGCAGCGATGGCCTGCCTGCCCTGCTCAAGGCGCGCGGCTGGCTGGTGCGCCGGGTGGAATAGCGCCTGATCAAGCACTGGCGCGCTTGCATTTTCGCGGCAATCGGCTATGGGCCGCCGCTTCCCCGTCATGGTCATCCCTGGAGGCGTGGCGGAAGGAATGCACAACAGATTTATTTCGGAAGGTAATTCACATGAGCGAGACGCTGACTCTGTCGGCTGAGCTGCGCGAACGGGCTGGCAAGGGAGCCTCCCGTGTTCTGCGTCGCGAAGGCCGCACCCCCGCCGTGATCTATGGCGGCAACCAGGAACCGGTTGCCATCCACATCGAGGAAAAGGCGCTGGCCAAGGCCCTGGGCACCGGCCACTTCTTCAACTCGATCGTCGAGCTGACCATCGGCGGCCAGACCGTCCGCACCCTGCCCAAGGACGTGGCCTTCCACGCCGTGAGCGACCGTCCGCAGCACGCCGACTTCCTGCGCGTGGCCGCCAACGCCGAAGTGCACGTGAACGTGCCCGTGGTGTTCCAGAATGAAGAAAAGGCCCCCGGCATCAAGGCTGGTGGCGTGCTCAACATCGTGCGCCACGAACTCGAACTGGTGTGCGAAGCGAACAAGATCCCCGATGACATCATCGTCGATCTGTCCGGTCTGGAAGTGGGCGACTCGGTGCATATCAGCGCTGTGAGCCTGCCCGCCGGCGCCCGCTCGGCCATTACCGACCGCGACTTCACCATTGCCACGATCGCCACCCCCACGGTGCTGACCGAGGAAGAAGAAGCCGGCGAAGCCACCACGGAAGGTTGATCCTTCCGGGCCTGCGCAGCGCAAAAAGCTGTGCAGGCCGGCAAGCTATCGGGAACCCCTTCTGCCGCGCAGGAGGGGTTTCTTTTTGGAGCCGCGCGACGGCAAGGAGCATCTGCCATGCAAGTCTGGGTTGGCCTGGGCAATCCCGGCCCGCAATACGCGCTGCATCGCCACAACGTGGGCTTCATGGCGCTCGACACCATTGCCGAAGTGCATGGCTTTGGCCCGGTGCAGAAGAAATTCCAGGGCTGGGTGCAGGAAGGCCGCATCGGTGGCGACAAGGTGATCCTGCTCAAGCCCGCAACGTTCATGAACGAAAGCGGCCGTGCCGTGGGCGAAGCGCTGCGCTTCTACAAGCTGGGCACCGACGCGCTAACCGTGTTCCACGACGAGTTGGACCTGGCCCCGTTCAAGGTGAAAGTGAAGCAAGGCGGCGGCCATGCCGGCCACAACGGCTTGCGATCGGTCGACCAGCATTGCGGCGCCGATTTCCGCCGCATTCGCCTGGGCATCGGCCATCCCGGCCACAAGGATCGCGTCACCGGCTATGTGCTCAGCCCCTTTGCCAAGGCCGAGCAGGACGACCTGGTCACCATGCTGGGCGCCGTGGCGGCAGAGGCGGACCGCCTGGCACGCGGCGAAGACACCCGCTTCATGAACGACGTGGCGCTGCGCCAGCAGGATTGACCCCATTGGCGCGGGCTGCAACGAAACGCAAAGGTTAACGCCGATCCGCGTAAAAACCGTCGGAAACGCTTACAACAGCCATACCCCTGAAGCACCATTAACTATCGAAAATGGCGGAAATCCGTAATTGGCACCGGATTTGCTTTTATTCCCGTCAACCAAGACGGAATTCTCGAATTCGCCAGTTTACCGGATTTGACAGGGGACAGACCATGAAGCGCTCGATTGCCATTCTCGCCGCCGCGATGACCACCACCATTGCTGCCGCACCGGCCCATGCCACCTTCTTCCACACGCACTACTGCAACTGCGGCCACTCGTCCGGTTCGGCCATGTGCGGCAGCACGTCGTCCACCTCGTCCTCGACTTCGTCGACCTCGGGCGGCAGCACCACGTCTTCGACCACGTCGTCCACCTCGGGCGGTTCGACCACCTCGTCCTCGACTTCGGGTGGCAGCACCACGTCTTCGACCACTTCGGGCGGCTCGACCACCTCTTCGACGACGTCGGGCGGCAGCACCACTTCCTCGTCGACCGGCGGCACCGACGTGCCGGAACCGGGCATGCTCGGCCTGATGGGTGCGGGCCTGGCCGGTCTCGCCTTCGTGCGCCGCCGTCGCCGCTGATCCACGCCGGCGCATAGCGGGGGGATACCGGCACAGGGACGGGCTTGCGCATACCGCGCGGCCCGGCTGGCCCCCGCAACCGCCTCAGCGTTGTTTCTCCGCACTCCGTCCAAGCCTGGCTTGGGCGGCGTGTTGCGTTGAAAGTGGCCCAGCGCGGTGTCAGCGTGCCTGGGCGCGGGCCAGATCGGCGCGGAACAGGCGGTTGGCGGGCTCGGCCTCTGCGGCGCGGGCGAGCAGCCGGCGCGCCGCATCCAGGTCTTGCCCGGCATTGAGCCGCGCCAGACCAGCCATGTGCACCATGTCGGGATCGCGCGGCGCGATCAGCAGGGCGCGGTCGGCATAGGCAATCGCCTCGTGGTGGCGCCCGGCGTTGCTGCACGCCACGGCCAGGCGCTTTAGCACTTCGGCATCGCTGCCATCGGCCAGCAGCGCCGTATAAGCCTCGATCGCCGCGGTCCAATCGCGCCGACCCATGGCCGCCTGCCCTTCCCCGGCCAGGCGCTGGTCCTGCTGCCACTGGGCAGAGCGGATGCGTCCCGCCAGGGCATCGGCAGCCGGATCGCCCGCCGCCCGCGCCGCACGCAGCGCCAGGTCCAGTTCGCGCGGGCCGGCCAGCAGCGAATCCGACAGCGGCCGGATCGTGCGCAAGGCCGTGGCGGGATCACCGGTGGCCAATTGCGCTTCGGCCAGCATCATGCGCGAATAGGGGTTCTGCGGCGAAAGCAGCAGGGCGCGGGCAAAGATCACCCGCGCCTGCTCGGGATGGCCCAGGCGCAACAACGCCTCGGCATACGTGAGGCCATTGGGCGTGCGCGGATCGAGGTCGATCTCGTGCGGGGCCAGCAATTGGCGCACCTTTTCCCAATCGCCCTTCTCGCTGGCGAACTGCACTTGCAGGTCGAGCACGCGGCCATCGCCCGGCGCCAGCTTGGCGGCGCGGGTGATCAGGCCGATGGCCCGGTCCAGCTGGCCCTGCATGTCGGCCAGGTTGGCTCGCTCGATCAACGGTTCCACACGGGTGGGATAGCCGGCGATGGCCCGGTCATAGGCCACGGCCGCCTGGTCAAGCTGCCCCTGCTTGGCCCGCAGCGCGCCTTCCACCATCGCGGTATCGAGGCCCTTGGGATCGCCGCGCTGCATCACCGCCAGCGCCGCTTGCGCGCCGGCATAGTCTTCGGCCGTGATCAGGAAGCGGGCATAATCGCGCGCCAGCGCCACGTTATCGCCAGCGGCAAGGCCCTGGCGGAAGGCGGCCAGTGCATCGGCATTATTGCCCAGGGCCTGCTGCGCGGCGGCGCGCAGGCGCCAGGCATCGGCATCGCCATCCTGCCCGAGCAGCGACAACGCCTGGCGCGGTAGCCCGCGCAACAGCGCCGCTTCGGCCTTCATGCGATTGACCGCAGCCCCTCCACCGCCGGCTTCGTCCAGCCGCACCAAGGTGGCCTGGGCGCCATCGCCATCACCCAATTGCAACTGCGCGCGCGCCAGCAGGCGCAGCAGGGCCTGGGCATCGCCCGGCGCCAGCTTGCCCGAATCGAGCCCAGAATCGAGCGCAGCCAGCGCCTCCATCCGTGCCGCCACGAAATCCTGCGCGGCAAAGGCCGTGCGCGCGCGGGCCGCATGGGCTGACGGATCATCGCCACAGCCGGCCAGCGCCAGCCCCGCGCCCGCCACCAGGGCGAGCGCCAACCCACGAGAGGAACGCGAAAGGGAAGACCAGGCAGGGCGCTTCATGCCGCCTGCCATGCCAGCAAGGGTTGAAACTTCGATGAAGATTGTCGCCACCCCACGCAAAACCCCGTGCCCTGCCACCCGTGCCCCCTTGACCTTGCGCGTGCAAGCCACCATCGCCAGCCGCAATATGCGGCCCCGCATCGGCTTGGGGCCATAGCCAAGGACACGAAGATGGGTTTTCGTTGCGGGATCGTCGGCCTTCCCAATGTCGGCAAGTCGACGCTGTTCAACGCGCTGACCGAGACGCAGGCCGCCCAGGCCGCCAACTATCCGTTCTGCACGATCGAACCCAACGTGGGCAACGTGGGCGTGCCCGATCCCCGGCTCGATACCCTGGCCAAGATCGCCGGCAGCCAGAAGATCATCCCCACCCAGCTTGGCTTTGTCGACATTGCCGGCCTGGTGCGCGGCGCATCCAAGGGCGAAGGCCTGGGCAACCAGTTCCTGGGCAACATCCGCGAGGTGGATGCGATCATCCACGTCCTGCGCTGCTTTGAAAACGACGATATCCAGCACGTGGACAACCGCGTCGATCCGTTGTCGGATGCCGACACGGTGGAAACCGAACTGATGCTGGCCGATCTCGACAGTCTGGAAAAGCGCGTGCCCGCCGCGGCCAAGAAGGCGACCAGCGGTGACAAGGAAGCCAAGGCCATGGCCTCGGTCCTGGGCCAGGCGCTGGAACTGCTGCGCGAAGGCAAGCCCGCCCGGCTGACCCAGCCCAAGGACGACGAGGAAGAGCGCCTGTTCCGCCAGGCCCAGTTGCTCACCGCCAAACCGGTGCTCTATGTCTGCAACGTGGAAGAGGAAAGCGCGGCCAGCGGCAACGCTCATTCGGCTCGCGTGTTCGAAAAGGCCAAGGCCGAAGGCGCCGAGGCCGTGGTCGTCTCCGCCGCGATCGAGGCAGACCTGATCGGCATGGACACCGAAGAGCGCCTGGCGTTCCTGGAAGAACTGGGCCTGCACGAAACCGGCCTCAACCGCGTGATCCGCGCCGGATACGATCTCTTGCACCTGCTCACCTTCTTCACCGTCGGCCCCAAGGAAGCCCGCGCCTGGACCGTGCACCAGGGCGCCAAGGCCCCCGAAGCGGCGGGTGAAATCCACTCCGACATGCAGCGCGGCTTCATCCGTGCCGAAACCATCGCCTATGACGATTTCGTCGGCCTGGGCGGCGAAGCGGCCGCGCGCGATGCAGGGAAGCTGCGCCAGGAAGGCAAGGAATACGTCGTCAAGGATGGTGACGTGATGCACTTCAAGTTCAACGTCTGAGTGCACGGTTGACGTAAGCGTAAGGCAGGTGCACCCTGCCGCCATGCGATACTATGAAGATCTGGAGGTTGGCGCCGTTGCCCGGTTCGGGCAGCGTGTCGTCACGCGCGAGGAAGTGGTCGAATTTGCGGGCAAATACGATCCGCAGCCGTTCCACCTGTCTGACGAAGCGGCCGCCGCCACCCATTTCGGGCGGCTTTCGGCGAGCGGCTGGCACACTTGCGCCATGACCATGGCAATGATCGTGGAAGAGCAGGAGCGCGCCGGCCACCAGGGCCTGGGTTCGCCCGGCATCGACGAACTGCGCTGGCGCCATCCGGTCTATCCCGGCGACACGCTGCGGGTGGAAACCGAAATCCTGGGCAAGCGCCGCAGCCAGTCGCGCCCCGAGATGGGCCTGTTTCGCGCCGCCACCCGCGTGCTCAACCAGGACGATGTCGTGGTTCTGACCATGGTGAGCAATGCGATGGTTTCAACGCGCGATCCCACTGCCACCGATTGACCGGCGAAAAAAGGGCGCGCGTGCCGATGCAACGCGCGCCCTGGCAATGATTACATGTGCTGTGCCGAAGTCTGGTCGGCGGTCACCGGGCGATGCAGCGTGTTCTGCCGCTTGGCCGCATGGTGACGGGCATGGTGCTTCTTCGCCCTCTTGGGGTGGGTCTTCGCCCACTTCCAGCGTTCGAGCGAACGCAGGCGCGTTTCCAGAGAGTCCGCACGGGTGCCGGCCGATTGCGCCGCCATCGAGGCGGCCTGCGCGGCCGAACCGGCGCCTTGTGCGGCAGCCATCGCATTGTTGGCCGAACCCTGGGCCTGCGCCGCAGCCTGTGCGGCAGTGTCGGCAGAGCCCTGTGCCCGCTGTGCGGCCGTAACCCCTTCGTCGGCTCGCGCCTGTGCCTGATCAGCAGCCGCTTGCGCGCGCTTAACCGATCCGGTGGTTGCGCACCCTGCCAGCGCCATTGGCAAAAGTGCTGAAAGCAACACGATGTGGCGACCCTTGTTCATAGGCATTTCCCTTAGTCGTTGGCGCCCCCGCGCGATGGAAGACGCACAAGGCGGCAAAGGGGAACCACGGGAAATGCCCAAACGCGCCAGATTGGTGTTTTTGCGCGATATGGTGACGAAACCTACATCGGCTTGCACTGCACATTGCCCTTGGCGTTGTAGACCGGGCGATTATCAGCGTCGGTAATGATCAATTGCCCGGTAAAGCTGTCGATCACGCCCATCGTCTTGCCCTTGCCATCATCGATCCGCGTCAGCGTGAGCGCCCATTCGCGCCCGGTATAGTGCGACCAGCCATGCTGGGGCAGCTTCGCGCTGCCCTTGTCAGCCGCCAGGATAACCGGCGCGCCGTCCAGCTTGATGATGCCCCGGTCCTCCTGCGCCAGCAGCACCGCCCCCATCCCGCCATTGTCAGGTACGAAGTTGCATCCCGATCCGGTCAGCTTGCCTTTGGTGATATCGAAGAAGTCGATCACTTGCGGGCTGATCTCGCGCGCCGGCGCCCGCTCCTTCTGCGCCGCCTCCACCTGGGCAATCGCGGCCGCGTCGCTCTGCTGCGGCGCCTTGTGGCAGGCGGTCAGGGCGGCCAGGGGCAGAAGGATCGCAAGGTGCCGCATGAACTCTCTCTCCTTTTCGCAGGCAAGCCCCTCGATAATCTCACAAGCACCAGCAACCAAGCAGATCCTCACCCGCTGCACGGAGGGTGGATGTTGGCGCGGTTTTCCTGTCGGTTAACGCCTTCTGCGCTTGCCTGCGCTTCCGCGCATTCCTTATGCCTTGCTCGCCTGTTGGAAGAGAACCGCGATGAGCCGTAGATCCCGCACCATCCGATTGCCGCCCCCATTCCTGAAGCGCGCCTGGCTGCCCACCATTTCCCAAGACGCCGAATTGGACTGGAATGCCTATCCCCTGTCGCTGCCCATCGTCCAGAACGAGGGCCTCGACCTGACATTCGAAAAGGCAATCACAATCATTGTCGGCGAAAACGGCTCGGGCAAGTCCACCATTCTGGAGGCGCTGGCCACCATGGCCGGCTTTAGCGAAAGCGGTGGTGCGGCGGGCATGCGTGCCGTTGCCCCCTCGGTCGCTTCGGGCGAAGACGGAGCGCGCCTGGGCGAGCTGCTCAAGGCAGCATGGCTGCCCCAGGTCAAGCATGGCTGGTTTTTCCGCGCCGAGAGCTTCTTTTCCGTGGCCCGCTATCTCGATGAGATGGGATCCCTGCGCGCCGGCTATCTGCGCGCGTCGCACGGCGAAGGCTTCTTCAGCTTCTTCGAAGAGCGCCTTACCGAACCGGGTCTTTTCATTCTCGACGAACCGGAATCGGCCCTGTCACCGGCAAAGCAGTTCGAGTTCCTCAAGCTGCTGCGCCAACTTCAGCGCGCCGGCACCTGCCAGATCATCATGGCCACACACTCACCCATCCTGATGGCCCTGCCAGATGCCGATCTCTGGCAACTCGACGAATTCGGCTTTCGCCCCACCGCCATCGAACAGACCGCGCACTTCAAGCTCTATCGGGAATTCGTGCTCTATCCACACGAAACCGTCGAAACGATGATCGACTGACTCAGCCGAGCGCATCTTCCGGTGGGGTAGTCTGATGCCACTTCCGCCCGAACAGCTTCTGAATACGCTGTGGGCTAGCTTGGCATTGGCCAGCCCGTAAACGGCACGCACGCACACCCTACGCTACGGGCAGCCCGTGTCGCCGTACAGGGCGAAGATCCGCTCAACTGCCTGATTCTTGTCAGCTTTCCAATCCACGCGGACCTGACTCCCGCAGACAAATCCGCGAACTTTGGCCTGCACGCTACCGGTGGTGGGCAACGCTCCTCCGACCGGACGGACCAAGATCAATCCTTGTTGCTCAAGATATGCCGCCAGCGCGCGAGCGGAAGAGCCCTTGGGGAAACGAGCATCGAGCCTTTGCTGGATCATCGCGCTGCCTTGTTGAAAGGTGCTGCCTTCAACCCCGGCAAACAGCGGCGTTGCGGGCAACCCTTGCTGCTTACATCCAACCGTGCCGGCAAGGAGAAAGGCGGCAAGCCCGATCTTGCCCCATGCGTGATGGTACTGTTTCATTTCGCGCTCGCCGAGATGACTTCTGTTTCCCAGCCGTCATACTCGACATCGTTCTGGCCGGCTGCGTCAACGATTGCCGGGGTGACCGCCTGAAAGCTGGAGAGATCGACCGGCATGGTGCGGGAAAGGACAATGCCGGAGCGGCCATCCAGCCATCGCTTTACCGAAAAGCCGAGCGGCCCGAGCCGGCCGGCGGTGGCTTTGAGCGCCTCTGGGCTGCCATAGAACCAGAAATCGGTACTTCGCGGTGCATGGCCGTCATCCCCCTGCTTCTCAAGGGACGCGATCACGTCTGCATCGGCGTTGAATTGATGCTCGACCTCGGTGGGCGTGACGAGCTGGATCAGGGCGGCGCGATCCGAAACCGCCGAGATTCCGCAAGTATAGCCTTCTACCGGAAACGCAGCGAGAACGGGGGCAAGGTCGATGGGGCTTCTGTGCACGAGGATCATTCGGCGCTCGCCCTGCCCTGTCACGCTTGCCACACGAATCGCCCCAACGGCACGCAACGCAGGCTCCTCATCAAGCCTGTCTTCCAGCGGATAAAGGCGGTCGGTACCCTTTGGCATCCCTTGTCCGTTTACCGCATCAGGATCAGCACGGCACCGGACCAGGGTCACGATGCCGTTTTGCAACAACGTTTCTGTGCTTTCGTCGCGCTGTCGCGCAATCACCACAAGAGGACGACCATCTTCTACTGTCCGTGTGTAAAGTTCCCACTTTTCCGGCGCCACCCTGACAACCTTCTGCATCGCGGCCTGTGCCGACGATGCGAACAGCGATAGGCCGATAAGCTGAGCCACCATTCTCGCAAGCACTGACTTCTCCCTGCAAAGCTCCGAGAATGGCGGGATGCGCGGTCGTTTATTGGGGCGCTAGGTCCCTACTTCCGCCCGAACAGCTTCTCGATATCCCCATGCGCCAGCTTTACCCAGGTAGGCCGGCCATGGTTGCACTGGCCCGAGCGTGGCGTCACTTCCATTTCGCGCAGCAGGGCGTTCATTTCCGGCACCGAGAGCACGCGCCCGGCGCGGACCGAGCCGTGGCAGGCCATGGTGGCCAGGACGAGATCCAGCCGCTCGCCCAAGAGCAGCGCGTCGCCGTGCTTGGCGAGGTCGTCGGCCACGTCGCGCACCAGGGCCTGCACGTCGCCCTTGGCGAGCGCGGCGGGGACGCTGCGCACCAGCATCGCGGCCGGGCCGAAGCGTTCGAGCGCGAGGCCGAAATCAGCCAGGCGCGGCGCGGCTTCCTCCAGGCGGTCGCAGGCCGGTTCGTCGAGGTCCACCACTTCGGGCAGGAGCAGCGCCTGGGCCGGCGCGGCACCGTCCCCCGCTCCTGCGGCGCGCAAGCGTTCTAGGACCAGGCGCTCATGAGCGGCGTGCTGGTCGACGATCACCAGGCCATCGCTGGCTTCGGCCACGATATAGGTCTTGGCCACCTGGCCGCGCGCCACGCCAAGCGGGTACTCCACCGCTTCGGGCACCGGGGCTGCCGCTTCCTCGGCCCGCGCAACCGGCGGGGCCATGACACTGGCTTCATAGCCACGCCAGGCTTGCCCCGCCTCGCTCAGCCGCGTCGGCTGATAGGAGGGCGCAAAGATACTGCCCTGGCGCGCCGGCTCTGGCGCCGCGGGCGGCGTGAACAGCGGCGCGGGGGATGAAACGATCGGCTCTGCCTGCCACGCCCGCATCGCCCCGGCGTCGGGCGTCTGGGCCGCGCGACGATCGCCGGTGGACAGCGCCTGGCGCAGGCCCGTCACGATCATGCCGCGCACCAGGGCACTGTCGCGGAAGCGCACTTCGGTCTTGGCCGGGTGCACGTTGACGTCCACTTCCTCGGGCGGGACATTGAGGAACAGGGCCAGCACGGCGTGGCGGTCGCGCGCCAGCATGTCGGCATAGGCCCCGCGCACCGCGCCCATCAGCAGGCGGTCCTTCACCGGGCGTCCATTGACGAACAGGTATTGGTGATCGGCCACGCCGCGGTTGTAGGTGGGCAGGCCGGCGACGCCGACGAGGTGGTAATCGCCCCGCGCCAGGTCCACCGCGACGGCGTTGTCCGCCAGTTCGCGGGCCACCAGCTGTGCCACGCGCGCGGCAAGGTTGTCGCCGGGTTGCACGTGCAGCGCGCGGCGCCCATCATGCTCCAGGGTAAAGCCGATGTCGGGCCGTGCCATCGCCAGGCGGCGCACCACATCCAGGCTGGACGCCCATTCCGAACGCGGGCTGCGCAGGAACTTGCGCCGCGCCGGAATCTTGCCGAACAAGTCTTCCACCCGCACCCGCGTGCCCGGCGGCAGGGCGGCGGGCCCTTCGGCCACCAGCGCGCCGTGATCGACCACGCGTTTCCATGCCTCGCCTTGCGCCCCACTGCCATCTTCACGCCTGCGGCTTTCGATCGTGACGCGCGCGACCGAGGCGATCGAAGGCAGGGCCTCGCCACGGAAACCGAGCGTCGCCACCAGTTCGATCGCCTCGTCCGGCAACTTGGACGTGGCATGGCGTTCCAGCGCCAGGGCGATCTCTTCGGCGCGCATGCCGCAGCCATCGTCGGTCACTTCGATCAGGCCCAGGCCGCCTTCCGAAAGGCGCACGAAAATCTGCGTGGCGCCCGCGTCGATGGCGTTCTCGACCAGTTCCTTGAGCGCGCTGGCCGGGCGCTCCACCACCTCGCCCGCGGCGATGCGGTTGATCAGCGTATCGGGCAGGCGGCGTATGACGCGGGTTGTACTGGCCATGGAAGCCAACCTAGCGACGAACGTGCCCTTTTTCGAGACGGGCGGCATGACTTATCCCACGCCGCCATCGCACAAAATATTGGGTTTTACCCCCCGCTTGCGCTAATGAGCCGCCTTCCCCGGGCGCTCACTTTTGCGCATAGGCCACCAATGGCGGTGGTACCGCGCGCGAATCACACGGATTTTCTGATGGCTTCGATGTTTTCCCGATTCTTCAAGTTCGGTTCCCAGAACATTGCGATCGACCTCGGCACGGCGAACACCCTCGTCTATGTCCAGGATCGCGGCATCGTTCTCAATGAACCGTCCGTCGTTGCCATCGAAACCTTGAACGGCATCAAGAAGGTCAAGGCCGTGGGCGACGATGCCAAGATGATGATGGGCAAGACGCCCGACAGCATCGAAGCGATCCGCCCGCTGCGCGATGGCGTGATTGCCGACATCGAAGTCGCCGAAGCGATGATCAAGCACTTCATCCAGAAGGTGAACGGCAGCAAGAGCCTGCTGCGCTACCCGGAAATCGTGATCTGCGTGCCGTCGGGCTCCACTTCGGTGGAACGCCGCGCCATTCGTGACGCGGCCAGCAACGCCGGCGCCAGCCAGGTCTACCTGATCCTGGAACCCATGGCCGCCGCGATCGGCGCCGACATGCCGGTGACCGAACCGGTGGGCTCGATGGTGGTCGACATCGGCGGTGGCACCACCGAAGTGGCCGTGCTCTCGCTGCGTGGCCTAGCCTATACCACCTCGGTCCGCGTGGGCGGGGACAAGATGGACGAAGCCATCGTCAGCTATGTGCGCCGCCATCACAATCTCCTCATTGGAGAAGCCACGGCCGAGCGCATCAAGAAGGACTATGGCATCGCCACGATGCCGGCCGACGGCATCGGTGAAACCATCCACATCAAGGGCCGCGACCTGGTCAACGGCGTGCCCAAGGAAATCACCATCACCCAGGCCAACGTGGCCGAAGCGCTGTCCGAACCGATCGGCGCGATCGTGGAAGGCGTGCGCATCGCGCTGGAAAACACCGCGCCCGAACTGGCAGCGGACATTGTCGACCAGGGCATCGTGCTGACCGGCGGTGGCGCCCTGATCCGCGGGCTGGACGAGCACTTGCGCGAGGAAACCGGCCTGCCCGTCAGCGTGGCGGAAGATCCGCTGTCGTGCGTGGCGCTGGGCACCGGGCGCGCGATGGAAGATCCGATCTATCGCGGCGTGCTGATGACCGCCTGAGGAATGCCGATATTCGGGCCGGCGGCGCGATTGGGGCAAGCGGCGGTTCAGCCGGCCTTCATCGCGTCTCTGGCTTGGCATAGAGAAGAGTATCAGGGGTAGAATATCATGGCGCGGTCGCCTGACCGGCGCCCGGGCTTTTCGCGCAGGGCGCAATACGGGATTTTCACCGGCTACGTGATCGCCGTTCTGGGCGTCGTGGCGGGTCTCGTCGTGCTCGGCGTCTCGATGTTCAACCCGGAAGCCTTTGCCTTTGCCCGCACCACCGCCAGCGAAGTGGCGCGTCCGCTGGGCCAGGCCGGCGCGGAAACGCGCAGCGCCAGCCAGGGCGTGTTCGCCGCGATCGGCGCCTATTTCAACGCCGGCCGGCAGAACGCCGCGCTCACCCGCGAAGTGCAGGCCGCTCGCGCCGACGCGGTTACGATGCATGCGCTGCAACAGGAAAACGCCCGGCTCAAAGCGCTGCTCGGGATCGTCGATCCCGCCGTGCGCCCCGTTACCGGCGCGCGCCTGATCGGCTCCACCGCCACGTCCACCCGCCGCTTTGCCGTGCTTTCGGTGGGCAGCAACCAGGGCGTGCAAAACGGCCAGCCGGTGCGCGCGGCCGGCGGCCTCATCGGCCGCGTGGTGGAAACTGGGCCCAACACCGCACGCGTGCTGCTGGTGACCGATCCCGACAACGTGGTGCCAGTGCGTCGCGCCTCGGATGGCCTTACCGCCTTCGTGCAGGGCGGTGCCAACGGCCGGATCGAAATCCGCCTGATCAACACCGGGGTCGCCACACTGAAAAAGGGCGACGTCTTCGTCACCTCGGGCTCGGGCGGGCTCTATCCGCCGGGCATTCCCGTGGCCGTGGCGACAGAGCCGCACCGCGATGGCGCCACCGGCCATCTCGCCAGCGACCCGTCGGACGCCGATTTCGTGGTCGTGCTACCGGCCTGGCAGGCCGGCGCCCAGGCCGCGCTGGAAGCCGCACAGAAAGCCGCGCCGCCGCCGCCCGCCGACGATGGCAATCCTTGAAGCGCGGCCGCATCGATGCCCCTCCCCTTCCTTCCCGCGCATCCCGAAGACCTCGTGCGGCGCCGCCTCAATCGCGGGCCTTCGCCCGTGGTGGCGCAAGGCCTGCCGTGGCTTTCGATCATGCTGGCCTCGATGGTCACGTTTTCGCCGGTGGTCGCCTCCGCGCCGGTGCTGCCGCCGCTCGGCTTCATGACCTTGCTCGCCTGGCGCCTGCTGCGGCCCACGCTGCTGCCGGTCTGGGCCGGGCTGCCGCTGGGCCTGTTCGACGATCTCTACAGCGGCCAGCCGTTTGGCAGCGGCATCGTGCTGTGGTCGCTCACCATGCTGGCCATGGACGTGATCGACGAGAAATTCCTGTGGCGCGGCTTTATCCAGGACTGGCTGACTGCCGCCACGCTGCTGGCGGCCTATGTCGTGCTCACGGCGTGCCTTGCCGGGTTGGCCACCGGCTATCCCCTGCCCGTCACGGTGGGGCCACAAGTGCTGCTCGCGGTGTTGCTGCACCCGGTGGTCACGCGGATCGTCGCGCTGCTCGACCGGATCCGCCTGCTCCCGCTCAAAAGGCTGTGACGTGAAGCAGAAGTTGCCGCTCACCTCGGCTATCCTGACCAATCGTTTCGAGCGTCGCACGTTCGTCTTGGGCATGGCCCAGGCCAGCGTCGGCGCGCTGCTCGCCACGCGCCTTGCCTATCTCTCGATCTTCGAGAACGAGAAGTACAAGGCCGCATCGGAAAGCAACCGCGTCAACCTGTCGCTGATCCCGCCCCGCCGCGGCTGGGTGCTCGATCGCAATGGCGCGGCGCTGGCCTCCAACCGCGCCGATTTCCGGGTGGACGTCATACCCGATCGCCTGGTCGATGCCGACGATACCTTGTCCAAGCTGTCGGGCCTGCTTGGCCTCACGGCGGACAAGATCAACGACATCAAGGACAAGCTGGACAAGGCGCGCGGGTTCCAGCCGGTGGAAGTGGCGGCCAAGCTCGATTGGGACAAGTTCGCCGCGGTCAGCGTGCGCCTGCCCGAAATGCCCGGCGTGATCCCGCAGCGCGGCTATTCGCGCTATTACCCCACGGGCCCATCGGTGGGGCACCTGGTTGGCTATGTCGGCCCCGCCTCCGCCGAGGATTACGAGCGCGAGCGCAACCCGCTGCTGATCACGCCCGGCTTCAAGATCGGCAAGGATGGCCTCGAAAAGCATTTCGAAGTGCGCCTGCGCGGCGTGCCCGGCGCGCGGCGGGTGGAAGCCACCGCCTCGGGCCGCGTGGTGCGCGATCTGGGCACGCGCGAGGACGTGCCCGGCCAGCCGATCCAGCTGACCATCCTGGGCGGACTGCAGGACTATGCCGCGCGGCGCATCGGCCTGGAATCAGGCTCGGTCGTGGTGATGGATTGCGCCACGGGCGACGTGCTGGCGATGGTTTCCATGCCTTGCTACGATCCCAACAGCTTTTCCGACGGCATCGGCCGCATCGAATGGAAAATGCTGTCGGAAGACGATCACGTGCCCTTGCGCAACAAGGTGCTGCGCGGGCTCTATCCCCCCGGCTCCACGGTCAAGCCGCTGGTGGCCATGGCCTTTCTTGAAGCCGGGCTCGATCCCAAGGCGTCGGTCAATTGCGCCGGCGGCCTGCGCGTGGGCAACCGCGTGTTCCACTGCTGGAACCACCACGGCCACGGCTCGACCGACATGCTCAAGGGCATCTACCAGTCGTGCGACGTCTATTTCTATCACTTCGCCCAACAGATCGGCATGGACAAGATTGCCGCCATGGCGCGGCGCCTGGGCCTGGGCCAGGAATTCCCCATGCCCTATCCGGGGCAATCCTATGGCACGGTGCCCGATCCGGCGTGGAAGCTGCGGAAATACCACAAGGAATGGGCGATCTATGACACGGTGAACGCCACCATCGGCCAGGGCTATATGCTGGTAAACCCGCTCCAGCAGGCCACCATGGTGTCGCGCATCGCCTCGGGCCTGCAACTCACCCCGCGCCTGATCCTTGACAAGCACGCCGCGCCGCCGCCCTCGATGGGCTTTGCCCAAGACCATCTGGACCTGATCCACGCGGCGATGAACGAAGTGGTCAACGGGCGCGGCACGGCGGGCAAGGCGCGCATTCCGATCGAAAACGTGCTGATGGCCGGGAAGACCGGCACTGCGCAGGTCGTGGGCCTGCAACACGGCAACGGCAAGAACGTGGAATGGAAGCGGCGCGACCATGGCCACTTCATCTGCTTCGCCCCGTTCGACAAGCCGCGCTATGCCTGCGCCGTCGCGATCGAGCATGGCGGCGGTTCGCCCAGCGCCTATCCCATCGCGCGCGACGTGATGACCTACCTGTTCGATCCGGCCAAGGCGATGGCCGCGCTGGAGGAACTGGAGCAAGGCTGGGGCGGCAACGTGCAACAGCGCATGGCCACCCGCTACAATGCCTTTGCCGCGCAATATGGCACCAGCGCCCCGCGCGCGCCCGACGAAGCGCAGGCGAGCAAAGTGGTGGAAGACGAGAACAAGCCCGCGCCCGAGCCGTCCGCTGCGCAGACCGACGCCGCGCCCCCCGCCCCCGAACCCGATGCGCCCACGCCGCAGCCCTCGCCCTCGCCCGGCACTGCCGGTGGCCCGGCGACGCCGGCCAACGGGGGGCAGTGACCGCCATGCGCCGCGCCTATATCCCTGCTGCCCTCTCGCGCCAGCCCTGGGGCGTTCTGCTGCCGCTGCTGATGCTGGTGCTGTTTGGCGGCGCAGTGCTCTATTCGGCCGCCGGCGGGCATTTCCAGCCATGGGCGGCCACGCACGTGGCGCGCTTCTTCGTGTTCCTGACCATGGCCATGGTGGTGGCCCGCATCCCGCAGGACTGGTTCCGCCGCGCCGCCCTGCCGGCCTATGGCGCGCTCTGCGTGCTGCTGGTGCTGGTGGAGCTGATCGGCGGCATCGGCGGGGGCAGCCAGCGCTGGCTCAACCTGGGCTTCATGACGCTGCAGCCCTCGGAACTGATGAAGCCGGGCATCGTGCTGGTGCTCGCCTGGTTCTACAGCGTGCTGCCCACGGGCGAAACGCGCACCTGGCGCGCGCTGGCGCCGCCGGCGCTGCTGGTGGGTTTTCCCGCCGCGTTCGTGATGCTGCAGCCGGACCTGGGCACCGCGCTGGCGATCTGTTTCGGCGCGGTTTGCGTGATGTTCCTGGCCGGGTTGCCCTTGCGCTGGTTCCTGGGCGCGGGCGGCGCTGGCGCGGTGATTGCCCCGCTCGCGTTCTTCTTTGCCCTGCATGACTACCAGCGCAAGCGGGTGCTGGTGTTCATGGACCCGGAAAGCGATCCGCTGGGCGCGGGCTATCACATCACCCAGTCCAAGATCGCGATCGGCTCTGGCGGCTTTTTCGGCAAGGGCTTTGGCCATGGCTCGCAAAGCCACCTGGACTACCTGCCCGAGGCGCACACCGACTTCGTGTTTGCCACCATGGCCGAGGAATGGGGCATGTTGGGCGGCCTGTTCGTCTTGCTGGTGTTCGGCCTGGTGCTGCGCTGGGGGCTGAAGGTTGCCCTGCGCGCGCCCGATCGCTTTTCCCGCCTGCTGGCCGCCGGCATGGTCGCCACGATCTTTTTCTATGCCTGCATCAACATGATGATGGTCATGGGCCTGGCGCCGGTGGTGGGCATTCCCCTGCCGTTCCTGAGCCATGGCGGCTCGTCGATGATGACCAACATGGTCTGCATCGGCACGATCATGGCGGTCGATCGGTGGAGCCGCCGGGGCGCCACCGGCCTATCCTGATTCTCCACAGGGCTTTTGCCAAAAAAGTTGAAATTGGGGCTTGGCAGCGAGCGAGAAAACGCTATTGGGGCCGCTCCCGGGCGGCGACGGTCGCTCGGGAACCCGGACGCATAGCTCAGTTGGTAGAGCAGCTGACTCTTAATCAGCGGGTCCTAGGTTCGAGCCCTAGTGCGTCCACCACTCCTTTTTTCCGGTGCACCAACACCGGCCTGCGCAAACCGCAGGTGTGGACGCATAGCTCAGTTGGTAGAGCAGCTGACTCTTAATCAGCGGGTCCTAGGTTCGAGCCCTAGTGCGTCCACCATCCCTTTTTCCGGTGCCCACCACCGGCCTGCCGCACACCGGCATGGACGCATAGCTCAGTTGGTAGAGCAGCTGACTCTTAATCAGCGGGTCCTAGGTTCGAGCCCTAGTGCGTCCACCATCCTTTCCAGACAGCAGACGCACCGGCCCGGCAAAGGCCTTCAGCGCAGGTCGAGCACCACGCGCCCTTCGATCGTGCCCTGCTCCATCCGTGCAAACACCGCGTTGATCTCGTCCAGCCGCGCGGTCTGCACCGTGGCGCGCACTTTGCCCGCAGCGGCGAAATCCAGCGCCTCGATCAGGTCGAGCCGCGTCCCCACGATCGAGCCACGCACGGTGATCCCATTCAGCACAGTGTCGAAGATCGACAGCGGGAAATCGCCGGGCGGCAGGCCGTTAAGCGCCACCGTGCCACCGCGCGCCGCCATGCCCAGTGCCTGTTCGAAAGCCTTGCGCGAAACCGCCGTGACCAGCACGCCCTGCGCCCCGCCGCAATGGTCCTGCACGAAAACGGCGGGATCGTGTTCCAGCGCGTTGACCACCAGATCGGCGCCCAGGCTGGTTGCCAGCTCCAGCTTGGCCGGGTCGACGTCCACCGCGATCACCTTGCGCCCCATGGCCTTGGCATATTGCACCGCCATGTGCCCCAGGCCGCCGATGCCCGAAATCGCCACCCAGTCACCCGGCTTGGTATCGGTGACTTTCAACCCCTTGTAGACCGTCACGCCGGCACACAGGATCGGTGCCACTTCGGCCAGGTCCAGCCCGGGCGGCACGTGGCCCAGATAGGCGGCTTCGGCCAGGGCATATTCGGCAAAGCCGCCGTTCACCGAATAGCCTGTGTTCTCTTGCTCGTGGCACAGGGTTTCCCAGCCGCCCAGGCAATGCGGGCAATGCCCGCAGGCCGAATGCAGCCACGGCACGCCCACACAGTCGCCTTCTTTCACGCCGGTCACGCCCGGCCCCAGGGCCACGACATGGCCCACCCCCTCGTGCCCGGGAATGAATGGCGGCACCGGCTTGACCGGCCAATCGCCATGCGCGGCGTGCAGATCGGTGTGGCACACCCCGCACGTGGCGATCTTCACCAGCACTTGCCCCGGCCCCGGGGTGGGCACGGGCACGTCTTCGATCACCAGCGGCTGCCCAAAGCCATGCACCACGGCGGCCTTCATCATCTCGGCCATTGCCATTCTCCTTTTTTGCCAATTGCATGAAGAATGACATTGCCCGTCGCTACAGGCTTTGGCCTCGATCAACGATCGGCGGTTCTGTGCTGCATTTCAGCCCATGGTACCAAACGCACCAGCGCGGAAATCGGCATAGGCCTGGTGAATTTCCGCCACGCTGTTCATCACGAAGGGTCCGTGCGCCACGATCGGTTCGGCAATCGGCTCGGCATGACCCAGCAGGATCACGCTGTCCTCCTGCGCCACCAGTTCCAGCCGCTCGCCGGGCACCAGCTCCGCCAGGTGAAACGCCGGGGCCACCTGCCCACCAATGGTGACCGCGCCGCGCACGATATAGAGAAACACGTCGCGCCCGCCCAAACCGTCGATGACCAGGGTGCCGCCCGGGGCCATGTGGGCAAAGCTCATGAACACCCTGGTCAGCGAATCGACCGGCCCGGTTGCGCCGCCGCGCGATCCGGCCACCAGGTGCACATGCACGCGACCCTCGTCCTCCACCAGCACCGGCACGGCATCGGCCTGCACCCCGGTATAGCGCGGCGCCGTCATCTTGAGCCGCGCCGGCAGGTTCACCCACAATTGCAGGATTTCGAGGCGGCCACCGGCCTGCTTGAACGCCTCGGACGAGATTTCGGCGTGGATCAGGCCGCTGCCGGCCGTCATCCATTGCACGCCCCCGGCGTAGATCGTGCTCTCGTGGCCGCCGGTATCGCGGTGGGTCAGTTCGCCGTCGAGAATGAACGTGACGGTCTCGAACCCGCGATGCGGATGCGGGCCGAACGGCAGTCCCCGGTTTGGCGCAGGATAGACCTGCGGCCCGTGGTGGTTGAGAAACAGGAACGCACCCAGGTGATCAAGATCGGGCCCCGGCAACGGCCGGCGCGTGACCAGGTCTCCGATATCATCGCGATGGGCGGGATGAAGGCGATGAATCGCGCAGGAAATCGTGCTCATGCCGCATGATAGGCGCAAGCCAAGGGCAAATGCGCGAAAAAAAGGGCGGCGGCCCTTTGCGAACCGCCGCCCCATCGATGCACGCAAGTTGTCGCTTAGTAGGCCAGCACCAGCGTGGCGATCGCCGCGCGCGGCGCGCCGATCTGGGCATTGGTATAGCTGCCCGAATAGCTGATCTGGTTGTTGTAGGTGCCCGAGAACCCGCCGACGTAATACTGGTTGAACAGGTTGGTCACGTTGAGCTGCAGGTACGACTTGTCGTTCAGGCCCACCGCGCCCAGCGCCACGCGGGCGTCGAGATCGACCACGGTGTACGACGGCGTCTTGGCGCCATAGGCCACCGTGGTGGTGCCAGCCAGGTAATAGGGCGTGTTCTGGTCGTTGACATAGCGCGGGCCCGTGCGCTTGACCTGCGCACCCAGCGTGAACGGCTGGAAATTGCCCGAAAGCCGCGCGCCGAACGTGGTGATCGGAACGGCGGATTCGAACTTGCCCGCCGTGGCCAGATCGCCGGTGGACGAGGTCACGTTGTCCTTGATCCGCGAATGCAGCCAGGACCCGAAGACATAGCCACTCACATGGCTGCTGAAGCGGTAGGACAGGTTGGCATCGATGCCATAGCGGTCCACCGTGCCAAGGTTGGTATAGATCGTGGTCTGCGCATCAGGCTGGTAGGCCGTGCCCAGGCGATTGGTGAAGTGGGTATACCACAGATCGGCCTGCGCCTGGAGCGGACCGCTGGTGCGGCGGAAGCCCAGGTCGAAGTTGTCGGTCTTTTCCGGGTTCACCAGCCCCGCGTCGCTGCCATTGGCGAAATAGAACGACTGATAGAGCGAGGTCGTCTGCGGAACGGACATGCCCTTGGAGTAATTGAAGAAGATCTGCCCGGCCGCGGGCAGGTCATAGGTCACCCCCAGGCTGGGCAGCACGGCGCTGTAGTTATAGGTGCGGCGCTGCGGCGCGCCGTAATAGGGGCTCGTGGTGATCGAGGCGGCATATGTCGTGGCCGAATCCCCGAACGCGCAGGTCACGCTGCCGCTGGAATTGCGGGTGAAGCAATAGTTGGTCAGGTCACGGTGCATGAACGGCGCGCGCAGGCCAGCGTTCACTTTCAGGCGATTGTCCAGGAACGTGCCGCGATATTCGGCCGAAACCTGGTTGAGCAGCGCGATCGAGCGCGTGTCGCGCTTTTCCACCACGTTGCCGGCCGCGTCGGTCAGCGGATCGTTGACCGGCGAGATCAGCGTGGGCGAACCGTCGCTGTTCAGCGTGCCCAATTCGCCCGTCTGCGCGATGACCGAGCGAGCGAAGGCATAGGCCAGGCGCACGGCCTGGTGATCGTCAAGATCGTAGCGCATCGAAGTGGTCAGCGCGATGCGATGGGTCACGGTCTGGCTGGGGGCCAGCAGGCGCACCTTGTCCAGCGTGTCGCCATCGCCGTTGAGGTCCTTGCCCAGGTAGTATGTGCCGTTGATGTAGCCGGTCATCCCGCTCGACGTGCCTTCCGAGGCCACGACCGTGCCGCCGCCATTGGCCTTGGTCCATTGGAAGCTGGGATCGATCGTCCACACCAGGCCCGGTGCCAGCGTCAGCCGCGCGCTGCCGCGCAAGTTGAACAGCTGCGCCGGATTGACGCGGTAGTCATAGGCAGAGCCGCAGGTGTTGGCCGCATCGGCCACCCCGGCATTGGCGCTGGCCGTGATGCACGGGCTGTACTTGTAATAGGCGTTCTTGAAGCTGGTGGGGAAATAGGTGAAGCCGGTGCCGGTGTCGCTGGTCAGCGCCACGTTCGAAAGCGGCACCGAACCCGAGAAGTTGTTTTCCGTCCCCACATACGTGCCGGTCAGCGACAGGAAATCGCCGTTGTTGCCAAGCGGCTGGTAGATACCGCCATTGGCCTGTTCGCGGCGCACCTTGCCATAGTTGTTGAACGGCGAATCGTTGTGCGAGCGGCTGTATTCGCCATAGAGGCGCGTGCCGGCCGGCCCGATCGCGCCGCTGTCCACCATGCCCATCACACGGTAATAGTTGTCGGTGCCCAGCGCGCCCGAAGCCTTGAGATGGAAATCCTCGGTCGGGCGGTGCGAACGGATGTTGATGCTCGAACCCGAAGCCGAAGACGTGGGGCTGTCCACGTCGGTGGTGCCCAGGTTCACCGAAACCTGGTCGATCACTTCGGAATCGAGCAGTTCGCCCGAATAGAGCGCATAGTTGCCATCGTCATTGAGCGTGACGCCGTCGATGGTTTCGGAAATGCGCGTTGCGTCAAAGCCGCGGATCATCAGCGTGCCGCCGCTGCCGCCATAGGGATCGTTGTTCTGGAAACTCACGCCGGGCAGATAGTTGATCGTGTCGTTGATCGACTGGCCCGGCGTCTGCCGCTCGATCCAGGCCTGGGTGAGGATCGCCGAAGCCTTGGTGGTGTCGGGATTGGCCACCCCGGCAATGCCCTTCTGGCCCGTGGCGGTCACCACGATCTGGTTGCCGAAATCGAGCGTGCCGGTGGACTGGGCCAGCACGGGCGTGGCTGCGGCCAAACCCGCCAGGGCAAGCGCGGCTGCGCTGGCGTAGCCCGCCAGACGGTATTTTTGATGGGTCATATTGCCTCCTTGAAACCGCGATCGGATAAGGCGCAAATATGCCGGATTTGCTACAGTTATTCGGTATATACCGTTGTTTTATATTGATATTTTTGTTTATCAAAGATACACATGAAACTACATTGGCAAGATGTGGCAATGCGGCGAAACGAATGCCGCATTGCAACGATTTCGCACGAATTCCGTCAATCAGCGGTCATTTTGCGCCGCCAGCCAATCGGCATAGCGCGGCCGCAGCAATTGGAACGAGGTGTCGCTGCGGCTGTACCAACCTGCCCCGTGCATGCGCGCCACCAGGCCCATGGCCATGGTATCGACATGCAGCTTTTCCGCGTCGATGAAACGATCATGGATGTGAAAACGCACCACTTCGCCCAGCACGATCGTGCTCTGCCCCGCCTCGATCGCCTGGTAGAGGCGGCATTCCATCGAAACCGGCGCGGTGGCGATGCGATCAGGGGCCACCACGCTTGAACGCGCCAGTGCCAGGCCGGCGTGGGCCGCCTCGTCGAATTCAGGTGGGGCGTCAATGCAGGTGAAATTCATGGCCGGGGCATCGGCTTCGGACACCAGGTTTACAACGAATTCCTTCGTTTCCAGAATGTTGGCCGGGGTATCCTTGTGCCGCCCATCCGCCTGGCGCAAAAAGCCGATGGCCACCAGTGGCGGATCGGCCGCCACCATGTTGAAAAAGCTGAACGGCGCGGCGTTGGCCACTCCGGCGGCCGAACTGCTGGTGACCCAGGCGATCGGGCGCGGCGTGATCGAGGCGCTCATGAGCTTATAGCGGTCGCCCGCCGGGACCACCGAAAAATCGAATTCCATCGCGTGTCTCCATGGTCACCGGGCCGCCTGGGGAACGTCGGCAAGCGTGCTCCGCCAGAACAGGGCCCGGCTTTGGGATAGCCATCGGCCAATTGTTGGTTATCGTCCAGCAGGTTGCATGCCCTGGCCGTGATTCTCATGGCCCCCGCCCGGCATGGCCAGCCCGGCCAGGATGAAAGGAAACCCGATGCGCATGCCCCGCCATTTTCTGTGCCAACTGGCCATCGGCGTGCTCGCCGTACCGGCGTTCCCCATGGCGGGCCACGCCCAGCCCGCCACGCCGCCCGGCGCCAGCCCCGCCTGCCCCGCTACGCCGGCCCCGCTGCCGCCGGCCTTTTCCGCCTGGCCCAACGCCACCGCGTTGACCAGCGCCCCGGACAAGCCCGGCCTTGCCATGACCCAGATCGCGCCGGGTGAGGCAGAAAACCTGGCGCTGCATCCCACGGCCGAGGTTCACTATGTCTCGCCCCCGGCAAAGCCAGGCGGCGCAGGCAGTTTTGGCGGCATGGTCGGCGTGCATGTGACAGCCGCGGGCACTTATCGCGTGGCGCTGGGTGCCCCGGCCTGGATCGATCTGGTGGCCAATGGCGCAACATTGCCCGCCACCGGCCACGGCCATGGGCCCGACTGCAGCGGCATCCGCAAGATCGTGGACTTTGCCTTGCAGCCCGGAGACTATGTGTTGCAGGTGGCCGCCAGCGCGACGCCATCGCTCACTGTCCTGGTCGTTCCCCAGGCGGACAACATGCAAATGTGATTTTGACCTCTTGCGTATCACATTTCAATGTGACAATGCCGGCGCATGTCAAACGACCTGATCGAACGCGTCCGCAAGCTCGTTACCGACGGGGGCATGTCGCGCGCCGGACTCGCCCGCGCCGCCGGCCTTCACGCCAACACCTTGCGCGAATGCACCTCGCCCGGCTGGAACCCCACCGCCGACACCCTGGCCAAGCTGGAGCGCGTGCTGACCGAAGGCGATGACAGCCCCGCGATCGTGCCGATCGAGGAAATCATCGAGGAAGCGCGCAACGGCCGGATGTTCATCCTGGTGGATGACGAGGACCGCGAAAACGAGGGCGACCTGGTCATCCCCGGCCAGATGGTCACGCCCGATGCGATCAATTTCATGGCCACCCACGGGCGCGGGCTGATCTGCCTGACGCTGACCCGCCAGCGCGTGGAGGAACTGGGCCTGGAATTGATGAGCCGGGCCAACGGCACCCGCCACGAAACCGCCTTCACCGTCTCGATCGAGGCGCGCGAGGGCGTCAGCACCGGCATTTCCGCGCACGACCGCGCCCGCACCGTGACCGTGGCGATCGACCCGACCAAGGGACGTGGCGACATCGTCACGCCCGGCCACGTCTTTCCCCTGATCGCGCGCGATGGCGGCGTGCTGGTGCGCACCGGCCATACCGAAGCGGCGGTGGACATTTCGCGCCTGGCCGGCCTCAACCCCTCGGGCGTGATCTGCGAGATCATGAAGGACGACGGCACCATGGCCAGAATGGACGATCTCGTTCCATTTGCCCGGCGCCATGGCCTCAAGATCGGCACGATTCGCGACCTGATCGAATATCGCCGCCGGCACGATCATCTCGTCCAGAAAGCGGCGGACGTGCCCTTCACGTCGGATTATGGCGGCGACTGGCGCGTGCTGACCTATCGCAACAAGGTGGACGGCACCGAAAGCCTGGTCCTGCAAAAGGGCCATGTCGTGCCTGGCCGCCCCACCCTGGTGCGCGTCCATTCCTTTTCCGCCTTTGACGACCTGCTGGGCCGCGCCGGCCCGCGCAAGCGCACCTTGCAGCGCGCCATGGCCGAAATCGGCCGCGAAGGCGCCGGCGTGATCGTGCTGTTGTTCCCCAACGCCGATAGCGACCCGGTGCGCGGCGCCGCGCCGGGGCAGGACGTGGACTTGCGCGTCTATGGCATCGGGGCGCAGATCCTGGCGGACCTGGGCATTCACGACATGGTGCTGCTGACCAATTCCCATCACACCCTGGTCGCCATCGAAGGCTATGGCCTCAATATCGTGGGCGAACGCCCCATTCTTTCGGAGTAAGTTGCTTGGCCAAGTTCCTCATCGTCGAAGCCCGCTTTTACGAGCACCTCAACGACAAGCTGATTGCCGGGGCCCGCGCCGCGATCAAGGCCGCCGGCCACAAGGCGGACGTGGTCACCGTGCCCGGCGCGCTGGAAATCCCGGCCGCCATCGCACTGGCCGACCAGGACGGCAGCTATGACGGCTATGTTGCCATCGGCGTGGTGATCCGGGGGGAGACCTATCATTTCGAGATCGTGGCCGGCGAAAGCGCGCGCGGAATCATGGCGCTGACCATGGATGGCCTGCCGATCGGCAACGGCATCCTGACGGTGGAAAACGAGAGCCAAGCCCTGGTCCGCGCCGATCCGGCGCAAAAGGACAAGGGTGGCGAAGCGGCCAAGGCGGCGATCGCGCTCTATGACCTGAAGCAGAAGTGGGGCAACTGAGCCGTCACCCCTAACCTTCTCCCCTCCCGCTTGCGGGAGGGGTCGGGGGATGGAATGTTACCAAGCGAACATCCCAACACTCCCTCACCAACCCTCTCCCCGCCGGGGAGAGGGTTTTGTTTTGGGTTCAGGCCAAGCGGCCGAACGCGCCCCGGCCGGCATAATGCGCGGCCTGGCCCAGCTCTTCCTCGATGCGGATGAGCTGGTTGTACTTGGCAAGCCGGTCCGAACGGGCAAGCGAGCCGGTCTTGATCTGGCCGCAGTTGGTGGCAACCGCGAGATCGGCAATGGTGGCATCTTCGGTTTCACCCGAACGATGGCTCATCACGGCGGTATAGCCGGCGCGCTGCGCAATGCTGACGGCTTCGAGCGTTTCGGTCAGCGTGCCGATCTGGTTGACCTTGACCAGCAGCGAATTCGCCAGGCCCTTGCCGATGCCCATCTGCAGGCGCTTGGGGTTGGTCACGAACAGGTCGTCACCCACCAGCTGCACGCGCTTGCCGACCTTGGCGGTGAGCGCAGCCCAGCCCTCGAAATCGTCTTCGGCCATGCCGTCTTCGATCGAGAGGATCGGATAGGCATCGCACAGCGCGGCGAGATAGTCGGCCATGGCATCGGGGCTGAGCGAAAGGCCTTCGCCGCTGATTTCATACTTGCCGCCACGGAAGAATTCGGTGGAGGCGCAGTCGAGCGCCAGGACCATGTCCTCGCCCGGCTTGAACCCGGCCTTTTCGATCGAGGCCATCACGAAATCGAGCGCGTCGCGCGTGCTGGCAAGGTTGGGGGCAAAGCCGCCTTCATCGCCAACGGCCGTGGCCAGGCCCTTTTCGTGCAGGCCCTTCTTGAGGGTGTGGAACACTTCCGCGCCCCAGCGCACCGCTTCGGCGAGGGTGGGCGCGCCCACCGGCATGATCATGAATTCCTGGAAATCGATCGGATTGTCGGCATGTTCGCCGCCGTTGATGATGTTCATCATCGGCACCGGCAGGACATGGGCCGAAACCCCACCGACATAGGAATAGAGCGGCAGGCCGCGCGCGTCGGCCGCGGCCTTGGCCACGGCGAGCGAAGTGCCGAGAATGGCGTTGGCGCCGATGCGGCTCTTGTTTTCGGTACCATCCAGCTCGATCATCGCCAGGTCGATGTCGCGCTGGTCTTCGGCGTCGAGGCCGAGCAGCACTTCGCTGATTTCGTCGTTGACGGCGTCCACCGCCTTGGTCACGCCCTTGCCCAGATAGCGGCTCTTGTCGCCATCGCGCAGTTCCACCGCTTCGTGTGCGCCGGTGGAGGCGCCCGAAGGAACGGCGGCGCGACCGAACGAGCCATCGTCAAGGAGAACGTCGACTTCGACGGTGGGATTGCCCCGGCTGTCGAGGATTTCGCGGGCGTGAATATCGATGATCGCGGTCATGATCGGCTTCCCCTTGGCTTTCGGTGGCAGGCTCCCTTTGAGCCCGCTTCCAGCAGCGAACGACGGTGCAAGTTTCCAGGGCAAGTTTCTCTGGACTTCACCGGCCTGCCGGGCTCCTATCGGGTGGAACCTTGGCAAGCAAGCGGCGTTGGCTTGCAAGATGGCGTAGAGCGGCAAATAATGCCGCAGTGCAACACCTGAACGCCGCCCAAGCGCCTGCCCGACCAGGGCATACGATTGTGGCATACGAATTTGTCGAAAGAGAAAGGGATTCTCATGGCCGACACCGCACCTGAAACCAACGAAACGAAGGCCGCCATCAAGGATGCCGGCACCGATCTGGTGGATGCCGGGACCAAGGCGGCCGACGCCGCCGAAGTGAAGGCGGGCGATCTTGCCCAAGCCGCGCGCGATCTGGCCGAAAAGGCCAAGACTCGCTTTGCCCAGGCCGTGGAAGACGCGCGCACCAGCGCCGAAACCCTGAAGGCCGAAGCCGTGGAAAAGGGCCAGGCCTACAAGGACAAGGCGAGCGACACCGCAGCGCAGTGGACCGACGAAGCCAAGGCCCTGGCCGCGCAGGCCAAGGACAAGGGCGCCGACCTGGCACACGATGGCAAGGCCAAGGCGAGCGAAGCGCTTGCTACCGTTGCCAAGGCCATCGGCAGCTCGGCCGAGGCGATCGACGAGAAGCTGGGCGTGAAGTACGGCGATTATGCCCGCACCGCCGCCAAGAGCGTGGAAGAAACCGCCGACAAGCTGGCGTCCAAGGACTTTGCCGAACTGGGCGAAGACGTGAAGACGTTCGTGCGCCAAAGCCCGGCCACCGCGCTGGGCATTGCTGCCGTCACCGGCTTCGTGCTGGCGCGCCTGTTCCGCGGCGGCGACAGCAAGGATGCCTGACAGCAGCGGTGCCGAAGCTGAGGCCACGCCGCTGGCCGCGCGACTCGAAGCGCTCCTGCGCCAGGGCGAAACCCTGTTGGGCGCGGAACTGGCCTATCAAAAGGCGCGCGTGGGCTTTGGCTGGAGCAGGGGCAAGCATGTTGCCCTCTATCTGGCCTTGGCCGGCGCGTTCGGCGGACTGACCTTGGTGGCATTGGTGGTGGGGCTGTTGATTGCGCTGGCCCCGCTGCTGACGCCATGGGGCGCGCTGGCAGTGGTGGGCCTGGGCCTCGCGCTGCTTAGCGCGCTGTGCTTCCGCGCGGCGGTCCGTGCATTCCGCGATGCGCGCGACACCGTGCTGGGCAAACCGACCAAGGCCGAAGAGGCCGTGGTCGCCGCAGTGCAGGAAAACGCCGGCCAGGAGAGCGAGGCATGAGCGCCGAAGACACCCTGCTCGCCACGGCCCAGGCCCGCGCGCAAGCCTGGCAGGACATGCGCGCGCAACTGGTTGGGTTGAAAGACGACCTGACGGCCCGTCCGCTTGGATTGCGCCTGCGTGAGCGGCTGATCGACGAAATGGTCGAGGCGATCGACGGCGCGGGCACCGTGGTGCGCGACACGGCCCCTGCCCTCATCACCACGCTGGTGCTGCTGGCCGGATGGACCTTGCGCGCGCCCTTGGCCACGCTGGCCCAATGGCTGTGGCGCAAACGGCCCGCCGGATGGTTTGGCCAACCGGCACGACGCAGCTGGGCGAATATACATCGGGGGCGCAAATCTGGAGGATTATGGTGAGCGAAGAAACCAAGCAGACGCCCGACCTCGCCCTGGCCACGCCGGCCGAGGCCGAGCAGCCGGTTCAAGACAACGCCGGCGCCAACACCACCGACCGCCTGGCCCAGGCACGCGCCAAGGCAGCCGATGTCGGCTCCACCGTGCGCCAAGTGGTGGAACAACACCCGCTGGCAGCGCTTGCCGGCGGGATCGCCCTCGGCCTCGTCGTCGGCAAGCTGGCGGGGCGCAGCCGCAAGGCGCCGCCCAGCCGCAACTTCGCCGATTTCGCCGGTCCGGCGGAACAGGCAGCAGCCGGCCTCAGCAAGAAAGCGGGCGCACTGGCGACGCTCGCTGCCGAAGTGGCTATGGCCTATGCCGCCAAGGCGGCCGAAGCTGGCCGTGACAGCGTGCACAAGCTGGAAGATATCGGCAGCGATGCCGGTGGCAAACTGGCCGATGGCGCTGGCGAGGCGCGCAAGAAAGCCGGCGACCTGGCCGATGTTGCCGGCCACGTGGTGCGCGAAGCAGCCGATGCCGCCTTGGCCAAGGCAAGCGAGCTCGCCGCGCGGTTCAAGCGCTGAACACAGGCCTGACGCCCATTTTGCGCAAACGCCCGTGCGCAGGTTGCAAATGCAGCCATGTGCACGGGCCTTGCGCAAAGGCGCGCAGTTTGCCATCGGCTGTGGCGCATCCTCCCAGGGAAGGGCCACAATGCAGAAACTCCACCTCGTGATGGGCGGCCGGGTGAAAGACCCGCAGACCCTCGATTTTGTCGACCTCAAGGCCATCGACCTCGTTGGCGTCTATGCCGATTATGCCGCCGCTGAAGAAGCGTGGCGCTCGGCTGCGCAGCGTACGGTTGACGACGCCGAAATGCGCTATGTGGTGGTGCACCTCCACAAGCTGCTCGATCCGGCGCAGAGCGAAGCCTGACCGGCCGCAAGGCACAACAAAAAGCCCCCGGAAACACTGGTTTCCGGGGGCTTTTTGATGATGCTTGAAAGGTCGGGCTCAGATGAACTCGATCTTCTGCACGAGATAGAACTTGTCGCCCGAAGGGACGGTCACTTCGATCTCTTCGTCCACCTTGCGGCCGATCAGCGCGCGGCCCAGCGGCGAGTTGTAGCTGATGCGGCCGCGCTTGGCGTCGGCCTCGGCCTGGCCAACGATCTGGTAGCGCACCGGCTTTTCATCATCGTCGAGCAGCGTGACCGTGGCGCCGAACACGATGCGATCACCCGAAAGGGTGGTGGGATCGATGATGTGCGCACGGCTGATCTTGTCTTCGAGATCCGCGATCGTCGCTTCCACCTGGCCCTGGCGTTCCTTGGCGGCGTGATATTCGGCATTTTCGGAAAGATCGCCGTGGGCGCGTGCTTCCTCGATGGCGTCGACGATCTTGGGACGCTCCTCGCGCAGCAGCTTGAGCTCTGCGGTCAGCTTTTCATAGCCTTCCTGGAGCATCGGCAGCTTTTCTACACTGGCCATCCGTAATCCTTCTCTTTCAATTCCCTGGCCCAATCGGTTCAAGGGAAAACCGTTCCCCCGCCGGGCTGAAAACCAGCCCGGCCGCATTTAACCGCTGTGGGAGGGGAACCCTTGGACGATCAACGATAATAGTCTTGCAGCGACTTCACTTCAAGTTCGGCACTGCGCAAGGCCTCGATCGCTTCGGCCGCGGCCACCGAAGCGGTCGCCGTGGTAAAGTAGGGAACCTTGCCGTTCAGGGCCGAAGCGCGGATCGAAGCGGAGTCCTTGTGGCTTTGCCAGCCTTCGGTCGTGTTGAAAATAAGGGCGATCTCGCCATCGATAATGCGGTCGACGATGTGCGGGCGGCCTTCGGCCACCTTGTTGACCTGCTCCACGGCCACGCCCTGTTCCGCCAGGTAACGCGCCGTACCGCCCGTCGCCACGATCTTGAACCCCAGCGCGGCCAGCTTGCGCACGCCCGGCAGCACAACCGGCTTATCGGTGTCCTTGACCGAAACGAACAGCGTGCCGCCCTGCGGCAGGCGCGTGCCGGCACCAAGCTGCGCCTTGGCAAAAGCAACGGCAAAGCTGCTGTCGATGCCCATGACTTCGCCGGTGGACTTCATTTCGGGCGAAAGCACCGGATCGACGCCGGGGAAACGGGCAAACGGGAACACCGCTTCCTTCACCGCCATATAGTCGATGTCGCGGCGGATTTCGGGCAGATCGGCGAGGCGCTCGCCCGCCATCACGCGCGCGGCATACTTGGCCACAGGCTGGCCCACCGCCTTGGCCACGAAAGGCACCGTGCGGCTGGCGCGCGGGTTCACCTCGATGAGGAAGACTTCGCCTTCCTGCACCGCGAACTGGATGTTCATCAGCCCGCGCACCTTGAGCGCATGGGCCAGCAAGACGGCCTGGCGTTCCATTTCGGCCACAATTTCGGCCGGCAGGTTGTAAGGCGGCAGGGTGCAGGCGCTGTCGCCCGAGTGAATGCCGGCTTCCTCGATATGCTGGAGCACACCGGCCACGCGCACCGTTTCACCATCGGCCAGGGCATCCACGTCGCACTCGATCGCGTCACGCAGGTACTGGTCGATCAGCACGGGGCTGTCCCCCGAAACCTGCACCGCCGTGGCAATGTAGTCCTCAAGCTGGGCCTGGCTGTCGACGATTTCCATGGCGCGGCCGCCCAGCACATAGCTGGGGCGGATCAGCACGGGATAGCCGATGCGGGTGGCGACCGCGATGGCTTCGTCGCGGCTGCGGGCAATGCCGTTGGCCGGCTGGCGCAGGCCGAGCTGCTCGACCAGGGCGGCAAAGCGTTCGCGGTCTTCGGCCAGGTCGATCGCGTCAGGCGAGGTACCCAGGATCGGAATGCCGGCGTCTTCGAGCGCCTGGGCCAGCTTGAGCGGGGTTTGCCCGCCGAACTGCACGATCACGCCGACCAGTTCACCGTTCTCACGCTCGACATCCAGGATCTCGAGCACGTCCTCGGCGGTCAGCGGTTCGAAATAGAGGCGGTCCGAGGTGTCGTAGTCAGTGGAGACGGTTTCCGGGTTGCAGTTGACCATGATGGTCTCGAACCCGGCCTCTTCCAGCGCGAAGCAGGCGTGGCAGCAGCAGTAATCGAACTCGATACCCTGGCCGATACGGTTGGGCCCGCCACCCAGGATCACGATCTTGCGGCGATCGCTCGGCGCTGCTTCGTTTTCCGGCTCGCCGAACAGGCCGCCTTCATAGGTGGAATACATATAGGGCGTGACGGCTTCGAATTCCGCCGCGCAGCTGTCGATGCGCTTGAACACCGGGCGCACGCCCAGCTTGTGGCGCAGCTTGCGCACTTCGGCCTCGCTGGTAGCGCCGGCGATCGCCGAAACCACATCGTGGACCAGGCCCGAACGCGCGTGGTTGGCGCTGCCGACAAGGCCCGCCGAACGCACGGCCAGCTTGGCCAGGCGCTTGTCGGAAAAGCCCATGCCCTTCAACCGGCGCATGCCCTGTGCGGTCACGGGCAGGCCATGCTGGATCACCGCCTCTTCCTCGGCGATGATTTCGGCGATGTGGCGCAGGAACCAGGGTTCGTACTTGGTCACGGCGTGGACGTCTTCCACGCTGAAGCCTTCGCGGAAGGCCTGGCCCACCACGAGCAGGCGCTCGGGCGTGGCGCGGCTCAAGGCGGCGTTGATCTCGTCGCGCGTGGCGCCTTCGAGTGCATCGTAGCGGTTGAAGCCGTCGAGGCCGGTTTCCAGGCCACGCAGCGCCTTTTGCAGCGACTCTTTCAGGTTGCGGCCGATCGCCATGACTTCGCCGACCGACTTCATCGCGGTGGACAGAAGCGGTTCGGAGCCCTTGAACTTTTCAAAGGCGAAGCGCGGGATCTTGGTGACGACGTAATCGATCGTCGGCTCGAAGCTCGCCGGCGTGGCGCCGGTGATGTCGTTGACGATCTCGTCGAGCGTATAGCCCACGGCCAGCTTGGCCGCGACCTTAGCGATCGGGAAGCCGGTGGCCTTGGACGCCAGCGCCGAGGAGCGCGAGACGCGCGGGTTCATCTCGATCACGATCAGGCGCCCATCCTTGGGGTTGACCGCGAACTGCACGTTAGAACCGCCGGTTTCCACGCCGATTTCCCGCAGGACCGCGATCGATGCATTGCGCATGATCTGGTATTCCTTGTCGGTCAGCGTCAGTGCGGGCGCGACGGTGATCGAATCGCCGGTGTGCACGCCCATGGGATCGACGTTTTCAATCGAGCAGATGATGATGGCATTGTCGTTCCGGTCACGGACGACTTCCATCTCGTATTCCTTCCAGCCGAGGAGCGATTCCTCGATCAGGACTTCGGTGGTGGGCGATGCTTCCAACCCGCCGCGGACGATCTTGATGAATTCGTCCTTGTTATAGGCGATGCCGCCGCCGGTGCCGCCCAGGGTAAAGCTGGGACGGATGATCGAAGGCAGGCCAGTGGTTTCGAGCACGGCCAGTGCTTCTTCCACCGTATGCGCCACACCCGAGCGGGCCGATTCCAGCCCGATCTTGTCCATCGCGTCGCGGAACTTCTGGCGGTCTTCGGCCTTGTCGATGGCTTCGGCATTGGCGCCGATCATCGTCACGCCATACTTTTCCAGCGTGCCATCCTGCGCCAGCGCCAGCGCGGTGTTGAGCGCGGTCTGCCCGCCCATCGTGGGCAGCACCGCATCGGGCCGTTCCTTGGCAATGATCTTGGCGACCACTTCGGGGGTGATCGGCTCCACATAAGTGGCGTCGGCCATTTCCGGGTCGGTCATGATCGTGGCCGGGTTGGAATTGACCAGGATGATGCGATAGCCCTCTTCCTTGAGCGCCTTGACCGCCTGCGTGCCCGAATAGTCGAACTCGCAAGCCTGGCCGATGACGATCGGCCCGGCGCCGATGATCAGGATCGAGGAGATGTCAGTGCGCTTGGGCATGGGAGGGCCTTTGTCTTTGTTCTTGCGTCGGCCGTGCCGGGCACGGCGGATGGGTTCGTGAAGCGGTTGCGGGCAGTCAGCCCAGCATGCTCACGAACTTTTCAAACAGATAGAAGCTGTCCTGTGGGCCGGGCGAGGCTTCGGGGTGGTATTGCACGCCGAAGGCCTTCTTGCCGGCAATCGCGATCCCGCAGTTGGAACCGTCGAACAGCGAGACATGGGTTTCGATGACGTTCTCGGGCAGCGAACCCGGCGCGTTGTCCACGGCAAAGCCATGGTTCATCGAAGTGATTTCGACGACGCCATCTTCGTTGCGCTTCACCGGATGGTTGGCGCCGCGATGGCCCTGGTTCATCTTGGTGGTGCGCGCGCCGGCGGCAAGGCCGAGCATCTGGTGGCCCAGGCAAATGCCGAAGATCGGCACGTCGGCCGCCAGCAGCTTCTGGATCACCGGCACCGCATAGGCGCCGGTCGCGGCCGGATCGCCAGGGCCGTTGGAGAGGAACACGCCGGCGGGCTGCAAGGCCATGATCGCGTCAAACCCGGTCTGCGCGGGCACCACGGTCACGTCTGCCCCGGCCTTGACCAGGTTGCGGAAGATATTGTCCTTGGCGCCGAAATCCATGGCGACCACATGCGGGCGGCCGGTGCCTTCGGGGCGGGTATAGCCCTGCCCCAGGTGCCAGACCGAACCCTGCCATTCTTCCTGCGCCTCGCGGCTGACCACGCGGGCCAGGTCCAGCCCTTCCAGGCCCTGCCAGGCGCGCGCCTTGTCGAGCAGCGCTTCGAGGTCGAACTTGCCTTCGGGGTTGTGCGCGATCACGGCGTTGGGGGCGCCGCCCACACGGATGCGGCGCGTGAGCGCACGGGTGTCGATCCCGGCCAGGCCGATGCGGCCCTGGCGCTCCATCCACTGCTGGAACGTGCCCTGGGCGCGGAAGTTGGCCGGCGCAGTCACGTCTTCGCGCACCACGCAGCCCACGGCGCCGGGCACGCCGTGGCTTTCCATGTCTTCGGGATTGGTGCCGACGTTGCCGATGTGCGGGAACGTGAAGGTGACGATCTGCGAGGCATAGCTCGGATCGGTCATCACTTCCTGGTAGCCGGTCATCGCGGTGTTGAAGCACACTTCGCCCACGGCTTCGCCCACGGCGCCAAATCCTCGGCCCCAGGCGACCGAACCGTCGGCAAGGACGAGAACACCCGTCGATCCTTCTGGTTGGGACGCAAGCGAAAGGGCGGGGTCGGCCATTATGGGGGCGCTCCGTTGGCAGGGGTTCTGGCGATGTTGCTAAGGCCCGGCCGCTACGCCCCTAAGGCCGCAGCGTCAACCTAGCGGTTCAAGAAAGTTTGTCCTAGGAGGAATCCTTTGCCGCCATCGGCGCGGCATCCACCCACAGGAATCGAGAGACATGATCCGCGACACGATCAAGGCTGCGCAAGTGGCTGCCATGAAAGCTGGAGACAAGGGGCGCCTGGCGGCCGTCCGCCTGATCCTGGCCAAGCTCAAGGACAAGGACATCGAACTGCGCACCGCCACGGTGGTGCCCGAAGACGATGCCATCGTGATCGACGTGCTGCAGAAGATGGTCAAGCAGCGCCGCGAATCGATTGCCCTGTTCGAGCAGGGCGGCCGCCAGGAACTGGCCGACGTGGAAAAGGCCGAACTGGCCGTGATCGAGGATTTCCTGCCGGCGCAGATGTCGGAAGAAGACGTGAAAGCTGCGATTCTCGCCATCAAGGACGAACTCGGCGCCACCGGCATGAAGGACATGGGCCGCGTGGTGGGCGAACTGAAAGCGCGCCACGGCACCCAGATCGACATGAGCAAGGCAAGCGGGCTGGTGAAGGCGGCGTTGGCCTAAGTTAACATTCCCTCCCCTAACCCCTCCCGCCAGCGGGAGGGGATTTGCAGCGTTAATAGGCTCCCCGTCCGCTTGCGGAAGGGGCTCCCTTAAATCTCCCCTCCCGCTTGCGGGAGGGGCTGGGGGAGGGCATGTTATACGCTATGGATACAGCCTGGCAGCGCGCGAACGACAAGGGCGACCAGCGCCCCACCGCCCGCACCCGCCAGTTGCGAAACAACCCTACCGAACCGGAGCGCCGCCTGTGGCAAGCGTTGCGCAGCCGGCAGGTGCTGGGCGTGCGGTTCAACCGGCAGTTTCCGGTGGGACCGTACATCACCGACTTTGCCTCGCGCACACATCGGCTGGTGATCGAGATCGACGGCGCGCCGCATGCGCAGTCTGAGGATTACGACCGGCAGCGCACCGCGTTTCTCGAAAGCCAAGGCTGGCGTGTAGTGCGGTTCTGGAATGGCGACGTGATGAGCAATTTGGACGGAGTTGTTCTCGAGTTGGCCCGGGTATTGAAGGAATTGGGCGTTGCTGGTGAACTTTGAGGCAACATGCCCTCCCCCAACCCCTCCCGCGAGCGGGAGGGGAGCTTTTGGCGTTCTCCCTGTTAACTCCCCTCCCGCTTGCGGGAGGGGCTGGGGGAGGGTCTATTCCAAGCCATGAGCCTGACCCCGCAATGGCTGGATGAACTGCGCAACCGGATTTCGCTGTCGAGCGTGATCGGGCGGTCGATCCGCGTGCAGAAGGCGGGGCGCGAGTTCAAGGCGTGTTGCCCGTTCCACAACGAGAAGACGCCCAGCTTCACGATCAACGACGAAAAGGGCTTCTACCACTGCTTTGGCTGTGGTGCGCATGGCGATGTCATCCGCTGGATGACCGATCACCAGGGCCTGCCGTTCATCGAGGCGGTCAAGGAACTGGCGGCGCAGGCGGGCATGGACATGCCCGAGATGGACCGCCAGGCGGCGCAGCGCGCGCAGGCGGCCAAATCGTTGCACGACGTGATGCAAGCCGCGCAGGATTTCTTTGCGGCCAGCCTCAAGGCGCCGGGCGCGGAACAGGCGCGCGCCTATCTTGCCTCGCGCGGGTTTCCCGAGCGCGTGGCGCGCGAATTCGGCTTTGGTTATGCGCCCGATAGCCGCACCGCCCTGAAAGAGGCGCTCTCGCAGTTTCCCGAAGAGATGCTGATCGAGGCGGGCCTCCAGATCGTGGTGGACGGCAAGGCGCCGTACGACCGCTTTCGCGGCCGGCTGATGCTGCCGATTGCCGACCAGCGCGGGCGGATCATCGCGTTCGGCGGGCGCATCCTGGCCGCCGACAAGACCGACGCGCCCAAGTATCTCAATTCGCCCGATACGCCGCTGTTCGACAAGGGCCGCACGCTTTACAACCTGCACCGCGCCGCGCCCGCCGCACGCAGTGCCGCGCGGATCGTGGTGGTCGAAGGCTATATGGACGTGGTGGCCCTGGCCGCCGCCGGCATTGCCGAGGCGGTGGCCCCGCTGGGCACCGCGCTGACCGAGCACCAGATCGAGCGGCTGTGGCGTGTGACCGAATGCCCCACCTTGTGTTTTGACGGGGACGCCGCCGGGCAGCGCGCGGCGATGAAAGCGGTGACGCGCGCCCTGCCCTTGCTGCGCCCCGGCCATTCCCTGCGCATCGTGACCCTGCCCGATGGCATGGACCCCGACGACGTGGTCAAGAAGCGCGGGCGCGAGGCCATGCTTGATCTGCTGGGCACGGCGCGCAGCCTGGTCGAGGTGCTATGGCAGGGCGAGCGCGACGCCCTGCCGCTCGCCACGCCGGAGGACAAGGCCGGCCTGAAAGCGCGCCTGCTGGCCCATTGCGAAACGATCCAGCACCCCGACATCAAGGCGCTCTATCGCCGCGAATTGCTCGACCGGTTTGGCGAACTGGCCTTTGCCCGGCGCGAGCGGCCGGCGTTTACCCCGCGCCAGGCCAGCGGCGGCAGCTTCCAGGGCGGGCAGCAGCGCCGAGGTGGCCCGTGGAAGCCCGCGCCCCCGCCCCTGCCCGCCGAGGCGGTCAGCCGCCTGCAACAGAAAGTGGGATCGGGCGACGCCCTGCTGGCCGCCGTGCTGGCCGGGCTGGTGGTCCATCCCGCCGCGCTGGCCGGCCATGGCGAGGCGCTGGCCCGCATCCATCCGGCCAATCCCGGCATGGCGGCACTGCTCGATACTTTGCTGGCCTTTGCCGAATCGGGCGCCCCGCTTGAAAGCGCCGCCTTGCGCCCCATATTGCTGGAGCGGCAGCTACGGGTGCCACAGGCAGACGATTACGATGGGCTGCGATTCGGCTTCTTGTCCGAAACGAGCGCAACCGCGCTTGACGAACTGGCCGAGGCAATCGAGCTGATCGTGGATCTTCCGGCGGTGGAATCGGCGCTGGCGCACGCGACAGAGCGCCTGGAAAGCGATTTTTCCGAGGATAGCTTTGCCGAACAGCAACGATTGCTGCAACGAAGGCTGGCATTGCTGGCCCGGTTGGGGCAAATGGGTCGCACTCGTGCATCGTTATAATAGGTAGATAGGGATCGCCCGAGACCGGCCGCGATCCCGGCCTAGGCCCCGACCAGGGCCAAAGCGGCATGACGTCAAAGGGTGGTACCGGGGTTAATGGCTTCCAACGACAAGACCGATAGCGGCGATGCACCGCTGATCGACCTTAACGAGGCTTCGATCAAGAAGCTGATCGCGCGCGCCAAGCGCCGCGGGGTCATCACTTATGACGAGCTGAACGAGGCTTTGCCGCAAGACCAGATGTCCTCCGAGCAGATCGAGGACATCATGGCCGCGATCTCGGAAATGGGCGTCAACATCGTCGAGAGCGACGAGGACGCGGTCGATCCCGAAGAGCGTGAGGCCGAGGAAGCCGAAGACGCCGACACCGGGATGGACGACCGCCCGGTTGTGGAAAAGCGCAAGGAAACCATCGAACGCACCGATGACCCGGTGCGCATGTACTTGCGCGAAATGGGCGCGGTGGAACTGCTCAGCCGCGAGGGCGAAATCGCCATCGCCAAGCGCATCGAAGCCGGCCGCGACACCATGATCATGGGCCTGTGCGAAAGCCCGATCACCTTCCACGCCATCATCCAGTGGTCCGAGGCGCTCAACGCGGGCGAAATGCAGCTGCGCGAGATCCTCGATCTCGACGCCATGCTGTCCAAGGAGCCGCAGCCGGAAAACCTTTCCGAAGACGGTGAAGACGCCGACGGCGAAATCAGCGAAGCGACGGCCGGCCCTTCCTTCAAGGAAGAGGAAGACGTCGAGGAAGAGGAAACCGAGGACGAGGACGACGAGCTGCGCGAACGCCGCGCGCGCCCGGCCGAGGAAGAGGAAGAGGACAACACCCTTTCCCTTGCCCAGATGGAAGCCACGCTCAAGCCGGCCGCGCTGGAGAAGTTCGCCGAAATCACCAGCCTGTTCCGCACTTTCGAAAAGCTGCAGGGCGAGCGCCTGGATTCCCTGGGTCTTGGCCTGGCGTTTTCGGCAGCCAAGGAAGCCGAATACCACAAGCTGCGCGAGGAACTGACCGCGCAGGTGGAAAGCGTGCAGTTCCATGCCTCCAAGATCGAATACCTGGTCGACAATCTCTATGCATTCAACCGCCGGCTGACCACGCTGGGCGGGCAGATGCTGCGTCTGGCCGAACGCCACAAGGTGAGCCGCAAGGATTTCCTCGATCACTACGTCGGCCGTGAACTGGACGAAGGCTGGTTGCAGTCGCTCGCCACGCGCGACAAGAAGTGGGCGGCCTTTGCCGCCAACGAAACCGCCGCCGTCGAGCGCATTCGTTCCGAAGTGGCCGACATCGCTTCGGCCACCGGCATGCAACTGGCCGAATTCCGCCGCATCGTGAACATGGTGCAGAAGGGCGAGCGTGAAGCGCGCATCGCCAAGAAGGAAATGGTCGAGGCCAATCTGCGCCTGGTGATCTCGATCGCCAAGAAGTACACCAACCGTGGCCTGCAATTCCTGGACCTGATCCAGGAAGGGAACATCGGCCTGATGAAGGCGGTGGACAAGTTCGAGTATCGCCGCGGCTACAAGTTCAGCACGTATGCCACGTGGTGGATCCGCCAGGCGATCACCCGCTCGATCGCCGATCAGGCACGCACCATCCGTATTCCGGTGCACATGATCGAGACGATCAACAAGCTGGTGCGCACCAGCCGCCAGTTCCTGCACGAGCAGGGCCGCGAGCCCACGCCCGAGGAAATGGCCGAGCGTCTGTCGATGCCGCTCGAAAAGGTGCGCAAGGTGATGAAGATCGCCAAGGAGCCGATCTCTCTCGAAACGCCGATCGGCGACGAGGAAGATTCGCACCTGGGCGATTTCATCGAGGACAAGAACGCGATCATCCCGGTGGATGCGGCCATCCAGGCCAATCTCAAGGAAACCGTCACCCGCGTCCTCGCCAGCCTGACCCCGCGCGAGGAACGCGTGCTACGCATGCGTTTCGGCATCGGCATGAACACCGATCACACGCTGGAGGAAGTGGGCCAGCAGTTCTCGGTGACGCGCGAACGTATCCGCCAGATCGAGGCCAAGGCGCTGCGCAAGCTCAAGCACCCGAGCCGCAGCCGCAAGATGCGCTCGTTCCTGGACCAGTAAGCGCGGCATTCCTGCCCCATCATGCAAGAGGCGCCCGGCCACCGGCCTGGCGCCTCTTTTGCGTTGCGGACATTGTGTTGCAATGCGGCATCAGTATCAGATGAAACCGACACAAACCTGCATTAGTCTGACACAGGTTTGACACACAACGCTAATAGCCCCGCAGGGACCAAACCACAGCGGCAAAGACCGCGTCCTTCCGTCAGGGGAATTTCCATGCGTACCACCCATTTCGCTGCCGCCATGCTGGCGGGAGCCGCGCTTGCGGCCATCGCGCCCGCAGCATTCGCGCAAGACACCGCACCGGCCGCTGCCGACACGGCCGCCGAAACCGGCGATGCTATCGTCGTTACCGCCGAGCGCCGCCAGGAAAACATCATGTCCGTGCCGGTTTCGGTGGCGGTGATGAAGCCTGAGCTGCTGCACAACCTGCAGGCTGCCGGCGCCGACACGCTGCTTTCGCTGGCCGGCCGCGTGCCCAGCCTCAACGTTGAATCGACCACGGGCCGCATCTTCCCGCGCTTCTACATCCGTGGCCTGGGCAACATCGACTTCTACCTCGGCGCCTCGCAGCCGGTCTCGGTGATCCAGGACGACGTGGTGATGGAGCACGTCGTGCTCAAGTCGAACCCCGCGTTCGATATTGCCCAGGTCGAAGTGCTGCGCGGGCCCCAGGGTTCGCTGTTCGGCCGCAACACCACGGCCGGCATCGTCAAGTTCGACACCGCCCAGCCCACCGCCACGTGGCAGGGCCAGGGCAGCGCCAGCTGGGGCAGCCGCAACGCGATCAACGTGGATGCCGGCGTCGGCGGCCCGCTGACCAGCGATGGCCGCATCAGCTTCCGCCTGTCGGGCCTGTACCAGCACCGCGACAACTGGATCAACAACACCTACACCGGCGTGAGCGACGACGGCACCAAGCCCGGCAACAATGTGATGGGCGGCTTCAACGAACGCGACGTGCGCCTGCAGCTGCTGGTTCAGCCCACCGAAACCCTGTCGCTGCGCGTGTCGGGCCACTACCGCGATTATGACGGCAGCGCCTCGATCTTCTATCGCGGGTCGATCCAGAAGGGCACGCACACCGTGCCGGAAAACCTGGACCTGACCAATGTTGCCTATGACGAAGGCGGCAACAACCCGCAGGCCTACAAGACCAAGGGCGTCTCGCTCAAGGCCGTGCAGGATTTCGGCGGCGCGACGCTGACCTCGATCACCGCCTACGAAGCCTCGCACGGGTCCAGCCGGGGTGACACCGATGGCGGCGCGGCGGCCAATTTCGGCGGCGCCGGCTATGGCGAATCGCGCGGCGTGCTGCGCAGCCTCAACCAGTGGAGCCAGGAACTGCGCCTGGCGAGCCCGGACGCGGCCCGCTTCAAGTGGCAGTTTGGCGGCATCTACTTCGATTCGCGTGATTACACCGAGTTCGACCAGCGCGCCTATTTCCTCACCAGCAATGCGCTGGGCACCACGCCCAATCCCAACAACTGGGTGCTGCTGCACAACGTCAACACCAGCTGGGCGGTGTTCGGCCAGGCCAGCTATGACCTGACCGAGAAGCTGCGCTTCACCGCTGGCGCGCGCCTGTCGAACGACACCAAGACCACCTCGCTGCTCAAGACGGCAGACACCGTGGGCGGCGTCGTCACGTTCCCGTCCACCGCGCCGCGCACCGTGCGCCTGTCGGACACGCAGCCGAGCTTTGACGCAAGCCTGCTCTATCGCGCCAATTCCGACCTGTCGTTCTTTGCCCGCGTGGCGCGCGGCTTCCGTGGCCCGACCATCCAGGGTCGCTCGGCCGTGTTCAATTCGGCCTTCACCACGGCCAATTCGGAAAAGAACACCTCGTGGGAAGCCGGCGTGAAGAGCGCGTGGCTGGACAATGCCGTCACGTTCAACCTCACCGGGTTCTACTACACCGTCACCGACATCCAGCTCAACGGCAACGACAGCAACGGTAGCGGCGTGCTGTTCAATGCCGACAAGGCCGTGGGCTATGGCGCGGAAGCGGAACTGGGCCTGCGCCCGGCAACGAACCTGCGCTTCGATATCGGCGTGAGCGTGCTGCACACCGAAGTGAAGGACAGCAATGTCTATGCCCAGGCCGGCTCGGCCGGCGGCGTGCTGTCGGAAACCGTGCTCAACCCGGTCAAGCAGGTGGGCGCGAACTACTTTGCGCAGATCAACGGCAATCCGCTGCCCAACGCGCCCAAGTTCAACCTGAACATCTCGGGCCGTTACGACCTGCCGCTCAGCGATGATTTCAAGGCCTTTGTCGGCGGCGATTTCAATCTGCAGGGCTATACCATGTACGTGCCGTACAAGACGGTGGAATACACCTCCAACGGCAATTACGAACTGGGCGCCAAGGCCGGCTTTGCCTGGGGCCGCTATGAACTGGCGGTGTTTGCTCGCAACCTGACCGACAAGCGCAACCTGATCGGGGTGATCGACACTTCGAACTACCGCGCCGGGATCTACAACGATCCCCGCACGATCGGGGTTTCGCTCAGCGGTTCGTTCCGCTGATGACATGAAGCGGGGCGGCAGCGATGCCGCCCCGTTTTCATTTCCACCCGGTGCATGGCGCTGTCGCAGTGCTTTCGCGGCTTGACCGGGATGCAACAAGGCGCAACCACCGCGCCACGGGACGCATGGATCACCTGTCCCGTATCTGGGAGAAGCCGATGATGCCGTTTGCCCGCCGCGCCATGGCCCTTGCCGTTCTGGCCACCATTGCCATGCCGCTCAGCCCCGCGGCCGCGCAGACCACGCCGCCCCCCGCTGCCGTGCCGCTCAATCCCGCCGACGTGGCAGTGGCCAACCAGATCATCGCGGTGATCCTGCCGCCCGAACAGCGCCTGGCCATCGTGGAGCGCGTCACGCAAGCGATGATGGCGGCCATGCGCGGCAACATCGCCGCCGGCCTGGGCGTGGACGATCCCGGCCTCAACCAGATTTTCGACACCATGCTCGAAAAGATGCCCGCCGCGATGCGCCCGGCGATGGAACGCCACCTGCCCGAACTGACGCAGGCGATGGCCCATGCCTATGTGCGCCGCTTTTCCAGCGAAGACCTGCGCGCCATCCTGGCCTTTGCCCAGACGCCGGCGGGCGGGCGTTATCTCTCGCGCGCGGCAGAGCTGATGCAGGACCCGGAAGTGATGGCCGTGATGGGTGCGCTCAACCGCGAGGGCATGTCCGTTGGGATGGCCACCGCGCAGGAAATGAAAGCGCAGATCACCGACTATCTCGCCAAGCATCCCGAAGTGGCCAGGAAGATGGCCGCCGCGCACGGCGAGGCGCATTGAGCGCGGACGCCCCTCGCCCACCCATCGGGGCAATGGGTGCAACATAAGCCCAATTAATCTGGCATAGCGCGCGCAATGGGTTTAGGGGGACGCCAGAATCCCCGACACGATATCCGTAACAGGCAACCGGAAACGCTATAACCCATGCGCATTGCCATTGCTTCCGATCACGCCGCGCTGGCGCTGAAAGCCGATCTTGTCCAATGGCTGGGCGAGTTGGGCCACGACGTGGCCGACCTTGGCCCCTACAACGGCGACAGCGTCGACTACCCCGACTATGGCTACAAGCTGGCGAGCGCGATGGCGGCCGGCGAAGCCGAGCGCGGCATTGCCCTGTGCGGTTCGGGCATCGGCATTTCCATTGCCGTGAACCGCAATCCCGCCGTGCGCTGCGCCCTGGTGGGCGAGCCGCTTTCGGCCAAGCTTTCGCGCGAACACAACGATGCCAACGTGCTGGCCATGGGTGCCCGCCTGACCGGGCTGGACATGGCGAAGGCCTGCGTCGAGGCGTTTCTCGCCACCCCCTTTGCTGGTGACCGCCACGTGCGCCGCGTTACCAAGCTTTCCAATCCCGCACTCTGAAAAGGAGCCCCACCGATGTCCACCGCTGCCACCGCACCGTCGGAAGTCCGCACGGCCGGCTTCTTTACCGAGCACCTCGCCTCGGCCGATCCCGAAGTCTTCGCCGCCATCCAGGGTGAATTGAAGCGCCAGCAGACCAAGATCGAGCTGATCGCTTCGGAAAACATCACCAGCCTGGCCGTGCTGGAAGCGACCGGCTCGGTCTTCACCAACAAGTATGCCGAAGGCTATCCGGGCAAGCGCTATTACGGCGGCTGCGAATATGCCGACGTGGTGGAAACCCTGGCGATCGAACGCGCGAAGAAGCTGTTCGGCTGCGATTTCGCCAATGTGCAGCCCAATTCGGGCAGCCAGATGAACCAGGCGGTTTTCCTGGCCCTGCTCCAGCCGGGCGACAGCTTCATGGGGCTGGATCTCAATTCGGGCGGCCACCTCACCCACGGTTCGCCGGTCAACATGAGCGGCAAGTGGTTCAAGCCGATCCCCTATGGCGTGCGCCCGGAAGATCACCTGATCGACATGGACGAAGTGGCCCGCCTGGCGCGCGAGCACAAGCCCAAGCTGATCATCGCGGGCGGCACCGCCTATTCGCGCGTGTGGGATTTCCCGCGCTTCCGCGAAATCGCCGATGAAGTGGGCGCGTGGCTGCTGGTCGACATGTCGCACTTCTCCGGCCTTGTCGCCGGTGGCGCGCACCCCTCGCCGTTCCCGCATGCCCATGTGGTCACCTCCACCACGCACAAGAGCCTGCGCGGTCCCCGTTCGGGCATCATCCTCACCAACGACGAGGCGCTGGCCAAGAAGTTCAACACGGCCGTGTTCCCCGGCCTTCAGGGTGGCCCGCTGGTGCATGTGATCGCCGCCAAGGCGGTGGCCTTTGCCGATGCCCTGCGCCCAGAATTCAAGGCCTATGCCCACCAGATCGTGGCCAATGCCCGCGCGCTTTCGGCGTCGCTGGTCGATGCCGGCCTGTCGATCGTTTCGGGCGGCACCGACAACCACCTGATGCTGGTGGACCTGTCGGCCAAGGACGTGACCGGCAAGGCCGCTGAAAAGGGCCTCGATCGCGCCTGGCTCACCTGCAACAAGAACGGCGTGCCGTTCGACAAGCGCTCGCCTTTCGTCACCTCGGGCATTCGCCTGGGCACGCCGGCAGGCACCACGCGCGGCTTCCGCGAGGAAGAATTCCGCCAGATCGGCCAGCTGATCGCCCAGGTCGTCGAAGGCCTTGCCCGCAATGGCGACGAAGGCGATGGCCAGGTGGAACAGCGCGTGCGCGATGCCGTGGCCGACCTGTGCGCCCAGTTCCCCATCTACCCGGAGCTTTGAACGTTTGCGTTGCCCGTTCTGCGCCCATGACAACAGCCAGGTGAAGGACAGCCGGCCGACCGAGGACAACACCTCGATCCGCCGGCGGCGCCAATGTGAAAGCTGCGGCGCCCGCTTCACCACGTTCGAACGCGTGCAATTGCGCGAAGTGCTGGTGGTGAAGAACAAGGGCGATGGCAGCGAGCCGCGCCGCGAACCGTTCGACCGCACCAAGATCGAACAGTCCGTGGCGCTCGCCTGCCGCAAGCGCCCGGTCACCCAGGAACGGCTCGACCAGCTGGTCACCGGCATCCAGCGCCAGATCGAGACGATGGGCGATGGCGAAGTGGCCAGCAAGGTGATCGGTGAAATGGTGATGGACGGGCTGCGCCAGTTGGACAGCGTGGCCTATATCCGCTTTGCCAGCGTCTACCGCGATTTTTCCGAAGCCCGCGATTTCGAGGAATTCGCCTCTTCCGTGCGCGAAGTGGCCAAGTAAGAACCATGCCTTTCCAACCCGTTATCGTGCTCGTGCGCCCGCAACTGGGCGAAAACATCGGCAAGGCCGCGCGCGCCATGCTCAACTTCGGCCTGGCTGAAATGCGCCTCGTCGCCCCGCGCGATGGCTGGCCCAACCCCTCGGCAGGGCCCGCTGCCTCGGGTGCCGACATCGTGCTGGAACGCGCTCAGGTGTTCGACAGCCTGGCCGAGGCCGTGGCCGATTGCGCCCATGTCTATGCCACCACCGTGCGCAAGCGCGGGGTGACCAAGCCGGTCGTCACACCCGAGGAAGCCGCACGCGCGATCGTGGCCGAGGAAGGCCGCAGCGCGCTGGTGTTCGGCCCGGAGCGGTCGGGCCTGGAGACCGACGACGTGGCGCTGGCGCGCACGATCGTGACCGTGCCGATCAACCCGGAATTCGGCTCGCTCAACCTGGCCCAGGCGGTGATCCTGTGCGCCTATGAATGGTCCAAGCACCAGGGCTGCGCCACCGCGCTGGTGCAGCCCACGGTGGAAGAGCTGCTGCCCCCTGCCCCGCAGGAGGAATTCGAGGGCATGTTCAGCCAGCTGTGCGACCTCTTGGAACCGCGTGGCTATTTCCAGCCCCCCAGCCGCGCTGAGGCCAGCCGCCGCACCTTGCGCACGATGTTGACCAAGCCGGCGTGGAATCACCTGGAAATCCGCACCCTGCGCGGGGTGCTCTCCACCTTGCGCCGCACCCCTGGCGAGCGGCCCTGAACGGCGCAAACCCGCCGATTTTTCCCGCTCTCCCTTTCCGCACTTGACTCTGAGGGCAATGCCTGTTCTAGGCGCGCCTTCGCAATTGGCCCCACACGTCCGGTGAAGTGGTGGCCGCATCTGGCAACAGGCCAGATGGTGCGGGTCCGGACAACAGCCAGGAAGGCCGCTGCGGCTTTCCTCACATGAAACGCTAGTTGAAAGGAACGAACGCGTGTCGAAGCGCCATTCGTCCAAGTACAAGATTGACCGTCGCCTTGGTGAAAACCTGTGGGGCCGCCCCAAGAGCTCGGTGAACCGCCGCTCGTATGGCCCCGGCCAGCACGGCCAGCGCCGCAAGAGCAAGGTTTCCGACTTCGGTATCCAGCTGCGCGCCAAGCAGAAGCTCAAGGGCTACTACGGCGACGTGACCGAAAAGCAGTTCAAGCGCACCTACCAGGAAGCGTCGAACATGAAGGGCGATACCGGTCAGAACCTGATCGGCCTGCTCGAACAGCGCCTCGACATGGTCGTGTACCGCGCCAAGTTCGCGCCGACCGTATTCTCGGCTCGCCAGATCGTTTCGCACGGCCACATCCGCGTGAACGGCGTGAAGTGCAACATCGCCAGCCGCCGCGTGCGCCCCGGCGACGTCATCACCCTGGGCCCCAAGGCCAAGGAAATGGCCCTGATCGCCGAAGCCCAGGCCCTGCCCGAGCGCGACGTGCCTGACTACGTCGCCCAGGAAGGCAACGACAAGATCACTTTCGTGCGCGTGCCCACGCTCGACGAAGTGCCCTATCCGGTGAAGATGGAACCGAACCTGGTCGTCGAATTCTATTCGCGCTGATCGGTCGGTCCATTCGGACAAGACAAACGGAAAAGGCGGGGTTTTGCCCCGCCTTTTTTGTTGCCTGCAAGCAGCGGTTGGCCGGCAGGCCCGATGCGTTTGCACGCACCGGGCCGCCTTGCCGATCAGGCCTTCTTTTCAAACGCCACAGTGATCTTGAGGCGCACTTCGTCGCTCACGAAGGGCACGTACTTGCTCACGCCGAAGTCCGAGCGCTTGAGCGTGCCGGTCGCGCCAAAGCCCACGGTGAAGGCCTTGCTCATCGGATTGGCACCGGCGCCGCCGAACGTGGCATCGAGCGTAATCGGCTTGGTCACGCCGTGCAGGGTAAGATCACCCTCGATCTTGGCGCTGCGCTCGCCAGTGGGCACCACCTTGCGCGCCACGAAGCGGATCGTGGGATACTTGGCCGCGTCGAACCAGTCGGCGCTCTTGAGTTCACCATCGAGCGTCGCGTTGGTGGTGGAGATGGCCGAGACCGGCAGCGACACGTCGAGCGCCGTGGCGGCAAGATCCGCCGGGTTGAGCGTCATCGTGCCGGTGGCGCCGGGGATGACGCCGAAGAAATCGTTGAAGCCGAAGTGGCTGACCGTGAATTCGGCCAGGGTGTGGTGGCTTTCCACCTGATAGGTGCCAGCCGGCACGGCCGAGGGCGCGGCAGTCGCCTGCGCGGCGACCAGCGCCGGCACCGCGAGGGCGGGAACCGCCAGGGCCAGGGCCAGGGCGGCGAAAGTCTTGTTGCGTGTCATGACAGGGGATCGTCCTTGTTGAAATGATCCCAGCCATGATGGCGTTTCCACCCTTGGATGATAATATGTCGCCAACGACATTGTCTTTTTACCAGAGGTAGGAAATCTGTGGCCGACCGCCTGACCGGCATCGAAGTCTTCGTGGAAGCGATCCGCCTGGGCGGGCTTTCGGCCGCCGCGCGCACGCTGCACATGTCCCCCGCGATGGCCGCCAAGCATCTTACCGCGCTGGAAAGCAGGCTGGGCACCACGCTGGTCCACCGCACCACCCGGCGCCTGCTGTTGACCGAGGCGGGCACGGCCTACCTCGACCGGGCGACGCGCGTGCTGGCCGACTTGCGCGAGGCGGAAGCCGATGCCGCCGCCCAAAGCGTGGCGATCGACGGACTGTTGCGGGTAAGCGTGCCGATGTCGTTCGGCGTGCTGCACCTGGCCCCGCTGGTGGCCGCCTTCAACCAGCGCCACCCGGGCATCGTCATCGAACTGGGGTTGAGCGACCGGCATGTCGACCTGGTGGAAGAGCGCTGGGACATGGCGATCCGCATCGGCCGGCTGCTGGATGGCAACCTGATCGCCCGCAAGCTGGCCGACATGCACCTGGTCGTCTGCGCTTCACCCAGCTATCTCGCGCGGCGCGGCACGCCCACGCAATTGAGCGACCTGGCGCAGCACGATTGCCTTGGCTTCACGCTGTCGATGCTGGGGCGGCACATCTGGCGCTTTGGCCTGGACGGCACGATCCACCAGCCGGTGCGCGGAACGCTGCAAGCCGACAACGGCGACGTGCTGGTGGAAGCTGCCGCTGCAGGCCTGGGCCTGGTCTATGGCCCGCGCTTCATCGCGGCACGCGCGCTGCGCGAGGGCCGGCTGGTGGAGGTGCCATTGGACCAGCCCCTGGCGCAACTCGGCGCGATCCATGCGGTCACCCATCCCTCGCGCCGGCCGGCCGCCAGAACCCGCGCCTGGATCGAATTCCTGGCGGAAATGCTGCCACCGATGGCCTCTGCCTGGTAGACATATTAAAGCAACATTTTCAGCCGTTTCCCGCAACAAACGGATCGTCGCAAATCGCGCACGCGCGCAGCAGAAAGCGGGAACGGCACGGCGCTGCAGGCATTGTCGGAGCATGCTGATGTATCGCTTCGTCACCCCGCACCGTTGCGGCAAATGGTATCCCGATCTGGAAACTGCCAAGGCCCAGGCCAGCGCCATCGGCGCCGGCTTTCTGGACACGCGCACCGGCGAATTCGCGCAATATCCCGGCACTCGCCTGGAGACGCAGGCGGTGATGACGCCGCGTCCCCAGATCGCTGCCTGACGCCGGGGGCTCCGCCCCGGGGCGGCGGCCTCGCTTTAGGGAGCGATGCCCATCGCCTTGCGCAGGAACGCATCGCTGCTGCTCAGCAACTGGATGCGCGCCGCCCCGCTATCGAGCTGATGATCGAGCTTCTTGAACTCGACATATTCGACGGAGCGACCCGCCGCCCGGAGCCGGTCTGCCATCAGGCGCGATTGGTCCACCGGCACATTGAGATCGGCATCGCCGTGAAACAGCATGACCGGCACCGTGATCGACGATGCGTTCTGCGCGGGTGAGCCCGCCTTGATATAGTCACCATGGCCGATCTGGCGGTCAACGATGACACCATTGGTATAGCTTTGCGCGTTTTCGCGCAGCCGCGCGAGGTCCGTCACCGGTGCGACCGCGACGATGGCCTTGAACAATCCGGGATCGACCACCCCTGATTGCAGCGCGGCATAGCCGCCATAAGACCAGCCGAAGATGGCGATCTTCCCGGGCGCGGCAATGCCCTGCGACAAAAGCCAGCGACCCGCGTCGTCGATATCGCCGATCGCCTTGGGCCAGGATTGAAAGCCGTTCCTGGATTGCCAGTCGATCCCGAACCCCGACGAGCCACGATAATTGGGCTGCAGCACGGCATAGCCACGCGCCGCGAAGAACTGCACCAGCCAGTCAAAACCCCATTCATCGCGCGCACTGGGCCCGCCATGGGGCATGACGATGGCCGGCAGGCCCTTGCCGTTGCTGCCAGCCGGCAGCGTGAGGTAGGCCGGGATCGACGTTCCGTCAGCGGCGGGATAAGTGATCGGCCTCATCGGGGCCATGCCGACACCGGTAAGTTCCGGACGGACGGCGAGGACCTGTTCGAGATGGTGCGTCGGCTTGTCGAAGACGTAATAGGTTCCCGGATCGGTATCGCCACCAGCCAGCAGCAGCAGCCGGCTTTCGTCGGCCGCCGCATCGATGAAGTCGATCTGCGGCTGGCCGGGCAAGGCCTTGTGCAGCGCGGCAGCCAGGGTCTTGAGCGCGGGATCGAAGAATTCCACCACGCGGGTTTCGGTGGCGTAGCTCACCCCCACGACGCGGCGGTTGCGCCCGATGGTGACCAGTTCGTCAACATCGACATCGCCGCGCCCAAGCACGCGATCGCGTGCCAGCGAGCCGTCCAGCTTGATGCGAAACAGTGCGCTGCGCCCGCCATCGCCAGCATCGAAGCCATAGGCCACGTCCTGCGTGGGATCGACCGCAGCGGGCTGGAAACCGCGCGCGGAAATGCCGTCGCTTTCATCCGTGCGGCCCAATGCCAGCCAATCGGACGATCCGGCCTTGCGATAGTACCATGTGGCCTTGCCGGTATCGTATCCGGTGGCATTGGCCACAGCGCGGGCCATCAGGCGGACGTGGCCGATGCCATCGGTGACATAGGCCTCGGCATCGACACGGGGCCGTTCCACGGTGCGACGCTGCAAGGTGGTCGCGTCCACGGATTCGACGCCGAAGCCGTCGTCGGTCTTGGCCAGGTGCGTGCCGATCGTGGTTTCAGGCACGAACGTGCGCGTCATCAGCACCTGCCCGGGCTTGTCGCCGGTCCAATCGATCACCGCGCCGCCGTGATAATCGAAACCCAGGGCCCGATCGCTTTGCTGTTCAGACACCACGCCAACGTGCTTGCCATCCACATCGACGGCCAGCATGCGCGCAAAGCTGATCGGTGTGCCGGCATTCTCGGAATAGACCTGGACACGGCAGAACAGGCGCTGGTTGGTGGGCCAGGTGCAGCTACGGATCCTTTCATCGCTGCGATTGCTGCCCAGGATCGCGCGCGGCGCACCGCCCGCAACCAGATCTGCAACCATGACCTTTTGCCCATCGCCATCGGGCACCAGGAAAGAGACATGGGTGCCATCGGGCGACATGCTCATTGCCGAAACGCCCACGCGTGCGCCGAATGCCCGCGCGGCTGCTGCGCCATCCAGCGGCGCCGGATCGGCGGCCCGGGCACTGCTGCCAAGAACCGCGGCCACCAGCGCCATTCCCGCGCCTGCCAAAAGGCCGCCAAATCCCCGATGCCGATGCGCCATGCCCCATCCCAATTCGTATCAAAACCTTGCTAGGCATAGCAAAGTGGCGCGGATGGGAAAGGCCGGACCGGGAAAATTCGCATCCGTTTTGCGGGGCTTACTCCTTGCGCAGATAGTCCCGGCGGAAATCGGCGGCAAAGGCGGCAAAGCGGTCTTCGGCAATCGCGGCGCGCATGGCCGCCATCAGTTGCTGGTAGAACGAGAGGTTGTGCTCGGTCAGCAGCATGGCGCCCAGCATCTCGCCCGACTTGTGCAGGTGATGCAGATAGGCGCGGCTGTATTTGGCGCAGACCGGGCAGGTGCAGCGCTCGTCGAGCGGGCCGGTGTCCTCGGCATGGCGGGCGTTGCGCATGTTGATCGGGCCGTTCCAGGTAAAGCCCTGGCCGTTGCGGCCCGATCGCGTGGGCAGCACGCAATCGAACATGTCCACTCCGCGCTCCACCGCGCCCACCAGGTCATCGGGCTTGCCCACGCCCATCAGGTAGCGCGGGCGATCGGCGGGCAACTGGCCCGGCGCGAAATCGAGCGTGGCGAACATCGCCTCCTGCCCCTCGCCGACGGCCAGCCCACCGATGGCATAGCCATCGAAGCCGATGTCGCGCAGCGCGTCGGCGCTGGCCTGGCGCAGGCCTTGATCCAGCGCGCCCTGCTGGATGCCGAACAGGGCGGAACGCGCGGCATGGTCTTCCCCGCTATCGAACCCGGCGCGGCTGCGGCGGGCCCAGCGCATCGACATTTCCATGGACCGCGCGATCACGTCGCGCGGCTGATCGGCGCGCGGGCATTCATCAAAGGCCATGACAATGTCGGACCCCAGCAGGCGCTGGATTTCCATCGAGCGTTCGGGGCTGAGCATGTGGCGCGAACCATCGAGGTGGCTGGCGAACGTCACGCCATCCTCGGTGATCTTGCGCAGTTCCGACAGGCTCATCACCTGATAGCCGCCGCTGTCGGTCAGGATCGGGCGATCCCAGCCCATGAAGGCGTGCAGGCCCCCCAGCCGGGCCATGCGCTCGGCGCCGGGACGCAGCATCAGGTGATAGGTGTTGCCCAGGATGATGTCGGCGCCGGTGCGGCGCACGTCTTCCACTTTCATCGCCTTGACCGTGGCCGCGGTGCCCACCGGCATGAACGCGGGGGTGCGGATCTCGCCCCGCATCATCTGGATGGTGCCGGTGCGGGCCTTGCCGCTGGTGGCGTGAATCTGGAACGAAAAGCGGGTCATCGTGGGCAAGCTGGCATCCGGGGGAGAAAGAACAGTTGCGGCCCTTAGGCGCAAACGCCAAGGCGTGCAAATGTCGCTGATCCACCTTGCCATCGCCACCGCCCAAGCTGCGACCCAGGCCACCCCGCCGGTTGCGCCGTTCGAGCCGCACGCCTGGATGTATGGCGTGCTGACGGCGATCGCCGTGGTCACCGGCATGGTCGATGCGATTGCCGGGGGCGGCGGGCTGATCATGATGCCGGCGCTGATCACACTGGGCCTGCCCCCGCACCTGACGCTGGGCACCAACAAGATCCAGTCGATGTGCGGCACCAGCATGGCCACCTGGCGCTATCACCGCGCCGGCCTTTTCACCATGGCGGGCAATGGCACCCTTGCCGCGGTGACTTTTGCCGGGGCGTTGATCGGGGCACTGATCATCCAGCATTTCGATGCCCACGTGCTTTCGCTGATCGTGCCGGTGCTGCTGATCGGCGTGGCACTCTATACCGTGCTCTCGCCGCGCATGGACGATGGCGACCGGCACGATCGCGTGGGGCCACGCGGCTTCCTGCCGGTTGCCGGTGGCGTGGGGTTCTATGACGGCTTCTTCGGACCGGGCGCGGGGCAGTTCTATACGACCACGCTGGTTGCCCTGCGCGGCATGGGGCTGACCCGCGCCACGGGACTGACCAAGCTGCTCAACCTGATCAGCAACCTCGCCAGCGTGATCGTCTTCGCGCTGGGTGGCCACGTGCTGTGGCTGCTGGGCCTGTGCATGGGTGCAGGCGCGATGGCGGGCGCGGTGATCGGCAGCCATTTCGCCACCCGCTTTGGCGCCCGGTTGATACGCCCGCTGCTCATCGTCGTCAGCCTGGGCCTGACCGGGCGGCTGGTGTGGCAATGGTTTGCCGGGTGATGGCACGGCTGCACGGCCTGCTGACGCTGCGCCCGGCGAGCCGTCCGTGGCAATTGGCCGTGCTGGCCGCAGCGGCGGTGGGCGTGGCCATGGCCGGCGGCGCGATCGCGGGCAATATTCCGGCCGGCACCAATGCGGCGTTGGGCGCCTTTGCCTTTTGCGCCCTGCCCCCTGGCTCACCCCGGCGGCAATTTGCAGTGGTTGGCGCGATGGGGCTGGGGATCATTGCCGGGTTCGTGCTGGGCACGATCATGGCGCCTTCCGGGCCGATGGCGGCAATCGGGCTGGGCCTGTTTGCCGCCGGCGCAGTGGCGGCGGTGCTCCGCGGGCGCGTGGGGATGCCCGGCGCGCTGTTCCCGTGCATGAGTGCCGCGCTTGCCACGCAAATTGCGCTGCCGCTCGCCGCCCTGCCGCAGGTGATGCTGCAATTGGGCGGTGGGGTAGCCCTGGCCCTGGCGATGGTCGGGCTGTTCCGCGTGGTGGCGCCGGACTTGTCCGCCCCCGCTGCCACGCCGCTGGCCTGGGTGGAGCGCAGCGGCGCAGTGCCGGTGGTTGTAGGACTTGCCGTGGCGGTATCGCACGCGCTTGCCCACCTTGCCGGCGTGCCGCGCCCTTATTGGGCACCGGTCAGTTGCATCGCCGTGATCCAGGGGATGAGCTTTGCCGCGGTGAAGACCCGTTATGCCCACCGCGTGGCGGGCACGCTGCTCGGCCTGGTGCCGGCCGCGCTGCTGCTCCCGCTTGCGCCGCATCCCTGGCTGGTCGCGCTGGCGATCACATTGCTTTCGTGGGGCGTCGAAGCGCTGGTGCCGCGCCACTATGGCCTGGCCGTGATGCTGATCACACCGCTGGCGCTGCTGCTGGCGCAAGCCGCGCATCGCGGCCCGCTGGCGCTGGAAACGCTGCTGGTCGCCCGTGCACTCGATACCGTGATCGGCAGCGCCGTGGCGCTTCTCGCCGGCTTTGCTCTCGTCCGGCTCGATCGTTCCCGCGCCTAGGCCGTCCACACCAGCGGCAGCCGGGTGCAGGCCCCCACATTGCCGCCTTTCATCGTCACCGGCTGATCGGGCGCCAGGGCAAAGCGCGGGATCGCCGCCAGCCATTCGCGCAGGAACACGATCACTTCCATCCGCGCCAGCCCCGCGCCGACGCAGCGATGCGCCCCGGCACCCAGCGTGGTGTGGCGCATGGGCGAAAGGGAGCGGGCAAAGTCCACTTCCTCTGGCCGGTCGAAGCAGGCCGGATCGAGATTGTGCAGAACGCTGGGCAGATAGACCAGATCGCCGGCGCGGATCGTCACGCCATCCACGGCAACATCGGCCACGGCATTGCGGCTGACCGAGACCGTGGGATAGCGCCGCATCAGTTCGTCCGCCGCGGCCGGGATCAGGTCGGACTGCGCGCGCAGCAGGTCCTGGTCCTGCGGGTGGCGCGCCAGATGCAGCGCCACCATGCCGATCATCGCCGCCACCGTATCGAGCCCGCCGAACAGCAGGTTGCGGCACATGCGCCGCGCCGCGTCGACCGTCCAGGGCCGGCCCTCCACTGGTTCGGCCAGGATGCGGCTGAACAGGTCTTCGCCCGGCGCGGCCATGCGCTTCTCGATGAACGGCCAGAGATAGTCGTCGGCAGCCTGCTTCAACTGCTCCACCGTCATCGAGCCATCGGGCCGGGTGAGCTGGGCGCCCAGCCGGCGCAGGCGCGGGCGATCTTCCAGCGGCACGTCGATCATGGTGAGGAAGATATTGAGGGGCAGGATCTCGGCAAAGTCGGCCACGAATTCGCAAGCCTGGCGCGGGCGCAGGCCGGCGCACAATTCGCGCGCCACCGCTTCCACCTGCGGCTCCATCGCCACCACGAAGCGGGACGCCAGGCCCTTCATCACCGGGGTGCGGTATGCCTTGTGCTCGGCCCCGTCCTGCTGCAGCGGAATGAACTGCATCACCTCCCCTAGTCCCGGCGTTACCGCCAGGCAGGCGCTGGAAAGCCGGTCTGCATCCATCCACAGCGCGCGCACCACATCGCCCCGCGTGGCGATCCAGTGGCCGCCATTGGACCGCGTCCACACCAGGCCCTGCCCATCAGCCAGCGCCTGCCATGCCGCGAAATAGTCCTGCTCCACGCCGGGCGGATCGAAGATGTCGAAATCCACCACCCGCGCGTGTGGAACATGCGCCGGAACCATGCCGCTCTCCCCTGGCTTGTCGGAAGCGCAGGCTTAACGATCATGCGCGCGGCGCAAACTGCGCTTTATGGCAGCAGCAGCGAGGAATCCCCGTAGCTGTAGAAGCGATAACCACCGGCGATGGCGTGGGCATAGGCCGCCTGCATCGTTTCCAGCCCCATCAACGCCGAAACCAGCATGAACAGCGTGGACTTGGGCAGGTGGAAATTGGTCATCAGCCCGTCGATCGCCTTGAAGGCGTAGCCGGGCGTGATGAAAATGGCGGTGTCGCCTTCGAAGGGATGGATCGTGCGGGCCTCGTCGGCCGCGCTTTCGAGCAGGCGCAGCGATGTGGTGCCCACCGCGATGATCCGCCCGCCGGCTGCCCGCGCAGCGTTGAGGCGGGCTGCGGTGTCCGGCTCGATCCGGCCCCATTCGGCATGCATCTGGTGGTCGGCAGTGTCGTCTGCCTTGACCGGCAGGAACGTGCCCGCGCCGACATGCAAAGTCAGCGTTTCATGGGCGATCCCGGCCTGGGCCAGCGCCGCCATCAGTTCGGGCGTGAAATGCAGCGCCGCCGTGGGCGCGGCCACAGCGCCATCCTTTTGCGCGAACATCGTCTGATAGTCGCTGCGATCCTGCGCGTCGGTCTCTCGCTTGCCGGCGATGTAGGGCGGCAGCGGCATGCGCCCCGCCCGCTCCAGCAAGATTTCCACCGGCTCCTCGCCCGGAAAGAACAGGGTCCAGCTGCCATCGGCATGGCGCTCTTCGGCCGTGGCGGCAACATCGGCGCCGAAATCGATCGTATCGCCCGCGCGCAGGCGCTTGCCGTTGCGGATGAACGCCTGCCAGCGCCGCAGGTCCAGCCGCTTGTGCAGCGTGGCGCCGATCCGCGCTTCGCCCCGGCGGCCTTCCAATTGGGCGGGAATCACGCGGGTATCGTTGAACACGAGCACGTCGCCTGCGCGCAACAGGCCGGGCAGATCGCGCACCACGTGATCGGTCAGCGCCGCGCCAGCGGCAACATGGAGCAGCTTGGCCGCATCGCGCGGGCGGGCCGGACGCAGGGCGATGTTTTCGGGCGGCAGTTCGAAATCGAAAAGGTCAACACGCATGGGGCAGGCCGCTAGCCGCAGCGGTGGCGCAGGGCAAGGGCTTGACCGCCAGGGGGCTTCGACAGGCTCAGCCCGAACGAGATTTGAGGGAATCCGAACACTCCCCGCCGTTCGCCCTGAGCTTGTCGAAGGGCCTTGCGGTTACCCGCTCAATTGGTGCGCGACTTGCTCAGCATGTCGGGCGTGATCGCGCTGGTCGGCACGGCTGCCGGCGGGGCCGGGCGTGGCTTGTTGTCAGCCAGGATCGAGGCCTGGAGGATCTTGGTCGGGTTGCTGGGCGGTTCGCCGCGCACGATCGTGTCCACCGCATCCATACCGCTGATCACACGGCCGAAATTGGTGTACTTGTGATCCAGCGCAAAGCGCGGATAGAACACGATGAAGAACTGGCTGTTGGCCGAATTGGGCTCGTTGGTGCGGGCCATCGACACCGTGCCGCGCATGTGCGGGGCATCGTTGAATTCGGCCTGAAGGTCGGGCAGCTTGGACCCGCCCTGCCCGGTGCCGGTGGGGTCGCCGGTCTGCGCCATGAACCCGTCGATCACGCGGTGGAAGATGATCCCGTCGTAAAAGCCCTGGCGCGTCAGCGTCTTGATCCGCTCCACATGATGCGGGGCCCATTGCGGCATCAGGCGGATGAGCACGCGCCCGCCATTCGACAGGTCGAGCACCAGCACGTTGTCGGGATCGTGCGCGGGATCCGTGTCGACGGCATAGGGAATTTCGTGCTCGGGCACCACCTTGTCGAGCTTGAAGGGCTGGGCCGGCGCCTTTTCCTGCTGGCTTTGCGCCATCGCCGGCACGGCAGTTGCCGCAAAGACAATCGCCGTGGCCGCCAGTGCAGCGCTCATCAGGGCCTTGGAAAACGAACGGGCGATCATCAAGCCTGCGATCCTTGTTGGAATAGGTGAAACGCCGATTAGGCCGAGCGCGCTGACACTGCAATGAACGATTCGGCAATAAACGCCGCAAGTGTCCCGGCGCGCGGGGTCAATAGTCTCCCAGGCGGCCGATCTGCTCCACACGCGCCACCACATCGTCGCGCACGGTGGGGGTAACGAAGCCGGAAATGTCGCCACCGAACAGGGCGATTTCCTTGACCAGCTTGGATGCGATCGGCTGAAGGCTGACATCGGCCATCAGGAAAACCGTCTCGATGCGGTCATTGAGCTGCTGGTTCATCCCGGCCATCTGGTATTCGTATTCGAAATCGGCTACGGCGCGCAGGCCCCGCACGATCACGCTGGCGCCCTGCGCTTCGGCAAACTTCATCAGCAGGGCATTGAACCCAACCACCGAGACATTCTCGATGCCCTGCTCGTCCAGTTCGCGGGTCACCATGTCCATGCGCTCTTCAGGCGTGAACATCGGGTTCTTGGAAGGATTGGTGGTCACCCCCACGATCAGCTGGTCCACCAGCTTGGCCCCGCGGCGGATGATGTCGAGATGGCCCAGCGTGATCGGATCGAACGTGCCGGGATAGATGCCAACGCGCGGCGCCATCAGTGATTCCTTTCCACGATGAAGCGCGCCAGTTCGCGCAGCAGGTCCGCCTCCGAACCATGGCTGGCGAGATGGGCAATGGCCTGCTCCACCAGGATACTCGCCTGTTCGCGGGCGCGCTCCACGCCCAGCAGCGAAACAAAGGTTTCCTTGCCCGCCACCGCGTCCTTGCGCAGCGCCTTGCCGGCGGCGGCTTCGTCGCCTTCGGCGTCGAGCAGGTCGTCGGCGATCTGGAACGCCAGGCCGATGTCGCGCGCATAGCCGCGCAGATGGGTGCGTCCCTCGGGCGGCAGGCGCCCCAGGATCGCGCCCATTTCCACCGCCGTGGCGAGCAGGGCCCCGGTCTTGAGCTGTTGCAGCCGGGTGACCGTGGGCAAATCGAACGTGGCGGTTTCGGCCACGATGTCCATCATCTGGCCGCCGGCCATGCCATGCGTGCCGCTGTTGACCGCCAGAGTGCGGATCAATTCCACCCGCACGAAGGGATCGCCGCTCATCGCCGGATCGGACAGCACTTCGAACGCGAAATCGTGCAGCGCGTCGCCGGCCAGCACGGCCGTGGCATCGTCGAACGCCTTGTGCACCGTGGCCTTGCCATGGCGCAGGTCGTCATTGTCCATGCACGGCAGATCGTCGTGGATCAGCGAATAGACGTGGATCGCCTCAAGCGCGGTGCCGGCACGCACCGCCGCCTGGCGATCGACGCCATACATCGCCGCAGTCGCGGTTACCAAAAGCGGGCGCAACCGCTTGCCGCCGCCGATGGTGGCATAGCGCATGGCCTCGACCAGCCGGTCGCGCGGATCGCCCGGGATGGGCAGCAGCGCGTCGAAACTCGCGTCGATCTCGGCCTGGATCGCTGCCAGTGCGGGCTTGAGCAAGCCGAAGCGGCCCTCGGGCGTGGCCATGGCGTTCAGGCCCCGTCGAACGGCCGCGTTGCCGCCGGACGTCCTTCACGATCAGCCACGACCGCCTCGATTCGCGCCTGCGCGGCATCGAGCCGGGCCTGGCAATGCGTGCGCAATGCCTCGCCCCGGGTGTAGAGGTCGATCGACTCGTCGAGCGGAGCCTCGCCGCTTTCCAGGCGGCGAACCACCACTTCCAGTTCTTTCAGCGCATCCTCGAAGCTGAGCGCGGCGATATCGGGTGTGCTTGCCATCGGCGCCAGCAATGGCCGGGCGCGGCAGGCCGGTCAAGCCCGGTGACACGACGAACATGCGCGCCCTCACCCGCCTTTTGCGCCGTTCTCCCTCTGGCGCAATCGCGCGCACGCGGCTAAGGGCGCTGCCATGTCCCAGATCACCGCTGAAATCGTCGCCGCCCACGGCCTGTCGGAAGAAGAATACGCCCGCGTGCTCGGCGCGCTGGGGCGCGAGCCCAATCTGGTGGAACTGGGCATCTTCTCGGTCATGTGGTCGGAGCACTGCTCGTACAAGTCGAGCCGCATCCACTTGAAGAAGCTGCCGACCACGGCGCCCTGGGTGATCTGCGGCCCCGGCGAGAACGCTGGCGTGATCGACATTGGCGATGGCCAAGCCGCCATCTTCAAGATGGAAAGCCACAACCACCCCAGCTACATCGAACCCTACCAGGGCGCGGCCACGGGCGTGGGCGGCATCCTGCGCGACGTGTTCACCATGGGCGCACGCCCGGTGGCCAACATGAACGCGCTGCGTTTCGGCCGGCCCGACCACCCCAAGATGAAGCACCTGGTGCAAGGCGTGGTCGCGGGCATCGGCGGCTATGGTAATTGCGTGGGCGTGCCGACGGTTGGCGGCGAAACCAATTTCCACAAGGCCTATGACGGCAACATCCTGGTCAACGCGATGACCGTTGGCGTGGCCGATACCGACAAGATCTTCTATTCCGCCGCCACGGGCCTGGGCAACCCGATCGTCTATGTCGGATCCAAGACCGGGCGCGACGGCATCCACGGCGCCACCATGGCCAGCGCCGATTTCGACGAGAAGAGCGAGGAAAAGCGCCCCACCGTGCAAGTGGGCGACCCCTTCACCGAAAAGCTGCTGATCGAGGCCTGCCTCGAATTGATGGCGACCGACGCGATCGTGGCCATCCAGGACATGGGCGCGGCCGGTCTCACGTCGTCCTCGGTGGAAATGGCCAGCAAGGGCGGCGCGGGCATCCGCCTCAACATGAACATGGTGCCGTGCCGCGAAGAGGGCATGACGCCTTATGAAATGATGCTCTCGGAAAGCCAGGAGCGCATGCTCATGGTGCTGAAGCCCGGCAAGGAGCCGATGGCCGAAGCGATCTTCCGCAAGTGGGAACTGGACTTTGCCGTGATCGGCGAAGTGACCGACACCGGCCACATGGTGCTGGAATGGAACGGCGAAGTGGTGTGCGACATTCCGCTCGACCCGCTGGCCGACGATGCCCCGCTCTATGACCGCCCGCACGTGCCAAGCCCCAAGCCGGCGCCGCTCGGCGCCCTGCCCGAAAGCGCCGACATCGGCGCGGACCTGGTCATGCTGATCGGCAGCCCGGACCTGGCCAACCGCCGCTGGATTTTCGAGCAATACGATAGCCAGGTGGGCGCCGACACGCTGCAGAAGAGCGGTGGCGATGCGGCCGTGGTGCGCGTGCACGGCACCGACAAGGCGCTGGCGATGAGCACCGACTGCACCCCGCGCTATTGCTTTGCCGACCCCTATGAAGGCGGCAAGCAGGCCGTGGCCGAGACCTTCCGCAACATCTGCGCGGTCGGCGCCACCCCGCTCGCCATCACCAACTGCCTCAACTTCGCCAACCCGCAGCGCCCGGAAATCATGGGCCAGATCGTGGGCTGCCTGGAAGGCATGGGCGACGCGTGCCGCGCGCTCGATTACCCGATCGTGTCCGGCAACGTCTCGCTCTACAACGAATCCAAGGCCACCGGTGGCGGCTCGGCCATTCTGCCCACCCCGGCCATCGGCGGCGTGGGCCTGATGCTCGACCACGAACAGATGGCCACCATCGCGTTCAAGGCCGAAGGCGAAACCGTGTGGCTGCTTGGGCCCCAGGGCACGCACCTGGGCCAGTCGCTCTACTTGCGCGAAATCCTGGGCCGCGAGGAAGGCGAAGCACCGTCCGTCGATCTCGCGCTCGAACGCCGCAACGGCGAGCAGGTGCGCGAATGGATTGCCGACGGCAAGGTGACTGCGGTGCACGACATTTCCGACGGCGGCCTGCTCGTGGCGCTCACCGAAATGGCGCTGGCCGGCAAGATCGGCGTGACGCTCGATGCGCCGCTGAGTACCGCGCAAGCGTTTGGCGAAGACCAGTCGCGCTATGTCGTCACCACGCCTGCCGGGGTGGACCTGGAAGGCGCGACGAAGCTCGGCACCACCGGTGGCCAGGCCGTGGCCGGCGTGCCGCTCGCCACCCTGCGCGAAGCCAACGAAGCGTTCTTCCGGGACTGGATGGAGGGATGATCGTTCGAGGTCTTTGCTAGGCCTCGCACCACCCCCAACCCCCTCCTCTGAAGAGGAGGGGGCTTTTTTGTGCCTGCTCGATACTCCCCCTCCTCTTCAGAGGAGGGGGTCGGGGGGTGGTGGAAGCCCGAAACGGCAGGGCATGACACGCCCTCCCCCAACTCCTCCCGCAGGCGGGAGGGGCTTTGTGGATTCAGCGGGCCGCTGCGAGCAGATCGCGCGGGTCGATGCCTTCGCCGCGCCACACCGCATGGGCGCGGGTGTAGACCACGCCCGGCACGATCCCCAGGCGGCGGCGCGCTTCATCGAGTGGCAGGGGCAGCAGTGCGGTGATCGGCTGCTCCATCAGGCGCGGACATGGCTTGCCCCGCTGCCACGCCTCGCGCACGGCGGCCAACACCGGGGCACGGCTCTTGAGGCGCAGTTTCATCTGCAGCGCAGCCATCCAGGCGATGAACAAGTGCCCCGGCGCGGGTTGCTGCGGGTAAGTGAATGCCAGCACGCAGGCCTCGCCCAGCGGATCACGGCCATAACCGGTGAGCACGTGGATCAGATCGTGCACATCGCGCAGCCGGTTCATGTACCACTGGAAACGGTCGTTGTAGCGCGGGCGATCGGCCAGGAAGCGCTCAGCCTCGTCCACCAGGCCCTGTGCGGTCAGCCCCTCGGCTTCCATGAAATCGCAATAGGCCTGGGCGAGCGAGCCGGCCGGCATGCGGCGCAGCGCCGCGTGATCGTCGAGCACGGCGGGCAGCCACGGTTCGGCCAGGGCCAGGGCCTGGCCCTGCGGCGTGGACAGGAACGCCGTCCCTGCCCGGCCGCCGCCGCGCCAGGGCAACGCGGCAAAGATGCCGAACACTTCGGCGGTGTTCTCGGTGTTGTGCATCAGGCGGCGAAAGTGCCCGAATGCAACCCAGGGGCGCAGGCGCGGCTTTTCCCGTGCGGGATCCAGCAGCGGCAGCGCCGCAAAGTCGCGCTCTTCCGCCTGCATCAGTCGATCACCCAATCCTCGCGCGCGATCCCGAACAGATGGAGGATCGAGGTCAGGTCGCCCCGGTCGATCCAGCCGTCGGCGGCCTGGCGCGCCTTGGGCTTGGCATAATAGGCAATCCCGTGGGTCGCGGCCTCGATCATCGGGATATCGTTGGCACCGTCGCCCGTGGCCAGGCTGACGGTGGCTGGGCCAAGCCGCGCCAGCTCGTCCAGCAGCACGGTCTTTTTCACGCCGCTGTCGACGATCCCGCCAACCAGGGCCCCCGTCAGCTTGCCATCGACGATTTCCAGGCGATTGCCCACCACGCGGTCGAAACCAAGCTGCGCCGCGACTGGATCGGCAAAGGAATGGAAGCCCCCGGTAACCAGCACGGTGTGGCACCCGCGCGATTTCAGGGTGGACACCAGCACGCGCGCGCCGGGCATCGGGCGGATGCGTTCGTCGAGGCACTGCGTGATCGCGGCCTCGGGCAAGTCCTTGAGCAGGCCCACCCGCTCGCGCAGGGCGGATTCGAAATCAAGCTCGCCCTGCATGGCGCGTTCGGTAATCGCCGCGATGCGATCCTTGAGTCCGGCAAAATCGGCCAGCTCATCGATGCATTCGGCGCTGATCATGGTCGAATCCATGTCAGACACGAACAGGCGCGGGGTTTCGATCACGCGGTCAGACAGCAGGAAATCGCTGGTGGGGAAGCAGCGATCGAGAATGCCGCGCACCGTGGCCGCATCGCCATCGACCACTTCCATTTCCAGCACCGATTCGCAGAAATCCAGCATGCCGGCCCCGGCCACTTCGGCGCCGGCTTCCTCGATCAGTTCCATGGCCCGCGCAAGATTGTCACCAAGCGTCTCCGGGTCTGCTATCAGACGGGCAATGAGCACTGAAACGTCCCTTTCCTGTTCCGGCCAACACGCATCCGCAGCGGACCGCCGGCCTCGGCTCGCGCTCATTGCAGGGCCGACCGCCAGCGGCAAGAGCGATCTTGCCGTGCGCCTGGCCCTGGCCGAGCAGGCCTCCGGCGGCCGCGCCGTGGTGATCAACGCCGATAGCGCGCAGGTCTATGCCGACCTTGCCGTGTTGAGCGCACGCCCATCGCCCGAAGAAATGCAAGGCGTGCCCCACCACCTGTTCGGCGCATGGGACGGGGCGCAGGCCTGCTCTGCCGCCGATTGGGCGCAGGCGGCCAAGGCCGCGATCGCCGCGGCGCATGCGCAAGACGCGCTGCCCATCCTGGTGGGCGGCACCGGCCTTTACATCCGCACGCTGATCGAGGGCATTGCCCCCATCCCGCCGATCGACCCTGCCACCCGCGCCGCGGTGCGCGCGCTACCGGTGGCAGAGGCCCATGCCGCGCTCTGCCGCGAAGACCCGGCGCGCGCCGCACTGCTCAACCCGGCAGATACCACCCGCGTGGCGCGTGCCCTCGAAGTGGTGCGCTCCACCGGGCAGCCCCTGGCCCACTGGCAGGGCCGGCGCGAAGGCGGCATTGCCGCTACGGTCGACCTGCGCCCGCTGGTGCTGCTGCCCGATCGCACCTGGCTCTATGCCCGCTGCGACTTGCGCTTTGAACGCATGTGGCAGGGCGGCGCGCTGGAGGAAGTGGCGGCGCTGCTGGCGCGCAACCTCGATCCCGATCTGCCGGTGATGCGCGCGATCGGCGTGCCCGAAACCGCCGCGTTCCTGCGTGGGGAAATGACTGCCGAATCCGCCATTGCCGCCGGTCAACAGGCGACGCGGCGTTACGCCAAACGGCAATTCACCTGGGCCAAACACCAGTTTCCGGGCGAATGGCCGCGCGGGACGCACGAAAATTTCCTTGACAGCCACGCCCTAGCATCTTTATTTCAAAACTCATGAGTTGACACGAATGTTTGTGTCAATTACCAAGCCGTCAATTGCCTGGCTTTGCCAGGTGCCCGAGTAGGGAGAGACGGCCCGGCGCAGGCAACTGCAGCCGGGCCGCAGTTTTTAAGGGTTTTGGACCGGCGCAGGCGACTGCGGCCGGTCGCAGTTTTCAAGGGTTTTGGGCCGCTGATCCGGCCCTGCAAGCAAGGGAACAAGGTCGTGAAAAGCGAGCGCAGCGGCGCTGAAATCCTGGTCGAAAGCCTGGTCGCCAAGGGCGTCGAATTCGTGTTCGGCTATCCCGGCGGCGCCGTACTTCCGATCTATGATGCGCTGTTCGGCGATGAACGCATCCGCCACATCCTCGTCCGCCATGAAGCCGGCGCGGCCCACGCGGCCGAAGGCTATGCCCGCGCCACGGGCAAGCCCGGCGTCGTGCTGGTCACCTCCGGCCCCGGCGCCACCAATGCCGTCACCGGCATTGCCGACGCGTTCCTCGATTCGATTCCGCTCGTCGTGATTACCGGCCAGGTGCCCACCGCCCTCATCGGTTCCGACGCGTTCCAGGAAGCCGATACCGTTGGCATCACGCGCCACTGCACCAAGCACAATTACCTGGTGAAGGACCCGGCCGAACTGGCCAGCGTGATCGACGAGGCGTTCCGCATCGCGACGCAAGGCCGCCCCGGCCCGGTGGTGATCGACATTCCCAAGGACGTGCAGATCGCGTCCACCCGCTGGACCGGCCAGGCACCGCAAGTGCGCAACCGCTATACCCCGCAAGTGGAAGCCCCGGCCGACGCCGTTGCCCAGGCCGTTGCCATGCTGGCCGCGGCCAAGGCGCCGGTGCTCTATACTGGTGGCGGCGTGATCAATTCCGGCCCGGAAGCCGCACGCCTACTGCAGGAACTCCAGGCGCTCACCGGCGCGCCGGTCACGTCCACGCTGATGGGCCTGGGCGCATTTCCCGCCGCGCACAAGGATTGGCTGGGCATGCTGGGCATGCACGGCACCTATGAAGCCAACATGGCGATGAACAAGACCGACCTGGTCGTGTGCGTCGGGGCGCGGTTCGACGATCGCGTCACCGGCCGCCTCGATGCGTTCTCGCCCGATAGCCGCAAGATCCACATCGATATCGACCGCGCCTCGATCAACAAGACCGTGCGCGTCGATCTGCCGCTGGTGGGCGATTGCGGCCAGGTGCTGCGCCAGATCATCACCGGCTGGCTCGATGCCGGGCATGTGGCGCAAGACCTGGGCGAATGGCAGGCGCGGATCGAAGGCTGGCGCGCGCGCAACAGCCTGGCCTATCCCAAGCGCACCAATGGCGAGATCATGCCCCAGCTGGCGATCGAGCGGCTCTATGAACTGACCAAGGACCGCGAGCCGATCATCAGCACCGAAGTGGGCCAGCACCAGATGTGGGCGGCGCAGCACTTCCATTTCGATGCGCCCAACAAGTGGCTCACGTCCGGGGGCCTGGGCACGATGGGCTATGGCCTGCCCGCCGCCATCGGTGCGCAGGTCGGTTGCCCCGATGCGCTGGTGATCGATATTGCCGGCGACGCCTCGATCCAGATGAACATCCAGGAACTGGGCACCGCCACGCAGTTTCGCCTGCCGGTCAAGGTCTTCATCCTCAACAACGAATGGATGGGGATGGTGCGCCAGTGGCAGGAACTGACGTATGAAAGCCGTTATTCCAGCTCCTATTCCGATGCGCTGCCCGATTTCGTGAAGCTGGCAGAGGCCTATGGCTGGAAGGGCATCCAGATCGACACGCTCGACCAGCTGGACGATGGCATCCGCGCGATGATCGACTATCCCGGCCCGGTGATCGTCGATTGCCGCGTGACGAAGGAAGCCAACTGCTTCCCGATGATCCCCTCGGGCGCGGCGCACACCGACATGATCCTCTACGGCGACGAAGTGGCCGGCACGATGGATGATGAAGCCAAGGCCCTGGTCTGAAGCCGGAATTGAAGCCAGATTTTGAAGATTGATCCGATGATGAAAATCAAAGCAGAGGCGCAGGAGCGCCACGTCCTGACCATCACGGTCGACAACGAAGCGGGCATCCTGGCCAAGATCGCCGGGCTGTTCACCGCGCGCGGCTACAATATCGACAGCCTGACCGTGGCCGACATCACCGACGAGCACGATGTCAGCCGCATCACGATCGTGACGCACGGCCCGCCGGCGGTGATCGACCAGATCCACGCCCAGCTCGAACGCCTGGTGCCGGTGCACAAGGTGACCGACCTGACCGAGGTTGGCCCCTACGTGGCCCGCGAACTAGCGCTGATCAAGGTTTCGGGCAAGGGCGAGAACCGCGTGGAAGCGCTGCGCCTGGCCGAAGTGTTTCGTGCCAACGTGGTCGACACGACGACGTCGAGCTTCATTTTCGAACTGACCGGCGCGCCCGACAAGATCGACACCTTCGTTGCCCTGATGAAGGAACTCGGCCTGGTCGAAGTGGGCCGCACCGGCATCGTCGGCATGATCCGCGGCGCCCTGGCGGCCTGAACCGGCCGGCGTTCGCCAGACCAGAATTTTTCGCGACAGACCAAACCAACGTCCGCCACAGCGCTCTTGCAGCCCGATGGATGCCCTTGCGGCAGGACGACCAACCAAGGACGAATACCATGAAGGTTTATTACGACGCCGATTGCGATCTGAACCTGATCACCGGCAAGAAGATCGCCATCCTCGGTTATGGCAGCCAGGGCCACGCGCATGCGCAGAACTTGCGCGATTCGGGCATCAAGGAAGTGGCCATCGCGCTGCGTCCGGGCTCGGCCAGCGCCGCCAAGGCCGAAGCGGCCGGCTTCAAGGTCCTGCCCAACGCCGAAGCAGCCGCCTGGGCCGACGTGCTCATGATCCTGGCGCCCGACGAGCACCAGGCCGCGATCTATGCCGACGACATCCATGCCAACCTGCGCCCCGGCGCGGCGTTGGCCTTTGCCCACGGTCTCAACGTGCATTTCGGCCTGATCGAACCGCGCGCCGACGTGGACGTGATCATGGTCGCCCCCAAGGGCCCGGGCCACACCGTGCGCGGTGAATACGTCAAGGGCGGCGGCGTGCCCTGCCTCGTCGCGATCCACCAGGACGCGACCGGCAATGCACACGATATCGCGCTGGCCTATGCCTCGGGCGTGGGCGGTGGCCGTTCGGGCATCATCGAAACCAACTTCAAGGAAGAGTGCGAAACCGACCTGTTCGGCGAGCAGGCCGTGCTGTGCGGCGGCGTGACCCACCTGATCCAGGCGGGTTTCGAAACCCTGGTCGAAGCCGGCTATGCCCCGGAAATGGCCTATTTCGAATGCCTCCACGAAACCAAGCTGATCGTCGACCTGCTTTATGAAGGCGGCATCGCCAACATGCGCTACTCGATCTCGAACACCGCCGAATACGGCGACATCGTGACCGGTCCGCGCATCATCACCGCCGAAACCAAGGCGGAAATGAAGCGCGTTCTGGCCGACATCCAGTCGGGCCGCTTCGTTAAGAACTTCGTGCTCGACAACCGCGCCGGCCAGCCCGAACTCAAGGCTGCACGCAAGGCCGCTGCCGCGCACCCGATCGAAAAGACCGGTGCCCAGCTGCGCGCGATGATGCCCTGGATCGGCGCCAACAAGCTGGTCGACCAGACCAAGAACTGATCCCCAGAACGCCTGCCGCCCCGCTGCCTGCGCAGCGGGGCGCATGTCGTCCGGCAAAGGGCCGGCCCGCACCCGGGCCGGCCCTTTGCCGTTTGTATCAGGCCTCTACGGATGTATGCGCAGACTCGACAAACGGCATGGCCAACGGCCAGAAAGCAATTATAGCCATTTTGGACCTACCGGTTCGAAACTGCCGCCTTTGCCCTGTCCCACCACGTGTCCCGCGTGACCAGATTCGAGTTGCCGATGCTTTCGCTGCGACATCTTGCCACGGCCTGCGCCGGTTTCTGCCTGCTGGCGGCGTGCGGCGCCAAGGTACCCAAGCCGGGTTCCTCGGCCGAGGCCAGCACCGCCACGCCGCTCGCCGACGGCAGCGACGCTGTCGATGCCGAGAGCCTCCCCGCGATCAATTGCGGCGAAGGGCGCCTGGCCGCTCTGATGCACCAGCCGGAGAACGATGAGACCCACGCCGCCGTGATCGCGGCCGTTGGCCACCGCCACATCCGCTGGGTGCATCCCGGCGACGCCGTGACGATGGATTACCAGCCCGGCCGCCTCAATGTGATCGTCGACGAGCACGGCCAGATTGCGGCCACTCGCTGCGGCTGAGGCAATCGCGCGCGGCGTTGGTCTATCCGCCTCGCCCAGCGCGCACGCGTCCTGTTCGCGCATGCCGGCCCAGCCATGAGCTTTGCTCGCTTGCCACAGGCGCAGCCCTTTGGCATCCCATGCCCTGGGCGCCGTGCCCTCCTGCGAAACGGCAGCGCCCATGGGAGACTTCACATGATCACCGTTCGTACCGCGTTCACGCTGGCAGCGCCGCTGGCCCTTGCCCTGGCGGCCACGCCGATGATTGCCCAGGCCCCGGCCCTGCCTGGCCAGCCCGACAAGGCCCGTGTCACTGCCGGCAGCTATGCCGCCGATCCCAACCACTCGCTGGTGGCCTGGAGTGTCAATCACCTGGGCTTCAATGACTATTTCGGCCTGTTCGGTAGCGTGACCGGCACGCTGACGCTCGACCCGGCCAATCCTTCGGCCGCCAAGGTGACGGCCACGATCCCCGTCAGCAAGGTGATCACGGCCAGCGCCGGCCTTACTGCCCACCTGCTGCGCCCCGGCGCCGACGGCAAGAAGCCCGATTTCTTCGGCCCCGCCCCGGCCGATGCCACGTTCACCTCGACCAGCGTGACGCCTGGCGCCGATGGCACCAGCGCCACTGTCGCCGGCAACCTCACGCTCAATGGCGTGACCAAGCCGGTGTCGATCGCCGCGCATTTCATCGGCGCGGGCAAGAACATCATGTCGGGCAAGGAAACCGTGGGTTTTGAAGGCGCAACCACGATCAAGCGCTCCGACTTTGGCGTGAACGGCGTACTGCCGTTCGTGTCGGACGAGGTGAAGCTGAACATCACGATCGCGTTCGAAAAGACCGCCTGATCCGCCCAGCGCAGACCCGAACCCCGCATCGGCCCGGCCGGTGCGGGGTTTGTCTTGGCCGGACATTTCATCTGGACAAGGCGGCCGCAAACCACCATAGGCATGCCCCATGATCGCCGCGCTGAACCTTACCCTGCGACTTACACGCCCTTGGGCGTGAGCTGACGCGTCGGTTTCGCGGCGCGCACGGCGCCCAAGGGTCATCCCTTCACACCAGACGCATCATTCCCAAATCCAAGGTTCAGCCATCATGGCCATGCTGAAGAATCCCGGCATCAAGTACCGTCCGTTCCCGCAGGTTGATCTGCCCGATCGCCAGTGGCCCTCGCGCACCATCACCCAGGCGCCGCGCTGGCTTTCCACCGACATGCGCGATGGCAACCAGTCGCTGATCGATCCGATGGACGCCGACAAGAAGGCACGCTTCTTCGATCTGCTGTGCAAGGTTGGCATCAAGGAAATCGAAGTCGGCTTTCCCAGCGCCGGGGCGACCGAATATGATTTCATCCGCGCGCTGGTCGATGAAGGCCGCATTCCCGAAGACGTCGTCGTCCAGGTGCTGACGCAATCGCGCGAGGATCTGATCAAGACCTCGTTCGAAAGCCTCGCGGGCGCCAGGAAGGCCATCGTCCACGTCTACAACGCCGTTTCGCCGCTGTGGCGCACAGTGGTGTTCGGCATGGAAAAGAGCGAGATCCGCGAGATCGCCCGCCGCGGCGCCACGTTCCTGCGCGACCAGGCCGCCCGTTTCCCGCAGACCGACTGGCATTTCCAGTACAGCCCGGAAACCTTCTCCACCGCCGAACTCGATTTCAGCATCGAATGCTGCGAAGCGGTGATGGACGTGCTGCAGCCCACGGTGGAAAAGCCGATCATCCTCAACCTGCCGGCCACGGTGGAAGCGGCAACGCCCAACATCTATGCCGACCAGATCGAGTATTTCTGCCGCAACCTGCCCGGCCGCGACCGCGCGGTGATCAGCCTGCACACCCATAACGACCGTGGCACCGGCGTGGCCGCGGCGGAACTGGGCCTGATGGCCGGCGCAGACCGCGTCGAAGGCTGCCTGTTCGGCAATGGCGAGCGCACCGGCAACTGCTGCCTGGTGACGGTGGGCCTCAATCTCTACACGCAAGGCGTAGACCCGGAACTGGACTTCTCGGACATCGACGAAGTGATCCAGACCGTGGAATACTGCAACCAGCTGCCCGTGCACCCGCGCCATCCCTATGGCGGCGAACTGGTGTTCACGGCCTTTTCCGGCAGCCACCAGGACGCCATCAAGAAGGGCTTCGCCGCGCAGGAACAGCGCAATGACGAACTCTGGGCCGTGCCCTACCTGCCGATCGACCCGGCAGACCTGGGCCGCAGCTATGAAGCCGTCATCCGCGTCAATTCGCAAAGCGGCAAGGGCGGGTTTGCCTGGGTGCTGGAGCAGGACCAGGGCCTCAAGCTGCCCAAGAAGATGCAGGCGCACTTTTCACGCCATGTGCAGGAACTGGCCGATGAACTGGGGCGCGAGCTTCAGGCCGGCGATATCTGGGGCGTGTTCCGCAAGGTCTATCGCCTCGATGCACCGCAGCACTTCCAGCTGGTCGATTATGACGAGCAGCGCGGCACCGATGGCACCCGCGTGTTTGCCGGCAAGATCGAGATCGACGGCCAGGTGCAATCCGTCAGCGGGCGCGGCAACGGCCTGATCTCGTCGGTGGTGGCCACGCTCAACGATGGCTTCGGCGTGGGCCTGGAAGTGCGCGACTATTCCGAACACGCCATGGGCAGCGGCACCAATGCGCGCGCCGCCGCCTATGTCGAATGCGTGCTGGCCGATGGCCGCGTGGTGTGGGGCGTGGGCATCGACGAAGACGTCGCCACCGCCAGCGTGCGCGCCATCCTTTCGGCGGCCAACGCCGGGCGCTGAACGGCCAACCACTTCAATCGCATAGGGCGCCCCGGAAGGTCTGCTTCCGGGGCGTTTTTGCTTATGCTTCGGTCTCGGCCCAGAGCATGTCGGCCATCGCGTCCAGATGGCTGAAATCGGCCGCAGGGTCACGCGGGTTGAGCGGCATGCCGCCCCAGCGCCGCGGATCGAGCAGGCGCCGGCGCAAGGCGCGCTGCAACAGGTCAATCCGCATCAACGCCTCGTGATCGGCGGCCATATCGTTGCCGGCGCGGCGCTTTTGCCAGCCGGCCTCGATCTGGCCAATGCGTTCGAGCACGAGTTGGTTGTATTGCCGGTGCGGCCCGCGATGCAGCGGCATGAACACGCGCCGTGCCGCCGCTTCGGTCGCCGGCAGCAGCAGGCCGTTGCGGCGGAAATCGTGAAAGCCCACGCTGGCCTCGCCCAGGCGGGCCAGCATCGTGTGCAGCGCGGGACGGCTGAGGATCTGGCGCGGCAGGATATGGTGCCGCTGCATGTGCGCCTGGTATCCTGGCGATCCGGCCACGTTAACGGAATAGAAGGGAATCGTGGTGCGCGCCGCCTGGCGCAGCTTTTGGGACGAATCAGGAACGTTTTTCGTCAGGCCCATCGTACCGAAATATTACCGCTTTCATCCGTTTCTATCCAGAGCGCACCAATGCCAGGCAAAGTGATCGTCTGGGCCTGGGTGATCCGCCCATGGGCCACCAGCCAATCGATCAGGCGCACGGCAGCGCGCGCGTGGCTTTCGTTGGGCCGGCCGCCCTGCGTGTGCAGTTCGAATTCCTGGCCGGTGAAGAATCGCAAGCCACTGCTCGTCACGCTCTCGGCCCCGCGCTTCAGTCCGGCCAGCGCCAGCGCCGGAAACGGCCCGCCGTCGAGCCAGGGTTGCACGGCATCCACGAACCAGCGTGGCGAAACGAGGTTGCCCGCAGGCACCCAGCCGATCGCCACCAGGCCCGGCAACGTGGACAGCGCCAAGAGCAGGCTGGCGGCCACCTGAACCACGGGAAGCAAATTTTCCGCGCCCGCCAGATGCGGTCCCGGCGCCAGCGACAAGGCTTCGCACGCGGCCACGTCAAGCCCTGCAGGCAGCCCAACGCGGGATGCGGCAACGGGTGGGGGATTGCCGCTATCAGGGGATAAACCGCTGAGATCGAACGTTAAACCATCGCGCAGCAATTCCACCCATCCCGCCGAGCCGGCCGGGCGATGGCTTACGGCAAAAGCATGATCGGCCTGCGCCAGCCGGGCCAGGGCATCGGCATCGGGACGTGCGCCCGGGGCGAACAACAGCGTCGCCATCGCGCGCCCCCCTGCACTGTCCTTACCATTGCCCACCGCACACGCTCCTGTCTTCGGGCCAACCACCGCACCGCAATCCATTGCGGCTACTTAGAGTGCCTGCGCTCAAGAAGGTCGAAATATCGTCAACATCTGGCGGCGCCACGATCAAAAGGCACCCATTTCCAAGCCATTTGATAACAACTGTCCCAATTCGCGACATTTTTGCAATGCAATATGTGGCAGCGTCTTGGCGGCCAAGATCGAATCGGGCCGATCTGCACCCGTAAGGATGATGCAGGGCGGAGCAACACGGCGCAGCCGCCAGCCGGTGACGAATCTGTCAAGCTGGGCCTGCGCCCCCTGCCCCGCCGTCCCGGCGGCGATGGCACTGGCATAGGCGCGCCCCTCCAGCCGGCCCAGCAAGGGATAATAGCAGCGATCGAAAAACGCCTTCATCTCCCCGGTCAGCCCGCCCAGGTTCTCGGGGCAGATGAACAGGAAGCCTTGCGCCGCCAGGCAATCTTCGGGCGTGGCCGCTTCGGCACGCAGCAGGCGCACGGCAATCGCCGCGCCTGCTGCGCCCTGCGCGGCCGCTTCGGCCATGGCCTGTGCCGCGCCCGTGCGGCTGTGCCAGATAATCGCCAACATGCCCCGATCCTTAATCCCGCGCCTGCCCGCCAAGCCCCCGGCCACCTCAGCAAACGCGCCCGACAAATTCGTGTCAAATCGGATATGAACGGCGCGTGGCCGATGCGGTTTCCACGGTGTTGGCGGCATCCGGCCGATTTGCCCCTGCGGCGCTGATCGGCTACCGCGCAGGGATGATCCCCGTCACTGCGATTACCCATTCCCTTTCCGGCCTCGCCTGGCGTTGGCGCGGCGGCAATATGGACCTTTCGGGCCGCTTCGGCCGCGCCGGTTCAGGCGACGATGGCCTGAGCAACGACCTGGTCGATCAACTGCTGCTCTCGCGCGGAGTGCCCCATGACGATCTGGAGCGGCACCGCCGCCCCACCTTGCGCGATTTCCTGCCCGATCCTTCGGTGTTTCGCGACATGGATGTGGCCGCCCGCCGCCTGGCGGACGCCGTGGTGCGGGCCGAGCGCATCACCGTCTATGGCGATTACGACGTCGATGGCGCCACCAGCGCCGCGCTGCTGCTGCGCCTGCTCCGCGCCTTGGGGGTGGAAGGTCAGGCCTATATCCCCGATCGCCTGCTTGAAGGCTATGGCCCGTCGGGCGAGGCGCTGGTGCGGCTGGGCCGCGAAGGCAGCCAGCTGATCGTCACGGTCGATTGCGGCGCGATGGCCCACGATGCACTGGGCCAGGCCCAGGCCGCCGGGATCGACGTGATCGTGGTGGACCATCACAAGTGCGCGGCCGAACTGCCGCCCGCCGTGGCCCTGGTCAATCCCAATCGCCTGGACGAGGAAGACGAAGCCGCCGCCCATGGCCATCTCGCGGCAGTCGGCGTCGCGTTTCTCCTTGCCGTGGCCACGGTCCGCGTGCTGCGGGTCCGCGGCTGGTTCGAAAGCCGGCCGCCGCCCGATCTCATGGCGCTGCTCGATCTGGTGGCGCTGGGCACCGTGGCCGACGTGGCGCAGTTGAAAGGCCTCAACCGCGCGCTGGTGGCCCAGGGGCTCAAAGTCATGGCCAAGCGCGCCAACATCGGCCTGTCCGCGCTGATCGATGCCAGCCGCATCGCCCGCGCGCCCACGGCCAGCGACCTGGGCTTTGCGCTGGGCCCGCGCATCAACGCCGCCGGGCGCATCGGCGATTCATCGCTGGGCGTGCGGCTGCTTACCACGCAAGACCCGGACGAAGCCAAGGACATCGCCACGCGCCTGTCTGCGCTGAACGACGAACGCCGCGCGATCGAGCAGGCGGTGCAGGAAGCTGCCGAAGCGCAAGTGGAAGCGCAGCACAACCGTGCGGTGGTCGTGGTGTCGGGCCTGGGTTGGCACCCTGGCGTGATCGGGATCGTGGCCGGGCGCATCAAGGAAAAGACCGGCAAGCCCACGCTGGTCATCGCGCTGGACGATGGCGAGCAAGCCGAGGTGGACGGCGCCGGCATGGGCAAAGGCTCTGGCCGGTCCATTCCCGGCGTCGACCTGGGTGCCGCGATCATTGCCGCGCGCGAAGCTGGGTTGCTGGTCAAGGGCGGCGGCCATGCCATGGCCTGTGGCCTGACCATTGCGCATGATCGCGTCGAACCGCTGGCACAGTGGCTGGACGAGCGCCTGGGGCGCGATGTCGCCAACGCCCGCGCCGCGCAAAGCCTTGCGCTCGATCTCTCGCTCAGCCCCGGTGGCCTCACCCCCAGCCTGGTCGAAACGCTGGAGGGCGCCGGCCCCTATGGGGTGGGTTGGCCCGGCCCGCGCGTGGCGGTGGGGCCGGTGCGGCTGGTCAAGTGCGATCTGGTGGGCAACGATCACGTGCGCGCAATCGTGGCGGGCGCCGATGGCCGCTCGTTCAAGGCCATGGCCTTTCGCGCCGCGCAAACCGAGTTGGGCCAGACCCTGCTGCACGGCTGCAAGGGGCGCCAGCTGTGGCTTGCCGGGCGGGTGCGGCTGGATGACTGGGGCAGCCGCCCGGCGGCCGAACTCCACATCGAAGACGCCGCTTTTGCCGATTGAATTTTCAGGCCCGATTTTTTTGGCGGGATTTTTTGGATCGCCGGGTTGACGCACCGCGCCCAGCCTAATAGAGGCGCGGACCTGCCCAGCGGCGCAAGCCCGGCGGCCCCTTCGTCTAGCGGTCAGGACGCGGCCCTTTCACGGCTGAAACACGGGTTCGATTCCCGTAGGGGTCACCATCATTGCACGCTGCCGGACGGCCCCTTCGTCTAGCGGTCAGGACGCGGCCCTTTCACGGCTGAAACACGGGTTCGATTCCCGTAGGGGTCACCATTCCCGCCTTCCCCAAGGTGTGGATTGCCGGCAACGCTACAATGCGCGATGCAGCTTATGGCACGCCTTTTCATGCAAAGGCCCCTTCGTCTAGCGGTCAGGACGCGGCCCTTTCACGGCTGAAACACGGGTTCGATTCCCGTAGGGGTCACCATGACGGCCGGTTGCCGCAGCACCGTTTGCAATCATGGTCCTGCGCCAAAGCGCCAGTCCCGATCACTTTCCATTTTGGCACATCAACGGGCGCGTCCCGGCGGCAACGCCTTGCCCGATGGCACCCCGTTGGCGCTCAATGCACCTGCGAGGATTGCATGGTTGCGGGGATGCCGGCGATGCCTTCCATCACGCGTGGGCCGGCCAGTTCCTTGCGCATGAGATCGAGCACCATCGACAGGTGCGCGGCCGCGAGAGAGGCGCCCTGGCGATCCAGCACGGCCAGCGAGCCTTCGAGCATGCCGATCAGGTCGGCCAGAACGGCCTTGTCGGCGCCGGTGCGATCCGAGGGTTTCATGCTAACGTCCTTCCACTCCATGGCGCCGATCGGTTCATGCCGAACGCTGCATCCTCGTTGGGCCGTCCTGCGCACCCCACCGCCCTTGCGCATGCCATTGCCCCGTGCCTGCTTGCGGGCGAGCCATGAAGGGAATGTTCGACCTTGCCCCCCGTTTACGCGCCCCGGCGGCGCCCGGCCACGTCTTTCCCCGCAGCTTTGGCGGTATCGGCTGCAACCAGCGCATGTGCCAAAATGGCCAAGACAGCGGACTTCGGCAAAGCAAAACAATCTTTTATCCCGGCCAGATTTGCGCGATCAATGTGCCCGGCATAACCGGTCCCGCCGAAACGGAAGCAAAAGCTGGCGCGCCGCCCGGCCTTTGCGCCCACGCGCCTCTTCTGTGGACCGCAAGTGTGACAGCACCCACGCAGGCTTGCCGCCACCCCCTGCCCTCGCCTAACAGGTGGGCCATCTTCGTTTTCCTGCGAAAGTGACGTACCCCCATGAAAGGTCTGGCCCTGCCCTGGACAAGCGTGGCCATCGCGCTGGCGGCTGCGCTTGCCATGCCCTTTGCCGGCGCCAGCCTGTGGCTGGCCTTTGCAGTGCTGGTCGTGTGGCTCGCCTCGCTCTGGCTTGCCAGTCCCGAGCCCGAGATCGTCCAGGTCCGGCCCGAGGAAGGCAGCGTTTCGCGCCAGGCGATGGTCGCGCTGGTCGAGCCGTTCAGCGTGCCCGTGCTGATGCTCGATCGCCAGCGCATCGCATCGGCCAATGCCGCCGCGCGCGAGGCGCTGGGCCCGCACATCGTGGGCCAGGACGCGCGCGTGGCGCTGCGCCATCCCGAAGCGATCACTCTGCTCGACAAGCCCGAGGGAACCGCGCTGGTTCGCGGCCTGACCGGCGCGCGCAGCATCTGGCAGGTCAGCCGCGTGGCCATCGACGAGCGGTTTTCCCTGATCGAGCTGGTCAATCGCACCGCCGAGGCCGATATCAGCCGCGCCCACACCGATTTCGTCGCCAACGCCAGCCACGAATTGCGCACGCCGCTCGCCTCGATCATCGGCTATGTCGAAACGCTGGCCGATCCCGATGCACGGATCGATCCGGCCACCTCGGCCAAGTTCCACGCCACCGTCCTGCGCGAGGCCAAGCGGCTGCAGACGCTGGTCGAAGACCTCATGTCGCTTTCACGGATCGAGGCGGAAAAGCACGAATTCCCGCGCGAGAAGATCGACCTGGGGCAAATGGCCCAGACGATCGCCAGCGAAGTGGGCTTTACCGTGGGCGACGAGCGGATCGTGGCCGAAACCGACAGCGGCCTGGTCTGCGGCGACCGCCAGCAACTGGACCAGTTGATCCGCAACCTGATCGACAACGCCTTCAAGTATGGCGATGCGCAGGCACCGGTGCGCGTGCGCGTGCGCCGCGAGGGCAGCGATGTCGTGCTCGAAGTGGCCGACCGTGGCGAAGGCATCCACCCCGATCACCTGCCTTACCTCACGCGGCGGTTCTACCGTTCCGATCCGGGGCGCAGCCGCGCGGCAGGCGGTACCGGGCTTGGCCTTGCGATCGTGAAGCACATCGTCGAACGCCATCGTGGCAAGCTCGATATCGCCAGCACCCTGGGCGAAGGCACCACCGTAACCGTCCATCTGCCGCTGGTGGATCTCGCCACCGAAGAGGCCGCGGCACAGGGCTGACCGGCGCTTTTCCGTGGGCTTGGCGGTTTTGTCACAATCGCTTCGGGAATTGTCATAAACCTGTCACACGCCGGTCGCATTGGCGCAGCATCCACCGGGACACATCCAGGCCACCAAGAACGGCAGGCCACGGGGAATGGAAGGTATTGCCATGGTCACGTTTCGCACTCTTGCTCTTTCGACGGCCGCGCTGGGTTCGTTTGCCCTGGCCGGTTGCGGCGGCGCCGACTCCGGCAGCCGCGACCAGGTCCGCGCGGTCGGCTCGTCGACCGTCTATCCCTTTGCCAAGGCCGTGGCCGAGCAGCTCGCCAAGAGCGACCCGTCGATCAAGTCGCCGATCATCGAATCGACCGGCACGGGCGCGGGCATGAAGCTGTTCTGCGCTGGCGTCGGCCCGCAGCACCCCGATATCGAAGATGCCTCGCGCCGCATGAAGAAGTCGGAATTCGACGAATGCGTGGCCAATGGCGTCAAGGACATCGCCGAAATCCAGGTGGGCCTGGATGGCGTGGCCTTTGCCGAAGCCAAGGGCGGCGCCAGCCTCGCCCTGACGCCCGAAGACATCTACAAGGCGCTGGCCAAGAATCCCTATGGCAAGCCCAACACCGCCAAGACCTGGCACGACGTGAACCCGTCGCTGCCCGCCGATCCGATCCTGGTCTATGGCCCGCCCTCCACCTCAGGCACGCGCGACGCGCTCAAGGAACTGATCCTGGCCAAGGGCTGCGATGCCAATGCCGAGATGAAGGCGCTCAAGGACAGCGACAAGAAGAAGCACGACGATGTCTGCACCCAGGTGCGCGAAGACGGCGTCTATGTCGATGCCGGCGAAAACGACAACCTCATCGTGCAGAAGATCGAAGCCAATCCCAAGGCGATCGGCATCTTCGGCTTCTCTTACGTCGAAGAGAACGCCGATCGCATCAAGGGCCTGACGATGAGCGGCATCACGCCGACCTACCAGACCATTTCCGATTTCAGCTATCCCGGTGCGCGCCCGCTCTACATCTATGTGAAGAAAGCGCATTTGAAGGCTATTCCGGGTCTTCAGGCCTATGTCACGCAATGGTCAAAGCTGTGGGGCAAGGATGGCACTCTGGCCAAGCTCGGCATGGTGGTTGCACCCGATGCCATCCTGGCTGAAAGCGCCAAGGCCGTGACCACGATGCCGTCGCTCGACGGTTCGCAGCTCAAGTAAGAAAGGACGGGTAAGCCCAGTCATGTCGCCAGCCATTCTTCTCCTGCTCGCCTTCGGGCTGGGCCTTGTCGGCTGGCTGGCGGCCCGCTCGCGTGCCTGGGCATTCCGCCGCGCAGCACCGCACGCGCGGCTGCATTCGCTGCCTGGCTTTCACGCCTGGTACGTGGCGCTGTGGATCGCCGTGCCGGCGCTGGTCTTTGCCCTGATCTGGAACGCGGTCAGCCCGGCGCTGATCACGGCGCACGTGCTGGCCGATCCGGCCGCCGCCGCCCTGCCCGGCTTCGGCTTTGAACGCGAAGCCATGCTGGCGCAGGCGCGCGCCGTGGCCGAAGGCAAGGCCTATGGCGTGTTCATGCCCGAAGCCGAAGGGCTGATCGCGCCTTATCGCGTGGCGCTTACCCGCTATGAATCGATCGGCCTGGTCGTCACCATCCTGGTGGCGCTGGCCGGCGGGGCCTTTGCCTTCCTGCGATTGAAGCCCGATTTCACCGCACGCACGCGGGTGGAACGCGCGGTGATGGGCCTGCTGCTGATCGCCTCGCTGGTGGCGATCCTCACCACGGCCGGCATCATCGTCAGCCTGGTGTTCGAAACCGTGCGCTTCTTCGGCATGGTTTCGCCCATCGATTTCCTGTTCGGCACCCACTGGGCGCCCGATCCGATGAGCACGGGCTCGGTCGATGGCAAGCAGTTCGGCGCGATCCCGCTGTTCTGGGGCACGATCTACATCGGCGCGATCATCGCCATGCTCGTGGCCATTCCGCTTGGCCTGATGAGCGCGATCTTCCTGACCCAATATGCCTCCTCCACTGTGCGCAAGGTGATGAAGCCGCTGCTCGAAATCCTCGCGGGCGTGCCCACCGTGGTCTATGGCTATTTTGCCGCGCTCACCGTGGCGCCGGCGGTGCGCGATTTTGCCCAGGGCATCGGCATTTCCAGCGCATCGACCGAAAGCGCGGTGGCCGCCGGCCTGGTCATGGGCGTGATGATCATTCCCTTCGTCTCCTCCATGGCCGACGATTCCATTGCCGCCGTGCCGGATTCGCTGCGCGACGGCAGCCTGGCGATGGGCGCCACGCGCGCCGAAACCATCCGCAAGGTGCTGGTGCCCGCCGCGCTGCCGGGTATCGTTGCGGGCATCATGCTGGCGGTCAGCCGTGCGATCGGCGAAACCATGATCGTGGTAATGGCCGCCGGGGCCTCGGCCAATCTCACCGCCAATCCGTTCCAGTCGATGACCACGGTGACGTTCCAGATCGTCGCCATGCTTACCGGCGAAGGCAGCTTTGACCATCCTGCCACGCTTTCGGCCTTTGCCCTGGGCATGGTGCTGTTCCTTGTCACCCTGGCGCTCAACTTCATCGCCCTGCGCGTGGTGAAGCGCTATCGCGAAGCCTATGAGTGAGCCGACCATGGACACGCTGACCTCTTCTTCCGATACGCTGGCCGCGCAGCGCCGCGCGCGCATGGCGGCACGCCTGGGCAAGCGCCACGCTGGCGACCGGCTGTTCAAGCTGGCCGGCCTTGCCGCCGTGGCCTTTTCCGCGCTGGTGCTCGCATTCCTGCTGGTGTCGATGGCATCGAGCGGCCTGGCCGGTTTCCAGCGCAGCGAACTGCGCTTTGACCTGCCGCTGCGCGGCCAGCTTTCGATCGATCGCGATCGGCTGGCCCAGCCCGATCCGGCCAGCGCGCTCGAACTGGCGGGTCTGCCCGCCCTGGTCGATGCCGCCGCCGAAAAGGGCCTGGGCCAGGGCGGCGCCGCGCTGCTTTCCGATGGCGCCTGGCGCGAAGTGGCCACGCGCCTGGCGGCAAAGCCGGCGCTGCTCGATGAAGCCAGCATTGCCGTCTCGCTTCCCGCTTCCGACGAACTCGCCTCAACCCAGCGCGGTGATGGCCAGGAAGCGCTGCGCCCCGTGGCAAAGCATCTGGTGGACCAGGGCAAGCTGGTCCGCGCGTTCGATTGGGGCTTCCTGGCCCGGTCCGATGCCACCAGCCCGCAGGCCGTGGGCATCTGGGGCGCGCTCAAGGGCTCGATCATGACCATGCTGGTCACGCTGGTCCTGGCGTTTCCGGTCGGCGTGCTCGCCGCGCTCTATCTGGAAGAATATGCCGCCCGCAACCGCTGGACCGAGTTGATCGAAATCTCGATCAACAACCTGGCAGCCGTGCCATCGATCATCTTCGGCCTGCTTGGCCTGGCGGTGTTCCTGGCAATCTTCCCGCACTATCGCTCCGCCCCGCTGATCGGGGGCATGACCCTGGCGCTCATGACCATGCCGGTCATCGTGATTTCCGGCCGCAACGCGATCAAGGCGGTGCCCCCGTCGATCCGCGACGCCGCACTGGCCATGGGCGCCAGCCCGGTGCAGGTGGTGTTCCACCACGTCCTGCCGCTCGCCCTGCCCGGCATCCTGACCGGCACGATTATCGGCATGGCACGCGCGCTGGGCGAAACCGCGCCGTTGCTGATGATCGGCATGCGCGCCTTCGTCGCCTCGCCGCCAGGCGATCTCACTTCGCCTTCCACGGTCCTGCCCGTGCAGATCTTCCTGTGGTCCGACGAAATCGACCGTGGCTTCATCGAGCGCACCAGCGCTGCGATCGTGGTGCTGCTGATCTTCCTTCTGCTCATGAACGGTCTTGCCATCTACTTGCGCAACCGCTTCGAGAAACGGTGGTAACATGAACGCCCCCCTTCCCCTGACCGATGCCACGACCGAACCGACCGGCGAAATCGCGCCCATCGTCAACGCCCTGCCCGACGATGGCCCGGCCAAGATCAGCGCACGCAATGTCAGCGTATTCTATGGCGCCAAGCGCGCGATCGACGATGTTTCGATCGACGTGCCCAACGATTACGTCACGGCCTTCATCGGCCCCTCGGGCTGCGGCAAGTCCACGTTCCTGCGTTCGCTGAACCGGATGAACGACACCATTGCCCACGCCCGCGTCGAAGGCGAAATTCTGCTCGACGGGCAGGACATCTACCGCTCAGGCATGGACGTGGTGCAGTTGCGCGCGCGCGTGGGCATGGTCTTTCAAAAGCCCAACCCGTTTCCCAAGTCGATCTATGAAAACATTGCCTATGGCCCGCGTATCCACGGGTTGACGACGAGCAAGAGCGAACTCGACGGCATTGTCGAAACCTCGCTGCAGCGCGCCGGGCTGTGGGAAGAAGTCAAGGATCGCCTGGCCGACAGCGGCACCGCGCTTTCGGGCGGGCAGCAGCAGCGGCTGTGCATCGCCCGCGCCATTGCGGTCGATCCCGAAGTGATCCTGATGGACGAGCCGTGCTCCGCGCTCGATCCCATCGCGACGGCCCGTATCGAGGAACTGATCGACGAATTGCGCGGCCGCTATGCCATCGTGATCGTCACCCACTCCATGCAGCAGGCCGCCCGCGTCTCGCAGCGCACCGCATTCTTCCATATGGGCAAGATCGTGGAATACGGCACCACCTCGGATATCTTCACCAATCCGCGGCAAGAGCGCACCAAGGACTATATCACCGGCCGTTACGGGTAAGGGAACGAGACGTGGCTGAACATACCGTCAAGGCATTCGACGAAGACATCACCCGCCTGCGCGGCCTGGTGGCGGAAATGGGCGGCCTGGCCGAACTTTCCATTACCGAGGCGATGGACGCCCTGGTGGGCGGCAACGAAGACCTCGCCGCCAGCGTGATCGCGCGCGACAAGCGCATCGACCAGCTGGAGGGCGAAGTCGATCGCCTCGCCATCCGCGTCCTCGCGCTGCGCGCGCCGATGGCCGACGACTTGCGCGAAGTGATCGCCGCGCTGAAAATCGCCGGCGTGATCGAGCGCATCGGCGATTATGCCAAGAACATCGCCAAGCGCGTGGGCCACATCGAAGGGCGCAAGCGCTTCGAACCGCTCACCCTGCTGCCGATCATGAACGAACTGGCCAGCGACATGGTCCACGACGTGCTCACCGCCTATGCCGCGCGCGATGCCGTGGCCGCGGCCGAGATCGTGCGCCGCGATGCCAAGGTGGACGCGATCTATGACAGCGTGTTCCGCAACTTCGTATCGTACATGGTGGAAAACCCCGCCACGATCAGCAGCGTGGCGCAGCTCATGTTCGTGGCCCGCAATATCGAGCGGATCGGTGACCAGGCCACCAATATCGCCGAAATCGTGCACTATGCCGCCACCGGCACCTATCTGCCCGAACGGGAAGACGTGATTCCGCCCGCGTAATCCACCGGGGGGCAACATTCCCGCCGGTTTCGTCATGGCCGCGTAACATTTGTCGTGCTTTCGCAAGGTTACGGTCAAGGTTCACTACCGGAGGTTCTGCGTGTCTGCCCCCAAGCTGCTTCTCGTCGAAGACGATACCGCGCTGGCCGAACTGGTCGAATACCGCTTTCGCGGCGAAGGCTATGACGTGCGCAGCACCGACGATGGCGACGAAGCGCTGCTGCTCGCCGCCGAAGATACGCCCGATCTCGTCCTGCTCGACTGGATGATCGGTGGCACCAGCGGGATCGAGGTGTGCCGCCGCCTGCGCCGCAACAAGGCCACCGCGCATGTGCCGATCATCATGCTGACCGCGCGCAGCGATGAGGACGATCGCGTGCGCGGCCTGGAAACCGGGGCGGACGATTATGTCACCAAGCCGTTTTCTCCCCGCGAACTGATTGCCCGCGTTGGCGCCGTGCTGCGCCGCGTGCGCCCGGCGCTGGCCGGCGAAACCATTACCGTCGGGGACATGAGCCTCGATCCCACCGCCCACCGCGTGACGCGGCGCGGGCAGTCGATCAAGATCGGCCCCACCGAATTTCGCCTGCTCAAGCATTTCATGGAGCATCCCGGCCGCGTCTTCTCGCGCGGGCAACTGCTCGATGCCGTGTGGGGCAGCGGCAGCGACATAGAACTGCGCACCGTGGACGTCCACATCCGCCGCCTGCGCCAGGCGATCGCCGTCCCCGGCGCCGCCGACCCCGTGCGCACCGTGCGCTCGGCCGGCTACGCGCTGGAAGGCGTGTAAAGCAAAGATCCTCCCCCAACCGGGGGTGGTGGCAGCCCGCAGGGCTGGCGGAGGGGGCAGCGGCCTCCCCTCAAGCCAAGGCCGGTACCTGGTGTGCCAGGAATTGCAGGCACCGCCGCAAGCGCGGGGTGCGGCCTTGGCGCGGCTCGAACAGGGCGACGACGGGCAGCGCGGGCAATTCCACTTCGGGCAACACCACTTCAAGCGCGCCGCTTTCCAGGTCTTCGGCCACTTCCCACAGCGAATGCAGGGCTATCCCGGCTCCGTCCAGCGCCCATGCCCGCGCCACGTCGGCATCGTTGGTGGCCAGGCCCGCTGGCAGCGCCAGGCTTTCAGGCAGCCCTTCGCGCAACACGGCGCCCGCTTCGTCCAGCACCACCACGTGATCGTGCCGGGCCAGGTCTTCCACCACGCGCGGCCGCCCGCGCCGCTCCAGATAAGACGGCGCCGCGCACAACAAGCGCGGGTTGCTGCCCAGGCGGCGGCAGATCAGCGATGACAGCGGCGGCGTGGCAAAGCTGATCACCAGGTCGTGGCCGCTTTCCACCGGATTGCTCAGCGCGGGTACGCTGTCGAGATGCACGGTCACGTCCGGATGGGCCTTGGCAAAGCGCTGCAGCAGGTCGCCCAGGCGGCGGCGGCCGAACGCCAGCGTGGTTGCCACCTTCAATGTCCCGGCCGGCCCGAAGGCCCGCGTGCGCACCACCGTTTCAGCGCGCTCCATATCCGCCAGGACTTGCCCGGCCTGGCGATAGAACAACTGGCCTTCCTCGGTCAGCGAAAGGTGCCGGCTGTTGCGCCGGACGAGTGCCACACCCAGGCGCGCTTCCAGTTGCGCCAGACGGCGGCTGACCACCGGCAGCGACAAACCCAGGCGGACGGCCGCCTGCGACAGGCTGCCAGCCTCGGCAACGCGGACGAACGAGAGCAGTTCGGAAAATCGATCAGCCATTTCCCTACGATAGGAAGCGGGTGTTGCGTCGCAATATAAGGAAGGTTGCAGAACTGTTTGAAATCGTTGCCCACTCTTGAAATCGCCGAGCAACCCATTCAAAAGCATGATGTTTTCGGGAAATGAAAGCCACACTTGTCCTGCGCAGCCCTTCCCATGGGCCTGGCGCAACGCAAAATGATGGGCATGGCGGCGCGCCACGGTGGCGCGATCCACAACCATGGGAACCTGTCGATGGCCTTTGCATTCCCCTTTCGCAACACCACAGCGGATGTCGAACAACCGCTGCGCTGGAACGATATCGAAGCGCTGCCGGTGCATTGCGCACTGGTTGCCATGGCCGTGCTGGCCTGGCTGGCGTTCAACGAAGAAGGGCAGACACTGCAACTGGCGCTGGCCAAGTTGATCGGTATTATCGGCTGCATCGCGCTGCGGCGGGCCTGGCTGACCATGGATAACGGCAGCAGTTCGGCCGCACGCCTCTGACCAAGGGCTTATCCAGGCATGATCGTTGGCAAGACACCGCGTATCCGCATGACATTCGTGGCGGCGTGGAACACGCTGATCGCACTGTTCGTGTGGGACGTGGCGGTAACCGTCTTCTATTATTACACGCCGTTTCCCGCGCCGGCCCTGCCGCTTACCATTTTCGGCACGGGCCTGGCGCTGCTGCTCGGTTTCCGCGTCAACTCTGCCTATGCCCGTTGGTGGGAAGGCCGCATCGTGTGGGGCGCGATGACCAACGCCTCGCGCAGCTTGGCACGCGCGGTGGGCGCGGCCCTGCCCGATCATGCCGAAGGTCAGGCACTGCGCCACGAAGTGGTACGGCGGCATATCGCCTATGTGCATGTGCTGCGCCACCAGTTGCGCGGTGAAAGCCCGGCGGACAGCGCGCATCGCGTGCTGGGCGATGGCGAAATTCCCGAATTGGGGCGCCGCAATCCCGCCAACGGCCTGCTCGAAGGCAATGGCATGCGCCTGGCCGCCGCGCTCCGCAAAGGCTGGATCGACACGGTCCAGTTGAACCGGATCGAAGCGATCATGGTGGATATCGCCAACGCCCAAGGCGCGATGGAGCGCCTGCGCAACACGCCGCTTCCCGCCCAATACCGCAGCTTCCCTACCTTCTTTACCCGGCTGTTCTGCGTGCTGCTGCCGATCGGTCTGGTCGAGACGCTGGGGCCGGCAACGCCGCTGGGTTCGGCGCTGGCCGGGTTCATGTTCCTGGCCGCGCTGCAGATCGGCGACGATCTGGTCAACCCCTTCGCCAACACGATCCACGATGCCCCGCTGACCGCGATGTGCGCGACGATCGAATCCGATTGCAACGAAAGCATCGGCCTGCCGCCCGTGCCGGTGGTTCAGCCCGACGGCGGCATCTTGTGGTGATGGGGCCCGTCCGTCGGGCCTGCGGTCTGCGACATCCCCATCGGTGATGGCGAGGGCGAGCCGCCGCAAAGCCGCGATGGAGGGGCCTCAGTCGATCCCCAAAAGCCGCGACACATCAAGGTCTGCCGCCGTCACCCAGCCCTTGTAGAAATTCGCATAGAACAGCGCAAACAGCGCGGCCGAAACCAGCGTGGCGCGCAACAGCACCACGCGCGGCCGGAAATTGACCGGCGCGCTGGTGGCATGGCCGGCAGCCGGCGCCACGCCCACTTCATCAGGGGTGCGCAGGCCGAACGGCAGCACGGCAAAGGCCGAAAGCACCCAGAACAGGGCATAGATCGCCAACATCGACGTCCAACGCATCGTCTCTCTCCCTAGCCGCGCCGGCGCATGGGTTTCAGCGTTCGCGCAGCAGGACCTGCACCACCGGCTTCTTGCCGCACCAGCGCTGCGCGGTGCGTCTTACCGTAAGCCGCACGCACTCGGCAACGGCCACGCGATCGCGCTTGCGATCGCCTTTCAGCGCCTTGAGTGCCTTTGACACGTCCTCGCGGGCTTCCTCCAGGAAAGGCTCCATGTCCTCTTCCAGGGGCACGCCGATGCAGCCGATATCGACGCCCGACGCCTGCTTGCCTTCCGCGGTCACCGCCAGGGCAACGCTGACCAGGCCATTGTTGCCCAGCTTGCGCCGCGCAGCCATGGCTTCGCCATCGGCCGGGGCGATGATATCGCCGTCCAGCACCAGGCGACCATTGCGCTCGGTGCTCAGCTTGACCGGCCCGTTGGGCGCCAGGCGCACCAGATCGCCGTTCTTCTGCACGATCGTCTTGGGAATGCCCTCGGCCTTGCCCAGGCGGGCCTGCTCGGCCATGTGGCGGATCTCGCCATGCACGGGCACCAGGATGTGCGGGCGCAGCCATTCATACAGCGCCATGAGTTCCGGCCGGCCTGGATGGCCCGAAACGTGGATCATCGATTGCTTGTCGGTGACCAGGCGCACGCCCTTTTCCACCAGCGCGTTCTGCACGCGGCCGATGGCCAGTTCGTTGCCGGGGATCTGGCGGCTGGAAAAGACCACGGCATCGCCCGCTTCCAGCTTGATCGGGTGCTGGTCGCCCGCGATCCGCGCCAGCGCGGCGCGCGCTTCGCCCTGCCCGCCGGTCGCCAGGATCAGCACTTCGCCGCGCGGCAGGTCCATCGCCGCGTCCATGCTGATCGGATCGGGAAAATCGAGCAGATAGCCCGATGCCTGCGATACCTTGATGATCCGATCAAGCGAACGGCCCGCAACGCAGAGCTGCCGCCCTGTCGCCTCGGCCACTTCGGCCAGGGTCTGCAACCGCGCCACGTTGGAGGCAAAGGTCGTCACCACCACCCGGCGGCCCTTCAGTTCCGCAATGGTTTCCAGCAGGCCCGCACGCACCGCCCCTTCCGAGCCCGAAGGCTTGGGATTGAACACGTTGGTGGAATCGCACACCAGCGCCAGCACGCCCTCGTCGCCGATCGCGGTGAGTTCTTCCTCGGTCGCCGGGGTGCCCACGCGGGGCTCGTCATCCAGCTTCCAGTCGCCGGTGTGGAACACGCGGCCATAGGGCGTGTCGATCACCAGCGCATTGCCTTCGGCAATCGAGTGCGCCAGCGGCACATAGCGGATGTCGAACCCACCCAGCGAGAGGCTGCCCTCGTTCTCGATCACGTTCAGGTCGACGCTGTTCTCGATGCCCGCCTCGACCAGCTTTTCATGCACGAGCCGCGCGGTGAACGGCGTGGCATAAAGCGGCACGCCCAGTTCCTGCGCAAAATAGGGCACGGCACCGATATGGTCTTCGTGTGCGTGCGTGAGCACGATGCCGAGCAGGTCCTTCTTGCGTTCCTCGATGAATTCGAGGTCGGCAAACACCAGTTCCACGCCCGGATACCAGGGATCGGCAAAGGTCATGCCCAGGTCGACCATCAGCCATTTGCCGTCACACCCATAGAGGTTGACGTTCATCCCGATCTCGCCCGAACCACCAAGGGCGAGAAACAACAATTCCTTACCGGGCTTCACTCTTGTGTCCTGTTCTGGGCGGCCCCCTGGGCGCGCTCTGCAAGCAAGGCCATGCCGTCCAACGTCAGATCGGCGTCGACATGGTCAAAAATCCGCGTGTGGCGGTCAAACAGCACGGCCAGGCCGCCTGTGGCAATCACTTTGGCCGGATGGCCGATTTCGGCGCGCATGCGGGCGATCAGGCCTTCCATCATCGCCACATAGCCCCAGAACACGCCGATGTGCATCTGGTCTTCGGTGTTGCGCCCTATCACGCTTTCGCCCTGGCGCGGCACGGAAATGGCGATGCGCGGCAATTTGGCCGCCGCGCTCACCAGCGCATCGAGCGACAGGTTGATGCCCGGCGCGATGATCCCGCCCTTGTAGGTGCCCTCGGGGTCAACCCAATCGAACGTGGTTGCGGTGCCGAAATCGATGATGATCAGATGCTCGCCGGGATGGCGTGCATGCGCGGCGATGACGTTGAGCGCACGGTCCGCACCCAGCGAGCGCGGTTCGTCCACATCGGCAACGAAGCCCCATTCGGCCGCGCCCTGCCCCGCCACCAGCGGTTCCAGGCCAAAATACTTGTCGGCCAGAACTTCCAGATTGTGCAGCGCGCGCGGCACCACCGTGGAAATCACGATCTGGCGCACGGCGTCGCGGGCAAAACCCTGGATCTGCATCAGTTGCAGCAGCCACACGGCATATTCATCGGCCGTGCGGCGCGGATCGGTCGCCACGCGCCAGCGCGCACGGATCGTCCGTTCCTCGAACAGGGCAAAGACGACATTGGTATTGCCGACATCGACCGCCAGCAGCATCACGCTTCTCCTCGGGCCGCGGAAGACCCCGGCTCACCCACCAGATCGACATCGCCGGCGTGAATGGCAAGAAGCCGGCCGTCCGCCAGGCGCAATTGCGCTACGCCATCGGCATCGATCCCGGCAAAACCACCCATGATCGGGCCATGATCCTTGTCATTGACGGAAACCAGCGTGCCACGTGGCACGGCACGCTCTTCCCAGGCGCGGCGCAGCGCAGGCCATTGCCCGGCGTGCCAGGCTTCCAGGCGCGCGGCCCAGTGCGTCGCCAATTGGGCGGCAAAGGCATCGCGATCGGTGCCATGCCCCAGGGCAGCAAGCGAGACGGTCTCCCGCCCGGACACTGGCGGCGCCACCGCCAGGTTCACGCCAATACCCACCACCACCGTGTTGCCCACTCGTTCCAGCAGGATGCCGGCCAGCTTGGCCTGGCGCACCAGCAGGTCGTTGGGCCATTTGAGGTAGAGATCGGGCCGCCCCGGCGCACAGGCGGCCACGGCATCCCACAGCGCGAGCCCCGCGACCAGCGCCAGTGTCTGCGGCGCGGCTTCATGGGGCGCGAGTTGGACGGCGGTGGAGCCCATGAAATTGCCGAAGCCATCGCTCCAGGCCCGCCCGGCGCGGCCGCGCCCGGCGCTCTGGCGATCGGCGATCAGCCAGTGCCCTTCCAAAAGGCAATCCCCCCCACCAGCGCGCGCCACAAGGGCCGCGTTGGTGGAGGGGATCTCGTCTACGAATTCGAACAAGGGTGGTTCAGGCCACGTGGAACAGCGCAGCCGCCGCGTTGCCGGCCAGCACATGCAGCCAGTTGGTCAGCAGATAGCCCAGCGGCGAGATGAACAGCGTGGCGATCACCAGCAGCACGGTGTGCGCCACGTCGCTCTTGCCCGTCACCTTGTCGGTCGCGTCGTCGAAATAGAGCACCTTCACCACCTTGAGGTAGTAGAACGCGCCGATCACCGAAGCGGCGATACCGATGGCGGCGAGCGCCAGCAGGTTGGCCTGCACCGCGGCCTGGAACACCACGAACTTGCCCCAGAACCCGAACAGCGGCGGAATACCCGCCAGGCTGAACATCACCGCGGCCAGCGCGGCGGCCAGGCCAGGGCGCGTCTTCGACAGGCCGGCAAGGTCGGAAATCGCCTCGACCGGCTCGCCATCGGCGTCCTTGAGCATCAGCACGGCGACAAAGCCAGCCACCGACATCGCCACGTAGATCGCCAGGTAGATCAGCATCGCGGCCGCGCCCGGCTGGTTGGCGCAAGCCAGGCCGATGAGCATGAAGCCGACGTTGTTGATCGACGAATAGGCCATCAGGCGCTTGATGTTGTTCTGCCCGATCGCGCCCAGTGCCCCGATCACGATCGAGAGCAGCGCGGCGAAGATCACGATCTGCTGCCAGGCGTGTGCCTGCGTGCCGAAGGCTTCCAGGCTCACGCGCATCAGCAGCGACAGCGCGGCAACCTTGGGCGCCGTGGCGAAGAACGTCGTCACCGGGGTGGGCGCGCCTTCATAGACGTCGGGCGTCCACATGTGGAACGGCGCGGCGCTGATCTTGAAGGCCAGGCCGGCGAGCACGAACACCACGCCAAAGGTGGCGCCGGTGGTCAGCCCGTGGCTGAGCGCCAGGCGGATGCCTTCAAAGCTCGTCGTGCCGGTGAAGCCATAGGTCAGGCTGACACCGTAGAGCAGGATGCCCGAAGCGAGCGAGCCCAGCACGAAGTACTTGAGGCCCGATTCCGCCGAACGCTCGTCGCTGCGCAGCATCGAGGCGAGCACGTAGGAGGCAAGGCTGTTGAGTTCGAGACCGATGTAGAGCGCGAGCAGGTCACCAGCCGAAACCATGATCCCCATGCCGAGCGCCGCGAACAGCACCAGCAGCGGGAATTCGGCCCGCATGGCGCGCACGCGATCGAAGAACGCAGGCGCGACAATCAGCGTCACGCCGGCACCGGCATAGATCAGCAGCTTGGCAAAGGCGGCAAAGGCGTCGGCACGGTACTGCCCGGAAAAGGCGGTCACGTCGGGGCCCATGGCCGAGCCGCACAGGGCGGGCGCGGCAATCAGCGCGCAGACTGTCAGCACGGCAACCGACAGGATGGAGATCAGGCGCGACGCCTTGTCTCCGCCCCAGGCGGCAACCAGCAGCAGCACCAGGCCGGAAATGCTGAGCACTTCCTCGGCCAGGGTGATCTGGAGAGAGCGAAGCAGTTCCATCAGTGCGCCTCCCCGTGCGCGGCTTCTTCAGGGGCCGGCTTGCCTGCCCCCAGTTTCAGTTGCGCGTCGCCCTTCGGCTTGGCCGGGGCCAGGCGGTGTTCGAGCGTGGCGATATCCTTGCGCATCGGCGCCAGGAAGCTTTCGGGATAGACGCCCATCCACAGCACCACGGCCGCGAGCGGCACCATCATCGCCCATTCGCGCTTGTCGAGATCGAGCATCGCGGCGGCATCGGCGTTCTTCTGGTCACCAAAGATGACGCGGCGATAGAGGTAGAGCATGTAGGCCGCGCCCAGGATGATCCCGGTGGTGCAGACCAGCGCCACCCAGCTGCTTTCGGCATAGACGCCCATCAGCGAGAGGAATTCACCCACGAACCCGCTGGTGCCCGGCAGGCCGATCGAGGCCATGGTGAACAGCAGCATGAACAGCGCATAGTAGGGCATGTTGATGGCAAGGCCGCCATAGCGCGTGATCTCACGCGTGTGTAGGCGATCGTAGATCACGCCCACGCCGAGGAACAGCGCGCCGGCCACCAAGCCGTGGCTGAGCATGATCAGCATCGAGCCTTCGAGGCCCTGCGTGTTGAAGGCGAAGAGGCCGATCGTCACGATCGCCATGTGCGCGACCGAGGAATAGGCGATCAGCTTTTTGATGTCATGCTGGACCAGCGCGATCAGTGACGTGATCACCACAGCGGCCATCGACAGGCCCCACACCAGCGGCGCGAACTGCGCCGAGGCTTCGGGGAACATCGGCAGCGAGAAGCGGATGAAGCCGTAACCACCCATCTTGAGCAGCACGCCCGCCAGGATCACCGAGCCGGCGGTGGGCGCCTGCACGTGCGCGTCGGGCAGCCAGGTGTGCACCGGCCACATCGGCATCTTCACCGCAAAGCTGGCGAAGAAGGCAAGCCACAGCCAGGTCTGCGCGTGGACCGGGAAGTTGTAGGCCATCAGCGTCGGGATGTCGCTGGTGCCGGCCACGTTGACCATCCAGAACATCGCGATCAGCATCAGCACCGAGCCGAGCAGCGTGTAGAGGAAGAACTTGTAGCTCGCGTAGATGCGATCCGCCCCGCCCCAGATGCCGATGATCAGGTACATCGGGATCAGGCCGGCTTCGAACATGATGTAGAACAGGAACAAGTCCTGCGCCGTGAACACGCCGATCATCAGCGTTTCCATCAGCAGGAAGGCGGCATAATATTCGCCGGCACGCTTCTCGATCGAGTTCCAGCTCGCGCCGATGCAGATCGGCATGAGGAACACGGTCAGCGCGATCAGCAGCAGGGCGATGCCGTCGATGCCCAGCTTCCATTCGAAGCCCGAGAACAGCGCGGCGCGTTCCTGGAACTGCCACTGCGCGCCGCCGACATCGTAGTGCGCCCAAAGCACCACGCCCAGCGCGAAGTCGATCAGGGTTGCCACCAAGGCGATCAGGCGGGCCTGTTCGCGATTGGCCTTGAGGACCAGGCCGGCGCCGACCAGCGGCACCAGCATCAGGAGCGAAAGGATCGGAAAGCCGGTCATTGTGCGATCACCCAGCTGATCGCGCCGACGAGACCGACGAGCATGACCAGCGCATAGCTGTAGAGATATCCGGACTGGAGCTTGACCGCCCCGCGGCTGCCCTGCGCCACCAGCCAGGCAGCGCCGTTCGGGCCAAAGCGATCGATGATCCCGATATCACCCACCTTCCAGAACACGCGACCGAGCCACAGCGCGGGGCGCACGAAGATGAAGTGATAGAGCTCGTCGAAGTACCACTTGTTGAGCAGGAAGCGGTAGAGGAAGCCGAACTGCTCGACAAAGGCCGCCGGGAATGCCGGGTTCACGACATAGGCATAAGTCGCGATCAGGAAACCGGTGGCCATCACGCCGAACGGCGCCCACTTCACCCAGGTCGGCACATGGTGCGCGGCGTGGATCAGGTGCTCGCTATAGACCAGCGCGCCCTTCCAGAATTCGCCCGTCCCTTCGCTGACGAAGGCATGGTTGAACACGAAACCGGCCAGCACCGCGCCCACCGACAGCACGATCAACGGCACCAGCATGACCAGCGGGCTTTCGTGCGGGTGGTAGCCCGCCGTGCCGTCGCTGTGCGCGTCGTGATGGTGATGATCGTGGCCATGATCGTGCGCGTGGTCGTCATGCCCGTGCGCATCGTGAACGGCGTGCTGGATATGCTCCGACTGCTCCCAGCGCGGCTTGCCGAAGAAGGTCAGGTAGACCAGGCGCCACGAATAGAAGCTGGTGAGCAGCGCGGCGAACACGCCCATGAAGAAGGCGAAGTGCCCCAGTTCCGTGCCCTTGGCCCAGGCGCTCTCCAGGATCGCGTCCTTGGAATAGAACCCGGCAAAGCCGAACACGTCGACCAGGCCAACCCCGGTGATCGCCAGCGTACCGGCCATCATCGCCAAGAAGGTGAAGGGGATCTTCTTCCGCAGGCCGCCGTAATAGCGCATGTCCTGCTCGTGATGCATCGCGTGGATCACCGAACCGGCGCCCAGGAACAGCAGCGCCTTGAAGAAGGCGTGGGTGAACAAGTGGAACATCGCCGCGCCATAGGCACCAACGCCGGCGGCGAAGAACATGTAGCCCAGCTGCGAGCAGGTCGAATAGGCGATCACGCGCTTGATGTCGGTCTGCGTCGTGCCGACGGTGGCGGCGAAGAAACAGGTCATCGCGCCGATGAAGGTTACGAAACCGGTGGCCGTGGGGCTCAGTTCGAACAGCGGCGACAGGCGGCAGACCATGAACACGCCGGCGGTCACCATCGTGGCCGCGTGGATCAGCGCCGACACCGGGGTCGGGCCTTCCATCGCGTCAGGCAACCAGGTGTGCAGGCCAAGCTGCGCCGACTTGCCCATCGCACCGATGAACAGCAAGATGCAGATCACCGTGGCGGTATCAAAGCGATAGCCCAGGAAACCGATGGTCGAACCCGAAAGAACGGCTGGCGCGTCGTGCAGGATCTGCGGGATCGACACGGTGTGGAACACCAGGAACGTCGCGAAGATACCCAGCATGAAGCCAAGGTCGCCCACGCGATTGACCACGAAGGCCTTCATCGCGGCAGCGTTGGCGCTCGGCTTGCGGAACCAGAAACCGATCAGCAGATACGAGGCCAGGCCCACGCCTTCCCAGCCGAAGAACATCTGCACCAGGTTGTCCGCCGTCACCAGCATGAGCATGGCGAAGGTGAACAGCGAGAGATAGGCGAAGAAGCGCGGCTGATCCGGTTCCTCGCTCATGTACCCCCACGAATAGAGGTGCACGAGGAATGACACGCTGGTGATCACCACCAGCATCACGGCCGTGAGCGTATCGACGCGCAGCGCCCAGAGGAAATCGAGATCGCCCGATTTCACCCAGTTGAGCACCGGCGTGACGCTGGCTTCGGCGTGACCGCCCAGGAACGAGAGGAAGATCGGCCACGACAGCGCGCAGGACACGGCCAGCGCGCCGGTGGTGATCACCTTGGCCGGGACCATGCCCAGCTTCTTGTTGCCAAGGCCGGCAACGATCGCTGCCAGAAGCGGCAGAAAGACGATGACGTTGATGGACGACATGGGTTCAGCCCTTCATCCGGTTGACGTCGTCAACGGCAATCGTGCCGCGGCCACGGAAGTAGATGACAAGAATGGCGAGCCCGATCGCCGCTTCGCCCGCCGCCACGGTCAGCACGAACATCGCGAAGATCTGGCCGACCAGATCGTGAAGGAAGACGCTGAAGGCGACCAGGTTGAGGTTCACCGACAGCAGGATCAGTTCGATCGCCATCAGCAGGATGATGACGTTCTTGCGATTGAGGAAAATCCCCAGCACGCCGAGCACGAACAGGATCGCGCTGACGATGACATAGTGTTCGATGCCGATCATCAGAGCGTGACCCCCTTCCCGACTTCCGGCTGAAGATTGATAGTCGCCTCTTCCGGACGGCGCGCGTTCTGGCGCGACACGTTCTGGCCGCGCACGTCGCCACGCTGGCGATGGGTCAGCACGATGGCGCCGATCATCGCCACCAGCAGGATGATGCCGGCGGTTTCGAACAGGAAGAGATAGCGCGAATAGAGCAGCGCCCCGATGGCCGCCGTGTTCGACAGGCCCGCGATCGGTGCGGTCGCCGCGTTCGCAGTGCCCAGCGCCAGGCCCCCGGCCTTGTAGGCGCCCACGCCCATGACCAGTTCAGCCAGGAGCACGAAGGCCAGCGCAAGACCCAGCGGGAAGTTCTTGATGAACCCGGCCCGCAGTTGCGAGAAGTCGATGTCGAGCATCATGACGACGAACAGGAACAGCACCGCGACGGCGCCGACATAGACGATCACCAGCAGCATGGCGATAAACTCGGCGCCGATGAGGATCATCAGGCCGGCCGCGTTGAAGAACGCCAGGATCAGCCACAGCACCGAATGGACCGGGTTGCGCGCGAGAATGGTTACCGCGCCCGAAAAGATCGTCAGCGTGGCAAAGAGATAAAAGGCAATTGCCTGGATCATGACGCGCGCCCCTTACCGGTACGGTGCATCGGCTTCAAGGTTCGCGGCAATCGCCCGCTCCCACTTGTCCCCGTTCGCCAGAAGCTTGGCCTTGTCGTAGAGCAGCTCTTCGCGCGTTTCGGTCGCGTATTCGAAGTTCGGCCCTTCGACGATGGCATCGACCGGGCAGGCTTCCTGGCAAAAGCCGCAGAAGATGCACTTGGTCATGTCGATATCGTATCGGGTGGTCCGGCGGCTGCCGTCCTCACGCGGTTGCGCCTCGATCGTGATCGCCTGCGCCGGGCACACGGCCTCGCACAGCTTGCACGCGATGCAGCGCTCTTCACCGTTGGGATAACGGCGCAGGGCGTGTTCACCACGGAAACGCGGCGAGAGCGGGTTCTTCTCGAACGGGTAGTTCACAGTCGCCTTGGGCCTGAAGAAATACTTCAGGGTCAGCCAGTGCGCTTTCACGAACTCCCAGAGGGTGAAGCTCTTGACGAGCTGTCCGACAGTCATGCGAAGTGTCCGGTAGCCATGAGGTAGCCGCTGACGAGGAACACGAACAGCAGCGAGACGGGCAGGAAGATTTTCCAGCCAAGGCGCATCAGTTGGTCATAACGGTAACGGGGCACCGTTGCCTTGACCCAGCTGAACACGAAGAAGCCGAAAGCGATCTTGAGGATGAGCCAGATCCAGCCAGGGATCCAATAGAGGATCGCCAGTTCCACCGGCGGCAGGTAGCCACCCCAGAACAGCGTGGCGTTGAGCGCGCACATCAAGAGCACGTTGCCGTATTCGCCCAGCCAGAACAGCGCGAAAGCCATCGACGAATATTCGGTCTGATAGCCGGCGACGAGTTCGCTTTCCGCTTCGGTCAGGTCGAACGGTGCGCGCTGGGTTTCTGCCATGCTGGAGATGAGGAACATCACCCACATCGGGAACAGCAGCGGGCTGCACCAGAAGCCGTTGATGAAGCCAAGGCCGAAGCCGTGCTGCGCCTTGACGATATCGTTGAGGTTGAACGAACCGGCCCACAGCACCACACAGATCAGGATGAAGCCGATCGAGACTTCATAGCTGATCATCTGGGCCGAGGCGCGCATCGCCGAGAAGAACGGGTACTTCGAATTCGAAGACCAGCCCGCGATGACGATGCCGTAAACCCCCAGCGACGAGATCGCGAGGATGTAGAGCAGGCCAACGTTGATATCGGCCAGGATCGCGCCCGAATTGAACGGGATCACCGCCCAGGCCAGCAGCGCCACGGTGAAGGTGATGATCGGGGCGATCAGGAACAGGCCCTTGTTCGCCGCTGAAGGAATAATGGTTTCCTGGAGGAAGACCTTGAGACCATCGGCAAACGACTGGAGAATGCCGAACGGGCCAACCACGTTGGGGCCACGGCGCAGCGCCATCGATGCCCAGACCTTGCGGTCGACATAGATCACCATCGCCACGGCGAGCATCACCGGCAGCGCGATCAGCAGAATGCCGCAGATCGTGGAGATGGCCCAGGCCGCCCCGAAAGGCAGGCCAAGACCTTGAAAGAACGCAGTCATTCCGCGGCCTCCGCCTGAAGTTCACCGTGGAGCAGTTCGCTCGAACACCGCTGCAGCGTCGGGCTGGCCCGGCCGATGGCGTTGTTGAGGTAAGGGTCCTTGATCGGATAGCCGATCGTGCCCGAACAGGCCGCCGAAGCGGGAGCCGCCGGCAGCGCGCCGTAATCGGCCAGCCCTTCGACGCCCAGCGCCGGAACCTGCGCGATCATCGCGGCGCGCAGCTGTTCAAAGCTGTCGAAGCCCACGTTGACACCAAAGGCATCGGCCAGCGCACGCAGGATCGTCCAGTCTTCGCGCGCTTCGCCCGGCGCGAACACGGCGCGTTCGGCAAACTGCACGCGGCCTTCGGTGTTGACGTAAGTGCCGTCCTTTTCGCTGAACGCGGCGGCGGGCAGGATCACGTCGGCGGCATGGGCCGCCTTGTCACCGTGGTGGCCGATGTGCACGATCATGCTGTCGGCAAACTTGGTCCAGTCGACTTCGTCGGCCCCGAGCGAGATCACCATCTTGGGCTTGGCCGCCACCAGATCGGCAAGACCGCCCGCCTGGGCATAGCCCAGCATCAGGCCACCCATGCGCGAAGCCGCCATGTGCAGCACGTTGAAGCCGTTCCAGCCATCGCGCACAAGGTTGAAGCGCTCGGCAAAACCGAGGCCCGCTTCCAGCGCGCCCTTGGCCAGCGCGCCGCCGCCGATGATGATCGCCGGCTTGGCCGCCGCGCCGAAGGCGTCGGTGACGTCGCTCGGCAGGTCGAACAGCAGGCCGGCGTCTTCGCCCAGGAACGTGGCGGGATAGGTCGTATCCCACACCGGCCCGATCACGAAGACCTTGGCGCCGCGCTTGACCGCCTTGCGCAGGCGGGCGTTGAGCAGCGGGGCTTCGTCGCGGATCTGGCTGCCCACGATCAGGATCGCGTCGGCTTCCTCGATGCCGCCCAGCGTCGAATTGAACGCCACGGCCGCCAGGTTCGATGCGGTATAAACGAGGCCCGTCTGCCGCCCTTCGAGCAGCGTGGAACCGAGCGCACCGGCCAGTTCCTTGGCCGCGAACATGGTTTCGCAATCGACCAGGTCACCGGCAACCACCGCCACCGACGAGCCCGGATTGATCGAGGCAACGGCGGCAAAGGCTTCGGCCCAGGTCGCGGCCACCAGCTTGCCGTCGCGGCGCAGCCACGGACGGTCGAGGCGGCGGCGGGTCAGCCCGTCGACCAGGAAACGGCCACGGTCGGCCAGCCATTCCTCGTTCACGTCATCGTTGACGCGCGGCAGGATGCGCAGCACTTCGCGGCCACGGCTGTCGAGCCGGATGTTGGCGCCGATCGCGTCCGAAACGTCGATCGACAGCGTCTTCTTCAGCTCCCATGGGCGCGCTTCGAAGGCATAGGGCTTGCTGGTCAGCGCGCCGACCGGGCACAGGTCGATCACGTTGGCCGAAAGCTCGTGCTTGGCGGCCTTTTCCAGGTAGGTGCTGATCTGCATCGTTTCGCCGCGATAGAGCGCGCCGATTTCGTCCACGCCGGCGATCTCTTCCGAGAAGCGCACGCAACGGGTGCAGTGGATGCAGCGCGTCATCGTCGTCTTGATGAGCGGACCCATGTACTTCTCGGTCACGGCACGCTTGTGCTCGTGATAGCGTGAGCCGCCGCGGCCATAGGCCACCGACTGGTCCTGCAGGTCACACTCGCCGCCCTGGTCGCAGATCGGGCAATCGAGCGGGTGGTTGATGAGGAGGAACTCCATCACCCCTTCGCGCGCCTTCTTGACCATTTCGCTGTCGGTGCGGATTTCCTGGCCCTCGGCCGCCGGAAGCGCACACGAAGCCTGCGGCTTGGGCGGTCCGGGCTTCACTTCGACCAGGCACATGCGGCAGTTGCCGGCAATGCTCAGCCGCTCGTGATAGCAGAAGCGGGGGATTTCCTTGCCGGCGAGTTCGCAGGCCTGGAGCACGGTGGCCCCGGCCGGAACTTCGAGTTCGACGCCGTCTACTTTGACCTTGGGCATTATTCTGCTGCCTCCCGGACATCGCCCGCACGATCGGCGATGCGACGTTCGATTTCGGGGCGGAAGTGGCGGATCAGGCCCTGGATCGGCCAGGCGGCCGCGTCACCCAGGGCGCAGATGGTGTGGCCTTCGACCTGCTTGGTCACGTTGAAGAGCATGTCGATCTCCTCCACGTCGGCATCGCCGGTGCGCAGGCGTTCCATCACGCGCCACATCCAGCCGGTGCCTTCGCGGCAGGGCGTGCACTGGCCGCAGCTTTCGTGCTTGTAGAAGTACGAAAGGCGGCTGATCGCGCGCACGATGTCGGTGGACTTGTCCATGACGATGACCGCCGCGGTGCCCAAGCCAGAGCCGAGCGCACGCAACCCGTCGAAGTCCATCGGCGCGTCCATGATCTCGGCCGCCGGCACCAGCGGAACCGACGAACCACCGGGGATCACGGCCAGGAGGTTGTCCCAGCCGCCGCGAATACCGCCGCAGTGCTTCTCGATCAGTTCGCGGAACGGGATCGACATCTCTTCCTCGACCACGCAGGGCTTGTCCACATGCCCGCTGATCTGGAACAGCTTGGTGCCCTTGTTGTTTTCCCGGCCGAAGCTGGAAAACCATGCCGCGCCACGGCGCAGGATCGTGGGGGCAACCGCGATCGATTCCACGTTGTTGACCGTGGTGGGGCAGCCATAGAGGCCCGCGCCGGCCGGGAACGGCGGCTTGAGGCGGGGCTGGCCCTTCTTGCCTTCGAGCGATTCGATCATCGCGGTTTCTTCGCCGCAGATGTAGGCGCCCGCCCCGCGATGGACGAAGACGTCGAAGTCATAGCCCGAACCGGCCGCGTTCTTGCCCAGCAGGCCCGCGTCATAGGCTTCGGCCACGGCGGCAAACAGCGTTTCGGCTTCGCGGATATATTCGCCGCGAATGTAGATGTAGGCTGCGCGCGCGCCCATCGCAAAGCCGGCCACCAGCGCGCCTTCGATCAGCTTGTGCGGATCGTGGCGGATGATTTCGCGGTCCTTGCACGAACCGGGTTCGGATTCGTCGGCGTTGATCACCAGGAAGCTGGGACGGCCATCCTTGGATTCCTTGGGCATGAACGACCACTTCATGCCGGTGGGGAAGCCCGCACCGCCACGGCCACGCAGGCCGGAGTCCTTCATTTCCTGGATGATCGCGTCACGGCCGCGCGCGATCAGGTCCTTGGTGTTGTCCCAATCACCGCGCGCCTGGGCGGCGGCCAGGTTCCACGGCTGATAGCCGTAGAGATTGGTGAAGATGCGATCCTTGTCGGCAAGGGCCATGGCTTACCACTCCCCTCGGTAATCGTGGTTTTCGGAAACCATCGCCGTCAGCGAGGTCGGCCCGCCCACCGGTTCCACGGTGTGGCGGCCCGGCTCCTGCGTGCCGGTCTTGGGCTGGCGCCCGGCGGCGAGTTCGTCGAGGATATGCTCGATCCGCTCGGCCGTCAGGTCTTCATAGTTGTCGTCGTTGATCTGCACCATCGGGGCCGAGGCGCAGTTGCCCATGCATTCCACTTCGGTCAGCGTGAACAGGCCATCGGCCGTGGTGTGGCCCTTCTTGAGGCCACGCTGCTTGCACACGGCCAGAATGTCGTCCGACCCGCGCAGCATGCATGGCGTGGTGCCGCAGACCTGCACGTGGAACCGGCCGACCGGCGCGATGTTGTACATCGTGTAGAAGGTGGCCACTTCGAGCACGCGGATGATCGGCATGTCGAGCTGCGCGGCGACGTATTCCATCACCGGCAGCGGCAGCCAGCCTTGCGTGTTTTCCTCGGCGCCCACCTGGCGCTGCGCCAGATCGAGCAGCGGCATGACCGCCGAACGCTGGCGGCCGGCGGGATAGCGCGCGATGATTTCCTTGGCCTTGGCCGCGTTGGCCTCGGTCCAGGCAAAGCTACCCCAGCGCGCGCGCAGCTGCGGGGTATCGGGTTCGGGATGACGATCAGCCATTAGCGAATGAACTCCACGCGTGCGCACTTGTCGCCTTCGAAGCTGTAGACGGCAATCACGTCAAACGGCTCGGCCGCGGCAGAACGCCACACACGCTCGTGAAACACGACATAATTGCCCAGTTCGTTCGCGCCGATCACTTCGGCGCGGTTTTCCGGAAACTCGGCAAACATCTTCTTGAGGCCCTCGCGGGTGCCTTCCTTGCCTTCGCGCACCACCGCGCCCCGATAGCCCGCTTCGCAGGCATCATCGGTCATGTAGGTGACGTAGGTATCGGCATCCTGCGCGTTGTACGCCGCGATCATGGCCGTGGCGATTTCGGTCAGCCCCGCCATGTCAGCGCCTCCGGCTGCGACGAAGGGCGCGGCCGAACCACAGCCCCTGGCCGAAATGGAACAGTTCGAAGCCACCCACCGCGCTGGCCAGCATGGCCAGCGTTTCGGGGGCTTTGCCGGTCACCGCCAGGGCGATGAACCAGGCGGCCGTCAGCACCAGCCCGGTCAGGCAGGCGAGGATCGAAACCTGGTCGACCTGCGCGCGGCTCACCGGTCGCACTCCCCGAACACCACGTCGATCGCGCCCAGGATGGCGGTCGCGTCGGGCAGCATGTGGCCCTTCGACATGAAATCCATCGCCTGAAGGTGCGAGAACGCCGTGGGGCGGATCTTGCAGCGGTAGGGCTTGTTGGTGCCGTCGGAGACCAGATAGACGCCGAATTCGCCCTTGGGGCTTTCGGTGGCGACATAGACTTCGCCGGCCGGGACGTGGAACCCTTCGGTGTAGAGCTTGAAGTGATGGATCAGGCTTTCCATCGAGCTCTTCATCTCGCCGCGCTTGGGCGGGGCCACCTTGCGGTCGGCGGTCATGACCGGGCCTTCGGGCATCTGCGCCAGGCACTGCTTCATGATCCGGGCCGACTGGCGCACTTCTTCCACGCGCACCATCATGCGGTCATAGCAATCCCCGCGCGTGCCCACCGGAATGTCGAATTCCATGCGGTCATAGACGTCATAGGGCTGCGCCTTGCGGATATCCCAGGGGATGCCCGAACCGCGGATCATCGGGCCGGAAAAGCCCCAGCGCACCGCGTCGTCCTTGCTGACAACGGCGATATCGACGTTGCGCTGCTTGAAGATGCGGTTGTCGACCACCAGGCTCATTGCGTCGTCGAACAGCTGCGGCAGGCGGGTATCGAGCCAGTCGGCAATGTCGGTGAGGAGCTTGAGCGGCACGTCCTGGTGCACGCCACCCGGACGGAACCAGGCCGAATGCATGCGCGCACCCGAAGCACGCTCGAAGAACGTGAGGCAGTCCTCGCGAATTTCGAACAGCCACAGGTTCGGCGTCATCGCGCCCACGTCCATGACGTGGCTGCCGATGTTGAGCATGTGGTTGCAGATGCGGGTCAGTTCCGCAAACAGCACGCGCAGGTACTGCGCGCGCAGCGGCACTTCCACGTTGAGCAGCTTTTCCACCGCGAGCACGTAGGAGTGCTCCATCGCCAGCGGCGAGCAGTAGTCCAGGCGGTCGAAGTAAGGCAGCGCCTGGAGATAGGTCTTGTGCTCGATCAGCTTTTCGGTGCCGCGATGCAGCAGGCCGACGTGCGGATCGATGCGCTCGATGATTTCGCCGTCCAGCTCCATCACCATGCGCAGCACACCGTGCGCGGCCGGGTGCTGGGGACCGAAGTTGATCGTGTAGTTGGTGATGACCTCGTCGCCGGTGGTGGGCGACTGTTCGAGCGAGAAGCTCATGCCTTGTCTCCCGCGGGCTTGGTCGCTTCCTTGTTGGCAGCAGCGCCCGCGCCGGTCTGGGCCGTGGTGGGCGTGTCCTTGGGCGTGGCCACCGGTGCAGGCGCAGCGGCCTGGGCCGCCTTTTCATCGCCGGGCAGCACGTAGTCCGCGCCTTCCCATGGGCTCATGAAGTCGAACTGGCGCAAGTCCTGGGCCAGGCACACCGGCTCATAGACCACGCGCTGGTCTTCCTCGGAATAGCGCAGTTCGACATAGCCGGTCAGCGGGAAGTCCTTGCGGAACGGGTGCCCCTGGAAGCCATAGTCGGTGAGAATGCGGCGCAGGTCGGGGTTGCCCTCGAACAGCACGCCATACATGTCGTAGACTTCGCGTTCGAGCCAGCCGGCCACCGGCCACAGCGTGGTGACCGTGGGCACCGGCGTCGCCTCGTCGGTGCGAACCTTGACGATCAGGCGATGGTTGCGCGTCAGCGAGAGGAGGCAATAGACCACCTCGAAGCGATCGAGCCGCTGCGGATAGTCCGCCCCGGCAATTTCCATCAGCTGCTGGTATTCGTGCTCGTCACGCAGGGTGCGCAGCACGGTCTCGACGGAATCGCGTGCCACCAGCAGCACGACTTCGCCGTGCTGCTCCTTGGCTTCGATCACCTGGTCGCCCAGCGCGGCAACCAGCGTGTCCTTTACCCCGTCGAAGGGGGCATAGCGCGGCGCGGAATGCAGAATGGCCATGTGCCCTACCCTCTCAACGCTCGAGCGTGCCGACGCGGCGGATCTTCCGCTGCAACTGCATCACGCCATAAAGCAGCGCTTCGGCAGTGGGCGGGCAACCCGGTACATAGATGTCGACCGGCACGATGCGATCGCAGCCGCGCACCACCGAATAGCTGTAGTGGTAATAGCCACCACCGTTGGCGCACGAACCCATCGAGATGACGTACTTGGGGTCCGACATCTGGTCATAGACCTTGCGCAGCGCCGGGGCCATCTTGTTGCACAGCGTGCCGGCCACGATCATCACGTCGGACTGGCGCGGCGAGGCGCGCGGGGCAACGCCGAAGCGCTCCATGTCATAACGCGGCATGTTGACGTGGATCATTTCCACGGCGCAGCAAGCCAGGCCAAAGGTCATCCACCAGAGCGAGCCGGTGCGCGCCCACTGGAACAGTTCCTCGGTCGAGGTGACGAGAAAGCCCTTGTCCGAAACTTCGGCGTTGATGCTTTCGAAAAACGCCTGGTCGGGTGCCACGATGGGCGATCCGGCAACTGGCGAGACAGCAGGGGTGGTAGCCATGTGGTTCATTCCCAATCCAGCGCGCCCTTTTTCCAGGCGTAGATATAGCCGAGCACCAGTTCCGCCAGGAAGACCATCATGGTCGCCCAACCGGCCCAACCGGTCTGCTTGAGGCTCACCGCCCAGGGGAACAGGAACGCTGCCTCCAGGTCGAAGATGATGAACAGGATCGCCACGAGATAGAACCGCACGTCGAACTGGCTGCGCGGGTCTTCAAAGGCGGGAAAGCCGCACTCGTATTCGGCCAGTTTGTCCGCCGTGGGGTTGTAGGTGCCCGTCAGGCGGGCTGCCCCCATCGGCAGAAAAACGAAAGCCGTCGAAAGCGCGAGCGCGATCCCGAGAAAAATCAGGATCGGCAGATATTGGATGAGGTCGACCAAGGGGCTGACTCGCGATGGAATGCACTTGGCACGGGGCACTAGTCCCCCCTTGGCGCATGTGCAAGTGGGGTGCAGCGCAATAAAGGGGATTGACCGCGCCCATTTGGGCAAGACCGTGACAATACCGAGGCAAAAACCCCCCGATTTCGCCCGAAAGCCTGCGATCGCACGGCGGCGATGCCGCAACGCGAGACGCCCTTGCACGAATTGCGCACACGATTGCATGAGACGCAAGCCAGCTGGCGGCGCGCGGTGCCTACCCGAGCAGGAACACCGGCCAGGCGCCAAGCGCCATGAAGGTGCCCAGCGGCAGCGCGGTCTGCGCATCGATCCGCTTGCCCGACAGGTGCAGCACCAGTGCCACGGCCAGCCCCAGCAGCGCGGCGACCAGCAAGACATGCACCACGCCCAGCGGGCCCACCCAGGCACCGATCGCGCCCAGCAGCCAGGGGTCCCCCCCGCCCAGCCCTTCGCGCCCGCGCGCCTTGCGATAGGCCCAGGCTACACTGCCCAGCATGGCATAGCCCAGCGCGGCGCCAAGCAGGGCCGGCACCAGCGCGCCGACGCCCTGCCACAGCGCAAGCGCGAGGCCGCTTGCCGCCAGGGCCGCAGTCAACCGCCAGGGCAGCCACAGGCAGCGCGCGTCAAGCAGCGCCAGCAGCAGCAGTTGCCAGCCCAGCGCCAGCGCCGGCACGATCAATCCATCCGGCGCCCACCAGGCCAGCGCGCCAACCACGGCGCCGCCCGCCTCGGCCGCCAATTGGCCCCAGCCGATAAATACGTCGCAACGCCGGCACCGCCCGCGCAGGACCAGCCAGGACACGATCGGGACAAGCTCCGCCGCGCGCAGTTGCCGGTGGCACCGGTCGCACGCCGATGCGCCGTGCACGATCGAGCGCCCTGCGGGCAACCGCACTGCCACCGTGCCCAGGAACGAGCCGACGATTGCCCCCAATATGGTGCCGATTGCCAAGGCCAGCTCCCATGGCAGCCCCAGCGCGACGATCTGAGCCGGAATTTCCAAGTTTTGCCCCCGCTTGCCCCGCCGCCTCGGCCCGGACCAAGGCGCGCGACAATGCTGCAATGCGTCATGAAACGGCAATGTGACGCCGCCTTCAATTGCAATCGCCCCGCCTGCTCTCTACATCGGCGCAGGCAACGACAAGATTCCGCCGCCCGACCGCTGCCGTGGCGGCTGCTTAGCACAGGAAGGACCTGTTACCATGGCCCAGTTCTCCGCCGCCGATCCGATCGTCATCCTCGGCTATGCCCGCACCCCGATGGGCAGCATGCAGGGCGCGCTCGCCGACGTCGCCGCGACCGATCTTGGCGCGACCGCCGTCAAGGCCGCAGTGGCCCGCGCCGGCGTGGACGGGAGCGATGTGGAACGCGTCTACATGGGCTGCGTGCTGCCCGCTGGCCTGGGTCAGGCACCCGCGCGCCAGGCCGCGATCAAGGCCGGCCTGCCCAAGTCGGCCCAGGCCACCACGGTCAACAAGGTCTGCGGCTCGGGCATGCAGACGGTGATCATGGCATCCGAAGCCCTGGCGGCCGGCAGCATCGACGTGGCCGTTGCCGGCGGCATGGAATCGATGACCAACGCCCCCTACCTGCTCAAGAAGCACCGCTCGGGCGCGCGCATCGGCCACGATACCGCCTATGACCACATGTTCCTCGACGGCCTCGAAGACGCCTATGAAGCTGGCCGCGCCATGGGCACGTTCGCCCAGGACACCGCCAACGACTATGGCCTGACCCGCGAAAACCAGGACGAATACACGATCGAATCGCTGCGCCGTGCCAAGGCCGCGATCGACGAGGGCGCGTTCGTGGAAGAAATCGCGCCGGTGACGATCAAGACCCGCGCCGGCGAAGTGACGGTGGACACCGACGAAGCCCCCAGCAAGGCCCGCCCCGACAAGATCCCGGCGCTAAAGCCCGCTTTTGCCAAGGATGGCACGATCACCGCGGCCACCTCGTCCTCGATCTCCGACGGCGCGGCAGCCCTTGCGCTCACGCGCCAGAGCGTGGCCGATGCCAAGGGCCTCAAGCCGGTGGCCCGCATCGTTGCCCTGGCCGCCCATGCCCAGGAACCCAAGGACTTCACCACGGCCCCGGTTGGCGCGATCAACAAGGTGCTGGAAAAGGCCGGCTGGAGCGTGGACGACGTCGACCTGTTCGAAGTGAACGAAGCCTTTGCCTGCGTGGCGATGTTCGCCATGCACGACCTGGGCATTCCCCATGCCAAGGTGAACGTCCACGGCGGTGCCACGGCGCTCGGCCACCCGATCGGCGCTTCGGGCGCACGCATCATCACCACGCTGCTCGCGGCGCTCAAGCGCCACGGCAAGACCAAGGGCATTGCCAGCCTGTGCATCGGCGGCGGTGAAGCCACGGCACTGGCTGTCGAATTGATCTGATGTGAAATCAGGGGGGTGGGCGATGCATCACCCCCCAACCCCCTCCTCTTCAGACGAAGGGGACAGGGATGGTGGAAGCCTCAAGAAGCGGCGGAAACCCCGGCAATCCCCGAAATGATCAGGGCGTGCCCGCGCCCCACAGCGCATCTTGCGCCACGAAGCCCCGGCGACCGTCGACGTCCACCGGGCACCAGCCGTCACGGCATTCCCCCAGCATCGCCTGCACGCCGGGCGCCGCGCGCCACAGCACCGGGCCGCTGCCATCCTTGTTGGCGCGGATCGCGGTGATCGCACCTTTCACCAGCGCGGTGCGGGTACGGCTGAGGAATTGCGCCAGCACCCAGCCGCGCGCGCCATCGGGGTCTTCGATCAGGCGCCAACCGCCCATCACGCGCAGCACTTTGACCGGCAGGCCGTGCCGCACATAGACCCAGTTGATGCGATATTCGCGCCCCGGGCCAACGCGCATGTTGGTCTCATCCTTGGCGAGCGAGGCCCAGTAGCGGGCATTGCCGTCGTCCGCCGCCTGCAGCCGCGCCGGTTGCCCGGCCAGCCCCGCGGCGCCGCCCAGGATGGCAAGCGCGACGGCCCCTCGGATCATGAAGCGAAACTGGATCACGGTAAGACTTCTCCCGCCCCACGGCGGGGCGCGCAACGCCCCTGCGATACAGGATTGATCGCCAAGGGCAACCACCGCGGCAACCGTCTCGTCGCATGCGTCTGGCGCTGTCCCCGGCGGATCGCGGCGCAGTGGCGCGAGATTGGGGCAGATGCGCCCATGTCCGGCGCAATGCCAGACCATGTTCGACCATGTCCGGCTTGACCGGCCATGCCCCATGGGCATAGCCATGGTGGCGATGAGCCAGCACGCCCGCCCGCAAGATTTGCGCCTGACGCGCCGCATCGACGGCAAGCCTCGCGTTGTCGTCACCCGCCGCCTGCTGCCCGAAACCCAACGCCGCATGGCCGAATTGTTCGACGTGACGTTGAACGCCGATGATCGGCCAATGTCGCGCCAGGCACTGCTGGATGCGGTATCGCAGGCACAGGTGCTCGTCCCCACAGTGACCGACGCCATCGACGCCGATCTGATCGCCGCAGCTGGCCCTGGCCTTGGCCTCATTGCCAATTTCGGCGCCGGGATCGAGCATATCGACCTGGCCGCCGCCCGCGCGCGCAAGATCATCGTCACCAACACGCCCGGCGTGTTCACCGACGACACCGCCGACATGACGATGGCGCTGATCATTTCCGTGCCCCGCCGGCTGACCGATGGCGAGCGGGTGATCCGCGAGCAGACGTGGGAGGGCTGGTCGCCTTCCAGCCTGCTGGGCCACCGGCTCGGCGGCAAGATGCTGGGCATCGTGGGCATGGGCCGAATCGGCCAGGCCGTGGCCCTGCGCGCCCGCGCCTTTGGCCTGGCGGTGGTCTATCACAACCGCCACCGGCTGCCCCCCGCGGTCGAAGCGGCGCTGGGCGCGCGCTATGAACCCGATCTCGATGCCCTGGTGCGCGAGGCGGACATTCTCTCGCTGCACTGCCCGCACACAGCCGAAACCCACCACCTGATCAACGCCCGGCGCATCGCCATGATGAAGCGGCACGCCTATGTGGTGAACACCGCGCGCGGCGAACTGATCGAGGAAGCCGCCCTTGTCGCGGCATTGGAAGCGGGGGCCATTGGCGGGGCCGGGCTCGATGTCTTTGCCCACGAACCGCAAGTCGATCCGCGCCTGCGCCGCCTGCCCAATGTCGTCCTGCTGCCGCACATGGGCAGCGCCACGTTCGAAGGGCGCCTGGCCTCGGGCGACAAGGTGATCGCCAACATCCGGTTCTGGGCCGATGGCCATCGGCCACCCGATCAGGTCATCGAAGGCTGGGCCTGAAGCGCCCTTCGCCAGGGCGCTAACCATTTTGGATTTGTCAAAGACTTGGGCCTAGGGTGCGCGCCATGAACGAATCGCTTCGGATGCGCGCTGCCAAGGCGCTGATGTGGATCGCCGGGCTTGGCCTGCCCGCCCTCGCCCATGCCCAGGATGCCGCGCTCGATCCCGCCGATAGCGGCGACACCGCATGGCTGCTGGCCGCCACGCTGCTTGGCCTGTTGCTCGTGCTGCCGGGCCTGGCTCTGTTCAACGCCGGCCGTGCCCGGGCGCAAAGCCTGGCCTCGGTGATGACACAGACCGCTGCGGTGGTGGCATTGGTCTCGGTGCTGTGGATCGTGGTGGGCTATACCCTGGCGTTCGGCACGGTCAGCAACGGCTGGCTGGGCAGTGGCAATGCCTGGATGCTGATCGATCTGGGCAATGTGCGGCAAGACACGCTGGTGCCTGAAAGCGCCTATGCCCTGTTCGAGATGGTCTTCGCCCTCGTCGCCCCGGCCTTGCTGGTGGGTGCATGGGTCGATCGCGCGCGATTTGGCTGGGTCATTGGCTTTGCCGCGCTATGGAGCCTGATCGTCTACGCCCCGATCGCCCACTGGGTGTGGGGCGGCGGCTGGCTGGCCACCCGGCTGGGCACGGTGGACTACGCCGGCGGCCTGGTCGTGCATGTCAGCGCGGGGGTTTCTGCCTTGGTCGTTGCCCTGCTGCTTGGCCGGCGCGAACGCTTTGCCACAGCCGTTGCCAGCACCGGCAGCAGCCCACTGCTGACCATCACCGGCGCCGCGCTGGTCTGGGCGGGCAGCCTGGCTCTGGCCGGCGGCAGCGCCTTTGCTGCCGGAGACGACGCAGCCATGGCGCTGGTCACCACCCATGTCGCAGCCGCCGTCGCGGCGCTGGCCTGGCTGCTGCTGGATCGGCTCAAGGGGGCCAAACCAGGGCCCACGGGGCTTGCCCGCGGCGTGGTGGCGGGTCTGGCGATCGTGGCGCCGGCCGCAGCCTATATCAGCCCCGGCATGGCCGTGGTTTTGGGCATCCTTGGGGCGGTGCTTGCCAAGGGCGCTGCACGGGTGGTGCAAGGCCACTTGCAAATCGATGATTCGCTTGGGGTCTTTGCCGGCCACGGGGTTACCGGCGCGGCCGGCACGGTGCTCACTGCGCTGGTGCTCAACCCGGCGTTCGGCGGCACCGGCTATGGTCCGGGCATGGATCTTGCCCACCAGGTGGTGGGCCAGGTCGTGGGTGTGGTGACCGTGGCGGCGTGGAGCGCGATCGCCACGGCCATTGCCGCGCTGATGGTATCGATGGCCCTGCCCATGCGCGTCACCCGCGAAGACGAACTGGCGGGGCTGGACAAAGCCAGCCACGGCGAAGACGCTTACCAGCCCGACTGAGGAAGCCCCGCCAAGCCTTTCAACCGCAACAAAAAAGCCCGGGAAAACCCGGGCTTTTTCTGTTCTGTCCAGGCCGATCAGTCGCCGGTCAGGATGCGATCCACCAGTTGCTTCACCGTCGGGGTGAAGTTGTTGGAATAGAACGGGTCCTGCTTGAAACGATAGGCCGCGTGGCCGGCAAACATCAGGTTCTGGTCGATGTCGCCACCGTGGGCGATGTCCTGCAGCGTCTTCTGGATGCAGAAGCTGCGCGGATCGGCCAGGCGCCCGGTGGTGTAATCGTCGTGGTCCTTCCACGACGAGAACCCGCAGTGCGACAGGCAGCCCATGCAATCGGCCTGGTCCTTGCGGATCTCGTCGCGCTCGGCCTGGTTGACGAAGATCACCGTGTCGTCGGGCGTGCGCAGCGCGGTGGTGAAACCGGCGCCGAACCACGCGCGCGCGCGGTCCAGATCGGCCGGCGTAACCCAGAAGTTCTTGCCCTTAACGCCCACGTCCAGCTGCACGGTGTGTTCGCCCGCCGCCACCTTGGAATAAGGCACCTGGCGTTCGGACCGCGCTTCCAACGCGCGCAGGAACGGATTGCGCACCGCCGAGGAGTAGAACCCGGTGGGCGAGAACTTGTGCAACAGCACATCACCCGGCTCCAGCGTGCGCAGATGGTCCTTCCACGCCTGGGGAATCGGGCTTTCCTCGGTCAGCAGCGGGCGCGTGCCGAACTGGAAGGCAATCGCGCCCAGTTCGGGATTGTCGATCCAGTTGTTCCATTCGCGCAGGAACCACACGCCGCCGGCCATCACGATCGGCACGTCGTCGCTCACGCCCTCGGCGCGCATCGTGTCGCGCAGCGCCTTGACGCGGGGATAGGGATCTTCCGGCTTGCGCGGGTTTTCCGCGTTGGACAGGCCATTGTGCCCGCCGGCCAGCCACGGGTCTTCATAGACCACCGCGGCCATCAGGTGCGCCACCTTGTGATAGGCGCGCTTCCACAGCGCGCGGAACGCCCGACCCGACGAAACGATCGGCAGGTAGCTGACGTTGAACCGCGCCGCGATTTCCGAAAGCTTGTAGGGCATGCCGGCGCCGCAGGTGACACCCGAAACCAGCCCGCGGGTGCGTTCCAGCACGCCTTCGAGCACTTGTTGCGCGCCGCCCATTTCCCAGAGCACGTTGATGTTGATCGCGCCCTTGCCGCTGGCAATGTCATAGGCGCGGCGCACCTGTTCCACCGCGCCGTCGATGGCATAGCGGATCAGCTCTTCGTGGCGTTCCTTGCGGGTCAGCGCGTTGTAGACCTGGGGAACGATCTTGCCTTCGGCGTCATAGCTGTCGGCATTCACCGCGCTCACCGTGCCGATTCCCCCGGCCGCAGCCCAGGCTCCCGAACTCATGTGATTGGTGGCGGCAACCCCCTTGCCGCCTTCCACCAGCGGCCACACTTCCCGGCCACCATAGAGGATCGGCTTCAACCCCTTGAACGCAGACATATCATTCCCTCGACGCGCTCAGGCGCGTGACATTTGCCGGCTTGCCCCGAGCACGGGCCGATCGTTCCCTTGTCGATCGTCCGTGCCCGGCCTGGCGTACCGGACATGAAAACCCGAATGCTTTGGCTTACGGCGAAACGCGGCCAAGCGAAAGTCCGGTGTGGCGGTTTTGACGGTTCAGCGCGCCGAAATGGGCCTGCCGCCCATCAAAAACCCGCTCCGAACCGGCGGCAAACCATCAATCGTCGTCTTCCACGGCGACCTTTTCACCCGTCACGCGCTGCGAAAGGGCCGCAGCCATGAACGGATCGAGCGCCCCATCGAGGACGTCGGTGGGATTGGTGCTGACCACGCCCGTGCGCAGATCCTTGACCTGCTGATAGGGCTGCAGGACATAGGAACGGATCTGGTGACCCCAGCCGATCTCGGTCTTGGCGGCGTATTCGCCCGAAGCGGCCGCTTCGCGCTTGGCCAGTTCGGCTTCATAAATCCGCGCTTTCAGCATGTTCATCGCGGTGGCGCGGTTCTTGTGCTGGCTGCGGTCGTTCTGGCTGGCCACGATGATCCCGGTGGGCACGTGGGTGATACGCACTGCCGAGTCCGTGGTGTTGACGTGCTGCCCGCCCGCGCCCGAAGCGCGATAGGTATCGATCTTGAGGTCGGCCGGGTTGATTTCCACCTCGATGTTGTCATCGATTTCGGGATAGACCCAGACCGACGAAAACGACGTGTGGCGGCGGGCAGAGCTGTCGTAGGGGCTGATGCGCACCAGGCGGTGCACGCCGCTTTCCGTCTTGGCATAGCCATAGGCGTTCTCGCCCTTGATCAGCAGCGTGGCGCTCTTGATCCCGGCCGCTTCGCCCGCGTGGTAATCCACCAGGTCCACCTTGTAGCCATGGCGTTCGGCCCAGCGCGTGTACATGCGCTGGAGCATTTCCGCCCAGTCCTGACTTTCGGTGCCGCCGGCGCCGGCGTGCACTTCAAGATAGGCATTGTTGGCATCGGCTTCGCCCGCCAGCAGCGCCTGCACCTTGTCGGCATCGGCGCGCTCGGCCAGGGCGGCCAGCGTGGCCAGCCCCTCGGCGATCGTGGCATCGTCGCCTTCCACTTCGCCCAGTTCGACGAATTCGATGGCGTCGGCCATTTCCCTGCCGATCTGGTTTACCGTGCCGATCGAGGCTTCCAGCCGCCGGCGCTCGCGCATGACGGCTTCGGCGTTCTTCGGGTTGTCCCACAGCTTGGGATCTTCGACGCGCGCGTTGAGTTCGTCGAGCCGGCGCACGGCGCGGTCCCAGTCGAGGAACTTGCGCACCAGCGCCAGCGCTGCCTCGATGCGGTCGATATGAGCCTGCCCTTCGGCACGCATGACGGTCTTACTCCATACAAACGAACTGGCCGCTTAGCGAAGCGGGGCCGTTTGTAAAGGTGTGCCCGCCTTGTAATGACGCAGACTGGCCCGCCCGCCCGGAAAGCGCCTTCCCGGACGGGCAGCGACCGGCGCGATCAACCGTGCTTGTGTCGAATCGCCTGCACCGCGGCGAGCGTGAGCTTGACGTGATCGCGATAGTCCATGTCGGAATGGACCAGGGTGATCCGGCCATCGGGCGCGATGACATAGCTGGTGCGCGTGGTCAGCCCGGTGGACTTGCCGCCCTGCTGGAGATCGACGTCATAGGCCTTGACCACGGCCGGGCTGGCGGCGGCGACGGCAAACTTGTTGCGGCATTCCTCGGTCGAAAAGCGCGTCAGCGTGGCGACATCGTCGTTCGACATCCCGATCACGGTGGCGCCAGCCTTGGCGAAATCGGCGGTGGCGTCGGCAAAGGCGTGGGCTTCCAGCGTGCAGCCCTGGGTAAACGCCTTGGGATAGAAATAGAGCACCACGGGGCCGCGCTTCAGAGCCTTTTTCAGGTTGAAGCTGAACGGCTTGCCGCCCAGCGCACCGGCCGCGGTGAAATCGGGCGCGCGGGCGCCTTGCGGCAACGCGGCATTTGCCGCGGCCATGGGGGTGAGGGAAAGGGCGAAGGCCGCCAACGCGGCAAGAGGGGAGCGCGTGTTCATGAGCCATGCCTAGCACAGCGCAGCACGCGTCAATAGATGCCCCCTTGGTCCTCCACGAAGTTGCTGCCCGCCGGCTTGGCGTTCGGGGCCGCCGTGGTCCCGCGCGCCGCACGCGCCTTGCGCAGGGCATCGAGCACGGCTTCCTTGGCCGTGATTTCCGATGGCTGCACCGTGCGGCGCGGTTCGGTATCCGGCTTGAACGCTTCCCAGATGATCGAGGCCTTGCGCTCGTTGTCCTGCGGCGTCCCGCCAAACACGCGCTTGCCCGAGACGCGATCGATCTTGACCATCGAGACGCCCGCTGGCGCCGTGAAGGGAATGTCGGCCCAGCGCGGGCGCGTGGCCAGCACGAACTGCTTGAAGATCGGCGCGGCGATCCGCCCGCCCTGGGCATAGCCACCCAGGCTGCGCGGCTGGTCATAGCCCATGTAGATGCCCGCGATGATGTCGGGCGATCCGCCCACGAACCACACGTTGGTGGGGCCGCTGGTGGTGCCGGTCTTGCCGAACAGCGGCAGGCCCAGGTCGTGCAGGGTTTCGGCCGTGCCGCGCACCACCACGCCTTCCAGCATGTGGACCACCTGATAGGCGGTGCGCGGGTCGAGCACCTGCTTGCCCGCGGCGCGCAGCCGCGGCATCGCCGTGCCATCCCAGCGCGGCAGGTTGCACCCGGTGCAGGCGCGGTTGTCGGCGCGCCAGATCACCTTGCCGTTGCGATCCTGAACATAGTCGATCAGCGTCGCGTCGCGCTGCCGGCCGTGGTTGGCCAGCGCGGCATAGGCGTTGACCATGCGCGTCACCGTCGTGTCGCCCGCGCCCAGCGCCATCGAAAGGTACGGCTGGTAATCGCCGATACCCACGGCCTTGATCGTGCGCACCACTTTGTCCATGCCGGTGTCGTTGGCCACGCGCACCGTCATCAGGTTGCGCGATTGCTCAAGCCCCCAGCGCATGGTGTGGCTGCCCGATCCACCCTCGTTGCCGAAGTTGCGGAAGCACTTCTGCCCCAGCGCAGCCCCCTGATAGACGCAGAACGTGCCATCGACGACCATCGAGGCCGGTGTCATCCCGTTGTCGAGCGCCGTGGCATAGACGAACGGCTTGATCGTGGAGCCGGGCTGGCGCTGCGCCTGGGTGGCGCGGTTGAATGAACCGAGCCGCGCATCGAACCCGCCCTGCATCGCCAGGATGCGGCTGCTCTGCGGGTCTTCCACCACCATGCCGCCCGAAACTTCGGGCACCACGCGCACCGCCCAGATGCCATTGCCGGCCGGGGCCACGGTGATCACGTCGCCCACTTTCATCGCGTCGGGCACGCCATAGAGCGTGCCGGTCTGCCCATCGGCAAAGCCCACCTGCCCGCTGCTGCCGCGCCGCGAAACCAGCACCGCCACCCGCCAGTCGAGATAGCGGATCGACAGGTTGCTGTTGATCAGCTGCGCCTGCCAGTTGCCATCATCCATGTCGATATGCGCGATCGGCCCATGCCAGGCGCGCCCGGCGGCATAGCGCAGCAGCCCGGCGCGCAAGGCATCCTGCGCCGCGGTCTGCAATTGCTGGTCCAGCGAGGTGCGCACCCACAGGCCACCGGCATAGACGCTGTTGGGCCCGTCCTTGGCCTGCTCGCCGAACTGGTCGATCAGCTGGCGGCGCACTTCCTCCAGGAAATAGCCCGCGTCGGCGGTGTAGTTTTCGGTGCGGCGCGGCACCAGGCCGAGCGGCTGTGCCTTGGCCTGGGCCACATCGGCCGCGCTGGCCCAGCCGTTCTTGGCCATCTGGTCCAAAACCCAGTTGCGGCGGGTGATGGCCTTTTCGGCGAACTTGGCCCGGCTATAGGTTTCGGGCGCCTTGGGCAGGATCGCCAGGAACGCGGCTTCGTGCAAAGCCAGGTCGCCCACGTCCTTGTCGAAATAGGCGCGCGCTGCCGCCTGCACGCCAAAGCTCTGGCGGCCGAGCGGAATTTCGTTGAGGTACAGCTCCAGGATCTGCTGCTTGGTCAAGACGCTTTCGATGCGCCGCGCCAGAAGCATTTCCTTGAGCTTGCGCGTGACCGAATATTCGTTGCCGATCAGGATGTTCTTGGCAACCTGCTGGGTGATGGTAGAACCGCCCCGCGCGCGCTCGCCCGAACCCAGCTTGGTGGCATAGTCCACCACCGCACCGGCAAGGCCGGTCAGGTCCACGCCGCCATGGCTCCAGAACGTCTTGTCCTCGGCCGAAAGGAACGCGTTGATCAACTGCGGCGGGAAATCCACGAAGCGCAATTGCACGCGCCGCTCGCGCGCATAGCTCGACACGATCTGCCCATCTGCGCCGCGCACCATGGTCGGCAGCGGCGGTTGATAGGTCAGCAGCGTATCGGCCGATGGCAGCGTGCGCTCCACCGTCACCCACAGCAGCCCGCGCAGGATCAGCAGCACCAGCACCAGCCAGCCGGCACGGCGCACCCATTTGGAACGCTGCCACAGGCCCTTGGCCCGGCCCCACAGATTGCCCCCCCGCCTTATGCGAAAGCGCCGCCGTTCGGGATCACCGTCGGGATTGCGGTCAGGTTCGGGCGCATCGCCGCGCGCAATGATCGGGGGCAAGTCGTCGGCCATCGTGGCCGCGCTCTAGCACGGGGGTTTGCGCGCGCACCAGTGCCTATGTTGAGCGCGTGTCGGTCAGGCGCCCGTCATGCGCCCAGGGGGCGGCTTTCCTGCTCGGCCAAGAAAATGGCAATGGCGCGCGCAACGGCATGGGCAAAGCCGTTGCGCCAGGCCTTGTCGGTCATCGCACGCGCATCGGCCGCGTTGCTGATATAGCCAGCCTCCAGCAGCGCCGATGGCAGATCGAGCGACTTGAGCACCACGAACGCGGCCTCGCGGCGCGGATCGACATGGAAGCGAACGGCGCCCTGCCCTTCGCGCAAGATAAGATCGGCCAGGCGCAGCGAGCGACCGCGCATCGCGCGCCGGGAAAGATCGACCAGAATGGAGGAAACTGTGCCCGACTGGCCGGCAAGGTTAACGCCGTTGATCGTATCCGCACGGTTTTCGCGCTGCGCCAGGGCATCGGCGACCGCATCCGAGCCGCGATCGGACAGGGTATAGACCGTTGCCCCGCCGGCATCGGCGCTCGGCGCGGAATCGGCATGGATCGACAGGAACAGGTCGGCATGCAGGCGCCGCGCAATGCCCGAACGCTCGTCCAGCGCCAGGAAGCGATCATCGCTGCGGGTCAGGGCCACGCGCACATGCCCCTGCGCCAGCAATGCGTCGCGCAACGCCAGCGCCAGCGCCAGGGTCAACTGCTTTTCGCGCAAGGATCCCTCGCCGCTGGCGCCCGGATCGTGCCCGCCATGGCCGGCATCGATCACCACCAGCGGGCGGCTCGCATCGGCCGGGCCCAGCACCGGCGGCAGATCGACGGCGCGCGTGCCGTCGGGCAACGCCAGGCGCACGACATAGGCCGGCACCCTTGCGCCCGCGCCCGGCCCGATGCCCAGCACCACCCGCGCCCACACCAGCAGAACCAGCAGCGGCACGACAAACAGCGCGGCAATTGCCAGCGTGCGCGCAGGTATCGGCCAAGGTTTAACCATATTGCAGATGCCTATGCCGCGCCGCAGGCCGGCTGGTCCAGCGCAAAAACCGGGGCAAATGCCTATCCGCATGATGACGGAGCGTTTCGGGACACGGTTTTAATTGCTGCTTTGCGATTGGGGTGCTAGCACCCATCTAACGGAGCAGTTCGACCAACTGCCTTTCCCGCCGCGTTGTCGCTGCGCCCGCATGGTGCGCCCGGCCGCAACGCCCACGGCACACGCGCCAATGGCAGGGGATGGAAGGGGTCGGGCTTGGTCCTGGCGGGCAGAAGGGACAAGGCAGGACGCCACCCTCGCCCGCGCTTGAGGTTGATGCCGTGATGAAGAGCCGCGTACCGTTCCAGCCAAAGCGCCCCACCGGGGCCTTTGCGTTTTGGACGGATGCCGGCACGCACGAATATCCCGGTACTTTTGCAGACAATTTTGCAGACCGGGGCCCCCGCGCGGGGCAATCGTTGCACGTCTTTGCCACCGCAGACGCACACCAACCGCCGCCGGGCGGCGAGCACCATGGCCCCCTGCATTGCGGCGCCATGCCGCAGGGCAACCTGTCCATGCTCCGATCCGGCAAACCCGCATTTGCAAAGCGCCACTGGCCCAGCTTCCTTTTTCAAAAGGACAAGGGGCGCACGCCAGGCCTTTGCCTCACTACAAGAAACCGCGCCATTCACCCGGGCCCTGCCCCGTGGCCGCGCGGCTGGAGACAACGGAATGACCACGCGCATGCTGATCGATGCGCGCCACCAGGAAGAAACCCGGGTGGCTGTGCTCAAGGGCAATCGTATTGAAGAATTCGACTTTGAATCTGCTGATCACAAGCAGATCAAGGGCAATATCTACCTCGCCAAGGTTACCCGCGTAGAGCCTTCGCTCCAGGCGGCCTTCGTCGATTTCGGGGGCAACCGTCACGGTTTCCTCGCGTTCAGCGAAATCCACCCGGATTATTACCAGATCCCCAAGGAAGACCGCGAGGCGCTGCTGGCTGAAGAAGCCGCCCACGCCGAGGAAGAAGCCGCCCTGCGCGCCGCCGAAGACGGTGACGACGAGGATTACGAAGGCGGTTACGACGACGGCGGTTATGAAGACGGCGGTTATCAAGACGGCCGGGGCGTGACCGAAGTCGACACTTCGGAAAAGGACCAGGTCGCCACGATCGAAGGTGGCGTGGTCGAAAACGGCTTTGACCACGAAGGCGAAGACGCCGCCGATGGCGAAGCGGAAGAATCCAACGGTGAAGGCGGCCGCCGCCAGCGCCGTCCCCGCCGCCAGGGCCGCGGCCAGAGCAAGGAAGCGGAAGAACTGCGCGCCAAGCGCATGGCCCTGCGCCGCCGCTACAAGATCCAGGACGTGATACAGCGCCGCCAGGTGCTGCTCGTCCAGGTCGTCAAGGAAGAGCGCGGCAACAAGGGCGCTGCGCTGACCACCTATCTCAGCCTCGCGGGCCGCTATTGCGTGCTCATGCCCAATTCCAGCCACGGTGGCGGCATCAGCCGCAAGATCAGCTCGGCGTCCGACCGCAAGCGGTTGAAGCAGATCATCGCCGACATGGAACTGCCTCGCTCGATGAGCTGCATCGTCCGCACCGCCGGCCTGCAGCGCACCAAGCCCGAGATCAAGCGCGATTTCGACTATCTCGCCCGCCTGTGGGACGAGATCCGCGAACGCACCATGCGCTCGTCGGCCCCGGCGCTGATCCATTCCGACAGCGACCTGATCAAGCGCGCGATCCGCGACATCTATAACCGCGACATCGAGGAAGTGGTCGTCGAAGGCGAAGCGGGCTATCGCGCCGCCAAGGACTTCATGAAGCTGCTGATGCCCAGCCACGCCAAGCGGGTGCGCCAGTATGCCGATCCCGTGCCGCTGTTCCAGCGCTATGGCGCCGAAGACCAGCTTTCGGCGATGTACGATCCGGTGGTGCAGCTCAAGTCGGGCGGCTACCTGGTAATCAACCCGACCGAAGCACTCGTCTCGATCGACATCAACTCGGGCCGCTCCACCAAGGAACACGGCATCGAGCAGACCGCCGTGGCCACCAACCTGGAAGCCGCGCGCGAGATCGCCCGCCAGCTGCGCCTGCGCGACATGGCCGGCCTAGTCGTGATCGACTTCATCGACATGGAATACGGATCGAACATCCGCAAGGTCGAGAAGGCGATGAAGGACGCCCTCAAGGATGACCGCGCCCGCATCCAGGTGGGCCGCATCTCGGGCTTTGGCCTCATGGAAATGAGCCGCCAGCGCCTGCGCACCGGCGTACTCGAAGCCACGACGCGCGCCTGCCCGCACTGCGATGGTTCGGGCCTGGTCCGCACCGCCTCGTCCGCCGGCCTTTCGGCGCTGCGCATGATCGAAGACGAAGCCGCCAAGGGCAAGGGCAACGTCATCACGCTCTATGCCAGCCAGGAAGCGGCGATCTACGTGCTCAACACCAAGCGCGCCGATCTTGCCGAGATCGAACTGCGCTATGGCGTGACCGTGGAAGTGATCCCCGAAGGCGAGAACGAAGGCGCCAAGATGCGCGTTGCCTCGCGCGGGCCCAAGCCGGAATTCGTGCCCCGCTTCGAACCCATTGTCGAACCCGACGAAGACGATGAGATCGAGGATTCCTATGACGACGAGGAAGAAGAAGTCGTCGAGGAACGCCGCGAGCGCGAGGAACGGCGTGAAAGCCGTGGCGAAGGTGAAGGCGAAGGCAGTGGTCGTCGCAAGCGCCGCAAGCGCCGGCGTGGTCGCAACCGCGATCGCCGCGAAGACGGTGTGAACGGCGAAGCGGGTGAAGACGGCGAAGGCGAAGCCTATGAAGGCGAAGGCGAAGCCGACGAAACGGCCATCGCTGCCGATGGCGCCGAAGCAGACGGCGACAGCACCGAAGACACCGCGGGCGAGGCCCACGCTGACGACGACGCCGACCGTGGCCCGCGCAAGCGCCGCCGCCGCAGCCGTCGCCGTCGCGGTGGCCAGCGTGACGACGCTGCCGACGTGCAGGGTGAAGAAGCCCAGGCCGATGCGGCCGGCGAGGAAACCCCGGCCCCCGTGGCCGAGGACACCGCGACCGAACAGGCTTCTGCAGCCCTGGCCGCCGCAGAAGCCCGGGCGACCGAAGCCGTGGCCCCTGAAGCCCCGGCCCAGGAACCCCCTGCAAAGCCCAAGCGCGTGCGCAAGAAGAAGGTTGCCGAGGCCCCGGCCGAAGTGACCGCAGAACCTGCGCCGGTTGCCGAAGCTCCCGCCGAGGAAGCCCCGGCCCAGGAAACTCCGGCCCAGGAAGCCCCTGCAAAGCCCAAGCGCGTGCGCAAGAAGAAGGTCGCCGAAGCCCCGGCCGAAGTGACCGCAGAACCTACGCCCGTTGCTGAAGCTCCCACCCAGGAAGCCCCGGCCCAGGAAGCCCCGGCAAAGCCCAAGCGCGTGCGCAAGAAGAAGGTCGCCGAAGCCCCGGCCGAAGCGACCACCGAACCTGCGCCCGCTGCTGCTCTGGCCCAGCCCGAAGCGGCCGAGCCCAGCGCCACCGCCCCGGCACCCGCCGGTGACGCGGAAAGCGAAGGCGAAGGCGAAGACGGCAACGCCCCCCGCCGCGGCTGGTGGCAACGCACCTTCGGCGCCTGAGCCTGGGATCAAAACCCGATAGAAAACCCCGCCATCGGATAGCCGGTGGCGGGGTTTTTCTTTGCGGGGCGCTGGTTCTACAACGTTATGCCATAGCTGATAAAATCGGCCCGAACGCCGGGATCCAACTTTTCCGCCAACGCGGCATCGCTGATGGCTTTGGCGTGATCGCCTTTGCGTGCCCAGGCCACTGCACGGCCAAAGCGCGAGGTGGGAATGGCGTGCTTGGCCAAGACCTGGTCATAATCGGCGATGGCGTCGTCCAGCCGGCCAAGGCGCAGCAACACCAATCCACGGCTGTCGAGGAATGCAGGCGAACCTGGCACCTTGGCCAACGCCGCATCGCAATCGGCCAGGGCGGATTCGAGTGCCAGGCCAGCAATCGCCTTTTTCCAGCACATGGCGTTCAAGTCTTGGGCAGTCTTGGCCGAACCGCGCGCCTGCCTGAAATCCGCATCGGCACGCGCGGCGTCACCGGCTTGTAAATAGATCAGGCCGCGCCCGACCAAAAGCACGGCATTGTCCGGCGCCGCAACCAGCGCTTTGGACAAAGTCGCGATCCCCCCAGAAACATCACCGCCATCAGCCAGCAACTTGGCCTTTTCCGCAATGGCCTCGTCCAAGGCTGGGTCAAGCTTCAACGCCGCGTCAATATCCGCCATCCGGCCCGCGACATCGGCCTTGGGGCGACGAAGGCCTCGATTGAGATAGATATAGGCTTCCGGCTTGTTGGCAATTGCCCTGTCATAGGCCTGCATTGCATCGGTATCGAGGTGCAGCGCACTGTAGATGTTTGCTGCCACCACATGGGCATAATTCACGGCAGGATTGGCAGCCTCGACACTACGCGCCACGGCCAGCACATCCTGATCGCGACCAAGCCCACGCAACACATTGGCGCGTAACAAGTACAGCCCAATGGCATGCGGCCTTTGCGCAATCGCTGCTGCAGTATCGCGCTCAGCCATGGTGCTATCGCCCACACCATATGCCAGCCGCGCCCGATGCTCGAGCGCAAAGGCGTTGGTGGGCTCGATTTGCAGGCTTGCGGTATAGGCTGCAATCGCATCTGCCAACCGATTGCTGCGCTCAGCCATCAGGCCGCGGGCACGGAATATCACAGGATTCTTCGGATCGAGCGCAAACGCGGCATCCAGGTCTCGTTCCGCCGCGACCTTGTCATCCTTCCACACCCAGGCCAGGCCGCGATCAGCCAAAGCCATCGCGTTGTTGGGTTCCAATTCCAGGGCCTTGTCGAAATCGAAAATCGCTGCGTCGAACTTCCCTTCATCCAGTTCCACGTTACCCTTTTCGCCATAGGCGCGCGCATTGCCAGGATCGGCAGCAGCCATGGCTTCGGCGGCGGCAAGACGGTCTGCGGATGCTTCTTCATCCTGCCCCAATGCCGTATGTGCCGCGGCACGCTGGTGAAGTGCAAAGGCCTGGCCGGGTTCGCGCTGCAACGCTTTGGTATAAGCCGCAAGGGCATCGTTCGGCCTGTGCTCGGCATCTGCCAACATGCCCTGGGCGATGAAGACTTGCACAAAACCCGGATCGAGCGCCAAGGCCTTGGCAAGATCGGCATGCGCACCGGGCAGATCGCCGTCCTGGATGCGTATCACCGCGCGATTTGCCCATCCCGAAACATCGCCGGGATCAAGCGCGACGGCCTTGTCGAAATCCGCCAGCGCCTCCTTGCGCCGGCCCTGCTGCATCAACAGGCTCGCCCTTTGTCGGTATTCCGCCGCGCTGGACGGTGTTGTGGCGAGGCTGGCAGCCACTTCCGACGCCGATGCCTTGTAGCCGGCCGGCTTGCGCAGGGTGGCCGTTCGGGCAGTAAGCGCCCGTAAAGTCGCTTGCGCATCCACCGCCTCGCTCGCTGGAAATTCGGGCGCGATGCTGCGCTCGGCACTCTCGATCGTGAACACACCATCCTTGACCGCGCCATGGCGGCGATATTCAAAACCCGCCACCGTCTGGTCTACGTCCATTCCCGGTCCGGGCACGAAGTCACCCTGCCCCTTGGGCAAGACGATCGTTTCGACCGTGCGGTGGAACGCTGGATAGGAAACGGCAAACGGCGCGTCCCGGTCTTGCGCAGGATCGCGGCTGAAATCCGCGCGATAGCCCAACGTGGTGCGATCTGTCTCGTACGCCCCCGAGGACCAGTCCATCGTGGCCACGCCGCTCATGGAGAGGCGTTCTTCCCCCGTATTGGGGTCAAACAACACATCAATCGTTTTCACGTCGACAAAATCGAACTGCTTTTTCCAGTATTCCTGCAGGATCCGATCGCGCAGGTCCCCGGAAAGATTGGCCAGCCCGCCACGCATCACGATCGCTTCGTCGCCACGCAGCGTCTCTTCGATCGTAATGGGCGCGGGGGCGGAAATGCCCGCACTCGCATCGATCCGGATCGAAAGGTCGTCGGTCGGCGTGGCCAGCGGCGCTGGCAGCATGCGCACCAACGCGGCATTGCTGCGCAAGGGAACGCCCCAGGCGAAGTTGGGTGTGGTCAATCGATCGAGGCTGGTGTCGCCCGTTCGCGTGCCATCGAGCCAATAGGTGCGGCCGCCAAGCGACGCCCTGACCAGGACATGATTCAATAGTCCCACCATGGGTAGGCGCGAATCGAGACCATCGCCGGCAAACGTGCTCACCATCACGGGCTCAGCCTCGATTCCCATGCCATGAAGCAACGCGAGCAGCAGCGCCGTCTTGGCCTTGCAATCGCCGAACCGACGCGCCCATGTGATTTCGGCATCGGCTGGCACATAACCGCCCGCCCCCATCTGCAATGCGACATAGCGCACCCGGTCCTGCACCAGTAGAAGCGCTGCCAGCGCCCTCGCTTTGGGATCGGCTGACTGACTGGCAATGCGATCCAGTTCCGCTCGCAACGCACCCTGCGCAAGGACGCTTGCCGCCTTGTCGTAAAGCGGTGCCATCAGCGCACCGAGATCCGCCCACGAGGCAAAATCGGTCAATTCCAGAACGCGCCCGAGGCGATATCGCGGCGGGGCACCGTTGGGCGGGCGGATGGGCGTGATGTGTTCGAGCGTCAATTCCAACGTCATCAGGTTACCCGTTTTCACGGGCTTCATGCCGGGAATATCCACGGCGCGAAATCGCACCGGCATCGCGCTGGGCCATTGCACGCGCACGTGCGCATGCTCGATCGGAATAGCGTTCCACATCGCCGCGGTATATTCGGCATGGTTCTTGAAGGTGGGATCGCTGGAGGAAACCGAGGCCGCAAATTCCAGCGTGTCGCCCACTTGCAAGCCCTCGGGCTGGATATTGGCAGTCAGCACGCCGTCCAGCACCGCGCTTTCCAGGTTTTGCTCACGTCGCAAGACCGTGAACGCCTGGCCTGATTTCAACACGTCGATGGCCTGGTCTCCGCGCCGTATCAACAGCTTGTGCACGGTCAGCACATCGGTGTCGGGCCGCCATGGCAACGAGATGTTGGCCGCAGCCAAGCCTTGCGAGGTCTGTATCTTGATGGCGCTGGCCAGGTAAGTCGTGCGGCGTCCCGGCTCCAGTGACACTTGCTCGTCGGACAAGAGAACGCGCACCGGTGCATCGTCTGCCGGCTGGCTATCGGTGGCCGGATTGACCGGCTTGACCCATGACGGTGCTGGGGCGATCACGGGCTGGTCTGCCGCAAGCGCTGCACTTGTCAGCGCGCTGGTGACAAAAAGCGCAGAGAGCAGCAATTTCATGGACATCACTCCCTTGATGGCCGCAAGCTAGCCATCCAGCGCGGAAATTAAAATGCCCATAATCAGCTCGAACGAAGCGACGCCAAGATCAGGAAACAGCACATTGCCAAGCTGACGGTGCCGCACCTCTGGATCGTGAACTCAGAAATGACGCCGCGAGGGAGCCTTTGGGTCAATACCCGAAGAGACGCCAAAATGGCTTCCATCTCCGCCCGAAGTGCCCATGCAAAGGCCACCAGCCTTCGCTGCGGTCACTTTGGCCCGATATGTTCGCCATTTTGGCGCCTCGGGGGGGTGCCATTTATGAATTCACGACCTAGGATTCGACCTTGGGCGCTCAAGAAGGATTATACTTCGCCAGCCATGCCCCGATCGCGTCCAGCATCGCCTTGCGGTCTTCGGCGCGGGTGAAATAGTGGTCGGCCTTGGGCAGGCTGACATAATCCACCGTCTTGCCAGCTGCGCGCATGCGGCTGGCCATGGAGTCCGATTGCGAGGCGGCGACGGTCACGTCCTTGCGGCCGTGGATCAGCAGCAGCGGCGCCTTGATCCTGTCCACCGCGTTCAGCGGTGAGACGGCGGGGAAATCGGGCGTCATCGCTTTCCAGTCGTCGCTGTACTTGCCCTGCATGTAATAGCCGCCGAAATCGTTCACTTCGCGGCGCAGGCTGGCCACGCCGGAAATCGAGATGCCGCAGCGGTAGAGGTCCGGGTCCTTGGCCAGGCCCCACATCGTGGCATAGCCGCCATAGGATGCGCCCACGATACACGCCCGCTTGGGGTCCGCCATGCCCTGGGCCACCGCCCAGGCGAGGCCATCGGTGATATCGTCCTGCATGGCCAGGCCCATCTGCCCTTCGCCCTTGCGCAAGAAACCCACGCCATAGCCGGTGGAACCGCGGAAATTGGGCTGGATCACCAGATAGCCACGGCTGGCGATATATTGCGCCAGATAGTCCCAACTGGCCACGTCCTGCGCCCAGGGCCCGCCGTGGGGCAGCATGACCACGGGCAACTTGTGCGCCTCGTGCCCCTTGGGCACCGTCACCACGGCCTCGATCTCCAGCCCGTCACGCGCCTTGTAGCGCATGGTCTTGACCGGGGAGAGCGGCACCTGCTTGAGCGCATCGTTGAACACCGCGATGCGCTGCATCTGGCCCGAATTGAGGCTGAAGTAATAGAGCCCGCCCGGGCTTTCGGGCCGGGCAAGCGTGAGCAGCATGGCGCTGCGGTCGGCGTTGAGGCTGGATATTTCCGCGCTCACGCCCTGCGCCGCCACGGATTTGTCGAACGCGCCCTGGATTTCCGCCATCTCGGGATTGAGCCAGTGGACGCGGCCCGGCGCGTCGGTGGTGGCCACGCCCAGCACGGCGGTGCGATCGGTGGAAAGCACCGTGTGGTCGATCTCGGTCCCCGCCGGCGCTTCGAACAGCATCCGCCCGGTCTGCTGGGTCAGCATGTTGACTTCGAACAGCCGGTCGCGGCCATCGTCACCGGTAAACACGGCCACTGCATTGTCGCCGCCTGGCAGGAACACGATCGGGTCGATCAGCGATTCATGGGCGCGCGAACTGGCGCGGTCGATCGTGCGGAGCGCCTGGGCCGGATCGGCGCCGCGATAGACCAACTGCGCTTGGCGGCCCGATTGGGTGAAGGAAACGCCGCTGCGCACCACGCCGTTGCCGTCGGCCTGCCACTCCACCACCCCGGCGCGCCAGTTCTGCACGATGCGATCGCGCCCGTTGGCCAGGTTCACACGGTGGACAGTGGGGAAAAAACCTTCGTCCAGATACATCGAGTGCTGCGCCGAAACCAGGATTTCGGGGGTGCCGTCGTGCGCTGTCCAGATCACCGAGGCGGTATTCTGCCCGTTGAGCGACCACAGGATGCGCGTCACTTTGCCAGTGGCACGCTCCACCGCAATCAGTCGGGAGACATAGCCGCGATCGCCCTGGCCCAGCGGCACCAGCGCGCGCAGCTTGACCAGCAGGTAATCGTTGCCGACCCATTGCACCCAGTCCGCCTCGGTCATGTCGGGTACGGCCAGTTGCACCGGCTTTTCCTTGGGATCGAACAGGCTGCGCACGCCGATCACCTGCATCCCGCCCACGCCGAATTTGCCGGCAATCCGCTGCCCGTCGGGCGAAAGCGCGCCATCGGCGAAGAAGGGAATCCGGGCAAAGGCATCGGCGTCGGGCACGGTTGCGCTGGGCGTTGAAGCGGCAGCGGCAGCAGACGCGGCGGCCGGCGGCGCCCCCTGCGGTGACGCACCCGTTTCCGCAAAGGCCGGCGTCGCCAACAATGCCGCCAGGCCACAACCCCATGCCCACACGCCGATTGCCCCAACGCGCGCCTGCTCGTACCGCATCTGTCCCCCTATATAGCCCACTATTTCAAGCTATTGCACAATCAGGGCGATAATCCAGCCTCCCACCGTCCAATTGTCACCATCCTGGATGGGATTTATCGCGCCACCCGCCGCGCCCGGGGATTTTTCGCACTGGCAACATGCCGCGCCAGCAAGCGAGGCCAACGGTTTCGGGCATACCATGGGGCAAGCGCCCCACTCCCCCCTTGCCCCATGCTGCGTTTGCGCTAAGGACGACTCGTTGAAGCCGATCTGGCCTTGCCGGCCAGCGGCCCAGTGCAGCAGGACCCGGTTTTATGGCGACTTTCACGCTCCCCAAGAACTCCACGATCACCGGCAAGGCGCGCCATCACGCCGCCGCCACCAACGGCAAGATCAAGAAGTTCAAGGTCTATCGCTATGACCCGGACAGCGGCGAGAACCCCCGCTACGACACGTTCGAGATCGATCTCGAACAGTGCGGCCCGATGGTGCTCGACGCGCTGATCAAGATGAAGGGCGAGCAGGACCCGACGCTCACGTTCCGCCGCTCGTGCCGCGAAGGTATCTGCGGTTCCTGTGCGATGAACATGAATGGCCGCAACGGCCTAGCCTGCACCACCGCGATCGAGGATCTCAAGGGCGAAATCCGCATCACCCCGCTGCCGCACATGCAGGTGATCAAGGACCTGGTTCCCGATTTCACCCATTTCTACGCGCAGTACGCGTCGATCCGCCCCTGGCTGCAAACCGTCTCGCCCACGCCTTCGGGCAAGGAACGCCTGCAGAGCCCGGAACAGCGTGAAAAGCTCGATGGCCTCTATGAGTGCATCCTGTGCGCCTGCTGCTCCACCTCGTGCCCGAGCTATTGGTGGAATTCCGACAAGTTCCTTGGCCCGGCGATCCTGCTCCAGGCCTACCGCTGGCTGGCCGACAGCCGCGACGAGATGACCGGCGAGCGTCTCGACGAGCTGGAAGATCCCTTCCGCCTCTATCGCTGCCACACCATCATGAACTGCGCCAACGTGTGCCCCAAGGGTCTTTCGCCGGCGCGCGCCATTGCCGAAATCAAGAAGATGCAGGCCGAACGCGCGATCTGACGCGCAGCGCCGGCTTTCCTTCTCGCGTTATCCCGAACGCCGGCCGGTCCCTTCCGGCCGGCGTTCTGCTTTTCCAGGGGCCCGTTCCTTTTTCATGACTCGCATCACCCAGCGCTATGCGCAACTCGTCGCCTCGGGCGAACTGCGCCCCGATCCCGAACAGGCGGCCGCTGCCACCCGGCTCGACCGGCTGCAGCAGGAACTGGAAAGCCCCCCGCCCGCGCCGGGTCTTTTTGGCCGCCTGCTCGGCAACAAGGCCCCGCCTCCGCCCCGCGGGCTCTACATGTGGGGCGGCGTCGGGCGCGGCAAATCCATGTTGATGGACCTGTTCCACGACAATCTCGCCGTGTCGGCCAAGCGGCGCGCCCATTTCCATGCCTTCATGCTGGATGTGCACGCCCGCCTGCGCGAAGCGCGCAAGAGCGAGAGCGGCGATCCGATCGTGCCGGTGGCGGCCGGCCTCGCCGCCGAATGCCGGGTGCTGTGCTTTGACGAAATGGTCGTCAACAACAGCGCCGATGCCATGATCATGAGCCGGCTGTTCACCGCGCTGATCGTGGAACATGGCGTGGTGGTGGTCACCACCAGCAACCGCGCGCCGTCGGAACTCTACAAGAACGGCCTAAACCGCGAGCATTTCCTGCCGTTCATCGCGCTGGTCGAAAGCCGGCTCGACGTGCTGGCGCTCAATGGGCCGGTCGATTACCGGCTCGAACGCCTGCAGGGCGTGGGCACCTGGCACGTGCCCAATGGCCCGGCCGCGACCGAAGCCGTACGCGAAGCATTCTTCCGCATGACCGACTTTGCCCCCGAAGACAGCGCCAACGTGCCGAGCGCCGAACTCGACGTGGGCGGAGGACGCACGCTGCATGTGCCCAAAAGCCTCAAGGGCGTTGGCGTGTTCAGCTTCAAGCGCCTTTGCGCCCAGCCGCGCGGTGCCTCGGATTACCTCGCGATCGCCCACGCCTTTCACACCGTGATCATCGTCGGCATTCCGCAACTCGGCCCGGAACAGCGCAACGAAGCCGCCCGCTTCGTCACCCTCATCGACGCGCTCTACGAACACAAGGTCAAGCTGATCGCCACGGCCGACGCCGAACCCGTTAACCTTTACGAATCGGGCGACGGCCGATTCGAATTCGAGCGCACCGTGAGTCGACTGATGGAAATGCAAAGCCAAGACTATCTGGCGCTCGGCCACGGCAACGAGTGACGAATAGAATTTACGATCGAAAATATAAAAATGAAAAAGCCCGCGACATATCATCGCGGGCTTTCATGTATTATCGGTGCTGGATTTGTGCTTGAAATGTAAATTGTTGCAAACTCACATTTACCACTCGCACCTTAGGCTATATCAGCCGAAAAGCCAACGAAGCATGAGAACCTCCATCCACGGTTGAGGATGTTGAGGTACCACTAATTCATATAGTTAACAAGACGTAAACGGGCTCCGCCGGGGCGCAGCGAAGCGCTGTCCCGATCTAGGACAGGTTGATGAGCATACGTTACGGCGCTGGAACCCGCTCAAGTGGCTGCGCAGAAACGAAGCTTGCTCCGTTCGGCGGCCACCAGGATTTTACATTTCAGCGATCGGCTAGACGGCTTTGCTCAAGCCGAAGCGGCCCACGTAGTCACGGAACATGATGTCGAAAGGCTGTGGCTTGCTAAGGTAATAACCTTGTGCCTGGTCGCATCCAAGCGCCGCCAGCATCTCGAAGGTCGCCAAATCCTCGATGCCTTCGGCAACGACCACCTGGCCCAAAGCATGCGCCAAGCCAATTGTGCTCGTCACGATGGCGCGATCGCGATCGCTGCTCAACAACTTGGAAATGAACCTGCGATCGATTTTCAACTCGTCGCTCGGCAGATCGGCAAGATAGGCCAAGCTGGCCTCCCCGGTTCCGAAATCGTCGATGGACAGCCGAAAGCCCAGATCACGCAGTCGCGTCAGGTTACGGACAGCATCCGCGCGGTTGGTCAGGCTCGACGTTTCGGTGATCTCGATCGTCAACAGCGAGGGATTGATCCCACGACGCGTGACAATCTCTTCGAAGTTTCCAACGAGTTCGTCCTTGTGAACCATCTGGGCCGACAAGTTGATGCTCATCTGGAAACGCGCACCTAGCGCATTGACCGCCTGCGCCGCAGTGATCGCCTCTTCCAACACCCAATAAGTCAGCGCATCGATCCGGCCGGCACGCTCAGCCTGCAAGATGAACTGATCTGGCGCGATGAAGCCGCGTGTCGGGTGGTTCCAGCGGATCAGCGCTTCGGCGCCGGAAATCCGCTTGGCACGAAAGTCCCACTGCGGCTGGAATGCCAGCCAGATATCGCCATTGCGCAGCCCCTCGTCGATCCTGGCGTGGAGGGACAATTCCCACGGCGCCTCAGCCAGGCGGTGGGCCTCGAATACTTCCACCGGCCGGCCGCTGCCCAACGCTTCGTTCGCGCTGGCAAGGGCCGAATTCACGCGGGTGAGCGCATCGATTCCTTCGTTTCGGTCCAGGCCGAAATGAATGTTGGTGTCAAAAGTGTGCACCCCAACCTGAAGCGGCGCGGAAAAAAGTGCGCGCAAGCCTTCCAGATGGTTGAGTTGCACCTCCAGCGGCCGCGCCTCTTCACTCCACGCAAAATGGCCACCGTCACCGTGATAGATCTGCCCCGCGCCAGAGCCCACGGAAAGACGCCGCGCGATCTGGTTGGCGCATTCCCCGTGAAGTTCGCGCGGCAGCGTGGCGAGCATTTCCTCGTAACGCGCGACGACGGCAACAATGACGTCGTTGCCAACGTCAATCGGCTTGGCCGACAGCGCAACGAAATTGGGAAGCCCTGAAAGACTTGTTTGCTGAATCCGCCGCGTGCGCTTCTGCCACACGCGAATGGCGCCAAAGGTGCAAAGATAGATGATGGCCACTTCGGGCGGCATGATGAAGCCCACAAAACGGGCCAGTATGGGCAGCCCCAACGTCACCACGATCGCCGTGTAATATGCGAGCTTTTTCGACCGCCGCAGGCGCCGTTGCCCCGCAAAGCGCGTTGCCAGGACCACGAAAACCAAGAGGGGGGCAAACGTCAGGTCAACGTTGAAATCGCGCGACAATGCCTCTGCGCCGGCAATATCGTGCGCGACAGGGGTGATGATGCTGTGCCCCCAATAGCGCAGCGGCGTGACGCCGTTGGACGATGAAACAATGACCGTCCTGCCCGACAGGATCCCACTGTCCACTTTGCCGTCCAGCAGGGCGCGAGCAGAAAGCCTCGTGATCGTGTCGGGGTTAACCGAAAAATCCGGGTAATACACACCCGAACTTTTCGGGTAGGCACCCGAAAGCGCTACTGAAAAAGTAGAGTATTTACGGCCCCTTACGTCAACCTGGTAAGGTGCAGAAACAACCGCATGGATGAAATTGTCGTTCCACGCGGAAACATACACTTTGTGCTTGCCGACAATCGCATCCGCAGGAACCTTTATGGTGTCATCATCGTGCCTGTTCGCTTCTGTCGAGCGAGCCACATAGGCGATATCGTCACCGTAACTGTCAGAAACCCGGCGCAATTCGGCGTCGCCAGCAGCATCCAAACCGTAGGGAATACGAAGGTCGACAAAGACGCGACGAGGCATCTGTCGCCTGACACTATCGAGGATCTTCGCTTCGTCAGCTGTATCGAGATCGTCCATCCCATCGGTCGAGACGACGACGATGGATGAAGGCGCCGAACGCGTCACGAACTTGAACGCGGCATTCCAGTAGATGTGCGAAACCGCTTCTGCCAAGCCAAGCGGCCATGACGGCAACAGCGCCAGGCTCAGCAGCAGCGATATTCCGATCGGGGATCGCAGAAAGTTTCGCATGGACCATCGGCGCAGTTGGGTTACCTAACTGAGCTAGTCCGAAATGGTTTAGATCACCTTACCGTTTACCATCGGTGGTAACGCGCAAGGCCCTAGGCCTGGGGTAAGGCTATGGTGCCAAAGAGCTATCCAGCCGGGCCAGGCTGCGATCGAGCATCAGCAACTGCCACAGGACGCGGCTGTTGTCGGCCCTTCCGGCAATATGCGATTCGGCCAGGGCGGCCATGCGTTGCGCATCGAACCAGCCCGTGCGCGCCAGCGCGCCACCGTGGGCAACGCCGCGTGCCGCGCTCGCCAATGGCCCGCGCAGCCATGCCGCGATCGGGGTGACGAAGCCCATCTTGGGCCGGAACAGCACATCGTCGGGCAAGTAGCGGCGCATGGTCTGCTTCATCAGCCATTTGCCGGTGGCTCCATGCACCCGCATGGTTTCGGGCAGGCGCGCGGCGAATTCGATCAGGCGGTGGTCAAGCAACGGCTCGCGCGCTTCCAGGCTCACGGCCATGCTCGTGCGGTCCACCTTCGTCAGGATGTCGCCGGGCAGCATGAACTTGAGATCGGCATATTGCGCGCGGTCCAGCCCGCTTTGCGCCGGGGCGCCGCGCATCAGTGCCACCAGCGGCTCTTCAGCGCGGTAATCCCCTCGTAGCCGCGCAAATTCGGGGGAATAGAGCGCCGCACGCGCCTCGGGCGCGGTCACCGCCAGGGCGCGGGCATAGCCCACCTCGCCATCCTGGGCCAGGCTCTGGAACGTGGCCTTGGCGCGCAGCGGGCGCGGCGCCCAGTCCGCCTTGGGATAGAGCCGGCCCAGCGCGCCGAACACCGGGCGGCGCAGGCCGGCGGGCAAAAGCGCGCGCGCCTGCTCTTCGCGATGATGGAACACCTGGCGGCGATAGCCGGCAAAGGCCTCGTCCGCGCCATCGCCCGACAGCGCCACCGTCACATGGCTGCGCGCCAGTTCGCACACCCGGAAGGTAGGCAGCGCCGAAGCATCGGCAAAGGGCTCGTCGAACATCGCGACCAGCCGGTCAACGAGTTGGAAATCGTCGGCAGAAACCGTACGCGCATGATGCTGCGTGGCAAAGCGCTGCGCCACTGCGCCCGCCCAGCTGGTTTCATCGAGCGCGGCCACGTCAAACCCGATCGCGCATGTCTTGACCGGGTCGCGGCTCGCCTCGGCCATCAGCGCCACCACGGTGGAACTGTCCACCCCACCCGACAGAAACGCGCCCAGCGGCACATCGGCCGCCATGCGCGACGTGACCGCCTTGCGCAGGCGGTGCAGCAGGTGCGCTTCCAGGTCCTTTTCGCTGGCGCGGTCACGCTCGGCAAACGACACGTCCCACCACTGCACCGGTGGCGGTGGCGGGGCATCGTGGCGCAGCAGGCGATAATGCCCCGCTGGCAGTTTCTCCACCCCGCCCAGGATCGAGCGGCCATCGGGCACGAAGCCCCAGGCCAGATAGTCTTCCACCGCCAGCGGATCGAGCGTGCGGCGCAGCATGGGATGGGCAAGCAACTGCTTGAGTTCCGATCCGAAGATCACGCTGCCGTCAGCAAGCGTGGCCATGTGCAGCGGCTTCACCCCCAACCGGTCGCGGGCCAGCAGCAGGGTGCGGGCGCGCAAGTCGTAAAGGGCAAAGGCAAACATGCCGTTGAACCGCGCCAGGCAGTCCACGCCCCAATGCTGCCAGGCGGCCAGGATCACTTCGCTGTCGCCGTCGGTGCGGAACCGCGCGCCGAGCGCGACCAGTTCGCGGCGCAAGTCCTGGTAGTTATAGATCTCGCCATTGAACACGAGCATGGCCGCGCCATCGGCGCTGGCCATGGGCTGGGGCGATCCGGCCAGGTCGATGATCGACAGGCGGCGGTGGCCCAGGCCCACGCCGGGCGCGGTCCACACCCCATCGCCATCGGGGCCGCGATGCGCGATCACGTCGCCCATGGCGCGCAAGCGCACCGGATCGACCGGCTTCATCCCCTGGGTGTGAAAAATCCCCGCAATGCCGCACATGCCGTGAAAACCAGCCCCTTATTGTCCGCGCGAAATGGTGTCGATCCAGCGGTCGAGCGGCCCGGCGGAGGCCACGAAGGCGGCCAGTGCCGGCGCTGCCGGTGCATTGGCCCTGTCCTCGCTCGACAGGATCAGCGTGGCCGTGGTCCGCGGACGCAGCAAGAGCCGGTCGGCGATGTTCCACAGCTTGAGATGGATATTGCTGCCACCCAGCCAGCCATCGGTGCGGTACCAGGTCAGCGCCAGGCGATGGACCGGGCCGGGGGCCTGGATCATGTCACCCTTGCCGCCTTCCAGCGCCGGCGCGGGCTTTTCCCAGGCCCAGCCGCTGCCCGGCGGCACGGCGCCTTCGCCAAAACCGCCCGCCTCGCGCCCCTCGCCCTGCCCGGCATAGAGCGCGAATGACACATCGACCACATGGCCCTGCCCATCGGCAAAGCGGCCCAGCAGGCTATGATCGGCACCAGCATGGCGCGGCTGCCACGGCCAGGCCGGCGGCGTTGCCACACGGTGCCACCCAGGCACGGCCGGCAGGTCGATCCGCGCCGGCAGGGGTGCAGCCAGCCGGCCCGCCGCCTCTCCCCAGAAAACGAAGCCCAGGGCCAGGGCCACGAGCCCGGACAGCACCACACCCTGCCCCAGGCGCGCCCGTGCCAGCCGGGCAAGGCGCGCGTCGGCCAGGATCACGGCGGCCCGCACCGGCGGATCGTCGCGCCCACGATCGAAAAAGCGCCAGCCGGCCAGCATCGTCAGTGCCATGACCACGGCAAAGAACACCCAGCCGTAAAATATATGGTCAAACCCGGCGGCGAACTGGATGCCCAGCTTGCCCGCCAGCACGATCGTGCCCCAGGCGCGCACCCCGTTGGCCAGCACCGGCACCACCAGCGCCAGCACCATGAACCCGGCGCGGCGCGGCCAGGAAAGAAAGCAGACCTGGCAGACCAGCACGCCATAGGCGACCATGGCGATCAGGAACTTCACGCCCGAACAGGCTTCGGCCACTTTGAAATAGCCCGCCGGCGTGGTGATGAACACGCCATCGAGCGTCGCAGGAATGCCCACCACATGCAGCAGCGCCATGACGATACGCGCCGTCACCAGCTGCAACATCGGCACCAGTTCATCGCCGAACGGCACCAGGAACAGCATGTAGGCCAGGGGAAACAGCAAGGCCGCCCCCACGCGCGGCCCCATCAGCGCGAGCAGGCTGGCCTGGAGCATCAGCACGCAGGCCGTCTGCGTCACCAGCGAAAAACCGGCGAAATCGCCCAGCATCCACAGGAACGCAGCCCCGGCAAACAGCGCCAGCCCCGGCCACCAGCCCTGCGGCGCGATCTGGCGCAAGGCGGCCCAGCGCAGCGACACCAGCCAGGCCAGGATCAAGGGCACCAGCAGGATGTGGCTATAGGTGGAACTCTCCCACCACTGCCCCGCCATCGCCGCCCAATCGGCATGGAACAGCGCGATCAGCCCCAGCCAGCACAGCGCCAGAATGGCCCAAGGCCCAAGATCCTCCCCCACACCGTGGGGGAGATGGCGGGCCACAGGCCCGACGGAGGGGGCATCGAGCGCCCCGCCCCCGCCACCACCGGCTGCGCCGGCGGTGCCCCGCCCCCGCTTTGCGGGAGAGGATCTGGTAAAAATATCAAGCCGCACGGCGGCCAAACCGGCGATCGAGGCCAACTAACGCGGGCAATGGCGCCAGCACGCGATCCCATCCGCATTGCGCGATCACGAAAGCGCGTGCCGCGCGGCCCAGCGCATCGGCGCGGATCGTGTCGGACAGCAGCCCGACCGCGCGCGCGGCCAGTTCCTCGCTGGCGGCCGGCGAAATGGCAAATTCGCGCCCATCCGTCGCCGCGATTCCGGTGGCGGCCTCTGGCGTCAGCAATACGGGCCGCGCCATGGCCATGGCTTCGAGCACCTTGTTCTGCACCCCGCGCGCCAGCGTCAGCGGCACGACGACCAGGTCTGCCCCGGCCAGCCAGGGGCGCACATCGGCCACGGCGCCGGTCACGCGGGTGCCGTTCACGCCATCGAGCGCCTGGACGGCGGGCGTGGGCGCGCGGCCCACCACGTTGAATTCGGCACGCGGAAACCGCCCCCGGATCAGGGGCATGACCTGGCGGGCGAAGGAAACCACCGCGTCCACATTGGGCGGATAGTCCATCTGCCCGGTAAACACGATCTGCGGCCCCGCCATCACCATCTGCGGCGCAATGGGAATGCCGGCCGGATCGAAATAGGCGGTGTCGATGCCATTGCCCAGGCTGCGCACGTCGGGCATGGCCCCGCGCCCCAAGCGGCTGCGAAACAGCGCGGCCTCCGCCTCGCTCACCAAAAGGCTGGTCGTGGCCCGGCGCGCAATGCGCGCTTCATAGCGGCGCAGCAGCCAGGCTTCGCGCGCATAGACGGGCGCAGCCAGGCCGGGGCGCCGGGCATATTGGCCGAACTTGGCCGAATCCACGTCGACGAAATCCATCACCACGCGGCCAGTGAAACCGGCGGGCACATATTGCGCCATCTGCCCGGAAAACACGAAGATCGTGGTGATCGGCCGGCTTGCCAGGGTCCGCTTCACGTAGCGTGCCAGCTTGCCGTTGGAAAAGGCGGCCAGGCTGATTGGCCGGCCGCCCAGCAGCGCCGCCAACCCCGCGCTCGCCAGCGATCCGCGCCGCCGCACCAGGCAATGGCTGGCCGCCACCGCCGCCAGTTCGCCCTCGTGCGCCATGTCCTGCGCGTCGTCGGCCAGGCATGCCACATGCACGGGCGCCAGCGCGGCCAGGGCCTTGAGAATGTGGTGCGAGCGGATCTTGTCGCCGCGATCGGGCGGAAACGGGATGCGATGCGCGATGAACAGGATTTCGCCCATGTCAGGCCAGCCCGCGCGCGATGATCGGCCCGATCAGGTTGGCCAGTGGCAGCGGCAGTTTCTGCCAAAGGCGGATCTTGGCCTGGTAACGCGGGCTCAATGGATTGACGTCGCGCGGCGCCTGGCCGTCGGCAGTCCAGTGCGCATAAGACAGCGGCTGGGGCACGAAACCCCAGTTGCGCTTGAAGTGATAGGCCCCCGAATCCACCTTGGACCGCCCGAAATCGAAGCGATCCATGCCGCGCCCGCGCGCATGGTTCATCAGCGCATAATACATCACGTCGTTGGCGCGCAGGGCGCGTGCCGCCAGCACGCCCCCGCCCCAATAGGGCATGACCGCGCCGCCGTGATAAAGGCTGAGCACGCTGGCCACCGGTTGCGCCTCGTGCAGCACGGTCAGGATATCGGCATCCTGGCCAAAGGCATCGAGCATGCGGGCAAACAGCCGGCGCGGAAACACCGGCGTGCCCAGGTTGCGCACGGATTCGCTGTAAACGCGATAGTGCCAGGCGCGGTCCTGCGCGCCATTCCCGGTGCGGATTTCCAGCGGTTGGGCCAGCCCCTTGCGCAGTTCGGCCCGCTGCTTGCGCGGCACGGCCTGCAACTGTGCGGCGTCATCGGCCGCCAACGGCATGACGAAGCCGACGTGGCTGTCCTGCTTGACGTGCCAACCCGGCGCCTGAGGCAGCACGCCACCGCGCAGTTCGATCGTCGGGCTTTTCAGGCGCTGGGCCAGGTCTTGCGCAGCCGCCACCAGCGCGGGCGCCGCGGCCGCATCGCCCACGATCCCGCCGCCCACGGCAAAGCCGGTGGACACAAGCGCCCGCCCGAACAGCAGCGACGAAACCGCATGCAAAGGCAGCGCCGCCACGATCACGCCGGCCTGTTCGGCCAGCAGGAGCCGGCTGGCATGGCCGCTGCCCTGCGCCACGGCATCGAGCCAGCGGGGATCGTGAAACACGCTGGCATCGGGTTGCCCGGCCAGGAACCGGGCATAGGCGGCGCGGTCATCCGGCCCGGCCTCGCGCACGGTCGGCGCGCCCAGGCGGAACGGCGCGTTCATGCCGCAGCCGGAAGCGGCGCGGGCGCGCTATCCACCCAGGCGGCTTCACGCGCGGCCAGTTCGTCCATCCGCCCCCAGGCGAAATCACGCACCAACCGCTCCAGCTTGGGCGCCATCACCGCAAGATTGGTGTAATGGCGAAAGCGCGAGCGCCACGGTGCGTCGTTGCGGCGCGGCTGATCGGGATCGATTTCCCAGGGGTGGAAATAGAACGCCGCCGGGCGCCCTGCGGCATTGACCTGGCGGATCGCCCAGCTCGAAACGCCATAGGGCAGCAAGCGGAAGAACCCGCCGCCGCCCGCTGCCATGCGCCGCCCGGCGATTTCCGCCGTGGTCACCGGAATTTCCAACAGCGCGCCAGTCGCCAGCGGGCGAAAGGCAAAGCGCGGCGCCTCGCGCCAGCCATAGTGATCGTGCACGATCGGCGCGACCGAACTGGAATAGGCGTACCCGGCCTGCGCCAGGACATCGTGCGCCCAGGGATTGCGCGCATCGATGGAGAAGCTGGGCGCGCGATAGCCGGTCACCGCCTGGCCGCTTGCCTGTTCCAGCGCATCGCGCGCGCGGGCAAGATCAGCGGCAAAGGCCGCCGGGTCCATGGTGAAGACCCGCTGGTGATCCCAGCCGTGGCTCGCCACCTCATGCCCGGCATCGGCAATGGCGCGCACCAGCGCGGGATGGCGCTGCGCCACCCAGCCCAGCGTGAAGAACGTGGCTTTCACATCGGCCGCGGCAAACATCGCCAGGATCGCGCGAACATTGCGCTCCACCCGCGAATCCAGGCCGTCCCATTGCGCGCGGGCGATGACCTTTTCGAACGCGCCGACCTGGAACCATTCCTCCACGTCGACGGAAAGGCCGTTGATGACAGGCGATGGCATGGCCGCTCTTTCGTTCAGGCCGCGCGCTTGGGGCGGTCGGTTTCGAACCATTCGATCAGCATGGTCAGCACGTGGCGGATCGCCTGCTCCTGCTCGGCCAGGCGATGTTCCAGCACGCCGATCCGCGCGGCGGCATCGCTCAGCGCAGCTTCCAGCGCCGCCGTGCGGGCTTCGCCATCGGCCTGGGCCGCAGCGGCCTGGTCGCCCATCGCGGCGCGCATTTCCGCCACTTCGATCACCGCCTGCTGCAACTCGGCAATCTGCTCGTCGCGGCTGGCCATGGCGGCCTCGATCGCAGCCAGGTCAAAGGCGTGGGTCTGTGTCTGGGACGCGGGCTGCTGCGCCTCGCCCTCGCCGTGGAACGTGTCGGTGGTAAGGCCCAGCGCCTGCGCCGATGCGGCCTGCGGCATGGCAGGCGAGGCATGCGGGGCCTGTGCTGGTTCGGCAGCGGCTTCCGGCGCCGGTGCGGCGCTGTCGGCAGCCATGTCGTCGAGCACGGCGTGGAGCAGCCCGGCCTCGATCCGGTTGGTCTGCTCCAGCGCGCCGGCCAGCAGCACGCGGCTCAAAATCTGGTTGATCCGGCGGGGAATGCCGCCGCTGGCGCGGGCGAGATCGGCATAGACGCGCGGCTCGAACGCCGGGTTGCCGTTCCACCCGGCGCGGGCCAGGCGGTGCTCCACATAGGGGCCCACTTCATCCGGCTCCATCGGCGCCAGGTGGTGCGTGGCGATCACGCGCTGGCGCAATTGCTCCAGCCGGGGCGAATGCTGCACCAGGGTGCGGAATTCGGGCTGGCCCAGCAGCAGGATTTGCAACAGCGGGTGCGCGCCCAACTGGAAGTTGGACAGCATGCGCAGTTCTTCCAGCGCTTCCACGCTCAGGTTCTGCGCTTCGTCCACCACCAGCAGGCAGCGGCGCCCCGCGCGGGCCTCGTCATGCAGGAATGCTTCGATCCGGGCGAGCGCGGCGGCCTTGTCATGGCCGGCCACATCCAGGCCGAACGCGCGCGCGGCCATGTGCACCAGTTCCTGGCCATCGAGCTTGCTGGTCACGATCTGCGCGGCGGTCAGTTGCGCCGGGTCGATGCTGGCCAGAAGATGCGCCGCCAGGGTGGATTTGCCCGCGCCCACTTCGCCGGTGATGACGATGAAGCCTTCGCTCTGCGCCAGGCCATAACCCAGGTAGGACAGCGCCTTCTTGTGCGTGGCGCTTTCGAAATAGAAATCCGGATCGGGCGTCAGCTGGAACGGACGGGCCGAAAGGCGGTAGAAATCATCGTACATGGGCGTATCGCCTCCTGAACCGTCAGAGCGTGTAGCGCAAGCCGATGAGGCCTGTCGCTTCCAATTGGTCCGCAGCCAGATCGCGGCTCACCCCGTCAAGCCCAACCGAAGCCGTTGCGGTGAGACGATCGGCCAGGCGCCGATAGTATGAGGCATAGATGCCATAAGAATTGGTATTGCCCAGCAACGCCGTGCCGCTGTCGTACCAGGCATCGTAGACCGCCACGCTGAAACTCGCGTCGCGGCCCAGCTGGCCCGAAACCCCGCCGGTCACGTACCAGCTCTGGTCCACGGTGCCATTGGCCTGGGCGAGTACGGTGCCCGGTGCGGCGATGAAGCGGCGGCGGACATAGCCCGCCCCCACGCCCAGCCGCAACCGACCCATGGCAAAGCCATAGGTCGCGCTCACCCCGCGTTGGCGGAACACGGACGAAGACACCGAAGACAGCGCGCCATTGACGCACGATCCACCCGTGGCGCCAATGCCGCAGCCCGAAGCGCCGCCAGTGGCAAAGTCGGTCGGCACTTGCTTCAACGCGTTCGACAAGCTCGATCCGAAGCCCGAAATCCCATCATAGACCGAGATGTTGAGCGAGCTGCGCGTGTTGGGCGCATAGGAAAAGCTGCCGAAATAGGTCGTGCTGTCATAGCGCCGGCCGACGAAGGCCGACAGCGAGGTGCGCCGGCTGGGCCGCCACATCACGCCCACGTCCCAGGTCAGGCCATTGCTGTCATAGGCGATCTGGCGCGGCTTGCTGGTGTCGGTCACATAGCGGCCATCGCTGCCCACCACCGCATTGCCATTGGCATCGCGCAGCGCATCGCGCGAAGAGACGCGGATATGTTCCCAACCCACGTCGCCCACCAGCTGCACCGTGCGGCTGACCGGCAGCGTGGCCTGAAGGCCGACGCGCTTGTCGTCGATGCGCTGGTCCAGGTTGGAGATATCCTCGCGGTCCCACCCGGCGCTGGCCGTCAGGCCCACCGGCAGCACCGTGCCGGCCTTGGTCCCGGCGGAGACTTGCGCCGATTGCACCACCGAATGGTTGAACAGATCGACGCGCGGCTGCCCGGCGGCGGGCTGGTAGGCATTCTTCTGCGTCAATTTGGTATAGCCGGCCAGGTAATTGGCGTTGATCGCCACATCGCCCGAATGGGTGGTCAGCGCCGGCCCGGCATAGACCGAATAGACCTGGCTGACCGCATCGTTGACCGACAGCGGATTGAGCGTGGCCGAACCATTCGCCTCCACCCGGGTGCGCGCGGCAAGGCCGCCGGCCTCGATGCTCAGCGTGCGGGGCACGAGCTGGTGCGACACGCGCGCCATGCCCGAAATGGTGTCGGAATCGCCAACCCGCCCTTTTTCCACGAAGCGGCGTTCATAGCGCACCGAAATCTGGCCCTGCGTGCGCCGCCCGGCCAGCGTGGCATCCACCCCGGCCGCCAGCGTGGTGTAAGTCACCACGTCGTTGCCGGGCGTGATCTGCGCCAGCAGGTTCTGCGTCACTTCCAGATAGGGCCGGATCGTGGTGCGCACGCCCGATCCTGCCCCGCGCGCGCTGTGCCCGCTGCGCGGCGCGGCGCCCTCTGCGTCAGACGCTGCGGCGCCATCGTCGCTGCCCACCTGATAGGGCAGCGATTGCGCCAGGGCCCCCGGCGCAACCGCCAGACCGGACCCGGCCAGCAAGCCGGTGAGGATAATGGAACGAGTGCGTTTCATTCCTTGTATCCATAATAAGTGCCAAAGCGCCGCCCAGTGGGCGAGAAGCGCGTGCCGTTGAGCAGAAGCTTGATGTCCGCGCAGCCCGAAAGCATGCCCACTGCATCGCGCAGCGCGGCTTCTCCGGTCACGTCGGCGCGCACCACCATAAGCGCCTGGCCCACGTGCATCGCAAGTTCCGATGCGGGCGAAGCGGCCAGCGCGGGCGGGCTGTCGAAAATCACGATGCGGCTGGGCGACTGCGCGGTCAGCCGATCCAGGATGGCGCGGGTGCGCACCGAGGCGAGATATTCGGTATCGGACCCCGTCTGGTTGCCGGCGGGCAGCACGGACAGGCCCGGAATATCGGTGGGAATGATGCATTCCTCGACCATGACTTCGGGATCGGCCAGCGCATCCATCAAGCCCGGCCCGCCCGGCAGGCCCAGCGTGGACAGCACCGAAGGCTTGGCAAAGTCGGCATCGACCAGCAGGACTTCGTTGTCCTTTTCCGCCGCGATCGACAACGCCAGGTTTACCGCGCAGAATGTCTTGCCCTCGCCCGGATGGGCCGAGCAGACCAGGATGCGCTCGCCATGGCGGCCGGTGCGCCCGGCGCGCGAATCCGCCGCCGTCAGCAAAAGCTGGCGCTTGACGATGCGGAACTCTTCCAGCAGCGCGCTGACCGGCCCTTCGGGTTCGATCAGGCATTGTTCGCGCAACAGGCGGCGGTCGATGGGCTGGGCCGCCTTCTTGAACCGCTGGCGCGAGGGAATGCCGTCGAGCGTCGCGTCGCTTTCCGGCGGCGCGGCCTCGGCGGGGGCCGGAATGAACACTTGTGCCCCTTCCGGCGCAAACGCCGGCGGTTCGGGCACGATCGGGTCTGGCTCAGCCGGTTGCGCGGCGACAGTATCCGGCGCAGCAGGCGCTGGCGCGGGTTCGCTGGCCGGCGCAGGCGTGGGCTCGGCAGTGGGTGTGGGCGCCGGCGTCGCGGCGGGCGGTGGCGCTGCCTTGGCGGGCAGCGGCGGCACCGCCGGTGCACGCATGTGCTGGCGGAAATCAAACGTGCCCGCCGCCCGCTCGATCAGCGAGGGGGCCGCGCGGCGCGGGGTTTCCCGGGGCGGCTGGGGCGTATCGCTCTGGTCGGTCATGTCCTGCCCCTTCACGCCACCATCCGCCGTTTCATGAATTCCACCGCCAACAGCACCATCAATACCAGCACCAGGCCAGCCGTGGCACCGCCGAACAGCTTCAATTGCTTCCACTGCCGCGCGCGGGCGGCGGCGGTCTGGGTCAGCGAGACCGATCCCAGCACGATCATGCCCGTGGCGCGTTCGAGCTGGCCCGTCGTGGCATAGCTGGAGCGCAGTTGCGCCATGGCAAAGGCCACGCCGCAGCCCGCCGCCAGCCCGACGATCAGCACCAGCATCAACAGCAGCGGGCGATCGGGTGCCGAAGGCCCGCGCGGCGTGCTGGGCGGGTCGATCACGTCGAACTTGACCGAGTTGTGCTCGCTTTCCACCTGGCCGCGCAGGCGCAACTGCTCGCGATCGCGCAGCAGCTTGTCGTACTGGTCCTTGAGCACGTCATAGTCGCGGTTGATGCGCGATGCTTCGGCGGCGACGGCCGGTTCGCTGTATTGCTGGCCGGTCAGCTGGCCGATTTCCTGCTGGAGCGAGGCCTTGCGCGATTGCAGGGAAACCAGGCTGGCCTCGCGATCGGCCTTGATCGACTGGAGCGAGGCATAGGCCGGGTTGGGCGTGCCGGCATGGCCGCCTTCGGCTGCAGCCTGGCGTTGCAGGCTGGCAATCTGGGCCTTGGCCGCCAGCACATCGGGATGACTGTCGGTCAGCCCGCGCGCCTTCATCGAGGCCATGTCTGCCAGCGCCTGCGCCAGCGCGCCCCGCGCCCCGCCCTGGGCGCCGGGAATGGTGATGGTGGGTGCCGTGCCCGAAAGCTGTCCGTTGATCGAGGCCAGCGCGCTTTGCGCCGCCAGCAGATCGGATTCCACCCCGCGCAGCTCGCTGCGCGCGCCTTCCAGCTTGGCGGAAACCGAACCGGTGCCCGGCATCAGCGCGGCGTTCTTGGCTTCGAACTCCTGGCGCTTCTGCTCGGCCGCTTCGAGGTCCTTTTGCCGATCGGCCAGTTGCTGGTCCATGAAGGCCAGGCTGTCGGTCATTTCGCCACGCCCGCCGGCCAGGTTTTCCTCGCGGAAGATGTCGATCATCTTCTGCACCACGTCCTGCGCCAGCTTGGCATTCTGCGCGTCGGTATAGGAACTGCGGCCCGATGTGGCGCTGATCTCGAACAGGTTGTCCTGCTGGCTCACCACCTTGATCTGGGTGGCCAGGCCCGCCACGGCCGACTCCATCTGCTTGTCGTTGGTGACCTTGTCGCCCAGCCGCGTGGCACGCACCACCTTTTCCAGGTTGACCGTGCTGGTCAGCGTCTGGCGCACCCGCTCGATATCCTGCTTGGCATTGCCGTTGATGCCGATCTGGTCGGACAGCACATCATCGATCTGGATGAAGATGCGCGCCTTGGACTCATAGGAATTGGGCACCATGGCCACGACCAGCCAACCGAGCAGGCAGACCAGCCAGGCCACGCCCAGCGCCATCCAGCGGCGATGCCAGATGCCATAGAGCGCAATGCGCACTTCATCGATAAGATTGGTCATCGCGGCGCGCGCTCCAATGGCTGGTGGCCCGCGCGGATGGGATCCGTCGCAGCCATCGTCAGAACGTGCTTTCCGGAATGATGATCACGTCACCGGGCATCAGCATGACATTGGCCTTGGTATCGCCCTTGCGCAAAAGATCACCGATGCGCACAGCATATTCGGTCTGCTTGCCGGTGGTCTTGTCGAACCGGATCAGCCGCGCACGGTTGCCGGCGGCATATTCCGACAGCCCGCCCACCGCGATCATGGCATCGAGCAGCGTCATGTTGGCGCGATAGGGAATCGAGGCGGGCTTTTCGGTGGCCCCCACGATGCGCACCTGCTGGCTGAACGTGCCGGCAAACTTGTTGACGATGACCGAAACGATCGGCTCCTGGATATACTGCGAAAGCTGCAGCTTGATATCCTCGGCCAGCATCGAGGGGGTCTTGCCCACGGCGGGCATGTCGGTGATCAACGGCGTGGTGATGCGCCCGTCGGGCCGCACCTGCACTTGCGCGCCAAGCTCGGGATTGCGCCATACGAAAATGGTCAGCTCGTCCAGCGGGCCGATCACGTATTCCTCGCCCGGCCCCTCTTGCAGGGCCACGAACGAGGCGGGCGGCAACTGCGGACCGTGCGCGCCGCCGGCACAGCCGGTGAGCAACAGCGAAATGCACGCCACCCCCAGGCTCGTACGGGCGAGACGTCCGCGCCCAGCGGCAATCCGGGCGACGCTCTGCGCAGCGCTCCGGGCGGCGTTCGGGATTGGGCCGGAATGGGACGGCATCGCGGACAGTTCCTTTGTCTGACTCTTGCGCCGACCCTACGTAGTGTCCCCTATCGGGACCATCGGGGCCTGCGACCTTCACCTTCGGCTATCGACAAAAAGGGTGAAGATACGGTTAGTCTTGTTGCCAAGCGCCTTGGGCGGCAAGGCGCTTCGCGGCCCCGGTCCCAATTCGGGACGGGTGCCCCGGCAAAGATTAACCCGCCCTGTCCACCGGGGTTTCGGCCAGGATTTCGCTGGCCGGGCCATGCCCCAGAAACGCCGCCGGACTGGCCGTGGCGCCATAGGCCCCCGCGCAGAACACCGCGACCAGATCGCCTTCCTGCCCGCGCGGCAGCGCCGCCTTGTCCGCCAGCCGATCGAGCGGCGTGCACAGGCAGCCCACCACGCTGGCGATCTCGGTGGCCGGGACATCCATCCGCGTGGCAATCGCCAGGGGATAGTTGCGCCGCACCACGGTACCGAAATTGCCGCTGGCGGCCAACTGGTGATGCAAGCCCCCATCGGTGACTAGGAACACCTCGCCCCGGCTTTCCTTGCGTTCCACCACTTGCGCCAGATAGACGCCGGCCTCGCCCACCAGGTATCGGCCCAGTTCCACGGTCAGCTGCGTGTCGTGGAGAACGGGGGGCAAATCGGCCAGACGCGCCGCCAGGGCGCTGCCCACGGCCGCCAGGTCGAGCGGCGTGTCACCGGGAAAATAGGGAATGCCAAAGCCGCCGCCCAGGTTGAGCGCGGGCAGCGGCACCCCGGCTTCACCGGCCAGGCGCGCCGCCAGATCGAGCGTGGCGGCCTGCGTGGCGATCACCGCCTGGGCATCGAGCGCCTGGCTGCCGGCATAGATGTGCAGGCCGCGCCAATCGGCCCCGGATGCCACGATACGCCGCGCCAACGGCGGCACGTTCTCCGCGTCCACGCCAAAGGGCCGTGCCCCGCCGCCCATTTTCATGCCCGATCCGCGCAAGTCGAAATCAGGATTGACGCGAATCGCCAGCTTGGGCCTGTGCCCCGCCGCCGCACCCAGGGCGAGCGCGCGTTCCACCTCGCGTGCGGATTCGCAGTGCAGTGTCACCCCGGCGGCAAGCGCAGCGGCGATTTCCGCGTCACGCTTGCCCGGCCCGGCAAAGCCGGCGCGCGCCGGATCGATGCCCCGCGCCTTGAGCAGCGCCAGTTCCCCGGCCGAGGCGATGTCGAACCCGTCCACCAATTCCGCCAGCAAAGCCAGCAGCGGGCCAAATGGATTGGCCTTCACCGCATAATGCAGCCGCACCCGCGCCGGCAGCGCGGCGCGCAGCTGCGCCACGCGGGCGCGGACGGCGCCGGCCTCATAGACGAACAGCGGCGTGCCATGGGCCTGCGCCCAATCGCGCGCCGGGCGACCGGCGATCAGCAGGTCAGCGCCCTGGCTGTGGAAATGGGGCGGGATCGGACCAAGCGGTTTCATGGACTTCGCCTTATCGCCCACCGGTCAAAGCCCGGTAAAGAGCGGCACGATCGTGCTTGCCATTGGGCGAAAGCGGCAAGGCATCGCGCCAATGCACCTGCGCAGGCAGCATGAAGGCGGGCAGGTCCTGCGCCATGGCCGCGCGGAGCCCCGCCTCGTCCAGCGCCGCGCCCGGCATGGCGCGGCACACCAGATGGATCGCCTGGCCCAGCGCCGCATCGGGCAGGCCCAGCGCCACCACTTCGGCCACCAGGCCGGTCGCGAGCGCGGCCTCTTCCACGTCCTGCGGGCTGACGCGGTGGCCCGACGTCTTGATCATCGCATCGCGCCGCCCGACAAAATGGAGCAGGCCCAAGGCATCGCGCCGCACCCTGTCGCCAGACCACACCGCCATGCCACCTAGCTTGCCAAAGGGGGGTGCCGGGCGAAAGCGTTCGGCGGTACGCACGGCATCCTGCCAATAGCCTTGCGCCACCAGCGGCCCGGCGTGGACCAGTTCGCCTTCTTCGCCCGGTGCGGCTTCCCCGCCCGCATCGTTCACCACCATGACTTCGGCAAAGGGAATCGCCGTGCCGATGGAAGTGGGATGGTCGTCGATCAGCGCTGGATCGAGGAAGGTGGAGCGAAATGCCTCGGTCAGGCCGTACATCGCAAACAGCCGCGCCTGGGGAAATTGCCTGCGCAAGCCGTGCACCAGATCGGGGGTGAGCGCGCCGCCGCTGTTGGTCAAGCGGCGCAAGCTGGCCCCTGCGCCATCGGGCCACGGCACGTCGAGCAACTGGCGCCACAGCGGCGGCACGGCAGCCAGCGTGGTGATCCCGTGGCGGGCCACGGCGCGCGCCACATCGCGCGGCATCAGGTAATCCATCGGTACGGCGCAGGCCCCCGCCGCCCAGGCGGACAACAACTGGTTCTGCCCATAATCGAACGCCAGGGGCAGCACCGCCAGCACGCGATCGTCTGCCGCCAGGCCCAGATAATGCGCCACGCTGATGGCGCCGAGCCACAGGTTGGCCTGGCTGAGCATCACGCCCTTGGGCCGGCCGGTGGAGCCGCTGGTATAGAGCAGCGCAGCCAGGCTTTCGGGCGTGGCTGCGCTGGGCGGCAGCGGCGCCAGAGCATCGAGCGCGGCCAGCACAACGGCTTCATCGTGCGCCGCCGCTCCGCCCAGATCGCCCGGATCGAGCGTTTCCAGCCGCCCGGCATTGGCCAGCAGCAGGGCAGCGCCGCTGTCTGCCAGGATATGCGCGGCCTGCGCGCGGCGCAGCACCGGATTGATCGGCACATGGACCAGCCCCGCGCGCACCGCGGCCAGCGGCATCAGGCACGCGATCAGCCCCTTGCCCAGCCACGTCGCCACGCGTGCCCCGGGCACGATGCCCGGTTGCGCCGCCAGCCAGGCAGCCAATTGCCCTACACGCCGATTTAACCCCTCGTGGCTTAGCACCCCGTCCTTGAGCACCAAGGCTGGTGCATCGGCCTTGCCCCGCAAGGCGAGATGGTCCAGCGGATGCACGGTGGGGTCGGGCGGAACGGTCACGGCACTCCTGACGGATCGAGCGAAGGGAACCAGGGCCAAGCGTGGCGTGCCGGGTCTATCATGCCGAACTTGCCCAAGTGCAAGACCATCCGCGCCTGGCAGCCCTGCTGGCGCGCGGCAATACGGATGGCCCGTTTGACCGCGCCGATTGGCTGGCCTTGTTGGCAACCCATGCCTTTCCCGGTGCCCGTGCCTTCCTGGCCGTGGCGGAAGACGGCGATGGCGCGGTGCTGGCCCTGCCCCTGGTCGCCACACGCCATGGCCTTGGCGCACTGGCCAACTGGTACAGTTTCTGGGCGCGGCCGCTGACCGATGCGCCCGAGCGGGCCGAAGCGATGCTCGTGGCCCTTGCCCGCGATCTGGCCCGCCATGGCGCGCTCGATTTTGCGCCGGTCCCTGCGCGGGAGGCTGGCTGGATGGCCCGTGCCTTTCGCGCCGCCGGCTGGGTGGTGGCGGTCGAACCGGCCCATGTGAACCGGCATATGGCGTTGGACGGGCAGGATTTTGCCACTTGGTGGGCAACGCGGCCGGGCGCCCTGCGCGCCACGGTGCGGCGCAAGGGGGCAAGCGGGGCGGTGCAATGCCGCGTGGGCACCGCGTTCGATGCGGGCGATTGGGCGGCCTATGAAGCGGTCTATGCCGCCAGCTGGAAACCGGCCGAGGGCGACCCGGCTTTCCTGCGCGCCTTTGCCCAAGGCGAAAGCGCTGCTGGCGCGCTGCGACTGGGCGTGGCAACGCTGAAAGGGCAACCGGTGGCGGCGCAAATGTGGAGCGTGGAGGCCGGCACCGCCTTCATCCACAAGCTGGCCCACCGCCAGGATGCGCGTGGCGCCTCTCCCGGCACGCTGCTTTCGGCTGCGATGTTTGCCCATGTGATCGACCGCGATGGCGTGCGCGCCATCGATTTCGGCACGGGCGACGATCCCTACAAGGCGGACTGGATGGACCGGACCCGCACCCGCTGGCGCCTGCACGCGCACCATCCCGCCGCCTGGCGGCATTGGCCGGCCCTGCTGCGCGGCCTGGTGCGGCGCGCGGCCGGGCGCAGCCGGCTTGCTCCACCACCGGCGGATGGTTAAGGCGCCGACAATGTCTGAAACGATCCCCGCTTCGCTCGACGCCGACTTGCGCGCCCTGCTGGCCGATGTGCTGGGCCTCACCCCGGCGCGCGCTGCTGACTTCACCGTGCAGACGCCGCTGTTCGGCGCGCTGCCCGAACTCGATTCGATGGCCGTCGCGGGCCTTTTCACCGCGTTGGAAGATCGCTTCGGCTTCGTTCTGGAAGAAGACGAAATCGACGGCGACCTGCTGGAAACCTATGGCGCGCTGCTGGCTTTCGTGGCGCGCAAGCAGGGCCATGGCTGAAGCGCTGGCCCCCATGCGCTGGCCCTGCCCCGGTGCCGGGGCAGACGGCGAATGGGCGCTGGTGACGCAGGGTGGCCATGCGGCGCGCGTGCTGATCGTGCCGCCGCTGTTCGATGAAATGAACCGCGCCCGTGCCATGCTGGCCGCGGTCATGCGCCATCTGGGTGCAGCCGGCGTGGCGGCAGTGCTGCCCGATCTGCCCGGCTGCGGGGAAAGCGTGCAGGATTTCGCCGCGCAAAGCCTCAACGCCTGGCGGGCCGCGATGATCGCCGCCGCGCGCCATTTTGCCGCCAGCCATGTACTTGCGCTGCGCGGCGGCGCACTGGTGGCCCCGCCCACGCTGCCCGGTTGGGCGCTGGCGCCGGTCAGCGGCGATGCCGTGCTGCGCCCGCTGCTGCGCGCCGCAAGCCTGGCGGCAAGGGCCCGGAACGAAGACGCGAGCCCCGCCGCCCTGCTCGAGCAAGGGCGCACGCAGGGCCTGATGCTGGGCGGCTATCCGTGCGGCGCGGCGCTGATCGCGGGCCTGCACGGGGCGCTGCCGGCGGGCGAAGGGCAGCAGGCGATTGCGCTATCCGATCTGGGCGCCGCCGGTCCTGCCCCCTGGGTTCGCCAGGAACCGGCCCCGGCGCCCGCCCTGGCCCAGGCGCTGGCTGCGCGCATCGTGGCAGAGCTTGCCGCATGAACCGGCACGTCATCGCCTTTGCCTGTCAGGGCAGCCAGCTGTTTGGCACGCTCGACATGGGCACGGCCAGCGGCGCGGTGGGCGTGCTGATCGTTTCGGGCGGCAATGAAATCCGCAGCGGGGCCTGGGGCGGCCAGTCCACTCTTTCGGCCCGCCTGGCGCGCGAAGGCGTGCCCACGTTCCGCTTCGACCGGCGCGGGGTGGGCGACAGTGCGGGCGAGAACCAAGGCTTTCGCGCCAGCGCGCCCGACATTGCCGCCGCCCTGGCCGCGTTTCGGGCCGCTGCGCCGCATGTGAAGCGGGTGTTCGCGATGGGCAATTGCGACGCGGCGAGCGCGCTGATGCTCAATGCTGCCACGCTGCCCGGGCTCGATGGGGTGATCGGGTGCAATCCCTGGACGGTCGACGCGGAAAACGAAACGGCACCGGTCCATTCCGCCGCGGCGCTGCGCCGGCACTACTTGCGCCGGCTGTCCGATCCGCGCCAGTGGGCGCGGCTGCTCGCGGGCAAGGTTGCGCTGGGCAAGCTGGCCGGCGGCCTGCGCACCGCCGCCGGGCCACAGGCGCGTTCCGCCCTGGCCGAGGACATGCGCAACGGGCTGGCCGGCTATGCCGGGCGGGTCACGATCCTCTTGGCGCAAGGCGATCGCACCGCGCAGCTCTTTGCCAGCCACTGGGGCCAGGACAGCCGCGTGATCGGCCATGCCAGCACCAGCCATTCTTTTGCCGATGCACAGGACTGGCTGGTGGAGCAGGTGCTTGAAACGCTGCGTTAGGCTTGGGTCAATTGCGCCGTGGCGAAGTCCAGCTCAGCCACGAAGCGTTCCGCGTCGAGCGCGGCCATGCAGCCGGTGCCGGCCGCCGTCACCGCCTGGCGATAGGTGTGGTCCATCACGTCGCCACAGGCAAACACGCCAGGAATGGCGGTCTTGGGCGTGCCGGGCTGCACCACGATATAGCCGCTCTCGTCCAGTTCCAGCTTGCCGGCAAACAGGCTGGTGGCGGGGGCATGGCCGATGGCGACGAAGGCGCCGTCGGTTTCCACGCGGCTGCCTTCACCCGTGACGGTATCAACCAGTTCCACCGCCTTGAGGCCGCCTGCCAGCGGATCGCCGGCGAACGCGGCCACGGCCTTGTTCCACAGCACGCTGATCTTGGGATCGGCGTGCAGGCGCTGTTGCAGGATGCGTTCGGCGCGCAAGCTGTCGCGGCGGTGGATCAGCGTCACATGCTCGGCATGGTTGGTGAGGTAGAGCGCTTCTTCCACGGCGGTGTTGCCGCCGCCGATCACCACCACCTTCTTGCCGCGATAGAAGAACCCGTCGCAAGTGGCGCAGGCCGAAACGCCCTTGCCCGAAAGCAGCTGTTCGCCCGGAACGCCCAGCCACTTGGCCTGGGCGCCGGTGGCAATGACCAGGGTATCTGCCTCGAAAACGTCGCCGCTGTCGGCGGTGGCGCGGAACGGCGGGCCCGACAGGTCGATGTCGGTGATCGTGTCCCAGATCATCCGCGTGCCGACATGCTCGGCCTGGGCCTGCATTTCCTGCATCAGCCAGGGGCCCTGGATCACGTCACGAAAGCCGGGATAGTTTTCCACATCGGTGGTAATGGTCAGCTGCCCGCCGGGCTGAAGCCCCTGCACCACGATCGGCTCCATCCCGGCGCGTGCGCCATAGATCGCGGCCGTCAGGCCAGCCGGGCCGGAACCGATGATAAGCATGCGGGTCTTGTGCGTCGTCGCCATGGAAACTCCTTCCGATGGCGCGCGAGATAGGCGCTGGAGGGCCGAAACGCCAGCCCAAGTAAAACTTCACCCCCGGCAAATCGGCCAGCGGCCCACCGCTTGGCCAACTGCCCGGCCGGCCTCACGCCTGCTGGCGCTGCGTCACCCCTTCCAGCGCGCGGCTGACGACCACGGCCGCGGGCGTGGGCTTGGGCACGAGAACCCCGCCAAGCTTGCGCACCGCTTCATCCATGCGATCAAGGTCGCCGGTGTGCAGCACATAAGGCACGCCCCGTTCGGCCAGCGCCTTGGCCACGGGCGCGCAAGTCTGGCCCTGCGACAGCGACACGTCGAGGATCGCGGCAACGATTTCCTCGCCCTCGGCAATGGCCAGCGCCTCTGCCAATTCCAGCGCGGTGAGCGGCACACAGCCCGCGTCCTCGACCGCAAATTCCAGATCGAGCAGGATCAGCGGTTCATCGTCGAGCACCAGCACGCGACAGCCGGAAGGTTGGCAACAGGCCTGTGCCATCAGACCGCGTCCTCGCGCAGCGGCACCCGTAGTCTCGCTCGCAGCCCATCCGGATGCCAGTCGCGCATGATGTTCCCCCTTGCCATGTGCAGCATGCGGTCGACGATGCCCCCGGCGGGGGCCTCCGCATCGTTGCCGGGCGGCACAACGGCCGGTCCGCCCTGTTCGATCCAGTCGATCACGATCGTCGGCGCATCGCTGCTGCCGTTCTTCTGCCAGGCGACGGTCACCTGGCCATCCTCGCTGCTGAGTGCACCGTGCTTGGCCGCGTTGACCGCCAGTTCGTGCAACGACAGGCCCAGCACCGACACGGCCGAGAAATCGCTGCGCAGGCCATTGCCCTTGAACAGGATACGCCGGCCATCGGGATCATATGGCGAAAGTACCGAACGGATCGCCTGGCCCACTTCGATCGACCCACTGGAAGCTTCGTCCAGCGTGGTTTCATAGGCGCGGCCCAAGGCCTGGATGCGATCGTTGATCTCGCGCGCTTCGGCTTCGATGCCGCGCGAGCGACCGGTGAAATTGACGATGCCGCCGATCACCGCGAACATGTTCTTCATGCGATGCGACAGTTCGCGGGCCAGTTCGCGGGCGTGGCGCTCGTCGGCGCGCGCGGCGCGCACGTCAGACACATCCCACTGGCTGCCAAAGTAATAGATCAGCCGGCCCTCGGCATCATAGATCGGCCCCAGGTGCAAGGCGTTCCAGAACGCCGTGCCGTCCTTGCGGTAATTGAGGATTTCCACCACGACGACATCCTGGCCCACCAGCGCCTGGCGAATGCGGGCAACGGCAGCGGGATCGGTGCCCGGCCCTTGCAGAAAGCGGCAATTGCGGCCGATGATCTCGTCTTCGTCATAGCCGGTCAGCCAGCGGAACGCGCGGTTGACGAACACGATCGGCGCATCGGGCGCATGGGGATCGCACAGGCATACCGCCATGCGCGTCTGCGCCATTGCCTGTTCAAACAAGACACCCGAGGCACCGGGGAAAATGTCATCCGGATGGTTGGCAAGAAAGCGCTCTGCGCTGTCATCGTATTGCCCGCCGGCCTGGCTGGCGCGCCTGCGACCGGCGGCCTGGCCGGCACCACCGGCCTCGTGACGCGCTTCGCTCGCGCCGCTCGTGGCTTCACCAGCCTTCCTGGCATCGTCTGGGCGGCCTAGCGCCTGATCTGCCCTGTCACTCGACAAACGTTTGTTCCCGACCTTTAGCGACCCGTAGCACAATGCCACCCAATGGCGCCAAAATGCTTCTTGCCCCCTCGCGGTTCCCCATGTGGCCAAAAAATTTTACGGTACATCTACGGTACGAAATCCGCAGCACGCCGCGCTCGCATCCGCAGCGGTTTCCCAAAGCGGAAGCGGTTGCACTTGCGAACGCTATCAGGCAACGTTGGTGGGAATGACCTTTGCGCCGCGCCATAATCCCTGGTCGATCCGGGGCCTGCAATCTCGCGGCCGCGCCGCCCGCTACACGCTGGGGGTGGCGCTGTTCGCCCTGGCCCTGTTCCTGCGCTGGATCGCCGATGCGCTGTTTCCGCCGGGTTTTCCGTTCCTGACGTTCTTTCCCGCTGTCATCGTGGCGACCTTCATTGCCGGGCGCGGGCCGGGCATCGTCTGCGCCGTCCTGAGCGGGCTGGCGGCCTGGTACTTCTTCGTGCCGCCGCTGCTCAGCTTTGCGATCAACACCCAGGTGGCCACCGCGATGCTGTTCTATACCGGCGTGGTGGCGGTGGACATCTTCCTGATCGACGGGCTGACCCGGCGCCAGCGGCAATTGGAAGACAGCGAGGCGCGCCTGGCGGAAATGGCCGCGCACCAGGCGCTGCTGTTCAAGGAACTGCAGCACCGCGTGGCCAACAACCTGGCCTCGGTCGCCTCGATGCTGCGGTTGCAGCGCCGCCAGATCGAACGCAACCCGGCGCTGGCGTTGCCGCTGATCGATCGCGCCGACGAGCGGATCGAAATGATGGGCCGCGTGCACCGCCAGCTTTACGATCCCGCCGCGCAGGCCCGGCCGCTGGCCGATATCCTGGCGCATGCCGTGGCGCAGGCGCGCGAGATGGCCGATGCCGATGGCGTGGACGTGCGCCTGACGGTGGACGACGTGCGGCTGGAAGTGGGCCGGTTGCTGCCGCTGGTGCTGCTGATCACCGAACTTCTGGCCAACAGCTTCAAGCACGCCTTTGCGCCGGGCGAGACCGGGCAGATCGAAGTGCGGCTGGAACGGGCCGAGGCAGGCACCCTGTGCCTGACGGTGGCGGATAACGGCCGCGGCCTGCCCGCCGCCGATCCCCAGGACAGCGCCGTTGGCGGTGGCGTGCGGCCGCGCCGGGGCCTGGGCACTGCGATCATCGCCGGGCTGGTGGCGCAGTTGGGTGGCAGCCACCGCACGCGCAACACCCATGCCCACGCTGGTGAAGGCCAATCCCCCGGCGTGACCACCACCGTCATCTTTCCGGAAAAGCTCGACATCCAGGGTTGACGCGGCGGGCGCCCCGCCAACCCTGGACCGGTTCAGCGCGCGGCGATCGGCCCGGCTTCGTTGGCGACGATCGCCAGGGTATTTTCCCAAGCCTGCACATTCTGCGCCAGCAGCGCCGGATCGATCTTGTCGAGCGTGTCATCGGGCGTGTGGTGCAGATCGAAATAGTGGGTGCCGTCCTGGTTCAAATCCACCACCGGCAATTTCTGCGCAGCGATGATCGCACCGACGTCTTCCCCGCCATCGGCCGGGCCATCGTGCGGCACCACGCCCAGCGGATTGAGCGCGGCGATGATGCGGTTCTTCACCGCATCGGATGCAGGGGCGAAATTGGTCGTCACCCGCCACACCCGGTCGGCGCCGAAATCGCTTTCCATCGCCAAGGCATGGGGCTCCTTGCCGTGCTTTTGGGCATAGGCCTCTCCGCCAAAGCCGCCCAGTTCCTCGCTGCCGGCAAATAGCACGCGGATGGTGCGCAGCGTCCCGCCAGGCGCTCCCCCGCTCTGGGCGCGCAAGGCCGCCGCAGTCACGATGGCGCAGCCCGCGCCATCATCGATGGCCCCGGTGCCCAGATCCCAGCTATCGAGATGGCAGGCCACCAGTACGACCGGCAGCGTGGGATCGCGGCCGGGCAGATCGGCCACGACATTGCCCGAAGGCGCATTGTCGATGATCTGGCCGGTCAGGGTGAGATGCAGGCGGAGCGGCTGGCCGGTGGCAGCCAGCCGGGCGATCTGGTCGGCATCGGGATTGGCCACGGCGCCGGCGGGAATGGGCTTGATGCCCTTGGGCCACATGATCGCACCGGTGTGCGGGTTGCGGTGCTTGTCGGTGCCGACCGAGCGGATCACCACCGCCAGCGCGCCCTTGGCCACGGCCACGCCCGGCCCCTTGCGCCGCACATTGCCATAAGGGCCATAGCCGCTGCCATCCTGGGTGGGGACCATGGCATGGTCGATGAATGCGATCTTGCCCGCCAGCGCGCCATCGGGCGCGGCTTCGAGTGCCGCAAGCGTGGGGAAATAGACCAGCGGCGCGGTGATCCCGGCATCGGGCGTGGCGCCGGAATAGCCGAGCGCCGTGATCGCCAGCGGCTGCGCGGCAAAGCCGACGAGTTCGGCCTTGTCCGTGCCGCGGCGATAGGCCCGCATCGTGAACGGTTCGATCGCGACATTCTGGAAGCCCAGGCTCTTGAGCCGGGCCGCCGCCCATTCACGCGCGCGCGCTTCGGCCGGGCTGCCGGCGGGGCGCGGGCCGATCTGCGTGGTCAGGTCACGCACCAGGTCCCACGCCACATCGGTGGTGGGGGCGGTGGCATGCGCGGCAAAAGCAGGCAGGATCGCCAGGGCAGCGGCGGCAACAGGCAGGCGGGCGGTAAACAAGGACATGGCGAAATCCCGAAAGGCATTGGGGGCCGCCACATTTGCGCACACCCCCGCGAAGTCAACCGCCCACCCCAAAAATCCGGCAATTCAGACGGTTGCCAGCGCCTGATCCAGATCGGCCAGGATATCGTCGATATGCTCGATCCCGATCGACAGGCGGACATAGCCGGGGCTGACCCCGGCGGCGGCCTGTTCTTGCACCGAAAGCTGCGAATGGGTGGTGGAAGCCGGGTGGATCGCCAGGCTGCGTGCGTCACCGATATTGGCGACGTGGTAGAACAGCTTGAGCGCATCGATGAACGCGCGGCCGGCATCGGCGCCACCGGCGAGTTCGAAACCGACCAGCCCCCCTGCCCCGCGCGGCAGGTATTTGGCGGCAAGCTCTGCCGCGCGGCCCTGCGCCAGGCTGGGGTGGATCACCCGCGTCACCTTGGCATGGCTTGAAAGCCATTGCGCCACGGCGGCGGCGTTCTGGCTGTGGCGCTCGATCCGCAGGGGCAGCGTCTCGATCCCCTGGATCAGCTGGAATGCATTGAACGGGGAAAGCGCGGCGCCGATATCGCGCAGCAGGATCACGCGGGCGCGGATGGCATAGGCAATGGGGCCCAGCGGCTTGATATCCCGCGCCCAGACCGCACCGTGATAGCTGGGATCGGGCAGGTTGAACAAAGGCTGGCGTTCGGGAAATTCGTCCCATGCGAAATTGCCGCCGTCCACGATCAGCCCGCCGATCGATGTGCCGTGCCCGCCCAGATACTTGGTGGAGGAATAGACCACCACCGCCGCGCCATGATCGAACGGGCGGATCAGCAGCGGGGCGGCGGTGTTGTCGACAATCAGCGGCACGCCCAGCTTGCGGCCGATCGCCGCCACTTCGGCAATGGGAAAGGCAACCAGCTTGGGATTGGGCAGGCTTTCGGCGTAATAGGCGCGGGTGCGATCGTCGGTGGCGCGGGCAAAGCCTTCGGGATCGGCAGGATCGACGAAGCGCACTTCGATGCCCAGATCCTTGAACGTGTTGGCAAACAGGTTCCAGGTGCCGCCATAGAGATCGGTCGAACTGACGATGTTGTCGCCCGCGCGCGCCAGGTTGAGCACGGCATAAGTCGACGCGGCCTGGCCCGATGCCACCGCCACCGCCGCCGCCCCGCCTTCCAGCGCGGCCACGCGCTGTTCCAGCACATCGGTGGTGGGATTGCCCAGGCGGGTGTAGATCGGGCCAAGCTCTTTGAGGCCAAAGCGGTTGGCTGCCTGCTCGGTGCTGTCGAACTGGAAGGACGTGGTCTGGTAGATCGGCACGGCCACTGCGCCCGTGGCCGGATCGGCGCGCCAGCCCGCGTGCAGGGCCAGGGTTTCGGGGCGGGAAGCGGCAGGCTTGCTATCGGTCATGACATCCTCGGTTGCTAGACGGCTTTTCCAATTCTCTACTTATTTAATTGACATAATCAAGCCCGGAATGGTCCGGACCATGCTGCCAATACTGCGCAAAAATGCGCAGTGTGGCCCTTAAACGCGGGCAACCACGCCTGGGCTAGGACGGCAGGCGGATGGCGCCAGGGGCGCGGGCTGCAGTGGCGGCCGTGAGGGGGTTTGCAGGAATGACCGACCAGACACCGATTTCCGCCAGCGAGCGCAAGCGCGCGCAAGAGGGCGCGGCCCAAGCCCGCATCACGGCGATGGAGCGCGCGCTGCTGCTGTGCGAATTCACCGCCGACGGCCAGTTGGTGAGCGCCAACGAGAATTTCGCGCGACTGCTCGGCGAGCGGCCCGAAGACCTCGTCGGGCGGCGCTATGTCAACCTGTGCCACAAGGGCGCGGTCGAAGACAGCGCCGCGCCGGCATTCTGGCAGCGGGCGGCCGATGGGCACGCCCAGGTCACGGCCGTGCGCCTGGCGGTGGGAGACCGCGAACCGGCCTGGGTGCGCCTGGCGTTTTCCCGGCTCGACGCCGATGACAGCACCCCGGCCCGGATCCTGGCGGTGGGGATCGACATCAGCCGCGACGGCCTGGCCCGCTTCGATGCCGAAGCCAAGCTGGACGCACTGGACCACGCCGTGGCGCTGGTGGAATTCAATATGGACGGCCAGGTGCTGGCTGCCAACGAAAACTACCTCAAGCTGACCGGCTATACCCTGGATGAAGTGCTGGGCGAGCAGCATACGCTGTTCTGCGATGCCGAGACGGCGTCGTCGGATGCCTATCGCGAACTGTGGAACACGCTGCGCCGCGGCCAATCGTGCCACGGCGCCTACAAGCGTTTCGGAAAGAATGAGTCCGATATCTGGGTGCATGCCTCCTACACCCCCATCCGCGGGGCCGACGGCAGGCTGCAGCGCATTCTCAAGATCGCCTATGACATCACGGCCCAGCGGCTGGCCACGGCCGAATACGAAGCCAAGCTGGAAGCGATCGATCGCGCCATGGCGGTGGTGGAATTCGATCTGGATGGCAACGTGATCACCGCCAACGACAACTTCCTGTCGGTCATGGGCTATTCCCCGCGTGAGATCATCGGCCAGCACCACGCCATGTTCTGCCTGCCCGAATACGTGCGTACCCGCGAATATGCCGATTTCTGGATTTCGTTGAACCAGGGCCAGTTCCAGTCCGGCCGCTTTCACCGCGTGGGCAAGCACAACCGCGACGTGTGGATCCAGGCCACGTACAACCCGGTGCTCGACTTGCGCGGCAAGCCGCGCCGCATCGTCAAATATGCCACCGACGTGACCGAGCAGGTGCAACTGGAACAGAAGATCGCCGCACGATCGCAGGAAACCGCCGGCGTCGCCGATCGGCTGGGCCGCACGATCGAGGAGATCAACCGCTCCACCGCAACCGCCAACAAGCTGGCCAACCAGACCGAGATGAAAGCCGATGAAGGCGGCGTGGCGCTCAAATCCGCGCTGGAATCGATCGAGCTGATCCAGAAATCGGCCACCGGCATTGCCGAGATCGTGCGGGTGATTTCGGAAATTGCCGGGCAGACCAACCTGCTGGCCTTCAACGCCGAAATCGAGGCGGCGCGCGCGGGCGAACACGGCATCGGCTTTTCCGTGGTGGCCGGCGAAGTGCGCAAGCTGGCCGAGCGCAGCAGCACCGCCGCGCGCGACATCAGCCGACTGATCGAGGAAAGCCTGGTGCGCATCGGCATGGGCACCGAGCGCGCCCAGGCGGCGCAAAGCGCGTTCAGCGCGATTGCCGCCAGCGTGGGGGATACCAGCACCGCCATCGAAGTGATCACCCGTTCGGCGCTGGCGCAGGACGAAGTGGCCCGCAACATCGTCACCCTGATCCAGGAACTGGCGGCCACCGCCCATGAACCTGCCTGATCGCGCGGCGCCAGCGCCCGCTGCCGAGGGACAAGGGGCAGGCCCGGCGGGCGGGCTGCACGGCTTGCTGCAGGTGGCCGGCATCACCCTGGCAATCCAGGCGGCCGCGATCCGCGAAGTGGTGCCGCGCCCGGCCACCCTGCTGCCGTTTCCCGTGACCCGGCCAGACCTGGCCGGTGCCATCGAAGTGCGCGGCGCGATCATTCCGGTGATCGACATGGGGTTGCTGCTGGGCCTGGGACCGGCGCAGGCGGCCGACGGCATCGTGACGATCCTGCGCCACGAAGGCCGCGTCACGGGCATCCTGCTCGACGCGATCGATGGCATTGCCCGCTTGCCGGCAACGGCGCTGGGGGCCCTGCACTATCCCGATGATGCACCGCTGCACCGCCTGTCGGCCGCCGGCTTCCTGCACGGCGCAACGCGCGGCGTGGTGCTCGACATTGCGCAACTGACCGCGATGCCCGGCCTGCCAATGGTGCCCGACAGTCTGGCAGGGCAGCGCCAGAGCCAGGCCCAGCACAAGGGCGCTTCGGCCGCCCAGGAAGACGAGCCGGGCCACCGGCTGAGCGACCGGAGTGGCGATCGTGCCACGTGCCTGGTGTTTCGCGCCGGCGGGCAGCGCCTGGCGCTTGATGCCCACGCCATCGTGGCAACCCTGCCCGAATCCGCGCTGGCAACGCCGCCCGTGGAGAACGAGCTGTGGCTCGGCACGCTGGGGTGGAACGGCCTGGCCGTGCCCGCGGTGGACACGTTGCGCCTGATCGGCATCGGCAGCATCGGCCGCACCGTGGGGCGCAGTGCCGCCGTGGTCATCCACGTCGGCACGTCGGCCGGCGAGCCGCAGGACCGCAGCAGCGCCAGCGCGCGCGTCGCGCTGCTGATCGACGGGGTCGACGATATCCGCCAATTGCCGCGCCATGCCCCCGCGCCGCTGGGCACGATCGGCGTGGGGGGCGCGGGTGGCGCCCATGCCCTGGTCGATGTGGCCGGGCAACCCGTGCTGCATCTCGAACCCACCGCGCTTGCCGGCGATCCCCGGCTGGTCGAAGTATCGGCCATGCAGGTGCCGCTGGCCAGCCCGGCCGATGCCGTGGCGGGTGCCGCTGGCCTGGGCAAGACGGCTTCGGCAGCAGCATCGGCCGCCGCTGCCGATGCGATCACCGGCGCGGTGACCGGCACCGGCGACGCGTGGTTGACGTTCCGCCTGGGCCAGGCCCGCTATGCCCTGCCACTGGCGGCGGTCGAGGCGGTCTTGCCGGGCGAACAGCCCATGCTTTCGGTCGCCGGGCAATTCCCGCTGTCCGGCGTGTTCCTGCATCGCGACAGGCCCACCCCGCTGATCGACCTAGGCGCCCGGCTGGGTTGCCCGTGCGAAGCGAGCACGGCAGCCGCGATCATGGTCGTGGTCGGCATGGAAGGCCAACGCCGCGCGTTCCTGGCCGACATGCTCTGTTCGGTCGAGCGCGTCCCGCTCCAGGCCCTGCGCGCCCAAGGGACCAGCCGGCAATTGCCCGCGGCCACGATCCGTTGCCGCGCCAACCAGACATGGGAAGTCCTCGGGCCCCAGGCCTTTGCCCTGGCGCCAGGCCCGGCCGAGGCAGCCTGACACGCCACCGGCCTGCCCGGCACACGCTTGCGCGGCCCACGCGCGCCCTGTAGAGCGCGGGGCAATTTAGCACGTTTTGCCAAACGTTCCGTCTCGCGCAAGGACCCTTCGATGGCCGCCCAATATGCCTACGTCATGAAGAACATGACGAAAACCTTCCCCGGCGCGCAAAAGCCGGTGCTCAACAACATCAACCTGCAGTTCTACCAGGGTGCCAAGATCGGCATCGTCGGCCCCAACGGCGCCGGCAAGTCCACGCTCATGAAGATCATGGGCGGCATTGACAAGGAATTCACCGGCGAAGCGTGGCCCGGCGAAAACATCACCGTGGGCTACCTGCCGCAGGAACCGCAGCTCGATCCCACCAAGACCGTGCTGGAAAACGTCAAGGACGGCGCGCGCGAAGTGGCCGACCTGGTCGACCGCTTCAACGAGATCTCCAACATCATGGCCGATCCGCCCGAAGACGTCGATTTCGACGCGCTGATGGACGAGATGGGCGACCTGCAGGGCAAGATCGACGCAGTCGATGGTTGGACGCTCGACAACCAGCTTGAAATCGCGATGGAAGCGCTGCGCTGCCCGCCGGGTGACTGGTCGGTGGAAAGCCTCTCGGGCGGTGAAAAGCGCCGCATCGCGCTGACCCGTCTGCTTATTCAAAAGCCGTCGATCCTGCTGCTCGACGAACCGACCAACCACCTCGACGCCGAAAGCGTCGAATGGCTGGAAAACCACCTCAAGGAATATGCCGGCGCGGTGCTGATGATCACCCACGACCGCTACTTCCTCGATAACGTGGTGGGCTGGATCCTCGAACTCGACCGGGGCAAGTACTTCCCCTACGAAGGTAACTATTCGACCTACCTGGAAAAGAAGGCCAAGCGCCTGGAGCAGGAAGACCGCGAGGCGACCGGCCGCCAGAAGGCGATCAACGACGAACTCGAATGGATCCGCGCCGGCACCAAGGGCCGCCAGACCAAGTCGAAGTCGCGTATCAAGAAGTTCGAGGAACTGGTCTCTGCCCAGGAAAACCGTTCGCCCGGCAAGGCCCAGATCGTCATCCAGGTGCCCGAGCGCCTGGGCGGCAAGGTGATCGAGGCCAAGAACATCTCCAAGGCCTATGGCGACAAGCTGCTGTTCGAAAACCTGTCGTTCATGCTGCCGCCCGGCGGCATCGTCGGCGTGATCGGGCCGAACGGCGCGGGCAAGTCCACGCTGTTCAAGCTGATCACCGGCCAGGAAACCCCCGACAGCGGCGAGATCGACATCGGCTCGACCGTGCGCCTGGGCTATGTCGACCAGAGCCGCGACCACCTCGATCCCAAGAAGAACGTGTGGGAGGAAATCTCCGACGGGCTCGACTACATGAAGGTCAACGGGTTCGACACCTCGACCCGTGCCTATGTCGGCGCGTTCAACTTCAAGGGCCAGGACCAGCAGAAGAACGTCGGCAAGCTTTCGGGCGGTGAACGCAATCGCGTGCACATGGCCAAGATGCTCAAGCAGGGCGGCAACGTGCTGCTGCTCGATGAACCGACCAACGACCTCGACGTGGAAACGCTGGCAGCGCTGGAAGAAGCCATCGAAAACTTCGCTGGCTGCGCCGTGGTCATCAGCCACGACCGCTTCTTCCTCGATCGTCTCGCCACGCACATCCTGGCCTTCGAAGGCAACAGCCACGTCGAATGGTTCGAAGGCAACTTTGCCATGTACGAAGAAGACAAGCGCCGCCGCCTGGGCGATGCGGCCGATCGGCCCACGCGCCTGGCTTACAAGAAGCTGACGCGCTGAGGTTGCGCTAGGGTTCGCACCACCCCCGGCCCGCTCCTTGCGAAGAGGATCGGGCCGGGCGTGGTGGAAAACCAGGCGCAACGCCCCCTAAGGCGCCACCCAACCCCCTTCCCAACCCTGCGGCCCGCGCGCGAACCGCGCCCGCACGCCCCCATGGGCATCGAGCCTGAGCCAATCGAGGGTCTCGGGCTCCACCAGCAGGACGGCAAAGGCGGCCCGGCCGGCCTCGGTTTCCGCCAGGGTGGGCCGGCGGGCAAGGAGATCGGCGGGCAAAGCGCTGCCCGGTGCATCGAGCGGTGCGCCGGGGCCGGCCTCGGCCAGGTAGCAACGCCGGCTGAACGCAGCGGCCTTGTCCCATGCCGCATCCGCCGTCGGCCCCGCTTGCTCGATTCGCGCCGGGCCGGACAAACGCAATTGCACGCGTGCGACAGGGTCATAGGCGAGCACGCTGGCGCGGCCATGCGTGGCAACCGTCATCACCTTGGGGCTGCGCGCATCGGTGTGGAAGCGCAGCGCCGACAGCGCCGGGCCCACCGCACGCAAAACCATGATCCGCATTTCGCCATCGGGCGTGCCCACCACCGGCGCATGCATCGCCGCAGTGCGATCGGCAACGGCCGCTTCCAACCGGGCCTGCGCGTCGGCGATCGTCTGTTCCAGGCTGTCCATCGCAGCGCTGTGGCGCGGACAGCCGCGGTCTGCCAAGATGAACGTGGGGGCACCAAGCCGGTTCAGCGATGCGACAGCGGCGCAGGTTTAGAAACATCAGCAAGCGATGGGAAACAAACCGCCACCGCCCGACGTTTCGAGTAGGTGAACCAAGGGAGACGGCCATGGCCGCCAGCAGCAAGTGGAAATCGAAGATCGGCGCGGCCCTGGCCGTCGCCACTCTGGCCGCCGCCATTCCGGCCACGGCCTTTGCCCAGGAACGCGGCGAGCATCGCGGCGGTGAAAACCGCGGTGGTGGTGAAAATCGTGGCGGCGGCAACCGCGGCGGGGGCTTCCCCAGCGGCGGTGGCGGCGCCCCGCGCGGCGAACAGGCACGCCCCGCACCCCAGGCGCCACCCCAGGCGCAGCCTCCCCGCGGTCCGCAGGGCGGCTTTGGCGGCGGTTATCAGAACCAGCCCGGCGGCTGGCGCGGCGGCCATGCCGTGCCCCAACCGGGCCAGGCGCCGCAGCCTTCGTGGAACAACGGCAACGGGCGTCCGGGTGGCGACCGGCCCGGCGGCGATCGTCCCGGCGGCGGCAACCCGTCAACCCGCCCCGTGCCGCAGCCCGGCTGGCAGGGTGGCGATCGCGGTCCCAGCCGTCCCGGCTGGAACGACAATCGCGGCCCGGATCGCCCCGGCTGGAATGACAACCGCGGGCCGGGTCGCCCTGGTTGGAACAACGATCGTGGCCCTGGCCGTCCCGGCTGGAACAACGATCGCGGACCGGGTCGTCCGGGTTGGAACAACGATCGCAGCCCGTGGCGGGGCGACTGGCGCCAGGATCGCCGGTATGACTGGCAGGGTTGGCGCAATGGCCACCGCGACTTGTTCCGCGGCCCGCGCTATTTCGCCCCGCTGCCGAACTATCGCTACAACCGCTTGAATATCGGTATCTATCTGGGTGCGCCGTTCTTCTCGCAGCAGTACTGGATCACCGATCCTTGGGCCTATCGCCTGCCGCCGGCCTACCCGCCCTATCGCTGGGTGCGCTATTATGACGACGTGGTTCTGATCGATACCTATACCGGCCAGGTCGTGGACGTGATCTACGATTTCTTCTGGTAAGATGGTTAAGGCGGGGCCAGCCCGGTGGGTTGGCCCCGTTGACCTGACAAGCGGCGCATGGCCATAGAAAGGCCATGCGCCGTTTTCGTGTTGGTCAGATCGTGCCGATGGCCGTGAGGATATTGCGCATCATGGTCAGCCCGTCGTTCGTCAGCCTGACATAGCGACGGCGCAAGTCGCCGGTATCGGCCTGGCGATAGAGCAAGCCCTCGCGCTCAAGCCGGGCGATCCAGCGCAGGATCGTGGTCGAAGGCACGCCCGCTTCCACGCACACGCTCGAAACCTGCAGTTCTGTCCCGCTTTTGTAGGCGATGAACAAGTCGAGCAGAATGTCCCAGGCCGGCTCTCCAAACAGGCCTTTAACCGGCGTAGCCCCGTCGCGGCGACGGCGGAGCGCATAAAGCGCCTTGGCAACGCGGAAGGCCTCTGCCTCGACATCGACTAGGGCATCCAAAGGAACGCGACCTCCCAGATCAGGAATGGCTTTACTGTCTAAGGGGAGTGCAGGCGCGAATGACATGTGCGGCACAGTTGACACCGTTGGTTTCGCGAGGCCTTCTGTTGGGCCCCCCAGGCCCCAACCGCAGGACAGCTTCAGGTTAACTACATCTTGCAATAACCCACTATCGACAATATTTCGCATGAATTATCAACGATTTCGGTCCACATCGGACCAAAACTTGGTGAACTCGAATTCCACCGGGTTTTCCTGGCATTCGGCCAAGCCGGCTTGCCGCCATCGCGCCCTTGCGTCATGACGATCCGATCATGGTTTTGTTCCGTTCCGACCGTCATCCCGACATGGCCGACCTCAAGCGCATCGGTAGCCAGGTCCGCGCGCGACTCGATGCAGATCCGGCCGCCTACCGCATTCCCGTCGAAGATTTCGAGATCTATGCCGTGGGCGAATTCTTCACCCGCGCCGAATGCGAGCGCCTGATCGGGGTTGTCGATTCCGTGGCGCGCCCGTCGGATACGTACAGCAACGATGGTGGCCGCACGAGCTATAGCGGCGACGTCAATCCGCACGATCCGTTCATTCGCATGTTGCAGCGCCGGATCGACGACCTGATCGGCCTGGACCCCGCCTATGGCGAAACCATCCAGGGCCAACGCTATACGCCGGGCCAGGAATTCAAGGCGCACTTCGATCATTTCCGCCCGTCTGACCCGATGTGGGCCGAGGAAATGCGCAACGGCGGCCAGCGCAGCTGGACGGCAATGGCCTATCTCAACGCGGTGGAGGAAGGCGGCTCGACCGACTTTCCCAAAGTGAACCTGTCGATCCCGCCACAGCAGGGCGCCCTGCTGATCTGGAACAACATGTCCCCCGATGGCCGCCCCAATGCCAAGAGCCTCCATGCCGGCACGCCGGTTATCCGGGGGGTGAAATACGTGCTGACCAAGTGGTATCGGTCGCGCCCGTGGAATTGATGCCCGCGACGCGGCCGCTTCATGCCCTGTTGCTGCTTGCGCTGGTCGGCGCTCCGGTTGGGGCCAAGGCCCAGATCACCCAGCCTGCTCCGGCTCCGGCTTCGGCGCCGGCTTCCACCACCGTTTCGCCCAATGTGGCGCTCGACGCGCTGCTGGCGCAGGACGACGCAGCCCGCCGTGCGCTTGACCCGCTCGATACGCTCGAACGGGGCGAACCGCTTGCCGCCAGCAGCTTTCGCATGGTGTTCGATCCGGCGCTCACCACGATGCAGCGCGCGCGCAACGCGGCCGCGCGCGATGCCCTGGCGCGGATCGACCTGGCCACGCTCGATGCCCCGCACCGCATCTCGGCCCGGGCCTATGCCGCGGTGCTCGACGATGAACAGGCCATGCTCTCGCCCGAGGTGGCCGATATGCTGGCGATGATGCCGCTCAACCCGGTGGGCGGGTTGCAGGTGGAATATCCCGGCCTGGCTTCTGCCGGCGGGCCGGCCTCGCTGGAAACCGCAGCCGATCACGCCGCTAACCTGGCGCGCAACCGCGCGCTGCCCCAGGTCTTTGCCGCCGCGATCGCGCGCTATCGCGCAGGCCTGGCGCGCGGGGTAACCAGCCCCCGTGCCGTGGTCGAAACGCTGATCGGGCAGATCGACGCACTGCTGGCCCGCCCGCCCGAACACTCCCTGTTCATGAGCCCGGCGCAACAGCCGCTGGGCCTGGCTGAAAGCGGCAAAGGCGGGGGCAAGACCGCCGTGCTCGCCCGCACGCGCCTGCGCGCCGAATATCGCGCCGCCACGGTCGAGGCAGTCTATCCAGCCTATCGCACCCTGCGCGCGTTCCTGGCCGACGAATATCTGCCCGCCACGCGCGAGAGCGTGGGCCTGGCCGCCCTGCCCGGCGGCGCGACGCTCTATCGCGCCCTGCTGCACCATCACACCACGCTCGATCTCGATCCTGCGCAGGTTCATGCCCTGGGCCTGGCCGAAGTGGCGCGCATCCAGGCCGAGATGGATACGGTGAAGCGGCAGTTGGGCTTTGCCGGGCCGCTGCGTGCGTTCTTCGATGCGATCCGTGTCGACCCACGCTATCATCCCCGCAAGGCCGAAGATCTGGCGCAAGGCTATCGGCGTGTGGCCCAGGTGGTGGCGGCCCAGGCGCCGCGCTTTTTCGTGACCATGCCACGCACGCCGCTGCTGATCCTGCCGCACCCCGCCTATCGCGCGCGGTTCGAGGCGGGCGGCAGCTATAGCCCCGGCAGCGCCGACGGCACCCGGCCCGGCGTGTTCTATTACAACACGTTCGATCTCAAGAGCCGGTTCCTGACCGGCATTGCCACGCTCTATCTGCACGAAGGCGCACCGGGCCACCATTTCCAGATCAGCCTGGCGCAGGAGAATCCGGACCTGCCCGATTTCCAGCGCTATGGCGGCAACACCGCCTATGTCGAAGGCTGGGCGCTCTATGCCGAAACGCTGGGCTATCCCATGGGGCTCTTCGACGATCCGATGCAGCACTGGGGCACGCTGGACGACGAAATGCTGCGCGCCATGCGCCTGGTCGTCGATACCGGGCTGCACAGCCAAGGCTGGAGCCGGCAACAGGCGCTGGACTACATGCTGACCAACTCCGGCATGGGCCGCAGTGACGCCCAGGCGGAAGTGGATCGCTATATCGCCGATCCCGGCCAGGCCGTGGCCTACAAGATCGGCGCCCTGACCATCCAGCGGTTGCGCGCCGAGGCGGAAGCGCGGCTGGGCGCGCGCTTCGACTTGCGGGCATTCCATGCGCAAGTGCTGGGCAGCGGCGCGCTTCCGCTGCCGGTGCTGGAAAGCAAAGTGCGAGACTGGATAGCGGAACAGGCGGCGCGTTGATCGCGCAGAAGGCAGCGGGACCCCGGATCAAGTCCGGAGTGACGAAATTTTCAGCTGATTTAGATATTTAACGTCACCCCGGACTTAATCCGGGGGCCCGCTTTATCCTGCAATGCCATACCAGAACCAGGCGCGGGTGGTTTCCAGAATGATTTCACACAAAGCCACAAAGACACGAAGAAAAGCCCTCTCTTTGTGTCTTTGTGGCTTCGTGTGGGATTTTCGGAAACGGAACTGACGTCTCGATTGCGCGCGCCAAGTTCACATAAAATGCCCCTTCGCGGAGCCCGCTGGAACGAACGTGATTGGTGGAAAGTGGACGTCACTATGTGAACTAATCGAGCACCTTCAGAACAGAGACGGTGAGCTTCCAAAAGATGTAGGTATCAAGGCAGACCAGCGGCGCAAACAGCACGCCGTATGAGATCCTATCAGGAAATCTGACCATCGTGATCGCTGCAACGTGTAGCAAGCCGATGGCGGTCAAAATCACCCAAAGCATTTTACGGCGCCGCAATTGCCACGTCAGTCCGACGAGCAGGCAGAGGACACCAACCGAGAAAGCAGCAAAGAGTGGCGCTGCATCTTCTCTGACCCACGCGGTTCCGATAAACACCACTAAGACGGCAACCGTGCCAATCGCAAAAAGCTGCTTCGGTGGATCAATCTCATTGTAGATGTCCGTACCGTCGTCCATTGCATTGAAATCCGTCAGCTAACGGCAACAAAGTGCCACCCTACTCGGATGTCCGCAACTGGCCGATTGTGTTGAAAAAGTCGGTCTTGCACTTGGGGTAAGGGTCTGATTCAGCATTAGGATGCTGAAGGATGCCAAGCCATGATGGGCGAGCGCCGGGTGGCGCAGGAGGCCCTGTTCTACGAGTTCAGCCTGGATCGGCATGTCCCCGCCGATCATCTGCTGCGGGCGATCGACCGGTTCGTGGACCTGTCGGGCATGCGCGAGCACCTGCGCGGCTTTTACAGCGCGATCGGTCGCCCTTCGATCGACCCCGAGCTGATGCTGCGGATGCTCATCGTGGGGTACTGCTTCGGCATCAGGTCGGAGCGCCGCCTGTGCGAGGAGGTGCACCTCAACCTGGCTTACCGCTGGTTCTGCCGCCTGGGTCTCGACGGTGACGTGCCGGATCACTCGACCTTCTCGAAGAACCGGCATGGACGCTTCCGTGAGAGTGATCTGTTCCGCCAGTTGTTCGAAGCCACCGTGCGGCGCTGCATTGAGGAAGGACTGGTCGGCGGTGACGGCTTTGCTGTCGATGCCAGCCTGATCCGGGCCGAGGCCAACCGGCAGACCTATGTCGAGGGAACGCAAGGTCTTGGCGCTGGTCCGGCAGGGCGTGCCGTCGAGGAGTATCTCGCCGTACTCGACGACGCCGTTTTCGGCGGCGCAACGCCGGTTGAGCCCAAGCGCGTTTCACCGGTCGATCCTGCGGCCCGCTATACTCAGGCGCACGGTAACCGCACCGACTTCTGCTACGCCACCAATTACCTGATCGACGTCGACAATGCGGTGATCGTGGATGTCGAGGCAAGCACGGCGGTGCGCCAGGCCGAGGTGACCGCCGCCAAACGGATGATCGAGCGGGCAGCCGACCGCCATGGCCTATGGCCCCGCAAGCTGATCGGCGACACCGGCTATGGTTCTGCCGGCATGCTCGCGTGGCTTGTGCACGAGCGTGGCATCGAGCCGCACGTGCCCGTCTTTGACAAATCCGCCAGGAGTGATGGTGCGTTCGAGCGCAGCGACTTCACCTTCGATCACGAGGATGACAGCTATATCTGCCCGGCCGGCAGGCGTCTGCGACCGCGTAACCGCAACTTCACCTCGCCGCGACCGGAGGCCGGCCAGGATGGCTTCATCCGCTACCGAGCGCGGCAGCAGGACTGCAGCAACTGCGCGCTCAAGCCACAATGCACGCCCATCCTGCCGGCTCGCAAGGTGACCCGCTCCATCCACGAGGGCGCTCGCGATCTCGCTCGGGCCCTGTCGCAGGAAGATGAATGGATCGCCTCACGCCGCGAGCGCAAGAAGGTCGAGATGCTTTTTGCCCACCTGAAGCGCATCATGCGGCTCGACCGGCTGCGATTACGCGGACCCAATGGTGCCCGGGATGAGTTCCACCTCGCCGCTGCCGCCCAGAACCTGCGCAAGCTCGCCAAGATCAGCATCGCCAGGCAGATGGTGATGACATGAGGCCAGGCGATTCTGCTCAGCCGTTTCGATCCGTACCCTCCGCTTCGCCAAGAAGGCGACTTTTTCAACGCCATCGGCCGAAATCCGACGCAAGCAGGCACCTCCTCACCCCAACAACTGCGGCCCCAGCGCCGGATCGAGGTCGCGCGGCCGCGTCAGCGCCACCAGCCGGGCGCAGCCGGCGTCCACGTCGGCCCAGCGCGCCACATCGAGTTCCAGCACGGCGAAAGTGGCGGTGGGGAACTTGGCTTCCACCACGTCGCGCAAAGGGCTGGTGCCATCGTCGGGCACGAGGTCGAAGATCAGGTCTTCCAGGCCCGGATTGTGGCCGATCATCAGCACGCTGCCAGGGTCGCCGGGCAATTCGCGCAAGAGGTCCAGCAGCGTGGCCGAACTGGCGAGGTAGATGCGCCGGTCCCATTCCACCGGGAACACGCGGTTCCAGGCCTTGCTTGCCCATTCGATGGTTTCGGCCACGCGCACGGCTGGTGAGGCGATCACGCGGTCGAAGCGGCGGCCGCTGGCGCGCACGTGCTCGCCCATGGCCACTGCGCCGCGCTGGCCGCGTTCGTTCAAGGGCCGATCGAAATCGCGGGCGCGGGCATCGCTCCAATCCGATTTGGCATGGCGGAACAGGGCAAGCGTCTTCACGGCACGTTCTCGTCTTTGGCTGCCAACACGCGTTCATCAACACGCCCGGCGATGGATTGTAAAGCCTGCTCCAAACTTACCCGGCGGACCGGCGTGCCTTCGGGGAAGGCCGACAGCAGGCGGGATGGGAACGCAGACGACAGTACGACGAAATGGCCGCGATCGTCGGCCGAGCGGATCAGCCGGCCAAAGGCCTGCGCCAGCCGCGCGCGGATGATGCGATCATCGTGCCCTTGCGCGCCGCCTTCCTCGCGCGGGGCAGCCAGGCGCCGGGCGCGGTGGAGGATCGAGGGCTTGGGCCAGGGCACTTGCTCCATCACCACCAGGCGCAGCGACTGGCCGGGCACGTCCACCCCGTCACGCAGGGCATCGGTGCCGAGCAGCGAGGCGCGCGGATCGTCGCGGAAGATGTCCACCAGCGTGCCGGTGTCGATCGGATCGACATGCTGGGCATAGAGCGGCAGCCCGCCGCGCGCCAGGCGGTCGGCAATGCGGCCATGCACCGCGCGCAACCGGCGGATCGCGGTGAACAGCCCGAGCACGCCGCCCCCGCTCGCCTCGATCAGGCGGGCATAGGCGCCGGCGAGCGCGGCGATGTCGCCCTTGGGCACGTCGGTGACGATCAGCACTTCGGCCTGCCGGGGATAGTCGAACGGGCTCTTGGCGGCAAAAAGTTGCGGCTGCACGTCGATACGCGGCGCGCCGCTGCGGGTAATCGCGCCACTCCAATCCCCGCCATCGGTCAGCGTCGCCGACGTCATCAGCACGCCGTGCGCGGGCGCCAGCACCACTTCGGCAAAGGGCTTCATCGGGTCGAGGTGGTGGCGGTGCAGCCCCATGTCCCATTCGCGCCCGTCCGACCGGTCCAGCGCGAGCCAATCGACATAATCGGGATCGGTTGGGCCCCCCAGCCGCCCGAGCAGGGCAATCCATCCGGCCAGCAGATCGGTGCGCCACTGGATCGCACTGCGGGCGCCTTCGATCCGCGCGCGGGCCTGCCCGTCGAGCCAGTCCGGCCCTTCTTCCACAATCGCTTCCAGCCGCAAGGACAGGCGCAACAGCGGCTGGCGCAAGTCTTCCAGCGCTTCAAGAGCGGCAGCGGCGGCTTCCAACAGCGGGCCGTCCAGTTGCGCAGCCTCGGTCTCAAGGCCATAGCCTGCCTCGGTGCCGCCACTTTCGTCGCGCGCCAGCACGGTGGCCCGCACCGCGGCGAGCAGCCGCTCCACCGGGCCATCGGGCGCACCATCGCCAATGCGCGCCAGCCAGCCATCGGCCGGCAGCAGTTCGGCCGCCTCGCGCGCCTGGGTGATCGCAATGGCGCCGTCCTCGTCATAGCTGGCCACGTCTGCCAGCCGCGCCGACAGGCCGCGCCGCCGCCCGCGTGACTTGCCTTCGGGGCCGATCACCCAGCGGCGCAACTCGATCGTTTCGGCGCCTGTCAGCGCCGCGCCAAACGTGCTGTCGGCCGCATCGAACACATGGTGCCCTTCGTCGAACACGATGCGCGTGGGCCGCTGCGCCGCATCGCGCCCGCGCGCGGCGTTGACCATGACCAGCGCATGGTTGGCGATCACCAGTTCCGCTTCGGCGCTGGCGCGCGCGGCCCGCTCGATGAAGCATTTGCGATAGTGCGGGCACCCGGCATAGACGCATTCGCCGCGCTGGTCGGTCAGCGCCGCGATCCCGCGCTTGCGGAATAGCGTGCCCAGCCAGCCCGGCAGATCGCCGCCGATCATGTCGCCATCCTGGCTATAGGCCGCCCAGCGCGCCACCAGGTGTGCCAGGATCGCCGGGCGCCCGGTAAACCCGCCCTGCAACGCGTCTTCCAGGTTGAGCAGGCACAGGTAATTCTCTCGCCCCTTGCGCACCACCACCGGCGCGGCCGCCTTGCTGCCCGGTGCAGGCTGGGCAAAGGCCCGCCGGCTTTCGCGGCGGAGCTGGCGTTGCAGCGCCTTGGTATAAGTGGATACCCAGACCGTGCCGCCCGAACGCTCTGTCCACAGCGAAGCCGGCGCCAGATAGCCCAGCGTCTTGCCCGTGCCCGTGCCCGCCTGGGCCAGCACCACGTGCGGCTGGCGCGCGCCGCGGCGCGGGGCAAACATCTGCGCGGCCTGGGTGGCAAAGGCGCGCTGGCCCGGCCGGTCTTCCGCGCCCGCCCCGGTCAGGTTGGCCAGGCGCGCTTCCACCGCCTGCGAATCAAGCGTGACTTGCGCCGGCTGCGGCCGCTCGCCCGCCTCGTCCCATTCGGGCAGGCGCGAAAACAGCCAGCGTTCGGCGCGTTCGGGCCGGGCAATGCGCCCGCTCAGCAGCGTGGACCAGGGCCAGCGCAGCTTGATCATGGATTGCAGCGCGCTCCATGCCCCTTCCCGCTCCGCCCAATCGGGCGCGGCGGTGGTGGCCAGCAGCGCCTCGGCTGCCTGTTGCAGCAGCAGCGGCACATCGGCGTCGCCCGCCGGCTGCGGCAGGCCAAGCGCGTTGGCCAGCCCCTTGGGGGTGGGCACCACGAACCGCGCCGGGTGGATGAAGGCGTAGAGTTCGAGCAGATCGAGGCCGGAAAGATCGGGATAGCCCAGCCGGTTGGCCACCAGCGGCGCATTGAGCATGAGCAGCGGCGTATCGGCCGCCGCCACGATCGCCTCGCCCTTGCCGACCGTGCGGGTGGACGGGAACAGGTCCACCCCGCGCAGCCAGCAACCGCCGTGGCTGGCTTGAATGGCGGGCAGGTCAAGCGCCGGCGGGGCAGGATTGCCCGGGTCTGGAACAGCAGGATCGGCCATCTTCCACCCTGTGAACGAAAATGGAACGCGGGGCAAGATCGCGCAAGGTCACCCACGTTGCACTTAAACATTCCCGCCCCGCGCCGTCTTTGCTCCCGAGCCGGATGGGAACCGCCGGATCGTCACTCAACCCATAGTGGAGAATGGGAAAATGGCAGTCATCAACACCAATATTGCGGCGATCCGTGCCGCCAATGCTTCGATCACCGCGTCGGCCCAAGCCGGCGTCGCCATGCAGCGCCTGTCGACCGGCAAGCGCATCAACAGCTCGAAGGACGACGCGGCGGGCCTCGCCATCACCACCACCATGACCTCGCAGATCCAGGGCATGCAGCAGGGGGTGCGCAACGCCAACGACGGCATCTCGATGGCGCAGACCGCAGACGGCGCGCTGAACGAAGTGACCAACATGCTCCAGCGCATTCGCGAACTGGCCGTGCAGGCCAAGTCGGCCACCTATCAGGACTCCGACCGCACCGCGATGCAGTCGGAAGTGAGCAACCTGACCGCGCAGATTTCCGACGTGCTGAACAACTCGCTGTTCAATGGCAACAACATGTTCAAGGTGATGACCAGCACGCCCGCCGCCGACGGCAGCGACGATCTCACGCTCGACATCCAGGCCGGTGCCGACACCAACAACGTCGTCACCCTGCGCTCGGTCGCGTTCGATGGTCAGGTCCTGTTCGGCTCAGGCTTGTCTGCCTATGATGCCACCGCAACCCAGGCGCTGGACGTGTCCGACGCCACGGTTGCCGCAACCACCATGGACAACGTGGATTCCGCGCTCATCCAGGTCAACGCCGTCCGCGCCGAATTTGGCGCCGGCCAGAACCGCTTGCAGTCGGTGGTCAACAACCTCACCGACAATGTCACCAACCTTTCCGATGCGCGCAGCCGCATTCTGGATACCGATTATTCTGCTGAAACCACCGCCATGGCCAAGGCGCAGATCCTGGCCCAGGCGTCGACTGCGATGATCTCGCAGGCGAACCAGAACCAGCAGAATGTCCTGACGCTCCTGAAGTAAGAACCCCCATCCACACCTCGCTTCTGGAGCCTCCACGGAAATGCGGCACAGTCCTCCCTCGGGCTGTGTCGCATTTTCGCGTCGGCCAAACAGAGCACGCGCCCAAATGCCTTGCCTTCCCGCCCGCCAAGCGCGAAAGGGCGGGAACCATGACCCAAACCGAACTCACCACCGCCGCCCAAGTGTCGAAGTCCTGGCCGTTCGAGGAAGCCCGCAAGCTGGTCAAGCGCTATCCTGGCGGCAAAAAGGATGCAGGCGGCAATCTGGTGCCGGTGCTGTTCGAAACCGGCTACGGCCCCTCGGGCCTGCCGCATATCGGCACGTTCCAGGAAGTCTTGCGCACCACGCTGGTGCGCCGCGCCTATGAAACGCTGACCGGCGGGCATCCCACGCGCCTCGTCGCCTTTTCGGATGACATGGACGGGCTGCGCAAGGTGCCCGACAACGTGCCCAACAAGGACCTGCTCACCGCCCACCTGCAGGAGCCGCTGAGCCGCATTCCCGATCCGTTCGGCAAGTTCGAAAGCTTTGCCCACCACAACAACGCCATGCTGCGCGAATTCCTCGATCGCTTCGGCTTCGACTATGAATTCGTTTCGGGCGCCGATCGCTACAATTCCGGCGCGTTCGATGAAGCGCTCAAGAACGTGCTGCGCCATTTCGACGCGATCATGGGCATCATGCTGCCCACCCTGCGCGAGGAACGCCGCAAGACCTATTCGCCGGTCCTGCCGATCTCGCCCAGCAATGGCCAGGTGCTGCAAGTGCCGATCGAAGTGGTCGATGCCGAGGCCGGCACGATCCGCTTTACCGACGCCGATGGCGCGGTGGTCGAACAATCGGTGCTGGGCGGCAAGTCCAAGCTGCAATGGAAGGTCGACTGGGCGATGCGCTGGGTCGCCCTGGGCGTCGATTACGAGATGTGCGGCAAGGACCTGACCGACAGCGTGACCCAGTCGGGCCGCATCGCCCAGGTGCTCGGCGGGCGCCGCCCCGAAGGCCTGATCTACGAGCTTTTCCTCGATGAAAAGGGCGAGAAGATCTCCAAGTCCAAGGGCAATGGCCTGACCATCGAACAGTGGCTGGACTATGGCAGCGAGGAATCCTTAAGCTTCTACCTGTTCCGCGAGCCCAAGAGCGCCAAGTCGCTGCACGTTGGCGTGATCCCGCGCGCGGTGGACGAATACTGGCAGTTCCGCGAAAAGCTCGCCAGCCAGCCGATCGAGCAGCAGCTGGGCAACCCGGTGTGGCACCTGCTGCGCACCAATGGCGAACAAGTCGGCGCGGGCGACAAGCTGCCCGTCACCTATGGCCTGCTGCTCAACCTTGTCGGCGTGCTCGGCGCCCATGCCACGCGCGAGCAGGTCTGGTCGTACCTGGCCAACTATGTCGAGAATGCAGACCCTGCCGCGCACCCCGCGCTCGATGCCCTGGTCACCCGCGCGCTGGCCTACAACCGCGATTTCATCGCCCCCACCCTGGTGCGGCGCAAGCCCGAGGCCGGCGAAGCCGCCGCGCTCGCCGCGCTGGACGAGGAACTGGCTGCCACCAGCGACGATGCCACCGCAGAAGAACTGCAGAACATCGTCTATGAAATCGGCAAGGACCCGCACTATGGGTTCGAAACCCTGCGTGACTGGTTCAAGGCGCTCTATGAAACCCTGCTGGGTTCGCCCCAGGGCCCGCGCATGGGCAGCTTCATCGCGCTCTATGGCGTTGGCAACACGCGCAAGCTGATTGCCGAGGCGCTGGAGGGCTGAGGCCCCGCGCAAGCACGGGGCGCCCGGCATGATCCACCTGCCTACGGCGCCCTTTGCCCATATCGCGTTCGACCTGGCCGCCTGGGCGAGCGCCAGCCTGGTTGCCTGGCGCCAGCACCGCGCCTGGCCCCAGGGCACGCAAACCCTGCTGCGGTTGACGGCGCCGGGCTATTATCGCTGGCTGGCCGTGGGCGCCTTGATCGGCGCCTGGCTGGCCGGCACGCTCAACACCCTGCGCCTGACCGCCTTGCCGCTGCATTGGGCACCCTCGCACAGTGTCGCCGGCGCGCTGGCCGGGGGCATCGCGGCGGTGGAACTGTGGAAGTGGCGCCACGGCGTGCGCGGCTCCACCGGCGGATCGTTCGTGCTGCCGATGGCCACGGGCATCATGGTCGGCCGCCTGGGCTGCCTGTTTGCCGGGCTGCCCGATCTCACCTATGGCACCCCCACCGCGCTGCCCTGGGCGGTGGACCTGGGCGATGGCACGGGCCGGCATCCGGTGCAGCTTTACGAAAGCGCGGCCATGGCGCTGTTCATCGCCGTTTTCGTCGTGGCGCGGCGGCGCGGCGCAGGCTGGGCGCGGCACCACGCGTTCCACGCCTTTGCCATCTGGTATGGCGCGCAGCGCTTCGTGTGGGAATTTTTCAAGCCCTATCCAAATCTTGTCGGCCCGTTTAACCTGTTCCACCTGATCTGCGGGGGACTGGTCGTCTATGGCATCGTGTATTGGCGAAACGACGCGAGACGCGGTGCGCAAGGTGGCGCCTTATGTGTTTCACAGCCAGACGACGAGCCTGTGCGAAACCTGCCTTGAACCCGTTCCCGCCAAAGTCATCATCGAAGGCGAGCGGGTCTATTACCTCAAACGCTGCCGCGACCACGGCGTACAGAAAACCCTGATCAGCGATGATCTGGACTATTGGCGCGCACAAAAGCTGTGGCTGAAACCGGGCGATCGCCCACTCACCGCGCAGACCCGAACCGAGGCCGGCTGCCCGTTCGATTGCGGGCTGTGCCCCGATCACGAACAACATTCGTGCCTGGCCATCATCGAGGTCAACAGCGCCTGCAACCTCGCCTGCCCGGTATGCTTTGCCGATGCGGCCGATGCCCACGGCAGCCATCGCCCCCTGGCAGAGATCGAGCGCATGCTCGACGCGCTGGTGGCCAGCGAGGGCGAGCCGGACCTGGTGCAGATCTCCGGCGGTGAGCCGACGCTCCACCCCGATTTCTTCGCCATTCTCGACGCGGTGAAAGCCCGCCCGATCCGCCACGTGATGATCAACACCAATGGCCTACGCATTGCCCAGGATGCCGCCTTCGTGGCGCGGCTGGCCAGCTATGCCCCGGCGCTGGAAGTCTATCTTCAGTTCGACGCGCTGGACGACGATGCCCTGGTCAACCTGCGCGGCGCCCGGCTGGCGCGCATCCGGCAGCAGGCGCTGGCCGCGCTGGAGGCGGTAAACCTTGCGACCACGCTGGTCTGCGTGGTGAAGCGCGGGGTGAACGACGATCAGGTTGCGCCGATCATTCAGCACGCGCTGACCTGGCGCTGCGTGCGCGGCGTCACGTTCCAGCCGGTGCAGGATGCCGGGCGCAACGAAGGATTCGATCCGGCGGAAAACCGTGTGCTGCTCACGCAGATCCGGCACGAAGTGGGCAAGTCTGGCGTGTTCGATACGCAAGACATGATTCCCCTGCCCTGCAACCCGGACCAGATTTCCATCGGCTATGGCCTGCGCCAGGGCGCGGATGTCACGCCGATCACCCGCCTCCTCCCGCGCGAGGTGATTCTCGCCGGGCCGAACACGATCAGCTATGAAGCCTATCCGCAATTGCGCGCCGGGCTGCTCGATCTGCTCTCGCTGGCCACCACGCAGGCCAACACCGCCGACAAGCTGGCCGGCGTGCTGTGCTGCCTGCCCCAGGCGATGGTGCCGCAAGACCTGGGCTATGAGCACAGCTTTCGCGTGGTGATCCTGCAATTCCTCGATCGCTACAATTTCGATCTGGCAACGGTGAAGCGCAGTTGCGTTCACTTCGTGACCGAAGCCGGGCAGATCATCCCCTTCGATACCTACAACACGTTCTATCGCAGCGGGGCCGAGGGCGCCGGCGTTGTCGCACGGCATCGCGCGCTGGCGGGAGAGCGGGCATGACCCGGTTGATCGGCGCCATCCTCCAGGCGGTTGGGCTATTGATTGCCGGCGCGAGCGGGCTCTGCTCCGCCTGGTTCACGATCATGATGGGAACCAGCGGCGATTTCGGACCACTGCCGGGCCTCTTGCTGCTGGTCGCCCTCTTCGGCGGCATACCCTTTGCGTTCGGCCTCGGCTTCTTCTTTCTGGGCAAGCGTATCGCGCGCAAAACGCCGATCGACGAAAGCGACACGTTTCGATGAAACAAGCCCCCTTCCGCGCTGTGCGGAAGGGGGCCTGATCAAGAACATGGTAGCGTGCCTTACGGCAGCAGCACTGCGTTCACCACGTGCACCACGCCGTTCGACTGCGGCACGTCGGCGATCGTCACGGTGGCCTTGCCACCCTTGGCATCGGTCAGCACCACGTTGCTGCCATCGAGGCTGGCGGTCAGCGGTTCGCCTTCCACGGTGGTGAGGCTGGCGCTGCCGCCGCCGGCCTTGATCTTGGCGACGAGATCGGCCGAGGTAACCTTGCCGGCCACCACGTGATAGGTCAGCACCTGGGTGAGCTGCGCCTTGTTCTCGGGCTTGAGCAGGGTGTCCACCGTGCCGGCGGGCAGCGCGGCGAAGGCTTCGTTGGTGGGGGCGAACACTGTGAACGGACCCTTGCCGTTCAGCGTGTCGACGAGGCCCGCAGCCTTGACCGCAGCCACCAGCGTGGTGTGATCGGACGACTTGGACGCATTTTCGACGATGGTCTTGGTGCCGACCATCGCGGCGCCGCCAACCATCTTGGACGCGGCGGCCTGCGCGGCCGGGGTCATCACCAGCGCCAGCCCGAGGGCGGCGATCGATGCGGTGAACTTGCCTTTCAGCATGGGAAACTCTCCACTGCGGCATAATTGCCGCGGGTGAAACCATGCCTGTGCGGCGCGGTTCCGCAGCGCCGCCGTGCCCACAAGGGCAAGCGGGAAGGCAACAAACTGCATATAAAGGATTTTTGCCGATAAGGCAGACAAAACCTGCCCTTTGGGGCGTGCCTGGAGCACGATGGCGTTTCACGGAAACGTGATCGTGCTCCAGCTCGTGCGATTTGTAGACAAAAACCGGTTCCCGCTTTTTTGTCAGCGCACTCTAAATCAGCTTTCGTCCAGCGCCACGGCCAGGCCGCTGCGAATGCGCTCAAGATGAACGCGCAGGCGCGCGATGGCGGCCACCAGTTCGGTCTCCAGCGCGGGTGCACCCGCTACAGCCGGATGTGCCGCGGCCTGCGGCGCAGGCGCGGCTTGCGTCACCGCAGCGGACGGTGCGGGCACGGGGCCCGGCGGCGCGGCATCGGGGCGCAAGCCACTTTCCAGCGCCTGGCGGGCGCCGCGAATGGTGTAGCCTTCGCGGTTGAGCAGGCGATCGATCGTGGCCACCAAGGCGACATCCTGCGCCCGGTAGTAACGCCGGTTGCCGGCACGCGTCAGCGGACGCAGCATCGGGAACTGTTCTTCCCAATAGCGCAGCACGTGCGGTTTCACGCCCAGGATCCGGGCCACCTCTCCGATCGTGCGCAAGGCATCGGGTGCCTTGCCATCATCAATCACACCATCGGGAGAAACGAGATGGCCCTTATCCGTCATGCATCCAATCTATCAGGAACCGTCGCTGATGCGATCCTTCAGCATCTGGCTGGCCCGGAAGGTGAGCACGCGACGTGGCGTGATCGGCACTTCCACCCCGGTCTTGGGGTTGCGCCCGATGCGTTCGGCCTTGTCCCGCAACAGGAACGTGCCGAAACCGGAAATCTTGACGTTCTGGCCATCGGCCAGCGCGCCACTCATATGCTGCAAAATCGCCTCGACCATTTCGAGGGAGTCCGCCCGCGAGAGGCCAACCCGACGATTGATGCTTTCGGCCAGATCGGCCCGTGTCAGCGTACCTACAGAACGCATGGTATATTTTACCCCCCGGTAAAAAAATCCCTTCCCGTCCTACACAATAGCGCGTTTTGCCGGACAGGCAATGCCATCCATTCCGCTGAAACCTTGATGGATTTTTCGCGCAGCAAAAATCCAGTTCCAATCGGACTGTTTCGGATCGTTTCAGGCATCCCCACGCGCTGAACCGATCCCTCCTGCATCGCTTTTGTGTGCGAATCACACGCGGGCGATACAGGCACCCCAGGTAAAGCCACCGCCCATCGCTTCGAACACGACAAGGCTGCCCGGCTTGATGCGACCATCGCGCACCGCTGTGTCATAAGCCAGCGGCACCGAAGCGGCGCTGGTGTTGGCATGGCGATCCACCGTCACCACCACTTTTTCCGCCGGCAGCCCCAGCTTGCGGGCGGTGGCATCGAGAATGCGGGAATTGGCCTGATGCGGCACGACCCAATCGACATCGGCCGGAACGTGGCCGGTGGCCACCAAGACTTCTTCCAGCACCGACGCCAGGTTCGTCACCGCGTGGCGGAACACTTCGCGCCCCTTCATCCGCAGCTTGCCCACGGTGCCGGTGGTCGATGCGCCGCCATCCACGTAAAGCAGCTGGTTGTGCGCGCCATCGGCATGCAGGCGCGTGGCCAGGATGCCGGGCGCGGCCGGGTCGGCATCGTCCACGTCGCGCGCTTCCAGCACCATGGCGCCCGCGCCATCGCCAAACAGCACGCAAGTGGTGCGATCTTCCCAATCGAGGATACGGCTGAACGTTTCCGCGCCGATCACCAGCGCGCGGCGGGCCATGCCGGTGCGCAGCATCGAATCGGCCGTGCCCAGCGCATAGAGGAAGCCCGAACACACGGCCGCCACGTCAAACGCCATGCCGCCGTTGCAGCCCAGGTTGTCCTGCACGATCGTGGCGGTGGCGGGAAAGGTCTGGTCGGGCGTGGCCGTGGCCAGCACGATCAGGTCGATGCTCGATGCCTCGATCCCGGCGGCTTCGATCGCGCGGCGGGCGGCGAGAGTGGCGAGGGTGGCCGTGGTTTCGCCCTCCCCGGCAATGTGGCGCATGCGGATGCCGGTGCGCTCGACGATCCATTCGTCGGTGGTATCCACCATCTGCGCCATTTCGGCATTGGAAACGACGCGTTTTGGCAGAGCAGAGCCGCTGCCGGTAATAACCGAGCGCACAGTCACAGCGCGGTTTCACCTTCCGTGTTGGCCGCGCGGCGCCGGGCCGGCTGGCGAATCGTGTCCGGGTCCACCGCTGCCACGTCGGCGGCGATGCGTTCGATCAGGTTTTCTTCCAGCAGGCGCGCGGTCACGGCCACGGCATTGGCCACCCCCATGGCCGATGCACTGCCGTGGCTTTTCACCACCACGCCGTTGAGGCCGAGGAAAACCGCCCCGTTGTGATTGTTGGGATCAAGATGATGCTTGAGCGTTTCGGTCGCCGGCTTGGAGATCAGGAAGCCGATCTTGGACCGCAGCGACGAGGCAAAGCTGCGGCGCAGCAGGTCGCCCACGAAACGCGCCGCCCCTTCCATCGCCTTGAGCGCGATGTTGCCGGAAAATCCGTCGGTCACCACGACGTCGAAATCGCCGCGCGACAGCTTGTCGGATTCGGTAAAGCCATCGAACGTCAGCGCGAGCGAGGCGGCGGCCTGCTTGAGCAGGGCGGCGGCATCGCGCAAGTCGTCGGTGCCCTTGGTTTCCTCGGTGCCGATGTTGAGCAGGCGCACGCGCGGGCTGTCTAGCCCGTTGACGATGCGCGCATAAGCCGCACCCATCAGGGCGAACTGAAACAGGTTGCGTGCGTCGCAATCGGTGTTCGCGCCCAGATCGAGCATCACCAGATCGTGCGTGCCGAGCGTGGGCAGCAGCGCGGCCAGTGCCGGGCGGTCGATGCCGGGCATCGTGCGCAGGGCGAGCTTGGCCATGGCCATCAGCGCGCCGGTGTTGCCACCGCTCACGGCAGCGCCAGCCTCGCCCCGCTTCACCGCGTCGATGGCCAATCCCATCGAGGTGGTGCGTGCGCGGCGCAGGGCCTGGGTGGGGCGTTCATCGCCGGCCACCGCTTCGGGCGCGTGGAGGATTTCCGACGCGCCACGAAGGTTGGGATGATGGTCAAGGGCCTGAACGATCTTCGCCTCGTCCCCGACCAGCAGGAACTTGAAGCGATCGTGGCGCCGACGCGCAAGCGCGGCGCCTTCGATCATCACGCGCACGCCCTCGTCGCCGCCCATCGCATCGACGGCGATTCTGGGCAAGCTCATGATCCGATCATCCCTCCGTCAGATCGGCTCAGGCGCCGACGGCGATGATTTCGCGACCGTTGTAGTGACCGCAGGCGTTGCACAGGTTGTGCGGACGCTTGAGTTCACCGCAGTTCGAGCATTCGTGGAACGCTTCGGCCTTCAGGCCATCGTGGCTGCGGCGCATGCCCCGGCGGGACGGGGAAGTCTTTCTCTTGGGGACGGCCATTTCGGCACCTGTTCCTGAAAATTACATCGGTTGCGGGCGCGATAGGGAAAACCGTGCCACCGCACAACCCCGCATCTCACGACGAAGGGTTCATACGGCTTCCGTTCTGGATGAGAGCGGGTGGACCGGCATCGCCTATCACGGGCGAAGGCCGCGCCTATACGGATTTTCTGGTGCTTTGCAAGCATGCCCTCGCTAGGTTGCACACCATCTGCCGGGGCGTTCGCACAAGAAACGCCCACGCCGGCTCGACGAGAGGGGATAATGACAATGCCGACGGTCCTGCCCATCACCCTGGCTTCTGCCGGGGCCGCGGCGATTCTCAACATCTGGCTGATGATCCGCATCGGCATGGTGCGGCGCGCGGCGAAGATTTCGCTGGGCGATGGCGGCCATCCCCCCCTGGTTGCGCGGATGCGCGCCCAGGCCAATTTCATCGAAAGTGCGCCGATCGTGCTGATCCTGGCCGGCGTGGTCGAACTGGCCCGCCCCGGCAGCCCCTGGCTGCTGGGTGCGATGGCGATCTATCTGCTGGGCCGCGTGGCCCATGGCGTGGGCATGGACGGCGGCCTCCTTGCAAAGCTGCGCTCGGTCGGCGCGTTGACGACCATGCTGACGCTGCTGGGCCTGGCGATCTGGGCCATTTCCATCGCGGCCGACGCCTGAACCGCGCAGGCGCCGATTCGGCCGCGAATCAGGCCAGGGCCGCGTCGCCCACGTAAGGGTTGGTGGCGCGCTCCTGGCCAAACGTGCTGTGCGGCCCGTGGCCGGGAATGAACGTCACGTCATCGCCCAGTGGCCACAGCCGCCCGGTGATCGAGCCGACCAGATCGTCGAAATTGCCCAACGGGAAATCCCAGCGGCCGATACCGCCCTGGAACAGCACGTCGCCCACCATGGCAAAGCGCGATGGTTCATGGAAGAACACCACGTGGCCCGGCGTGTGGCCGGGGCAATGCGCCACGTCGAGCGTGAGGTTGCCCACCGTGACGGTGTCGCCATGTTCCAGCCAGCGGCTGGGCGTGAAGATTTCTGCCGGCACGCCCCAGCGGCCGCTGTCCTCGGCGAGCTTGGCGATCCAGAACAGGTCCGCCTCGTGCGGGCCCTCGATCGGCACGCCAAGGTCGCGCGAAAGCTGCGCTGCACCGCCGCAATGATCGAGGTGGCCGTGGGTGATCAACAGCTTTTCCACGGTGACCCCGGCCTTGGCGATCAGCGCCTTGATGCGGTCAAGGTCACCACCGGGATCGACCACGGCAGCCTTCATCGTGGCGGTGCACCACAGCAGGGTGCAGTTCTGCTGCAACGGCGTGACAGGCAGAATCGCCACTTTCATCGGCGGCTGGTTGCTGGCGGGGGCTTGGCTCATGCCCCCTGAAATGGCCAGCGCCGGGCCAAATGGCAAGCCATGCCGCGCGGTGGTTAGATCTTGCCACCTTTCCACACCACGCGGCCCACCACGTCCACGTCAGCCATGGGGCGCTCCATGCGCGGATAGGCGGGGTTGTCGCTGATCACGCGGATCATGCCGGCCGCGCCCGCTTCCAGCCGCTTGACCAGCAGCACATCGTCTACGCGGATCACGTGAATGCCCGCGCGCAGCGGGCGCGGGGTGCGGTCGACCAGGATCTCGTCGCTGTCGCGCAGCGTCGGTTCCATCGAATCGCCTTCCACCTCGATCACGCTGAGCATCGCCGGATCGAGGCCTTGCGCCTTGAGCCAGCGGCTGGAAAAACGCAGCCGCCCCACCGGCACTTCATCGGCCGCCAGCGCCCCCGGCCCGGCCGACGCCCCCAGCGCCAGACGCGGAATGTCGGCCCATTCGGCCGCGCTGCGCGGGGCAGAGGCGCTGGCCGGCACCCCGCCCTCACCACTGCGCCGCGCCAGCGAAGCCGGCACATGCACGGCCGGATCGGGCGCGCCCAGTTCGGCCTCGTCCACGCCAAAGAATCGCGCCAGGGTGCCCCGGTCGATCTCTTCCAGCTTGCGCGGCGATCCTTTGCGCACGAACTGCTGCAAGTAGCTGGCGTTGCGGCCGATCAGGCCCGACAGCGCAGAGAGCGACACGCCCCGCGCAGTGGCCAGTTCCACCAATCGTGCGCGGGCCGGATCGAGCGGTTCGGCATTGCCGATTTTGCCCGCCATCGCAGCGCTTTCAACCGATTCCAGAGACTTCGCCATGGTGCGTCCAAACTCGAAGGATTTTTCCTAGACACTAGGTCCTGAGCCATGGTTATAGGATTTTTATCGGGATTTGTCCACAGGACTGCACCGGAAACCGAGGAAATTTCATGCCACGATTCAAACCAGGGTCTTAACCATCCAGACCAGCCACCGCTGCCGCCGTTTTGGCAAAGGGTATGCGGAACATTTCATGAACTTCTTTGAAATTCAAACAGAGGATTGCCTTCGATGCTGCGCGATCACGATCCATTCGGCCAAGCCATCGCCCCTCGCAAGCGCCGAGTCGGCACGGGACTCGCCCCCCGCGTGGTGCGCAGCGTGCTCGCCCTCGCCGGCCGCAGCGCGCAGCTGATCGACCACCGCGAGCAGCCTTGGGCCAGCGTCACGTTTTCCGGCGCCCGCCACACCGTGGTGCTGCGCTACACCGGCTGGGAAGCCTGCGACGACGGCGAAGCCCTGATCGCCGCCCTGCCCGATCACGAATTCACTGTCCCTGGCGCCCTGGTCGCGGATGTGACCGTGGTGCGCACCGACGAAACCGTGCTGCCGCAACGCACGCTGGAAGTGGAACTGGAACTGCTGCTGCTCGACCAGGGGTGATCGGCAAAGCAGGCCGAGCTGGGTTGACGGTCGCGTCATTCGCTCGCAACCCTCTGGTCAAACGGGAGGGCCTGAGGATGACACGTTCGTATCGCGGCACGTTGGGGCTGGCCCTGGCGCTTGGAAGCCTAGCCAGCCCGGCGCAGGCCCAATCCGGCAGCGGGGAAGTTATCGTCACGGCCCAGCGCCGTGACACCGACGATTACAGTGCCGATCGCCCCGCCGTGGGGCTGCATCGCATGGCGGATTTCGCCGTCATGCCAGTCAGTATCACCGGCGACACCCGCGATGCCACGCAGCGGGCCGATGAAATCTACGCCATGCTCGCCAGCGCCATCGCGGCGGCGGACAAGGCCGGTGTCAGCCTGGCCCATGGCGAAACGGTGGTAGAACCGGTGACCACGGCCAACTATCGCAGCCTGACGCTCAAACGCACCAACCGTCCCGATAGCCAGGCGCTGACCGTGTTGGTCAAAGTGCCGCTGTCCGACAAGGTAGACGCGCGGAGCGCACAGGCGCGAATTACCGCATTCATCAAGATGGTGAAGCCGGTTGGGCGCGCACTTATGGAGGAAGATGGCGACTTGACGCTGTCTGTCGTCGCGCCCGACCAATACCGCCCTGCCATCGCGCGCGCCGTAGCGGCCGATGCCCACGCCACCAGTGAAGCCTTTGGCGCGGACTATGCCGTGGAAGTGGAAGGCCTCAGCCGCCCGGTGGAATGGGCACGCGACGGGTTGACGGGCGTCTTGCTCTACATCCCCTACAAGCTGACGGTCGTTCCCAAGCGATGAGCGCTCGGCGCGAAACCGCCTGGGGCTTCGACAAGCTCTGCCCGAACGGATTTCACAGACTTTTCTGCAACTTCCGTTCGGCCTGAGCCTGTCGAAGGGCATCTGGCGCAACCGTGCGGTCAGCCCAGCCGCCAGTCCCAGCCCAGCGGATCGCCGTCCATCGCGTCCACGCCTTGGGCCGCCAGTTCGTCGCGCAGGGCGTCGCTTTGGGCAAAGTCCTTGATGGCGCGGGCTTCGTGGCGGGCGGCGATCTTTTGCGCGATTTCATCCTCGGTCACCGTCGCCGCCTTGGGGCGCAGGCGCAGGTCGGTGCGGGACAGGGTGAGCAGGTTGAGGCCCAGCACGCTGTCGAACGCCCCGATTGCCGCCAGTTTCAGCGCGGGATCGATCTTCTTGAGCGCCACGGCTTCGTCCAGCACGGTGAGCGCCACGGCGGTGTTGAGGTCTTCGGCAATCGCCGCGTCGAAACGCGCCACCAGCGGCGCCAGCTTGGCATGCGCCTGCCAGTCCGAAACATCCGCGCTAGGCTCGGCCCGTTCCTTGAGTTGCGCCACGGCCATCACCAGCCGCTTCAACCGCGTCAGCGCGGCGCCCAGCCCTTCCCAGGAAAACTCCAGCTCGCTGCGATAATGCGCCTGGAGGCACAGCAGGCGATAGGCCAGCGGGTGGTAGCCCTTGTCGATCAGCAGTTGCAACCGCAGGAACTCGCCCGAGGACTTGCTCATCTTGCCTGAGCGTTCGACCAGGAAATTGTTGTGCATCCACATCCGCGCGCCGGAATTGGCCGGATCGGTGAGGCTGCCGGCGCAGCAGAACGCCTGGTTCTGCGCGATTTCGTTGGGGTGGTGGATCTCGCGATGGTCGATCCCGCCGGTGTGGATATCGAACGGAAAGCCCAGGAGCTTGCCCGACATGACCGAGCATTCCAGGTGCCAGCCCGGCGCGCCGCGGCCCCAGGGGCTGTCCCATTCCATCTGCCGCGTCTCGCCCGGCGGGGTCTTGCGCCAGATCGCGAAGTCGGCCTGGTGGCGCTTGCCTTCCACCTGCTCGATCCGGCCCTCGCCTTCGTCCGTGGCGGCCCGGGCCAGCTTGCCATAATCAGCGACGGTCGAAACGTCGAAATAGAGGCCGCCGGGCAATTCGTAGCAGTGCTTGTCGGCGATGCTCTGGGCAAATTCGATCATCGCCGGCACATAATCGGTGGCGATCGACCAGTGCGCCGGCTGGCGGATGTTGAGCGCCGCGATATCGGCCCAATAGGCCTGGGTATAATGCCGCGCGATGTCCCAGATCGACTGGGCATTGGCCTTCGCCGCCTTTTCCAGCTTGTCCTCGCCCGCGTCGGCATCGTCGGTGAGGTGGCCCACGTCGGTGATGTTGATCACATGGGTGAGCGCATAGCCCTTCCACGACAGCGTGCGGCCCAGCACGTCGGCAAAGACATAGGCGCGCATGTTGCCGATATGGGGATAGTTATAGACCGTCGGCCCGCAGGAATAGACCCGCGCTTCACCGGGATGGACCGGCACGAAGGGTTCGAGCGCGCGGGTAAGGCTGTTGAACAGCGTGAGCGTCGTCGGGACTGGCGGGGCGGATTGGTCGGTCATGCCGCGCGCTTTGCCTTGCATCCGGGCGCAAGGTCAAGGTTACTGGTTTATCTCCCCATCCTCTTCGCAAGGAGTGGGTCGGGGGGTGGTGGATGCCTGGCGCAAGGGTTCGCACCACCCCCAACCCCCTCTTCTAAAGAGGATGGGGCTTAACTGACCCAAAACCCCGTTCGGGCTGAGCCTGTCAAACCCCGGCAGCCCCGCTCTCAATCCACCTCGAACAAGTCGGCCAGTTGCTCCACGATCGTGCCGCCCAGTTGCTCCACGTCCATGATGGTCACGGCGCGGCGGTAATAGCGGGTCACGTCGTGGCCGATGCCGATGGCCACCAGCTGCACCGGGCTTTGCTTCTCGATCCAGTCGATCACCTTGCGCAAGTGCTGTTCCAGGTAGCCGGCATGGTTGACCGACAGGGTGCTGTCGTCCACCGGCGCGCCATCGGAAATCACCATCAGGATGCGGCGGTCTTCGGGGCGGGCGAGCATGCGGGTGTGTGCCCAGAGCAGTGCCTCCCCGTCGATGTTCTCTTTCAGCAGGCCTTCGCGCATCATCAAGCCCAGGTTCTTGCGCGCGCGGCGCCAGGGTTCGTCGGCCTTCTTGTAAACGATGTGCCGCAAATCGTTGAGGCGCCCCGGATGCGCGGGCTTGCCGCCGGCCAGCCATGCTTCGCGCGATTGGCCGCCCTTCCAGGCGCGGGTGGTGAAGCCCAGCACTTCGGTCTTCACCCCGCAGCGCTCCAGCGTGCGCGCGAGAATGTCGGCGCTGATCGCCGCGATCGAGATCGGCCGCCCGCGCATCGAGCCGGAATTGTCGATCAGCAGCGTGACGACAGTGTCCTTGAACTCCACTTCGCGCTCGATCTTGTACGACAGCGAGTGGCCCGGCGCGATCACCACGCGGGCCAGCCGCGCGGCATCGAGCAGGCCTTCTTCCTGGTCGAAATCCCAGCTGCGGTTCTGTGCCGCCATCAGCCGGCGCTGCAACCGGTTGGCCAGCCGCGTGACCACGCTTTGCAAGCCCTTCATCTGGTTGTCGAGATAGGCGCGCAGCCGCGTCAGCTCTTCCTCGTCGCACAGGTCCGTCGCCGCGATCACTTCGTCGAAGCGCGTGGTATAGGTCTTGTAATCAAAGTCTTCGGGCAAGTCGGTCCAGGGCCGGTTGGGCCGGGTGGGCAGCATGCCTTCCTCGCCCTCGTCGGCCATGTCGGCGTCGGCGGCATCGTCGGGACGCTCGACTTCTTCCTGGTCCTCGCCATCGCCTTCCCCGTCCGACGTGTCACCGGCCTGTTCGATCGGCTGCTGGTCGTCGGCGCTGGATTCGGCGTCCTCGGGCTTTTCGGTGCCGTCGTCCTCGTCCTCGCTTTCCTCGTCCTCGCTCTCGTTCTGCTCGGGCGCAGAGACTTGAGTGAGATCGAGATGGCCAAGCATCGAGAGGGCGAGCTTCTGGAACGCCTTCTGGTCTTCCAGGCTACCCGCCAGGCCGGCCATGTCGTCGCCCGCCTTGGCCTCGATCCAGCTACGCACCATGTCGGTGCCCAGCTTGGCCAGCGCCGGGATCGGCGCGCCGGTCAGCTTTTCGCGCAGCAGCAGCGAAAGCGCGGTCGGCAGCGGCACTTCCTCGGGCTTGGTCGCGCGGCTGATCGGATCGGCGGCCACGCGCTGCGCGGTTACGGCGTCCAGATTGCCGCGCATCCCGCTATAGCCATCGGAGCCGAGCACTTCGTAGCGGACTCGCTCCACCGCATCGTAACAGGCGCGGGCGAGCATTTCGCCCGGCGCGCCGGCATTGTGCAGGGCTTCGTTATGAAAACGCAGGCGCAGCGCCATCGAATCGGCCGCGCCGCGCGCCTGGGCCACTTGGTCGGCCGGCAGCGCGCGGCCGGGCATGGGCACGCGCATCAGCTTGCCGGTCTGGCTCGCCTGGTCCGATGTCCAGGCCACTTCCACTTCGGGCTGTTCCGCCAGCGCGCGGGACGTGCCGGTGAGAACCGAGCGGAAGGTATCGAGCGGGGATTCGGCAGCCAAGAATCAATCCAGTTTTGCAAAATAGCGCCCCGGCTGCGAAAACCGGGGCGCGGGTTCATCCTTACCCGATAGATTGGCCGGTCTTGGCCCAATCCGCAAGGAACCCTTCGATGCCCTTTTCAGTCAGCACGTGCTTGAACAGGCCCTTGATCACGGCCGGCGGCGCGGTGATCACGTCGGCGCCGATGCGGGCGCTTTCCAGCACGTGGATGCCGTGGCGGACCGAAGCGACCAGGATTTCGGTCTCGAAGTTGTAGTTGTCATAGATCAGGCGGATGTCGCGGATCAGGTCCATGCCATCGAAGCCGTTGTCGTCATGGCGGCCCACGAACGGCGAAACGAACGTGGCGCCAGCCTTGGCCGCCAGCAACGCCTGGTTGGCCGAGAAGCACAGCGTGACGTTGACCATGGTGCCATCGGCGGTCAGCTTCTTGCAGGTCTTGAGGCCGTCGATCGTCAGCGGCACCTTGATGCACACGTTGTCGGCGATCTTGCGCAGGATCTCGGCCTCGCGCATCATCGTCGGGTGATCGAGCGCCACCACTTCGGCCGAAACCGGCCCGTGCGTGAGGTGGCAGATTTCCTTGGTGACTTCGATGAAGTCACGGCCCGACTTGGCAATCAGGCTGGGATTGGTGGTCACGCCATCGAGCAGGCCGGTGGCGGCCAGATCGGCGATTTCGGCGGTATCGGCCGTGTCGACAAAGAACTTCATGGGATGCTTCCTGCGCGGTGGGTTATGATTTGATAACGGCGAATCTGGCGCGGGCTATAGGGCAGCTATGCCGCGCTGTCAGGTGCGGTTGTGTGCGCCATTTGATCAACGATGCGCTCTTGGCCCTGTTCCCCGTGGCCGGGCAAACGCCGTTCCCCATTTGCCCCCTGCGCCTGGCACCCTATATGCATCTGGCATGACCCAGCCGCCTCCACAACGCACGGCCCGCCGCATTCGCTGCGTGGTCTTCAACGCCGCGCTGGGTCCGCTCGATTACAAAGTGCCCGCCCATCTCGACGTGGTGCCCGGCCAGGTGGTGGTCTGCCCGCTTGGGCCGCGCCAGATCCTGGGCGTGGTGTGGGAAGCCGATCGCCTGCCCAGCGCCGACGTGCCCGAACACAAGCTGCGCCCGATCCTGGGCGTGCTGCCGGTGCCGCCGCTGGGCGCCCCCTTGCGCCGCCTGATCGAATGGTGCGCCGATTACTATATGGCGCCGCTCGCCGCCGTGGCGCGCATGGCGCTGTCGAGCACGGCGGCGCTCCAGGGCGGCAGCACGGTGACCGAATATCGCCTGTCGGGCCGCGAACCGGGCCGGCTGACGCCACAACGCGCGCAGGCGATGGACTTGCTGATCGACCAGCAGGCGACGATCCGCGAGCTGGCCGAAATTGCCGAGGTTTCCGATGGCGTGCTGCGCGGCATGGTCAATGCCGGGCTGCTCGAACCGGTCACCGTCGATGCCGACCGCCCCTATCCCGCCGCCGATCCGCGCCATGCCGTGCCGGAATTGACGCCGGCCCAGGCCGAAGTGGCCGGACGGCTGGTGGCCGCCGTGGGCGCGCGGCGCTTTACCACCTTCCTGCTCGATGGCGTGACTGGATCGGGCAAGACCGAGACTTATGCCGAAGCCATCGCCGCCGCGATGGAACAGGGCCGCCAGGTCCTGGTGCTGCTGCCCGAAATCGCCCTGACGCAAAGCTTCCTGTCACGGTTCGAGGCGCGCTTCGGCGTGGCGCCGGTCACCTGGCACTCCTCGCTCAAGTCCTCGGAACGGCGGCGCGCGTGGCGGGCGGTGTCGCAAGGCCGCGCGCAAGTGGTGGTCGGCGCGCGTTCGGCGCTGTTCCTGCCGTTCGCCGCGCTCGGCCTGATCGTGGTGGACGAAGCGCACGAGATCTCGTTCAAGCAGGACGATGGCGTGCGCTACAACGCGCGCGACGTGGCGGTGATGCGTGGCCATTTCGAAAGCGTGCCGGTGGTGCTGGCCAGTGCCACGCCTGCGCTGGAAAGCCTGCACATGGCTAGCACCGGGCGCTATGAACGGCTGGTGCTGCCCAGCCGTTTCGGCGGGGCCGGCCTGCCCGACATCAAGATCCTGGACTTGCGCGAGCAGCCGCCCGAGCGCGGCCATTGGCTGGCTCCGCCGCTGGTGGAAGGATTGCGTGATCGGCTGGCCAAGGGGGAGCAGAGCCTGCTGTTCCTCAACCGACGCGGCTATGCGCCGCTCACCTTGTGCCGCACCTGCGGCTATCGCTTCCAGTGCCCCAATTGCTCGGCCTGGCTGGTGGAGCACCGCCTGTCGCAGCGGCTCGCCTGCCACCATTGCGGCCATGAAGTGCCCACGCCGCGCGCCTGCCCCGAATGCGGAGAGCCCGATTGCCTGGTCGCCTGCGGCCCCGGCGTGGAGCGGATTGCCGACGAAGTGGCGACGATCCTGCCCGAGGCCCGCGTGGCCCTTGTCACTTCGGACACGTTGACCAGCGCGGCCAAAGCGGCCGAATTCGTGGCGCAAGCGGAAAACAAGGCCATCGACGTGATCGTGGGAACGCAATTGGTGACAAAGGGCTATCACTTCCCCGATCTCACGCTGGTGGGCGTGGTCGATGCCGACATGGGCCTGGAAGGTGGCGACTTGCGCGCGGCCGAGCGGACCTATCAACAGGTGGCGCAAGTCGCCGGGCGCGCCGGGCGCGGCGAGAAGCCGGGTGAAGTCCTGATCCAGACGCGCCATCCCGATGCCCCGGTGATCGCTGCCCTGGCCAGCGGCGAGCGCGACGCGTTCTATGCCGCCGAAACCGAAGCCAGGCGTGAGGCCCATGCCCCGCCCTTCGGACGCTGGGCCGCGATCATCGTGTCGAGCGAGGACGAAGCCGAAGCGCGCGACGCCGCCCGTGCCATTGGCGGCACCGCGCCGCGCCTCGACGATGTGATGATCCTCGGCCCTGCCCCTGCCCCGCTCTCGCTGTTGCGCGGCCGCTATCGCTATCGCCTGCTGGTCAATGCCCGCCGATCGAGCGAAGTGCAGAAAGTCATCCGCCAGTGGCTCGAACCGTTCCGCTTTCCCCAAGGGGTACGCGTGGCCGTGGATATCGACCCCTACAGCTTCGTTTAAGCGGGATGACAAAGGGTCCCGTTCTCGTCCCCGTGCTGGGCGACCAGCTTTCGCATGGCCTGTCCAGCCTGGCTGACCGCGCGCCCGGCGATACCGTGGTGCTGATGATGGAAGTGTGGGACGAGACGCAATACGTCCGCCACCACAAGGCCAAGATCGCCATGATCTTTTCGGCCATGCGCCATTTTGCGCAAGAGCTGCGCGAAAAGGGCTTCACGGTCGATTACGTCACGCTGGACGATCCCGCCAACACCGGCAATTTCAGCGGCGAAGTGGCCCGCGCGGTTGAGCGCCACGGCGCGCGCGGCGTGCAGGTGACCGAGCCGGGCGAATGGCGGGTGCGCGCGATGATCGATGCCTGGGGCGAAAGCCTGGGCGTGCGCGTGCGCATCTTGCCCGACACACGCTTCGTCTGCCCCCTGCCCGATTTCTATCAGTGGGCCGCCGGGCGCCGGCAATGGCGCATGGAATTCTTCTATCGCGACATGCGCCGCAAGACCGGCTTGCTGATGGACGGCGAAAAACCGGTGGGCGGCAAGTGGAATTTCGACGCGGACAATCGCGGCGGCCCCGATGCCGATTGCCGCCCGCCCGCTGTTTCGCACTTTGCGCCCGATGCGATCACGCGCGAAGTGCTCGATCTGGTCGCTGCGCGGTTCGAGGATCACTTCGGCAGCCTGGATCACTTCGCCTGGCCAGTCACGGCAGCGCAGGCCAGGCATGCTTTCGACCGCTTCCTCAAAACTCGCCTGCCGCTGTTCGGCCGCTATCAGGATGCAATGATGGCGCGCACCGACACGATGTATCACGCGGTGATCAGCCCGGCGCTCAACATCGGGCTGATCGACCCGGTGGAGATGTGCCGCCTGGCCGAAGCCGAATGGCGCGAAGGCCGCGCCCCGATCGAGGCGGTGGAAGGCTTCATCCGCCAGGTGATCGGCTGGCGCGAATATGTGCGCGGCATCTATTGGCTGACGATGCCCGATCTGGCGCAGGCCAACGAACTGGACGCCACCCGCCCCCTGCCCGAATTCTGGTGGACCGGCGAAACGCAGATGGCCTGCATTGCCGATTGCGTGCGCGCCACGCACAAGAATGCCTATGCCCACCATATCCAGCGGCTGATGGTCATGGGCAATTTCGCGCTGCTCGCTGGCCTGTCTCCGCAGGATGTGGCCGACTGGTTCCTGGTGGTTTACGCCGATGCCTTCGAATGGGTGGAACTGCCCAACGTGGCGGGCATGGCGCTCTATGCCGATGGCGGCAAGCTGGCATCCAAGCCCTATGCCGCGAGCGGCGCCTATATCGATCGCATGAGCGACTATTGCGGCACTTGCGCCTATGACGTGAAGCGCAAGACGGGCGAGAAAGCCTGCCCATTCAACGCGCTCTACTGGGATTTTCTCGCCCGCAATGAAGACCGCCTCGCGGGCAACCCGCGCCTGGCCAACCCTTACGCCACCTGGCGCCGCATGAGCGCCGAAAAGCAAGCCGAATACCGCGACAGCGCCGCCGCGTTCCTCAAGACACTGAAACCCGCGCGCAAAGGCTGGGCCAGGGCCGTCACTTCTGCTTAAACACCATGCGCCGCGCCGGCAGGGGGCTTGCCGGCAAGCGATGGAGAACGACCATGAAAACCGCGATCGCGCTGGGCGCCGCGCTGCTGCTGGGCTGCGCCGCACCGTCCGCCATGGCCCGTCCGGCCGCCACCGACGGCATTCCGGCGGGCGCCCGCGCGCTGATCCGGCATTTCCACATGGAAAACATCCCGCACGAAGGCCCCTGGTTCATCCAGACCTTCAAGAGCAAGGACGCGATCGGCGGCCCGCTGGCCGAACGCTATGCCGGTCCGCGCTGGGCCTATACGGCAACCTACCTGATCCTCACCCAGCGCGATTTTTCCGCCATGCACCGCCTCGCCACCGACGAGATGTGGCACTTCTATGGTGGCAGCCCGGCGCTCCTGCTGCTGCTCTATCCCGATGGCCACGGCGAAACCAAAGTCTGGGGCAGCCATGTCCTCGCCGGGGAAGAACCACAGATCCTGGTGCCGCGCGGCACCTGGATGGGCGCGATCCCCCTCGGCAAACCGCAAACGGCTTACAGCTTTGGCGCCAACACACTCTCACCCGGCTTCGAATATGCCGATTACGAAGCCGGAAATCGCAAGGACCTGCTCGCCCGCTATCCCAAGTTTGCCCGCACGATCAAACAGCTGACGCGCGAGGACGGCCCGGCCAAGCTGGCACCCGCCGCAGCCACGCCGCCCCCGCCGCCGCCGATCAAGCTGGAGGAACTCGTCGGCCGCACCGCGCCACAGCGCACCGACCAGATCAGCGCCGCGCGCTTCACCATGGCCGCCGGCACGGCCATGCCCAGCATGATGACCAAGCAGGGCCACGAAGTGATGTTCGTGACCAGCGGCGAAGGCACCGTGCAGATCGGTGACGCGGTGCAACCGCTCAAGCCCGGCGCCGTGATCTACCTGCCCCCGCAAGTGCCCCACCGCATCAGCGCCCTCTCGCAACTGACGTTCTACGTCTCCGCCACGCCCGCCTGGCAGCAGTCCGACACGGTGATCCTGAAACCCTGAGCCGGCCTACCGCCGCTCCCGCTCCAGCAGCGCCTGCTTGATCTCCAGCCCCCAGGCATAGCCGCCCAGGCTGCCGTCGGTGCGCACCACGCGGTGGCAGGGGATCAGCACCGAAACGTGGTTGGCGCCATTGGCGCTGCCGGTGGCGCGCACGGCGCCGGGCTTGCCCACCGCAGCGGCAATCTGGGCATAGCTGCGCGTCTCGCCAGGCGGAATCGCGCGAAGCTGGCGCCATACCGCTTCCTGGAACGCAGTGCCGGCCACGTCGATCGGGATGTGATCGGCCCGTCCCGGCACTTCCACGGCGGCGATCACGTCATCGAGCAGGGCGGCGAAGTCTGCCCCGCCGGCAACCAGCGTCGCCCGGGGGAAACGCTGGCGCAGCGCTGCTTCGCCCTCGCCGAACGAAAGCCGGCACACGCCCTTGTCGGTCGCCGCCACCAGCATCGGCCCCAGCGAGGTCGGCACTTGCGCCCAGCGGATCGTCACCCCCGCCCCGCCATTGCGCCAGGCCGAGGGCGCCATGCCCAGCCGCTCGCTTTCGGCATAGAAGCGCGAAGGCGCGCCATATCCGGCGGCGTGGATCGCCTCGGTCACGCTGTCCGCCTCGCTCAGCGCCTCGCCCATCCGCCGCTGGCGCAGCGCGCGGGCATAGGCCGCCGGGGAAAGCCCGGTATGGCGGGTGAACAGCTTCTGGAAATGCGCGGGCGAATAGCCGGCCTGCGCGGCAAGCTGTTCCAGCCTGGGCGCGTCTTCCGCGTCCTTGATCGCGGCGATCGCCGTGGCCACCGCCTGCGCATCGCGGGCCAGATCGTCCGGCCGGCAACGCAGGCAGGCGCGCAAGCCCGCGTCACGCGCCGCCGCGCCATCGGCAAAGAACTGCACGTTGTCCCGCGCCGGATGCCGCGCCGGGCACGATGGCCGGCAATAGATCCCGGTGGTCAGCACCCCGGTGACGAACACCCCGTCCCAGGCGCGATCGCGCGCCAGCACGGCCTGCCAGCAGGCTTGTTGATCAAGGGTTGGGGCATCGGTCATGGCGTTTCCTGCGTCTGGACCTGAGTCTGTTTGGTGGCCCCTTCATGCCATCGTTGCAGCCCCCACGCATCCCGCGCCTTGCGATCAAAGCAAATCCCGGCAATGACCGGCGCCATGTTGCGCCGCCTCATCGCCTCGCTCATCGTTTCGTTCCTGCTCGTGCCCGCGGCGCTGGCTGACCCGGCCGACATCGCGGCGGCCAGTCGTGGCGTGGTGCGCGTCGTCATCGTGCAGAGCGAAGGGCGCAGTTCCACGCTGATCGGCCATGGCAGCGGCTTTGCCGTCACGCCCGAATATGTCGTGACCAATGCCCACGTGGTCGAAGCGCTGCGCCAGGATGACACGCTGATCGCCGGCGTCGTCCCGCCCGAGGGGCGCGGCGGCTATGAAGCGCGAGTCGTTGCCTATTCCCCGCGCAACGATCTGGCCCTGCTCAAGATCGATGGCGGCGGGCGCCTGTCCCCACTGTCGCTCTATGCCGGCCAGGTCAGCGATGGCGCCGATGTCAGCGCGGTGGGCTATCCCGGCAATGTCGATCTGGCGCAGGGCCTGTCGCTGTCCGACCTGGTCAGCCCGCAAGCGGCGGTGAAGACGCGCGGCTATGTCTCGGCCGGGCGCAGTTCCAAGGAATTCGACACGATCCTCCACACTGCACCGATCGGCGCGGGCAATTCGGGCGGCCCGCTGCTCGATGCCTGCGGCCGCGTGGTGGGGGTCAATTCGTTCGGCACGATCAGCGACAACGGCACCGATTCGGCATTCTACTTCGCCATCTCGATGCGCGAGCTCTCGCGCTTCCTCCAACAGAACGGCGTGCAGGCCCATGCCAGCGACCTGCCCTGCACCTCGATCGCCGATCTCGATCGCGCCGAAAGCGAGCGCGCCGCCAGCGACCAGGCGCGCCAGGCGGCCGAAGCACAAGCCAAGCAGATCGCCCGCGCCCGCACCCTCGAACTGGCGCGCCGCCAGGCCGAGATCGACGTGCTGACCCAGCGCGACAATGGCATGGCGATCGCCGTGCTCCTGCTGGTTGCCACCTTGGGCGCCGGCGGTGCCGCGTTCATCTATGCCCAGCGCAGCAACCCTCGCGCCACGCGGATCGCTGGCGGCAGCGCGCTCGCCCTGCTGCTGGGCACGGTGGCGGCCTGGGCGCTGCGCCCCAGCCTGCAATCGATCGATGCCCGCGCCGAAGACCTTGCCGCAGCCAGCGGCACGCCCGAGGCACCGGCCAGCGCGGGCGCCGCCAACCCGGCGCGCGCGGGCAAGTTCATCTGCGTGATCGACGCGCAGCGCAGCCGCGTGACCGTGTCCGACATGACCGACGTGCCGATCACCTGGAGCGGCGATGGCTGCATGAACGAGCGCAGCCAATATGGCCTGGCAAGCGACGGCTGGTCGCGCGTGCTGGTGCCCAACGGTGAAGACACCATCGCCGTCACCCATTTCGATCCGGACAGTCGCACCTATACGGTTGAGCGCTTCCTCATGGGGCTCGACGCGATGACCAAGGCGCGCGACGCCCGGCAAAAGATCGTCGCCCCGGCCTGTGGCGCAGGCGACACCGAAGCCCGCCGCTTCGGCCAGGACCAACAGGCCATCCGCGCCCTGCTCCCTGCCGAACCCAACGAGCGCATGCGCTACAACTGCCAGCCGGTGCCTTGAACGGGGAGCGCGGCACAACAATCTCACCTCCTCTTCAGAAGAGGGGAGATAGCAACCCCGCAAGCGCCCGCCGAAAACCGAATCACCCCCGCGCTGCAAACTGCCCCGCCGTCCCGCGCTTGAGACGTTTCGCTGGCGTTATACGCATACGTTTGCGTGTTGGAGGCCAACGTTCAACAGCGCGAGCCAACTGGTGACTTGTCATATGGCGGTGACGTTGCTAGGCGCGCCGGGACTGCGGGCCGTCACGTGCATTTTTTGCGCGTCATGTGCCTTGCTTGAAATCCTTGGACGAAGGGGGACTGAGGCGCGTGGAGATTTCCAGCGGCATCACCGCCAGCCTGGCAGGGCGTTACGCTTCTGCGCTTTATGAGCTGGCAAACGAACAGGGCCTTGCTGCGGCCGTGGAAGGCGATCTCGAACGCCTGGCTGACGCCCTGCGCGAATCGGCCGATTTCGCTGCGCTGATCCGCAACCCCAAGGTGGGCCGCGAAGAAGCCGCGCGCGCCATCGCTGCCGTGGGCCAATTGCTCGGCATCACCCCGCTGACGGCCAATTTCCTGGGCGTGCTGGCTGGCAACCGCCGCCTCGCTGCCCTGCCCGATGTGGCCCGCGCCTATGCCGCCATCGCCGCGGCCGCGCGCAACGAAGTGACCGCCCAGGTCACCAGCGCCCACCCGCTCGATGATGCGCAGGTTGCCGCGCTGGCTGAAAAGCTGGCCGCGCGCGCCGGCAAGTCGGTCAAGCTCAAGACTGCGGTCGATCCCGAAATTCTCGGCGGGCTGGTCGTCAAGATCGGCAGCCAGATGATCGACAGCTCGATCCGCACCCGTCTCAATTCGCTCGCCCAGGCCATGAAGGGCTGAAGCCAAAAAGTTTGCACGAAAGGCTGAACGATGGAAATCCGCGCCGCTGAAATCTCAAAGGTCATCAAGGACCAGATCGCCAGCTTCGGCACCGAGGCCCAGGTCTCGGAAGTCGGCTCCGTGCTCTCGGTCGGTGACGGCATCGCCCGCATTCACGGGCTGGACCAGGTCCAGGCCGGTGAAATGGTCGAATTCGCCAATGGCGTCAAGGGCATGGCCCTCAACCTCGAAGCCGACAACGTCGGCGTCGTGATCTTTGGCTCGGACTCCGAGATCAAGGAAGGCGACACCGTCAAGCGCACCGGCACCATCGTGGACGTGCCGATCGGCAAGGGCCTGCTCGGCCGCGTGGTCGACGCGCTGGGCAACCCGATCGACGGCAAGGGCCCGATCGAATACACCGAGCGTCGCCGCGTCGAAGTCAAGGCGCCGGGCATCATCCCGCGCAAGTCGGTGCACGAACCCGTGCAGACCGGCCTCAAGGCGATCGACGCCCTGGTGCCCGTGGGCCGTGGCCAGCGCGAGCTGATCATTGGTGACCGCCAGACCGGCAAGACCGCCGTCGCCATCGACACCTTCATCAACCAGAAGGCGGCCAACGCCGGTTCGGACGAAGGCAAGAAGCTCTACTGCATCTACGTCGCGATCGGCCAGAAGCGTTCGACCGTGGCGCAGATCGTGCGCCAGCTCGAAGAAAACGGCGCGATGGAATATACCATCGTCGTGGCCGCCACCGCTTCGGAACCGGCCCCGCTGCAGTACCTGGCGCCCTACACCGGCTGCACCATGGGCGAATTCTTCCGCGACAACGGCATGCACGCCGTGATCGTGTACGACGACTTGTCCAAGCAGGCCGTCGCCTATCGCCAGATGTCGCTGCTGCTGCGCCGCCCGCCGGGCCGCGAAGCCTATCCGGGTGACGTGTTCTACCTGCACAGCCGCCTGCTCGAACGCGCCGCCAAGATGAACGACGACAACGGCGCCGGTTCGCTGACCGCCCTGCCGATCATCGAAACCCAGGCGGGCGACGTGTCGGCCTACATTCCGACCAACGTGATCTCGATCACCGATGGCCAGATCTTCCTCGAAACCGGCCTGTTCTACCAGGGCATCCGTCCGGCCATCAACGTCGGCCTCTCGGTGTCGCGCGTGGGCTCCTCGGCCCAGACCAAGGCGATGAAGAAGGTGGCCGGCTCGATCAAGCTGGAGCTGGCGCAGTACCGCGAAATGGCGGCCTTCGCCCAGTTCGGGTCCGACCTCGACGCTTCGACGCAGAAGCTGCTCAACCGCGGTGCGCGCCTGACCGAACTGCTCAAGCAGCCGCAGTTCTCGCCGCAGGGCTTCGAAGAGCAGACCTGCGTGATCTTTGCAGGTACCCAGGGCTACCTCGACGCCGTGCCGGTTGACCAGGTGACCGAATACGAAGCCGAACTGCTCAGCTTCCTGCGCACGCAGAAGGCCGACCTGCTGGCCGAAATCCGCGACACCAAGGATCTGGGCGACGGCGCCAAGGCCAAGCTCAAGGAAGCGCTCGACGCTTTCGCCAAGCAGTTCGCCTGACCAACGCATGACTCATCCCCCCGGTGGCCCCTTGCGGGCGTGCCGGGGGGGATGAAGTGGAGAAAAGACGAGTGGCCTCGCTCAAGGAACTCAAGCTGCGGATCAACTCGGTCAAATCGACCCAGAAGATCACCAAGGCCAAGCAGATGGTCGCCGCGGCCAAGCTGCGCAAGGCGCAGTCCGCTGCCGAGGCCGCGCGCCCCTATGCCGGCCGCCTGGCCGCTGTCATGGCCAGCCTCGCCTCCAAGGTGCAGGTTGGCGAAGGCAGCCCCAAGCTGCTCGCCGGCACCGGCAAGGACCAGGTTCACCTCCTGGTCGTCGCCAATTCCGATCGCGGCCTGTGCGGCGCGTTCAATGCCAATATCGTCAAGGCCGCCAAGGCCAAGGCGCAGGAATTGATCGCCGAAGGCAAGACGGTGAAGTTCTACCTCGTCGGCCGCAAGGGCCGCGCCCCGATCCGGCGCGATTTCCCCAGCGCGATCGCCGGCGGGTTCGACACCACCACCGTGCGCGAAGCCGGCTTTGCCGAAGCCGAAAAGATCGCCAACGAACTGCTGGCCATGTACGAAGCCGGCCAGTTCGACGTGGCGCATCTGTTCTATTCGCGGTTCCGCAGCGCGCTGGCCCAGATTCCCACCACGCAGCAGATCATCCCCGTGCCGGCGCCCACCGTGGCCGTGGCCAACGATGGCGGCGCCGTGGTCGATTACGAACCCGACGAGGAAGCGATCCTCGCTGACCTGCTGCCGCGCTACCTGCGCGTCCAGCTGTTCGGTGCGCTGCTCGAAAACATGGCCAGCGAACAGGGCGCCTCGATGACCGCGATGGACAACGCCACGCGCAACGCCGGTGAACTGATCAAGAAGCTGACCATCCAATACAACCGCAGCCGCCAGGCCGCGATCACCACCGAACTCGTCGAAATCATCGCCGGCGCCGAAGCGCTCTGACGACGACCAGCAGGCAAGGAAAGACACAAATGGCAACCGCACCTGTCATCACTTCGACCGGCAAGATCAGCCAGGTCATCGGCGCCGTCGTCGACGTCCAGTTCGACGGCGAACTTCCGGCCATTCTCACCGCGCTCGAAACCAGCAACAATGGCAACCGCCTGGTGCTCGAAGTGGCGCAGCACCTGGGCGAAAGCACCGTGCGCACCATCGCCATGGACTCGACCGAAGGCCTCACCCGTGGCCAGGCCGTGACCAGCACCGGCGCGCAGATCTCGGTTCCGGTCGGCCCCAAGACGCTGGGCCGCATCCTCAACGTGGTGGGCGATCCCATCGACGAACGCGGCCCGGTTGGCGCCGACCAGTTCGCCCCGATCCATGCCAAGGCTCCCGAATTCGTCGACCAGTCGACCGAAGCGGCCATCCTGGTCACCGGCATCAAGGTGATCGACCTGCTCGCGCCTTATGCCAAGGGCGGCAAGATCGGCCTGTTCGGCGGCGCCGGCGTGGGCAAGACCGTGCTCATCCAGGAACTGATCAACAACATCGCCAAGGGCCACGGCGGCGTGTCGGTCTTTGCCGGCGTGGGTGAACGCACCCGCGAAGGCAACGACCTCTACCACGAATTCCTCGACGCCGGCGTCATCGCCAAGGACGCCGAAGGCAACGCCACCTCGGAAGGCTCCAAGGTTGCGCTCGTCTATGGCCAGATGAACGAACCGCCGGGCGCCCGCGCGCGCGTCGCGCTCTCGGGCCTGACCATGGCCGAATACTTCCGCGACCAGGAAGGCCAGGACGTGCTGTTCTTCGTGGACAACATCTTCCGCTTCACCCAGGCCGGTTCGGAAGTGTCGGCGCTGCTCGGCCGTATTCCTTCGGCCGTGGGTTACCAGCCCACCCTGTCGACCGACATGGGCGCGCTGCAGGAACGCATCACCTCGACCAACAAGGGCTCGATCACCTCGGTCCAGGCGATCTACGTGCCGGCCGACGACTTGACCGACCCTGCGCCGGCCACCTCGTTCGCCCACCTCGACGCCACCACCACGCTCAACCGCGCGATCTCGGAACTCGGCATCTATCCGGCGGTGGACCCGCTGGACTCGACCAGCCGCGTGCTCGAACCGCGCATCGTGGGTGCCGAGCACTACGAAACCGCCCGCCGCGTTCAGGAAACCCTGCAGAAGTACAAGTCGCTGCAGGACATCATCGCCATCCTGGGCATGGACGAACTGTCGGAAGAAGATAAGCTGACCGTGGCTCGCGCCCGCAAGATCCAGCGCTTCCTCAGCCAGCCGTTCCACGTGGCCGAAGTGTTCACCGGCATTCCGGGCAAGTTCGTGCAGCTCGAAGACACCGTCCGCTCGTTCAAGGCGGTGGTCGACGGCGAATACGACCACCTGCCCGAAGCGGCGTTCTACATGGTCGGCGGCATCGACGAAGCCGTCGAAAAGGCCAAGAAGCTGGCTGCCGAAGCCTGAGGCCAAATGCTCCCCTCCCGCTTGCGGGAGGGGTCGGCGGAGGGCCTGTAGGGGCGCCCTTCTTCGAACATCCGGCTAACCGCCCCTCCCCCAGCCCCTCCCGCCAGCGGGAGGGGAGCGCAGAGACGGTCCATGCTCCACTTTGAACTCGTCACTCCGGCCCGCCTCGTCCGCTCCGAAGCGGTGTGGCAGGTTGTCGTTCCCGGCACCGAAGGCGAATTCGGTGTGCTGGAAGGCCACGCGCCGTTCATGTCCACGGTCAAGGACGGCACGATCAAGATTTACCGCACCCAGGGCGCCCAGCCCGAGGAAATCCAGGTGCAGGGCGGCTTTGCCGAAGTTTCGGCCAAGGGCCTCACGGTTCTGGCCGAACACGTCGAAGGCTGACGCTTTCATCCCACGGATGGGCAAAAAAGGGCCGGCGCTCTCGCAGCGCTGGCCCTTTTTGCGTTTCAGTGCTCCAGCTTGGCAAACATGTCGGCAAAGGTCAGCCGCGTGTCGATCCAGTCATAGACGCGCATCGGCCGCCCGTCGGGGCGCGGCAGATATGCGCCGTCCTCGCCCAGGCGCGGGGTTGGCACCAGGTGATAGCGCGAAGAGGCGGGATCGGGCTCGAACGCGGCCTGCAATGCGGTGAGCGTCACCAGGGGGCTATCGCCCAAGGCATAGACTTCGCCCAAGTTTCGACCGATCCGGGTCAACTGGCCACGCATGTGATCCAGTTGTGCCACCAACCAGGCGCCCACCGGGCCGCTTTGCGCCAGCACGCGCAGTTCGGCCAGGCTCACCAGCATCTGGCGATAGGCGTTGCGCGGCACCTGCCAGATCGGGATGCCGCTTTGCCCGAAGACGAACTGCGCCGCAGCCGGATCGATGGTGAAATTGTATTCGCCAGGCGTGCCGCCCGGTGGCGGCAGTGCCACGCCGTCATGCTCGGCCCCGCCAATCCACACCAAGGTCATCCGCTGCGCCAGGCTTGGTTCGGCCTGGAGCGCGGCGGCCAGATCGGTCAACCCGGCCCCGGCGGTATAGAACAGCGGCGTCTGCACATCGCTGCGCATGCCTTCGGCCACGATCGCGGCCACCGCCTCGGCCGAACTGCGCCGATCCGCGCGGCCCAGAGCGCCCTCGGCTCCGCGCACCACCGGCACCCGCCCGGCCAGCCCCATCAGGGCCAGCAATTCCCGCGCCTTGGCTGCCGCCTTGTCTGCCTGGTGGCCGTCGTCGGGCTCGGCATCCTGGGGGGAATGGAGATGCGACCCCACGATCAGCCGCACATCGGCCGAAGGGCTGCGCAGCGCGTGGGCAAGCTGGAACAGGCCATCGGGATCGCCCGCCAGGTCGTTGTCCACGATCACCCGCATGCGCGGCGGCGCATCGGGCAGGACCGGCGCCGCGCGCGCCAGCATGGGGGCAAAAGCACCGGCGGAAAGGCCGAGCAGGGCAGCGCGTCGTGAGCAGGTCATGCGCCGATCACAGCATGTTGTCGCACGTTGTCAACCCGCTGAGGCATGCCACATTGTAAGCCGCACGAACTTTTTTGCTAAATTCATGTTTGTGAACTTTTCACCAGCGTGAATTTGAGGCATGAAGCACCCCGACAACGCTCAAGGGAGAGATACCTGTCATGACGCAAACCCTGGCCAACGTGATCGGCGCACAAGCCAACCTCGTCGATTTCCTGCGCAACCAGCAGGTCGGCCCCAATGTCTATCCCGGCGTGCCGGCGGAATATTCCAACTGGCGGGCCGAGCAATGGGCCTGGGGCCACACCGCCGTGCTCTATAACCAGTCCTACCACATGGTGGACCTGGCCGTGCGCGGGCCCGATGCATTCAAGATGCTGGAATACCTGGGCATCAACAGCTTCAAGAACTTCCAGCCCGATCGCGCCAAGCAGTTCGTGCCGGTCACGCCCGATGGCTATGTCATCGGTGACGTGATCCTGTTCTACCTGGACGAGAACGAATTCAACCTGGTTGGCCGCGCGCCCACCATCGAATGGGTGGAATACCACGCCGCCACCGGCAACTGGAACGTGACCGTCGAGCGCGACGAGCGCTGGGCCATGCGCAACGATGGCAAGCGCAACAGCTATCGCTTCCAGATCCAGGGCCCCAACGCGATGAAGATCATCGAGAAGGCCACCGGCAAGACCCCGCCCGAACTCAAGTTCTTCCACATGACCCGCATGACCATCGGCGGCAAGGACGTGCGTGCGCTGCGCCATGGCATGGCCGGCCAGCCGGGCTTCGAACTGTTCGGCCCCTGGGAAGACTATGGCGCGGTGCACGCCGCGCTGGTGGAAGCGGGCAAGGAATTCGGCCTCGCCCTGGTGGGTGGCCGTGCCTACTCGTCCAACACGCTCGAATCGGGCTGGATCCCCTCCCCCCTTCCGGCGATCTACACCGGCGAGGCGCTGGCGCCCTATCGCGAATGGCTTTCGGCCAATTCCTATGAAGCCAAGTGCTCGGTGGGTGGCAGCTATGTGCCCGAAACCGTCGAAGGGTATTACACCACGCCGTGGGACCTGGGGTATGGCCCGTTCGTCAAGTTCGACCATGACTTCATCGGCCGCGCCGCGCTGGAAAAGATGGCGGCTGCCGGCAACCACCGCACCAAGGTGACCCTGGCGCTCGACAACGAAGACGTCATGCGCGTGCAGTCTTCGGCGCTCAGCAAGGGCGATCGCGCCAAGTTCATGGAATATCCCAGCGCGGTCTATGCGATGCATCCCTTCGACCAGGTGCTCAAGGACGGCAAGCAGGTGGGCCTGTCCACCTGGATCGGCTATTCCGCCAACGAGGGCAAGTTCCTGACCCTGGCGATGCTGGATCCGGGCCACGAAACGATCGGCGGCGAAGTCAGCCTGCTGTGGGGCGAACCCAATGGTGGCACCACCAAGCCCACCGTGGAACCCCACGTGCAGACCGAAATCAAGGCCGTGGTCAGCCCCGTGCCCTATTCGGAAGTGGCGCGCGACAGCTATGCCGAAGGGTGGCGCACGCAGAAGTAAGCCCGCACAGGTAAGCGCCCGGGAAGCACATCCCGGACGCGGCGCCGGCCTTCTCCCGACGAAGGCCGGCGCTTTCTGTTTGCGCAGATATTTTGTTTGCCTCGCTAACAATTCATGGCATGATCGCGGCAACAAAGGAGAGGATGCCGCCATGGCAAAAGACAACAAGATCACCTTTTACGACTTGGCCATTTCCACCGGCGCAACGATCAGTCCGTTCGTGTGGGCGACCAAATATGCGTTGAAGCACAAGGGTTTCGATCTTGATGTGGTGCCCGGCGGGTTTACCGGCATCCTGGAGCGCACCGGCGGGCAGACCGAGCGGCTGCCGGCCATCGTCGATGATGGCAAGTGGGTGCTCGATAGCTGGGGCATCGTCGAATACCTGGATGCCACCTATCCCGATCGCCCCGCGCTGATCCCGCATGAAAGCGTGGCGGCCACGCTCAAGGCGCTGGACCACTGGTTCTGGGCCAACGCCGTCGGCCCGTGGATGCGCTGCTTCTGCGCGGACTATCGCGATCTGTCGCTGCCGCAGGACCACGAATACATCACCCATTCGCGCGAAAAGATGCTGGGCCGCAAGCTGGAGGATATCCAGGCCGGCCGCGAGGATCGCTTGGCCGCCATTTCCGCCGCGCTCGAACCGCTGCGCTCCACGCTGTCGCAGCACCAGTGGCTGGGCGGGGCCACGCCCAACTATGCCGACTACCGCATCCTGGGCGGCTTCCTGTTCACGTCGTCGGTGTGCAAGACGCCGGTGCTGGTGGAAGACGATCCGCTGCGCGGCTGGCTTGATCGCTGCCTTGATCTCTACGGTGGCCTCGGCCGCCATCCCGGCCTGTTCCCGCTGTTCGGCCTCAAGGAGCGCGAGGGCGACGTGCCCGCGTTCAACCGCGCGGCCGGCCTTGGCGGCATCTACAAGCGCAACACCGGCCCTGCTTCCACCCAGGCCGAGACGCAGAAGATCACCCAGGGGATGAAGCAGCCGGCCTGACCGGCGGCCACCGCCCTCACCGCTTGCGCTTCGTCCCCCGGGTCATCAGATCGGGCTTGGGGGGCGGGCGCCAGCCGGGTGGCGGCGTCATGGCTTGCTGGCTGGTGCCCAGGCCCATGGCGCCGGGCACCTGGCGGGTCAGCCCCGCCGTATCCGATTTTGCCGCCTGTTCCGCACTCGCCCCGCCCCGCATCAGCGTGATCCTGTCGCGCAGGCGCCCTGCTTCCTCGAAATCGAGCGCAGCAACGGCGGCTTCCATCCGCGCGGTGAGGGACTGGATCGTGTCGGCCATGATGGCACAATGCGCGAGATGGGCGGATAGTGCCAGTGGCGGCAGCGGGTGGGGTGTGCCAGAGTGCTTGGCGTGAGGCCTCGCACCACTCCCAACCCCCTCCTCTAAAGAAGAGGGGGCTAATCCAATACTCCCCCTCCTCTTCAGAGGAGGGGGTCGGGGGGTGGTGCAAGGCCATAAACGACGCCGAAGGGAACCCCGCCCGCCATGCGCCTGCCTTTGCTGCTTACAACCGCCCTGCTCGCCGCCACCCCGGCCCATGCGTATGACGTGGCGGAAAAGTCGGTCGATGCACCGCGCGCCGATCTTGATGCCGGGCGCGTCACTTCGGCAGAGCTGGTGGCCGCCTATGAAGCGCGCATCGCGAGGATCGACCCCACGCTGCACGCGGTGATCGCGCTCAATCCGCGCGCGCTGGAGCAGGCCCGCGCGGCCGACGTGGCGCGCAAGGCCAGGGCCACGCATCTGCCGCTCGATGGCATTCCGATCCTGATCAAGGACAATATCGAAAGCGCCGATCCCGTGGCGACCACCGCCGGCAGCCTGGCGCTGGCAAACAACGTGACCGGCCGCGATGCCCCGCTGGTGGCGCGTCTGCGCGCGGCGGGCGCGATCATCCTGGGCAAGACCAACCTTTCCGAATGGGCCAATATCCGATCGAACCATTCGATCAGCGGGTGGAGCGCCACGGGCGGCCAGGCGCGCAATCCCTATGATCCGCGCCGCAGCACCTGCGGATCGAGCGCCGGTTCGGGCGCGGCCGCCGCCGCCAGTTTCGCCGCAGCGGCCGTGGGCACCGAAACCGATGGGTCGATCACCTGCCCTTCGGCGGTCAACGGGCTGGTCGGGTTCAAGCCCACCGTCGGCCTCGTCTCGCGCACCCATGTCGTGCCGATCAGCCATAGCCAGGATACGCCCGGCCCGATGGCGCGCAGCGTGCGCGATGCCGCGCTGCTGCTGGGCGCCATGGCCGGCGGCGATCCGGCCGACCCGGCCACGGCCCGCGCCGATGCGCTGGGCCACGATTTCACCGCCGCGCTTTCCGCCAATGCCCTGAAAGGCGCGCGCATCGGCGTGATGCGCTTTGCCGCCGGCTTCCACCCCGAAACCGATGCCGTGTTCGAACGGGCGCTGGCCACCCTGCGCGCTGCCGGCGCCACGCTGGTGGAGATCAAGGCACCCCCGCCCGCCACGGCCGGCGTGGGGGAGCGCGAGCAACTGGTGCTGTCCACCGAACTCAAGGCGGACCTCGCCACCTATCTCGCTTCCACCGATCCGGCCAAAGTGCCCAGCCGCACGCTGGCAGACCTGATCGCGTTCAACCAGGCCCATGCAGCGCAGGAAATGGCGCTGTTCGGGCAGGACTTCTTCGAAGACGCCGACAAGACCAAGGGCCTGGCCGACCCCGCCTATGTCACCGCCGCCGCAGAGGCGCGGCGCATGGCGGGGCCCGAGGGGATCGACCGCATGCTGGCCGACAACAAGGTGACCGCGCTGGTTGCCCCCACGCTCGGGCCGGCCTGGCTGATCGACCCGGTGCTGAAAGACAATTTCGTGGGTGGCGGCGCGGGTGGCCTGCCGGCGGTGGCCGGCTATCCGCACCTCACCGTGCCGATGGGCGAGGTTTCCGGCCTGCCCGTGGGCCTTTCGATCATCGGCACCGCGTGGGACGATGCGCGCGTGCTCGCCTATGGCTATGCCTTTGAACAAGAGAGCCATGCGCGGCGCGCGCCGGTGCTGACGCCACGCTGAGCCGCGCGTCCGCGCCGGGGGAACCGGCCCGATAGGCGCACGTTGCCCCCCGTATCACCAAGGGGCAAAGCCATGAGAGCAATGATCATCGCGGCGCTGGCGCTGGCTGCCACGCCGGCGGCGGCACAGGACACCGGCACGCCCGACGAAGTGGCCCAGGACAGCACCCACCACCCTGCCCCGCGCGACTTGTGCAGCGACCGGCCGGGCCTCGACACCCCCGCCTGCACCGTCGATCCCGGTCGCGTCCAGGTTGAAATCGGGCTGGGCGACTGGACGCTGGACAAGGAAGCGGACCAGCGCACCGACACGATCGAAAGCGGCGACGTGCTGGTGCGCATGGGCGTGACCCCCACCACCGAAGTGCGGCTCGGCTGGACCGCCTATGGCCACGTGCGCACCCGCGATGTGCCATCGGGCACGATCGACACCGCACAGGGCGTGGGCGACGTGACCCTGGGCGTAAAGCAGAACCTGCGCCACCCCGCCGAAGGCAAAACCGGCCTCGCCGTGGCCGTGCTGCCCTTCGTCACCTTGCCGACCGGCCATAGCGAAGTGGGCGCGGGCGACTGGGGCGCCGGGCTGATCGTGCCGACGAGCTACAAGATCGACGACACCGTCTCGCTGGAACTCTCCCCCGAAGTGGACGCCGCCGTGAACGAAAGCGGCCAAGGCCGCCACCTCGCCTATGGTGCCGCAATGGGCGTGCAGGTGCACCTGTCGAAAGCCACCCGCCTGACCCCGGAACTGCAATTCCTGCGCGACCAGGACCCGTCGAGGCATGCAACGATGAGCCGCGCGGCGCTCTCGTTCGATGTGCAGCCGGCGAAGATGCTGCAACTGGATGTGCAGGCGGTGGCGGGGTTGAACCGCGATACGCCGGATGTGGAGGTGGGGTTTGGGGTTACGCGGAAGTTTTGAGTGGGCGGGGAATTGTGGTGAGACGGCAGAAATGCAGCCAGGCAGATAGGGAAGCCTGGCCTATAGTTAGCTGCATTAAGACAGGAATTGGGCACACTCTCCCCGAATCCCCTGCCTCCGGAATTCCCGACGAAATGGCTAGGCGATTCGGCGGGGACGGAGCGGTATGGCCTCGTGCCAATTTGATCATATCGAGAACACTGCTTAAAAATGCCTAAAATTTAGGCAACAGCAGCAACCTTAGAAAAGCTGCAACGGAGAGAGAGCGTTTAAACACCCTTGAGAAGCCCTTAAGAAGCCTCTGAGAGGGGTTTAAGAGATTTTGGCTACCCGGACACACTGGACGAGTTATCCACGCTGTCGCGCCCGCGCTGAGGCAAAGAATGCTTGCAAAGTAGCGTTAAAATGGAGTAAAACACAAATGAGCCAGCAAGGACGGCTATCCCTGCTGGCTCGATGTTATGTGCAAACTGTCCGGAAGACTGTTTACGTTCGTGATCACGTGCGCCTTTTCTAAGCACTCGTGCCCAGTCCGTCAACAGTTTTCCGGGCCTTGATATAAGGCTATGAAACTATGAGTAGCGTTCAGTTTGCTCGCATTCGCGAGCAGGGCATCACATTCTGCGTGGTGGTGGTCAAGGACAGCGTCATTGACGATCAATTCGAGCGCGACAGTGCCGTCGCATATTGGTCGAGGCAGTTTGGCTGCGTCACCGTTCTCCTCGGCGCAAACCGACATCGCTATTACGGACGCACTGACATCGTTCGGTTCATGAGCAATGTTGCGTTAGATCGTATTCCTTGGCGCACGACCCAAATCGCAGCCTGACAAAGAAAGCGAGGATCGGCGCATGGCTGTCACTCGGTCATGTTCCGACCCAATAACAGGCTTCAATAATATTCGACTAGGAAAAAATTATGTCAAAGGCGCCAACACGGCAAACGTCCAGCAAGGTATCGACAATTGCGTCTGGCATTCTGTCAGGAAAAATAGCTCGACCGACAATCGCCCAGATCAAAAGCGTTGCAGCATCTGCCTTGAGCCAAGACCAAACCAAGGGACAGAAAAAGTCCTAACACTCGTCCCGTTGGCGCGAGGTGTATTTGCGTCGCGCCAACGGCGCTGAAGCGTTCAGATTAGTCGTAACAGGTGAAAGACCGTCGACTTTCACCTGCCACTAGGGGAAGTGAGGAAGGCAACCTTGTTGGCGCCCCCCGCCCCTACCCTCACCCCACCGCCCCAGCCGCCCGCTTGAGCGCACTGCGCACCCGCGCAGCCAGCGCAGCATCAAAGCGCACTTCCGGCACGGCCACGCTCAGCACGCCGACCATCTGCCCGCCCACGCGCACCGGCACGGCGGTGCCGCAGATGCCCAGGGTGGCTTCGTGGCAGGCGGTGGCGATGCCTTCGGCGCGGATGCGGGTAAGGTCGGCGCGCAGGTCTTCGTCGCGCACGCGGGTGTGTTCGGTCATGGCCGTGCGGGTGCTTTCCGCGAAGTAGCGGTGCAGGTCTGCTTCCGAGAGATAGGCGAGGATCACTTTGCCGGCGGCGAGGCAGTGCAGCGGGCGGCGGGCGCCGGGTTCGATGGCGTAGCGCAGGGTCTGGTCGCTGGCTTCGGTCACCACGGCTTCCACGTCCCACCCCACGCGGACCATGAAGCTGGCGGTTTCGTTAAGTTCGGCCTTGAGCGCGCGGACCAGCGGAGCCACGCGGTCGGCCAGGGGCAAGGCCGCCGGGGCCACCCGCAGGCGCTCCAGCCCCGGCCCGGGCAGATAGCGCCGCCCGTCCCGCGCCAGGTATTGCCGCTCCACCAGGGTGGCGAGCAGGTAGGACAGGCTCGACACCGGAATGCCCAGCGCCTGCGCCACATCCTGCGCCACCACGCCGCCGGCATGGGCCACGACGAATTCGATCACGTCGAGCGTGCGCAGCGCCGACTTGACCGGGCCGGTCTTGGCCGAAGCGGGAGCAGAGGGAGCGGAGGCCATGGGTGTCTTGTCCTTATTGCGGGCGGTGGTGTTAGGGTTCCACCCCCCCCCAACCCCCTCCTCTGAAGAGGAGGGGGCTATTTGTCTGGTCAGGTTTGGAAGAGGAGAGTGCCGCGCCGTTCGGCAAAGCGCCAGCCTTGCGCCGTGCGCACGAAGCGATCGTGGAACGAGCCGACCAGCGGCGCCGGGCCTCCGTTGAACAGCAGCATCGCGCTGGTGCCGCGGGCGGCGTCGGCGCTTTCCACGTCGATCACCACGTTGCTGCACACATGGCGCGTGGTGCGCGGCGGGCGCGACTGGAACGCGGCGAGGATCGCCTCGCGCCCCACGATCGGCGCATCGGGCGCGGTGGGGCGGGTCATCAGGCCATCGGCGGCATAGAGGGCGGCGACGTCTTCCCAGCGCGCTGCATCGTTCAAGTTGGCATAGAGCGCGATCAGGCGCGCGCAGTCCGCCTCGATCGCGCGGCGTTCGTCTTCGTTAATCACAGGCGCGCTCCGGCGATGTCGGCGCCTTCGCGCAGGGCCTTGAGCTTGCGCCAGGTGACGATGGGATCGATCTTGCCATAGCCGGCAAAGGTGCCGAACCCGCAATCGGTGCTGGCCACCACGCGGTCTGCGCCCACGATGCCGGCAAAGCGTTCCACCCGCTGCGCGATCAGTTCGGGATGCTCGATATAGTTGGAGCAGGTGTCGATCAGGCCGGGCGCGAGGATCTTGGTATCGGGCAGCTTCGCATCGGCCCAGACTTTCCATTCATGCTCGTGCCGGGGATTGGCCGCCTCGAACAGCACGGTGGAAGGCCGCGCGCCGATGACGATGTCGATCACGCGTTCGAGCGGAATGTCGTGATCGTGCGGGCCTTCGTAATTGCCCCAGCACACGTGCATGCGCATCTTTTCGGGCGGGATGTTGGCCGTGGCGGCGTTGAGCGCCTCTACGTTGGCGGCGGCCACTTTCAGGAATTCCGCCTCGCTCAGGTCCTGGTAGCCGGTGTGGCGCGACATCGCGAGATCGGGGCAATCGAGTTGCAGGAAGAACCCGGCGTTCACGATCGTCTCGTATTCCTCGCGCATGGCATCGGCGAGGTCCGCCAGATAGGCTTCGTGGCTGGGATAGTGACGGTTGACCTGGAACGCGGTGATCAGCCCCGGCGAGGCGGCGTTCATGAAGGCCTGCGTTTCGGACGCCGCATGCTCGTCGAGCGCGGCGCGGAAGCGGCGGATATCGTCATGCAGCGGTTCGAGCGTGACCAGCTTGACCGGCCCGATGCACGAGGCGCGCACGAACTCCTGGCTGCCCATGATCGCGGAAAGCTTCTTGGCGAGGTTCGGCACTTCGGCCAGGTCCGCCGCCGGCTTGCGGTCGATATGCCCGCCAAAGCCCGAGAGGCGCTCGATCATGTAGGTGGAATAGCCGACCTTGCCCAGCTCGCCATCGCTGACGATGGACACGCCCGCGTCCACTTGCGCCTGCACGGCGGCCTTGACGGCGGCGCCCACCTTGGCATCGAATTCGTCCGCGTCATAAGGCTTGCCCGCATCACGCGCGAGCAACAGCGGCGTGAGTTCCTCGCCCCGCGGCAGGCTGCCGACATGGCTGGTCTTGATATGGGCCACAGGGCCTCTCCCTTGCGCAATTTCACACTTGTGAAGATTTCATAGCGGCTGGGCGGCCGCGTGCAAGCGCCATTACGCCGCCCCGGCGCGATCTTGTGCCGGGCGGCGGCCGGTGAGGCGCAAGTAGAAGCGGGAGAAGTACGAAGGGTCTTCGAAGCCGAGTTCGGCGGAAACCTGGGCGGCGGTGGCGTTGGTGTAGCGCAGCAGGCGATGCGCCTCGCGCGCCAGGCGGCGGTGGACGACGTCCATGGGCGAGCAGCCGAGGCGCGCGGCGGTGAGGCGTGAGAGCGTGCGCGGGGTGGTGCCCAGGGCCGAGGCGTAGAACGCCAGATTGCGGTGGCTGCGGAAATGGACTTCGACCAACTGTCGGAAGCGATCGAGCCGGGTGTCGGGCGCCGGGCCGGCGGCGGGCGCGGCCTGGGCGACGCAGCGGGCCAGGGTTTCGGCAAGCGCCAGCAGTAGCGGATCGGCCGTGGTGCGATCGGCCTGCAGCGCCAGCATTTCGGCCGCGAGCCAGGCGGCGCGGCGGGCCGGCTCGGCCGCGAGCGGGGCGGCCTGCCCCTGGGTGAGCGCGCGATGCAGCGGATCGGCCGCCGCCGGGGCGCGGGCCAGGAAATCGGCACCCAAGGTGACGACATGGCCCACCACATCGGCGGCAAAGCGAAAGCCGTGGACCACGCCGGCCGGGGCGATCACCGCCACGGGCCCGTCAAGCGCCTGTTCTGCACCGTCGAAGGTGATGCGCACTTGTCCGGTGTGCACCAGCAGCAATTGCACGAAATCGGCGTGGCGGTGCGGCCGGATTTCCCAATCGTGCAAGGAGGAACGCGCTGCGATCGTCTCGATATGGGCAAATCCGCTGGCAATTCCGGCCTGTTCCTCGCCATAGAGGGCATAGCTGGGGATGCTGCCTTGCGCCATCGACTTGTCCTGAAAGTGCCATCTTATGTCAGGCTGATGCCTTCCCGCACGGGCCGGCCAATGTCAAGAAAGGGCGTGAGCGGCGGCCATGACGGACGGGCCGCCCGAGGGAGAGAAAAGCGATGAAAACCCAAGTTGCCATCGTGGGCGCTGGCCCCGCCGGCCTGCTGCTGGGCCACCTGCTGCGCGCCGAAGGGATCGAGTGCGTGGTGGTGGAACGCCAGACCGGTGACTATGTGCTGGGCCGCATCCGCGCTGGCGTGCTGGAATCGATCACCGTCAACCTGATGGAGCGGCTGGGCCTGGATGCCCGCCTCAAGGCCGAAGGCCTGGTGGAAGAAGGGTTCAACCTGGCCGATGGCGAGCGCCTGATCCGCATCGACGTGGCCGGCCTCACCGGCCAGACCGTGACCGTCTATGGCCAGACCGAAGTGACGCGCGACCTGATGGATGCCGCACCCGAACGCGGGCTGCCGGTGCTTTATGGCGCAGGCGACGTGGCGCTGCACGACATCGAAAGCGATGCGCCCTACCTGACGTTTACCCATGAAGGCCGCGCAGAGCGGCTGGACGCGCGCTTCATCGTGGGCTGCGACGGCTTTCACGGCCCGTCGCGCAAGGCCATTCCCGCCAGCGTGGCGCGCGAATACGAGCGCGTCTATCCGTTCGGCTGGCTGGGCATCCTGGCCGACGTGCCGCCGTGCAACCACGAACTGATCTATGCCAACCACGAGCGCGGCTTTGCCCTCGCCTCGATGCGCAGCCACACCCGCAGCCGCTATTACGTGGACGTGCCGCTGACCGAAAAGATCGAGGACTGGAGCGACGAGCGCATCTGGGACGAACTGGCCATCCGCCTCGGCCCCGATGCAGCCGCGAACATCACGCGCGGACCCTCGATCGAAAAGTCGATCGCACCGCTGCGGTCCTACGTGTTCGAGCCGATGCGCCACGGCAGCCTGCTGCTGTGCGGCGATGCGGCCCATATCGTGCCGCCCACCGGCGCCAAGGGGCTGAACCTGGCAGCCAGCGACGTGCACTATGCCGCGCAGGCGCTGACCGGCTTTTTCAAGGCAAACGATGCCGACGCGATTGCCGGCTATGCCGCCAAGGCGCTGGCGCGGGTGTGGAAATCGGAACGCTTCAGCTGGACCCTGACCAAGCTGATGCACCGCTTCCCCGACGATGGCCCATTCGAGCGGGCGATGCAGGTGGCCGAACTGGATTACATCGCCACCAGCCGCGCCGCGCAGACCAGCATTGCCGAAAACTATGTGGGGCTTCCGGTTTGACCCCTTGGCCCTTTGACGAGCTTGGCAAGGGGGTGGGCGGGCCTCTCTCCCCCACCCCCTTGCCAGACGAGAAGCGAATTTTCCCCGCAATGTGACAATTCGCCAAGTATCGTCACAAGGCCGTCATAAAGCGCAGACACAAGGCGCCTGTTGTTTCCCCCAACAGGCAGGCCCATGCGCCAGATCGACATTCTGCTGACCAACCCGCTGGAAGGCGGCCACGACCCGTTTGCCCATGGCGACCTGAAAGTGGTGTTTCACCCCTGGCGTGGCGCGGGCCCCCTGCCCCTGCTCGACGGGCGGCCCTGGGCCTTCGTCGATTGGCTCCTGCCCGAACTTTCGGGCCTGGAACTGTGCCGGCGCCTGCGCTGCGACATGCAGACCGAAGCGGCCCATGTTACCATGGTGCTGGAAGAAGACGATCCCGAGGCCAAGCGCCGCGCCATGCGCGCCGGGGCGGATGATTACATCGTCGGGCCGATCGACCGTGGCACCGTGCTCGATCGCGTGCTTTCGGTGCAATTGCCCGAACGCGAAACCGTGGCCCGCACGCTGCGGCTGGGCGAATTGAGCCTGGACCTGACGGCGCTTCAGGCGCGGTGGAAGGACAAGGCCATCGCGCTGATGCCCAACGAACTGCGCCTGCTGCGCTACCTGATGGAGCAGCCGGGCCAGGTCTTTTCCCGCCAGCAACTGATCGCGGCACTGGGCAAACAGGGCCAGCCGATCGACGAGCGCACCGTTGACGCCTGGGTCAGCCGCCTGCGCCGCGCGCTGCGCGACGCCGGGGCCGGTTATCCGCTGCGCACGGTGCGCGCGCTGGGGTATGTGCTGGACAAGCCTTGATAACCAAAGATTTGTTCAAATCAGCTTCGTCGCCCCGGACTTGATCCGGGGTCCAGCTTAAGTTCGAGCGCCGCGCGTGGCTTCCACCACCCCCAAACCCCCTCCTCTGAAGAGGAGGGGGTTTTTTGTCAGCGGTTCAGAACTTGGCGCCGGCGCGGATGCCGATCGTGCGGGGCTGGTTGGGCACGATATAGACGCGGTTGTAGCAGCTGCCGCAGGCGACGTAGCGCGAGAGCTGGCCGCGTTCGTCAAAGGCGTTGGTGGCGAACAGCTCCAGCGAATACTTGTCCCACTCGCTGCCGATGGCAAAGTTGACCTGGGTAAAGGCTTCGATGCGGCCGAGCAGTTCGGCTGGATTGATGATGTTCCCTGTCCCAGTCTGCACGGCTGCGGTGCGCAAGTCGGACGCGGCCGAGCTTTGATAAGTGGCGTTGGCCTGGCCATAGACCTTGGCCGCGCCCACGGGCACGCTGTAGCGCAGCGTGCTCGCCAGCTTCCACTTGGGCGTGATCGGCAGGCGGGTGCCGGCCTTGGCGGCGACGAAATTGCCATCGCCGGTGCACTTGTAGGTCAGATCGTCCACCGCGCAGAGGTTCTTGCGCATCACCGCGTCGGTATAGGCGCCGCCGAAATTGAACGAGAACCCACCCTTGACCACATTGGCATCGAATTCCACGCCGCGAATGCGCGCATCGGGGCCATTGTGGATTTCGGTGAAGCTGTTGGCGCCCAGGTACGAGAACTGGAAGTTCTTCCAGTTCTGCTGGTAGACCGCCATGTTGAAGCGCAGCAGGCCATCGAACAGTGTGGTCTTGAGGCCCAGTTCGAAATTGGTGAGATAATCCGGCTTGTAGGCCGCCACATCCGCACGGCGGTTGATGCCGCCGGGGCGGAACCCGCGCGAGACGGTGGCATAGGCCGTCACGTCACGATCGGGCTTCCACGTCAGGTTGAAGCGATAGGTACCGCCATCGCCCTTGGCGCGCTTGGGCACCACGCCCCCGTTCACGTAATCGCCCAGGTTGGTGCACGGGCTACCACCCACGGCCGCCGGCAGCAGCGTGATGTTGGTTTCGCCCGCCAGCTGTGCATTGCGCAAGGTGAGCCCATCGGTGGTGTAGCAACCGGCGACCCCGGTGCGCGAGGAACCGGCCGCATTGGGCGGCGGATTGCCGTCAGCGCCCTGATAATAGGCCGGGTTGCGACCGAAGCCGAAGAAACCGATCAGCGAGTTGTCATACTTGAAATAGCGGCCGCCGGCCGTGGCGGTGAGGTTGGGCAGGATGTCGTAGCTCAATTCCCCGAACGCGGCGTAGTCCTTGTCCACGCGGTGCTGCTGGGTCAGCCACAGCGTGCCGGGCTTGCCGTTGACCGACAGCAGATCGGCCAGGCCCGCGACCTGGTAATCCTGGTGGATCAGGTTGGACTGACGCTGGTAGAACAGGCCACCGACGAAACGCAGCGGCTCGCTGGTGGGCGAAGCGATGCGCAGTTCGTGGCTCATCTTCTTGAAGTGATCCTGCCCGATCACCTGCTGGATCGGGGTGACCTGGTTGCCGGCATTGTCCTTGTAATAGAAATAGCCGGCGAGGCCGCCAACGCCCGAATAGAGCGAGTCATAGGCTTCGGCATAGTCGGTATAATCGCTCGACGAGAACGTCTTGCGATCGAGGTAGGCGCCGGCATAAGTGAGATCCCAGCTACCGATCTTGCCTTCGATGGTGAGCGAAGCCTGGGCAAAGATGTCGCGGCGATATTCGGGCAGGAAATGCTGCACCTGAAGATCGCCCAGGCTGGTGTCATAGCCGTAGGACCCGTGGCTGCGCGTATCCTGGTACATCACGCCGGGCGTGACGGTCCAGTTGTCGTCAAGGTCCACCTTGAGCAGGGCGCGGCCGCCGGCGATCTCGGTGTCGTTGTAGTTCTTCTTGACGTACTTGCTGTTGTTGATGGTGATGCCACCGGGCTTGGGCTCGAAGCTGCGCGTGCCCGCGACATTGTCGATATAGCCGGCATCCTTTTCATAGAAGCCGACGATGCGCAGCGCGGCCTTTTGCGACAGCGGGATGTTGACCATCCCTTCCACCTTGCCGCCGGTGCCGCCCTTGTGCACCTTGTTCACTTCCACATCCATGCGGCCGTAGTAGCCCGAGGTATCGGGCTTGTTGGTGATGATGCGGATCGTGCCGGCTTCGGACGAGGCGCCATAGAGCGTGCCCTGCGGCCCAGCCAGGCTTTCGATGCGGGCAATATCATAGACATGCACGTCAAGGTTGCCACCGATCGTGGTGACCGGCTGTTCGTCGAGATAGACGCCCACCGAGGGCAGCGACCCCGAGTGGTTGCCATCGCCGCCCGAGGCGACACCGCGCATGTAGATGATGTTGGTGCCCGGCGTGCCCGAGCTTTGCGCCACGACCGTGGGCAATTGCTGCGTATAGCCGTTGAAGTTCGACACGTTAAGCTGGTCGAGCTTTTGCGTGCCCAGGGCCTGGATCGAGATCGGCACGTTCTGGAGGTTTTCCGAACGCTTTTGCGCAGTGACGATGATCACGTTGCCGCCATCGGCCGCCTGCGGTTCAGCCTGAGGCGCAGCATCCTGCGCCATCGCGATGCTGGCCGGCGCCAGGAGCGCGGTGCTCGTCATCAGGAGAAACCGCGAGAGACCCGCCGTGGCAATACGCATGCTTGAACCCACCCTGTTGCAATTCTTGTGCGCAAGGGTGTGCGCCGCCGTGCGATATTGCGTCAAGCGGTTACAATCTTCACCAATCGATCACAGATGAGCGTGGCAGTTTTGCAACGCATTGCCGATGTCAGACAAAACCTTGCGGCGCATCGGGATAGGCATCGAGCACCGGGCCGAGCGCGGCCTTGAGCGGATCGAGCCAGGGTTCGAAGGCTTTCCAGCCTTGCGTGCCTTCGCGGAAAATCGGTTGGCGCACTTGTTCGGAACTGGCGGTGCGCACGGCGCGCTCGGTCTGGTAGAACGCCAGGCATGCCGCCTCGAACGGCAGGCCGCAGGCATCGAGCAGCGCCCGCACTTCGTTTTCGGTATCATCGACCATGCGTTCATAGATCACGCGATGGACCGCGCCCGGTTGCACCGCATCGACATGGGCCATGAGCCGGACATAGTCGGCATAATAGCGCCCCATGTCCGCCAGATCGTAGGTAAAGCCCTGCCCCCGCGCGAAATGCTGCTTGAAGTTGGAAAAGCAGCAGCCCAGCGGATGGCGCCGCGCATCGATGATCCGCGCGTTGGGCAGGATCAGGCGGATCAGCGGTACATGCACCCAGTTGTTGGGCATTTTGTCGATGAACAGCGGGCGTGCGGTGTGGCGCTGGATGCGCGTGGTGTGCAGATAGCTTTCGCCCATGCTGCGCAATTCTTCGGGCGAGAGGCCCGCCAGGCCGGCGGGGTAATCGGGCACCTTGCGGGCCAGTTGGGCGATGTCGGGCAGTTCACTGGTGCCTTCCACCTGGCTGTGGCTGGCCAGGATCTGTTCGACCAGGGTGGAGCCGGCGCGCGGCATGCCGAGGATGAAGATCGGATCGGGCGCGGCGCACCCTGCGCCGGCGCGTGCAGCAAACAGCGCCGGCGTGGCCGTGGCGATGATCGCATCGACGGTGGCGGTGGTTTCATCGGCCTTGTAGGGAATGCGGCGACGGCGCAGGGCATTGCCGGCGGCGTAGTGATCGAACGCGGCCTGGGCCTGCTTGCGATCCTCGAACGCCTTGCCCAGCGCGAAATCGAGATGCCAGCGGTCTTCGGCGCCAAGCGCGGGATCGGCCAGCGCCTGCTCCATCGCGGCGATATCTTCATCGGCAAAGCGCACGGTCTTGAGATTGGCGAGGCTCCACCACGCCTCGCCCAGCCCCGGCATCAGCGCGCTGGCGCGGCGATAGGCGGCAATGCCGTCGGCCTGGCGGCCCACGGTTTTCAGCATGTGGCCATAGCTCATCCAAACACGCGGCTGGTCGGGCGCCTGGGCCAGCACCTTTTCATAAAGCGCGAGCGCCGCATCGAAAGATCCGATGCGGCCATTGGCGGCAGCAGCCAGATTGGCGTGGCCGAGGTTTTCGGGGTCTTCCAGGGTGACTTGCTGCAACTGTTCCAGCGCCTCTGCCGCGCGGTTGGTGCGATAGAGCACCAGCGCCAGGTTGGCGCGCGCCGGGGTGAAAGCCGGGTCCAGCTCGATGGCGCGGCGCAACAGGTTTTCCGCGTCACCATAGCGGCCGATGCGCCCGGCCAGTTCGGCAAACAGGCGGATCGCGCGGGCATCGAACGGATCGTCCTTGAGCAGCGCGCGCAGCAAGGGTTCGGCGCGCGGCAGATCGTTGGCGTTCATCGCGGCGGCGGCAGCGACGAGGCGGGGATCGTAGGCGGGGCGCGAGGGCAGGGTCACGGTGGTCATCGCGCCACAACAAACATGGTGACGCCGCGCGATCAAGCGTTAGTCTTGTGCGATGCCAGGTGAACCAGGGGATGCGCCGCGTGAGTGATGCCAAAAGACGGGGCCTGGGTTTCTGGATGACGCTCGCCCTGGTGGTGGGCAACCTGATCGGATCGGGCATCTACCTGCTGCCGGCCACGCTGGCGCCGCTGGGCATCAACCAGTTGGCCGGCTGGGGCGTGACCATCGCCGGCTCGCTGTGCATGGCTTTCGTGTTTGCCCGGCTGGCCGCGCGCATGCCGGCGCAGGGCGGCCCGTTTGCCTATGTCATGCAAGGGTTCGGGCCGGGCGCGGGATTTGCCGCGGCCTGGGCCTATTGGACGATGCTGTGGTCAGGCAATGGCGCGGTGGCGGTGGCGGTGGTTTCCAACCTCAGCCTGCTTTATCCACCGCTGGGCAACACGCCGGGCGCGCCGGCGGCCCTTGCGGTGGGCGCGGTGTGGCTGCTGACGGCAATCAACATTCGCGGCGTGCGCAGCGCGGGCGATGTGCAGGTGATCACCACCGTGCTCAAGTTGCTACCGCTGGCGCTGCTGATCGGGCTGGCGCTGTGGCTGTGGCTATCGGGCGCGCCGCGCGTGGTGCAGCCCGCCCTGCCCCTGTCGCCCAGCCTGGTGGCGACCGCGGCCGGCCTGACGTTCTGGGGATTTCTCGGACTGGAATCGGCCACCGTGCCTTCGGACAAAGTGGAAAACGCCGCGCGCGTGGTGCCGCGCGCCACGTTGTGGGGCGTGGCCCTGGCCGGCGCGATCTACCTGGGCATCGCGCTGGCCTTTCGGGCCTATATGCCAGAAGCAGCGGCGGGCGCCTCCCCTTCCCCGGTGGCACAGTTCCTGGGATCGCGGCTGGGTGGGGACGTTTCGGGGATCGTCGCGGTGTTTGCCGCGATCAGCGCGTTCGGCACGCTCAACGGCTTTATCCTGGTGCAAGGCGAAGTGCCCTGGGCCATGGCGCGCGACGGGCTGTTTCCCGCATGGTTCGGCAAGGAAACCCGCGCCGGCACGCCGATCAACGCGCACCTCGTGTCCTCGGGGCTGCTCACCGTGATCACGCTGCTCAATTTCGGACGTGACATGGGCAACCTGTTCACCTTCATCGCCTCGATCAGCCTGGCCGCCGGCATGCTGACCTATGTGGCGACGATGGCAGCGGCAATGCGCCTGCTGCGTGATGAATGGGCGGTGGTGGTGGTGGCCATGCTGGCGGGCGCGTTCAACGCCTGGGCGCTGTGGGGCCTGGGGCTGGAAGCGATTGCCTATGGGCTGGTGCTGGTGGCGCTGGGGCTGCCTGTCTATCTGGCGGTGCGGTGGGGAAAGCACCGCACCGCAACCACTTCGTCACCCCGGACTTGATCCGGGGTTTGGCTTTTTTGAGGCGCTGCGCAAGGGCTTGCACCACCCCCAAACCCCTCCTCTGAAGAGGAGGGGGCTTTTTTGTTGCGCCCTTAGCGGTGCAGCATTTTCCACAGCAGCGAGCGGTCGCGGATGATTTCGGCCGCCGCGTTGTGGCCGGGGGCGCCAGTGACGCCGCCACCGGGGTGGGTGCCCGAACCGCACATGTAGAGACCCTTGATCGGCGCGCGATAGTCGCCGTGGCCGAGCACCGGGCGCGCGGCCCAAAGCTGTTCGAGGCTCATGCGGCCGTGGAAGATATCGCCGCCGATCAGGCCGAACTTGCGCTCCAGATCGAGCGGCGAATGGATCTGGCGGGCGATCACCGCGTTCTTGAAGTTGGGCGCATGCTCGGTGATCGTGTCGATCACGTGGTCGGCCACTTCTTCGCGCACGTCGTCCCAGCTGCGGCCGTCGGGCAGCTCCGGGCTGAACTGCTGGCAGAACAGGCTGGCCACGTGGGCGCCTTCGGGGGCCAGGGTCTTGTCCACGGTGCTGGGGATCTTGATTTCGACGATGGGCTTTTTCGACCAGCCGTGGACGCGCGCGTCGTCATAGGCCTGGTCCATATAGTCCATGCCCGGCGCGATGATGATGCCGGCGGTGTGGTGTTCGGCCTGGGCCTTGCCCGGCAGCACAGTGAAATCGGGCAGTTCCGACAGCGCCACATTCATGCGGAACGTGCCCGAGCCGGTCTTGTAGCCATCGATGGCCTGGGCGAAATCGGGCGCCAGGTCGCTGCGGTCCACCAGTTGCCGATAGAGCAGCGCGGGACCGACATTGGCAGCGATGATCGGGGCGTAGAGTTCCTCGCCGCCCGCCAGTTTGACGCCGGCCGCCTTACCGTTGTTGACCAGAACCTTGGCCACCGGGCTGTCCAGGCTGATTTCAACGCCGGCCAGTTCGCAGGCCTTGGCCATGGCCTGGGTGATCGCGCCCATGCCGCCCACCGCGTGGCCCCAGGCGCCGAGCTTGCCGTTCACTTCGCCGAACACATGGTGCAGCAGGACATAGGCAGAGCCAGGCGTGGAGACGCCGGCAAAGTTGCCCACCACCGCGTCGAAGCCGAAGGCGGACTTGACGTGATCGTCTTCGAACCAGGCGTCGAGGAATTCGCGCGCGGAGCGGGTGAAGATATTGAGCAGGTCGCGTTGCGCCGCCAGGTCCATCTTGGCGAGCGGCCAGCCCTGCTTGGCCGCCGCGGCCAGGGCATGGAGCCCGCCGCCGATGTTGGGCGGGCATTGCCGGGCCAGATCGCGCAGCACTTGCGCCAACTTTTCCAGCGCGGCGTCATAGCGCGGATAGGCGGCAGCATCCTTTTGCGAGAAGCGCGCGAATTCGGCTTGGGTGCGTTCCGCCCCGCCGCCGAGTTTCAAATAGGTGTCAGAAAAGGGGAAGAAGTTGCTGATCTGGCGTTCGAGCACACGATAGCCATGATCGGCCAGCTTCATGTCGGCGATCACTTTGGGCCGCAGCAGGCTGACGGTGTAGCTGGCGGTGGAATTGCGGAAGCCGGGGTGGAATTCCTCGGTCACGCAGGCGCCGCCCACGATGTCGCGCCGTTCCAGCACGCGCACTTTCATGCCGGCCTTGGCCAGATAGAACGCGCAGACCAGGCCGTTGTGGCCGCCGCCGATAATCAGCGCGTCGTAGCGGTTGCTCATCGTGTGGTTTCCTTCGTGGGATCGTAAAAGGGAATGCGTCTCTGCTTCGTCACCCCGGACTTGATCCGGGGTCCCGCTTGTTTGCCAGCGCCGTGCATGGGTTCAAGCGGGACCCTGGATCAAGTCCGGGGTGACGTTGGTGCTAACGTTTGCTCCAGCCCTCGGCCGGCTGGTGATGCAGCCTGGCCTCAGGGATCAAGGTGCGGATCTTGCGGGCAAAGCTGCGCAGGCACACTTCGCTGCGACCGATGGGGCCGGCGCCATAGCGGTGCGAGTGCATGCCTTGCTGCACGCGTTCGATCAGCCAGGTGTCTTCGCTGTTGACCACGCGGTTGATCCGCCAATTGGCATAGCGGACCAGCTTCATGGTGCGCTCCTGCCCCGGAGGCGTCATGCTGTCGGGCAGGCTGAACACCATTTCGCGCAAGGTGCAGGTGGTGGGCGATGTGGGCAGCCACTGCATGAAATCGACCTGGTCGGCATAGATGTCGAACGCCATGTTCGGCCAGAGCTTGTAATAGAGCCAGCGCCGCTGCGCCGCATCGGGCAAGTGCGGAACGCGCGGCAGGTGCGTTTGATAGAACCGCTCCCAGAAATGCGGGCTGGGCGCATCGACCAAATCGCCTTTCATGCGATCCACCCAGGGCTGCGCGGAAATCTCGTAGGACTTGCCGAAAATCCGGCTTAGCCCGTCGTGCGCCACGGGAATGTGCAAGTTGTCGGAATAATTGTCGCCGACGTTCTTCCAGTTCACCCCGCGGGGGCGCTCGCGCACATCGCCCATGCGGCGCATCTGGGCCAGGCGATAGGGCGCCACTTCGGCTTCATAGGGCGCCATCATTTCGGCCACGGAAGGAAAGCCGCGATCCTCCAGCCGGACGAAGACGAAGCCGTGCCACACTTCGAGGTCCACCGGGAACAGGCCGTTCTGCGCCAGATCGAGCGCAGGGTAATCGCGCTTCATCGGCACGCCGGTGAGCCGGCCATCGGCCTCATAGGTCCAGGCGTGATAGGGGCAGACCAGCTTGCGCGCGCAGCCCGCCGCGCCTTCCACCAGGCGCATGGCGCGGTGGCGGCACAGGTTGTGGAAGGCGCGCACTTGCCCATCCTCGCCGCGCACGACGATGACGTTTTCGCCGCAGTAGGACAGGCTGCGCCAGGCGCCGGGCTGATCGAGATCGCTTTCATGGCACACGATCTGCCACGAAGGGCGGATGATCCGCTCCATTTCCAACGCCGCGAATTCGGGATCGCGATAGATCCAGCCGGGCAGGCTCCAATCCGCATCCGGATCGGGCGTGCCCGCTTGACCAGCACATTGCGCCATCACCAAATGGCGGTGTTCATCAAGAGCAAGATCGGCCATGGGTGACTCCCCGCACATCGCCTTATTGGACGATCGTACAACAACTATCGGGAAGTGCAAGATGCAAGGTGCCGATGCCCGGACAGGGCGCTCGCCCCGTCCTCCGCAGGTTCGTGAAGCCGCGCCGCGCGGGGCCACGCGCCGACGCGCCGAACCCGATGCGCGGCGGCAGAGCCTGATCGAGGCGACGATGCGGGTGCTGGCGCGCGCCGGGGCCAATGGCGCGAGCGTGCGCGCGATTGCGCAGGAAGCCGGCGTTTCGCCGGGCCTGGTGGGGCATTACTTCACCGGGATCGATGCGCTGATCGCCGAAACCTATACCCACGTCGACGCCATGGTGACCCGCGCGCTGGACGCTGCCGTGGCGGCCGCCCCGCCCCAGCCCCGCGCCCGGCTGGAAGCCTTCGTCACGGCAAGCTTCACCGCGCCGATTGCCCAGCCCGCTCTGCTGGCCACGTGGATCGCGTTCTGGAGCCTCGTCACCAGCCAGCCGCAGATCGCCCGCCAGCACGACGACCAATACGCCGGCTATCGCGCCCGGCTGGAGCACTTGCTGCGCGAAGCCGGCGTGGCCGAGGCCGACTTGCGCCACGCCGCGATTGCGGTGACGGCGCTGGTCGATGGGCTGTGGCTGGAACTGTGCCTTTCGCCGCAGTGCTTTTCCGGCGAGGAAGCCGGCGCGATTGCGCGGCGGTTTCTGGGGACGGTTTGTGGGGATACGGTAGGCGAGTAAAGTCAGCCAACGCCCGATCGCTTTGTCGCCGATCGATCAACCCGGTTTCGGGATGGTTTCACACGAAGACACGAAGGCACAAAGAAGGTCGTTCTCTTTGTGGCTTCGTGTCTTCGTGTGGGATTTTTTGGTTGGCACGACTGGGAATGGCCCGTCACGATGGTGTGATGCACGGCCGCAAGCGGGACCCCGGATCAAGTCCGGGGTGACGTTAAATATCCGTGGTGTAATTACTTCTCCGTCACCCCGGACTTGATCCGGGGTCCCGCTTATTGTGACGATTCCAAGTTTTCACCAAAGCACGCTAAGTTGCTTGGTCAATCTGGCAATTCGCCGGGTTTGCTCGTGGTGAGGGAGATTGCGGCTCAATGCGCGCTGCCTTACTTCAATAGCCATCCTGCGTTTGTCTTTCCAAACTTGCAGGACGCGATGGGAACTAAATGCGCGATAGGTAGGTTGCCCGCCGTTGAGCAACACACGGCGCATCGCCCGAATTTGTGAAATGTGGCGCTGGGCGAACCAATGTGGATGCGGACCGTAGCGCTTCATCAATCGTGCGTAGATTGCCTGCCGGCTTGCGCGGTATTCTTTCCATTGGGGGTCTTGTTCGCGCAACATTGGGCTCATGCAAATCTTCCTCAGCGACTTCGTGGAGGAAGGCTATAGTAGCGCCTTGCCTCCACCACCCCCAAACCCCCTCCTCTGAAGAGGAGGGGGCTCATTCTTCATTTGGACAGGTCGGTGAAGAGGCTGGTGAAATAGACCACGCCCGGCGCAATGTTCGATAGGGGTACGCGCTCGTTGAGGCCATGGGCGAATTCTTCGCTGTCCTTGATCAGCACGGGGCTGGCGCCATAGGCATCCACGCCGTTGACGCGGTACCACATCGAGTCCGACGCTCCGGAGGCCTGGGCCGGGATCACGGCAATGCCGGGATAGGCCAGGTGAATGGCCTTGTTCGCCGCGTTGACGAAATCGGGGCGCATCGGGCTGGCGGGCGACGGGGTGGAGCCTTCGGTCACGTCGGTGAACTTCACCACCGGCATGTTCGCCACCTTGGCCAGCTCGGCCATGATATCTTCGCGCTTGTGGCCGGGGAAGATGCGGCAGTTGATATTGGCCGTGGCGCGTTGCGGCAGGGCGTTGAGCGCGTGACCGCCATTGACCATGGTGGGCACGCACGTGGTTTCGATGCGGCCGATGAATTCGGGCAAGCTGCGCAGCGTGGCAATGGCAGCGGCATCGGTGGGATCGGCGGCGAAGGCGCGCATGGCGCCGGCGACTTGCGGGTTGGGCGTGATCTTGGCCGCGCTTTCGAAGAACGCCTTGGTCAGCGGGCTTTGTTCGGGGGTGAAGTAATAGGCGCCGATCGCCACCAGCGCCTGGCTGAGCTGAACGATGGCGTTGTCCTTGCGCGGGGCCGAGCTGTGGCCGCCGGGATTGGTCACTTCCAGCTGGAAATCGGCATAGTTCTTTTCCGCGCCGTCCCAGGTCCAGGCGAGCGGCTTGGCGGTGTCTTCGGCCAGCATGCCGCCGCCGCCATCGACGTTGATGACCAGCCCCGCCTGCCCTTTCAGCCGTTCGGCGATCAGGCGGCTGGTCTTCATCGTGGTTTCTTCATCGCCCGAGAAAGCGATGATGATCGTGCGCTTGGGCTTGAACCCCTTGTGCCGCATTTCGATCAGGGTGGAGACGGCGAGCGCGGCGTTGAACTTCATGTCGAGCGCGCCGCGCCCGAACAGGTAGCCGTTTTCCACCACCGGCACGAAAGGATCGCGTTCCCAATCGGCGCGCTTGGCTTCCACCACGTCCATATGGCCCGACAGCACCAGCGGCTTGAGGCTGGGGTCGCTGCCTTTCCAGGTGGCGAGCAGGTAGGCGGTATCGTCTACCGGCACGATCTCAATGTCAGACGGTGCCCAGCCGGCCTTGACCAGCGTGTCGCGATAGAGCGCGGCAACCTTGGGCGTTTCGTTGCCCGGCCCCTGCACCGAGCGCATGGCGATGGTCTGCTTGGACAAGTCGAGCGTCTGGGCTTCCGCCTCGGCATGGCCGGAAGGGGCAGCCAGGGCGGGCGTGGCGACCAGGGCAGCGAGGGAAACCAGGGGCAACGTCAGTTTCATCGGCGGTGTCATGGGGGGGCACTCCTTTTCGCGCCGGAAACTGGTCCCGATTGGTTTCGCGCACAACCTCTTTTTGCGATGCCAGATGTGCAAAACCCCGGCGCCGCGAAGGCACCGGGGTCTGGCATTACGTCGCAAAGGAACGCGCGATCAGTCCTTGATCTTCGACGTGTCGAACGTGCCCAGGCCGGGCTTGAAGCTCTTTTCATCGAGGAACTGTCGCGTCGCTTCCTTGCGCGCGGCCACGCCGCCAAAGCTGTGCAGCGCTTCCTGGGCGCGGATCAGATAGTCTTCCGCGTTTTCATAGGTCATGTCGATCATGCGGCGCACGGCCCACTTGGTGGCGCGCAGGGCATGGCCGTCCTTCTTGAGCAGCGCTTCGGCAACGGCCTGGACGCGCGCCTTGAGCTGGTCATGCGGCACGGATTCGGTGACCAGACCCTGCGCGGCGGCCTGCTGGCCGGTGAGGTTTTCGCCCATCATCGCGTGGTACATCGCCTTGCGCAGCGGCATGAGATCGGCCGCCACCTTGGACGCGCCGCCGCCGGGCAGGATGCCCCAGTTGATTTCGGAAAGGCCGAACTGCGCATCATCCGAAGCCACGGCGATGTCGCACGCGTAGAGCGGGCCATAGCCGCCGCCAAAGCACCAGCCATTGACCATGGCGATGGTGGGCTTTTCATACCAGCGCAGGCGGTTCCACCAGCGATAGGCTTCGCGCTGCGCCTTGCGCACGGCCCACAGGCCCTGCGCTTCGGTTTCGCGGAAGTATTCCTTGAGATCCATGCCGGCCGACCAGGCATCGCCCTCGCCCGACAGAACCAGCACGCCCACGTCTTCGCGGAATTCCAGTTCCTCGATGACCTTGAGCATCTGGCGGTTGAGCTTGGGGCTCATGCAGTTGCGCTTTTCCGGGCGGTTGAAACGCACCCAGGCGATGCGGTTCTCGATCGTGACGGCAACGGTATCCTCTTCCGCGCGCACGGCCTGTTCTTCTGCCATGATATTGTCCTTTCGGTGTTCTTGTTTCGGAAATTCAGATCGGGAAATGGCCGGGTTGGGTTTCCACGGTGATCCAGCGCAGTTCGGTGAAGCTGTCGATCCCGGCCTTGCCGCCAAAGCGGCCATAGCCAGACGCGCCGACACCGCCGAAGGGCATCTGTGCTTCATCGTGCACGGTGGGGCCGTTGACGTGGCAGATGCCCGAAGTGATCTGGCGCGCCACGCGCAGGCCACGCGCGGTGTCGCGCGTGAACACGGCGGCGGAGAGGCCATATTCGCTGTCGTTGGCCAGTGCGATGGCATGGGCTTCATCCCGCGCGTGGATCACGCCGACGACCGGGCCGAAGCTTTCATCGCGGAACAGCTTCATGGCCTGCGTCACGCCATCCACCACATGGGCGGGCATCAGCACGTTGTGGGTGGTTTCACCGCCCACCAGCAGCGTGGCGCCGTGATCGAGCGCGTCCTGCACCAGGCCCTGGCAGTGCGCCACGGTCTTGGCATCGACCACGGCGCCCAGCGGGGTCTTGCCCTCGCGCGGGTCACCCACGGCGAGCGTTTCGACCTTCGCCTTGAAGCGCTTGGCAAATTCTTCGGCCACGGCTTCGACCACGATGATCCGCTCGGTGCTCATGCAGATCTGGCCCTGGTTCATGAACGCGCCAAAGGCCGCGGCCTTGACCGCTTCATCCAGGTCAGCATCTTCCAGCACGATCAGCGGCGCCTTGCCGCCCAGTTCGAGCAGGCAGGGCTTCAAGTGGCCAGCCGCGCGGGTGGCGATGATCTTGCCAACCGCGGTGGAGCCGGTGAAGTTGATGCGCTTGACCTGCGGCGCATCGATCAGCGCGCCCACCACCGCGCCGGCATCGGCCGGGGCATTGGTGACGACCTGGACCACGCCTTCGGGGAAACCGGCTTCGGCAAAAGCCTCGATAATCAGGGCATGGGTGCGCGGGCACTGTTCCGATGCCTTGAGAATGACCGCGTTGCCGCAGGCCAGCGGCACGGCAATGGCGCGCACGCCCAAGATGATCGGCGCGTTCCACGGCGCGATACCCAGGATCACGCCGACCGGTTCACGCAGGGCCATGGCCAGGCAACCGGGCTTGTCCGACGGGATCACTTCGCCGGCGATCTGGGTGGTGAGCGCGGCAGCCTCGCGCACCATGCTGGCGGCCAGGCCCAGGTTGAACAGCGCCCAGCCCTTGGTGGCGCCGATTTCGCCCATCATCGCCTCGACAAAGGCATCTGCGCGCGCTTCGAGCGCGGCGGCCGCCTTCATCAGCACGGCGCGCCGGGCATTGGGGCCTTGGGCAGCCCAGGCCGGAAACGCGGCACCGGCCTTGGCGGCAATGGCGGGGATATCGGCAGCCTGCATGGCCGGGGCCGAAGATGCCACCGAGCCATCAAGGGGATTGAGCCGTTCGAACTGCATCGTGAGTCTCCCAATTATGTTATGGTTTATAGCAATCATCGTAGGCAGCCGCAACCGGGCAGTGCCGCCACAGGCCCATCGCGGGCGGTTATGCCCCTTGGGGCACCTGCTATTTCGCCTAGGCAAACATACGGGGTGATTTGCAATTTCCGCATCAGCGCAGATTGGTTGCAGATGCGCTTATCGTCTTTTATTCATATATTTCAAATCTATAATGGAATGCAAGTGTTCCGGCAGGGAAAGGGTGTTTCTTGCTGAGCGTTTAACAATTGCATTTTTTGCAATATCAGTTCTGCATTTCGCACTTGCACATTTGCGCTGCGGCAGACAAAAGGGACGGGCCTTTCAGGCATCCTCTCCCAAACTTTCGAAGGGCCGCCCATCTGGTGCGGCCTTTTTTTTGCGCCTTGTGCCTCCGCCCGCGGCGTGCGCCATTGGCCTAACGTGCAATGGCGCCGGGACAAAGCAACGGCCATCGTCGCCCCGCGGGCACGGGGGCATGTGGCATCAAAGCCGCAGCAAACGCGCCATGCACGATAACCAGAACAATCGCGGATGACGCCGCCAGGGGGCCTCACCATAAGGGGCGCAATGGGCAGGGACTGTCAGGAGAGGACGAGCCAAGTGCGCGCATTGCATACCAAATTCCCATCTACCTCGGCCATGGCATTGGGACTTGCCCTGGCTCTGGCTGCGCCGGCGATGGCAGCAGATGCGCCTGACGCAGCCCCCGACGCAGCCGACGCCAGTGGCGCGGGGCGCACGATCGTGGTGACCGGACAGGGCCTGGCGGCGACGCCCGCCACCCCGGCCTATGACACGCAGACGATTTCTGCGGCGCAGTTGAACGCCACCGCATCGGGCCGAATCGACGATGCCCTGCTTTCGGCCGCCGGCGTGCAGCAATTTCGCCGTTCCGACAGCCGCGCGTCCAATCCATCGGCCCAGGGTATCACCCTGCGCGCGCTGGGCGGCAATGCCACCAGCCGCACGCTGGTGCTGCTCGATGGCGTGCCGATGGCCGATCCGTTCTTTGGCTATATCCCCATGAACGCGATCGATCCCGAGCGCTTGGCCAGCGTGCGCGTGCAGCGCGGTGGCGGATCGGGCGCATTCGGCGCGGGCGCGGTGGCCGGCACGGTGGACATGACCAGCGCCGGACAGGCCGATCTGGGCTTGCTCAACGCGCAGGGCCTGGTGGACGATCGCGGCGAGACCACGGTTTCGGGCGCGCTGGCGCCCAAGCTGGGCCAGGGCTTTGCCGTGGTGACCGGACGGTGGGACCGCGGCCAGGGTTTTTGGACGACGCCTGAAAGCCAGCGCGTGGCCGCCAGCGTGCGGGCCCGCTATGAAAGCTGGTCAACCGGCGTGCGCGCGGTGGCGCCCCTGACGGGCAGCGTGGAATTGCAGGCCCGCGTGGCCGCGTTCGAAGACAACCGAACCTTGCGCTTTGCCGGGGCGGACAATGGCATCAGCGGGCAGGATGCCAGCTTGCGCCTGGTGGGCCGTGGCGCGTGGCAGTTCGATGCGCTGGCTTATGTCCAGGCGCGCGATTTCCACGCCGTTACGGTGAGTTCAACGAGTTTCAAGAAGACGCTGGACCAATACGCCACGCCGTCCACCGGCCTTGGCGGCAAGCTGGAACTGCGCCCGCCGGTGGGCGGTGGCCACGTCCTCAAGCTGGGGGCAGACTGGCGCCGGGCCGATGGCGTAACCAAGGAGAACGCCATCTCCGCCGTCACCGGCCTGGTCACCGCGCGGCGCAATGCCGGCGGGCGAAGCGACGACGTGGGCTTCTTTATCGAGGATGACTGGACTTTGGGCCCGCTGGTGCTGACCGCAGGCGGCCGCGCCGATCGCTGGGCGATCACCCAGGGCCACTATGGCGAATTGAACGCGGCCGGGACCACGACCGTCACCTCCGTCGGTGATCCTGCCGTTGCCTCGCGCACGGGCTGGCAGGGCAGTTGGCGCGGTGGCGCGGTCTTGCAGGCGGCAAGCTGGGCCTCGCTGCGCGGGGCGGCCTATACCGGGCTGCGCCTGCCCACGCTCAACGAACTCTATCGCTCGTTCACGCTCGCCGCGCCCAATGGCAGTGGCGGCGTTTCGCTGACTACCACCCAGCGCAACCCGGCGCTCAAGAACGAGCGGCTGATCGGCTTTGAAGGCGGGATCGACCTGACCCCGGCCAAGGGCGTGAAGCTGACGCTGACGGCGTTCGACAACAAGGTGAAGGACGCGATCGCCAATGTCACGCTGTCCACCAGTGGCACCACCACCGTGCGCCAGCGCCAGAACGTGGCCGCCGTGCACGCGCGCGGGCTGGAACTGGGCGGCGAAGTGACCGCCGGCACGCTGTCTTTCAACGGCAGCCTGGCCTGGACCGACGCCAAGGTGGAAGCGCCCGGCACGGCGCTGGACGGCATGCGGCCTGCCCAGACACCGCGCATTGCCGGCAGCGCCACGCTGGCCTGGCACCCTGCCCCGCGCTGGACCGGCGCGGTGACGCTGCGCCACGTGGGCCTGGCCTATGAAGACGATCTCCAGACCGCGCCGCTGCGCGCGGCGACAACGCTGGATGCTTTTGCCCAAGTGCCGCTGGCGCCCTGGGCCAGCCTGGTGCTGCGCGGGGAGAACCTGTTCGACACCACGATCGTCACGCGCAATTCGGGCGGCACGATCGACATCGGCACGCCGCGCACGCTGTGGGCAGGGCTGCGGATCGGGTTGAGGTAAGCGGGGCCGCCGCGTTTTCGGGAAGGGCCCTTCGACAGGCCCAGGGCGAACGGATCTTCGGTGATGAAATCCGTTCGGGCTGCGCGTGTCGAAGGGCCCAACTGCGCGCCCTACCCTGCAATCGTATTCAATCCCCAAGCAGGCAGACAGGCGCAGGATTTGCGCCTAGCCTTCCTGTTGCCGGCCAGACGCGCAGCACAGCGTGCGGTGCCATGGGGGGATGCGCGCGATGGGGCAGGCGTTCACGCACAATTCGATGGGCGGGCGGCGCCGTTCTTACATTGTTTGCAACTCTGCGCTTGTCGGCAGGGGCTGGCCTGGCTTACCCCTTGCATCGGGAGGTCGCAGCCGGGGGCAATTCGGGCTGCGACAACAAGCCGCTGGCCGTGGCCGCATGTCGCAAGGGGGCGGCAGCGGCGTCACGCGATACGGGGGCAGGAGCCAGCGAAAGGCCGGGATAACCGGCCCGATCCATGTTGCGCCCTTGGGCACGCAGCATGGCACGGCCCAAAGCAGGTGGAGCCAGTAGCCATGACCCTCGAAATCACGTCCAAGGTTGCCGAAATCGACGCCCACATCATCGATGTGCTGCGTCACCGCGTGGGCAAGGACGAACGCGCCGCCAAGCCGCATGACTGGTATACCGCCACCTGCCTGGCGCTGCGCGACGTGGTCATCGACCGCTGGATGGAATCCACCCGCAAGACCTATGACGAAGGCGGCAAGCGGGTCTACTACCTCAGCCTGGAATTCCTGATCGGGCGGCTGCTGCGCGATGCGCTGTCGAACCTTGGCCTCACCCGCGAGATGGAAAAGGCGCTGGCCAGCCACGGCTTTGACCTGGCAGCGCTGGAAGAGCTGGAACCCGATGCCGCGCTGGGCAACGGTGGCCTGGGCCGCCTGGCTGCCTGCTTCATGGAAAGCCTCGCCAGCCTGGACATTGCCGCCTACGGCTATGGCATCCGCTATGTGAACGGCATGTTCCGCCAGCGCATCGACGATGGCTGGCAGGTGGAATTGCCCGAAACCTGGCTGAGCCACGGCAATCCCTGGGAATTCGACCGCCGCGAAAGCGCCTACATGATCGGCTTTGGCGGCGAAGTGATCGACAATGGCGATGGCGTGGAATGGCATCCGCATGAAAAGGTGGAAGCCAACGCCGTCGATACGCCAGTGGTGGGCTACAAGGGCAAGCGGGTGAACACCCTGCGCCTGTGGACGGCCAACCCGCTCGACCCCATCCGCCTGGATGCGTTCAACGCCGGCGACCATGCCGGGGCGCTGGCCGAACAAGTGCGCGCCGATGCGCTGGTGCGCGTGCTCTACCCAGCCGACAGCACCCCGGCAGGCCAGGAGCTGCGCCTGCGCCAGGAATATTTCTTCACCTCTGCTTCCATCCAGGACATCGTGCGCCGCCACGCGCAATACCATGGCGACGTGCGCACCCTGCCCGACAAGGCCGCGATCCAGCTCAACGACACGCATCCGAGCGTGGCCGTGGCCGAGCTAATGCGCTTGCTGGTGGACGTGCACGGCCTTGAATTCAACGAAGCCTGGGAAGTGACCAAGCGCACGGTGGGCTATACCAACCACACCCTGCTGCCCGAGGCACTGGAAAGCTGGCCGCTGCCGCTGTTCGAACGCCTGCTGCCGCGCCACATGCAGATCATCTATGCGATCAACAGCCGCGTGCTGCGCGAAGCGCGCAAGGCGGGACTGGACGACCGCGCGATCGCCGCGATCAGCCTGATCGACGAAGGCGGCGAGCGGCGCGTGCGCATGGCCAACCTGGCTTTCGTGGGCGCGCATTCGATCAACGGCGTGGCCGCGCTGCATACCGAGCTGATGAAAGGCACGGTCTTTGCCGATCTCCACGCGCTCTATCCCACGCGCATCAACAACAAGACCAATGGCGTCACCCCGCGCCGCTGGCTGCAGCAGTGCAACCCGCGCCTGGTGGGCGTGATCAAGGATGCGATCGGCGACGCGTTCCTGGATGACGCGGAAAAGCTTTCGGAACTCAATGCCCTGGCCGATGATGCCGCGCTGGGTGAACGCATTGCCGAGGTCAAGCGCGCCAACAAGGTGGCGCTGGCCGGGCATATCAAGCAATTGACCGGCACCCGCATCGATCCCGATGCGCTGTTCGACGTGCAGATCAAGCGCATCCACGAATACAAGCGTCAGTTGCTCAACCTGGTGGAAACCGTTGCGCTCTATGACCAAATTCGTAGCCACCCGGAACGCGACTGGACCCCGCGCGTAAAGATCTTCGGGGGCAAGGCCGCGCCAAGCTATCACAATGCCAAGCTGATCATCAAACTGGCCAACGACATTGCCCGCCGCGTCAACTCCGACCCTTCCGTCGGGGGACTCCTCAAGGTGGTGTTCGTGCCGAACTATAACGTGACCCTGGCCGAACGCATCATTCCGGCCGCCGATCTTTCGGAACAGATCTCCACCGCAGGCATGGAAGCTTCGGGCACGGGCAACATGAAGTTCGCGCTCAACGGCGCACTCACCATCGGCACGCTCGACGGCGCGAATATCGAGATCAAGGACCGCGTGGGCGATGACAACATCGTGATCTTCGGCCTGACGGCAGACGAAGTGGCCCAGACCCGCGAAAACTATAACCCGCGCGCGGTGATCGAGAGCAGCCGCGAATTGCAGCAGGCCATTTCCGCGATTGCCAGCGGCGTGTTCTCGCCCGACGATCCGCAGCGCTATGCCGGCCTGATGGGCGGGCTTTACGACAGCGACTGGTTCCTGGTGGCGGCCGATTTCGATGCCTATCACGCCGCGCAGCGCGGGGTGGACAAGCGCTGGGAAAACCAGGCCGCCTGGCGCGCCAGCGCGATCCGCAACATCGCCAACGTGGGCTGGTTCTCGTCCGATCGCACGATCGGCGAATATGCCCGCGACATCTGGGGAGTTTGACATCCTGACCATGCACCCCCCGGCAGAGGCGATTGCCGCGCTGCTTGACGGCACCCACGCCGACCCATTTTCATTGCTGGGGGTGCATCCTGGTCCGCAGGGCGCCTTTGCCCGCGCCATCCTGCCCGGCGCCGAGCGCGCCGAAGCCTTTGCCCTGGATGGCACGCCGCTTGGCGTGCTGTCGCGCGTCGATCCGCGCGGCCTGTTCGAAGGGCCGGTGGCCGGCCCGCGCCAGCCGGTGCGCTATGCCTGCCAGGCGGGCACGTATACCTGGGAAGTGACCGATCCCTATTCGTTCGGGCCGGTGCTGGGGCCGGTCGACGATTTCCTGATCGGCGAAGGCACCCACCATCGCTTGTTCGACAAGCTGGGCGCCCACGTGATCGACCACGAAGGCGCGCGCGGCGTCCACTTTGCCGTCTGGGCGCCCAATGCCCGGCTGGTGAGCGTGGTGGGCGATTTCAACGATTGGGACCCTGCCCGACATCCCATGCGCCGGCGCACCGACACCGGCATCTGGGAACTGTTCCTGCCCGAAATCGGCGGCGGGCGCGCCTACAAGTATCGCATCGTCGGGCCCGATGGCACGGTGCAGCCTTACAAGGCCGATCCCTTTGCCTTTGCCGCCGAGTTGCGCCCGCATACCGCCTCGATCACGCTGGACGAGCCGCCGCATGAATGGGGCGACGCGGCCCACCGCGCGCATTGGGCCCAGGTCGATCCGCGCCGCCAGCCGATCTCGATCTATGAAGTGCACCCCGGATCCTGGCGCAAGCCGGGCGATGGGCGCGAATTCTACAGCTGGGACGAGCTGGCCGCGCGGCTGATCCCCTATGCCGTGGACATGGGCTTTACCCATATCGAATTCCTGCCCGTGTCAGAGCATCCCTACGATCCAAGCTGGGGCTACCAGACCACCGGGCTCTATGCGCCATCGGCCCGGTTCGGCGACGCGCAGGGCTTTGCCCGCTTCGTCGATGGGGCGCACCGCGCCGGGGTGGGCGTGCTGATCGATTGGGTGCCAGCGCACTTCCCCACCGATGCCCACGGATTGACGCGGTTCGACGGCACCGCGCTCTATGAACATGAAGACCCGCGCCAGGGGTTCCACCCCGATTGGAACACCGCGATCTACAACTTCGGCCGGCGCGAAGTGCGCGATTTCCTGGTCAACAACGCGCTGTTCTGGGCCGAGCGCTATCACGTCGACGGGTTGCGCGTCGATGCGGTCGCCTCGATGCTGTACCGCGACTATTCGCGCAAGAGCGGCGAATGGGTGCCCAACGCGCAAGGCGGGCGCGAGAACTGGGAAGCGGTGGATTTCCTGCGCACGATGAACCAGGCGGTCTATGGCACCTGCCCCGGCGTGATCACCGTGGCCGAGGAATCGACCAGCTGGCCCGGCGTGACCCAGCCGGCGCTGGACCAGGGCGAACGCCCATCGAGCCTAGGCTTTGGCTTCAAGTGGAACATGGGGTTCATGAACGACACGCTGCGCTACATGGCGCGCGAACCCGTGCATCGGCGCTATCACCACGACGAGATCACGTTCGGCCTGATGTATGCGTTCACCGAGAACTTCGTGCTGCCGATCAGCCATGACGAAGTGGTGCACGGCAAGGGCAGCCTGCTGGGCAAGATGGCCGGCGACGAATGGCAGAAGTTTGCCAACTTGCGCGCCTATTACGGGCTGATGTGGGGCTATCCCGGCAAGAAGCTGCTGTTCATGGGCCAGGAATTTGCCCAATCGCGCGAATGGAGCGAAGCGCGCGAGCTGGATTGGGACCTGTTGCAACATGCCCCCCACGCCGGCATGCAGGCCTGGGTGCGCGACCTCAACCGCGCCTATGCCGCCCTGCCCGCCCTGCACGCGCGCGATTGCGAGGGCGAAGGCTTTGAATGGCTGGTGGTGGACGATGCGCTGGCCAGCGTGTTTGCCTGGGTGCGCCGCACGCCCGGCCACGCCCCGGTGATCGTGGTTTGCAACATGACCCCGGCATTGCACGACCACTATCGCCTGCCCGCCCCGCAGGATGGGGTGTGGCGCGAAGTGCTCAATTCCGATGCCGCGATCTATGGCGGCAGCGGCCAGGGCAACGCCGGCAAGATCGTGGCGCGTGATGGCGCGGCCTTTGTCATCCTGCCGCCGCTTTCCACGATGATGTTCGAATTGCAGGACCAACCCGAATAATCGGTCAGGAGGAACAATGCGCAAAACCTATGGGCAACCGCTGGCCCGCGATGCCATGGCCTATGTCCTGGCCGGGGGACGCGGCAGCCGGTTGAAGGAGTTGACCGACAACCGCGCCAAGCCGGCGGTCTATTTCGGCGGAGTCAGCCGCATCATCGACTTCGCCCTGTCGAATGCGATCAATTCGGGCATCCGGCGCATCGGCGTGGCCACGCAATACAAGGCGCATTCGCTGATCCGCCACATGAACCGCGCGTGGAACTTCATGCGCCCCGAACGCAATGAAAGCTTCGACATCCTGCCCGCCTCGCAGCGCATTTCCGAGCTGTTGTGGTATGAAGGCACGGCCGACGCGGTCTATCAGAACATCGACATCATCCAGGCCCATGCGCCCAAGCACATGGTGATCCTGGCGGGTGACCACATCTACAAGATGGACTACGAATTGATGCTGCAGCAGCACGTCAATTCGGGTGCCGACGTGACAGTGGGCTGCCTGGTGGTGCCCAAGGCCGAGGCAACCGGCTTTGGCGTGATGGGCGTGGACGAAAACAGCGTGATCACCAGCTTCGTCGAAAAGCCGGCCGATCCGCCGACCATTCCCGGCGATCCGGACCATGCCCTGGCCTCGATGGGCATCTATGTCTTCGAAACGCAGTTCCTGTTCGACCAGCTGCGCCGCGATGCGGCCACGCCGGGATCGAACCGCGACTTTGGCGGCGATATCATCCCCTACATCGTCAAGCACGGCAAGGCGGTGGCCCACCGCTTTACCGACAGCTGCATCCGCGCGGCCGAGGAGATCGGCGAGTACTGGCGCGACGTGGGCACGCTCGACGCCTATTTCGATGCCAACCTCGACCTGACCGACACGGTGCCCGCGCTCAACATGTACGATCGCGAATGGCCGATCTGGACCGACCAGATCGTGGCCGCCCCGGCCAAGTTCGTGCACGACGAGGATGGCCGGCGCGGCATGGCGATCTGTTCGCTGATCAGCCAGGACTGCATCGTTTCGGGCGCGCTGGCCAAGCGCAGCCTGCTGTTCACCGGCGTGAAGATGGGCTCTTTCTCCAGCGTGGAGGAAGGGGTGATCCTGCCCTATTGCAACATCGGCCGCGGCGCGCAGTTGAAGCGGGTGATCCTGGATTCGGGCGTGCGCATTCCCGAGGGCCTTGTGGTGGGCGAAGATCCGGAACTCGATGCCCGGCGGTTTCGTCGCACCGACAATGGGGTGTGCCTCATCACCAAGGCGATGATCGACAAGCTGGTTTAACGCCATTGTTGCATAACATGCCCTCCCCCTGCTTCCGTCCGCAGGCGGGAGGGGGAGATTGGAATGACTTTGCGCGTTCTTTCCATCGCGTCCGAAGCGGTGCCGCTGATCAAGACCGGGGGGCTGGCCGACGTGGTTGGCGCCCTGCCCGATGCCGTTGCGCCCCATGGCGTGGCGATGACCACGATCCTGCCCGGCTATCCAGCCGTGCTGAAAGCCGTCGGCAAAGCCAAGGCGATCCACCAGTGGGACAGCCTGCTGGGTGAACCGGCGCGGTTGCTGGCCGGCAAGCTGGCCGGTAACCTGGGCAGCCACCCTTTGCTGGTGGTGGACAGCCCCAACCTGTTTGCGCGCGAAGGCGGGCCCTACACCGATCTGGCCGGGCGCGACTGGGGGGACAACTGGCGGCGTTTTGCCGCGTTTTCCCGTGCCGCAGCCGACGTGGCGGGCGGCGCGGTGAAAGGCCTGGCGTTCGACGTGGCCCATGCCCACGATTGGCAGGCGGCGATGGCCCCGGCCTATCTGCGCTTTGCCCCGGCCGGCGTGGGCACGGTGCCTTCGATCATGACCATCCACAACATGGCGTTCCAGGGGCACTATGGCTCTGACATCTTTGCCTTGCTGGAACTGCCGTCGTGGGCCTGGGCGATCGACGGGGTGGAATACCACGGCGGCGTGGGATTTTTGAAAGCCGGCCTGGAAAGCGCGAGCGCGATTACCACGGTCAGCCCGACGTATGCCCGCGAGATTCGCGATCCCGCGTTCGGCATGGGGCTGGAAGGGCTGATCGCCGCAAAGGCGGACCGGGTGAGCGGCATCGTCAACGGCATCGATCCGGCGGTGTGGAACCCGGAAACCGATGCCCACCTGCTGCAGACCTATTCCTGGCGCTCCCTGTCGCGACGCCAGGCCAACAAGCGCGCGCTGGAGCGGGAATTTCACCTGGACCAGAGCGATGGGCCGCTGTTCGTGTGCATCACGCGGCTGACCTGGCAAAAGGGCATCGACGTTCTGCTTGAAGTCATCGACCATCTCGTTGGGCTGGGCGGGCGGCTGGCGCTGCTGGGTTCGGGCGATGCTGCAATGGAAGCGGGGCTGCACGCCGCCGCCGCGCGCCATCCCGGCCGGGTCAGCTTGCGCATCGGCTATGACGAAGCACTCTCGCACCGCATGCAGGGCGGTGGCGACGCGATCCTGGTGCCCAGCCGGTTCGAGCCTTGCGGGCTGACCCAGCTTTACGGCCTGGCCTATGGCTGTGTGCCGGTGGTGGCGCATACCGGGGGCCTGGCCGATACCGTGGTGGACGCCAACCTGGCCGCGATCAACAGCCAGGCCGCGACCGGCGTGGCGTTTCACGGCGTCACCTATCCTTCTTTCGCAGCTGCGATAACGCGCACGATTGCCCTTTACGGGCAACGCGATGTCTGGACGCAGATGCAGCGAACAGGCATGAAGACGGACTTTTCGTGGAAGCGCAGCGGCCAGGCCTATGCTGCGCTCTATCGCCAACTTGCGGGGGCACAATGACGATCACGACTCACCAGACCACGCCCTATGCCGGGCAGAAACCGGGCACATCGGGCCTGCGCAAGAAAGTGCGCGTGTTCCAGCAGCCCAATTATGCCGAGAATTTCATCCAGGCCGTGTTCGACGTGGTGGAGCGCCCGGCCGGCAGCACCCTGGTGATCGGCGGCGATGGACGCTATCACAACCGCACGGTGATCCAGCAGGCGATCCGCATGGCGGCGGCCAATGGCTATGCCCAGGTGCTGGTGGGCCAGGGCGGCATCCTGTCCACCCCGGCGGCGAGCAACGTGATCCGCCAGTACAAGGCCAGTGGCGGCCTGATCCTTTCGGCCAGCCACAATCCCGGCGGGCCGGACGAGGATTTCGGCATCAAGTACAATATCGCCAATGGCGGCCCTGCGCCGGAAGGCGTGACCGAGGCGATCTATGCCCGCACGCAGACCATCGACCGCTGGCTGACGGTGGACACGGCAGACATCGACCTGGACAGCTGCGGCAGCGTGGACGTGGGCGGGTGCCAGGTTTCGGTGATCGATCCCGTCGCCGACTATGCCGACCTCATGGAAAAGCTGTTCGATTTCGCCGCGATCCGTGCTGCTGCAAGCGATGGCCTGACCATGGCGTTTGACGCGATGCACGCGGTGACCGGGCCTTATGCGGTGGAAATCCTGGAAAAGCGGCTGGGCTTTGGCGCCGGCACGGTGCGCAACGGCGTGCCGCTGGAAGACTTTGGCGGGCACCATCCCGATCCCAACCTGGTGCACGCCAAGGCCCTGTTCGACACGATGTTTGCCCCCGACGCGCCCGATTTCGGCGCGGCATCGGATGGCGACGGGGATCGCAACCTGATCATCGGCAAGGGACGCTTCATCACCCCATCCGACAGCCTGGCGATGCTGGCGGCCAATGCACACCTGGCGCCCGGCTATGCCCGTGGCCTGGCTGGCATTGCCCGCTCGATGCCCACCAGCGCAGCGGCCGATCGCGTGGCAGAGGCGCTGGGCATCCCCGCGTTCGAGACGCCCACCGGGTGGAAGTTCTTCGGCAACCTGCTCGATGCCGGCAAGGCGACGATCTGCGGCGAGGAAAGCGCCGGCACCGGATCGGACCACGTGCGCGAGAAGGATGGCCTGTGGGCCGTGCTGCTGTGGCTCAACATCCTGGCCGTGCGCAAGATCAGCGTGGACGCACTGGCGCGCGAGCATTGGGCCAAATATGGCCGCAACTATTACGCGCGGCACGACTATGAAGGCCTGCCCACCGAACAGGCCGATGCCCTGATCGCGGCGCTCAAGGCCAAGCTGGACGGCCTGCCAGGCCAGAGCTTTGGCGCGCTCACCGTGGCCACGGCGGACAGCTTCTCCTACCTCGATCCCGTCGATGGCAGCACCAGCGCCAACCAGGGCCTGCGCGTGCTGTTCGAGGGCGGATCGCGCATCGTGTTCCGCCTTTCGGGCACGGGGACCGAAGGCGCAACGCTGCGCGTCTACCTCGAACGCTATGAACCGGCCGACGGCTATCTCGATCGCGAAACGGGCGACATGCTGGCCGACCTGATCGCCGCGGCCGACGCCGTGGCGGGCATCGTGGCCCACACCGGCCGCACCGCGCCCGACGTGATCACCTGATGCCACACGGCGCGCACCCCTGCCCCGGCGGCACCGCCTGGCGGGTGCGCGCGCCGCTGGCCGAGGCCGTCTGGCTTTGCCTGTTCGATGGCGCGGCCGAAACCCGCCATGCGATGGTGCGCGATGGTGAGGACTGGACGCTGACGCTGCCGGGCAGCCAGGCTGGCGCGCGCTATGGCTATCGCGCGGGGGGCGACTGGGCGCCAGAACGCGGGCTGTGGTTCGATCCGGCCAAGCTGCTGGTCGATCCCTATGCGGTGGAACTGGACCAGCGCTTTGCCTATGAGCCAGCGCTATCTGCCTTGGGCGCGGATACGGCGGCACTGGTGCCCAAGGCCGTGGTGCCCGACGATCTGCCCAAGGTGCCCCCCGCCCCGCCGCTCTTCGCGCCGGGCGGACTGATCTATGAAGTCAACGTGCGTGCCTTCACCATGCTGCATCCGCACGTGCCGCAGCATTTGCGCGGCACGGTAGCGGCCCTGGCGCATCCGGCGATCGTGGCCCACCTCAAGAAGCTGCGCGTAAACGCGGTGGAACTGATGCCGATCGTCGCCTGGATCGAGGAGCGGCACCTGCCCCCGCTGGGCCTGACCAATGCCTGGGGCTATAACCCGGTGGGCTTCATGGCGCTCGATCCCGGACTGTGCCCCGGTGGCCTGGCCGAATTGCGCGAAACGGTGGCCGCCTTGCGCGCAGCGGGTATCGGCACGATCCTGGACCTGGTGTTCAACCACACCGGCGAAAGCGATCTGGCCGGCCCAATCGTGGGCCTGCGCGGGCTGGACAACCAGGCCTATGCCCACGATCCGGCGGGCCAACTCATCAACGATACCGGCTGTGGCAACACGCTGGACTTTGCCAATCCGCATGTGCGCCGCCTGACGCTGGATGCGCTGCGCCATTTCGTTGCCCATGCCGGCGTGGATGGCTTCCGCTTCGACCTGGCGCCGATCCTGGCGCGCGGGCCGGGCTTTGCCGCCGATGCACCGATCTTTGCCGAGATCGCAGCCGACCCGCTGCTGGCTGACCGCGTGCTGATTGCCGAACCCTGGGACATCGGGCCCGATGGCTATCAACTGGGGCGGTTTCCCGCCAACTGGCTGGAATGGAACGACCGCTTTCGCGACGATGCGCGGCGGTTCTGGCGCGGCGATGGCGCGCTGGGCGAGCTTGCCACGCGGCTGGCCGGATCGGCCGACGTGTTTGGCCCGTGCGATGCAACGCCCTGCCGAAGCGTGAATTTCCTGGCGGCGCACGATGGCTTTACCCTGGCCGATTGCGTGGCCTTTGCCCGCAAGCACAACCACGCCAATGGCGAGGACAACCGCGACGGGCATGACGACAATTTCTCGTGGAACAACGGCGTCGAAGGGCCGAGCGACGATCCGGCCGTGCTGGCGCGGCGCCAGGCGGCCTTGCGCGCATTGCTGGGCACGCTGTTTGCCTCGACCGGCACGATCATGCTGACCGCGGGCGATGAATTCGGCCGAAGCCAGCAGGGCAACAACAACGCCTACGCCCAGGACAACGCATTGACCTGGATCGACTGGCAGGGGCGCGACCATGATCTTGAGAACTTTGTCGCGCAGCTCGCTGCAAAGCGCGCGGGCGGCGACATGGCACGGTTTCCGGAAGACGGGCAATGGCTGGCGCTGGATGGCGCGCCGATGGATAGCGCGCGGTGGGAAGACCCGGCGACGCCCGGCGTGGCGTGGCACGATCCCGCCGGGATCAGGCCTGGCTTTCGGGTGAGCCGGGCCGACGGGGTGGCGCTGGGCTGACGGGCCCTTCGACCGGCTCAGGGCGAACGGAGCATGAGAATATCGCTCCCCCTCCTCTGAAGAGGAGGGGAGAACAGCACCTTAACCGCAGCCTCAAGCCCCCAGCCGCCGCAAGGCCGGATCGATATAGCGGCGCGGCGCCGGGACATAGTTGGCCTGGCCATCATCAAGCGACAGCGGCCGTGGCAGCAGGCGGTTGAGCAGCAGGCGGCCGAACGCCCATTCACCCAGGCCCGATTGCGCATTGATGTGGCCGGCCGCGCCCGCATCGGCAAAGCGCGCGCCCCAGCGCTGCGCCAGGCGCCGGGTGGCGCCGAACGCGGCGTAGCGATCGTCACGGCTGGCCACGACGATGGCGGGGAACGGCAGATCGGCATCCGGCACCGGGGCAAAGCGGGTGAGGCGGCGGTCCTTGACCCCGTCTTCCACGTCGGGCGGGGCAACCAGCAGCGCACCAATCACCGGCATGGCCGGCGCATGGGCGCGCGAGGCATTGGCGAGCCGTTCGTATTCCGCCCACCACGCCACGGCAAGGCAACCGAGGCTGTGCGCCACCAGGACCACCGGGCGACCGGTGCCTTCATGGGCGCGCTGAATCGCCAGCGCGAGCTTGTTGACCCAGGTGTTGCGGTGCGGATCGTTCCACAGCCCCAGGTCTACCCGGTGGCAATCGGGAAGTGTCTGTTCCCAAAGGGTTTGCCAGTGATCCGGGCCGGAGTTGTCCAGCCCCGGCACGGTCAGGATGATCGGATCGGCGTTGCGCGCGAAGGAATGTTCATGGGCCATACAAGTTCTCCCACCAAGGAAGCGGCCGGTCGACTCGGTCTACGTCCCGACATGAACAAGAGATAACTCAATCTTTGTGATAGACAATAGGCCGGCGATGAAACGACAGCCGTTTGCGCCCGGTGGGAAGGCGCTGGAACACCGTTGCATTTTGCCGCCAATTGCGACAGGCCCGAACCGGTGCAAGCTGGCGGGGGCCGGCGCAAGGGGGGCCTTGGCGCCCTGAAGCTTGCGGGCGTTGGGTTGAAGCGCCAGCAGGCTTTGGGTTCTTCGTTGTCATGCGATTTATGGACAAAAACCGGTGCCCACTTTTTGTCATCGCACTCTAAAGGGATCACGGACGTTTCCGGCATGACTGCACCAGCCAACCAAGACGCCCCGCGCAAGCGGCTGCTGGCCTCGATCCACGACGTGAGCCCGCGTTTCGAGCGCGAAGTGGACGCGCTGGCCGAACGGCTTTCCGGCCATCTGGGTACCGGCCGCTTTGCCATGCTGGTGATCCCCGATCATTGGCGCGGCGCGCCGCTGGCTGGCAATGCCGCGTTCCAGGCGCGGCTGCGCCAATGGGCCGACATGGGCATCGAGATGTTCCTGCACGGCTGGTGCCACAAGGACGAAACGCCCGCAGATCAGGGTCTTGCCGGCTTCAAGGGCAAGCACATGACCGCGGGCGAAGGCGAGTTCCTCAACCTGCCGCATGACCAGGCGCTGGCCCGCATGCGCGAGGGCAAGGCGCTGGTCGAAGATATCCTGGGCCGCCCGGTAACCGGCTTTATCGCGCCGGCCTGGCTCTATGGCCCCGGCGCCCACCAGGCGATGGGCGAAGTGGGCTTTGCCCTGGCCGAAGACCACATGAAAGTGTGGCGTCCGCAGACCGGCGAAGTGCTGGCCAAGGGCCCGGTGATCACCTGGGCCAGCCGCAGCAAGGCCCGCATCCGTTCCTCGCTGTGGTTCTCCGCATTGGCCCGGCAGGCCCTGCCCGCCACCCGCACGGTGCGCGTGGCGGTGCACCCCGGCGATACCACCGTGCCCGCGCTGCTGCGCTCGATCGACAAGACGCTGGCGCGCTTTGCCAAGAGCCACGCGCCCGCCCGCTATGCCAGCCTGACCGGCCCGGCGAGCCTGTTTTGACTGCAACCGCGCCAAGACCCTTGCGCGTTCTGACCTTCCTGCACAGCTTCGAGCCGGGCGGGGTGGAGCGCGTGGCGCTGCGCCTGCATCGCGCGTGGCTGGCGCAGGGGATCGACGCGCGGCTGGTGCTGGGGCGCACCCAAGGCGCGATGCGTGGCGAATGGCCCGGGCTTGAAGCCGAGGTGTTCGACAGCCACGGCGTGCCCACGGCGGCGTGGGAAACGCTGTGGATGATGCTGCGTCTGCGAGGTGCGATCCGCCGCCACCGTCCCGACGTGCTGTTTTGCGCCGGCAATTCCTATACCGTGGTGGCCGTGGTCATGCGCCTGGTGCTGGGCAAGCGTTGCCCGCCGATCCTGGCCAAGATCAGCAACGACCTGACGCGGGCCGACCTGCCCGCCCCCGCGCGCCCGTTCTATCGCCTGTGGCTGCGCATCCAGGGCCGCATGCTCCACCGCGTGGTGGGCATGGCGCAGCCGATGCGCGCCGAATTGCAGGACCTGATGGGCGTGCCCGCCGATCGCGTGGCGATCATCGACGATCCCGCGCTGGATGAAGCCCAGATCGCCCATCTCGAAACCCTGCCACGTCCGCCTCGCCCGGCCGCAGCGGGCCGCCGCTTCCTGGCGATCGGCCGGCTGGCCGCGCAAAAGAACTTCCCCCTGCTGCTGCGCGCCTTTGCCAAGATCGCGCGGCCAACGGACCGGCTCACCATCCTGGGCGAAGGGGGCGCACGCAAGACGCTGGAAACCCTGGCGCGCAGCCTGGACGTGGCCGACCGGGTGGACATGCCCGGCCACGTGAATCCGGTTTCCGACGCGTTGCTGGCCGCCGATGCGCTGGTCATGTCATCCGATTATGAAGGCGTGCCCGCCGTGGTGCCCGAAGCGCTGGCCGCCGGCCTGCCCGTGGTTTCCACCGATTGCAGCGTGAGCATGGCAGACCTGCTGGGTCATGGCCGCTTTGGCCTGCTGGTGCCGGTGCGCGACGAGGCCGCGCTGGCCGCCGCGATGGACGGTATCGCTGCCCTGCCCTTCGATTCGGCCGCGGCGCGTACCCAGGCACGCCGTTTTACCGTAGAAATTGCCGCCCAAAGCTATGTCGTTGAAATGCAGCGACTGGCCCATGGCTGACCACCCGCTGCCCGGCACGGGCGAACCCGCCGCTTGGGCCATCCTGCATAAAGCGGATGGCGCGGCGGCTTCGTTCGCGGTAACGCCGCGCCCGGGCCTGAACGAGACACAATGACGACACCCGCGATTCCCGAGACCGCTCCCCAAGCCAGCGGCCTGCGCAGATGGAGCGCCTATCTTGGCCCCGCCGTGTCGGTGGCCATCCTGGGCGCCGTGCTGTGGCAGCTGCGCCAGCTCAACTGGCTGATGGTGGTGTCGATCATCCCGCGCTCGCCGCTGATCTGGCTGGTGCTGGCCGCAAGCTATTTCGCCGGGCCGGTGGCCGACTGGGTGATTTTCCGCAAGCTGTGGGGCATTCCCTTTTCGGGGCTGGCGCCGTTGCTAAAGAAGCTGGTCGGCAACGAACTGCTGCTCGGCTATGTCGGTGAAGTCTATTTCTACGACTGGGCGCGCCGCCATGTGAAAATGGAAGGCTCGCCCTTCGGCGCGGTCAAGGACGTGGCGATCCTTTCGGCGCTGGCCGGCAACATCATCACCATCGGCATGATGGGCATCACCTGGTATGTCAGCGGGCGGGTCGATTTCGGCCAGAACACCTGGCTGATCGTCTCGGCCATCGGCTTTGCTCTCGCCACGTCGCTGGTCATCACCTTCCTGCGCAAGGGCATTTTCAGCCTCTCGGGGCCGGACCTGTGGTTCGTGTTCGTGGTGCACTGCCTGCGCATCGCCGCCGGCATGGGCTTTACCGCCCTGTCATGGCACCTGATCCTGCCCGAGGTTTCGATCGGCACCTGGATCCTCTTTTCCACCATCCGACTTCTGGTGGCACGCCTTCCCTTCATCCCCAACAAGGATATCGCGTTTGCCGGCATCACGCCGCTGATCGTGGGCAAGGGAGTTCAGACTGATGTCATGATCGCGATGATATCGATGCTGATCGTTGCCACACACGTGATCCTGTTCATCGGCCTGATGTTGCTGGATCTCGTGCAGAAGGAGAAGAATGCGTGAACAAGCTGGCTGTTCTGGCCCCAACTGCCTTGCTAGGTGCATCATTGCTTCCCGCCGCCCTGCTGCTGGGCGGGGCTGGCCCGCTGCCGCCCTCCACGCCCGACCTGGGCAAGGCCGAAGGGCAGTGCCGCCCAGGCGAACATGGTCCCTCGTTCATGGTCGATATCCTGGGGCTGAAAGACCATACCGGCAAGCTCAAGCTGGAAGTCTATCCCGCCAACGACACCGATTTCCTGGCCGACGACAATGTGCTGGTGGGCGCAGGCAAGACGTTCCGCCGCGTCGAAGTGCCAACGCCGGCGGAACCGACGCCACGCCTGTGCGTGCGCCTGCCCGGCCCGGGCCAATACACCGTCTCGGTGCTGCATGACCGCGACAACAACCGCAAGTTCAACTGGCAGCGCGACGGCATCGGTTTTTCCGGCAACCCACGGCTGGGCTGGTCCAAGCCCAAGGCCGCCAGCGCCACCGTTTCGGCCGGAAATGGCCCGACCACGTTGCGGATCGTGATGAATTACCGTAACGGGTTGATGTCTGTGGGGCCACTCAAGGGCGCGCGATGAAGCTTGTCGATGTTTGCGCATTCTATGCCCCCAAGGGCGGCGGGGTGCGCACCTATGTCGATCGCAAGCTCAAGGCCGGGGCCGCGCTGGGGCATGATGTCACCGTCATTGCCCCTGGCCAGCACGACCACGTGGAGGAACGCGGGCCGAACGCGCGCATCCGCTGGTTGAAAAGCCAGCTGTTCCCGCTCGATTTCAACTACCGCTGGTTCTCCGATATTCCCGCGCTCTATGCCGCGCTGGACAAGGAAGCGCCCGATTTCGTGGAGGCATCTTCGCCCTGGCGCAGCGCCAGCGTGATTGCCGAATGGCCCGGGCATGCCCCGCGCGCGCTGATCATGCATGCCGATCCGCTGTCGGCTTATGCCTATCGCTGGTTCGACGGCGTGGCCACGCGCCCCACGATCGACAAAGCGTTCGAACGCTATTGGCGGCACCTGCGCCGGCTCGACGAGCGCTATGACATGATCGTCAGCGCCAGCGCCAGCCTGTCGGAACGGTTGACCGGCGGCGGCCTGGCCCATGTGGTGACAAACCCGATGGGCGTGGATCCCGGCGTGTTTTCGCCCACGTTCCGCGACCTTGCCTTGCGCAAGGGCATGCTGGAGCTGTGTGAGTTGCCCGAGGATGCCACGTTGCTGCTGGGCGTGGGGCGCTTTGCCCCGGAAAAGCGCTGGCCGATGCTGGTCGACGCGGTGACTGCCGCCGGCAGCCGCCGTCCGGTCGGGCTGGTGCTGGCCGGCCAGGGACGCGAACGCAAGGCGATCGAGCGGCGCATCGGCGGCAACCCGCATATCCGCGTGCTCGCCCCGATCACCAAGCGCCACGAACTGGCCCGCGTGATGGCCAGCACCGACGCGCTGCTGCATGGCTGCGAGGCCGAAACGTTCTGCATGGTGGCGGCAGAAGCGCGCGCCAGCGGCCTGCCGCTGATCGCACCCGACCAGGGCGGCGCCAGCGACCAGGCCCGCGCCTCGGGCGGGTGGATCTATGAATCCGCCAACGCTGCCGCCGCGACCGAAGCGGTGGCGCAATACTGCCTGGCCCGCGAGAGCGGCCTGGACGGCCCGCGCGCCGACCTGCCCCCGCCGCGCACGATGGACGATCATTTCCGCGAGCTTTTCGCCAGCTATGAAGCGGTGCTGGCCGGGGCGCGCCAGGCGGCTTGACGGCCAAAGTTGCTTCAGATTTCCACCACCCCCAACCCCCTCCTCTGAAGAGGAGGGGGCTTTTTTATAAATGCCTTAAATCCCCCTCCTCTTCAGAGGGGGGCGGGGGGTGGTGCGAAGTCTGACGCAAGCCACAAAGAAAAAGGGCGGCGAGTTTCCCCGCCGCCCCATTTCATATCAAGCGCTTGTGCGATCAGAAGTTGATCGTGGCATCCAGGCCATAAGTGCGCGGCGCGTTGAAGTTGCCGTAGTCACCCAGCACGTTGTTGATGCTGCCTGTCGACGAAGTCGAGAAGCCCGGGATCGAGTTCGACGGATCGCGACGATAGACATAGGCGGTGTTGAACAGGTTGCGGCCCCACAGGCCCACGGTCAGCTTCTGGCCGGTGCCCGAAACCGGGATGTCAGCCAGCGAGAGACGCCCGTTGAACACCAGGCTGGAGTCGTTCTTGGTGGCATACTGGTCGAAGGTCTGCGTGGCCTGCGAATAGTTGCCATCGATGTGGGCGCGCAGGCGCGTGCCGTTGACGCCGAGCGGCAGTTCGTAATCGACCGAACCGCTGGCGGCATTGCGCGGGGTGTAGACGATATAGACGTTCTGCGTGATGCCGGTGAACGGGTTCGTCACCGTGGGCATCTTGGTATAGGTGTAGGCATACGACGCGGTCAGCGTCAGGCCGTCCACCGGCTTGACCGTCAGGTCGGCCTCGATGCCACGGATCTTGGTGATGCCGGGCACGTTGACCGTTTCCAGCACGTTCACGTTGGAGCTGCCCGAGACATAGATGGCGTTGAAGTCCACCTGGCTGTTCTTGCGGTCCATGATGTAGCCGGCGATGTTGAACCGGGCGCGGTGATCCCAGAAGTCGGACTTGAGGCCCAGTTCGTAGGACGTCACCGTTTCCGGATCGAAGCCACGGTACGTGGGCGAGCGCGACGAGGCACCGCCGGCGCGATAGCCGGTGGCATACTTGGCATAGACGTGCAGATCGTTGTTCACGTCATAGGCGAGCGTCGCCATCGGGTTGAACTTGTTCCAGGTCTTGTCCAGCGTGGCGCCGTTGGCGGCGTTGCGGAACGTGACCAGGGTGCCGGTCTTCTTGTCGTGGGTGTAACGCCCGCCGACGGTCAGGTGCAGCGCGTCGGTGGGGTTGATCGTGGCCTGGGCATAGCCGGCCAGGCTCTTGGAGTTGGCCACCGAGGCACGGTCGATCGACGCGAAGGGGTTGAGCAGCGCGGCGGTGTTGATCGTGTAGCCGGTCACGTTGCCGTTGGCGTCCGTGGTCCAGATGTTGGAGTTCGGCGTCGCGGCGTTATCCGAAACGTGTTCGTTGAAATAGAACACGCCGGCCACGTAATCGACGATGCCCACGGTGCCGACAGCCTGGACTTCCTGGCTGAACTGGTGCTGCCACAGGTTGGCCAGCGAATAGCGGCTGAACACGCCATTGGCCGAATAGACCGGCACGCGGTGCGCACCGCCCGAGTTGTCCCACTGTTCGCTGGTCACGCCGCGCCATGCGGTGATCGAGCGCAGTTCGAGTTCGGGCGAAACCTTCCACTTGAGCGTGTTGGTGAAGCCGTGGGTGCGATCGACGCTGGGCTGCTGCGGCACGCCGATGTCGGCCACCTTCATGCGCGTGGTGCCGTTGACGACGACCTGGCTGGGCAGCGTCTTGACCGTGCCCGACAGCGTGGTGAAGTTGGTGCCGGGCGTGTTGCAGGCGGCGGTAACGGCGCCGGCGACGCAGTTGTTGGGGTTGTAGTTCAGCAGCTGGCTGTAGAACGGCGAGTTGCTGTCCCAGCCGTTGTCATAGCTGAAATCGTTGGTGATGCTGGTGCTGGGCTTCCAGCGCACGGCGATGCGGCCGCCGCGACGATCGAAATAGTTCCAGCCGGTCTGGCCCGCCATCGGGTTCTTGGTCGTGGCGCCCTGGTACTGGGCAACGCCGTCGAGCTTGACCGAGAAGTTGTGGTATTCGGGCAGGTCGAGGTGGATTTCACCGTTGTACGAGCCATAGTTGCCGAAGCCGCCCGAAACACGGCCGCCGAACTCGCCCGAGGGTGCCTTGGACACCAGGCTGAGCGCGCCGCCTTCGGTGTTGCGGCCGAACAGCGTGCCCTGCGGGCCCTTGAGCACTTCGACGCGTTCCATGTCGAAGAGCGCGGCGTTGAGGCCGTGCTGGCGGCCCATGTAGACGCCGTCGATGTAGACGCCCACGCCCTGTTCGCGCGCCGGCTGGTTGGCATCGAGCGGCACGATGCCGCGAATGCCGATGGTCAGCGCGGTCTGGCGCGCTTCGAACGTCACGACGCGCAAGCTCGGCACCGCGCCATCGGCGAGGTCGAGCAGGCTCTGGATGTGGCGATCCTTGATCGTATCGGCAGTGACGACGTTGATCGAGATCGGGGTCTTCTGAAGGTTGGTTTCACGCTTGGTCGCGGTCACGACGATTTCGGTCAGACCCTTCTCGCCCGACGAAGCATCGCTGGCTGGCGCTTCCGCAGCAGCATCGGCAGCCGGAGCATTTTCGGCCGCGAAAGCCGGCATGGCGTTCAGCGCAAGCGCGCCCGCCCCGGCCAGCAGGCCGGCACGAACAGTGTTCTTCAACATCGGATTTCCCTCACTGGTGAGGCTGACAGCCCCTTCGCGCCTCCCCCTAGGTCGGCATGGCTGCACTTTTGTGACGCAGATATGTCAGTCATTGTCACATTTGACCGAAACCTGACATTGATCGCGGCATTTTTGGCGGATTTCCGCGCTTTCGTGCGCTTTGCCACAAAGCGTTGCTCATAAAAAAAGCGCCCCGCTTCGCCATGCGAAGCGGGGCACAAGAGGCCGAATCGCGCCGCCGGGGCGGCCCGAGGCGGGTGGATCAGAAGCCGGCCTTGAGCGTCACGAAGACCTGGCGCGGCGCACCGGCCAGCAGGGTCTGGGCATCGCCCGAGAAGCCGAAGCCGTTCGAACCGATCGTGGCGACATAGCGCTTGTTGAGCAGGTTGGTGCCATTGACCTGCAGTTCCAGCGGCGTGCGCTGGCCCACGTCGAGGCGGTAGCCGATGGTGCCATCGACCAAGGCCCGGCCGGGCACCGACTGGTCATTGAGGTAGGTGAAATAGCGCTTGGACATGTAGTTGACCGCCACGCGCCCGAAGAAGGTGCTGCTGTCATACGAGATTTCGCCACGCGCCAGGTGCTTGGGCGTGTCCACCACGGTCTTGCCTGCGGTCAGCTTGGTGCCCGAGGTGGTCACCACGTTGTCGCGGTAGGTGGAATTGTTGTAGCTGTAGGACGCGAATAGCGCGAAGCCATAGGGCAGCTTGTAGTTCGCCACCGCTTCCAGGCCATAGGAGCGCACGTTGCCCACGTTCTGCACCACGTTGGCCGCGCCGACGATGCCGAGCGAGGTGGGAATGGTGAGCAGGCGGTTACGGAAATTGACAAGGTAGCCACCGAGCACGGCGTTGAACGGACCTTGGTTGATGCGCAGGCCGCCTTCGTAGGTATCGGATTCCTCGGGCTTGAGATTGGCCTTGATCGCCCCGAACGCCGCCTGCGTGGTGGAGAACGGGCTGGAGGTGGCATCCGCCGTGAACGCGCGAGTCACCTGGGTGAAACCGGCGAAGAGTTCAGCGCCGCCGCCCAGCTTGTAGGTGAGGCCGGCATGCGGCTGGAACCAGTCGCGTGCCTTGAGGCTGCCGGTCGCCAGCGTGCTCTGCGCAGCGAGCTTGGACGCCTTGTTTTCCACGTCGAAGCCCTTCCAGCCCAGGTTGAGCTTGAGCGCGCCGAGATCGACATCGTCCATGACGTAATACTGATACGTCTTGGTGTTATAGGCCATCGCCCACTGCGTGTAGAACGGGTTGGTCAGGAAGTGGTGGAAATCGATCCCCGCGACCGTGCGGCTGGTCAGGCCATAGAAGCGCCGCGCCTGCTGGAAATCGTTGTTTTCGACCCAGCCGCCCACGGTGATCTTGTTCTTGCCCAGATCGGCCGACACATCGCCGAACACGCCTTCGCGCTTGATGTCGTATTCGGTGGTGCGCACCGACATCGGCACGCCGCTGGGGCTGGCGACATAAGGCGTGCCCCACAGGCCCTGGCCACGGTTGTGGTGGTAGTAGGTCTTGATGTTGAAGGTGATCTTGTCGTTGAGCGGGCCGCTGGCGCCGAACGCATAGACCCAGTCGCGGCGCAGGCCGGCGGCATCGTAATAGGCGTCGTCGGCCGAGGTGATCTTGCCCGGATAGGTCGTGCCGGCCGAGGGATTGGTCGGCGTCACGCCGGTGTAGCCGGTGTTGGCGCCGACATCGGCAACCTTGACGGCCAGGGCATACTGATGCGGCCCGAAGTTGTCCCAGTCATACCCAAGGCGCCCGATCATTTCGAGCGACATGTCCTGGTAGTCCTGTTCGACGCGGTCGGAATAGCTGTACCAGCCTTCCAGGTTGACGCTGCCTGCCGGCGCAATGAACTTGACGTTGGTCATCAGCGTGCGCTGCTGGCCATCGCCCTTCCACTTGTTGCCATCCTGGTATTGCAGCGAGGCAAAGCCGCGCACGCCATCGGGCGTGCCCACCGCCACGCGGCCGAAACCGCGCCAGGTCTGCGCTGAGCCATAGGAACCGCTGGCGTCGATGGCGACATGGTGATCGCGCAGCAGTTCGGCCGGGTCGATCGACTTGAATTCCAGCGTGCCGCCCAGGTTGCTGGTGGACTGGGTATCGATCGCGCCCGAACCCTGGCTGACCGCGGTGACGCCGATGTTTTCGGGGCTGATCGCGCGGCTGACATGCAGGCCGTTGTTGTTGCCATAGCTCATGTTGCCCAGCGGAATGCCGTCGAGCGTGAAGCCGAGCTGGTTCTGGTTGAAGCCACGAATGGTCACGCGCGTGGACCATTCATAGTTGCCGAACGCGTCGGCCGACTGGAAATTGACGCTGGGCAGCTTTTCGATCGCCTTCAGGGGGCTGGTGCCCGACGCCAGGACGGCCAGGTCGGCCGTCTTGATTTCCTGGGTCTGGCGGGTCTGGCCGGTGCCGAGAACGATGATGGCCGGGCCGCTTTCGCCAGCCACGTCGGGAGCGGCGGCATCGGGCGCAGCGGCCGCATCAGCCGGCGCGGCGGCCAGGGCGGGATGGGCAAGGAGCACGGCGCAGCCGGCAAGCAGGGCAGAAACGCGACGCATGGAAATCCCTCATGGCTATGCTCCCGTGCAATCGGGAGACGTGCGTCGCGGCGCCTAGCCCCCTGCCGTTTCAGATTGATGCCGTTTCGATGACAGTTTGGCTTCAATCCCGGGATTTCAGCGTCATCGATCCGTCATGGAACGCCGCAGCATGGGAACGGCATTCGCCGGAAAGCAGGCGGTCGAGCAGCCAGGCGCGCGCCGGGCCGGCCGGGCTATCGCGCCGCCACTGGGCATGGATGGGATAAGTGATGGTGGGCGATTCCGCCATGGCGAGGTGCACCAGCCGCCCGCTCGCCAGGTCATCGGCCACGACATGGCGCGGCATGTTGCCCCAGCCGATGCCCTGGCGCAGCAAGGCATGTTTGGCCCCCAGATCGCCCAGCCGCCACGTGCGCGCGGCCAAGACCGAGAAGTCACGCCCCTGGGTGAGCGAAGAGCGATCGGTCAGCACGAGTTGCAGGTATTGCCGGCCGAGCCCCGGCGTGACTTGCGCCATGCCCGCCAGCGGATGGCCGGGCGCGGCCACCGGCACCAGTTCTACAGCGCCAATCGCCATGCGATCGAGCGCGGGATGGTCCACCAGCACCGCGCCGGTGATCGCCAGTTCGGCCTGCCCATCCAGCAACTGGGCCGCCACCGCGCCCAGCGCCTCGACATGCAGGCGCAGGTCCACGGTGGGAAACGCGAGCAGGAAATCCTCGAGCAGGCGGGCCAGGCTCTGGGTCGGGAACATCACGTCCACCACCACGGTCAATTCCGCCTCGAGGCCCTGGTTGTGCCCCCGCACGCGGGCCATCAGCGCGTCGACATCGTCGGCCACGGCGCGGGCACTTGCCAGAACCGCGCGCCCGGCCTCGGTCAACTGCGGCTTGCGCGAGCCTTCGCGGTCGAACAGCGCCACGCCCAGCTGCGCTTCGAGGTTGGCAATGCCATAGCTGACCACCGAAATCGCCCGCCCCAGCCTTCGGGCAGCCCCGTTGAATGTGCCTTCGTCAACCACCGCGAGGAAAATGCGAATCTGGTCGATGCTGGGCTGCCCCACATCCATGCCATGCCACTCCGTTCAACAGACTTGAACATTCTTATCCGAACTATAGGGATTTTCGAAATGCGCAAAAGCCTTCAGACCGCGCGCCGACGTGATTCCCAAACGAGGATTCGATCCCATGACCACCCGTACTGCCGATCCCCGCGTGTTGCCCCTGATCGTCGACCGCTGGTCGCCACGCGCTTTTGACGGCACGGCCGTGCCGGCCCAGGACCTGGCCGTTATTTTCGAAGCAGCGGGCCTGGCCCCTTCGGCGTTCAACTATCAGCCGTGGCGCTTCCTCTATGCCGTGCCGGGCGACGCCAACTGGGCCGCGTTCCTCGACATCCTCATTCCGTTCAACCAGGGCTGGGCCAAGGATGCCGGCGCGCTGGTGTTCATCGTGTCGGACGAATCGATGCGCAAGGACGATGGCACTGCCAATCCCAACCACAGCCACAGCTTTGACGCCGGCGCTGCCTGGGCGCTGCTGGCCCTGCAGGCCACTGCCCTGGGCTATCACACCCATGGCATGACCGGCGTTGATTTTGCCAAGGCACGCGACGTGCTGGGCGTGCCCGAAGGCTGGCGCGTGGAAGCGGCCGTGGTCATCGGTCGCCAGGACAGCCCGGAAAAGCTGCCCGACTTCCTCAAGGAACGCGAAGCCCCGAGCGGCCGCAAGCCGGTGGCCGAAGTGGCCGTGGCAGGCACTTTCGGCGATCTGCCCGCCTGATACGATAGATGGAATTCGGTTCCCGCGCTGCACAACGGCCAGTGGCGTGTGATGCACATCTCGTCGCATTGCCCCGCCCCCGGCCCTTGGCAGCAGCGGGAACCAACGCCAGTTTGAGACCCATAGCATAACGCATTACTTGTTTCGGGGTCTCGCAATCATGACATTTGGCAGGCGCCAGTTCCTTGGCGCGATTGCCGGATCGGCGGCCTCGGCGCTGTTTCCGCGCGCGGCGGCAGAAGCGATTGCGCCCATCCAGGGTTCGAACGGTGCCTGGGCACCGGGCCTCGGTCCTGGCGCAGCCACGCTTCCTCCGCCCTCCTCCGTGGCCGACAGCCCGACCTTGCTGACCCGTGCTCTTGGCGCGCTGCGCGATCATGGCAACCATGTGGCTGCCCGCGACGTGATCGGCATCGTCGATTTTTCCGCCCCCTCGCGCGAGGCGCGGATGCAACTGGTGGATGTGGCCAGCGGCCGCGTGCTCTCGTCGCATCTGGTCGCCCATGGCAAGGGATCGGACCCGTCCAACAAGGGCTGGGTCGAGCGCCTGTCCAACGATTACGGCTCGGAAGCGTCGTGCAGCGGCAGCTTCCTGACCGGCGACACCTATTACGGCCGCCATGGTCGCTCGCGCCGGCTGATCGGGCTGGACCCGGAAAACAACCTGGCCCAGGTGCGCGGCATCGTGATCCACGCGGCCAGCTATGTCGGCCCCGACATAGCCAGCATGCAGGGCCGGGTCGGCCGCAGTCAGGGTTGCTTTGCCGTTTCAAGCAGCGATATCGATCATGTGCTCGGCCTGCTGGGGCCAGGCCGCCTGCTTTACGCCGCGCGGTAACGCCAGTGCGGCGCGCCGTGGCAGCCGTAGCGCTGCCTTGCCGCCGCACCGCCCGCCACGGCCCTGGCATCAAGCCACCGGCCCGGCCAACCCCTTGAAACGCCCCGCCGCGCCAGCGGTTCCCGCAGCGGCCCCAAAGGGTTTTTGCGCGCGTTAATGCTTGCCTTCCCTGCCGATCTGTGATCCCGACGAGACTATCTCCCGTGGGTTGCCGGTACTTGTCTCAAAGTGTCGCAGGGCTTGTGCAAACAGGCTTTCGCGCCACGCCAAACAGCAAGCTGTGCTAGGCCGCCTTCGAATCACACAAGTCGGTGAAAGAATGTTGCACAGTCATCCGGTTGCCTCCTCCTTCCGGTTCTCCCAGCTTTACCGGGCCAGGGCCATGGCGCCCCTGGCACTGGCCACACTCTCGCTCGCCGCGCTTTCGCTGGGGGGCTGTGGCAGCAAGCAGGACGGCCCACCCCCGCAGGACGCGGTCGTCGGCTATATCGTGGCAACGCCCACGGCGGTTCCGGTGAGCACCGAGCTTTCCGGCCGCACCGTGGCGAGCCAGATCGCCGAAGTGCGCCCGCAGGTAACCGGCATCATCATGGATCGCCTGTTTACCGAAGGCAGCATGGTGCGCGCCGGCCAGCCACTCTACCAGATCGACGCGCGCAGCTATGCCGCCACGGCCAACCAGGCAGCGGGCAACCTGGCGGCGACGCGCGCCACGGTGGAATCGCTGCGGCTCAAGGCCGAACGCTATAAAGTGCTGGCCGACCAGGGCGGCATTTCCCGCCAGGATGCGGCCGACGCCCTTGCCAGCTACAACCAGGCGCGCGGCCAGGTCATGGCTTATGAAGGCGCACTGCAGGCGGCCCGGGTCAGCCTGGGCTTCACCCGCATCCTTGCCCCGATCAGCGGGCGCATCGGCGTTTCGAGCGTGACCAAGGGCGCGCTCGTCACGTCCAGCCAGACCGATGCCCTGGCCAAGATCCAGAAGCTGGACCCGATGTGGGTGAACATCCAGCAATCGAGCAATGATTACATGGCGCTGCGCCGCGCACTGCAATCGGGCAAGCTGTCGGCCGATGGCTCGGCCCCGGTCAAGGTGATCCTGGCCGATGGCACGGAATGGCCGGTCGAAGGCCGCCTCAACTTTGCCGACGTGGATGTGAACAGCGAAACCGGCACGGTGATCCTGCGCGTGACCGTGCCCAATCCCAAGGGCGACCTGCTGCCCGGCCTGTTCGTGAAAGCGCAGCTGGTGCAAGGCATCGTGCCCAATGGCATCCTGGTGCCCCAGGCCGCCGTGAGCCGCACCCCGCGCGGCACGGCCACGGTGCTGGTGGTCAATGCCAAGGGCGAAGCGGAAACCCGCGACGTGACCGCCGAAACCCCGGTGGGCACCAACTGGCTGGTGACCAGCGGCCTCAAGGCCGGTGACAAGGTGATCACCGAAGGGCTGATCAAGGCCAAGCCCGGCGCCAAGGTGAAGGCAAGCCCGGCCGGCAGCGCGCCGGCCGCGGCCGCCAACACCGCCGATGCCGGGGGGGCGAAGTAACGCCCCATGCTGTCGCGCTTCTTTGCCAACCGCCCGATCTTTGCCTGGGTCATCGCGATCGTCGTGATGGCTACGGGCGCCTTTTCCATCACCACCATGGGGGTGGAACAGTACCCCGATATCGCCCCGCCCACCGTCTCGATCAGCGCCACGTATAACGGCGCCGATGCCTCGGCGGTGGAAAACAGCGTGACCCAGGTGCTTGAGCAGCAGCTCAAGGGCATCGACGGCATGCTCTATTTCACGTCGACCAGTTCCAATGGTTCGGCCAGCATCACGGCAACGTTCGAAAAGGGTACCAATCCCGATACGGCGCAGGTGCAGGTGCAGAATGCCATCTCGCGCGCCACCAGCCGCCTGCCCACCGTGGTGCAGCAGCAAGGCGTGACGGTGACCAAGGCGCAGAACGACCAGCTGCTGGTCATGGCGCTGTACGACACCACCGGGCGCAGCACCAACGCCGACATTGCCGACTACCTGACCACGCATATCCAGGATCCGCTCTCGCGCGTGGAAGGCGTGGGCTCGGCCGACGTGTTCGGTTCGTCCTATGCCATGCGCATCTGGCTCGATCCCGCCAAGCTTGCCGCGGTCAACCTGATGCCGTCGGACGTGACGAGCGCGATCACCGCGCAGAACACCCAGGTGGCAGCCGGCGAAGTGGGCGCCCTGCCCGCGCCGCAAGGCCAGCGGCTGGACGCCACGGTGACGGCGCGATCGCGCCTGCAGACGGTGGACGATTTCAAGAAGGTCATCCTCAAGACCAATGCCGACGGCGGCGAAGTGCGCCTGTCGGACGTGGCCCGCGTGGAAATGGGCCAGGAAAGCTATTCCTCGATCAACACGCTCAACGGCAATGCCGCCACGGGGATCGCGGTAAGCCTTGCCTCGGGCGCCAACGCGATGAAGACCGCCACGGCTGTCAAGGCCAAGGTGGACGAACTCGCCAAGGACATGCCCGAAGGCTATCAGATCGCCTATCCGCGCGATTCCAGCACCTTCGTGAAGATCTCCATCGAAGAAGTGGTCAAGGCCCTGTTCGAGGCGATCGCGCTGGTCGTGGTGGTGATGTTCCTGTTCCTGCAGAACTGGCGCGCCACGCTGATCCCGGCGATCGCGGTGCCGGTGGTGCTGCTCGGCACGTTCGGCATCCTGGCGCTGCTGGGCTATACCATCAACACGCTGACCATGTTCGGCCTGGTGCTGGCGATCGGCCTCTTGGTGGACGATGCCATCGTGGTGGTGGAAAACGTCGAGCGCGTGATGCACGAGGAGCATCTTTCGCCGCTCGATGCCACGGTCAAGTCGATGGGCGAAATCACCTCGGCGCTGATCGGCATCACCCTGGTGCTGACCGCCGTGTTCATTCCCATGGCGTTCTTCGGCGGCTCGACCGGGGCGATCTATCGCCAGTTCTCGATCACCATCGTTTCGGCCATGGGTCTGTCGGTGCTGGTCGCGCTGGTGCTGACCCCGGCACTCTGCGCCACGCTGCTCAAGCAGGCCGAAAAGCCCAAGGGCCGGTTCTTCGCCGGGTTCAACCGCCGTTACGACCGGCTGCAGGAAGGCTATCAGAACCGCCTCACCGGCATTCTCGGGCGCCCGCTGGTGTGGATGCTGGCGTTCGTGGCGATCATCGCGGCGATGGTGCTGCTCTATACCCGCCTGCCCACCAGCTTCCTGCCCGACGAAGACCAGGGCCAGCTCATGCTCAGCTATACCCTGCCGGTCGGCTCCACCATGGAGCAGACGCAGGCCGTGGCAGCGCAGGCGCAAGACCTGATCCAGAAGACTGAAGGCAACAATATCCGCGCGGTGTTCATCATCGCCGGGCGCGGCCAGGGCGGCTCGGGCCAGAACACGGGCATGGGCTTCGTCCTGCTCAAGGACTGGGCCGATCGTCCGGGCAGCGATGCCAGCGCGTCTTCCATTTCGGCGCGGCTCAACAAGCTGTTCGCGATGAAGCTGGGCAACCAGGCGCAGATCTTCGTGCTCTCGCCGCCGGCCATTCGCGGTCTGGGCAATTCGGGCGGGTTCGACATGTACCTGCAGGACGCCGAAGGCCAGGGCCGCACCGCGCTGACCGACGCGCGCAAGCAGTTGGTGGACGATGCCAACAGCAGCGGCCGCGTCGCCCAGGCCCGCCTGCAGGGCCTGGAAGACACCCCGCAGCTCAAGGTTTCGCTCAACGACGAAGCGATCACGGCCTTCCAGATCGCGCCGTCCGACGTGAACTCCACCTTGTCCACTGCCTGGGGCGGCACCTACGTCAACGACTTCGTCGATCGTGGCCGCGTGAAGAAGGTCTTCGTGCAGGGCGACGCGCCCTATCGCAGCAAGCCGCAGGACCTGGGCCAGTGGTATGTGCGCGGCACCAACGGCGCGATGGCCCCGTTCGCGGCTTTTGCGCAGACCGACTGGACCGTGGGCGCCCCCGTGCTGCCGCGCTTCAACGGCATTGCCGCGCAGGAAGTGGTCGGCAATCCCGCGGCCGGGGTCAGCTCGGGCCAGTCGATGCAGACCATGATGGACCTGGCGAGCAAGATGAACGGTGGCTACAACGTGGCGTGGGCGGGCCTGTCGTATCAGGAACGTGCCGCCAGCAGCCAGACCGGGCTGCTCTATGGCGCATCGATCTTCTTCATCTTCCTGTGCCTTGCCGCGCTTTACGAAAGCTGGTCGGTGCCGGTGTCGGTGCTGCTGGTGATCCCGCTGGGCGTGATCGGCGCGGTGCTGGCGGTCACGCTGCGTGGCTATAACAACGACATCTACTTCCAGGTGGCCCTGCTCACCACCATCGGGCTTTCGGCCAAGAACGCGATCCTGATCGTGGAATTTGCCGAAGCGGCACTGCATCGCGGGCTCAAGCCGGCCGACGCGGCGATGGAAGCCGCGCGGCTGCGATTCCGCCCGATCATCATGACCTCGGTGGCGTTCATCGCCGGCGTCATTCCGCTGGCGGTGGCCAGCGGCGCGGGTGCCAATGGCCGCCGCGCCATCGGCACCGGCGTGCTGGGCGGGATGCTGTCGGCCACGTTGCTGGCCATCTTCCTGGTGCCGCTGTTCTTCGTCCTGGTGAAGCGCGTGTTCCGGCACCGCGAGCCATCTGACCACCACGAACCCAATGGGGAGGCGCAGGCATGAGCGCGCCACACGTGAAGATCGCGCGCGCCGCGCTTGCCGGGGGCGCAATGCTGGCCCTGGGCGCCTGCAACCTCGCGCCCAAGTACGTCCGTCCCGACCTGCCGGTGGCTCCCAGCCTGCCCCAGGGCACCAGCTATCCCACGCTGGCCGACGGCGCGGGCGGCGTGGATGCCATCGGCTGGCAGGCGTTTTTCACCGACCAGCAGTTGAAGGACACCATCGCCCTGGCGCTGTCGAGCAACCGCGACTTGCGCAGCGCGGTGGCTGCCGTGGCCCAGGCCCGCGCGACCTACAAGGTGGACCGCGCCGCGCTGGTGCCCACGGTCACGGCCGGGCCGACCGCCTCTGGCTCGCGCAGCAACGGCGTGACCAGCGAAAGCTATCAGCTCAGCGGCGGCGTATCGTCCTATGAAGTCGATCTGTTCGGCAAGCTGCGCAACACCAGCCGGGCGGCGTTCGAGGCCTATCTGGCCAGCGACGAAGGCCGCAAGGCCACGCAGATCACCTTGGTTTCCGAAACCGCGACGGCCTGGCTCACGCTGGCTGCCGACCGCGACGCGCTGGCCGTGGCCCAGGCCACGCTCGCTTCGCGCACCAAGACGCTGCAATTGACGCAGCAACTCGAAACCAATGGCGTTGGCACCAAGCTGGCCGTGGCCCAGGCCCAAACCGCGTTCGACACCGCGCGGGCCGATGTGGCAGACTATACCACCTATGTGGCGCAGGATCGCAACGCCCTGGAACTGTTGACCGGCGCGCCCGTGCCCGAAGCCTTGTTGCCCAAGACGCTGGGCGAAGGGCGGCAGACCCTGGCCAGCCTGCCCGTGGGGCTTTCATCCGACGTGCTGCTGCGCCGGCCCGACGTGCTCCAGGCCGAACATACGCTCAAGGAGGCCAACGCGCGCATCGGCGCAGCCCGCGCCGCGTTCTTCCCGTCGATCTCGCTGACCGGGCTGCTCGGCCTTGCCAGCACCAGCCTGTCGGGCCTGTTCAGCGGCGGCACCTTTGCCTGGAGCGCCAGCGGCAGCGCTACCCAGACGGTGTTCGATGGTGGGGTGAACGCCGGCAACCTGGCCTATGCCAAGGCCAGCCGCGATGCGGCCGTGGCGTCTTATGAAAAGGCGATCCAGACAGCGTTCCGGGAAGTGGCCGATGCCCTGGCCCGGCGCGGCACGATCGACGACAAGGTGGCCGCGCAGGAAAGCTATGCCGCCAACGCGGAAAAGGCGGCGCAGATCACATTGGCCCGCTATCAGAACGGGATCGACACGTTCCTGGAGCCGCTCGACGCCGATCGCACGGCCTATACTGCCCGCCAGGCGCTGGTCACGGCGCGGCTGGCACGCGCGACCAACATGGTCACGCTCTATGAAGTGCTGGGCGGTGGCCTCACGCCCTGACGGCCGCGTTGCGGCATAAACCGGCGCGGATCGCTCCGTAACGGTTGGGTTCCGGCTGCATCGTTCCTTGCCGCAGCGCGGCAGGACGGGAACACTAAGGGCATCGGCAATGGCGCCAGCGGCGGCCATTCCGGTGCCCTGCTGTTTCCGGCCAAGGATGCGTGCCCGCCATGTCGCCCTCTTCTGCCAGCCCGGCCCCGCGCGCGTCCATGCGCGTCGCGCTGCTCAATGTGAAATACAGCCCGAACCTGGGCGATGGACTGCTGGCCGAATGCCTTGAGCGCGAACTGGCCCAGGCGCTGGGCGGGGCAGAGGTCTTTTCGATCGACATTGCCGGCCGCACCGGATGGAATGGCGGACCCGGGCGGCGGCGTCTTGCCATGGCCCTGCTCGAAGCCGTGCCCCCTGCGCTGCGCCGCATGGCCGCGGGCGCGGCGCTCACGCTGCTGAGCCGGCTGGCCCTGCGCCGCCATGTGCGCGGCGGCCTTGCGCGGTGCGATGCGGCGGTGATCGGCGGGGGCAACCTGTTGACCGACGCCGATCTCAACTTTCCGATCAAGCTGGCGGGCGCGGCGGCCGAAGTGGCGCGGCGCGGCCTGCCCCTTGCCGTCCACGCCGTGGGGGCCAGTGCGCAGTGGTCTGCGCGGGGCCGCGCGCTGTTTGCCCGTGCTCTGGCACGCCGCCCGCTGGCCCATGCCTCCGTGCGGGACGAACGCAGCCGCCAGGCCTGGGCCCGGCAGCTCGAACCGCTCGGCGCGATCGCGGCGGCAGTGTCGGGCGATCCCGGCCTGCTCGCCAGCCTGCACTATCCGCGCAAGCCCGGCATGCCACGCGGCGATGCCGGGCGGCGCGTGGGCCTGTGCATCACGGCGCCCCTGGCGCTGCGCTATCACGTGGGCCAGCACCATGAATCCGCCGCCACGGGCGGGGCAGGCGCGCTGCACGATGGCGCGGTGATCGAATGGTATGGCGCCCTCGCCCAGGCCCTGGCGCAACAGGGACTGCACGTGATCCTGTTCACCAACGGCAGCCCGGAAGACCGCGCCTGCCTGGTGCGCCACGCGCCGCGCTGGACGGCCGAACGCCCGGCCGCCGATTGGCGCGGCGGCATTGCGCGCCAGGGCCAGGGCCGGATCAACATGGCCGCGCCCTTTGCCACCCCGGCCGATCTCGCCGGGTTCGTTGCCGGCTGCGATCTGGTCATTGCCCATCGCATGCATGCCTGCATCGCCGCCCATTCCTTTGCCGTGCCCACCATCGGGCTGACCTGGGACGAAAAGCTGGCCAGCTTCTTCGCGCTGGCAGGGCGAAGCCAATATGCCGTCGATGGGCCGGCCCTGGCCCCCGCCGCCATTGTCGAACTGGCGCAGGCAGCGCTGGCCGAGGGGGTGGACCGTGCCGCGCTGACCAGCCTGATCGAGCGCACGCGCGCCGATGTGGCCGCGCTGGGCATCCGCCTTGCCTCGGCCGCCCAGCACGAGGTGCCCCGGCAGGCGGCCGAGGTGGCAACGGCCAGCGCCCCACACGCGGCAACCGCCCCAGCCGGTGCGGTGTTGGCCTGATGCGCGGCGTGCCGATCGATCGCATCGTGGTGATCAACGATCTGGCCCGGCCGATGGGCGGGGCAAGCGCGCTGGCCTTGGCCTCTGCCCGGGCGTTTCGCGCCCAGGGCCACGCGGTGACGCTGCTGGCGGGCGATACCGGTGACGATGGCAGCCTGGCGGCCGCGGGCATTGCCTGCGTGGCGCTGGGCCAGGGCCGCCTGCTCTCTCGGCCAAGGATCGAAGCGACATTGGCTGCGCTGTGGAACCGCAGCGCCGCCCGCATGGTATCCCGCTGGATCGCAACCCACGATACGCCGCGCACGGTCTATCACCTGCATGGCTGGCTGCAGATCCTCTCGCCCGCCGTGTTCCACGCCTTGGCCCCGGTGCGCGACAGGCTGGTGATTTCCGCGCACGATTTCTTCCTGGCCTGCCCCAACGGGGCATTTGCCGATCTCAAGACCGGGCGGCCCTGCCCGCTCGTGCCGCTCTCGCGCGCCTGCGTGATGGCTGACTGCGACCGCCACAGCCGCAGCCACAAGCTGTTGCGCGTGGTCCGCCACGCCATCCAGACGCGCGTGTTCGATCCGGCCCATGCGCCGCCGGTGCTGGCAATCCATGCCGCCATGGCGCCGCTTCTGGCCCGCGCCGGCATTCCCGCCGATGCGATCCACGCCCTGCCCAATCCGGTGGAGCCATGGTCTGCCACGCGCATTCCGGCCGAGGAAAACCGCGAAGTGCTGTTCGTGGGCCGGCTTGAGGAAACCAAGGGGCCTGACCTCGCCGCTGCCGCTGCCCGCGCCGCCGGGGTTCCGCTGCGCCTGGTCGGCAGCGGCGCGATGGAGCCGATGTTGCGCGCCCGCCACCCCGAAGCGCGCTTCAGCGGCCGGCTTTCTCCAGCAGAGATTGCGCGGGTGGCGCGGCGGGCGCGGCTGCTGGTCATGCCCAGCCGCTATCCCGAACCCTATGGCTTGGTGGCGATGGAGGCCGCACGGTCCGGCCTGCCGGTTATCCTGCCTGGCACGGCGCTGCTGGCCGATGACATGGTGCGCCATGGCGCCGGCGTGGCGATCGACCCGCGCGACACCGCCGGCTTTGCCCGGCACTTGGCCGCCCTGGCGCAAGATGATGCGCGCGTGCGCGCCATGAGCGAGGCGGCCTTTGCCCTGCCCGATGACCTGGCGCTGTCACCCGATGCGTGGATCGCCCGTCTGCTCGATTTCTATGCCGCGCGGCTGGCTGCGTCGGCGGTGTCGGGCGGCCCGGCGCCTTACCCTGCGCGCGAGGATGAATGCGCCGCCACGCCATCTGCATCGGCTTCGGGCGTTTGGCCAGGCCGGGGCCGTACCCGCCGCGCCCGGCCATCGAGCACGGCCGAACTGGCAGCCGGCGCTCGCCTTTCCAGGTCTCGCAACGGCGAATAGGGATGCCGGCAGGCCAGACTGCGCAGATGCTGGATCTTGAGCGGCACCATGACCACCGCCAGCGCCGCAACCGACACCGCCCAGCGCCACAACAGCATCTGGCCCGATTGCGCGGCCGCCAGGAATTCGGCAACCGTCATCCACACCGCCTGCGCGCCGAGCAATTCCGAACTGCGCTGGCCCGGTGCGGAAAGCAGGATGAGCAGGCCTAGAACATAGGCCATGACTGCCGTACTTTCGGCCGTAGCCCGTCCGGTGACATAGCCGAACGTCATTGCCGTGGCGGTCAACAGCGCCAGGATGCGCCCGAAACGGACGACCTGCGCAGGGGCAAAGCGGGCGAGCAAGCGGTTCACGCCTTGGTGCGTGACATAACAGCCCTCAACGAATGCTTGCGCGCGATCCTTAACGCGCCGGCAAACCCGATCCGCACAATGCCTGAGGGAAAATATCCCGGCTTTGGCGGCAATCTGGTGCGATTACGGCACGATGGATCATGATGTTGAACCGGCACGATTTTGCCTGGCCTGGCAAGCGCCTGCCGGCCCATTGGCAAGGCCATGCCGGCCATGGTGAAGCAAATGCCGATGCGCGCGGCCGGAAAGTGCCTCAGTAATGGCGTCAATTGCTGCCGCCGCGCCTGCGCCGCGATGATACGACACCGCCATGGCAATGGTGACTGGGGCAATGGTGGCAGGAGGCGAGGTGCAACAGCATCGCAAGGGGGATGGCACGCGCGCAAGGCCGGGGGCAGACGGGCTGCGCCGCTGCCGCTGGGGCCGCATGGCCATGCAATGGGGGTCGCTGGCCGGCGCCCTTTCGTGGCCGATGCTGGCCGCCGGGCAAAACGCCGGTGATCGTCGCGCCGGGCCGGAAACCGTGGAAAATCGGGTGCGGCCGGGGCTGGAAGGCACCGGGTTCGAGGCAGGATCGCTACGCATCCTGCCCAGCGTGGCCTTTGGCGCGATTGCCACGGACGATCTCTATGCCCGCCGCGTTCCCCGCGTGTCCGATGTGGGCGCCAGCCTTGCCCCGGCGCTCGCCGTGCAATCGCGGTGGGATCGCCATGCGCTGACACTGCGCGCCGACGGGCTGTTCGAACGCTATGCCCGCCACGGCGCGGAAGGCACCGATCGCTATGGCGCCGGAATCGGCGGCCGCATTGACATCGGTCGCGACACGCGGATAAACCTGGACGCCGCGATAGACCGGCGGATCGAAGCACGCGGCACCACCGGCGACACGCTGTTCGGGGTCAAGCCGATCGCCTATCGCCAGGTTGGCCTGGGCGGCAGCGTGGAACAGCAGGTTGGCGCCACGCACCTGGCATTCGATTTGCGGTTCGACCGGTTCCACTATTTCAACCGCCATGATGGCGACAGCACCATCGTCCTCTCGCAGCGCGATTACCAGGCGCTGGCCGGTGGCGCCAAAGTGATCCGGCCGATTTCGTCGGCAGTGGCGGTTTCGGTTGCGGTGCGCCTCAACGCCACGCGCTATCCCCATGAAAACCCGGCAGAGGCCACCCGCCGCGCGCATGGCTATGCCGTGATGGCCGGCGTGGCCTTTGGCCAGGATCGGCTGCTGGAAGGGGAACTGGCGCTGGGTTACCTGCACCAGCGCTTCACCAGTCCGGCCTATCCCACGATTGCGGGCCTGGCCTATGACGCCAACCTGCGCTGGCATGTTACCCCGCTCACCACCTTTTCGCTGGCGGCCGACAAGACCATCCAGCGTTCGCCGATCGTGGACGTGGCGGGGATCGAACAGCAGCAGTTCAGCCTTGGCGCGGCGCATGAATTGCTGCGCACCCTGATCCTGCGCCCCACCGCCAGCTATACCGTCAATCGCTTTCGCGGCGGTGCGCGGGTGGATCGCTATGCCAGCGTGGGTCTTTCGGCCACTTGGCAGGCGGCCCCGCACCTGATGGTCGAAGGCACGCTGCGCCACGCGCTGGGGCGGTCTTCCGCCCTGGTAGCCAAGCCACGCGAATATGACCAGAACCGCGCCACCATCACTTTGAAATACGTGTTTTGAGCGGCGCGCGCGCGATGGCCAGCATCCCGCTCGATCCTGTCGAAACCGCCGCCGCTACGCCGTCAGACGCCGATGCGGCACCCGTCGATACGGCCGCAAGGCGGGCCGAGCTTGCGCTGCGCGCCGCGATGGCGCTGTTGTTCCTGGTGGCACTGGCGGCCACGTTGCGCTTGCTGGCGCCAGGCCCGGACCGAGCCACCCTGCGGGTGGACCTTGCCAGTCCCACCGCCCCGCCGCCGGCGCTGCCCGATCCCGCCGCGCTGCTCGACTTGAGCAGCCAGGACGCGCGCACGTCCAACGCTGCCGTGCCTATTGCCGAGGCGCCGGTGCCGGCCACGCCTTTCGTGTTGCCCGCACCGCTTTCGCCCAACCACGAACGCGCGCGCGATTGCCTGGCTGCGGCTGCGTGGTACGAAGCGGGCGACGATCCCTCGGGCGAGCGGGCCGTGGTCCAGGTCGTGCTCAACCGTGCGCGCCATCCCGCTTTCGCCAGCAGCGTATGCGGCGTGGTGTTCCAGGGGTCCGAACGCCAGACCGGCTGCCAATTCACCTTCACCTGCGATGGCAGCCTGGCCGCGCGCCATCCCGGCCTGGCAGCCTGGGCGCGGGCCCGGGCGATTGCCGGGGCGGCGCTGGCCGGAGCCGTCGATCCCCGCGTGGGCTGGGCAACGCATTACCATGCCGACTACGTGGTGCCCAAGTGGCGGGATTCGCTGACCAAGCTGGCCCAGGTTGGCGCACATCTGTTCTATCGCTGGCAAGGCTGGTGGGGCACCACCCCCGCCTTTCGCCGCCACGGCACCGACATGGCCACCGAACCGCTGGAACCCAAGCTGGCGACGCTTTCACCCACGCACGATCCTGCCGCGGCGGGACAGGATGGTGCGCTGCTCGCCAGCCTTGCCGACAGCGACGAAGGCGTGACGGCCGATACCCGGCTGGCTGGAAGCGATGGCCCGGTGGGCGCCCCAGGCCCGGCCCTGCGCGATGGCAGCCCGCCAGCCGCGCTCGCTCCCGGCCGCGCCGCGCTGATGGCCATGCACACCGCGCCCGCCAGTGGCGGGGGCACGGCGGACGAAAGTGCGATCCGCCTGACGTTCGACCCCGCGCTGTTTCCCGGCCGCTATGCCATCCTCGCGCTGGAGGCCTGCGGCCACCGCCCACGCTGCGTGGTGCTGGGCTGGCGCGGAACGACTGGGGGAATGGACACTCTCGCCTTCGCCTATCGCCGCAACCGCGAAAACGGCGGCGAAGGCGCCTGGTGGGATTGCGCCGCCACGCCCCGCAGCGACAAGGCGCAATGCCTGCCGCCGGCGGGACAGCGGCAGGGGTTGGTGGTCAACTGAGCGGCCGGGGAGATGCAACCGGCTGATCTCTGGGTGTGCAGCTGGGTCGGCTGATGCCTGATAGCCTGCGCGAAACCTCCAGTGACCACCCTGCCGCGCACGGGTGGCTGCCGGGCGCCATCTACGGCGGCCACGCGCCGCGTTGGGTCGGCATCATGGAGTGGCCGGATCAGTTCGCCGCGTGCTGGTCGAAACGGTGCGCCTGGACTTTCCCTATTGCCAGGTATCGATGGGCGCGATCGAGCCAAAATCTCGTCGAAGCAAAGAGGTGTTTCCCGGCCCTGGCGAACAGGATATCGCCCAATGCGCCACAGCCCGCAGGATCGCTTTTAGCCGAAGGATGCCCATGGAATTCCACAAGATGCATGCCAACGGCGACGATTTCGTCATCGTTGATGCGCGCGGCAGGTCAATCGCCATGACAAGCCCACTCGCATGCCGTCTTGGAAACCGCCATCGCGGCATTGGATTTAATCAGCTCGCCATGATGTCGGACGGCCAGGACGGGCACGTTGAACTGGCGTTTTGGAATGCCGACGGCACGCCGTTGGATGCCTGCGGCAGTGCAACGCGCGGCGTTGCCCATCTTCTCATGCGCGAGACGGCGCAGAATTGTGTCTTCATCCGAACAAAACGGGGGCTGCTGCGGTGTGAACGCAGGCAACGTGGCACCATCGCCGTCGATATGGGCACACCATCGCTCGATTGGCGCGATGTGCCTTTGGCAAGAGAGGCGGATACGCTCGCCCTGCCCCTGGCGGGCGATCCCACCGCCTGCAGCATGGGCAATCCGCATTGCACGTTCTTCGTCGACGACCTGTCGCGCGTCGATGTGGCAACGGTTGGCCCGGCGATGGAAATGCACCCCCTGTTCCCGCAACGAACAAACGTGCATTTTGTCGAGGTGCTAAGTCGCACCCATATCCGGCTGCGGATTTGGGAACGCGGCGGCGGCATCCCCCTGGGATCGGGCTCTTGCTCGTGTGGCGCAGTTGTCGGCGGTATCCGCCGGGGCCTGTTGGACGAGCGCGTCGTGGTTGTGTGCGACGGCGGACCGGTGGAGGTGGAATGGGACGGCTCGGGTGGCGTTCGCCTCGCCGGCCCGGTTGAACATATCTACAGCGGTGAGATCGACCGCCCAATGCTGGATAGGGCGCTGTGAAATCGCCCTGGCGCCGCGCCGACGAACCACACCCGGCCGGTTCGTGATCGAGGCCAGGCGCAGCGTGAGGTGCGGGAGGGTGACGATGGCTTTCACTGTGCGCAACGCATTGGCAGGGCTGGCCATGGCCGGCCTGATGCTGCCCGAGGCCGTTGCCTATGCCGGGATTGCCGGGCTGGCACCAGGGCGGGCGCTGATTGCTGCCGTGGCGGGCGGCCTTGCCTATGCTCTGGTGGGGCGCAGCCGGTTCGCCGTCGTCTCGCCAACTTCGTCCTCGGCCGCGATCCTGGCGGCCAGCCTGGGCAGCCTGGTGGCGGGGCCAGGCGGTGCTGCTGCAACGGCCGCCAATGCCACCGCGCTCACGCTCTTGGCCGGGGGACTGTTCATCGCCCTGGCAGCGGCACGGCTGGGCAGCCTCGCCGGCTTTATCGCGCGGCCGGTTTTGCGCGGCTTTGCCCTTGGCCTGGCGCTGACGATCATCATCCGCCAACTGCCCGCGATGACCGGCGTGCCTGCCCCGCCCGGCACGGTGGGTGCCGTGGCCTGGGCCGTGCTGGAACAGATGCCGCACTGGCATGTGGCGACGCTCGCCTGCGGATTGGGTGCGCTCGTGCTGCTGTTGCTGCTGCGGTGCTGGCCGGGGGTGCCCGGCGCGCTGATCGTGCTGGTGCTGGGCATTGCCGGGGCCAGCCTGCCCGGTTTTGCCCGGCTGGGGATTGCCCAGGCCGGCCCCACGCCGCTGGTGCTATCGATGCCGGTATTGCCGGCCGATCCCGCGCAGTGGCTGCGCCTGGTGCCGCTGGCCGTGCCGCTGGTGCTGATCCTGTTTGCCGAAAGCTGGGGCACGATCCGCAGCCTGGCGCTGGCACGCGGCGACGCGCTGAACGCCAATCGCGAACTGGCCGCGCTGGGCCTGGCCAACACCGCCGCAGCCCTGGCCCAGGGGATGCCGGTGGGCGCTGGCTTTTCCGCCGGATCGGCCAACGCGGCGAGTGGCGCCACCAGCCGGGCGGCCGGGGTGATGGCGGCGCTGGCCCTGCTTGCCCTGGCGCTGTGGGCCGGGCCGTTGACCGCGCGCCTGCCTCAGCCGGTGCTTGCCGCCGTGGTGATGGCCGCGCTGGCCCATGCCCTGTCGCCCGAGCCCTTGCTGCGCCCGTGGAAGCTGGGCCGCGATCGCTGGACGGCACCAGCAGCCGCGCTGGGCGTGCTGGCGCTGGGCGTGCTCGACGGATTGCTCTTGGCCGTGGGGCTGAGCCTGGCGCAATTGCTCTATCGCCTGGCGCATCCCTCGCTCAGCGAACTGGGCCAGATCAGCCAGGGCCACGATTTCGTCGATCGCGCCGCCCATCCGGAAGCCGCCGCCGTGCCGGGCGTGGCCATCTATCGCCCCAATGCGCCGCTGTTCTTTGCCAATGCCGAAACGGTGCTGGCCCTGGTGGCACGCCGTGCCCAGCGGCCGGGCGCACCGGTCGTGGTGGTGCTCAGCCTGGAGGAAAGCGACGACCTGGACAGCACGGCGGCCGAAGTGATCGGCGAGCTGCACAAGACACTGGCCGCGCGCCAAGGCCGTCTGATCCTGGCGCGCACGCATGATCGCGCGCGGGCGGTGCTGGCGGCAGCCGGTCTCGATGACCTGGCACGCAATGCCACCTTCAGCGTTGCTGATGCAGTGGCTTTGGCGCAGACTGCGCCTGCCGGGCACTGAGTCCATTGGGCAAAGACGGTGGGAAATAGATCATGGGACTGGCGGGACCGATCCAACCGATTCTCAAGACCGTGGCCATTGCCGACTTGCGCCCCACGCAGATGACGATCGGCCTGCGCGAAGTGGAGCGCAAGCGCCGCGACTGGACGCGCCGCCAGGAGGCCAGCGCCGCAGGCGAATTCCTGGGCGCGCACATGATTCCGGCGGTGATCGGCCCGGACGATCAGCTGTGGATGCTCGACCATCACCACCTGGCCCTGGCGCTGCATCTCGAAGGGGTGGAGCAGGTGCTGGTTTCGGTGGTCGCGCGGCTGGCGCATTTGCCGCGCAAGCGCTTCCTGGCGTTCATGGACGCCAACAACTGGCTGCATCCCTATGACGCGCGCGGGCGGCGGCGCGAATGGAAAGCCCTGCCCCACCATGTCGGCAAGCTGGAAGACGATCCGTGGCGATCGCTGGCAAGCGATGTGCGGCGGGCCGGTGGATATGCCAAGACCACGCGGCCCTATGCCGAATTCCTGTGGGCCGATTTCCTGCGCGACCATATCGGCCCGCGCAAGCTGGCCAACAAGTTCGACGAGGCGCTGCGGGTGGGAATAGAACTGGCCCGCAGCCGCGCGGCGCGGCACCTGCCCGGCTATGCCGGGGTGGAAAGCGATTGACCGGATTGAGAGGGGCTGCAGCCCCTCCACCATCGGCATGGTGGGGCAAATCTAGGCGTATGTACCCGGTGCGCAGCCGGCGACGCCAGCATCCACTTCGAACAGGGCGCCGTCGAATTCGTTTGCATCATCCAGCCCGACGCGCGCGCTGGTCACGAACATGCGATCGAGCCTTTCACCGGCAAAGGCGATATTGGTGATCCGGCGGGCAGGCAGGCTGATCGTGCGATCGAGCCGGCCATCGGGGGCAAAGCGGCTGATCCGCCCGCCATCCCAGTGCGCCTGCCACAGGAACCCTTGTGCGTCGCACGTCATCCCGTCGGGATAGCCGTCGGCTTCCTCGAAGCGCACGAAAACGTCGCGCTGCCCCACGCCGTCGGCCGTGAGCGGGAAGCGATAGATCACGCGCCGCGCGCTGTCGGCGTGATAGAGCCACTGGCCGCAAGGCGAAAACGCCGGGCCATTGGGCACGCCATAGCCGGTGTCGATCGTCTGGAACGTGCCATCGGGAGCGAGGCGATAGAGCGTGCCGCTGTCCTGCGCTTCGGCCATGTCCATCGTGCCGCACCAGATCGCGCCATGGGCATCAGCCTTGCCATCGTTCATGCGGTTGCCTGGCAAGTGCGGCTCGGGATCGCTGCGTTCGGCAATGTGCAGCGGATCCAGCGTGATGCGCGCAACGCCGCTGCGAAAGCCGCCGACCAGGCCGCCCGCGCGGCTTGCGGCCACCCAGCCCAGAGGTTCCGGCATGGCCCAGCGGTGGATCGCCCCGCTGGCCAGATCCAGCCGGTTGAGCGCCGGGGCAAGAATATCGGTCCAGTAGAGTGCGCCGTCGCGCGGGCACCACAGCGTGCCCTCGCCCAGGGTATCGGCCACGTCGCGTTCGATCTTGCGCCAGGGTGCCATCGCGGCCGTCGTCCTTTCGCTTCGTTCAGGGGGAAGCGCGGGGCAAGGCCCACGCTTCCCATCATCGCTCAATGGTTGTCGCGCGGCAGCCCACGGGTCTGGGCAATGCGCTGGTACTTTTCCGCGCCTTCCAGGATGGCACCGGTGTTCATCTGGCCCACCAGCGCGCGCTGGATTTCCTGCCACGGCGTCTGGCTGGCCGGATAGGGATAGCCGCCCTTGGCCACCAGCGCAGCGCGGCGCGCTTCCAGCACATCGTCGGCAACCAGCACGTTCACCGTGCCGGCGTTGAGATCGATGCGCACCCGGTCCCCGGTTTCGAGCAGCGCCAGGCCGCCCATCGCCGCCGCTTCCGGGCTGGCATTGAGGATCGAGGGGCTGCCGCTGGTGCCCGATTGGCGCCCATCGCCGATGCACGGCAGCGCGCTGACGCCTTCGGTGATGAGGTAGGCCGGCGGGCGCATGTTGACCACTTCGGCTGCGCCCGGATAGCCGATCGGCCCGGCGCCGCGCATGAACAGCAAGGTTTCGGGCGTGATCCCCACCGCCGGATCGTCGATGCGGTGATGATAGTCTTCCGGCCCGTCGAACACCACGCAGGGGCCTTCGAACGCGTCGGGATCGGCCGGGTTCGACAGATAGCGCGCGCGGAATTCCTCGCTGATCACGCTGGTCTTCATGATCGCGGCGTCGAACAGGTTGCCCTTGAGCACCAGGAAGCCGGCTTCTTCGACCAGTGGCTGGGCGAACGGGCGGATCACGCGCTCGTCCTCGATTTCCACGCCACGGCAGTTTTCGCCCATGGTGCGGCCGTTGACGGTCATCGCCTGCTCACGGATCAGGCCTTGGTCGATCAACTGGCCGACCACGGCCGGCACGCCGCCGGCGCGATAGTAATCCTCGCCCAGGTATTCGCCCGCTGGCTGCAGGTTGACCAGCAAGGGCACCTTGTGGCCCAGGCGCTGCCAGTCGTCGAGCGGCAGGTCCACGCCCACGTGGCGGGCAATCGCGGCCAGGTGGATCGGCGCGTTGGTCGATCCGCCGATCGCGGAATTGACCACGATGGCGTTGTGGAACGCATCGAGCGTGAGGATGTCGGAAGGCTTGAGGTCTTCGCGCACCATGTCGACGATGCGCTTGCCGGTGTGATAGGCGCATTCCTGGCGATCGCGATAGGGCGCGGGAATCGCGGCCGAACCGGGCAGCATCATGCCCAGCGCTTCGGCCAGGCTGTTCATCGTGGTGGCCGTGCCCATGGTGTTGCAATAGCCGGTGGATGGCGCCGAAGACGCGACCAGCTTGATGAACCCTTCGGCATCGAGTTCGCCGGCGGCCATCAACTGGCGGCCTTTCCACACGATGGTGCCCGAACCGGTGCGCTCGCCCTTGTGCCAGCCGTTGAGCATGGGGCCGACCGAGAGGGCAATCGCGGGGATATTGACCGTGGCCGCCGCCATCAGCAGCGCGGGGGTGGTCTTGTCACACCCGGTGGTCAGCACCACGCCATCGATCGGATAGCCATAGAGCGCTTCGACCAGGCCGAGATAGGCGAGGTTGCGATCGAGCCCGGCAGTGGGCCGCTTGCCGGTTTCCTGGATCGGATGGACCGGAAATTCCAGGACGATGCCGCCTGCCTCGCGCACGCCTTCGCGGATACGCTCGGCCAGCACCAGGTGGTGGCGGTTGCACGGGGAAAGGTCGCTGCCGGTCTGCGCGATGCCGATGATCGGCTTGCCGCTGCGCAACTCTTCCAGGCTGATCCCGAAATTGAGATACCGCTCCAGATAGAGCGAGGTCATGTCGATATTGTCGGGGTTATCAAACCAGGCGCGGCTGCGCAGCTTGGGGGTCTGGTGGTCGGTCATGTCTGCCTGTCAGCGCGAGGTGGAAACGCGATAGATCATGACATGCCGATAGGGCTTGTCGGGATCGACGCGCGCGGAAACGAACGACGGGTGATTGGGCGCATCGGGGAACTTCTGCGGTTCCAGCGCGATGCCATCACCCATGCGATAGAGGTGGCCCTGCTTGCCGACCAGCGTGCCATCGAGGAAATTGCCGGCATAGAACTGCACGCCGGGCTCGGTGGTCAAGACTTCGAGCACGCGGCCCGAGGCAGGGTCTTCCAGGCGCGCGGCCAGTTCGGGCTGGGCGGTCACGCCCTTGTCGAGGGCAAAGTTGTGGTCATAGCCGCGCCCATAGACGATCTGCTGGTCGCGCCCATCGCGCAGGCCATCGGCCACGCGGCGCCCTTGCGTGAAATCGAACACCGTGCCGGCCACCGGGCGCAGTTCGCCGGTGGGGATAAGACCGGCATCGACCGGGGTATAGGCCTTGGCCGGAATGGTCAGCACATGGTCCATCGCCCCTTGCGACGCGCCTTCGCCGGCCAGGTTGAAAATGGCGTGGTTGGTCATGTTGATGATCGTGGGCTTGTCGGTGGCCGCTTCGAACGCGATGGTCAGGTTGCCCGCCTCGTCCAGCGAATAGGTGACCGTGGCCTTGACCGTGCCGGGATAGCCGGCATCGCCATCGGGGCTGACATGGCTGAGCACGACGCTCGCCACCGGCCCGGATTTGACCGAGACAACCTGCCAGACCTGCTTGTCGAAGCCCTTGCCGCCGCCGTGCAGGCTGTTGATCTTGTTGTCGTTGAGCGGGAGTTGATAGGTCTTGCCATCAAGCGCGAACTTGCCGCCGGCAATGCGGTTGGCATAGCGGCCGACAGTGACGCCGAAATAGTTGGGATGATCGACATAGCCGGCCAGATCGTCGTAGCCGAGCAGCACGTCGGCCGGCTTGCCCTGGCGATCGGGCGCGACCAGCGCCTGGAGCGTGGCGCCATAGCTCAGGATGCGGGCCGAAACGCCATTGGCGGCCTTGAGCGTGACCGCGACAACCTTCTGCCCATCGGCCAGCGTGCCGGCGGCCTCCTGGCTCGCCTGCGCGGCGTGGGCACCCGAAAAGGGCGCAAGCGCGAGAAGCGCGGCAAGGGAAGCGGCCTTCGTGTTCATCCTGTTCTCCATGATCGACCCGTTCTGCCCTGGGGAGCCACGTGAAAACACGTGTGCAGCCATTGACGCGGCCGTGGCATCGCATATAGTCCGACAAATAGAAAGAGTGCAAGCCGGTTCGCGTGGCGCCTGTCCACTGGCATACGCCCGTTCATTGTTCTCTTCTTGCACAAACCTTGGAAGAGAGGATGGACATGCCCCCTGTTGCTTCATCGGCCGCGCTATCCGCGACCCCTGGCGAAGACTTGCCTGCGGGCGCCAGCTATGGTCGCGCACTGGCGCTGCTGGCCACACTGTTCTTCATGTGGGGCTTCATCACCGTCATCAACAACACGCTGCTACCGCATCTGCGCGCCGTGTTCGATCTGAACTATACCCAGACAACACTGATCGAATCCGTGTGGTTCATCGCCTATTTCGTGGCGTCGATCCCTTCGGCCAAGCTGATCGAGAAGATCGGGTACAAGCTGTCGATGGTCACCGGGCTGCTGATCATGGCGGCGGGCGCGCTGGGCATGATGGTGGCGGCATCGATCCCGTCCTACGGCGTTACGCTGGTCATGCTGTTCGTGATCGCCAGCGGCATCACGCTGCTGCAGGTGGCGGCCAATCCCTATGTCGCGGTGGTCGGCCCGGCGGAAACCGCTTCGTCGCGGCTCACCCTCGTGCAGGCGCTCAATTCGGCCGGAACGATGCTGGCGCCGCTGTTCGGCGCCTATCTCATCCTTGGCAGGTCCAAGAGCGGGACAGCCGTGGCCGGCACCGTGCTGACGCCGGCGGAACGCCTGGCCGACGCGCATTCGGTGATCCTGCCCTATGGCTTGGTCGCGGTGGTGCTGGTAGTGCTGGCGGTGGTGATCGCACGCTATCCCCTGCCCGCCATGGGCAGCGCCACCAGCCGCATGGCGAGCGAGGAACGCAAGCATCACTCGCTGTGGTCGCACCGCAACCTGGTGTTCGGCATTCCGGCAATCTTCATCTACCTGATCGCCGAAATCGGCGTGGCCAACCTCTTCGTCAATTTCGTCAGCCAGGGTGACATCGCCAACCTCACGCACGAGGAAGCCGGGCGTTACCTCACGTTCCTGTGGGGCGGAATGATGGTGGGCCGCTTTGCCGGCGGCGCGATCATGCAGAAGGTGCGCGCCGAAACCGTACTGGCGCTAGCCGCCGTGGGGGCCTTCGTGGTGATGATGATCACCGTGCTGACTCATGGCCCGGTGGCGATGTGGGCGCTGATCCTGGTGGGCCTGTTCCACTCGATCATGTTCCCCACGATCTTCACGCTGGGGATCAAGGGCCTGGGCCCGCTGACCGAGGAAGCCTCGGGCCTGCTGATCATGGCCATTGCCGGCGGCGCGCTGGTGGTGGTGCAGGGCAAGCTGGCCGATGCCTTTGGCCTGCAGACCTCGTTCCTGCTGACCGCGGCTTGCGAGCTTTACATCGTGTTCTATGCGCTGTGGGGCGCGAAGACCAAGACAGCGGACTGATTGCTTCCTCCCCACTCGTGGGGAGGGGAACCAGCCGCAGGCTGGCGGAGGGGATTGTGAGCCTTGAGCGCCGCTGCAGGCGGCCAATCCCCTCCGCCACGCTTCGCGCGGACCCCCTCCCCGCGCCGGGGAGGGACAATCAGCCTTGCACTGCCGCTTCGATCGCGCTGGCGGTGTCTTCGAGCGCGAGTTGCACCAGCACGCCCATCGCCTGGGCGGCGGCATCGCCATCGCCATCGGCAATCGCGTCATAGACCCGCGCGTGATCGGGGATGGGATTGCGCGGCAGTTCGCGGGCGCGTTGCTTGAACTGCGTGGTCCAGTGCACGGCCGCGCCGATGCTGGCCGACAGCACCAGCAGCGCCGCATTGTGGCTGGCGCGCAGGATGGCATCGTGGAAATCGCGATCGGCGGCGCGGCCGGCATCGTTGGTCAGGGTGTGGCGACGCATGGCGGCAAGGGCATCGCGCATGGCCTTGAGATCGGCCTTGTCGCGGCGCTGTGCGGCCAGGCGCGCGGCGGCCGGCTCGACCACGGCGCGCAATTCGAACAAGTCGCGCACGAATTGCAGGTCGGGCTCGCCGGCAAAGGCCCAGGCCAGCACTTCGGGATCGAGCAGGTTCCAGCGCTCGCGCGGCAGCACGCGCGTGCCCGCCTTGGGGCGGCTCGCCACCAGGCCCTTGGCCGTCAGGACCTGGATCGCCTCGCGATAGGCGCTACGCGAAACCTTGAGTTCCTCGGCAAAGGCGACTTCACCCGAAAGGATGTCACCGGGCTGGTATTGGCCAGACAAGATCGCCGTGCCCAACTTGTGCGCAATGGCACCATGCAGCCGCCGTCCGGGGCCGCGCCCAAGCCCCCGCAGAGCCTCTTCACGATCGGCCGGGGCAGCGCTGCCGTCTGCCAAATTGCCGGGAATATGCCGTTCCGTCACTGTTTGTGCCGCCTCCTGGCCAATGTGGTTAGCAGGGAGCGCGCAAGGGCGAAATGACTATTATTGCGTTTGCCGCCAAGCCGGAATATGTCGGAGTAAATATGGAGAATCCGATGACCGAATTCCGCTCGATCGACGCCCGCACCGGGCTGCCCCACGGCCCCGCCCTGGCCGTGCACGGATTGGAAGACGTGGCGCGGCTTTGTGCCGCGGCCGAAGCGGCGTTCGACAGCTATCGCGCCACCGGGCGCGAGGAGCGCGCCTTGTTCCTGGAAGCCATCGCCCAGGAAATCCTGGACATCGGCGATCCGCTGATCGAGGCGGCGATGCGCGAAAGCGGCCTGCCGCGCGCACGCCTGGAAGGTGAACGCGGCCGCACCGTGGGCCAGTTGCGCATGTTTGCCGGCGTCGTGCGCGCGGGCGGCTGGCAGCAGTTGCGCATCGATCCCGCATTGCCCGATCGCCAGCCTCTGCCCCGCCCCGATATCCGCCTGCGCATGATCCCGCTGGGCCCGGTGGCGGTGTTCGGCGCCTCGAATTTCCCGCTGGCGTTTTCCACGGCCGGGGGTGACACCGCCTCGGCCCTCGCGGCCGGCTGCCCGGTGGTGGTCAAGGGCCACCCCGCCCATCCCGAAACCGGGGCGCTGGTGGCCGCGGCAATTGCCCGCGCGGTGGCAGCCCGTGGCCTGCCCGAAGGCGTGTTCGGCCACCTGGTCGGCCCCGGCAACGATCTGGGCGCCGCGCTGGTGGCCGATCCGCGCATCGCAGCGGTGGGCTTTACCGGCTCGCGCGGCGGTGGTCTCGCACTCGCCCGCATCGCCCAGGCGCGCGACGTGCCGATCCCGGTCTATGCCGAAATGTCGAGCATCAATCCCGTGCTGCTGCTGCCCGAGGCGCTTGCCGCGCGTGGTGCGGCCCTGGGCCAGGCCTTCGTCGGCTCGCTCACCATGGGCGCCGGGCAGTTCTGCACCAATCCCGGCCTGGTGCTGGCAATCGACAGCAACGGGCTCGACGCGTTCCTGGCGGCCGCGCGCGAAGGCGTGGGCGCAGCCGCGCCGCAGACCATGCTGACCACCGGCATCCACGCCGCCTATGAAGCGGGGGTCAAGGCCCTGGCCACCGCGCCCGGCGTGGAAACCGTGGCAACCGGCCCGGCGGGCGAAGGGCCCTGCGGCAACGCCGCGCTGTTCGTCACCACCGCGCAGGCCTTCCTGGCCGACAAGGCACTGGGCCACGAAGTGTTCGGCGCCAGTTCCATCGTGGTGAAATGCGCCGATGAAGCCGAACTGGCCAGCCTGCTCAAGGGCCTGGAAGGCCAGCTGACCGCCACGCTGCACATGGACGCGGCCGACGAGCCGCTCGCCGCCCGGCTGCTGCCGATCCTGGAGCGCAAGGCTGGCCGCATCCTGGCCAATGGCTGGCCCACCGGGGTGGAAGTGTGCCACGCCATGGTCCACGGCGGGCCGTTCCCGGCCACGTCAGACCCGCGCACCACGTCGGTCGGCAGCCTGGCGATCGATCGCTTCCTCCGTCCGGTCAGCTACCAGAACCTGAGCGCGGCAGTGCTGCCGGCAGAATTGACCGACGCTGCGCGCGGCGATGGCGCGCCGCGCCTGATCGACGGCACGCTCACGCTCTGATCCCTTCCCTTTTCGCAGAAAGCATCCGATCCATGGCAACCCGCCTTCTTCAACACCGCAGCGCCGATGGCGTGCGCCGCGTGATCCTGGCCACCGACGACACCGCCGTGTTCCTGGAACAGCCCGCCACAGTGCGCGAACTGGCGCAGGCCGCCATCGCCGCCGGGCAGAGCCTGGCCGAAGCTGCCGCAGCCCGCGCCAGCAGCCAGAGCGTGGACATCGCGGCCGAGCTTGCCGCCGGCACCCTGCTGCCCGCGATCGACCACAGCGACACGGCGCGCGTCTGGCTGACCGGCACGGGCCTGACCCATCTTGGTTCGGCCGAAGGGCGCGACAAGATGCACCGCGATGCCGCCCAGGCGGAAAAGCAGACCGATTCCATGCGCATGTTCCTGGAAGGGCTGGAAGGCGGCAAGCCCGCGCCGGGCGCCGAAGGGCAGCAACCGGAATGGTTCTACAAGGGGGATGGCACGCAGCTCGTCGGCCCCGGCCAGCCGCTGACCATGCCCGCCTTTGCCAAGGATGGCGGGGAGGAGCCGGAACTGGCGGGCATCTACCTGATCGGCGAGGACGGCACGCCCTGGCGCCTGGGCCTGGCCCTGGCCAACGAGTTTTCCGACCACGTGACTGAGCGCCACAACTACCTGTGGCTGGCCCATTCCAAGCTGCGCCAGGCAGCCCTTGGCGCCGAACTGCTGCTGGGCACCCCGCCGGCCGACGTGCGCGGCACCAGCCGCGTGCTGCGCGACGACGCCACGCTGTGGGAAAAGCCGTTCCTTTCGGGCGAGGACAACATGTCGCACAGCCTGGCCAACCTGGAGCATCACCACTTCAAGTATGGCCTGTTCCGCCGCCCAGGCGACATCCACGTGCACTTCTTCGGCACGGCCACGCTGTCGTTCAGCGACGGGATCGCAACGCGCGAAGGCGATGCCTTTGAAATCAGCGCCGCGCCCTTTGCCCTGCCGCTGCACAATCCGCTGGCCCGCGCCGCGGCCGGCCCGGTGCCCTTTGCGATAAAGGCGCTCTAAGCCGATGGACCCGATCCGCATTGCCGTGGTGGGCATGGGCAAGATCGCCCGTGACCAGCACCTGCCGGCCATTGCCGGAAACCCGGCGTTCAGCCTGGCCGCCACGGTCAGCCCGCGCGATTCCGGCGTGGAGGGCATCTCGCACCATCGCAGCCTGGACGATCTCCTGGCGCAAGGGCCGGCGGTCGATGCCGTGGCGCTCTGCACCCCGCCCCAGGTGCGCTATGACCTGGCGGCGCAAGCCCTGGCCAAGGGCGTGCACGTGTTCCTGGAAAAGCCGCCGGGCGCGACGCTGGCGGAAGTCCATACCCTGGCCAACCAGGCTGATCGCGTGGGCGCAACGCTGTTCGCCTCGTGGCATTCGCGCTTTGCCGCCGGGGTTGCCCCGGCGCGCGCGTGGCTGGCGGAGCGGCGCATCGACAGCGTGAAAGTAATCTGGCGCGAAGACGTGCGCGTGTGGCACCCCGGCCAGGCCTGGATCTGGCAGCCAGGCGGGCTGGGCGTTTTCGATCCGGGCATCAACGCCCTTTCGATCATCACCCATATCCTGCCGCGCCCGTTCTTCCTGTCCGAAGCGACGCTGGAAATTCCCGAAAACCGCGCCGCGCCGATCGCTGCAGACCTGCATTTCCGCGATACGGCCGGGGCGGCCATCCACATGGACCTGGATTGGCGGCAGACCGGCCCGCAAAGCTGGGACATCGTGGTGGAAACCGACGCCGGCACGCTGCGCCTGGCCCAGGGCGGCGCCGTGCTGACCTTGCCGAGCGAGACGCTGCACAACGAGGACCACGAATACCCTGGCCTCTATGCCCGCTTTGCCACCCTGATCCGCAGCGGCCGTAGCGATGTCGACCTGGCGCCGCTGACCTTGGTGGCTGACGCATTCTTGCGCGGCAAACGGCTGGTGACAGACGCTTTCTTCGACTGACCCACCCCTTTTTGGGAGAGGACAAGAACACGATGATCAAGACAATTCGCCACACCGCTGCCGCTGCACTGCTGGCAGCGAGCGCCCTTGCTGTGCCCGCGCTGGCCGATACCGCCGGCCAGCCGACCACCGCGACGCTCCACGCCGACAAGCCGGGGCCGACGTATGACGCGCGGATCTTTACCCAGTTTGCCGAACATCTGGGCAACGGCATCTATGGCGGCCTGTGGGTGGGCAACGACAAGTCGATCCCCAACACCAACGGTTTCCGCAACGACGTGATCGGCGCGCTGCGCGAACTGAAAGTGCCGGTGATCCGTTGGCCGGGCGGTTGCTTTGCCGATGAATATCATTGGCGCGAAGGCATCGGCCCGCAGGCCAAGCGCCCGGTCAAGATCAACACCAACTGGGGCGGCGTGACCGAACCCAACGCCGTAGGCACGCACGAATATTTCGAGTTGCTGCGCCAAGTGGGTTCGCAAGCCTATATCTCGGGCAACGTGGGCAATGGCACGGCGCGCGAAATGGCCGAATGGGTGGAATACATCACGTCACCGGCCGGTAGCCTGGCCGAAGAACGCGCCCGCAACGGGCACAAGGGCGCCTGGGCACTGCCCCTGTTCGGCATCGGCAACGAGCTGTGGGGTTGCGGCGGCAGCATGCGCCCCGAATATGCCGCCGACGAGACCCGCCGCTTTGCCACGTTCATCAAGGCGCCAGCGGGCACCCGCGTGCTCAAGATCGCCTCGGGCCCGAACGTGGACGACTACAACTGGACCGAAACGGTCATGCGCCTGGCTGGCGACCAAATCGACGGGCTGTCGCTGCACTATTACACCGTGCCCGGCGGCTGGCCGCCGCGCGCCACGGCCACCGGCTTTGACGAGCACGGCTGGGCCGAGACGCTGGCCGGTGCGCGCCGTATGGACGAACTGGTCACGCGGCACAGCGCGATCATGGACAAGTATGACCCGCAAAAGCGCGTGTTCCTGGCGGTGGACGAATGGGGCACCTGGTACGCCCAGGAACCGGGCAGCCACCCGGGCTTCCTGTTGCAGCAGAATTCGTTGCGTGATGCGCTGGTTGCCTCCACCACGCTGGATATCTTTGCCCGCCATGCCGATCGCGTGCGGCTTTCGGCGATTGCCCAGATGGTCAACGTGCTGCAGGCGATGATCCTGACCGAAGGCAAGAAGATGGTGCTCACGCCCACCTATCATGTCTTCATGATGTATCGGCCGTGGCAGGATGCCACGGTGCTGCCGATCGACATTGCCAGCCCATGGTATGCCAAGGACGAATTCACCATGCCGGCCGTCAGCGGCTCGGCCGTGCGCGACAAGGCCGGCGTGGTCCACGTCGCCTTGTCGAACCGCGATCCGGGCCAAGCCAACACGGTGACGGTCAAGCTGGACGGCGTGACCGCCAGCAGCGCCGCCGGGCAGGTGGTGACCGCCGCCACCATGGACGCGCACAACACCTTTGACACACCCGATGCGGTCAAGCCCGCGCCGTTCACCGGCGCGACCATCCAGGGCGGCACGCTCACCGTCACGTTGCCGGCCAAGTCGGTCGTGGTGCTCGACCTGCGCTGAGCGCGGGCAAGAGGAGAGGATTGCATGAACGCGAAAACCCTGTTGGCGGCAGCCGCCGCCCTGGCCCTTCCCGCCCAGATGCTCGCCGCGCCGGCCGTGGCGCAGCAAGTGGGCGAAAAGGCTGCCGGAACGCTCAACAGCCAGTTGACCGGCGACCTTGTTCCCACCCACGATCCGGTGATCATCCGCGAAGGCGATACCTATCACGTCTATGGCACCGGCGTGCCGGGTGACGATGGACACTATATCCTCTCGCGCACGTCCACCGATCTCAGGCACTGGACGGCCACCGGCCCGCTGTTCACGGCCATTCCCGAATGGGCCAAGCAGGCGGTGCCGGGCACGCGCGAGATGTGGGCGCCCGACATCTCGTTCGTGAACGGGGAATACCGGCTGTATTATGCGGTCTCGACGTTCGGATCGAACCGTTCGGCTATCGGGCTGTTCACCGGCAAGACGCTCGATCCCAAGGCCAAGGACTATGGCTGGAAAGACCAGGGCCTGGTCGTGATGTCGACCCAGGCGGATGATTTCAACGCCATCGATCCCAATTTCGTGATCGATGCGCAGGGGCGGCACTGGCTGGCGCTGGGCAGCTTCTGGACCGGGATCAAGCTGTTCCCGCTCGATCCCAAGACCGGCAAGCCGGCGCCCGGCACCCTGCCCTACAGCATTGCCCGCCGCCCCGCCCCGGCCGGCGCACCCGGCCCGATCGAGGCGCCGTTCATCCTCCAGCACGGCGGGTATTACTTCCTGCTCGCCAGCTACGACTATTGCTGCAAGGGCACGCAAAGCACGTATTACACCGTGGTCGGCCGCGCCAAGCAGATCACCGGACCCTATCTGGGCAAGGACGGCAGCGACATGATGCAGGGCGGCGGCACCGTGTTCCTGCGCGCCGACCTTCAAGAGCAGCAGCGCTTCCGCGGCCCTGGCCATGCCGGCGCGTTCACCGACAAGGACGGGCAGACCTACGTGGTCTATCACGCCTATGACAAGGCCAACAACGGCGCATCCACCATGCGCCTGGCGCCAGTGCGCTGGGATGCCGATGGCTGGCCCGTGGCGGATTATTGAGCCATGGGCCGCACCCCCGTGTTGAGCCGCCGCGCCTTTGCCCTGGGCGCGGCCGGCCTTTCGATGGCCAGCCCGATGGCGGCGCGCGCAGCGATAAGGGGCATCGGGCGTGGCACCGGGCGGGGTAACGCCAGCGCCCTGCCTGCGCCACGCAACCCGCTGGTGCGCCAGCGCGCCGACGCCCAGGTGTTCCGCCACGGCGATGGCCACTATTACATGATGGGATCGGTGCCGGAATACGATCGGCTGGCCATTCGCCGCGCGCCGACGCTGGCAGGACTGGCCGATCCGTCCAGCGAGCACGTGGTGTGGCGCCGGCCCGCGAACGGCAAGCTGGGCGGCTATATCTGGGCGCCCGAACTGCATTGGTTCGATGGCGCCTGGCATATCTATTTCGCCGCCGGTGACAGCGACGATCCGTTCCACATCCGCACTTATGTGCTCACCAGCCGCGATGCCGATCCGCTGACGGGAACCTGGCATCTGCTGGGCCAGTTCAAGGGGCCGTGGGACAGCTTCACGCTCGATTCCACGCTCTTCGTGCACAAGGGCGTGCGCTATGTCTGCTGGGCGCAGCGCGAACCGGGGATCGAGACCAACTCCAATCTCTATCTCGCGCCCCTGGCCGATGCACTGACGCCGGGCCGTGCGCCGGTGCGGCTGTCGGTGCCCATGCTCGATTGGGAAATTCCTGGCTTCAAGGTGAACGAGGCGCCGGCGGTGCTGGCCCGCAACGGGCGCCTGTTCCTCACGTATTCGGCGGCGGCCACCGATACGCGCTATTGCCTGGGCATGTTGACGGCCGACACCGATGCCGACCTGATGGATCCGCGCGCCTGGGCCAAGAGCCAGCACCCGGTGTTCACCTCGTGCCCGCAAACCAGCGTCTATGGGCCAGGGCACAACAGCTTCACCGTGGACGAGCACGGCCACGACATGCTGGTCTACCACGGCCGCGACTATGCCGCGATCACGGGCGATCCGCTGTTCGATCCCAACCGCCACACCCGCGTGCAGCGCCTTTACTACCACGCCGATGGCACGCCCGATTTCGGCGTGCCTGTGGGCAACGGCGCCCTGCCCGATCGGCTGGTGCCGGCCGGCGCGCCGGGCCGCTTCCTGTTGCACGGCGATGGCGGCGTGGCGGTGGACACCGCGCCCCTTGCGCAAACCCAGTTCCGCCAGGTGCCCCTGCCCGCGCTGCTCAACGAACTGGCGCCGGGCACGGCACCCCTGCCCGGCCAGGCCGGCGCGGTATGCCTCATGCCGATCCTGCGCCCCCACGCCGCATTGGCCGTGGCACGCGACGGCAGCGCCACGCTGGTAGAGCTGGCGCCGGGCCAGGCAGTTCCTCCCACCGCGCTGTTTCACGCAGTGGCACTGCCGCAGGGCAAGTGGCGCTTCGACTCGCTGGCCGTGCCGGGCCAGGCCCTTGCGGCGCAAGGGCAGGCATTGCGCCTGGCGCCGCGCCATGCGCGCATCTGCCTGTGGACGCTCAACTGATTTGTCAGACCAGAATATCGCCAAGGTCGCGGCCGGTTTGCGCCGTCGCCTTGGCGCTTGCGCCTATTCTGAATGTTGCCACGGCTGACAAAATATCTCTTGCCATGAATTAGTCGGAGTAATAAATACTCCGACTAAATCGGGCGAGGCAACCAGCCCGCCCACCAGGGAGGGTGTTTCATGGCAATCAGAACATTTGTATGCGCGTCCGCTTCGGTGCTGGCCCTCACCTTGGGCAGCGTTGCGCACGCGCAAGACGCCGCCCCCGCCGCAGCACCGACCACGCCCAGCGATGCACAGGCGGACAGCGATGTCGCCGGTGCCATCGTGGTCAGCGGCGTGCGTGCCTCGATCGTGGGTGCGGTCAACGTGCGCAAGCAGGCCACGCAGATCATCGATTCCATCGTCGCCGAAGACGTGGGCAAGCTGCCCGACAACAACGTGATCGAAGCCCTGCAGCGCGTGACCGGCATCCAGGTGACCGACCGCGCCAGCGGCGAAGCCGGCACCGTGACCATCCGCGGCCTGGCCGATCCGCTCACCACGCTCAACGGCCGCAACATCTTCACCGCTGCAGGCCAATCGTTCGCGCTCCAGGATATTTCGGCCAACCTCATCCGCCAGGTCGATGTCTACAAGACCCGCTCGGCCGACCAGATCGAGACGGGCCTGGCTGGCCAGATCGACGTGAAGACGCGGCGCCCGTTCGATTTCAAGGGCTTCACCATCTCGGGCCTGGTGCGCGGGATCTATGACGAGCAAGCCAACAGCTATAACCCCAACGTGGCGCTGCTGGTGTCGGATCGCTGGGAAACCGGGATCGGCGACGTGGGCATCCTGGTCAACGGCAGCTGGAGCCGCAGCAAGTACCGCACCATGTCGGTCACTGCCGGCGCGCTGGTGCCCTTTGCCACCGAAACGCCGCCCGCCGGCTCGGGCCTATCGCCGCTCGAACGCATTTTCCCGGGCGACGACAACGTGAACTGGACGCCGGGCCTCAATGCCGGCCTGCCAACGGCGCCCGGCTCCACGCTCAATATCAACGGCGTGGCCACGCCCTATTACCTGAGCCGCGACGCGGTGTTCAGCTCCGACCTCTATGGCAAGCGGGAGCGGCCCTCGGCCAATATCGCGCTGCAGTGGTCGCCCAACCCCAGCTCGACCTATACCGCCGAAGCGTTCTACGCCGGCTTCCGGGGCGAGACGTTCAACAGCCTGATGTTCAGCTTCGTCGATTGGTGGGGCAATCCCGGGCCGGTCTCGCTCTATGACGGCACCAACATCGTCAAGTCGCGCACGGTGGACGATGTCTATGGCTTCAACAGCGCCGATTTCACCACCAACCGCACCGACAGCTATGTCTATGCGTTGAACGGCAAGTGGGACCTGGGCAATCGCGGGGGCATCGTTGCCGATGTCGCCTATCAGACCAGCACCAATGAAACCACGTTCATCGCCATGCGCACCGATCGCGTGGCCAAGCAGATCACGGCCGATTTCAATGCCGGCGGCGGCGTCGCGTCCTATCACTTCAACGACGATGCGCTGCTGACCGACCCCACGCAATGGAACGTCGCGCAGCTTTACGACAATGCCGGCAAGACCAGCGGCAATGCGATCACGCTGACGCTTGACGGGCATTACACCTGGGACAGCGGCTTCCTGCGCCAGATCAAAGCGGGGATGCGCTACGACGATCGCAAGGCCTCCAGCTACAGCCGCACCGCCAGCGCCAACGGCCTGGGCCGGAACCTGTCCACCCTGCCCAGCGAAGCGCTGTTTACCAACAGCAACTTCTTCGATGGCCGCGCCAGCGTGCCGACCAGCTGGACTCTGCCCAGCGGCTGGTGGCTGAACGACAACGCCGATACCGTGCGCGGTCTCTATGGCATGCCCACGTCGGACAAGCTCTCGCTCGACCATGTGTTCGACATCGACGAGCGCACCATGGCGGCCTATGTCCAGGCCGACGGCCAGATCGACTTGTTCGGCCGGCCGCTGCGCCTGGAAGCGGGCGTGCGCTTTGTCACGGTGGACACGGACACGGTGTTCATGGCCACGTTCGGCGCCAACAAGGGCCTGCCGGTGCGTGGTTCGGTGGGGGCGGAACGCTTCCTGCCCTCGTTCACCGCGCGCTTTGACGTGACCGACAAGCTGCGCCTGCGCTTCAACTATGGCGAAACGCTGCGCCGCCCGAACTTTTCCGACCTCAACCCCAACCCCACCCTCACCGGCGATCTCACCAACGTGGGCTATGGCAGCGGCGTTGCCGGCAATGCGGCCCTGCGCCCGACCCATTCGCGCAATTTCGACGCGGCGGTCGAATGGTACTTCGACCGCGACAGCGCGATCTACGTCACCGGTTTCCGCCGCGAAATCGATGGCCTTGTCGTGCCGCTTTCGGCGCTGGAATACATTCCCAACAACGGCATCACCGCCGGCGCAACCGACCATTTCGTGATCAGCCGCCCGGTCAATGCCTCGGACGGCGTGCTCAAGGGCGTGGAAGTGGGCCTGACCTGGTTCCCGCATTTCCTGCCGGGCCCGCTCAACGGCCTGGGCCTGACCGGCAGCGCCACCGTGCTCGATTCCAAGCAGAACATTCCCGAAAGCGACGCGGCCGGCAATATCACGCAAACGCAGTCGCAGTTCTTCAACGTCTCGAAGTTCTCGTACAATGCCACGCTGGCTTACGACAAGGGTCCGATCTCGGCCCGCCTGTCGTACATCTGGCGCCAGGCCTTCCTGCACAACAACGAAGCGCGGCTGTTCGCCAACCCCATCGGTGTGTGGTTCCGCCCGGAAAAGAGCCTGGATTTCCAGCTGACACTCAACGTCAACAACCGCATCGGCATCACGTTCGATGCCGTCAACCTGACCAGCGAGATGCAGCAAAACTATTACAAGTACGGCAACGCCGGGAACCAGGACCAGTTCAACCTGGGCTCCACCTTGCGCCCGCGCACGTTTGCCCTGGGCGCGCGCTTCAAGTTCGATTGATCCCTCCGGCGGCGCCGTTCCTCCCGGCGTCGCCAACTCTCTCACGCTGGCGTGGGGCCGCTGTCCCGGCCCCATGCCGCACTCCAAGGCCAGTCCGGCTTGCCCCGGACTGGCCTTTTCGTGTCAGCCGATCAGATCTTGAAGCCAAAGCGCACGCCATAGGTGCGCGGCGGCTGGAACTGATAGGTGTTGGTGCGCGAGTTGAAGTTCTGCACGCCGTTGGCCAGCACCACCTTGTCGCCCACGTTGCGCACGAAGGCCTGGATGTTCCAGGCGCCGCCGTCGGGCGCATATTGCAGCGAAAGGTTGCCCGTGACGTAGGGACGCGACTGGGTGTCGTAGGTGTTGAACACCGAATAGTAGAACGACGAGCTGTACTTGGCATCCGCGCGCGGGGTCAGCGTGCCTCCAAAGGCCGGGATCGCATATTCGATGCCGCCCGATGCGGAAAGCTTGGGCGCGTTGGGCAGCTGGTTGCCACCGATGTTCTGCGCCGTGCCGCCACCATCGTTGACGGTGATGTTGTCGCCAAAGCGGGTGTGCAGCCAGGCCGCGTTGAAATCGATCCGCCCACCTGCGCCGAACAGGGCCACAGCCTGCAATTCGGCGCCATAGATCTTGGCCGAACCGACGTTGAACGTCCCGGCCGCGCCGTTGAGCGAGTCGGCGGTCTGCGAGGCCTGGTAGCCGCGATAGTTGAAGTAGAACGCGGCCGCGTTGAGTTGCAGGCGGTTGCCCATGAAGCGGTTCTTGGTGCCCACTTCGAACGCGTCGAGCGTTTCGGGGCCATAGGGGATCGATGCGGCCGAACCGTTGGAGTTGAACCCGCCCGACTTGTAGCCGCGATCGTACTTGGCATAGACCAGCGAGTTGGTGGCCGGGGTGTAGTCCAGGCCCACATGCCAGGTCGGCTGCGACTTGGTCATGCGGCCCGCGCCATCGGTGTACCCGGTGGTGAAGGGGAACACGAAGCCCCATTCGGGGAACGCCAGCGCCGGATAGTTGAGCGCCGCGCCGCCCGTGCGCACCTTTTCGTCGCGGGTATAGCGGCCGCCCACCGTCAGCTTCCACTGGTCGTTCAGCTTGTAGGCCACCTGGCCGAACACAGCGTCGGACTTGGTCTTGACGTGGTAGTTGAAGTGGATGCCGTACGTGTTCGAGAAATCGAGGAACGAGAGCGGGCCGCCGGTTGCATAGTCACCGGTCATCGCCAGGTTGTAGATGCCCGAATCGATCGTGTTGGTTTCCTGGAAGTGGAACAGGCCAACCTGGAAGAACAACGGATTGTTCTGCCCGTTCGACAGACGCACTTCGTGGTTCCACGTCGTGGGCGATTCGTTCTGCAGGAAGTTGCGGATCGCCGGATAGGCCGGGCCCGTCGCATCAAGCTTGTGGTTCCAGGTCTGCTTGTCCCAGCCACCGGCGTAGGTCAGCGACAGGTCGCCCAGGATATCGGACACGGTGCCTTCCCAGCGCACCCGGTCACCCTTCACGCGGTTGGACGTGGCGGCCTGGTTGGGGAAGCTCTTGGCATCGCCAAAGCTGGGCCGCGTGCCGAGCGGCGCAGAGACCAGCGCCACGTCACCCACGTTGTTGATATCGTCATGCTGGTAGGAAGCCCAGAGCTTGACGTTGGTGGTGGGCTTCCACTGCACCTGCACGCGGCCCGACGAGGTGTTTTCATCGTCGCCGTCGATGTTGATGCCGGTGAGGTGGCGATAGCCGTCATGCTGGCGATGGATGCCCGAGAAGCGCACGGCCAGGGTATCGGTCAGCGGCACGTTGCCACCCGCTTCCACGTTGAGCGCGCGGTAGTTGCCCACTTCGAACGAACCATAGGCGCCGGCCGTGTCGCTGGGCCGGTTGGTGATCAGCGAGATCAGGCCGCCGGTGGAATTGCGCCCGTTGAGCGTGCCTTGCGGGCCCTTGAGCACTTCGACGCGGGCGATGTCGTACATCGACGTGCCGATGGAGAACGAGCGGTTGGTGTAGAACCCGTCGCGGGCGATCGGCACCGAAGGATCGCCAATTTCGGTCACGTCGGTCGATGCGATGCCTCGCACGGCCACATAGGCCGCGCCGGTGCTGCTGGTGACGTTGACGCTGGGGTCCATGGTGGCCAGCGACTGGACGTTGCTGATGCCCTTCTGCGCCAGATCGGCGCCGGTGTAGACGGTCAGCGCAACGGCAGTCTTCTGGGCAGAACTTTCCGCGCGGTTGGCGGTCACCACGATTTCGGCAAGGCCACCCGCATTGGGTTCGGCCTGCGCGCCCTGCGCAGCGGCGGGCTGCGGCGTGGCGCCGTCCTGGGCATGGGCAACGGTGGCGATGGTGGGCATGCTCGCGCCGATCAACAGCGCCGCGATGAAGCGGTTCATCCGATTTTCCTCCCCAATCGTTGCAGCGAGAACACGACTCGCTGCTTTTGAATCAAAATGCTCATTCTGATTATCGCGGCGAACCGGGCTGGTCAAGCCTATTTGGAATGCTCACTACAAACTGACACTTGCGCCCAGGCCGAGGGGCCTTTGCCGCCTGCCTAACGCGGCCGCTTGACAGCGCCGCGCCTTGCGGCAATACCGCAAGCAATACGAACTATAATTCTATTTTTAGCAAGCCATCCGCAGCAGGATATTCAGCCTGCCGCGCTTGGGGGGGAGAGCCATGATCGCAGCCATCGCCACATCGGGCGCACCAAGGGCCGGCAGCCGCGCTGCGGGCCCTGCGCGCGTGAGCGTCGGCGCTTTCATGGCGCCGCGGGCCTTGCCGCACTTCCCATTCCTTTCGCATCCCCGGCGTGCACCCCGCGCCGGCCGCCTCTCCTGACGGAGCCATGAAAGCCATGTCAAAAATCCAGCGGGGCGTAAGCCTCTATTCCTTCCAGGAAGAGCTCTTCCTGGGCCGCATGTCGGTTGAAGACTGCGTTGTCTTTGCCAGTTCGATCGGGGCCAACGGCATCGAGATTCTGCCTGAGCAGAACATGCCCGAATTCCCCAACGTGACCGACGCCGATGTGGCGCGCTGGCAGGACATGCTTGCCCGGCACGGCGCACATTTCACCTGCTATGACATGTTCCTCGACACCAAGCTGCGCAAGGACAGCCTGCTGAGCGATGACGAGCAGGTGGACAGCATCGTGCGCGATATCAAGCTGGCCAGCCGGCTGGGCATTCGCAACATGCGCGTGCTGGTCTTCGTGCGCCCCGATATCCTGGCCCGCTGCGTGCCCTTTGCCGAACAGTACGACGTGCACCTGGGCGTGGAAGTCCACGCGCCCTGGCACCTCGAACATGCCTGGATCCTGCGGACGATCGAAGAGGCCGATCGCCTGGGCACGCGCCATCTCGGCATCCTGCCCGACATGGGCATCTTCATGAAGCACTACCCGCCCGCCTTCCGCGCGCGGTTCGAACGCCAGGGCGCCCGGCCCGAAGTGGCGCAGTTCATCGTCGACCAGCACGAAGCCAAGATCATGTGCGAATACACGATCTATGAAGTGGCGGTGAAGATGGGCGGCAACAAGGCCGAAGTGGCCATGGCCGAAACCCTGCGCCATGCGCCGTTCGCCAATCCCAAGCGAATTGGCGACTATGCCCCCTATTTCCGCCACATCCAGGCCAAGTTCTATGAAATGAACGAGGACTGCACCGATCCTGCCATCGCCTATGACGAAGTGATTCCCGAACTGGTCAAGTGCGGTTGGGAAGGCACGCTTTCGAGCGAATACGAAGGCAATCGCTGGATCCAGGACGTGCACGAAGTGGACAGCCGCGAGCAGGTGCGGCGCCAGCATGTGATGTTCGAACGGCTGATCAGCCAGGCCGAAGCCAAGTATGGCGCCAAGGAGACCGTGTGATGTTCGACAAGTACCTGATCGACCCGGCCACCGTGCGCAACACCGGCCCGGCAGATGCACCCACCGGCTTCGCCTTTGAAGCCAAGCTGGGTTATTACCGTGGCCTGACCCTTTCGATGATCGAAGAACTCGCCGTCACGCTCGACGGGACCGAACTGCCGCGCGATGCCGTGCAGTTCGATGAAGGCGCGGGGCCGATCGCGCTCGATGCCATGGAAACCGCTTATGACCGGCGCTGGGCGTTCGGCACGCCGGCCACGATCCTGGTCAGCCACCCCGGCGGACTGGGCACGGGCGAGCACAAGCTGGGCCTGCGCCAGAAGCTGCGTGTTTCGTACCTGCCCTTCCCCGCGTTCAACACCGACGAAAAGACCGTCAGCGCCGCCTGACCATGCGCGCGCCGGGGCCTGCGGCACCCCGGCGCGCCGGCATTGCCCGAACGACGAGACCGCGAACGGGAGAGCAAGCGTGAGCCATATTCTCAAGCCGGCGCTGGCCTTGGCGCTTGCGGTGTCTGGTGGCGCCGGGCCGATCGTCGCTTGGGGGCGGCCCGCGCCCAACCCGCACCACGACAGCGGCCAGCACGCGCGCGAAACCGCGCGCAACCGCGCCATCATCACCGATTTCGCCCACCGATTCTACACCCTGCGCCAGGTGCGATCGGCGTTCGAAACTTATGTCGCGCCCGATTACATCCAGCACAATCCCGGCCTTGCCGACGGACGAGATGCAGCGATCACCATGCTGGCCCCGATGTTTGCCGATCGCGGCCACAGCTTTGCCATTCGGCACATTGTGGTGGACGGCGATCTGGCCGCGGTGCACATTTTCGTCAAACCAGATCCGGCAGCACGCGGCGCGGCCGTGGCCGATTTCTATTGCCTCAAAGACGGCAAGATCGTGGAGCATTGGGACGTGATACAGCCGATTCCCGAGCAGTCCGCCAACACGCACCCGATGTTCTGACCCGATCGAAAGCCCGCGCCATGTCCAGCCAAGCCACCTCGCTCCTGCCGGCGTCGGCCGTCATCGATCGCCGCCAGTTCCTGGCCGCAGCGCTGGTGACCGGGGCCGTTTCCGCCCTTGCCGGTCCGCTTGAAGCCGCGCCGGCCCCCGATGCCGCGCTCGATTCCCTGGTGGCACGCATGACGGTGGCCGAAAAGGCCGGGCAGCTGCACATGGAAGCCGCGCTGTCCTATCGCCAGGCCGAGCCGGCGGTGGCGCAGTTCAACCCATTCGTGCCGCCCGTTACGCCGCAACAGGCACGTGCGCAATTTGCCGAGCAACTGGCGCGCATCCGCGCAGGCGGCGTGGGCTGGATCATGACGCCGATGGACGTTGAATCCATGATCCTGGGGCAGAAGGCGGCCGTGCAGCAATCGCGGCTGAAAATCCCCGTGCTGTTTGCAGCCGACATCATCCATTCCGATCGCACCGTGTTCCCCGTGCCCCTGGCCGAAGCGGCGAGTTTCGACCCCGAACTGGCGCGCCGCACTGCGCGGGCCTGCGCGGTGGAAGCATCGGCGCGCGGGCTGGACGCGGCCTTTGCCCCGATGGTGGACGTGGGCCGCGACCAGCGCTGGGGCCGCGTGGTCGAAGGCGCGGGCGAAGATGTGCTGTTGGCGCGCCTGTTTGCTGCGGCGCGCGTGGCCGGTTTCCAGGGCAAGCTGGGCGCGGCGGACAGCCTGCTTGCCTGCGTCAAGCACTTTGCCGCCTATGGCGCGGGGGAAAGCGGGCTGGATTACCAGGGCAACGCCCTGTCGGAACGGGTGCTGCACGAAGTGTACCTGCCGCCTTTCCAGGCCGCATTCGACGCCGGCGCGCTGCTCGTCATGGCCGCGTTCAACACTGTCGATGGCGTCCCGGCCACGGGCAACCGCCACCTGTTGACCGAAATCCTGCGCGACCAGATGGGCTTTGGCGGCGCGGTCATTTCCGATTTCCGCAGCGAAGAGGAACTGATCGCCCACGGCCAGGCCGAAGACGGCGCGGACGCGGTGCGCCTGGCGCTCAATGCCGGGTGCGACGTGGGCATGGTCAGCGGCCTGTTTCCGCTGCACATTCCCGCCCTGGTGGCACAAGGCGCGATTTCCCTGGCCACGCTCGATCGCGCGGTGGGCCGCGTGCTGCGGGTCAAGCAGGCGGCCGGCCTGTTTGCCGATCCGTTCCGTCGGCTGGACCCTGCGCGCAGCCGGCGCCCGGCCCCGCCGGCGCACCGCGAACTGGCGCGCGAGGCGGCGATCAAGTCCATCGTCCTGTTGCGCAACGAAGGCGGTCTCCTGCCGCTCCGTGCCGGCCAGCGCATTGCCCTGGTCGGCCCGTTCGGACCCGATGTGGACAATTGCCACGGTCCCTGGTCCACGTTCACGCCCGATGCCCCGCCGGTTTCGCTCGAACAGGGCCTGCGCGCGGCCCTGCCCGATCCTGCCCTGCTGACCGTGGTCCCCGGTTGCGCGATCGACGCCGCCCTGCCCGGCGGGATCGAAGCGGCACGCGCCGCCGCGCAGAATGCCGACGTGGTCATCCTCGCCCTGGGCGAAAGCCAGCGCATGTCGGGCGAAAGTTCCTCGCGCGTGGATATCGTCATTCCGCCCGCGCAGCAGGCGCTGGCCGAAGCGATGGCCGCCACGGGCAAGCCGCTCGTCGTCGTGCTGCGCCATGGCCGGGCCCTCGCGCTCAAGGGTGCCGTGCGAGAGGCGCCCGCTTTGCTGGCGGGATGGTTCCTGGGCACGGAAACCGGCCATGCCCTGGCGGCGGTGCTGCTGGGCCAAGTCAGCCCATCGGGGCGCTTGCCGGTTACGTTTCCCCAGGCCACCGGGCAGGAGCCCTATTACTACGCGCGCGAAAGTTCGGGACGCCCGGCCTCGGGCGCGCCTGATGAACTGTTCAAATCCCACTTCATCGGGCTGTCCGATGCCCCGCTCTACCCGTTCGGCCACGGGCTGACGTATGGTGATGTGCGCTATGGCCCGGTGCAGGCAGCGCGCGCTGGCGAAGGCGTGGTGGTGTCAGCAAGCGTGACCAACGCCGGCAGCCGCGCGGTGGAGGAAGTCGCGCAGTGCTATCTCCACGACGTGGCCAGCGAAGTGGTGCAACCGGTGCAGAAGCTGGTCGCGTTCGAAAAGTTGGCGCTGGCCCCGGGGGAAACCCGCACGGTGCGGTTTGCCATCACGCCGGCCATGCTCGCCCATCTCGACCAGGCCTGCCGCGTGGTGGCGGGCAGCGGCGCGTTCGATTTCTGGATCGCGCCGGCGGCCCGCACCGGCACCCCGGCGCACATCGACGTGGGGCGGCCGGCCTGATCAGGCCGATGGCATCATCAGGAACGCGGCGAGCATGCGGCCCAGGTCCTGCTTGAGCACGTCCCAGCGGCCTTCCCACGCCGCTTCCTTGGCTGAGCCGAAACCAAGGTAGCGCGCGATCGCGGCGTAGAGCACGCGAAAGCAGGAATCGACCGCGCGCTCGGGATCGTCCTGGCGGATTTCGGCCCGATGGGCGAGCAACGCGCTGCGCACCGCCGCAGCCGTGCTGGCATAGGATGCCTTGCCGGTTTGCGCCACGATCGGATCGTGGGTTGCCCGCTGCATCAGCGGGCGCAGCAGGGGGGCGTGTTCGCGCAGCGTTTCGGCCACCGCTTCGACCAGCAGGGGCACGATCGCCAGCAGGCTTCCTGCCGCTTCGCGCGCGGCAACCACCTGGGTGAGCATGCGCGTGTCCACGCGGTCGAGCACGCGCAACTGCACCGACTGCACCAGCGCGTCCTTGCTTTCGAACCGGCAATAGATCGAACCGATCGAAACCTGGCCCAGACGGCTCACCTCGCTCAGGGTGAAAGCTTCCCCGCCCTTGGTCACCAGGAGTTCCTCGGCCGCAACCAGCATGCGTTCGTAGGACGCCTTGCTGCGGCCCTGCCGGGGTACCCGCACCGATGGTGCCAAATGTGCTTCTTCCAAGTGCCGATCCTCTTGCTGGCCAAGCGCACAGCGCCGCCAACCCGCCCATCCCAACAGCCGGGAAACGCAGTGCAGCAGGGGCAAAGCGAGAATCCGGCTGGACAAAATATAATTGCAGTTCTAATTCGAAATAGTACCGCAGCGCGATCCGGGGAGCAAGCTGGTTTCCCGACAATCAACGCGCCTGCCCGGACCTTTAGGGGAGAGAAAATGCGCTTTTCCGTGTTCCTGAACGCTCGCTCGATGAGCCCGGCCGAAGATGGCCAACTGATCACAGACCTCATCGGCCATGCCGAGAACGCCGCCGCGCAAGGCTTTGAAGCGGTGTTCATGCCCGACCACCACTTCAACGGCTACATGCCCGTGGCCAGCGACAGCTTCATCCTGGCCGGCTATCTTGCCGCGCGGCTGCCGCAGATGCACATCGGCTTTTCGGTGGTTTCGGTACCGCTGCACCACCCCGTGCGCTTTACCGAGCGGGTCAACGTGCTGGATCACCTGACCCAGGGCAAGCTGCTGGTGGGCGTGGGTTCGGGCACCACGCCCGAGGAAATGATCGGCTTCAACGTCAACTACAAGGAAGCCGGCGCCCTGGCAGAGCGCAACCTGGCCCTTGCCGAAGAGCTGTGGGCCAAGCGCATGGACGATCCGGCCGTGACGATCGACAACGGGCCCTACCAGGGCCGCGTGCTCCAGCGCATCACGCCCGCGCCCTATGGCGAAAAGCATGCCCGCCTCATGCCGGTGGCGATGAAGGAAGCCAGCGCGCGCCGCGCCGCGCAGCATGGCTGGCCCGCGTTCATCCCGGCCTTCACCCCGCCCAAGATCGGCGGCACCGAACCGTTCACCCATGTGAAAAAGTACTTCGACATCTACAAGGGCCTGCTGCTCGAAGCCGGGCACAGCGAGGCGACCGTGCGCGATGCGCTGTCGTGGACCACGCACACCTACCAGTTGGTGCACGTGGCCGAAAGCGACGAGCAGGCGCGCGATGAAATGATGACGATCCTGCGCGCCTATCAGGATGCGATCGAGCGCGAGGCCGAATTCAACGCGCGCGCCGAAAGCGACGAAGCCAACACCAAGACCGATCGCACCCCCAACGCGCTCACCGAAGACTGGATCGGCACCTGGTGCCTTTATGGCTCGCCCGAAACGGTGATCGAGCATCTCAAGCCCTACGCCGAACTCGGCATCGGCAACGTCCTGTGCGGCACCACCACCGGCCCGCTGACCGAGGAACGGCTGCGCCTGGGCAACCAGACGCTGGACCTCATGGGTCGCAAGGTCTTGCCCGCGCTGAAGGGGGCTTGAACACCATGAAGATCGTGGGGATCGGCGGAACCCTGCGCGATGGTTCCAGCACCGAACGCCTGGTGGCGGCGGTGCTGGCCAGTTGCGAAAGCATGGGCGCCCAGACGCAGATGTTCGGCGGCAGCGCCTTGAAGGCCTTGCCCCATTTCAACCCTGAAAGCCCGGAACGGACCGGCGGCGAACGCGCCCTGGTCGAAGCCGTGCGCCAGGCCGACGCCGTGGTGATCGGTTCGCCCGGCTACCACGGCGGGGTTTCGGGCCTGGTCAAGAACGCCATCGACCTGCTTGAAGACCTGGCCAAGGACGCGCGCCCCTATTTCGACGGGCGCCCGGTGGGCCTGGTCGTGAGTGCGGCCGGCTGGCAGGCAACCGGGGTCACCCTGGCGGCGCTGCGCGGCATCACCCATGCCATGCGCGGCTGGCCAACGCCGCTGGGCATTGCCGTCAACACCGTGGCGCAAAAGCCGTTCGGCCCCGATGGCACGATCGGCGATGCCGAGATTGCCGGCGCGGTGGCCGCCCAGGCGCGCCAGATCATGCAATTTGCAGGAGTGGCGGCATGACACTGTCCCTGACCGACGCTGCCCGCCTCACCGCCGGGGCCACGATGTGGACCACGGGCGCCGTTCCCGAACGCGGCGCGCGCAGTGTGATGATGGCCGATGGCCCGATGGGCGTGGCCAGCGGGCGCGTGGACGAACGCGACGTTTCGGTGCTTACGCCCGCCCCAGTGGCGCAAGGAGCGAGCTGGGATCTCGATCTCGTCGCGCAAATGGGCGCGCTGGTGGGCAATGACGCGATTGCCATGGGCGTGGATGCCTTGCTGGCACCCAACGTCAACCTGGCGCGCAGCCCGCTGGCCGGCCGCGCGTTCGAATACTATTCCGAAGACCCGCTGCTGACCGGGCTGTGCGGTGCGGCCTGGGTGCGCGGCATCCAGTCCACCGGCACGGGGGCAGTCGCCAAGCATTTCGTGTGCAACGACAGCGAAACCCAGCGCGACACCATGAACGCCGTGGTGGACGATGCCACGCTGCGCCAGGTCTACCTGCTGCCGTTCGAAATGGCTTGCGCCGCCGGCTGCGGCGGGATCATGACCGCCTACAACCGCGTCAATGGCGATTGGTGCGCGCAAGGCCCAGGGCCGCTGGCCATCGTGCGCAACGAATGGGCCTATGGCGGCGTGCTGATGAGCGATTTCTTCGCCACCCACTCCACCGCGCCCACGCTCAACGCCGGGCTCGATCTGGAAATGCCCGGGCCGGCACGGTTCCTTGGCGCGAAGGCAGAAGACGCCGTGGCGCAAGGTGCCGTCAGCGCCGCGCGGGTGCAGGATGCAGCCGAGCGCGTCGTGCGCTTCAATCAGCGCTTTGGCGGGGCCAAGACCCCGGCGACGCTCGACGCAGAGGAACTGCTCACCGCAGGAGCCGCCGCCGGCTTCGTGCTGCTGCGCAACGATGGGCTGCTCCCGCTTGCCCCCACGATTCGCACCCTGGCAGTGATCGGCCCCAATGCCACGGCGCCCTGCTATCAGGGCGGCACGTTTGCCCGCATCGCCGTCACGCCTGATGCGCTCACTCCGCTCCAGGCGATCGAGGCAACGCTGGGCCAGTCCATGGCGATCGTCCATGAACCTGGCGTCGATCCGCAGCCGCGCCTGCCATCCATGCCGGTCACCCCGGCGATGAACCTGGGCGATGGCTATACCACCGGCCTGACGGTGGAATATTTCGCCGGGCACGACCTGACAGCCACGCCCCTCTCGCGCGAGACGCGGGCGACCAATTCGCTGGTATGGTTCCACGGCGTGCACGATCAGGGCCGCTTCAACGAAACCGGCGCAGTGCGCGCCAGCGGCTGGTTCACGGCCCAGGCCGATGGACCGCATCGCTTCTATGCCGGGGCCACGGGGCCCGTCGTGCTCAAGGTGGACGGAGTTGACGTGGTGGACCGCGCGATCCAGCCCCCCGCTTCCGATATCATGGGCGTGCTCAAGGCTGGCGATGCCGATGACGGCGTGGTGACCCTGGCCGCCGGGCAGCGCGTGCTGGTGGAAGTGGAACTCCGCTATGCGCCGGCCCGCGTGCAGGGCCTGTGGTATGGCGTGCGCGCACCCGATACGCCCGACGCCATGCTCGCCCGGGCGGTTGACGCCGCGCGCCAGGCCGATGCCGTGGTGCTGATGCTGGGTGAAACCGCCGATGCCAGCGTGGAAAGCAAGGACCGCGCCGATACCCGGCTCGATCCTGCGCAGTTGCGCCTCGCCGAGGCCGTGCGCGCTGCCAATTCGCGCACGGCAGTGGTGGTCAACGTTGGCCACGCCTTCGATGCCAGCTTTGCCGCCGATGACGCCGCGCTGCTGGTGGCGTGGTATCCGGGCCAGAACTTTGGCAAGGCCCTGGCCGATGTCTTGGCCGGTACGCGCGAACCAGGCGGCCGCCTGCCGATGACGCTGGCCGCGGCAGAGGCGGATTATCCCGCGCTGAACCTCACCCCCGATGCCGATGGCAACCTGGCATACGATGATGGCGTCCTCGTGGGCTATCGCGGCCTCAAGGCACAGGGCAAGGCGGCCCTGTTCCCGCTGGGCGCCGGCCAGGGCTACACCCGCTTCACGCTGGATGACGCCCGCATCGTGGATGGCCAGGTGCTGGTCAAGGTAACCAACACCGGCGGCCGCCCCGGCAGCGAAGTGATCCAGGCCTATCTCGCGCAAAGCCCGTTCGCGCTGGTCGGCTTTGCCAAGCTGCACCTCGAACCGGGTGAAACGGCCACGGCGACGATCACCCCCAGCCCCTACATCCTGCGTGCGGTGCCCGGTAGCGAGCCCGTGTCGCTGGTGGTGGGCCGCGACGCGCAGGACGCAGCCTTTGCGCTGACCCTGCCCCGCTAGGACATCGTAGCCAGCAGCGTGGCGCATGGCCCGGATGCCCAACAGGGTTTCCGGGCCTTTTGCTGTGCCCTGGAAACAAGACCCGCCGGGCACAAGAAAAAGGCCCCAACCGGTTTCCCGGTGGGGCCTTCTGGCAATCCTTGCGGAAAGCTTGCTTAGTGGGTGAGCCCGGCAATCGCGCTGTCAACCAGCACCTTGTCGGCATCGGCGCCATGACGGGCGGCGATAATCTGGCCGGCGGCAGCGGCAGCGGCCGCAGCGGCCGTGGCGCGCAGATCGTCAACCGCGGCGCGCTCGGCCGCGGCGATCTTGTCCGACGCCATCTTTTCGCGACGGGCGATGATATCGCGCGTGTCGGCTTCGGCCTTGGCCACGATCGCGCTGGATTCGGTGCGAGCGTGATCGAGCATGGCGGCCGCATCCTTTTCCGCATTTGCAATGCGGGAAAGGTATTCGGCGCGAAGGGCTTCGGCTTCGGCGCGCAGCGCCTTGGCATCGGCCAACTCGCGGCGGATCGCGGCGATCTGCCCGTCAAGGCCCTTGGTGATCGTGCCGGGCACCTTCTTCCACACCAGGATCAGCAGGAAGACGAACATGGCAGCGGCGACGATCGCGCCGGCGCCGATGCCGTTGATGGTGGGTTCGGCCGCTTCATGGCCAGCAGCGTGCTGTTCGACCGTTGCCGTCGTTGCGCTGACATTAGCCATGGGCGAGCACTCCCTGCACGGCGCCGCGCGCGTCTTCGGCCGAAACCGAAAGCCCCGCGAGGCGGCTGACGATATCCTGCGCAGCCTGCGCGGCCACGTCTTGCACTTCCCCCTGCGCGGCAGCGCGGGCGGCGGCAATGCGCGCCTCGGCGGCGGCAGTGGTTTCCTCGATCCGCGCGGCGGCGGCTTCGAGTGCGGCCTGCGTGTTGCGGGCAGCGTCGGCCTTGGCGGCGGCGATCAGGGCATGGGCCTGGGCGCGTTGCTTGCCTTCGGCAATGCGCCAGGCCTGTTCTTCGGCGTCGGCGGCGGCCCGGGCAGCTTCAGCCGCACCAAGGTCGTCGGCGATCTGCTTGTTGCGCTGGTCGATGGTCGACACCACGCCCGGGAGCAAGCCCCGGCCGATGACGAAGAAGACCAGGCCAAAGCACACCAGCAGCCAGAACACCTGGCTGGCATAGGTATCGGCGAGTTGGGCTATCTGGGGCATCGCGTTGGTCCGCGCTTCCTGTCTATCGTTCTGGCCGGCCGGGGATCACCCCGGCCGGATGTCAATCAATGGTCCGCTTCGCTGCCTCAGGCAACGAAGATCAGGATCATCGCGACGACGAACGAGAGCAGGCCCAGAAGTTCGGCGGCGGCGAAGCCGATGAACAGGCGGCCCTGCTGGCCGTCAGCGGCGCCGGGGTTGCGCAGCGCGCCTTCGAGGAACTTGGCGAAGACATTGCCCACGCCCAGCGAGGCCAGACCGGCGCCGATGGCAGCGAGACCAGCGCCGAGAAGCTTTGCGCTCTGTGCGTCCATGATAAAAACTCCCTCTTTGTCGTAAACCGGTGTGAAGCGGTATCAGGTGGTGGTGACGGTCAGTGAAGGTTTTCCGCGTCGTTGAGATAGACGCAGGTAAGCAGGGCAAAGACATAGGCCTGGATGCCGGCAACCAGCAGTTCCAGGGCGCAGATGCCGATCATCAGCAGGAAGCTGGGCACGCCTGCCAGGAAGAAGGTGCCAACGCCCGCGTTGGTGCCCGAGATCACGAAGCCCGAGAGCACTTCGAGCAGCACGTGCCCTGCCATCATGGCCACGAACAGACGCAGGCCAAGCGAGAAGGGACGCACCAGGAACGAGATCAGCTCGATCGGGAAAATCACCGGCACCATCACCGCCGGCGTGCCATGCGGCACGAACAGCGAGAAGAAGTGGAAGCCATGCTTGGCAAAGCCCACGATCAGCACGATCGCAAAGCTCATGATCGCCAGCACGCCCGTCACCGTGAAGTGGCTGGTGGCCGTGAACGGATGGATGCCCACCAGCGCCAGCGGCAGCAGGCCGAGCAGGTTGGCAAACAGGATGAACGTGAACAGCGAGAACACGTAAGGCAGGTACTTGCGACCCGCATCGCCGATGTTGGATTGCAACAGGGTGTCGACAAAGCCGGTCAGCCCTTCGACAGCCATCTGCCAGCGGCCCGGCACTTGCGCTTTCTTGGCACCACCGCCCACGAACACGATCAGCACCAGCGTGGTGATGACCATCCACAGGGCCGAATTGGTGAAAGCAATGTTGTGCCCGGCGATGGACCAATGATCGGTGCCAAACAGCGGCTCGATCGTGAATTGGTGTACCGGATCGACCTTACCTTCGGCCACAGTGCTTGTCCCCGTTACGCGCAAAAACACCAAGGCACCCCTGCCCCGGCCATTCTTTTGGCCGGAAACCCATCGGATGCAAAGACCCGATCAGGAGCGCCCGTTCGAGATCCTGATGACATTGCGGAAGGCTACGCCCATCCCCACAAACAGCATCACCAGAAGCCCCCATGGTCGCGTACCGGCAAACTGGTCGATGACCCAGCCGATGAACGCGCCGCCCGCAAGCCCGCCGATCAGTTCGGCCAGAACCCGGTTGCCCAAGCGATAGTTCGCATCGGACTTTTCCCGGTCTGGCGCAGGTTTGCGCGCTTGCTCCTTCTGGCGGGCGGCATCGAGCCGCGCGTTCAGACGGGAAAGACGTGCATCCTCACCGATGGGCTCTGCGTCGGTCTGTTCGTCACTCATGGCATGCTCCGTCGCTGGATCGAACACGGGTGCTCGTTCCCCCATCGGGGCAGGTCATGCGCAACGGCATCCCGCCGAGGGCGCCTGCCCCTTAGGCGGGGGGTTTTCCCGAGTCAACCGCCGTGCGCCGAACTTGCCCCAGTTGCGCGCATACGTTTGCGTCAATCCTGCGACAGCGCGGCCCTGAGCGCCCGGAATTCCAGGGCTTTTACAGGCAGCGCGAATCGCGCTGCGGCGGGGCGCTGGTGCGCTTGGTCCAGGTGCCATTGGGCGCCTGGTACATCTCGCCCGGCTGGGTCTGGGCGATCAACAGGCAGCCGGACGTGAAGGCATATTCCTCTACAGTCGCCTTCTGCGCCTGGGCCTTTTCGGAATAGACCGCGCGCCGCTTGAGGTTGATATCGTCCACGACAGACTTCAGCGCCGGGCTGGGCGGCGTGACATAGCCCAGATAGCCATCCATCTTCTCGCCCACCTGGCCGGCCGCGCGCGCGGAGGCATAGGCTGGATCGCGTTGCGCCAGCGCGGCGACGGGCGCGGCCACCAGCGGCAAGGCCACGGCAGCGGCGAGCGCGAAGGCGACAGGGGCGGAAAAAGCAGCGTTGCGTGCCATCTCAGAAGATGTCCTTGTTCTTGTCGATCGTCTGGCTGGCGTCTCCGGCCAGGCGATAGACCACTTCCTGCTTGATATTGATGTTCAATTCGATGACGATCGGCTTGTCAGGCGCCTTGACCGAAATACACCCGGACAGCGCGGCGGCAGCGCCCGCCAGCAATCCCACGGCCACAACCTTGCGCTTCACGTCTGCCCCCCTCTTTTGGCCGTCACAGCCGGCAATCGTTGCAGCGCCGCGATGCACGGTCAAGCCACGGCTTGGCAAGAGAAGGCATTGCACGAAAGCGTTCATGGCATGGTTCCACTTGCTGAAGGCTGAATGGCGGGCTTGCCGGGTTTCTCGCCGGCCGACGGCGCAGCGGCGGGCTGGGCGCCGGCCGGCACGCGCGGCACGATGCGGCCCTTGGCATCGAGCAGCCCGACCGTGCGCGGATCGGCCACGACCGAAGGATCGTACATCGACTTGTAGGTACCCAGCAGGCTGTAGAACGGCGCCCGCACGTTGAGGTTGAACTGGATCGGCAGCCCTTCGATCTGGCGGGTGAAGAAGTTGCGCTTGGTCCCTGCCCCCTGGCTCACCCCACCGAACTGCACCTGGGTGACGAAATCGCCGGCAATGTCGCCACGCAGCGCGATGGTCATGCGCTTGTAGTCCAGCGAGCGCAGCGCCTGGAACGCATAGTTGGCCATGAACGATAGGTCCTTGTAGGTCAGCGCGCCGACGTAGGAGACATTGCCGCCCCCGCGCGAGGCCAGCGTGCCGCCCACGATGTGCCCGCCATTGGCATCGAACACCACCGGCAGGCGCCCGTCGAAGACCCCGGTGGCCGAGATATTGGCCATTTCCATGCGCGATACGAACTGCGCGGCATCAAGCCCGTCGATCACCAGGGTGAACTTGCGCTCTTCGGCCAGGGCAAAGCGCAAGGTCGTGGGATCGAGCGAGAGGCGCCCACCCATGAACGGCCACTGCGCGCCGTTGACCTGAACCACCATGTCGCGCTTGAGTTGCAGGTCCACGGTGCCGTCGGTCACTTCCACGCCCGGGTTGATCGAGGCGACTTTCAGGATCTGGTGCGGAGCGGTTTCCATGGCCAAGAGGTCGGTAAAGTCCAGCGTGCCCGAAAGCCCCTTCACCGGGCCGAACGCCGCCGCAAAATCAAGGCCCTGGCTGCCAAACCGGCCAGACGATGTGACACGGTCGCCCTGCCAGTCGATCCGCCCCTTGCCGCTGATCGATCCGCTCGCATTGGCGACCAGGCCCAGTGCCAGGCGGGTGAGCTGCGCAGGCTGGAAATCCTTGTCGAACACAAGTTTGTCCACCGCGAGATCGGCATGGCCGGTGGCGTGGGAAAGATCGTGCTCCACGCTCACCACGGTGACCGGGCGCTTGCTCTCCGCTTCGCGCAACAGCGCCTGCGCGGTGATTCGCCCGTCGGCCAGCGTGAGGGTGGCATCTTGCGCGGTCAGTTTTTCGAACCGGGCCGGGCTGGCGCGGTCGGTCACGTCGAACGCGGTCTGGGCCAGCATCAACTTGCCCGCGGCATAGCGCCAGGTGCCGGTAGCGCCGGTGATGTCGAGCGGAACCGCCGCCATGCGCGCCTCCACCCCGGCAAAGCGGCCGGTAAAGTCCTTGCCCAGTTGGGCGGTCAGGTCGGCCAGGGTCAGCCGCGTGGCGGTCGCTTCCGGCCCCAGCGCAACATTGACGCCGCGCGCGGTCAGCGTGCCAGGCCAGGCCAGGCCCACCGCGCCGGTTTGCAGGCTGAGCGGCGTTTCGCCCATCCGCCCAGTCATGTGCAGGGCCGATGTGCCCATCGCCACGCGCAAGGGACCTGACCCGCCGGCCGAAACGATCGCCTGCCCACCCACCGGGCACAGCGTCAACGCCTGGCCATCGAGCGTCATCTGCCCGAGCTGCAACGAATCGAATTGCGGCTCGATACAGCGCCGCCACAGCGCCAGCGCGCCGTGCCGGCCATAAGCGCCGCTGACCGGCAGGCGCAGGTTTTCCACCCGCCCGCCGGGAATCGCGCCCGAAAGCCGTGTCTGGCCGGCAAAGCCCATCGCGCCGTCGGGCATCTGCACCACGACCAGTTCGGGCACGGCCAGGCGCCCGCCGCCCACGGCATAATCGGCCATGGCGAGGTGGAACTGCGCGCCGGCGCGCCCGCGCCGCTCCATCGTGCCGGAAATGCGCGGCAAGCCATTGCCGCCAGTGACAAAGTTTCCGGCAAAGCGCGGCGTGATCGCGCCCTTGCCCGCCACCTGCACTTTGCCCAGCGTCAAAAGCGCCTGCCCGCTGCCCCCGCGCAGGGTGCCCTGCGGCACCACCACGTCCCAGGCGCCATCATGCCCGTGGCGCACGGTAAGATCGGCCGCAAAGCGACTGCCGCGCTCTTCCTCGCCCAGGCGGCGGCGCACTTGCGCCATCATCGGCGCGGCAAGCGTGCCGGCCACGGCCGCCTGCGCCGAGGCCAGCGCCTGGTCCAAGGCCGGCCCGCGCCGCAGCCCTCGCGCGTCGACCGTGCCGCGAAACTCGGCATCGGCCCCAGCAACAGGCACCCGGCCCGGCGCCGCGGCCGGCCGGGCCTTGACCAGCCCATCCAGTTCCAGCAGGCCGACCGCCCCTTGTGCGGTGCGCACGCCACCCGCCGTTGCCGCCACGCGGCCACTCAGCGCGCCGCCACGCCAGGCCAGCGCGGCATCCAGGCCCAGGGTCTGGCCCGAAACGGCAGCGGCGCGAAACGCGCTGGAGCGCACGCGCCCTTTGACGCTCAGTCCCGCCAGATCGCGATCGGCCTGCGCTTCAAGCTGCAGGTCTGCCCCGCCCACCGCCAGGCCATTGGCGGGACAAGCCAGGTTGGCAACGCGCACCGGGCCGGCAAAGCGCGGTTGCTCGTTGCTCACCATCACCTGGCCGAACGCGGTGGCGCGGCCGGTGGTGCAGGCGCCCAGCGCCAGGCGCGGCGCGACCACGGCCAGCGTGCCGACAAAGCCATCGCGCAAGGGGCCTGCGCCATCGGCCTTGAACGCCACGCGCCCCTGGTCGGCGTCGACCAGTCCGCGCCCGTCGACGATGGCCAACCGCCAGTCGGGCAGCCGGAACGGCTCCTTGCTGGTGGATGGAGCATAGATCACCTTGTCGAGCGTGCCGAAGCTCGCATGGCCGGCGTGCAAGGTGCCATAGAGGCGCGGACGGACCAGGGTGACTTGGCCGATGCGCGGGCCGGTCAGGCTCCACGCCAGGCCGAGTTCGACGCGTTCGATCACCAGATCGGGCCTGGCGGCATCGCCCACCACCACGTTGGCCAGCACTTCGCGCCCCGGCCCGATCGAAACGATGGTATAGCGCGCCGGCAGGCCAAGCGCCGCCAGTTCACCCGCGATCACCCCGTCGGCAATGCGATTGCGCGCCAGCCACAGGCCACCGCCCACCACCAACGCCGCCGCGCAGGCGCCCAGCAGGGCCACACGCCAGCGACGCCGCCGCCGCATGGGCGCCGGACCTTCAGGTTCCGCCAAATCGGTCGTATCCGCCATTCGCCCCCTTCTTGCGCATGGCCCGCGCTTGGGCAATGCAAATCGCCGTAACATGCATTTCGCAACGCGCGCCGGCCTGCCCGGTGCCCACCTTCTTGCCCACGCACGAGGTCATGCAGGACGAACCCGGACTCTTTCCTGAACGAAGCGCGCCCGATCCGGATCTGGTGCCCGACCGCGTGCGCGAGGCGGCGCACGATCCTTCCGGCCACCGCGCCCGCCTGCGCCGGCGCCTGCTGGGTGGCAGCGACGATGCCCTGGCCGATCACGAGGTGATCGAGGCGCTGTTGATGACCGTTATCCCGCGCATGGACGTGAAACCGCTGGCGCGCATGCTGCTGCAGCGCTTCGGCTCGCTGCCCGGCGTGTTCAATGCCGATCCACGCGCGCTGCAATCGGTGCCCGGCATCAAGGAAGCCGCCGCCGCCGCGCTGCGCATCGCCGGGGTCGCCGCACGGCGCCTGGCCCGCGCCCAGGTGCAGGAAATGCCGGTGCTATCCAGTTGGCAGGCGCTGATAGACTATCTCACCATCGACATGGCGCACCTCAACCACGAACGCGTGCGCGTGCTCTATCTCAACACCCAGAACCGCCTGCTGCTCGACCAGATCGTGAGCGACGGCACGCTGGACGAAAGCGCGATCTACACGCGCGAGATCATTGCCAAGGCGCTGGCCATTGGCGCGGCCGCGCTGATCCTGGTCCACAACCATCCTTCGGGCAGCACCCAGCCCAGCCGCGCCGATATCCAGATCACCCACAAGATCATGGAAGCGGCACGGCTGCTTGGCGTGACCGTACACGATCACGTGATCATCGGCCGCGAAGGCCACACCTCGCTCAAGGCCAAGGGCTTGATTTGATACTCCCCTTCCTCTTTAGAGGAGGGGGAAATGTGCCCGAATACCGCGCCTTACACCAGCCCGGCATGCTCCAGGGCGGCATCCACCGCGCGACGCGCGGCGTCGCTGCAAGGCACCAGCGGCAGGCGCAATTCCTCGCCCATCCAGTCGTGCACGCGCGAAAGCGCATACTTGACCGGACCGGGCGAAGCGTCTTCGAACATGGCATAGTGCAGCGGATAGAGCTTGTCGTTCAGCTCGCGCGCCAGGGCCAGATCGTTGGCCGCGCATGCCGCCTGGAATTCGGCGCACAGCTTGGGCGCAACATTGGCCGTCACCGAGATGCAACCCACCGCGCCCGCAGCATTGGCCGGCAGCGCCAGCTCGTCGTCGCCCGAAAGCTGGCAGAAATGCTTGCCGATGCCCATGCGATGATCGGTGACGCGCGAAAGGTCGCCGCTGGCATCCTTGATGCCCACGATCTTGTCGGGATAGCGCTTGGCCAGTTCGCACACCGTTTCGGGCAGGATATCGGTCACCGTGCGGCCCGGCACATTGTAGAGAATGATCGGCAGGTCGTTGTTTTCGGCCAGATAGCTGAAATGCGCGATCAGGCCGGCCTGGCTCGGGCGGTTGTAATAGGGCGCCACGCACAGCGCCGCCTGGGCGCCGCACTTCTTGGAAAAGGTCATGTGCAGCAACGCGTTCATCGTGTCGTTGCTGCCGCAACCGGCGATCACCGGCACGCGGCCGGCGGCCTGCTCCACGCAAACCTCGATCACGCGGTGGTGTTCGGCGTTGGACAGGGTCGATGCCTCGCCCGTGGTGCCGCAAGGCACCAGCGCCGACGAACCGTTCTCGATCTGCCAATCGACCAGACGACGAAATGCTTTCTCGTCAAGGGCTCCATCGCGAAACGGTGTCACCAAAGCCGGAATGGAGCCGGAAAACATGGACATTATCCCTCGTCTTGTCGCACAATGCGGGTCTGGGCAGGTCTGGACGCTTGCCGCGCGGCGCATACCGCGTCAAACCACAGTTTGCCACTGCAAAGCCATATTCAGCGCCTGATAAGGAGGCGGCATAGACGATGTCCAGCATGGACATGCCCCGAACCCCGGTTTCCCCCCCATTGCGCAACGCGCTGCGCAATGGGCTGTGCGGCCTCGCCGCGCTCGTTGCCCTATCGATGCCCACGCGCGCCAGCGATGCCGGGCCCGATACCGATGGCAGCGCGTGGGACCGTGCCCGCGCGCAGTTGATCGCCGGGCAGCAGGGGCCGATGGCCCTGGCCATTTCGCGCTGGGAACTGCTGACGTCTTCCAATCGCTTCAATTTTTCCGACTATGCCGGCTTCCTGCTGTCATACCCCGGCTTCCCCGACGAAGAACGCCTGCGTCGCTATGCCGAAGGCGCGCTGACCCGCGAAACCGGCACCGGTGCCGGCGGAGACGTGCGCACCATCGTATCGTATTTCGATCGCCAGCCACCGCTCACCAATCCCGGCCGCGCCCGCTATGCCCTGGCCTTGCGCACCCTGGGCCGGCCCGATGCCGATGCCATGGCCAAAGCCGCCTGGCGCGGCGGCCCGATGAGCGATGCCGACGAAGCCGCGATCCAGGCCATGTGGGGCGCCACCTTCACGCCCGACGATGCCGACGCGCGAATGGACGCGCTGTTGTGGGCCGGCGCTACCGACCAGGCCAACCGCGCGTTCGGCGCGGTTTCCCCCCTGCGGCGCGGAATCGATGGCGCGCGCCTGATGGCCTTGCAGGGCCTTGATCCCTATGCTGCCGCCGCCGGAACGCCGGCAGACATGCTCAACGGCGATCCCGGCTTTCTCTATCTGCGGGCGCGCCAGTTGCGCAAACAGGGCCAAGGCATGCTGGCGCAGCAGCTTCTGGCCAACCGGCCGCCGCTGCGGGCCAAACCGCTGGCGCGCGGCAAGTGGGTGGAGGAACTGCTGGCCAACGCGCAGGGCGCAGCCAACGGCGGCGATGCGCGCAGCGCCGTGGCGATCGCACGCGGGGTGGACGATGCCTTCGACGCGGGCGAAGACATCAGCCAGTTGCCCTATGACTTGCGCGACGATTACACCTCGCTGGTATGGCTGGGCGGAACCCAGGCGCTGTGGAGGCTGGGCGATGCGGCCAACGCCGCGCCGCTGTTCTGGCGCTATGGCAATGCCGCGCGCACGCCGGGCACGCGGGCCAAGGGCTTTTACTGGGCCGGCCGCGCCGCCGCGCAGGCTGGGTTGACGGGCGATGCCCAGCGCTATTTCGCCATGGCCGCGCGCTATGCCGATCAGTTCTATGGCCTGCTCGCGCTGGAACGGCTGGGCCAGAGCGTGCCCAATTTCGCCTATGATTCGCGTGCCATCCCGACGCCGGACGAACGCGCCCGCTTCAACGCCAGCCCGCTGACCCTGGCGGTGCGCGAAGTGGCACGCAGCGGGCAGTGGCGCACCACCGTGCGCTTCTTCAAGGAAATTTCCGAACAGCAGCAGACCGAGGGCCAGCACATGCTGGTGGCCGAACTGGCCCGCGAACTCGGCCGAAGGGACCTTGGCGTGATCGTGGGCCAGGCGGCCGGCGCGCGTGGCTATCTCGATTTCCAGCATATCGCCTTTCCGCTGATCCCGGTTCCCCCTGGCACCGAGCAGTCCTGGACGATGATCCACGCCATCACCCGCCAGGAAAGCCAGTTTGCCCAGAATGCGATGAGCCACGCCGGCGCGCGCGGACTGATGCAGTTGATGCCGGCCACGGCGGGCGAGCAGGCCGGCAAGCTGGGCCTGGCCTATTCCACCCAGGCGCTGACCGACGATGCCGGTTTCAACATCATGCTGGGCAGCGCGTTCTTCGGCCGGCTGATGGACATCTATGGCGGTTCCACCCCGTTGGCCGTGGCTGCCTACAACGCCGGGCCGGGCAACGTGAACAAGTGGCTGCGCGCCAATGGCGATCCGCGCACCGGGTCGGTCGAATGGGTCGACTGGATCGAGCGCATCCCGCTGTCGGAAACCCGCAACTATGTGCAGCGCGTGCTGGAAAACGCCGTGGTCTATGACGCGATGAACCCTGACAAGGCGGAATGGCACGGGCCCAACCCGATGAGCCATATCCTGGGCAAGCCCACGCCGGGGTGAGTGAAAGGGTCGGGGGTGGTGGAACCCAACGCTGCACGCTAAAGACGCACGACAATGAAACCCGATGGCAATCCGATCACGCCCGCCGGCCTTGCTGCCCTGCGCGCGCGCTATGACCACCTGCTGGGCACCGAACGCCCGGCCATCGTCGAGATCGTCAGTTGGGCTGCCGGCAACGGCGATCGTTCGGAAAACGGCGATTACCTCTATGGCCGCAAGCGCATGCGCGAGATCGACCGCGAACTGGCCTGGCTGGCACGGCGGATGAAAGCGGCGCGCGTGGTCGATCCGGCGCGCCAGGAAGACCAGAGCCGCGTGCTGTTCGGTGCCACGGTGGAACTGGCCGACGAGGACGACAACCGCCGCACGCTCACCCTGGTGGGCGATGACGAGCAGGACGCCAGCAAAGGCCTGATCGGGTGGAGCGCGCCGATCGCGCGGGCGCTGCGCGGGGCGCGGGTGGGCGATCTGCGCGTGGTGCGCCTGCCCGGCGGGGAAAAGGAATGGGAAATCATGGCCATCAGTTATCCGGTGCCGGCATGAACGGCCCCGAAAACCGGAACACGCCCCTGCCCGGCCGCTTTTTCGTGCTGCGTCATGGCGAAACCGTGTTCAACGCCGCACGCCGCCTGCAATCCAATGCCATGCACACCCCGCTTACCCGCCAGGGCTTTGAACAGGCGGTGATGATGGGCCAGGCGCTGCGCGGCGAACTGGGCGAGCGACCGGCCGTGCGCCTGCACATTTCCGATACCGGCCGTGCGCTGCAGACCGCCTCGCTGATTGCCGAGGAACTTGGGATCGACTGGTTCGCCGCGCACCGCACGCCCGACTTGTTCGAAATCGATATGGGCTCGTGGATCGGGCGTGGGTATGATGATGTGGAAGCCGAACATGGCCCCATCACGCTGGCCGACCACCTGCTGCGCCCGGCGCCCGATGGCGAGGATTATCCGGCGATCGCCGCCCGGCTGCAACGCTGGATCGATGCCGTGGGGCACACCGGCGAAACTCATATCGTCGTGATGCATGGCATTTCCAGCCGCGTGCTGCGCGGGTTGCTGGCCGGCTTGGCGCCCCACCCCGATCATGGCGCACCGATCGCGCCGTCGTTGGTGCAAGGCTCCATCGCGCTGATCGAGAATGGGGAAGAAACGGTGTTCTTCGGCTCTTCGCGCGGGACGGAGCACGCCTGATGGCGCAAGTGATCAACTTGCGCCAAGCCCGCAAGGCCCGCGCCCGCCAGGCGGCTGAGGCCCAGGCAGCAACCAATCGCGCCCGTTTTGGCCGCACCAAGGCCGAAAAGGCCGCCGACCAAATGCGCGAGGAACAGGCGAAGCGCCATCTCGATGGCCACCGCCGCGATGGAGACGAGGCCTGATGCGCACCACGTATGAAAGCGCGACCGTGCGGCTCTATCACCTGGCCGACGGGCCCGAGGGCGGCGCGGCGCAGACCCTGTTCTATGGCCCGCTCGAAGAGGCGATGGCCCTGGCTGCCCAGCAAAGCGAAGAGATCCAGGCCGACTTGTTCATCGCCACCGACAACGACGTGATCGCATGGCTCGACCTGGCCGAAGGCTGATCCTGGCGCTGGTCATGGCCGGCGTGCTGCTGCCTGGGCCGGCCGATGCGCGCGATGCACTGGGCGTGTGGGACGATTGGGCGGCGTTTCGCGATCCTGCGGTTCCGCGCTGCTATGCCATTGCCATGCCCGCGCCCAGCAGCCGCCCGCGCGACATGGTCCCTTACATGACGATCGGCACCTGGCCGCGCCGCAACCTGCAAGGACAAGTGCACTGGCGCCTGTCACACCGCATTGCGCCAGGCAGCAAAGTAACCCTGAGCCTGGGCGACGCGCGCTTCGATCTTGTCGCCGGCGAAGCGGCTGCCTGGGCGCAGGACCGACGGATGGATGCCGCGGTGGTGGCCAAGCTGCGCACGGCCACCACGCTGAGCGTCAGCGGCAAGGGCCGCGATGGGCGCACCTTTCGCGATAGCTATCGCCTGACCGGCGCCGCTTCGGCCATGGATGCAGCAACGCTTGGCTGCATCGGCGCGTGACACAGCAAAACGGGCCGGGGTTTCCCCCGGCCCGCCCTTGCAACAGACGATCAACCCGTGATCAGAAGCGCAGGCCGTAGGTGGCCACGATCTGGTGGCGATCGGTATCGATGTCGAACCGGTCGCTGGTGTTGCCGTTGAAGTTGAAGTTGGCGCGGCTGTAGTTCGAATAACGGTATTCGATCTTGCCGAAGGTCTTGGGGCTGAAGGCATATTCCAGACCGCCGCCGACGCGATAGCCGTCAGTGGTGATGCGGTAGTCTTCCGAGGTGGTGCCGTCGGTGCCCTGCAGCTTGTAGTGCATGTTGGTGTAGCCGCCCTTCACGTAGAGCATGGCCTTGGGCGACATGGCATAACCAACGCGACCGCCGACATAGAGGTCACGGCCGGCGCTCACGCGGCCCAGGTTGAACGTGTTGGGTTCGAACCGATTGGTCCACTTGGCGGTGCTGCCAGTCGCTTCACCTTCCACGCCGACAACCAGATTGGTTCCAACCGGCACGTCAAAGCCGATTTCACCACCATAGAGCAGGCCGTCGATCGACTGCTTCTGGTCGCGGGTGCTGTCGTTGTCCACCGAGCTGCCCGAACGGCTGATGTCATAGCCCAGAACGGCGCCAACACGCGGGCCGACAAAGGTGCGGTTCGGTGCGTCAGGCGTTCCCGCAGTGTCCTGGGCAAAGGCGGGGGCTGCAACGGCAAGCGCCGAAACGGCGACGACGCTGGCGAGAATGGTCTTCATAGCGGTTCAACTCCATGCGAACTGTTCTTTTCTGTCGGCCGGTTGCCAGTTCCTTTTGGAACATTCCAATTTGGCAACCTTGCTGCGACCCGACAGACCTGCAACGAACGGCCTCAGAGGCGATCCGGTTTCATGAACACAGCACAACAAGAAAACTGTGGCATTTGCGCCACAGCGTGCATCGCGCTAGGAGGCGACATGGCCAACCCGTTTTCGCCCGCCATCACCCCTGCCGCGTGCCAGGCCGCCACGGCCACTTTGGCCGCGTCTGGCCATGTGCGCCTGACCCCGGTCTTGCCCGCCGCAACTGCCGATGCCCTGCATCGCTGGATGGGCGAAGAAGCAGCGTTTTCCCGCGTGCTCAACCAGGGGGACAAGGTCTGGGATCTTGATGCCAAGGCCCGCGCCGCGCTCGATCCGCAGCGGCAGGCCGCCCTGCTCGATGCGGTGCATGCCCAGGCCCGCGATGGCTTTCAGTTCCTGTTCGATTCGCTGCGCGTGTCCGACGATCCGGCCGAGCGGGCCGCGCGCAACTGGCCGGTGGACCGGCTGGTGAGCGCGTTCAACACGCCGCCATGGCTCGATCTCTTTCGCACGCTGACCGGGGAACCGGCCATCCGGCTGGTCGATGGCCAGGCCACGCGCTATCTGCCTGGCCACTTTCTCACCTGCCATGATGACAATGTCGCCGGAAAAAACCGGGTCGCGGCCTATGTCCTCAATCTCACGCCGCAGTGGCGGGTGGAATGGGGCGGGTTGCTGATGTTCCACGATGATGCCGGCGATGTGCAGCGCGCGCTGGCGCCGCGTCACAACGCGCTGCACCTGTTCCGCGTGCCGCAGCGCCATTCGGTTTCGCAAGTCACGCCCTTTGCCGGGGCGCCGCGCCTGGCGATTACCGGGTGGTTGCGCCGCTGAGAGTCCGTTTGAAAAATGCGCCATGGCGCATTTTTTGGGCGGCACCAGCCCGCTCCCCCACCCGACCTCCCATAGGGTACTATCGTTGGGAGGTCGGGTGGGGGAGCGGGCTGGTGCCGCAAATCCGGCAAAGCCGGATTTCCAAACAAACAATCGCTGCGTGCAGCGGGAAACGGCGCCCTCTGGCGATTTTCCCACAAATGCGTATATGGCGGGGCATGAACGCCCCCACTTCGCTTCCCGTGTCCATGCCGATTCCCGGCCATATCGATCCCGTGCCCGTGCCGCGCCCGGTTACCCCGCGCGAGGATGGCCGGACCGATCTGATCGGCCTGCCCCGCCCGCAGATCGCCACGCTGTTCCAGGACGCCGGGCTCGATGCCAAGGCGGCCAAGCTGCGCGCCAAGCAGGTGTTCCACTGGCTCTATCACCGTGGCGTGACCGAATTCGAGGCGATGACCGACATTGCCAAGACCATGCGCCCGTGGCTGGCGGAACGGTTCGTGATCGGCCGGCCAGACGTGGTGGAAGCGCAGGTTTCCACCGATGGCACGCGCAAGTGGCTGCTGCGCACGGCCGATGGCCATGACTTTGAAATGGTGTTCATTCCCGATGCCGACCGCGGCACGCTTTGCGTGTCGAGCCAGGTGGGCTGCACGCTCAATTGCCGGTTCTGCCATACCGGCACGATGAAGCTGGTGCGCAACCTGACGCCGGGCGAAATCGTCGGCCAGGTCATGCTGGCGCGCGATGCGCTGGGCGAATGGCCCAAGGGATCGATGGCCAGCGCCACGGACGACCTCGATCTGGACGAGGACGAAGGCAGCTACACCGCCGATGGTCGCCTGCTGACCAACATCGTGATGATGGGCATGGGCGAGCCGCTCTACAACTTCGACAACGTGCGCGATGCGCTCAAGCTGGTGATGGACGGCGACGGCCTTGCCCTGTCGAAGCGGCGCATCACCCTGTCCACCGCCGGCGTCGTGCCGATGATGGCCCGCGCTGGCGAGGAAATCGGCGTCAACCTGGCGGTTTCGCTCCACGCCGTGACCAAGGACGTGCGCGACGAAATCGTGCCGATCAACCGCAAGTTCGGACTGGAAGAACTGCTCCAGGCCTGCGCCGATTATCCCGGCGCCAGCAATGCCCGGCGCATCACCTTCGAATATGTGATGCTCAAGGATCGCAACGACAGCGACGATGACGCGCGCGAACTGGTGCGGCTGATCAAGCAGTACAAGCTGCCCGCCAAGGTGAACCTCATACCGTTCAACCCCTGGCCGGGCGCGCCTTATGAATGCTCCACCCCCGAACGGGTGAAGCGCTTTGCCGAAATCGTGTTCGAAGCGGGCATTTCCGCTCCGGTGCGCACCCCGCGCGGACGCGACATCGATGCCGCCTGCGGCCAGCTCAAGACCGCTGCCGAACGCCGCAGCCGCGCCGAGATGGACCGCCTGGCCGCCGAAAAGCAGGCTGCGTTGGGGTAGGAGGCTGCCTTAGGCCTCCACCACCCCGCCCTGGCTCACCAGCCGCACGCCGCCGGCCACCCAGACCGCGCCTTGCCCATCCTGGGTCAGCACCACGCGCCCGTCGGCGCCAGTGCGGCGCCCTTGCGTGGCGACATAGCGGTGCTGGGCCAGGCCCGCGGCAAACACGACCTGCGCCGCGGCGGCGTTGAGACTGCCGGTCACCGGATCTTCCACGATCTTGCCCTGCGGGTTGGTAAAGAACGCACGCAGCTCGAAATCGCTGTCGGCGCCGGGCGCGCAGGGGCCAATCAGGCCCACATCGGTGGGCACCGGCGCGCTCGCAACCGGCACGGCAGCCAGCACATCGGCTGCGCTGCGCAGCCGCAACAGGCGCCAGCCAGGACCGTTGTCGGCATGCACCGCATCGACCACCGCGCTTTCCGGCACGCCGGCCACGCGGATCGCCTCGTCACGATCTTCGGGCGAAAGCGGCCCCCCACGCCTTAGCGCCGGGGCCCGAAACGCCAGGACATCGTCTTCCACGCGCACGTCCACCAGCCCAACGCCGCATTCCTGGATCACCAGCCCAGGCGTGCGCGGCACGCCGCCCGCCGCCAGCCAGGCCTTGGCCGTGCCCAGCGTGGGGTGGCCGGCAAAAGGCAATTCGCCGGCCGGGTAGAAAATCCGCACCCGATAGTCGGCGGCAGGATCTGTGGGTGGCAGCAGAAAGGTGGTTTCCGAAAAACCCAGCCAGCGCGTCAACGCCAGCATCGCATCGGCATCAAGGGCATCGCCCCCGCGCACCACGGCCAGGGGATTGCCCGAAAGCGGGCCGGAAACGAAAACATCGACAAGATCGAGCAACATTCGACCATGACTATCGACCAGCCCCGCGCCCGGCAAGGCACAACCCGTCGCGCAGGCGGCTCGCTTTGCCCCGGAACATGAAAGACAACGAGACGTTCATCGCCGGTTGTGGATCGCATCGCTCAAAACCGGGTTCACCGTCACGAATTTTCGGACCAAGCAGGGAGCATACCCCATGAAGAAGACCATTCTCGCCGCGGTCATGGCCGCCATCGTTCTTCCCGCCGCACCGGCCATGGCCGATCCGGGCCACGGCCGTGGCCACGGCTATGGCCGTCACGACCGCTTCGACGATCGCGGCCGCTATCGCGAGCCCCGTCCGATCGGCCGCGACGAGCGCATCTGGCGTGGCCGCGACGGCCGCTACTACTGCAAGCGCAGCAACGGCACGACCGGCCTGATCATCGGCGCCGCCGGTGGCGCCCTGGTGGGCCGCGCGATCGACACGCGTGGCGATCGCACCATGGGCACCCTGCTGGGCGCCGTGGGTGGCGGTCTACTTGGCCGCGAAATCGATCGCGGCAACGCACGCTGCCGTTAAGGTTCTGATCCGGGACTACGTCGATGACGTAGTCCCGGCTGGTTTGGCACCAGCCCACTCCCCCACCCGGCCTCCCACGCAAGCGTACCTTCTGGAAGGCCGGGTGGGGAGCGGGCCGGCGCCGAACCCAAAATTCGCCCAGCGGCGAATTTTGGATCAGACTCCAACGCACACATCCTGAAAAATCAGGATATTGAATAATCGGTGCGGCCCGCTTGCAGGCGGGCCGCGCTTGTGCATAGTGGACATGCGGGGAGGGTCCGTCGGAGCTTTATTCACGATGTCCATGTTGATCCTGGGTCCGGTGCTCAAACGCCTGATCCGCCACGGTACCTTGACAGTAATCGAAGCAGATGGCCGCAGCCGGGTGTTTGGCGTGGCCCAGGAAGGCTGGCCCAATCTTACCCTGCGCCTGATGGACAAGAAGGTCCCGGGCTATCTGGCCCGCAACCCCAGCCTGGGCCTGGGCGAGGCCTTCATGGATGATCGCGTCCGCATCGAGGGCGGCGACATCATGGATTTCATCAGCTTCGTGCGCGCCAACAACCCGTGGGAACGCGCCGGAGACATCGACAATCCCGGCCCCTTGCGCAAGCTGTGGCTCAACATCGCCGGCCGGATCGACCAGTTGAACGCGCGCAACGCCTCGCGCCGCAACGTGGCCCATCATTACGATCTGGATGATCGCCTCTACGATCTGTTTCTCGATCCGCTGCGCCAGTATTCCTGCGCCTATTGGGGCGAAGGGGTGACCACGCTGGAAGAAGCCCAGCACGCCAAGGTGGAACATATCGCCGCCAAGCTGGCACTGCGCCCAGGCCTGCGCGTGCTCGATATCGGGTGCGGCTGGGGTGGCCTGGCGATCCAGTTGCACAAGCTGACCGGCGCGAGCGTGCACGGCATCACCCTGTCCAAGGAACAGCTTGCCTATGCCCAGGACTGGGCGCGGCGCGAAGGGGTGGACGGCGACGTTACCTTCAGCCTGACCGACTATCGCGACGTGACCGATACGTATGATCGCATCGTCTCGGTGGGCATGTTCGAGCATGTCGGCGTGCCCAACTTCAGCGCCTATTTCCGTCAGTGCCACAATATCCTGGGCGAAGACGGGGTGATGCTGATGCACACCATCGGCCGCGTCGGCCCGCCCAGCGTGACCGACGATTTCACGCGCAAGTATATCTTCCCGGGCGGCTATATCCCGGCAATGAGCGAGACGGTGGCGGCGGTCGAACCCAACCGCCTGATGATCACCGACGTGGAAGTGCTGCGCCGCCACTATGCGCCCACGCTGCGCGCCTGGTACGATCGCTGCGTGGCCAACAAGGACAAGATCGAGGCGCTGTTCGATGCGCGCTTCTATCGCATGTGGCTATTCTACCTGGCCGGTGCCGCCACCGCGTTTGAACATGCCGATATGGTGAATTTCCAGTTCCAACTGGTGCGCCATCGCGACACGCTGCCCCTCACCCGCGACTATATCGGCCGGGAAGAGAACGGGCTGCGCGCGCGGCGGTTGGCCGCCGCCGGCGCCGAGGCTGGCGCCGACGGGGCCAAGGTGTTTCACTTCGACGCCAGTTCGCGCACCAACGCGGGCGCCGGATAGATCGTTTCCAACGCTTGTTGCACGGCGGCGGTGCTGACCACCACGGTGCGGTTTACGTCACCCTGGTACCCATAGTTCCCACCCAGCGAATGGATGTTTCCGTCAAAGGCGGCGCCGATCACGGCGCCGTCCTTGTCGACCACCGGTGAGCCGGAATTGCCACCGATGATATCGTTGGTGGTCACGAAATCGAACGGCGTGGCCTTGGCGATCTGTGCCTCGTGCGCGGTAAAGCCCTTGGCAAGCAGGAACGGCTGCGCGCCGGTGGCGCGGTCGAACGCGCCGCCGATGGTCGTCACCGGCGCCACGTCGGCCCCGCGTTCCTTCCATCCCGCCACTTTGCCATAGCTGATGCGCAGCGTGAACGTGGCATCGGGATAGAGCGTCGCGCCATAGGCGGCAAAGCGCGCATCGGCGAGCTTGGCCCCGGCCGCCACCAGCGGCCCTTGGTATTGCGCGTCCACTGCCTTTTGCAGTTCGCGCTGGCGCGGCTCCAGGTTGCGGGCATAGACGATCAGCGGATCGGTGCTGGCGGCAATCGCGGCCGCGCCCCCTTCCCACAGTGCCTTGCGAACGGCGGGATCGGCCAGCTTCGTTCCCGAAACCAGCCGTTCCGCCAGGCCTTCGGGGCTTTCCTTGCCCAGCATCAGGCGCGTGTCGGGATCGTCGGCGCCCAGGTATTCGCGCGCCTTGGACAGGCTCCACTCCAGCTCAAGCTGTTCGAGCCAGGGGTAGGTCGGCTTGGCGTCGAGCACTTGCTTTTCCAGCAGCGGTAGCGCGCTGTCGGTGTAGCCGGGCAGGCGCTCGCCATTGGGCTTGCCCCGCTCGATCGCGGCTTTCACCAGCGTTTCAGCATAGCCGTAAAGGTCGCCCATCGGCTGGGTAAAGCGATAGGCGGCGTAGATGTTGCGATAGGCGGCCACCGCCTGCCCCACTTGCGTCCAGGGATCGCCGATCGCGGCATTGCCGGCCACCTTGGCTTTCAGCGTCGCCTCGTTATCGGCCAGCATCTTCAGGAAGGCGGGGTCGTTGAGCGCCTTCTGCCGCCCGATATAAACCTTGAGCGCGTTTTCAAAACCGAACAGGCTGTCTCCGCCCTCGCGCTTGCGCTCGGGGCTCTGCTCCATCGCGGTGATCAGCCGGCCGCGCAATTCGGACAGCACCGTGTTGGTGATCGGCAGCGAAACCTCGCGCTGGAACGCGATCTGGTCCATCGTGAACAGCCGCTGGGTAGAGCCGGGATTGCCCACCACGAACGTCGCCTCGCCCGGCTGGGGCGCCCGCGCGCTCCATTTCAGGTGCGCGGCCACTTTCACCGGCTTGCCGTTTTCATAGGCGCGCAGGAACGCGGCATCGAGGGCATAGCGCGGATAGTTGAAATTGTCGGGATCGCCGCCAAAGAACGCCGCCTGGAATTCGGGCGCCCACACGAGCCGCACGTCGGAATACTTGCGATAGGTATAAAGCTTGTATTGCCCGCCGCCGAACAGCGTTACCACCTGGCAACGCGTGGTGGCCGTGTCCTTGCACCCGGCCTTCTCGATCTCGGCAATCTTGGCGTCGCGCGCCTTGACCAGCGCTTCACCCGCCAGCGTGCCGATCGCGCCTTTCACCGCGGCGGTCACGTCGGTGATGACCGTTACCACTTCGGCCTGCTGCCCCGGGCACTTGCGCTCATCCTCGCGCCGGGCAGCAATGAAGCCGTTCGCGACCAGGTCTTCCTTGTCGCTCGACAGGTTCTGCGCGCAATCGACCACGCAGTGGTGGTTGGTGAGGATCAGCCCCTCGGCCGAAACGAAGCTGGCCGAACAACCCCCCGTCAGCCGCACGGCCGAGGCACGCACGCGGTCGAGCCAGGCCTGGTCGGGCGCCCAGCCATAATCCTGCTTCATCCGCGCGGCGGGAAAGGCATCGAACGTCCACATCCCTTCGTCGGCCCGGGCGGGGGCGGCAAGTGCCAGGGGTGTGGCCAGCATGGCGCCGGCGAGCATGGCACGGCGCAGGCGCAAAAGCGCGGGATAAGGCAGCATGGGGGCATCCTCTTGCAAGGCTTTTCGGATGGCCATGGGGTGCCATGGACCACGCCTCGCTGCAAACCGAAACAGATGCAGCAATCGGAAAAACCGAGCGTTGCCAATCGGTCCGAAACCGAGCGATTGCGGCAGCGCGGCAACCACCGAAAAGCAGTGTAATTTTTGGCAACACAAACGCGCCTGCCCGCCCAAACCGCCCAATGTCGGTCGAAACCCAAGGCATTGCGGGATGACTTCGCCGCCCGCTTCTGGCCCTGCTCTACAGGTCTTCACTTAGCAGGGGGTGTAAGGGAAGCGACATTGGCATCGATGGAACAAGGCCGGGAGCAGGCGGATTGGCCATAGCTCCGGAGGGTTGCCACAGGCTGGGGAAGTCGTGGCATCTGCTATCCGTCGGGCGGTGTCGCCGCCCGACCCGCCCACCCACGCGCCCAGCCCTTGCGGCATGGCGCGGCTTTTCCTGCCCGATCCATCGGCCACTGTTTCACGCTCTTTGCCCCCTGCCTTGCGGGGAGAAATGTGCGCCGATGCCGGGACGCGGTGTGCCGACGGGAAGGTGCCCCTCCACCACCGGCAATGCCGGCGGTCCCCCTCCCCACCGCTGTGCGGCAGGGAGGATCAGGGGAACTACTCCTCCCCATTCCTGATGGGGAGGTGGCAGGCCGCAAGCCTGGCGGAGGGCAAGGCGCGCCGCCGTACCCCCTCACTGCCAGGCGCGGAACGTCACGCCCAGGGTGCGGGGATCGCTTGGCGTGCCCAGGATCAAGCCGGAATTGCCCGCCTGGATCGTCAGGTTCTGGATATAGTCCGCATTGAACAGGTTGCGCGCAAACACCCCCAGTTCCACGCCGGGCCCGCCATCGCGGCGGCTGCGCCACGCGAGGCTGGCGTTGGTCAGCGCATAACCGTCGATCATGGTATAGCGCGAGAGCGAGGGATCGCCGTTATAGCTGGTGCGCCAGGCGGTGTCGCTGTGCAGCACCCATTCGCCCCGCGCCATGGGCAGGCGATAGTCCAGGCCCAGCGTCTCGGTCCAGCGCGACAGACCGGTCAGCGTCTTGCCGGTGAGGTCGCACGCCGTGGTGGCCGCCGTCTGCACTTCCAGCGGGCACGGCCCCTTGGGATAATCGGTATAGCGGCCATCGGCATAGGCCAGGGCGCCGGTCAGCGTCAGCCCGCCCCAGTGCAGCGCGGCATCGGCTTCCACCCCCTGCACGCGCACCCGTGGAATGTTGGAAAGATAGCCGCGCAGGGCCACGGTCTGGCTGGAATCGACGATCGTCGCCTGGAAATCGCGCACCGTGGTGCGATAGGCCGCCAGGTTGAGCGTCAGGCGGTGGTCCCACCACTGGCTCTTGATCCCGCCTTCCCACGTCACGTTGCGTTCGGGGCGGATCACCGCCGTGGCCAGCACCGGCTGGTTGGCACTGTCGAGCGGCAGGCCCGACATGTTGATCCCGCCCGACTTGAACCCCTGGGCATAGCCGGCATAGGCCATGATCGAGGGGGTCACCTGCCAGGCCAGGTTGGCCCGTCCCGAAAGGCTCGCATCGCTGTTGCGCGCGGTATAGGATTGGGGCCGCAGCACCGAAAGCTGCGCGGCGATCAGCGCGGCGTTGCTGGTCGCCGGCCCGCCGAACACGGTGGTGGCATATTGGCCGTTCTTGTCTTCCCAGGTCTGGCGCAGGCCGCCGGTCAGCGTCACGCGCGGAAGTACTTTCCAGTTCGCCTCGGCAAAGGCGGCATAGCTGCTGACGGCATAGCGCGTGTTGCCAGTCTGGCCATAGCCGTCGAGCAGGTTGGCGGGGATCGCCGTGCCGTTGCTTGTGGTCGTGCCCAGCAGCCACGGCGCGCCATAGGAACCATAGATCGAGATCGGGTGCCCGGTGATGACCTGGCGGAAATAATAGAGCCCGGCCACATAGCTGAGGCGATGATCGCCGTTGGATGCCAGGCGCAGTTCCTGGCTGATCTGATCCTGGCGCGAGGGGATGTGCTGCGTGGTCTGGATCTGCAGGCCGGTATAGTCGCGATCGTTGGCCGCGTCCCAGTTCCAGAAGCGCCAGGCACTGACCGACGTGAGCGTGGCGGCGCCCAGGTTCCAGTCCAGCGTTGCGGCAACGCCCCCTTCGTTGGTGTTCACCCCCAGCGCAGCGTCGATATCGGTCAATCGGTCATAAGGATTGGTGCTGGGCGGGGCATAGTGGGCAGCGGCGGCGAGCGCGGCATATTGGCGCGAGGCGCTGCGCTGGCTGGTGCCAACGCGCAGGTAAACCTGGGTGCAGCATTCGCCGCCAAAGCGGGCATAATCGGCCACCAACCGAAGCCGCATGCTGGCCGAAGGCGTGAACAGCAGCTGGCCACGCAAGGCCTGGTTGTCCACGCTGTTCTGGTCTGCGCCGGTGCGTACATTGTGGATCACCCCGTCACGCCGCGTAAGCAGGCCCGCGACACGATAGGCCAGCACATCGTCCACCAGCGGCCCGGTCGCCATGGCCCGCGCCTGCACATAACGGCGCTCGCCCAGGCTGACTTCCTCGCTGGCGGCCGGCGTGAAGGACGGCAGGCGCGACGTGATGGAAATCGCCCCGGCTGTGGTGTTCTTGCCGAACAGCGTGCCTTGCGGGCCGCGCAGCACTTCCACCCGCTCGATATCGGAAAAGTCGAACGCCGCCGTCGCCGGGCGGGCGTGGTACACGCCGTCGACATAAAAGCCCACGCCCGGCTCCAGCCCGTCGTTGGCCTGGCTCACCGCCACGACGCTCGATCCCAGGCCGCGAATGGTAAAGGCCGTGTTGCGCGGATTGGCTGAGGAATAAGCAAGCGCAGGCACCAGCGTGGTCAGCGCCTGGGTGTTGACCGCCAGCGACCGATCGAGCCACGCGCCGCCCACCACGCTCAACGCCGCAGGAACGCGCTGCGCCGGTTCGGGCCGTTGGCGCGCCGTCACGACGATATCGTTGGCCGGCCCGGGCAAAGGTTGCGGATCGGCAGCCGAATCCGCCCGCGCCCCGTCCGGCATAACCAGGAGTGCCGCCAGGGCGAGCCCGGCCGGCGCCACTTTGCACAAGTGGCGTTTCGTCGCTGAATTCATGGATCTATTGCCCCTGGATACTGCACCGCGGCCAAGCCGCAGTGTCATATTTTGTCACCCCAGGCTATATTTCACGAAACACAGCATAGCGCAAGGATCATCCCAAACCCCCGAAAATGCGGCGCCCCTCGCCATCAATTCCGTCTATTTTGCGTCAATCCTTTGTCACGAATGTGTCATCAAAACGTCATAGGGGCGGCCAACAGCCCTGAACGGACACTTCGCCTCATGCGTATCCTGCCTTGCATTTTCGGCGCCGCCCTGGCCGCTACCTGTATGCTTGCCCCCGGCGCCGCCCGCGCAGACACCGACACGCAGGGCTGGGGCGGATTGACCGTCACCGCCAAGGCCGGGCCCCACTGGCGCGTGTCCAACGAAACCATCTTGCGCACCGGCAACACGCGCGGGTTCTACGAACTCGAAGACAATTTCATGGTCGGCTACAAGCTGGACAAGACCTTCACCGTGTGGCTCGGCTACACCCACGATCCCAACTACTTGCACGGCGATTTCGCGGTGATGGAGCGTCGTTTCCGCCAGCAGGTCTCGTTCGACAATTTCGCCCACCTGGGCCCGGTGCGGTTCAACGGCCGCATGCGTCTGGAACAACGCTGGCGCGACAACATGCCCGGCACCGGCTGGCGCCTGCGCCCGTTCATCAAGGCCAGCCTGCCGGTGGCCAAAGACAGCAAGGTCATGATCGTGGCCAGCCACGAAAGCTTTATCGACCTGAACAAGACCATCTTCCAGACCGTCAACGGCGAGGAACGCATGCGCAATTTCATCGGCGTCAATGCGCCGATCACCAAGACGCTATCGGTCGAAGCCGGCTATCTCAACCAGCACGGCATCCGCCCCGGCAAGCTCGACAGCAGCGACCACGTCGCCTCCGTGGCGCTCACTCTCGCGCTGTAATTTCCGCGCGATTCGACGCTTCGACCGGCTGGCGCCTCTTTCCCCGGCTGCCCCGATCGTTCGTCGATCCCCGTGCAGCCGCCGGCGGCGCGCACGGGGCCGGCCCGCCTTGCCATGCCGAACCGGGGGGAACGGCGTGGCAGGGCGGGCCGATCCGGCACGCTGGCGCCCCTGCCCCTTGCCTTAACGGCCGCACGCCCGTAGCGGGCGGGCGAGCACCAGCAAACCTGTCAACTCCGGAGTCGAACCATGGTCCCCCGTTATGCCCGCCCCGCGATGACCGCGATCTGGGAACCCGAAGCGCGCTATCGCATCTGGTTCGAGATCGAGGCCCATGCCACGCAGAAGCTGGGTGACCTGGGCGTGGTGCCGCAAAGCGGCGCCAAGGCGCTGTGGGACTGGTGGGCGACCAACCCCACGATCGACGTGGCCGCGATCGACGCGATCGAAGCGGTGACCAAGCACGACGTGATCGCCTTCCTCGACTGGGTGGCGCAGCAGGTTGGCCCCGAGGCGCGCTTCATGCACCAGGGCATGACCAGCTCCGACGTGCTCGACACCACGCTGGCGGTGCAGCTGGCCCGCGCCGCCGATATCCTGCTGGATGACATCGACGCCCTGCTCGCCGCGATCAAGCGCCGGGCGACAGAGCACAAGTATACCCCGACCATCGGCCGCAGCCACGGCATCCATGCCGAACCGACCACCTTCGGCAAGAAGCTGGCCGAGGCCTATGCCGAATTTTCGCGCTGCCGCACGCGCCTGGTCAATGCCCGGGCCGAAATCGCCACGTGCGCCATTTCCGGCGCAGTGGGCACCTTTGCCAACATCGATCCGGCCGTGGAAGAATACGTGGCCGAAAAGCTGGGCCTGAGCGTCGAGCCGGTGTCCACCCAGGTGATCCCGCGCGATCGCCACGCCATGTTCTTTGCCACGCTGGGCGTGATCGCCAGCTCGATCGAGCGCCTGGCCACCGAAGTGCGCCACCTGCAGCGCACCGAAGTGCTCGAAGCGGAAGAATACTTCTCGCCGGGGCAAAAGGGTTCGTCCGCCATGCCGCACAAGCGCAACCCGGTGCTGACCGAAAACCTCACCGGCCTTGCCCGCGTGGTGCGTTCGGCCGTGACCCCGGCGCTGGAAAACGTGGCGCTGTGGCACGAGCGCGATATCTCGCACTCGTCGGTGGAACGCTTCATCGGCCCCGACGCCACGATCACGCTCGATTTCGCCCTCGCCCGCCTGACTTCGGTGGTGGACAAGCTGGTGGTTTATCCCGAGCGGATGCAGAAGAACCTCGATCGCATGGGCGGCCTGGTCCACTCACAGCGCGTGCTGCTGGCCCTGACCCAGGCCGGCGTGACGCGCGACGAGGCCTATCGCCTGGTGCAGCGCAACGCCATGAAGGTGTGGGAATCCGACGGCCAGCTTTCGCTGCTCGAACTGCTCAAGGCCGACGAGGACGTGACCAAGGCCCTGACCGCGCAGCAGATCGAGGAAAAGTTCAACCTCGACTATCACTTCAAGGCTGTGGATACGATCTTCGCCCGCGTGTTCGGCGAATAATGCAAGTGCTGGCGCTTCGTTTACAATCTGCCTAATGTCCGCCACCCGTGCATGGGGCACGGCAGGTTGAAGGTGAAGCGCCACACATGAAGCAGATCCGCATCGTCTTGTGGCTCGCCCTCGTTGCGGCCTTTGCCGCTTTCATCGTGATGAACGCGGAAACCGCGCGGGTGAATTTCTGGCCCTATGGCGCCGGGTATCTGCATTTCGACTGGCCGGTGGGATTTGTCGCGCTGGTCTTTTTCCTGGCCGGGTTCCTGCCGCCTTGGGCGGCGGGCCGCCTGCGCCGCTGGCGCCTCAAGCGCCGCATCGCCACTCTGGAGTCGAGCCTGGTGAGCCAGGCCGGCACCTATCCCGCCACCGATGCCGCCATTGATGCGGCCCAGCCGGACATCCACCCGTGAGCAACCCGATCTATCTTGCCGTCGATCTTCCCCGCCTCGATGCCGCAGTGGCGCTGGGGCAAAAGGTGAAAGGGCACGTCGGCGGGTTGAAGCTGGGTCTGGAATTCTTTTGCGCGCATGGTCACCACGGCGTCCTGGAAATGGCCAAGATCGGGTTGCCGATCTTCCTCGACCTGAAACTGCACGACATTCCCAACACGGTCGCGGCCGCGATGCAGTCGATCCATGTGCTGCAGCCCGCGATCGTCACCATCCACGCCGCTGGCGGGCGGGCGATGATGGAAGACGCCAAGGCGGCGGCCGGCGAAGCGTGCAAGGTGGTGGCCGTAACCGTGCTGACCAGCCTGGACGATGCCGACGTGGCCCGCACCGGCATTGCCGGCACCCCGCACGACCAGGTGCTGCGCCTGACCGACCTTGCCCAGGAAGCGGGCCTCGATGGCATCGTCTGTTCGGGCCACGAAGTGGGCGAAGTCCACCGCCGCTGGAAGAATGGCTATTTCGTTGTGCCCGGCCTGCGCCCGGCCGAAGGCAAGGGCGCCGCACTGGGCGACCAGAAGCGTGCCATGACGCCGCGCGCCGCCCGCGATGCCGGCGCATCGTGCCTGGTGATCGGCCGCCCGATCAGCCGCGCCGAAGACCCGGTGGCCGCCGCCCGCGCCATCGAAGCCACGCTGTAAGCACCATGCCGACCGCTGTGGAGCCAAAGTTCAGGCTGGCCACCTTGGCTGACCTGCCCGCGCTGCGCACCTTGGTGGAACGTGCCTATCGCGGCGACACCGCGCGCCAGGGCTGGACACACGAGGCCGATCTGCTCGATGACGAACGCACGTCGGACGCAGAACTCGCCGCCGCGCTTGCCGCCGCCGACAAGCGCGTGATCGTGGCCGAAGCCGGGGATGGCGCACTGGTGGGCACGGTCACACTGGTGGGCTTGCCCGGCAGCAAGGCCTATCTCGGCATGCTCTGCGTTGATCCCGATGTGCAGGCCGGGGGCCTGGGGCGGGCGCTGCTGGCGCAGTGCGATGCCATGGCCAAGACGGAACTGGGCGCCCGCGCCATCGAAATGACCGTAATCGACCGCCGCCCTGAACTGATCGCCTGGTACGAGCGCCGCGGCTATGTCCGCACCGGCGAAACCCGCCCGTTCCCCGGCACCATGGCGGTCGATTTTGCCATGGTCGTGCTGGAACGCCCGCTTACCTGAACGGTTTCCCCTGCAACGGTTCAGCGCGCCGCAAGCTCGCTTCGGCCATGCCTGAACCGTAACAAACGGAGACCGTCCCCGATGAAGCGCCTGATCCTTGCCGCCAGCATTGCCGCCCTGCCGCTGGCCGCGCTTGCCGTTCCCGCCCATGCCCAAGCGGTGCAGACCGCCCCGGTCGTCAGCCCCGGCGCTACCGTCCTGACCGTCCAGGCGGAAGGCCGCACCACGCGCGTGCCCGATCTGGCGGTGTTCTCCGCCGGCGTCACCAGCGAAGGCAAGACGGCGAGCGAAGCGCTGGCCGCCAATGCCCGCGCGATGAATGCCACGCTGTCCGCGCTCAAGGCCAGCGGCGTGGCCGCGCGTGACATGCAGACCAGCAATCTTTCGGTCAGCCCGGTCTATGGCCAGCAAAAGCGCCTGCCCGACGGCAGCACCGAAGGCGATCCGGTGATCGTGGGCTATCGCGCCACCAACCAGGTGCAGGTCAAGCAGCGCGACCTTGCCCGCTATGGCCAGGTGATCGACACGCTGGTGAAAGCCGGCGCCAACGAAGTGAACGGCCCGAGCTTCCAGCTCGACAAGCCCGACGTGGCCCAGGACGAAGCGCGAGTCGACGCGGTGAGCAAGGCCCGCGCCCGCGCCGAACTCTATGCCCGCGCTGCCGGCCTCAAGGTGGTACGCATTCTGACCATCAGCGAAACCGGCGGCTGGTCGCCCCAGCCGCCGATGCTCTATGCCCGCGCCGACAAGATGATGATGAGCGCCGCACCAAGCCCGGTTGCCGCCGGCGAACTGGACGTGAGCGCATCGGTCACCATCACGTTCGAGCTTGCACCGCAGTAAGCAAGCCGCCACATGGGCTGGTCATGCCAGCCCCTGCTATCAAGATCTGCGGAATCAACACGAGTGCCGCGCTCGACGCCACGCTTGCCGCGCGCGCCGAATACGCCGGCCTCGTGTTCTTCCCCCCTTCGCCCCGGCACGTATCGGTGCGCGATGCCGCCACGCTTGGCGCCCGCAACGCCGGGCGTGCGCGCCTGGTCGGGCTGTTCGTGAACGCCGATGACGCCACGATTGCCGAGGCCGTGCGCGCCGCCCGGCTGGACGTGCTGCAACTCCACGGCGCGGAAACGCCCGAACGCGCCGCCCAGCTCAAGGCGCAGTTTGGCTTGCCGGTGTGGAAGGCGCTGTCCATCGCCGCCCCTGCCGACGTTGCCGCCGCCACCCGCTATGCCGGCGCGGCCGATCTGCTGCTGTTCGATGCCAAGGCGCCCAAGGGCGCTGCCATTCCCGGTGGCCTGGGCCTGGTGTTCGACTGGACCTTGCTCAAAACCTATCGCGGCGCCACCGCCTGGGGCCTGGCCGGGGGTCTTTCACCCGATAACGTTGCCGATGCGGTGCGCCAGACCGGCGCCGAACTGGTCGATGTCTCGTCCGGCGTGGAAAGCGCGCCCGGGGTCAAGGACGAAAGCCGCATCCAGGCCTTCTGCCGCGCCGCGCGTTCGGCTAATTGAAGGTCCGGCTTTGCCGGATATGCGGCACCGGCCCTCTCCCCCACCCGACCTCCCATAGGGTACTATCGTTGGGAGGTCGGGTGGGAGAGCGGGCCGGTGCCGCAACGAAAAAGGGCGACGCTCGCGCGCCGCCCTTTTCCCGCTGTTCGGATCGGTGCGATCAGAACTTCAAGCCCACGCCGGCGGTCACCGCGTCGCGGTTGCCCAGGCCTTCGTCGGCGATGTAGTGGCGGTATTCCACCTTGCCGTAGAACTTCTGCAGGAACGACTTCTGCACGCCGGCGCCGAAGTTCCATGCGCCGCCGCAGTCAGAGCACGGCGTGGTGGCATAGCCGCCCACGGCATAGAGCTTGGTGCCGGCCAGGTTGGCACCCAGGCGACCCGAAACGCCAACCGAAACGCGCTTGGCATAGCTGTTCAGGATCTTGTCGGCCGACACTTCGACGCCACCGAATGCGGCAGGGCCAAGGTCATAGTCGTAACCGGCAGCGACACCAGCCGTGGCATCGGTGCTGTCGTGATTCCACAGCACGCCGCTGTGCGCTTCGACGCGGACCTCGTTGGCCATAGCCGGGGCAGCTGCAGCCAGGGTACCGGCGAGCGCGAGAAGAACGAGACGCATAATAAACCTCCTTGCATTCAAGCCGCCGTTTTGCGCGGCGGTCGAGTGGGCAAGTAGTCCGCGCCTCAATCCTCAACAAGTCAGAAAAATGACATTTCTGACTCTAACATAGTACACATGGCATTTTTGCCACAGTTTCTGTCATTTGTGAAAGGATTCTTCTTTTCTGAACAAATAGACAGAAAGTATCGTTGCAGTATTTGAAAACACAAAAAGGCGGCCCCATTACAGGACCGCCTTCACGACGTTGCAAAACGCTCTCTAACGCCGGCACATTACGCCAGGATGAACGCGCAATGGTGCAAATTGCGGAAATGGAATTGCATAAATCCGAAGCGTGAACCGGGCACGTCGCGCGGGGGCCCATGGCCCGCAACCGCCCGTTGGGCCATGAATCTGGACAAGCGCCGCGCCCTCTGCCAATCGGCTGGACCATGACTGTCCAGAACCCGAACAGCTTCCGCAATCAGCCCGACGAGCGTGGCCACTTCGGCCAGTTCGGGGGCCGCTATGTTGCCGAAACGCTGATGCCGCTGATCCTCGATCTCGAGACGGAATACCGCAAGGCCAAGGCCGATGCGGCGTTCCAGGCCGAGTTCGACGATCTGCTCGAACACTATGTCGGCCGGCCGAGCCCGCTCTATTTCGCGCCCCGGCTGACCGAGGAACTGGCCAAGAGCGCGCCGGAAGGCAAGGGTGCCCAGGTCTGGTTCAAGCGCGACGAGTTGAACCACACCGGCGCGCACAAGATCAACAACTGCATCGGCCAGATCCTGCTGGCCATGCGCATGGGCAAGACGCGGATCATCGCGGAAACCGGCGCCGGGCAGCACGGCGTGGCCACGGCCACCGTCTGCGCGCGTTTCGGGCTGCCCTGCGTGGTCTACATGGGTGCCACCGACGTGGCGCGCCAGGCGCCCAACGTGTTCCGCATGAAGCTGCTGGGCGCGCAAGTGGTGCCGGTCACCTCGGGCGCGGGCACGCTCAAGGATGCGATGAACGAAGCGCTGCGTGACTGGGTCGCCAATGTGCACGACACGTTCTACATCATCGGCACCGCCGCGGGCCCGCACCCCTATCCCGAACTGGTGCGCGATTTCCAAAGCGTGATCGGCCGCGAAGCGCGGGCGCAGATGCTCTCGCGCGTCGGCCGCCTGCCCGATGTGCTGGTGGCCGCGATCGGTGGCGGCTCCAACGCCATCGGCCTGTTCCATCCGTTCCTGGATGATCCTTCGGTCAAGATGCTGGGCGTGGAAGCGGCCGGCCACGGGCTGGACAAGGAACACGCGGCCAGCCTTGCCGGGGGGCGCCCTGGCGTGCTCCACGGCAACAAGACCTATCTGTTGCAGGACGAGGATGGCCAGATCACCGAAGGCCATTCGATCAGCGCGGGCCTGGACTATCCCGGCATCGGCCCCGAGCACGCCTGGCTCAAGGACATCGGCCGGGTGGAATACACCTCGGTGACCGATACCGAGGCGCTCGACGGCTTCCAGCTGCTCTGCCGCACCGAAGGGATCATTCCCGCGCTCGAACCCAGCCATGCCATCGCCGCTGTCACCAAGCTGGCGCGGACGTTGGACAAGGATCAGATCATCCTGGCCAACCTGTGCGGGCGTGGCGACAAGGACATCTTCTCCGTCGCCAAGCACCTGGGGGTAGAGCTGTAAGGGCGGAACGCCCTAGCCTCCTCATGCATCGTCACCCGGACTTGATCCGGGGTGACGACGATAAAGGTGCGCCCCTTTGCATCCAGCAGGGAATAACGTAGTGCGCTGCCCGAAAGTGACGAAGACGATGGAAGGTGTTTTGAAAATGCTCTCGCAGGCGTTGGCAGATGCGCGGCTTGCCCCTCTCCCAACCCTCTCCCCCGAAGGGGAGAGGGCTTGACCATGTCCCGCCTTTCATCCGCCTTTGCCAAGGGCCACGCCGCGCTGGTCTGCTTCGTCACCGGCGGGGACCCGACGCCCGAAGCGACACCCGCGATTCTCGATGCGCTGGTGGCTGGCGGGGCCGACGTGATCGAGCTGGGCATGCCGTTCACCGACCCCATGGCCGATGGCCCGGCGATCCAGAATGCCAACTTGCGCGCGCTGGCCGCAGGCACCAAGACCGCGCATATCCTGGCCATCGCCAAGGGTTTTCGCGCCCGTCACCCTGACGTGCCGCTGGTGCTGATGGGCTATGCCAACCCGATGATCACGCGCGGCGCCCAGTGGTTTGCCGATGCCTGCGCCGATGCCGGCGTGGACGGCGTGATCTGCGTCGATATTCCCAGCGAGGAAGACCCGGAACTGGGCCCGGCGCTGCGCGCGCACGGCATTTCGCCCATTCGCCTCGCCACGCCCACCACCGATGCGGCGCGGCTGCCCGCCGTGCTCGATGGTTCGGGCGGGTTCCTCTATTACGTTTCGGTTGCCGGCATCACCGGCAAGCAATCGGCCGCGCTCGCCTCGATCCAAGAGGCGGTGGCGCGGATCAAGCAGACCGCCACGATCCCCGTTGCCGTGGGCTTTGGCGTGCGCACGCCCGAACAGGCCGGTGGCATTGCCGCCGTGGCCGATGGCGTCGTCGTCGGTTCCGCGCTGGTGGATCTCGTGGCCCAACACGGCGCCGATGCCGCCGGCCCGGTGCGTGACCTGGTCGCGGCACTGAGCGCGGCCGTGCACGCGGCGCGAAAGGACATTGCATGAGCTGGATCAACCGCGTTCGCAACGCGCTGCCCTTCACCCCCAAGCGCGATACGCCCGACAACCTGTGGATCAAGTGCCCTTCGTGCAGCGAAATGCTGTTCACCAAGGAGTATGAAGACAACCAGTCGGTCTGCCCGCGCTGCGACCACCATGGCCGCATCGGCGCCGATGCGCGCCTGGCACAGCTGATGGACCCCGGTTTCGTCCTGCTGCCCGCGCCCAAGGTGAAGGAAGACCCGCTCAAGTTCCGCGACACCAAGAAGTATGCTGATCGCATCAAGGCCGCCCGCGCCGCCAACCCGCATCCCGATGCGCTGACCAACGCGGTGGGCCGGATCGAAGGCAAGAAGGCCGTGGTCGGCGTGCAGGAATTCGCGTTCATGGGTGGATCGATGGGCATGGCCGTTGGCAATGCCTTCATCGCCGGCACCGAGCGCGCAATCCGCGAAAAGTGCCCCTATGTCGCCGTGACGGCGGCGGGCGGCGCGCGTATGCAGGAAGGCATCCTGTCGTTGATGCAGATGCCGCGTTCCACCGTGGCGATCAGCCGCCTGCACGCGGCGGGCCTGCCCTATATCGTGGTTCTCACCGATCCGACCACCGGCGGCGTGACCGCCAGCTATGCCATGCTGGGCGACGTGCAGATTGCCGAGCCGGGTGCCCTGATCGGCTTTGCCGGCCAGCGCGTGATCCAGGACACGATCCGCGAAAAGCTGCCCGAAGGCTTCCAGCGCGCGGAATACCTGCACGCCCACGGCATGATCGACATGGTGGTGCACCGCCACAACCTGCGCGCCACCCTGGCTGAAACCATCGATTACCTGATGGCCGCCAAGGCCGCCTGACACGAACGCGCCCCGCCCCCGCGCCCGCGCGGGGGTGGATCGGCGGGAGGGGGTTTCGTGAAGGACTTCGCGATTTCCGAAAATCCGGCAGTGCAGGCCCAGCTCGATCGGCTGGGCGCGCTGTCGCTGCCGCAAGGGCGGCTGGGCCTCGACACCGTGCGTGAGCTCTGCGCGCGTCTGGGCAACCCGCAAGACCGGCTGCCGCCCGTGTTCCACGTGGCCGGCACCAACGGCAAGGGTTCCACCTGCACGTACCTGCGCTTCATGCTGGAAGCGCAGGGCCTGCGCGTGCACACCGCCACCAAGCCGCACCTGGTGCGCTATAACGAGCGCATTCGCCTGGCCGGCCAGTTGATCGACGATGCGCTGCTGGCCGATCTGCTCAAGCGGGCGCTCGACGCCGCAGAGCCAGACCTGAAGCCGAGCTTTTTCGAAGTGACCACCGCCGCGTTGTTCCTGGCCTTTGCCAGCGTGCCGGCGGACGCCTGCGTCATCGAAACCGGTCTGGGCGGACGGCTGGATGCCACCAACATCCTCCCCACCGCGGCCTGCGCCGGCCTTGCCACGCTGGGCCTCGATCACGAGGCGTTCCTGCTTTCACCCGATCCCGGCATTCCCGCCGCCGCGGCGCAAGATCCGCTGGCGCGCATCGCCTTTGAAAAGGCCAGCATCGCCAAGCCGGGCGTGCCGCTGGTCACGCTGGCCTATCCGCCCCACGCAGCGCAAGTGGTCGCCGATACGGCCGCGACGCAAGGCGGCATCCTGGTGCCGCGCGGCGCGGCGTGGGATGCCAGCGTGGAGGGCGCAATCGTCTATCGCGATGAGCGCGGATCGCTTACCCTGCCGCTACCCGCGCTGGCGGGCGCCCACCAGGCAGAAAACGCAGCGCTCGCCGTGGCCATGCTGCGCCACCAGAGCGCCCTTGACGTCAGCCCGCAGGCCATGGCCGATGGCATCCGCGCCGCGCGCTGGCCTGCCCGTCTGCAACGGCTGGGTGCCGGGCCGCTGACGGCGCAAGTGCCGGGGCGCACGGTGTGGCTCGATGGCGGACACAATCCCGATGCCGGCCTTGCCATCGCCCGCCACCTCGCCGCGCAGCCCCCGGTGCACGTGGTCATCGGCATGCTGGCAAACAAGGACCCCGGCGCGATCCTCACCCCGCTGGGCGATCATGCGCTGTCCATCTCGGTCGTCCCCGCGCCCGGCCACGATGCCCACCGGCCCGAGGATTTCGCCGCGCACAGCGCCCTGCCGGTGCGCAGCTTTGCCGATGTGGAAGCGGCCCTGGCCGCGCTGCCGGCGGACGGCGACGTGCTGATCGTCGGCTCGCTTTACCTTGCCGGAGACGTGCTGGCACGCAACGGGGAAGTGCCGGATTAAACGTTGGCGCCGGGCCTCGCCCCGCGCGAGACCCGCGCCCACTCCAGCAGCACGAAGACCACCGCCAGCCCACCGGCCAGCGCGGCATAGCGGAACACCGTGGCATAGCCATAAAGGTCGAATGCCTCGCCCGCGATCCCGCGCCCCAGCGAGCCGATCAGGAACGTGAGCGAGGATAGCAGCGCATATTGCACGGCGGTGTAGCTGCGGCTGACGATGCCCGACATATAAGCGACGAACGCCGCCCCGGCGATGCCGGTAGAGATGTTTTCAAAGCTGATCGCCAGAAGCAGGCGCACCATGCGATCATCGAACCCGAACGCGCCGAACAGCGCGTGGAGGCCAATGGCATGGCCCACCCGGTCAATCAACGGGGCGCCTTCGGCCAGATCGGCATAGACGAAATTGCCCAGGATCGGCAGCACCGCACCGATCAGGATCGTGGGCATGCGCCCCAGCCGCACGAACAGGAAGCCACCCAGGCTGATCCCGGCAATGGTCATGAAAATGCCGAACAGCTTGGAGGCAAAAGCCACCTCGTCCTTGGAATAGTGCAGGAATTCCAGATAGAACGGAAAGGCAAAGCTGGCCCACATGTTGTAGCACAAGGTGTAGGTCAGGATCATGCCGACCACGATCAGCACGCCCCAGCGCAAGCGGCCGACCAGTTCGGCCAGCGGCGCCACCAGCGCCACATAGAGATGGTTCATCGCCGTGCGCACCGGGCCATGGGCCATGTCGGGCGCGGCAAGTACGGCCACCTGCCGCGTCTTGAGCGCGTTGACCACCGCCGAAACCAGCAGCGGCACGGCCACCGTGGCCAGCACGATCAACGGCCCGGTTTCACGCGTGAAGCTGGCGACGGAGGGGTGCTTTTCCCCCGGCCCCAGCGGGCTGAGCATCTTGACCATGAACAGCACGATCGTGGCAATCGCCCAGGCCCAGCTGGCCCCCACCACCGCCAGCGCGGCAGTGCGGGCGCCCGCGTTGAGTTCACCCACCTGCCCCAGCGTGGCGTGCAAGGCGCCCTGCTCGGCGCGCGGCGTATCGGGCGCGCGCAGCGTGACCACGAAGACCAGGCCGATCAGCCCGGCCATCAGCAGATAGACCAGCGGCCAGCTCATCCGCCCGGCCATGACCAGTGCCAGCGCCCCACCCACGATCGAAGCGATGCGATAACCGAACTGATAGATCGAGGAGAGCAGCTCGACGCTGGCCTGTTCGTCGGCCACGTCGATCCGCCAGGCATCGATCGCCACGTCCTGCGTGGCCGAAGCCAGCGCGCCCAGGAATGCGAAGAGCGCAAACGTGCCGATGGCACGGGCGGGATCGGTGGCGGCCAGCCCGGCAAAGCTGAGCACCAGCACCCCCTGGCACAGCGCGATCCAGCTCTTGCGGCGGCCGAGCCGCTCGAGCCCCGGCAGCGCCAGGCGATCGACCAGCGGCGACCACAGGAACTTGAACGAATAGGACAGCCCGATCCACGACAGCACGCCGATGGTGGCCAGATCGATCTTCACTTCGCCCAGCCAGGCGTTGAGCGTGCCGATCAGCAGCGCATAGGGCAGCCCGGAGGAGAACCCGAAACCCAGCATCGTGGCCGACTTGCGCGATTGCAGCGCCAGCTTGAACAGGCGCCAGCCCTTGGGTTTCTGTGGCGCGGGGGCCGATGCCATCGTGGTCTCCTGGTTGCTCGCTGGGCACCCTAGGCGCGGGGAAGGCCCTTCGACAAGCGCAGGGCGAACGGATTTCACGACCGAGGTGCCGTTCGGGCTGAGCTTGTCGAAGCCCCAAGCACCCCCATCCGCCGCCACTTTGACGCAAAGGCGGCAATGGTCTATGGGCCGGCGATGACACTTCCCCCAAAAGGCAGGAGCGGCCGCCCGGGACGGCCCGCCGCTTCCAACAAGGCCGCAAGTACACGCCGTCCCGATGGCAAGCCGGCGCCGCGCGCAGACCGCGCCGCGCCGCGTGACAGCAGCAAGCCCGCGGCCAAGCCGGCGGGCAAGCCGCAGGCCCGGCCCGCGGCCAAGATCGAAGGCAAGCTGAGCCCCAAGCCGGTTGCGCCCAAGCCCGCTGCGCGGCGCGACGATCGGCCGAGCGGCATGGCCCAGGCCAGCTCGCTCACCCGCCCGCAGCAGGGCGAACGCCCGTTCCGCATCGCCAACCATCCGGCCAAGGCGGCTGCCCGGCCCGCAGCCAAGCCCGCCGCCGCGCCGGCCCAGCCGCGCGAGGAAGGCCGCGAGGGCGAGCGCATTGCCAAGCTGCTCGCCCGCGCCGGCGTTGCCTCGCGCCGCGAAGTGGAGCGCCTGATCACCGAAGGGCGCGTGCGCCTGAACGATGAACTCGTCACCACGCCCGCCACGATTCTCAAGAACCTCAAGGGTGTGAGCGTGGACGGCAAGCTGATCGCTGCCGCCGCCCCCACCCGCGTGTTCCGCTTTCACAAGCCGGCCGGCCTGATCACGGCCGAGCGCGATCCCTCGGGTCGGCCCACGATCTACAACGCGCTGCGCAACGCGCTGCCGCCGGGCACACCGCGCGTGATGCCGGTGGGACGGCTGGACCTCAACACCGAGGGCCTGCTGCTGCTGACCAACGACGGCGAATTGAAGCGCGCACTGGAGCTGCCCGCCACGGGCATCCCGCGCACTTATCGCGCCCGCACCTTTGGCGACATCTCGCAGAACCAGCTGGAAGAGCTGATCGAGGGGATCGAGATCGAAGGCATTCACTATGGCCAGATCGACGCCAACATGGAGCGGCGCACCGGCCGCAACCAGTGGATCGAAATGACCCTGACCGAAGGCAAGAACCGCGAAGTGCGCCGCGTGCTGGAGCATCTGGGCCTGCAGGTCTCGCGCCTGCTGCGCACCGCCTACGGCCCGTTCGAGCTGGCCGACCTGCCCCGCGGCGGGGCCGAGGAAGTGCCGCAGGTTCTGGTCGAGCGCTTCCGCAAGACACTCAAGACCCAGCCCGCGCAGGCAGCCCAGCCGGCCCAGAGTGCCCAGCCCGCCAAGCCGGCCACGCCCAACACGGAAAATTGAACGAATGCGTATCATTGCCGGGCAATGGCGCGGACGCAAGCTGAACGCGCCCGCCGGAGACACCACCCGCCCCACGTCGGACCGCACGCGCGAGACGCTGTTTTCGATGCTGACCAGCCGGTTGGGCGATTTCGAAGGCCTCAAAGTGGCCGATCTGTTTGCCGGATCGGGTGCGCTGGGGCTGGAAGCGCTGTCGCGCGGGGCGGCGCATTGCCTGTTCGTGGAACAGGACGCGGCCGCCATCCGCGCGATCCGTGCCAACCTCACCGCCTTCCGCGTGCAGGCCCAGGCCGATGTGCGCGCCTCGTCCGTCCTGTCGCTGGGACCGGTCAAGGAACCGCTGGACCTGATCCTGCTCGATCCGCCCTATGGCTCCGGCGCGGGCGCGGTGGCGGTGGACAAGCTGGTCCGGCTGGGCTGGATCGGCGAAGGCACTTGGGTGAGCCTGGAAACCCACGCCGACGAAGCGCCGCAGATCAAGGCCTGCGAAGTGGAAAGCGAACGCAAGGTGGGCAAGGCACGGCTCACGTTGCTGCGCTTGAAGGCCTGACAAGGGCAGCGCTGGCGCCCTTCGACAGGCTCAGGACAGGCCCCTAGCGCGCTGGCTTGGGCGCCAGCAGCACACCCGCCAAAGTCACCGCCCCTGCCACCGTCAGGAACAGGCCCACGCTGGCCGTGCCACCGCGCGCCGCCAGCAATTGTGCCGCGAACGGCGCCAGCGCGCCGCCGATGATCCCGCCCACGTTGAACGCGATCGAAATGCCGGTGTAGCGCACCGGCACGGCATAGAGCGTGGGCAGCCAGGCGCCGAGCGGGCCATAGACCAGCCCCATCACGAACAGCGCCAGGGCCAGCGTGGCAAAGACCACCGGCAGATGCCCCGATCCCAGCCCCAGGCCGAAGACCAGCCCGACCAGCGCCGTGAGCCCCGCGCCCACGCGCAGCACGGCGGCCGGCCCGCGCTTGTCTGCCCACCAGCCCGCCAGCGCGATGCCCGCAGCCAGGAAGAAATTGGCGGCCAGTTGCACCGCCAGGAATTCCTGCTTGGCATAGCCGAGCTTGATGGTGGCAAATGAAAGCGCGAAAGTGGTGGCGAGATAGAAGATGGCAAAGCAGGCGACGACGCCCGCGATGCCGGCCAAGACCGCACCGGGATGATCGGCCATCAGGCGGCCAACCGGGACCTTGGGCGGAGGCGCGGCTTCCACCGCTTCACGGAAGGCGGCGGTTTCCCCGATCTTGAGCCGCACCCACAGGCCCAGGCCGACCAGCAGCGCGCTGGCCAGGAACGGCACGCGCCAGCCCCAGCTGGCAAAGGCGGCTTCGGGCAAAGTCAGTCCAAGGATCAGGAACAGCCCGTTGGCAAACAGGAAGCCGAGCGGCGCGCCCAATTGCGGCGCCGCGCCAAAGCGCGCTTCCCAGCCCTTGGGCGCATTTTCAACCGCCAGCAGCGAAGCCCCGCCCCATTCGCCGCCCAGGCCAAAGCCCTGGCCGAAGCGCAACAGGCACAAGAGCGCGGGCGCCACTGGCCCAGCCATGGCATAAGTCGGCAGGAAGGCGATCAGCATGGTCGATCCGCCCATCAGCATCAGGCTGGCCACCAGGGTCGACTTGCGCCCCACGCGATCACCGAAATGGCCGAACGCGATGGCCCCCACCGGCCGCGCCACGAAGGCCAGGCCAAATGTCATGAACGAAAGCAGCACTTGCGCCTCGGGCGCCTGGGCCGGAAAGAACAGCGGACCGATCACCAGGGCCGCAGCCGTGGCATAGATATAGAAGTCATAGAATTCGACCGCCGTACCAACCAGGCTGGCAGCGAGAATCCGGGCGTGCTGGCGGATAGGATGGACGGCGTGGAGCGGGGTGGGCGCGGTCATAACGCACGCGACGTTCCCGCCGGCCGGTGCGTTGTCAAGCGAACAATGATCTTGTGCACCGCACGCAAAAGGGGCGCCGGTTTCCCGGCACCCCTTCCCCGTTGGCCCGTCCCATTGTCAGGGCAACAGTGTTGCGACCCTTCAGGGCTTATCGGTTACACGCCGCCGCGGTTGCGGCAGTTGTCCGTGACGGTGCGCGAACACACCGGATACTTCTTGGCGGGCATCGCGCTGGTATCGCTGTTCGCAGCGTACTGGCTGTTGCTGCCGGCCGTCGCGCTGCTGCCGCTGTCCGTGGCAGCATCCGCCGCCGGGACGGGCGAAGGCGCCGTGTTGGCCGCCATGCCACCCGAAGTGCTGCCCTGGGCGTCAGTTCCGGCGGCGGGCGCCGGCGGCGTGCTGCCGGCAGCCGATGCCGTGGCACGGCCCTGGACCTGCGCCACGATCGACGGCCAGATCTGGGCGCGCTGGTCGGGCGTCATCGCATAGACCTGACCACGCTGGGTATCGTTCAGCGCCCACCAGCCCTTCTGCTGGTCAGCATTGAGCGACCAGAAGTATTCCTGCTGGGCCGAAGGCCAGGCATCATACTTGGCCTTCAGATCGGCCGGCCAGGTATCATACTGGCCCTTCTGCTCGGTGGTCATCGAAAACGGCCCGGCAGGCGCTGCGGCAGCGGCCGCATCCGCAGTCGCGGGCGGGGTGGTGGCGGCCGACTGGGCGTGCAGTGCAGCCGGGATCGAAGCAACGGCAAGCGCAAAAGCGCTGATAGACATGATCTTTCGCATGGGGATCTTCTCCTGTTCCCAAGATCAGAATTTGTCCAAGTTACGCCCCATCCCTTCATTTCGTTTCCGCCCAATCGGCAAGGCGTGATCTTGCGTCGATCAGCCGATCGACTTGCCCCTGGCATACGACAAACCGTGTTTTTGTTGATGTATGACAGATGAATAACCGGCAATCACCGCGTCCGATGGCAAATGGCTCGGGGCAAATCCGCCTTGCGCGCGCGCATCCAGTTCCCTACTTGTTCCACGGTGACAAGCTTTGCCCCCCCTTCCCATGCCGCTGGAACAGAACCCGACTGGCTTTCCGGCCTGAACCCGCCGCAGCGCGAGGCCGTGCTGACCACCGACGGGCCAGTGCTGATGCTGGCCGGCGCCGGCACGGGCAAGACCGCCGCGCTGACCGCGCGCCTCGCCAACCTGTTGCGCCAGCGCCTGGCTTACCCTTCCCAAATCCTGTGCGTGACATTCACCAACAAGGCCGCGCGCGAAATGCGCGAGCGCGTGGGGCAGCTGATCGGCCCGGCGGTGGAAGGCATGCCCTGGCTGGGCACGTTCCATTCGATCGCGGCCAAGATGCTGCGCCGCCATGCCGAACTGGTCGGGCTGACCAGTTCCTTCACCATCATCGATACCGATGATCAGTTGCGCGTACTCAAGCAGTTGATCCAGGCCGAAGGCGTGGATGACAAGCGCTGGCCGGCCAAGCAACTGGCCGGGCTGATCGACCGCTGGAAGAATCGCGGGCTTGCCCCGGCCGACCTGGATGCCGGGGAAAACGAAGCCTATGCCAATGGGCGCGGCGCGCATTTCTATGGCCTCTATCAGGACCGGCTGCGCACCATCAACGCCTGCGATTTCGGCGACCTGACGCTGCACATGCTGACGATCTTTCGCCAGCATCGCGATGTGCTGCAAACCTGGCAGGACCGCTTCCGCTATATCATGGTGGACGAATACCAGGACACCAACGCGGTGCAGTACCTGTGGCTGCGGCTCTTGGCGCAAGTGCGCAAGAACATCTGCGTGGTGGGGGACGACGATCAGTCGATCTATTCCTGGCGCGGCGCGGAAGTGGCCAATATCCTGCGCTTCGAAAAGGATTTTCCCGGCGCCAAGGTGATCCGGCTGGAGCAGAATTATCGCTCCACCCCACATATCCTGGGCGCGGCATCGGGCCTGATTGCCGAGAACGCGCAGCGGCTGGGCAAGCAATTGTGGACCGAGCAGGACGGCGGCGACAAGCTGCGCGTGATCGGCGTGTGGGACGCGCCCGAGGAAGCGCGCCGCGTGGGCGAGGAGATCGAGCGGCTGGAGCGCGAGGGCTGCCCGTTGGATCGCGTGGCGATCCTGGTGCGCGCGCAGTTCCAGACGCGCGAATTCGAAGACCGCTTCATCCAGATCGGCCTCGCCTATCGCATCGTCGGCGGCTTCCGGTTTTACGAACGCGCCGAAGTCCGCGACGCGCTCGCCTATCTGCGGCTGGTGGGCCAACCTTCGGACGACCTGGCGTTCGAGCGGATCTTCAACACGCCCAAGCGCGGTTTGGGCGACAAGACGCTGGAGAAGCTGTTCCGCTTTGCCCGCTCGCAACAGGTGCCGCTGCTGCGCGCGGCCTATGACATTGCCGATACCGACGAATTGCCCGCCCGCGCGCGCAACACCCTGCTGGCGCTGGTGCGCGATTTCCTGCGCTGGCGGGATCAGGTGGCGACGCTCTCGCCCGCCGAACTGGCGCGCACGATCCTGGACGAGAGCGGCTATACCGGCGCGCTCCAGGCCGAGAAGACCGCCGAGGCCAATGGCCGGCTGGAAAACCTGTCCGAACTCGTCCGCGCGATGGAAGAATATGAAACGCTGGGGGATTTCCTGGAGCATGTGAGCCTTGTCATGGACAACGAGGCGGCGGCCAACGAGGAGAAGGTCACGATCATGACCATCCACGCGGCCAAGGGCCTGGAATTCGACCAGGTGTTCCTGCCCGGCTGGGAAGAAGGGGTGTTCCCCTCGCAGCGCGCGCTGGATGAAGGGGGGCTCGCCAGCCTGGAGGAAGAGCGGCGCCTTGCCTATGTGGCGATCACGCGGGCGCGGCGGCGCTGCACGATCCTGCACGCGGCCAACCGCCGCATCTATGGCCAGTGGACCAGCGCCATCCCCTCGCGCTTCATCGAGGAACTGCCCGAGGACCATATCGAGCAGGAAACCACATTGTCGGGTGGGGCGTCGATGTGGCGCGCCAACTGGAGCGAAGCGAGCGATCCCTTTGCCGACGTGGCCCGCAACCATCCGGTCAAGGCCAGCACGCGCGGGCCGGGCTGGCAGCGCGCGGCCAACCAGATGTTCGATCCCAAGCCGCGCAAGATTGCCGAATCGACGCGCAGCGCCGCCAGTTTCGCCAGCAAGCCGCGCAGCGATGTGGCTGTGGGAGCGCGCGTGTTTCACGACAAGTTCGGTTACGGCACGGTTCAGAGCCAGGAAGGCAACAAACTGGAAATCCTGTTCGACAGCGCCGGGGAAAAGCGCGTACTCGACAGTTTCGTGAAACCGGCCTGAGCCAGGCCGCAAGGGGGCAAGCGATGCGGGGGTGGCAGCGAGGGGCGGCCAGAACTTGGGTTGGCGCGACGGCCCTGGCCGGGGCGAGCGTACTGGCGGCAACCGTTGCCTGGGCCTGTGCGGATTCGTCCTGCTCGCCGGTCTGGAGACTCGATGCGCCCGATTACGCCTGCGAAGGCCGCGCAATGCTCAGCCCCGGCAACGACACGCGGATCAACCTGCTGCTGTTGATGCGCAGCCTGGCGCCCGTGAGCGACGCGGGCGTGAGCTATGCCAAGCCGGATTGGGACGATGGCCAGTTGGGCCACGTGTTCTTCAGCTGGAAGGGCCTGCGCGAAACGCTGTGGCCGCAAGCGCCCCAGCCGGAAACCGCCGCCTCCGAACCGGCCAGCGAGTGCGCAGCACCCAAGGCTGCGCAGGATGTCTTTGCTGCGGCCATGGCAGCGGATAAAGTGCCCCAGTTCTACCGCGATATGTTGATGACCGCGCGGGCCAAGGTCGGTTGCCCCGATCCCATTCCCGCCGACGTCTTTCCCGATGATCTTGCGGGTTCATACGCCATGTATCTGGGTGCCGCTGACGATTTCTATCGTGGGCATTACGCCAACGCGCGCAGCAGTTTTGCCAAGCTGGAGTCCAGCCCTTCGCCGTGGGTGCGCGAAACCGCCGCCTATATGAAGATCCGCGTCGCCCTGCGCGCAGCGGTGGCCGGTGCCATCGATCAATATGGCGATTTTGCCGGACTGGAAAAAGTCGACAAGACGCAGGCACAAGCGGCGGGCGAAGCGATCGACCGCTATTTGAAGTCCTATCCGCAGGGCCGCTATGCCGCCTCGGCGCAAGGCCTCAAGCGGCGCGTCCTGTGGCTGACCGGGCAGGACGCCGCGCTGGCGCAAAGCTATGAGGCCATGCTGCGCGCCACGCCAGGCAACAGCGAGGCCGCTGCCGATCTGGCCGAGGAAATCGACAATACGCTGCTCCAGCGCGAGGATGGCGTGAAAGCCGTGGTCGGCGGTGGCAAGACGCCGCTGCTCATGGCCGTTGCCGATCTCAAGGCAATGCGCCCGCTCGATCCGGCCAAGCCCATGCCGCTCGACGCGCAAACGCTGGCGGCGCAGGCGCCAGCGTTTGCGGGGCACGACGATCTCTATGGGCTGCTCGATGCCACGCGCGCCTATTACGCCGGCGAAGCACCGCGCAGCATCCTCACCCGCCTGCCCGATGCGGGGCGCGCGCCCAGCTACACGCCGCTGGCGTTCAGCCGCCAGGTCTTGCGCGGCATGGCGCTGGCCAAGGCGCACGATGCCAACGAGGCCGGCTTCTGGCAGGAACTGATGGGCGGCGCCAAGGGGCTGTGGCAGGGGCCACTGGCGCAACTGGGCCTGGCTCTGCGCTGGCAGCGCGATGGGCGGATCGACCAGGCCCTGGCCAGCGCCTCGCCGATCAAGGACACGACGCTGCGCCAGCTGATGCTGCAGACCATGGCCGCGCCGGCCACGCTGCGCGCCAATGCCGCCGATGCCGGCCGGCCCGACGGGGAACGCAACGTGGCGCGATTCACGTTGCTGTACAAAGGCCTGACGCGCGGCGCCTATGCCGATTTCACTCGCGACCTGGCGCTGGTGCCGGCCGATCCCAAAGTCGACTTGACGGCGTGGTATGGCGCCGGCCTGGCGACGCCGCCCGCGCAGCGCTTTACGCGAGGGCAATGGTCCGACGTGCTGCCCTGCCCGCCACTGGCCCAAACCGCCGCCACGCTGGCACGCGATCCGGCCAACCAGACCGCGCGGCTGTGCCTGGGCGAATTCTACCGCCTCAACGGGTTCGACGGCTTCGCGCTCTACACCCCATTTGAAAAGGTGGAGCAACTGGGCCGGGGCAAGGACCAGTTTCGTGGGCCAATGCTTTCGCGCGACGCGATCTATGCCGCGATCATTGCCGACAAGAGCGCGGCAGCCGATCTGCGCGCCTATGCGCTCTATCGCGCGGTGATGTGCTATGCGCCGTCAGGTGCCAATGGCTGCGCCGGGCCGACGCCCGATTACGCCGCTTACCAGGCGCAGCAGGTTTCCAAGGCGCAGCGCAAGGCCTGGTATGACGAGTTGAAGGCCCGCTATCCCACCAGCCGATGGGCCAAGAGCCTGCGGTATTACTGGTGAAGCGGCGCGCCCTTGTGCTGGCCGCGCTCGCCCTGATGGCGGGTTGCCAGCGCCAGCAACCCAAGCCGGTGGAAACGCCGGCAACCAAGCCGGACGAGCCGAAGGTCGACGCCCACGGCTTCGACGCGTTCTATGTGTGGCCCGGCGTGCGCCCGGCCGCCGATCTGCACGCCCACACACTCTACCTGCTCGATGGCGAAGTGCGCCGCCGGCCCGGCCCGGCGCGCTTCACCCGGCTGCGCGCAGGGCTGCCGCGCCTGCCCGATGCCGATCTGTGGCTGGTGGTGCGGATCGACCGGCTGGACCTGAACCCGCGCACCTGGGCGATGATCGTCGCGGACATGGAACGCTGGCAGGCCGCCGGCAACCACCTGGCCGGCCTGCAGATCGATTTCGACGCGGCGACGCAAGGCCTCGATCGCTATGCCGCGTTCCTGGCCGATGCCCGCGCGCATCTGCCCCGCCCCTGGCGCCTTTCCATCACCGGGCTGATGGATTGGAGCGCCAATGGCGATCCGGCCGCGCTGGCCCGGCTCAAGCCGGTGATCGACGAAGTGGTGGTGCAGACCTATCAGGGGCGCAGCACGATACCGGGGTATGACGCCTATTTCCGCAAGATGGCGCATTTCCCCCTGCCGTTCCGCGTGGCCCTGGCCGAAGGCGGCGATTGGACACCGCCCCCTGCCCTGGCCCACGAACCACAGTTCAAGGGCTATGTCGTGTTCCTGATGCCCAAGCAGTTGAAGCGCTGAATCCAATTCACATTCGCCGATCGGCGAATGTGAAGTTCGGGAGCGGGCCGGTGCCGAACCATCCGAAACTGCGTCATGGACGCAGTTTCGGATCAAACGCTCAGGCCTCCATCGCGTTGCGACCCAGGCGCACGGTGGCGCGATGGCCCACGCTGGCGGCCGGGCTGCGCTGGCGGATGGTATCGACCATGATCCACTCGTTGGTCACCGCCTGCGCCGTCACGGTCAGCGCCATGTAACCGCGCCGCGCCGTATCGCACCAGGCGAGTTCGGGATTGGCGCCGACCAGGCCACGCGCCACCGTATCGGGCGCGGTGCGCACGTCGTGCTCGTATCCGGGCGAGGTGACCGAGTGCCCGGCAAATTCCACGGCGGCGGCATGGCCATCCTGGCGCAGGTTATAGGCCCAGGCGTTGTGGCTATCGCCGGAAATGACCACGGTGTTGCCACCCAGCGCCTGCGCGCTGCGCAGGAACCGCGCGCGCGCCGCCGGATAGCCACCCCAGCTGTCATAGTTGAACGGCAGGCCCAGCTTGGCCTGCGCCATCCCGCTCTTGAGATAGGCGGCAACCGGCGCCACTTCGTTGGCCAGCCAATCCTGCGCGCTGGCGGGCATGACGGTTTGCCCCATGATCGTGCCAAAGCCCACGATCTGCCACGGGCGCCCGCTCTTGACCGAGGCTTGCATGGCGCCGGCCAGCCAGGCTTCCTGCTCGCTGCCCATCATCGTGGCCGCCGGATCCTGCCAGGCGCCATCGCGAAATGCCTTGAGCGCGGCGATGGGATCGGCCGCCTTGAACAGCGGCGCCACATCGGGCTGCTGGGTGCGGCCGAGCAGCCGCGTTTCGGTGCGGAACAGCGTGGCCAACCCGCCGATGTCATAGGCCTTCCACGGCGCCTCGCTGACCGGCATCCATTCGCGATAGACCTGCATCGCGGCATCCTTGCGCACGCCCCAATCGCCTTCGGTGGCCGGATCGTGGTGCTGCGCGCCGCCAGACCAACTGTCGTTGGCGCTTTCATGGTCGTCCCACTGTGCGATCATCGGAAAACGGCGATGCAATTCCTGCAGATCGGGATCGGCGCGATAGCTGGCAAAGCGTAGGCGGTAATCGGCCACGTGCACGGTGTTGGCATCGGGCAGGATGGCACGACCCGCGACCGCATCGGCCCCTTCGGGATAATGACCCGGCGCATATTCATAGAAATAGTCGCCCAGGTGAATGGTGCAGTCGAACGCATCATTCTGAGCCGCATGGGCATAGGCATTGAACCAGCCGAACGGCAGGTTGGAGCACGAGAACACCGCGGCGCGCCAGGGCTGCTGGCCATCGGCGGGGAGCGTGCGGGTGCGGCCCACAGGCGAGCGGGTGCCATCAGGCGCGATGAAGCGATAGAAATAACGCCGCGCCGCGGCGAGGTCGGTCGCGACGATCTTGACCGTATGATCACGCCACGGCCCGGTCTGCATCGTGCCACCGGCGAAGGCGCGGGCAAAATCCTCCGTCTCGGAAAGTTCGACGCGCAGATCGGCGACGCCGCCATCGGTGGGCACATAGCGCGTCCAGAGCAGCACTTCGTGGGCGCCGGGTTCGCCGCTGGCCACCGAATGGGTGAACCCGCGCGCGCCGATCAGCGCGGCCGCCCGTGCCCAATCCGGCGCCAGCAGGGCGCCGGCACCCAGCATTGCGGTCTTGATGATATCACGACGGTGAAATTGCATGGTCGTTGTCCTGTATGGCCAAGGTGCGGCGTGATCAGAAGCGGGCGCTGGCTTCGATCCCGTACATGCGCGGTTCGCCCGCGATATAGGTGGGATCGCCAAAGCTGCCGCCGGTGTTGCCGGCATCGAGCAGGTAGTGGCGGTTGAACAGGTTGCGCACATAGCCACCCACGGCATAGCGCCCCTGTGGCCCGAGTTCGAAGCCGGCACGCAAGTTGGTGAGCGAATAGGCCCCCTGCGAAATCGCCGCCTTGTTGGGCATTTCGAAGAACACGCTGGAGCGCGTGTTCCAGTTGGGCGCGAAATAGAACAGGCGATCCTGGCCCAGCGGCACGCGCAGGTTCACCGCCAGGGCCGCACTGAAATCGGGCTGGAGACGGAAATGGTTGCCGGCATAGGCGCTGAGCGCATTGCTGCCATCGATGCGGCCGTGCAGCCAAGCCGCCATGCCGTTGACCGACAGGATCGGGCTGATCTGCCAGTTCCCTTCGAATTCCACGCCAGGGTTGTGCGCGCTGCCCGCCGATTGCGTGGTGGTGACGCCATTGGTGGTCACGGTCACCTGGAAGCCGCTGTAAACCTGATAGAACGCCGACAGTGCACCGCTGAACGGCCCGATCCGGCCCTTGATGCCGGCTTCATAGTTCCACAGCTTTTCCGCCGGGATCGGCAGGACATTGGCCGTGGTCGCCGTCTTGGCCGTAACCTGCAGCACCGGCGAATAGCGCCCTTCGCTGATCGTGGCGTAGAGGTTCACATCCGGGCTGAGACGATAGAGCACGTTCACGCGCGGCAGCACGGCGTGATAGTTGCGATCTGCCATCAACAGGCCGCCATTGGTGCTGACCACGCCGAGCAGGCTGGTGTTGACGCCATAGGCAGCCAGGATCGTCGAATTGGGCTGGACCGAACTGTATTCCGACTTGCGGTGTTCGAGCAGGAACCGCGCGCCGGCGGTGATTTCCAGGCGCGGCGTGGGGGTGAACGTCACGTCGCCGAACACCGAAAAGGTCTTGTTGACGCCCTTGTTCATGTAGCTCGAGGTGTAAGGCAGGCTCGATGCCTTGCCCCCGGTCAGCAGATAGGTCGCGGTCTGGCCGGCCGCGTTGGTGGCCACGCCGTTGGCATTCACGCAACCGGTGCCCGTGCCCACGCCATAGGCGGACAGCACTTTCTGGAACGCGGCGAAGCTGCTGATCGCGGCGCAGGCCAGGTAGGTGCCTTCATCGGTCGAGAACGGCACTTTCTGGAAGCTGTTTTCGACAAAGGCATTCCAGCCGAACGTGGCGCGCCAATGCGTGCTGTCGTAGTTGAAGCGGCCTTCGTGGCTATATTGTTCGCCCTGCGCGTCTTCGGCAAATTCGAGATAGAACGCGCGGCTGCCATCGGCGTCGAACACTTCGTGCGAATGGAACGTGCGGAAGCCGTTGACGGTGGTGAACGTCAGCCCCGGCGCCACTTGCACCGTGCCCGTCAGGTTGACGTCGTGCACATCGCGGTTGATCCCCAGCTTGGCCGCGCCCAGGGCGCTGGCGCTGTAAGGCGATCCGGACAGCTGGGTGGTGCCGAACGGATCGGACGCACCCTGGCTGGTGGGATAGACCAGGCTGGTGAAGCCGGTGCCCGGGTCGCGCTGGCGGTCATAGGTATAGACCAGATCGACCTTGACCGCGGCGGTCGGGGTCCAGCGCAGCGAAGCGCGCGCGCCCCAATCGTTTTCGCCGTTCAGGTCATCCTGCCCGGGCTGGATATTGGTGGTGTAGCCGTGGCGATACTTGTGCGAAAAGGCCACGCGCCCAGCCAGCGTATCGTTGCCCGCGTTGACATAGCCCGACATGCGCGTGCTGTTGTAATTGCCGTAGCTGGCGTTGAGCCCGGCGGAAAAGCCCGCGCGCGGATGGGCCGAGATCATCGAGACCGCGCCCACTTCGGCCGCCGTGCCGAACAGCGTTGCCTGCGGCCCCTTGACCACTTCGATCCGCTCCATATCGAACAGATCCTGCCAGGCGCCCCGCGCGCGGCTGATATCCACGCCGTTGTAGTAGACCGAGACGCGCGAACCGGCCTGGGCAGAGCCGCTGTCCGACGTGATCCCGCGAATGACGAAGCCGGGGTTGTTGGCGCTCTGCTTCTGGATCTGCAGGCCCGGCACGAAAGCGGCCATCTCGCCCAGTTCGGATACCCCAAGCTGATTCAGCCGGTCCTGCGTGACGGCCGAGACGGTCAGCGGCACGTCCTTGAGCTTCTGCTCCCGCTTTTGCGCGGTCACGACAATATCGCCCTGGACGACATTGACGGCTTCGCCCGTGGCACCGGCAGGATCGGCGCTGGCCGTATCGGCTGGACCCGACGCGGCGGGTGCGGCGGCCAGGGCTGAAACGCTCACGAACGGCAAGGTGCTGGCTGCTGCCAGCAGGGAAAGAGCAAGGCGACGCATGAGACCCCCATCGGTTCCGGTTGAGCCATGCCGGCCCAACGCGCCGCCCTTCCCCGCCACCGATTGGTGACAGCATCATGAAACCAGCCCGCGATTTCGCGCCAGCCAGTCTCATTTTCTCATTATTTCACAACGGGGAAGCCTATGCGCCGCGGCACCAGCCGGCCGTTCAGGCCAGCTTGGCCCGGATCGCCGCCACGGCCGCAATCACGCCCGCGCCATAATGGCCGGCGCGGAACTGGGGCACCATGTGCTGCTGCATGATCGTGGCGCAATCGGCATCGCTGAGCGCGCTGCGCAGCCCGTCGCCCACCGCAATCCGCGCCTGGCGCTCGGCCGGGGCCACCAGCACGATCACCCCATCGTCAACGCCCTTGCGACCGATGCCCCAGGCATTGCCCAGGGCGCGCGTAAACGTGGCAATGTCTGCGCCGCCCAGGCCGGGTGCGGTCACCACCACCATCTGATGGCCGGTGCGCCGCTCGAAATCGCCAAGCGCACGATCGAGTTGGGCCACTTCGTCCGGTGACAGCACATGGGCTGCATCGGTAACGCGGCCAGCCAGGGTGATCGCCACCGGTGCGGACGCTGCCCCCGGGGCGGATGCAGCATCCGTGTGGCCCTGGCCGATCGACCAGGCCAAAACGCTTGCCCCGGCGGCCAGGGCCACCAGGATCAGAGCCAGCCGCGCCGCGTGGAAACGGCGCGTGCGGGTCAAAGCGCCGAAACGTGCAGGAAGCCGGGGATCGGGCCGTTCCAGTCACCCGGTGCGCTGGGCGGATCGGCGCGATAGTCGCGGCGGCGCTCGGCCTGCTGGCGCGGCGCCTCTTCGCGGGCAACCGATTCGCGCGGCGCGGGTTCGGCGCGGCGCGGCGCCTCGGATGCCGGGGCATCCTTGCGGCGGCGGGCCGGCTTTTCCTGGGCGGGCGCTTCGGCGCGGACAGGCTTTTCCGCACGGGGCGACTTTTCGGCGCGGGCGGGCTTTTCGGCCCGGCTGCTCTTGCGCGCGGGGCGTTCGGCGCGCTCCGTGCGCTCGACCGGTTCGGCCCCGCCGATATCCAGCTCCATCACCGGAATCTTGGTGCCGGTCAGCTTTTCGACATTGTCGATCGCTTCGGCATCCTCGGGGCTCACCAGCGTGAACGCGCGGCCAAAGGCGCCACCACGGCCGGTGCGGCCGATACGGTGGACATAGTCATCCGGGTGCCAGGGCGTGTCGAAGTTGAACACATGGCTCACCCCCTTCACGTCGAGCCCGCGTGCGGCCACGTCGGACGCCACGAGAATGTTGATCACCCCGTCCTTGAACTTCTGCAGTTCGGCATTGCGCGAGGACTGGTCCATGTCGCCATGGATCTCGCCGGCCGAAAAGCCATGGCTCTTGAGGCTCTTGGCCAGTTCGCGCACGGTCGTCTTGCGGTTGCAGAAGACGATTGCGGTGGTGACATTGTCGGTGCGCAGCAGGTGGCGCAGCGCCTCGCGCTTGGCACGGGAAGCCACTTTAACCTTGTGCTGCACGATGTTGGTGTTCGTGCTGGCGGGGCGCGCCACTTCGATCGACTTGGGGTTCGACAGGAAGCGATCGGCCAGCTTCTTGATCGGCGGCGGCATCGTGGCCGAGAACAGCAGCGTCTGGCGCTGGGCCGGCAGCTTGGAGCAGATCGTCTCGATATCGGGAATGAACCCCATGTCGAGCATGCGATCGGCCTCGTCGATGACCAGCAGTTCGCAACCGGTGAGCAGGATCTTGCCGCGCTCGAACAGGTCCATCAGGCGGCCCGGCGTGGCGATCAGCACGTCGACGCCTTCCTGCAGCGCCTTGACCTGATCGCCCATCTGGACCCCGCCGATCAGCAGGGCCATCTTGAGATCGTGGTTCTTGCCGTACTTTTCAAAGTTTTCGGCAACCTGGGCGGCCAGTTCGCGAGTCGGCTCCAGAATCAGGGAGCGCGGCATCAGCGCGCGGCGCCGGCCATGGGCCAGGATGTCGATCATCGGGAGCACGAAACCGGCGGTCTTGCCGGTGCCGGTCTGGGCGATGCCGATGATGTCGCGCATCATCAGGACGGAAGGAATGGCTTGTGCCTGGATCGGAGTCGGCTCGTCATAGCCGGCGTCGATAACCGACTTAAGCAGTTCGTCAGAGAGGCCGAGATCGGCAAACTTCATGCAGATTATGTTCCGAAAGCAGGATGGCCCGCCCTTCTGGCAACGAAGCGCCGTGCGCGCGACGCCACCATGGGTCCGGGCCACCAGGACGGACCATGCGCGGCCCGACACTCGTTGCGGGCTCGCTATGCCGAAACCTGCCGGAAAGTCAAGGAAAGCCGCCAGCGGCGAGTGGCTCAGTGGCCCATTTCCTGCAGCCGCGTGATCATGCAGGTGGCGCCGGCCCGCGAATGGATCGAATCGCGGCCCGCGCACAGCATGCCGTCGCTGCTCCGTTCGGCATAGAATCCCACATAGAAGTCACGGGCACTGCACGATTTTTCCAGGCTCGCCACCACCTGGCGGCGATCGCGCAGCATGAGCACGATCTGGCTATCCGATGCCGACGGCGCGATTGCGCCGATCCCGCCGAGCGCCACGCAGGCCCTGTTGCCATGGCGGCCTCGTGGCACCAGCAATGGCTGGGGCAAGGGCGGTGGCGGCGGCAAGTCGCGGCCAAAGCCGGGGGTGATGCGAATGATCAGGCGCTGCTCGATCCGCACCTGGCGCCAAGGTTCTTCCGAAAGGCTATCGGCCAAGGTGCCCTGCCCGTCGCGAAGATCGGGGGCAGCCTCGCTCATCGGGCCGCTGGCGCCATCGCGCAAGGGCTGCGGTGCGATGGCGGCCGGCGCGGCCTGAACGATCGGCACAGTCCGTCCCGCCGGCGCCACGGGCACGGCATCAGGCCCAACGGCAACGCCCAGAAGCGCCGCCATGGCCACGAGAGGATGGACCAGACCAGGCATCAGCAAATCGGCAACGAACCTACGATCCCTCATGTCCGTGGCCCGGCGCCCCCCTTGGCACCCGACCCGAACCGATTGGCGCCCTGCCTTGCAGCCGACGCTTGAACAGCGCCTTAACCCGCCCACGATGAAAAAGGAATTGCTGCCGGGCGCGCAGGCGCGTAGCCGGTGGCCATGGTCGAAACGCTTGCACCCCGCGCGGAAACCGCGCCGTTCCTGGAAGCCGCCGCCGCCCTGCTGGGCGCCAAGGGCTTTACCACCGATCACGACACGATCGCCCCCTGGCTGACCGATTGGCGCCAGCGCTTCACGGGCCGCGCCTTGGGGATGGCATCGCCTGCCAACACCGGGGAAGTGGCCGCCCTGGTGCGCCTGTGCGCCACCCACGGCGTGCCGATCGTGCCGCAAGGCGGCAACAGCGGCATGTCAGGCGGGGCCACCCCTGACGAGACCGGCCATGCAGTGGTGCTCTCGTTGCGGCGCATGAATGCCATCCGCCAGGTGGATACCGCCAACCGCAGCGCCACGTGCGAGGCCGGCGTGATCCTGCAAGTGCTGCACGAAGCGGCCGAGGCCGAGGGCTTGCGCTTCCCCCTGTCGCTGGGCGGCAAGGGTTCGGCCACGATCGGCGGCCTTGTTTCCACCAATGCCGGCGGCACCCAGGTGCTGCGTCATGGCTCGATGCGCGCGCTGGTGCTGGGGCTGGAAGCGGTGATGCCCGATGGCAGCGTGTTCAACCAGCTGGTCCCGCTCAAGAAAGACAACCGCGGCTTCGATCTCAAGCAATTGCTGATTGGCTCGGAAGGGACGCTGGGCATTGTCACGGCCGCCACGCTCAAGCTGGAGCCGGCGGTGGCCGCGCGCGAAGTTCTGTGGGCCGGCACGCAGAGCCTGCCCAAGGCGCGTGAGCTGTTGCTGCTGGCCGAACGCCTGGCCGGCCAGGCGCTGGAAGGCTTTGAAGTGATGCCCCAGCACAGCCTTGACGCGGTGCGCGACTATCTGCCGGGCGCGCGCCAGCCGCTGGCCGAAGACCACCCCTGGCACGTGCTGATCGAGATGGTTGCCGATGCCGATGGCGCCGAACGCCTGCCCGAACTGGCGCAGCGGGTGCTGGAAGAGGCGTTCGAGGCCGGCCTGATCGACGATGCGACGATGGCCGCCAATGAAACCCAGGCCGAAGCGTTCTGGAACCTGCGCGAATCCATTGCACCGGCCGAACGGGCACTTGGCCCGGCGGTTCAGCACGATATCAGCGTGCCGGTGGAAAAGATGCCTGCCTTTGTAGAAGAAGCCGTTCCGCTGCTGGAAGCGCAATGGCCCGGCACCCGCGCCATCGGCTTTGGCCACCTGGGCGACGGCAACATCCATTTCCACGTGATCGCGCCCCAGGGCGCCGATCGCGCCGCGTGGGAAGCGGGCGATGGCAAGGCGATCAGCCACCAGGTTCACGACATGGTCACCGCGTGGGGCGGCTCCATCTCGGCCGAGCACGGGATCGGCCAGTTGAAGCGCGACGAACTGGCGCGGCTGGGCGATCCGGTGGCGCTGGCGATCCTCCGGCAAGTGAAGCAGGCGCTCGATCCGCAAGGCCTGATGAACCCCGGCAAGCTGATCTGAAGCGGCGCACTGGGGGGACGGCATTCGTATCCAGCACCGAAACGGGCACGTTTCGGCCGATAAACCCCCAGTCCCGCGCGGCCTCGCGCTTGTCACTGCACCCTTGAGGCCTTATGCCCGGCGCGCGCCCGTGCTGGCCACGGGCCCATTATCGTTTTCGGAGAGAGTTCATGGCCAGCGCGCCGCAAGCCAACCTGCCCCTGTTCTACAAGGACCTCATGCCGCTCAACACGCGCGACCACGCCACGTGGCGCGCACGCGGCGCCCAATCGGCCCCGTGGCTGATCGGCCAGCATGCCGTGCCGCTGACCGTGGAAGAATTCCCGCAGGCTGCGCGCCACTTCCCGATCATCTTCGCTTCGGGCGACAATCCCGTGCCGCTGGCGCTGATGGGCCTGAACGAAGGCGTGAACGTCTTCGTCAATGAAGAAGGCAAGATCGACCAACCGATCTACCTGCCCGCCTATGCGCGCCGCTATCCCTTCATGCTCGCCAAGCTCACGCCCAACAGTGAAGAGCTTTCGCTGTGCTTCGATCCGTCGAGCGGCCTGGTCGGCGAATTCGAGGATGGCGAGCCGCTGTTCGACGGCGACCAGCCGAGCGAAGCGACCAAGCAGGCCCTGCAGTTCTGCGAACAGTTCGAACAGGCTGGGCAGCGCACGCAGGCGTTCATCGATGAACTCAAGAAGCACAACCTGCTGATGGAAGGCGAAGTCGCCATCCAGCAGACCGGTGTGGACCAGCCGTTCATCTATCGCGGGTTCCAGATGGTGAACCAGGAAAAGCTGCGCGAAATCCGCGGCGACGTGCTGCGCGGCTGGGCGCAGAGCGGCCTGCTGCCGCTGCTCTATGCCCACATCTTCTCGCTCGACCTGATGAGCACGATCTTCGGCATCCAGGCCGAACAGGGCAAGGCTCCGGCCCCGGTGGCCGTGCCGGCGCTGTAATACGCCATTGGTGCGTTTTGGCGCCGGATGACCGGCGCCAAAGCCCAAACGAGAAAGCCCCCGCCGGCAACGGCTGGGGCTTTTTTCGTGCTCGATGGCACGCGCGATGATCACCCGGCACGCGCCGCGGCGATGCTTTTTCTGCAAAAAATGGTGAGAATCAGGGCGCTTGGCGCGATCACTGAACCGCAAATGTATTGCCCGTTCAGGAAAGGGCTGCCCAGCAAACAAAGATTTTCGGCAAATGCAATAAATTTCTGCATCACCCCCTTGCATGGTTCGGAAGTGTTGCCTATCTTCATCACATCAGGCCGGCGCTCCCCTCATGGCCCGGTCTGATTGGTGCACTTGGTGCACCTCCTCCCTGAACCTTGGCCACCTGGAGATACGTCTCCAGGTGGTTTTTTCTTGGCCTTATTCGGCCGCGCGCGGCCATCGCTGCGCTGCCTGGCCCAGAGCGGCGACTTCGCCCGCCAGCACGCGCACCAGCCCGGTGACGGTTTCCACCACATCGGCGAGCCCTGCGCCCGGCTCGGCCAGCGCCGCATCGAGATAGGCGCTGCGGTCGATTTCCACCTGCACCGCATGCACCCCCGCCTCGCGCCGGGCTTGCCGTTCCAAGCCATAACCGCCGGCGTAAGGGCGATTGTGTGCCGCCCGCGCGCCGCAGGCGGCCAGATGGGCAAAGGCCGCCGCCATCAGCGGGCCGGCACAGGCCGCGCCGAATCGGTCCCCCAGCACGTAGGTGGGTGGCAATTCCCCCTCTTCCCGCCGCGCCAGGGGCGGCATGGAATGCAAATCGATCAGCAGGGCCGCACCCCAGCGCGATGCCAGGTCGGCCAGCACTTGCGCCAGGGCCAGGTGATAAGGCGCATGAATGCCGGTGATTCGCGCCTGGATTTCTGCTGCCGGGGTGCGCTGGCGCCAGATATCGCCCAGCCCGGCCAGGCGGCGCGGCACCAGGCCCAGCCCGCTATGCGCGCGGCGCGCCGCCATCGGCCCGCGCGCAACCGGCGGAAAATCGGGCAAGGCGGGATCGGGCAGGATCATCTCGCGATCGAGATCGTCGGGCGCGCGATTGAGATCGATCATCGCGCGGGGCGCGCGCGCGATCAGCAAGGCCGCGCCGGTCTGCCGCGCCACGGCCTGCGCCACCAGATCGACAAGGCGGTCTTCCAGCCGTTGCGCGGCCTGCGCGGGCTGGCGCATCGCGGCAAGCAGGCCTGGCGGATAGGCCCGTCCGGCATGGGGCACGGCAATGACCACAGGGATCGGCGCGGGCATCGGGCGATGCAAGACAAACGCCGGCCCTGCATCACCGGGAATCGCGCCGCCTTCGGCCTGGGTCACGCTATCCTGGCTTGTGGCAGGCACACAGGAATGGGATGCAGGCACTGCCCCATCGCGGCACGAATCAGGGGCGGGACCATCGGTTGCATCCATGCCCATTGGCTGCAATGCTTTGCGCGTTCTGTCAAAACCCCACGGGTGCAAAAGCGGGCAAAGGACGCGGCCGATAAAGCCGATGCTGGCGGCCGGAGATTGTTAACCCGCCGGGCGCTATAGCAGCACCCCGGCTGCGTGCCCCGCCGGCAACGGCGACGCGCGACTGCCGGGTGCATCTGGAAAACGACATGGAAAATCAGAAGGGTAACATGATCCGCATCCTGCTGGCCGAAGACGAGGAAGCCATGCGAACTTATCTGGCGCGCGCGCTGGAAAACGCCGGCTACAGCGTGGTGGCCGTCGATCGGGGCACCGCGGCCGTGCCCCTGCTGGAACGCGAGCGTTTCGACCTGCTGCTGTCGGATATCGTCATGCCGGAAATGGACGGGATCGAGCTTGCCCAGCGCTGCAACGAAATCAGCCCTTCCACCAAAGTGATGTTCATCACCGGGTTTGCCGCCGTCACCCTCAAGGCCAATCGCGAGGCACCGCAGGCCCGCGTGCTGTCCAAGCCGTTCCACTTGCGCGACCTGGTGATGGAGGTCGACCGCATCTTTGCCAACGCTGCGTAAAAAACCACATTTGCCCCCTTGCCAAGGCAAAACGGCAAAGGTAGTGGGGCGCTCCCGACGCCGAGCGGCTGACGGAAAATCGATGGTGCCGGGCGTATAGCTCAGTGGTAGAGCACTATGTTGACATCGTAGGGGTCGCAAGTTCAATCCTTGCTACGCCCACCATCGGCAAAACCCCGCTTCGGCGGGGTTTTTTGTTGTCGGTGAAGGGGCGGCCGGGGCCGCCCCTTCCGCCCATGATCAATCCACCGCGATGAAATGATCGGCGAGCTTGGCCGCGGTGAACCCGTGGCTATAGCTTTGCGGATCGAGCGGCAGCATCGTGGCGTTCCACCGGTTCCAGTCCTGCGTCAACGCAGCGAACACATCGGGATGCAGCGCCTTGAGATTGCCGCGCTCCAGCGGGTCGGCTTCCACGTCGAACAGGAAGCTGTTGTCCCCGATCTTCAGGTATTTCCACTTACCCCGGCGCGCGGCCTGCTGGTCGTGCAGCTTGTAGCGCCAGTAGAGCGTACGCTCGGGCAGCGTGCCGCCGGCGATCGCGGCGCGGATGTCGATGCCATCGGGGGCAAATGCCGGATCGGGCGCGCCGCCCGCCGCCGCCACGAAGGTGGGCAGCCAGTCCATCGAGATGATCTGCGCCTCGCTGGTGGTGCCGGGCTTGGCCAGGCCCGGCCAGCGCACGATGGCGGGGATGCGCAAGCCGCCTTCGAGCAGTTCGGTCTTCTTGCCGGTGAACGGCCAGGTATCGGCAAAGCGTTCGCCGCCATTGTCGCTGGTGAACACCACCACGGTGTTGTCTGCCTGGCCGGATTCGGCCAGCGCCTTGAGAATGCGGCCAACCTGCAGGTCAAGCCGCTGTACCATCGCGGCATAGGTCTTCTGGCTGCCGCCATCGAAATGCATCAACGCTTCGGGGTCTTTCGACTGTGCCAGGCGCTTGGATTCGCTGTCGTCATCAGGCGTTTCCCACGGCCAGTGCGGCGCGGTGAAATGCAGGCTGAGCAGCCAGGGCTTGGCAATCCCGGCGTTGCGCTTGACCGCCGCCACGGCATGGTCCCCGATCAGGTCGGTCAGGTATCCGGCCTGTTGCACCGGGGTGGCCCCGTCCCACAGATCCGGCTTTCCGCCCGAATTGGCATGGGTGTAATAGTCCACCGCCCCGCTGCGGATGCCCCAGAATTCGTCATAGCCGCTTTTGAGCGGATCGTAATCGGGCAGGCTGCCGAGATGCCATTTGCCGATCAGGCCGGTGGCATAGCCGGCCTTGCGCAGCAGCGAGGGCAAAGTGGGCTGGCTGGGCGGCAGGCCCACCGCGCGCTGGGCGAGCGGTTCTTCCAGGCCCACCGGCAAGCGATACTGATAGCGCCCGGTGATCAGCGCCACGCGCGTGGCCGTGCACACCGCGCTGTTGGCATAGGCCTGGGTAAAGCGCACGCCCTGCGCTGCCAGCGCATCGATGGCGGGCGTGGCATAGTCGCGCCGGCCATAGCAAGAAACATCGGCATACCCCATGTCATCGGCCATGATATACAGGAAATTCAGCTTCTTGCCCGCTGATGCTCCCGCGGGCGCGGCCAGCGTGGGCGATGCCAGGGCCGCGCCCCCGGCGGCAAGACCGGCCAGGGCAGCGCGGCGGGACAAGCGGGAGGATGACATGGCAAGGCTCCTTGATCGGCAATGGCGAACGCGAATGCGAGGCTTGGGAAATGGTGGCGGAGAGTTCGGCCGGGCGTGCAACATTGTCTACAAAATTAATTGAGCGCCACGCATAGCCCGGCTTGGGCGGGTTTCCTCGGCAATTGCGCCACATGCGAGCCAACTGCGCTTGATGTTGCCACGCCAGGCGGGCCACCTGCCCGGGATGAATGATGCCCCCACCGATGCGACACTGGCTTGCCAGCGCCTGTACTGGTCTGCCCTGCAAGACCGGTGGGACCGCCGCACGCGCCAGGCCGCCACCTGGCTGGCGGGTGAACCGGGCGTGGTGGACATCGGCTGCGGACTGATGCCGTTGCGCGATCATCTGCCCGCCGCCACGCGCTATGTGCCGGTGGACATCGTCGATCGCGGCCCGGGCACGGTGCTGACCGATCTCAACGCCGATCCCCTGCCCCCCTTTGCCGAACGCGCCGCCGCCATGCTGGGCGTGGTGGAGTACGTGACCGATCTACCGCGCCTGTTTGCGCAACTGCGGCAATTCGATCGGGTCGTGCTGTCTTACAACCACGCCTCGGTCCAGGACGTGCTGTGGGCGCTGCACCTGCGTCGCAAGGAAGTGATCTGGTTGCACCGCCACGGCCCCTTGCGCTTTGCTCGCCTGCTCGAAGACGCCGGCTGGCACATCGTGCGGCGCCACAGGGTCCGCGTGGGCGAGGCAATCTATGACCTGCGGGCCGCGCCGTGAAAACCGCAACCCCCGCCAAGAATCACCGGCCCCGTGCTTGCGCCGCGTTCCGCACCTGCTAAGGGGGCGGTAAGTTCAACTCCCCAGGCAAGGCAACAGGACGGCTATGGCGAAGATCAAGGTGAAGAACCCGATCGTCGAGATCGACGGCGACGAGATGACCCGCATCATCTGGGAATGGATCCGCGAACGCCTGATCCTTCCCTACCTCGACCTGGACCTCAAGTATTTCGACCTTTCGGTCGAAAAGCGCGACGAGACCGGCGACCAGATCACCATCGATTCGGCCAACGCCATCAAGCAGTACGGCGTGGGCGTGAAGTGCGCCACGATCACCCCGGACGAAGCCCGCGTGGAAGAATTCGGCCTCAAGAAGATGTGGAAGTCGCCCAACGGCACGATCCGCAACATCCTGGGCGGCGTGGTGTTCCGCGAACCCATCGTGATCCAGAACGTGCCCCGCCTGGTTCCGGGCTGGACCGACCCGATCGTGGTCGGCCGCCATGCCTTTGGCGACCAGTACAAGGCGACCGACACCCTGATCCCCGGCCCCGGCAAGCTGCGCCTGGTGTTCGACGGCGTGAACGGCGAATCGATCGATCTCGACGTGTTCGATTTCCCGTCGGCCGGCGTCGCGATGGCGATGTACAACCTCGACGATTCGATCCGCGATTTCGCCCGTGCCAGCTTCAACTATGGCTTGAACCTGGGCTGGCCGGTCTACCTGTCGACCAAGAACACCATCCTCAAGGCTTATGACGGCCGCTTCAAGGACCTGTTCCAGGAAGTGTTCGACAGCGAAGGCTTCAAGGAAAAGTTCGCCGCCGCCGGCATCGAATACCAGCACCGCCTGATCGACGACATGGTCGCCTCGGCGCTCAAGTGGTCGGGCAAGTTCGTCTGGGCGTGCAAGAACTATGACGGTGACGTGCAGTCCGACACCGTGGCCCAGGGCTTCGGCTCGCTCGGCCTGATGACCTCGGTGCTGATGACGCCCGATGGCAAGACCGTGGAAGCCGAAGCGGCCCACGGTACCGTGACGCGCCACTATCGCCAGCACCAGCAGGGCAAGGCGACCAGCACCAACCCGATCGCATCGATCTTCGCCTGGACGCGCGGCCTGATGTATCGCGGCAAGTTCGACGAAACCCCCGAAGTGGTGCGTTTTGCCGAAACGCTGGAGCGCGTTTGCATCCAGACCGTGGAAAGCGGCAAGATGACCAAGGACCTCGCGATCCTCATCGGCCCGGACCAGCCGTGGATGACCACGGAAAAGTTCTTCGAGGCGATCGTCGAGAACCTGGAAAAGGAAATGGCCAGCTGGGCCTGAACCCGCGCCATTTCGCATGAAAAAGAAAGGCTCCGGCTCTCGCCGGGGCCTTTTCTTTTGGGGTGGGAACCGGCTAGCACGAACAGATGCGGTTTCGGGTGACGGAGCTGCGCACAAGGGGGTAGCATGCGGGAATTGGCGGCATTGGCGGGGATCGGGCTGGCCCTGGTGGCAGCGCTCGGCGCGCTTGTGGTGCTGCTGATCATCCGCCGCCGCAAGGCTGCTGCCCTGGCAGAGCCCGAACTGGCAGAGGATGCCCCTGCCCCGATCGTGCGCCGCCGTAGCTTTGGCCCCGGCAGCGCCGTTGCACAAAGTCAATCTCCCGCAGCCGATGCGGCACCCGACCTGCCCGCGTTCGTGGCCGCCGCCCAGGCCGCCGCCGCGCATGAAGCGGCCACTGCGCCGCCCGCCGCCGAGACCGCAGCGCCTGCACGGTTGCCCGCCACGATTGCCGGCGCGCTGCGCCAGGCGGTGGTGTTTCGCCAGGCCTTTCCCCCCGCGCCCGCCGGCGCACGCAGCTTTTATGGCGGCGTTCCCTTCACCCCCGCCCCGCTCGATTGGCCGCGCTCGCCCCGAACCGGCCTGCCCCTGCATTTCCTGTTGCAGGTGGATTGCGCCGCCGTGGCGCCTCGTGCCCGGCTGGGCGTGCTGCCAGGCAGCGGGGCGCTGTTGTTCTTTGCCGATCTGGCCGCCGCACCAGGCACCGGTCACCCGGCGCACGGGCGCGTGATCTGGCTGGACGAAGCAGACGACACGACCTGGACCGAGGCCGACCCGCCGGGCGACCTGCCCCCGGCCTATGGCGATGCCACGGCGCAAGCCTGGCCTTGGGCGCTCGATGCTGCCGATGCGCCACAGGTTTTGCCGCGATGGCCCTTTGCCCCGGCGGTGATCGAACTCACCGCCGCCGCCCACGATCCTGCCGCCCCGCCGCTGACCTGGCCCGAAGGCAGCACAACGGCCGATGCCCTGCTGGCCGCGCAGGGTTCGCCCGTTGCGGTCTTTGCGCTGTCCCCCAACGATTTCAACTTGGGGGACGATGGGCTGATGGACCGCCCGTGGCCCGGTTTTCCGCACGATTGGCTGGCGATCCAGACGCTGGTGGCCATGCTGTCTCGCGAAGCGGGACGCACGATGCCGGCCGCCGCACGCACGCTGTGGCCCCAGGCGGGCGAAGACGAACGCCGCGCCCTGCTGGCCCGGATCGCGAGCGAATGCGGCGAATGGCACGCGCTTGCCCGCACGAAACCCGCCTTTGCCGACGTGACCGAGCCGGTGCGCCAGGCGTTCTGGGAATGGTTTTCCGGGTATGCCCCGCTCGCCCGGCTGGTTGCGCCGCGCGGGTGCGTGACGGCGGTGGAAACCACGCTGCATGCCTTGCCCGGCAGCACGGCTCCGTTCCCGGACGAACTGGTGGCAAGGCTGGCCTATCGCCACGCCCTGGCCGTGCGCACCGCCGCACGGGTGCACGCCCGCGTACCCGATCGCCTGCTGGCCGCGCCGTCGGAAACCGAGATCGACCAGTCTGACCGCACCGGCCGCGAGTTGCTGCTGCTGGAACTGTCCGCCGATGAAGCCTTGGGTCATCACCTGGGAGACCACGTGCTGCAATTCTGGATAGCCCCGGACGATCTTGCCGAGCGCCGGTTTGAGACCGCCGAAATGATCGCACCGGCCGTCTAGGTCGTGAACTCATAAATGTCGCCCCCGAGGTTTGAGGCCAAAGGCCCCGTCGCGAGGAGAAAGCGCGCAGGAATATCTTATATATTTCCAGTGCTTTCGACGCTGCGAAGGGGCCTTTGGGTCAAATCCCGAAGGGACGCCAAAATGGCTTCCATCTCAGCCCAAAGTGCCCTTGCAAAGGCTACCAGCCTTCGCGGCGGGCACTTTGGCCCGATATGTTCGCCATTTTGGCGCCTCTGGGGCGCCATTTATGAGTTCACGACCTAGGTCTAGGAAATTTCACCGCCTTGATCCGGATCGGCGGTATTCTTTTGCCCCAGTCACACAATCTTACGTGAGCCGGGGGTGGCCAAGTGCGACCATAACCCCTAGCCTGGGGCGATGGCAGGCCAGTTCGCATCCACGTCCGCCCTGTCCGATGCCCTGGTGATCCTGGGCGCGGCGGGTATCGTCATTCCCGCCTTTGCGCGGTTCCGCATCACGCCGATCATCGGCTTCATTCTCGTCGGGCTGCTCGTGGGCCCCTATGGCCTGGGCTCGCTGGCGCAGGCCGTGCCCTGGCTCCATTACGTCACGATATCCAATCCCCACGCGATAGAGCCCTTTGCCGAATTCGGCATTATCCTGCTGCTGTTCGAGATCGGGCTGGAACTCTCGTTCAATCGCCTCTGGTCGATGCGCCGGCTGGTGTTTGGCCTGGGCGCGATGGAACTGGTCGGTTCGGCGCTGCTGGTCGGGCTGGGGCTGATGCTGCTGGGCCAGCCGGTGGCCGGTGCACTGGGCCTGGGCCTGGCGCTCGCCCTCTCGTCCACCGCGCTGGTGCTGCCGATTTCCGGTACGCAGGGCCCGGTGGGCCGCGCCGCGCTTTCCATGCTGCTGTTCGAAGACATCGCGCTGGTGCCGATCATCTTCCTGCTGGGCGCCATGGCCCCGGTGGCAGCGGCCAACGCGCCAAGCATGGTCGAAACGCTGTGGAAGGGCGGCGCGGTCATCATTGCACTGCTGGTGTTCGGCCGCTTTGGCCTGCCGCCGCTGTTCGCCCAGGCGGCGAAGACCAAGAGCCCGGAACTGTTCCTGGCCGCCAGCCTGCTGGTGGTGATCGTTGCCTCGCTCGCCACCGGGGCGGCCGGCCTGTCGCCGATCATGGGCGCCCTTCTCGCCGGGCTGCTGATCGCCGAAACCGAATACCATGGCGAGGTGGAAGCAATCACCAAGCCGTTCAAGGGCCTGGCGCTGGGCGTGTTCCTGATCACGGTGGGCATGGGGATCGACTTGCGCGTGCTGGTGGCCAATTTCTGGCCGCTGGCGCTCGGCGTGGCCGGCGTGGTGGTGGCCAAGGCGCTCGTTACCGGGCTGCTGCTGCTGTTCTGGGGCAAGGAGCGTTCCACCGCGCTGGAAACCGGCATCCTGATGTCCAGCCCTTCGGAAACCACGCTGATCGTGCTGGGCACGGCGGCCCAGGCCCAGTTGATCCAGCCGGCCACCGCGCAATTCTGGCAAATCGTCACCGCCATCGGTCTCACCATCACGCCGCTTTTGGCCAAAGTGGGCCAGGTTGGCGCGGGCCGCGTGCGCAACCGCGTGCGCCCGGACGAGGTTGCCGTGGACGAACCCGAGGGCAATCGCACCGTGATCCTGGGCTTTGGCCGCGTCGGCCGGCTGATCGGCGAAATGCTGACCGAACATGGCCGCCCATACCTCGCGCTCGATGCCGAACCGGCAGTGGTGCGCGCCGCGCGGTCGGCCGGGCTCCCGGTGCTGTTCGGAAATATCGACAGCGCATCGGTGATCGAACGGCTGAACCTGGCCGAGGCCAGCGCAGTGATCGTGACGATGGACGAACCGGTGCTGGCCCTGCGCATCGTGCGCAAGCTGCGCAGCCTGGCGCCGGATGTACCGATCATCGTGCGTGCGCGCGATGCCGGCCATGCCGCCCAGCTCTATCGCGCCGGGGCCAGCCATGCCGTGCCCGAAACGCTGGAAAGTTCGCTCCAACTTTCGGAAGCCGTGCTGGTAGACCTGGGCGTGCCGATGGGCCCGGTGATCGCCTCGATCCATGAAAAGCGCGACCAGTTTCGCCAACAGATCATGGCCGAAGGCGAACTGGCCACTCCACCCCGCCTCAAGGCCAGCCGGCTGCGCGATCGCCCCGCCTGATCGGCTTGGCTGCGCGCGCGCAGCGGGCGGCAACGCCAATCGGCGCGCCACCCCGCCAATCTGCCCGTGATCAGAAGCGATAGCGCAGGCCCACGGTGCCGGAAATGCCATTGAGTTGGGGCGCGAACTGCGTGGCGACGCCATCGCTTTGGCCGTCGAACGTCAGGCTGCTGACACGTGTGTAGCGCGCGCCGACTTCGACCGTCGCCTTGCGCGACACCTTGATGCCCAGGCCCGCATCGGCATGCCACAGGAAGCCCCAGTCCTTGCCGGAATAGCTGCTGCCCGCGCCAGTCACGGCATCCACGCGCGAAAGATCGGCATCGACCCGCGCCACGCCCACGCCACCGCCGACATAGGGCACGAAAACGCGACCGAGCGGAATATCGACATAGCCGTTCACGCTCATCGTGAACATCTTGGCCCGGCCATCGGCCAGGAACCCACCGGCCTCGGCGCGATCGCGGTTGAGCTTGAGATCGGTGTAGCCGATGGTCTGTTCCAGGCGGAACATGCCGAAATCATAACCGCCGCCGATTTCGCCGGTCACGCCGGTGCGATACTTGGTGTTGTCGTCGATCGTGACATTGGGCAGGCCATTGCGATCAAGCTTCTGATCGGGCTGGATCACGCCGCCGGCGCGCGCCACGGCATAGATCCCCTTTTCGGCGTCTTGCGCGTGGGCCTTGGTGGCCCAAGGCGCGGCAACCATGGCCAGGGCAGCAAGATGGTGGAGACGGAACATATGCGCTTCCTTGTGCATCGCCGGCAGGGGCGCCGGCTCCGCCACGGCAGTTAGCCCGACGCGATCAAGGGCCGATGGGCAAGCGATCAAGGAACGATCGAGGCGCTCTCGACCATTTCTCAACACTGCCGTGCCATGGATCGGGTGAAGAGGCACACCGATGACCGACCGCATCCTGATCGTGGAAGACGAGCGCGAGATTGCAGAAATCCTCACGCTGTACGTGGAAAATGCCGGATTCGCCGTGGCCCGCGCCACCAGCTATCAAGAGGCGGTGCGCCAGCATGCGCAGTTTGCCCCCGATCTCGTCCTGCTCGACATCGGCTTGCCCGGCGGCGACGGGCTCGACGTGCTCAGTTCGGTCCGCCGGCGGGTGGATACGCCGGTGATCATGGTCACGGCGGTGGACGATGAAGTCACCAAGCTGTCGTCCTTGCGGATCGGCGCGGATGACTACGTGGTCAAGCCGTTCAACCCGTCCGAAGTGGTGGAGCGCATCCGCGCCGTGCTGCGCCGCACGCGGGGCGGCCGCTTGCGCCGCCTGTTTGCAGCAGGCCCGGTGGAAATCGACCTGGATGCCCGCACCGCCAGTTGCGGCCCGGCCGAGAGCCGCCAACGCCTGCCGCTTACGCCCAGCGAATTCGGCATCCTGGCCCATCTGGCCGCGCATCCGCGCCGGGCCTTCTCGCGCGCGGAACTGCTGGAGGCGATTTCGCCCGACAGCGACGCCTATGACCGGGTGGTGGACAGCCACGTTTCCAACTTGCGCCAGAAGCTGATGATGGCCGGGTGCCCCGACATCATCGAGCCCGTGCGCGGCATCGGCTATCGGCTGTGGGCCGAGCGTTGAACAGCATCGTCGCGCGGTTGATCGCGCTGGCCGGGGTGATGATCGCCATCACCATGGCGGTGGGGCTGATCGCCTATTACGGCGCAGCTTACTTCCATCTGCAGGTGATGATGAAGCACATGCCGCCCGAAGCGCGGCAGGAACTGGCCGGCCTGATCGCCCATGGCCAGCAGGCCAGCCCACGCTATTTTGCGCTGTTCGAACGCTATGGCAGCGGCGCACTCGATATCAGCGATGCCGGCTTCATCCTGGCCATCGGCATCACGTCGATCGTGGCCGGCGGCACGGTTGCGGTTCTCCTGGCACGGCGGATCAGCCAACCGATCATCGCCGTGGCCGAGGCGGCCGCAGCCGTGGCCGCCGGCGATCGCTCGGTTCGGGTCGCCAAGGGGCGGGTTTCGGGCGAAGTGGGCACCTTGATCGACAGCTTCAACCGCATGGCTTCGGACATCGAGGCCTATGAGCGCGAGCGCACGGTGTTCACCGCCGGCGTCACGCACGAGTTGCGCACGCCGCTGACCATCCTCAAGGGACGGTTGCATGGCATTGCCGATGGCATGGTGCCCGCTTCCGCGGCAGAAGCCGATCGGTTGCTGCGCCAGGTGGAGCACCTGGGACGGATCGTGGAGGACTTGAAAACCCTGGCCCATGCCGATGCCGGCGAACTGGCGCTGGATCGGCGCAACCTGATGGTGGACGACGTGCTGCGCGTGTGCGTGACCGACCTGCGCGGCGGCGCCGTGGCCGCCGAAGTGGAATTTGCCGAACACTATGCCGGGGGCAAAGTGCATGGCGATGCCGTGCGGCTCAGCCAGATTTTCCTCAACCTGCTGACCAATGCCATCAAGCATGCGCCGGTGGGCAGCCGTATCCAGGTGAGCAGCCGCACCGACGGGCACCGTGCCATCATCGAAGTGATCGATGCAGGGGGCGGGTTTGCCCCGCAGGATGCCCAGCGCTTGTTCATGCCATTCTGGCGATCGCGCGCCGACAAGGTGGCGGGCCGGCCGGGCAGCGGGCTCGGCCTCGCCCTCGCAGAAAAACTGGCGGAGGCGCACGGCGGGCGCATCGTGGCGAGCAACCGTCAGGATCGATCTGGCGCGATCTTTCGGGTGGAACTGCCATTGGCCCAGGCCTGACCAGCAAAAAGGGCCGGCGCGCGCACCGGCCCCTTTTAATCCTGCCTTGCCTTGCCGATCAGCGGGCCAGCACGGCCTTGGCTGCGGCCAGGGCATCGGTCGCCTTGCTGCCATCGGGGCCGCCGCCTTGGGCCATGTCGGGACGGCCACCGCCGCCCTTGCCGCCCAGCGCTTCCACGCCCGCGCGCACCAGATCGACGGCGCTGACTTTGCCAGCGAGGTCTTCGGTCACTGCGGCTGCGATGGAGGCGCGGCCTTCGTTGACGGCCACGATCACCGCCACGCCCGAGCCCAGGCGCTGCTTGGCCTGGTCGAGAAGGCCGCGCAGTTCCTTGGGATCAAGGCCTTCCAGCACCTGCCCGGAAAACTTCGTGCCGGCCACGTCTTCGTCGGCCGTCTCGGCCTTGGCGCCGCCGCCGCCCAGGGCCAGGGCCTTCTTGGCTTCGGCCAGTTCGCGTTCCAGCTTGCGGCGTTCGTCGATGAGGGCGGCCACGCGGGCTTCCACTTCATCGGGCGTGGTGCGCAGCAGGCTGGCGGTGTGCTTGAGCGCGTCTTCGCGGCCGATCAGCCACTGCCGCGCGCCTTCGCCGGTGAGCGCCTCGATCCGGCGCACGCCCGAGGATACCGCGCTTTCGCCCACGATGCGAAACACGCCGATGTCCCCCAGCGCACGCACGTGGGTGCCGCCGCACAGTTCCACCGAATAGACTTTGTCGGTGGTGTGGCGGCCCATCGAGAGCACACGCACTTCATCGCCATACTTTTCGCCAAACAGCGCCATGGCGCCGGCCGCAATGGCATCATCGGGCGTCATCAAGCGCGTCGTCACCGGCTCGTTGGCGCGGATTTCCGCGTTCACTTCGGCTTCGATCGCGGTGATGTCGTCGGCGGTCAGCGCGGTGGGATGCGAAAAGTCGAAGCGCAGGCGATCGGGCGCGACGAGCGAGCCCTTCTGCGTGACATGGCCGCCCAGGCGGTTGCGCAGCGCCTGGTGCAGCAGGTGCGTGGCCGAATGGTTGGCACGCGTGGCATCGCGGCGCGCGACATCGACGACCAGTTGCACGGCATCGCCCACCTTGATCGTGCCCGCGTCCACCACGGCCTGGTGCGCATGGAGGCGGCCAAGCGGCTTGGCGGTGTCGGTCACGGTGATCTTGAGGCCATCGGCGCCGGCGATCGTGCCGGTATCGCCCATCTGGCCACCGCTTTCGCCATAGAACGGCGTCTGGTTGGTCAGCACGGTCACGCTGTCGCCGGCCTGGGCCACCTGCACTTCCGCGCCGTCCTTGACCAGCGCAACCACCACGCCTTCGCCGCTGGTGGCGGTGTAGCCGGTGAATTCCGTCGCGCCTTCGCGCTCGGCAATGTCGAACCACACTTCGCTCGACGCCGCGTCGCCCGACCCCTTCCACGCAGCGCGGGCGGCAGCTTTCTGCTGCGCCATGGCGGCATCGAAACCGGCGCGGTCCACGCTCACGCCACGGGCGCGCAGGGCATCTTCAGTGAGGTCATAGGGGAAGCCGAACGTGTCATAGAGGCGGAACGCGGTTTCGCCCGGCAGCTTGTCGCCCTCGCCCAGCCCGGCCGAGGCTTCGTCGAGCAGGCGCAGGCCGTTGGACAGGGTCTGGCGGAAACGGGTTTCCTCGCGCTGCAGCACTTCCTCGATCAGCGGCTGCGCGCGGCCGAGTTCGGGATAGGCCTGGCCCATTTCCGTAACCAGCGAGCCCACCAGGCGGTGCATCAGCGGATCCTTGGCGCCCAGCAGATGCGCGTGGCGCATGGCGCGGCGCATGATCCGGCGCAGCACATAGCCGCGCCCTTCGTTCGAGGGCAGCACGCCATCGGCCAGCAGGAAGCTGGACGAGCGCAGGTGATCGGCGATCACGCGGTGGCTCGCGGTGTGCTCGCCGGCCGCCTTGACGCCGGTGAGGCTTTCCGAAGCGGCGATCAGCGCGCGGAACGTATCGGTGTCATAGTTGTCGTGCTCCCCCTGGAGCACGGCAGCGATGCGTTCCAGGCCCATGCCGGTGTCGATCGAGGGCTTGGGCAGATTGCCGACGATTTCGCCGGCCGCCTGCTCGAACTGCATGAACACGAGGTTCCAGATTTCGATAAAGCGGTCGCCGTCCTCGTCCGGGCTGCCGGGAGGGCCACCGGGAATGTGCGCGCCGTGATCGTAGAAGATTTCCGAGCACGGACCGCATGGGCCATCGTCGCCCATGGCCCAGAAATTGTCCTTGGTGGCGATGCGGATGATCTTGTCATCGCTCAAGCCGGCGATCTTGCGCCACAGCGCGGCAGCGTCTTCGTCGGTGTGATAGACCGTCACCAGCAGCTTTTCAGCCGGGATGCCCCACACCTTGGTCAGCAGGGTCCAGGCGTTGGTGATCGCCTGCTCCTTGAAGTAATCGCCGAACGAGAAATTGCCCAGCATTTCGAAGAACGTGTGGTGCCGAGCGGTATAGCCCACGTTGTCCAGATCGTTGTGCTTGCCCCCGGCGCGCACGCACTTCTGCGAAGATGTGGCGCGGGGAATGGCGCGCGTTTCCAGGCCCGTGAAGACGTTCTTGAACGGGACCATGCCCGCATTGGTGAACATCAGCGTCGGGTCGTTATACGGAACGAGCGGCGCGGACGGCACCACTTCGTGGCCTTGGGAGCCGAAGTATTCCAGGAAGGACCGGCGGATTTCGTTCGTCGAAGTCATGACCCGCCGATTAGGCGAGGCGCGGCTGCGGAACAAGCGGGATTCATCGCTAACCGTGATCGCTTTACGCTTTCGTGGCGGTAACGATCCAGGCGGCAGCGGCGAAGGATACTTCGTCGTTCCGGTGATGCGCGGCAATCACCTGGCGCAACCGGTGTTCGATACCGGCGCGATCGGCCTCTGCCGCCTGGCGCAGGGCAGAGGCCGCCGGGCCGATGCGCCGGAACAGGGCCAGCGCCTGTGCTTCTGCATCGGCGCCTTCCCCGGCACGATAGCGGAAATCGTGGGGCGTGAATGCCAGGTCGGTCCATCCGGCCAGCATCGCGCGGACATGATCGGGATCGGCAAAGGCAAATGGGCCTGGAGCGCGGGGATCGGGCAGGCTGGCCGGCGGCGGCGCAAGGCTGGCCATCGTGCTGGCCCAGGCATTGTGTGCCGGCGCACGGAAGCAGGAAAAGACCAGCCGCGCACCCGGCGCGGCGGAAGCGGCCAACTGGCGAAACGCGGCGGGCGGATCGGCAAAGAACATCACCCCGTGGCGCGAGACCAGCAGATCGGGCACGAACGCGGGATCGGACCAGGCCCCGGCATCGGCCAGATCGAACCGGGCATTGGCGCAGCCCTGCCCGCGTTGCCGGGCTGCCTCGATCAGGTCAGCCGAGACATCTATGCCGCGCACCTGCGCGGCCGGGCGCGCCTGCGCCACGGCGAGCGAGAGTTCCCCCGCGCCGCAGCCGATATCCAGGATGCGGGCACCCGGTTGCGCGGCGATGGCGGCCAGAAGCACCGGCGTGAGCGCGCAGAACGAGCGATCGGTGCGCTGCCACTCTTCGGCCCAGGCACGGCCGACGCCACCCTGCCAATCGCTTGTGCCGGTCATCGTTGCCTGTCTTCCTGCGGTTGGCCCCATGCCAGGCGGAGCGGACCGCCAGCGTCCCCTTCATCGGCCCTGGCCGCGTTTTCGGCAAGGGCGGCGGCCACGGCCTGCCGCTGGCGCGCGGTGCCGCCGCGCACGCTGAGCGCAAGGCCGCGGCGCTGCGCGGCCCAGGCGGCGGCATCCAGCGCGGCGGGATCGATCACGCCGTCAACCGGGACGATGGCGGGCAGCGGAGCGCCCGGTGGCGGCACGAGATGCGCCGTCCAGCCCGGTTCGGGCGCGGTCGCGCGCTGTTCCAGCACGCGGTAGCCGGCCATGCTCAGCCCCGGAAGCGGCGCGGCGGCGACGGTCAGCGTGCGAGTGGCGCGATCGACGCTCACCACATCGGGCGCCGCCCCGGCCACTTGCGCCAGGCGCGCCACGGCTGCGTTCAATCCGACGCCATAGGCCCCATCGCCATCGGCGGCGTGGGCGATCTGCGCCGCTTCGGCCGCACCCACTTCCTGCGCCGTGCGCAATTGATCGACATGGATATCGACCGGCTGCACCAGCCGCGCCCGCAAGTCATCGGCAAGATGGCCATCGGCCGCCGGATCGACCGTGGGGGTGAGGATCATGGCACGCACGCGGATCGGCCGGGCGCTGTAATCGATGTCCAACTGGCCAAGGCGGGCGCTGTCGGGAAAGCGTTCGCGAATGGTGTCGCGCACCTGGCGCTGGACCAGCGATTCGAACGCGATCTGGCGCAATGCCGCGCCGAGCGGCACGGACAGCAGGCCAAGCGCGGCCAGGAACATCGTGAGTTGCAGGCCGGTATGGTGGGGCGAAAGGTGGCTGCCGAACCCATGGACGCGGGCGACCAGCGCGGCGGTCAATGCGATAGTCACGGCGTTGGTCACGAACAGCAGCAGCGCCCCGCCCCACACCGTGGCGTTCCCGGTGGCAAGGCCAAAGCCCACGACGACCAGCGGCGGCATCAGGGCAATGGCAATGGCCACGCCCACCACCGCGCCGCCCCGCCCGCGGATCAGGGCATAGGCACCGGCAACGGCGGACAGCAGCGCCACCAGAAGATCGAACAGGGTGGGATGGGTGCGGCCGGCAATCTCGGTGGTGATGGTCTGGATCGGGGAGAGCCGGACGAGCACGATGGACAGCACCACGGCGATCACCGATCCGGCCCCCAGCGCAACGGCGGAACGGCGCATTTCGGCAAAATCCAGCGTGGCGATGCCAAAGCCCAGGCCAATGATCGGCATCATCAGCGGCGAAAGCAGCATGGCGCCGATCAGCACAGCCACCGACGGCATCAGCAGGCCAAGCAGCGAGAGCATCGCCGAAATCACGATCAGGAAGGCATAGCGGCCCGACCATCCCGAATCCTCGACCACCTGCCGCAGCGTGGCATCATGATCGACGCCGTCCGTCATCCAGGCCGCCCAGCGCGCGCGCCAACCCCCTGCGTTCAGGACGGGCTGTGGTGTCGTGTCTGTATGGATCGAAATGCCGTGCCTCCATGGTGGTGAAGCGAACCAAGGCTTTGCTGCCGTGCGATTTTTCGACGGAGCTGGTTCCCGCTGTGCCTCATCGCGCTTTAAACGCGCCAGGCGGGCAGCGCAAACACCGGGAAACAAAACGTAATCGGCGCGCCGCCCGCAATGGGTGGCGCGCCGATCAGGATATCGGGTGAAAGGCCAGCAGGCGCGCCGGGCGCCTGCCGCGCCGATCAGTTGTCGTCGTCGGCGTCAGGGCCGGCCATCAGGCCTTCGGCCACCTGCTCGGTGCGGGCGCGGATCGCGGCTTCCAGCCGATCGCGCAGCTCGCCGTTTTCGCGCAGGAAGTTCTTGGCGTTTTCACGGCCCTGGCCAATGCGCACGGAATCATAGCTGAACCATGCGCCCGACTTTTCCACCAGGCCGGCCTTGACCCCCAGATCGAGGATTTCCCCGATCTTGGAAATGCCTTCGCCATACATGATGTCGAACTCCACCTGCTTGAACGGCGGGGCGACCTTGTTCTTGACCACCTTCACGCGGGTGGTGTTGCCGGTGATTTCGTCACGATCCTTGATCTGGCCGGTGCGGCGGATATCGAGACGGACCGAAGCATAGAACTTGAGCGCGTTACCACCGGTGGTGGTTTCCGGGTTGCCGTACATCACCCCGATCTTCATGCGCACCTGGTTGATGAAGATCACCATGCAGCGCGAACGGCTGATCGAGCCGGTCAGCTTGCGCAGCGCCTGGCTCATCAATCGGGCCTGAAGGCCGACGTGGCTATCGCCCATTTCGCCTTCGATTTCGGCGCGGGGGACCAGCGCGGCCACCGAGTCCACCACCAGGATGTCGATCGCGTTGGAGCGGACCAGCGTGTCGACGATTTCCAGCGCCTGCTCACCTGTGTCGGGCTGCGAGACGATCAGTTCGTCGATGTTGACGCCCAGCTTCTTGGCATAGACCGGATCAAGCGCGTGTTCGGCATCGACGAAGGCAGCGGTGCCACCGGTCTTCTGCGCCTCGGCAATGGCGTGCAGCGCCAGCGTGGTCTTGCCCGAGCTTTCCGGACCATAGATTTCGATGATGCGGCCGCGCGGCAGGCCGCCGATGCCCAGCGCAATATCAAGCCCGAGCGAGCCGGTGGAAACAGCCTCCACCTGCATCGTCTCTTTCGAGCCCAGCTTCATCACCGAGCCCTTGCCGAATGCGCGGTCGATCTGGGCCAGCGCGGCGTCTAGCGCCTTCTGACGATCCATGTCCTTTTCTTTGCCTTCCTGAATGAGCTTGAGCTGCGCCGCCATGGCTGCTTCCCCTTGCCTAGAGATGGCTGACACGAACCGTCAACACGCAGAACAATGTACTCACTCTGTTCCATAGGAACAAGAGGGGAACATAAATTTCACTCCAGACTGGCGACAATTCCTGCCGTCGCTTGGAATCATGGGGATTTCCGGGCCTGTTTGCAAGCTGAAGCGGGCCGCAACAGACGCGAAATCATGGTCTTTTGCGAATATCGGGAATTGCTTCCATCGTGGCAGCATTGGCGACTCAGGGTGGCTTTGTTCCTTGCCCCCTTCGTCAGGCCTGCGGCTTGCCACGCTCCCCCTGCAGGGGGAGGACCTGCTTGATCCTCCCTGTCGCGCAGCGATGGGGAGAGGACCGCCCGCGCAGCGGGTGGTGGACGGGCAATCAGCCGCCGCGCAGCACCTGTTCCACCGCCGCCACGATCTGCGCCACGGAAAACGGCTTAGCCAGGAAATGCATGTTGGGAATGTCGATCTCGCGGCGGAGCTGTTCCTCGGCATAGCCGGACATGAACAGCACGGGCAGATCGGGTTTCACCCGGCGAATCTCGCGCGCCATGGCGGGCCCGTCCATCGAAGGCATGACGACGTCGGACACCACGAGGTCGATGTCGTTGCCCGCAGCCATGATGCGGGCGAGTGCTTCCAGCCCGTCTTCGCCATCGGCGGCCGTGGTCACTTCATAGCCCTGGCGCACCAAGGCCCGTTCGGCCACGGCGCGCACGGTGTCTTCATCTTCCACCAGCAGCACGCGCCCGCCGCCAGTCCACTCCGTGCGGCGCGTTTCGGCCTTGGGCCGCGCGGCTTCGGCCGCCTCGGCTGGATCGGGCACGTGGACAGGCAGATAGATGGTAAAGCGCGTGCCCTTGCCCACCTCGCTATCGGCAAAGATAAACCCGCCCGATTGCTTGACGATGCCATAGACGGTGGACAGGCCAAGGCCGGTGCCCTTGCCCTTTTCCTTGGTGGTGAAGAACGGTTCGAAAATCTTGCCAATCTGCGAAGGCTTGATGCCGTGCCCGGTGTCTTCCACGACCAGCGCGGTGTAATCCGCGATCGGCAGGATTTCGCTTTTCATTGCGCGCACGTCATTCGCGGTGACGCGGCGCGTGGCGATGCGCAGCGTGCCGCCGGCCTTGGTATCGGTGCCATTGGCGGTCATCGCGTCGCGCGCGTTCACCGCCAGGTTGAGCAGCACCTGCTCCAGTTGCACCGGATCGGCGCGCACCAGGCCCAGATCGCGGTCATGCGTCACGTCGAGCTGGATCTTCTCGCCCAGCAGGCGCTTCAACAGCGTGGAAACCTCGGCCACCACATCGGGCAGTTGCAGCACTTCGGGGCGCAGCGTCTGCTGGCGCGAGAACGCCAGCAATTGCCGGGTGAGCGAGGCGGCACGGTTGGAATTGGCCTTGATCTGCTGGATATCGTCGTAATCGCTGTCACCGGGCGTGTGGCGCATCAGGATCAAGTCGCAATAGCCGATGATCGCGGTGAGCACGTTGTTGAAATCGTGCGCCACCCCGCCGGCGAGCTGGCCCACGGCCTGCATCTTGGTGGCCTGCGCGATCTCGCGCTTGAGGCGGGCTTCCTCGGTCGAATCCTTGAGGGACAGCAGCACCGCCCCCTCACCGATGCCGCGCACACCAGCCAGGCTGAGCGAGACCGGCTCTTCGGGCGAAGCGCGCAGCCGCACCGCCACGTCTCCGGCCGTGGGCGCGCCCTGGGTATAGCGGCGCACGGCATCGGCCAGGGCGCCCTTGTCCTCGCGGATCACCAGGTCGGACGGATAGGGCGGCGGGACGGTATCGTCGTGGCCCGCGGCGCGCAGGAAAGCACGGTTGGCAAAGAGAAAACGGCCATCGCGGTCGGTCATCGCCAGGCCGAGCGGCAGGCGCGAAAGCAGCGCCTCGATCTGCGGAAGCCCCGCGCGCGCATCACCGAGCGCGCCATCGTTGTCGATGATCAGGAACAGCGAGGGCACCCGTGCCGGATCGGAAATGGCCCCGGTGCCTGCCACGCCATCGGGATCGACAACCGGCACATGGACAAAGCGCACTGGCATGCCCCGCGCGCCTTCGCGGGCATAGAAGATGCGCTCGCTATCATCAGCGCGGAACCAGGAAACGAAATCGCTGCCGACAACAGCGCTGCCCTCGCCATTGGCGCGGGCGGCAAAGGCGGTGTTGGCCGCCCGCACCCGCCCATCGGGCATGACCACGGCGGCCTGGATACCCTCGCGCGCCAGTGCGCGGCCGAGCTTGCCCGCGACATGGCCGGCCATGTCGGCCACCAGATCGGCCTGCGCCAGCGGCACGAAACGGCAGACGAGGTGATCCTGCCCGCGCCCGGCGCGCAGCAGGTCTACCCGCCAGCGCCCCTTGGGCGAGGCAACCTGGTCCAGATGCGCCCGGCCATCGCGCCATGCGGCCCGCACCGCGCCATCGAGCGCATCGGCGTCTTGCCCATCGAGCGGCACGCGCGGGGGCGCGGCATGGCCAAACCATTGGGCAAAGCGGCTGTTGGCGCAAGCCAGGCGCCCGGCCCGGTCGATGATCGCCAGCGCTTCGTCAGGCCGTTCGATCGCCGTGAAAGTGACCGACCAATCGGGCGCCGCCAAGGCGGCATCGGCCCGTTGGGGCACGAACCGCACGACCAGCCGCGCCGCCAGAACCAGCGCACCAAGGCCGACGAGATAGGCCAGCGCGAGAACCGCATCGCCCGCGACCAGCCACAGCACCAGAGCGCCGAGCGCCGCTGCCGCGGCCACCGCAATGGCATCGCGTCGCCAGGCCGGGCCTCCACCCGCCTGCGTGGCCGAGCGGTCGCTCTCCCCCTCGATGTCGCCCGCTGCGGCCGGCACGCTCGCTCCCTTCACCCCTGCAGGCGGCAAAGCCCGCCCACTTCATCAATGCCCGGCGCGCATGGCCAGGCGCGTGCGCCGCTTGTGCACCGTCCACCAGCGCCAGGCAAACGCCGCGATGACATAGCCCAGCGCGGCAGCCACCACCGAGATCACGAACAGGCCAAACACCAGCGCGGGGGCCGCATCGGACAGCAGCCAGCCCGTCCATTCCGAAAGGCTGGCGCCGCGTTCGAACAGCCCCATGAACGTGGCGACATCGGCGTGGAAGCCAAACCAGTTGCCTAGCGCGAGCGAGGCGGCAATGAACAGCGGCGTTGTCGCCGGATTGGAGAGGAACGTCATCCCCGCGGCAATCGGGATATTGCCGCGAAACGGCAGGCACATGGCCGCAGCACCCGCAATCTGCACCCCCGGGATCATCGCGAAGATGCCCACCAACAGGCCGATCGCGACGCCGCGCGGCACCGAGCGGCGGGTGAAGCGCCACAGTTCCGCCCGCGCCGCAAGCGGCCCGGTAAAGCGGTTGCGCTCCATCTGCTCGCGCGTGGGCATCGAGGAGCGGACCATCGTGGCTATCTTCTGATGCATCGAAACGGCAGTTCCTGGTGGTTGTGGCAGCAATGGTGGCGGCCAAGGCGTTCGCCGCGATCCTGCACCCGCCCAGCTTGCCAAGCGATGAAGCCGCGGGCCAAGAATCGCGTTCAGTTATGTTCGCGCATGATCCGCGCCTTGTCGCGCTGCCAATCGCGATCCTTGATCGTGGCGCGCTTGTCTGCCGCGTTCTTGCCCTTGGCCAGGGCCAGTTCCACCTTGGCCCGGCCCCGGCCGTTGAAATAGACCGACAGCGGCACCAGCGTCATGCCCTTGCGCTCTACCGCGCCATGGAACTTGGCGATTTCCCGCTCTTTCAACAGCAACTTGCGCGGGCGCTTGGGCTCGTGGTTGTAACGGTTGCCGTGGCTGAATTCGGGCACGTTGGAATTGACCAGCCAAACCTCGCCGTTCTTCACCTCGGCATAGGATTCGGCAATCGAACCTTCGCCAAAGCGGAGCGATTTCACTTCGGTGCCGGTCAGGGCGATGCCGGCCTCGTACACGTCTTCGATGAAATACTCGAACCGCGCGCGCCGGTTTTCGGCGACGATCTTCTTCTTGTCGAAGGCCTGGGGAGTTGGTCTTGCCATGATGCAGCCCATGTAGGGTGGGATTGCCCGCATGGAAAGCAGGCGAATTCCAAAGCCGCGCAAGTTTCTCCGCCACGCCCCCGCCCAGCACATGCGAAATCTGCAAGTGGCGCCCCAACAATCGGAACCGGGGTGGCGGAACCCGTCTTGCCAGTTTCACGTTGCCCTCCCACACTGCACCGCGCTGCACTGCACGCAGGCGGCGCATGACAAGGCGGAAAAAGACCACGATGGCCGATGCAACGCGCGAACGATGTGTTCTGGTGCTCCAGGGCGGCGGCGCGCTGGGCGCCTATCAGGCGGGAGTGTTCGAGGCACTGGCTGGCGAAGGCTATAGCCCCGATTGGGTGGCGGGCATTTCCATCGGCGCGATCAACGCCGCGCTTATAGCGGGCAACCCGCCAGAGCGGCGCGTGCGCAACTTGCGCGCGTTCTGGGAACAGGCATCGTCGCGCATTCCTTACCCTTCACCGTTCGCCGATGGCTGGGGCCGCCGCCTGTTCAACGAGTGGGCCGCCGCCTCGGTTGCGCTTACCGGCATTCCCGGTTTCTTTACGCCGCGCACCACGCCGCCGTGGCTGGCCCTGCCCGGCTCGCCCGATTCGATCAGCCTCTACGACACCAGCCCGTTGCGCCAGACGCTGCTCGAACTGGTGGATTTCGACCTGATCAACAGCGGCAAAGTGCGGTTCAGCGTTGGCGCGGTCAACGTGCTCAACGGCAATTTCGCCTATTTCGACAACCGCGACCGCCTGATCGAACCCGAACACGTGATGGCCAGCGGCGCCCTGCCGCCGGGCTTCCCGCCGGTCATGGTGGATGGCGAACCCTATTGGGACGGCGGCATCGTTTCCAACACGCCGCTGCAATTCGTGCTGGACGAGCGCGCGCGCGAGGCAGACCGGCACGACAGCGTCCGTGCGCAGGCCGCGCGCGATCCGGTGCTGGTGTTCCAGGTGGATCTCTTCTCCGCACGAGGGATGATGCCGCGCAGCCTGGCCGAAAGCGCGCAGCGCGAAAAGGACATCCGCTTTTCCAGCCGCACCCGGCTCAACACCGACATGCAAAAGCGGATCGAGGCGCTCGAAGCCGCCGCGGCACGGCTGGCCGAGCGCCTGCCACCCGAATTTGCCAAGGACGAAGACCTCGCCACGCTGACCGCCCACGCCCAGGATGGGCCGGTGACGATCCTGCACCTGATCAATCGCGGCGAGGATTATGAAACCCAAAGCAAGGATTACGAGTTTTCGCGCATGACGGTGAACGGCCATTGGGAAAATGGCCGCCGCGATGTGGAACGCTCGTTTGCCAGCCCGCGCTGGAAACATCGCCAGCGCCCGCAGCGCGGCATCGTCACGCTCGACCTTGCCTGACGGCAGGGCCGGCACACCTTCTGGGGACCGACCAGACCTGGAGTTTGAAAAGATGAACCTCGACAACAAGATCGCCATCGTCACCGGGGCGGCCAGCGGCATCGGCCTGGCCATTGCCAAGCGCTATGCCCAGGCCGGCGGGCGCGTGGCGATTGCCGATCTCAAGCTGGACGCGGCGCAGGCCGCTGCCGATGGCATCAACGCCGATCATCCCGGCGCGGCGATGGCAGTGGAAATGGACGTGACCAGCGAGGACCAGGTCAACGCCGGCGTTGCCAAAGTGGTGGACGCCTGGGGCGGGGTGGACATCCTGGTGTCAAACGCGGGCATCCAGATCGTCAACCCGGTGGAAAATTTCGCCTTTGCTGACTGGAAAAAGATGCTGGCGATCCATCTCGATGGCGCCTTCCTCACCAGCAAGGCCGTGCTGCCGCACATGTATGCCAAGGGCAGCGGCGCGATCCTGTTCATGGGTTCGGTCCATTCCAAGGAAGCCTCCCCGCTCAAGAGCGCCTATGTCACGGCCAAGCACGGGCTTGAGGGCCTGGCCCGCACGATCGCCAAGGAAGGCGGCAAGAAGGGCGTGCGCACCAACCTGATTTGCCCCGGTTTTGTCCGCACCCCCCTGGTGGACAAGCAGATTCCCGAACAGGCCAAGGAACTGGGGATCAGCGAGGACGAGGTGATCAAGAAGGTCATGCTCGGCCAGACCGTGGACGGCGAATTCACCACGGTCGACGATATTGCCGAAGTGGCGCTGTTCTTTGCCGCCTTCCCGACGAATGCCCTCACCGGCCAGTCGCTGGTGGCCAGCCACGGCTGGTTCATGAACTGAGCGCGGGCGCGGGGGGCGAAAATCCCCCGCGCGCCTTGCGATATGGCCCCCTGCCTGTTAGGCGCGCCCCGTCCTTGCCCTGTCCGGGCATTGTCGCGTCTTTCAGTTGAGGAGTGCCCGCCCATGTCCGAGATCAAGCGTGTCGTCCTGGCCTATTCGGGCGGGCTCGATACCTCCGTCATCCTCAAGTGGCTGCAGGTGGAATACGGCTGCGAAGTCGTGACCTTCACCGCCGACCTGGGCCAGGGCGAGGAACTGGAACCGGCCCGCGCCAAGGCCGAACTGATGGGCGTGAAGCCCGAGCACATCTATATCGACGACCTGCGCGAGGAATTCGTGCGCGATTTCGTCTTCCCCATGATGCGCGCCAATGCCCGCTATGAAGGCGATTACCTGCTCGGCACCTCGATCGCGCGGCCGCTGATTTCCAAGCGCCTGATCGAGATCGCCCGCGAAACCGGCGCCGACGCCGTGGCCCATGGCGCCACCGGCAAGGGCAACGACCAGGTGCGGTTCGAGCTTTCAGCCTATGCGCTGGAGCCGGGCATCAAGGTCATCGCCCCCTGGCGCGAATGGGACCTGACGAGCCGCACCGCGCTGATCGCCTGGGCCGAAGCGCACCAGATCCCGGTGCCCAAGGACAAGCGCGGCGAAAGCCCGTTCTCGACCGACGCCAACCTGCTGCACACCTCGTCCGAAGGCAAAGTGCTGGAAGACCCGTGGCAGGAAGTGCCCGACTATGTCTTCTCGCGCACGGTCAACCCGGAAGACGCGCCGGATGTGCCCGAATATATCACCATCGATTTCGCCAAGGGCGATGGCGTGGCGCTCAATGGCGAGGCGATGAGCCCGGCCAGTCTGCTGACCGCGCTCAACGAGCTGGGCCGCAAGCATGGCATCGGCCGCCTCGATCTGGTGGAAAACCGCTTCGTCGGCATGAAGAGCCGCGGCATGTATGAAACCCCGGGCGGCACGATCTATGCGGTGGCGCATCGCGGCATCGAATCGATCACGCTCGATCGCGGCGCGGCACACCTCAAGGACGAGCTGATGCCCAAGTATGCCGAGTTGATCTACAACGGCTTCTGGTTCTCGCCCGAGCGCGAAATGCTCCAGGCCGCGATCGACCACAGCCAGGCCAAGGTCAACGGCACCGTGCGGTTGAAGCTCTACAAGGGCCTCGCCTCGGTGGTCGGCCGCCAGTCGCCCGACAGCCTCTATTCCGAACGCCACGTGACGTTCGAAGACGATGCCGGCGCCTATGACCAGAAGGACGCGGCAGGCTTCATCAAGCTCAACGCCCTGCGTCTGCGCCTGCTGGCCCAGCAGGGGCGCTGATCTCCCTTCGAGGCTGCTTATGGCCTCCACCACCCCCAACCCCCTCCTCTGAAGAGGAGGGGGCTTTTTTGTGTCTGCGCAATACTCCCCCTCCTCTTCAGAGGAGGGGGTCGGGGGGTGGTGCGAAGCCTTGCACAACACCGCAAACTCGCCTCGTCCCGCCCGTCAAACCATCCGCAAAATTCCCTCTTGCGCGACTCGAAAGACAGGCGCAGCATCCGGAAATCGACAGGATGAAGTGCCGCCAATCAACAGGCGCAAGCCCCTGATTTGCAAAGCTCTTTACCTGAAGAGCAAGCCTTTTGCCAAACGGAACACCATGCATTCCGCTCGTGCCTTCACGGCATGGTGAGGGGGATATGTGGCGCCCGCGAGGGGGCTTGCGGCAATGGTTTTTGTGCGCAGCAATTTCGCACATGCCCGTGTCGAAACACGCGGCCAGAAATTGTGCCCACGGCGCCATTTGCCGGTGCCTTTGCCCCGGTGGGGTCCGTCCCGTGCGTTCATGATCGGCGCGCGTGGGAGCGGTGCTTCGGTGTAAAGGCCACGCCCGTGATGCTGCGCACCGTGCGGTGTTGCGGAAAAGGGTTCTGGCCTCGCCCTTCCCCGGGCGAGCGAATGCGGACTGCGCACGAGAGCTTTGACGCCGCCTGACCAGCCGGGCGCCGCCAACGGCCCAGGGGCTTTGATGTCCTGAACGGCCCTCGCCCGCAACCGTTGGTCAGCGCCCGCTTCCCCAAGACCGGCTTGGCCGGTCACAGGCGTTCGTGAGGGCCGGCAGCAATGCCGGCCCTCGTTTTATGCGCGGCGTCTGGGGCAGACTGTGCCTGCGCCGTGGCCCTGCCCCTTCGTGCAGGGCCACGCTGGCAACATGGCATTTGCTTCCTGCAGAATTATCGTTAGTTTAACTAACGAATAAAAAGCCAGCAGGATGCCACGGACCATGACCATTGCCGTTCCCACCGCCGCCGACCTTTCGGGCGATATCGCGCGCGTCTTTGCCTTGCAGCAGGCCCACCAGTGGGAGGCGAAGGCCTCCAGCGCGGCGGAGCGCAAGGAGAAGCTGGCCCGCATGAAAGCCGCGGTCGAAGCCCATGCCGATGCCATCTTGGCCGCCGTGCAGGAAGACACGCGCAAGCCGGTGGGCGAAATCCGCGTGACCGAAGTGCTCAACGTTACCGGCAACATCCAGCGCAACATCGACAATCTCGAAACCTGGATGCAGCCGACGGAAGTCGCCACCTCGCTCAACCCGGCGGATCGCGCGCAGATCCGCTATGAAGCGCGCGGCGTGTGCCTGGTGCTGGGGCCGTGGAATTTCCCGCTGGGCCTGGCGCTGGGCCCGGTGGCCGCCGCGATTGCCGCCGGCAACACCTGCATCGTCAAGCTGACCGACCTTTGCCCGGCCACGGCGCGCGTTGCCGCCAAGATCATCCGCGAAGCCTTCGATGAAAAGGACGTGGCCCTGTTCGAAGGCGACGTTTCGGTGGCAACCGCGCTGCTCGACCTGCCGTTCAACCACATCTTCTTCACCGGCAGCCCGCGCGTGGGCAAGATCGTGATGGCCGCCGCCGCCCGCCACCTCACCAGCGTGACGCTGGAACTGGGTGGCAAGTCTCCGGTGATCATCGATGCCGGCGCGGACATCGCGCCGATCGCCGCTGCCCTGGCCGCAGCCAAGCAGTTCAACGGCGGCCAGGCCTGCATCAGCCCGGACTATGTGTTCGTGCCCGAAGACGCCAAGGCCGCGCTGGTCGACGGGTTCCGCGCGCGCGTGCAGGCCAACCTCTATGACGAAGCCGGCCAGTTGAAGAAGGACGGCATTGCCCAGATCGTCAACAAAGCGAATTTCGACCGGGTCAAGGCGATGTTCGACGATGCCGTGGCCAAGGGCGCCACGGTGGCCGTGGGTGGGCAGTTCGACGCCGATGACCTGACGATCCACCCCACCATGCTCACCGACGTGACGCCGCAGATGGCGATCCTGCAGGACGAGATCTTTGCCCCGGTCATCCCGGTGATGACCTATGACACGCTCGACCAGGCGATCGGCTATATCGAGGCGCGCGACAAGCCGCTGGCGCTCTATGTGTTCAGCAAGGACGACGCGACGGTCGAGAAAGTGCTGGCCCGCACCTCTTCGGGCGGGGTCACGGTCAATGGCGTGTTCTCGCACTACCTGGAAAACAACCTGCCGTTCGGCGGCGTGAACACCAGCGGCATGGGCAGCTATCACGGCTACTTCGGCTTCAAGTGCTTCAGCCACGAACGCGCGATCTACCTGCACCAGTAAAGCGATGACCGGGCGCGCCGAACCGCGCGCCCACACCGCGCACCGGGTCTCGTTTCCTTGGACAGCCCGCCCGCCGTGGACTACCGCCCGCGCCATGGCCGAAAAGTTCGAACGTCATCGCCAGCCCTGGACTCCTGCGGAACTCCAGAAGCTTCACACCCTCGCCAAGAAAGGCATGGGCCTCAAATCCATCGCCAAGGCCCTCACCCGCACCGAGGAATCGGTCAAGGATCGCGCCAAGGCAGACGGACTGAGCATCGCCAAGCTGCGCTGATCTGCCGCGCCCCAAGTGCGGCAAGCCGACACGGCAACCCGTTGACAAGCATCACAAGAATGGGTCCAATCGGCCGCATCAGGGCAAAGCCTGCCCCTGTCGCAAGGAATGCTTTGATGATGTCTCGTGCTGCTCGCGTTGTTCTGTCCCTGGGTGCAATCGTACTGGGCATGGGCGAGGCCGCAGCGGCACCGCAGGCCGATCCGGGCAAGAAGGCCTGCGTTCAGGAAGCGCGGCGGCTGTGCCCAGCAGAGATGAAATCGTTGAGCCGCAAGAAGGTGGAAGCCTGCATGATCACCAAGATCGAGCAGACGTCACCGGTGTGCCACGCCGCCATGCTGCGCATCAAGGCCGAGCGCGAGGCGGCGGCTAAGCGCTGACTTTGGCATTGCCGTAAAGCGCGCGGTTTTCTGCCCCGATCCGCACCGTCAGCATCGCCGCGTTCAGAACGGTGAACAGCAGCGCCACCCAGACCAGCCCGAACGTGAGCGGCAGCACCGCGATTTCGGCGGTCACCACCATATAGTTGGGATGGCGCACAAAGCGGAATGGCCCCCGCTTCACCAGCGGCGCTTCCGGCGTGACGATGATCCGCGTGGTCCAGCGCGGCCCCAGCGTGGCGAGCACCCACACCCGCAGCAATTGCAGCACGGCGAACACCGCCAGCAGGGGCAACGAAATCGGCCGATCGCCCACGGTGAACCACAGCACGGCCAGCCAGGCGCTGTGCATCGCCACCATCACCGGATAGTGCGACGCGCCCACTTCGCGCGCGCCGGCGGCCAGCAGCCGGGCGGTGTTGCGCCGGGCGATCACCAGTTCGCTCAATCGCTGCAGCGTGACGAAGGCCATGATGGCATAGGCCGCGTTCATGCCGCGCACCGCAGCGTGAGCGAAGACGCGGTAAAGCCCGGCCCCAGCGCGTTCATCACGCTGAGCGGTGGCAGCCCTTCCCGGCGATAGCGGTCCAGCACGAACAGCACCGTGGGCGCAGACATATTGCCATGATCACGCAAGACCTCTCGCTCCTTGACCAGCGCCCCCTGGTTGAGCGCCAGGGCCTGTTCCAGCGCATCGACCACCTTGGCCCCACCAGGATGGCAGATGAACCGATCCACGTCTTCGATCTTCAGCCCTTGCGGCGCCAGCATTTCCTGCATCGCCTGGCGCATTTCCTGCCGGGCGAAGGCAGGAATGGCCCGGTTGAGCACGACGCCAAGCCCGGTCGGCTCGGCCTGCCAGCCCATGATGTCGAGCGTGTCGCGCCAGGTCTTTTCCGCGCTTGCCGTGATCTGCACGAAACCGCCCTCGCCGCTGCGCAGCACGCAGGCCGCTGCGCCATCGCCAAATAGCGCGGTGGAGACGATGTCGGCCTTGTCGGCGCGGTTGGTGCGCAAGGCCAGGCTGCACAGCTCGACGGTAACGAACAGCACATGCGAACCCGGCGTGGCCCGTGCCAGCTTGCTTGCCAGGCCAAGGCCGGTGGTGCCACCGGCGCAGCCCAGGCCGAACACCGGCACCCGCGCCACGTCGTTGCGGAACGGCAGCCGCGCCATGGCCCGCGCTTCCAGGCTGGGCGTGGCAATGCCGGTGGAAGACACGGTGACGATCGTATCCACCTGCTCGGCGCGCAGATCGGCTTGCGCCAGCGCCTGCTCGGCCGCCGCCACCCACAGATCGAGCGCAACTTCGAGATAGACTTCGCTCCGCTCGGCAAAGCTGCGCTCGCTGCGATACCATTGCACCGGCATGGCCAGTTGGCGGGTGTGGACGCCGGCGTTGGTATAAACCGCGGCCAATCGCTCGAAATCGGCAAAGTGCCCGCCGATCAGGTCTCGCGCGGTGGCGATCGCTTCGGCCTGGGGCAGGATATTGGCGGGGGTTTGGGTGCAAAGCGAGAGAATCGAAACGGGGTGCATCACGGATGTCGCCTGAAAGACCGGCGAACCGGCAGCAAATGTCCCAGCCCCGAAACGAATTTGTCGAGAGCGAGTTCCTTAGCCTGCGTTATGATGGGCGCGGGCTCGCACAGGAGAATCGATGGCTGGACGCATGGTTGGCACTGACGCCCCGAGCCTAAGCGAACATGACGGCGCAAGCTATCGCGAATGGATCGGCTTCATCCTGATGTGCCTGGGCATGTTCATGGCCATCCTCGATATCCAGATCGTCGCCACGTCGCTGCCCGCCATCCAGGCGGCCCTCGGCATCGCGCCCGACCAGATGGTGTGGGTGCAGACGGCCTATCTCACCGCGGAAATTGTGGCGATCCCGCTCACCGGCTTTCTCACCGCGCGGCTGGGCATGCGCTGGCTGTTCGTGGCGGCCGCCTGCCTGTTCACGCTGGCATCGGCGGGCTGCGCGGCCAGCAACGGCTTTGGCCAGTTGATCGCGTGGCGGGTGGTTCAGGGCTTTGCCGGGGGAACCCTCATCCCGGCGGTGTTTGCGGCGGTGTTCCTGCTGTTTCCGCCGCGCAGCCAGGGGGTGGCGACCACGATTGCCGGCGTTGCGGCGGTGCTGGCGCCCACCGTGGGTCCGATCGTGGGCGGGTGGATCACCCAATCTTATTCCTGGCACTGGCTGTTTCGCGTCAACATCCTGCCCGGCGTGATCGCCAGCCTGGGCGTGCTGATCTTTCTGCGCGGGCAATCGACCGGCCGGCAGGTGGGCCGTCGGGTCGATCTGCTCGCGCTGATCCTGCTCGCTGCCGGGCTGGTGGCGTTGCAGCTTGGCCTGAAAGACGCGCCGACGCTGGGTTGGGCCAGCCCGCGCGTGCTGGGGCTGCTGGCCGGCACGGCCGTGTGCGCCGCCTGCTTCGTGTGGCGCACATTGCTGTCCTCCGCCCCGCTGGTGGAGTTGCGCTGCTTTGCCGATCGCAATTTTACCATCGGCTGCCTGCTCAGCTTCGTGCTCGGCTTCGGGCTGTTCGGCTCGACTTATCTGATGCCGTTTTTCCTGGGCCTGGTGCGCGAGCATGGGCCGCTGCAGATCGGCGAGATCATGCTGGTGACCGGCTGCACGCAATTGCTGGTGGCGCCCATCGCCGTCTATGCCGAACGCCGGATGGACCCGCGACTGCTGACCGGCTTCGGTTTCGTGCTGTTCGCCATCGGCCTTCTGCTCAGCACCGGCCAGACCGAACAGAGCGATTTTCACGCGATGATCCTGCCGCAGATCGTGCGCGGCGCCGCCATCATGTTCTGCCTCCTGCCGCCGACCCGCATGGCGCTGGGCCGCCTGCCCGATACGCTGGTGGCGGACGGCAGCGGCCTGTTCAACATGATGCGCAACCTGGGCGGCGCCGTGGGCCTCGCCCTGATCGACACCACGATCTTCACCCGTGCCGCCAGCGCCGGCACCCACATAGCCGACCAGCTCCGCGCCGGCGACGTGGCCACCGCCGTCCGCATCGGCATCCCCCGCGACGCCTTCCTGGAACAACGCGGCCAGCCCCTCGACGATTTCACCACCGAGATGGTGCGGCCCCTGGTGGAAAAGGCCGCGCTCGTTCCGGCCGTCAATGCGGCGTGGCTGCTATGCGGCGTGCTGGTGGCGCTGGCGGTGATGGCGCTGTGGTTTGTGCGGCGCGAGCCGCGGCCTCAGGGCTGACGGCAATGCATTTCGCGTAGCGCCAATGCCCTCCGCGGCCCGCCCATTCCTCCCCGATTCGGGGAGGGGAACCGCCGCAAAGCGGTGGTGGAGGGGCGGTACAGCACAAGGGGAAGCTAACTGGTATACTGCACACGGAATTCAACGACCGGGTCATTCTTGGTCAGCGTCGTATCCACCGCCACTTTGGTCGCTCTGCTCGATGAGACTAGCCCAAGGCCAGTGAACAGTGCAATATTTTCGGTAGGTTAGCAGCTGCTTGTCGACGACGAATACCTCGTTTTTTCCGTGATCGAACGTCAAAATCAGACCTCTCCCGTCGTCATCTATCTGAAGACTATCTATTTTAGTAAGAATTTGCCGTAAGTTTCCTTTTTGAATTCGCGGCTCATTCTGGTGCGCTCTTGCGAATATCGCGTCGATATGCAGGCCCCGGGTCAGATCTGCAGAATCCGCGTCCATGACGACTTTGAGCATGTGGGCGTAGATTCCGGTGGCGTCCTTTCGAGTACGGATGCCTTTCGCAACTCGCTGGGCAAATGTCTGGTAGAGAGGGTTTAGCTGCTCCGCGTAAGTCGCCGCCGCATATTCATATTTGCTGATATCCGCTGCGCTCTGCTTGCTCAACTTGCGTTCGAAAATTCCATGCTCATCTAATGTCTTCAATGCGATCGCTTGAAGAATTCCAACCGTTCCGAATGCATCTTCGACCATCTTCGCGCGAATAGCTGGCGAAAATTCTATGTTGAGGGCGTCGGCCCCCTTTGTCAGCACCGCTTCCAATTCGTCCTTCGACCAATAAATCGAAATTTCCTCGATCCGGCCGGCCAGATCGGGATTCAACCAAAGCAGGAGATTGTTTTCCGCCCATATCCCGATAACCACGACATAGGTCTGCAGGTCCCATAACGCCTTAAGATCGAATGCAAACGCCTTGCGCTCTGCTGGCGCGAGATAATGGAAATCCTCGATGACAAGGCGCCGACCAGATGCCTTAATAATATCAGCGACGAAACGCAGGTCTTTCAAATCCCGACCCACCGGAATGGATTTCGTGCCGGATTTTTGCTCCCCCTCGACCTCTTGAGCGAGTTCCAATTTCGCGAGTAACTTGACCCCAATCTCTTGGTGTGCCTCCAACTTTCCCCGAAAGCCTTTTTCGCCGGTCTGCTCGACAATCAGCTTAAGCCCGAGTTGACTAAGGGCGTCTTCGTATAGATCGGTCACACATTTGTTGAGCCGGCATTGGACAGTGATTGCGTCGGGAAAATTCTTCTGACGCACCCAGCTTTTCCCGCATTTGGATTCTCCCCGGAGAGCAATGTGTGTGCTGCGTTTGATCAGGCGCTCAGCCAGTTCGTCAATAGAACCGCGGTTGACATATGAATCTTCGAGGATTTCGGTGGAGATGCCAAAAACCTCGTGAGACTTCCTTCCCAATCCGAACATCAACACCCCCATTCCGTCGATGGCGGCTAAACGTAGCGCCAACGTCCGAAAGGTCCAGCGCCTCTGATGGTTACACCTTCATCTGATAAGCATCAGCAAAACTGTTGCCAGTATGCAGCAATTTCCAGAGACAGCATACCTATCTTTTTGTCAGCCCCCTCCACCACGCCTCGCGTGGCCCCCCCCGCAGAGCGGGGAGGATCTTAGGCCTTCACCGCTTCAACAGTGGCGCCAGATAGTGCCCCGTAAAGCTAGCCTTGGTCTTGGCCACTTGCTCCGGGGTGCCCACGGCGACCACTTCGCCGCCGCGCACGCCGCCTTCGGGGCCCATGTCGATGATCCAGTCGGCGGTCTTGATCACATCCAGGTTGTGTTCGATCACCACCACGCTGTTGCCCTGGTCCACCAGGCGGTGGAGCACTTCCAGGAGCTTGCGCACGTCTTCGAAGTGCAGGCCGGTGGTGGGCTCGTCGAGGATATAGAGCGTCTTGCCGGTGGAGCGGCGGGCCAGTTCCTTGGCCAGTTTCACGCGCTGGGCTTCGCCGCCCGATAGGGTGGTGGCCTGCTGGCCCACTTTCACATAGCCCAGCCCCACTTCGTGGAGCATGGCCATGCGCTCGCGGATCGGGGGCACGGCCTTGAAGAATTCCACCGCGTCTTCGATCGTCATGTCGAGCACGTCGGCGATCGAGTGGCCCTTGAACTTCACTTCCAGCGTTTCGCGGTTGTAGCGCTTGCCGCCGCATTCCTCGCACGTCACGTAAACGTCGGGGAGGAAGTGCATTTCGATCTTGATCAGGCCATCGCCCTGGCAGGCTTCGCAGCGGCCGCCCTTGACGTTGAAGCTGAACCGGCCGGGCTTGTAGCCGCGCGCCTGGGCTTCGGGCAGGCCGGCGAACCAGTCGCGGATCAGGGTGAACGAGCCGGTGTAGGTGGCCGGATTGGAGCGCGGGGTGCGGCCGATGGGCGACTGGTCGATCTCGATCACCTTGTCGCAGTGTTCGAGGCCCTTGATCGCGTCATGGGCGCCCGCGACCACGCGCGCACCGTTGAGCATGCGCGCGGCGCCGGCCTGGAGCGTATCGATGGTCAGGCTCGACTTGCCCGAGCCGGACACGCCGGTGACGCAACAGAACGTACCGAGCGGAATTTTGGCCGTCACGTTCTTGAGGTTGTTGGCCCGCGCGCCTTCGACCACGATCGACAGGCCATTGCCCTTGCGCCGCTTCTTGGGCACTTCGATGCGGCGCGCGCCGGTCAGGTATTGGCCGGTCAGGCTGTCTTCGCTGGACAGGATATCGTCCAGCGTGCCCTGAGCGACGATTTCGCCGCCGTGCACACCCGCCCCCGGCCCCAGATCGACGATGTAATCGGCCGTGCGGATCGCGTCTTCGTCATGCTCCACCACGATGACCGTGTTGCCGAGGTCACGCAGGCGCTTCAAGGTTTCGAGCAGGCGGTCGTTGTCGCGCTGGTGCAGGCCGATGGAGGGTTCATCGAGCACGTAGAGCACGCCCGAAAGGCCCGAGCCGATCTGGCTGGCCAGGCGAATGCGCTGCGATTCCCCGCCTGACAGCGTGCCGGACGTGCGATCGAGATTGAGGTAATCGAGGCCGACATTGTTGAGGAAGCCAAGCCGCTCGTTGATTTCCTTGAGGATGGCCTTGGCGATCTGGCTCTGCTGGCTGGTGAGCTTGCCATCGAGCGTGGCGAACCATTCCAGCGCATCGCTGACCGACAGGTGCGTGGCGGTGGAAATGTCGCTACCGGCCACTTTCACGCTCAACGCCTCGGGCTTCAACCGCGCGCCGTTGCAGGTTTCGCAGGGCTGCGCGGTCTGGAACTTGCCCAGTTCCTCGCGCATCCAGGCGCTTTCGGTCTGCAGCATGCGCCGGTTGAGATTGCCGATCACGCCTTCGAACGCCTTGGAGACGGTGTAGCTCTTCTTGCCGTCGATGAAGGTCAGCGGCACGGCCTTGCCGGCGGTGCCGTGGAGGATCACGATCTTCACTTCGCCCGGCAGCTTGTCCCACGGCGTGTCCAGGCTGAACCCGAAATGCCCGGCCAGGCTGGCGAGCACCTGCATGTAATAGGGGCTGGGCGGATTGGACTTGGCCCAGGGCACAATGGCGCCCTGCTTGAGGCTGAGATGCTCGTTGGGCACCACCAGTTGCGGATCGAACAGCAGCTTTTCGCCCAGGCCATCGCAGGCCGGGCAGGCCCCCTGCGGCGCGTTAAACGAGAACAGGCGCGGTTCGAGCGCGTCGAGCGTGAAGCCCGAGACGGGGCACGCGAACTTTTCGGACAGGACGATGCGGTTGTCGGGCAGGCCCGCGCCTTTCAACTGGCCCTTGGCGGCGCCCTTCTTGGCCTTTTCCGGCGGCGCCTCGCCATTCAGTTCCGCCACGGTGGTGTCGGCCAGGTCGATATAGACCAGGCCATCGGCCAGCTTGAGCGCCTGCTCGAAACTGTCGGCCAGGCGCGTCTGGATGCCGTCCTTCACCGCGATGCGGTCGACCACCACTTCGATGTCGTGCTTGTACTTCTTGTCGAGCGCGGGGGCGTCTTCGATGGCAAACATCTCGCCATCGATACGCACGCGGGTGTAGCCCGCCTTCTGCCACTCGGCCAGTTCCTTGCGGTATTCACCCTTGCGGCCGCGCACCACGGGGGCGAGCAGATAGGCGCGCGTGCCTTCGGGCAGGGCCATCACGCGATCGACCATCTGGCTGACGGTCTGCGCGCTGATCGGCAGGCCGGTGGCCGGCGAATAGGGAATACCCACCCGCGCCCACAGCAGGCGCATATAGTCGTAGATTTCGGTGACCGTCGCCACGGTGGAGCGCGGGTTGCGGCTGGTGGTCTTCTGTTCGATGGAAATGGCGGGCGAAAGGCCGTCGATGTGCTCCACATCGGGCTTCTGCATCATTTCCAGGAACTGGCGCGCATAAGCCGAAAGCGATTCGACATAGCGCCGCTGCCCTTCGGCATAGATCGTGTCGAACGCCAGGCTGGACTTGCCCGAGCCCGACAGGCCGGTGATCACCACCAGGCTGTCGCGCGGCAGATCGACATCGATGCCCTTCAGGTTGTGCTCGCGCGCGCCGCGCACGGAAAGGGTGGTCAATGCGCTACGCGCACGAGTGGATGCGGTCGACATGAAGGGCGGTGTTCCAGATTTGTTCGATTCACGCAAGCCTGTCGCAGCGCAGCAATAGCCGCGCAAGATGGCTGCGTGGGCAAGGAAGATTGATCTGGAATGTGGGAAGCCGGTCAGCCGATCGCAAGCGCGCGGCTGCGCCCGTCTCCCACCCAGCGCGCCTTGACCCCCCACACGCTGGCCAGCACCTCTTCGGCCAGGGCCACGTGCGGCGGGCCATTGGCCGCCACGGTGCCGCGATCGAGCACGATGACGTGATCGGCATGGTTCATCGCCAGGGCAAGATCGTGCACCACCACCACCACGCCCACGCCCTGGCCGGCCAGGCGGCGAAAATGGGCAAGCAGCGCCTGCTGGTGCGCCAGGTCGAGCGCGGCCAGCGGCTCATCCGCCAAGACCCAGCGCGGCTGCCCGGCCAGCACACGGGCGAGCAGGGCGCGGGCGCGCTCCCCGCCCGAAAGCGTGCCCACCTCGCGTCCGGCCAAGGCATTGAGATCGAGTGCGTCGAGCGCGGCCATGGTGGCGGCAGCGTCCACCTTGGCCGGGGTGCGGTGCGGCAGGCGGCCCAGCCGCACCAGCGTTTCCACCGTCACGTTCCATGCCACTTCGCCGGCCTGGGGCAGATAGCCGATCGCCAAGGCCCGCTCGCGCCCAGTCAATTCGCCCAGGCGATGCTGGCCCAGGCACACGCGGCCCGCGTCAGGCTCTACCAGGCCGGCCAGGGCGGATAGCAGGGTGGACTTGCCCGCGCCGTTCGGCCCGCAGATCACCGTCAGGCGCCCGGGCGCAAGGCCTGCGCGCACTTCGCGCAGGCGGCCCACCACGGTCACGGCTTCGGCAACAAGTTCCATGCGCGCCCCTTTCAGGCGAGACCACGCCGCAGGCGCAGCAGGAGGTGCAGGAAGAACGGCGCGCCCAGCAGGCTGAGCGCGATGCCCAGGCGCAGTTCCCCGCCCGCCAGCGGCAGGCAGCGGCACAGCGCATCGGCGACCAGCAACAGCAGGGCACCGGCCAGCGCGCTGGGCAGCAGCAGGCTGGACGGGCGGCGATCGGTGAACGGGCGGACAATGTGCGGCACCATCAGCCCGACAAAGCCGATGACCCCGGCGGCCGAAACCCCGGCGCCCACCACCAGCCCGACGCCCAGCACCATCATCCAGCGCAAGGCCGCGGGATCGAGCCCCATCGACCGCGCGGCCAGTTCGCCCAGCGTCAACGCATCGAGCGAGGGCCCTGCCCGCCACAGCACGGCAAGGCCCAGCGCGGTGAGCGGCGCGGCCAGCGCGACATCGTGCCAACTGCGGTCGGTGAGCGCGCCCATCAGCCAGGTCACGATCTCGGTCAGGGCAAAGGGATTGGGCGCCAGGCTGATCGCCAGGCTGGTGAGCGCGCCGGCAAGGCTGGAAAGCATCATCCCCGCCAGGGTGAACAGCGCCACCCCGCCGGCCAGGCCGGTGCGCGGCCCCGAAGCGATCAGGGCGAGCAGGACCATGCCGCCCGCCGCGCCTGCCAGGGCCATAGCCGGTAGCGCGAAAGGCTGCACCGCAAAGCCCATGAACAACGACAATACAGCACCCAATGCAGCCAGCGGCGCCACCCCGAACAGGCCGGGATCGGCCAGCGGATTGCGCAAGTATCCCTGCATCGCCGCGCCTGACGCGCCCAGCCCGGCGCCCACCACCACCGCCAGCACCGCCCGCGGCAGGCGCAGTTGCGCCAGGATCACCGTGGCATTGGCACTGTATGGGGCCCCGGCCGGATCGAACGGATTGATCCACACCTGCCCCGCCATCAGGCACAGCGGAAACAGCAGCAGGAGCAGCGTGGCAAGCACCACGGGCAAAGCGGCTCGGTTCATTGCGGCCTACCCAAAGCTTTGTCCAACGCAGGGCCTTCCAGTTCGCGGCGCACCGCCACCAGCCGATCGAGCAGGCGCGGAATCGTGGGGCCACCGCAATAGATGAGATTGGGCGCGATCGGCGCGCGCGCGGTGTGCGTCAATGCGGCGAGCGCGGGGTGGAACAGCAGCCGGTCTTCGTCCGGGCCGGTGCCGGGCACGATCGTGCCCGGTGCCGGGCCCACCGCCAGGATCACGCGCGGCGGATCGGCCAGCATGCGCTCCAGCGGCAGGCGTTCGGATTGGCCCAGCCCGCGCTGCGCGCTGAAATTGGCAAAACCCGCCTGGCTCATCAGGTCAGAGACCAGCGTGTGCTGGCCCGGCACCAGCCCGCCCGGCTCCCACAACACGGCCGGAATGGGAACATGGCCGGGCGGCGGCGCAGCCTCTGCCACGGCGCGATCGATCTGCGCCAGCAGTGCCGCACCGCGCTCTGGATGGCCGGCCCAGGCGGCCAGGCTGCGGACCTGCGCGCGCGCCGCAGCCAGCGAATCGGCAATGCCCACCGTTTCCACGCGCAGCCCCATGCTGCGCAGCGCCGCCAGCGTGGCCGGATCGGCATAAGTGCTGGTCACCACCAGGTCGGGATGAAGCGCGACCACGCTTTCCACGGCGCCATCGGTGGACGGAAAGCGGCGCGCCTCGGCCACGTCCATCGAGGTTTGCGCAGGATCGCGGCTGTAGAAGGACAGCGCCAGAATCTGCGCGCGGTCGGCCACTTGCGCCAGCACCGCGTCGCTGCACGGGTTGAGCGAGACGATACGCGGCAGGGCACCTGCGCCATGCGCCGCCTCATCGGCCGGGGCAACCCGCGCGCATCCCACCAGAGCCAGGGCCAGCAGCGCAGGCAGGCGGCGGCAAGACAAGCGGGGCAGCACACGGCCGATCACGTCAAGGTCATTCCTTTCGCTGGTGCCGCGGCGCGCCATCAGTAGCGCAGGCGCACCCCGCCAAACACCGAACGACCCAGCGCGCCATAGCCCGCTGCAGTCACCAGCTGCCGATCGAACACGTTTTCCACCCGGCCGAACAGTTCGGCCTGATGAAGGATCGGCAGGCTGGCGCGCAACGTGGTGACGCTACCGCCCGACAGCTTGATCGAATTGGCCGCGTTGTCAAAGGTTTCGGATTGAAAACGGATATCCGCGGCCAGGGCCAGGCCGGCCCAGGGCGTGGTCCAGTCCAGCGAGGTGGTCAGCGCGTGGCGCGGACGGCGCGCCAGGTCCTTGCCGAACGTGGCCGCGCCAGGGGTGCGATCGGTCGCTTCGGTATAGGCATAGGCGATCTGCCCCTTGACCCCTGGGCTGAGCGTGGCGCCCACTTCCAGTTCGGCGCCCTGCGCGCGCGCCTTGCCCACGTTGTCATACACGCCATAGGCATGGCCGGTGCACAGCGCGCTTTCCACCATGTAGCACGAGACGTAGGTGATGAGGTTGCGCGTATCGCGGCGGAACAGCGTGAGCCCGGCGTGGAACGTGCCGTCGACGCTGGTATAGGCCAAGCCGGCATCATAGCTGCGGCTGCGTTCGGGATTGAGATTGGCGTTGCCGTAATCGGGCGAAAGCAGCTGGTAAAGCGTGGGCGCGCGGAAGCCTTCGCCATAGCTGGCGTTGAACCGCAGGCCGCGCAGCACTTCCACGGTGCCGTTGGCCCCCAGGCTCACGTTGCTGCCGAACTGGCTCTGTTCGTCATAACGCACGCCGCCGGCAAGGCTGGCCTTGGCACCGTACCAGCCGAGCATGGCATGGCCGCTGGTCAGGTGCGCGCGCTGTTGCGCGTCAAAAGTGCTGTCGAACCGGGTCCATTCGCGATCCGCGCCGAAATCGAGCGCGAAATCGGCCGGCAGCGCATAGCGGCCGTTGAGTTCCACCCGCTCGCTGCGGCCGTTGTAGCCGTATTCGAACGTGTCGTCTGCTCCGCCGGTATAATAGCGGCGGCGCGTGTCCGACAGGGCATATCCGGCGTCCAGCGTGAGGGCGCCGCCCGCGTAGTGCACCCCGGCACGGCCGAAGAACTGCCGGGTGGTGGTATATTCGGGGGTATCGCCGAAATTGAAATCGGCGTCATAGCCATCGATCTGGGTCTTGCCATCGGCATAGCGGGCGCTGGCCACCAGCGAAAGCGTGTCGGTCAGGTTGACGCGGCCCTTGCCGCCCACGCGCCACTGGTCATAGCCATCGCGTTCCGTGCCATTGGCCGCGGCCGAGACGCCATCGGTGGTGGCATAGCCGCCGCCCAGCGAGAAGGCATAGCGATCGCGCTTCACCCCGGCGACCGCCTCGGCATCATAGCTGCCGCGCGAGCCGGCCTCGGTCGAAGCTTCTGCGCCGTCGATCTCGCGCGTGGTCACCGCGATCACCCCGCCGATGGCCGAGCTGCCCCAGATGACCGAGTTGGAGCCGCGCAGCACTTCGATCCGTTCGATACCGCCGCTGGTCAGCGTGCCGAAATCGAACCCGCCCGAAGGCGCGGACGGGTCTTCCACCCGCACGCCATCGACCAGGACAAGGGTGTGCTGCCCTTCCCCGCCGCGCAGGCGCACGGCCGTCTGCGCGCCAAACCCGCCGGTGCGCGAATAGGTCAGCCCCGGCACGCGTTCGAGCACGCGGGTGATATCGACACCCTGGACCGCCTCGATCGTTTGCAGCGGCACGACGCTGATCGCCTGGCCGGTCTGGTCGAGCGACAGGGCGCTGCCGGTGGCCAGGACGGTGATTTCTGCGCCATCGGATGGTGCAGCTTCCTCGGCATGGGCAGGCATGGCCAGCACGAGTGTGGCGGCCAGCGCAAACAGCGAAGTCTTCATGGTCTTTTCCTCCCGGCCCATGGACAGTCTTGCCGTCCATGGCGCGAGGGTCCGCCGGGCCCCGGGCGGAAACTCGTCACGCTTGCGCCCGGTACACCCCGCCCGGCCGCGGAACGACCACACACCGGCAGGTTTCCTGGCTCATCCGAAGTCATCGCGACACGCCGGCCTTCCCAGCCCGCGTGGGGGCCAGTGGCGCACAAAGGGCGTGGCGCTCGTCCGGAAACAGTTGCGGGGGCAGCGCCGGCTTTGGTTCCGGCTTCCCTCTTAGCCCGCTTGCGCGGGCACCGGTGGCGTCTGCCGCGGCCGATAGCGCCCCCTGTACCATGGGGCAAGCCCGCGGCAGAATTTAACCAAGCGGTAGCGGGGTGTGCCTTATCGGGACGAAGCCATTTACCCCCGTGCATGGTTGCCGCGCAGCGACTAACGCACCATTGCAAGATCAGGCCCCTGCCCGCCCTTATGCCAGACCCGAGTCCCTTCACCGGCGCCACGCCCACCCTGCCACCCGAAGCGCTGATGCCGCCGCCGGGGCCGGAAGAGCGCGCGATGCTGGCGCAGCGGCGGCAGGCCGATGGCGCGTTGCTTCAGGCGCTGACCCTGGCCCCGGTGCGGCCACGCGATTTCGCCGCACGCATCCGCCGGCGCGACATGACATCGTGGCGGCACCAGCACCGCGCAGGCTCGCGCCTGGCAGAGCGCGCTGCCGGCATTGCCGCGATCGGCGCCCTTGGCCTGGTGCTGGGCGCGGTAGGTTGGGGATCGCCGGGGATCGATGCCGCGGCCGCACACGATCGCAACGGCCTGCAACCATTCGAGCGCGCGGGCGAAAGTTTCCCCGGCTCGGCATTCTATTACGTTTCGGCCCAGGACAGCGGCCTGCTGGCTCCGCAGGACGCCGCGCGCGCCTGGGACCGGCAGGTGGCCGCGATCCATGGCGACGCCGACGATGCGCCCACGCTTGCGGCCTGGGCGCGCAATCCCGCGGCACGGCCGCTGTTTGCCTCGGGCAGCGGCGAAGACCGCTGGCGCGCGCTGCAATGCCTGACCACCGCGATCTACTACGAAGCCGCTTCGGAACCCGATGCCGGCCAGCGCGCGGTGGCGCAAGTCGTGCTCAACCGCGTGGCACATCCCGCTTTTCCCAAGACCGTGTGCGGCGTGGTCTACCAGGGATCGGAACGGCCCGGCTGCCAGTTCAGCTTCGCGTGCGACGGCGCCATGGCGCGCCGCCCGGTGCAGCAGTTCTGGGACCGCGCGCGGCGCGTGGCCGCCGATGCCCTGGCCGGCAATGTCTTTGCCCCGGTTGGCCTCGCCACGCATTACCATACCAGCGCGGTGCACCCGCTGTGGGCAGACAAGCTTGCCTTCATCGGCACGATCGGGGCGCATCGCTTCTATCGTTGGGCCGGCACGGCCGGCCTGCCGGCTGCTTTCACCGGCACGTATCGCGGTGCAGAGCCGCTCGCCGCACCGCATCCGCGCAGCTGGGTGCCCGTCGCGGCGGATCTGGCCGATCCGCTGACGCTGGAAAAAGCGTTCGAGGAAGGCCGCATGGCCGCACTGGAGCGCACGACCGCCGGGCCGGGCGGTACGCCCCTGGCACAACCGGCGGGCACGGGCCTGCGTGCGGTCGATTCGCCCTTGCGCGGCACGGCACCGGCCGGCCCCGCGCTCTCGGGCACGCCCCTGCCCGGCGCGCCGAGCGGGCAACTGCGCCCCGAAGCGAGCGAGGCTTATGAAAACGCGGGCAAGTGGATTGCCCAGCCGCACGGCTGAACCCACGCGCCGCTGCGGCACGGCCACGCCGGGCCACTTCACTTCCACCGCCATGGCAGCATCAACGGGTCGTTTACCGTCTCGTCTCATCCCCTGTTAGCGCGCACCCCCTTAGAAGGACGGCAGAGCTGCTGCGGATTTCAGCCCGCTTGCCGCTTTCAACAAGGAAAAAGCCGAATTTACGCGAAATTTCGGTGTCGCAACGAACAATGGAGACCATCTGCGCATGCTGCGTTTCGCCCCTCGCTATGGCATGATCTCGCCCTGTCTCCGCCGGCCCGCCGGCCGGCCGGCCCATGCGGCCAACGACAATCCCGGCTGGGCCAGCCTGCGCCAGGCCAATGGCACCGCGCACGCTTCCCCGGGCCGGATGATGGCCGCGCGCGTGGCTGACAATCTTGCCGACGATGCCCTGCTAGCCCAGGCGCTGCGCCTGTTTGCCAGCCACGGCCACGCCGCCGCCGGGCAGGCTGCCGCAGCAGCCAAGGGCGCCGCCGTGGCGGGCGATCACGATGGCGCCGCCTGGTGGGCGCAAGTGTGCCACACGCTCGATCGCCGCAAGGGCCACGCCCTGGAACGGGAACTGGCCGGCTTGGCGTGAATTGCCCTGAAAGCCGGCCACCCGGTGCCGTTCTGGCGGGCGGGCACTGGCCTGCCTGTCGCATTCGTATGAACGGCCGATTTACGGTTTAATGCTATTGCGAACTCTTATCAAAGAAACCCGCAAATGCGGGGTTTTTTGCGGTTGCAATCCCTGCCGGGCAGGCCTACGTGCCCCTCCACTTGTCGGCAACCCTTCCCGTCTCGCGGGCGCGGGGGGACCTCCATCCGGGGGCTTGAGTCGGCAACGCTTGAACGCTTGTCCCGCGACGTCTCCGGGAAAGGACCGTAAAGCACATGGCACGCAAGAAGATCGCGCTGATCGGCGCGGGTAACATCGGTGGCACTCTGGCGCATCTGGCCGCGCAGAAGGAACTGGGCGACATCGTCCTGTTCGACGTGGTGGAAGGCGTTCCCCAGGGCAAGGCTCTCGATCTCTCGCAGTGCGGCCCCGTCGAAGGTTTCGACGCCAAGATCATCGGCACCAACGATTACAAGGACATCGCAGGCGCGGACGTCATCATCGTGACGGCCGGCGTGGCGCGTAAGCCCGGCATGAGCCGCGATGACCTGCTCGGCATCAACCTCAAGGTGATGAAGGCCGTGGGCGAAGGCATCCGCGACAACGCGCCCGACGCCTTTGTGATCTGCATCACCAACCCGCTCGACGCGATGGTCTGGGCGCTGCGCGAATTCTCCGGCCTGCCGCACAACAAGGTGGTGGGCATGGCCGGCGTGCTCGACTCGGCCCGCTTCAGCACCTTCCTGGCCTGGGAATTCGGCGTTTCGGTGCGCGACGTGAACTCGTTCGTGCTCGGCGGCCACGGTGACACCATGGTTCCGGTTGTGGAATATTCCACCGTTGCCGGCATCCCCGTCACCGACCTGGTCAAGATGGGCGCTTCCACCCAGGACAAGATCGACGCGATCGTGCAGCGCACCCGTTCGGGCGGCGGCGAGATCGTCGGCCTGCTCAAGACCGGTTCGGCGTTCTATGCCCCGGCCGCCTCGGGCATCGCCATGGCCGAAGCCTACCTGTCGGACCAGAAGCGCGTCCTGCCCTGCGCCGCCTATGTCGATGGCGCCTATGGCGTTGACGGCCTCTATGTCGGCGTGCCGGTGGTGATCGGTGCCGGCGGCGTGGAAAAGGTCATCGAAATCAACCTCGATGATGCCGCCAAGGCCAACCTGCAGGTTTCGGTCGACGCGGTGAAGGAACTTCTGGTGGCCTGCAAGGGTATCGATCCTTCGCTTGCCTGATTGAATGCTTGGCCCGCGGCTTGCCTTTCGGGGCGGCCACGGGCCTTGCACCGCACGTTATCGGCCAGGGCCGCCACGGTGGCGCTGGCAATACCCTTAAGGCCCTCTTCGGAGGGCGTTGACCGAACGCCATTAAGGATACCTGGCCCATCCACGCGCACCGCGCCGCAGATTGGCTGCCGATCCAAGCGATGGCGTCGGACAACCGATGACAGTCACAGACAGGCCGCCTTGGGTTTCGCGGTCTGCCTCATGCCTCTTTCCGAAGCCCCTCCCCTCCCCGGGGGCAAAGGAGTGAACTGACGATGGGACAAGAAGTGCACGAGTTCGAAGTCGATCCTTCACAGGATGCGCCGCAGCAAGGTCCATCCTGGCAATCGAAGCGCTGGCCGATTACCGACGCGCTGGCCGGCGATGATCTGACCCGTGCGCTCGATCCCATGGCGCTCAAGGTCGAAGTGGCCAAGGCTGCCAAGAAGGCCGGTGCCGCGCTCGACGAAGCGGCGCTGGAACAGGCCGCCAACGACAGCCTGCGCGTGATGCTGCTGGTGCGCACCTATCGCGTGCGTGGCCACCTTGCGGCCAACCTCGATCCGCTCGGCCTGTCCAAGCAGGACCTCCCGGCCGACCTCAGCCCCGAATACCACGGCTTCACGGCCAAGGACATGGATCGCAAGATCTACCTGGGCGGCACGCTGGGCCTGCAATGGGGCACCGTGCCCGAAGTGGTCGAGATCCTGCGTCGCAACTATTGCGGCAAGATCGGCCTGGAATACATGCACATCTCCGACGTGGAAGAGCGCAAGTTCCTGCAGGACCGCATCGAGGGCGGCGACAAGTCGATCGACTTCACGCCCGAAGGCAAGAAGGCGATCCTTTCGGCCGTGGTGCGCGGGGAACAGTACGAAAAGTTCCTCGGCAAGAAGTATGTCGGCACCAAGCGCTTCGGCCTTGACGGTGGCGAGTCGATGATCCCCGCGCTCGAAGCGGTGATCAAGTACGGCGGCCAGCGCGGCGTGAAGGAAATCATCTACGGCATGGCCCACCGCGGCCGCCTCAACATCCTCGCCAACGTGATGGCCAAGCCCTATCGCGTGATCTTCCACGAATTCTCGGGCGGCAGCGCCAATCCCGAAGACGTGGGCGGCTCGGGCGACGTGAAGTATCACCTGGGTACCAGCACCGACCGCGAGTTCGACGGCACCAAGGTGCACATGAGCCTGCTGCCCAACCCGTCGCACCTGGAAACGGTGGACCCCATCGTGCTGGGCAAGACCCTGGCGCAGCAGCAGTTCCGCGACGACGTGGGCCATGGCAAGCACAAGCAGGTCCTGCCGGTGCTGATCCACGGCGACGCGGCCTTTGCCGGCCAGGGCATCGTGTGGGAATGCTTCGGCTTTTCCGGCGTGGAAGGCTACAACACCGGCGGTTGCATCCACTTCATCATCAACAACCAGATCGGCTTCACCACCAGCCCGCAGTTCTCGCGCGGCTCGCCCTATCCCTCGGACGTGGCCAAGGGCGTCCAGGCGCCGATCATCCACGTCAACGGCGATGACCCCGAAGCGGTGACCTTTGCCTGCAAGCTGGCGATCGACTATCGCCAGCAGTTTGGCCGCGACATCGTGCTCGACATGTGGTGCTACCGCCGCTTTGGCCACAACGAAGGCGACGAGCCCTCGTTCACCCAGCCGCTGATGTACGCCCAGATCCGCAAGCACCCTGCGGTCTCGTCGCTTTATGCCGATCGCCTGGTAAGCGAAGGCGTGATCGACAAGAACTGGAAGGGCGAAGCCGAAGACCGCTTCACCGCCACGCTGGAAAGCGAGTTCGAAGCCGCCAAGAGCTACAAGGCCAACGAAGCCGACTGGTTCGGCGGCCGCTGGGCAGGCCTCAACAAGCCGGCCGACCCGGTCACCGCGCGCCGCAACGTGGCCACGGGCATCGAGCAGAAGCTGTTCGACAGCCTGGGCCGCACGCTGACCACGGTTCCCGAAAGCCTCACCGTCCACAAGACCTTGGGCCGCGTGCTCGATGCCAAGCGCGAGATGTTCGCGTCGGGCAACGGGTTCGATTGGGCCACGGCCGAAGCGCTCGCCTATGGCAGCCTCGTCACCGAAGGCTACAACGTGCGCCTTTCGGGCCAGGACTGCGGCCGCGGCACGTTCAGCCAGCGCCATGCCGTGTGGGTGGACCAGACCGACGAGCACAAGTACGTGCCGCTCGCCACGCTGCCCCATGGCCGCTTCGAAGTGCTCGACAGTCCGCTGTCGGAATATGGCGTGCTCGGCTTTGAATACGGCTATGCCAGCGCCGATCCCAAGACGCTGGTGCTGTGGGAAGCGCAGTTCGGTGACTTTGCCAACGGCGCGCAGATCGTGATCGACCAGTACGTGGCCGCTGCCGAAGCCAAGTGGCTGCGCGCCAACGGCCTCGTCATGCTGCTGCCGCACGGCTATGAAGGCCAGGGTCCGGAACACTCCTCCGCCCGTCTGGAGCGCTATCTCCAGCTCTGCGCCGAAGATAACCTGCAGGTGTGCAACATCACCAGCCCGGCCAACTACTTCCACGTGCTGCGCCGGCAGATGCACCGCTCGTTCCGCAAGCCGCTGATCATCATGACGCCCAAGTCGCTGCTGCGCCACCCGCTGGCCAAGTCGACCGCGGCCGATTTCATCGGCGAGGCACAGTTCAAGCGCATCCTGTCCGATCCTTCGGCACCCGAAGACAAGGACACCCGCCGCGTCGTGCTGTGCTCGGGTAAGGTGGCCTATGACCTGATCGAGGCGCGCGATGCCGCCGGGATCACCGACACCCAGATCATCCGGATCGAGCAGCTCTATCCCTTCCCGGGTGAGCCGCTGGCCCTGCGTCTTTCGCGCATGGCCAATCTGGAAGACGTGGTATGGTGCCAGGAAGAGCCGAAGAACAACGGTTCGTGGTTCTTTGCCGAGCCGCTGATCGAGGAATCGCTCAAGGCCGCCAAGGGCAAGGTTGCCCGCGCCCGCTATGCCGGCCGCGCCGCCTCTGCTTCGCCCGCCACGGGCCTGGCCAAGCGCCACGTTGCCGAGCAGGCCGCCCTGGTGGCCGATGCGCTGGCTCTGTCGGTGCGCGAGGAAATTCGCCGCAAGAAGAAGGCCTGACCCGGCCGTTTCGTCCACCTGAATTCTCCCCAAGGAACACCAAGTCATGTCCATCGAAGTCAAGGTTCCGACGCTCGGTGAAAGCGTCAGCGAAGCGACGGTCGGCCAGTGGCTGAAGAAGCCCGGTGAAGCGGTGGCTCTGGACGAGCCCATCGTCAGCCTCGAAACCGACAAGGTCGCCGTCGAAGTGCCCTCGCCCGTGGCCGGCGTGCTCGGCCAGATCCTGGTTGCCGAAGGCGAAACCGTCACGGTTGGCGCGCTGCTCGGCACCGTGGAAGACGGCGTGGCCGCAGCCGGCAACGGCCAGGTTGCCCCGCGCGAGGAAAAGCCGGTGCCGCCCGCATCCGACACGATCGCGCCGGCAACGCCTGCACCCGCGCCTGCCGCAGCCCCGGCTGCGCCGGCCGGTGACGATGCCGGTGCTGCCGCGCTCTCGCCGGCAGTGCGCCGCGCGGTGCTGGAGCACGGCATCGATCCTTCCACCGTCAAGGGCACCGGCAAGGACGGCCGCCTGACCAAGGAAGACGTGCTGGCCGCAGCCCAGGCCAAGGCCGCTTCGCCTGCGCCGGTGGCCACCGCCGCTGCCGTGCCTGCCGCCGTGGCCGCGCCTGGCCGCAACGAAGAACGCGTCAAGATGACGCGCCTGCGCCAGACCATCGCCAAGCGCCTCAAGAGCGCGCAGGAAAACGCCGCCCTGCTCACCACGTTCAACGACGTGGACATGTCGGCCGTGATGGCCGCGCGCGAGAAGTACAAGGACGTGTTCGAGAAGAAGCACGGCGTGAAGCTGGGCTTCATGTCGTTCTTCGCCAAGGCTTCGTGCCTGGCGCTCAAGGACATTCCGGCCGTCAACGCCCAGATCCAGGGCGATGAGATCGTCTATCACGACTATGTCGATATCTCGGTGGCCGTCTCGGCGCCGAACGGCCTGGTCGTGCCGGTGGTGCGCGATGCTGACAAGCTCTCGTTCGCCGGCATCGAAAAGGCGATTGCCAATTACGGCAAGAAGGCCCGCGAAGGCGCGCTGACCATGGAAGACATGAAGGGCGGCACCTTCACCATCTCCAACGGTGGTGTGTTCGGCGGCCTGATGTCCACCCCGATCATCAACCCGCCCCAGTCGGCCGTGCTCGGCCTGCACCGCATCGAAGACCGCCCGGTCGTGCGCAATGGCGAAATCGTGATCCGCCCGATGATGTACATCGCGCTGTCCTACGATCACCGCATCATCGACGGTCGCGAAGCGGTTACCGCGCTCAAGACCATCAAGGAAGCGATCGAAGATCCCACCCGCCTGCTGATCGATCTCTGATCGACCAAGCGTGCCGCGCCCGGCGACCAACGCCGGGCGCGCAGGCGTGCATAGCAGCGAACTTGTGTGATAAGTCGCGCCAGTCCCGCCACAGTTCCAGGGGCGCGCGAACAGGAGGCCGCAATGGCTGAATACGATTATGATGTCCTGGTGATCGGCGCTGGCCCTGGCGGCTATGTCGCGGCGATCCGCGCGGCCCAGCTGGGCCTCAAGACCGCCTGTGCCGATGGGCGCGAAACCCTGGGCGGCACGTGCCTCAACGTGGGCTGCATCCCGTCCAAGGCACTGCTGCACGGTTCGGAAAAGTTCGAGGAAGCCGTCAACGGCACCTTTGCCAGCTATGGCATCAAGACCGGCCCGGTGGAGCTGGACCTGGCCACGATGCAGCAGCAGAAGCTGGACTCGGTCAAGAGCCTGACCGGCGGCATCGAATTCCTGTTCAAGAAGAACAAGGTCACCTGGCTCAAGGGCTATGCCAGCTTCGAAGACGCGCACAGCGTCACCGTCGCGGGCCAGAAGGTTTCGGCCAAGCACATCGTCATCGCCACCGGCTCTTCGGTCACCCCGCTGCCGGGCGTGAGCGTGGACAACGACGCGGGCGTGGTGGTCGATTCGACCGGCGCGCTGGCGCTGACCCGCGTGCCGGATCACCTGGTGGTGATCGGTGGCGGCGTGATCGGCCTGGAACTGGGCTCGGTGTGGCGCCGCCTGGGCGCCAAGGTCACCGTGGTGGAATACCTTGACCAGCTGCTGCCCGGCATGGACGGCGACGTGCGCAAGGAAGCCGCCAAGATCTTCAAGAAGCAGGGCATGGCGCTCAAGCTTTCGACCAAGGTCACCGGCGTGGCGGTGGACGGTGGCAAGGCCACGCTGACGGTCGAGCCTTCGGCCGGCGGCGCTGCCGAAACCATCGAAGCCGATTGCGTGCTGGTGGCCATCGGCCGCCGGCCCAACACCGAGGGCCTGGGCCTCGACAAGATCGGCCTTGCGCCCAACGCGCGCGGCCAGATCGAGACCGACCACGATTTCCGCACCGCGGTTGACGGCGTGTGGGCGATCGGCGACGTGATTCCGGGTCCGATGCTGGCGCACAAGGCCGAGGACGAAGGCATTGCCGTGGCCGAGAACATCGCAGGGCTCACGGGCATCGTGAACCACGACGTGATCCCCGGCGTGGTTTACACCTTCCCCGAATTTGCCGGGGTGGGCCTGACGCAGGAAGCCGCGCTGGAAAAGGCCGGCGGCGACCAGTCCAAGATCAAGGTCAGCAAGTTCCCGATGCTGGGCAACAGCCGCGCCAAGACCAATCACGAGCCCGACGGGTTCGTGAAGGTGATTGCCGATGCGCAGACCGACCGCGTGCTGGGCGTGTGGGCGATTGCCTCGGTGGCCGGCACGATGATTGCCGAAGCGGCCCTGGCGCTGGAATTCGGCGCAACCTCGGAAGACATCGCCTATACCTGCCACGCGCACCCGACCCATTCGGAAGCGCTGAAGGAAGCGGCGATGGGCATCCGCGAAAAGCCGATCCACATCTGATCGACGCACCGCCGTTGGGCGGCGAGCGCATTGAACAAGGCCGCGCCGGGGCAACCGGGCGCGGCCTTTTTCTTGGCCCGCTTGTTGGTGGCCCCTGGCAACGCGCCGCAACAAGACGTGCAGCTTTGTAAAATAGGCTATGCTTGACAGTTGTTTACGTGACTTCTGGGGCTGCCCATCTACGAGGCAGGCAAGCAGGGGAGCTTACCAAGGAGAAGCATCGTATGAACCGTCTGACGATCGCCTTTGCCGCCGCTATGGCGCTTGCCGCCACGCCGATGGTCGCCCAGGCCGCGCCGTGCAAGGACGCCAGGGGCAAGTTCATCAAGTGTCCGCCAACCAAGCCGGCACCCCGCAAGGTTTGCAAGGGCCACAAGGGCAAGTTCGTGAAGTGCCCGCGTTGACCTGACGCAGGAAGGGCTGCCTGGCCCGCCACCTGCCACGTCGTGCGACGCCAGGCAGCCCTTCCAAACGCTAGAGCACGATAACGTTTCATGGACACGCCATCGTGATCTAGGTTTTTGTTATCGTGCGATTTGCTGCCAAAAACCGGTACCCACTTTTTGTCATCGCACGCTAGAAATCTATCTTCATCCGAACCATGGCCGAAGGAACGCTGACACCGCCGCCCACGGCGCGCTGTTCCGCTTCGGCCTGGGCCTTGACGCCAGGCGCCAATTGCAGTTGCGCCACGGGTGGCGCCTGATCGGCGAAAGGACCGGTCAGGGGATGGACGCGAAACTTTTCCCGATCCACCGCACAGACCACGATCGCGCCATCGGCCGCCGGACTGCCGCAGCGCGCCTCTTCCGGCTTGAGCCGCGCAAGGTCGAAGGATTGGCCCTGCGCCGCAGGCGGTGCGGACGGGGCGGGGGCAGAAATCGGTGCGACAGGTGGTGCATCGATAGGCATGGCGGCTAGGCTCCATCCGCAACATGCTGAAACTGAACGTTGATTGTGGCGCGATCATGGCACCGGGAACTTTGCCCGGCGTTGGCGCGTAGTCCTGCCCAAACGGGGCAACTGCACATGAAACGTTCTCTCCTGATCGGCAGCGCAGTGGCGCTGGCCGCATCGATCCCGCTTGTCGCCTGCCATCACCGCCCGGCGAACCAGGCGCCGCCGCGGGCCACAGACGCCATCAGCCTGCCGCCCCAGGCCTCCACCATTGCCGTGCCGATCGTTGCCCGGCTCGATGAACTCAGCGCCGCGCTCGAACAGGCCGTGCCGCGCGAGTTGTGGTCGATCGACCAGCCTGGCCAGGATTGCCTGGCGTCGAAGCGAGTCCAAGTGCTGGGCGTCAAGATCAAGACGCCTCGCGTGGAATGCCGCGTCGTGGGCAACGTGGTGCGCGGTCCGATCACGCTGGCCGGACAGGGGCAGGATCTGGTGATCACGCTGCCGATGCACGCAACGGTGCGCGCGCGCGACATTGCCGGGGTGCTCAAGCAGGAAACCGCCACCGGCGATGCGGTGGTGCGCGCGCATGTGCGCCTGTCGCTGACGCGCGACTGGAAGCCACGCGCCACGCTCGACATCCACTATGACTGGACCAACGCGCCGGGCATCGATTTTCTCGGACAGCGCATCACGTTCACCAGCAAGGCCGATGCCAAGCTCAAGGGCGTGATCGACAAGCTGGAACGCACCCTGCCCAGCGAGTTGGACAAGCTGCATCTCGATCGCCAGATCGGCAAGGCCTGGGCCAGCGCGTTTACGTCGCTGGAACTCAACCACGCCAATCCGCCGGTGTGGATGCGCGTCACGCCCAAGGATCTGCGCTATGGCGGCTATGCGGTGGAAGGGCGGCAACTGGTGCTCAAGATGGGCATGCAGGCGCAAACCGAAACCTTCGTCGGCAACCGTCCGCCCGATCCCACCCCGGCCCCGCTGCCGCCGCTGCACACCCTTGATGGCGCGCCAGGGCGGATGCTGTTCGTCATTCCGGTGATCGCCGATTATCGCGAACTGGAACCGGTCATCGCGCGGGCGCTGGTCAAGCGATCGGCCCGCCCGTTCGATGTTCCCGGCCTGGGGGCGGTGACGGCGCAGTTCGGCAAGGTGACCTGCTATGGCACCACCGGCGGCAAGGTGGCGGTGGGCGTACAGTTTGCCGCCAATGGCGCGCACGGCACCGTCTGGCTGACCGGCACCCCGGTCAATGCGCCGAATTCGCGCGTCGTCAGCTTTGCCGACCTTGCCGTTTCGGGCGTGACCGACAGCACCGGCACCGATGTGCTGCTGAGCCTGGCCAACGCGCCAGGTCTTTCGGAAACCATCGCTGCCGCGCTCGCCCAGAACTTCGAGCGCGACTATGCCAAGCTGATGGCCAAGATCGACCGCGCCCTGACTGACAAGCGCACCGGCGATTTCGTGATCCGCGCACGGATCGAGGATGTGCGCACCGGCCGTCTCAAGGCCGCGGGCCAAGGCCTCTACCTGCCGGTGGAAGGAACGGGAACGGCGACGGTCAGCCTCGACATGCGGTGAACCACAAGGCATGGCATGGTCCATGCCGCTGGTCCCCTCGCTGCCCACGTCCTTGCCATCGTCCCTGCCCAGCGCGTTACCCCACGCGGTGGCCCCGGCCCTGCCCGCCGTGATCGGCGTGGCAGACCTGGCCGGTATCGCGCTGTTTGCGCTGTCGGGCGCACTGGTAGCCGCGCGGATGCGGCAGACCCTGGTGACGATGTGCTTTTTCGCGGTGATCACCGGTGTGGGCGGCGGCTCGGTGCGCGATCTGCTGATCGGAGCGCCAGTGTTCTGGGTGCACGATCGCTGGGTGGCGCTGGTCTGCCTGGCCATGGCGGTGGTGTGCTGGATCACGCCGCACCGCTGGTGGCGCGGCGCCGCACTGGAATGGGCCGATGCCGTGGGGCTCAGCGCTTATGCCGTGCTGGGCACGACCAAGGCGCTGGCCTATGGCATCCCTCCCGTTCCGGCCTTCATCATGGGCGTGATCACGGGCTGCGTGGGCGGGGTGATCCGCGATTGTGTTGCCGGGCGCCCGTCGATCATCATGCGGCCCGAACTCTATGTCACCGCCGCAGCCCTTGCCGCAGCGCTCTGTTCGGCAGGACAGGCGCTGCACTTGCCCAAGGGCTGGGTCTGGGCGGTATCGGCACTGGCCGGGTTTGCCCTGCGTGCCGCCGCGATCCGCTGGAAACTGGCTATCCCGGCCTATGGCGGCCGCCCTGCCCACGCAGACACGGATTGATCGCACGCCAGCGGATTGTGCGTTGCAGCGCAGCATGAATTGGGGCACCCTCCCGTCTTATGATCAAGGCGGGCCTCCATCACCTCACGCGCTATACCTATTCCAAGCCGGTTCGATTGGGCCCGCAGGTGATCCGATTGCGGCCGGCGGCGCATAGCCGCACTGCCGTGCCGAACTATTCGCTGAAGATCAGCCCGGCCAATCACTTCATCAACTGGCAGCAGGACCCTTATGGCAACTGGCTGGCGCGGGTGGTTTTTCCCGATCCGATCGATCACTTCGAAATCTCGGTCGACCTGCTTGCCGATCTGATGGTGATCAATCCGTTCGATTTCTTTGTCGAGGAATATGCCGAAACCTATCCCTTTGTTTATGCAGAGGAACTGAAAGCCGATCTGGCCGCCTGCTTTGAAACCGAAGCGCAAGGCCCGCTGTTCGATGAATTGCTGGCGCGCTTTACCGGCCACGAGGGGCGCACGATCGACTTCCTGGTGGCGATCAACCAGGCGGTCAACCAGGCGGTCGGCTATGTCATCCGCATGGAGCCGGGCGTGCAAAGCCCTGAGGAAACGCTCGACGTGGGCAGCGGATCGTGCCGCGATTCGGCCTGGCTCCTGGTGCATCTGCTACGCCGCCTGGGCTTTGCCGCGCGTTTCGTCTCGGGCTATTCGATCCAGCTGACGCCCGATGTCGTCGCGGTGGATGGCCCGGCCGGCGTGGCGCAGGACGTGTGCGACCTGCATGCCTGGACCGAAGTCTATCTGCCGGGCGCGGGCTGGATCGGACTGGACGCCACCTGGGGACTGTTTGCTGGCGAAGGACACATCCCGCTCTGCGCCACGCCGCACTATCGCTCCGCCGCGCCGATCGAAGGTGTGGTGCTGGAACCGGTGCATTCCGATTTCCATTTCGAAATGCAGGTTTCGCGCATTGCCGAAGCGGTGCGCATCACCAAGCCGTTCACCGATGCGCGCTGGGACGCGCTCGATGCGCTGGGCCAGCAAGTCGATGCCGACCTTGCCAACCAGGACGTGCGCCTGACGATCGGCGGCGAACCCACGTTCGTGGCCGATGGCGATTTCGAGGCGCCCGAATGGAACAGCAGCGCGGTGGGGCCCACCAAGGCCTGGTACGCCGACCGGCTCATCCGCAAGCTGCGCGATCACTTTGCGCCGGGATCGCTGCTGCACCACGGCCAGGGCAAGTGGTATCCGGGCGAAAGCCTGCCGCGCTGGGGCTATTCGATCTATTGGCGCAAGGACGGCGTGCCGATCTGGCGCGATGAAAGCCTGATCGCCGGCGATCGCCCGCCCGATGACAGCGTCACCGGCGTGGATGCCGACGACGCCGCGCTGTTCCTGCGCGAGACGGCCGCCGTGCTGGGCGTGGCGCCCGAGAATGTCGCCCCGGTCTACGAAGACGCGCTGGAATGGATCGTGCGCGAGGCGGACCTGCCCGAAAACACCGAGCCCACCGATCCCAAGCTGGACGATCCCGAAGTGCGCCAGCGCTTTGTCCGCACGTTCCAGCGCGGGCTGACCAAGCCGGTGGGGCATGTCCTGCCGATCCAGCGGCAACAGCCCTGGCAGGCGCGCCGCGCCCATGCCGCCGGCCACTGGTATTCGGAAAAGTGGAAGCTGCGCCGCGGCGCGCTGTTTGCCGTGCCGGGCGACAGCGCGCTGGGCTATCGCCTGCCGCTCAATTCGCTGCCCTACGTGCCGCCCTCGGCCTATCCCTATATTCACCCACGCGACACGGCCGAGCCACGCGAAGCGCTGGCCGATTTCCGCGCGCAAGTGGTGGAACGCGCGGTGCAGACGCGCGACGCGCTCACGCCCGGCGAGATGTCCCACGAGGATCGCAGCCGCGAGGCGCGGGCGCAGGGGCATGAGCGGCACAGTGCCGACCCAGTGCGGCAGAGCCGCGTGGAACAGACCATCGCCATCGAAGGCGCGGTGCGCACGGCGATCACCGTGGAGCCGCGCGGCGATCACTTGTGCGTGTTCATCCCACCGGTCGAAACGCTGGAAGACTATCTCGACCTGATTGCCAGCGTGGAAGCCGTGGCCGAGGAAACCCGCCTGCCGGTGCGCATCGAAGGCTATCCCCCACCGCCCGACCCGCGGCTGATGGTGCTCAAAGTCACGCCCGATCCCGGCGTGATCGAAGTGAACATCCAGCCTGCCGGCTCATGGGCGGAATCGGTGGACATCACCGAAACGCTTTATCGCTGCGCCCGCGAAATTGGGCTGACGGCCGACAAGTTCATGGTCGATGGCCGCGCCATCGGCACCGGCGGGGGCAACCACATCGTGCTGGGCGGGCCGACCTTGCTGGATAGCCCGTTCATCCGCCGGCCCGATCTGCTCAAGTCGTTCGTGATCTATTGGCAGCGCCATCCCAGCCTGTCCTATCTGTTTTCCGGCATGTTCATCGGCCCCACCTGCCAGGCGCCGCGCATCGACGAAGCGCGGCACGACGGGCTTTACGAGCTGGAAATCGCGCTATCGCAAGTGCCCGGCCCGGATCAGCCCCAGCCGCTCGCCTGGGTGGTCGATCGCCTGTTCCGCAACTTGCTGGTAGACGTGACGGGCAATACCCACCGCACCGAAATCTGCATCGACAAGCTGTTTTCGCCCGATGGTCCCACCGGGCGGCTGGGCCTGGTCGAGTTTCGCGGGTTCGAGATGCCGCCGGATGCGCGCATGTCGCTCGCCCAGCAATTGCTGCTGCGCGCGCTATGTGCCTGGTTCTGGCGCCAGCCGGTGGATGGCCCGCTGGTGCGCTGGGGCACGCAGTTGCACGACAAGTTCATGCTGCCGCATTTCGTGTGGACCGATTTCCTCGATGTGCTGGCCGATCTGCGCGGCGCAGGCTATGATTTCGATCCCGTGTGGTTCGAAGCGCAGCGCCAGTTCCGCTTCCCCGTACACGGCGCGGTGGAAGGGGGCGGCGTGCACCTGGAAGTGAGCCATGCGCTCGAACCCTGGAACGTGCTGGGCGAAACCGGCGCGATCGGCGGCACCGTGCGCTATGTCGACAGTTCGACCGAGCGGTTGCAAGTGCGCGCGGCCGGCCTCGTGCCGGGCCGCCACGTAATCACCTGCAACGGGCGCCGCGTGCCCTTGAGCTATACCGGCACGCCCGGCGAAGCGGTGGGCGGCGTGCGCTACAAGGCCTGGCTGCCGGCCAATTGCATGCATCCGATGCTGCCGCCCCATGCGCCGCTCACGTTCGATATCTTCGATACCTGGAGCCAGCGCTCGCTGGGGGGCTGCGTCTATCATGTGGCCCATCCGGGGGGGCGCAATTACGATTCGGTGCCGATCAACGGCTATGAAGCCGAAGCGCGGCGGCGCGCACGGTTTCAGGACCATGGCCATTCGCCCGGCCCCCTGCCGGTGCCGCCGGCCGAAATGCCTGGGGAATTCCCGATGACGCTCGACCTGCGCCGCCCCGCCGGGCTGGCCTGACCACGGTGGCCACCCTGCCCGAAACCCCGCCATCGCCGGCGGGCCGGCGCCCGCCCGTGGGGCTGGCCGGCTATCCGGTGGATGTGGGTGCGGGCGATCTCTATCGCCATGCGGCGCCCGATGTGGCCCAGGCCTGGCAGCAGGCGGCGCAAGGGCTGATGGCCCTGCGCGAGGAAGCCGGCGTCGCGGTGCAGGAACTGGTCGGCCGCCAGATCCTCGATCTGGGCATGTCGTTCCGCCTGACCGGCGAGGACGAGGAGCGCGACTGGCCGCTTTCGCCCATGCCGCTGATCGTCGGCGCCCAGGAATGGACCCAGGTGGAACGCGGCCTGGTGCAACGCGCCCGCCTGCTCGAAGCCGTGGTGGAAGACATCTATGGCGAAGGGCGCCTGGTGGCCGATGGCCATCTGCCTGCCGCGCTCATTGCCGGCAGCCGCTATTTCGCCCGATCGATGGTGGGCGTGGGCCCACGCAGCGGCCCGCATATCCACGTCTATGCGGTAGACCTGGCGCGCGGCCCGCGCGGGCAGTGGCGCGTGCTGGGCGATCGCCTGCGCCTGGCCAACGGCATCGGCTATGCCCTGGAAAACCGCCTGGCGCTTTCGCGCGTGACCGGCAGCCTGCTCACCGACATGCGCGCGCGCCGCGTGGCCCAGTTCTTTTCCGACCTGCGCGGCGGCATCGCCCGCGAATGCCAGCGCGAAAACCCGCGCATCGCCCTGCTCACGCCCGGCCGCTTCAACCAGTCCTATCCCGAACAGGCCCATCTCGCGCGCTACCTGGGCTTCCCCCTGGTCGAAGGCCGCGACCTGACGGTGAGCGACGACCGGCTCTATGTGCGCACCATCGCCGGGCCCAAGCGGGTGGACGCGCTGTGGCGCTGGATCGACACCAACGCGCTCGATCCGCTGCGCTTTGATGCGCGATCGGCAATCGGCGTGCCCGACCTGTTCGAGGCGCTGGACCGTGGCGGCGTGACCCTGGCAAACTGGCCGGGGGCCGAAGTGCTGGAAGCGCCGGCCTTTGCCGCGTTCATGCCGCGCCTGTTCTCGGCCCTGCTGGGCGAAGAGCCCATCCTGCCCAACGTCGCCACCTGGTGGTGCGGCCAACCCCGCGAAGCGCAGGACGTCGCCGCGCGGCTTGACCAGTTGATGATCACCCCGGCGTTCGGGGTGGAAGTGGCCGGCCTGCCCCAGGGCCGCCCCGTGGCCGGGCGCAGCCTGAGCCCCGCGCAACGCCGAGCCTTGCTCGCTGCGATGGAGCGCCGCCCGGTGGACTATTGCGGCCAGGAAATCGTTACTCTTTCCACCACGCCGGCGCTGATCGACGAAGCGTTCGTGCCGCGCGCCTTTACCGTGCGCGCTTTCCTGGCGCGCAATGCGGCAGGGGAATGGAGCGTCATGCCCGGCGGCTTTGCCCGCCTGTCCTCGTCGGGCGAAATGGTCACGACGATGATGGGCGAAGGCGATATTTCCGCCGATGTCTGCGTGGTGGACACCGCGGTTGATGTCGCCACGGTCAGCGCCACGCCTTCGGTACTGGGCGCCCCGCCGGCGGTGCGACGCGGCGGGGGCATCCTGGCGAGCCAGGCGGCCGACAATCTGTTCTGGTTCGGCCGCTATATGGAGCGTGCGGAAACCACCGTGCGCGTGGTGCGCGCCGTACTTGGCAGTTCGATCGAAGTGGACGCGGCCGCCGGGCATAATCCCGAGGTGATCGCGCGGCTGGTAGACCTGATGGTAAGCTGGGGCGCAATCGAGCGCGAAGATGCCGGGTTGGGCGTGCCCCAAGCCTGCCGCGCGGCTTTGGCCGACACGGCGATGAACGGTTCGGTCGGCGCGCTGTTTGCCGCGATCCGCGCCACGGCGCTGACTCTGCGCGATCGCTTCACCACCGATTTCTGGCGCATCGCCAGCCGCCCACTGCCGCCGATGGACGGCCACCGCCCCGGCGCGCTGTTGCGGGCCGCGCGCGAATTGATCGAGCGCCTGTCCGCGCTGTCCGGCCTGCTGGCGGAAAACTTCACGCTGGGCCCATCGCGCCATTTCCTCGACATGGGCCGCCGCCTGGAACGCGCAGTGGCGCTATGCCAGACGCTGCGGGCGCTGTCTGCGCAGATCGAGACACCCGAAGCGCTGGGCGTATTGCTCGACCTGTCGGACAGCCAGATCACCTATCGCGCGCGCTATCTGGCCGCGCCCAGCACGGCGCCGGTGCTCGACCTGCTGCTGCTCGACCCCACCAATCCGCGCTCGCTGGCGTTTCAGGCGCAGACCCTGGTCGGCCATATCGAAGCGCTGCCTTCGCTGGGCGAAGACAACCTGCCCGAAGCCCCGCTGTTGGAAGCGCGTGCCATCCTGGCGCCCTTGTCCAGCTTGCCCGTGGCCAGCTGGAACCTCGCGCGGCTGGCTGATGTGGAGCAGCGGCTGCTGACCCTGTCCGACACGATATCCACCCGCTATTTCCTGCAATTCGAAAAGGCCGGAAACCCGGCCGGTGGCAGCCTGCTCGCGTGATCTACGATATTCGCCATCAAACACGCGTCGATTACGACGCGCCTGTCCGCCTCGCCCGGTTCAACTTGCGCCTGCGTCCCGCGCCCTGGCCCACGCAATCGGTCAGCCAGTTCCGCCTCTCCGTCTCGCCGCAACCGTGGACCATGGAAGAGGAAGCCGGACCCTTCCTGGTCAACCGCAGCCGCCTGTTCATTCGCGAGCCGCTCGATCGGCTGGACGTGGACAGCACGTTCCGCGTGGAAGTGACCCCGGCTGCGGCCGACCCGGCCGAGGCGGTCACGCCCAGCGTGGCAGAGATCGGTGCCTGCGCCGCCGCGCATCGCGACCTTTCGGCGCTGGGCCCAGCGAGCTATATCTATCCGTCGGCCATGACGCCGCTTTCCCCCGAGATCGTTGGCTGGGCCGGCAGTATCCTGGCGGGCAAGCGCAGCGTGATGGACGCAGGCCTTGCGCTGATGCACGCCATCCACGACGAATTCACCTATGATGGCACCGCGACCACGGCCGACACCCCGCCTGCGGAAGCCTTTCGCGCCCGCCATGGGGTGTGCCAAGATTTTGCCCATGTGATGATCGTGGCGGCGCGCGGGCATGGCCTGCCCGCCGCCTATGTCAGCGGCTATTTGCGCACCCTGCCCCCGCCCGGCCAGCCCCGCCTGGTGGGTGCCGACGCCACCCACGCCTGGGCCGCGCTGTGGTGCGGCAACGAATTGGGCTGGGTCGGGTTCGATCCCACCAACGCGGTGCTCGCTTCGACCGACCACGTGTTCACGGCCATGGGGCGCGACTATGCCGATGTCGCGCCGATGGATGGCGTGTTCCATGGTGGAGGCGGCCAGCGCCTGCGAGTTTGCGTCGATGTGGCCCCGGTGGAGGAGCCAGTCGACTGATGGCCCGCGCGCGCTTGCGGCGCGGCTAACCCTTAGGCAGGGACGCCAGTGCCCTGGGCCAGGAACGGCCGCGCATCGGCCACTTGCGCTTCGAACGCACCGATTGCGTCGCCACGCGCTAGGGTCAGGCCCACTTCGTCGAGGCCGTTGAGCAGGCAATGCTTGCGGAACGCGTCGATCTCGAACGCAAAGCGATCCTGGAACGGCGTAGTCACGGTCTGCGCGTCGAGATCGATGGAGATCGGGTCGGTCTGCGCCACTTCGAGCAGGCGATCGACCTGTTCCTGCGGCATCACCACGGTAAGGATGCCGTTCTTGAAGGCGTTGCCGGAAAAGATGTCGGAAAACGACGGCGCGATCACCGCCTTGATGCCCAGGTCGAGCAGCGCCCAGGCGGCATGCTCGCGGCTGGAACCGCAACCGAAGTTGTCGCCCGCGATCAGGATCGGCGATCCCTTGAAGGTTTCGCTGTCGAACAGGTTGTCGGGATCGGCACGCAGCGATTCGAAGGCGCCACGGCCCAGCCCCTCGCGACTGATCGTCTTGAGCCACTTGGCCGGGATGATCACGTCGGTGTCGATGTTCTTGCGGCCGAACGGAATGGCGCGGCCTTCGATGTGGTTTACCGGTTCCATGCCCCCGCTATAGCCGCCGCCGCGCCCGGCGCAACGGCGGAAATAGCGTGTCGGGCAAGGCTGCGCTCAATCGGTTTCGGGATTGTCGCCCAGCGGAGATTCCTTGGCCGGCTTGTTGGCCCGGTCCTTGCGACGGTTGCTATAGAGCAGCGCGGCTGCGAGCGCCGCCGAACCGACCGCTGCAGCCCCTGCCAGGACAGCCGTTCCGGCCCAGTTTTCCTTCTTGGACACGCCTTCCTCCTTGTTACGGGCCGCAAGAATTGGCCCGGTTGCCGCACAATGCAACGTTCAATCGAGGAATGTCTGAAGACAACTCCACGCCTGCTGCTTTTGCGCCAGTGTAACGGCACAATAGGCCGGGCTGCTTGACGGCAGTTGAATGAATGAAATGTCAGGCAAATCTGCCATTTGTGCGCGGCCATGGCGCGCGGCGGTGGCGCCGTTGAAACCGATCGCGCGCAAGGCCGGCAGCCTGGCGGCAAGCTGTGCCAGCGGCGCCAGTTGCGCTGCGCGGATCGCGGTATCGAGGCTGCCGGCGCGTGTCGCGCTCGCCACCGTGTCCCACAGGCCGATGCCGGCACGCAGCAGCGCGTCGAGCCGCGCGGGATAATCCAGCGGCACGAGATCCTGCCCGATCACGCCGCCGATCAGCCGCCAGAACTGGTTGGCAGGGTGGGCGTAATAGCGCTGCGCAGCGAGCGACGCCTCCCCCGGCAGGCTGCCGCAGACCAGCACGCGGGTCTGCGCATTGACCACCGGGGCAAAGGCGGACTTGCGAAAGTCGATCAGACCAGCTCGCGCACGTCCGTCAACCGGCCAGTAACGGCCGCGGCAGCCGCCATCGCCGGGCTGACCAGGTGGGTGCGCGCACCCGGCCCCTGGCGGCCGACGAAATTGCGGTTGGAGGTGGATGCGCAGCGCTCACCGGCGGGCACCTTGTCCGGGTTCATGCCCAGGCACGCCGAGCAGCCCGGCTCGCGCCATTCCAGGCCCGCGTCCTTGAAGATCACGTCCAGGCCTTCATCCTCGGCCATGGCCTTGACCAGGCCAGAGCCGGGCACGACGATCGCCCAGCGCACGTTGTCTGCCTTGTGACGGCCCTTCAGGACGGCGGCGGCGGCACGCAAGTCCTCGATCCGGCTGTTGGTGCAGCTGCCGATGAACACGTTCTGGATTTCCACCGAATTGAGCGCGGTACCCGGCTCCAGACCCATGTATTCCAGCGATTTGCGCGCGGCTTCCTGCTTGGAAGGATCGGCAAAGCTGTCGGGCGCGGGCACGCTGGCGGTGATCGGCAGCACGTCTTCGGGGCTGGTGCCCCAAGTGACCGAAGGCGCGATGTCCGCCGCATCGATCACCACGACCTTGTCGTACTGTGCATCCGCATCCGTCGCCAGGCTCTTCCACCAGGCCACGGCCGTGTCCCAGTCGGCGCCCTTGGGCGCATAGGGGCGGCCCTTCACATAAGCGAAGGTCTTTTCGTCGGGCGCGATCAGGCCGGCGCGGGCGCCATGCTCGATCGCCATGTTCGATACGGTCAGCCGTCCTTCGATCGACAGGTCGCGGATCACCGACCCGGTATATTCGATGACATAGCCAGTGCCACCCGATGCGCCGAGCACGCCGGTGATATGCAGCACCACGTCCTTGGCCGAAACGCCCGGTGCCAGCGTGCCGTTGACGCGCACTTCCATGGTCTTGCTGCGCTTGAGCAGCAGGGTCTGCGTGGCGAGCACGTGTTCCACTTCCGACGTGCCGATGCCAAAGGCCAGCGCACCCAGCCCGCCGTGGCAGGCGGTGTGGCTGTCACCGCACACGATCGTGGCGCCGGGCAGCGAAAAGCCCTGTTCCGGGCCGACGACGTGGACGATGCCCTGCGCGGCATCGGCATCGCCGATATAGCGGATGCCGAATTCGGGGGCATTGCGCTCCAGCATGGCCAACTGCTGCGCAGAGTCGGGATCGGCAATGGGAATGCGGTTGCCTGCGGCATCGCGGCGCGCGGTGGTGGGCAGATTGTGATCGGGCACCGCCAGCGTAAGATCGGGGCGGCGCACCTTGCGCCCGGCAAGGCGCAGGGCTTCGAACGCCTGCGGGCTCGTCACTTCGTGAACGAGATGGCGGTCGATATAGATCAGGCTCGTGCCATCGTCGCGGTTCTCCACAACGTGCGCGTCCCAGATCTTTTCGTAGAGCGTCTTGCCGGTGCTGGTCATGCTAGTGCGGTTAAGCATCGCCCCGGCGCATTTCAAGCACGAAAGGGCAAGAAAGGCCGGGGCGACATGTCATTTTCTATCTGAGGCCGCGCAAGGCGGCCTGCGATCACCAGCGATCGCGATCCCAGTCGGCGCGTTCCATATGCAGCTTCATGCGCACCACGTTCACGCGACGCGCCAGATCGTGCACGTCCTGGCGCGACAGGCCGTTGCGCGCGGCGATGCGATAGGCGCGCTGGATGCCATAGACATCGCGGCGCAGGCCATTGGCTTCACGGTACGAGATCGTGCGATTCTGCTGCGAACGATCAATGGCCATGCTCAGGCCGTCGATATCGCGGCGAATCGCGTCGTTGCGCTGGGGGTTCATCCACCCGCCATCGCCAGGGCCATGGTGCCAGCCACCCGGGGGCGGCGGCGGCATCTGGGCAAAGGCCGGCGCGGCAAGGCCCATGGTGGCGGGGATGAGAGCGGCGAGAATCAGCTTCTTCATGGCATGCACTCCTTCTTTGCGGGCGGCGTTCCTGGAACATTCCGCTGCAACGCCGCAGTTCTTGCAAAGTGATGCTGAACCAAACGCGAGCGCATCGTTCGGGTTGCAGCAAGAATGCACGATAAAACGCATCGCCCCCACGCGCGCAGAGCGCTATAGGGCAACCCCATGGACATCCTGCTTGCCATCGCCATCGTGCTGGCCGCCGCCGCCGCCATGGAACTGGTCGCCTGGGCCAGCCATAAATATATCATGCATGGCTTTGGCTGGGCCTGGCACCGCGATCATCACGAACCGCACGATGGCTTTCTGGAAAAGAACGACCTCTATGCCGTGGTCGGCGCAGCGATCTCGATCTCGATGTTCGCCGTGGGCAGCCCGCTGGTTCTGGGTGCGCATGCCTGGTGGCCGGGCACGTGGATCGGCCTGGGGGTGCTGGTCTACGGCTTGATCTACACGTTCATCCACGATGGCCTGGTGCACCAACGCTGGTTCCGCTGGGTGCCCAAGCGCGGGTACGCCAAGCGACTGGTCCAGGCGCACAAGCTGCACCACGCCACCATCGGCAAGGAAGGCGGCGTCAGCTTCGGCTTTGTCGTCGCGCGCGATCCGGCGGTGTTGAAGCAGGAACTGAAAGCCCAGCGCGCGGCGGGGATTGCCGTGCTGCGCGAGGCGGTGGAATAGGCCTCAGGCCAGTTCCACCAGAGTCCCCACAGCCACCTCGCCCACTCCATCGGGAATGGCATTCACCCCGAAGATCGGCTGGCGCTGCCATAGCCGGCCCATCTTGCGCAGAGTGGCGAGCGGCTCGCGCCCTTCGCTTTCGCCGGTTTCGGGGTCTTGCGTGGTGATCACGCAGCGCGTGCATGGCTTGACCAGGCGCAGCGTGAGCGTCCCGATGCGCAAGCGGGTCCAGCCATCCTCGGCAAAGGCAGCGGGTGCCCCGGCGATCACCAGGTTGGGACGAAAGCGCGCCATGGCGATGGGGGCGGGCAATTGCGCGTTGACCGCGTCGAGCGATTCCTGGGTCGTGACCAGCAGCGGAAATCCATCGGCAAAACCGACGGTATCGCCCGGACGGCCATAAGCGGGATCGACCCCGCGCACCACATCCTCGCCCATGTGGACCAAGTGCACCGGCCGGCCAAAGCGCGCCGAGAGCCAGTCGTGGGCGGCTGCATCGGCCGGTGTTGCCGCCACGCTGTCGCTCCACACTTTGACCTGGCGGCGCTCTCCGGTGGTCGGCACGGCAACCGACAGTGAGGACGCATCGGCATGGTGCAATATCACGCCGCCATCGTCATGCGGCTGCGCCCGCACCAGCGCCATGGCCGGCAATTCGCGGCGGGTGAGAAAGCGCCCCTCGGGCGTGACCATCATCCAGCGCCGGTCGTGGGACAGCCCCTGCAACGTCAGGTTGGCGCGTTCCATCGCCTGCCCGCCCATCGACTTGACCGGATAGCGATAGATGTGCGTGATCCTCATGGGGCGTCCTATTCCGCGCGGGTCCATATCCATGTGCCGCTCAGCACCATGACGCCGGCCGGGATCAGCACCCAGGGCCATCCGGCCGTAAAAGCCGTCGCCGCCACGCTCACCGCCATCGTCGCCAGCGCGGCTTTCTTGGCGCGGCGCGGAATGGCGCGGCGCGTGCGCCATTCGCGCAAGGGCGGCCCCCACTTGGGGTGATCGAGCAGGCGCTGCTCCCACGCGGGGTTGCCGCGGGCAAAGCAGAACACCGCCAGCAACAGAAACGGCACCGTGGGCAGCAGCGGAAGGAATGCCCCCACCATGCCCAACCCCACGAAGAACAGGCCCGCGCCGGTCCAGAGATGGCGGCGGACCATGCCGCCTCAGCCCGCCGAAGCCAGCCGCGCCGCGTGTTCGCGCACCAGCGCGATCATGTTCGGCAGCCCTTGCGTGCGGTTGGACGAAAGCTGGTTCTTGAGGTTGAAGGGTGCGAGCGCTTCGGCCACGTCCATCGCGGCCACTTCGGCGGCGGGACGGTCCTGCACCGCGGCCAGCACCAGGGCGATGATGCCCTTGGTGATCGCCGCGTTGCTGTCAGCCAGGAAATGCAGGCGGCCCGCTTCGCTTTCGGTGGGATAGACCCAGACCGCCGCCGAACAACCACGCACCAGCGTGGCATCGGTTTTCAGCGCATCGGGCATGGGCTCCAGCTCGCGCCCCAGTTCGATCAGCAGGCGATAGCGTTCGTCCCCATCGCTGAATTCATATTCTTCGAGAATGTCGGAAAGGGTGCGCATGGCCTTGGGCCTTAAAGCGGGAACCACCCCATCTCAACCCGCTTTTGACCTCACCGCTCGCGCAGCGATTCGATTTCGCGCGCCAGGTCGATCGAACCGCGCTGGTCGGTCAGGATGCGCTCGAGCACCTCGACGCGGTTGCGCAAGGCGGCCACTTCGCGGGCCAAGGCGACGTTTTCGGCCGGATCGCTTGCAGGGAATGCGGCCTGGCCGGTGCTGTGGCGGCGGTGGCGCAGGCTGGCCCAGGCCAGGATCGCCACGATGGCAACGAGAGTGGCTCCGAAACTCACGGCGGGATATCCTTGGCTGGGCCCTGGAAACAGGGTGGTCAGTTGAACTGCGGAAAGGCCGAGGGCTCGCGGCCCTGCATCATGCCTTCCAGCACGCGCACGCGCTGCTCGAGGCGGGCGGTCTGGGCGGCGTATTGCGCCGCCTGTTCGGCCGTGGCGCGGGTGGTCGCGATGATTTCGCGTTCGCGCTGGTCCATCCGGCGCGACCAGGCCTGCGCCGCCATCACCAGCCCGACCAGCAAGGTCGCAAGCGTGGCAAAGGCCAGCAGGACGATGGCACCGGCGGCGGTCATTGCAGCTTGTCCGAAACGCTGGCGCGTTCGCCGTCGGTTACGCGGTTGACATCGCGCAGCGCCTCGATCTGCAGCGCCACGTCATAGCCACCATCGGTGACAATGCGTTCCAGCACGCGCACGCGGTCTTCCAGCGCCTGGTTATGCGCCGCATACTGCGCAGCCTTTTCGGCGGTGGCATTGGCCTGGATTTCGGCCAGGCGACGGCTGTGCCGGGTCCAGATCGCAAGCCCTGCGATCATGAACGGGGCAAGCGGGATGAGCAGGGCAAGTGTTCCGTGATCCATGGCAGCAGTCCCCTTCGAAGTGCCGGGATGGGATGGTCAGGCGCTCAGCGCAGGCTTTCGATTTCCTGGGCCAGGCGCGGATTGCTGGAGACATAGAAGTGTTCGACCTCGGCCAGGCGGCGGTCGATGTCGCGCAAGCTGGCGCGCACTTCGCGGGCCGAGCGGGCGGGCGACTGGCGCACGCCCTGCCAGAACTTCTGCTCCTGCCGATCGACATAGAGCGCGGCCGGCTTCTTTTCGGCCAGGAAGCCCAGCCCGAAATAGACGATGGGCAGGAAACCCAGGCCGCACAGCGTGCCGACGATGACCGCCAGGCGCACCCACAGCACGTCTACCCCGGTGTAGTCGGCAATGCCGGCGCACACGCCCATGAACTTGCCATTGGCCTTGTCACGATAGAAACGGGTACGGGTAGCGGTCATTTCACGGTCCCCTTGGTTTGCGCCATCAGCCGATCGAGTTCGGAGAGATCGTCATGGTGGCTTTCACGTGCCTCGCCCAGGCGGGCCGGGCGAAATTGCGGATTTTCGGCGGCCACCAGGCGCTCCACCGTGTCCATCCGCTCTTCCAGGCGGCGGGCGAGGCGATAGAGTTCTTCCAGCAACTGCTCGTCGCCGCTGGTCAGCGTGGAGGCGGTCTTCCACTTCGTCATGTAGTGCAGCACGATCCACGGCAGCGCGACGAACAGCGTAACAAGGGCAAAAAACGGGGTCAGGTCCATGGCGATCAGCCCTCCTTGCCCATGGCGCGCTTCATCGCGGCCAATTCTTCGTCGATCTTGTCCTGGCCGGCCAGGGCGGCGATTTCATCGGCCAGGCTTGGCGGGCCGCTTTCGGCAATGGTCAGCGCATCGGCGCGGCCTTCGGCATAGTCGACACGGCGTTCGAGCTGGTCGAAGCGGGCCAGCGCCTCGTCCACGCGCTCGCTGGTCATCAAGGTGCGCAGGCGCACGCGGTTTTCCGCGCTTTCCAGGCGGGCGGCAATCGCGGTCTGGCGGCTGCGGGCCTCGCGCAGGCGGGTCTGCAGCTTCTCGATGTCCTGCTCATAGGCGCGCATCGAATCGTCGAGCACCGCCACTTCACCGCGCAGCTGCTGTGCCATGTCGGCGGCCTTCTTGCGCTCGATCAGGGCGGCGCGGGCCAGGTCCTCGCGGTCCTTGGACAGGGCAAGCTGCGCCTTGTCGGCCCAATCGGCCTGGAGCCGGTCCAGCTTGGCCACGTGGCGCAGCATTTCCTTCTGATCGGCAATGGTGCGCGCGGCCGAGGCGCGGACTTCCACCAGCGTCTCTTCCATTTCCATGATGATCATGCGGATCATCTTTGCCGGATCATCGGCCTTGTCCAACAGGTCGTTGAAATTGGCGGCAATGATATCGCGCGTGCGCGAAAAGATGCCCATCAGGTTTGCTCCGTTGAAAAAGGGCCTTGCGGCGTTCGTATCACTTTGACCGCTGCCCTGCGAGGGGTGCTGCCGGGCTGCGCGCAACGCTTCGTCAAAGCGCGAAGAACCGCCGCCAGATGCAAAGGGCGGCACGGGTTCGAGAATGGAATTCATGCCAGGCCCCCCGTGATCGCGGCAACCGAGGTGGTCACGCCAGCATGGCCGGCAGGGCCTGCCTGCATGGCGCTTGCCATGCCGGGAAACTCGGGCATGTGGCGGGCCAGCACCACGGCGTTCATCGCCAGCATCGCGGCAATGCTGACCAGGGCGGCGCGGCCAAGACGGGTGGTGAAGAACGGGGCGGTGGTCATCGGGGATACTCCAGTGCGGTTGCCCCCTGTTCAGCAAGGCCCGTGCCAAACTGTGGAAATGGCGGATTTCCAGGCTTTTTCACAAAAACAGTGGCTGGGAATTTAGCGCATCTTGCCCAGGCTTGGGAAATTGTGCCAAATGTTGGTCATGGATCGCGAAGTGCAGTTCATCGGCCAATCAGGGGCCTTCCTCGATGCGGTGGAGCGTGCCAGCCGCGCCGCGCCCATGCGCCGCCCGGTGCTGGTGATCGGCGAACGCGGGACCGGCAAGGAACTGATCGCCGAACGGCTGCATCGCCTGTCCACGCGCTGGCAGGAACCGCTGGTCACGATGAACTGCGCGGCCCTGCCCGAAACCCTGATCGAGGCGGAATTGTTCGGGCATGAGGCGGGCGCCTTTACCGGCGCGACGCGCGCCCGGATCGGCCGCTTTGAAGAGGCGGACAAGGGCACCCTGTTTCTTGACGAGTTGGGCACGCTGTCCACCGGCGCGCAGGAACGCCTGTTGCGCGCGGTGGAATATGGCGAAGTCACGCGCATCGGTGCCAGCCGGCCGATCCGCGTGGACGTGCGCATCGTGGCTGCCACCAACGAAGACCTGCCCAGGATGGCCGCGCAAGGCCGCTTCCGCGCCGACCTGCTCGACCGGTTGAGCTTTGAGGTGATCACCCTGCCCCCGTTGCGCGTGCGCGATGGCGACGTGGCCGTGCTGGCCGATTATTTCGGGCGGCGCATGGCGGCCGAACTGCAGTGGGACACCTGGCCCGGCTTTGCCGCGCACGCCGCGGCGCAGATGGAAAGCTATGCCTGGCCAGGCAACGTGCGCGAATTGCGCAATGTGGTGGAGCGTGCGGTCTATCGCTGGGACGATCCCGACCGGCCGATCGGCCATGTCCAGTTCGATCCGTTCGACAGCCCGTGGAAACCCGCCGCGCCGATCAGCCCTCCTCGCGCCGTGCCGGCGGATGATTGCACCACGGTGCTGGAGCACGCCACCAACCGCGCCGATTTCGATACGATCCAGGACTTGCGCGCCGCGGTCGACGCACACGAACGCGCCATCCTGGAACACCACCTTGGCCGCAACCGCTATAACCAGCGCCAGACCGCCAAGGCCCTGGGCGTGACCTATGACCAGTTGCGCCACTGCCTGAAAAAGCACGGGCTGCTGGAGCGTGGGCAGGGGTGATGGTTGGCGTTGCTTCAGGTTTCCACCACCCCCAACCCCCTCCTCTGAAGAGGAGTGGGCTTTCCCTGCCGCGCTCCCCCTCCTCTTCAGAGGAGGGGGTTGGGGGGTGGTGCGATGCCTTGCGCCACGCCAGGCATCACCCATGCCGCTAACCCGCCTGACCCTGCGCGATTTCCGCAACCATTCCGCCACGCGGCTGGATGGCATGGCGGCGTTCAACGTGCTGGTGGGCGAAAACGGCGCGGGCAAGACCAACGTGCTGGAGGCGCTATCTCTGTTGGCGCCCGGCCGCGGCCTGCGCCGCGCCCAGCCAGCCGAAATGGCCGCACGGGCCGGCGACGGCAGCTTTGCCGTGGTGGCCGAGATGGAGCATGGCGAAGTGGTGCTGGGCACCCAGACCCAGCCCGCCACGCCGGGCCGGCGCCTGGTGCGGATCAATGGCGCGCAAGGGCCGGCGGCACGCCTGGCGGAATGGCTGTCGCTCACCTGGCTGACGCCGGCGATGGACCGGCTCTTTGCCGAAAGCGCGGGGAACCGCCGCCGCTTCCTCGATCGGCTGGTGCTGGCGCGCCTGCCCGGCCACGCCCAGGTCAGCGCCCGCTATGAAACGGCCCTGCGCGAACGCAACCGGCTGTTGACCGACGAGCGGGAGCCGGACCCGGCCTGGCTCGATGCGCTGGAGGCGCAACTGGCGGAAACCGGCGCTGCCATCGTTGCGGCTCGCGCAGACCTGGTGGCCGATCTGGGCCTGGTGCTCGAAACGCTGCCCGAGCAACCGTTTGCCCGCCCCACTTTGGCCTACGCCAGCGACGTGCCGAGCGACGAGGAAGCCCTGCGCGCCGCGCTGCGCCAAGGCCGCCGCCGCGACAAGGCCGCCGGGCGCACCCTTGTCGGCCCCCACCGCGATGATCTGGCCGTGCGCCTGGCCACCAAGGATGCGCCGGCTGCGGACTGCTCCACCGGGGAGCAGAAGGCGATGCTGATCGCCATCGTCCTTGCCCATGCCCAGCTCACCGCCGGCCCGCGACCGCGCCTGCTGCTGCTCGACGAGATCGCCGCCCACCTCGATCCGCTGCGCCGCGCCGCGCTTTACGAGCGGCTCGCCGCCTCGGGCGCGCAGGTGTGGATGACCGGCACCGAAGCGGCCCCCTTTGCCGAAATCGCCGGCCAGGCCGCGCTATGGCACGTGCACGACGGGGAAGTGGCACGCGGTTGAATTGCTACTTGCGCAAAGCCTTGGCCAAAGCCTGCGCAACCGCCGGTTCGGTTGCGGCCACGATCTTGTCCACGCCTTGCGCGTTGGGGTGAATGTGATCGGGCAATTGCAGGCCGGGCTGGCCGAAGATCGGCTGGAGAAAGAACGGCACCAGCGCCGCTTCATACTTTTTGGCCAGCGCCGGCCAGATCGGGTTGAACGCGGTGACGTATTCGGGGCCGAGGTTGGGGGCGGCCAGCATGCCGGTGAGCATGGCGGGAATGTTGCGACGCTTGAGTTCGGCCAGGATCGCATCGAGATTGGCACGCGTCTGCTCGGGCGGCAGGCCCCGCAACATGTCATTGCCGCCAAGCCCGACCAGAACCAGCGCCGGCTTTTGCGGCTGGTTGTCCAGGGTGAAAGCCAGCCGCTGCCGCGCGGCGGCGGTGGTGTCACCCGAAACCCCGGCATTGACCACCCGCGCCTTGATCCCTGCCGCGTTCAGCGCGGCTTCCAGCCGGGCCGGATAGCTCTGCCCCGCCTCCAGCTGATATCCAGCATAGAGGCTGTCGCCAAAGGCCAGGATGACCGGAGCATCGGCCGGCACCGGCGCAGCTGCCGCTGCGGCGGCGGGGCGTGTCTCCAGGGCGTCGGGCGCCTTTTCGCGCGAGCAACCGGCCAATGCGATCAGGGACAGGGCAACAACAACGGGCGCGCGCATCGGATTTCCCCAAAGTGCATGTCGGCCCCATGTCGTTGGTGGAATGGCCGGTTGCAAGGTGCATGCCCTCTATGCCACTCCCGCGCGGTGACAAGCCCTGCCCCGCTCATTTCCGCCCGCGCCCTCACGCTTTGCCTGGGCCGCGATGCCGCCCGCGTCGATATTCTCAAAGGTCTGGACCTGGACGTGATGGCCGGGGAAACCGTCGCATTGCTGGGGCCATCGGGTTCGGGCAAATCCTCGCTGCTCGCCGTATTGGCCGGGCTTGAGCGTGCGAGCAGCGGCGTGTTGTTCGTCGCCGGGGCGGATTTTTCGGCGCTGGATGAAGACGGCCTGGCCACCGCCCGGCGCGGACGCATCGGCATCGTGCTCCAGGCCTTTCACTTGCTGCCCACGATGACCGCGCGCGAAAACGTGGCAACGCCGATGGAACTGGCGGGCATGGCCGATGCCCTGCCGCGGGCCGAGGCGGAACTTGCCGCCGTGGGCCTGGCCCACCGGCTCGATCACTATCCCGGCCAGCTTTCCGGCGGAGAGCAGCAGCGCGTGGCGATTGCCCGCGCGCTGGCGCCGCGCCCGGCGCTGTTGTTTGCCGACGAACCCACCGGCAATCTCGACACCGCGACCGGCACCGCCGTGGCCGACCTGCTGTTTGCCCGCGCCGCCCAAGCCGGGGCCACGCTCTTGATGGTCACCCACGACGAGGCACTCGCCCAGCGTTGCGGCCGCATCCTGCGCCTGGCAGATGGCCGCATCGTGGCCGACGAAACGCGATGAACGCCGGCACTGCCACGCGCCTTGGCTGGAAGGGTGCATGGGCCCTGGCCCGGCGCGGGCTGGACTGGAAATTCCGGGGCCTGCGCATCCTGGTGATCTGCCTGGTGCTGGGCGTGGCGGCCTTGGCCGCGATCGGCACGCTGACCGATGCGGTGCGCGGCGAACTCGACCGCCGCGGCCAGGCGATGCTGGGCGCCGACGTGGAAGTGGAAGTGGCCGGGCGTCAGGCCTTTGCCGCAGAACGGGCCGCCTTTGCCCGTGCCGGCGCGCTGTCCGTCGGCGCGCGCATGCGGGCCATGGCGACGGTACCCGGCGCCGATGACACCGCCGTGCCGATCGAACTGAAGGCGGTGGACGCCGCCTGGCCGCTTTATGGCGCTTTCACCCTGGCCGATGGGCACACGGCCGGGACGCCGCCCGCCGATACCGCCTGGATTTCGCCCGGCGTGGCCGAGCGCCTGGGCGTCAACACCGGGGATCGCCTGCGCATCGGCCAGGCCACGTTCCGCATCGGCGGGGTGATCGGCGACGAACCCGATCGGCTGGGCGAAGGCTTTGCCCTGGGCCCCACGGTGATCATCAGCCGCGCCGGGCTCGATGCCACGGCCCTGGTGCAGCCGGGCGCAATGGTGCGGTGGAAATATCGCCTGCGCCTGCCCGAAACGGTGGCGCCACAGACCGTGGCCGACGTACTCACCCGCCAATTTCCCAGCGCCGGCCTGGAACTGCGCACGCGCGACAAGGCCTCGCCGGGGCTGGATCGCTTCGTGTCGCGCATGGGCCAGTTCCTGGCACTGGTGGCGCTGGCCGCGTTGCTCATCGCCGGCATCGGCATCGGCAATGGCGTCGCCTCCTATCTGGAAGCGCGGCGCGGGGCGATCGCCACGCTCAAGATCCTGGGTGCCACGGGCGCCGATGTGGCGCGGATCTATCTGCTGCAACTGGGGCTGGCCACCGCGCTGGCGATTGCCGTGGGCCTGGCCTTGGGCCTGGCGGCCACGCCGTTGATCGCCCTGGCGCTCAAGAGCCTGCTGCCAATCCCGGCAGGCGTGGTGCTTTCGCCGCGCGCGCTGGCCATGGCGGCGGGGCAAGGCTTGTTGATCGCTGCCACATTCGCCGCGCCACCTTTGCTGCGGGCCCGCGCCGTGCCGGCCATGGCGCTGATGCGCGCAGGGCTCTTGCCGCCGCGCGAAGGCTGGCGCACCCGCGCGCTGGCCATGGGCGCTGGGCTCGCGGCGATTGCCGCGATCGCCATCGTCGGCGCCGAACAACCCTGGCTCGCCGCCGGGTTCCTCGGCGCGGCGGGCGGCGTGCTTGCCCTGCTGGCGGCCTTGGGCTGGGGCATCGTGCGTCTGGCGAGCCACCTGCCGCGCCCGCGCCACCCCATCGCCCGCATGGCGCTCGCCAACCTCCACCGCCCCGGCGCGCAGACCGGCGCGCTGGTGACAGCCTTGGGCTTTGGCCTGGCCGCCTTCGTGCTCCTGGCCGGAGTGCAGACCAGCCTCGACGCGAATATCGCCGCCCGTGTGCCGCAGCGCGCGCCCGACTATTTCGTGCTCGACGTGCCGCCATCGGGCTTGCCCGCGTTCAACCGCGTGGTGCGTGGCGCAGCGCCGGTCGCGCGCATCCGCACCGTGCCGGCGATGCGCGGCGCCATCGTCGCGTTCGGCCCGGCCGACCACATGATCCGCGTTGCCGATCTTGCCCGCATTCCCGATGATGCCTGGGCGCTGCGCGGCGATCGCGGGCTGACCTTTGCCGATGCCCTGCCCGAAAGCAACGTGCTGACCGCAGGGCAATGGTGGCCCCGGGGCTATACCGGCGAACCGCTGGTTTCGGTGGACGAAAAGCTGGCCCAGGCCATTCATCTCAAGCTGGGCGACCGCATCACCGTCTCCCTGCTGGGGGTGGAACGCAGCGCACGCGTGGCTTCGTTCCGGCGCATCGATTGGGACAGCTATGGCTTCAACTACGTGCTGGTGTTCAGCCCCAATGCCTTGGCCGATGCTCCCTATAACCTCGCTGCCACGATCGAACTGGGCAAGGACCAGGGCAAGCCGGCGGTGTCGCGCGCCATCCTTTCGGGCCTGGTGCGCGCCTTGCCGTCCAGTTCCGTGATCGAAGTGGGGCCGGTGCTCTCGCAAGCGCGCAGCCTGCTGGGACAGATGGCCGTGGCGATCTTTGCCGCCGCCAGCGTGGCGATCCTGGCGGGCATGGCCGTGCTGGCCGGTGCGATCGCCGCCGCGCGGGCGCAGCGCCAATATGATGCCGTGGTCCTGCGCGTGCTGGGTGCGGGATCGGGCCAATTGCTGATGCTGGTTCTGGCCGAACAGGCGCTGCTGGCAGTGCTGCTGGCCGGCGTGGCACTGGCACTGGGCACCGCGGGCGCCTGGGCCGTGGTGACACAACTGTTCGAATTTGCCTGGCTGCCGGGCTGGGGCACGATCCTGGCCGTGCTCGGCGGGGCCTTGCTGCTGGTGCTGCTCATGGCGCTGGGCGGATCGCTGGCGGTGTTGCGCACGCGGCCCGCCCAGGCGCTCAGAGAATTGTAATTACTGAAAAACGTCGACTTCGTAGGGATTCTTTGGATCGGGGCCAAAGCGGTTGGATCCGCGCGTGCCGTCGAGGCAGGCGAACACGAACAGCGCGAACCAGCCCAGGATCGGCAGGAAAATCAGCAAGGCCCACCAGCCCGATCGATCGATATCGTGCAGGCGACGGATCCACACGGCCAGGCCCGGGATCAGGTTTACCAGCGCGAACAGCCCGGACAGCGCATCGCCCAGGCCATTGAGCTGCGTGTTCGCCCCCACATACCAGCCCATGGCGGTATAGGTGGTGCGACCGAACACGATCGCGATAGCCACGTTCACCAGGAACCCGAACAGGGTGAACATCCAGTATTCCTTGCGCCGCGAACGACCGGAAAACTCGAAATAGCGGCGATAGGGCAGCAGCATCCAGTACATCGGCTTTTCTCCCGGTAACGTTCAGTCAAACACGTCTGTCATGTAGGGGTTCCGCGGATCGGGGCCAAAGCGGTTTGGTCCGACCGTTCCAGGCATGCACATGAAAACAAAGGCAATCAACCCGCCCACATAAGGGATGGCGCCCAAGAGAACGAACCAGCCGGACCGGTCCTGATCATGATACCGGCGCACCGAGAGGGCAAGGCCCGCCCACAGCCAACCCACTGCCGCTGCGGTGCCCAGAACCGTCAACAGCATGGTGACCGGAGATGTCCACGGCAAAGAGCCGCCATCGGACGGCGCGAAGGCAACGATCAGCGCCACCATCACGGCGATCTGCAACATCAGGAAAAACTGAAACATCCAGTATTCCGGGCGCCCAGAGCGCCCGCGAAAATCCAGCATCCGCTTGTACGGCACAATCATCCAGTGCATCGGCATCCCCCCGTCCCGCGCTCACCCCCAGCGCTCTACATTGGGCAAAACAGCCAGAAAAATATCGAAAAGACAAGAAAAAGGGGGCCGCGAGGCAGCCCCCTTCCAAGTCTTGCGCTTCGCGTCCGGGTTAGAAGCGATAACGCACCGATGCACCATAGGTGCGCGGCTGGTTGGTGTAACCCGAAATCCCGTGGGGTTGGGCCACCGAATCGAAAATCTTGGTCAAAGTGCGGTTGTCGGTCAGGTTGCGGCCCCACACCGCCAGTTCGGTGCGATTGGCCAGGGCCAGGCCCAGGCTGGCGTTGAGTTCGTCGATCCGCCGCTTGTACTGCGCCGAAGCAGCAATCGCCGCGGCAGTCCCCTGGTCCAGGAAGCCGGGCAGCCCTTCTTCCATCACCACCGGGCTTTCATGGTGGAAATCGCCCCGCACGAACAACCGCGCACCGCCTGACAGGCGGCGTTCGTATTGCCCGGCCAGGGATAGGGAAAGCGCCGGAATGCCCGCTGGCCGCCGGCCCGACAGGTCACCCACCGCCGAAGCGGCAAAATCCTGGTAGAGCGGATCGAGCCAGGTGGCGCTGGCCGAGAGCGACAAGCCAGCGGCCGGGCGCAGCGCCGCTTCCACTTCCACCCCGCGCACGCGTTCCTTGCCGGCGTTGACCAGTTCAAAACCAGTGCCGGTGAACACGTTGGATTGGAACCCGCTGATCGTCTGCTGGAACACTGCCACATTGGCGGTGGCCAGCCCCCAATCCGCCTTGATCCCCAGTTCATAGACCGTGGTGCGTTCCGGCCCGGCAAAGCGCGTGGCATACGTCTGGTTCACTTGCGCCAGGCCCGCCGCCTCGATCGCGGCCTGGTCGGCTGCAAAGGGCCGGCTGTCGCGCGACAGGTTGATCGAACTCGCCTTGAAGCCGGTGGCCAGGCTGACATAGGCGCGCACGTGCTTGTTGAGCGCAAGGGCCGCGCGGGCGGTCCAGGTCAGGCGCGAATCGTGGGTGCGGCCCGGCTCCACCGCATTGGGCACGTTGAGGCCGGCTGGGAACAGTTGCAGGCTGCGCAAGGGTGCAAGCGGATTGGCCGCCGGATTGTTGGCATTGGCGGCAGCCTGGCCCAGCACATTGGCATAACCCTGCGGATTGGCCTGAGCATAGGCGGCAATCGCGGCCTGGTCCTGCGGATTGACGCCCGCCGCGCGAAAACCCGCGGCGGTCAGCAATTGCTGGCGGAACGGCGCATAGGGCCGCCCGTCGAGGTCCACCCCGGCAAAGGCGTCCGATGTCTGCCCGGCGATTTCGTAACGCTTGGCATCGCTGGTAAACGCGGCGCCGCCGGTCAGCGTGATGCGCCCACCCAGCTTGAGGTCACCCTGGAGAAACGCGGAGAACGCTTCGTTGCGCAGGCGGTAGCGCTCGTTGGAACCCTGCCCGGCGGCAAAGAACCGCCCGGTATAGCGCGTGGGATCGCCTTCCAGCCCACCGAGCACCTGCTCCAGCGCCGGAATGCTCAACGCGCCGCCCGTCGCGCCCTGCACCAGCAGATTGGCATAGGCGCGCATGTCCTGGCCAAAGGCAATGGCGTTGCGCTGGTCCAGCGTCTCGTTGAAGTAATAGGCGCCGGCAATGGCGTTGAACGGCCCGGCAAAATCGCTGGCCACGCGCACTTCTTCGGTGAACGTCGAAATCTTCAGGTCTTGCGCATTGCGCCCCAGCATCTGCCCGCTGGTGAAATCGGAATCCTGATTGGTTGACGATGTCAGCCGGCGCCAGGCAGAGATCGCGGTGATCTTGAAGGCATCGGCCTTGAAATCCATCTGGCCCGAAAAGCCATAGTTGGCGATGCGGTTGGAGGAATCGAAATTCCACCAGGCCTGGTCGGCATAGATCGCATCGGGCGCATTGACCTTGCCGCCCACGGCCAGCACGGCCTGCGTCGCCGCGGAGGACTGCACGTTGACCGGCGCGCAGCACACCTCGTTGATCAGGCCGTAATCGCCGATCACGCGCAGCGAAAAGTCTTCGCCTGGCTGCCACAGCGCCTGGCCGCGCGCGAACCAGCGATTGCGCCCGTTGCTGCGATGGCCGGTATCGGGATCGACGATGTATCCGTCGCGCCGGTTGCGGCCGGCAGCCACGCTCACCGCCAGGGTATCGGTCACCGGGCCGGTAACCAGCCCCTTGAGCACGAGCGCATCATAATTGCCGTAGCTCGCCTCGAAATCGGCACCCGGCTTGAACTGCGGCAGCCGCGTGACGATCGAGATCACCCCGGCCGAAGCATTCTTGCCGAACAGCGTGGACTGCGGGCCGCGCAGCACTTCCACCCGCTCCACATCGGGCAGGTCGGCAATCTGCGCCGCCGTGCGCGAGCGATAGACGCCATCAACGAACACGCCGACCGAAGGTTCGATCCCGCTGTTGTTGGCGCCATTGCCAAAGCCGCGGATATAGATGTTGACGTTGGCCGGGCTTTGCAGCTGCTGCATCGAGAGCGACGGGACCAGGCTGGTCAGGTCTTTAAGGTCGCGGATCTGGGCGCGGGCGATGGTGTCGGCGTTCGCGACGCTCACCGCCACGGAGACATCCTGCAGGCTTTCGGCACGCTTGGTGGCGGTCACCACGATCGAATCGTCCGCGCCAACCGCTTGCGCAAGGTCGCTGTCGGCCAGCGCAGCGGCCCTGGCGAACGGCCCGGCCAGCAGTGCACACGGCGCCAGCAAGGCGCCGGCCACCACGCGGCCCGGCGCCACGCGCCGCGCCCATGCCGATCCGCTCTGTTCGCCTGCCAATGCCATGTCTTGCTTGTAAGCGCGCCCCGTCTTGGCCCGGCATGCCACACCCCCGTGTCTGCATGCCTCGCCGCGTGCCCTAGCTAGCGCGGATACATTCGGCCATAAACCGCAATCCGCTTCACCACGGATCAATCGCCTGCCGCAGCCGGACTTTTTGGCGCACTGTGGCGTGGGCGCCACATCGGTGGGACAGGCTCTTTTGCCACCCACTCTTGTGGCAACGCACAATAACGAGTAAGCGCGCGCCCAAGTGCGGCCCAAACCGAGAAGACGGGATTTTCCCGGAACCGGCTGCTGCAAGCTCCATATCCCGGTTTCCGAAGAAAGCCCTTCATGTCCCTGCCTCTGCGCAATATCGCGATTATCGCCCACGTCGACCATGGCAAGACCACGCTGGTGGACCAGCTTTTCCGCCAGTCCGGCACCTTCCGCGACAACCAGCGCGTGGAAGAGCGCGCCATGGATTCCAACGACCTGGAAAAGGAACGCGGGATCACCATTCTGGCCAAGTGCACCTCGGTGGAATGGACCAACCCGGCCACTGACGAAACTACGCGAATCAACATCGTCGACACCCCCGGCCACGCCGACTTCGGCGGCGAAGTGGAACGCATCCTCTCGATGGTCGACGGCGTGATCCTGCTGGTCGACAGCTCGGAAGGCGCGATGCCGCAGACCAAGTTCGTCACCGGCAAGGCGCTGGCGCTCGGCCTCAAGCCGATCGTGGTGGTCAACAAGATCGACCGCCCCGATGGCCGCCCGCAGGAAGTGCTGGACGAAGTGTTCGACTTGTTCGTGAGCCTCGACGCCAACGACGAACAGCTTGAATTCCCGGTGCTCTACGCTTCGGGCCGCAATGGCTATGCCGGCAACGACGAAACCGTGCGCGAAGGCAACCTGCTGCCGCTGTTCGAAAAGATCGTCAGCCACGTGCCCGCCCCCTCGCTCGATGTCGATGGGCCGTTCACGTTCCTGGCCACCCTGCTCGATCGCGACAACTTCATGGGCCGCGTGCTGACCGGCCGCGTGCAGTCGGGCACGATCAAGCTCAACCAGCCGATCCACGCGCTCGACCGCGATGGCAAGGTGCTCGAAGTGGGCCGCGCTTCCAAGATCCTCTCGTTCCGTGGCCTGGAACGCGTGCCGGTGGAAGAAGCCCGCGCGGGCGACATCATCGCGCTGGCGGGCCTGGAAAAGGCGACCGTGGCCAACACCGTGGCCGATCCTTCGGTCTCCACCCCGATCGCCGCACAGCCGATCGATCCGCCCACGCTTGCCATGCGTTTTTCGGTGAACGACAGCCCGTTTGCCGGCCGCGAAGGCGACAAGGTGACGAGCCGCATGATCCGCGACCGCCTGCTGCGCGAAGCGGAAACCAACGTGGCCATCCGCGTCACCGAAAGCGCCGACAAGGACAGCTTCGAAGTGGCCGGCCGCGGCGAACTGCAGTTGGGCGTGCTCATCGAAACGATGCGCCGCGAAGGCTTCGAACTCGGCATCAGCCGTCCGCGCGTGCTGTTCGGCACCGATGAAAAGGGCGGCCGCACCGAACCTTATGAAACCGTGCTGATCGACGTGGACGACGAATTCTCGGGCACGGTCGTGGAAAAGATGCAGCGCCGCAAGGCCGAGCTGACCGACATGCGCCCCTCGGGCGCGGGCAAGACCCGCATCACCTTCTCGGCCCCCTCGCGCGGGCTGATCGGCTACCACGGCGAATTCCTGTCCGACACGCGCGGCACCGGGATCATGAACCGCCTGTTCGAAAAGTATGGCCCCCACAAGGGCGCGATCGAAGGCCGCCAGAACGGCGTGCTGATCTCCAACGCCACCGGCGAAGCCGTGGCCTATGCCCTCAACAGCCTGGAAGACCGCGGCGTGCTGTTCGTGCGCCCGCAGGACAAGGTCTATGAAGGCATGATCATCGGCGAAAACGCCAAGCCCGACGATCTTGAAGTCAACCCGATGAAGTCCAAGCAGCTGACCAACTTCCGGTCGACCGGCAAGGACGATGCGATCCGCCTGACTCCGCCGCGCATCATGACGCTGGAACAGGCCATCGCCTATATCGATGACGATGAAATGGTCGAAGTGACCCCGCAAACCGTGCGCCTGCGCAAGGCGATCCTCGATCCCAACGAGCGCAAGAAGGCCAGCCGCAAGAAGGAAAACGCCTGATCGCACCGCCCCCGCAAGGGGGGCAGAGCCAGGCTCGAAAAGGGGCGCTCCGGCAACGGGGCGCTCTTTTTTTGTGGCGATTGCTCCCTGAACAAAGGTTTCATCGCCGGTTCAGCGCGTGTTGCATAAGGTTGCTGCAACAAACCCCGTCGGGAGCATGAGGCTCTTGTGGACAAGCCGGCGGGTTGGAGACGAGCCATGAAGCTTTTGAGCAAGGTTCTGCTGGCCGGCGCACTGGGCGCCACCGTGATGGCCACTGCCGCCCCGGCAGAGGCGCATGGCTGGCGCCGTGGTGGCGGCGATGGTGCTGCCGTGGCGATCGGCGCGGGTATTCTCGGCCTGGCCGTGGGCGCCGCGATCGCGTCCGATCACCCGCATCGCGGCTATGTGGTGGAAGAGCGCTATGCGCCCCCGCCGCCCCCGCCGACCTATTACTATGAAGGCCCGGCCTATTACGGTGGCGGCTATTACGCCCCGCCGCCGCCCCCGCCGCGCACCTATGTCTATCGCGAAGTCTATCGCAGCGGCCCCAGCTATTATGGCTATGGCTACAATCGCTGGCATCGCGGCTGGTAATCCAGCCTCGCCCGCCTGAACCATGCAAGCCCGTCGGACCCTGTCCGGCGGGCTTGCGCATTTTTGCGCACCCGGTTTCTTCGTCGGGCATTTGCGCTGCCCCTCTCGCCTTCCTGGCCCTCGCCCGCTATGGCGCGCGCCATGACGAGTTCCCCAATCGTGAACCAGACCCAACCCGATGGTACGGGGCCCGACTATAAGGCGATGGCTGCGACCGGCCGCCTCGATGGCCTGCGCATCGCCTTGTTCAGCGGCAACTACAACTATGTGCGCGATGGCGCCAACCAGGCGCTCAACCGTCTGGTGGGCTATCTCCTGCGCCAGGGTGCGGATGTGCGCGTCTATTCGCCCAAGGTGGAAAAGCCGGCGTTCGAGCCGACCGGAACGCTGATCGGCATTCCCGCGCTTACCGTGCCGGGCCGCGCGGAATACCATGTGCCGATCGCGCTTTCGCCGCGGGTACGGCGCGATCTCGCCCGTTTTGATCCCCACGTCGTGCACGTATCCTCGCCCGATGGCGCCGCGCATCGCGCCGTCACCTGGGCGCGCCGGCGGGGCCTGCCGGTGCTGGCTTCGGTCCACACCCGCTTCGAAACCTATTTCCGCTATTACAACCTCGCCTGGCTGGAGCCGGTGATCGAGGCGATCTTGCGCCGGTTCTACCGCCGCTGCGACGCGCTGGTGGCACCATCGGAATCGATGGCCCAGGTGCTGCGCGAACAGCGCATGAACTATGACATCGGCATCTGGTCGCGCGGGGTGGACCGCGAGATCTTCACGCCGGAACGGCGCAACATGGCATGGCGCCGCTCGCTGGGGCTGGCCGACGATGACGTGGTCGTGGGCATCTTCAGCCGCCTGGTGATGGAAAAGGGGCTCGACGTCTTTTCCGACGCCATCGACGAATTGAAGCGCCGCGGCACCAAATTCCGCGTGCTGGTGATCGGCGAAGGCCCGGCGCGCGAGTGGTTGGAAACCCGCCTGCCCGAAGCGGTCTTTGCCGGTTTCCTGTCGGGCGCAGACCTGGGCCAGGGCGTGGCCAGCATGGATGTGCTGTTCTTCCCCTCCGTCACCGAGACGTTCGGCAATGTCACGCTGGAGGCCATGGCCTGCGGCTTGCCCGTGGTGGCATCGGCCGCCACCGGCAGCCAGAGCCTGGTGGACGATCATGTTTCGGGCCGCCTGATCACGCCGGGCGCGGTGCACCAGTTTGCCGAAGCGCTGCGCGCCTATGTGGAAAACCCGCAATTGCGCGCCGAGCATGGCGCCGCCGGCGAACGCCGCGCCCAGGAATTCAGCTGGGACAAGATCAACCAGGCGGTGGCCGATACTTACGTCCGCCTGCTGCGGCAGAAACGCGCGCGCCGTTAGGTCGAGAACTTATAAATGGCGCGCGGCGGCGTGATGATGCGATAGAGCACGCTGGCACGGGTGCGGCGCACGGGCACCGCACCGGCCACGGCACGCACGCGGTCGGTATCGAGAATCCAGATGTAATCGAACGCATCGTGCGGCAGCGCGGCCAGGCGCCGGCTGATCGTGTTGGGCTTGTCGCAGCTGTCGAGCTTGGCAAATTCGGAATCGTCGGTGGCAAAGGCGCCGGCCAGCGGCGCGTTGACCTTGAGCAGATGGCCGCCCGGCACCATCCACTGTTCGTTTGAAAAGGCATGCCGCCGGGCAATCGCATAGCCGCCCAGATGCGTGCGCCGCTCGCGCTGCCACGGCAGGATCGAAACCACGCACGGCTCCACCACCAGCGAGGCGACACGGCTGCCCCGGGGCACGCTGTCGAGCGCGACGAGATCGGCGGCCAGTTCATGGCCCGCCAGCCACAGGCTGAGCGCGTTGCCCAAAATGCGCGCCATGGCAAAGGCCGCGCCCCATCGTGCCAACCCAGCCCAGGACAGCGCACCACCAGCGGCATAGCGCGGCCTCGCCACCACCAGCGCTACGATCAGCACCAAAGGCACCAGCCGCATGTCCACCAGGCTCGCCCCGATCAGCGTGGCCGGCAGCAGCAGATAGACCACGCAAAGCAGCGCGATCGCCCACCACAGGCCGCGCGAGGGCCCCGTGAGGATGCCGCTCGCACGGCGGCGGATGCTCCACCCCACCAGCGCGAGGAGGATCGCGGCGCCCGCCACGTCCCACACCAGCCAGCGATCGCGCAGCGGCATCAGCAGGTAGGTGAGCTTCATCGCCGGGTTGAAGAAGTCTTCGGTGGCGCCGTGGCCGCTCGGCGGCAGGGGCACCAGCAAGCGCAGGATCTGCGGGGCCACCAGGCAGCTCGCCGCCAGGCCCGCGCGCAACAGGACGCGCCAATCCCACCACTGGCCCGGACGCCACCGCCGCGCCAGTTCGTCCATGCCGGCAAACACGCACAGCATGGCCCAGGCCACCAGGTGGCAGGCCCACAAAAGGGACGAAAGCGGCACGAACAGCGCCCAGCGCGCGGCGATCCACCCGCGCCGTCCCATCGCGATCCACAACGCCAGCGCCAGTGTGGCGAGCGCCTGCCCCAGCACGAAGTTGAGGAAGCCGAAGTGCAGCGGATAGCAATAGGCCAAAGGCAGGGCGAACAGCGCCAGCGGCGTGATCCGCCCCTGCACCGCGCGGGCGAGGCACAGGATGCCCAGCACCTGCAACATCGGAATGGCCGCAGCCACCAGACGCAGGGCAGGCTCCAGTCCCAGGAGCGGCGCCAGCGCCTCCATCAGCAGATCGACGCCGAGATTGGGAACGAGATTCCAGCGGAAACTGTACCAGCGCGCCAGATCGGCCGACCGGCCATGATCGAGTTGCACGGCATAGTGACCCAGGTGCCCGCCCAGATCAGTGAGCGGAGCCACCGGCGGCAGCACCAGTGGCACGGCCGTCAGCACCATGGCGACAAGCCACAGCCACGATGATTGCAGCCAGGCTGCGCGCGCATCGCTGGCGCCGCAATCGTCCGGGGAAGAGTGTCTCACCACAACGGCTGCGTGCAACCGGGCCATGGGATCGTCGGTCACATGCGTCACGAGCAGGATCACGTCATTTCAAGTGATCGCGGACTTAGAGTGACGCAAACTTCGTGGCAATTGCTAATCGTCTCGGTTGCCCCCGGCGCCGGGACGGAATGGCATTCCGCCCGGCGCCCTTGGGGGCTACCTCGATCAAAGCCGCTCGATCTTGCGCGCGGCTTCGTCCAGGATGTCGGCCACGGCGAGGGCGGTGTCGTTGTCGAATTCGCCGGCCGCCACGCGCTGGCGCAGGGCCAGGGCAAGGTTGGCAAAGGCACGCCGCACCGGCGGGCTGGCTTCGCGCGCGCCGGCCTGGGCAAGGCTCGTCAGGCGATCGACGATCACCTTGAGTTCCGCAGCCTTGCCGGCCAGTTCCTCGCGTCCGGCAGGCGTGGCGGTGAACGCCTTGCGGGTGCCTTCGCCGGCCGCTTCGGCGATCAGGCCTTCGTCCACCAGCAGGGCCAGGGTGGGATAGACCACGCCCGGGCTGGGCGCATATTGCCCGCCGGTCAGGTCTTCCACGGCCTTGATCAGTTCATAGCCATGGCGGTCCTGCTCGGCCACGAGGCTGAGGACCAGGAGCCGCAGTTCACCCGTGGCGAACATCCGGCCCCGGCCACCGCGGCCACCGCCGCGCCCGCCCCGGCCACCGCCGAACGGACCGCCGCCAAAGGGTCCGCCGCCGAAAGGCCCGCCCGCAAAGGGACCGCCTTCATCATCGAACCGGCCGGCAAACTTGCTGGCAAGGCGTTCGCCAAAATTGCCGCCGCCGCAGCGGCCGCCATGGCGCCCGCCACGGCCTTCACCGCGCCAGCCGCCGAACATGCCCCATTCGGGGCGGTTGCTATCAAATCGCATCGATATTCCTTTCATCACGATGCAGCTAAGATATATCTTAACTGCATCTCTGCAAGCCCCCTCACAAAATTTTTCGAGAAATTTTCTGCGCGGCCCCCTATCTCGGTGAAAGATGGCCGATCTGTTTGCCCCCACTCCGCAGGAAACCCCGCGCCCGCAGCCGCTGGAACATGGCCCGCTGGCCGATCGGCTGCGCCCGGCCGCGCTCGACCAGGTGATCGGCCAGGGCCACCTTACCGGCCCGGATGGCGCGATCGGCCGCATGGTGGCAGCGGGCAAGCTGTCCTCGATGATCCTCTGGGGGCCGCCCGGCACGGGCAAGACCTCGATCGCGCGGCTGCTGGCCGATGCGGTAGGCATGCGCTTCATCGCGATCAGCGCGATCTTTTCCGGCGTCGCCGATCTCAAGAAACTGTTTGCCGAGGCAGAGGCGATGGCGCTCACCGGCCGGCGCACGCTGTTGTTCGTGGACGAGATCCATCGCTTCAACCGCGCCCAGCAGGATGGCTTCCTGCCCGTGGTGGAAAACGGCACGATCACGCTGGTCGGTGCCACCACCGAAAACCCCAGCTTCGCGCTCAACGCCGCGCTGCTCAGCCGCGCGCAAGTGTTGATCCTCCACCGTCTCGATGCGGCAGCGCTGGGCGAATTGCTGCGCCGGGCAGAGGAAGAGACCGGCCTGGCCCTGCCGCTCACCCCGCCTGCGCGCGAGGCGCTGATCGCATCGGCCGATGGCGATGGGCGCTTCCTGCTCAACCAGGTGGAAACGCTGCTCGATGTCGATCTGCCTGCGCCGCTCGATCCCGAAGGCCTGGGCAAGTTCCTGATGCGGCGCGTGGCGGTCTATGACAAGGACCGCGACGGGCATTACAACCTCATTTCCGCCCTGCACAAATCTCTGCGCGGGTCCGATCCGCAGGCCGCGCTCTATTGGATGGCGCGGATGCTGGTGGCTGGCGAGGAACCACTTTACGTGCTGCGCCGCCTGGTGCGCTTTGCCAGCGAGGATATCGGTCTGGCCGATCCCCAGGCGCTTGTGCAGTGTCTGGCCGCCAAGGATGCCTATGAATTCCTCGGCTCGCCCGAAGGCGAACTGGCGATCGTGCAGGCCTGCCTCTATTGCGCCACGGCGCCCAAATCCAACGCCGCCTATGCCGCGATGAAGGCGGCGTGGAAATCCGCGCGCGAGACCGGCTCGCTCAGCCCGCCTGCCCACATTCTCAACGCGCCGACCAAGCTGATGAAGGACATCGGTTATGGCAAGGGCTATGCCTATGACCACGATGCGCAGGATGGCTTTTCCGGCGCGGACTATTGGCCCGAAGAAATGCGCGCCCAGGATTTCTACCGCCCGGTGGAGCGCGGGTTTGAGCGCGAGATCGCCAAGCGACTGGATTGGTGGGAGCGCAAGCGGCGCGAGCGCCGGGCCGAGGTGGGCCAAACGGAAGAATGAACCGCTTTGCCCATTTCGTGGCGATCGACTGGTCGGGCGCGGCCGGCGAGCGGCACAAGGGCATCGCGCTGGCGCAGTGCGCGCGCGGCCCGGAAGCCCCCGTGCTGGTGCGCCCCGGCCACCGCTGGTCGCGCGGCGAAGTGCTCGAATGGCTGCTGCATCACCTGCCGCCCGACAGCCTGGTGGGTATGGACCTGGGCCAGTCGTTGCCCTTTGCCGATTGCGGCGCGTTCTTTCCTGGCTGGCCGGAAAGCCCGCCCGACGCCCGCGCGCTGTGGTCCATGGTCGATCGCCTCTGCGCCGATGAACCCCACCTGGGCGTCAACGCCTTCGTCGATGCCACCGAGCCTTCCCGCCATTTCCGCCGCCACGGCGGCCGCTGCGGCGATCTGTTTCGCGCCGGGCGCGGCCGCCTGCGCGTGACCGAGCACGCGCAGGAAGCGATGGGCTGCAAGCCCACCAGCAATTTCAACCTCGTCGGCGCAGCGCAGGTGGGCAAGTCGAGCCTCTCGGGCATGCGCCTGCTGCACCGGCTGGAGGGAAACCTTGCCGTATGGCCGATCGATCCCCTGCCCGAACGCGGCAGCGTGGTTTGCGAAATCTATACCACCATCGCCGCCATGGCCGCCGGCCGCCTCGCCAGCCGCTCGAAAATCCGCGATGGCGCCGCGCTCGATCTGGCGCTCGAAGCGCTGCGCAGTACGCCCGCGCGCCAAGCCGGCCCGATCGACGACCACCAGAGCGACGCCCTGATCACCGCCGCGTGGCTGCGCCAGGTCGCCCACGATCCCGCGCTGTGGCATCCGGCCGGGCTGACCCCGGAAATTGCCCGCACCGAGGGCTGGACGTTCGGGGCCACTTGAGGCTATGCGCATGGCCCAGCGCCGGCTTAGCTCAGTTGGTAGAGCACCTGATTTGTAATCAGGGGGCCACGGGTTCGAATCCTGTAGCCGGCACCATTCCCCCCTTTCCATGCCAGCGCCTTTGCATCCTGCCAGGCAAATGTGGGCCCAAGAAATTTGGGATGGACGCCCGGCGCGCCTTGTGGTGATCCAGACGGCATGTCGGCCCCGGAACGCCCACCTGCCGCGCTGGCGACGCTCAGCGACAAGGAACTGGAAATCCTGCGCCTGCTGACGGCGGGGCATACGATCAAGTCCATCGCGGCGCTGCTGGACCGCAGCGAAGCCTCGATCAACGAGCGGCTGCGCGAGGCGCGGCGCAAGACCGGGGTGGGCAGCAGCCGCGAGCTGGCGCGGCTGGTGGGTGCGCACAAGGATGCCGTGGTTGCCGGCGCCCCACAGGAAAATCGGGACAGGTTTCCTGATCTTTCGGCACCGGGCAATCCTGCGCACGACAAGGCGGCCGCCCCATCGACGGGGCGCGCTTCGTCGAAAGGAATGCTTGCCATGCTTCTCGCCCTGTCCGTTGCCGCTGCCAGCCTGTTGGCGGCCACCGTGGATCGCGCCGGCCCTGCCCCTTCATCCCCCCTGCACCGCGAGCGGGCCATGGCCGCCGCCACGCCCCGTCCATTGCCGCTGGCCGGGCGCTGGTCGCTCGACGTGGCGCGCATCCCCGAGCAGGAGCGGCCCCGCCAGGTGACCATGGCGTTCCGCCCTGCGGCCGACAAGACCTGGACCACCGTGGTGGACATCGTGACGCCCGATGGCAGCACCCAGCACGCGGAATCGACCGCCGCGCTCGATGGCGTGCCCGTGCCGATCAGCGGCAACATGGCTTTCATCGACAGCGTATCGCTGCGCCAGCCCGCGCCCAACACCCTGGTGATGACCCTGGGCAAGAACGGCACGCCGGTTTCCACCCGTGTCTATGCCGTGGCCAAGGACGGCCGGACGATGACCGAAACCATCGTCTGGGCCGGCACTGCGATGCCCAGGCTGGAAACCACCACGTTCCATCGCCTGGACTGACTCGCAGCCCGGCCGCGACGGCGCCAGCAGACAAGTCAGCCGCGCGCCGCCGTGGGCAGCCAGGGCATGAGCCGCGGGCGCAGCAACGGGCCATCGTCCTGCGCCAGCACGGGCGCCAGGTCTGCCGCCAGTTCGCGGGCGCGCCGGGCCATGGCCTGGTCATTCCAGGCGGCGTGCAAGGTGGAGATGATCACTTCGGCCGGGGCATGGCGCGGGGCAATCACGCGCGCGGCCCCGGTTTCGGCAAGGCGCCGGGCGACATGGAGCTGCTCGAGATGCTGGGGAATGCACACTTGCGGGAGGCCCGCGCCCAGCCCCATGCACACCGTGCCATGCTGCCCGCTGTTGAGCATCAGCCTCGCCGAAGCGGCAATGGTGGCCACCGGCACCGGCCCATCGGCCACCTCCGCCCCCGCAGCGCGCAATTGCGCCACGATGGCCGGATCGGCACCGGGCAGATAGCACAGCAGCGGCAGCCCGCAGCCGATCAGCGCCTCTACCAACCCCGCATGGGCCAGTTCGGTGGTGGAAAGATAGCAGAACACCCGCGTGCCCGCACCGGCCGCGCCCGGCGGCACATAGCTGGCGACCGGGGGCAGATAGGCGTCGGGTTCGCGCGCTGATGCATAGGGATCGAGGAACGGCAAAGACCGCACGATGGCGCCCGATCCCGCATAGATTTCCGGCAGGTGGTGCAGGCGCGGCAAACCCAGCGGGCCAAGCGCTGCGTTCACCGTGGCAACCATCGCCGCCTCGTCGGCCTCACGCACGGCATAATCGGGCAGGAACACCGGGAACCGGTGCAGGCCGGGCGGCGGAATGCCGTATCCCGTGCCGATGGCCAGCGCCGGAATGCCCGCGATGCGCGCCGCCAACAGCGCGCAGGGGGCATAGTCGCCCACCACCAGGTCGATGGCGCGGCGCGCCATGGTATCGAGCCACCAGGCCACGTTGGCTTTCAGGCGCGCGCCATCGCCAAGCCCGCAATCATGGAGATAATCGGCCCAGGTGGCATTGGGCGGCGCCCCCCGCGCCGCCCGCCCCGCCCGGTCATAGGGCAGCGCCACGCCGGGGAACACCTGCGTGCACCACGGCGCGATTTCCTCCGCGTGGGTCATCCACCCCAGCGCGGCATCGCACTGCGCCAGGCCGGCCATGGCCCGCGCCACGCGCCCCAGCGTGACGACGTGGCCGCGCCCGGCACCCCCTTCCCATGCCAGGAGAATGCGTGGGCTCATCCCCGCCACGCTGCGCCCGCGCGCTTCACTGCTCGCAATAGCCCCCACAGGTGCCGCATCCCCCGCCATTGTCGGGCGGCGGCAGCGGATCGAGCAACTGGCGGCGGCTGTTGCCCGGCGCGAACAAGTCTTCGACCAGACGGTTTTCCAGCAGCCCGTTGTTCACCGTGCCGCCGCCGAAACGCACGCGCAATCCGCCCAGCACGCCGCGATAGTCGCCTTCGCCCAGGCGCCCCTCGAACACCAGCGCCACATGGCGGCCCAGGCCCACTTGCGCGCCCAGCGCGGCAGCATGGCGCCCACCGATATAGCGGTGGCCCGCCGCGACGGCGAAACGATCGCCGGGGGCATAGCGCAGATCGGCAATGCTGAAGAACCGGCCATCGTGCCCATAGCGGTCATAGACCCTGTCTGTGGAAGTGGTGGCCACCAGCATCTGGGCACTGCCGATCTTTTCATAGCCGGCAATCGCGGCCAGGGTGAACGGCCCGCGCGCCAAGCGCGCTTCCGCCCCGATCCGCCCCACGCTGGTGGTTCGGGCACGATGGAACGAGACGGCCGAGCCATAGACGCCGAGATAGCCCCCTTCGCCCAGCCGCGCGCCCAAGTGTGCCCCGCCACCGAACTGCCCTTCACCGGCATGGCTGAACACCACGCCATCGCCCTGAAGCAGCCAGGCATCGCCCCGCACCTGCACGCTGGGCAGCGCACCGCCAGAAAAACCGTTGCGATCGGGATTGCCACTGCGGTCGCGCACGGCGCCGGCCAGCAGATCGGCACCCACCAACACTTCACGCGCCCTGGCCGCCGTAGCAGCCCCGCTGGCCGATGTGACAATGGCCACGGCCAAGGCCGCATGCCCGATGGATCGTTGCATGACGATAAATCCCCCACGTTGCGAAAATCCGCGCCAGGGCCCGTTCAGCCCGGCACCGGGGGCCACCACCATCCGGCTCCGTGCCCCTGTTCCCGTGGGTTATCGCAACATTACGCAACCAACATCCATCATCTGTTTAGGTCGTCCCCGCGCGGCAGAACGGCGCGGGAAAACCGGTGCGCCAGGTTGCACAGCGCGCTGAAACCGGCGGTGCCAGTCTTGGCATAGACATTGTGGAGATGGGTGCGCACGGTGGCCCGGCCCATGCCCAGCGCCGCGCTGAGCCCCGCCGCATCGCCATGGTCGAGCATGGCGCGCAGCACGCGCTGTTCGGTGGGAGTCAACTGATAGAGCGTGGCGATGGCGTCGTAAGCGATGGCGTGGGGCCGCTCCACTTCGGAAACGTGCAGGGCATGGGCGGGCCGATCGGGCAAGGCCAGATCGCCGAACGGATCATTGCCAAGCGCCTGCGGTTCGCACAGCAAGTGCTGCATGGTGCCGTCGTCATCCACCAGCGTTACCACCAGCGGCTGGCCATCGGCCACGGCGGTGGCCAACGCCCGGCCATGGGTGGAAGCGCGCAAGGGCTGGCCCACGCGCAGGCCCAGCATCGCGGCCACGCGCGGATCGGCATCGGCCACGTCGAGCGTCCTGCTCAGCAGCACGATGTGCGCGCGGCTCGATTGCGCGATCTGCCGGTGCGCCTCGGCCACGTTGGCGGCGGCGATCAACTGGCTCTGGATCAGCACCGCGCGGCGCAGATGCGGCACCAGGGGCCGCATCGCCGCCACCTCTTCCGATCCAAAGCGCGGCCGCGGCGCACGGCGCATGAACGCCACGATGCCGTGCACGGTCGGCTGCTTGATCAGGTTGCAGGCCATGTTGTCCACAATGCCCTGCGGCGCGATATAGCCGGTGTAGAAATAGCTCGCCCGGATATCGGGATCGTCCAGCTTTTCGGCCACGGTGCCCAGCATGCCTTCGGGCTGCGCGGCCAGCACCGGGCGCAGGATGTCATGGTGGACGAATTCCTCCACATAGCGCTGCTGCCAGTGCGGATCATCGCCCCAATGCGCGCGGAAATGGGCGGACTTGCGGGTATCATGCCAGGCGATGAACGCGCTGTCGGCCCCAACCAGTTCCGCCAATCTTTCCAGCATCGTGCCACAGTGCGCGGCATCGAACGCGGCCTCGTAAATATCGTCGATCAACACCGGGTGTCCCCTTCCCCGCCGTGGTCGCTCCGCCCCGCCGTGTGAATCCGGCATGGTCCGTTGCAGCAAAAATCGCGCGATTTCCCCCGAATGCCACAACAGTACCGCGCAATTTGCCGGTGGCAACGGCCCGCCCCGACAAATGCCGCGGCTTTGGCCCCATACCTCGGGCCTCTTGACGCCCCGCCCCCCACGCGCGAGGCAGGGGGCATGAACCAGCCCCCCTCAATGCTTCATGATGGATTTCTGCTGCTTGGCTTTGCCATGGTCTTTGTGCTGGCGTTTCGCCGCGCCGGGCTGGGGGCCACGCTGGGCTATCTCGTGGCGGGCGCGGTGGTGGGGCCGCAAGTGCTGGGCCTGGTGGGCGAGGCGGAGCAGAAGCTGGGCATCGCCGAACTGGGCATCACGTTGCTGCTATTCCTGGTGGGCCTGGAACTGAACCCCACGCGCCTGTGGCGGATGAAGCGCGACATTCTGGGCCTGGGCCTGTTGCAGGTGGTGCTGTGCGGCGCGGCGATCGCCGCGGTGATCAACTTCGGCACCGATTTCAGCCTGACGGCGGCGATTGCCCTGGGCCTGCCGCTGGCGCTGTCGTCCACTGCGCAGGTGCTGCCGATGCTCCAGGCCTCGGGCCGGTTGCGCACCCCGTTTGGCGAGCGCACTTTTGCCATCCTGCTGTTCCAGGACCTGTCGATCATCCCGATGATCACCCTGATCGCGGCATTGAGCCGCAACCCGGCCGACGCCAATGGCCCGCCGGGATGGCAGCTCGCGCTCTACACCGTGCTGGCCATCGCTGGCCTGATCCTGGCCGGGCGCTATCTCATCCGGCCGCTGTTCCGCCTGATCGGCAACCTGGGCGAGCGCGAGATGTTCGTGGTCGCCGCGCTGTTCACGGTCATGGCTTCGGCCGCGGTGATGGAGGCGCTCGGGCTTTCGACGGCGCTGGGCGCGTTCATCGCCGGGGTCATGCTGGCCGACAGCCCCTATCGCCACGAACTGGAAGCCGATGTGGAGCCGTTCCGCTCCATCCTGCTCGGCCTGTTCTTCCTGGCCGTGGGCATGATGCTCGATCTTCATGCCATTGCCGAACGCCCGCTGTTCGTGATGGGCATGGCCCTGGCGCTGGTGGCGGTGAAGACCGGGGTGATCATGGGCATTGGCCTGGCATTCCGCATGGCCTGGCGCGGGGCGCTGGCGCTGGGCCTGCTGTTGAGCCAGGGCGGCGAATTCGGCTTCGTGCTGTTTGCCCAGGCGCAGCATGCGCAACTGATCGCGCCCGAGGCCGCCAGCCTGTTCGGCGCCATCGTCACGCTGTCGATGGCCACCACGCCGTTCCTGATGGCCCTGACCAAGCCGCTGCGCGCCGATCCGCGCGCCGTGAAAAGCGAGCGCCAGGGACCGACTGGCGACGCGGCCAATGCGCTGATCGTGGGCTATGGCCGCTTTGGCCAGACCGTGGCGCAGATGCTCAACGCCAGTGGGCTGACGGTCACGCTGATCGACACCGACGTGGAAATGATCGACATCGCCGGCGGCTTTGGCGCCAAGGTCTATTTCGGCGATGGCACCCGGCTCGACCTGCTGCGCCAGGCCGGGGCCGATGAAGCCGCGCTGATCCTGTTCTGCATGGATGGGGACCAGATGGATGCCGCGGCGCTGGAAGCCGTACAGCATGCCTTCCCCCAGGCGGCAATCTTCGTGCGCGCATTCGATCGGCGCGCCGTGGTGCGCCTGCGCGGCTCCCCGGCCAAGTGGGTGATTCGCGAAGTGATGGAATCGGCAGTAAAAATGGCTCGCCTGGCGCTGGCCGAAACCGGGGTGAGCGAGGAAATCATCACCCGCGCCGAAGACATGTACCGCGCGCGCGACAAGGAGCGGCTGACTCTCCAGATCGAAGGGGGCGACATGCGCGCCGCGCGCGACCGCATCATCACCGAGCCGCAAGCCCAGGAAAGCTGATCGTCAGGAGACCCGACGCGGCACGAAGGGATAAGTGCGCCGCGCGATCACTTCCTGGACCGCGCGGTGCGCTTCCAGCATCGCGGCATCGGTGTGCGGGCTGGCCGCAGCATCGCTGTTGGCAATGCTGACCAGGCCGAACGGCTGGCGCGCGATCACGCAGGGGCGCGTGGGGCTTTCGGAATAGACCCACTCCACCGGATCGGTGATCGAGTTGTAGGTATAGGCATAGCCGTGCGGCCAGCGATTGACCGTGACCGCGGCAATGTCGCGCCGTGGGTCAAAGCCGCCGGGACCGAGCAGACGCACCAGTTGCGCACGGGTCTCGCGCTCGAAATCGGCAAAGCTGAGCGCGAGCAGGTCTGCCCGGCCCAGGCGATGCTGGTCCTGACGGGGCAAGCCCGGGCGTGTCATGTATTTCGCCAGGTGCAGCACCACCGGTTCATCGGGATTGGCGGCATGCTTCAATCCGCCCAGGCTCACCGCCTCGGTCAGGCCCACGTCCTGGTGGAACATGTTCGGCGTGGTAAAGCGCGACACGCCCAGCCTGGCCATGGCGCGCCAGTTGGTCAGCGCGACGCTGGTGTAAACCAGCGGGCCTTTCACCGCGTAATGCAGTGCGGCTTTTTGCGCCTCGGGCAATTCGGGCATCAGGTAGGGAATCATCATGTTCCAGCTGGCCAGGATCACCGCCGCGCCGCGCACCTGGCGCAAGGTGCCCCCGGCCATGTAGCGCACCGCCACTTCGCCGGCCCTCGCCGGATCGCCCAGGTGCGCCACGTTGACGACGATGCTGGACAGGCGAATGCGCGTGGGCTGGCCGGGCCGGTCCAGCGCGGCATAGTCGAACACTGCGGTGCCCATGTCCTCCTGCGTGCGCGCGGTGGTGCTGGCGGGCACCAGGCGGCTGACCAGCAAGCGCGCAACCGTGGCGTTGCCATCGGGAAAGTGCACCGAAAGATCGCCTTCGCGCTGCCGCCCGTGCTGGCCGCCGGGCAGATCGGCAAAAAGCTGATCCGGCACGGCGCCCAGGCCCATGCCGGAAAAGCCGGGATAGCCCTGGACCCAGGCATAGAGCGCCGGGGTGGCATCTGATCCCACGCAGAAGCTGGCGCAGCCCATCTGGCTGAAAAACCATTCGGCCTGCGGGTCCAGCCCCACTTTCTCGATCAGGAACTGGCGAAACGAATGGCGCGCCAGCCAATCGAGCTTGGCCGCGCGGTCCATGCCGGGCAGGTAATCGGGCTGGTCTGTTGCCAGCAACCGGGTAAGGCCTGCCTTGGCCGCGGCAGAAAGCGGCGCCGCCGCCACCGTGGCCGCATCCGGGCCGTGCCAGCCACTTGCGGCCGAGGGCACCACGCGATCGGCCCCGAAGGTTTCCTTGTCGAACCCCCAGGCGTGCTTGAGGCCCAGTTTCTGGTAGAGCCCCGCCTCCGCCGTGTTGGCGGCGCGAAAGCGGGCCAGGTCCACGCCCAGATCGTCCAGCACGCCTTGGGCCCAGCGGTTGTAGCGCGACGGGCTTTCGATGTTGAGCGTTCCGCCGTTGACCACCAGCTGGCGGCCGTTGACGGTGAATTCGTTGCGCTTGGCATGGCCACCGAAATCATCGTGGTTGTCGAGGATCAGGACTTTCATCCCCGCCCCCATCCGCTGGTGAAAGAAGTGCGCAGCGGACAGGCCCGAAAGACCGCCACCCACGATCACCAGGTCATAGTCCTCACCGGTATCCTGCGCATCGGCCAGCTTGAGCGTGCCATCGCGCAGGGCATGAGCTGCCTCGAACGCGCCGGGGTGCGATCCGCGCATGCCGGTGCGCGCCGGGGGATAGGCCGCCAGCGGAACTTCTGCGGCGGATGCTGGCAGGCCCAGTGGCCCGACGCTCAACGCTCCAAGGCCCACGGCCACGCCATTGACGAACTGGCGGCGGCTGATCGGGCAATCCATGCCCAGCTGGCGATCGGTGTCCATGGCGCGCTCCCGTTGTGGCCGGCGCCATCCTGCAAAACGGCAGGCGGCGCGCCTAGAGTGCAAAATCGACGGCCACCGGTGCATCGGGCGCACCGGCTCAACTCTTGCGTGTCGCCTCGAACGCGTTGCGGGTTTTCAGGCTGGGGTCTTCGGCCCAGGGCTGGTCGGGCCAGCGGTGGCGCGGATAGCGGCCCTTCATGTCTTTCACCACATCGCGCCACGATCCGCGCCAGAACGCGGGCAGATCGGCCGTCGTCTGGATCGGCCGCCCGGCAGGCGAAGTGAGCGAGAGCAGCAGTGGGCGCGGCGGCTGGCCGATCATGGGGTGGCGGTCGAGGCCGAACAGCGCCTGCACGCGCAGTTCCACCGCCGGGCCGCCTTCGTGGCCATAATCGATCGCGTGGGTTGTGCCTGCGGGCGAGCGGAATTGCGGAGGGGCAAGGCGGTCGAGCGCCTGCCGCTCGTTCCAGTCCAGCCGGTTCTCCAGCGCTTCGTGCAGCTTGCCCGCGCCCACCGCCAGATCGCGCCGCCCAGAGAGCAGCGGCGCGAGCCATGCATCCAGATCGGCGAGCAGCGCAGCTTCGTCCAGCGCGGCCAGGCCGGCATAGCGCGCCCGCGTCAGCAGCGCCTGCGCCGCGCCACCCAGCGGCAGGGCGGAAAGCCCCTCGCGCCGCACCACATCGAGCAAAAGCGCCGTCACCGCTGCCGGATCGGGCACCGGATCGGGCACGCGCGCCAGCACGATGGCGCCCAGGCGCCGCTCCAGCCGCGCTTCCACCCGGCCTTCCGCGGCGTTCCATGACAGGGTGTGGCGCTGGTCCATGCGATGGGCCAGCCAGGTGGTGACATCCTCCTCATCGAGCGCAAGGGCGCTCATGATCCGCGCGCCCTTGGCCTCCCCTTGTGCGTCGCCGATCACCAGCCAGCGCGCAGTGGCCAGCGGCGAAGCCGGATCAAGGCGATAGCCCCGCCCGCCCGAAGCGAGCCACTCCTCGCCACTCGCACTGCGCGCGCGGGCGATGCGATCGGGAAAGGCTTCGGCCAAGAGCACGGCCAGCGGGGGCCGGCCGGCGTTGCGCTGGCGGCCCTCGGCAGGCTCAGCACGAACGGGGGTGGAGGGATTGTTTCTTTCCGAAAGTCCGTTCGGGCTAAGCTTGTCGAAGCTCCCCGAAGCCGCCCGCTCCGCCAGACCGGCCCAGCGCGCCGCCAACTTGCGCGAGGCTTCGGCACGGCCGCTGCGATCGCCTTGCCAACGGTCGAACCGCCGGGCCAGGTCTTCGCCGCTGCCACCCAGGCCACGTTCCTGCAACAGCAGCGCCAGCCGCGCGGCGTCGCCGGCCGCGCCATGGCGCGCCGCATAGATCAGCATGTGCGCCAGTGCCGGCTCCATCGGCAGGTGCGCCATGGCCCGGCCGTGGGCGGTGATCCGCCGTTCCTCGTCCAGCGCGCCCAGCGCCTGCAAACTGGCCTGCGCGGTGGCCATGGCAGCGGCGGGCGGCGGATCGATCCAGGCCATCGCCGCCGGATCGCCCGCGCCCCACTGCGCCAGCGTCAGTGCCAGCGGCGCCAGATCGGACGTAAGCATCTCGGGCGGATCGAACGGCGCGCGGCCGGCGTGCGCGGCTTCTTCCCACAAGCGATAGGCCACGCCCGGCCCCTGGCGCGCGGCGCGCCCGGCGCGCTGCGCGGCGGCGGCCTGGCTGGCGCGCGTGGTGACCAGGCGCGTCACCCCGGCCACTTTGTCGAACTCGGCCCGGCGCGAAAGGCCGGCATCGACCACCACGGCCACGCCATCGAGCGTGAGCGAGGTTTCGGCAATCGCCGTGGCCAGGACCACGCGCCGGCGCCCCTGCGCATCGCGGCGGATCGCGGCGCGCTGGCCGGCCGGTTCCACCTGGCCGTGCAGCGGCAGCACCAGCGCAGTGGGCAGGCGCTGAGCCAGGATATCGGCGGTGCGGTCAATGTCACGCACGCCGGGCAGGAACGCCAGGATATCACCGGTTTCCTCGGCCCAGGCCGTGGCAATGGCGTTGGCCATGGCCTGTTCGGTGCGCAGTTGCGGGCTGCTGCCCAGCCAGCGGATGCGCAGGGGATGGGCCTTGCCCGCGCTTTCGATGACCGGCGTATCGCGGCCCATCAGCGCGGCAAAGCGCGCGCCATCCAACGTGGCAGACATGACCACCACGCGCAGATCCTCGCGCAGCACGCCTTGCGCTTCCAGCGCCAAGGCGAGGCCCAGGTCGGAATCGAGATGGCGTTCGTGCGCTTCGTCGAACAGCACGGCGGAAACGCCGGTCAATTCGGGATCAGACAGGATCGTGGCGACGAAAATCGCCTCGGTCATCACCAGCACGCGGGTGCGCGCCGAACGCTTGCTGTCCAGGCGAGTGAGATAGCCGACCGTCTCGCCCGGCGCCTCGCCCAGCAGGTCGGCCATGCGCTCGGCCGCGGCGCGCGCCGCCACCCGGCGCGGAGACAACAGGATCACCGTGCCGCGGCACCAATCCTGCCCCAAAAGCGCCGTGGCCACCGTGGTGGTCTTGCCCGCGCCGGGCGGGGCGATCAGCACGGCATTGGGAAAAGCGGCAGGGGGCTGGCTGGCCAGCGCAGCCAGCAGATCGGGCAAGACGGCATGAATGGGCAGGTCGGTCACGCCGCTGCCTTTATCGTCTTGCCCGACGCTTGGCCATCACCGGTGCAATGGCCGTCAGGCCTCGCCCAGCCGCTTCTTGAGTTCCAGGGTTTCCACGTGTGCTTCGCGAATGCGACGGAACGGGCCGGCCATGACATACTGATAGAACGGCAGGTTCGCCGGATCGACGCCGGCCTTTTGCGCATAGAGCGCCACGATCGCATCGGAATCGGCAATGAAGCGGCCCGGCTCCACTTCCAGGGCGGGAAACGTGATCTTCTCAAGATGTGGTGCAAGCGCCGCGCGGATCGGTGCTTCGTGCTCATCACCGGGCCAGAACGCGCGCAGGTCGACAGTGTCGAACGCGCCCACCTCGCTCAACAGCGCCGCCACTTTGAGGCAGAACGGGCACGAGCGCATGAGGTAGAGAACGGGGCGAAAGGGCGTGGCGGTCATGGCAGGCCTTTGTCACGATGGGGGTAAGGACGGGTGCGCCGCCATAGCACGCCGGCCCCCGCCGCTGGCAAGGTGCGCAGCCGTCTGCGCGCGGCCAAGTGCACCCGAACTGCCCATGAGGGCCCGTGCGGTGGCGGGCAAAGCGTGATACTCTTTGTTCGCAGGTGCCCCTGGGGCACGGCCCAGCCCCCAAGAGGACGCCATGTTTCTCGACCTGAAAGACCCATGGCCGCCGGCACCACCCAACCGGCAGCCCGCTTCCGCGCCCCGCCTCACGCCGCGCCGTCAGCGCATCGTGGTGTTGATCGTGGCGGTCAACCTGCTGTTTCTGCTGATCGGCCCGCTGGCCGGATCGTCGGTGGTCGAAGGCCTGGCGCAGTTGCTGCACTAGGCCTCCTGGAATTAATAACGCCGCGCCACCGCGAATTCGGCCGCTTCGCCCATCGCCGCCTTGGCCGCACTGGCGGGGAAGCCGGCAATCGCATCGATCGCGCGCTGGGCATAATGGCGCGCACGCTCACGCGTGGCGTTGACGGCATCGTGCTTGCGGATCAGGGCGATCGCCTGGGCCAGATCGGCATCGCTGTTGCGGTTGCCGGCAATCGCATCGCGCCAGAAACCGCGCTCTTCCTCGGTCCCGCGGGCATAGGCCAGGATCACCGGCAGGGTCATCTTGCCTTCGCGGAAATCGTCGCCCTGGTCCTTGCCCATTTCCGACGCATCGGAATCATAGTCGATGGCATCGTCGGCCAGCTGGAACGCGATGCCCAGGTTACGGCCATAGGCATCGAGTGCCAGTTCATCGGCCTCGCCCCGCTCGGCCACCACCGCGGCGATGCGGCAGGCGGCGGCAAACAGCGCTGCCGTCTTGGCGTTGATGATGGAAAGATAGCGTTCTTCGCTGGTTTCCACCTGGCGCTGGGCCACAAGCTGGTCCACCTCGCCCTCGGCAATCACGGCCGAGGCATTGGAGAGGATGCGCAGCACTTTGAGCGAACCGTCTTCGACCATCAGTTCGAAACTGCGCGAAAACAGGAAATCGCCCACCAGCACCGTGGCCGGGTTGCCATAGATGATGTTGGCGGCCTTCTTGCCGCGCCGCATGTCCGATCCATCGACCACGTCATCGTGCAGCAGGGTGGCGGTGTGGATGAATTCCACGGCCGCTGCCAGCTTGAAATGGCGGCTGCCGCCATAGCCCAGAAGCGCCGCCCCGGCGAGCGTGAGCATCGGGCGCATGCGCTTGCCGCCGCCGGCAATGAGATGCCCGGCAAGGGCCGGGATCAACGGGATGCGCGATTGCATCCGGTCGAGAATCACCGCGTTGACGCTGTTCATGTCGTCGGCCACCAGCGCCATCAGCGGCGCCAGCGAGGGTTCGGCCTTGCGGGGGAGCGTATGGAGGGTAGCAGTCATCGCTGCCCGCTTGGCGTGTGGGGCACGGCTTGGCAAGTCGCAAGTTGCACGGTAGCGGCAAGCGGAGCACTTGAACGCGATCGACGAAAAGGCAAGACAGGCACATGAGCGCACCTGCCGAAGGGCAAGACCCGGTTCTGGCCGGCTATCGCCAGAGCATCGACAACATCGATGCCGCGATGATTCACATCCTGGCCGAACGCTTTCGCATTACCCAGGCGGTGGGCGCCTACAAGGCGCAAAACGCCCTTCCGGCCAGCGATCCGGGCCGCGAGGAACGCCAGATCGCGCGCCTGCGCAAGCTGGCCGAAGAAGCACGGCTGGACCCGGAATTTTCCGAAAAATTCCTGCGCTTCGTCATCGAGGAAGTGATCCGCCACCACAAGCAGGCCAAGGCGGAAGGCTGAACCACGCCGCGTGCCCTGCCCGAAAGGGTGGGCCATGCGCCACAAGCGCGGCGCCAGCGCCCTTCGACAGGCTCAGGGCGAACGGAGATGGGGTTTACCATCCCAGGGTCCGTTCGGGCTGAGCCTGTCAAAGCCCCACAGGCCCGGCCCGAAACGCCGAGGCGGTCACTCGCTGAACGGCACCCCGGGCACCTGCTTGGCCGTGCGGATGGTGAGCGAGGTCTTCACGCTTGCGACGTTGGGCGCAGGCGTCAGCTTGCTGGTCAGGAATTCCTGAAAGCTCTGCAGGTCGCGGCTGACGATCTTGAGGATGAAGTCGATCTCGCCGTTCAGCATGTGGCACTCGCGCACTTCGGGCAGCGTGCGCATGTGCTCTTCAAACTGGCGCAGCGATTCTTCGGCCTGGCTCTTCAGGCTGACCAGCGCAAAGACCGTGATCGCAAAGCCCAGCTTGGCCGGGTCGAGATCGGCGTGATAGCCGCGGATCACGCCGGCCTCTTCCAGCGCGCGCACGCGGCGCAGGCAAGGCGGCGCGGTCAATCCCACGCGCTGGGCCAATTCCACGTTGGTGACGCGGCCCTCGTCCTGAAGTTCGGCCAGCAGCCGCCTGTCAATTCCGTCCAGTGTTGCCATGTTCGTGTTCGTTAGCCGCTCGATCCGCAAGATTGTGCGTCACCGCTGGCAGTGAAGCTAATATTATTAGCTCATATCGCAATTGTCCTACAATGCAACGCACCATCACAACAGCCGGCACCAAAGGCGGTGCATAGCCTGCAAAAACCCGCTCCAGGATGAACGAACCGCTTCTGCACGGCCCCCGATGCATCGCCACACTTTCTTAAAAGCCTGGGGCTTAAAGGCAGAGGGATGAGTTTCGAAACGGTCCGTAACCGGCTTGCCTCCGGCAGGGCAATGCCCCATGTGAAAAGGCCGTGCACAAGGATGTCCCGGCGAGAGCGATGCCTGCCGATCTTGATCCTCCCTTCGCGCCCGCGCCCGGCCGCCTGGCGCCAGGCGGCGTGACGCCCGGTCTCCACATGCCCGGCCTCCAGATGATCGTGGACGATCGACTGGAAACGGTGCTGCGCACGCGCGCCGCCGGGCCTGCTGGCATGCGCGTGCAGTTTCGCCAGCTGGCCGATCTGCTGGGCCGCGTGGACCAGGCCGCCTGGACAGAGCGGCACGACGATGGCCTCTTCCGGCTCGACTCGTTGTTCCAGGCCATTGCCGCTGCACCGGGCGGGCACGAAGGCGCTGCCGCGCTGCTTGCCGGGACGCCGCTGGCCAATCCGCGTCTGGTGGCACATTTCGCTGCCCAGGCGCCGCGCCTGGCGCTCGCCGCCATTCGCGCCGCCCGGCTTGATGAGGCAGCCTGGCTGAACCTGGTACCGCGCTTGCCGATCCATGCCCGCGGTTTCCTGCGCCACCGCCGCGATCTGGGCCCGGCGGTGGAAGCGCTGCTCGCGCGGCTGGGCATCGACGATTTCGCGCTGTCCGCACCCGAACCTGATGGCGACCACGCCGCCGCCGTAGCGTTCGCGCCCCAGGCCGTTGAAGTGCCCCAACCGGTCGCCGCGGCGACTGAACCAGCCGCCCCGCCGGCCCCGCTGCCTTCGGCAGACACGATCGACGCTGGCCCGCCGCCCGCCCCGCTGCTGTCGCCTGCGGCCAGCGAGGGCATCGGCGCCATCGTGCGTCGGATCGAAGCGTTCCGCCGCGATCGCGAAGCGCGGCCCGGCGGGCCGACCACCATCGCCACCCCGGCCGACCGTGCCGGCCTGGCCGCCGATCCCCACCCGCGCCTGCCCTTTGCCGATGAGCCAGCGATCGACGCGCCGCGCCCGCTGGGTATAGACTTGGCGATCGATGCGCTGGGCACCGTGGTGGCCGCCGATGCCGATTGGGCGCCCATGCTGGTGGGGCATCGCCCGTTTACCGGCCAGCCGCATGCCCCGGCCCGGCTCGATGCGCGCAGCACCCGCGCCTTTGCCGCGCGCCTTCCCATCAGTGCCGGGGTGCTGCTGATCGATGGCGCCGCAGCGGTCGCCGGCGCATGGCAGATCGATGCGGTGCCGGTGTTCGCCCAGGCCGGTGGTGCCTTTGCCGGCTATCGCGCCCGCCTGCGCCGCCCGGCGCAGGCAATGGCCGCCGCTGCCCCCGAACCGGCCCCGGTGGCCCAGGGCGCTGACCGCCTGCGCCAGACGCTGCACGAGTTGCGCACCCCGATCAACGCGATCCAGGGTTTTGCCGAAATGATCCAGCAGCAGGTGTTCGGCGCCACGCCGCACCAGTATCGCAGCCTGGCCGCCAGCATCGCGGCCGATGCGGCGCGCATGCTGGCCGGCTTTGAAGATCTCGAACGGTTGGCCCGCCTGGAAACCGGCGCGGCCGATATGCCGGCGGCCGGCGATGCCACCGATCTCGCCGCGCTGCTCGCCCGCCTGGTGGCGCAGCTCGATCCGGTGATCGGCCCGCGTGAAGTGCGGCTGCGCTGGCAGGCACCCGCCGCCCCGGTTGCCGTGGCAGCACCGGCTGCCGAACTCGAACACGCCATGTGGCGGCTGCTGGCGGTGATCGCCAGCACCGCAGCGCCTGGCGAACGGCTGGCGATCGCGCTCGAACCGGTGGCCACGGGCGGGGCCGTGCGGCTCGACCTGCCCTTGCCCGCCGCGCTCGCCATGCGCGATGATGCCACCCTGTTCGCCGCCGATGGCGCCAGGGCACAAGGCGGCGCGCTGGGGCCAGGTGGCATGATGGGTAACGGCTTTGCCCTGCGCCTGGCTGCGGCCGAACTGCGCGCCATGGGCGGCCAGTTGCGGCGCGAGGCGGCCCGCCTGGTCGTGCAGTTGCCCGCAGCGGGCGCGCAGGGCGATCATCCAGACGAGGGCAGCATCGCCCCGGCCCAAGCGGGCTGATCACGTTGCCTGCCCCGGTTGCGCGCGACGCCGGCGGCGCTGGCCCCGATGCGCGGATCACCTGTCCGCCGCCTGCAGCCGCGCGGGTGCGCTTTGCGCCTGATTTCGGACAGCGCTTCGTGGTCACGGTCGATACCGAGGAAGAGTTCGACTGGGCCAAGCCGTTCGAACGGACCGGCCATGGCCTGAGCCATGTACCCCGCCTGGCCAAGTTCCAGCAGTTCTGCGAGGGGTTCGGCGTCGCTCCGATCTACCTGATCGATTATCCCATCGCCAGCGACCCGGCCGTGGGCGACGCGCTGGGCCAGGCGGTGCGCGATGGCCGCGCCGAAATCGGCGTGCAGCTGCATCCCTGGGTCAATCCACCACACCAGGAAGAGCTCAACACCTTCAACAGCTTTGCCGGCAACCTGCCCCCCGCGCTGGAACGCGCCAAGCTGGTCAAGCTGCGCAATACGATTGCCGCGGCCTTTGGCGATGCGCCGCGCATCTATCGCGCCGGGCGCTATGGCGTGGGCCCGGCCACGGCGCGGATCCTGGCCGAATCGGGCATTGCCATCGATACCTCGGTGCGCACCCATTTCGATTATTCCAGCCAGGGTGGCCCCGATTTCACCGGGCTGCCGCTGCATCCCTGGTGGGTGGATCGCCAGGGCGGGTTGATGGAACTGCCGCTGACTACGGTGTTTTCGGGCCTGTTGCGCCATCAGGGGCCCTGGCTGTTCCCGCGCCTGTGGCGGGTGCCGCGCCTGCGCGGCGGGATGGCGCGCGCCGGCATGATGAATCGGGTGCCGCTGACACCCGAAGGCGTCACCGCGGCCGAAGCGGTGCGCTGCATCGACCTCGCGCTGGGCGATGGCCTGCCTGTCCTGGTGTTCTCGTTCCACAGCCCCTCGCTGCGCCCCGGCCATACCCCTTACGTGCGCGACGCGCGCCAGCTCGACCAGCTCTATGACTGGTGGCGCGTTGTCTTCACGCACCTGGCGTGCTGCGGCATCAAGCCGGCCGGCGTTCACGATATCATGCAGGCCGCGCTGATCTGACGTGTTCCAAGACACCACGCGCCAACACGCTTTCTTGCCAAGTGCGCAGCGGCGCTTTAACGGCAACTGGCGCAACGGGGGCCCGTAGCTCAGTGGTTAGAGCTGGCCGCTCATAACGGCTAGGTCGCGGGTTCAAATCCTGCCGGGCCTACCATTCCTTCCCCGTCATTGCGACAGCTGTGCGACAGCGCCCCGGCAATTGACGCAAGACCATCATCGTTCTGCAAAACCCACGTCACGCCCGCACGCTATGCCGTTCCGAACGGAGGGCGCGAGTTTTATGGGCGATGTGATCGGGATCGAAAAGCGGCAGCGCCGCCTGGCCGTGCGCCTGGCGCGCGATGCCACGGATCTGGCGGCAGTACAGCGGCTGCGCTGGCAGGTGTTTTTCGAGGAAATGGGCGCCCAGGCGCAAGGCCTGCTGGATGAACTCGATGCCGACCCCTATGATGCGCTGTGCGATCATCTGCTGGTGATCGACGAAGACCAACCCGGCACGCTGGTTGCCGATGGCCAGGTCGTGGGCACGTACCGCCTGCTGCGTGAAAGCGTGGCCCGCGCGGCCGAAGGGTTTTACAGCGCCGGCGAATTCGACCTGGCGCCGCTGCTGGCGGGCGAAGGTCGCGTGGGCGGCGAATTGCTCGAACTGGGCCGCTCGTGCGTGCTGCCCGCGTTTCGCACCAGCGCCACGATTTCCCTGCTGTGGCGCGGCATCGCCGATTACATCGCCGCGCACGATATCGGCCTGATGTTCGGCTGTGCGTCTTTCCCCGGCACCGATCCCGATGCCCACGCCCCGGCGCTGTCGCTGCTGGCGCACACGTGCCTGGCCCCGGCCGGCCAACGCCCGCGGGTGCACCACGGCGTGGCGCTGGAACGCCTGCCGCGCGGCAGCTATGACGAACGCCGCGCGATGCTGGCTCTGCCTCCGCTGATCAAGGGTTACCTGCGCTGCGGCGCACGGTTTGGCGACGGCGCGTTCATCGACCACGCATTCAACACCGTGGACGTGTGCGTGGTGCTGCCCGTGGAGCAGATCAGCCAGCGCTATGCCACCCGTTTCAGCGTGGCCGCCTGACCCCACCACGCACTTCGCGCTTGCACGAAGCGAAGGGCATACCTAAGGGCGTGCCTGTCGGGGAGTAGCGCAGCCTGGTAGCGCATCTGCTTTGGGAGCAGAGGGTCGCAGGTTCGAATCCTGTCTCCCCGACCACTTATTCATTCAATCCACGCTCTCGCAGCAAGCCGGGCACGAAACGCCAGGCCTGTATTGCCGCGATTGCTGCCCCGCGGCGTCTACCGGCCGGCCGCAAGGGCCGCACAGCACGTGGCTGCCCGGTGACAGGCCATGGCCGATCGCCACGCGTTCGTCGAACACGAAGCATTCGCCTTGCCACAGGCTGTCCTGCGCCGGCACCTTTTCCAGGTAATTGAGAATGCCGCCTTTGAGGTGATAGACCTGGTCCACCCCTTCGCCTTTGAGGAAAGCGGTGGATTTCTCGCAGCGGATGCCGCCGGTGCAGAACATTGCCACTTTCGGCGTGCGCCCCTGGCCCAGCAGCACCGTGCGCTCGCGGCGGAACCATTCGGGAAATTCCCGAAAGGTGCGCGTGTGCGGATCGATCGCCCCGGCAAAGGTGCCCACGGCCACTTCATAATCGTTGCGCGTGTCGATCACGATCGTGTCCGGGTCGCTGATCAGGGCGTTCCAGTCCTGGGGATCGACATAAGTGCCAACGCTCGCCAGCGGATCGATCCCTTCCACCCCCATGGTCACGATCTCGCGCTTGAGGCGCACTTTCATGCGGGCAAATGGCATTGTGGCGGCCGTGGAATACTTCACGTCAAGCCCGTCGCAATGGGGCAGCGCGCGGACGTGGGCCACCACGGCGGCGATGCCCTCACCCGTGCCGGCGATCGTACCGTTGATCCCCTCGCCCGCCAGCAGCAGCGTGCCCTTGACGCCTTGTTCCTGGCACATCGCCAAGAGCGGCGCACGCAAGGTCGCCGGATCGGCAAAAGGGGCAAACTGGTATAGCGCGGCAACGGTGATCGGGTCCATGGCGCGGCCTCCTAAACTGTAAATGCCCCCGCTGGCTATCCCGCACTTGCCCAGCCCCCGCCACTTGTGGAACGACACAGCGCAAAGGAGAGTGCCATGCCCGATCTGGGCGCCATCGTGCGCGACATTGCCGAGGAAATGCGCGAGCACGCTTACAAGGGCAAGGTGGCCGACTATATCCCAGCATTGGCCGCCATCGCCCCGGAACGCTTCGGCATCGCGGTGGTGATGGCCGATGGCACCTGCCACATGGCGGGCGATGCGCAACAGGCCTTTTCGATCCAGAGCATTTCCAAGGTCTTTGCCCTCACCATGGCGTTGGGCGCGGTGGGTGACCAGTTGTGGCAGCGCGTGGGACGCGAGCCTTCGGGTAGCGCCTTCAATTCCATCGTCCAGTTGGAAAGCGAACACGGCATCCCGCGCAATCCGTTCATCAACGCCGGGGCCATCGTGGTGAGCGACATCCTGCTGGGTCGCTACGAACCGCGCGAGGCGATCGGCGAGATGCTGCGCTTCGTGCGCGCGCTGGCGGGCGACGACAGCATCGTGATCGACGAGGAAGTGGCGCGGGGCGAGCAGGAAACCGGCTATCGCAACATGGCGCTGGCCAACTACATGCGCGCCTTCGGCAATATCCGCCACCCGGTGGAAAAGGTGCTGGGCCTCTATTTCCACCAATGCGCCCTGGCGATGAGTTGCCAACAACTGGCGATGGCCGGGCGCTATCTCATGGCACGCGGGCGCAATCCGGACACGGGGCGCAGTGTAGTTTCACCGCAGCGCGCGCGGCGCATCAACGCCCTGATGCTCACGTGCGGGCACTATGACGGATCGGGCGAATTCGCGTTTCGCACCGGGTTGCCCGGCAAATCGGGCGTGGGCGGCGGCATCCTGGCGATCGCACCGGGGGTGGCCAGCATTGCCGTGTGGTCACCCGGCTTGAACGAGCGCGGCAATTCGCTGGCCGGAACCCTGGCGCTGGAGCGCCTGGTCCAGGCGACCGGCTGGTCGGTGTTCGAGCCGGGCCTGGGCCAGGCTATCGCATCAGAATGAAAACCGAAGCCCTGCCGCGCCATAGTGTTCCCCGCCCTGCAGGGTCAGCTTGAACTTGGGCAGGATGGGAAAGGCCGCGAGGGCATAGGCCCGCACCTTTTCATGCGCCAAGCGCGCGCCCAGGCCCACTTCGGCAACGGCCGGAATGGTGAACGTCGCCTCGCCCTTGGCATAGACCGAAGTGCTGGCGCCGCTTTCGGTGGGGATGAACGCGCCCACCACCGGGCGCACCGTGAACGGGCCAAAGCCCATGCTATAGCTGGCGCCCAGTTCGGCGCCCCATTCGCCAGCCGCCTTGCCGCCGGTGGCTTCCACGCCCAGCCCCTGGGCTTGCGCCAAGGCCGGAAACGCCAGCAGGCCCGCCGCCAGCGCCAGACCAACACCAATCCTGTTCATTGCAACCCCATGCTTTCCTGCCCCGCGGTTGTCCCTGCAGGCGGCAGCATCGCGGTCTGGGGCCGTCCCTGTCAACCGCCTGGCCGTGCGGCCTGCCGCACCGGCGCACCGCCCAGCAGATGGTTTCAGTTCATGTCACCCAACCCGGGCGAAGGGCGCGGCGCCGCCAGGGGGGAGCGCGAAAAGCGGATCGGCAAGGCAACGCCGGGCACCGTGCTGCCATCCGCCTCGCGCGGCATCGCCAGTTCCAGTCCGCGATGGCGGATCTGGGGATCGGCGAAGGCCTGGGCCACGGTGTTGATCGGCCCGGCCGGCACGCCCTGTGCCTCCAGCGCGGCCAGCAGGTCGTCCCGCGCCCACCGGGCGGTTGCCGCTTCGATCGTGGCGGTCAGCGTCAAGCGGTCGGCCAGGCGGCCGGGGTTGGTTTCCCACCCCGGCTGCATGGCCAGGCCCAGCACCGCGCCAAGGCGGGCGAATTGCCCATCGTTGCCCACCGCCAGGATCAGCCAGCCATCGGCCGCAGGAAACACCGCATAAGGCACGATATTGGGATGGGCATTGCCCATGCGCGTGGGCGTTGTGCCACCGGCCAGATGGTTCATCGCCTGGTTGGCGAGAACCCCGGTCATCACGTCCAGCAGCGCCATGTCGATCATCTGCCCGCGCCCGGATCGCGCGCGTTCGGCCAGCGCGGCCTGGATCGCGATCACGGCATAGAGCCCGGTCATGATATCGGCAAAGGCCACGCCGATCTTCTGCGGCGGGCCCTCGGGCGCGCCGGTCAGGTCCATGATCCCGCTCATTCCCTGGACTATGAAATCATAGCCCGCGCGCGCGGCATAGGGGCCATCCTGGCCGAACCCGGTGATCGCGCAGTAGACCAGCCCCGGATTGATGGCTGCAAGGGTCTCATAATCCAGCCCGAACCTGGCCATGCCGCCCAGCTTGAAATTCTCGATCACCACGTCGGCCCCGGCCACCAGTTCGCGCGCGCGCGCCTGGCCTTCGGCACTGGCAAGATCGAGCACCAGCGACCGTTTGCCCCGGTTGGTGGCGTGGAAATAGGCCGCATCCTGGCTGCCATCCGGGTTGGCAAGGAACGGCGGGCCCCAGGCGCGCGTATCGTCGCCGGCTGGGCTTTCCACCTTGATCACCTCTGCCCCCAGGTCTGCCAGCACCTGCCCGGCCCAGGGGCCGGCCAGCACGCGGGCAAACTCGACCACCTTTATGCCCGCCAGCGGCGGCGCTGCCTCCGCGCTCAAAACGCGGCGATCCCGGTGATCGCGCGGCCCAGGATCAGCGCGTGCACATCGTGCGTGCCTTCATAAGTGTTGACCGTTTCCAGGTTCACCATGTGGCGGATCACCTGGTATTCGCCGGAAATGCCGTTGCCGCCGTGCATGTCGCGCGCCATGCGGGCGATATCGAGCGCCTTGCCCACGTTGTTGCGCTTGAGGATCGAAATCGCCTCGGGCGGCGCAGCCCCCTCGTCCATCATGCGGCCCAGGCGCAGCACCGCATGCAGGCCCAGGGTGATCTCGGTCAGCATATCAGCCAGCTTTTTCTGGTAAAGCTGCGTGGCGGCAAGCGGGCGGCCGAACTGGTGCCGGTCCAGGCCATATTGCCGCGCAGCGGCAAAGCAGAACTCCGCCGCGCCCATCGCCCCCCAGGCAATGCCATAGCGCGCGCGGTTGAGGCAGCCGAACGGTCCCTTCAGCCCCTCCACGCCGGGCAGCAGCGCGTCTTCTGGCACGAAGACATCCTCCATCACCACTTGCCCGGTGATGGAGGCGCGCAGCGAGATCTTGCCGGCGATCTTGGGCGCAGACAGGCCCTTCATGCCCTTTTCCAGAATGAACCCGCGAATGGCCCCGCCATGGGCATCGCTCTTGGCCCAGATCACGAAGACATCGGCAATCGGCGCGTTGGAAATCCAGGTCTTGGTGCCACTCAGCAGATAGCCGCCGTCCACTTTCTGCGCGCGGGTGCGCATGCCGCCGGGGTCTGATCCGGCGTCGGGCTCGGTCAGGCCAAAACAGCCGATCGCTGCGCCGCTGGCCAGCTTGGGCAAATACTTTTCCCGTTGTGCGTCAGAGCCATAGGCATGGATCGGATGGATCACCAGGCTCGATTGCACGCTCATCATCGAGCGATAGCCCGAATCCACCCGCTCCACTTCGCGTGCCGTCAGGCCATAGGCCACATAGGATGCATCCGCCCCGCCAAAGCGTTCGGGCAGAGTCACGCCCAGCAACCCTTGCGCGCCCATTTCGGCAAAGATTTCAGGGTCGGTGGTTTCGCTGGCAAAGGCATCGATCACCCGCGATTGCAGCCTGTCCTGCGCAAAGGCGCGGGCCGCATCGCGGATCATCCGCTCCTCGTCGGTCAGCTGGCTCTCCAGCCCCAGGGCATCTTCCCAGTCAAACCTTGCCTTGGCCATCGCTGCTCTCCTTTTGCCGCAGGATTGACAGAGCCCGGCAATCGCATCAATTCCACGAAACGGCGATTTTGATCGCGTTTTGGAATAGCTGACCGTGCTTGATCCCGATACCCTCGCCGTGTTCGTGGCCGTGGCCGATCATGGCCATTTCCAGCGTGCCGCCGATGCGCTGGGCATTGCCCAGTCGGTGGCCAGCAAGCGGTTGCAACGGCTGGAAGATGCGCTGGGTGCCCGGCTGATCGAACGCGGCAGCCGCATGGCCGTGGCGCCCACGCGGGCAGGCATGCTGTTTCTGCCCCAGGCCCGCGCCGCGCTGGAAACGCTTGCCCGCACGCAGCGCGTCGGCCGGGCATTGGCACGCGGCGAAGCTGGGCCGATCCAAGTGGGCTATGTCTTTTCCGCGGCCATGGCCGGCGTGCTGCCGCGCCTGATCGCCACGCTGGCGCAAGTGCTGCCGGGGGTGGAGGTCATGCCCGCGCTGATGGAAACGCCCGACCAGCTCAAGGCGCTGGCCGATGGCCGGATTGATCTGGCGATCGTGCGGCCGCGCCCGTCATGGCCGGCCGGTTGCGTGGAAGTGGCGCGCCAACGCGAAGGGCTGCTGGTTGCCATGGGGGAGACCAGCCCACTTGCCGCGGCAAGCCCGCTGCGTGCGGCCGACCTGGCGGGCCAAACCTTCCTGACCCCGCAATTTCACGAAGAAGTGGGCCTGGCGCAAACCGTTGCCGCGCTGGCCAAGGCCGCTGACCTGCCCCCGCCGCCGATCCGCCGCACCGCCGATTTCATCACGGCGGCCAGCCTCGCCGCTGCCGGCCAGGGCGTGATCCTGGCACCGGCCAGCCTGGCACGGCTCCATCTCGAAGGCCTGGTGTTTCGCCCCCTGGCCGACCATGCCGCCACGGTGGAGCTGGTCACGCTGGCCAGCCCGCAAGCCCCGCCCGGCGCGGTGGCGGCGTTGACAGGCTGACGGCCTGGCGCCCGCCCTCACCCCTTCCAGGTACGGCGATCCTCGGCGGCGCGCAGCACTTCATAGGCCAGTTGCAGCTTCTGGAATTCGGCGGCGGCTTTCTCGTCGCCGGGGCGCACATCGGGGTGCACTTCCTTGGCGCGGGTGCGCCAGGCCTTGCGCACGTCTTCGAACGGTGCATCGGGATCGAGGCCCAAGGCTTCGAGTGCGCGCAGTTCGTCGCGGCTGCGGGTGCCATCGCCGGGCCCGGCCCAGGCTTTCCACGACGAATCGGTATAGCCTTCGTTGGTGCGGCGCTCGGCCTGCTCGCGCGCGGCGGCCTCTTCCTTGTCGAGCCCGGCAAAATAATCCCAGCCGGCGTTGTATTCGGCCGCGTGCTTTTCGCAGAAGTACCAGCGATCGGGGCTATTGGGCGATTTGGGCGCCGGGCAATTGCCCGGCTCGCTGCACCCGGCGCGGTCGCACAGGCGCACGTTCACGGCCTCGCGGGCGCTGCCATAGCCGCGCCAGCGGGGAAAGCCCCAATCAGTGGATCGCCCTTGCCGTGCCATCGGCCCTAACGTTCGCTCCTCAAGCAGACGGGGCGCCCCGCGCGGCGATGCCGCACAAAGCGCCCCCTCTCAAACGGATTCGCTCTTAACCGCCGGGTGCGCCCCGGCGCAAGCTGTCCTTACTGCCCCCGCTTTTACTGGACCGTCACGGTCACCGCGCGGCGGTTCTGCGCATAGCTGGCTTCGTCCGAACCCAGTGCGATAGGGCGTTCCTTGCCATAGCTCACCGTGGTGATGCGGCTGGCGTCGATGCCCAGGCTGACAAGGTAGGCCTTGGCCGCATTGGCGCGGCGTTCGCCCAGCGCGATATTGTAATCGCGCGTGCCGCGTTCGTCGCAGTGGCCCTCGATCGTCACCAGCTTGCCGGGATAGCGCGCCAGCCACTGCGCCTGGCTTTGCAGGATCGCCTGGCTCTGCGCATCGACGTTGTAGCGATCGAGATCGAAGTGGATCGTGTCGGACTGCACCGAGGCGACGAAATCGGCCTGGCTGCCGGCGGTCGGGCCGCTGGGCCCGGCAGGAGGCGGCGTGGTCGTGGTCGTGCCGGCGCTGGGCTGCGGCGGCAGTTCGGCGGCCGAGCGGTTCTTGGCCGAATTGGACGAGCAGGCCGCCAGCGAGAGGCTGCCAGCAAGCATGGTCACGACAAGAAGCTTGCGATTCATGGGGTGTCTCCTCAGGCGTGTTTCAGGATGTTGCATTGCACAAGGCGAATCGGCAAATGAATTGCGAAGGGCTCATCGCCCCCAAGTAAATCCGGCCGGCGCCATCACGGCAGCACCGGGCCCCAGGCAGGGTCCGATGCATCGACCGGGGTATTGAGCTTGCGTTCGTTGCGACCCGTCAAGTCTACTTGCCAGATGGACGTGCGGCCCGTGTTCTTTTCGGTACGGAAAAACTGGATGATACGGCCGTTGGGCGACCAGGTCGGTGCTTCATCCTGCCAGCTGTTGGTCAGGAAACGCATGTCGCCACCGCTGGGGTTCATCACCGCCACGCGCAAGTTGCCACAGATGCAGGTGAACGCCACCTGGTCGCCGCGCGGGCTCCATTCCGGGGTGGCCGCGCGCCCGCCAAAGAAGCTGATGCGCTTCTGGTCGGTGCCATCGGCGTTCATCACATAGACCTGCTGGCTGCCCGAACGATCGCTTTCGAACACGATGCGCTTGCCATCGGGGCTATAGGATCCGCCCACGTTGATGCCCGGCGTGTTGGTCAGCCGCACCGGCGTGCCGCCCGTGGCGGGAATGCGATAGATATCGGTGTTGCCGCCGATCGCCATGGAAAACAGTAGGCTCTTGCCATCGGGAGACCAGCGCGGCGCAAACGTGGGGTTGCGGCTTTGCAGCACGAGATGCTGCGTGCCCGTACCGATGTCATAGACATAGATGCGCGGATTGCCGTTGAGATAGGAAAGGTAGGCGATCTGCTGGTAATCGGGCGAATAGCGCGGGGTCAGCGCGGTGGCCTGGCCATTGGTGATGAAGCGGTGGTTGGCGCCATCGGAATCCATGATCGCCAGCTGCTTGCGCCGATGGTCCTTGGGGCCGGTTTCGGCGATATAGGCAATCTTGCTGTCAAAGAACGGGCTTTCGCCGGAAAGACGCGAATAGACCATGTCGGCGCACTTGTGCGCCGCGCGGCGCCAGTCTGCCGGCTGCACCACATAGCCCTGGCGCGCCAGTTCGCTGCCCAGCGCCACGTCATAGAGATAGCAACCGACCGTCAGCCGCCCGTCGGGCGCGGCGCGGACAAAGCCCTGCACCAGCATTTCGGCCGAACGCGCGCGCCACCCGCCGAAATCAGGCGCCGAAACCTGGGGATAGGCCACGCCCGGCAGCGCATCTGGCCCGGTCGGCTTGAACAGGCCGTTGTTCTTGAGATCGTTATAGACCACCCGCGCCAGGCTCTTGCCCAGCGCGGCCGTATTGCCCCCTTCGGCGGCCGTCGGCACAGGATTGTCGGTGGGGAACGCGGGGATCGCCACGCCCAGGTCCTGCCAGGCGCCCTCGCCCGTGACAGAGCCGGTCAGCCCGCCATCGTCCGGGGCGGCCGTGGTCGGCGCGGCCTGGGGCGCGTTGGAAGCCGGCAAAGGCTGTTGTTGGGCCAACGCCGGCGCGGCGCCCAGTGTCAGGGCGACCAAGCCAATCAGAGCGGGGGCAAGGCGTGCGGGGGGCTTACGCTTCATTGCGACAGTTTCCAGTCAAAGCGAAACGCGGAAACGCGCTTCCAGCTGTTGTAGTATTGCGGCGGCAAGTCAAACGGAGCGGCCAGTTCCACGGCGCGGATGGCCAGTTCGGCATGGCGGCGGGCCTGGGCGCGATTGGCATCGGTGATCCCGCTTTGCGAAACCACCACCGGTTTTGCGGCCAACGAACCGTCGGGATTGAGGTTCCATGCCACCACCGTCACCAGCTTGTCCACATCCACGCCCGATGGCCCAACCCAGTGGGGCTTGATCTGGCGTGACAGCGCCATGCCGAGCGAGGCCCGCACATCCGGCCCGGCAGTTTGCGCCGGAGGGTTGCGCGAGGTGCCCGGATTGCTGTTGCTGGGCACGCCGGCCAGGAAATCGCTGCCGATGCGGTTCCCCCCTTGCGGCGCCTTGCGCGGCGGGGTGGGCGCCGGGCTGGCGCGGCCGGGGGCATGCTCCGCCTGGCGCGGCGCGGGCGGTGTCGGCTTGGCGGGCGCAGGCCGGGGCGGCGCAGGCCGGGGCGGGGCCGGCTTGGGCGGCGCGGGTTTGGCGGGCGCGGGCCTGGGCGGGGCCGGCTGCGGCCGCGGCTCGGGCCGGGGCACCGGTCGCGGCGCTGGCTGGGGCCGGGGGGCCGGCTGTGGCGGCGCAGGCTTGGGTGGGGCGGGCCTGGGCGGGGCCGGTTGCGGTGGCGCGGGCTGCGGCTTTTCCACCGGCGCTGGCGGCGCGGGTTCGGGTTCGGCGGCGGCCTGCTGCTCGCCCAGATCCGGTGCCACGTCGGGCGCGGCCTGGGCGTTGGGATCGGGCGAGGTGGCGGTATCGGCCACCTGGTCGGCAATCGTCACCACCATGCGCTCGGGCGGCGGCTTAATGCTCTTGCCCGGCGGCGACAGCGTCAGCGCGGCAATCAGCGCAACATGGGCAGCGGCCGCAATGCCCAGCGCCACGGCTTCTTCGCGGCGGAAACCGGATGGAGGCGTATCAAGGGGATCGCGCGTGGCCATGGGGATCAGGGCTGGCTTTCCGCTGCGGGCGCGGCGGCGCTTTCCCCACCGCCCGCCGTGCCATTGCTGACCAGCGAGATCTGCTTGAACCCGGCGGCGTTCAATTCGCCCATCACCGCCATGACGCGGCCATAATCGAGCGCCTTGTCCGCGCGCAGCGTCACAAGCGGGGCCTTGCCATCGGGCTTGCGCACTGCGGCCAGCCGGTCGGCCAGTTCGCCCGGCGCCAGTTCCTGGTCATCCAGGAACAGCCGGCCCTGGCCATCCATGCTCAGCGTAATCTCGTTCTTCTTTTCCTGCAGCGCTTCGGCCTTGCTGTCGGGCAAATCGATCGGCACGCCCGCCGTCAGCATCGGCGCGGTCACCATGAAGATGATGAGCAGCACCAGCATCACGTCCACCAGCGGCGTCACGTTGATTTCCGCCATGGGCGCGCCGCGCGACCGGCGCCTGCGCCCGCCACCGCTGCTACCCTGGCCCAGGTTCATGGCCATGGCTTATTGCTCCAGCTCGCGGCTCAAGGTGGCGTGGAAACGGTCGGCAAAGCGGAACAGGCGCGCTTCGAAGCGGTTCACCGCGTTGCTGAAACGGTTGTAGGCAATGACCGAGGGGATCGCCGCCACCAGGCCGATCGCCGTGGCGAACAGCGCTTCGGAAATCCCCGGCGCCACCACGGCGAGCGAGGAATTGGCCTGCGCGCCGATATTGAAGAAGCTGTCCATAATGCCCCAGACCGTGCCGAACAGGCCCACGAACGGCGCAACCGAACCCACCGTGGCGAGGAAGTTGAGCCGGCCCGAAAGGCGGTCCGTCTCGGCCGCGACGGCGCTGTCCATCGCCACGGACAGGCGCTGGCGCGTGCCTTCGCGGTCCACGTTCTTGCCGGCGGTGGAGCGGCGCCATTCGCCCAGGGCGGCGCTCACCACGCGGGCGGCGGGCACGTCGCCCTTGCCGTTGTCCTTGTGATAGGCGTCGATATCGCGCGCTTCCCAGAAGCCCTGCTCATAGCGGTTGGAACGGCGCTGGGCGCCGGCCATGCGCAGGCTGAACGATACGATGATCATCCACACCCACACGCTGGCCAGAACCAGCGCGCCCATCACGATCTGCACAACGATATCGGCATGAAGGAACAGGGCAACCGGGTTGAGCCGGGTGGGTGCGCCGGCAGTCACGCTTGCGGCGGCGGCAAGAAGGGCCAAAGTCATGGGCGGGCTTTCTCAAGGTCCTGTTCGGAAACAATCAGGGCGGCAAAGGCATCGTGCCAGGCAGGCGGCAGACGGCGCGGCCGCCCTCCCGGCGTGACGAAGGCAACGCGGACACGCGCGGTGCAAAGAAGGGTGGCGCGCCTGAACGCCTGCTGAAGCAGCGTGACACTTGCGCCTTGCAGTGCGGCAAGACGCGATTCGATCACGACGCCGTCATCCAGGCGCGCGGGGCTGGCATAGCGCAGCGCCATGTCGGCCACGGCAAAGGCGCCCTCACCGGCTTCATGGGCCGCGCGCTGATCGATACCAATCAGCCGCAACAAATCCGATCGGGCGCGTTCGAACCAGCGCAAGTAATTGGCATGGTAGACAACACCGGATAGATCGGTGTCTTCATAATAAACCCGCACCGCAAAGCGATGCGTCTTGCCATCAAGGCAGCCAGCAGGGAAATCCGGGCCGTTCATGGACGAAGCGTGGCTGCCTTGCGACGGAATGACAAGGTTGTGTTAACCTATTCTGCTGCGCTGCGAAAGGATTAACGCGCCAGCATCGGGCCAAGCGGCGCCCCGCCGAACAGGTGGACGTGCAGGTGCGGCACTTCCTGACCACCATGGCCGCCCAGGTTGGCGAGCACGCGATAGCCCGGCTCCACCAGCCCGAGATCGCGCGCCACTTTGCCCACCGCGCGCACGAAGCCGGCGATGAGGTCAGCCGGGGCATGGGCCGCAAAATCGTCCCATGCCACGTATGACCCCTTGGGGATGACCAGCACATGGACCGGCGCCTGGGGCGCAATGTCATGGAATGCCAGGGCAAATTCGTCTTCGTAGACCTTCTTCGAAGGGATTTCCCCGCGCAGGATCTTTGCAAAGACGTTCTGATCGTCATAGGGCAGCGTGGCATCGATCGGCATGGAATGGCTCTCCGCAGAACGCTGAAACCGTTGGGTTTTCAGATACGTGGATTGTTCAGACTGGTGAATTCCGGCTCAATCGCGTGGGCGCGCGGCCTTTTCCGCCAGGCCCGAAAGGCCCTCGCGCCGGTCCAGTTCAGCCAGGACCTGGGCAAAGGACACATCGCGCGCGCCCAGCAACACCATGAGGTGGAACAAGAGGTCGGCCGCTTCGCCCACCAGTTCGCTCTCGCTGCCCGAAAGCGCGGCGATCACGGTTTCCACGCCTTCCTCGCCCACTTTCTGCGCGATCTTGCCCAGCCCCTTGGCGTGGAGCCGCGCGACATAGCTGGCATCGGGATCGGCGCTTCGGCGCGCGGCGATGGTCGCTTCCAGACGGGCAAGCGTGGCAGTGGTCTGATCCATGGCCGGGGGCATGGAACGGCGCGGGGCACGGGTCAAGACCTGTTGCGCCCCCTTCCCCGGTCAGCCGCGCGCGGGCAATCCGGCGGCGCGCAGGGCGGCATGGGCTTCGGCAATGGAATGGGTGCCGAAGTGAAAGATGGACGCTGCCAGCACGGCGCTGGCGTGGCCCTTGGTGACCCCATCCACCAGATGATCCAGGTTGCCCACCCCGCCGCTGGCAATCACCGGCACGGGCACCGCATCGGCAATCGCGCGGGTCAGTTCCAGGTCATAGCCGGCCTTGGTGCCATCGCCATCCATCGACGTGACGAGCAGTTCGCCCGCTCCCAGCTTGGCCAGGCGCTCTGCATGAACCAGCGCGTCGATCCCGGTGCCCTTGCGGCCGCCGTGGGTGAAGATTTCCCACTTGCCCGGCCCCACGCGCCGCGCATCGACCGAGCCCACCACGCATTGCGCACCGAATTTCTCGGCAATGTCACGCACCAGTTCTGGGCGGGCGACCGCCGCGCTGTTGACGGCAACCTTGTCCGCCCCGGCCAGCAGCAGCGCGCGCGCATCGTCCACCGCGCGCACGCCGCCACCCACGGTCAGCGGCATGAAGCAGACCTCGGCCGTGCGCGCCACCACATCGAGCAGCGTGCCGCGCCCTTCGTGCGTGGCGGAAATGTCGAGGAAGCACAGCTCGTCCGCGCCCGCCGCGTCATAGGCGCGGGCCTGCTCCACCGGATCGCCGGCATCGCGCAAGTCCACGAAATTGACGCCCTTGACCACGCGGCCCTCGGCCACGTCGAGACAGGGAATGACACGGACGCGAACGGTCATGGCTTTGCCTTTCAGCCCTCGGCGATCTGGATCGCGGCGGCAAGGTCAAGCCGCCCATCGTAAAGCGCGCGGCCGGTGATCACGCCTTCGATGCCATCGGCTTCATGCACCTTGAGCATGGCGATGTCATCAATGCCCTTGACCCCGCCGCTGGCGATCACCGGCAGGCGCGTGGCGCGCGCCAGGTCGACCGTCGCCTCGATGTTGCAGCCCTTGAGCAGCCCGTCGCGGCCCACGTCGGTAAACAGCAGCGAGGCAACGCCCGCATCCTCGAACCGGCGGGCCATCTCCACGATCGACACGTCGGACACATCGGCCCAGCCGGCCGTGGCCACCATGCCATCGCGCGCGTCGACCGCCACGACGATGCCGCCGGGATAGGCCTTGGCCATGTCCTTCACGAACTGCGGATCTTTCAGCGCGGCGGTGCCGATCACCACGCGCGAGACGCCCAGATCGAACCAGCCATCCACCGCCACGGGATTGCGGATGCCGCCACCCAGTTGGACATGGCCGGGAAACGCCTTGAGAATGCCTTCCACCGCGCCACGGTTGCGCGCTTCGCCGGCAAAGGCGCCGTCGAGATCGACGACATGCAGGTATTGCGAGCCGGCCTGGGCAAACAGCGTGGCCTGGTGGGCGGGATCGTCACCATAGACGGTGGCACGATCCATATCGCCTTCAGCAAGGCGGACGACCTGACCTCCCTTGAGGTCGATGGCGGGAAACACGATCATGCCCGCGCGCCTAGCAGCGCGCGCGGGCATGTCCAATGGGTTTTGCGTGCGTTGCGCGTGACGCCCTTCGACAAGCTCAGGGCGAACGGGGGTCGGTTTGAACCCGTGGAAATCCCGTCCGGGCTGAGCCTGTCCAAGCCCCTCCGCCCGCTTAGCCGAACGCATCCTTGGGCACGTGGGTCACGCGGCAGGCCAGGTCTGCCTCGCCCGAGGCGACGATGAAGCGATCGCCCTGGTCGATCACGCCGGTGGTAAACACCACGTCGCGCAAGTAGAGCAAGTCTTCGAGGGGGTGCGTCAGTTCGGCGTCGGGTTCAAGCAGGGGCCCGTCGCCCTGCGCCAGGATCCGGGTGGGATCGGCTTCGTCGAGCAGCGTCCAGAACGTGCGATAGATCCCCACGATCTCCTTGGGCTCCACCCCGTGCCACAGCGAAAGCCAGCCGCGCTGGCCGGCCACCTCGGTCAGGATCGGTGGCGCGCCGCCGCCCATGCGTGCGCTGGCCGGGCGATCGGTGCGGGGGCGGATATGGGGCGAAAGGTGCGGCTTCCAGTGGCGGCCATCGGGCGACGTGGCCAGATTGATCGACGGGCCCGCACGCCATGGGCTGCCGGGTGGATAGGCAAACCACAAGTCACCCAAGGGCCGCGTCTGCGCCCAGTATTGCCCATCGATCAGGCCTTCGAAGATCAACATGTCCTTGTTCTGGTGATCGAGCACCAGGCCTTCGAACGTCCAGTCCAGCCCATTGTCAGAGGAATAGAGCGTGGTGGAATGGCGTTCGGGGCTGACCGAGCAGGTGGTCATCAGGTACTGCCCTTCGGCCACGCGCGAAATGCGTGCGTCTTCCAGGCCATAGCACTGCCATGGCCCTTCGGGCGCGATCGCCTTGTCGTAATGCACCGCCACGATGTCCATCGCATCGGGCGTCATTTCCACCGGCAGCAACCACGACAGCGAGGTGAGCGCCATGACTTTCCAGCCACCGCCCGGCACCACGAACTTGCGCGGATCGCGCGTGTCGGCCAGTTCCAGCGGCCAGGCATCGAGCACGTAACGCCCAAAGGCCTGCCCGCCAACGGTGCGCCCGTCGCCATCCCAGCGGATCGCGTGGACCTTGCCGTCGCGCACCGGTTCGCGCAGCGCCTCGGCCACGCGCACCATCAGCAGCACGTTGCCATTGGGCAGCACGGTCATGCCTGGGTTGAACGCGCCCAGCACATAAGTTTCCGCATCGAAATGCCCGGCCAGCGGCGAGCGCGAAAGGTCGATCACGTGGGGCGTGATGACGAGACGATCGTGGGGAAATTTCATTCTTCGTTGACCCTGGGAACGATGACCAGCTGCTGCACCACGGTGCGGCTGGGCTGGGTGAGGAAATAATGGATGCCAACGGCGATATCCTCGGCGCGCAGCATCTTTTCAGCGGCAATCATGTCGCGCTGCTTGTCGGCGGGAATGTCGGGATACTGGAAATCGGTGCCGACAAGGCCCGGCTCCACCAACCCGACGCGCACGCCCTTGCCGCCCATTTCGCGGCGCAGCGCCTCGGAAAAACCCGCAATCCCGGCCTTCATCCCGGCATAGACGGTGGAATGCCCACCCAGCACATGCGCGCTCATCGAACCAACCAGCACGATATCGCCGCCCTTGCCCGAAAGCGCGGCGGCGGCGCGCCAGGCCGAAACGAGATAGGCGGTGAAATCGGCAGCGATCGCATAGCGCAGGCCGGCCTCGTCCATCTCGGTCAAGCCGGACGCAGGGACGGCCGCGTTGATCACGGCCACGTCGAGCCCGCCCATGGCCTGCTCGGCCGCACCGAAAAAGCGATCGACCGCCCCTTCGTGTGCCAGGTCGAGCGCCAGCCCATCGATCGTGCCGCCCGCCTCGCGCACGGCCACCAGGCAATCGTTCAGGTGTTCGGGATCGCGGCCGCAGGTGAAAATCTGCGCACCTTCGCCCGCCAGGAGCAGTGCTGTCGCCCGGCCGATGCCAGTGGTGCCGCCGGTAATGGCGATGCGCCGCCCGGCAAGGGGCGTTTGCGCGGTGTGCCCCGGCTTGGCCGCCGTTGCGGCATAACCTGTTGCCATGATTTGTCCTTTCCTGCGGGTATCAGGAAAGGGAAAGCGCGGGGGCAGCGGGTGGTTCCGCGGCCTGCCCTTTCTTCAGGGCTTCCAGTCGAGGAAGCGCGAGAGCAGCCGCAGGCCATAGCCCTGGCTCTTTTCAGGGTGGAACTGCACGCCCAGGATGTTGTCGCGCGCAACCGCCGCCACCAGCCCGCCGCCATGGTCGGTCATCGCCGCCACATCGGCGCCGTTGTCGGCGGCAAAGTGGTAGGAATGCAGGAAATAGGCCTCACCCCCTTCGATCAGGGTGGCGCCATCGCCATGGAGCGTGGGCGAAACATCGTTCCAGCCCATGTGCGGCACCTTGATCGCCGGGTCGGTGCGCTCGATCAGGCGCACTTCGCCCGCGATCCAGTCCAGCCCCTCGGTCACGCCATATTCCACCCCGCGCGAGGCAAGCAGTTGCATGCCCACGCAAATGCCCAGGAACGGCACGGCATCGACCAGCACGCGCTCTTCCAGCGCATCGATCATGCCTGTCACGCCACGCAGCGCGCCGGCACAGGCGCGATAGGCGCCCACGCCGGGCAACACGATGCGATCGGCGCGGCGCACCACATCGGGATCGGCGGTGAGCGTGACATGCTCGGCGCCCGCCACTTTCAGGGCATTGGCCACCGAGCGCAGGTTGCCCGCGCCGTAGTCGATCAGGGCCAGCACCTCAGCCACCGAGGATGCCCTTGGTCGAGGGCACGGCATCGGCCTTGCGCGGATCGATCGTGATCGCCTGCGCCAGGGCACGGGCAAAGGCCTTGTAGATGCCTTCGATGATGTGGTGGTTGTTGGTGCCGTAGAGGCATTCGATGTGCAGCGTGATTCCGGCGGCCTGGGCCAGCGAGTGGAACCAGTGCTCGAACATCTCGGTGTCCATCGTGCCCAGGCGCGGCTGGGAAAAGCGCGCCTTCCACACCAGGATCGGGCGGCCGGAAATATCCAGCGCCACGCGGGCTAGCGCCTCGTCCATCGGGGCGTAGGTGGAACCGTAGCGGGTGATGCCCTTCTTGTCCCCCAGCGCCTGGGCGATCGCCTGGCCCAGCGCGATGGCGCTGTCTTCCACGGTGTGGTGCTCGTCCACGTGAAGGTCACCCTTTACGTGCAAGGTGATGTCGATCAGCCCGTGGCGCGAAAGCTGCTCGATCATGTGATCGAGGAAGCCGATCCCGGTGTTCACGTCATAGAGCCCGGAGCCATCCAGGTTGACGCTGACCTTGATATCGGTTTCGGCGGTGGTGCGGGTGATCGATCCGGTGCGCATGGGCCATGCCTATACGCGCCAAGGGGCGAGAATCAATCTCTCCCTCTTGACCCGCGCCCGTGCCAGCGCCAGTTGTGCTGGATATGAGCGAAACGCCCGACAGCCTGATCCCCTATGACGAAATCGTGCAGGAGGCCCTGCGCGCCGTGGTAGGCCGTGTCCTGGGCCAGGTGGAGGCATCCGGCGGGATGCTGCCCGGCCAACACCACTTCTACATCACTTTCCGCACCGGGGCGCCGGGGGTTTCGATTCCCAACCGGCTCAAGGAACGCTTCCCCGACGAGATGACCATCGTGCTCCAGAACAAGTTCTGGGACCTGAAGGTTGAGGAAGAAGGCTTTTCGGTGGGGCTCAGCTTCAACCAGGTGCCCTCCACCCTGATCATCCCGTTCCGCGCGATCACCGCCTTCGTCGATCCGGCGGTGGACTTTGGCTTGCAGTTCCAGGCGGCCGACGATCTGGACGACGAAACGCACGAAGACGCGGAAAACGATTCTTCGGTCATCGACGGGGAAACTTCCGACAAGCCCGCCGTTGAACGCAGCGATGACGGATCGAACGTTGTCACGGTCGATTTCGGCCGCAAGAAGTAACTGCCTGCCGCAAGCCCCGATCCGGCCATCAGCCCGGTCTTCGTTTGCCGCAGGCCATCAAGCCAACGGGGCATCCGCAGATGGTTTCCAAGACCGGGCAAGACACCAAGGATGGCAGCACCAACGCCGCCGAAACGCCGGCTGAGGCACAGGCCGCGCCGGCCAAGGCCGAACCGCCCGCCACCAGCCCGCTGACCACGCTTATCCTTACCGACATTGCGCTGAGCGCGGGAAGCGCGCTTTTGGCGCGCGGCGTTGCGGGCCGGGGCCTGGCTGGCCGCGTGCTGGGCCGGGCCCTGCCGGTGCGCAGCCCTGGCGGCCTGATCAAGGCGCCTTCGCTGGCGGGCAGCCTGGTCGGAACGGCGATTGCCCGCGTTGCCACCCGCTCGGTTCCGGGCGCGATCGTGGTGGGCGGCGGCTTGGTCGCCAAGGCGCTTTATGACCGGCGCAAGGCCCGGCGCGCGCGCAAGGCCGCCAAGGCGGCCGCTGGACCACCCCCCGTCACCCGCTGATCCGCCGAAAATCTTCGCAATCGCAACATGCCCCGGCTTGACCGGCGGGGCGGCCATGGTCCATCTGCGACCATGGCCGAAAGCGCAACCCACCCAACCCAGCCCGTTCATTCCGCCGATGCCCTGCATCGCCGCGGGCTTATGCTGATCCTGTCGTCGCCCTCTGGCGCCGGCAAGACCACGATCGCCAAGCGGCTGCTGGCCCATGATTCGCAGATCGAAGCATCGGTTTCGGCCACCACCCGGCCGATCCGGCCGGGCGAAGTGGATGGCAAGGACTATCACTTCGTCGATCGCGCCACGTTCGACCGCATGGTGGAAGCCAGTGAATTCTATGAATGGGCCGAAGTGTTCGGCCATTGCTATGGCACGCCCAAGGCCCACATCCGCGCGCGATTGAAAGAGGGCTTCGACACCCTGTTCGATATCGACTGGCAGGGCACGCAGCAGTTGTACCAAAAGGCCGAAGCCGATGTGGTGCGCGTGTTCATCCTGCCGCCCAGCATCGAGGAACTGCGCCGCCGCCTGACCGGGCGCGGCACCGACAGCGCCGAAGTGATCGCCGCGCGCATGGCCCGCGCCCAGGCCGAAATCAGCCACTGGGACGGCTATGACTATGTCGTGGTGAACGACGACGTGGATGCCTGCTATGCCCAGATCAGCCAGATCCTGGCGGCCGAGCGCCTGAAGCGCGCGCGCCAGACCGGGCTGATCGGCTTTGTCCGCGAACTGACCCGGCACTAGATCCATGGCGCTGGGCACGCCCCTGCCCGCTCCCTGGCGGATCGTGGTCCAGGCGGGGTCGCTTGGGCTGGCCCATGGCTTTTGCATCGTGCTGGGCTTTGCCCTGGCGGTGCTGGCCTGGGGCCTGTGGGTGCCGACGTGGGATCCGCAAGTGCGCGAAACCACGATCACGTTCGATGATCCGGCGCTGCGCGGCCGATCGCTCAACGTCGCGCTGGTGTCCGATATCCACGTGGGCAATCACGGCATGACTGCTGCCCGGCTGGACCGGGTGGTGGACCAGATCATGGCGCGGCGGCCCGATGCCATCCTGCTGGCCGGCGATTTCGTGAACGGCGAATATCCCGGCGATCCGGCCATGCGCGTCGATCTGCTGGCTGCCCCGCTCTCGCGGCTGCATGCCCCGCTCGGGGTGTTTGCAGTGCTGGGCAACCACGATCGCATCACCGACCCTGCTGCCGTGCAGGCCGCGCTGACCCGCGCCGGGGTGACCGTGCTGGTGGACCAACTGGCTGCGCTGGGCCCGATCACGTTGATCGGGGTGGACGATGCCCTGCCCAAGCGCGCGCGGCTGCCGATCCTGATGACCCAGGCCCATGCCACGGGCCGCCCGCTGGTGGTGATGGAGCATGCGCCCAGCCTGCTGCGCCTGCTGGCGCCCGATGTGCCGGTGATCCTGGCCGGGCACACCCATTGCGGGCAGGTGCGTCTGCCCGGCTGGACCGGCGGCCGCAATCCCATCACCGGCACCACCTATTACAACCCGCGCTTCCGCTGCGGACTGGTCCGCTGGCGCAATCGCATCGTGCTGGTCAGCGGCGGCGTGGGATCGGGATCGTTCCCGCTGCGCATCGGCACGCGGCCGGATTTCTGGATGATCCGCTTTACCGGGCGATGATGAGAGGGCACCTGCAATGAAAGCCGCCGTGATCGTGGAACAGGGCCAGCCGCTGGCGATCGAAGACCTGGTGATCGACCAGCCGGGCCCGCACGAAGTGCTGATCCGCACGGTCGCCTGCGGCCTGTGCCATTCCGACCTGCATTTCATCGACGGCGCCTATCCCCACGCCCTGCCCGCCGTGCCAGGTCACGAGGCGGCGGGTATCGTGGAAGCGGTGGGCAGCCATGTGCAGCGGCTGAAAAAGGGCGATGCGGTGGTCACGTGCCTTTCTGCCTTTTGCGGAACCTGCGAATTCTGCGTTTCGGGCCGCATGGCGCTGTGCCTGGGCAGCGGCACGCGGCGTTCGCGCAAGGAGCCGCCGCGCCTGGCCCGCGCCGATGGCACGCCGGTGCAGCAGATGCTCAACCTTTCGGCGCTGGCCGAAATGATGCTGGTGCACGAGAACGCCTGCGTGGCGATCAGGCCCGACATGCCGCTCGACCGGGCGGCCCTGCTGGGCTGCGCGGTAACGACCGGGGCGGGCACGGTGTTCAATGCCTGCAAGCTGACGCCGGGCGAAAGCGTGGCGGTGATCGGGTGCGGCGGCGTGGGCCTGGCGGCGGTGAATGCCGCGCGCATTGCCGGGGCGGGCCGCATCATTGCGGCCGATCCTTCGCCGGAAAAGCGGGCGCTGGCCACGCAGATGGGCGCCACCGACACGATCGATCCCATTATCGATGGCGCGGCCGGCACGATCGTGGAACTGACCCGCGGCGGAGTGGACCACGCGATCGAGGCGGTGGGCCGCCCGGACTCCGGCGCGCTGGCGGTGAACGTGTTGCGCCGCGGCGGCACGGCCACGATCCTGGGCATGATGCCGCTCGATCACCAGGTTGGCCTTTCGGCAATGGACCTGCTTTCGGGCAAGAAACTGCAGGGCGCGCTGATGGGGATGAACCGCTTTCCGGTGGACCTGCCGCGCCTGGTCGATTTCTACATGAACGGCCTGCTGCGACTCGACGCGATGCTGACCATGCGGATCGGGCTTTCCCAAGTGAACGAAGGCTTTGCCGCAATGCGCCAGGGCGATGGCGCGCGGGCGGTGGTGCTGTTCGATGGGCCGTAATTCCGCTTAACCCCGCTTTCACGCAGGATTGGCGGCGCGCGGCCTATCCCTGCGGCATGCATGTGCCACAGGGGAAACCGATGCCTGCCATTCGCCGTCATGCCTGCGCACTACTGCCGGCGCTGGCGCTTGCCGTGCCCGCCGCCCATGGCGCCGAAGCCCAGGCGAAAAACGGGCCCAAGGATGGCCTGGCCATCTCGGGCCAGGTGCGCGTGCGCTATGAAGTGATCGACGGCCAGGCGCGGCCCAATGCCAACCTGACCGACCAGATCATCAACACCCGTGCCACGCTCAAGGCGGTGTGGACCAAAGGCCCCTGGCAAGTGGTGGGCGAGGTGTGGGACGCGCGCGTGTTCAACGAAAACCCCGGCACGCCGATCACCACGGGCGAAGTCAACGCGTTCGAACTCGTGCAAGGCTATGTCGGGCTCGACCTTCCCAATGCGCTGGGCAAGGGCAGCAAGCTGAATGTGAAGCTGGGACGCGAAACGCTCAACATCGGATCGCGCCGGCTGATCGCCGCCGACGATTATCGCAACACCATCAACAGCTATACCGGCCTGCACGCCGAAGCGTCCTGGCCCAGCGGCTGGCGCGCGTCGCTGGTCTATACCCTGCCCGACCAGCGCCTGCCGCTCGACCGGCGTGGCATGGAATCGCAGCATTTCGCCTGGGACCACGAAGGCTTCGACCTGCAATTGTGGGGCGGTTTCGTGGGCAAGGTGATTTCACCCAAGGGCGCGCCGGTCACGCTGGTGGAAGCGGGCCTCTTGCACCTGGGCGAGCGCGATCGCCCGGACACCCCCACGCGCGACCGTTCGCTCAACACCGCCAGCCTGCGCTTGGCGGCAGACCCGGCGCCGTCCCACCTCGATTACGAGTTGGAAGGCAATTACCAGTGGGGCGAGGAAGCCACCGTCACCGCCGCCAATGCCCCGCTGCTCCCGGTCAGCGCGGCCAACCTGCACGTCCGCCTGGGCTATACCTTTGCCGATCACGCCAAGACCCACCTCACCGCAGAGCTGGACTATGCCACCGGCGATACACCGGGCGGCACGATCACCCGGTACGATCCGCTCTATGCCACGCGGCGCAACGATTTTTCGCCAGGCGGGCTCTACAACGTGCCCTATCGCGCCAATATCGTGGCGCCGGGGCTGCGGCTGGAAGGCGCCCCGTCCAAGCGGTTCGACTATCTGCTGACCTGGCACCCGATGTGGCTGGCCAATGCGCGCGACGCGTTCGGCAGTTCGGGCGTCAAGAACGCGGCCGGCACCAGCGGCACCTTTGCCGGCCACCAGTTCGACACGCGCCTGCGCTATTGGGCCGTGCCCAAGCGGCTGCGCCTGGAATTCGACGGCGTATACTTGGCCAAAGGTGGCTTCATGCAGACCGCGCCCAATGCACAACCGGGGCAATCCACCACCTATGGCTCGTTCAACGTGACCGCGTTCTATTGACCGCGATCAGTGCTTGCCGCTGTTGCGGGCGATGAAAGCAGCCGTCGCATCGTGGAAGCCCTTGAGCGAGGCTTCGTTGGCATAGACCATGTGGCCCGAAGGGTAATAGGCATAGCTGATGTTGGCCTGCAGCGACGGCGCCATCGGCAGGTGACGCGCCTCGAACAACCCTTCGAAATAGGGCGTGGCAAGATCGTAATAGCCACCGGCCAGCAGCACCTTGAGCCCCGGGTTCTGCTTCATCGCATTGGCAAGATCGGGCATCACGTTGAGCGGGCCGCTTTCCGAACGGCTGCCATCGGGCAGGCGATGGGTCATGTCCCATTCCTCGTTGCCGGCAAAGGGCTTGTAGGTTTGCTGCGTCGTGTAATGCAGGCTGTCGCGCGCATAGGCGTTGAACGCCGAGATATAGGCCGAGCTGATTGCCGCGCTCTGCGGGTCATAGCCGGCTTCCTTGGCCGTGGGATCGAGCGTCGGGCCCGAAAAGCGCGTGTCGAGCCGGCCGGTCGTGAGCCCCTGCTCTTCCTGCATATGCTGCATCACCTGCCCCACATTGAGGCGCAGGTTTGAGCGCAGCCAGTAGTCCGCCGAAATGCCAGTGTAGCCGGCCAGGCGCTTGGCCATGTCCTGGCGCTGGGCATCGGGCAGCGTGCTGCCCTGCATCAGGGCCATGGCATAGTCGGTGGTGGCAAAGTGTTCCACTTCGCGCAAGAACGGTTCGAGTTCCGCCGGGCGCGTGCCGGCCAGGCGGTTGTGATACCACGCCGTGGCGGCCACCGTCGGCAGGCTGACGACATAGGCGTTGTCCACGCCGGGGTTGTTCTGCGGGCCATCGGCCGAAAGATCGAAGTTCAGGATCGCCGAAAGCAGCACGACGCCATTGAAATCAACCGAATCGTCCGATTGCAACGCGTTGACCAGGGCCGAGGCACGCGGCGTGCCATAGCTTTCGCCCAGCAGGAACTTGGGCGAATTCCAGCGGCCATGGTCAGACAGGAACGCCTTGATGAATTCGCGGAAGGCATGGACGTCCTGGTCCACGCCCCAGAACGCCTTTTCCTTGTCCTTGCCGGCAATGCGCGACCAGCCGGCCCCCGGCGCATCGATGAACACCAGGTCCGACGCGTCGAGCAGGCTATAGGCGTTGTCCACCAGGTTATAAGGCGCGGGCGGCGTGTGGCTGTCGTTGGCCGTGATCACCCGGCGCGGGCCGAACGCGCCCATGTGCAGCCACACCGTGGCCGAACCGGGGCCGCCGTTGAACAGGAAGGTGATCGGCCGATCGGCCGAAGGCGCGCCCTTCTTGAAATAGGCGGTGTAGAACATCGAGGCTTCGGCCGGGGCGTCCTTGGCCTCGTCCTTGCCCTTGCCGGCCGCGGCCTTTTCGCGCCAATCGGCATCGTCCCAATCGCCTTGGTGCACCACCACGGTGCCGGCTTCGGCGGTATAGTCGATCCGCTGGCCGCCCACCGTCACCGTGCCGGCCGACTGCACCTTGCGCGGCTGGAAGAAGCGCGTGGTGGTGGCGGTATCGGGATCGGGCACGCCGTCGGGATCATCGCTGCGGGCTGCGTCTGCCTTGGCATCGGCCTTCACCTCGGCCTTGGCCAGGGCCAGCGTGGGTTGCAAGGCAAGCAGCGAAACGGCGGCGGCAGCGAGCGACAGAGTGCGGCGCAAGGGGCAATTCCTTTTCAGGCGAAACCAGATTGGCGCGCATCGAACCCGCGCGGATGGCGGTGTCAAGCAATCGTTCCCACGCCGTTCGACGAACGACAAACCGCAGCCGACGAATGTTGCCGGTTGGTTGCGGGCCGTCAGGGTTTGCCGATCTGGGCGTTGGTGAGATTCGCGGTAAACGCGGGGGAAATCCGCCGCTCCATCGCGCGGCAGGCATCGGCATGGGCGATCAGGGCCTTGCTCGCCCGCTCCAGCACACGCGGCTGCAATGGTTCGGCGCCCGACAGCAGCGCTGCCATGCCCAGCTCGCTCTCACCGATCGCCTGCCCGGCCGCCTTGATCCCGCCCAGCAGATCGACCGCACGGGCAAACAGCGCGCGCTGGGCAAGCGGGTCCATGGGCTTTTGGGCGTTGGGCTGGCTCATGCCCCGCGTTGTGCGCGATGGGGCGGCCGGGGGGAAGTGGCGGTGTGGCGATGTCCCCGGAAAAGTCGCCGGCGCAGCGTTTTCATCAGGAAGCGCCACGCTTCCACCGCCCTCAACCCCCTCCTTACGAAAAGGAGGGGGCTTTCAGGGGCAGCTTACGCCGCTTCAGCTTTCTTTTCTGCGTGTTCCAGATTGAGCATTTCAGCCAGGAGGAACGCCAGTTCGATCGACTGCGCGGCGTTGAGGCGCGGGTCACAGTGGGTGTGGTAGCGGTCGGCCAGGCCTTCCTGGGTGATTGCCACGGCGCCGCCGGTGCATTCGGTCACGTCGCGGCCGGTCATTTCGATGTGGATGCCGCCGGCATGGGTGCCTTCGGCGCGGTGCACGGCAAAGAAGCCCTTCACTTCGCCCAGGATGCGGTCGAAGGGACGGGTCTTGTAGCCGTTGTCGGCCTTGATCACGTTGCCGTGCATCGGGTCGCAGCTCCACACCACCGGGTGCCCTTCGCGCTTCACCGCGCGCACCAGCGCGGGCAGGCCGGCTTCCACCTTGTCGTGGCCATAGCGGCTGATCAGGGTGATGCGCCCGGCTTCGCGCGCGGGGTTGAGCGTGTCGAGCATGCGCAGCAGCGCATCGGGGGTGAGGCTGGGGCCGCACTTCATGCCGATGGGATTGCCCACGCCGCGCAGGAATTCGACATGCGCCGATCCTTCGAAGCGGGTGCGATCGCCGATCCACAGCATGTGCGCGCTGGTGTCGTACCAGTCACCCGTCAGCGAATCCTGCCGCGTCATCGCCTCTTCATACGGCAGCAACAGCGCTTCGTGGCTGGTGTAGAAGTTCGTGCCCTGCAACTGCGGCACGCTCGACGGGTTGACCCCGCAGGCTTCCATGAAGTCCAGCGCTTCGCCGATCTTGTCGGCCATTTCGCCAAACTTGGTGGCCCAGGGGCTCTTGGCGATATGATCGAGCGTCCAGCCGTGGACCTGGCGCAAGTTGGCATAACCGCCGCCGGCAAAGGCGCGCAGCAGGTTGAGCGTGGCGGCCGCCTGGCTATAGGCGCGCAGCATCCGGTCGGGATCGGGAATCCGCTGCTCGGGCGTGAAATCGATGCCGTTGATGTTGTCGCCCAGATAGCTCGGCAGTTCCACATCGCCCTGGCGTTCCACCGGCGAAGAGCGCGGCTTGGCGAACTGGCCGGCCATGCGGCCAACTTTCACCACCGGCTGCTTGCTGGCAAAGGTGAGGACGACGGCCATCTGCAACAGCACCCGGAACGTGTCGCGGATGTTGTTGGGATGAAACTCGGCAAAACTTTCGGCGCAGTCCCCGCCCTGGAGCAGGAAACCCTTGCCCGCCGCCACCTGGGCCAGATCGGCCTTGAGCGCGCGTGCTTCGCCGGCAAAGACCAGCGGCGGAAAGCTTGTCAGGGTGCTTTCCACCGCGTTCAGCTTCTCCGCATCGGGATAGACGGGCAGATGCCGCGCCTCTTGATCCCGCCAGCTCTTTGCATTCCAGTTCTGTGCCACTGTCCTCTTTCCTTTCAAGACGCGCGGACATAGGCGCTGCCACGCCGGATTGCAAAGGAAGCCTTGCGGACACTGTGATCGACATTTTGTTGCGTGGGTGGAAGCAAATCCCCCTCACGGCGGCCTGCGGCCGCGCCGTTGCGCGTGCCCCCCTCCACGGCCTGCGGCCGCCACCTCCCCCCGCAATGCGGAGGGAGGATCCTTTGTCAGTTCTTGGGTTGGGGAACCACTTCGACACGCCACGAGCGGTCGTGCTGGAGATAGCGGGCGGCCAGCGCCTGCATCGCTTCGGGCGTGGTCTTGCTGTAATCGACCAGGATCGAGCGGATATCGTCGAACTTGCCCGGTTCCTGCGCGCCGCCGCCCAGCAGCGACATGTAGAAGCTGTTGCCCGTGCTGGCACGGGTGATCAACTGCTTGAGCGGTTCGGTCACGCGCGCGATCTCGTCCGGCGATGGCGGATAGGCGACAAGGTCGGATGCGATCTTGTCGGCCGAGGCGAAGAAGGCCGTAAGATCCTGCGGCCGCAACTGCACCGTGGCCCCCAGGTATCCGCCCGAAGGCAGGTCCATCGGCCACACCGATTCCACTTGCGGCGCATAGGACGCGCCGATCTTCTCGCGCATTTCATCGAACAGGCGATTGTTGACGATCTGCGCCAGGATTTCGAGCTGGCGCGATTCGTGGACCCCCGTGCGCCCGCCGCCCGTGGGCCACACGACCATGGCCGCCGCCGTGTTGGGATCGCCGCTGTGGGTGAGGACAACGGGCGTTTCGTTGTGGGCGGGCAGATGCGGATCGAGCGGCGGCGGCGTGGCCGCCACGCGCGGGGGCAGCGCACCGAACGTGGCGTTGAGCGCGTCGAGCGCCTGTTCGCGCGTGAAATCGCCGAACATGTCCACCTCGATCGGGCCTTGCGCCAGCAGGGGTTGCCACACGCGGCGGAAATCGTCGGCGGTGACGGTATCGAGCGCGGCCGGATCGGGGATCTTGTAGCGCGGATCCTTGTCCTTGAGCAGCCAGCCCATGTCCCGCTGCAACACCGCCTGGGGCGAAGAGCCGCTGGCGGCATATTGCAGCTTGGCCGCGGCCACCGCCCGCATGATCGGGTTTGCGTCCCACCGCGGCTGCGCCAGCTTGGCCGCGAACAGATAGAGCTGGTCCTTCAGGTCGGACGGGCGCGTATCGGCCGAAAACTCGAACGCGGTATCGTCGAGCTTGAAATTGAGGTTGAACTTGCGGCCCGTGGCCAGTTCGTCCATCGCATTGCGATCGACCTGGCCAAAGCCGGTTTCCATCAGCGCCATGTCCCCCAGCGGGGCATAGACTGCGTCCTTGGGGGCAATCGCGGCCAGGCCGCCGCCAAAGCGGATGCGGATGATGATCCGCCCCGGTTCGGCATCGTTGGCCCACAGCAGCGCCTTGACACCGTTCGACAGGGTAAGCCGCTCGATGCCCAGAACGCCGGTCTGCTCGGCCTGGGCCACGGTGCCCGGCACACCGATCGCGGGCAGTTGGGCAAAAGTCAGCTTGTCTGTCGGCAGGCGGATGCTGCTGGCCACCACCGGCTTGGCGGTCAGCGCCGCGCGCACGTCGGCATCGGTGGCGCCGGTATCGCGCGGGGTGGTGAGCATGCCGCGGATCGCGGTGCCCTTGAACAGCGCGCGGGTGTGTTCCAGCGCGGCCTGGGGCGTGAACAGGGGGATGGACTTCTGGAAGATGGTGTAGACGGTATCGGGGTTGGCCACCGTCTCGCGGATGTCCACCGCCTGGGTGATGTCGTCCGCCAGGTCTGACCCGGCCTGGGTCCGCTGGGTTTCCACCGGCACCTTGAACGACAGGTTGAATTCGGCCACTTCGCGATCGATGTCGGCCTGCGAGGGTGGCGAAGCGAGCGCATCGGCGATCACCGCGCGCACATCGGCCACGGCGGCCTTCCAATCGTCGCCCAGCGGGGTGACCGAAACCAGCGTGGTATCGGCAGAGCGCGCATAGTTCTGCTGGTCGATCGAAGCCGAGAGATAGCTGCCGCCGGCCCGCGCGCGCACCGCCAGGCGGCGATTGATCAGCGCCATGGCCAGGCGGTCGATCATCAGCCCCTGGTTATAGGCGATGGTATCGGCGTGCCGCTTCCACGGGCGCACGATGGCATAGTTGAACTGCAACGGAACGCTGGGTTCGACGATGACCTTGGCGCCGTCCACCGGATTGGCCGGATCGGTGCCCTTGGGGGCCACCGGCTTGCCGAAATCGACCGGCGCGGGCTTGGGCCCCTTGCCCGTCCACGGGCCGAACCACTTCTTGATCTGCTCGATCATCGCCTGCGGATCGGCATCGCCGGCCACCACGATGATCGTGTTGTCGGGCCGATACCACTTGTCGTGGAACGCCTTGATGCTTTCGGGCGTCGCGGCCTGAAGCGTTTCGACCGTGCCGATGGGCGAACGCGTGGCGGCCGGCTGGCCGGCAAAGAACAGCGCGCGGGTGGCATCGGAAACGCGGGTTTGCGGGCCGGAGCGCTCGCGCATTTCGGCCAGCACGATCGGCACTTCGGTCTTCACCCCCTGCGGCGTGAAGATCGGCGCGGCGATCATGCCCGACAGCAGCATGAACGTTTCGTCGAGCTTGGCCGGCGTGGCACCGGGCAGATCGAGCTTGTAGACGGTTTGCGTGCCGCTGGTTTCGGCGTTGGTGTCACTGCCGAACGTGGCGCCCAGGCGCTGCCAGGTGGGGATCGCTTCGCCAGACTTGAGATACTTGGAATCGCGGAACGTGAGATGCTCGATCAGGTGGGCAAAGCCCTGCTGCGCATCGGTTTCATAGAACGATCCGGCATCGACCAGCACGCGCACCGAAACCTGATCGGGCGGCACCCCGTTGTGGCGCACCGCATAGCGCAGGCCATTGGGCAGCCGGCCAAAGATCCATTCCTTGTCCTGCGGCACGTCGCTGCCGACGTAGAGCCAGTTCTGCGCCGTGTTGTCCACCGCCGTCGCCACCGGCGCAGCGCGTGCCACCGCCTGGACGGGAAATCCGGCTGGCGCCGTGGTGGCGAGCAGGGAAAGAACGAGAAAAGCGAAGCGCCGCGAGCGCCAGGTGTTCGATCGCATCCGCCATCTATAGGGAGGGGGTTTGTGAAGGGCCAGTGAATAGACTGGCCCTTCAGCGAGATCGTATCGCTATTTTACGCCGTTATGGCTTGGGCGTGGCAGCGGGAGCAGGAGCCGCCGGGGTGGCGGGGGCCGCGGGCTGTTCAGCGCCGGCCGGGCCGGTGCCGCCTTGCGCGGCAGCGGCGGCGGCGCGCATCTTTTCCACTTCGGCGGCGGTCTTGTAATCAACCAGTTCGACCTGGAACACGAGATCGGCATTGGCCGGGATGGTATCGCCCGCCCCTTGCGCGCCATAGCCGATCGCGGCCGGCACGCAGAAGCGCCAGGTGCTGCCCTTGGCCATCAGTTGCAGGCCTTCGGAAAAGCCGGGGATCACGCCTTCCACGGGAAAGGCGGCGGCGGTGTTCTGGTCGAACACGCGGCCGTCGGCTGCAAGATAGCCGATATAGTTGACCAGCACGTAATCGCCCTTGGCCGGATGCGCCGCTTCGGCCGAAGGCTTGAGCGTGACGGTGCCCAGGCCCGAGGTGGTCTTGGCGCTGCACTGGCGCTGGCCGGCGGGCACCACCGGCATCAGCGGCACGGGCAGGATCGCGGTGGACAGCGCCGCTGCGGCGGCCGGGCGGGCAGCGGCCTTGGCCGGGGCCTTGGCAGGCACTGCCAGGGCCGGGACGGCAAGCGCCGGCAGGGCGAGCAAGGCAGCGGAAACGAGCGTGGCGAAGCGCGCGCGGCGCGAGAAGGCAGTGATCATGGCGCGGTTCATAGCAGCCAGCCGGGCCCATTCCAGCGAAATAGCGCGCCAATCGCGGTTCCAGGGGCCCTCTGACCCCTCTCGCCCCTTGACCCATGCCCCCCCCGTCCTAAATGCAGACCATGTTCATCGAAACCGAAACCACGCCGAATCCGGCCACGCTCAAGTTCCTCCCGGGAGAACGGGTGATGGCCAGCGGCACGCGCTCGTTCACCTCGCCCGAAGAGGCCGAGGCCTCGCCCCTGGCGCAGGCCCTGTTTTCCCTGGGTGACGTGACCGAAGTGCTGTTCGGCCAGGAATTCGTGGCGGTAACGATCGCCCCGGGCGCGCAGTGGCCTGATGCCAAGCCGCAGGTGCTGGCGATCCTGCTCGATCACTTCGTGTCGCAGGCGCCGCTCTTTGCCGGCGGCAGCGCGGCCGAGATCGCAGTGCCCGGCGAGGACGAGGACCTGGGCGACGATCCGGCCGACGCCGATATCGTGGACCAGATCAAGGACCTGATCGAAACCCGCGTGCGTCCGGCCGTCGCCAACGATGGTGGTGACATCATCTACAAGGGTTTCCGCGAAGGCGTGGTCTACCTCAAGATGCAGGGCGCCTGTTCGGGCTGTCCTTCGTCCACCGCCACGCTCAAGCACGGGATCGAAAGCCTGCTCAAGCACTACGTGCCCGAAGTGACCGAAGTGCGCGCGGCCTGAGCGCAGCGACCCGACGATGGCCGATCCCGCTCCGTTCGACCCTGCTTGGTTCAACAGGCGCCGACTGGTGATCGACAGTGCCACCGAAAGCTGTTCGGTGGCACTTTTCGAAGATGATGTGCTGCTGGCCGGCGAATGCCTGATGCTCGGGCGCGGCCATGCCGAACGGTTGGTGCCGATGATCGCCGCCCTGCCCGACAAGGGGCGCGCCGGCACGATCTGGGTCGATAGCGGGCCGGGCAGCTTTACCGGCATCCGTGTCGGCCTGGCCGCAGCGCGCGCACTGGCCCTGGCCTGGAACGCCCGGGTTCTGGGTTACCAGAGCCTGGCCCTGGTGGCCGCCATGGCGCACGCCGGGCAGGACAGCCCCACCCCGGTCGATGTGGTCATGACCGGCGGCCACGGCGAATGGTTCTTCCGTCCGTTCGATGCCGCGGGCCAGCCGCTGGCCCCCCTGGTTTCCCTGCCCCCGCAAGACGTGCTGGCGCGGCTTGCCGCACCGCTGGTTGCCGGCAGCCAGGCCGATGCCTGCGCCGCGGCGCGGCCCGGCGTGGAAGCGCGCGCGCTGTGGCCTGATGCGCGCAGTGCCGGCCTGCTCGCACCGGGTCTGCTGTCCGATGGCGCAGCCCCAGCTTATGGCCGGGCGCCCGATGCGCGCCTGCCCGCCGCGGCTGCTGCCCTGCCCGCATGATGGCCTTGGCGTGACGAAGCCGGCATGACGGCACCCGTGGACGATCTCGACCGGATCATGGCCGTGATGACCGCGGCTTTTCCCCCCGACTATGGCGAAGCGTGGAATCGCCGGCAGGTGGGCGATGCCTTGCTGATTGGGCGCACTCGCTATGGCCTGATCGGTGCCGATGGCAGCGAATATCCTCTAGACGCGGAATCGACGGCCGGCTTTTTCTTGTCGCGCAGTATATTCGATGAAGAAGAACTGTTGCTGTTCGCTGTTGCACCGCAATACCGCCGGCGCGGCCTGGGCGACTCGCTTCTGACCCGTTTTATCGCCCAAGCGCGCGAGCTGGGCATGACGCGGCTTTTCCTGGAAATGCGCGAAGGCAATCCGGCCGGCTATCTATATCGCAAGCACGGATTCCAACCCATTGGAATTAGACCGGGTTACTATCGCAGCACGGCGGGCGAAAGGATTGCAGCAATCAGCCAGGAACTAAGACTGTGATTTGAAATTTTGGCAAATCAGCATTTTGTGAAATTTCGGTCATTTTGTCGAATACCGTAGCATCCTGTGGTTGTTTCTCGAATACAATGGCGTATAGACAGGCCACGCGCCTGACTAGTCGGGCTGCCGTCAAAACGTGTCGCACAGCAACATAGAACGAAAGCCGGATCGCAATGAGTGATATCGAAAATGATATGCGTGAAACCCTGATCACGCTAACCTCGGACATCGTTGCCGCCCATGTGAGCAACAACAGCGTCTCGGTGGGTGACCTGCCGGTCCTCATTTCCAATGTCTATTCGGCGCTCGCCGGCCTCAAGCCGTCGGAACCCGTGGCCGAACCCGCGCCCGAACCTGCCGTTTCGATCCGCGCTTCGGTCAAGAACGACCACATCGTGTGCCTGGAAGACGGCAAGAAGCTCAAGATGCTCAAGCGTCACCTGGCCACGCGCTACAACATGACGCCCGAACAGTATCGCGCCCGCTGGAACCTGCCGGCCGATTATCCCATGGTTGCCCCGGCCTATGCCGAAAAGCGCCGCGAACTGGCCAAGAAGATTGGCCTTGGTCGCAAGCCGGCCGCTGCCCCTGCCCCCGCCAAGCGCGGTCGCAAGGCTGCTGCAACGGCCTGATCGGGTGTGCGGGCCGTTTCCGGCTCGCCTACCGGCAATTTCGGCCCGGCGGGCAGTGGCGCATGGCGCTGCATGTCCGCCGGGCTTTTGCATGCCGGAAAGGTTGCTTGAATTGGGCCGTGGGTGATCGATTTTGCGCTCTTCCACAGCGCCTTGCCACGGCCCCTGCGGTTCTGGCCGCTTGGCCGGTTAACAAGCCCTGCCAATTCCCCTATATGGGTGGCGAAGCAATCAGAATGACGAGAACAGCGTGCACCGAGTGATCGATCTCGAAGCCCTTTGCGCCGAACGTGGCCTGCGCATTACCGACCAGCGCCGCGTGATCGCGCAAGTGCTGTCGGAAAGCACGGATCATCCCGATGTGGAAAAGCTGCACGAGCGGGCCTCTGCCCGCGACCCGCGCATTTCGATCGCCACCGTCTATCGCACCGTGCGCCTGTTCGAAGAGGCCGGCATTCTCGATCGCCATGATTTCGGCGATGGCCGCGCCCGCTATGAAGCGACACCCGAAGCGCACCACGACCACCTGATCGACGTGGAAACCGGCAAAGTGATCGAATTCGTCGATCCCGAACTCGAACAGTTGCAGCGGCAGATCGCGGAAAAGCTGGGCTATCGCCTGGTCGATCACCGCATGGAACTCTACGGCGTGAAGCTCGGCCGAGAGAGCTGATCCTCCCATGCCCCGCCCCCGCAGCATCGGACCGGAACGCGGTTCCCCCATCGGCGCGCTGGGCAAGCTGCGCATCTTCTGGCGTGCCCTTGGCATCATCCTGACGCTGCTGGTCTGCGTGCCGCTGCACTATGTGTGGCGCACCATCCACTACGGCTCCCCGCTGCCGCGCGTGTTCCTGTACCTGACCGCACGCCTGTGCGGGGCGCGGGTGCGGGTCCACGGCACGCCGCTGCGGCGCGACGTGTTCTATATCAGCAACCACCTGTCGTGGGTGGATATCCTGGCGCTGGGCGGCGCGAGCGGCACTGCATTCGTGTCCAAGGCTGAAATCGGCCAGTCGCCGGTGGTGGGCTGGCTGTCGCGGCTCAACCGCACGGTCTTCGTCAGCCGCGAAGACCGCCTGGGCGTGGCCGAACAGATCAACCGCCTGCGCGAGGCATTGGCCGACAACTGGGCCATCACGGTTTTCCCCGAAGGCACCACCACCGACGGGCAATCGCTGCTGCCGTTCAAGACCTCGATGCTGCGCGTGCTGGAACCGCCGCCGCCCGGCGTGCTGGTGCAGCCGGTGGTGCTCGACTATGGCGCCGTGGCGGAATGGATCGGCTGGATCGGCACCGAGGGCGGCATGGCCAATGCCATGCGCATCCTTGCCCGGCGCGGCGCGTTCCGCCTCGACATCCATTTCCTCGACCCGTTCGATCCGCGCGATTTCCCCGGCCGCAAGGCGATTGCCGCCGAAGCGCGCAACCGCATCGTGCCCGCCATGGAACGCAACCTGGGCAAGCCGCTGCGCCCGTTCCACCTGGACGTGCCACAAGTGGGCTATAGCCGCGAGAAGCACGACCGCGCGGCATGATGCGGCTGGCGGGGGGCTTCGCACGCGCGCAAGACAGTTCCAATTGCCGCCCGATTGCCTTATGGGGCGCGGCTTATGCCCGCAGAGAATCCCCCCCGGACGTTTCACGTCAAGAGCTTCGGCTGCCAGATGAACGTCTATGACGGCGAGCGCATGGCCGAATTGCTGACCGCGCAAGGCATGACTGCGACCGCAGAACGCGATGGCGCCGACCTTGTCGTGCTCAACACCTGCCACATCCGCGAAAAGGCCACCGAAAAGGTCTATTCCGACATCGGCCGCCTGCGCCGGGACGATGGCAGCGTGCCGCTGATCGCCGTGGCCGGCTGCGTGGCCCAGGCCGAGGGCGAGGAAATCATGAAGCGCGCGCCGTCGGTCAAGGTCGTGGTGGGGCCGCAGGCCTATCACCGCCTGCCCGACATGGTGGCCGACGCTGCCGCAGGCAAGAGCGGCACCGAAACGGATATGCCGGCCGAGGCGAAGTTCGCCGCGCTGCCCAAGCGCCGCCGTTCCGGCCCCAGCGCGTTCCTGACCGTGCAGGAAGGCTGTGACAAGTTCTGCACCTATTGCGTGGTGCCCTATACGCGCGGCGCGGAAATCTCGCGTCCGTTCACCGATCTGGTGGAGGAAGCCAAGCTGCTGGTGGCCGGTGGCGCGCGCGAGATCACGCTGCTGGGCCAGAACGTGAATGCCTGGAGCGGGCAGGACGACAAGGGCCGCGCCATCGGCCTGGACGGCCTGATCCGCGTGCTGGCGGCAGAGCCGGACCTGGCGCGCATCCGCTATACCACCAGCCATCCCAACGACATGAGCGACGGGTTGATTGCCGCGCATGGCGAGATCGACAAGCTGATGCCGTTCCTGCACTTGCCGGTGCAGGCGGGCAACGATCGCGTGCTCAAGGCGATGAACCGCAGCCACACGGTGGAAAGCTATCTGAAGATCCTCGATCGCGTGCGCGCCGCCCGGCCCGACATCGCGCTGTCGGGCGATTTCATCGTCGGCTTTCCCGGCGAGACCGAGGCCGAGTTCCAGGACACGCTCGATCTGGTCGCCACGGTGCGCCATGCCCAGGCCTTCAGCTTCAAGTATTCGCCCCGCCCCGGCACCCCGGCCGCGACGATGGACGGCCAGGTCGCAGCCGAGGTCATGGACGAGCGGCTGAAACGGCTGCAGGCCGCGTTGGTGCGCGATGCCACCGCGTTCAACCAGGCCAGCGTGGGCAGGCGCTGCCAGGTTCTGGTGGAACGGCGCGGGCGCCATCCCGGCCAGTGGCTGGGCAAGTCCCCCTGGCTGCAATCGGTGCATTTCACCGGAGAGGTGGCAATCGGCGATCTCGTCACGGTCGATCTGGTGGAAGCAGGGCCCAATTCGCTCGCCGGCCAACTGGTGGCCTGAACGCCGGCGCTTGTCGGCATGAAAAGGCCCCCGCCGCATCACGCGACGGGGGCCTTTGCTTTGTCAGCTCAGCGCCAGGCCTCAGCCATGGTGGTGATGGTGGCGGTAGGCGTGACGGATCTTGTGGTGCATCACCTTGCGATCATGGCGCAGTTCGCGGGCGTCGTGGCGCACTTCGTGACGGGCAACGCGGGCGGCGCGTTCGTTGCCATGCGCACGGGCGACGGCCAGGCGTTCGCGATCGTGGCGGAATTCGGCGCGGTCATGGCGCACTTCGTGGCGGGCGGCGGCAACTGCGGGGGTCTGGACCGGCTGGGCATTGGCCATGGCCGGGGCAACCACGGGAGCGAGAACGGCGGCAGCGACAATGGCGAGGACGAACTTGCGCATGGGGGTAACTCCTTGATCGGCCGAGGTTGGCAGACACTTGGGGCAGAGCGCCTTGGCGTGTCCGTCGGCCATGAAGCGGTTATGGCGCGCAGCGGCTGAACGCGTGCCGAAGGATTGCGCAAGAAACCGCTCAGGTTTGTCGTGCCCTGGCAGCAAAGTGTCGCGGTCTCGTTACCTATGACAGGCATTTTACGATTGCGGCGCTTGCACCGCGCCGATCACACCTTACACTTGCATAGAGAGTTCGATGAAAGGAGCGCGAAAACCCCATCCCATGGCTCGCAAATTCCCCCGCGCCCACGAAGAGGCGCATCGCGACATGACCTTCGACCGCCCCGGGCACCGTGCCGGAATAACCGGAGATGCCGGGGCAAGGGCCGGGGCCAGGCCGGAAAGTCCACGGCGCGCGCGCGTGGAAGTGGAATTTGAAGAGCAGACGATGCTGGGTGCGCTGTTCGGGCAGTTCGATACCAACCTGGTGCAGATCGAAAACCGCCTGGGCGTGTATATTTCCGCGCGCGGCAACAAGGTCTTGATCGAAGGGCCAGAAGACGCCGTGGCCCGCGCCCGCGACGTGCTCAAGGGCCTGTACCAGCGCCTCAACACCGGACACGAAATCGATAGCGGCGCACTGGAGTCCCTTATTGCGATGAGCGCGGAACCCACCCTGGAAGGCATCATCACCGGCACGCCCGGCAATGCCCCGCCGATCATGATCCGCACCCGCCGCAAGACGATCGTGCCGCGTTCGGCCACGCAGATCTCCTATATGCAGGCGCTGGTGAAGAACGACGTGATCTTTGCCCTGGGGCCGGCGGGCACCGGCAAGACCTACCTGGCCGTGGCCCAGGCCGTGGCCCAGTTGATGACCGGATCGGTACAGCGCCTGATCCTGTCGCGTCCGGCAGTGGAAGCGGGCGAACGGCTGGGCTTTCTGCCGGGCGACATGAAGGAAAAGGTCGATCCCTATCTGCGCCCGCTCTACGATGCGCTCTATGACTGCATGCCGCCCGAACAGGTGGAGCGGCGCATCGCCAGCGGCGAAATCGAGATTGCCCCTATCGCCTTCATGCGCGGGCGCACGCTGGCCGATGCCTTTGTCATCCTGGACGAAGCGCAGAACACCACGCCGGCGCAGATGAAGATGTTCCTCACCCGCTTTGGCCAGAACAGCCGCATGGTGGTGTGCGGCGATCCCAAGCAGGTCGATCTTCCCGGCGGCGTGGCGGCCAGCGGGCTGGCCGATGCCGTGGGCCGGCTGGAGGGCGTGGACGGGATCGGCGTGGTTCATTTCAGCCGCGCCGACGTGGTGCGCCACCCGATCGTGGGGCGGATCGTGGAAGCCTATGAGGGGAACGAGGCCTGATCTTGCGCTGTGGCTCCACCACACCCAACCCGCTCCCCTGAAGAGGAGGGGGCGAGGGGGTGGTGGAAACCTCGCGCGAGGCCGATATTGCATTTTTTGCACATGGCGGCTGGCGCACCCTGCGCCACCATGCCAAAGCGAATCGCCTCCCCCCAATTGTACAGGCCCCCGCATGACCGCGCCGATTCTGGAAATCGACATCGATCCCATCTGGGGAGACGCCACCGATTGGGAGGCATTGGCCAACCGTGCCGCCGAAGCGGCCGCCAAGGTGGCACCCGAACTGGCGCATCCCAACCTGCTGGTCAGCCTGGTCCTGGCCGACGACGAGGAAGTGCACGCACTCAACAAGCAGTGGCGGGCGAAGGACAAGCCGACCAATGTCCTCTCGTTTCCGATGCTTGCCCGCGAGGATGTGCTGCGTGCCGCAGCCGATGAAGGCGCGCCGGGCATGCTTGGCGACCTGATCCTGGCCCAGGGCGTCTGCGCGCGCGAGGCGGCCGAAAAGGGTGTTTCGGTGGAAACCCACGCCACCCACCTGGTGGTCCACGGGCTGCTGCACCTGGCTGGCTACGATCACGAAGAGGGCGAGGCCCAGGCCGAGGAAATGGAAGACCTGGAGCGGAAGGCGCTTGCCTTGCTGGGCCTGGCCGACCCATATGCATGATGGTTTCTGAAACGGGGAAAGGAACGATGTCCGTGCCCGAGGGCAATGGGCCAAGCGGCGAAGGCCGTTCTGGCGAAGGAGACAGTAGCGGCGCGCTGTGGCGCGTGATCAAGGCCTTTTTCAAGGGGCCCGACCATGATCAATCGCTGCGGGCGCAGATCGAGGAAGCGATCGAAGAGCACGAGCACGAACCCGGCCACATCGAGGGCGCCGATGGCGACCTGGTGCCGGTGGAACGCCAGATGCTCAAGAACCTGCTCCATTTCAGCGAACGCGATGCCGACGATGTCGCCATCCCGCGCGGGCAGATCATCGCCATTCCGGCCTCATCCACCTTTGCCGAGGTGGTCGCCGCCTTTGCCGAGCATGGCCACAGCCGCCTGCCGGTCTATGGCGAATCGCTCGATGAAGTGCAGGGCATGATGCACATCAAGGACGTGTTCCCGTTCCTGGCGGACATGGCCCTGAAAGGCGCGCCCGCGCCGGCCGATTGGACCACGCTGATGCGCCAGCCGCTGTTCGTGCCCCAGGCACGCGGCGCGATCGACGTGCTGGCCGACATGCGCAGCAGCCGCACCCACCTGGCCGTGGTGATCGACGAATATTCCGGCACCGACGGGATCGTGACGTTCGAGGATCTGGTCGAGGAAATCGTCGGCGACGTGGAAGACGAGCACGACGACGCGCCCGAAGTGCTGCTCAACCAGCTCGATCCCGATACCTGGGATGCCGATGCGCGCGCCGAACTGGAAGACGTGGCGCAAACGATCGACCCGCGCCTTGCCGAAGTGGAGGAAGATGTCGACACGCTCGGCGGCCTTGCCGTGGTATTGGCCGGCGAAGTGCCGCCGGTGGGCCGTGTGCTGGAACACGAATCCGGCTGGCGCCTGGAAGTGACCGGGGGCGACGAACGCCGCCTGACCCGCATCCGCCTGCATGCCCCCTCCACTGCCCTTGCCGAAGAAGAAGAAGACGCCTGATGATCCGCCGCCTGCCTCCGCTGCGTTCGCTGGAAGCCTTCATCCGCGTGGTGCGCGCGGGATCTGCCAAGACGGCGGCGGCGGAACTGGCGCTCAGCCCCTCGGCCCTGTCGCGGCGGCTGGCGGCACTGGAAGAATTCGTGGGCAAGCCGCTGTTCGAGCGCAAGCACCAGGCGCTCAAGCTGACCGAAGACGGGCAGACGCTGTATGATGCCGTGGCCCCGCTGATCGACGAGATGGCCGACCGGATCGACCGCATGATCGACACCGGCAAGGTCATGCGCCTGCGCCTGGGCGTGCTGCCGCTGTTCGGCAGCCAGCGCCTGTTCCCGCGCCTGGGCGAATTGCGCAAGCTGCACCCGCAACTGCATATCGACATCGACAGCTCCACCGCGGCGGAAACCAAGCTGGGCGATACGATCGACGCGGCCATCGTCCTTTCCGAAGGGCCCGATGCCACGCTGCATTCGGTGCGGCTTGATCACAACCGCGTCTATGCCATCGCCAGCAAGCAACTGGCCGAGGAACTGGGCGACCGGCCCGACATGGCCAAGCTCGCCAAGCAGACGTTCCTGGTCCACAACGACTTGCCTGCCAGCTTCGAAGCGTGGAAGCGCACGCTGCACCTGGAAGCGCTGGAACCGGCGGCGATCGACCATTTCGATTCGGGCCAGCTGATCCTGGAAGCCGCCGCGCAAGGGCTGGGCATCGCGATCATGCACGACGATCACTTTAGCCGAAGCCACGATCCCCGCTTGGCCCGGGTCTATGACATCGAGGTGGACAGCCCTTATTCCTACTGGTTCGTCTGCCGCCCGCGCGCGCTACAATCGCGCCCGGTGCGCTTGTTCCATGATTGGATGCTGAAGGCGGGGCTTTAGGCCCACGCCCCTCCACCACCGCTTCACGGCGGTCCCCCTCCCCGCCTTCGGCAGGGAGGAACCGGAAATTCCTCCCCATCCCCGATGGGGAGGTGGCGGCCGCAGGCCGACAGAGGGGCACCCCCTCACCCCGCCAGCATCGTGCCCTTTTCGACGAAACGCTGGTGCCATGACAACGCCTCGCGCAGCAGCGAGGGCGAATGCTTGCCATAGGAATCGCGCAGGGCACGTGCGTAGTAATCGGCCAGCTGGTCGCGGTAGAGCGGGTGGACGCAGTTGGCGATGACCTTTTCCGCGCGCTGCTTGGGCGCCAACCCGCGCAAGTCGGCCAGGCCCTGGTCGGTGACGATCACCTGCACGTCCTGGTCGATATGGTCGACATGGCTGACCTGGGGCACGATCGTGGAAATCGCCCCGCCCTTGGCCACCGAAGGCGCCATGAAGATCGAGATATAGGCATTGCGCGCAAAGTCGCCCGAGCCGCCGATGCCGTTCTGGATGCGCGAGCCCATCAGGTGGGTGGAGTTGACGTTGCCATAGAGATCGGCCTCGATCATGCCGTTCATGGCCAGGCAGCCCAGGCGGCGCACCAGTTCGGGGTGGTTGGAAATCTCCTGCGGGCGCAACACGATGCGATTGCGGTAGCGGTGCATTTCGGCATTGAGCGCTTCGGCCGCATCGGGGCTGAGCGAAAAGGCCGTGGCCGAAGCCATCGCCAGCTTGCCCGATGCCAGCAGTTCGAGCATGCCGTCCTGAAGCACTTCGGTATAAGCGGTCATTGGTTCGAACGGGCTGTCCATCAGCCCGTGCAGCACGGCATTGGCGATATTGCCCACGCCCGACTGGATCGGCAGCAGGCTGCGCGGCAGGCGGCCCACGGTGACTTCGTGCTCCAGGAACGCCAGCAGATGGCCGGCAATGGCGCGGGCGGCATCGTCAGGCGCCTTGAACGGGGCATTGCGATCGGGCGTGTCGGTGGCAACCACCGCCACCACCTTGGCCGGATCGATGCGGAACGTGGGCTGGCCGATGCGATCATCGGGATGGGTCAGCGGGATCGGCTGGCGGTGCGGCGGCAGCGCCGTGCCGTAATAGATGTCGTGCATCCCGTGCAGCGCTTCGTGCTGCCAGGAATTGACCTCCAGGATGATCTTGCCCGCGCGGTCCAGCCAGGTCTTGTTGTTGCCCACCGAAGAGGACGGCACCACGCTGCCATCGGGCAGGATTGCCGAGACTTCCAACAGCGCCACGTCGAGCGGGCCGAGGAAGCCCTGCCAGGCCACCGGCGCCACCTGGCTCAGGTGCATGTCGAAATACTGCACGGTGCCCGCGTTGATTTGTTCGCGCACCAAGGGATCGGAATTGTAGGGCAGGCGGAAATCGATGCCCTTGGCCCGCGCTAGCGCGCCATCGAGTTCGGGGCCGGTGGAAGCGCCGGTCCAGACCTTGATGGCATAGGGATCGCCCGCCGCGTGCGCTGCTTCCATGTGCCGCGCCAGGGCCTGGGGCACCGCCTTGGGATAGCCCGCGCCGGTAAAGCCACTCATCCCCACGACCGCGCCAGGGCCGATCAGGCTTGCGGCATCGTCCGCGCTCATCAGGCGGGCACGATAATCGGGATGGGCAATGCGCGCGGTGGAAACGGGTGCTGACGAAACGGGGGCGTTCATGGGGGGCTCCTCTCGGGTTCGGTCTGCCCTTGCCCCTAGGCCGATGTGCCCATTCCGGCAGCAAAAAAGGCGGGGACCAGCCCCGCCTTTCCCTGATATGATACAGGTTTCGTCTCAGAACCGAGACAGCGCCCGATCGTCGCTCTGGCTCAGGCCGCCTGAACGGTCGCCTTGCGGATCACGCCCGGGTTTGCCGGCGGCTCGCCCTTGGGCAGCGCGTCGATCAGGTCCATGCCGCTCTCCACTTCGCCCCACACGGTGTATTGGCGATCGAGGAAGCGCGCGTCGTCAAAGCAGATGAAGAACTGGCTGTTGGCCGAGTGCGGATAGCTGGTGCGGGCCATCGAGCACACGCCGCGCACGTGCGGCTGGTCGTTGAATTCGGCCTTGAGGTCCGGCTTGTCGGAGCCGCCCATGCCGGTGCCCTGGGGGCAGCCGCCCTGCGCCATGAAGCCGGGGATCACGCGGTGGAACTTCACGCCATCGTAAAAGCCTTCCGAGGCCAGTTCCTTGATGCGTTCCACGTGGCCGGGGGCCAGATCGGGACGCAGCTTGATCACCACATCGCCCGAATCCAGCGACAGGACCAGTTTTTCTTCAGACATCGACCACTCTTCCTTGGCAAACAATGCCGCCGATATAGGCAATCTGCCGGCAAAGTCACGCTGCACTGCATCATTGCATTTGCCGGATGATCGCCTATCCCGGCCCATGATGGATGAAGCCGCGCACCGGGACGACGAACCGCAGATCGACACCGACACCGTGATGGTGGCGGCGCCCGATCCTGTGCGCAATTCGCAGGAGCTGGACGAGGAAGACAACACGCTGCGCCCCTCGTTCCTGCGCAAGGTGACCGAAGCGCTGGACGAGGCCGACCAGGAAACCGTCTATAACCTGGTCGAGCCGCTGCACCCGGCCGACATTGCCGACTTGTTCGAGCTGATCGAGCAGGAATATCGGGCGCCGCTCGCCCGCGCGATCAACGACCTTCTGGGGTCGGAAGTGCTGGCCGAATTGAACGACTGGGTGCGTGATGCGCTGGTCGACGATCTGGAGCCGGACGAAGTTGCCGATCTTGCCGAGCAGATGGAGACGGACGACGCCGTCGCCCTGATCGAAGATCTCGACGAGGAAGACCAGGCTGCGGTCCTGGCCGAGATGGAGCCGGAAGACCGCGCAGCGATCGAAAGCGCGCTGTCCTACCCGGAAGAATCCGCCGGCCGCCTGATGAGCCGCGACGTGATCGCGGTGCCCGAACACCTGAGCGTGGGCGACCTGATCGATTACTTGCGCCGCGACGACGATGACCTTGCCACCGAATTCTGGGAAGTGTTCATCGTTGACGTGAAGCACCGCCCCGTGGGCACGTGCATGCTGTCCTGGCTGCTGCGCGCGCCGCGCAGCGTGGCCCTGGCCGATGTGATGAAGCGCGACCAGACGCTGATTCCCGTGACCATGGACCAGGAGGAAGTGGCCCTCCGCTTCCAGAAATACGCGCTGATCTCGGCCGCCGTGGTGGACGACAGTGGCCGCCTGGTCGGCCAGATCACGGTGGACGACGTGGTCCACATCATCCAGGAAGAAGCCAGCGAAGACATCCTGCGTCTTTCGGGCGCGGGCGACGGCGACATCAACGAGCCGATCGCCTTGACCGTGCGCACGCGCCTGTCGTGGCTGGTGGTGAACCTGGGCACAGCGATCATCGCCGCGTCGGTGGTGGGCCTGTTCCAGGGCGCGATCGCCCGCTTTGCCCTGCTCGCCGTGCTGATGCCGATCGTTTCGGGCATGGGGGGCAACGCCGGCACGCAAACCCTGGCCGTGGTGGTGCGCGCGATTGCCACCAACCAGCTGACCAGTTCCAACACCGTGCGCATGATCCTGCGCGAATTGCGCATTGCGCTGGCCAACGGGCTGTCGCTGGGCGTGCTGATCGGGGTGGGCACCACGCTGATCTTCGGCAACCCGCATCTGGGCGCGGTGATCGCGGCGGCGATGGTCATCAACAATCTGGTGGCCGGGCTGGCCGGAATCATGGTTCCCGTCACGCTCGATCGGCTGCGTGTGGATCCGGCTGTCTCTTCGGCCGTATTCGTCACGATGGCGACCGATGTCATGGGGTTCTTCTCGTTCCTGGGGCTGGCGGTCGTTACCGGACTTGCCGCCTGATACCGATCGGAAGACCTGCAAATGCCCTTGCACATGACCAAGGTGGCCTATGGCGCCCAATCGCTGGCCGAAGTCCACGAATGGTTTTCCGCCGGGCGGCGGCACGGTGCCGATGGCGTGGCGCGCCTGACCACGCGCAATTGCCCCCGCCGCCATGCCGAGATGATCGGCGGCTCGCTCTATTGGATCTTGAAGCATCAGCTCGTCGCCCGCAGCGAGATCCTGGGCTTTGAAGAGGCCGAAGGCGGCCGCACCAACATCCTGGTGTCCACCCGCCTGATCGACGTGGTGCCCAAGCCGCGCCGCGCGCACCAGGGCTGGCGCTATCTGGAACCAGGCGATGCGCCGGCCGATCTGGGCGATGGCGAAGCGGGCGATGTCTTGCCAGCGGAGATTGCCGGGGAATTGGCCAAGCTGGGACTGGTTTGAAGCGGGGTTGCTTGCGAGGCCTGACGCAACCTATCCCCGCGCCACCATCCACCATTCCAGCAGGTGCCGCGCCACCGCCGTATGCGTGGGCGCCCCGAACGGGGCATCGGGCCGGCCTTCCAGCGCGGCGGTCACTTCGGCGCGGGTGAACCAGCGCGCGTCTTCCAGTTCGGCATGGTCGATCGCGATCGCCGGATCGTCGGCCAGGGCGTGGCAGGCGATCATCAGCGACGAGGGATAGGGCCAGGGCTGGCTGGCGACATAGCGCACGTCGCGCACGCGCACGCCTGCTTCTTCCAGCACCTCGCGGGCAACGGCCTCTTCCACGGTTTCCCCCGGTTCCACGAACCCGGCCAGCGCGGAATAGCGCCCGGCGGGGAAGCGCGGCTGGCGCCCCAGCAGAAGCCGACCATCGTGTTCGACCAGCATGATCGTGACCGGATCGACACGCGGAAAATGCTCCGCCCCGCAAGCGGCATTGGTGCAAGATCGCTGCCACCCGCCCTTGGCCGCGCGCGTGGCATGGCCGCAGCGCGCGCAGAACCGGTGGCGGGCATGCCAATCGACCAGGCTGCGCGCGCCGCCATAGATCGCCAGGTCTGCTGCCGGCATGGCATCGAGCATGGCGCGCAAGTTTGGCGCGGCGGGCGCCGTGCTGCCGCCCAGGGCAGGCGCGACCGCGGCAAAGCAGCCGTGGCCCTGCGGATCAAGGCCCAGGAACACGAGATCGGCCCCCTCTGGCGCGGCCGCAAGCGGCGCCCAGACCAGCCCGCCCTCGGCCGAAAATTCCGGTGACAGGCCATCGAGCACCAGCAGGCGCGCGCCGGCCGCGGCCTGCACCGCCGCCAGCCGCGCCGGATCGGTGCGCACGGCATCGGCCCGGTCGAGCGGATTGCCGGCATAGGCAATCGGCGGCAAGGCCTTGTGCAAGCCGGCGGTCAGCGTGGCAGTATCGGTCATGCGGCAACCTTGTGTTGGGCGAGCAGCCGCGCGCGCACGTCGCTGCGCACGGCCTGGGGAAAGGCATCGCTGAACGGATAGGCGGTGCTGGGCATGTATTGGGTGAAGAACCCGGCGCGCACCCCGCCCACCTTGCTGATGAACGCGATCGTGCCGGCCGCGCCCGACCAGCCATAAGTGCCGGCCGATTCGCCCAGCCCCACGCGGCCGCCGGCCCCGAAACCATGCCCGGCAATCCAGGTGCCCGCCGTGCTGGCGGTGGCCGGCAGCAGGTTGCTGGTGCCCAGGTCCACCGCGCGCTGGCTCATCACCCGCTTGCCGGCAAAGACCCCGCCGCCCAGCAGCATGGCCAGGAAGCGGTCATAATCGCGTGGACTACTGATCATCCCGGCCCCGCCAAAGGGGAAAGCCGGCGGATCGAGATAGACCGAGTTGGCGGCCACATCGATCGGCAGCAGGCGGCCGTTGGCGACGGCATAATTGGTGGTGAACCGCGCCACGTCGGCCTGCGCCAGGCGGAAGCCGGTGCTGGCCATGCCCAGCGGATCGAACAGCCGCGCTTGCAGGAACGAAGCAAAATCCTGGCCCGAGGCCAGCTCGATGATCCGCCCCATCAGATCGAGGCCGACCGAATAGGACCAGCGCGTGCCGGGTTGATAGACCAGCGGCAGCTTGGCGAGATTGTCGGCAAAGGCGGCCAGGCTGGGTGCGGGATGCGATTCGCCAAAGCCGGGCACGGGCACGCGGCTCACGGCATAGGGGGTGATGCCCGCTGCGGCATAAGCCTCGCGGATCGGGCCGGTCTGCACGATGGTATAGCCCAGGCCAGCCGTGTGGGTCAGCAGGTTGCGCACGGTGATCGGCGCCGTGGCCGGCACCACCTTGTCCACCGGGCCAGCCGGATCGACCAGCACATTCATGTGCGCAAAGCCCGGCAGGAAATCGGCAATCGGTTGGTCAAGCTTGAGCTTGCCCTCGTCGATCAGCATCATCGCGGCCATGCCGGTGATCGGCTTGGTCATCGAATAGACGCGGAACAGGCTGTTCTCGTCCAGGGCGCGTGCGTCACCGCGCGTGCCCACGCCCCGCGCCACCACTTCGGGGGCGCCCTGCCCCCAGCCCAGCGTGGCCACGGCACCCACGAGCTTGCCAGAGCCGACGTAGTCATCAAGCAAGGCAGACAGGGCGGGCAAGCGCGGATCGGTGGGCGCGGCATGGGCCCAGCGCCGCAGCAGCAGGCCGCCGCCCAGCATGCCTGCCCCACCCAACAGAGCGCGGCGGCTGAGCGCCGGGGTTCGCGGAAGTGTCATTCCATCGTGCATCTGGCCATCGTGCATCGCGAGCAAACCCTTTCTTCAAACCTCTTGCGCACCGGCCAGCGCCAGCCGCGCCGCCTTGGCAAAAACCGTTGGCAACCCGGCATTTTCCATGTCGGCGCGGGGCCACCAATGAGCGCCGGGGATATTAGCGGCAGAACCGCCTTCGCCCACCATCAATTGCAGATCGAGATCGAAATGGGTGAAACCGTGGCGCACCACCCCCGCCGATCGCCACGTGCCATCCTGCGGCGGCTGGCCATGGCCATCGGCCCGCGCGCTCCAGCCATCGTCGGGCAGTGCGCGCATGCCGCCCAGCATGCCCTTGTCCGGCCGCGTCACGACCAGCACTTGTACCGCGCCGTCCGGGCCGGTCCGTTCGATCCAGAACGCGCGGCCCTGGCGCTGCGGCTTGGCTTTCTTGGCCGCCTTGACCGGCAGCGTTTCGGCCCGGCCCTCGCGCTCGGCGCGGCACGCGCCACGCAAGGGGCACAGCAGGCAGCGCGGCGCCTTCACGGTGCAGATCGTGGCGCCCAGGTCCATCATCGCCTGGGCAAAATCGCCGGCACGGGCAGCGGGCGTGATCGTATCGGTGGCGGCGCGAATCGCCGGGCGTGCAGCGGGCAGCGGCGTATCGATGGCAAAGAGCCGCGCCACCACGCGCTCCACATTGGCATCGACCACCACCGCGCGCCGATCGAACGCGATCGCGGCCACCGCTGCGGCGGTATAGGCCCCCAGGCCCGGCAGGGCGCGCAATCCATCTTCGCTATCGGGAAAGGCGCCCAGTTGCGCCACGGCGCGGGCGCAGGCCAGCAGATTGCGCGCACGGGCATAATAGCCAAGCCCCGCCCAGGCAGCCATGACCGTCGCGTCGTCTGCCGCGGCCAGATCGTGCACCGTGGGCCAGGTGCGGGTGAATTTCTCGAAATAAGGGCCGACGGCGGCCACCGTGGTTTGTTGCAGCATCACTTCGGACAGCCACACCCGATAGGGATCGGGCGCGGGCGTTCCGGGATGGCTGCGCCAGGGCAGGCGCCGGGCATTGGCATCGTACCAGCCCAGTAGCGCAGGTGCCACGCCATCGCCGGTTTCCGTGTTGCGGGCGGGGAAATCGTCAGGATGGCCACTGGCTTGCATGGCGCCGCTATGGCATGGCAGGCGCCAAGATGGAAAGCGATCCGCCAAAATCACGTCCTGCCCGAAAGGCCGCCCCCAAGGCCGCAGCCAGCAAGCCTGCGCCCAAGGCGTTCGAGCGCAAGCGCGGCGGCGATGCGCGCCAGATTGCCGACCTGATGCCCGCCATCGGGCGTACCGCATTCCGCCGCTTCGGCTTCGTGCAAAGCTCGGTCGTCACCCGCTGGCCCGAAATCGTCGGCACCGCGCATGCCCGCCACTGCATGCCCGAATCGATCCGTTTTGCGCCGGGCGAAAAATCTGACGGCATCCTGCAACTGGTGGTGACGCCGGCCCATGCCCCGCTGATCCAGCACGTCGTGCCCGAGATCATGGAGCGGGTGAACCGCTTCTTCGGCTATCGCGCCGTGGCCAAGGTGAAACTGCGTCAAGGCGTGGTTCAGGCGCCGCGCCCGACAGGCCCTGCGCCGCTGGCGCCGCCCTCACTCAAGCCGGTACCGATGGACTTGGGTGACAGCCTGCGCGCCATCGGCGATCCGGAATTGCGCGCGGTGCTCGAATCGCTGGCCCGCTCTCTGGGTGAAGCCAGCGCCAGACAAGACACGGACAACAGGGACAATCGGAAGTGACCATCAAACTTCGTTCCGCTGCCAGGGCGCTGGCCCTTTCGCTTGCCGCTGCCCTTGGCATGTTCGCCACGAACCCGGCCCTGGCTGCCCCGCCGAAAAAGGCGCCGGCCGCCCCGGCCGGCCGCAACTGGAACCAGACCGTGGTGCGCACGCCACGTGACAGCTTCGTGCTGGGCAATCCCAATGCCCCGGTCAAGCTGGTGGAATACATCAGCTATACCTGCCCGCACTGCGCCCATTTCACCCAAGAAGCCGATGGCCAGCTGCGCCTGGGCTTCATCGCGCCCGGCAAAGGTTCGATCGAAGTGCGCAACTTCGTGCGCGACCCGATCGACCTGACGGTGGCCCTGCTCACCCATTGCGTGGCGCCGGCCCAGTTCTGGCAGACGCACCTCATGTTCCTGACGCGTCAGGAAGACTGGATCGGCCTGGAAATGACCGCCAGCCAGGCCCAGCGCCAGCGCTGGATAACCGGCCCGCTGGCCAGCCGCACCCGCGCCATTGCCAGCGATTTCAAGTTCTATGACATGATGGCTTCGCGCGGGGTGAGCCGCATCACCGCCGATCGTTGCCTGGCTGACGAAGCCCTGGCCAATCGCCTGGCCGCCGGCACCAAGGAAGCGGCCGACAAGGACTATGTTGAAGGCACGCCTGCCTTCATGATCAATGGTTTGCCGCTGGCCGGCACAGCCAGCTGGGCCGCGCTCAAGCCGCAGCTCGAAGCCCGCATGAACTGATCGGCCACCCACCGGTTTACTGCCCCATCACACGGGAACCACGCGATGAAATTTGCCAATACCCGCCTTGCGCTGCTGGCTCTGCCGCTCACCCTGGGTCTTGCTGCCTGCAGCAAGAAGGACGATGCCGCAGGCCCTTCGACCGAAACCGCCGCCGCCCTGCCCACCGTGGCCGCGCCCGCCGGCAAGGCGTGGAGCGACGTGGTCAGCAAGACCGCCGAAGGCGGCTATGTCATGGGCAACCCCGATGCGCCGATCAAGCTGATCGAATTCGGCTCGCTCACCTGCCCGCACTGCGCCGAGTTCGAGGAAAAGGGCTTTCCCAAGCTGCGCGACACCTATGTCAACAGCGGCCGGGTAAGCCTGGAATTCCGCAATTTCGTGCGCGATCCGTTCGACACCACGATGGCCATGCTGACCCACTGCGGCGCGCCGGAAAGCTTCTTTGCGCTGACCCAGCAGGTCTATGCCAACCAGAAGGACATCTTTGAAAAGCTGCAGCCCGCTGCCAAGGAAATCCAGGGCATGAACCTGCCGCCGGCCAAGATGTTCGGCGTGATGGCCGACAAGGGCGGCCTGATCGATTTCTTCGGCGCGCGCGGCATTTCGCGCGACCAGGCCAACGCGTGCCTTGCCAACAGCAAGACCGCCGAAGCGCTGGCCAGCGACACCCAGACCGCGGGTGACAAGTACACCATCACCGGCACGCCCACGTTCATCGTCAATGGCAAGAACGTGGACGTGGCCACCTGGGAACAGCTGGAACCGATCCTGCAGCGCGCCGGCGCGCGCTGATCCTGCGCCGGCGGGGGCTGGTCGTGCAGGGATTGGGGGACCGGGGGCAATGCATTTCCAGCGGCTGAAACTGGCCGGCTTCAAAAGTTTCGTCGAGCCGGCCGAACTGCGCATCGAACCGGGGCTGACCGGCGTGGTCGGCCCCAACGGCTGCGGCAAGTCCAACCTGCTCGAAGCGCTGCGCTGGGTCATGGGCGAGGCTTCGGCCAAGGCCATGCGCGGCGCCGGGATGGACGACGTGATCTTTGCCGGCAGCGCCAGCCGCCCCGCCCGCGCCTTTGCCGAAGTGGCCCTGACCGCCCAAACCGACGCGGACGACCAGTGGGGCGGCGAACTGGAAGTGGTGCGCCGGATCGAGCGCGGCGCCGGTTCGGCCTATCGCGTCAACGGCCGCGACGTGCGCGCCAAGGACGTGGCCTTGATCTTTGCCGATGCCGCCACCGGTGCGCACAGCCCGGCGCTGGTCAGCCAGGGGCGCATCGCCGCCGTGATCGCCGCCAAGCCGGCCGAGCGGCGGATGATGCTGGAAGAGGCGGCGGGCATCGCCGGCCTCCACGTGCGCCGCCGCGACGCCGAGCAGAAGCTGCGCGCGACCGAGGCGAACCTCGCCCGGCTGGAAGACCTGATGGCCGGGCTGGACGGGCAGATCGCCACGCTGCGCCGCCAGGCCCGCTCGGCCGAACGCTACAAGGCCGTGACCGAGCGCATTCGCGTGGCCGAAGCGCGGCTGGTCTTTGCCCGCTGGCGCGATGCCGCCGCTGCCGCCCAGGCCGCGCGCGACGAAGCGGCCCGCGCCGAAGCGGCCGTGGCCGGCGCCCAGGCCGCCACCGTCACCGCCCAGGGCGCGCAGCACGGCGCCGCCACGGCGCTTGCCGCCACGCGCGAGGAACTGTTCGACCGGCGCCAGGACGCTTCTGCCCACGGGCAGCGCATGGCCGCCCTTTCCGCCCAGTTGGAAGCGGCCGAGCAGCGCGTGGCCGACATCGACCGGCAGTTGCGCTCCATTGCCGAAGACCGCGCCCAAGCCGACCAGCTTACCGCGCAGGCGGCCCAGGCCCTGTCCCGCCTGGAAAGCGACCTGGCAGCCGCGCAAGCCACGCTTTTGGCCGACGAGGCGCGCCGGCCGCTGCTGGCCGCCGCGCTGGACGATGCCGAGCGCGGCGCGCGCGTTGCCGAATTGGCCCAGGCCCAGGCGCAAGCCGAACAGGCCGGGGTGGAAGCCGATTGGCGCGTGGCCCAGGCCGCGCTGGCTGCCGCGCAGGCGGCCCTTGCCAGGCTTGAAGCCGAAGCGCAGCGCCTTGCCACCCAGCAGGCAGCGCTGGCGAGCGAACCCGATCCCGCCCTGGCCTTGGCCGAGGCGGAGCGGCGGCGCACGGAAGCGGCCGCCACTCTCGCCAGCCAGCGTGCCCGCCGCGAGGAATTGACCGCTACGCGCGAAAGCCTGACCCAGGCACGCGATGCTGCCGCCAATGCCCTGGCCACGGCGCGGGCCGAACTGGCGGGTGTGGCGCGCGAGGCCGAGGCCCTGGCCCGCGACAAGGCCGCCCGCGCCAAGGCCGCAGCCGCACGGGGGCGCGGGCCGGCGGCGCTTTCCGGCTGCCGCGTGGCGCCAGGCTGGGAACGCGCCCTGGCCGCCGTGCTGGGCCGCGATGCCATGGCGCCACTGGGCCCGGCCCCGCAAGCGGGCGAAGGGCGCTTCTGGACCGGGGCCAACGCGCCCGAACCACTGCCCGATGCGCTGTTGCACCATGTGCCGACCTATCCGCCCGAACTGGCTGCCCGGCTGGCGCTGGTGCGCGCGGTGGACGCCGACGAGGGCCAGCCGCTGGGTCCGGGCGAATGGCTGGTCACGCGTGGGGGGCACTTGCGCCGCTGGGACGGCTTTGTCGCGCGTGGCGAAGGCGCGGCAGAGGCCGCCGCGCTGGAGGCGGACAACCGCCTCGCCGAACTCGAAGCGCGCCGCCCCGCGCTGGAAGCGGCGGTGCAGGACGCACAGGCCAGCCACGATGCCGCGCGCGACGGGCTGTCCCAGGTCCAGGCGGAATGGAGCGGAGTGGAGCGCGCCATTGGCCAGGCCGCCGAAGCCGAGCGCAGCGCCCTACGCGCGCTGGACCAGGCCGAAGCTGCCCGCGCCCAGCGCGACGCACGCGCGGCCGATCTCACCCGCCAGGAGACCATGCTGGCGCAGCAGATCCAGGCTGCGCAGGCCGAAGCGGAGGCGGCGCAGGCCCGCCACGCTGCCCTGCCCGATCCGGCCGCCGGGCGCGCCACGGTCGATGCCGCACGCGCCACGCACCAAACCGCGCACGCCAGCCTGCAACAGGCGATGGCCGCCCATGCCGCGTTGGAACAGGGTCTTGCCGTGGGACACGAGCGGCTGGGTGGCATGAAGGCCGACGTGCGCAACTGGCAGGCCCGCGCTGGCGATGCCGCCAAGCGGCTGGCGCAGATGGCGGGCCGGGCAGACGAGCTGGCCACCGAACGCACGATCGCTGCGGCCAAGCCTGCGGGCCTGATCGCCGAGATCGAACAGGGCGAAACGATCCGCGACCGCCTTGCCCGCGAACTCGCCGCGGCAGAGGCTGCGCTGGCCAAGGCCGAGAGCTTAGGCAAGGCGGCCGATACGGCCCTGGCCCAGGCCAACGAAGCGCTCGCCCTTGCGCGTGAAGCACGTGCCACGGCCAGTGCCAAGGCCACCCATGAAGACCAGCGCCGCCAGGAAATGGCCGGCATTTCCGGCGAACGCTTTCAGTGCCCGCCCCCACTGCTGCCCGAACGCTTTGCCTTTGCCGGCGCCGAAGTGGGCGAAGCGAGTGCCGAAAGCGCCGCGCACGAGCGCCTCGTGGCCGAGCGCGAGCGTATTGGCCCGGTCAACCTGGTGGCCGCCGATGAATTGGCCCAGGCCGAAGCCCGCCAGGCCGAAAGCCTGGCCGAGCAGGCGGAACTGGCCGAAGCAGTCAATCGCCTGCGCGGCTCTATCGGCAATCTCAACCGCGAAGGCCGCGAACGCCTGCGCGCCGCGTTCGAAGCGGTGGATGGCCATTTCCGCCGCCTGTTCACCCGCCTGTTCGGCGGCGGGGAAGCCCATCTGGCGCTGGTGGACAGCGATGACCCGTTGGAAGCTGGGTTGGAAATCATGGCCCAGCCGCCGGGCAAGCGGTTGCAATCGCTGACCCTGCTTTCGGGGGGCGAACAGGCGCTCACCGCCGTCGCGCTGATCTTCGGCCTGTTCCTGACGAACCCGGCGCCGATCTGCGTGCTGGACGAAGTGGATGCCCCGCTCGACGATGCCAACATCGAACGCTTCTGCGACCTGCTCGATGCCATGGTGGCAGAAACCCAGACGCGCTACCTGATCGTGACGCACAACGCGGTGACCATGAGCCGGATGCACCGCCTGTTCGGGGTAACCATGGTGGAACGCGGCGTCTCACGCTTGGTCAGCGTGGACCTGGGCGGGGCGGAAGACTTGCTCGCCAGCGCGGTTTGAGGCGCGGAGGATCAACAACGCGGGCGCGCGCCGTCATGGTCGCGCGCGCGGGCGCGTGGCATCAGGGCAGGATGGATGCCGCACGCCGTTTTCGCCCCGCATTTGCGATCGCCGCCCTCGCTTTGATCGGGGCAGCCCCCGCCCCGGCGTTCAATCCCCCGCCCTTCGCGCACTGGATCGACGGCACCACGGCGAGCGAGCCGCAAACCCAGGTCCAGGCGATCGACGCCGATACCTTCGTCATCCGCCAATCTGTGAAGACCAATTTCGAAGCGCCGTTCCTTTATCTGCTGTTCGGTCACAAGGGCGCCCTGCTGATCGATACCGGTGCCGGCGGGCTTGCCGTGCGGCCGACGGTGGAAAAGGTCATCGCGCAATGGCGCCAGGCCCATGGCGGCCGCCCACTGCACCTGACCGTGGCCCATTCGCACAGCCATGGCGACCACCACGCCGGTGACAGCGAATTCGCCGGCCGGCCCGATACCACCGTGGTCGGCCTCGCCCCGACCGACGTGGCCAGCGCGTTCCACGTCGCCGATTGGCCCAACGGCATCGGCACGCTGGACCTGGGCGGCCGCGTGCTGCGCGCCATTCCCACGCCCGGGCACCAATCGGCGCATGTCATGATCTATGACCCGCGCACCCGCCTGCTGTTTTCCGGGGACATGCTCTATCCTGGCCGGCTCTATGTGCCGGAAAACCACTTCGCCGAATTCCGCGCCAGTGCCCACCGCCTGGCCACCTTCGCGCAAACGCATCCGATCCGCGCCCTGCTGGGCGCCCATATCGAGATGACCACCACGCCGGGCCTGGATTATCCGAACGAAGCACCCACGCATCCGGCCGAACACGGCCTGGCCCTATCCCCGGCCGCGATTGCCGAACTCGTGAAGGTGGTGGACGGCATGGGCGACACGCCGGTCAAGGTCGTGCAGGCCGATTTCATCGTTTTCCCGGTGGAGCCGCGGCCGAACTGATTGCGGCACGCGGGTCGTGACATGCCCTACCCCGCGCTCCCCACCACCAGGCACGCCAGCGCCATCAGAAACCCTGCCGTCCGGTTCGACCGGAACCGCGCCAGGGCATTGTCGCCATCGTCAACCTCCAGGCTCAAGGCCTGCCAGCCAAGGTGCAGCGCCACCGGCAAGAGGGCGAGCAGGGCCAGCGGATCGGGCCTGACCAGCCACAACGCCAGCGCCCAGAGTGCCACGGCGGCGGCGTAAAACGCGGTGACGCCGGGCTTCACCTTGTTGCCGAGCGCCCGCGCGCTGGAGCGGATGCCGACCATCGCGTCGTCCTCGCGGTCTTGCAGCGCGTAGATCGTGTCATAGCCGATGCACCAGCACATCGCGCCGGCATAGAGCGCGGCCAGGGCGCCCAGGCCGGTGTCGCTCACCGCCACCCAGCCGGTGGGCGCGCCCCAGGTGAAGACCAGGCCGAGCCAGGCCTGCGGCCACCAGGTGATCCGCTTCATGAACGGATAGGCGGCAACCAGCGCCAGACTGCCCAGCGCCACGATCTGCGCCTGCCAGCGCAATTGCAGCAACACGACAAGGCCGACGGCGGCCAGCAGGCCAAGCCAGGCCCAGGCCGCTTTCTTGCGCACGCGGCCGCTGGCCACCGGGCGTTGCGCGGTGCGCGCCACTTGCGCGTCGAGATCAGCGTCGACGATGTCGTTGTAGACGCAGCCTGCCCCGCGCATGGCGATAGAACCCAGCAGCATCCACGCCACCAGGTGCCATTGCCGCGCGCCGCCGGCCAGGAACACGCCCCAGGCACAAGGCCAGAACAGCAGCCACCAGCCGATCGGCCGGTCCAGCCGGGCCAGCAACGCATAATCGCGCAAGGGTTGCGGCAGGCGCGCGACAAGGCCGCGATGCTCGCTGTCGGGGACGATCTGGTCGGTTGCGGTGGTCATGCCCACCGGTTCCTGCGCCGCTTTGAGCTTGGCTGCAAGGGGATGGGCCCGCAAGGGGACAGATTGCCCGAAGCCGCCCGCCTGCCTATGAACCTGCCGATGACCGATCACTTGCCCGCCACCCCCGCCTGGCCACCGCGTTCCGCCCCCCGCCTGTTCGTGCCGCAACGGCTGGAGGAAGGCGCCAGCGTGCTGCTGGAAGGCGGGCAGGCACACTATCTGGGCAAAGTGATGCGCGCGGGCGCCGGCGATGCCGTGGTGCTGTGCGACAACCAGACCGGCGAATGGCTGGCCCGCGTGGCGCACGCCGGCAAGCGCGATCTGGTGCTGGCGGTGGAGCGGCAGATGCGCCCGCTGGAAGCCGTGCCGGACTTGTGGCTGTGCCCGGCCCTGCTGAAGAAGCAGGCGTTCGACTGGGTGCTGGAAAAGGCCACCGAACTGGGTGCGGCGCAGATCCGTCCCGTGATCACCCGCCGCTGCGTGGCGGACAAGCTCAATGCCGAACGCGCCACCACGATCGTGACCGAGGCGGCCGAGCAATGCGCACGCACCGCCCTGCCCGCGCTGGCCGATCCGGTGAAGCTGGAGGCCCTGCTGCGCGATTGGCCCGAAGACCGCGCGCTGTTCTTTGCCGATGAGCAGGGCGGCGACCCGGCCGCAGCAGCCTTTGCCGCGCACAATGGCCCGGCGGCGCTGCTGATCGGGCCAGAGGGCGGTTTTGACGAAGCCGAGCGCGCGCTCGTCCGCGCGCATCCCGCCGCCCGCGCCATCACGCTGGGGCCGCGCATCCTGCGGGGCGAAACCGCCGCGCTCGCCGGTCTTGCATTGTGGATGGGAGTTGCCGGGGATTGGGGGCGGTAGGCCCCATTGTCGTCACCCCGGGCTCAGCCCCGGGGTGATGACACGGATAGGCTCAAAGGCGCTCGGCGTGCCAGCGCAAGTGGTCTTCCATGAAGGTGGAAATGAAGTTGTAGCTGTGGTCATAGCCCGGCTGCAGGCGCAGCGTGAGGTCGACTCCCGCCGCCTCGCACGCGCTGACGAAGAGTTCGGGGCGCAGCTGTTCGGCCAGGAAGCCATCGGCATCCCCCTGGTCGACCAGGATCGCGCCGGCCGGACGCTTGCCGTCTTCCACCAGCGCGGTGGCATCGTGCGCACGCCACGCAGCGCGGTCTTCGCCCAGGTACCCGCCCAGCGCCTTGTGCCCCCAGGGCACCTGGCCCGGCGCCACGATCGGCGCAAAGGCGGAAAGCGACTTGAACGTTTCGGGATAGGTCAGCCCCAGGGTGAGCGCGCCATGGCCACCCATCGAATGGCCCGTGATCCCCATGCGATCGAGGTCCACCGGGAAATGCGCTCCCAGCAAGGCGGGCAGTTCCTGCGACACATAGTCCCACATGCGATAGTGCGCCGCATAGGGTTCTTGCGTGGCGTTGACATAGAAGCCAGCGCCCAGGCCGAAATCATAGGCGCCGGCCGGATCGTCGGGCACGTTTTCGCCGCGGGGCGAGGTATCGGGCGCCACGAAGACCAGGCCCAGTTCGGCGCAAAGCCGGCGATACTCGCCCTTGTCCGTCACATTGGCGTGGGTGCAGGTGAGCCCGGAAAGATAGAGCAGCACGGGCAGCTTGGACCCCTGCTGCGCCTGGGGCGGCACGAAGACCGAAAAGGTCATCGGCGTGGCCGTGGCAGTAGAGGCATGCTTGTACACCCCCAGCACGCCGCCGTGGGCCCGGCTGGTCGAAACGGTTTCCAACGTCATTGCACCTGTCCATAGTTGTGCAGTGCGCAGATCTTGTGGCCATCAGGATCGCGCAAGTAAGCCAGATAATAGGGGCTGCCCTGGCGTGGCCCCGGCGGATCTTCGCACGGCGTGCCGCCATGCTCCAGGCCGGCCGCATGCCAGGCATCGGCCTGTTCGGGCGTCATGGCAAAGCCCACGGTAAAGCCGTTGGCGCACGTGGCGGGTTCGCCGTTGATCGGCAACGTCAGGATGAAGATGCCGCCGTTGTGCACATAGATCAGCCGCCCCTTCTTGCGATCGACGATGCCCTCGGGCCCGCCGAACGTGGCAAAAGTGGCATCGTAGAATGTCTTGGCACGATCGATATCGTTCGTGCCGATCATCAGGTGGCTGAACATTGGCTTTCGTCTCCCCGGTTGCGGCATGCCGTTGCCGCGCGTTGCGGGGTGTGCCCGGCAGCGGCCCTGCCGGTCAAGTGCCCGCGTGGACCGATCGTGGCGGGGGCGTGCTTATTGCTGCGCGGCAGAGTCCGCCGGGGGCGCGGCCTGGCCCTGGCTGACGGCGGCGCGCAGTTCCTTGAGCCCATAGGGCTTGTTGATCACCGGCACGCCGGGCCAGCGCTCAACGCCGATCCCCTCGCCATAACCGGTGGCAAAGGCAAAGGGCACGCCCAGCTCGATCAGCTTGTCGGCCACGGCCGCACTGGTATCCACGCCCAGGTTGAAATCGAGCAAGGCAAAGTGGAACGGACCCTGGTCCAGCATGCGCAACGCGTCACGCACCGTGGGCGCGGTGCTCACTGCGGCAGCGCCCAGTTCGCGCAGCGCGTCCTCGCCATCGAGCGCAATGATCATGCTGTCTTCCACCAGCAGGACGTTGCACCCGTCGAGCGGGGTGGTCGCGCCGCCCAGGCTGATCGGCATGGGCCCGCTGTGGCGCGCCGCCGTCACCCCTGCCACGCACGGTTCGGGCAGCGTGAAACGGGCGTGTACCCCGGCCGGCAGATAGGAAATCTGCGCCGTGCCGCCCAGGTCATAGGGGATCGATCGCTCGATGATGGTGCTGCCAAAGCCGCGCCGGGTGGGCGTCGCGACGGGGGGGCCGTCGCGCTCCTGCCAGTCCAGCGCCAGCCCGCCATGCACGTCGCGCTCCCACGAGAGATGCACGGTGCCCTGCCCGGCAAGCGCGCCGTATTTCACGGCGTTGGTCATCAATTCATGGATCACCAGGGCAATGGTGACATAGGCCGTGGGATAGAGCAGCACGTTCTCGCCCTGCGCCACGACGCGTTCGGACTGCGCGCGCAGATAGGCGCCGGCTTCTATTTCCACCAGATCGGCCAGCCGCGCCGGGCCCCAGCGATCGGCGGTGATCTGGTCGTGCGCGCGGGCGAGCGAGCGGATGCGATCATCCAGCGTGGTGATGAAGCCGGCCACGTCGGCGGCACCATCGCGGGTCTGGGCGATAAGCCCGCGGATCAGCGACAGGATGTTGCGCACCCGGTGGTTGAGTTCGGCGATCAGCAGTTCCTGCCGTTCCGAGGCGCGCGCGCGCTCCGCCCCGGCGGTTTCGGCCAGGCGCACCAGAACTTCCAGCATGCCCACGCGCAGCGCCTCGGCCACGCGGCGCTCGGCCGGGGTGAAAGGTTGGCTGGTGCCCTTGACCAGTTCCGCCCACGCCTCGAAACTCTTGCGCGGGGTAAGGCGCGGGCCATTGGGGCCGTAGACGATTTCCTTTTCCGGCTTGCCGCCCCAGCGCACTTCGCGCAGGCGTTCGGCGCGGAACAAAACGATGTAGTCGCGCGGCTCTCGAGACAGCGGAATGGCCAACATGCCGGCGGCCACATCGCCATGCGCGGCGGCCGAAGGCAATTGCGCGGCGATGGTTTCGGTGGCGAAGACCTGGCCCGACGACACGCGGTTGAGCAGCCGCACCACGTCTTCGAACTGCGCAGGATTGGGCGTCAGCCCCACCAGCGAGGTTTGACCGCGCACGTGGACACCGATGCCATCGGCGGGAATGGCATCGCCGATCACGTCGGCCAGCCATTGCGGATTGTCGAGCAGGTCGTTGTCCTGCGCCACGGTGGCCAGCAGGCGGTCGGTCACGGCGCGGCCGCGCGCTTCGTATTCGCGGGCCTGGGCATTCTCGCGCGCGTCGAGCATCAGCGAGAACATCTGGCCGAACAGTTCGGCCGCGCTGCGCGCCGCCATGCTGGGCAGGCGCGGGGCATAGTGGTGGCACGCGAACAGGCCCCACAGCTTGCCCCCCACCACGATCGAGATGGACAGCGAGGCGCACACGCCCATGTTGCGCAGATACTCGACGTGGATCGGCGAGACCGCGCGCAGCAGCGACAGCGACTGGTCGAGCAGCTTGCCGTCGGGATCGCGCTGCGGCATCAGCGGCACCGGGGTTGACCCCACATCGGCAATCACGCGAAAGGTGTTGCGCAGATAGAGCTTGCGGGCCTGGGACGGAATGTCGCTGGCCGGATAGTGCAGGCCCAGAAAACTGTCGACGCCGTGGCGCACGGACTCGGCCACCACTTCACCCGATTCCTGCGCATCGAAGCGATAGACCATCACCCGGTCGAAACCGGTGATCGCGCGTACCTGGCGCGCGCCTTCGCGCAGGAACGCAGGCAGGCCATCCACCTGCTGCAACCGCGCGATCATGCTGCGCACGACCGATGTCGCTTCAAGCGGTTCGGCTGCTGCCGGCTCCGCCTCGATCACGATCTCTCGACCGGAAAAATGCACGGCCACATCGAACGGCGGCCGATCGGCCAGCAATGGCACGCCAAAGATCCGCTCCACCGCGTCGGGCCCGCGCAGCGTGGTCAGGCGGTTGCGAATGGTGTGGATAGCCTCGCGATCGATCAGGTCGGAGAGCGGCTGCCCCAGCGCGGTTTCGGGCGATGTGCCGGTGAATTCGGCGAGGTTTTCCGAAACCCGTGCCACCATCCAATCGGGCGTGACCGCGACCAGAAAGCCGAAGGGCTGGATGATGCCCAAGACATGGATCGGCTCGCGATCACAATTGCTGAGATCTACAGCAAAGGCTCCCGCCCCATTGCCGGGAACCTGGCCGTCCGATTCAGAGTGTTTGGTCATCCGTGCTGCGCATAACGCACGGATGCAAAAAAGGTGCCGGAAAAATCCGGCACCCGTGCGGTTTTTCAGGCCGGCACGCCGGGTACCGGTTGGGCCGCGATGGCCGGCGCTTCGAAACTGGCCATGGGCCAGGCGCAATAATCGGCAGCGTAATAGGCGCTGGGGCGGTGGTTGCCGCTCTCGCCAAGGCCGCCGAACGGCATGTTGGCCGCAGCCCCGGTGGTCGGGCGATTCCAGTTGACGACGCCGGCGCGCACGAACAGGCGGAATTCATCCCACAGCGCCGGATCGGCGGAGATCAGGCCGGCCGAAAGACCAAATGCGGTGTCGTTGGCGCTGGCCAGTGCCGCGGCAAAATCGGGCACCCGGCGCACGCTCAGCACGGGCGCGAACACTTCGCGATCGGGCACGGCAAGCCCGGTCACGTCCAGGATCACGGGGGCAAAGAACGCCTCGCGCCGCCCATCCTGCGCCGCTTCGGCCAGGATGGTGCGGGCGCCGCCTGCCACTAGGTCGCGCACCGCAGCGCGTGCGCCACGCGCCTGCGCGTCGCCCACCAGCGGGCCCATGAACGCCTCGCCCGGCTCGTCCCACGCGGCGATCGGCAGGCGCTGCGCCAGGTCTGCCAGCGCGTCGACCACGCTGTCACCCCAGGCGCCTTCGGGCAGGATCAGCCGGCGCGCGCACGAACAGCGTTGCCCGCTGGTGACAAACGCCGAATGCACGATCAGGCTGGCCACCGCGGCCGGATCGCCATCCCAAGCCACCAGCGGATTGTTGCCGCCCAGTTCCAGCGCCAGGACCACGTCGGGCCGGTCGGCAAACTGGCGGCGGAAAATCTGGCCGGCCGTGGCCGAGCCGGTGAACAGCAGGCCGTCGATACGGCCCTTGAGCAGCGCTTCGCCTGTCTCGCGCCCGCCCTGCACGATGTTGAGCACGCCATCGGGCAGCCCCGCCTCGCGCCACAGGCCGACCATGGCAGCACCGGTCGCCGGCGTCAGCTCCGATGGCTTGAACACCACGGTGTTGCCGGCCAGGAGCGCCGGCACGATGTGCCCGTTGGGCAGGTGACCGGGGAAGTTATAAGGGCCCAGCACCGCCATCACGCCATGGGGGCGATGGCGCAGCGTGGCGCTGCCGAACGGCATTTCAGCCTGCCGCGTGCCCGTGCGCTCGGCCTGGGCGGCGATGGATACGGCAACCTTGCCCGCCATGCCGGCCTGCTCGGTGCGGGTTTCCCACAGCAGCTTGCCGGTTTCCGCGCTGATCAGTTCGGCAAGCGCGGGACTGGCCTTGACCAGGGTGGCATAGCGCTGGGCAATCGCCACCCGCTCTTCCAGCGGGGTGCGGGCCCAGGACGGGAACGCAGCGCGGGCCTTGTCCAGCGCGGCGGTGCAGGCGGCCGCATCGGCCACATCGCCTTCCCACACCACGCGGCCATGGGCCGGATCAAACGACTGGAGCCTTTGGGTCACGGCAATCAACTCACGATCAGGGCATCGCCCGGGCGAATGCCCAAGGCGGCCAGGGTTGTTTCGGGAACGACCAGCGCGTCTTCGCCGATGCGCGCCGGCGTCAGCGTGGCCCGGAACGAGGCCAGGCCCGGCGTTGCCACCAGGTGGAGCCGATCATCGGGCCCGCTTTCCACCACGCCGGCGGCGGCGGGCAGGCTGCGCGCATTGCGAATGGTGCGCAGCTGGTCGCGCGGAGCAGTCACGGTGGGGCCACCGTCAAAGATGTCGATCAGCCCCGAACGGGTAAAGCCTTCGTCTTCCAGCATCGCCAGCGCGCGTTCCCCATGGCGATGGACCTTGCCGATCGCCTCGCGCGCGGCCGGATCCACCAGTTCCAGATAGATGGGGTGGCGCGGCGCCAGGTCCAGGATGAACTGCCCATCGGTGGCGGTGATCATCCGGTCGGCATCCTCGAACGGCAGGCGAAAGAACTTGGCGGCGATGCCGTGCCAGAACGGGCTTTCGTCACGCTCGTCGAACCAGCCGCGCAGTTCGGCCATGATCGTGGCGGCAAACAGATCGCGGTTGGCGCCGATCAGGGCATAGCGCGCGCGGGCCAGCAGCGACCCCGCCCCGCCCTGCCGCTTGCGCGGGCGCAGGAACAGCGATCCCACTTCCGAAGCGCCGGTGCATTCGTTGACCAGCACCAGCGCCTGGTGATCGAACCGCGTGCCCGTGGCCGATGAATACTGCGCCAAGGTCATGACGCGGAACGAAAAGTGTGGCCGGTGCAGCCCGACCCCGCCCTTGATCCCGGCCACGCCTTCGATCATGCCGGTGTCGAGGTCTTCCAGCATCAGCGTATACCACGCCTCGGCCGGGGCGACTTCACGGGCAAAGCTCTGCGCCGAAAGCGCCAGCCGCTCGGCCAGCAAGCCACGGTCTTCGGGCAGGCTGGTGAAGCCCTTGCCCGAAAGGAACGCCAGATCGAGCAGGGCATCGATGTCGGCCGGCCCGGCCGGCCGCACCACCAGCATCAGGCCGCCACCGCGCTGGCGGCGTGACCCAAGCCCCAGCCGCGCCCGCGCGCATCGGCCAGCGTCGCGTCGAGGCGGGCCAGCGCCTCGTCCACTTCAGCCGCCGTGATCAGCAGCGAAGGCAGCATGCGGATGCAGTTCTCGCCGCCGCCCGCCACCAGCAGGCCATGCTCGCGCGCCAGGGCCATCACCTCGCGGTTGTTGGCATGCAGCTTGAGCCCCATGAGCAGGCCCTTGCCGCGCGTTTCCACGATCTGATCGGGATAGCGCCCGGCAAGCTGGGCAAAGCCGGTGTAGAAACGGTCGGACATGGCGGCAACATGCGCCAGCGTGGCATCTTGCGCAATCACGTCGAACACGGCGAGGCCCACGGCCATCGCCAGCGGATTGCCGCCAAAGGTGGTGCCATGCACGCCCGTCACCATGCCGCTGGCCGCTTCGGCCGTGGTCAGGCACGCGCCGATCGGAAAGCCGCCGCCCAGCGCCTTGGCAATGGCCATGATATCGGGCTCTGCGCCGGGAAACCACTGGTGGGCAAACAGCTTGCCGGTGCGGCCCATCCCGCTTTGCACTTCATCGTGGATCAGCAGCACGCCGTGTTCGCGCGTGAGGCGGCGCAGTTCCAGCAGGAACTCGCCCGACAGCGCCCGCGCGCCGCCTTCGCCCTGCACCGGCTCCACGATCACCGCCGCCGTGGTGGGGCTGGCAATCGCCTGTGCCAGGGCGGGCATGTCGTCGATCGACAACTGCACATAGCCGGGCAGGCGCGGCCCGAACCCTTCGAGGTAGGTGGGATTGCCCGAGGCGTTGATCGCCGCATAGGTGCGGCCGTGGAACGATCCGGCAAAGCCGATCACGTCGATGCGTTCGGCGTTACCCTTGGCATAGTGATAGCGGCGCGCGGTCTTGAGCGCGGCTTCCACTGCCTCGGTGCCCGAATTGGCGAAATAGGCCAGGTCGGCAAAGGTGGCGCTGGTCAGCTTGTCGGCCAGTTCTTCCTGGCCGGGAATGCGGAAGATGTTGGACACGTGCCACAGCTTGTGCGCCTGCGCGGTGAGCGCCTCGACCAGCGCGGGATGCGCGTGACCCAGGCTGCACGTGGCAATGCCGGCCACGCAATCGAGGAAGCGACGGCCATCGCGCGCTTCCAGCCACACGCCTTCCCCACGTTCCACTTCGATCTGGGCACGGGCATAAAGCGGCATCAGAGCTTCAGACATGACGATTTCTCCCCGCAAACGAGATCGCGGATTTTGTGTTTCTGTTGGGTTTGAACCGCCCCCCGCGCGATTGCGGGCTGGGGGCGGCGAAACGGGATCAGGCCGCGGCGGTCATCTTGAAGATGCCCGTGGCATTGCCGCTGTCGAACGTGAGATCAAGCTTGCCCGTGGCCGCATCGACCCGCCGCGTGATGAATTCGAAGAACGATCCCGGCACGGTCTGCGCGGTCAGCGTGCCATCGTCGGCGCGGAACGAGCGCTTCACTTGCGCGGCGCGCAGTGCCGTCTGGCGCACCCGGCCCGAGGCCGAGACTTCCACCTTGTCCTTGATGCTCCGCCCGGCCTCGCGCTCGCCCTGGGCCGTTTCCTCAACGTCGCTCACCCGGTCGGTCACATGGTTGAAGGCATTGCCTTCGGTGGAAATCCAGGCGGCTTCGGCGCTTTCGGCGCGCAGGATTTCATAGTCGCGCTCGAACGGCACGGGATGCTGGCGATCGAACAGCCGCATGACCACCTTGAGCGCGGCTGCCGCGTCTTCCTGCGGCACGCTGCCGCCTGCGGCAAAGCGGGCCAGGACTTGCGCCGTCGCAGCGTCGAGCCGATCGAGCGCGGAGCCGAACACCCGCACCGCCGCCTTGGAAAAGGCGGGCGAGAACTGGTCCACATGCAGTTCGCTCACAAAGAACTGCGGCATCGTTTCGGCAAAGCGCGCGTGGCACCACACATGCCCGGTCATCTTGAGCCGCGGCAGGGGATAGACGCCCACTTCGACATAGCCCAGGGGTTCGAGCACGCGGCGGAACGCCTCCACCCCGTTGGGCATGGCGCAGCGCGCGCCTTGCGGCAGGGCCACCGTACGCAGCGCGCCATGGTCGAGCACGATGCGGCGGCCCTGGGCCGCGCATTGCGCCACATACTCGGCGCCTTCGGGCACGCGGTCGAGCAGATCGGCAAAGAGCACGAGGTTGAGTGCCTCGGCAAAGCGCAGGGCATCGATTCCATTGACCGGAGCATGGCTGCCCACCGGCACCATCGGCGCGGCCAGCGCACGAATCCGCGCGGCCTCGGCATGGCCCAGGACATTTTCGACAAGGTCCGAGCCGCTGCTTTGTTCGATGGTTGCCAAGTTCGGCATAATGCGCCCTTTCGATCTAATATCGTCTGGACATGCTATTTATGATAGGAAAGCCGTGCTTCAAAACGGGGAAGCATCATCTGTTGATCGGGTTTTGGAATGAGCGAATCGCGTCGTGAACTCCCTTCGATGACCGCGCTGGCCTGCTTCGTGACCGCAGCACGCGAAGGTGGCTTTTCCCGCGCCGGCGAGCAGCTCGGTCTGACGCAAAGCGCGGTCAGCCGCCAGATCGCCCTGCTGGAAGAAGCGTTGCAAACCCCGCTGTTCCAGCGTCATGGCCGCCGCGTCACGCTCAACGAAGCCGGCCGCACCTATGCCGAGGATATCGAGCCGGCGCTGCGCCGCATCCGCATGGCCACGGCCAAGGCAATGGACCGTGGCAGCCGGCGCGACCTTGCCATCGCCACGCTGCCCAGCTTTGGCATGCGCTGGCTTGCGCCGCGCCTGCCGGGGTTGACCGCGCGCCACCCGGAATTGACCGTGAACTTTGCGGCACGCTCGTTTCCGTTCGACTTGCGCGAAGAGCGCTTCGATGCCGCGATCCACTTCGGCGCCGCCGATTGGGCCGATGCCGAAATGGTGCCGCTGTTTACCGAACAGGCCGTGGTCGCCTGCTCGCCCACCTGGCTGGCGGCCGAAGGCGTGACACAACCCCAGGACCTGCTGGACAAGCCGCTGCTATTCCAGATTTCGCGGCGGAGCGCCTGGAACCGCTGGTTTGCCATGGCCGGCATCGAAGGCCTGCCACCGCTCAAGGGCGCGACCTTCGAACACTTCCTGATGCTGGCCCAGGCCGCCGCGGCCGGATCGGGCGCCGCCCTGCTCCCGCGCTTCCTGATCGAACCGGAACTGCAATCCGGCTCGCTGGTAACCCCCTTTGCCACCGCGCTGGTGGACGAAGGCCAATACTACCTCGTGCTCCGCCCCGACTGGCGCGACCACCCAGGGCTGGTGAAATTCCACGACTGGCTGGTAGACGCGGCCAAGGAACAGGGCGAAACGTAGCGATCCTCCCCATGAAATGGGGAGGTGGCAGGCCGCAGGCCTGACGGGGGGCCGAAACCTAGAACGTGTTGTCGCGCGGGAAGCCCACCGGCGGCAGCCGTCCGGCCGCGCCGCGCGCGACTTTCCAGGGCAGCAGGTCCTTTTCCACGCGGGTGCGGCCGGTTTCGCCGCCCATCGTCCAGGTCAGCCCGTCGTCCAGCTTGAGCGTGATCGCGTCCGACAAGCCGCCGTCGCGATAGCGTTGCAGCGTCACCCCCTGCCCCTTGGCCAGGATCGGCACTTCCGACAGGGCAAAGATGACGAGCTTGCGATTGTCGCCCACCACGGCCACGTGATCATGCTCGGGCGCGATTTCGCGCACGATCTTGAGGGTGACGCCCGGCTTGGTCGAAACCACGCCGCGCCCCTTGCGGGTCTCGGCCAGCAGTTCGTCCATCTCCGCGGCAAAGCCGCGCCCGGTGTTGGCCGCCAGCAGCAATTGCCCCTTGGGCCGATAGACCACCAGCGCCATGATGTGGGCGTCAGGATCGATGTCCACCATGGTGCGGATCGGCTCACCAAAGCCGCGCGCGCCGGGCAGCTTGTCCGCCCCCAGGGTATAGAACCGCCCATTGTCGAGCGCGACGAGCAGCTTGTCGGTGGTCTGCGCATGCAGCACCCAGGCCGGGCCATCGCCTTCCTTGAACTTGAACTCGGTGTCGAGGGCCAAGTGCCCCTTGGCCGCGCGGATCCAGCCACGGGCGGACAGCACCACCGTTACCGGTTCCTTCTCGATCATCGCGTCCATCGAGAATTCGCGCGTGGGCGCGGCTTCGGCAATCGTGGTGCGACGGCGGCCCAGCGCGGTGTGCGGGCCATAGTCCTTGCGCAGCGCGTTCAATTCGCGCTTCAGCCGGGTGCGCTGGCGCGCCGGGCTTTCCAGCAGGGCGTTGAGATCGTCCTGCTCTGACAGCAGCGCGTCGCGCTCCTTGCGCAGTTCGATCTCTTCCAGCTTGCGCAGCGAACGCAGCCGCATGTTGAGAATGGCTTCGGCCTGGCGGTCGGTCAGGCCGAATTCGTCCATCATCACCGGCTTGGGCTCGTCCTCGGTCCGGATGATCTCGATGATCCGGTCGAGGTTGAGATAGGCAATGATATAGCCTTCGAGCAGTTCGAGGCGGGCGGCGATCTTGTCCAGCCGGTGCTGCGTGCGGCGCAGCATGATGTCGATCTGGCTGATCACCCATTCCTGCAACAGCAGCTTCAAGCCCAGCACGCCAGGCGTGCGATGCGCATCGAGCACATTGAGGTTGAGGCCGAAGCGCGTTTCCAGGTCGGTCAGCCGATAGAGCGATTCCTTGAGCAGCTCGGGATCGACGTTGCGGCTCTTGGGCACCAGCACGATGCGGATGTGCTCGTCGCTTTCGTCGCGCACGTCTTCCAGGATCGGCAGCTTCTTGTCGGCGATCAGGGCCGCGATCTGTTCGATCAGCTTGCCCTTTTGCACCATGTAGGGAATTTCGGAGATGACCAGCTGCCATTGGCCGCTGCCCAGCCGCTCGATCCCGGTGTCCTCCCAGGCGCCATCCTCGCCCCGCCCGTTGGAAAAGCGCCCGCGCACGCGGATCGAACCGCGCCCGGTTTCATAGGCGGCGGAAATGACCGCGGGGCTGTCCACCACCACACCGCCGGTGGGGAAATCGGGGCCGTGGAACACTTCCATCAACTGGGCATGTTCGACGCCGGGATTGTCGATCAGCATCAGCGTGGCATCGACGATCTCGGCCACGTTGTGGCTGGGAATGTTGGTGGCCATGCCCACGGCAATGCCACTGGCGCCATTGGCCAGCAGGTTGGGAAACAGGCCCGGGAAGATTTCCGGCTCCTGCTCCTCGCCATTGTAGGTGGGCACGAAATCGACCGTGCCTTCGTCCAGCCCGGCCATCAGGCGGATCGCGGTGGGCGTCAGCCGCGCTTCGGTATAGCGATAGGCGGCCGCATTATCGCCATCGATATTGCCGAAATTGCCCTGGCCATCGACCAAGGGATAGCGCAGCGCGAAATCCTGGGCGAGGCGCACCATCGCGTCATAGACGCTGGCATCGCCATGCGGGTGATACTTGCCGATGACATCGCCCACCACGCGCGCCGATTTCTTGAAACCGCCGGTGGGATCGAGCCGCAATTGCCGCATCGCCCACAGCAGGCGGCGATGCACCGGCTTGAGCCCATCGCGCAGATCGGGCAGCGAGCGCGCGGTGATCGTGGACAGGGCATAGACCAGGTAACGCTCCGACAGGGCGGAGTCGAACGGGGCATCGACGATAGCGTCGAACGGATCTTTGAAATCATCGGCCATGGCCCGCAGGGTTTAGGCCGCGCCGGCCGATTTCGCAACGCAATGTCGTGAACAAAACGAAACCGCCGGAACTGTCACCCCCACGGGCCATTGTGGGCAGGTACCCCCGAATTGACGGAGAAATGCCATGGCCAAACGCGTGTTGATCCTCGCCACCGACGGCTTTGAACAATCGGAATTGATCGATCCGAAAAAGGCCCTGGAAGCCGCCGGTATCGAAACCGTCGTGGCGAGCCCCAAGACCGGCTCGATCAAGGGCTGGAACCACACCGACTGGGGTGAAAGCGTGAAAGTCGATGCCCGCCTCGATGCCGTGGAAGCAGACGATTTCGATGCCCTGCTGCTGCCCGGCGGCCAGATGAACCCCGATGCCCTGCGCCTGGAGCCGCGGGTGATCGAGCTGGTCGAGGAATTCGACGACATGGACAAGCCCATCGCGGCCATCTGCCACGGCCCCTGGCTGCTGGTAGAAGCCGATATCGTCGATGGCCGCACCGTCACCGGCTGGCCCTCGATCCGCACCGACCTGGAAAACGCCGGGGCCGATGTGGTGGACCAGGCCGTGGCGATCGACGGCAACCTGATCACCAGCCGCAAGCCCGATGACATTCCCGCCTTTGCCCAGGCGCTGATCGACGCGCTGGAAGAAGACGAGGAAGAGGAAGAAGACGAAAAGGGCTGGGACGAGGACGAAGACGCCTTGCTCAAGGACGAGGAAGAAGAAGACTAATCCCGCGCCGCGAGACGCCCGCCGCTGAGCCATTGCGCCAGCGGCGGGCTGATCGCGCGCAAGGCGCGGCCGAGCAGCAGCGTTGCCCCCAGTGCCAGCAGCGGCTGGGCCAGCAGGAACAGCGGATAGAGCGGTGCCCCCAGCGGCCCGGTGAGGGTGCCGATCGCCGGCCCGGCGCACCAGATCAGGATCAAGTGGCAGCAGAACAGCAGGAACATGGCTGGCTCAAGGGTTTGCAGTGCGGCGCCAACGCGCGTTTCCGCCAGGCGCCAAGCCAGCGCCCAGAAACATAGCGCGGTGGCGCAGCGCATCGCCAGGTCGACCCCGGCGATCAGCAGCGGCGAGGCCCAGCCCTGCGCCTCGCCATAGAGTTCCAGCCAGATCTTCACCCCGGCCAGCACCAGATAGGGCGCCACGATCAGCGCCAGCGGCCCGCTGGCAATGCGCGCGGCGGCGTCGCGGCGACGCACGAGGATGCCCAGCACGAAGAATCCCAGGATCGAGGGGCGCTGCAACAGCGGGAAGACCGGCGGCGCCAGGCTCCACGCCAGCGCAGCCACCGCCACCACCGCCAGCGTGCGATCCCCCTGCCGCACCAGCAGCGGCGCAATCAACAGGCACAGGAACAGATCGCGCAGGAACGGCATCTGCACATTGATTTCGTTGGGATGGACAAGACCGGTCAATTCGTTGGCCAGCCAGCCCCACGAGGTGGGCTGCGGCGCATAGAGCCAGCCGAGCCACGCCGCGCCGGAAACCACCACGATGGCAATGGCATTCCACGCCAGCATCGGCACCAGCACGGTGCGCGCCTTGCCAACCAGGAACGCGCGCGCGCCGCGCCGGGCGAGCGAGGGGCCGACCAGCCAGCCCGAAACCAGGCTGAGCAGCGGCACCGACGAACGCGCCAGCAACTCGATCAGCCCCCAGCGCAGCAATCCCTGCGGCGTATGGTCGAGCGCGGTCAGCGCCGGGCCATAGAGCCCCGTCCAGGCGTGGACATAGACGATGCCCAGGATACACAAAACGCGAGCCAGGCCGATCGCACGCGAGGTGCGCACACGGGTTTGGGCAAACGTCTCGCTTTCCTGGAACACGGGGCCTGGCATCCTTGCATCTGGCCCCCACCGCGCGATGGCGCGGCTGGGCCATGGATGTCAAACCCGCCAAGCGGCCAAACGTGCCCCGCCCGCGTTATCCGGCGTAATATCCCACGCCGACAATGTGGTCGCCCACCCGCTGCACCAGCGAGCGCTTGTGTTCCACGCGGTTGTCCGCGCGGTTGAGCCACACGTAATCGACGCGGCCGCCACCCTTGGCCTTGGCGAGCGCGATCATGTCCCGCACCAGCGGCTTGCCTTCGGCATCGGTCATGTCGGTGGCATCGCTGCCCACCAGCTTGGGATCGGCGCCCGACGCTTCATAGCGGCCGGTCATGCTGAACACGAAGACGTAGAGTTCGCGGGTGTGGAACGCGCCGGCCGGATCGTTGAATTCGGCAAAGGCCTTTTGCGGGCCCACGCCTTTCAGTTCGGCCACGGCGCGGGTGAGCAGGGCCTGGGCGTCGGCCGATCCGGCATGCGTCGCGGCCTGCGCCGGTGCCGGCACGAAAGCCAGGGGCACCAGGGCCGCGCATGCGAAGGCGGGCGCCAGAATCAGGCGGAGAAACTTGGGCAACATCGATCGAACCTCCTTGGACGCGTGGGTCAACGCCCCGGAAGAAACGCCGCGCGGCGGACTATCGCGCGATCCCTCGTGGGTGAGCATGCTCTACCCCCGCGCCGCGCACGCGTCGGTGCGCTAGATCAAATGCGGCAAATTTCGGGAACCATCCCCCGGCCCTGCCCCTTGGACGCAGCAAGAGCCTCACGTTCCAGGAGACATGCCATGCCCCAAGGCAGCAAGGACGCCTATACCGACAAGCAGAAGCGCAAGGCCGAACATATCGAGGAAAGCTATGAGGATCGTGGGCTGAGCAAGGACGAAGCGGAAAAGCGCGCCTGGGCCACGGTCAACAAGCAGGACGGTGGCGGCAAGAAATCCGGCTCGGGCCGCAAGGGCTGATTGCCCGATAGCAGCGAACCCTGGATTTGATCCGGGGTTCGCTTCTTGCCTGCTCAGCCCAGCCAGTCCACCACCTGGCGCGCCACGTCGTTGGCGGCCTGGTTCAACGCTGGCCCGATCGCCTGGGCATCATCGTCGATATTGGGCACGCGTGCTTCAAAGCGGCGCGTTTCGATGCGGCCGCCGGGTGCTTCCTTGACCGCGTCAAAGCGCACCACGGCGCTGCGGCTGGGCAAGTCATAGCCCATCGCCAGCAAGCGGCCAGACAGCCGCTGTTCCCACTGGTTCACGTCGCTTTCCACCACCAGGTGGCCGCCCTTGGCCCGCAGCGTCTCGGCGATGAGGTGCTGGAACTGGCGGGCGGGGCGTTCCACCCACTGCGTCTTTTTGAGATAGGCCACGTTGCTGGCGTCGATCTGCACCGGCACGCGCAGCACGGATACGCGCGCATCGGCGGCCGGCTCCATTACCACCACCGATTTGGCCAGCGTGCCCGTGGCGCCCTGGCCGGCAGGCACGGTGGCCTCGGGGGTGAGCGCCAGCAGGCTGGCCGGCGCCTTGGCGCCAATGCTGACGCAGCCCGACAGGCCAACGCTGGCAGCCAGCAGCACGGCAAGGGCCGGACGCGGCGCGGGGAAGAGCAAACGCAGTGTCATGTCAAACTCCCCTGGCGGCGATCAATGCTTGTAATCGGGCAGCTTGGGACTGCCAAACACGCTGCTGACGCCGCGATCGTTGATGCGATCGGTCAATTCGCGCAAGGACCGGGTGGTGGCCTGGAGATCGCGCATCGCCGCTTCGGCCGCCGGCAGCGTCTTTTCATCGAACTGCTTGAGGCCGGGTTGCGCCGCATTGGCCGTGGCGTTGAGCGCATCGGCCGCCCCTTGCGCAGACTTGAGCGTGTCGCGCAGCTGCTTGGCCAGGCCATTGCCCTGGTCGTTGAGCAGGTTGTCGGCAGAGCCGGCCACCTTTTCAAAGGCGGAAAGCGTGTAGGTCGCCTGGCGCAGCGTCGCTTGCAGTTCAGACAAGGTACGCTGCACCTGGGGCGAGGCATCCGCCAGGTTAGCGGTCATCTTGTCGGTGTGCGCCAGGATGTTCTCGATCGACTTCTGGTTCTTGTCCGACAGCACCATGGTGAGCCGCTCGGTCAGCGTGGCCAGCCGTTCAAGCAGCAGCGGCGCGTTGGACAGGATTTCGCCCAGGCCCGAACGCTTGGTCGGGATCACGGGCGCGCCTTCCGGCCCCGGCTGGTCGATCGGCGGGGCGCCTTTTACCGCGCCAGCCAGCTGGATCGTGGAAACGCCGGTAAAGCTGCCCTGGATGCTGGCGGTGGTGCCCATCAGGATCGGCACGCGCTTGTCGATGGCAATGCGCACGCGCACGAACTCGGGGTCTTTCTCCCACAGTTCGATGTCCTTCACCTGGCCCGAAGGCACACCCGAAAACGACACTTCCGATCCCTTGGCCAGGCCATCGACCGATTGCTTGAAGAAGATGTCGTATTCGTTCTGCGCATGCTGGTTGAGCCGCGCGATCCAGATCGTGAGGACCGCCGCGCCGATCAGCAGCAGCAGCGTGACCGCCCCGACCCAGATATGGTTTGCCCGCGTTTCCATCGCTTATTCCTGTTCCATCGCGCCAGTGTCCGCCAGGAGACTTGGTTGCACCACACTGGCCGATTCGCGGTCTTGCGCATCCTTGGCCGCCCGGCCGCGCGGACCATTGAAATATTCCTGGATCCAGGGATGATCCAGCGCCAGCAATTCCGGGATCGTGCCCACCGCAATCACTTTCTTGTCGGCCAGCACCGCCACCCGATCGCAGATCTCGTAAAGGGTATCGAGATCGTGGGTGATCAGGAACACGGTCAGCCCCAGGGTTTCCTGCAGGCTGCGGATGAGGTTGTCGAACGCGGCGGCGCCGATCGGATCGAGCCCGGCGGTCGGTTCATCCAGGAACAGCAATTCGGGATCGAGCGCCAGCGCGCGCGCCAGGCCGGCGCGCTTCTTCATGCCGCCCGAAAGCTCTGACGGATACTTGCTGGTGGCGTTCGCCGGCAGGCCCGAAAGCAAGACCTTGTAGCGCGCGATCTCGTGGCGCAGCTCGTCGGTAATCTCGGGATAGAATTCGCGCAGCGGCACTTCCACGTTTTCCGCCACGGTCAGCGTGGAAAACAGGGCGCCGCCCTGGAACAGCACGCCCCACTGGCTGCGGATGTCGATATCCTCGTCGTCGCGCGCATCGGTGATCGACCGGCCGAGCACTTCGATCGAGCCTTCGGCCGGGATCTGCAACCCGATGATCGAGCGCATCAGCACCGATTTGCCGGTGCCCGATCCGCCCACCACGCCGATGATCTCGCCGCGTTTCACGTCAAGATCGAGCCCATCGTGGATCACATGGTCGCCAAAGCGATTGACCAGCCCGCGCACGCGGATCGGGAAATCGCCTTCGAATTCGTCGGGAATTTCGGCCAGATGGGCTGATGAGTCGTTCATGGCTCAGCCCCAGCCGATCTTGGTGAAGAACACCGCAAAGAAGGCGTCGAGCACGATGACGGTGAAGATCGCCAGCACCACGGCCGAGGTGGTGCGCGTGCCCACTTCCTCGGCATTGGTCTTGACCTGCATGCCCTGGTAGCAGCCAGCCACCGCCACGATCAGGCCGAACACCGGCCCCTTGACCAGGCCCACCCACACGTCGTGGATCGGCACCACTTCCTGGATGCGCGCCAGGAATGTGAGGAACGGAATGCCAAGGCTCACCGAGCCGAGGAAGGCGCCGCCGATGATGCCCAGCACCGAAGAATAGATGCCGAGCAGCGGCAGCATGATCATCGTGGCGATGATGCGCGGCAGGACCAGAGCCTCGGTCGGCGAAACGCCGATCGTGCGCATGGCGTCCACTTCCTCGGTCAGCTTCATCGTGCCCAGCTGCGCGGCAAAGGCCGAGCCGGAACGCCCCGCGACCATGATCGCGGTCATCAGGATGCCCAGTTCGCGCAAGGTAAGCCGGCCGACCAGGTTGATCGTATAGATTTCAGCGCCGAATTGCTGGAGCTGCACCGCGCCTTGCTGCGCGATCACCACGCCGACCAGAAAGCTCATCAGCCCGACGATGCCCAGGGCGTTGACGCCGACGAGTTCCATCTGGTGGATCAGCGCCAGGGCGCGAAAGCGGCGCGGATGGCGCAGGATCGTGCCACCGGCCGAAACCGCCTGGCCCAGGAACCCCACCACTTGCAGGAACCCGACACCCAGCGCGATGACCACTTTGCCCACTTCGTCGGGCACCCGCTGCAGCAGCGGCAAGCGCGGGGCACGAATGCTCTCGCGGTTTTCGTCGGTGTCGCTGATCGCTTTGATCAGGCGCTCGGCCTCGTCCCGACAATTGACGATGCGCGCGCCAAGCTGTTGCGACAGGCGCCACACCGTCCACGCGCCCACCGTATCCATGCGCTCCACGTCGCGCACGTCGATTTCGTCAACGGACTCGGAAATGTGGCGCAGGCGCCGGTCCACCAGCCCCAGCGAGGATACCACCATGGGGCCGCTGAAACGCAGCACCCCACCGTGCTCCGCCTGGCCCGGCTCTATCGTGAAATCGGCTAAGGCTCTCATCCTGCCCACTTCATGGGGGAAAACAGAAGGGGCGACAAGTGCATCACGTGCGGCGGAACGCATGAATGGGCGTTTCCGTTCCTTCCTGCGCTTGCGATGCCCGGCGGCAACTGGCAAGGCGCCGGCCATGAGCGAGACGAATACGCAGCAGGAATCGGGCCAGGAGCAGCTGAACGAAGCGCAGCTGGCCAAGACGTTCGAACCGGGCGCTATCGAAGCGCGCTGGTATGGCCATTGGGAAAGCCAGGGGCTGTTCCGGCCCGAGCGCGCCGATGCCACGCCGTTCACCATCGTGAACCCGCCGCCCAACGTAACCGGCTCGCTCCACATCGGCCACGCGCTGGACAACACGCTGCAGGACATCGTGATCCGTCACGAACGACTGAAAGGCAAGGATGCGCTGTGGGTGGTGGGCACCGACCACGCCGGCATCGCCACGCAGATGGTGGTGGAACGCCAGCTCGAAGCCGCCCAAGACAAGCGCACCAACTACACCCGCGAGCAGTTCGTGGAGAAAGTGTGGGAATGGAAGGCGGAAAGCGGCGGCACGATAACGCGCCAGCTGCGCCGCCTGGGCTGTTCGATGGACTGGAGCCGCGAGCAGTTCACCATGGACCCGCACTTCACCCGCGCCGTGGTCAAGGTCTTCGTCGATCTGCACAAGCAAGGCCTGATCTACCGCGACAAGCGGCTGGTGAACTGGGACCCCAAGCTCAAGACCGCGATTTCCGACCTGGAAGTGGAAACGCGCGAAGTCCAGGGCCACTTCTGGCGCTTCCGCTACCCGCTCGCCGATGGCGTGACGCTGGATAGCGGCGCCGATCACATCGTGGTGGCCACCACGCGCCCGGAAACCATGCTGGCCGACATGGCCGTGGCCGTGCACCCGGACGACGAACGCTATAAAAGCGTGATCGGCAAGCACGTGGTGCTGCCGCTGACCGGTCGCCGCATTCCCATCGTGGCCGACGAGCACGCCGATCCGGCGCTGGGCACCGGCGCGGTCAAGATCACGCCGGGCCACGACTTCAACGACTTCGAAGTGGGCCGCCGCGCGGGCATCGAAGCGCGCGACATGCTCAACATGCTCGATGCCGAAGCGCAGGTGGTGCAGACCGCCGATGGCCTGATCCCGCAAGAGTTCCTGGGCCAGGATCGCTTCTTCGCGCGCAAGGCCGTGGTCGAGGCGCTCAAGGCGCAAGGCCTGCTGGTGCCCCATGTCACCAAGGACAAGGAAGGCAACGAGACCGAGCACGACGCCGAGCCGCGCACGATCCAGACGCCGTTCGGCGATCGCGGCGGTGTGGTGATCGAACCCTGGCTGACCGACCAGTGGTATGTGAACGCGGAATTCCTGGCACGCCGCCCGATCGAGGCGGTGCGTTCGGGCGCGATCGAGATCGTGCCCAAGTCGTGGGAAAAGACCTTCTTCAACTGGATGGAAAACATCCAGCCCTGGTGCGTCAGCCGCCAGCTGTGGTGGGGCCACCGCATTCCGGCGTGGTACGATGCGGAAGGCACGCCCTATGTGGCCGAGACCGAGGAAGAGGCGCAGGCGCTCGCCGGCAACAAGCCGCTGACCCGCGACGAAGACGTGCTCGACACCTGGTTCTCCTCCGCCCTTTGGCCCTTCGCCACGCTGGGTTGGCCGGACGAGACCGAACTGGTCAAGCGCCACTATCCCAACGACCTGCTGGTTTCGGGCTTCGACATCCTGTTCTTCTGGGATGCGCGCATGGCCATGCAGGGCCTGCACTTCATGGACGAAGTGCCGTGGAAGCGGCTCTATCTCCACGGGCTGGTGCGCGCGGCCGATGGCCAGAAGATGTCCAAGTCCAAGGGCAACGTGGTCGATCCGCTGGGCCTGATCGACAAGTACGGCGCCGACGCGCTGCGCTTCTTCATGGCGGCGATGGAAAGCCAGGGCCGCGACGTGAAGATGGATGAGAAGCGGGTGGAGGGCTATCGCAACTTCGCCACCAAGCTGTGGAACGCGGCGCGCTTCTGCCAGGCCAACGGCATCACCGCGTCCACCACGCTCGAAGCGCCGGCCGCGACGAGCGCGGTCAACCGCTGGATCGTGGGCGAAGTGGTGGAAACCGTCGCCGCGCTCGATCAGGCCATGGCCGATCTGCGTTTCGATGCCGCCGCCAACACGATCTATCACTTCGTGTGGGACACGTTCTGCGACTGGTACATCGAACTCATCAAGGGGTCGTTCGACGATGAAACCCGTGCCGTGGCCGGCTGGGTGCTCGATCAGATCCTGGTCATGCTCCACCCGTTCATGCCCTTCGTCACCGAAGAACTTTGGCATGCGCTTGGCGCCCGCGACAACGAACTGATCGTCGCCCGCTGGCCCGCCCCGCAGGCGAGCGTCGACGCAGCGGCCAAAGGCGAAGTGGAGTGGCTGATCGCGCTGGTTTCGGCGCTGCGCACCGCCAAGAACGAACTGGGCATCGCGCCCGGCGCGCGTCTTGAGGCCTATCTGGCCGAGCCGAGCGCTCAGACCGCCGCGACCATCGCCGCCAACCCCGCCGCGATCGAGCGCCTCGCCCGCCTTTCGGCCATCCATTTCGCTCCCGCGCCTGCCGGCGCGGCGATGCAGATCGTGGCCGGTGACGCGACGCTGGTGGTGCCGCTCGACGGCGTGATCGACATCGCCGCCGAAAAGGCCCGCCTGGAAAAGGCCCTGGCCGCCGCGCAAAAGGAAGCCAAGGCGCTGGAAGGCCGCCTGGGCAATCCCTCGTTCGTCGAACGCGCCAAGCCCGAAGCGGTGGAAAAGGCCCGCGCCGACCACGCCCACCACAGCGCCGAAGCCGAGCGATTGAGCGCGGCCCTGGCGCGGCTGGGGTAACGGTGGCGCAAGGCCTTCTTCCTCCCCTCCTCTTCAGAGGAGGGGATCGAGGGGTGGTGGCGCCCGGCACGGGCGCAGCGTTGTGCCTCGCACCACCCGCTGCGGTGGCGCTCCCCCCCCTCGTGCCGGGGAGGATGGCGTGACCATTGCACTGGCGACCACCACGCCGGGCGAGCCGGAAATCTTCGCCTCGCTCCAGGGCGAAGGCCCATCGGCCGGGCGGCCTTCGCTGTTCATCCGCCTGTCGCGTTGCAACCTGGCCTGCCAGTGGTGCGACACGGCCTATACCTGGCGCTTTACCGGCGACAATCGCCCGCACCGCGATGGCCTGGCGTTCGAGCGCCAGGCCAACCAGTTGGTCCTGCAAGAAGACGACATCGTTGCCCGCCTGCTGGCTTTTCCGCAGGACCGGCTGGTGGTGACCGGTGGGGAGCCGCTGTTGCAGGCCCCGGCCCTGGCCCGCGTGCTGGCCACGCTCAAAGCCGCGCGGCCGGGCCTGCATGTGGAGATCGAAACCAACGGCACCGTGGCGCCCGCGCCCGCCATCGATCCGCTGATCGACCAGTTCAACGTTTCGCCCAAGCTCGCCCATTCGGGCAATCCGGCCGACCTGGCGCTCATCCCGGCCCGGCTCGCCGCCTGGGCGGCCGAGCCCCGCGCCTTCTTCAAGTTCGTGGTGGCAAGCCCCGAGGACTGCGATGAAGTGGCCGCGCTCCAGGCCACTTACGGCATCCCCGGCGGACGCCTGTTCGTGATGCCCGAGGGGACCGACAGTGACACCGTAAGATCGCGCGAAAAATGGCTTTCCGCCCTGGCGCTGCAACATGGCTGGCGCATGAGTGACCGGCTGCACATCCATCTCTACGGCGACACGCGCGGAACCTGAGGCAAGCTGCGGAACCATTCGTCGCAAGGCCTCTGCCCGCTGCCCCGCGCGGTTGCTATGCCATTGCCGGGAACCGCAAAGGGACGCACGCCATGAGGGTCAATCCACTGTTTGCCGCCGCGCTGATCGCGGTGGCCTTGCCGGTTGCGGCGCATGCCGATGACCCTGCCGATCCGTCGATGCGCAGCAGCACCGCCCGGGCCCGCGATCACGAGGCGATCCGCCGCATGAACCAGGCCCAGCTCGATTACGTGCGGGCACGGGACGCCCGCTATGCCCGGCAATACCGGGAATCGACGGCCGCGCCCGATGCCTATGGCTATGGTGCGGGCTATGCGCGGGGCGACGATGGCTATGCCCAGGCCCAGGCGCAATACCAGCGTGACCTGGCCGCCTGGCGCCAGGCCGTGGCCGATTGCCGCGCCGGATATTACGAGGCCTGCGGGCGGTAGGCGGGCGGCTGGCCAGGCTCTGCTTGCGCAAAAGAGACCTGTTCTTGATTGTTGCTGTCCTGCAATTGTTCATCCTGCGTTTAGCGCTGGCGCAAAGCCCTTTTGCCGACTAACGGATGCGCGCATGAGCACGAGACAGGTTTCAGATAGCAACGATCCCCTCATCGAGAGCCGGGACCAGCTGGTGATACCCATGCAGCGCGGGGAAAAACCGCGCGAGGCTTGGCGAATCGGCACCGAGCACGAGAAGTTCGTCTATCGCACGGCCGATTACGCCGCCCCTTCGTATGACGAGCCCGGCGGCATCCGCGACCTGCTCATGGCGCTGACCGAATTCGGTTGGGAGCCGGTGATGGAAGGCGGCAAGGTCATCGCCATGGCCGGCCCCGATGGCACGGTCAGCCTGGAACCGGCGGGCCAGCTGGAACTGTCGGGCGCGCCGCTGGAAAGCCTGCACGATACCTGCGCCGAAACCGGGCGCCACCTTGCCCAGGTAAAGACCATCGGCGATCGCTTTGGCCTGGCCTATCTTGGCCTGGGCCTGTGGCCCGACAAGGCGCGCGCCGATCTGCCGATCATGCCCAAGGGCCGCTACGAGATCATGCTGCGCCACATGCCCCGCGTGGGCACGATGGGCCTCGACATGATGCTGCGCACCTGCACCATCCAGACCAACCTGGACTATGCCAGCGAAGCAGACATGGTGCAGAAGTTCCGCGTCAGCCTGGCGTTGCAGCCCCTGGCCACCGCGCTGTTCGCCAATTCGCCGTTCCTGGAAGGCAAGCCGAACGGCTTCCTTTCCTATCGCAGCCACATCTGGTCCGACACCGATCCCGCGCGCACCGGCATGCTGCCGTTCGTGTTCGAAGACGGCTTCGGCTATGAACGCTATGTCGACTACATGCTCGACGTGCCGATGTATTTCGTGTTCCGCGATGGCAAGTATATCGACGCGGCCGGCCAGTCTTTCCGCGATTTCCTGGATGGCAAGCTGCCTGCCCTGCCCGGCGAAAAGCCGCGGCGGAGCGACTGGGTCGATCACCTCTCCACCGCTTTCCCCGAAGTGCGGCTGAAGTCGTTCCTCGAAATGCGTGGCGCCGATGGCGGCCCGTGGAGCCGCATCTGCGCGCTTCCTGCGCTGTGGGTGGGCCTGCTCTATGACCAGGGCGCGCTCGACGCGGCGTGGGACCTGGTCAAGGACTGGGACATGGCGGGCCGCGAAACCTTGCGCGCCAGCGTGCCCAAGCTGGGCCTCGATGCGCCGCTGCCGGGCGGCGGCAGCTTGCGCGACATCGCGCCCCGCGTGCTCGAAATCGCCCGTTCCGGCCTTGCCGCGCGTGGGCGTCTCAACGACGCGGGTGACAACGAGACCGGCTATCTCCTGCCGCTCGACGAGATCGTCGCATCGGGCAAGAGCCCGGCCGAGCGCCTGCTCGACCTTTATCACGGTGCCTGGGCCGGGGATCTGTCCCAGGTCTATGCCGCCAAGAGCTTTTGAGAGGATTGCACGCCATGATCCTGGTGATGGGTACGTTCCGCCTGCCGACCGCTTCGTTCGAGGCCGCGGCACCGCTGATGCGCAAGGTGATCGAGGCCACTCGCGCCGAAGACGGCTGCCTTGCCTATGCCTATTCGCACGATGCGCTTGATCCCGAACTGATCCACGTAAGCGAAAAGTGGCGCGACCGCGCCGCGATCGACGCCCATTTCAAGACCGCGCACATGGCCACCTGGGCCGAAGAGCGCAAAGCCCTGGGCCTGAGCGAGCGCAACATCCGCGTTTACGAAAGCGACGAGGGCGTGGCGGTCTGACGCCTTTGCGTCAGGCTTCGCACCACCCCCAACCCCCTCCTCTCAAGCGGAGGGGGTTTTTTATGCCTGCAGCTTCTCCCCCTCCGCTTCAGGGGAGGGGGACGGGGTTTGGTGGATACCAAGCGCCGACCGCCCGAACACCAGACGCCCCAGCCGCACCAGCCGCCGCGTGATCAGCCCGTGCTGCGCCATCCAGGCGTGGTATTCGCGATACTTGGCATCTTCCGCCAGCAGGTGCTTTTCCTCGGTCTTGGCGCGCCAGAAATAGACCGCGCTGACCAGGGCCAGCGTCACCGTGTTGCGCACGGCATCCACCTTGGAATGGGTGGTGGCCAGGAACGGCATCGTCACCAGCCACCAGAACAGGTTCTTGGAAAGATAGGCCGGGTGGCGCGTGAAGGCATAAGGGCCGTTGGTCAGCACGCCGCGATAGGTGAGGTTGGAAAAGCGCAGGCCGAAGGCAATCGTGGCCCAGGCATAGATCGCGGTGAGCACGACTTGCGCGATGCCCCAGATCCACAGCAGCGCCGGGTGGCCGTCGAACCAGAACGCCCACTCGGCGGTGTTCTGGTGGTAATCGAGCACGCCGCCCCCGCCCATCAGCACGAACGGCGGATAGCACATCAGCGCCGCCACCCAACCCGCCAGGAACGGATTGGCGGTGCGGATATGCGCGTCGAGCGGCTTCATCGTCAGCAGATAGCCGACCATGGCGATCTGGACGTCGATCATGAACATCGCTTCGATCGCGGTATAGGACCAGCGCACCGGATCGTGGGCCAGCCCGGTCCAATCCGCTTCCACCACGGCGGCAAAGCCACCGGGCAGGATCGAGATCATGAACGCGCAGAAAAAGCCCTTCACCGCCCAGGCGCGGGCATGGTGCCACACTTGCGCGATGTCATAAGGCTCGCGCCCGATCAGCATGGCGCCGAAATGCCAGGCCCCGTCGCGCGGGTTTACCAGAACCCGATCGAGCCACAGGACATAGGGAATGGCCCCCAGGAACAGGAACGGCGCCGCCTGCTCGAGCAGGTCCATGGCAAAGAGATAAGGCCCGCGCCAATACCAGCGCCCGAGGCAATAGACGAAAGCGATGATCGCCCAGGTGGCCCACAGCCCCGCCAGCTTGGTGATCGAAACCTCGATGCCGCTGCGCCAGGGGCGCGGCGCCGACCAGTCGATCCCGGTGGAGGGACGGCGATGGACCTTGTCCACCAGCAGCGACCAGGCGACCATCGGCGTGCCGGAAAAAACCAGCGCCAGCACCGCCGCGCTCGATCCCGAAAGCCGCGCGCGCGGCCCGGGCAGGCCCAGCGCATCGACGATCTGCGGCCAGGACCGGCAAATGGCGATCCACAGCAGCAGACCGGCAAGGCCCGCGAGGCCGACCCAGGCGGAAACGTCGCTGGGCGGCCGGGATCGCGGCAGGTCTGGCGGAACGGCGCGGGTGGGCGTTTCTGTCATGCCCGCCCGCTTATACCGCCAGAAGTGGAAATTCGGTGAAGAAGGTTAACGCCCAGGTATCAACGCCACGCGGTGATCTGGCCGCTGTCGTCCAGCACGAACAGCGTCTTGTCGGCCACGATCGGCGCCAGGGTGACCGAAGCGGCCACCTTGGCCATGCGCGCCAGCGTGCCATCGCCCACCGTCACGGTGGAAACCTCGCCGCGCGAATTGGCCACCCACAGCTTGTTGCCGGCCAGCACCGGGCCGGTCCAGAAGATCGGGGCTTCCTTCTTCTTGGGCTTCATGTAGCGGGGCAACTGGCTCATCCAGCGCACCTTGCCGGTGGACTTGGCGATGCACAGCAGTTTGGCTTCGTCGGTGAGGGTAAAGATCCACTCACCGGCCACAGCCGGGGTGGAAATGCCCGCCAGGTTCAGTTCCCAGATGCGCTGGCCGCTGACCAGTTCATAGGCGGCCATGCGCCCGCCCTGCCCCAGGGCATAGACCCGGCCGCGTTCCACGATGGGGTCGGCATCGATATCGGTCAGCGTGGAAACGCTGGTGGCGATCGACGTGCGCGCCAGCGCGTCGGACCACAGCTGCCGCCCGTTTTCATAGCGATAGGCCACCAGTTCGCCCGAGCTGTAACCGGCGATCACCGTGCCCTGGCCAGCGGCCGGGGCAGCCACGCCGAACACGCCGCTCTGCGTGACCGAGGCAGACTGGTTCCACAAGTTCGCGCCGTCGGCCACGTTGAGCGCAAAGATCTGGTTATCCTGCGTCATCACATAGACCGCGCCGAATGCCACGGTAGGCGCGCCGCGCAGCGGGCCGGCGGGCTTGACCCGCCACTTGATCTTGCCGGTGGTGGCATCGAGCGCGGCCACTTCGCCAAGGCCAGTGGTGACATAGACGCTGCCATCGTCATAGCTCGCGCCGCCGCCAAAGATCGAATCGTTCTTGTCCGGCACGCGGAAGCCCTGCTTCCACTTTTCGTGGCCGGTGTTCTCGTCCAGCGCATGGACGATGCCGTCGGTGTCCATCACGAACAGCGTGCCGCCGCCCACCACTGGCGAGGCTGCCAGGCGCTGCTTGGGCGAGGAGCCGGGGATGCGGACCGTCCACAGCTTGCGCGGGGCATCGGCCAGGGCCAGGTGGCCCGATGCCTTGCTAGCCGTGCCGCCGCCCTGGGCCCATTCGGTGTTGACCACCGGTGCCGGCACGACCACGTCCATGCTCGCCAGCGTGGCATCTACCTTGGTGCCCGCTTCGATCCGCGAAAGCACCGGAACGCGCTCACCCACCGTGGGCGTGGCCTTGACCTTGGACTTGTGCCCGGCGCAACCGCCCAGAACCAGAGCCAGGCCCAATACCGCTGCAGGGAGCATGGCCGCCGGGGCCAGCATCGCCGGACGGCGGCGCCCGGTGCCCTCGCTCGCTTGGCCCTGGCTGGAAATGCGGATCATGCCTGTCTTCCTTGTCCTGTCATGCCACGGCCGACCATGGGGCAGCGGTGGGCAATTCCTGTGCGCCCGATCGCGCGGGCAACGCTTGTGCGCTTTATTGGCTCTGCGCCTGGCTGACCACGGCAGAGACATCGTCCACCGCGTCAACGCCCAGGCTGCCGGCCACTTGCCGCGCACGGCGCTTGATCGAATCGGGCACGTCCTTGTCCTTGGCGATGGACGCGAACAGGCGCCCGGCCTGGTCGTTGCGCCCCTGCTTGAGATAGGCCAGGCCCACCAGTTCACCCGCGCTGCCGAACCACGGGCTGCCCGGCACGGCCAGGGGCATCAGGCGGTCGATCACCTGCTGGGGTGAGAGCTTGTCGAACGTCAGCGCCACTTCGCGCACGGTGGCCGCATCGCGATAGGCTTGCGGGGCGTCGCCATCGGCGGCAACGGCGGCAAAACTCTTGGCGGCCTGGTCTGCCTTGCCATCGTCCTGCGCCTTGCCGGCAAGCAGAAGCTGCGCGGCCGCGCGGTTGCCCGGCGTGCCGTCCTTGGCAAGCGTATCGAGCAGGCCCTGCGCGCCCTTGGCGTTGTTCGCCTCGGTATCGTCAAGCGCCAGGGTCAGTTGTTCGCCCTGCTGCCCACGCAGGCTTTCCTGGTGGTTGCTGTACCACAGCCAGCCGCCCAGGCCGGCCAGGCCGAGCAGCACGGCCGCACCAATCGGCAAGCCCCAGCGGCGGATCGCGTCCATCGCTTCTTCCTGGCGCAGGGCATCGTCCACCTCGCGGGCAAACACGTCGCCCTGGGCGGCGCGTGCGGCGGCAAGCTGTTCGGATCGGTTTTGCGGGCGGTTCGGTCTCAGGGCCAAGGCTGCGCTTTCGGCGGTTAAGGGCAAGGGATGGGCAATAATTGCACGGCAATGGGCGCGGTGTTTAGCGGATGGAGCCACCTTTTCAACGCCTATGATGCTGCCTGTCCCCCGCTGAACCGCCGGTTAAGCGCAACATCGCGACACATGTCCCCTGCATCATGGAAATTGCCCGTGCCCCAGGGCGGCGGCATAGATGCGGGCATAGTGGGCCGCCATGACGCTTTCATCGTAATCGCGGGTCGCCAGCACGCGATTGGCCGCGCCCACACGGCGGCGGGCCAGTTCGTCCTGCGCCAGTTCCAGCATGGCCGCGGCCAGGGCCGCCTCGTCTCCCACCGGGGTGATGAACCGCGCGTTTTCGGCCGAAACGATCTCTGCCACGTCGCCCACGGCGGGGCTGACCACGGCCAGGCCGGCGGCCATCGCTTCCACCACAGAAAGCGGGAACTGCTCGCTGTCGCTGGACAGGGCGAAGAAATCGAACAGGCCCACGGCCAGCGCCGGATCGGGCACATGGCCGGGCAAGTGCACGCGGTGGCCGATATCCAGGTCCATCGCCTGGGTCAGGATCGCCTCGCGCTCCGGCCCTTCGCCCAGGATCACCAGGTGCCAGTTTTCCGGCAGGGCGCGAAACGCGCGCACCAGGCGCGGCAGGTTCTTGACCGCGCGCAGGCCCGCCAGGGTGCCCACCCACTTTTCCCCCGGTCGCTTGATCACGCGCGGCAGGGCGTCGGCGCGAGCCTTGCGGGCATAGGCGGCCGTATCCACCCCGTTGGCAATGCGATGCACTTTGCCCGCCGGCTGGTGCCAGGCATCCTGTGCCACGGCCTCGAGCCGGCGCGAGGGCACCACCAGCGCGCTGGCACGGGCGAGCGCAATGCGGCGGAACCAGTTGCGGCGGGGGTTGAGCCGCTCTGCCTCGTCCTGGTTGAAGCCGTCTTCGTGATGCACCAGCGGCGCCAGGCCATAGAGCGGGGCGAACAGGGCATGGGCCATGACCGCATCCATCGCCCCCCAGTTGTAGGTGCAGATCAGGTCGAACCCCTGCATCCCGCGAGCGAGGGTCTGCAGCCGGCGCACCCCCAGCTTGCCCGCCAGAGGCGGAAAACCCAGCGGGAAATGCACCGAAAGCCCGCGCGCCAGCAAGCTGCGCGCGCCCAGTGCACCAGGCTGCGCCGAAACCACCGAATGATCGAGCGCATTGCCGAAGCGGTTCATCAGCGCGACGCTGCGCCGTTCCTTGCCCCCGGCATCGAACGTGGAATGCAGGTGCAGCACATGCAGGCGGCGAGCCGGGCTGGCAGGTTGGGTCATGGCGATTCCCCGGTACTGGCGCGCGTCAATCCAGCCGCGCCAGCAAGCGATCGATCGCCGCGCGGGCCTCGGGCTCGTCCAGCGTGGGGGCATGGCCCACGCGCGGCAGGCTGACCAGATCGCAATCGGGGTGGCGCGTGGCCATGGCTGCCGCGGTTTCGCCCGAAAGGATGTCGGACAAGGCGCCGTGCACCACCACCAGCGGCACGGGTGCCAGCGCCATGAACAGGGGCCACAGGTCCGCCGCCGGCGGCACCGGATCGCCGCCGCTGCGCGCTTTCGCTTCGGCTTCTTCCTTGGCTTCGTTCGCCGCCTCGATCGGGACGGCGATCTTCATGTCGTAATCGAACGCGATGCGCCCGCCCGTGCCCAGGGCCATCAGGCGCTTGGCCAGGCGCAGCCAATCCTCGATGCTGAAATCGGGATAGATGTCACCCATCGTCTCGCGCAGGCCCCGCGCCGCGTGCATCCACGTCAGGTAGCTGCGCCCCTGGCCGACATAGTCGCTGATCCGCGCCAGGCCGTCCGCCTCGATCACCGGGCCAATGTCGTTGAGCACGGCGCCCGCCACCAGGCCGGGCTGCCCGGCCGCCAGCATCATCGTGAGAATACCGCCCAGCGAGGTGCCGACCGCGATAAAGCGCGTGATCCCTTCGGCAGAAAGCAACCCGGCCAGGTCCTGCGCATAGACGGGCGGCTGGTAGGTCATCGGATCGCGGGCGTAATCGCTTTCCCCGCGCCCGCGCAGGTCGGGGCACAGCACGCGGCGGCCGCCTGCGGCCAGATGCGCGGCCAGATCCTCGAAATCGCGGCCATTGCGTGTCAGGCCCGGCAGGCAGATCACCGGCAGCCGCGCATTGTCCCCCGCATAGGCGCGATAGGCCAGGCGCAACCCGTCGGTGCTGGTCCAGCTGCGAATCTCGAATGCGGCGTGGGCGTCAACAATGGCCAAGCGCGTTTTCCCGTGTGCTGTAACGATGTGCGGCAACATGGCGCCTTGTGTGCGGCGCCCAAGCACCCCACTAATGAAAGAATGGAGCCTGTCCCGCAAGCCGTGTCCGTGTCCCCGCAGCCGGGCCATGCCATTCCCTATCGCCCCGATCCGCAACTGGCGGCGCTGGCGCCCTGGCTGGGCGACCCAGTTGAGGCGGCCGATTTCCCGCAAACCGTACTGCGCTGGCGCAACAATCGTGCCGCGGCGCAGGTGGGGCTGGCGGGCCTGAGCGATGCGGAATGGATCGCCCATTTCGGCCGTTTCGCGCCCCTGCCCGGCAATCTGGCCGGCCCGCTGGCGCTGCGCTATCACGGGCACCAGTTCGGCGTTTACAACCCGGAACTGGGCGACGGGCGCGGCTTTACCTTTGCGCAATTGCGCGATGGCGCCGGCCGCTTGCTGGACCTGGGCACCAAGGGTTCGGGCCAAACGCCGTGGAGCCGGCGCGGCGATGGGCGCCTCACGCTCAAGGGCGCGGTGCGCGAGATTCTCGCCACCGAGATGCTCGAAGCGCTGGGCGTCAACACCAGCCGCACCTTTTCGGTGGTCGAGACCGGCGAAAGCCTGTGGCGGGGTGACGAGCCCTCGCCCACCCGCGCGGCCGTGCTCGTGCGGCTGAGCCACGGGCATATCCGCATCGGCACGTTCCAGCGCCTGCTCGCGCTCGACAAGCCCGAGGAGATGCACCAGCTCATCGCCTATTGCCTGGAGCAGTTTCCCGGCGCGCCGGACGCCGCGCCGGCGGGCGCGAGCCCGGCGGCCACGCTGCTGCACCAAGTGGTGGCGCGCATGGCCGACATGGCGGCGAGCTACATGGTCGCCGGCTTCGTCCACGGCGTGCTCAACACCGACAACATGAACGTGACGGGCGAAAGCTTCGACTATGGCCCGTGGCGCTGGCTGCCGCGCTGGGACGCGCGTTTCGTCGCGGCCTATTTCGACGAGGCGAGCCGCTATGCCTTTGGCCGCCAGCCCGAAGTGATCGGGTGGAACTGCGGCCAACTGGCGGTGGCGCTGCGCCTGGTGGAAGAGGCGCCGCCCTTGATCGCCGCGCTGGAAACCTTCGGCCCGCTCTATCAGGCGGCGATGGCACGCCGCTGGTGCTGGCGCCTGGGCGTGGCGCCGCGCGGGCCGGAGCACGACAGTACGCTGGTTGAAGCGTGCGAAGCGGCGATTCGCGCGCAGGAAATCGGGCCGGACGCCTTTTTCCATGCCCACCGCGGCGGCCGCGGCGCCGAAGCGCTGCCCGCGCTGGCAGGCTATGCCCCCGCTGGGGAGGATCATCCGCACTGGCACGGGCGGCCGCCGCAAAGCCTGCTGATCGAGGAAGTGGAGAGCATCTGGGCACCGATTGCCGAGCACGATGACTGGAGCGTCCTGCATGCCAAGATCGCGGCGATCCGCCAGTTGGGTGAGGCACTTGGCACCCCGCCCGTGCCCGCTGGCCACGCTGCCGGTGCCGAAGCCCATTAAGCAATCCGACAGGCTCCAGAGCCGATCGCTGACCCATTCGTAACGCTTTTGGTTTACCCAGCCCCGTGACATCCCGCCTTACCCAAAGGATCGACGCCAGCCCCGTGGCCGCCGGAGAGATCATTTCCACTGAACCGGCCACCGGCGACGAGCTTTGGCGCGGGGCGATCGGCGATGTCGATGCTGCGGTGGCGCGTGCCCGGCGCGCCTGGCCGGCGTGGGCGGCACAGCCGCTGTCCACCCGCATCGAACTGCTGCGCCGCTTTGCCAACGAAGTGCGCAAGGATGCCGAAAGCCTGGCCAGCCTGATCGCGCGCGAAACCGGCAAACCGCTGTGGGAAGCGCGCGGCGAAGTCGATACCGTGCTGGCCAAGGTGGAAATCGCGGTGCGCAGCTATGCCGAGCGCACGGCCCAGCGCCGGCTGGACAGCGCCTTGCAGGGCACGGCCGCACTGCGCCACAAGCCGCATGGCGTGATGGCGGTGATCGGGCCGTTCAACCTGCCTGCCCAGGCGCCGGCCGGGCATATCATTGCCGCGCTGATCGCGGGCAACGCCGTGGTGTTCAAGCCATCGGAAAAGGCGCCGGCCACCGGTCTGGCACTGGTGCAATGCCTGCATCGCGCCGGCGTACCCGCCGCCCTGGCGCAAGTGCTGGTGGGCGCGGGGGAAGAAGGCAAGGCGCTGGCCACCCACGAGGGCGTGGACGGCGTGCTGTTTACCGGATCGACCCACACCGGCGTCGCGCTGGGACGGCGCCTGGCCGCCCAGCCCGGCAAGATCCTGGCGCTGGACCTGGGGGGCAACAATCCCATCGTGGTATGGGACACGCCCAAGATTGCCGATGCCGCTGCCCTGGTTGTGCAATCGGCGTTCACCACCGCCGGCCAGCGCGCCACGGCGGCGCGGCGGCTGATCGTCAAGGCCGATCTCTATGATGCCGTGGTGGGCGAGGTAAAAGCCCTCGCCGATCGCCTGATCGTGGGCGCACCGCTGGATGAACCCGCGCCGTTCATGGGGCCGGTGATCGACAATGCCGCGGCCGATGGCCTCACCGAAAGTTTCCTGTATCTGCTGTCCAACGGCGGGCGACCGATCCGCCACCTGACGCGGCCACGCGGCGACTTGCCCTTCCTGGCCCCGGCGATCATCGACGTGACGGCCATGGCCCAGCGCCCCGACGTCGAACTGTTCGGCCCGATCCTGCAAGTGATCAAGGTGGACGATTTCGACCAGGCCCTGGCCGAGGCGAACGCCACGCGGTTTGGCCTCTGCGCCGCGCTGATCGGCGGTTCACCCCAGGATTACAACCGTTTCTGGGCACAAGTGCGCGCCGGCGTGGTCAACTGGAACCGGCCCACCAACGGGGTTTCGCCTGCCGCGCCGCTGGGCGGCGTGGGCCTTTCGGGCAACCACCGCCCCGGCGCATTCTATGCCGCAGACTATTGCGCCTATCCGGTCGCGTCGGCCGAAATGGAACAGCCGCGCGCCTCGATCGGGATCGGCCTGTCGGGATAGGCCTGTCGGGATAAGCCTACTTGCCGTCGGGCGGGGGCGTGGCTGGATCGACCGGGCCGCCCGGCACCACGGCGGCGTTGCGCATGTTCTGCTGCGAAAGATCGGGATCGGTCAGCAATGGCCCTTCCAGGGCGGCGCTCATGGCCGGGTCGTGATCGGTCTGCGCCTTGCGCGTATCATCCCCGGCGCAACCGGCCAACGCCAGGGCGGCCAGCGGTGCAACGATGCGCAAGACGGGGTTACAAACCATCGCCACCTCATGCGCAGAGCTTGGTTAGCGCCATGTTAACATGCCTGGCGCACGAACCATATCCGCACAAACGAAAGGGGGCCTGCACGCCACCACGCGTACAGGCCCCCGGTCCCGCCCGTTCCCCGACTTGGTCCCTCGACCTGGTCCCCCGGCCGAGCGGGATCTAGCGCTTTAGCGGCAGCGGGCGTTGCTCTGGTCGATCGAGCGGCCCAGCAGCGCGCCACCGGCGGCGCCCAGGATGGCACCCAGGGTGCGATCGCCGCGGCCGGCCACGCCCTGGCCGATCAGCGCGCCGGCCACGCCACCCACCAGCAGGCCGGTGGTGCCGTCGTTGCGGCGGCAGTAATAGCGGCCGTCATTGCCGCGCCAGCTCTGCCCGCGATAGGCAACGTCGCCATAATAGCCGCGATCATAACCGCGATAATCGCCCCGATAGTCGCTGGGCCCGCGGCCATAGCCGCCACCCCGCCAATCGTCGCGCCCGCGCCAGTCACCACGGCCGCCGTGGTTCCAGCCACCATCGCCACGGCCATCCCAACCATCGTGGGCAACCGGGGCGGCCAATGCGGCCTGCGGCGTCATGGCCACCGTTGCCGAAGCCGGGGCGATCCCGGCAGCCAGAGTGGCCGTTGCGGCCAGGCCCAGCAGGGTCTTGCGAATTGCGATCATCTTCGGTCTCCTGATCCGTCGTGTTGGTTCATCTTTACCCCACTCAACCTGAACGACATGCAACGCCTTCGTCAGAATTGACCGGAAACGAAAAAAGTTTGGTCCCGCCCTTGCCGCTTCGCAGATTGCCTCTTGGCGCCGGGCCGGGCGCCTGTCACAGGCGCGGCCATGACCGACCAGACCAACCAGGCACGGCATAAGGGCGCGGGCGGCCTGGGCGCTGCGGTGCTGGCCTATGTGCTGTGGGGCTTCTTCCCGATCTACTTCCATCCGTTGCTGGGCGTACCGGCGGTGGAACTGGTCAGCTGGCGGGTGGTGTTCACCCTGCCGGTCTGCCTCGTCGTGGTCTTGCTCAGCGGCCAGGGCGCGGCCCTTCGAGCGGCGCTCACCACCCCGGCAGTGCTCGGCCGCCTGGTGCTGAGCGCGGCGGCGATCGGGTGCAACTGGCTGATGTATCTGGTGGCGATCGAGACGCACCAGGTCCTGGCAGCCAGCCTCGGCTATTACATCAACCCGCTACTCAATGTGCTGATCGGCGTGCTTTTCCTCAAGGAGCGCCTCAACCGCCTGCAATGGGCGGCGGTGGCGCTGGCGGCAGGCGGGATCGCGGTGCTGCTGGCCGGCGCGCTGTCGATGCTCGGCGTGGCACTGGCCATGGCCGGCAGCTTTGCCCTCTACGGCCTGGTGCGCAAGTTCGTGGCCGTGCCGTCGGTCATCGGGTTGACGGTGGAAACCGCCGTGCTGTTCGTGCCGGCGCTGTTCGCCGTGTTCCATGCCGCCACGCTGCCGGCTGGATCAGCCTTGACGCAAGGCGGCCTGGTGCCCTGGCTGCTGGTCGGATCGGGCGTGATCACCGCCGTGCCGCTGCTGCTGTTCGCGGTGGCCGCGCGCAAGCTCGACCTGTCGACGCTGGGCTTTGCCCAGTTCATTGCGCCCACGATCCTCTTCGTGCTGGGCGCGCTGCTGTATGGCGAACCGCTCGATCCTGCGCGCGTCACGTGCTTCCTGCTGATCTGGTGCGCGATCGCACTGTTCAGCTATGACCTGCTCCGCCGCCGCAAGGCGTGATCCTCCCCGGAACGGGGAGGGGGAGGATCTTAGACCAACCGCCAGGCGAGGGTTTCGCCAGCGTGGAACGGCACCAGCGTGGTGCCGCCAGCCGCGATCTCGCCCGGAACCACAACGCCGCTCTTCTCCAGGGTCACCGTGCCTGCGTTGAGCGGCAGGCCATAGAAACGCGGGCCGTTCTCGCTGGCAAAGGCCTCGAACTTGTCGAGCGCGCCTTCCTCGTCGAACACGGCGATATAGCTTTCCAGGGCATAGGGCGCGTTGAACAGCCCGGCGCAGCCACAGGCGCTTTCCTTCAGGTGGCGCGCATGGGGCGCGGTGTCGGTGCCCAGGAACACGCGGGCGTGGCCCGAGGTGGCCAGCTTGCGCAGCGCCAGGCGGTGCTTCTCGCGCTTGGCCACCGGCAGGCAATAGGCGTGCGGGCGCATGCCGCCCACCAGCATGGCATTGCGGTTGATGTGCAGGTGCTGCGGCGTGATCGTCGCGCCCACGTTATCGCCCGCGCCTGCCACGAACTGCGCGGCTTCTTCTGTGGTGATATGCTCGAACACGATCTTGAGCGCGGGGAAATCGGCCACCAGCTTTTGCAGGGTGCGCTCGATGAACACCGCCTCGCGGTCGAAGATATCGACATGCGAATCGGTCACTTCGCCATGGATCAGCAGCGGCATGCCGATTGTCTGCATGCGTTCGAGCACGGGATAGATCGTCGCCACGCTGGTCACCCCATGGGCCGAGCCGGTGGTGGCATGCGCGGGATAGAGCTTGGCCGCCGTGAACACGCCCGCGCCGTGGCCGCGCTCGACTTCGTCGGGGTCGGTGTGGTCGGTCAGGTAGAGCGTCATCAGCGGGGTGAAGTCGCTGCCTTCGGGCAGGGCCGCCAGGATGCGGTCGCGATAGGCGGAAACGCCCGCCACGTCGGTCATCGGCGGCGACAAGTTGGGCATCACGATGGCGCGGGCAAACTGGCGCGCGGTATAGGGCGCCACGCCCTCGAGCATCGCGCCGTCGCGCAAGTGAACATGCCAATCGTCCGGGCGGCGGATCGTGAGAGTCGTTTGCGTCGTCATGGCTTCCCCTTAAGCGCATCGCTTCCTATCTGTCACCCATGAGCAATCCCCGTCTTTTCGATCGTGCGCTCGTGCGCCTCTCCCCCACCGCACCGGGGGAGGACGTGGCCGCCTTCCTTCAAGGCCTGGTAACTAACGATGTGCAGGGGCCGCTGCCGGTCTGGGCCGGGTTGCTCACGCCCCAGGGCAAGGCGCTGTTCGACTTCATCGTCTGGCCTGATGGCACCGACGCGCTGCTGATCGATTGCGAGGCTGCCGTTGCCGAGGCACTGGTCAAGCGCTTGTCGCTCTATCGCCTGCGCCGCAAGATCGCCATCGCCATCGCCCCCGAACTCGGCGTCTATTGGGAAGGGCACATGGGCGATGGCGGCGCGGCCGACCCGCGCCTGGGCGCGCTGGGCCAGCGCTGGATCGGCCATGTCGGCGACGATGACGTAGGCGTGGACGCCCAATGGCGCGAACATCGCCTCAAGCTGGGCGTGGCCGAAGGCCAGGCCGAACTGGGCAGCGACCAGACCCTGTGGCTGGAAGCCAATGCCGCCGAACTGCACGGCGTGAGCTTTACCAAGGGCTGCTATGTCGGCCAGGAAAACACCGCGCGGATGAACTGGCGGCAGAAGGTCAACCGCCGCCTGGCGGTCGTCCCCCTCGCCCAGTCAGACCCGGCGCGCCAGCGCGCCGCCTATCCCGACCTGGGCCTGGCCGTGGACCACTTGCGCGTGGAAGCGATCACTCATCCGCCACACTGGCTGGCGGATGCGCTGAAAGCCGACTGAGCGTTGCGCCAGCCGCCCTTCGACAAGCTCAGGGCGAACGGGGTGCCGTGGTAATTCCCTAGAATTCCGTTCGGGCTGAGCCTGTCGAAGCCCCCTGGCAGGCAAGCGCCAAGCCCGCGAAATCAGAACCGGCTTTGCGCGCGCCAACGGTGCACCGTGCGCACCACGCTGTCCTCTTCGCCGCCGCTCTTGCCCCACAGGTCGCTGAACGAGGGATCGGCCGAAGCCGGGCGCCGCGCTTCGTCCAGATCGTCGAACGCCACGCGGATGGGAATGGCCACGCCCTCACCGCAGATGATGCATTCCCGGTTGCGCAGCGCGGGAATGGCATCGAGGAAGCCGCGCGCGCCTTCGGGCATCGCCGCGCGCACGAACTGCTGGTCGCGGTCGTTGTTGAGGCGCATCGAAATGATCGTGCCGCATTGCGACAGCACGCCTTCGGCCAGGTCTGACGGGCGCTGCGTGATCAGGCCCAGCGAGACACCGTACTTGCGCCCTTCCTTGGCAATGCGCGACAGGATGCGCCCCACCGACGATCCATCGGAATTGCGCTCGTTGGGCACATAGCGGTGCGCTTCCTCGCACACCAAGAGGATCGGGCGGGTGGTTTCCTGGCGCGACCAGATCGCATAGTCGAACACCAGGCGGCTGAGCACCGCCACCACGGTAGAGGTGATTTCCGAAGGCACGCCCGACACATCGATGATCGAGATCGGCTTGCCATGGGCGGGCAGGCGGAACAGCTTGCCCACGAATTCGGTCATCGTGTCGCTCACCAGCATGCCCGAGAACATGAACTGGTAGCGCGGATCGTTGCGGATTTCCTCGATCTTGCTTTTCACCCGCATGTAGGGGATCGAGCTGTGCCCCTTGTCGAGCTTGCCCATCTCGTTCTGCAGGATGTTGCACAAGTCCGAGAGCAGATAGGGGATCGGCGAATCCTGGGTGATACGCCCCACCTGTTCGGCCAGGCGGTTCTTCTGCCGTGCCATCAGCAGGCACTTGGCCAGGATATCGGCATCGATCTGCCGCTCCGCGCCCGTCGCGGTCAGGAACACTTCGCAGTGCTCTTCGAAGTTCATCAGCCAATAGGGCATCTGCAGGTTCGACACGTCGAGCAGCTGGCCGGTCTGGCGAAAGGCAGAGAGATATTCGCCATGCGGGTCGATCATCACGATATGGCCTTCGGGCGCCATGTCGCAGATGCGGTGCAGGATCAGCGCGGCAGCCGTCGATTTGCCCGTGCCGGTGGAGCCGAGCAGCGCGAAATGCTTGCCCAGCAGCGGATCGATATAGAGCCCGGCGCGAATGTCTGCCGTGGGGAAGACCGTGCCCACGGTCACGTGCGGGCGCCCGTCGCTGGCATAGATCTGGCGCAGGTCGGCGCTGGTGGCGGGATAGACCAGGGCGCCGGGCACCGGAAAGCGGGTGACGCCGCGACGAAAGCCGAAGATGCGCCCGGTGCGCGGATCTTCCTCGCCCTCGCCCAGGAAATCGAGGTGGGCCAGCGCGCCGCCGTCCACTTTGCCATCGCGGCGCTGGTTGCGCACCGATCCCAGCACCCAGCCACGCCCCACGCGCACCTTGATCTGGCTGCCGACCTGGCCCGAAAGCGCCACGGTGGGATCGGGATCGTCCATGCAGTCTTCCAGGCGATGCAGGTCGAGCGCGATCCCGCTGCCCGATCCGGCCACGTCCACCACCACGCCGATCGGAATCAACGCGCATTCCGAAGGCGGCAGGTCCTCCGGCTCGGCCGCGGCCATGTCGTGCCGGGCCTGGGGCGCGCCGATCGCCGCTTCGGCCATCGGGCCCAGCGGGGCCAGGTCTGCGGGCCGGGCAGGATCTGCTGGAATGAAAACCTGCCTGCTCATGTCACTCATGCCTGTTGTTGCCCCAACCCGTTGTTGCGCGGCAGGCTAGGGGGCACAGGGTTAATTTTGGGCTAAAGACCCGCCGCCAGGCCGGGAACGGCATTACACCAGGGCAAACAGGCGCCCGGCGATCCAGCCCATCGCCACCGACACCACCACGGCAAACAGGCCATAGAGCAGCCCGTTGCCTTCGGCCTGGTCGGCCACGAAGCGTTCGAAGCCCTGCTTCGATACGTCCACCCGCGTCACGGCCGAGGTGATCACCCGGCCCTGGCGGATGGCAAAGGTTTCGGCCGTATAGGTCCCGGTGCGCACTTGCGAGGGCAGCGTGATGCGCGCCTGGTACAGCACCTGGCCGCTGATCGTCACGCCATGGCCGTCCTCGCGATAAAGGCCCTGGCGCTGCATCAGATCGACCAGGCCATCGGCAAAGTGCCGCTGGCGCGCCGGATCGATCGCCCCGATCGGCGAAAGCTGCAGGCGATCGAGCCCGAGTTCATAGATCGCGGCAGTCTTGTCATCGACGATCTCGCGCACCGGGCGCGACGAAGCGATGGCAAAGAAACTGGGCGCTGAACGCAGCTCGCTGCTCGCCGCGTTGATCCAGATGCCGGCCACCTTGCGCTTTTCACGCAGCACGATCGATTGCACCGGGCCTTTGAGCACCACGACGATATCGTAATCCTGCGCCGCCCGCGTGCCACCCGGATCAAGGATCGCGCCGAACAGCAACAGGTCCGCCCCGGTAAACCCCTGCCGCACTTCCACTTTGTGCTGCGAGATTTCCGGCACCAGGATCGGCGCCCGCGCGCCGCCCAGCAGCAGGGCAGCCGGGGCGATCAGCGCCAGCGCCAGGTTCCGCTTCACAGCGGCACCACCGTAAAGATTTCGTCGGGCCGATAGCCCAGCCCCAGCGCCATGCGCAGCGCCACGCCCAGCACGATCACCGCCAGGATCAGGCGCAACTGCTCGGGCTTGGCCTTCTGCGCGAATTGCGCGCCAACCTGCGCGCCCGAAACGGAGCCCACCAGCAAGAGCCCGGCCAGCACGATGTCCACCGCATGGGTGGTCAGCGCGTGCATCATCGTGGTGGCCATGGTCACGAACAGGATCTGGAAGAGCGATGTGCCCACCACCACATTGGTGCTCATGCCCAGGATATAGAGCATCGCCGGCACCAGGATGAACCCGCCGCCAATGCCCATCAACATGGTCAGGATGCCGGTGGCCATGCCCAGCAAGAGCGGCGCCAGGGGCGAGATATACAGGCCTGAGCGATAGAACCGCCAGCGCAGCGGCAGGCTGGCCACCAGCGGATGGTGCCGCCGGCGCCGCGCCGGCTGGGCGAGCCCGCGTCGCTGCGCGCGCAGGGCCGAAAGGCTTTCATGCGCCATCAATCCGCCGATGCCGCCCAGCAGCAGCACATAGAGGATATTGATCACCGTATCGATCTGGCCCAGCGCCTGGAGCAGCCGGAACAGCAACGCGCCGATCCCGGTACCCAGCACGCCGCCGGCCACCAGCACGGCGCCCATGTGATAATCGATACCCCCGCGTCGCGCATGGGCAAACGCGCCAGAAACGCTGGCGCCGGTCACCTGGCTGGCGGCAGAGGCGGCAGCCACTGTCGGCGGCACGCCATAGAAGATCAGCAGTGGCGTGGTCAGGAATCCGCCGCCCACGCCGAACATGCCCGATAACAGCCCGGTCAACGCGCCAAGCCCCACGATCACAAGGCCGTTGACCGCCAGGTTGGCGATGGGAAGGTACACATCCATCGCCCATCGTCCTAGCGCAGGTGGCGAGGCAAAGGAACCGCCGCCGATGCGTACCGCCACGAAAATTGGCGCCGCGCGTTCAATTGCGCAGCCGCGTCATCCGGTCTTCGTCCAGCAAGGCCAGCAGCCCGGCATGCCAGGTGCGCGCCGCCGGATGCCGATTCTGGAAATCGGCCATGCGTGCCGAAACCGTGAGCAGGTTTTCCTCGTGCGCCGCCGCCGGGCGCGCGCCGGTGTTGCGCCGCGCCCGGCCATGGGCGGGATAGCGCCCTTGCGCCCCATCCCCGCCGGCAGGGCGAACCGCCAGCATCGATGCGCGGCCGGTATGCCAGGGCGGGGCGATGTCTGCGCCTGCCGGCACGGCAAGGCACAGCATGACCAGGCGCAGCGCCACCCAGCCACCCAGCAGCAGCCCCAGCATGCGCAGCGGGCGGCCCCGCCGACGGCAGGCGGTGCCGGTGCCGGTGCCAGAGCCCCAGCCGATCATGCGATCGCGGCCTGCGCTGGCACCGCGCAATGGGCGGTGTGGTCCCAGGTGACGGTGCCGGTGTTCAGCGTGGCAAGATAGGCCGTCACCGCGCGCCGCGCCGCCACGATGGCAATCGCATGGCGCAAGGGGATGCGAACGATGGCGCGCAGCCCTTCGGCCAGGCCATATTCGCGTGCGGTGAACAGCGCGCAAAGCGCCATGCGCCAGGCGATCGCCACCCCATCAAAGACGAGCAGCGCGGTGACCGCCGGATCGCGCCGGTGCACGGGCACCAGGCCATGGCTGCGCGCCAGCGACAGGATCGGGGTCAGGACCAGCAAGGCATAGACCACTGCCAGCACCATCGCCACCATCGGCCCCCGCCGATCGCGCAACCGCATCCACAAGTCCGGCAGGCTGGCCCGCCAACCCATGCGGTCCCAGCCCTGCAGGGCAATGCCGTGCATCCACCGCGTCTTCTGGCGCAGCGCGGCGTCCAGCCGCGCGGGAAAGAACTTGCGCGTGGCGATCAACTGGCCCGCCTCGTCGCGCACGAGCAAGAACCGCGAGGTGCAGCCGATTTCGGCCAGGGCCAGTCCGAATTCATAGTTTTCGGTCAGGCTGTCCGCGGCAAAGGGGCCGCCGCGCCCGGCCGCGTCGGCACCCAGCGCTGCCATCGCGGCAATCGCCGGGCGCGCGATGGCGCAGCCCACCCCGGCCGCCGGCAACCCACCGCCCAGCCAGCCGCGCACGACCATGGTCTTGGCCTGGTATTCGGCAAATTCGTCGCAATAGTGCCCGGCGATCCAGCGCGATCCCGGTTGCGGTTCGGGCCGCACCGGCAGGGCCACGAAATCGGCGTGGTCGAGCGCCGCATCGAGCAGGCCCAGCGCGCCGGGATGCACCATGTCGGCCGCATCGTGCACGATCACGCTGCGCACCCGCGCACCGCTCCGTGCCTCGTCCGCCAGCAGCGCAGCGTAAAGCCGGTTGAGGCAATCCGCCTTGGTCGTTGGGCCGTCACGATCGTGCACCACGATGCGCAGGCGCGGATCGTGCGCGCTGCGCATCACTGCCGCCAGCGTTTCCGGATCGTTGCGATAGCACCCCACATAGAGGCGCAGGTCCGCATGCGGCCAGGCCGCAAGGCAATGCTCCACCATCGTGGCCACCACCGGCGCTTCGGCCCAGGCCGGCACGAACACCGCCGCCACCCCGCGCAGCGCGCCCCCACGCGCCCCGCGGGCATGCCAATCGGCCCGTGCGGCCCAGCCTTGCGGCAGGTGCGCGGTGCGTGTGCGGCCCGTGGCCCTAAGCCAGGCCCACAGCGCGTCTATTCCCCACTCCTCGCAGGCTCCGATGGCCAGCCACACTGCCGCGAAAAGCAGAAGTTCGCGCTGCAACATGTCCAGCCACAGCCAGACTGTGGACAGCGATATCATACCCAATTTGCCCCCACCCCGTTTGACGGCAAACAACCCCACTGGCAAATTACGGGTCAGCGGGGCCCGTGGCAACGCTACCAACCATCAGGAATGATTCGGATATGGCGGAAAAGCGCGGTTCTCCCTCTCGGCCGCGGTCGCCCTGGCGCCGGCTTATGCGCCACGAAGCCACACCCGGCATCCTCTTGCTGGCCTGCGCTGCACTCGCGATCGCCCTTGCCAATTCGCCACTGCACCATGCTTTTCATGCCGCATTGCACACGCCGCTGCCTGCCGCGCCCCTGGCCAAGCTCGATACCGTGCACGCGTGGATCAACGACGGCCTCATGGCGGTGTTCTTCTTCGTCGTGGGGCTTGAGATCAAACGCGAAACGGTTTCGGGCGCGCTGTCCGACGCGCGGCGGCGGCGCTTGCCGGTGCTGGCGGCAATGGCCGGCATGGCGGTTCCGGCAATCGTGTTCCTGGCGGTAAGCCAGGGGCAATCCATGCTGCATCGCGGTTGGGCCATTCCCGCGGCCACCGACATTGCCTTTGCCATGGGCGTGCTGGCCCTGATCGGACGCCGCGTGCCGTCGTCGATCCGCCTGTTTCTGCTGACCGTGGCCGTGGTCGATGACCTGGGTGCGGTGCTCGTGATCGCGTTTTTTTACACCTCGGGCGTCGCCTGGGCCTGGCTGGCGGGTGCCGCGGCGGTGTTCGGCGTGCTGCTGGCGCTCAATCGCGCGGGGGTGAGTCGCGTTGCTCCCTATGCCGCACTGTGCGTCCTGCTGTGGGTCTGCGTGCTGCAATCGGGCGTCCATGCGACCGTCGCGGGCGTGCTGGCCGCGCTGACCGTGCCGATGAAACTCGATCGCCATGGCGACAGCCCACTGCTGCGGCTGGAACACGGCCTGGTGCCGTTCAACGGCTTTGTCGTGGTGCCGCTGTTCGGCCTGGCCAACGCCGGTGTCGCGCTGGGCCAGGCCGGGTTGGCCGGCGTGCTCGCGCCGTTGCCACTGGCGATTGCCGCCGGGCTGTTCCTGGGCAAGCAGGCTGGCGTGCTGGGCGCCGTGCTGGGCGCAGAGCGGCTGGGCCTGGCACCCCGGCCAGCGGGCGCGGGGGTGCTGCACATCTGGGGCATGGCGCTGCTGTGTGGCATCGGTTTTACCATGAGCCTGTTCATCGCAGCGCTGGCGTTCCCGGCCGATCCCGACCTGGTGGAGCAGGCCAAGTTGGGCATTCTGGGCGGATCGCTGCTGTCGGCATTGGCCGGCGCGCTCGTGCTGAGAATGGCGCCGGCGCGCCTGCCGTGATCGGGAAAATCGATATGTCCAAGCCACCAATTGCATGAAACTTTCGCACGATTGTGGCGTATGAGAGCGCAAAGCCAAGCAAAGGAAAGGGGTTTACCATGCCGGGCGACAACGCAAACAAGGCGCTGATCGACAGCCTGAACGGGCTGCTTGCCGATTATTTCGCGCTTTATCTCAAGACCAAGAACTATCACTGGCACGTGGCCGGCCCGCAGTTCCGCGATCTGCACCTGCTGTTCGACGAGCAGGCTGCCGAGATCTTCGCCCTGACCGACATCGTGGGTGAACGCGTGCGCAAGAACGGCGGCAATACGCTGACCTCGATCGGCGCCATCGCGGCCAAGACCAGCGTCAAGGACGATGACCGCGCCAAGGTTGACGCGCTGGACATGGTCAAGGCCCTGCGCGACGACAACGCTGCCCTGGTCGAAACCATCCGCGCGGTTAAGGCCGCCGCCACCGAAGCCGGCGACAACGCCACCGAAGGCGCAGCCGACGACTGGACCGACCAGGCCCAGCAGCGCGTGTGGTTCCTCAGCCAGATTCTGGCCTGAACCATCCGCTGCCGAATGCCAAAGGCCCGCCGCGCATCGTTTGCGCGGCGGGCCTTTTTGGTGCGGGAGGGCTGTTAACGCCCCACTTGCGGACATCGCGGCGAAGGGCCAATGTCCCGCCAAGGAGGCAACTATGACGGTATGGCGACGCGCGCTTGCAGCGATCACCTTCCTAACAGGAAGCGTGTGGCTAGCCTCTTCCTTCAAGCTTATCTCGGTTCGGCCCGCTATATTTAGCGCCTGCTGGATAGCCTACCTGATGCTGTGGGGCATTGGCATGATTTTGGACTGGCGGTCCCGCAAAAATCATCCACAAAAAGAGCCAACACCATCTCAAAGTGCCGTGGGAGTGATAGTCGCCACCGGGGCCGTGGCGATAGGGACAACCGCCAGTAACGCAACCTCAGCTTCGGGCTATGCAGTTCCAGCGATGATTTTGATTGCGACCATTTTGCTCGCGATCGTGGCCTTCCGCTTCGCATCGAAGAACCAAGGCCAGATTGGGGAAGCCAGGTTCGATACAATGTCAGACGGCAGCCAACCACCACAACCCGCCATCACTCCCCGTTCGGGCTGAGCCTGTCGAAGCCCCCCGCCGGCACCACGCGCGCCTCGCATGAAACGCCCCCTTCCGCCAGCGGCACCAGCGCCACGCGGCGTACCATCAGGCCCTGATCGCGAAGGGATTCCAACCAGGCCAGCACGGCGGCACTTGGCCCCTGCCCGGCAAGCGCAAAGCCGTTCCCCTGTGGCACGGGCGGCTGCAGCCGCACGCCAGTGCGCGCGGCACCGGCCATCAGGCGTGCTGCATCGGGGTGGGACGTGATGCGCGCGCGCGGCTGCGTTTCGGCCAATTGGCGCAGCAGGCGCGCGCTGCGCGCCAAGGCCAAGACATGATCGTCGCGCGCGGCAAGCCAGGCGTGGCGGAGCGGCAGCAGCACGCCCTGCCCCACCCCGACGAGCAGCGCGAGAGCAAGCGCGAGGGACACCATGCCCCGCTCTCGCCCGGTCAGCGCGCCAAACCAAGCCTGCACCCGCGCGATCACGGCGCGCGCATCGTGACCGTGGCCACGATCCCCGCGCCATCGCGCACCGGCACCGGCGGCTGTGCCACCCGCCAGCCATCGCGTTGCAGCGCCAGCAACACCGCATCGATCGCCGGCGCATCGCCCGCGGCCAAGGTGAAACGCAAGGCGCCATCTTCCTGATGGGCCAGCGCCGCCAGCCGTACCGCCGGCGCAGCACGCAGCGCTTGCCACAAGGCAGCGGTGGGTGGCGCCCAACCATCGGCGCCGGCCTGTTGCTGCATCCGATCGATGCGCACGGCGCGTTCCGCCCCGGCCAGGTCCGTCACGTCGGCATGGCGCGCGCGCACCTGCGCGACCGCCGTCGCCACGATCCGCACGCTGTCGGTGCGCCAGCGCACAATCTGCGCCACGGGCACGGCCAGGGCCAGAACACCCACGAGAGCAGCCAGCCGCGCCAGCCGCCGCATGGGCCAAGGCGCGCAGTGGGCGGCATGGTCTGCCACGTCGATCCAAGGTTGCGCGTGGCCCTGCGCCAGGCGCTCGGCCAGAACCGACGCGTCACAGCGCACCACCCGGTCGTCGGCGGGAAGCAAGGCCTGCCACAGCGGCGGCTCGGCCACGAAGGCCGCCGTCGCAGTGCGGGCCATATCCACACCGCCCAGCGTTGCGCAGTGCACCGTGCCCGGCGCTGGCGGCGGCAGCACCAGCGCCGCCGGCACCAGGGCATCGGCCACTTGGCCGGTCGCGACCGAGACCGCCTGCTGCCACGCTGCACGGCGAACAGGATCGACCAGCGCGATCAAGACCTGCCCTTCGGACAGCGCAGCCACCGCCTCGCTGCCGGCAGCCAAGGCGCCGTCCTGCGCCGCCAGGCGCGCCAGGGCCAGGGTTTGTGCGGGGGTGGCCGTGGCCTCCAACGGCTGGACCAGCACTGGCACCGCGCCCGACGGCACCAGCGCGGTCACGCAGCCGGGCATGGCGGGCAAGGCTTCGCCTGGGGAAAGCGGCTGCGCCACCCCATCGGCCACGCGCCAGCCGGCGCATGGCGGCCCGCCGTCTTCGGGCAAGAGCAGGATCAGCCCGGCATCCGGCATGTCAACTGCCCTTGCCGCCATCCGTGCCCGCCGCGGGCGCCGCAGCCTGGCCGGCCGATGTCACATCGGCCGCCGCGCCGCTGCCACCCGCCTGGCCATCGGCGCCGAGCGACAAAATCGCAAAGGGCGCCCCATCGGCACCGGGCACGCGATAGATATAGGGCCGGCCCCAAGGGTCCTTGGGCAAGTCGTTGATATAGCCGCCCTTGCGCCAGGTTTCCGGCACCGGCAGATCGGGTGGCGGCTGGCGCAGCGCGGCCAGACCCTGCGCCTGGGTGGGATAGACGCCTTCGTCCAGCCGGAACATCTCCAGCGCCTGCTCCAGCGTGGCGATGTCGCTCTGCGCCTTTACCACCATGGCGCGATCCTGGCTGGGCAACACGTTGATCAGCACCACCGTGGTCAGCAGACCCAGGATGAAGATCACCACCATCAGTTCCACCAGGCTGAACCCGTTGGGCACAGCAAAAGGGGCGCGGCGGGAAGCGGAAGAGACAACCATCGATCAGGTTCCGGTAAGCGTTTGCAATTGCAGGATTGGCAGCAGGATCGCGAGGATGATCAGCGCCACGATGCCCCCCATCACCACGATGATCGCCGGCTCCAGCAGGGCGAGCGCGGTGGCAGCGGCCGCTTCGAACGAGCGATCGAGCGCGTCGGCCGCGCTTTCGAGCAAGGCGCCCAACTGGCCCGATGCCTCTCCACTGGCGGCCATCGCCACCAACAGCGGGGGAAACAGCCCGGCGCGGCCCAACTCGGCCTGGGCCAAGCCGGCGGCCAGGCTGCCGCCCTCGCGCACGCCTTGCGCCACTTGGCCCAGAGCACGCGCGTGCAGGGTATTTTGCGCGGTCTGCGCGGCCAGACGCAGGCCGTCGAGCAATGGAAGGCGCGCTGCGATCATGGTGGCCAGGGTTTGTGCCAGGGCCGCCGCCTGGGCATCGCGCCACAGCGGCCCCAGCAGTGGCAGGCGCAAAAGCGCGCCATCCACCGCCGCGCGAAACGGCGGCCATGCCAGGCCGCGAACAAAACCCACCGCCGCCAGCGCCAATGTGGCCAGCACGGCCCAGCCCCACGCGGCGAGAAAGTCCGAAAGGCCGATCACCATGCGCGTCAGCCACGGCAATTGCCGGCTGGCGGCGTCAAACTGTTCCACCACGCGCGGCACCACTGCCACCATCAGCCCGGTCACCACGGCAATCGCCACCACCGCCAGCGCCGCGGGATAGGCCAGCGCACCGGCCAAGCGCGCGCGCACCTGCGCCTGCCGTTCGATCAGGTCGGCCAGGCGCGCGGCGATCTGGGGCAGGCGCCCGGCGCTTTCCCCCGCCCCCACCATCGCGCGATAGACCGGGGGAAAGGCGTGCGGTGCGCGGGCAAGCGCCTCTGCCAGCGAAAGCCCTTCGCACACCCCGGCGTGCACAGCGCGGATCACCGCGCCTTCGCGGGTGCTGCCGGCCTGTCTCAGCATGGTGCGCAGCGCTTCTTCCACCGGACTCACCGCCACCAGCGCGGCCAGTTGCCGGGTCAACAGTGCGCGGCTGCGCAGGCCGAGCCGCCCGGGTGCCCGTGCCACTGCCGGTGCGGGCTCGATCCGCATGACCTGCCAGTGCTGCGCCACCAGGCGTGCCTGCGCGCTGACCGCATCGGGCGCGGCGATGCGGCCCTGCCGCTCGCGCCCCTGGCGATCGACCGCGCGATAGAGAAAGGCCGGCGTCATCCGCCCTGGTCCTGGCGCAGGATGCGGGCAGCCTCCGACGCGCTCACCTTGCCTGCCACCACCAGCGCACGAGCGGCATCGGCAAGGCGCGGCGCCGCTGCAAACGCATGGGCCGCCAGCGCATCTTCATCGGCATCGTCATGGATCAGGCGGCGCAGGCCATCGTCGGCCCACAGTGCCTCGAACACGCCGATGCGGCCGGCATGCCCGGTCTGGCCGCAAGCATCGCAACCAGGCGCGACCATGGCCATGGCGCCGAATTCCAGCGCCAGCGCCGCAGCCAGACGCGGTGGCACCGCTTCGGCCCTGCGGCATTGCGGGCACAGCCGCCGCACCAGCCGCTGCGCCAGCACCGCGCGCAGCGTGGCGGCCAGCAGGAACGGCTCCACCCCCATGTCGCGCAGCCGGGTCACCGCGCCGGCGGCATCGTTGGTGTGAACCGTCGCCAGCACGAGGTGCCCGGTCAGTGCCGCCTGCACCGCGATCTGCGCGGTTTCCGCGTCGCGGATCTCGCCCACCATCACCACGTCGGGGTCCTGCCGCAGGATCGCGCGCAGGCCTGCGGCAAAGGTCAGTCCCAGGCGCGGGTTCACCTGCGTTTGCCCCACGCCGTCCACCGCATATTCCACCGGGTCTTCCACGGTCAGGATATTGCGCGTGCCATCGCCCAGCAGGCCCAGCGCGGCATAAAGCGTGGTGGTCTTGCCCGATCCGGTCGGGCCGGTGACCAGCACGATACCGTTGGGCTGGGCCAGCGCACGGCGCAGCACCGCGTCTGCGGCGGGATCGAGGCCCAGCGCGACCAGATCGATCCCGGCGCGCGCCTTGTCCAACAGGCGCAACACCACCCGCTCTCCCGCGCGCGAGGGCAAGGTGGAAACGCGCACGTCCACCAGCCGCCCGGCCAGATCGAGCGCCATGCGCCCATCCTGCGGCAGGCGCCGCTCGGCAATGTCGAGCCGGGCCATCACCTTGATCCGGCTGGCCAGCATCGGCGCGACATGGGCGGGCAGGCGCAGCATCTCGGCCAGCTGCCCGTCGCGGCGCAGGCGCACGACCAAGGCCTGCTCATAGGGCTCAAGGTGAATGTCCGACGCGCCCTGGCGCAACCCTTCGGCCAGCAAGCCGTTGATCAGGCGAATCACCGGCGCGTCGTCGGTGCTGCCCAGCAGGTCTTCGGCGCTGGGCAGGTCCAGCGCGGGCTGCGCATCCTCGCGCACCAGGGCATCGGCAGCCGCGGCCGCGCCATCGGCATAGGCCTGGGCCAGCAGCGCCTCGAACGCGGGTGGGGCCACGCGCCGCCAACTGGCGATCGGCCCCGCCACCCGGCGCAGTTCCAGCAGGGCCAGGGCATTGGCATCCTCGCGCAGCACCACGGCCAGGCCGCCTGGCCCATGCCCTTCCACCAGGAAGCCGCGATCGCGCGCCACGGCATAGTCCGGGCGCCAGGCCGGCGCCGCATCGCCGCCGAACATCATGGCCGTGTCTCCCCCACGGCGCCGGCGCGCGGCGGCGGCGTGATCACCATGTCACCGGGCGCTGGCGTGCGGGGGCGTGCCGCGCCCAGGTAATCCTCCACCAGTTCATCGATCGAAGGTTCGCGGCCCGGTGCGAATGCCGACTGCGCGCCGCGCACCGCCTCCATCCGGCGCGCGGTCAGCGCCGCGCGATCGGCCCCGCCGCGCAGGATCGTGGGGCGGATGAAGACCATGAGGTTGGTCTTCACGTGGCTTTTGCTGCGCGATTTGAACAGTTCGCCCAGCAGCGGCACGTCGCCCAGCAGCGGCACCTTTTCCAGCGTGCGCCGCTCGGCATCGTCCAGCAGCCCGCCCAGCGCGATGATCTCGCCATCGCCCACGGTCACGGTGGTGCGGATCTCGCGCTTGTTGACCACCAGTTCGCCGTTGCTGGCCGAAACCGGCCCGGCCACCGAACTTACCTGCTGGCGCAGATCGAGCCGGACGGCGTTGCCGGCGTTGATCTGCGGCGTCACATCCAGTTCGATCCCCACGTTCTGGCGGGCGATGGTGCGAAAGGCGCCCGACAGCGAATTGGACAGCGCTTCTCCGGTCGCCACCGGGATTTCCTTGCCGAACAGGATCGACGCCGGGACATTGTTGTTGGTGACGATGTGCGGGGTGGACAGCACGTTGGAATTGTTGTCCGCCCGCACGGCATCGATCAGCGTGCCGAAGAAGCCCGAACCGCCCAGGGTCGTGGCCCAACCGGCAATCCCCCCACGCGCACCCAACGCCGCCTGCGCCGCGTTCTGGCGCAGGAGATCGGCTGTCGCGCTGGTGGTGGAGGTGGTGACCGTCGCGCCGTTGATCACGGTGGTCGTCTGGTCCAGCCGATCGGCATAGAGCCCGCCAGCCAGATCGAGGATATTGGCCGCGCCGTTGGAAAAGCTGGTGACGGCAAAGGGCGCGTCCTTGCCCCCGATCAGCATCTGTACGCCCAGCTTTTGCGCCACGTCGTCAGACACTTCGACGATGATCGCTTCCACCAGCACCTGCTGCTGCGGCAGATCGAGCGCGTGGACCAGATCGGAGAGGCGGCGTTGTTCATCCGCCGGGGCGGCAATGATCACGGCATTGGCGCCGGGATAGCGTGTGATCGTGGCGGTGCCGCGCCCGCCGTCCAGCCGGATCGGCCCGCTGCCCAGGCTGCCCATGGTGCCACCCGATGGATTGGCCGGGGCGCCGTTGCCCTGCCCGGCAGAAAGCGGCGGGCCAGCGGCGGGATTGGCGCCCGATGCACCAGTTGCGCCGCCCATGCCACCCAGCGAAACCGGCGCGGCCGACCCGGCGCTGGCTTCCCCGCCGCTGCCACCGACCAGGCGCTCCAGCACCGGCACCAGCAACGCGGCATCGGCATGGTCGAGCCACAGCACGCGGATCGCCCCACCTTCCCCGGCGCGCGCGTCCAGCCGCCGCGCCACTTCGGCCAGGCGAGCCAGCGTGGGCGGATCGCCGCGCAGCACCACGGCATTGGCGCTGTCCACCGCCACCACGCTGGCCGGGGTGCGCCCGCCCTCGCCAGCCGCGACCAGTTGGGTCAGCGCGGTGGCCACTTCGCGCGCACCGGCATGGGCAAGGTCGATCGTCAACACCGCGGCCCGGTCCTGGTCGATCTGGCGCACCAGCGCGCGGATGCGGGCGACGTTATCGGCATAATCGACCACCACCAGCGAATTGCCGGCCTTGTTGGCCGTGAGCGAGCCATCCTTGCTGACCAGCGGGCGCAGCGTGTCGAGCGCCTGGGCGGCGTCGGCGGCGTGCAGGCGGATCACTTCGGTGACCATCTGGTTGCGCGCGCCGCCGCGCGGGATGCCGGTCGGCTGGCTGGCCGCGCCTTCAACCGGCTGGATGCGAAATGCGCCGTTGCCGGTGGGCACCGCCACCAGGCCATTGGCGCGCAAGGTGGCCAGGAATACCTCGAAATATTCGCTGGCGCTCAAGGTTCGCTCGCTCGCCACGCTCACCTTGCCGGCCACGCGGGCATCGACGATGAACGTACGCCCGGTCACTTCGGCGGCATCGGCAATGAACGCGCGCATATCGGCCTCGCGCACGTTGAGGCGGTATTGCGCCTGCGCGGCCTGCGGCATGGCCAGCCCGAGGATCGGCAGCGCCAGGCAGGCCAGCCACGCGCGCCACCCGATCGCACGCCTCACTGCCCGCCCCCTTGCGACCCCAGCGACAGCGCCAGATCGCGCCCGCCGCGCCGCACGGTGACGGCCAGGGCGCGGCCCTGCGCGATCGCAGCATCGAGCCGGGCGGCATCCTCCTGCCCACGCACCGGCGCGCCGCCGATCGCCACGATGCGATCATCGGGCAGCAGGCCCCAGCTTTGCCCGGCCCCGCCGGTGAGCGAAAGCGCGGGTTTTCCGTCAGCCGTGACCAGGGCAAACCGGCCGCCCAAGTCTTGCGGCGCAAGCTCATGCGGCGCGGATGGTGCCGCCGCTGGCGCGGTGCCGTCCTGCGGGGCGAGCGATAGCGTCACCCGCCCGCCCGCGCGCAATAGCACCACGTGATCGAACGCCACTTGCGCCAGGCGCACGCCGGGCAATGCCTCTTCCCCCTGGGCCACGACATGCTGCACGCCATCCGCACCGGCGAGGATCGCGCTGCCGCCTTGCCCGTCGGGCGTGGAGCGCGTGCCGAGCAAACGCAGCGGCCCTGCATCGCCAGAGCCGCCGTCACTTTCACGCGCAAATGGATCGAATTGGGCAAACAGGCCGGCCCGCGCCGGGGCATCGAGCACCATCGCCCCGCCCGCATCGTCGGCCACCGCAGAATCGAGCGGCGCCAGGACGACCCAGCACAACATCGCCAGCAGCGCCCCGGCACTGCCCAGCAGCGCCACTTCGGCCAGGCGCGCAGCGATGGGCGAGGTCGACATGGAGCGCGGCCGCCTGGCGCGCGACGCAACCAGCCCTTGTATGCGCCCTCCCGATCCGTGCATCCCTTGCGCCCGCTTGCCCATGATTGCCTTGCCCCTTGCCTGGCGCAGGGTAATCCAGTCTGCCGCGCCCAGAGTGCGGGAAAGCCTCGATTTCGGTTCCGCTAGCGCCTAGGATCTGACCGATGATCGCGCTTCCCAAACCGCTGCACCGTGCCGCCCTGCGCGTGGCGCATCGGTTGCGCGTGGCCTGGTGGCGTTGGCGGCAAGTGCCGGTGCTGGGCTGCATGGTGGTGGCGCGCAACGCGGCGGGGCATGTCCTGCTGGTGCGGCACAGCTATCACCACAGCGCGCTATGGATGCTGCCGGGCGGCGGATTGGCGCGCGGGGAAAGCCCTGTGGCCACGGCCGCGCGCGAACTGGCGGAGGAAACCGGCTGCACCCTGGCGCAAGCCGTGCATTTTGCCGATCACTTGCGCGATCGCGGCGGCTGGCTTAACCAGATCGCCCTGGTGGCCGGCTTGGCCTACGGCACCCCGCGCGCAGACGGGCGCGAGTTGGAAGAGGCCGCGTTCTTTGCCCTCGATGCGCTGCCGCCCACCACCAGCCCGGCCACGCGCGAGATGATCGCGCTTTGGCAGCATAAGACGGGGCAAGCCTCAGAACGGTAGCTCGGCCTGCCCTGGCGCCACGGCGGGCGCCTCGCCGGGCTCATCCAGCGCCGAGAGGATCACGCCCATCAGCCGCACCGGCTGCGGCAGCGGCAGCACCTGGTCGAGCAGGCCACGCGCCACCTCGGCCAGGGTATCGCGGCTGGACACCGGGGTGGAAATGGAACGCGCCCGGCTCATTGCCGAAAAATCCTTGAATTTCAGCTTTAGGGTGACGGTGCGCCCGGTCACGTCGGCCCGCGCCACGCGCTCCCACGCCAGGTCGATGATGGTTTCCAGCGTTTCGCGCAAAACGGTGCCCGATGACAGATCGCGGTCGAACGTGCGCTCTGCCCCCACCGACTTGCGCGGGCGATCGGCCGTTACCGCGCGCAGATCGATGCCGCGCGCGGCGCGATAGAGATAATCGGCCTGGGCCCCGAAATGCTGGCGCAGACTGGCCAGGTCGAGGCGGCGCAAGTCAGCGCCGGTGGCAATGCCCAACGCCGCCATCTTTTCCGCCCCGCGCGGCCCCACCCCGTGGAACCGCGCCACCGGCAGCGCCGAAACGAACGCAGCGCCTTCGCCCGGGCGGATCACGCACAGGCCGTCGGGCTTGTTCTGGTCGCTCGCCAGCTTTGCCAGGAACTTGTTGTAGGAGACCCCCGCACTGGCGGTCAGCCCGGTTTCGGCGCGGATGCGCTGGCGAATCAATTCGGCGATGCGCGTGGCCGAACCGATCCCGCGCGCATCGCGCGTCACATCAAGATAGGCCTCGTCGAGCGAGAGGGGCTCCACATCGGGCGTATAATCCAGGAAGATCGCGCGGATCTGTTGCGACACTGCGCGATAGACATCGAAGCGCGGGCGGCGAAAGATCAGGTCCGGGCATAGTTGCACCGCGCGCGCCGACGGCATGGCCGAACGCACGCCAAAGGCGCGTGCCTCATAGCTGGCCGCCGCCACCACGCCGCGCGCGGCATTGCCGCCCACCGCCACCGGCTTGCCGCGCAATTCGGGGGCATCGCGCTGTTCGACGCTGGCATAGAATGCGTCCATGTCGACATGGATGATCTTGCGCAGGCCCGGCGCCGTATCGGCGCCATCGGCAGCGGCAGGATCGAAAATCGAAGGTTCGGGCACGGGCATGACGCGACGCGATCATGCCACAAAGGCCTGGCAAAGGCTGCAACAAAACCTTGGATTGGCGTCCCCCGCCTGCCATAGGATCGTTATGCAACCCAACTATCCAGCCGGCCGGCGCCAGATCCAGGCGCTGGGCGGGCGCGAATTCATTGCCATGATGGCCTTGCTCATGGCGCTCCAGGCGCTGGCCATCGATGCCATGTTGCCCGGCCTTGGCCAGATTGCCGCCGATCTGGGCGTGAGCGATCCCAATCGCCGCCAACTGGTGGTGGGCGTGTTCCTGGTTTCGGCGGGATTGGGCGCGCTGATCCCCGGTGCCCTGGCCGATCGCCACGGGCGGCGGCCGGTGCTGCTGGTGACCATCGTGCTCTATGTGGTGCTGGCTCTGGGCTGCGCGATGGCGCCCGATTTCAATAGCTTGTTGATTCTCCGCGCGCTCCACGCGGTGGCCAGCGCCGGGGTGGCGGTGCTGCCGGCAGCGATCGTGCGCGATCGCTTTGCCGGGGACCAGATGGCGCGCACGCTGTCCACCGTGTCCACGGTGTTCATGGTGGTGCCGATGCTGGCGCCCAGCGTCGGGCAATTCGTGCTGCTGTTTGCCGGATGGCGCTGGATTTTCGGCGTGCTGGCGGTGCTGGGCGCGATCATGGGGGTGTGGGTGTTCCAGCGACTGCCCGAAACGCTTAATCCCGCCAACCGCCAAGCGATCATGCCGCTCACCATCGCGCGCAACATGGCCAATTCGGCGATGGAGCGCTCATCGGCAGGTTATGTGCTGGGCGCCTCGCTCGTGTTCGGGGCGATGTTCGGCTATATCAACTGCTCGCAACAGCTGGTGGCCGAACACTTTGGCGCCGGGCGCTATTTCCCGCTGATCTTCGGGGCCACGGCGCTGTCGCTGTCGTTCTCCAACTTCTTCAACGCGCGCATCGTCGAACGCTTTGGCGCGCGGCGCGTGTCGCAGACCGCGCTGCTGGCGTGCATCGGCCTCAGCCTGCTGCAAGTCCACTTCGCGTTCAGCCCGCACCAGACGCTGCTGCGCTTCATGCCGGTGATGGCGGCCAACATCTGCGCCATGGGATTCATCGGCGCCAATTTCAGCTCGATCGCGCTGCAGCCCTTTGCCCGCACGGCGGGCGCTGCCAGTTCGATGCAGATGTTCATGCGAACCCTGATCGGCTCGCTGATCGGCATCGCCATCGGCCAGGTTTACGACGGCACGGCGCGTCCGCTCTCGATCGCCTTCGTCACCTGCGGCCTGCTGTCGCTGGGCCTCGTGCTGTTCTCGGAACGCGGCCGCCTGTTTCGCCGCCTGATCCCGCCGGGCGGAGAGCGGGTGCTGGTGGACGTGCACTGACGCAGGCGTAAAGCCTCGCACCCAGCGCAACCTTGCCGCATCAAGCCACGGCGCGGTCCATGGCAGCCAGGGCCACGTCGGCCCGCTCGGGCCGGCCCAGGTGATAGCCTTGCATCAGGCGGATGCCCAGCGCGCGGGCGGTGGCCAGCTGGGCTTCGTCCTCCACGCCTTCGATCATGCATTCGATGCCCAGTTGCCAGGCGAACGACACGATCGTGCCCACGATCGCCCGCGCGCCAGGATCGCTCGACAGCGCGGCCGCCAGCCCGCGATCGATCTTGACCATGTCCAGCGGCAGATCGCGCAATTGCGACAGGCTTGACCAGCCGGCACCGAAATCGTCGAGCGCCAGGCGGAAGCCGGCGGCGCGGAATGCTTCCAACTGGGTGCGGGCGCGGCGCGGATCGGCCAGCAGCGCCGCTTCGTTCATTTCCAGCAGGAAACGGGCAGGGTCCGCGCCGGCATCGCGCACCAGGCGATCGAGCGATTCGACCGCGCCCTCGCGGGTGACATCGCGCGGACTGAGGTTGATCGCCACGGTCAACCCGCGCCGCCAGGCATCGCATTCGGCCAAAGTGCGCGCGATCACCGCGCGGGTCAGTTCGCCGGTGCGGCCGGTGGCCGTGGCCAGGTGCATGAATTCGCCGGGCGCCAACCAGGTCTGCCCATCGGGCGACCAGCGGGCAAACGCCTCGAACCCCAGCACGGCGCCGCTGTCGACATCGTAGAACGGCTGGTAAAGCAGGCGCAGCCGGTCATCCAGGCGGCAACCGTTGAACTGGCGGGTCATCGCGCTGCGATGCTGCAGGGCCACTTCGTCTTCCGGGCCGAACAGAACGATCGCGCCTTCGCCCCGCTTCTTGGCCTTGTAGAGCGCGGCATCGGCTCGTTCGAGGCAGGCCCCCACGGCGTGCCCGCCCACATTCGCCGCCCCGGCATTGGCCCCCCGCATCCGGTGAATTCCGGTGGACGCATGCAGGCGCAAGGTAACGCCATTGTGCACCACGGGCGCGCGCACCGCCTGTGACAGGGCATGGGCAGCCGCTGCCACGCCCGGCCCGTCGAGCGCGCCATCGAACAGGATCGCGAATTCATCGCCGCCCAGCCGGCCATGCGCCACCACCCCGCCGATCGCATCGATGCGGCGCGAAACCGCGCGCAGCACGTCATCGCCCGCAGCGTGGCCATAGGTGTCGTTGATATGCTTGAACCCATCGAGATCGAGCAGCGCCAGCCAGGGTTGCGGCGCATCGTACCGGGTCACTTCCTGGGCCAGCCGCGCCAGGATCGCGCGGCGGTTGAGACCGCCGGTCAGGGGATCGCGCGAGGCCTGCTCAAAGTTCGTCTGCGCCAGCCGCGCGGCCAGCCGTTCGCGCCGGGCAAGTTGCTGACGCGACAGCTCCAGCCGCACGAAATCGGCGTGAAAGCCGAACGTCATCATCAGCACGGTGAGATTGGCCATCGTCAGGACCACGACCACCGGCCAAACCCCCGCCCCATCGACGGCGAGGTAGACAATGGCAGCCGGCACCGTGCAGGTCAGCGCCAGGCGCAGGGCCGCGGCGGGCGCATGGGCCAGGCCCAGCACGCCCGCCACCGACACCACCGAGAGCAGCACGCGCACCAGCGCCCGCTGCGCATCGTTGCCCACGCAATAGAGCGAGAGCGCCCACGACACGGCGAACAGCGCCGAAAGCCCCACGCTCATCGGCAAAGTGACGATATCCTTGCGCCGCCGCGCCAGGGGGCGTTGCGCCACCTGGGAAGGCAGCCAGTGCCAGCCGCGCTCGGCGGCGAAGGCCATCATCGCCACGCCCGGCAACAAGACCGGCCAGTGGACCGTGCCGATGAAGCGCATGATCACCAGGCCCACGCCCAGGATCACCAGCAGCGACAGCAGCGGCAGGCGCCGCGACAGATTGTGGGCGTAGGACGCCACCATGGTTTCGCCACGATGGCTGCGCCAATGCGAAGCGCCCAGGACCGAACCGACCAATGCCCGTGCCGTCCGCCCTCGGCCGCGACGGCGCGTTGGCTTGCCCGGCACTGGCGCTGGGCTTGCCTCCACATCGTAGTCTGCCTGAGGGTTTCCGCTAAGGACTTCCATCTGGCGGCCATAGGGCCAAGGCAGTTAACAGGTGGTATGCGCGCCCACCCAAGCGATTGCCCTCGCGCGCGGAAACCAGTGCGCCCGGCGCCGTCAGCCCTCGGCCAGCGCCGCCACCAAGGCCTTGACTTTCTTCTGCCGCCACTGCGGCAGGGGGGCTACCAGCCAATAGCCACGCCGGCCGTTTTCCACTTCGCCCAGCGCAACCACGCGGCCGGTGGAAAGCGCATATTCGGCCAGCAGCAAAGGCACGCGCGCTTTGCCCAGGCCAGCGGCGGCAGCACTGATCGCGGTGCCCGCATCGCCCACCGAAAAGGCCACTTCGCGCCCTTCGCCCGCCGGCACCGGGTCACCCGGCCAGCCGATCCACGCGCCGTCGCTGTTGGCGCCAACACTGTTCTCCGGGTTTCCTTCGGCAAAGCCGGGCGCGGCCACGATCACGGTCTGCGGCGCGCCCAGCGGGATGCCTTCCAGTTCGCCCGGCCCTTCGGCCCAGCGCACGGCGAGATCGAGGTTGGCCTCGGTAAAGTCGATGTCGCCATCGCCGCCCACCAGCGAAAAGCGCAGCGCGGGGTTTTCGGCGCGGAACGCGGCGAGGCGCTGGCTGAACCAGGCGGCAAAGAAATCGCGCGGGCAGGCAATGGTATAGACGTGGCTGGATTGGCCGGCCTGCATCGCCTGCACGCCTTCTTCAAAGCGCAGGAAGCCTTCGCGGATGGCATCGAGGCCGGCGGCGGCTTCGTCGGTCAGTTCCAGGCCCTTGGACGTGCGGCGGAACAGCACCACGCCCAAAAGGTCTTCCAGCGCGCGGATCTGCTGGCCAACGGCGGCGGGCGTCACGGCCAGTTCGTCGGCAGCGCGGGTGAAGGACAGGTGGCGGGCGGCGGCATCGAGCACGCGCAGCCCGTTGAGCGGGAGATGGGTCCGCTTCATGAGGTGATTGCCTTCTTCTTGGCGGTCAATTGGCCGTGGCCGGGGCGGCCAGCGGAAAGAAGGGGATGGCCACTTCCAACAAGGAGCCATCGTCGCGGCGCATGGTGTAATGCCCCTCCATGCTGCCCGTGGGCGTGCCCAGCGGACAGCCCGAGACATAGTCGTGCGCCTGGCCCGGTTCCAGCCGGGGCTGTTCGCCCACCACGCCTTCGCCATCGACAAAGCTGACATGGCCACGCCCGTCGGTGATGCGCCAATGCCGGGTCACGAGCTGGGCCGGCTCGTTCGAATCGTTTTCGATGCGGATGTGATAGACCCAGAACCACTTGCCGGCCGCCACGCGCGATTGCTCAGGCAAAAAGTTCACCGCCACCCGGACGGTGATGCCATGCGTGATCGCGGCATGCTGGAAAAGCTGCTTCATCCGCCACAGACTAACGCACTTGGGCGTTCGTTCCAATGCCCGAAATGGACCATCTGCGCCAACGCCCTTGCTGCAGCAGGGCGGGCACGGCACAGGCAGGAATGTGATGACTGACCAGCCACCGCCCCCGTTCATCGTCTGCGCCGTGCTGCCCCATGGGGAAACCGGCGCGGTGGTGCGCCTGCTGGGCGAGGAGACGGGACTCGTCGCGGTCTATGTGGCGGGTGCGCGCGGGCGGACCTTGCGCCCCGTGCTGATCCCCGGAAACCTGGTGGCCGCAGACCTGGCGCGGCGCGGCGATACGCGCCTGCCCACCGCGCGGGTGGAACTGATCGCCAGCCGCGGCCCCTGGCTGGGCGAGCCGCTGGCCAGCGCCGGCCTGGCCTGGGCCTGCGCGCTGACCGCCGCCGCCCTGCCCGAGGGCTTGCCCCTGCCGGCGATCCATGCCGCGCTCGTCGCCTTGCTCGATGCCATTTGCCTGGCGCCATCGGCACGCGGTTGGGCGCGCGCGCTGGCCGGCTATGAAGCCTTGCTGCTGCGCGAAGGCGGGCACGGCCTGGCGCCCCTGCCCGTTGCCAACGAGACTTGGCCCGCCCTGCTGGCCCGGCTGGATGCCCAGGGGCCGGCGATTGCAAGCCAACTGCTTGCCGAACGGCGGCGCGATGTTATGGCGGCCCGCGCGATTCTGCTGGAACGGCTGAAGCGCATCGGATCGGATTGAGAAGGCCAGAACATGAAAATTGCGGTTTTGCCCGGCGACGGCATCGGCCCCGAAGTGACGCGTGAAGCGGTCCGCGTGATCGAGGCACTCGACCTTGGCATCGCGATGGAACAAGCGCTGGTCGGCGGCAGCGCCTACAAGGCCAGCGGCCACCCCCTGCCGCCCGAGACACTGGCGCTGGCCCGCGCGTCCGATGCCATCCTGTTCGGCGCGGTGGGCGATCCCGATTGCGACGCGCTGGAACGCCACCTGCGGCCGGAACAGGCGATCCTGGGTCTGCGCAAGGAACTGACGCTGTTTGCCAACTTGCGCCCGGCCAAGGTCTTTGCCGGGCTCGAAAGCCATTCCGCGCTGCGCCCCGAAGTGGCCGGCGCGATCGACCTGCTGATCGTGCGCGAATTGAACGGCGACGTCTATTTCGGCGAAAAGGGCTTCCGCCAGACCGCCAGCGGCGAGCGCGAGGGCTATGACATCATGTCGTACAGCGAAAGCGAAGTGCGCCGCATTGCCCATGTCGCGTTCCGCGCCGCGCTGGGCCGGGGCAAGCGCCTGTGCTCGGTGGACAAGGCCAACGTGCTCGAAACCTCGCAGCTGTGGCGCGACGTGATCGTGGAAGTGGCCAAGGAATATCCCGAAGTCGCGCTCGAACATATGTACGTCGACAACGCCGCGATGCAGCTGGTGCGCGCGCCGGGCAAGTTCGACGTGGTGGTGACCGGCAACCTGTTCGGTGACATCCTGTCCGACCAGGCCAGCATGTGCGTTGGTTCGATCGGGCTGCTCGCCTCGGCCTCGCTGGGTGAACGCCAGACCGCGCACGGCACCTTCGGCCTCTATGAGCCGATCCATGGTTCCGCGCCCGATATTGCCGGCCAGGGCCTGGCCAATCCGATGGCCACGATCCTTTCGGCCGCCATGCTGCTGCGCCATTCGCTGGGCCTGGCCGATGCGGCCGACCGCGTGGAAGCAGCCGTTGCCGCCACTCTGGCCGATGGCGTGCTGGGCCGCGACCTGGGCGGCACCGCCGGAACTGCGGAAATTGGTGACGCCGTGATCGCAAAGCTGTAAGCGCTGCGCCCCATGTTGCAACTGGCAGTCATTCTCCCGACCTTCAACGAGAGCAAGAACATTGCCTCGATGGTCGAACGGCTCGACAAGGCGCTCACCGGCATCGCCTGGGAAGCGGTCTTCGTCGACGATAACAGCCCCGATGGCACCGCCGATGTGGCGCGTGCCATCGGCCGCACCGATCCGCGCATCCGCGTGATCGAGCGGATCGGGCGGCGGGGCCTGGCCTCTGCCGCGATCGAGGGCATGTGCGCCACCGCCGCGCCGATCGTGGCGGTGATGGACAGCGATCACCAGCACGATCCCGCGCTGCTGCCACAGATGCTGGCCGCCATCACCAGCGGCGAGTGCGACGTGGCCTATGCCTCGCGCTTTGCCGAAGGGGCCAGCACCGAAGCCTGGGGCCGGCCCGATCGGGTGAAAGCCTCGGGCCTGGCCAACGCCATCGCCCGCAAGGTCACGGGCGTGCAGCTGACCGACCCGATGAGCGGGTTCTTCATGCTGCCCGCCACGGTGCTGCGCGCCGATGCGCACCGTCTGTCGGGCGTGGGCTTCAAGATCCTGCTCGATATTCTCGCCACGGTTGACGCGCCGCTGCGGGTAAAGGAATTTCCCCTGCACTTCGCCGCCCGGGCCGAAGGCGAATCGAAACTGGACCGTACCGTCGTGTTTGAATTCCTCATCGGCCTTTACGACAAGTGGCTTGGCCGCATCATCCCCACCCGCTTTGCCCTGTTCGGCACGGTCGGCGCGCTGGGCGCACTGGTGCACCTGGCCGTGCTCTATGTGGTGCTGCACTTGTTCGGCGCGGAATTCGCGCTCAGCCACTATCCCAAGGAAGCGGCGTTCATCGTCGGCCAGACCCTGGCTGCCTTGACCGCGATGACCTTCAACTTCGTGCTCAACAACGAACTGACCTATGCCGACAAGCGGCTGCGCGGGTTCATGCCGCTCACGCGCGGCTGGCTGAAATTCGCCGCCACTTGCGCGTTCGGCATGCTCGCCAACATCGGCGTCTCCACTGCGCTGGTGCGCGTCGGCTTCCATCCGATCTCGGCCGCGCTGGTGGGCATCGTGCTCGCCTCGGTGTGGAATTTCGCGCTGTCGAGCAAGTTCGTGTGGGGCAAGTATGGGTGATGGTTCCGGTGCCGGTGCGCTGCCCCGCTTGCAGTTGGCAATCGTGGCGGCAACCGGCATCTGGACGGTCTATTGCCTGCTGACATCACCTTATCCTTATTATGCGCCGCTGCAGAATGGCCCCACGCTAGCCATTCTGGGCGGCGTTGCCATATGGGCCTGGCGCCGCCCGCAACCCACGTCGGCCGTGGCATGCCTTTGCGCGTTCCTCGCCCTGCATGCGCTGGGCGGGAAATACATCTATTCCTACGTACCCTATGAACGCTGGGCGCAAGAGCTGGCCCTGCCCAGCCCCAACCGGCTGCTCGGCCTGCCGCGCAATTCCTATGACCGGCTGGTGCACTTTGCGTTCGGCCTGCTGATGGTCCACCCGATCCGCCAGGCACTGATGCGGCAGGGCGGCGTGGGGCCGCGCCTGTCGCTTTATGTCGCGGTGGAATTCGTGATGGCGGGAAGTTGCCTTTACGAGATCTTCGAATGGCTGCTGACCGTGATCATGGCCACCACGGATGCCGATGCCTACAACGGGCAGCAGGGCGACCTGTGGGATTCGCAAAAGGACATGGCCTGCGCCAGCGCCGGCGCGATCGTGGCGGGGGCGGTCATCGTGGCGCGGCGCATGGCGTCGAAAAGGGCTTCGACAGGCTCAGCCCGAACGGATTGAGACAACTGGTTTTTAGTACCCCTGCCCGGCCGAAATGCCCGTCACTTCCACACCGGCATCCAGGTGAAGAGGCGGAAGGACTTGACGCTGGGCAAGGGCAAGGCCGCCAGGATCGGGAAGAAATAGACGAAACCGAGCAAGGCCAGGGCCAGGCTGGTCCAGGCCGGCCAACGCAGACCCCGCCGCCAGAGCTGCGCCAGCACCAGCGCCAGCGCCGCGTCGAGGAACACGGCGGCAAGCTGGTAGTGGTAATAGAACTGGACCGGCTTGCCATTGATCGCCCAGAAGAACAGCGACCCCACGTAGAACAGCGCCACCATGCCGCTCAGCGCCGACAGGCGATCACGCCCGGTGGGCCACCACTTGCCCGGCAGCGCCAGGCTGCGGCGGGCCAGCGCCATCGCGCCGTCTGCCGCGCACCACAGCAGCGCGGGCAGCCCCGCCCACATCGTGTAGGGATTGCCGATCATCAGCACGCCGCGCTGGGCGCCGTCCCACTTTTCATAGAAGAACCAGATCGGCCGCGCGTTGAGCATCCACTGGTACCAGTGGCTCATGTAGCGGTGCGGCTTCACCACGCTGTCCTGCAATTTCAGCATGGTCTGCTGCCATTCCACCAGGTGCCAGGGGCTGAGCGGATTGACCGCATAGAACATCGCCGGCGTGAACGTGGCGAAATAGACCAGCACCGGCCAGATCCCGAGCCACAGTGCAGCCTCGATCAGGCACACGCCCGGCACCGGGCCGCCGGCACGCCCGACCAACCAGGCCAGGGCGCGATGCGGGCGGCCTGCGCTTGCCTGCCCCGCGCTGGCCTGCCCCGCACTGGCCCGCCAACGCGCATGGGCATACCACAGGCCGGGAAAGACCATCAGCGGCACGCCGTTCCACTTGCCGCCCATCGACAGGCCCATGAACAGGCCCGCCAGCACCAGGTGCACGCGCGCACCTTTGCGCGCCGCCAGCGCCCATTGCCAGAAGGCCAGGGCCAGCGAAGCGGCCATTGCCATGTCGAGGATGGCGATGCGCGACAGCACGAACCAGATGAAATTGGTCGCCAGGAACACGCCGAACAGCAGGGTGCCGCGGCCTGAAAGGCTGGCCCACCAGAACGCCCGGATCGCACCGTAAAGCCCGATCACGCCATAAAGCGCGTTGCAGAACCGCCAGCCGAACGGATTGTCGCCAAACAGCATCATGCCCAGCGCGATCAATTCCTTGCCCAGCAGCGGGTGTTCGGGATTGAGCCGGCTGGACAGCGCGATCAAGTGCCGCGCGGCAGGCAGGTAATGCACTTCATCGAACATGATCTTCGATGGCGTGCCCAGGCGCCAGAACACCAGCACGGCAAAGACCGCCACGATGGCCAGCACGCCACGGATCGGATCGGGTTCGGACGCGCGCGGCGGCAGCGGAATGGGCTGGTTCATGCAAGGCGCGCGATACGCCAGATCGGCAACCCTGTGCAATGGCCCCCGCCCGTGCAATGCCTTGCGCGCGCCGCCCCTGTTAACTAAGGCTGCGCGCCATGAAACGCGCAACCGGACAAGACCGCTCGATCACCCAATCCTGGCGCCCGGCCACCAAGGCCGTGCGCGGTGGCACCTGGCGTTCGGAAATGGGCGAAACGTCCGAAGCGCTGTTCCTGACCTCTGGCTATACCTATGACGACGCCGCCACCGTGGCCGCGCGGTTTGCCGGCGAGCAGGACGGCATGACCTATTCCCGCCTGCAGAACCCCACCGTGGCCATGCTGGAAGAGCGCATCGCCCTGATGGAAGGGGCGGAAAGCTGCCGCACCCAGGCCAGCGGCATGGCGGCGATGACCACGGCGCTGCTCTGCCAGCTTTCGGCCGGCGATCACATCGTTGCGGCCAAGGCGGCGTTCGGTTCGTGCCGCTGGCTGGTGGAAAGCCTGCTGCCGCGCTTTGGCGTGGAAGGCACCCTGATCGACGCGACCGACAATGCCGCGTGGGAAGCCGCGATCCGGCCCAACACCAAAGTGTTCTTTTTCGAGACACCGGCCAACCCGACGCTGGGCATCGTGGACATGGAATATGTCTGCGGCCTGGCCAAGGCGCACGGCATCACCACGGTGGTGGACAACGCCTTTGCCACTTATGCCCTGCAACGCCCGCTGGAATTCGGCGCCGACGTGGTGGCCTATTCGGCCACCAAGATGATGGATGGCCAGGGCCGCGTGCTAGCCGGCGCAGTGTGCGCCAGCCACGATTTCATCGAGAACAAGCTGCTGCCGTTCCAGCGCAACACCGGCCCCAACCTGGCGCCGTTCAACGCCTGGGTCGTGCTCAAGGGCCTCGAAACGCTGGACCTGCGCATTCATCGGCAAAGCGTGAATGCCCAGAAAGTGGCGGAATTCGTGGAAAAGCGCGTACCCACGATCCTGTACCCAGGCCTGGCGAGCCATCCCCAGCATGACCTGGCGATGCGGCAGATGAGCACGGGCGGCACGATCTTTTCGATCGTGCTCGATGGTGGGCGGGCCCAGGCGCATGCCCTGCTCGACGCGCTCAAGCTGATCGACATTTCGAACAACATCGGCGATTCGCGTTCGCTGATGTGCCACCCCGCCACCACCACCCACCATGGCGTGGGCCCCGAGGGCCGCGCCGACATGGGCGTGGGCGAAGGCATGCTGCGCCTGAACGTGGGACTGGAAGACCCGGACGACGTGATCGAGGACCTGGACCAGGCGCTCAAAGCCGCGGGGCTTTGAGCCGAAACCGCCAGCCCACGGCACGCATCTGGCCATTGAATTGCTCCGCCAAGCGCTTACAAGTGCGCCGGGCGGGGCTATAGACCGGAGCGTACCATTGCTGGCGGAAGCCCATCTTTCGGCCATCGTTCAATCATCGGACGATGCCATCATCAGCAAGTCGCTGGTGGGCATCGTGCTTTCCTGGAATCCCGCCGCCACGCGCATCTTCGGTTTCACCGAGGATGAGATGATCGGGCAATCGGTCCGCAAGCTCATCCCCGCCGATCGCCAGACCGAAGAAGACAGCATCATCGCCCGCATCGCGCGCGGTGAACGGGTCAAGACCTTTGAAACGATTCGCCAGCGCAAGGACGGCACGCGGTTTTGCGCCTCGCTGACCATTTCGCCGATCCTGGATGCCGATGGCACGGTGGTGGGCGCCAGCAAGATCGTGCGCGATGTGAGCGAACGCCAGGCCGCCGAGGCTGCCCTGGCAGAACGCGAACACCGCCTGCGCATGCTGGCCGACAACATATCACAGCTGGCCTGGGTTACCGATCCACATGGCAGCCTGATCTGGTTCAACAAGCGCTGGTATGATTACACGGGGCTGACCGAAGCGGATTCGCTGGTCAACCACGTGCCGGTGCACCATCCCGACCACGTCGATCGCGTGATGACCAAGTTCCACGACGACCTGGCCGCCGGACGCGAATGGGAAGACACCTTTCCCTTGCGTGGGCGCGATGGCGCCTATCGCTGGTTCCTGTCACGGGCCAAGCCGATCCGCGACCATACCGGCCAGATCGTCAACTGGTTCGGCACCAACACCGACGTGACGGAAATGCTGGAAAAGGAAGAGCAGATCCGGCTGCTGCTGATGGAAGTGAACCATCGGTCCAAAAACATGCTGGCCGTGGTTCAGGCGCTGGCCCGCCGATCGGGTGGCAGCGATCCCGATTTCCTGGCCCGCTTCGAAAACCGCCTGGCCAGCCTTTCGGCAAACCAGGACCTGTTGGTGCGGCGCGGGTGGCAACACATTCCCATGGCCGAACTGGTGGATGCGCAACTGGCGATCCTGGACCGCGACAGCCGGGCCCTGGTCAAGGTCTGCGGACCCGACCTGCTGCTATCGCCACGAACGGCTGAAATCGTCGGCATGGCGCTGCACGAGCTGGCGACCAACGCGCTCAAGTACGGTGCGCTGTCCCAGGGCACTGGCCAGGTTTGGCTCTGGTGGGAAGAGCGCGGCGATCGCTTTGTGGTGGAATGGCGCGAGCGCGGTGGCCCACGCGTGGAGCCGCCGCAGAACTCCGGCTTTGGCACCACGTTGATCCGGCACATTCCGGCGCGCAGCCTGAAAGCCGACGTGACGCTGGACTATGCGCCCGATGGCCTGGCCTGGCGCCTGGAGTGCGATGCCACCCTGGCCCGCACCCTGGCGTCATAACGCAGGCAACAGGGCCGTCAGCCCTGCCCTTCGCCGGCAGGATGTGCGTCGCCGGCCAGCCGGGCTTCAAGCGCCGCGATCCGGGCCTTGAGCGTTTCGACTTCTTCGCGTGCGGTGGCGGCCATTTCCTTGGCGGCGGCGAATTCCTCGCGGCTGACAAAGTCGAAGCCACCGAACACTTCGCGCGCCTTTTCCCGCGCGGTTTCGCCCGCTTCGCGGCCAAGGCCGGCCAGCGTGCCCGCGGCGCTGTTGAGCACCTTGACGAAATCAGCGATCATCGGGTTTTCGGTCTGCATGGCGGCCCATCCTGGGGTTGGAAATCTTGCCGCCTACATGGTGCGGGCGCCCGCGAACCGCAAGCGCCACCTGCAATTATCTCAGGCCAATTACCCCTGGCCGAAATCGATATGCACCGTCGACTGCGGCACGGCCGCGCCATCGGCATCGGGATTGAGCTGGATGAACTGGAAATTGAGGAACGCGGCAAAGCAGATCCAGGCCAGATAGGGCACCAGCAGCCAGGCCGCGGCCGGGCGCACCCGCCAGAATAGGAAGATGGTGAGCGCCACCAGCGGGATCATCGCCAGGATGATGCCCTGGGCGATCATCATGCGGTGCAGCGCAAAGAACACCGGGCTCCACGACAGATTGAGCAGCAGTTGCACCACGAAGGCCGCCACGGCGCCGGGCCGCCCGGGCGCGCCGCGTGCGGCCAGGATCATCGCCAGAGCCAGCCCCATCAGCAGGTAAAGCACGCTCCACACGATGCCGAACGTGGCAGGCGGCGGGAACGTCGCCGGCTTGACCAGCGCGGCAAACCACGGGTTGCTTGGCCCGCTGCCGGCCGACCGGCCCGACAGGAAGCCGAGCCCCAGCACCAGGGGGATGGTGAAGAGCGACCAGCGCACGAGGCTGGCGCGAAGCTGCGCGGGCGAAGCAAGATAACGCATGGTGTGGTTTTACGTCTGCCTCAAGCAATTGGTTCCGGTGAACCCGGCTCCGTGGTTCGGTATGGCAAGTGTCGTGGCTCTAGGCAATTGGCGAGGGAATCTCATTCCGAAACGCAGATATAAGGAATTCTACGTTGCCTTCTGGCCCGGTGATCGGGCTTTCGACGATCCCCTGGATGTCCCAGCCAGCGTTTTCCAGCCATTCGCGCACTTCGCCGCAGACCCGCGCGTGCAGCGCCGGATCGCGTACCACGCCGCCCTTGCCCACTTCGGCCCGGCCCACTTCGAATTGCGGCTTGATCAGCGCCACCAGCCGCGTGGGCCGGGTTGCCAGCGCCAGCGGCACTTCCAGCACTTTGGCAAGGGCGATGAAGCTGGCATCGCACACCACCCAGGTGGCCGGGCGATCGATGTGGGCAGGCGTGAGAATGCGCGCGCTGGTTTGCTCCAGAACGGTGACACGCGGGTCCTGGCGCAATTTCCAGGCCAGCTGGTTGGTGCCCGAATCCACCGCAAAGACGTGCTCCGCGCCCTTTTGCAGCAGCACGTCGGTAAACCCGCCGGTGGAGCTGCCGATGTCCATCGCCGTAACGCCCGCCGGATCGAGGCCGAAATGGTCGATCGCATGGGCGAGCTTGATCCCGCCACGCGAAACCCAGGGGTGATCGCGCCCGCGCACATCCAGCGCGGCATCGGCAGGCACGGTCTGGCCGGCCTTGGCCACCTTGGCCTCGCCCACATAGACCAGGCCCGCCAGGATCAGCGCCTGCGCGCGGGCGCGGCTTTCGGCCAGGCCACGCTCCACCAGCAACTGGTCCACGCGCGTTTTGGGCGCGGGCTTGGTCTTGGCCGGGGCCTTGACCGACGATTGCGCACGGGCTGCCGGATCGGGCGAAGGGGTTCGGGTTGTGGTCACGCACGCTTCCTTCCATAAGCCGGGCATGAAGATCAACCGCGCCGCCCGGCAAGGGCGCATTTCTCCGCCGCGAAATTCCCTGATCGTGGCCGTACTGGCCGCGCTGGCCACGGCCTGCGCGCCGCAGGCCGTGATCCCGCCCGCGCCTGTCCGCCAGGCACCGCCACCACCACCGCAACCCGCCCCGCCGCCCGTGGCCAGCGCGCCGCTCGATTGGCGCGACCAGCCGCAAACACCGGGCACCTGGCGCTATGCCGCCAGGCAGGCGCAATTCGGCATGGCCGGCGCGGGCCCGGTCTTTGCGATGGAATGCCGCCAGGGCCAGGTTGCCCTGACGATCGCGGGCAGCGCCACGCAGCCCGTGCCCGCCGCCATCACCACCACCAGCCAGCAGCGCGCACTCAGCGCCGCGCCGGCTGGCCCGGCGGCGCTGGTGATCACGCTGCCGGCGCGCGACAATCTGCTCGATGCCATGGCCTTCAGCCGGGGACGCTTCATGGTGGAAGTCAACGGGTTGCCCACGCTGATCCTGCCGGCCTGGGCCGAAGTGGGCCGCGTGGTGGAAGATTGCCGCTGATTGCCAAGCGGGCACGCAAGCCCGAACATTGGGGGCGCAAAGCCGCAGCGAAACCGCCGGGCAGATCGGTTCAAATCCGCCTGGATACCGGCACGAAGCAGCGATTTTGACGGCAAAATAATTGAATGCAAGTCTTGTTGTTTGGCGATCAATTGCGCACATAGATCACAAGGCCGGTGAGCGGATGGAAAACCCTCCTGGCCCAGCTGTTCGGAACGCCCCGGGCAGCGACTTTGGCTCAACAGCGCGAAAGGAGGTGATCCGATGTCTCATGGTTCAGCAGAGAGGTCGGCATTCCGCAGCGCGAGGCATTATCACTGATTTCCAGCACAGTGATAAAGGCTTCGTGAGCGGCACTTCCGGCCGCTGACCATGCGAAGGGCCGCTTCGGATTGCCGAGGCGGCCCTTCACATTTATTTCTTTTTCCTTGCCATTGGCGCAACAATCGTTCAACGGGCGAATCACCGATTCCTGTTTTTGCCCAGTTCCCTTTTGTGCAAGGATGATTGTGCCATGGCGACCACCGCCGCGCCTGCTTTGACCTTTACCCGCGTTCCCCACCCCGCGCCGGCTGCGGCCGAGGTGCGCGCGCAGGTACTGGCCAATCCCGGCTTCGGCACCAAGTTTTCCGACCACATGGTGTCCATCGACTGGACCGAGGCGGAAGGCTGGCACAACGCACAGATCCTGCCCTATGGCCCGATCGCGCTCGATCCGGCGGCAGCCGTGCTGCACTATGCCCAGGAAATCTTCGAAGGGCTCAAGGCCTATCGCCTGGCCGACGGCGGCATCGCCCTGTTCCGTCCCGAAGCCAACGCGGCGCGCTTCAACGCATCGGCGCGGCGCCTGGCCATGGCCGAAATCCCCGAAGCGCTGTTCGTGGAAGCCGTGGAGCAGCTGGTCCTGGCCGACCGCGACTGGTTCCCCACGGTCGAAGGCGGCTCGCTCTACCTGCGTCCCTTCATGTTTGCGTCCGAAGCGTTCCTGGGCGTGCGCCCGGCCAAGACCTATCGCTTCATGGTCATCGCGAGTCCCGCCGGCAACTATTTCAAGTCGGGCTCGCCCGCCGTGTCGATCTGGGTGAGCGACTATACCCGCGCGGCGCCGGGCGGCACCGGCGCGGCCAAGTGCGGGGGCAACTATGCCGCCAGCCTGGTGCCCACCGCCGAAGCCTTTGCCCGTGGCCACGACCAGGTGCTGTTCCTGGACGCGGCCGAGCACAAGTGGATCGAGGAACTGGGGGGCATGAACTTGTTCTTCGCGTTCGACGATGGCTCGATCCTCACCCCGCCGCTGTCGGGCACGATCCTGCCGGGCATCACCCGCGAAAGCCTGATCGCGCTGGCGCGCGAGGAAGGCCTGACCGTGCGCGAGGAACGCTATAGCCTCGACCAGTGGCGCGCCGACGCCGCCTCGGGCAAGCTGGTCGAAACCTTTGCCTGCGGCACCGCCGCCGTCGTCACCCCGGTGGGCAAGGTGGCCGACCACAATGGCGAATTCGTCATCGGCTCGGGCGGCCCTGGTCAACTGACGCAAAAGCTGCGCCAGCGCCTGGTGGCGATCCAGCGCGGCGAGGCCGCCGACAGCCACGGCTGGGTCAAGCAGATCGCCTGATCGCGCTTGCCGTCACGCGTACCCCTGCCTATTCCCGTGGGAAAAGGCGGGGGATGCACATGGCACAATTGACATTGGAACAAGGCCGGTTCCGGCTGGATCGACTGACGCGGGCGCTTTCGTGGCTGTTGCCAACAACGGCCATCCTGATGGTGTTGACGATTGGCACGGTGGAAGTCGGGTTGCCCCCAGCTATCGCCGGCCTATTCGCCGTGTTGCTGTTGGTAGCCTTTCCGGTGTGCGCGATAATGGTCGCCTTTTGGTTCCATCGCGCCAATGCCAACCTCCATGATGCGGGCATTGCCATGAACCATGGGCCCCATATGGCCTGGATATGGTTCCTGGTGCCGATTGCCAATTTGTTCAAACCCTATCAGGTGCTGCGCGAAATCTGGGTCGACAGTCACCGCCTGGCCGACAGCTTTGCCGCGCCCAGCCCTTCGCAACTGGGTTTGTGGTGGGGCGGCTGGATCGTCAGTACGGTGTTGTTTCGGATAGCCGACACGCTAACCCTGGGTGGCGGAGCGAAAGGCGTGGCCGTGATCGTCACCGTCGCGGCGCTGGCCACTTTTTCCGCAAGCACGCTGGCGCTACGCACGCTGATTCGCGAAGTGAACACGGCGCAGCATGGGCTGGCCGACGCAGCAGTGTTCGCCTGACCTAAGGGACGGCTCGCCCGCACCGGCGTTCGCGCCGATAGGCCGAACATGGCCAGTGCCCCCACGTTTCCCGTCACCCGCGCCGATGCGCTTTTCCGCCTGGCGCAGTTCGTGCCGCTGGCGGGCGCCGCCTACGCCAAGGGGCGCAATTTCGATTGCGGGCCGGGGCAACATGATCGCGTCTCGCGCCTGTCGGCGGCGCTGCGGCGGCGCACGATCAGCGAAGGCGAGGTGGTGCAGGCCGTCCGGGCCGAACACGGACCAGAGGCAGCGGCCAGTTTCATCAGCGAAGTGTTCTGGCGCACTTATTGGAAAGGCTGGCTGGAGCAGCGCCCGGCGATCTGGACACGCTATCTGGCTGGGCGCGATGCGGCGCGCCAAGCGTTGCTGCGCGATCCCGATCTGGCCGGGCGGCATGGCGATGCCGTGGCGGGGCACACCGGGATCGACGCGTTCGACCACTGGATGGGCGAGTTGGGGGAGACGGGATACCTGCACAACTGGGCGCGGATGCAGGTGGCGTCGATCTGGATCTTCACGCTGGGCCTGCCTTGGGAACTGGGCGCCGCGCATATGCTGGACCGGCTGCGCGACGGCGATCCGGCGTCCAACACGCTCTCGTGGCGGTGGGTGGCGGGCCTGCACACGGCGGGCAAGGCCTATCTGGCCGATGGCGTGCGCATCGCTGCGATGACCGGAGGCCGCTTTGCCCCTCAAGGGCTTGCCACCCAGGCGACCATCCCGGTCGAAGCCGCCGCGCCTCCGGCCGCGCCCTGGCGCACGGTAACGCCGCCCGATCCGGCGGTGCCCGCGCTGGCCTGGATCACGCCCGAGGACGCCGGGCTGGAACAGGAAGCGACTTTCGCCGCCCTGCCGCTGCGCGGTGTCGTGGCCTGTCGCAGCCATGCGCTAAACGAAGCCGACCGCGCCGCCCTCACCGATGGCCTGGCGCGCGCGGCAGACCGCTGGCAGGTCCCCGCGCAGTGGATCGACAGCCCGACCGACCTGGGCGATGCGGCGCAAGCGGCCGGAACCCGCCAGATCGTGACCGGTTATATCCCGGCAGGCCCACTCGCCGATGCATTGCCCACGATCAGAGCCACTTTGCAGGCATCCGGCCTTGGGCTGGCCGAGCATCTGCGCCATTGGGACAAGACCGTCTGGCCGCATTGCCGGCGCGGTTTCTTTGCCCTGAAACAGGAGATTCCCGCGTTGTTGAAGCAACTGGCATGAGCGATAGCGCGGGACGCAAGGTGCCCAGCGGGCGGCTGGCCCGGCTGGCTGCCTTTGGCGAATTGGCGGGTGGCCTGGCCGGCGGCGCCGTGGCCGAAGGCGCGCGGCGGCTGGCGCGGGGCGAGCGGCCGCAACTGGGCGACCTGGTGCTGACCCCGGCCAATGCCCTGCGCGTGACGGAGCAATTGTCCCGCCTGCGCGGCGCAGCGATGAAGCTGGGGCAGATGCTCTCGCTCGATGCCGGAGACATGCTGCCGGCTGAACTGACCGCAATTCTGGCGCGGCTGCGCGATTCGGCGCACCATATGCCACCCACCCAGCTGCAAAAGGTGTTGAACGCGGAATGGGGTGCCGATTGGCGCCGGCGCTTTGCCCATTTCGACCCGCGTCCGCTAGCCGCCGCCTCGATCGGCCAGGTGCACCGCGCCCGCCTGCCCGACGGGCGCGAACTGGCGATCAAGGTGCAATATCCTGGTGTGGCCGGCAGTATCGATGCCGATGTGGACAATGTCGCCACGCTGCTGCGCCTGTCCAACCTGCTGCCGGCCTCGCTCGATATCGCGCCCCTGCTGGCCGAGGCCAAGCACCAGTTGCACGAAGAGGCCGACTATGTGCGTGAGGCGGCACATATGCGGCGCTACCGCGACCTGCTGGCCGATGATCCGCGCTTCGTCGTGCCCACGCCGGTGGAAGACCTGACCACCACCCGCGTGCTGGCGATGGATTTCGTGGCGGGGCGGCCGATCGACACGCTGGCCGATGCAGCCCAGGACCAGCGCGACGCCATACTGGCGGCGCTGCTCGACCTGGTGCTGCGCGAACTGTTCGTGTTCGGCTTCATGCAGACCGATCCCAACTTTGCCAACTATCGCTGGCAACCCGACAGCGGACGGCTGGTCCTGCTCGACTTCGGCGCCGCCCGCGCCGTTCCGCCCGAGACGGCCGCTGCCTATCGCGCAGTGCTGGCCGCCGGGCTGGCCGAAGACCCCACCGCCCTGCGCGCGGCGATTCTCGACGTGGGCTTCGTTTCGCCCACCCTGCTGGAGCGGCACGGCACGCGCATCGATGCGATGATCGCGGTGTTGATGGAGCACCTTTCGCGGCCCGGCCCACTGGATTTTTCAGACCGCCGCTTTGTGGAGCAGTTGCGCACGATCGGCCGCCCGATCGCGGAAGACCGTGCCGCCTGGCATGTGCCGCCGGTGCAGACGCTGCTGGTACAGCGCAAGGTCAGCGGGACCGCCCTGCTGGCCGTGCGCATGCGCGCACATGTGCCGATTCGCGAACTGGCGGCAGAGGCGATCAGAACTCGTTGAAGCCTTCGTCGGAATGGGCCAGCGCCAGGTTGCCGCTATAGGCGGGGGCCGGTGCGGCACGCCGTGACGGCGCGCTGGCCGGGCGATAGGCGCTGGCGCGGTTTTCTATGCCGAACCGGTCGACCAGGTCGGTGAGTTGGCGCGCCTCGGTTGCCAGGCTCTTGGCCGCGGCAGTGGCTTGTTCCACCATGGCGGCGTTCTGTTGCGTGGTGCGATCCATTCCGCTCACCGCCACGTTGATCGTGCCCAGGCTTTCCGACTGGTTTTCCGATCCGTCGCGAATGCGTTCGACCAGCGCGGTAATCTGTGCGATGCGCTGGCCGATCGCGGTGAACGCCTCACCCGCCCGGCGCACCAGTTGCACCCCGCCCGAGACTTCACGGCCGGAGGATTCGATCAGGCTGCGAATCTGGCTGGCGGCATCGGAAGAACGCTGCGCCAGGGCGCGCACTTCGCTGGCCACCACGGCAAAGCCCTTGCCCGCTTCGCCAGCGCGCGCGGCTTCTACCCCGGCGTTGAGCGCAAGCAGGTTGGTCTGGAACGTGATCCCGTCAATCACGCTGATGATCTGGCTGATTTCGTCCGATGCCTTTTCGATGTTGCCCATCGCAGCCACCGCCTCGCGGATGGTCTGCCCGCCCTCGCCCGCTTCGCGCACGGCCGTGCTGACCACGCCGGCGGCCTCGGTGGCGCTGTTGGCGGTGTCCTTCACGGTCACGGTCACTTCGCCCAGCTTGACCGAGGCGGCGCTGAGATCGGCCGCCTGCGCTTCGGACCGGATCGACAGATCGTCGCTGGCCGCGTCGATCTCGCGCGCGCCGTTCTCGATCGCCGCGGCGGCGATGGAAACGGAGCTGATCGCATCGTGCAGCGCCTTGACCGCGCCGTTGAAATCGGTGCGCAGCTTGGCAAAGGCGGGGGAAACCTGGGGCATCGTGACGGTCAGGTCACCCTGCGCCAGGCGATCAAGCGCGCTGACCATGGCATTGACCAGTTCGCGCATCTCGTGATCGGCTTCCTCGCGCGCCTTGCTGGTTTCGCGCAGGTTCACCGCGGCGCGGGCCAATTGGCCGATGTCGTCGTGGCGATCGTCGAACGGCACGCTGGTGTTGTAGTGGCCTTGGGTGATGCGGGCGATGGTGCTGGCCAGTTCGCCCAGCTCACCCGAGATCGAACCGCGCACCCGGCGCGCCAGCAGGAACGAGAATGCGCCGATCACCAGGCTGATCGCGCCGGTCACGGCCAGGGTCACCCAGGCCAGCATGGTCTGCTGCTGGGCCACGGCCTCGGCCTTGGCGATCACCGGATTGCGGATCTTCTCGATGGTGTCGTCCAGTTCGTCTCCCACCGCCTCGGCCCGCGTGAGCGTGGCGTGGTCCACCTGGCCATTGGCAAAGGCCTGGTTGACCAGGGCGATATAGGTTTCGAACTTCTGGCCCACCTGATCCACCACGGCGTCTTCGGAATCATCGAGTTCGGCCTTTGCCGCCGCCATCGAATCCTTCATGTCGCCGATATTGCCGTCGACATCCTTGCGGCTGTCGGCCGTGTTGATCGCGGCATGGCGGAACACGTCGCGCGCGAGCGACGTAAAGTCTTTCTCGAGCATCGCGGCGCGGACCGCCTGCTGGCTGTAGATGTGGGCCTGGCGCTGCCGGTCCAGCGCGAACAGCGAGCTGGTGATGATCGTGGCAAACACGACGACGGCGGAAATCACCGCGGCGCGCGCCTGGATGTTGAGCCGCGCATCGATCGACTTGTCTTCCAGCCTGCCCGCCAGCCCGCTTGCCCATGCCATGTATCGTACCCTTGTCCTTGCAACCTGGCAGGCCGATGCAGTGCCTGCCTTTCACCAGGGGGCATAGCGTGCCCGCTGCAAGGCTTTGGTAAGCAGGGTATCCGGCGCTTTCCCTATCCGGGACAGGTTCCCGGCGTGGCCCCAGCCAGTTGCATGGTTGCCGTGCGGGCGTCCGCTTCGGCGCGCGAAAGGCGCCGCGCCGCGCCGGTCTGCCCGTCGATGAGCAAGGCGGCATGGCATTCGTCGTCGGGCGCGGGGCCCCCGTCGCGCGGCAGGGTGCGCAGCATGCTGTCGTGTCCATCGCGATAGAGCACGCGCAGCACCGGCTGTTCGTGCTCGGCCCGCTGGCGCGCCGCCGGAGCCTGCTGACAGGCTGCGAGCATAGTCAGCATCGGGGCCAGCCCCAGGACGGCGCTAGTCCTCCACCAGCTTGAGCAGGCGGCGCTCGAGCGGGGACAGCACGCCGGCCAGTTCGTGCCCGCGCTTGAGAACCTGGCCCGCTTCGCCATAGAGCGCCCACATGCCCTGGCGTCCGCGCAGAGCGGGACGCTTTTCGATGCGGGCAGTGGGCCGCTCGGCCGTGCGCCGAAAGGCGGAGAAACTGGCCGCTTCCTTGCCGAAATCCATCGCATAGTCGCGCCACAGCCCCGCCGCCACCATGCGGCCATAAAGATCGAGGATGCGCAGCAGTTCCAGCCGGTCGAACGCCACCTGGGCCGCCGCGCGCATGGCCGGCATCAGCGGCACCACATTCCCCGGCGCGTCGCCCGGTCCGTTGACGGGCGCGCTCAGGGCGTCACCGTGCGCTGGGCCAGCAGCGCTGCCACTTGTGCCTTGAGCGCCGCCACTTCAGCCTCCAGCACGGCGATCCGCGCCGCATCGGCGGCCGAAAGCGGCTCTGCAACCGGCTCCGCGCAGGGCGTGCCATAAGGCAGGAAATCGCGCAGCCAATCGGCCATCGGCACGTCGGTGGGGCGCGATTTCCAGCCAACCATCGTGGTGCCCGGCGCCACGTCTTCGGTAACCACAGCATTGGCACCCACGCGCGCGCCGATGCCGACGGTGATCGGCCCCAGGATCTGCGCGCCAGACCCCACGATCACGCCATCGGCCAGGGTGGGATGCCGCTTGCCGGCAACGCCATTGGTCGGGTTCGTGCCACCCAGGGTGACGCATTGGTAGATCGTGACATCGTCACCGATCTGCGCGGTTTCCCCGATCACGGAAAAGCCGTGGTCGATGAACAGCCGCCGGCCGATCGTGGCGCCGGGATGGATGTCGATCCCGGTCAGAAAGCGCGAGACGTGATTGACCAGCCGCGCCAGGAAAAACATCCGCCCTTCAAACAGCCAGTGCGCCACGCGGTGCAGCGCCACGGCCCAAAGACCGGGGTAGAGCAGGATTTCCCAGCGCGAACGCGGCGCCGGATCGCGGGCGCGAATGGAATCGAGATAGGCGATCAGGCCGGAAAGCATCATGCCACGTTCCTCATCGCGCCACCATCGGTCAATCCTCAACCTTGTCCGGGCCCTGCACCTGGGCCAAGGCATCGCGCACCAGCGCGGTGGTGACCGGTGCCTTGCGCTCCAGGCTGAGGCGGTCGATGGTTTCGACCACGGTCTGCGCGGCGGCATGGCTGCGCTCGATCCGGGGCAGCAGGAACGCCAACGCCGCATCGCCCAGCGCCAGGCCGCGCCGTGCCGCATGCTCTTCAAGCAGTTGGACCAGCAGCTCTTCATCGGGCGGCGGAATGGTCAGGGCCATCGACCCGCCCAGGCGCGAAGCCAGATCGGGCAGTTTGACCCGCCATTGGCCCGGCCCGGCATCGTTGACCAGCAGCAGCGGCCGGCCGCTGGCCTGGGCGCGGTTCCAGGCATGGAACACATCGTCTTCGGGCAGGCGATCGGCGCCATCGAGCGCATCGCCCAGCCCGGAACTTTCGAACCAGCGGGCCAGCAGGCTTTTGCCCGAGCGCGCCGGGCCGGAAAGGATGCAGCTGCGATAAGGCCAGTCATGGGCCGCAACCAGGCCATCGATCACCGGCTGCAACGAGGGGCCAACCACGATGTTTTCGGCCCCGTGGACAGGGGAAAGAGGAAGGGCAATCTGGCTTGTCATGGGTGGCATATAGGAACACGGGAACGTGAAGGGAACGGCAAGACCACCGCGATCCTGCGCTTTGGGGGCCGAATCTGGGGGCTACCCTGTGGATCGCGGGATCTTGGGCGGGGATAACCGCCTATTTGCGGATCGATAGCGCGTTGGCGCCCTGGGTGACTTTCCACCCTTGCGCGCGCAGGCCGGCGGCCAAACCTTCCAGATCGCCAGCAAACGTGACGCGCAGGACCGATGTGCCGCCGATCGCCACGCTGGTGGTCGCCGCGCCCTGGACGCCGGCCACGCCGCGCACGGCGGCAAGCCCGGCATCGAGTGCGGCGCCATCGGCCGTCGCCACCTGCACGGTGAAGGTGGCAGGCGCGCCGGCGCCTGGCGCCGCCGCGGGAGCGCCGGGCACGGGCACGCCGGCCACCGGCGCGGCGCCGGGCGTGGCCTGGCGCACCGGGCCCAGCGAATCGAGAATCTGGTTGATCAGCTTGGGATCGAGCTGGGGCGCCATGTTGAGCGAAGGATCGGGCGCCAGTGCCCCTTGTTGCAGGGCCTGGGTGTAAAGCGCGTCCAGGCGATGCACGGCATCGGCCAGCATCTGCGGCAACTGGTCATCGCTGGGCGCGGTCAATTCGAACTGGCCGATAAAGCGGTTGTCGGGCCCATGGCGCGCGGTGAACGTGCCGTGGATCGGCCCGCCGGGAAATTCCCGCGTCAGCCGCGCGATCGGCATGATCACGTCGGCCGCGCCGAATTCATCCAGCACCAGGCGCCACCAGTTGCGGCTGCGGCGGGTGAGTTGGCCTTCGGTCAGCAGCAGCGAATCGGCGCCGCCACCGTTAGGGCGCACATAGTCGATCGCGCTTTCGCCGGTGTGGAATTCGGCCCAGGCGCGCTGCCAGGGCGTGCGCGTTTCATAGACCGAGGCGACGCCGCCTTCGTAAAGCACGGGAATGATCAGCAAGGGCGCGGAGCGCGCGACCTGGCCATGCATGCCAAGATATCCACCGGTGCGGGCGCGATCAAACGTGACGCCCAGCCGCGCGATATAGCGATGCGGGCCGATCTGCTCCTGCTCCACCACGACGGCGGCAACCATGCCGTCCAGTGTCGCGGGATCGAGCGCGGGCGCCTCTCCGCCGCCCAGGCCATTGGTTTTCCAAAGTTTCTGCCAGGCCAGCTTTTCGGCTTCCTGCCATCCCTTGGCGCGGGCATCGGCGGCGGAGGTGCCCTGCACGTTCACCGCGATCCCGCTCACTTCGAAATCGCCGGTGCTGGCAATGGGCGCGATGCCGCGATCGCCCGCGATCTGCGCCACGATCTGCGGCCCGACCAGAACGGCGAGGGCGGCCGTCGCGGCACCGGCGGCGCCCAGCGTCAACCATGAGCGAGACAGGCGGGGCGGGAAAGACAGGCGCAGAACGGCCAAGGGAACTCCGGACAAAGGGTGCCGGGCGCTTTTGCCCAAAGGCAAGTGGAAATCCAAGTCGGAAACGGCTAGGCGCCGATCATCATGGCCAACGACACTTCCAAGCCCCAGAGCTATTCCTACGAACAGGCAGGCGTCAACATCGCCGCCGGCAACGCCTTGGTAAAGGCCATCGGCCCGCTTGCCAAAGCCACCGCACGCCCCGGCGCCGACGCTGAACTGGGCGGATTCGGCGGCTTTTTCGATCTCAAGGCGGCGGGATACAAAGACCCGCTGCTGGTGGCCGGCAACGATGGCGTGGGCACCAAGGTCAAGCTGGCGATCGATCATGACCGCCACGATGCGATCGGCATCGATCTTGTCGCCATGTGCGTCAACGACCTGATCGTGCAGGGCGCCGAACCGCTGTTCTTCCTGGATTATTTCGCCACCGGCCGGCTGGACAACGGCGTTGCGGAGCGAGTCGTGGCCGGCATTGCCGATGGTTGCAAGCTGGCGGGCTGCGCGCTGATCGGCGGAGAAACCGCTGAAATGCCGGGCATGTATGCCGATGGCGACTATGACCTTGCCGGTTTCTGCGTGGGCGCGGTGGAGCGCGGCGAGCAACTGACCGGTGACAAGGTGGCGGCCGGCAACGTGCTGCTCGGCCTCGCCTCGTCGGGCGTGCATTCCAACGGCTATTCGCTGGTGCGGCGCCTGGCCGCCGACAAGGGCTGGAAGCTGGATCGTCCCGCCCTGTTCGACAACGAACGCCTGCTGATCGACGTGCTGATCGAGCCGACGCGCATCTACGTCAAGACGCTGCTGCCGTTCATCCGTTCGGGCCGGATCAACGCCCTGGCCCACATCACCGGCGGCGGCCTGCTGGAAAACGTGCCCCGCGTGCTGCCCAAGGGCCTGCATGCGCGGATCGATGCCGATGCCTGGGAACAGCCGCGCCTAATGGCATTCCTGCAGGCGCAGGGCCATATCGAGCCGGGCGAAATGGCGCGCACCTTCAACTGCGGCATCGGCATGGTGCTGGCGGTGGAAGCGGGTGAAGCGGAAAGCCTGGCCGCCGATCTGGCCGCGGCGGGCGAAACCGTGTTTACCATCGGCACCGTGGTGGAAGGCGACAAGGGCTGCACCGTGTTCGGCAGCGCCGAAGCCTGGTCTGCCCGCGAGCCGTGGGAAGCGGTGCATATCGGTTGAGGCGTTGGGCCTTGGGGTTTGGGGGCTTCGACAAGCTCAGCCCGAGCGGGGGTGGATAAGGTGGGGCTATTCCCCCAACTTCCGTTCGCCCTGAGCCTGTCGAAGGGCCAAGTTCCCACGTAGCGTGCCAAGGATTGAACAAAGTGGCCAAGGCAAAGGTAGCGGTCTTCATTTCGGGCAGCGGCACCAACATGGCCGCCCTGCTCTATGCCAGCCGCGCCGCAGACTGCCCTTACGAGATCGCGCTGGTGCTTTCCAACGATCCGGCAGCCAAGGGGTTGGCCCTGGCCGCGGCCGAAGGCGTGCCCACCTTTGCCCTGCCGCACAAGGGCGTGCCCCGTGCCGAGCACGACGCGCTGATGGAAGCGCAAGTCGTGGCGGCGGGCGCGCGCTATATCGCGCTGGCCGGCTACATGCGCATCCTTTCCCCCGAATTCGTGGCGCGGTGGGATGGGCGCATGCTCAACATCCACCCCTCGCTGCTGCCGCTCTACAAGGGGCTGCACACCCACGAACGCGCGATTGCCGCCGGGGACAGCCACGGTGGCTGCACCGTGCACCTGGTCACCCCCGAGCTGGACGATGGGCCGATCCTGGGGCAGACGCGCGTGGCGATCCTGCCGGGCGACACGCCCGAAACCCTGGCCGCGCGCGTGCTGTTTGCCGAACACCAGCTCTATTCGCGCTGCCTGGAACAGCTTGTCAGCCTCGAAACCAGCGCTGACTGGCTGGCGCAGCAAGTGCGCGAACGCGCCATGGCCCTGCCCGAGGCCGACGAAGTTTCGAGCCATGGCATGGCCTGCTTTGGCGTGATCAAGGGCAAGAAGTTCGCCTATGTCAGCGGCAACCATCATGGCGATGGGCGCGTGGCCCTGCTGGTCAAGATCAGCGGCGTGGAAGAACAGGCGCAACTGATCGAGAACGACCCCGCGCGGTTTTATCGCCCCGCCTATTTCGGCGATGGCTGGATCGCCATCCGGCTCGATCAAGGCGACGTGGACTGGGACGACATCGCCGCCTGGCTGCAGCGCAGCTGGGCCGCCGTCGCGCCGCGCCGCCTCGCCGCGATGCTGGAGTTCTAAGCACCATGGCCGCCGATCCGATGCGCCGCGTCTATCTGCACGTGGGACTGCAATCGTTTGTTGAATCGAGCGGCGGGCTGTTCATCGCCGGCTTCCTGGTGGCGCAGGGCTTTTCCCATGGCATGGCGCTGGCCGCCTTTGCCGGCACGCTGCTCGCGCGCTTTGCCCTGCGTGGGCTGGTCCTGCCGCTGGCCTGGCGCGCGGGTTTGCGCACCGTGGTGTTGATCGGCGTGCTGGTGCGGGCGGTGAGCTTCCTGCTGCTGCCTTTCGTGCCGGGCGCCGGGCCCGTGCCCGCGGCAGGAATGCTGGCTCTGTTCATCGTGGTCACCGGGCTGGGCAGCGTGCTCTATTGGACCGGCTGGCACAGCTTTGTTTCCGCGCTCGCCGATGGTGCGCGGGGTGGGCGGCAGGTTTCGATCCAGCAGGCAACTACCGCGGTGGTGGGCATCGTTGCACCGCTGGTGGGCGGGCTGCTCATCGCCCGCGCCGGCCCGCTAACCGGCTTTGGCGCGATCGCGCTGGTGCAACTGGCGGCCGTGCTGCCGTTGATCGGCGCGCCCAATCCGGGTGTAGCGCGCGAGGCCACGCTGAACCGGCCGCTGACGGTCTTTGCCCGGCGGCTCTATCTGTCCGAAGGGTTTCATGCCGGCTGCGCCACGGTGATCTGGAACCTGGCGCTGTTTGTTACCCTGGGTGAGCATTTCGACGCTTTTGGCGGGGCGATAGCCGTGGCCGGCGTGGCCGCGGCGGCAGGCAGCCTGCTGATCGGCCACCTGATCGATGGCGGGCGGCCGCTGCATTCGCTCGCGCTGGCCTATGGCGCGGCGATCCTGGCACTCGCGGCCAAGGCCCTGGCCTTTGCCACGCCGCTCGCCGCCGTGGGCGCGACGGCGTTGGGCGCATTGGTCACCCCGATGGCGGCCACCGCCATGCTTGCCCCGCTCTATGCCATGGCGCGCGCATCGTCGTGCACGCTGCGCTTCAACATGGCCACCGAAGGCGGGTGGGACCTGGGCTGTTCGCTCGCCTGCCTGATCGCGGCCGGCCTGCTCGAAGCGGGCGCCGGCTTTCAAGTGCCGATCCTGCTCGGCCTCCTGGCCGTGGCGGCGATCTGGCGCATGCTGGCATTGTGGTATGGCCGCCAAGGACTTGCGGCCTAGACAAACCGGCGCGGGGGTGGGACGAAGCCCGCCGTGACCATTTATCACTGGATCTTCCTGGCCTTGGCCACCCTGGCCGAAGCGGCCACGCTCTTGCGGGTGGTGCTGCGGCCGCACCGCGATCCGGCCTCGCGCCTGGCCTGGCTGGTGGTGGTCATGGTGCTGCCCGGCCTGGGCATTCCCGCCTATATCCTGTGGGGCGATACCCGCCTGATCCGCCGCCGAAGGCTGCATGGCCTGGCCGTGGAAGCCGCCCTGCCGCGCCCGCCGGCCGATCCGGCCGGGCCGGCCACCGTTGCGGCCACCCCGTGGCAACCATCCTTTGCCCTGGCCGCGGCGGTCAACGGGCTTTCCGCCACCACCGGCAACAGCGCCACGCTGGCGGCCGACAATCGCGCCGCAATTGCCGGGATGATCGCCGATATCGATGCCGCACAGGCAAGCGTGCACGTGTGCTTCTATATCTGGCTGGACGATGACAGCGGCGCCGCCCTGGCACAGGCGCTGATCCGCGCCGGCCAGCGCGGCGTGGCGGTGCGCGTGCTGGCCGATGCCCTGGGTTCGCGACGCTTCCTGCGCTCGGCCCATTGGCAAGCCATGCGCAGCGCGGGTGTGGACGCGCGCGAGGCACTGCCAGTGGGCAACCTCGCCTGGACCCTGATCCGTGGGCGGGTGGACTTGCGCAACCACCGCAAGGCGCTGATCGTGGACAACGCCATCGCCTGGTGCGGCAGCCAGAACGCCGCCGATCCCGAATTTCGCATCAAGCCGCGCTTTGCCCCCTGGGTTGACGTGATGACCCGCTGGGAAGGCCCGATCGCGCGGCAGTGGCAGTTCCTGTTTGCCGCAGACTGGATGGCCGAAGGAGGCGACGATCTGTTTGCCCTGCTCGCAGCCCCCCTGCCCCCTGGCGCGGACGGGATCGTGGCCCAGGCCATCGGCACGGGGCCGACCGTGGCCTATGGCGCGATGAACGCCTGCTTTGCCGCGCTGATCCATGCCGCGCGGCGCAGCCTGACGATCACCACGCCCTATTTCGTGCCGGGCGAACAAGTGCTGTCTGCCCTGGTCAGCGCCGGCCGGCGCGGCGTGGCCGTGACGCTGATCGTGCCGCGCCGCAATGATAGCCGCTTCGTGGCCGCGGCCAGCCGCAGTTCCTACCCCTCGTTGCTGGAAGCGGGCGTCGCGATCTTTGAGTTCGAGCCCGGCTTACTCCACGCCAAGACCATGGTGGCCGATGACAGTGCCGGCATCATTGGCTCGGCCAACCTGGACCGGCGCAGTTTCGAGCTGAATTTCGAAAACAACATCCTGTTCGCCGATGCCGACCTCGCCCGCGCCCTGGCCGCGCGGCAACGCGAATGGCTGGCACAGAGCAGAGCGATCACCCCGGACATGGCGGCGCGCACGCCGCTGGTCAAACGGCTGTGGCGCAACCTGCTGGCGATGATGAGCCCGCTGCTGTGACAACAAAAAACCTCCCGACCCAACGGCGGGAGGTTTTTTGCTTGGGGTCCTGCCCCCTCCATCACCGCGGCGCGGCGGTCCCACTCCCTCTTTGCGAGGGGGAGAATCGGCTGGTTAGCCGACGATTTCTTCGGGCTTGAAGAAGAACGCGATTTCGATCGCGGCGTTTTCTTCCGAGTCCGAGCCGTGGACGGTGTTGGCTTCGATCGATTCGGCCAGTTCCTTGCGGATCGTGCCGGCATCGGCATTGGCCGGGTTGGTGGCGCCCATGATGTCGCGGTTGCGCTTCACGGCGTCTTCGCCTTCCAGAACCTGGACGACCACGGGGCCGCTGGTCATGAACGAGACCAGGTCACCGAAGAACGGGCGTTCGCGGTGCACGCCATAGAAGCCTTCGGCCTGTTCCTGGGTCATCTGGATGCGCTTGGACGCGACGACGCGCAGGCCGGCTTCTTCCAGCATCTTGGTGACCGCGCCGGTCAGGTTGCGGCGGGTGGCATCGGGCTTGATGATCGAAAAGGTGCGGGTAACCGCCATGGTTGCATTCCTTGCAAAGGTGGGCGTTGCTTTGGGCGCGCCCCTAGCCGGAATGGGCTGCATCCGCAAGGCGCGGGGCAAAACTTACGGTCCTTCGCGCCACTTGCCGCCATCCTGGCGCCAATACTTGCGTTCTACCCCCTCGCGCGTGCCCAGCAGGCGCCAGGTGGCGCGCGCTTCGTCGATGCGGTCGGGCGGGAACAGCAGGAACACGCGCGCCGCTTCGCTCTCGCGCCAGCCGCCATCGGCCAGCGCCACGAACTGCGCGCCATTGGCCGGCTCCACCGCCGTGGAGAGCAGGATCGGCTGGCGCGCATCGTGCGCGCCCCCGGCGCGGCCATTGGCCAGGAACGTATCGGGCAGACGCGTCCACAACGCCTCGCCGATGCGCTCGAGTTGCGCATCGTCTTCCGAAACCACGAGCAGCCGCTCCCCCGCGCCCAGCGTGTTGCGCGCGATCAGCGGCACGACCAGTTCGGCCGGATCGCGGGACAACTGGTAGAAATCGACGCGCATGGGTTGATCCTTTGAGGCCGTGCTTGGTTCCGCACCACCCCCAACCCTCTCCTCTGAAAAGGAGGGGGCTTTCAGGCAGTTGCTCTCCCCCTCCTCTTCAGAGGAGGGGGTTGGGGGGTGGTGGACGCTTGGCGCTCCCCCGGCAGCGGTCGGAACAATACTTCACATTGTCCCAGTCCCGCTCCCATTTCTTGCGCCAGGTGAACGGCAGGCCGCATGCGGCGCAGGTCTTGCTTGGCAGGTCAGACTTGCGCCGCATCCTGGGCATGGGTTCAGGCTTCCAGCACGTCGCGCACGTAGCGGTCGAGCAGGCGCACGCCAAAGCCGGTGGCGCCCTTGTCGTGCGTGGCGCCGGCCTTGTCGATCCACACCGTGCCGGCGATGTCGAGGTGCGCCCAGGCCACGCCCTTGTCGATGAAGCGCGCGAGGAACTGCGCCGCCGTGATCGACCCGCCATAACGCGGCCCCACGTTCTTCATGTCGGCAATCGGGCTGTCGATCAGCTTGTCATAGGCCGGGCCGATCGGCATGCGCCACAGCGTGTCGCCACAGGCTTTGCCCGCGGCATCGAGCTGGCTTGCCAGCAGATCGTCGTTGGCAAACATCCCGGCGTGCTCGTGACCCAGCGAAATGATGATCGCGCCGGTCAGGGTCGCCAGGTCCACGATCGTGGCCGGCTGGTATTCCTTCTGCACCCAGGTCAGCGCATCGCACAGCACCAGGCGGCCTTCGGCGTCGGTGTTGATCACTTCGATCGTCTGGCCGTTCATGCTGGTGACCACGTCACCGGGGCGCTGGGCATTGCCGTCGGGCATGTTTTCCACCAGGCCGCACACGCCGATCACGTCGGCCTCTGCCTTGCGCCGTGCCAGGGTGAGCATGGTGCCGGCAACGGCAGCTGCCCCGCCCATGTCCCACTTCATGTCTTCCATCCCGGCGGCGGGCTTGATGCTGATCCCGCCGGTGTCAAAGCACACGCCTTTGCCGACAAACGCGGTGGGACGGGCACCGGCCTTGCCCTTCCAGCGCATGGCGAGCAGGCGCGGCGTCTTGACCGAGCCCTGCGCCACGCCCAGCAGCGCGCCCATGCCCAGCTCGGCCATCTGCTTTTCATCGAGCACGACGATTTCCACGCCGGTGCCGGCCAGGCGCTCCTGGCAGCGGGCGACGAAGCTTTCGGGATAGATCACGTTGGCCGGCTCGGTGACCAGCTCGCGGGTGAATTCCACCCCTTCGGCCACGGCGCTTTCGATGTCCCACACGCTTTCCGTGCCTTCCGGCGCGGACAGCGCCACGATCGTCTTGAGCGAGGGCTTCTGCTCGTCCTTCAGGCGGGTGCGATAGACCAGGTACTGCCACGAGCGCAGCCGCGCGGCGAGCAGCACGGCGGCCGCGTCCTGGGCCGAAAGGCCGCTGTCGGCAAAGTCGATCGCCAGCGCTTCCTCGCCCGACGTGAGGTACTTGGCGACGAGCGCCCCGGCTGCCCGTTCGAGCGCGGCGCGGCGGCCTGCGGCCGACAGGTCACCCGCCCCGGCAAAGGCCAGGCGTGCCAGACCGGCCTGGCCGGCGACGAAAGCTTCGAACGTCTGGCCAGGCTTGCCGGCAAAGCGCGCGGCGGCGGCGGCCTCTGCTACCAGGGCGGGCGTGCCTTCGGGCAGCGGCCCCTCGCCCACGATCCGCCCCACCAGGCGCGGCAGATCGGTTCGGCTGGGGGCAAATACGATGTTCATCATCAAACTCCTGTCCGAAAGCGGCAACAGGTTGCCCGCAAGGGAAACCCGGCTGCAATTGTGGGTTTGCAGTTAAGACCGACCAATGCGATAGGCAACCGCATGTCCCCCGCTAAGCCGCTTTCCGCCCCCTTCCTTGCTCGAAATCGGCGCCATTTTTCCCGTTGCCTGCCGCTTGGCAGCGCCCGCAGTGCCTTGCTGGCCGGGGCCATGGGGCTTGGCGCAAGCGTTTGGGCTTTGCCGGCGCAGGCGCAAGATGCCCCTGCGGGCACGCCGCCAGCCGCCGCGCCTGGCGCCGGTACCGGCACGGGGACAGCGGCCGATACCGCCCAAAGCGATGAAGTGCGGTTCGAGGCAGACAAGCTGCAATATGCCAGCGATCCCGACGTGGTGACCGCGACCGGCAATGTCGTGCTGCGGCGCGACGAGCAGACCGTGCGCGCCGACGCCGTGACGTGGAACCGCAAGACCGGCAAGATCGAGGCGCAGGGCAATATTCGCGCCGTCGATGAAGGCGGCAACGTGCTTTACACCGACAAGGTGGAGCTGACCGACGAGTTGAAAGCCGGCGCCATGCAGGACCTGCTGGTGGTGCTGCGCGAAGGCGGGCGCCTGGCCGCGCGCGAGGGCACGCGCGACGGCAATGGCAACCTCACCTTGCACGACGCAGCGTTTTCGGGCTGCGCGGTGGAAAACGAGGAAGGCTGCCCCAAGAAGCCGAGCTGGGAAGTCACCGCCGTCAAGGTGACGTGGAACGAGAAGACCAAGAAGGTGCGCTATTCCGGCGCGACCCTGCGTGTGTTCGGCATTCCGCTGCTGCCCCTGCCGGGCCTTGCGCATACCAGCGATTTCCGCGCCGAAACCGGCCTGCTGATCCCCGATATCCGCTCCACCGCCGCCAACGGGGTGGAATTTGCCGACACTTTCTATTGGCGCATCGCCGATAACAAGGACCTGTCGGTGACCGGCCATGTCTATACCGGCGCCTTGCCGATGCTGTCGGGCACCTATCGCCAGTTGACCGGGATCGGGGCGTTCCAGATCACCGGCTATCTCACGCGGTCCTCGGCCATTCCGGTCTATTCGGCGATCGACGCAGGTTCGGGCGTGGGCACCAGCCAATGGCGCGGCTACCTGGAAGCCAATGGCAAGCTGCAGTTCGACGAGAACTGGAGCCTGACCGCCTATGGCCGCTATGCCAGCGACCGCACGTTCCTGCGCCGCTATGACATCAGCCGCGATGACCGGCTGCGTTCCTCGATCAACCTTGAGCGCATTGGCGACGACAGCTATTTCAGCCTGGCCGGCTGGGCGGTGCAGACGCTGCGCGTGGGCGACGAGCAGGGCCAGGTACCGATCGCGCTGCCCGCGCTCGACTGGCGCTATCGCATCGCCACGCCGGGCATCGGCGGCCATCTGGAACTGGAAGCCAATACCCTGGCGATCAGCCGGTCCGCCGGCCAGGATACCCAGCGCGCCTTTGCCCGCGCGCAGTGGGACCTGCGCACGATCACCCGCATGGGCCAGGAAGTGACGTTTACCGCGCTGGTGCGCGGCGATGTCTATCACAGCGATGCCAATGCCCTGACCACGGTGGACCTTTACCGCGGCGTGGCCGGGTGGCAGGCGCGCGGCATCGCAACGGCCGCGATCGACGTGAAATGGCCGTTGGTGGGCGCCCTGTTCGGCGGCAGCCAGGTGCTGACCCCGCGCGTGCAACTGGTGGCCACGCCCCATGTGCGCAACACCTCGATCCCCAACGAGGATTCGCGCGCGGCAGACCTTGACGAATCCAACCTGTTCTCGCTCAACCGGTTCAACGGCTATGACCGCTATGAAGACGGCGTGCGCGTGACCTATGGCTTTGACTGGCAGCTGACCCGGCCGGGCTGGCGCATTTCATCGACCGTTGGGCAAAGCTATCGCCTGTCGGAAGAGCAGAGCCTGCTGCCGCCGGGCACCGGCCTGTCAGATCGCCTGTCCGATATCGTGGGCCGCACCGACCTGCGCATCAAGGACATCATCCAGTTCACGCATCGCTATCGCCTGGACAAGGACAACTTCGTCCTGCGCCGCAACGAGATCGACGCAACGATCGGCGATCATCGCACCTATGCCGAAATCGGCTATCTGCGGCTGAACCGTAACATTCCGATCACGTTCGAGGATCTGCGCGATCGCGAAGAACTGCGCGCTGCCGCGCGCGTGGGCTTTGCCCATTACTTCTCGGTCTTCGCCTCGGGCGTGGTCAACCTCACCACCAAGGCCGACGATCCGACTTATGGATCGGACGGGTTCCAGATGCTGCGCCACCGCGTGGGCGTTGCCTATACCGACGATTGCTTCGACCTGTCGGTGACGTGGAAGCGCGATTACGTGACGACGGGTGACGCCACGGCCGGCAACTCGTTCCTGTTCAGCGTTTCGCTGCGCGGGCTGGGTTCGCGCTGAGGTTGCAGCGCTAGGTTGCTACCGCCCCCAACCCCTCCTCCGAAGAGGAGGGGACTTTTATGTCAGCACCAGCAAACGCCTCAACGGCGCGCGTTGTATTCCAGCTGGGCGGCGCTGAGCTGGAAGCCGATGAGATGCTCGAACGTGGCCGAGGCGATAGCCTTCTTCACTTCGGGCAGCGAGAGCGGATCGACGGCGGCATCGGCCTCGCCCGCGCGGCGCTTGCGCGACAGGCGGCGGCGCACGTCGTCGGGCAGGCTGGCAGCGGCGCGATCGACACTGGCCGCGGCCTTGGCGTGGCCCGTGGCGCGGTCCTGGCCATCGGCAAAGTCCAGGGCCACGGTGCCCAGGCGCTTGGCCACCACGGCCGTGCCGCCGCGCATCACCACCGAGAAATAGGGCAGTTCGACATGGCGGGCGCCGCGCGTGTCGGTGCGGCGGGCGAGGACGTCGAACGTGGCCTCGCTGTTCACCGGATCGGTGCCTTCCGCGCAGGTGGAACGCAAGTTGGTGATCGAGGCGACCAGGTCGATACCCTGCGAATCGGTGCGGCCGGGCGCGCTGAACAGCGTGACGTCGCCCGTCATTTCCGGGATTTCCACCAGCGGGCAGGCCGTGCGCAGCGCCGTCACGCCGACGCCATCTTCCACCACCAGTTCGCCCTTGTTCTTGGCGCAGCCGGCCAGGGCAGCTGCCAGCACAGTGGTGCCGATCACGGCCTTGGCAAGCGAGAGACGGCGGCTCTTGGCGATCATCAGGGCAACTTCCTTAGGCGCGAACACGGGCGGCAGGGGACGCCGCCCGATCGAATACAGCGCTCTCCTCTACCCAGCCCATGCCGCTTGGGCAATGGCGCTGCCCGGACGGCCTTCATGTTTTCCGGGATGTTTTAAACGCAGGCTTGTTTTACGAGAGCGTCTGGCGCTGCTAAGGGCATGGCCATGAACTCCACCTTTCCGGAATCCGCCACCAGCACCCCGCAGCCCGATACGGGCCTGCCGCCGCTGCATCTCCTGATCGCTGCACCGCGCGGCTTCTGCGCCGGGGTGGACCGCGCCATCGAGATCGTGGAACGCGCGATCGACCGCTATGGCGCGCCGGTCTATGTTCGCCATGAAATCGTGCACAACCGCTTCGTGGTCGACAGCCTCAAGGCCAAGGGCGCGGTGTTCGTGGAGGAACTGGACGAAGTGCCCGATGGCAAGCCGGTGGTATTTTCCGCCCATGGCGTGCCCAAGGTGGTGCCCGTGGCCGCGACCGAGCGCGGCCTGGACTGGCTGGATGCCACCTGCCCGCTGGTGAGCAAGGTGCATCGCCAGGCCGAACGCAAGGTGGAAGCGGGGCGGCACATCCTCTTCGTGGGCCATCGCGGCCATCCCGAAGTGATCGGCACGATGGGCCAGGTGCCCGAAGGCGCCATGACCCTGGTGGAAACGGTGGACGACGTGGCCAAGCTGGACATCCCCGCCGACAAGCCGCTGGCGTTCCTGACGCAGACCACCCTTTCGGTGGACGACACCGCCGAGATCGTCGCCGCGCTCAAGGCCCGGTTCCCCAGCATCGTGGGCCCGCGCGCCGAAGACATCTGCTATGCCACGTCCAATCGCCAGGCCGCGGTCAAGGCGATCGCGCCGCGCTGCCAGCTGGTGCTGGTGATCGGCGCACCCAACAGTTCCAATTCGCTGCGCCTGGTCGAAGTGGCGGAGCGCGAAGGCGCCAACGCCCGGCTGATCCAGCGCGCGAGCGAGATCGATCCAGCCTGGCTGGAGGGGGTGGAAACCCTCGGGCTGACGGCGGGCGCCTCTGCCCCCGAAGTTCTGGTGCGCGAAGTGGTCGCCCGGCTGGGCGAATGGCGCCAGGTGGCCGAAGAGCCGATCACCACGGCTGAAGAGCACATGGTGTTCAAGCTGCCCCGCCAACTGATCGGCTGAAAGACCTGACCCATGGCTGTCTATACCCACCTCGGCGCGGAGGACATGGCCGCGCTGCTCGCGCCCTATCACCTGGGTGACCTGGTTTCCGCCAAGGGCATTGCCGAAGGCGTATCGAACAGCAACTGGCTGATCGAGACGGCCGACACCGCCACGCCCGGGGGCACCACGCGCTACATCCTCACGATGTATGAATTCCGCATCGAGATTGCCGACCTGCCCTATTTCCTCGGCCTGCTCGATCATCTGGCGGCCAAGGGTTGTCCCGTGCCGCGATCGATCCATGATGGCGCAGGCAATCTCTATCGCGTGGTCGAAACGCCGCGGGGGGATCGCGCGCTGGCGCTGATCGAATTCCTGCCCGGTGTTTCGCTGGGTGAGCCGACCGCCGGCCAGGCCCGCGCGGTGGGCGCAGCGCTGGCCAGCCTGCACGATGCCGCCGCCGATTATCCCGCCACCCGCGCCAATGGCATGGGGCTGGCCGAATGGCAGCGCCTGGCCGATGCCTGCGGGCCCGAAGGGTTGGCCAGCATCGATCCGGCGCTGGCGCAGACAGTGGCCGATCATCTGCCGCGCCTGGCCGCGCAATGGCCCACCGGCCTGCCCAGCGGCGTGATCCACGCCGATCTGTTTCCCGACAACGTGCTGATGCAGGGCGAAACGGTCACCGGGCTGATCGACTTCTACTTCGCCTGCAACGACGTGATCGCCTATGATCTGGCGGTGACGCATGCGGCGTGGTGCTTTGACGCGAGCGGCGAGACGTTCCGCCCCGATCTTTCGGCGGCGCTGCTCGATGGCTATGCCAGCGTGCGGACGCTGTCCGCCCAGGAACGGGCGGCCCTGCCGCTCCTGGCGCAAGGGGCGGCCATGCGCTTTGCCATGAGCCGCGCCTATGACTGGCTCAACACGCCGGCCGATGCCCTGGTGACGCGCAAGGATCCCATGGCCTTTGCCCGGCGGCTGCACTTCTATGCCGATCCGGCCAATTCGGGCGTGTTTGCAGCATGAAGCACGTGGCGATCTTCACCGACGGCGCCTGCAAGGGCAATCCCGGCAAGGGTGGCTGGGGCGCGTTGCTGCGCATGGGCGAGCACGAGAAGGAACTGGTCGGTTCCGAGCGCGAGACGACCAACAACCGCATGGAAATGATGGCCGCGATCCGCGCGCTGGAAGCGCTGACGCAGCCCTGCCAGGTGACCTTGCACACCGACAGCAAGTATGTGCTCGACGGCATCACCAAGTGGATCTTCGGCTGGCAGAAGCGCGGCTGGAAAACCGCCGACAACAAGCCGGTCAAGAACGAAGACCTGTGGCGCGCGCTGGTCGCAGCGGCACGCCCGCACAAGATCGAGTGGGTCTGGGTCAAGGGGCACGATGGCCATCCCGAAAACGAGCGGGTGGACAAGCTGGCAAGCGACGCCGCCCGCGCGGCGTGACGCACACTGGGGGCTGATCCGTTTCGGGACACCAACGGCGCTGCGGCCAGACAGCGGCGTGCTTTGGCGCGGCGCGGCATCATGGTAAACACCTGGTTGATGGCTCGGCTCCGGCCTGGCCGCAACCGGGGGATTTGCCGTGATTCGCCATGCCACTGTTCGCCTGGGGTTGGCCTGTGCCGGATTGGCCGCGCTGGCAGCGCCGGCCCTCGCGCGGCACGCCGAAGCCCCGGCACCGCCGGTGCAACCCGTACCCTTGCCACCCATGATGGTTCCCTATGGCCAGGCGCCCGCGCCCTGCACGGCGTCGGGTGAACCGGATCGGCACGGCTGGCCCCCGGCGTGCAGCAATGCGCCGATCGCCACCTATCCAGCGCCGGGCTATCCCGCCGCGCCCTACTACCAGGGACAGGTGCCGGTCTATAGCGGCGCGTGGACGGCGCCGCCGGGCTATTACGTGGCGGGCGTGGTGATGGTGCCCGTGCCGGTGGGCAACGCGGCGTGCCAGCCCTGCGGCGAAACCCGCACGGTCACGACCACGCGCACCGTCGATGTGCCGATGCGCCAATGGCGCCGCGTGCCACCGCGCCACCCCCCGCTGCACGACAAGCGGGTGAAGGAAAAGCGCATCAAGGAATAGGCGGCCAGCGCCAACCCTGCGGCATTGTTAACCCTGCCGGATAACCATCTGCCAATAGCCGCCGGCGGCCGGCCGTGTGTCAGGCCTGGGCCATGGCCAGCCGCCCCGGGGCATAGCGTGCCGGGTCCAGCGCCGCAGTCATGCCGTCGGCCGGTTGGCCCAGCAAGAGTTGCGCCCCCAGCCTTGCCGCGGCGGGCGCGGTCTGGATGCCAAAGCCGCCCTGCCCGGCAAACCAGAAGAAGCCGGGCACATGCGGATCGAAGCCATAGACCGGCGCGCGATCGGGCGCGAAGCTGCGCAAGCCCGCCCAGCGCCGCTCCACTGCCGCGATGTGCCAATCGACCACCCGTTCCAGCCGGTCGATCGCCAGGGCCACGTCGATTTCCTCGGGCGCCACATCGTGCGCCACGTCGGGCGTTTCATCGTGGGGGGACAGCCACAGGCGATCACCCGCCGGCTTGAAGTAAAAGTCTCCGGCGAGGCCGAAGGTAAGCGGCAGGGTGGTGGGCACCGGCGGATCGACGCGCAACTGCGTGATGGTGCGGCGCAACGGGGCAATGCCCAGCGGCGCTGCCCCCGCCAGGCGCGCCACATCATCGGCCCAGGCGCCGGCGGCGTTGGCCACCAGCCCCGCGCGGGCCGCGCCCTCGCGCCCACCTGCGTTCCATGCGATGCGCCAGCCGGCGCCCTCACGCATCAGGGCGTCGACCCGCGCGCGCAACCGCACGACGCTGCCGGTGCGGCGTGCCATCGCCAGGTAATGCTGGTGCAGGCCCGCCACATCGATATCGGCGCAACCCGGCTGCCACGCCGCCACGCACCAGTCGGGGCGCAGGCCCGGCACCAGATCGACCATGCCGGCGCGCGCCATCAGTTCGACCCGCGCGCCCAGCGCGGAATATTCCGCGACGAAGCCTTCCAGCGCGACGCGATCGCTGGCCCGGCCGATCACCAGCGAGCCGCGCGGCTGCAGGAAGCCATTGTCCGCGAGGTAGTTACCCGAGGCGAGCGTCAGCGGCACCACGGCTGGCCCGCCATAGACTTCGTCCCAGAACGCGGCGGACCGGCCGGTGGTGTGATAGCCGGGCGTGTCTTCCGCCTCCACCAGCAGGACGCGCGCATGGGCGCCGCATTCCGCCGCCAGGCTGGCCCCGGCCATGCCAGCGCCGATGATCGCGATGTCGAATTCGTCCATGCTCGCGCCTTGCCACTGCTTCATTCGCCCGAAGTCATCGGTTTGACCGGGCCGGCGCTTCCCGTTCCAGGAATTCGTCGATCGTGGCAAGCACCCGATCGCGCACCGCGTCGCTTTCCCGCAGCAATTCATGGCGGCCTTCCCGCCCCCAGGCGGCCAGTTGCGCATGGGGCAAACGCCGCGCGGCGCGGGCGATCGCGCCCCATGAAACCAGCGCATCATGGCGCGTGGCCAGCAACAGCACCGGGCCTTTCACCGCTTCCATCACGCCCGGCGAATCGAGCAGGTCGAACGATTCGCTGGCCTTCTTCAACCAGCGCCAGCTGGCCGGCCCCAAGGCCAGCCACGGACGTTGCGCGCGCCACCACTGTTCGTCGGCATAGCGCGCGGCATCGTGGGTCAGCAGGTTGGCGCGCAACGCGGCACGGGCGCCGGGCTTTTCGCTGGTCTTCCACGCCGGGCGCGCGGGATCGCCCACGCGGTTCATCACCGCGGCATAGATTCGCTGCGCCCAGCGCGGCAGGACAGTGGCAAAGCCCAGCATCGGGGCACTCAACACCGTGGCGCAGGGATCGATTCGGCCCTCGGCCAGGGTGCGCAACACCAGGTGCCCGCCCATCGAATGTCCGACCACGACATGCGGCGCTGGGGTCTGCGCCCGCCACACTTGGTAAAGATGCGCCAGGTCATCCACCCAGACCGAGAAATCGGCGATGTCACCCACCGCCGGCCCCGGCGGCGGGCCGCCAGAGCCGGCCTGCCCGCGCCAGTCGGCAGCGGTTACGTACCAGCCCTTAGACGCCCAGTAATCGAACGTTTCCAAATACTTTTCATAAAAGTCACCACGCCCGGGCAAAAACAGGATCGATCCCCTGGGCGCCCCCTCGGTGCGTCGCCAGTCGATCCGGCGGATGGGCGTGCCATCGGCCGCCGCCCAGGTCGATTCGGCCACCCCAGCGGGGATCTCGCGCCCTCGGGATTCCTGCCAGACATGCTTAACCATTGCTTGCGACGCCTTGTTTCACGCCCGATCCCGCCGCTTGGCTTGGTTACCGTTTGGTAAGTGATTGTCCGGTATCCCCATCCCATCGAGGGGGATTTCCATGGTTTACGGATTGGCCGGAGTGTTGGCAATTGCGCTGCTGTTTGCAGCGTTCACCGATCTTCGGCGCAGACAGATCGACAACTGGCTCAACGCCGGCATCGCCGCGCTGGCGCCGGTCTACTGGTGGGCCTGCGGGCTGCACCTGTGGCCCGACGTGGCGCTGCAACTGGGCGTGGCGCTGGCCGCATTCGTCGTTCTGGCCGGGCTCTTTGCCCTGCGCATGATGGGCGGGGGAGACGTCAAGCTGCTCACCGCGCTCGCGCTGTGGCTGCGCCCGGTGCTGTTTGCCAAGCTGCTGCTGATCATGGCGCTGGTGGGCGGCGTGCTGACCATCGCCATGGGCGTGTGGCACGTGACGCGCCGCCGCAAGGACCACCTCAAGATCCCCTATGGCGTGGCGATCGCCACGGCGGGGCTGTGTGTCCTTGGCACCACATATGGCGCGGCGCTTCAGGCCGTGGCGGCTGGCTAAGGCCAATCTTAACCAATTTGTCGGATGGCTACGGGCTATTCTGTAAGGGCGGGATAAACTGGCGATGGACAAGAGAAAGCTGATGCTGCTGGTGGGGGCGCTGATCGTTGCGGTCGGCACGGCCCTGGCCGCCCGAAGCATGATGGGTGGCGGTGGCTCGCCCCAGGCGATTGCCGCAGCCAAGGTGGAGATGGGCTCCAAGGTGCTGGTGGCGCAACGCGCCCTGCCCGTGGGCACGATCATCACCGCCGACTCCATCGGGTTCAAGGCCTGGCCCAAGGAAATGGTGCAGGACGCCTATTTCCTGGAAGGCGAGGCCGACATGCAGAAGATGCTCGGCACCGTGGTGCGCAATCCGATCACCGCCGGCGAACCGATCACGCAGGGTTCTCTGGTGGCGCCGGGCGACCGTGGCTTCCTCGCCGCCGCGCTTGGGCCGGGCATGCGTGCCGTCACCATTCCGGTTTCCGCCCGCACCGGCGTCGCCGGCTTCGTGTTCCCCGGCGACCATATCGACCTGGTGCTGACGCAGACCGTCAAGGGCAACGACCCGCAGCCGCTCAAGGCCTCCGAAACCATCATCCGCAACTTGCGCGTGCTCGCCACCGACCAGTCTGCCACGCAGGAGCAGGTCGAAGGCAAGACCAAGGTCAAGGCGTTCAGCACCGTGACCGTGGAAGTGACGCCCAAGATCGCCGAAAAGATCGCCGTGGCGCAGACCATCGGCACGCTCAGCCTCTCGCTGCGCTCGCTGGCCGACAATTCGGCCGAGCTGGAGCAGGCGATCGCCTCGGGCGATGTCAAGGTTCCGGCCGGCGCCACGCCGCAGGACGAGGAAAAGCTGCTGAAGCAGGCGCTGGCCCACCCGCTCGACGGCGGCACCAGCTTTGCCACCGGTGGCGATGTCTCGCGGTTCCAGCGCAAGTCCATGCCGCCGATGAACGGCGGCGCCAGCGCCGGGTTCACCGCCCCGCCCGCCCCGGCCCCGGCGGCCATGGCCGGCCCGGTGGCACCGATCCGTCCGCGTGGCCCGGTGGTCAACATCACCCGTGGCAAGGACACCGTGACCGTCAGCGTGGGAGCGCAGTGAGATGAGCACCGCTTTCTCCAACCGCCAGCCAGTTGCCAGCAAGGGCCAGAGCATGACGAACCGCATTTCCTCCGCGCTGCTCACCGCCATGGTCATGGCCACCCCGCTGGCGCTCGTGGCCGGCGTCCAGGCCGCCCATGCACAAAGCGTCACCAGCCCGGCGCGCTCGATCGCGGTGGGCCTGGGCCGGGGCGAACTCGTCACCCTGCCCTCGCGCATGGCCGATGTCTTTGTCGCCGATGACAAGATCGCCGACGTGCAGGTGAAATCCACCAACCAGCTCTATGTTTTCGGCAAGGGGCCGGGCGAAACCACGGTCTATGCCAGCAACGCCAAGGGCGACGTGATCTGGTCGGCCAACGTGCGCGTGGGCACCAATATCGACAGCGTGGACCAGATGCTGCACCTGGCCATGCCCGATGCCAAGATCCAGGCCGCCACGATGAACAGCACCGTGCTGCTCACCGGCACGGTGACCGCGCCCGAAGATGCCGCCGAGGCCGAACGCCTGGTGAAAGCCTTCGTTGGCGACAAGATGCAGGTGATCAGCCGCCTGAAGATGGCGACGCCGCTGCAGGTCATGCTGCAGGTGCGCATCGCCGAAGTGAGCCGCACGCTGACCCGCGCCATCGGCATGAACTGGGCAAGCGCCGACACCACCAGCGGGATGAAGTTCGGCATCGGCCAGGGCACGGCGGCCACGCAGTATGTGGCCGGTGGCCCGCTGATTACCGGCATGAACACCGCCCTCACCACCACCACCACGGTTTCGCCATCGGCCACCACCGGCACCCGCCTGACGCTCAACGGCAAGCTGTTCGGGCTGGATGTGCTGGGCGCGCTGGACCTGGGCGAAACGATCGGCCTGGCCAACACGCTGGCCGAACCGAACCTCACCGCGCTGTCGGGCGAAACCGCCGAGTTCCTGGCCGGCGGCGAATTCCCCATTCCCTTGTCGCAGGGCCTGGGCACCACCAGCATCGAATACAAGAAGTACGGTGTCAGCCTGGCCTATACGCCCACGGTGCTGGCCAATGGCCGGATTTCGCTGCGCGTGCGGCCCGAAGTGTCGGAACTGTCTTCCGATGGGTCGATCACCATCAGCGGCTATTCGATCCCGGGACTGAAGGTACGCCGCGCCGAAACCACGGTGGAGCTGGGTTCGGGCCAGAGCTTCATGATCGCCGGCCTGCTCAGCAATTCGGCGCAGAATACCATCACCAAGCTGCCCGGCGCCGGTGACCTGCCGATCCTGGGTTCGCTGTTCCGCTCCACCTCGTTCAAGAAGGGCGAGACCGAGCTGGTGATCGTGGTCACGCCGTTCCTGGTCAGCCCGGTGAACGACCCCAAGGACATCAAGCTGCCCACCGACGGCTTCCGCGCCGCCGATGCGCTGCAGCAGGTGCTGGGCAACCAGGAAAGCAAGCCGTCCAACGGCGAAACCCGGCCGATGCCCACCGAAAAGGAAGGCACCGTGCAGGCCACGCCGGCCTCGCCCAAGGTGGGTGACGCCAGCGGCGCGCAGGGCGGCAAGAACCGCCAGGCCAGCGCCGACGTCAAGCCGGGCTTCAGCCTGTGAGCGCCGCCCCGAATGCCTTCGTGACCCTTTTCGAGACTGGGAACCACGCCATGTCCACTCCTCGCAATCGCGCTGCCCGTCTGGCTCTTGCCGCCGCGTTGACCACGGCCCTGGCCGGCTGCGTCGGCGGCCAGCCCAGCAATGCCTCGCTTTACAGCGTCCACCAGCCGGTGGTGGAGCGTTCGAGCTATACGCTCGACATCAACACCCTGCCCGGCGGCGGCGTGCCGGTGAGCGAGCAGCGGCGCCTCGCCGGCTGGTTCGAATCGCTTGACCTTGGCTATGGCGACAAAGTGGCGCTGGATGATCCGGAAGGGGCCCCGGCCACGCGCGATGCAGTGCAGGCGGTGCTTTCCGCACACGGCCTGATGCTGGCCGATACCGCGCCGGTCACGGCTGGAAACCTGGCGCCCGGCACGGCGCGCCTGGTGATCCTGCGCACCACCGCCTCGGTGCCGGGCTGCCCGGATTGGTCTACCCACAACGATGGCAACGGGCGCAACGCGACCTCGACCAACTATGGCTGCGCGGTCAATTCCAACATCGCGGCAATGGTCGCCAACAAGGAAGACCTCGTCCACGGCCAGACCGGCGATGGACGCACCACGGTGATGAGCTCGAACAAGGCAATCCAGGCCTATCGCGAAACCGCGCCCAGCGGCGGTGGCGGTTCGACGGTCAAGAAGGTCAACACGTCCAACTCGGGGAGCAATTGACATGACCGCACCCTGGAAATCCGGCAACCGCGACATCTTTGCCGCCTTCCTGTGCGACGACGCCGCGCTCGACGTGGTGCGCGCCGTGGCGGCCGACATGGGCTGGGCGCCGGAAAAGTGCGCGCGCGGCGGCCTGCGCAATGCCGTGCAATCGCTCTCGATCACCGCCAGCCCGGCGATCCTGATGGTCGATCTGTCGGAAAGCGGCGATCCGCTCAATGATATCAATGCCCTGGCCGAAGTGTGCGAGCCGGGCACGGTCGTCATTGCGGTTGGCCAGGTCAACGATGTGCGGCTCTATCGCGATCTGGTTGCCTCGGGCATCCAGGATTACCTGCTCAAGCCGCTGTCGGTAGGGCAAGTGCGCGACGCGCTGAGCCAGGCGCAAGCCATCTTCAACGCCCCCAAGAACCAGGATGGCGGCGCCACCAAGCGCCATGTCACCACCGCCGTGGTGGGCACGCGCGGCGGGGTCGGCGCATCGACGCTGGCCACTTCGCTCGCCTGGTCGTTCAGCACCGATTTCAAGCGCTCAACCGCGCTGCTGGATCTGGACGTCCATTTCGGCACCGGCGCGCTGACGCTCGATCTGGAGCCGGGCCGTGGCCTGACCGACGCGATCGACAACCCCAGCCGCATCGACGGGCTGTTCATCGAGCGTGCGATGATCCGCGCCAACGATCACCTGGCGATCCTTTCGGCCGAAGCGCCGGTCACCGCGCCGCTGATGACCGATGGCAGCGCCTTCGTGCAGTTGCAGGAAGAATTCCGCCACGCGTTCGAAATGACCGTGATCGACATGCCGCGCAACATGCTGATCAATTTCCCGCACCTGCTGTCTGATGTGAACGCGGTGGTGCTCGCCACCGAACTCACCCTGGCCGGTGCGCGCGATGCCATCCGCCTGCTTGCCTGGCTCAAGGCCAATGCCAGCCACGCCCATATCCACGTGGTCGCCAACAAGGTGCAGCAGGGGGTGGGCGAAATCAGCCGTGCCGATTTCGAATCCTCGATCGAGCGCAAGCTGGGCTACATCGTGCCTTTCGACGCCAAGGCCGCGGCCAACGCGGCCAAGCTTGGGCAAACCTTCCTGGGCGCCAATCGCACGGCCAAGGCCGCGCTGGCGATCAAGGACGTGGCCCAGGCCATTGCCCGGCTTTCCGATGACAGCGACGATGCCGTGGCCAAGCCCAAGGCCAAGAGCGCCTCGCTACTGGGCAAGTTCGATCTCAAGAAGATGCTGCCCAACGCCAAGCCCGGCAAGGCCAAGGCCGGCGCCCCGGCCTGACGCCATGGCGCCCTGATCCCACGTCCACCCCAGCCCCGCTTTCCTTCCAACCAGGCAGATCCTTCGATGCTCACACCCCAGCTGATCGTCATCCTTGGCGGGATCACCCTGGTGGTTCTGCTTGGGCTAGCGGCCTTTTCCGGCCCCAATGCGGCCAAGGAAAGCGCGCGGCGCCTGCAGCAGGTGCGCTTTCGGCATTCCGACAGCGCGGTGGACAAGGTGGAGGCGCAGTATCGCAAGGCGATCGCCTCGCGCACGCCGCGAAGCTATCGTGTTGCCGGCTCCGCCTCGCGCATCGAAGCGCTGGCGCTGCGCCTGCACCGCACCGGCAAAGGCTGGACGCTCTCGCAATACCTCTATGCCTCGCTCGGCCTGGGTCTGGGCGTGGCGGCGCTGATCTTCCTCAAGTCCGGCTCTCTGCTGCTGGCGGTGCCCGCCGGTTTGCTGGTGGGCGCCGGCATTCCTCACTGGGTGGTGGGCCGCGCGATCAACAAGCGTGCCAATGCCTTTGTCGTGCGCTTTCCCGATGCGCTGGAACTGCTGGTGCGTGGCCTGCGCTCGGGCCTGCCGATCACCGAAACCCTGCAAGTGGTGGCCAGCGAATTGCCCGGCCCCGTGGGCGAAGAATTCAAGCTGGTGACCGACCGCATCAAGGTGGGCAAGACCATGGAGGAAGCGCTCCAGGACACCGCCGACCGCCTCGACATGGCCGAGTTCAGCTTTTTCTGCATCACCCTGGCGATCCAGCGCGAGACCGGCGGCAACCTGGCCGAAACGCTGGCCAATCTGGCCGACGTGCTGCGCAAGCGCGCGCAGATGAAGCTCAAGATCAAGGCGATGAGTTCGGAATCCAAGGCATCGGCCTATATCGTCGGTGCCCTGCCGTTCATCGTCTTCGGCCTGATCTATTGGATCAACCCCACCTACATGGGCAAGTTCTTCGTGGACGAGCGACTGATCATCGCGGGCCTTGGCGGCCTGTGCTGGCTGGGCCTTGGCGCGTTCATCATGGCCAAGATGGTCAGCTTCGAAATCTGAGCGGAAAGAGCAAGGACCATGGACCAGCATCCCGCCCCCACGCTGCTCGGCATCAACGTCATCCACGCCGGATCGTTGCTGATGATGGTGGCCGCCGCCGCGATGTTGCTGGCGATCTATGCCGCGATCACCGTGCGCGACCCCATGGCCAAGCGCGTGAAGGCGCTGACCGAACGGCGCGAACAGCTCAAGGCCGGGATCATCACCTCGGCCGCGCGCAAGCGCAATTCGATCGTGCGCCGCAACCAGACCACGGACACCATCCGCGGGGTGCTGGAAAAGCTGCGCGTGCTGCAGGACAGCCAGCTTTCGGTGGTGCAGCAGAAGCTGGCCCAGGCCGGCATCCGCAAGAAAGAATGGGCCGTTGCGGTGATCTTTGGCCGGATGATCGGCCCGATCGTGCTGGGCGGGATCGCCATCCTGTGGATCTATGTCCTGCAATTCTTTCCCGAATGGGGCGCGTTCAAGCGCTTCATGGGCTTCGCCGTGATGGTCATCTTCGGCTACAAGGCGCCCGACATCTGGATTGCCAACCTGGTGTCCAAGCGCACCCACGCCATCCGCAAGGGGCTGCCCGATGCGCTGGACCTGCTGGTGATCTGCGCGGAAGCGGGCCTGACGGTGGACGCTGCCTTTGGTCGCGTGGCGCGCGAACTGGGCCGCGCCTATCCCGAACTGGGCGACGAATTCGCACTGACCGCGATCGAGCTTTCGTTCCTCACCGAACGGCGCCAAGCCTTTGAAAATCTGGCTTATCGCGTCAATCTCGATTCGGTGAAAGGCGTGACCACCACGATGGTCCAGACCGAACGCTATGGTACGCCGCTGGCCTCGGCCCTGCGCGTGCTCTCCGCCGAATTCCGCAACGAGCGCATGATGCGGGCCGAGGAAAAGGCCGCGCGCCTGCCCGCGATCATGACCGTGCCGCTGATCCTGTTCATCCTGCCCACGCTGTTCATCGTCATTCTGGGCCCGGCTGCCTGCTCGATCAGCGACCAGTTCATCAACCGCAAAACGCCCACGCCGTAAGTGCCTGCATCGGGCAAAAGAAAAAGGCCCGGATGGCGTGCTGCCATCCGGGCCTTTTTCTTTTGCACGCAGGCGCTTGTCTCAAGCCGGAACGCGCACCGCCTGTTCGATCGCGCCAAACAGGCTGCGCCCTGCGGCATTGCGCGCCTCTACCCGGATGGTTTCGCCCGGCCCCAGCGGATCGCCCGGCAACGCGGCCGAAAGGCTGACCAGCGTGCCGGCGGCCAGCGCGCGTTCCGCAGCCAGCCCGGCTATGGTTTCGCCCAGTGTGGGCGGCAGCGTCACATCGTGGGTGTGGTCCCCGCGCGTCACCTTGAGCGGCACGGCCAGCGCGCCATCGGCCCAGGCCTCACCCAGCGCGTGGGGCGTGACGAAGACCGGCGAGAAATGCCCGGTTGCCCCAGGCGCGCTTTGCGCCGCCACGGCGTGGGCCAGGCCGACCAGGCGCACGCGGCCCAGCGCTTCGGCCGGATCTGCGCCCTGGGGCACATCGGCAGTCATCGCCACCAGGCCCACGGCCGAGGCGCCGGGGCGGCGCAGTGGATCGCGCGCGCCCATCAACCCGTCGCCGGGCTGGTGGCGCAGCGCGTCGGCCGAATCGGTCCAGTGAAACGTGCGCGGCAGCGGCGCCGCCGCCTCGCGCTCGTGAAAGCGTTTGCGCGGGATGGCGCCGTGGGCGAGTTCAATGCTCAGGCTTTCCAGCAGATCGGCATGGCGATGCCATTCGTCGAGCAGCCGCTGCATCGTCGGCACCACGTGATCGGCATCGGCGTACCAGGCCAGATCATCGGACACCACGATCAGGCGCCCATCGCGCCCCTGCGGCAACGATGCCAGTTTCATGTCGACCTCTCCTGTTGCTGATGCGACGATATTGCCTTGGTATTATCTTGGTCTTGTTATTGTCTTTCCCGTTACTTGACGCGCGATTCGAACCGGCGCACCGCACCCAGCAGCTTGTCGAGCAGGGCGCGGAGTTTCTCGGTTTCGCGCGGGGTTAGCGCGGAGAAAATTTCTTCATAAATTTCAAGTGCTTGTGGCCAAATCTGGGCATGAATATCGCGCCCTTGGGTCGTCAGTTCGAGATGGTGGGAGCGCCCGTCGGCCACATTGGGGCTGCGTTGCACCAGCGCGCGGTCTTCCAGCACCTTGCACGCGCGATTGACCGCCACCTTGTCCATCTGGGTGGCCCGAACCAGATCTCGCTGGGTCAGCGGGCCGGCATCGCCAAGCACCGCCATCACCCGCCATTCCGAGATTTTGAGCCCAAATTGCATACGATATTCGTTGGCAATCGCCTGGCTGACGGCGCCAGACGTGATGGCCATGCGATAGGGCACGAATTCGGCAAGACGGGTCTGGGTTCCAGGCATGGTTTCGTATCTACGGAAACCAGCGCCGATGGCAACAACGATATTGCGCTTTATTCGCGATCAAGTCTTGCAATCGTGCAAGACAAGCTATCGCAGCGCAACTATCGACATTCCCTGCAGTGCAACATCATCGCGTTGAAATCATGGTTTGAGCACGCGGCCGGCAACCGCTCCAAGTCGCGCCACCAACACAGGATCGCGCTGTGCCGGCGCGGTCATGATCGCGCCCTCCAACGCCCGGTCCACCGGGCTGGGCATGCGCACTTGCGGTAAAAGCCCGGCCAGGGCCACCACCATGGCGCGCGCGGTGGCGGCATTGCCGCGCATCACGCGCAGCACTTCGGCCACGTCCACATGCTCGCCATCGCGCCAGGCGTCGTAATCGGTGACCATGCCGATCAGCGCATAGGGCAGTTCCGCCTCGCGGGCGAGGCGCGCCTCGGGCATCGCGGTCATGCCGATCACGTCGGCGCCCCATTGGCGATAGAGCCGGCTTTCCGCGCGGGTGGAAAACTGCGGCCCCTGCATGGCAAGATAGCAGCCGCCGCGATGCACGGCAGCGCCTGCCGCCTGCGCCGCATCGGCCACCAGGCCGGCCAGACGCGCGCAGACCGGATCGGCCAACGAGACATGGGCAACCAGCCCTTCGCCGAAAAAGCTGTCTGCCCGCCCATGGGTGCGATCGATGAACTGGTCCACCGCCACGAAACTGCCCGGCGCCAGTTCCTCGCGCAGCGAACCGATGGCAGAAATCGCCACCAGGTCCGTCACCCCGCAACGCTTCATCACGTCGATGTTGGCGCGGTGGTTGATGCTTTCGGGGGAAATGCGGTGCCCGGCGCCGTGCCGCGCCAGAAACACGAATTCCTGCCCGCCGATACGCCCCAGCGTGACCGGGCCGCTGGGCTGGCCGAACGGCGATTGGACGGCGATTTCCTGCACTTCGTCCAGCACGGAAAGGTCATAGATGCCCGACCCGCCGATCACCCCGATGCGCCAGCGCACCCCGTTATGCCCGCCCGGGTTGCCTGGCTGCGTATGCTGTTCAGTTTGCAAGAATGCCTGCCATGATGAAATCGACGGTGTGCTCGCGATAGCGGTCGCGCAGTTCCTCGGTCAACGAATCCTGGCCAAAGCAATGGCGCAGCACGAGCCGGGCGGAAAAGAACCGGTCTGCCGCGCCGCTGACGGTGAAATAGAACAGCTGCGGGTCGATCGGGCGAAACGCGCCGCTGTGCACCCCCTGCCCGATCAGCTGGTCATAAGCGCGGCTGATCGGGCGCAAGTACTTGTCGGCGATCCGCTGCGCCTCGGCCTCGTCGCTGTCGCGCACCAGGCGCATGAGCAGGCGGTTGAGATAGGGATAGCGGTAGTAGGTGTCGATGCAGCGCGAGATGTGGCGGCGCAGCTTGTCCTGCGGCGTCATGTCGTCCTTGGCCAGCAGCGCATCGACCGAGCGGACGATTTCGGCCATGTCGCGGTCGAGCAGCGCGGTCAGCAGGCCGGCCTTGTTGCCGAAATAGTACTTCACCAGCGCCGAATTGAGGCCCGAGCGCAGCGACAGTTCGGACAGCGAGATGTCGACCTGGTCGCCCTCGCGCATCAGGGCAGAGGCAGCGGCGAGCAGCAGGTCGCGCGCGGTGCCGCTGCCCTCCCCCGCCGGGCCGGCCGTGCCGTCGCGCTCCAAATGTGGTCCTGACGTGGTCATGCCTGGCCGATCCCTTTCAACCGATCGATTAGGCGGGGCGGCCGACCAGGGTCAAGCCGCTTGCAAACCATGCCTTTGCCACTACCGCAGGCCGGCATGGACGAAGCTGCCTTCATCGCTGCCTTGCGCGCCCTGGCGCCCGATCCCGCCGCGCGCGGGCTGGACGACGACGTGGCCGTGATCGCCTTGGGGGGCGAGCACCTGATATTGACCCACGACATGATGGTGGAAGGGGTGCACTGGCTGCCGGGCCAGGACCCGGCCGACGTGGCGTGGAAACTGGTGGCGACCAACCTTTCCGATCTGGCGGCCAAGGGCGCGCAGCCGCTGGGCGTATTGCTGGGTTATGGCCTGGGCGGCGGCGAAGAGCGCTTCCTGGTTGGCCTTGGCGAAGCGCTGCTGGCCTTTGCCGTGCCGCTACTGGGCGGGGATACCGTACGCCGCGCCGGTGCGGCCGCCCACGGGCTGACCGCGCTGGGCCGCGCCACCTGCCTGCCCGTGCCCACGCGCGGCGGCGCCCGCCCCGGCGATGCCTTGTGGGTGACGGGCATGCTGGGCGATGCGATGCTCGGGTTCGAAGCGCTGCGCGACGCGCGCAGCGATCGCGACACCACGCGATTTGCCCGGCCGGTGCCGCGCCTTGCCGAAGGGCAGGCCCTGGCGCCGCTGGTTGGCGCGATGATGGATGTGTCCGATGGCCTGCTGCTCGACGCCACGCGCATGGCGCTTGCCAGCGGCGTGACTCTGGCGATCGACAGCGCCGCCTGCCCCGTGCCGGCAGACCTGCCCGCCACCCGCCGGCGCGATGCGCTGGCCTGGGGGGACGATTACGAACTGCTGTTCACCCTGCCCGCTGGCCAGGCCCCGCCGTGCCCGGCCACGTGCATCGGCCACGCCCAGCCTGCCGGCGCGGCGCCCCTATTGCTCGACGGCGCCGGCCCGCAAGGACGGCTGGGTTACCAACACCAACAATAACCGAACAGGCGTACAATACCGCTTGCGACTAGCGGCAAATCATTTAGCTTCCTCTTCGTTTCCAGCAACCTTGCGGAAACACCGTGCACCCGGCACGCCAAGACAAGCCGGGGCATGGGGAGTTAGGGGGATGCCATCGTGAACCTTGTCGTAACCGCCATCGGGTTGGGGTTACTGGCTGTGCTTTATGGCTTCGTAACCAGCCGTCAGGTGCTGGGAAGCCCGGCCGGAAACCCAAAAATGCAAGACATTGCCGGCGCCATCCAGGAAGGGGCGCAGGCCTATCTGAAACGCCAGTACGGCACGATCGCCGTGGTCGGCGTGGTCGTGGCCGCGATCGTTTCGATGACGCTGCACCCGCTGCCGGCGGTGGGCTTCATCATCGGCGCGGTGCTTTCGGGCGTGGCCGGCTTCATCGGCATGAACGTGTCGGTGCGGGCCAACGTGCGCACGGCGGCGGCCGCACAAAGCGGGCTGCAACAAGGGCTTACCCTGGCGTTCCGGGCCGGCGCGATCACCGGCATGCTGGTGGCGGGCCTGGCTCTGCTCGCGATTGCCGGCTTCTTCTGGTACCTCGTCAATCTGGCCGGCTATGCTCCAGGCGACCGCACCGTGGTCACCTCGCTTACCACGCTGGCCCTGGGCGCCTCGCTTGTTTCGATCTTCGCGCGGCTGGGCGGCGGCATCTTCACCAAGGCGGCCGACGTGGGCGCCGACCTGGTGGGCAAGGTCGAAGCGGGCATCCCCGAAGACGATCCGCGCAACCCCGCCGTGATCGCCGACAACGTGGGCGACAACGTGGGTGACTGCGCCGGCATGGCGGCAGACCTGTTCGAAACCTATGTCGTCACCGTGGGCGCCACGATGGTGCTCACCGCACTGCTGATCAAGGGTGTGGGCGATCTGCTCTTGCCGTTGATGGCGCTGCCCCTGCTGATCGGCGGGGTGTGCATCGTCACCTCGATCATCGGCACCTATTTCGTCAAGCTGGGCCGCAGCAACAACATCATGGGCGCCATGTACAAGGGCTTCCTGGTGACCGCGGTGCTGTCGATCCCGGCGATCTGGTTTGCCACGCAGGCCGCGCTCGGCAACATGGAAGCCCCGATCGGCGACCAGGGCTTTACCGGCCGCACGCTGTTCTATTGCGCGCTGGTTGGCCTGGCGATCACCGGGCTGATCATCTGGATCACCGAGTACTACACCGGCACGGCCTATCGCCCGGTGCGCTCGATCGCCAAGGCTTCGGTCACCGGCCACGGCACCAACGTGATCCAGGGCCTGGCCGTCAGCCTGGAAGCCACGGCATTGCCCACGCTGGTGATCTGCGCGGGCATTATCGTGGCCTATCAGCTCGCTGGCCTGATCGGCATTGCCTATGGCGCCACCGCGATGCTGGCGCTGGCCGGCATGGTCGTCGCGCTCGACGCCTATGGCCCGGTGACCGACAATGCCGGCGGCATTGCCGAAATGGCGGGCCTCGAAGACGCGGTGCGCGAACGCACCGATGCGCTCGACGCGGTGGGCAACACCACCAAGGCCGTGACCAAGGGCTATGCCATCGGTTCGGCCGGCCTTGCCGCGCTGGTGCTGTTTGCCGCCTATACCACCGACTTGCGCGAGTTCTTTCCGGACCTGACCGTCAACTTCAGCCTGGAAAACCCCTATGTCATCGTCGGCCTGCTGCTGGGCGCGCTGCTGCCCTATCTGTTCGGCGCCATGGGGATGACCGCCGTGGGCCGTGCGGCTGGTGACGTCGTGGTGGACGTGCGCGAACAGTTTGCCGCCGATCCGGGCATCATGGCCGGCACCAGCCGTCCCGACTATGCCCGCACGGTGGACCTGGTCACGCGCGCGGCGATCAAGGAAATGATCATTCCCTCGCTGTTGCCGGTGCTGGCACCGATCGCGGTCTATTTCGTGATCCTGGCCGTGGCCGGGCAGGCCAATGCCTTTGCCGCGCTGGGCGCCCTGCTGCTGGGCGTGATCGTGGGCGGGCTGTTCGTGGCCCTGTCGATGACATCGGGCGGCGGCGCATGGGATAATGCCAAGAAATACATCGAGGATGGCCATTACGGCGGCAAGGGATCAGACGCGCACAAGGCGGCGGTGACCGGCGATACCGTGGGCGATCCCTACAAGGACACCGCCGGGCCGGCGGTCAACCCGATGATCAAGATTACCAATATCGTTGCCCTGCTGCTGCTGGCCGCGCTGGCCAGCCACGCCGCAGGCTGAAGCCGGCTTCCGCGGGCGGCCGGCCGGCGAGGCCAGCATCGCCCGCGGCAGAACGCGGAAAAAGCGGGGAAAACCCCGCCCGCATGGGCCCGAGGTTGGGGAGGAGCGGGACAGGCCCCGTCTGGCTGCAAGGCCGGGCGGGGCCTGTTCTTTGCCCGGCCACCGGCCAGTATGGCACGGCCCGTGTCACATTTGTGACGAGTGGCCGCGATGCGTTGACGGTTCGGGAAGGCGTGGAATAGGCGCACCATCATGCTCCACCCCCTGTCGACGACTCTGCTTTCCGATTCTCACGATCCCGCCGTCATCGCCGCCGGCCTTGCCCGCCTGCTGACGGTGGCACCCGAGGCCGGGACGCCCGACGCATTTCTGGGCGCGCGCAAGCCCGGCGGGGTGGGCCGCGTGTTTGGCGGGCAGATCGTGGCCCAGGGACTGGCAGCGGCGCAGGCCACGGTGGCCGCCGATCGCCCGGTGCATTCGCTGCACGCCTATTTCCTGCGGCCGGGCAGCGAAGACCGTGAAATCCGCTACACCGTGCTGCGCGACCTGGATGGCAACAACTTTGCCAACCGCCGCGTGGTGGCCAGCCAGGGCCAAGACCCGATTTTCACGATGACCGCGTCGTTCCACCGGCGCGGCGAAGGGGTGCAGCACGGCCTGCCGATGCCCGCCGTGCCGGCGCCAGACGACCTGCCGAGCGAGGCAGACCTGCTGACGATCTATGCCGATCGCCTATCGGACCAGCGCCGCGCCTTGCTGGCCCGCCCGCGCGCGATCGAGATGCGCCCGGCCGAGCCGCTCAACTGGCTGCGCGATACCCCGGCCGAGCCGGTGGCCCACACCTGGCTGCGCTGCGTGGCGCCCCTGCCCGATGACCCCGCCCTGCACCGCGCGGTGATCGCCTATATCAGCGACATGACTCTGCTGGGCACCAGCATGTTGCCCCATGGCATCAGCGGCAAGGCCGGCACCGCCAAAGGCGCCAGCCTGGACCACGCGCTATGGTTCCATGCCGATGCCCGCGCGGACCAATGGCTGCTCTATGCCTGCGACAGCCCCTGGGCGGGGCAGATGCGCGGCTTCAGCCGTGGCCGCATCTTTACCCAGGACGGCCGCCTGGTGGCCCAAACTGCGCAGGAAGGCCTGGTCCACAAGCTGGATTGATCCGATCGGCCCGCGCTATTTCTGCGGCCGGGCCGGCGGGGCGGCCAATGCGACCGTGGCGGGCGACGCTGCCCGTGCGGGGGCACCAACGCCAGCGGAAGGCGCGGGCTTCTGCGCGGGCACCGAACAGGCCAGGCGCTCCATTTCCGGGTGCGCGATCATCGCCGTGGCGGCAAAATGCAGGCGGCGGCCGCTGGCATCGGCAATCACGGTCTGGAGCGTGCGATCGATCGCGGTGCAGGCGGTGGGATTGCTTGCCCCGCCGCCATAGCGATTGGCCACTTGCGTCAGATAGGTGTCGAACGCGCGGCGATCGACAAAGCCATGGGCCGGGCTGACGAAGGCGTGCATCACGCGGTCGGCCGCGCCGAACGCGGCGCGGTGCACGTCTAGCATCCGCGCGAAACTGCCCTCCACGTCCACGCCATGGGCCTTGCAGCGCAACGACACGGTCATCATCATCGTCTGGAACTGGTGGATCCGCGCGGCTTCCATGGTGAGGCGATCCAGGCATTCTGCACTGGTCTGCGCGGCATGGGCCAGGGGCGCTGCCGTCACGGCGGCCAGCACGGCCAGGGTCGATAGAAGGCGCCTGATCATTTCGCGTCTCCACAAGGCGTGATCGGAACGGCCATGATGGCGCTGAACTGGCGCACCAGGGCCTGCTGCTGGGCAAAGGCGGCATCGGCCAGTCGCTTGTACTCGGTGCCTTCCTTCGACAGCGCGTTGCGCGTGTCGGCATCGCCCATCGCCATGGCATCGTAACGGGACTGGATCGCCTGGAGATAGGCGTTGGCCTTTTGCAGGTTGGCCTGGGCCACATCGTTGGCCGGGGAATAGACCTGCGCGTGGAAGGCGTTACGCTCTTCTGCGCTGCAAAAGCGCGCCGGCAAGACCACCGCCGGCACTGCCGCAAGCTGCGGCCGATCCGCGGTAAAATCGTGCGCTGCGGTAAGCGGCAGTTCGATCGGTGGCGGCGGGGGCGGTGGCGGTGGCGGCGCAGGCTGTGATGCAGCGACGGCGGGCGTTTCCTGCATCGCGGCAAGCATGGCCAGCACTTTGGCATCGGCGCTATCCCCGCTTGCCGCTCCACCAGCCGGAACGGGCGCGAAAACAGCGACAGGCGCGGCAGCAACGGGCGGGGCAGGCAAGGCAACAACCGGCGGCGCCGCTGCTGCCACCGGAACTGGCGCGGGCACTGGCACCGGAAGCGGCACGGCCGCTGCGGCGGGCGGCGCTGGGGCCGGAGCCGGGGCAGAGACGGGAGCCGGGGCCCCCTGGGCAGGCGCCTGCCCCGGCGTGGCCACGCGATGCAGCGCCGTCAGCTTGACCCGCGCCAGCGGCGCAAAGGTGCCGTTGGGAAACTGTTGGAGATAGGCCTCGTACAGCGCCGGATCACTGCTGCCCGCCACGCCCCGCCAGAACTCAAGCTCCATCGTCTTGTCGGTGGCATCGGGTCCTGGCGCGGCCTGAGCCTGGGCCGATGGCGGCACCATGCCCGCCGCGGCCAGCACAAGGCCGGCCAGCGCCCACAGCGCGGCCCCGCGTTGCCGCGCGTTTGCACGCAGCGCTTTGCCCGTTTCAACCCCGCGCAGGGATTGCCCCCACGCCCCCCAATTCCAATGCCTCATCACACCCCCGGCGGCGATCCACCGTTTCCCCATGCGACTCTGCCAGCGCGGTTGCCCACGCCTAGGCAAACTACAGTTGCCCGCAAGCCAAACGCGATGCCACCACTATCGCATCCAGTATTGTGCAAAGTCGTTGGCAAGCAAGGTTATCGAAAGGGAAGGATTACGGGCGTCGCTTAAGGTCTTTGCACCGCGCGGCAACCTTTTACAAAGCACGGCGCGCGCGGCAGCGACGCGCCGGCTGGCCACGGCGCACCACTTTTAGCAGTGCAGACAGGGATTTATCCGCCGGGGTGATAGAAATCGTAAATGGTCTGCGCCACGGCCGCGCTGACGCCCGGCGCGCGCATGAGGTCTTCCAGCGAGGCGGCGCGTACTTTGCCGGCGGTGCCGAAATGCAACAGCAGCGCACGTTTTCGCGATGGTCCGATCCCGGGAATCTCGTCCAGCGGGCTCGCCGTGATCGCCCGGCTGCGCTTGGCGCGGTGCGCGCCGATAGCGAATCGGTGCGCCTCGTCGCGCAATTGCTGTAGATAGAACAGCACCGGCGAATTGAGCGGCAGCAGCTTTTCCCTTCCATCGGGGAAGTGGAAATGCTCGCGCCCGGCGTTGCGATCGGGGCCCTTGGATACCGCAATCAGCGGCACGTCCTCGATCCCGAGTTCCTCCAGCGTTTCGCGCACGGCGGTCATTTGGCCCTTGCCGCCGTCGATCAGCACCAGGTCGGGCCAGGTCCCGCCCTGCCGGTCGGGGTCTTCTTCCTGCACGCGGCCGAAACGGCGGGCCATCACTTCGCGCATCATAGCAAAGTCGTCGCCGGGGCGGGTTTCGGCGCGCTTGATGTTGAACTTGCGATACTGCCCCTTCTGGAACCCTTCGGGACCTGCCACGACCATGCCGCCCAGGGCGTTGGTGCCCTGGATATGGCTGTTGTCGTAAACCTCGATCCGCTGCGGCACGTCGGGCAGTTCGAGGAATTCGGCCAGCTCGCGCAGAATCTTGGCCTTGGTGCCGGTTTCGGCCAGGCGGCGGTCCAGCGCTTCTGTCGCGTTGCGCTGCGCCTGTTCCATCAGGCGGCGCCGATCGCCACGCTGCGGCACGCTGATCTCCACCTTGCCCCCGGCCGCGCCTTGCAGCGCCTCGGCCAGCAGCTCGGCCTCGGGCAGCACGCGGTCGACCATGATCAGGCGCGGTGGCGGCACTTCTTCATAGAACTGCGCGAGGAACGCGGTCATCACTTCGGCTTCTTCCAGCCCTTCGGTGTGGGTGGGGAAGAACGCGCGGTGGCCCCAGTTCTGGCCGCCGCGGATGAAGAAGGCCTGGATCGCGATCTGGCCGCCTTTCGATCCCATGGCAAAGACATCGCCATTGCCCACGCCTTCGGCGTTGATCGCCTGGCTGCCCTGGATGAACGTGGCCGCGCGCAGCCGGTCGCGCAGCATGGCCGCGCGCTCGAAATCGAGGTTTTCGGCCGCCTCGCTCATCTGCACTTCGATTTCGCGCTGCACCGCGCCGGATTTGCCGCCGAGGAAATCCTTGGCCTGGCGCACCAGCTCGGCATAGTCGCCCTCGCTGATGCGATCGACGCAAGGGGCCGAGCAGCGCTTGATCTGGTAGAGCAGGCAGGGCCGGTCGCGCCGGGCCATGAAGCCATCGTTGCAGCTGCGCAGCAGGAACAGCTTTTGCAGCGCGTTGATCGTGGTGTTGACCGATCCTGCGCTGGCAAAGGGACCGTAATAGTTGCCCTTGGCCTTGCGCGCGCCGCGATGCTTCATGATGCGGGGAAACGCATGATCGGCCCGCAACAGGATGAACGGGAACGATTTGTCGTCGCGCAGCAGGACGTTGTAGGGCGGGCGATAGCGCTTGATCAGCTGCGCTTCGAGCAGCAGCGCCTCGGCCTCGGAATTGGTGGTCACGATCGTCATCGACCGCGTCTGGCTGACCATGCGGCGCAGACGATTGGGCAGGCGATCAACCTGGGTGTAATTCGCCACGCGGTTTTTCAGCGCGCGCGCCTTGCCCACATAGAGCACGTCGCCACGCGTATCGAGCATGCGATAGACGCCCGGCTTGGGCTTGAGCGTGCGGACCACGTCGCGGATCGTCTCCACCCCGCGTTCCAGATCGGGCTGATCGCTGCCGCGCATCGTGGAAATGGCGGCATCTTCGTGGAAGCGCTCGGTATCGCGATCGGGTGGTGGGGATGCGCTCTTGCGGGCCATGACTGCCAGATAGGGGTTGCGGCGCGGTTTGGGGAGAGCCCGAAAGATCGCCGACGGTGGACAAACTGCTGCGCAATTGTCCCTATCGCGCTGCCAAACCCGCTTTTACCGCGCCGCGCCGATGCTGCGAGCCATGTTCCATGGCCCCGTCTTCGGCGATTCCCGCGCGATCGGCACGCATGGGCGCCGCACCGCCCCGCGCGCGCGGCTCAACATTCCGGGCCGGATCATCCTGCGTCGCGGCGTGGTCGAGTGCCTGGTGGAGGACCTTTCGCGCACCGGCGCCCGGTTGATGCTGCGCGATATGCCCGCGCTGGGTGAAACCGGCATCCTCGAAATCAACCGCATAGAGGGCTTCGGTGCGGCGGTGTGGATCAAGGGTGCGCGCTGCGGCTTTCACTTCGACGAGCCGCTGGCCCTGCAACAGGTGGTAGACCTGCGCCAGTTTGCCGACCATTTCACCGAGCATCGCCGCGAACAGGAACGCACCGCCGCCCGCGAATTCGTGCAGGGGCGGCGGTTCGTATAGACGGCGTCAGAACTGCTTGCGGAACTCGATTTTGAACACGCGGCCCGTGGGATCAAGGTAGCCGGCCTGATAGCGCAGCGGGATATCGCCGTTCTGGTCGGTCACCTTTTGCTGCGCATCGAACAGGTTGTTCACCGCCAGCGAAACGCGCGCGTTCTTGAGGAACGGCACGGCCTTGACCACGCCCGGCCGGCGGCCGAGATCGGCGAACAGGCGCAGGTTGAACTTGGCGATGGGGTGGAAATCAAGGCTGGTGGTGCCCGAATCGGCATGGGCCGCCCCGGTATAAGTGCCGGTAAAGCGCACGCCGAAGCTGCGATAGAAACCGCCGCCTTCCAGCTCGATGCTGTGCCGCGCCACGCCCGTGCTCGACAGCGCATCGCCGCCGAGCAGGTTGTAGACCGTGCCGCCCGGCGTCAGTTGCACCCGGTCCATCAGCATGATCGTATGCGTCAGCGACAGGTTCCAGCGCCCGCGCCCGTCGAACCCGCCGGGCCCGCCGGGACCACCAGGCGGCGGTCCGCCCGGGCCACCACCCGGCCCGCCACCGCCGCCGGCCGCGCCCATGCCGCCGCCCATGCGCGGCCCGCCCCCTGGGCCACCTGGCCCACCGGGGCCAAAGCCCCCCGGCACCATGCCGCGCATGCCGCCAGAACGCCGCATGTTGGGATCTGGCGTGCCAAAGCTGCCCGACAGGTTGATGCCATAGCGCAGGCTGTTGCTTTCCTCGCGCGCGAAAGTCACCGGGCTTTCGTCCACCGAGACGATATCGCCGGCGGCATTGCGCACGACCCGCCCCGGATAGGCCGCTTCCACTTCGGCGGTCAGCAGCGGGAAGCTGTTGCTGGTGTTGAAGCTGCGGTTGCGGAAGTATTCGACGATGAAGGTGGAATTGGTCAGGAACGGCAGCGTCCAGTTGCCCGCCAGCTTCACATCGCGCTGGCGTTCCTTGAGCAAGTCGGGATTGCCGCCGCTGGTTACCGTGGCCAGCACCGTGGCGCCCTTGATGAAATCATAGATTGCCACGTTCTGCGTGGTGGTGGTGGGCGCGCCCAGTTGCGACAGCGTGGGTGCGGTTTCCGCGCCGATGAACGTGGCGGTGAAGCTCAGCTTGTTGGTCGGGCGCCAGGTCAGCCCGCCACCGAAATCATAGAGCCCGCCAAAATCGGACAGGCGGTGCGCCTCGGCATTGAGGTTGAGCGACAGGTTGCCCAAGAACCCGCCGAAATTCTCGCGCTTGCTGGTGATCGGCAGATCCAGGCTGAAGCCCACTTGCGCGTCGCCCCGGTTGAGGTCGATCGCCCCGGTCGTGGTGCGCGTGTCGGTGCTGTGGATGCCGGAATAGGCAAAGCCGGTCTTGACCGTGAGCGAGGCAGCGCCGCCCGGCAAGCGGAACGGCTGGCCGTTGAGCGTGGCCAGCGAGGTCAGCGTGTTGGTGCGGCTGAGCGCGCGGTCGATCCCGCCGGCCACGATGGCGCTGGCCGGAAGCGCGCCGGTCGCGCTCAGGCTGCCATCATCGACCAGCGATTGCAGGCCGGACAGATCGGCCGACCGGTCGATCCGGGTGTCGGTTTCCACATGGCTGCCATCGGCCGTGACCGAAAGCTGCCAGGCCCCCAGCCCGGCGTTGAGCCCCGCCCCGGCCGAAAGCGTGGTGGTATAAGTGCGCGTGGTCAGCGGCTCGGGCGCGGTGGTGGTGCGCGTCACATCGGTGCCGTTGTCGGTGAGTGTCACGGTGTTGAGGCCGTTCCAGCTGCGACTGTAATCGCGCTGGGCCAAGACATTGAGCGTCAAGCCCGTGCCCAGGCCGATGGGCTTGGACCAGGTGGCGTTGAGCGCGGCGCTGTCGGCCTTGGCTTGCAGCGTGCGGTAATCGGCTTGGGCGGGATCGCCCGCGACGGTGGTGCCGCTGGTCGTGCTCTGCTGGCTGATCCCGCGCTCGGCTTCGGTAATGGCGCTCTGCGTGGAAACCGTGCCGGTCACGTTGATGCGCGCCTTGTTGGCGATCTTGGCCAGCGTGGCTTCCTCGCTCAGCGCGGCATAGCTGCCGTTGCCGGGCAGATCGACTTCGGTCTCGGTGCTCAGGCTCTTGTAGTGATCCTTGAGGATGAAGTTCACCACGCGCTGGTCGGGGCGATAGCCGTATTTGAGCGCCACTTCCTCGGGCAGCACTTCCACCCGGCGGATCGCTTCGGGCGGAAGCCCGCGCATTTCGCGGAAGCTGGAAATGCGCAGGCCGTTGAGCAGGATCACCGGCCCGTCGCTGCTGCGGCCACGTCCGGAATCGGTCTGCGGTGCCAGCACGGCAAGCAGTTCCTGGATCGAACTAACGCCGTAGGATGCGATCGCCTCTTCATCCAGAGTCACGATCGGCGGTTGATCGGCCTTGACCACACCTTTGAGCGGCGTGGCGATGACCAGGATTTCCCCCGTCACATCGTCGATACCATCGCCATTGGCGTCCACGCCGGGCTGGCCCTCGCTGGTGACCATCTGCGTGCCACTGCCTGCAACGGTCGCGTCCTGCGCCGGCGCAGGGGCCGTGGTCGCCTGGTCGCTCGCCACGTCTGCGCCGGCCGGCGTGACAGCGGCATGGGCGCTCGCCCCCCCGATCACGGCAACCACGGAAACGGCAGACAGCAAGGCAAAACGAGAAGACACGCGCAATAATCCCGATGGTTGCGGCCGGAACGATCGGCCGGAAAATGGACGTGCAGGGACCGACCTTGCCGTGGCGCAGCATGCGACCAGCCAAGACCAGACCCAAGGTCTGACACGGCCTAGCTGGCCTGTGCCATGGGTTGAAACAACTCGCAAATCGTATCAATTTGTCGTCTCTGCCACGCCACCGGGCGATCCGCCGCTGCGTGTGCCGCGCTCGCACGTGCGAAAATGCCCGTCGCCGCGGTGAAAACAAGGGCGCGATTGCAGGGCTTTTCTTTTTGCAGCCGGAACGCTATGGGCGCCACGCGCGTCGTTTTAGCGACCTCCCATCCCATGGCTGTGCAACTCGTGCCTTGCCGGTGCCGGTTGACGTTCCGGCCATCCGAGACAAAAGGCTACTGAACCCGCCGATGGCGAAAGAAGAACTCCTCGAGATGCGCGGCACGGTGGTGGAACTGCTGCCCAATGCCATGTTCCGCGTGCGCCTGGAAAACGATCACGAGATCCTGGGCCACACCGCCGGCAAGATGCGCAAGAACCGCATTCGCGTGCTGGTGGGCGATGAAGTGCTGGTGGAACTGACGCCCTATGACCTGACCAAGGGGCGCATCACCTATCGCTTCATGCCCGGCCGAGGCGGCCCCGGCCCTTATTGATGAACGCACACGTGGGCGCCACCCCACAGCCCACATCGCGCGTGCCGCTTCCGCCGCTGGTGCTGGCATCGGCCAGCCCGCGTCGGCGCGACCTGATCGCACGGCTGGGCCTGGTGCCCGATCGCATCCTCGCCACCGACATCGATGAAAGCCCGCTGCCGGCCGAAACGCCGCGCGCCCATGCCGTGCGCCTGGCCGCCGAAAAGGCGCGTGCCGCAGCCCGGCTTGCGCCCGACGCCGCGATCCTTTCTGGGGATACCGTGGTCGGTGCCGGGCGCCGCATCCTGCCCAAGGCCGAAGACGAGGCGACCGCGCGGGATTGCCTGGCGCTGCTGTCGGGCCGGCGCCACCGCGTGTTCTCCGCCGTGGCCCTGTTGATGCCCGATGGCACCCTGCGCGAAGCCTTGAGCGAGACCATCGTGCGATTCAAGCGGCTGAGCCCGGCCGAGATCGATGCCTATATCGCCGGGGGCGAATGGCACGGCAAGGCCGGCGGCTATGCCATCCAGGGCAGCGCCGAAGGGTTCTGCGCCTGGCTGGCCGGCAGCCATTCGGGTGTGATCGGCCTGCCGCTGTACGAAACCCGCCGGCTGCTGGTGGCCGCCGGCCTGCTGGCCTGAAGCGGCCATGACTGCCACCTGGCTGGTGGAGCAAGGCATCGGTGAAACCCGCGCCGCGCTGGTCGACGGCGGCACGATCCTGGCCGCGCGGGTGGAATGGTCCGGTGGTTTGGCCCCGGGTCTGGTGGCACCGGCGCGCGTGGCCAGCCGCCTTGCCGGCACCCGGCGCGGCACGGTGCAGTTTGCCGATGGCGCTATCGCCCTGGTCGATGGCCTGACGCCGACCCTGCCCGAAGGCGCATCCGGCCTGTTCCGCGTGACGCGCGCCGCCATTGCCGAAAAAGGCCGCACCAAGCTGCCCATGGCTCGCCCCGCCGGCCCTGCCGAAGAAGCACGTCCCGCCCCCACCCTGGCCGAGCAACTGGCCACCACCGGCTTGCCGGTGCGGACCATCCACGCCACCGATCCCGCGCTGGACCAGGCCGGCTGGGAAGACCTGGTGGACGAAGCGATGACCGGTGACATCGCCTTTGCGCGCGGCGCCTTGTGCATCAGCCCGACCCCGGCGATGACCCTGATCGACGTGGATGGCAGCCCGCCGCTGCCCGCCCTGGCGCTGGCCGCCGTGCCCGCGATTGCCTGCGCGATCATGCGCATGGATATCGGCGGTTCGATCGGCATCGATTTTCCCACCCTTGCGGAAAAGCGTGATCGCCAGGCGGTGGACGCTGCCCTGGCAGAGGAACTGGCCCTGCTGGGTGCCCAGACCGGCTGGCGCGGGGAGCGCACGGCGATGAACGGCTTCGGCTTCGTGCAGATCGTCTCGCGCCTGGAACGCCCGTCCCTTCCCGCACTGTTCGCGCGCCAGCCGCTGGGCGCAGCGGCGCGGCGCCTGCTGCGGCGCGCCGAACGCGTGCGCGAGCCCGGCGCCCTACTGCTGACCTGCCACCCCGCCTTGCGCCGCGCCGTTCTGCCCGCGTGGGAAGCCGAACTGGCGCGCCGCGCCGGGCGCGTGGTACACTGGTCGCTGGACGAAACGCTTGCACCCACCGCCGGATTTGCCCAGGCGACTCAACCATGACCACCAGGCCCATGACCACCACGCCCAAACGCTGCCCGATCTGCGGCAAGCCGCGTAGCGATGCGCACAAACCGTTCTGCTCTACCCGCTGCCGCGACCGTGACTTGGTGCGCTGGCTGGAAGACGGCTATGCCCTGCCCGGCCCCGCGGCCGATGCCGAGGAAGAAGGCCCCGATTGAGCGCGCCGGCCGCCCGCCCAAAAATCCCGATTGTGGAAAAATAGATGCATTAGAGGGCTGGACAAGCCCCGGCGGCCTCGCCATAGGGCGCTTCACCAAACGCAAGGCGCCGGCCCAACGGCCCGCCAGCGGCATGCCCGGGTAGCTCAGTTGGTAGAGCACGTGACTGAAAATCACGGTGTCGGCGGTTCGATTCCGTCCCCGGGCACCACTTCCTTCCTCGACATTTTCCCGCCCGCTTCATTCCAGGCCCAGGCTGGCTCCGTCCATCAGGCTGGCGGCGAGTTCCGCGCGCGCCGCGGCGTGGCGGTAGAGCGCGTCAATCTGGCGCAGTTGCGCATCGGCCGCGGCTTCCTCGCGCAAGTTGACCGGCAGGAAATCGCTGGCGCCCAGGGCAAAGCGGCGGCGTTCGGCTTCGGCCATGCGGCGCGCCAGCTGGGCTTCGTCGGCGGCCAGGGTGGCCAGGCGTTCTGACCCGGTGACCTGCACGCGCAGGCTGGCCAGGTCTGCGGTGATCTGCTGTTCGGCCAGGCGCAGGCGATGGGCCAGGGCATCGGCATCGGCCTGGGCTTCGGCCAGGCGGCCACGCGCGGCGCGCTGTTCCAGCGGCATCGACAGGCGCACGCCAAATAACACTTCGCCCGGTGCGCGCGTGGGGCTGCCGGGGCCGAAATCCTTGGCCGCTTCCACCCGCAGGTCCAGCTTGGGCAGCATGTCGTTGCTGGCCAGATCGCCGCGCAACTGCGCCTGCTGCACCCGGGCGAGCAGGATCTGCAGATCGGGGCGCCCGGCCAGGACCGTGGCGGTATCGGCCAGGCGCGGCGCCACCCCATCGGGAAACGCGGCCGGCAGGTCTTCGCCGCGCGCCACGATCGGCTGGCCCAGATCATCGCGCCAGAACAGCGACAGCGCCTGGGCCGCCACCGCCAGGTCCTGTTCCGAGCGCACCAGCAAGGCTTCACGCCGCACGATGTTCTGGCGGTTTTCCACCGCCAGCATCGCCGGCCGGGCGCCCAGTTGCACCTGCCGCTCGATCGAGGCCTGGCGCTGACGCGCCAGATCGAGCAGGTCGCGATAGGTTCGCATGCGCAGGCCGGCCGCCACCCACTGCTGATAGGCATCGGCCGCGCGGCGCTGTACGCCGATCGCCACCATCACCCGATCGAGATCGGCAATCGCGGCATCGCCCTGCGCCTGTGCCAGCTTGGTGCGGCGTTCGTCTACCAGCCGGTCGCGCAGCAGGGAAAACACCGCGCCGGCGCGCACTTCGCCCAGGCCATTGGTCACGTTCTTGCCGTCGTAAGTGGCAAAGCGCCCGGCGGAGATGCGATAGCCGCCATAGACCTGTCCGCCATTGTTGGTCATCGGCCGCGTCAGCTTCACGTCGGCCAGGGCATTGTCGTAATAGCCGAGTGGCCGCGCCTGCGCTTCGGTTTCGAACACCATGTCGAACAGGCCTTGCGCGGCCAGGGTGCGGGCATCGGCGGCGCGCTGCCGGGCCAGGGCTTCGAGCACCAGCGGCTGGTGACGGGCCGAAGCGCGCAGCACCGCATCGAGCGTGAGTTCGGCGGCCAGCGCGCCCTGGCTGACCAGCAGGGCGCAGGCGGCGATCAGGGTACGGATCACTTTTCCTCCTCCCCGCCGTCCTTGCCGCCGGCATAATCGCCCGCCTTGGCCGATTTGGCCTTGGCCGCGTCCTTGTCAGCCAGGCCCTTGCCGGCGCCCTTGCGCGGGCCGGTTTCCACCGGGCGCTGGAATTCCAGCGGGAAATCGTTGAGCTGGCGCCAAAGTTCATAGCCGACGCTGACGGTTTCCATCTGGATCCAGCCGCGCACGCGCGAACCCAGGCGGGTGAAATGGTCATCGGGCCAGGCCGGCTTGCCAGGCATGGGCTCCACCAGAACGCGGAACAGGCCATTGGCCTGGGCCGACGGATCGATGCTGCGCACCCGGCCATCGAACATGCCCTGCGCCACCGAAGGCCAGCCGCTGAACTGGATCGCCGGCCAGCCTTCGAAATGCAGCCGCACGCCCTGCCCGCGCCGCACCAGCGCCACGTCGCGCCCGTCGACCATCAGTTCCACCACCCGCACGGGGCGTTCGGGTGCCAGCGACGCGAGCCAATCGCCCGCGCTGACCAGCGTGGCCCCGGCGGCGGTGTTGAGCGCCTGGATGCGGCCATCGCGCGGCGCGCGCACCAACTGGGCCGATTGCCGGGTGCGGGCAATGTCCACGCGGCTCAATTTGGCGCGCGCCTCGGCCAGCTTGGCCCCGTGTTCGGCCACCTTGATCTGCGCGTTTTCGAAATCGCGCCGCGCGGCAAGGCCATCGGCCAGCAACTGGGCAGAGCGGCCCACGTCGATCCGGGCGACGGCCATGGCCTGTTCACTGGCCACGATCTGCGCCAGCACTTGGGCGCGTTCGGCCGCCAGCCGCTCCAGCAGGCCGGGATCGTTGTCCACCACCCGCGCGATCGGGTCTCCCGCCTTCACGCTTTGCCCGTCGGTCACATACCAGCGCTCCACCCGGCCGGGCACCAGCGCGGTCACTTGCTGCACGCGGTCTGCGGGGTTGAGCGCAACCACCTGCCCCGTACCCGGCGCGGTCTGCACCCAGGGGATCAGCAGAGCGCCCAGCACCACCAGCGGAATGGCGATGCCGATCATCCAGCCCAGCGCCACGGCGATGCGCGGCGGCCGCAGACTGGCCAGCGTGGGGAAACGCAACATCTCCTGCGCACGGCTTGCCATGGTTCAGCCCTCCTTTCCGGTATCTTGCAGACTGGCGCTGCGCCGCTGGACGGTTTCGCCCAGATGCAGCCAGGCATCGTGCGCCACCGCCCCCGGGCGGCCGGTGAAATGCAGCACCGTGGTGCCGTGCGGGCGCAACACGGCCAGCACCTGGCCCAGCCGTTCGGGCTCCAGCATGTCGTAGAGCGGGGACAGCACCAGCACCCGCGGGCAAGCCAGGATCGCCCCGGCCAGCTTGAGCAACATGGTTTCGCCCACCGCCAGCGGCCAGCCCGAGCTGGACAGCATGGTATCCAGGCCTGCGGGCAAGGCGCCCACCCGCTCGTCCAGCCCGACCAGCGCCAGGGCATCGAGCGCGCCCCCGCCGCGCCCGTCAGGCTGGCCCGCCGCGGCCAGGCGCAAGTAATCGCGCACGGTCATTTCCACGATCGTCGGGCGATCGAGCACCACCACATCGGCGCGCAGGCGCACCATGTCGAAGGTGCCCAGGTCGGCGCCGCCCACGCGCACGAGGCCGCGTTCGGGCGTGGCCAACCGCTTGAGCAGGGTGGTGACGCTGCGCTCCACCCCCGGCGCTGCCAGCACGCCCACGTGCTCCCCGCTTTCGATCGCGAAGTCCAGGCGGTGATCGCCCAGCACCACACCCTGGAAACGGATGGCGCCATGGGGCAGCGCGAGGGCATCGGCCGCCGGCGCGGCCTCCTGCGGCACGTCCCAGAACAGCGCCAGTTCTTCCAGCCCGGCGGCCAGGTCGTAGAACACCTCGAGATAGCCGCCCAACTGGGCGATACCATAGAACACGCCCGACAGGATCAGTTCGGCCGCAACCAGTTGCCCCACCGAAAGCTCGCCCTGCAGGATCAGCCAGCCGCCCATCGCCAAAAGCCCGGCGCTGGCCAGGGCATAGACCAGCAACAGGCACAGCGTCTGGCTGAAGGTGTGGCGGAAATGGCGCCGGTGCGCGGCGACATACGTGGCGGTCATCGCCTCGCTGCGGTCGATGGCAAAGTTGATGTGGCGGCCAGACTTGTAGAACCCGTTCGAAGCGCCCAGGCTTTCCAGCCAATGCGCGGCGGCATGCTTGGCATGGCTCTTGGCCACGGCACTGCCCAGCGAGGGCAGCAGCCAGGCGCGCCAGATCACCAGCACCACCAGCACCAGCACCACGTTGAACGCCAGGAAGAACGGGTGGTAGAAACTCGTCACGACCAGGCCCACCAGGCTTTGCAGCACGATGGCAAAGCCGCCGATCACCAGGCTGGTCAGCGCCTTTTGCACCGTGCCCATGTCGAAAAAGCGGTTGAACAAGTCACCGTGCCGTGCGTCGACGAAGAACGGGTTCTGCGCATGGATCGCCCGCGTGGTGATCTCGGCCACCAGGCGCGCGAAAAAGCGCTGCTCGAACCGCGCCATGATCGCCACGCGCAACGCCATCAGCGCACCGGCCAGCAGCAGCAGGGCAAACAGCACCAGTGCCAGGGTAAACAACGGTGCGGGCAGCGCGATGTTGGCCACCGAGTTGATCAGCAGCTGCACCGAGATCGGCGTGGCCAGCGACAAGAGCGAAATCGCCGCGCCATAGACCAGCGCCAGGCGGATGAAGGCCTTGTCGGGAGAGAGCACCAGGCTGGTCCAGCGCCGCAAGTCGCGCATGGTCAACCGGTGGCCGTGGCCGGCTTGCCCGCCGGGGGCATGGTGGGGGTGGGATGGGTCTTGGGCGCTTGCGTCCATGAAAGGCGGCCTTCCTTGCCGGGCGTGGATTGTGCTGCCCGCTAAGGTGGATTTCGCCGCGCATTGCGCCAATACGGTGTGCACCTATGCTTTCGATAGGTTTTTCCTATCGTTCGGCAATGCTCCGCAACGTCTCTGCCAGAAGCACGAGGTCGCGCGAACGCCCTGCCCCGGCGCGCCACACCAGTCCGATTTCGCGATAGGGCCGGCCGCCGGCAAACGGCCGCACGATCACGTCGCCCCCTTCGCCGATTTCCTGCCGCACATAAAGCTGGGGCAGCAGCGCCAGCCCCATGCCCATCCCGGCCATCTGGCGCACGGCATCCAGGCTCGTGCCCTCGTAATCGCGCAGCACGTGTGCGCCGGATCGTTCGGCTAGGGCAGCCACCTGCTGGCTCAGGCGGTATTCGGGCTGCATGGTCAACAGCCCGCGTCCGGCAAGGTGTTCGGGCCGCACTTGCGCCACTGCCGCCATCGGATCGTCCGCCGCCATGGCCAGAAACATCGGTTCACGAAACAAGCGCTCGATGTGGAATCCCTGCTCTGCCACTGGCAGTTGCACCAGCACAGTATCGTGGCGCCCTTCGGCCAAGTGTTCGAGCAGGGCATCGGGCAGGCCTTCGCGCACATGCACCTTGAGCGTGGGGTGCGTGGCATGAAGGCGCGCCACCAGTTGCGGGAGGATATAGGGCCCCAGCGTGGGCGACACGCCCAGGCGCAGCGTGCCGGCCAGTTCGCCCTCGCGGTGGCGCCGGGCAAGATCGGCAAAGCCTTCCGCCTCGGCCAATACGCGGCGCGCGGCGGCCACGGCCTCGCGCCCCAGCGGCGTCAGCACCACGCGCCCGCCGCGTTCGGCCACGGCGCCGCCCAGCAGGCTTTCAAGCAGATGGATCTGCTGCGAAAACGAGGGCTGCGAAACGCCCACAGCCGCCGCGCCGCGGGTGAAGTTGCCGCATTCGGCCAGCGCCACCAGGTAGCGCAGCTGGCGCAGGCTGGGCCATGCCGTGGTTTCGCTCATGCCTCGTGCCTCCCCGCGATCGGTGCACCAGGTCTTAGCGTGAACCGGCCGCGCTGACCAAGCCCCAAGCGGCCCCTGGGGCGAATAGTTGCATGAAACGCAACTATGGTACCGTTATTCGCATTTGTCAGACTCGGGGAATTCCCCCATTGAGAGCGGGCCTTTCAGGCATCCTCTCCCAAACTTTCCAAGGCCGGTCGCAAGACCGGCCTTTTTTTTGCACGCCTCGCCGACACGATGTGCTGCATGCGCGCCAAAGCGAAAGGCGGGGCGTCGCAGCTCCCACCCCTCCGTCAACTCCCGCTTTCCCCATGCGTCACTTGCACGAAACGCATGAAATCACTCTGGGGCGATCGGCCGGCGCTCCAACCGGGCGACAGCGTGGCGCACCACCTTTTCCAGCGCCGGGGCGGAAAAGAATCCGCCGGGAATGAGGCACCGCTCGATCAGCACACGGCGGAACGCGGCAAAAGTTTCCACGTCGGGCGCCACGGGATTCTGCCAGAACGCGTCGAGCCCGTCCTGGCAGGTGATCTGCGGCATATCATAGACCGCGTGGCCCAGCGCCACCACCGGCACGCCTTCGGCCAGGGCCAGCGTGCCACTGGTGCTGTTGATCGTCACCACCCCCAGCGAGCGGCGGATCACCGGCACGATATCGCCCATGCTCAGGTAATCCACCCGGTCGGCCACGCCGAACAGGCGCGCCATGTCGGCGGTTTCCTGCTGCCAATCGCGCACCCCGTTATCCAGTGGGTGCTCCTTCACCACCAGCCGCACATCGGCCGGGGCATGCGCGGCAAACGACCCCACGATCAAGCGCAGCGCGTCGGCGATCCCCGCAAAGGGCGAATGCAGGCGGATCTGCGCATCCGAATCGAGCTGCAACGGAAACAGGAAAAACCGGTCTTCCCGTGTTCCCAGGCGATGGAGCAAGGCCCCCGCATCGCGCTGGCGCGCCTTGCGACGCGAGAGCTTGCGCCACCAGCCCATCGCCTCCACCAGCGGATGCCAGGGGCGGTGGTTGGTCCAATGCGGGTAGTACCAGCGGGTGAACACGTCGGCAAAGTTGTAGGCCAGCCCTTCGGCCGCGCGGCGGCGGAACGAAGACGGCACTTGCGCGTGGGGCGGAACCGCCGGCAGGGCCGCGGCGGTTGCGCGATACCAGGCCGGATCGCTGGGCAGCGACGAATTGCCGTTCACTCCGCCGCGTTCCAGCGTGACCCAGTCAGGGCGGATATAGCCTTCCTCGAACACGTGGACCGCCACGCTCAGGTCCTGGCAGACGCGAATCGCCGGGCGGTGGTGGTCGCGGCAATCGCCGAACAGCACCACATCGGTTACACCCTTGTTCCGAACCAGATCGGCAAAGAACGCCGGCCAGCGATCGAGCGAATCGCGATAGTCCATGCCGTTGGGCAAGCGCCAGAACAGCCGGTCGCCACCGTTGAAATTGACCTTGTACACGGTGTGGCCGGCGCGCAGCAGCGCCTTGCCCAGCTCGTGAAACAGCGGGCCCATCAACCCTTGCAGCAACAGGATCGTGCGCGGGCCCGAATCGCTGTCGGATGGGATCGTGGCGGAGGGGGCGGCGGCAGGGAAATCCAAATGCGGCGGCACGGGCGGCGAATTGGGCAACTCTTGCATTCGAAAGCAAAACTCCTGGGTAGGCGGTCCCATGCACCTGGCCCGAGCGTTAGTGTCCGCGCGCGCCGTGGACAAGATCGACTTGCCGCAATGGATCAATTCCCGGTGGCCCGAAGCCGGTTGGATGACGGATGACAGCGCGCGCGGCCCCGGCTATGAGCCGCGCCGGCGCTTTTCTGCCCATCTACCTTTCCTGCCGATTCACGATCTGGCGGATATGGAACACGCGTGACGTTGCAAGGACTTACACTGCAGATCCTGCCGCCTGCCCTGCTCCTGCTGGTCGGCGGCGTCCTGCTCGATGCGCTGGTTCGGCCTCGCCCCGCGCGGGGCCTGCGCAGCTGGCAGGGGCTGTGCCTCAACGCCGCCGTGCTCGTTGCCGTGTTCGGCGCGGTCTTGGCGGTTTGCGGCAACGCCATGGTCGCCTGCGCGCTGGCGCTGGGCCTGGCCGCGCTGTTTGCCGTGGCATCCAACGCCAAGAACGCCATGCTGGGCGAACCGCTGCTGTTTTCCGATCTCGCGCTGATCGGGGCGATCTTTCGCCATCCACAGTTCTACCTGTCGGCGGTTGCCCCCTGGCAGCGCGCCGTGGCGGCCGTGGTGGCGCTGGCGCTACTCGGGCTGTTCGGGGCGCTGTTCGTAGCCACGCCGGTGTTTCACCTGGCCGGGCTCGCGCTCGTGCTGATCGGGCTGGGCGCGCTGGTTCTGGCGCTGCGCAGCGCGGGGTTCCGCCGGGCGATCACCCGTCCCGACGCCACGGCCGATGTTGCGCGACATGGGTTGATGCCCGTTATCCTGCTCTATTGGCGGCGCTGGCGCGAAAGCGTGGACCCGCCCGCCTGCCCACCGATCGCCCGCCATGCCCCGGTCGATGCGCCCGGCCTGGTCGTGATGATCCAGTGCGAAAGCTTTGCCGATCCAGCCGAACTGTTTGGCGATCCCGCGCTCGCCCTGCCCGGCCTGGCGGCGGCGCGGTGCGATGCGTGGCAGCACGGGCGCCTCAACGTGAGCGGTTTTGGCGCCTATACCATGCGCACCGAATACGGCGTGCTGTTCGGGCGCGAGGAAGAAGAACTGGGCTTCCGTCGCTATGATCCGTTCCTGACAGCCGAAGGCGAAGGGTCCTGGGCGCTGCCCGCCCGCCTGCGCGGCGCGGGGTGGGACAGCGCCTTCCTCCATCCGCACGACATGCGCTTCTACGGCCGCGATCGCATCATGCCGGCAGGCGGTTTTGCCCGGCTGGTGGGCGAAGCAGACTTCGCGCCACCCGCCCCGGGCGAGGGGCGCTATGTGACGGACGCCGCCATGGCCGACGTGATCTTGGCCATGGCCGCTTCAGCCAGGCAGCCCACGCTGCTCTATGCCGTCACGATCGAAAACCATGGGCCGTGGGCCGGGGATGGCCAGCAGGGCCTGGTGCCGGGCTATCTGCGCCTGGTGCGCAACAGCGACGCCATGCTTGCCCGCCTTGCCGCCAGCCTGTCGGACCTGGCGCGCGAGCGAGCAGAGCCGGTGGCGCTGGTGTTCTTCGGCGATCATTGCCCCAGCATTCCCGGTGCGACCGCGCCGGGCGGCGACCGCCATACCCCTTATGCGATCGTGCGGTTCGATTGCGCCGGGCAGCCGATCAAGGGCGCAGCGCCCCAAGCCGATCTCACGCCAGCCGGCCTGCACCACGCCGTGTTGGATCTGGCGCTGGGCACGCCCACCGGCAAGACCTGAACCCGCCGGATCAGCGCGGCGGCGCCAGCGAGACCAGCAGGCGATCGCGCAAGCGGCGCGGCAGGATGCGATCGAACCAGCGCAACGCCACGAAAGGCCAGGGCAGGACAAGGTGCGCCTGCCGTCGGTTCACCGCGCGGGCGATTCGGTCTGCCACGGCATCGGGCGCCATGAGCATCGGCTTGGGCCCCGGCACCTGCCTGCCGGCCGCCGTATCGATGAAGCCGGGGGACACCAGCGTAACCCCCACCCCGTGGCTGCGCATGGCCAGGCGCAGCGCGTCGGCAAAGCGGGCAAGGCCTGCCTTGGTGCCGGAATAGGCGGTGGCGAAGGGCAGCGAGTGAAACCCCGCCGCCGATCCGATCAGCACGATCTGCCCCCGCCCCCGTGCCGCCATCGCGCGTGCCACGGCCGCCGCCAACGCAGCTGGCGCGGCAAAATTGACCAGTGCCAGCTCTGCCACCAGCGCTGGCTGTTCCACACTGTCATCAGCCGCGCGAATATCGCCGCGGCCCGATGCAAACACCACGATGTCGAACGGCCTGGCGGCATCTTCGGCCACGATCGCCGCGACGGCCGCCGGAATGTCCATCAGGTCACGCGAACGCACCTGCGTCACGGCCCCTTTTGCAGCGCACAAGGAAGCGACCGTTTCAAGACGTTTCAGATCCCTCCCCCACAGCGACAGGTAGGTGCCGTGGTCTGCATAGCGCCGTGCGATGGCACTGCCCAAGCCGCCCGACGCCCCGACAACTAGAACCGAAATGGTGGGATTAACCAACGGTAATACGTCCTTTTTATCAGGCCATCCAATCGTCGCAAAGAGGCTACATCCAGTAGCATGGAGGCTTGACAAGCGATGGCGCATCATGTCCTGCATGATCAAGATGCTTTCTTCCGAAAACATACCGCAGCGCATCAGGCTGTTTCGTAACGACCGCCTTGAGCGCCTTACGCTGATCTCTTGGCGTACTTTTGCGCTGGCATGGGCGGTTCTTCTGCCATCCATTGCGTGGGCCGCGTGGGGCACCGCCAAACCGCTTCCAGCGCTCGCGCTGGTGGGGGCGGGCCTGCTGGTGTGGACGCTGTTCGAATATGCGATGCACCGCTTCCTGTTCCATTGGCACGTCAACATGGCGGCGGTGCGACGGTTCGTGTTCCTGATTCACGGCAACCACCACGACAACCCCAACGACGCGCTGCGCGATCTCATGCCGCTGCCCGTGAGCCTGCCCATCGCCGCGGCGGTCTGGCTGCTGTCGGTCCTGGCGATCGGGCCCGCCGGAAGCTGGCTGTTCCTGGGCTTCATCAGCGGCTATGTCGCCTATGATATTCTGCACTATGCCTGCCACCAGTGGCCCATGCGCGGGCGCTTCGCTTCGGCGATCAAGCGCCATCACATGCGCCATCACTTCGTCGACGGGCATGGCAACTATGCCATCTCGGCGATCTTCTGGGATCGCGTGTTTGCCAGCAGGATCAAATCGCTGAAGTGACGCAGATGACAGCTGGCAAGCAACCGTCGAAATGGCAGCAGACCGTCAACGCGCGCGGCTGGAAAGTCCCGTTCGTCGGCAAGTCGCTATACCAGATCGGCAAGGAATTGCGGCCGGGCATCGACCGTGTGATCATGCGCAATTCGCGCATTCCCGATGCGGCAGTTCAGGACAAGGCGTTCTTCCCCTGGATTGCGGAGCTGGAACGCCACTGGGAAGCGATTCGCGACGAAGCACTGGCGATTCGCGCCAAGGACATTCCCTCGCTTGGGGATATCTCGTTCGATCACGGCCGCATCGCCAAGGATCGCCGCTGGCGCACGCTGTTCCTCAAAGGCTATGGCTATCGCATGACCGGCAACGCGGCGCGCGCGCCGGTTACCGCACGCCTGATCGAGGCTGTTCCCGGCCTGGTCACGGCCAACTTCTCGGTGATGGAAGCAGGCGGGCACATTCCCCGCCACTTCGGCATGACCAAGGGCATGCTGACCTATCACCTCGCGCTCAAGGCCCCGCGCGAGCGCGAGAAATGCCGGATGCATCTTGAAGAAGGCGAGCGGTTGCACGTCCTCCATTGGGAAGACGGCCAGTCCTTCCTGTTCGACGACATGTTCAATCACGAAGTGTGGAACGAGACGGACGAGGATCGCTACATCCTGCTGATCCAGATCAAGCGCCCCTGCCGCTTTGTCGGCAACCTGATCCAGAACATCTTCCTGGGGGCGGTGCGCCACTCCCGCTTCGTCAAGGACATCAAGCGCGCGATCGATCGCGAGGCAGCCGCGCGCAACATCCAGCCGGCTTGATCGATCAGCGCTCCAGGCCCGCCAGCGCCGTCACCACCGTATCGAGATGTTCGTCCCAGGTGGGATTGTGCCAGGCGGGGATGCGCTGCAACTGCGCCTGCCGCATCGGGCCATCGCCGGCAAAATCGACAATGGCCCTGGCCCAGGCCGGGCCATCGAGCGGATCGAGATAGTCCGCCACTGCCCCGCCCACTTCACGCAAGGCGGGGATATCGCTGCATAGCGCGGGCGTGCCGACCGAAAGCGCCTCGGCCACCGGCATGCCATAGCCTTCGGCAAACGAAGGCATCAGCAGCCCTTTGGCGCCGCGCAGCACGGCGGAAAGCTGGCGATCCGGGCAGCCACTCAGTTCCTCGACATGGCCATCGAGCGCCGGGCAGCGTTCCAGCAGGTCCACCACCTGTTCGTTTTCCCAGCCGCGCCGCCCGATGATCACCAGCTTGGGCACGCGGCCCGCTGGCAGGGTTTCTGCCAGATGGCGCCAGATGTGCAGAAGGAGAAGGTGATTCTTGCGCGGCTCGATCGTGCCCAGGCACACGAAATAGGGGCGCCCGTCACCCTGCCATGGCGCGGTGGGGACCATCGGCACGGTGCCCAGCAGCGCCACGGCCATGGCGATGGATCGGCCCGACCGGTCGATCCACGGCTGCATGGCGCGGCCGGTCGCCGCGGAATTGACGATCACGAGATCGGCCAGGCTGGTCACCGCCTCGATCCTGCGGCGATGCAGTGCCGCGCCATCGGGCCGGGCATATTCGGGAAATTCGATGGGAATAAGATCGTGCACCAGGCAGGCGAACTGCGCATTTTCCCGGTCCAGGATGCGCCGGATCTTGGCCACCTTGGCAAGATGGTGCGGCGAAACCTGGATATAGACCGACTTTTGCCCCCTGCCCGCCGGACGCTGTGGCAGAAGCTGGAACAGTTGCGGCAGGTTGGACACCACCGAGCGACGCTCGGGCCCGTTCTCCTCGCTCGACCAACGCCGCTCCAATTCGTCCAGATAGGGCAGGATGGCGCTGCGACGCAGGCGGCCATAGAGGCCGGTGGGGTGGACCGCAGCAAACGCCAGCCCCTCGCCCAAGCGCGCGAGCAAGCCCCGCGCATAGGCCATTTCCACCCGATCGACCCCGGACGGGGTGGAATAATGCATGCGGGAAATCAGCCGGGAAACGTCAAGGATCATCTGGGTCATCGCAGCGCCGCCATGAGCCTGCCCTGGATGCGGCGCAAGGGCGCGATCCAGCGCAGGCGATTGGTGGCCCGCGCGCCGGCCATGCGGCCCACCAGCACTTCGGGTGGACAGGGCAAACCGGTCACCGGATCGAGATAGCGCGGATAGAGGATCAGGACGCCAGCCACGAGCGCATCGAGCGACAGCGCCCGGCCGCGCCGATCGGGCACCGGCGCCAGGTCACGCGTCAGTCCCCAGCCGGCATAGAACGGCGTGCCGTGGCACACCACCTCGCGCCCGCGCAGCAGCGCTTCGAAACCGGCGAGCGAGGTCAGCACATGCACCGCATCGACGGCATCGAGCAGCGGCGCCATGCCCCCACCCCGCACCACGCGATCGGCATGGGCGAGCACTTGCGCGTCTGGCACGGCGCCCTTGCGATGCCCGGCATCAACATCAGGATGGGGCCGAAACCAGATCTCCGCGTCGGGTTCGGCCAGGCGGGCGCGGCGCACCAGTTCCAGGTTGGAAGCCAGGCCATGCCCGCCGGCCCGCACCGACATGTCGTCTTCCACTTGCCCCGGCACCAGCACCAGTCGCCGCCCCGGCTCGGCGCGCGGTGGCACGGTAGCCTGGGTATCGGCCGCATACTTGCTGATCCCGGCGGCCACGATCGTTTCGCGCAAGGCCCGTGCCCGCGCCAGCAGGCGTGGCGAAAAGCCCGCATTGGCCAGCACCGCTTCCAGGTCGCTGGGCCCGGCGGGATCGAAATGAATGCCCAGCGCATCGACCACGACCGACGATGGTGGCACCAGATCCACCCCCAGCCCCACCGAGCGTACGAAGCCGTCCTCCACCCGCACCAGCGGCACGCCCTGCTGCCGGGCTTGGGCAATCAGGCCCGGCGAAACGCGCGATGGCCAGATCGCCACGGCTCCGCCAGCCCGCTCGGCCAGCGCCAGGGCGCGCGCCGGGCTGCGGGCAAAGCGCAAGGGGCGCGCTGGGTGCCAGAGGAAACGGCGGATCTCCGCCTTCTTCCACCAGGCCATGCCGCTGGCCGCGGCGATCTGCCGGTTGCCATCCAGCGCGGCGCGCCAGGTTGCCAACAGATCGATCGTTTCGGCAAGGCCCGTGGCCCCACCGCCAAACGGGTCGCGATAGTGCGCCTGCGCCAACGCCAATGCCGCCCGCGCGTCGAGCGCATCGCCGCTGTCGCCCGGCGCGCCAAACCTGCCGGGCGACAGCACCTTCACGGCAACGCCGGCGATGCGGGCCAGTGCGATCCACTCATCGTCGCCATGGGCCACCAAGAACCGCGCGCGATCCAGCACCGACCACGGGTCCACCGCGTCCGGCTGCAGGTTGCGCCCGGCCAGCACATGGCCCCACCCGGCCGGCGATTGCGGCACGAGCCACAGCGCAGCCCCATCTTCATCATAGGCAAGGAGGGCGGCAACTTCGGCCGCGCTACCCGGCCGCAGCACCACCGCGATCGGGTCATCCCCGACGATCGGCGGCGCCCAGAAACAGCCACCCACCCGCGCCGCGCGCAGATCGGCAAACTGGCCCCGCGACACCGGCAAGGGCCCGTCCATGCCCACTGACGACACCTGTGGCAGCGCAACCGTCGCGTCCGCCCAGGGAAAGGGCGGCGCACGCAGCAATGGCACCCCGCTCATGGCCGGATGCCCCAGCTTTCGATGTGAAGCACATCCCCAGCATCACGACGGATCACACCATAGGCGCCCGTCGCGAGCTTGAGCGGTTGGCCAGCCCCCGCTCCGGCGGCGAGCAAGGCGAAGCGCGCGGCGCCATTGCTGGTGACCAGCAGCACGTCGCCTTGTGCCTCTTTGAGGAAAGCGCGCCAGGCGGCCAGGCGCCGCACGCCATCGACGATCCATCCAGGCGGCGGCACGGCGCGTTCATCCCAGGCAGATAGCGCATCGGCGCCAATGCGCGCGACCACGCTTTCCTCGCTCTGGTTCTCGTCCGGCCCATGGTCGATCTCGCGCAACCATTCGCACGGCTGGGCCACCAGGGCTTCACCGCCGGGCTGATGCGCGATGATTGCCGCGGCGGTCGCACGGGTGCGCAGCAAGGGTGAAACCAGCACTTGCGCGAAGTGCCAGCCCTCTTGGGCGAAATGCCGGCCGAGCACCGCCGCCTGCGTTTCCCCCGCCGCGGTCAGCGGCAGATCGGTGCGCGCGCCGATCCGGCGCGGCGGTTCGCCGGCGGCAAAGGTATTGCCATGGCGCACGATCACGAATCTTGCAGCGGGCGATGTCATGTCGGAAACGGATCGCCCAACCGCGCAATGGCGGCCTCGGCCAGGGCCAGGTCTGCCGGGGTATCGATGCCCGACATCGCATGAAGCGGCGGATCGACCGCAATCGTGGCGATCTTCCGCCCCGCTTCCAGGAAGCGCAGTTGCTCCAGCCCCTCGAGCAGTTCGACCGGGCTTTGCGGCGCGCGGGCAAACCATTCGAGTGCCGCCAGGCGATAGCCATAAAGGCCCAGGTGTTGCCACACCGGCGACATTGGCTGGCTGGCGCGCAGCCGGTCTTCATCGCGCATCGCGGGCAGGATCGTCTTGGAAAACCACAAGGCCCGGCCTTGCGCATCGCGAACGCACGTCGTGCCGCTGAACGGGGCCGTCACCTTGTGCTGGCGCAAGCGGTCGAGCCGCGCCCAATCGAGCCGATAGACCGGCGTCGCCACATCGGCCTCGCCATCGCGCAGTTCCGCAACCAAGCCAGCAACCACGGCGGGCGGAACGAACGGCGCGTCTCCCTGCAGATTAATCACCAGATCGGGGCGCTGCGGCTGCGCCATGGCAGCGGCATAGGCGCGGGCAGAGCCGGAATCGAGCGCCGGGTCGGTCAGCACCACGGCCGCGCCGATGGCACAGGCATGATCGGCTATACGGGCGTCGTCCGTGGCCACCACAACGCTACAATCATTGACCAGGGCTGCTGCGGCCTGCGCCACCGCATGGACGCGTTCCAGCAAAGTTCGGCCGGCGATAGGCAGCAAGGGCTTGCCCGGCAAACGCTTGGAACCAAAGCGCGCCGGAACCACGATCAGGGCCTGGGCGGGGGAAGACATGCCCGTGCCGGTCAGGCAGCACCCGCCCTGACGATGTCATGGATGTGAACGATGCCGGCAAGCCGCTCGCCGTCCACCACGAACAGCACCGAGACGGCGTTGTCGTTCAATATGCGCAGGGCATCAGACGCCAGGGTATCAGGCGTGACGCTGAGCGGATTGGGCGACATGTGCAGGCCGATGTTGTCGTTCAGATCGTAGGCGGCAATGCAACGGCGCAGGTCACCATCGGTAAACGCCCCGATCAGCCGCTCGTTCTGGTCCACCACGGCAGTGCAGCCATAGCGCTTGCGGCTCATCTCGATCGTCGCGCTGGTCAACGAAGCGTCGCTGCCCACTTTCGGGATCGAATCGCCAGTGCCCATGATTTCCCCCACCGTGCACAGTTGTGCACCCAGCTTGCCACCGGGATGGAATACGCGGAAATCGGTAGAGGTAAACCCGCGCGCCTCGATCAGGGCCACGGCCAGTGCATCGCCCAGCACCAGTTGCAGGGTGGTGGACGACGTGGGCGCCAATTCATTGGGGCAAGCCTCGCGCACTGGCGGCATCGACAGGCAGATGTCCGCCGCGCGCCCGGCCGTGCTGTCGGGGAACGAAGTGGCCACGATCAGCTTCACGCCACACTGGTTGCAATAGCGGAAAACGTCGCCCAGCTCGCTTGTCTCGCCAGACCATGTGATCGCCAGCACCACGTCGTCGGGCGTGATGAGCCCCAGGTCCCCATGGCTCGCTTCGCCCGGATGGAGATAGACCGCCGAAGTTCCAGTGGACCGCATCGTCGCGGCGATCTTGCGCGCAATATGCCCGCTCTTGCCCATGCCCGTGACCACCACCTGGCCCCGCGTGGTTGCCAATGCCTCGATCGCCAGCTCTACCGAGCGGCGCAGTTCGGGCGCGCGCAAGGCACTGCGCAAGGTCTGCAAGGCATCCAGCTCGATGTCGATGGTCTTGAGTGCAGATGCAGCATAGCGCACGTCGATCAGCTTGCTGGACATATCCGCCTGAAGTTTTCTAAAATGCACATGATGTCCTTCGGCGCTGGGCATGCAGCTGTCGTTTTGTCGACAAGGTGTTGCCAGATTTTTCAATACCCGCCAAGGGTTGCCCATCCACCTGGTTCACCCGAACCGATAAAATTGGTCCGGAATGAAAGTAAATGTTGCTCCATTCTGGCAGGCGAGCCCTCACATATGAACCTTTGCGGACATGAGATTCATCCCAACTCCCCTCTATTCGCAATTGCGGGACCATGCGTCATAGAAAGCGAGGAAATGACGTTTTCCATCGCCGAAACGCTGGCAACGATTGCGCATCGCCTGGGGTTGATGCTCATTTTCAAGGCTTCCTTCGACAAGGCAAACCGCAGTTCCGACAAATCGTTCCGCGGCTTGGGCATGGACGAAGGCCTGCGCATCCTGGAAAAGGTGCGCCGCGAGACCGGCCTGCCGGTCATCACCGACGTGCACGAGGCTAGCCAGGTCAGCGCCGTGGCCGAAGTGGTCGACGTGTTGCAGACGCCCGCCTTCCTCGCGCGGCAGACCGATTTCATCGCAGCGGTGGCTGCCAGCGGCAAGCCGGTCAACATCAAGAAGGCCCAGTTCATGGCCCCGGCCGACATGCAGCAGGTGGTCAACAAGGCGCGCAACGCGGCCACCGCCGCCGGGCATGATCCCGACGCTTTCCTGCTGTGCGAACGGGGCACCTCGTTCGGCTACAACACTCTGGTGTCGGACATGCGCGGCCTGGCGATCATGGCCCAGACCGGCTGCCCGGTGGTGTTCGACGCGACGCACTCGGTCCAGCAACCCGGCGGCCTGGGCGAACGCTCGGGCGGCCAACGCGAATTCGTGCCCCTGCTGGCCCGCGCGGCAGTGGCGGCGGGCGTGGCCGGGGTATTCATGGAAACACACCCCGATCCCGACAAGGCCCTGTCGGATGGGCCCAACGCCCTGCCCCTGGCCGATTTCGAAGAGCTGTGGAAGCGGCTCCTGGCCATCGACTCGGTGGTGAAGGAGGGTTGATCACCGGCAGGGCTCTGACTGCGCGCAGCAGCTGGGGCCATGCCGGCCCGATCAGTTCTTGGCCACGGAAACGGCGCTGGTCACCGACACCACCGGCGAGAACAACTGGCTGATCAACTGGATCACCTTGCTCGGCTGGTTGGCGCGCGCGTTGCCGAAGTACAGCACATCCTTGTTCTGCATCCAGAAGTTCTGCGCCAGGAAATAGCTGCCGGTCTGCATCATGTTGATATGATAGACCACCGGCTTGCGCTGGCCCGCGTTGGCCGGATCATCGACGTAGCGGAACACGAACACCGCCGCCGGATCGCCCAGGTTTGGATTGGGGCCACCCGCCGCCGAAATCGCCTGCGCCAGGGTCAGAGTTCCGCTGACGAAGGGAATCTGGTCCATCCTGCCTGCGGCCCCCAGCACCGAGAACGACATCGGATCATAGATCAGCGTATAGCGATCACCGGGATAGGCACGGACATCCAGAGTCGGATTGTCGAGCAACGTGCTCAGGCGATAATCCGCACTTTCATCGCGCCGCTTGACGCGTACGATCAGATCGCTCGCCTTGCCGCGATAGCCACCGGCCAAGGCCACCACATCGGACAGCGTTTCACGGTTGGTGTCGAGTACCAAGCGCCCAGGCTTTGCCACTTCGCCACCAACGATGACGGAATTGGTGATGACCGAACGGCGCGTCACCAGAACCTGGGGGTTCTGCGAATACCCGCGCAACGCCAGGCGAATCTGCCGCCCGATCTCGACCGGCGTCTCGCCGAGCACACGCAGCTTGCCGGCATAGGGTATCGTGATGTCGCCATTATCGTCCACCCGCATTTCAGGCAGATTCTGCGCGCGCGCGCCGGTATCGATGCCAGCACTGGCCGAAGCCCCTGAAAGGCCGGTCGAATTCGAAAACAGGGTGACACCCGCTTCGTAGATGGCCACGTTTAGCACATCGCCGGGGCCGACCATATCGGTAGGCGGCGGCGGCCGGTCACTCAATCGCTTGCCGACGTCCGCGGCCTGCGGCGGAATTTGGGCAGGGCCGTCCACTTCCACCAGCGCGATGCCCATTTGCTGGTCGCTGGCCACCGCCTTGGTCACCTGGTTACCGGTCGGGCCGCTGGACGGCAGAGTGGCGCACGCTCCGAGCAGCAGCGTCGTGCTTAAAAGAAGCGAGGTTTGGAGCTTCATGAAATAGTTCCGCAAAATAGGTCATGCCGCCTGTCGGCACTTCGTGTGCGAGGACGGCCAGCCCCGCTATGTTACCGGTTCAGGTCCCCTGACAGAACGGTCCTGAGGTAGCGCCCATAATCCGATTTGCCCAGTTTATCGATAGCGCGTTGCAAGCCGGTTTCGTCGATAAAACCATTGCGAAACGCAATTTCCTCCGGGCTGGCGATCTTGAAACCCTGCCGCTTTTCAAGGATCCGCACATATTCTGCCGCATCCAACAAGCTGTCGGGCGTGCCGGTATCGAGCCAGGCATAACCGCGCCCCATGATCTCGACGGACAGTTCACCCCGCTCGAGATAGACCCGGTTCACGTCGGTGATTTCCAACTCGCCGCGTGGCGAAGGCTGGATATTGGCGGCGATTTCGACAACCTGCGAATCATAGATGTAGAGCCCGGTAACCGCCCAGTTCGACTGCGGTTTTTCCGGCTTTTCCTCGATCGAAACCGCCTTCATGTCCGCGCCGAACGAGACGACGCCGTATCGTTCCGGATCGGACACGCGATAGGCGAAAATGCTCGCCCCCGCCGGGCGCGAAATGGCGTTCTGCAAAAGATTCGGCAGCCCGTGTCCGTAAAAAATATTATCGCCCAAGATCAGCGCAGACGGCGCATTGCCCACGAAATCAGCACCGATGACATAGGCCTGCGCCAAGCCATCGGGGCTGGGTTGTTCTGCATATTCCAGCCTCATGCCCCAAAGCGATCCATCGCCCAGCATGGCACGGAACGCGGGGAGGTCACGTGGAGTCGAAATGATCAGGACTTCGCGAATGCCGGCCAGCATCAGGGTACTGAGCGGATAATAGATCATCGGTTTGTCATAGACCGACATCAACTGTTTGGAGGTGGCCAGCGTCATCGGATAAAGCCGGGTGCCGCTCCCCCCCGCCAGAATGATACCCTTCATGTGCCTATTCCTTGTATAGATCGTTCGCCGATTCTCGTCAGGCTGCCAGAAGCCTTTGGACCACCTGCTCCATCGCGCCATGCCAATCGGGCATGGCCACACCATGCACCCGAGCAATGAGGCTGCTGTCCAGACGGGAGTTCATGGGCCGGATGGCAGGGGTGGGATAATCCGCGCTGGGAATGGGTCGTACCCGCGCCGAGGGACCGCCCCCCATTGCGGAAGCGGCAAAGATCGCCTGGGCGAACGCCGCCCAACTGGCTTCGCCCGCCGCCGTCATGTGGAAGACCCCGCGCAAGGTTGGATCGGGATTGTCCACAAGGTTGCCAGCTACAGCCAGGATGCCATCGGCGATATCCAGCGCGCTGGTCGGATTGCCGATCTGGTCCGCCACCACCGCAATCTCGTCCCGGTCCGCGGCAAGCCGCAGCATCGTCTTGACGAAATTGCCGCCGAAAGGACTATAGACCCAAGCCACTCGCAGGATCGCAGCGTTGCGCGCGCAATTCGCCAGCACAGCCTTTTCCCCTGCCAACTTGGATGCGCCATAGACGCCCGCGGGCCCGGTGGGATCACTTTCGCAATAAGGACGGTGCAGATGGCCATCGAAGACGTAGTCGGTCGAAAGATGTACGATCGGGATACCGAGTTGCTCGGCCGCTGCCGCCACGGCGCCAGCCCCATCCGCATTCACCGCGTGAGCCATGTCCGGCTCCGATTCAGCCTTGTCTACGGCCGTATATGCTGCGGCAGACACCACCACATCGGGCCCGATCAAAGCCAGTGCGTCTCCAAGCGTTTGCGGCTTTGCCAAGTCGACTTCCGGCCGCCCCAGCGGCACGATATCATGGCCCGCGACGCGCGCGCGCTCCACAAGGCTCGAAACGACTTGGCCGTGACGGCCGGTAACGGCAATCTTCACGCAGACACCCTGGATCTCTCGGCGTCGAGCCCCAGACGCGCGCCATCGTAGCGGTCACGCAAGGGGCGCCACCACCACGCATTGTCCAAATACCACTGAACGGTCTTTTCGATCCCGGTGTCGAACGTTTCCCTGGCACGCCAGCCCAGTTCATCTTCCAGCTTGGTAGCGTCGATTGCATAGCGGGCGTCGTGCCCGGGCCGATCCGTGACGAACCCAATCAACGCCTCGCGCGGGGTATCGGCCGGCACCAGGGTATCGAGCACGGCACAGATGCGGCGCACCACGTCGATGTTGCGCCGCTCGTTGCGGCCACCAACATTGTATGTCTCACCGACGCGGCCACGCTCTATGATCACGTCAAGGGCGCGGGCGTGATCGTCGACAAACAGCCAGTCACGCACGTTTTCACCTTTGCCGTAGACCGGCAACTGCCGGCCATCGAGGGCATTAAGGATGGTCAGCGGAATGAGCTTTTCGGGGAAGTGATAAGGGCCATAATTGTTCGAGCAGTTCGATACGACCACAGGCAGACCATAGGTGCGCTCCCAAGCCTTGGCGAGATGATCCGATGCTGCCTTCGACGCGGAATAGGGTGACGAAGGATCATAGGGCGTCGTTTCGGTAAACAGCCCTTCGTCGCCCAGCGAGCCATAGACCTCGTCAGTCGAAACGTGCAGGAAACGGAACTCGGCCTTGGCCGCAGGGGTCAGACCGTTCCAATAGGAGCGCGCCGCTTCGAGCAGCACGAACGTGCCGACGATATTGGTCTGGATGAAATCGGCCGCACCGGTGATCGAGCGATCCACATGGCTCTCTGCGGCCAGATGCATGATGCGGTCGGGCCGGAACGTGTCGATCGCCTGCGCCATGGCCGGCGCATCGCGGATGTCAGCATGAAGGAAGCGATGGTTACCCCGCCCCTCTACCGCACGCAGCGATTCCCGACAGCCAGCGTAAGTCAGCGCATCGATTGTCAGAACATCATAGCCCTTTTCGAGCACAAGATAGCGCACGAGGGCCGAACCAATGAAGCCGGCACCGCCGGTTACAATGACGCGCATACAGAAAATTCTCCGAAACGGACCAACCAACAATCAGCCCGAGCATTCCATCGAGAAATAAGCAGGGATTTCAGCTAACGTCGGCTGCTTGATATCCTTGGGAGAAAGCGTGCCGACATCGGCCACACTCGGCCATTCGATCGCAATCTCCGGGTCGTCCCACGCCACGCCCTTGTCGCATTCCGCGCTGTAGTAGTCCGTCACCTTGTAGGCGATCACGGTGTCAGGCGCGAGCGAGCAAAAACCATGCGCGAATCCCGGCGGCACCCAAAGCTGCTTGCCGTTTTCCGGCGTCAGCTTTTCGCCAACCCACTTGCCAAAGGTCTTGGAGCCCTTGCGGATATCCACCGCCACGTCGAACAGAGCCCCTGCGGTGCAGCGCACCAACTTGCCCTGCTGGTGGGGCGGACATTGGAAATGCAGACCACGCACCGTACCAACCTTGGCGCTGAGCGACTCGTTATCCTGAACGAAGGTAAAGTCACCACAGTGGCTGGCGAACAGGTCCGCACGAAATGTTTCGGCGAAATACCCACGCGCATCGCCAATATGCTTAGGCACCAGCAATTTTACGTCGTCGATCTCAAAACCCAGAACCTGCATAACATTTACTCGAAATTTCTAGACAGAACCAATACATCTACAGCAATTTCGTCCGAACGGTCCGACCCCAGGCCGTGCTCCGGTCGGCCAAACCATGTCAAGCCGGATGCAGCGTAGACCACGGGTCGACAGGGAAGACCGTATCGAAGCAAGCTGTACGGCCCTAGCGCCAACACGCACGCGGATCGGAAAATGCCCCACGATCCGTGCCCGCGCCATTCCTCAGGTGGTGCGATAGACATCCTTGGAGGTGTTTACATTGGAACGAAGGCGGATCGTTTCCAGGACCTTTTCATCGTCGCGCTGCGTTTCGCGCGGTGCGAACAGGGCACGACCGCGGATGTCGGCATCTGGCGCGGGATCGCGCAGATAGTAGATCGCCAGGCTCTTGCGATAGATGCCGTCCTCTACCGTCAGGGGCTTGCTCATGCCGTGCCAACTGTTCTGGGTGGTATTGAACAACACGGCACGGTTGAACGCCGGTGCGATTTCCTTGGCCAGCTTGCCAGGTTGCCGCGCCTCGCTGTCGTGCTCCCACAGACCAAGATCGCCGCCATGTTCGGGACGAAGATCGGACGACATGTAGATGATGATGTTTAGGACCCGCTCGAGCTTCATCTTGGGATGAATCGAGTAATCGAAATGCGGGTTCAAATTACCGCCAACGCCGTGAATATGCCAGCCCCCGCCGTGCAGACCATGATCGACATAGAGCGGGCAACCCAGCAAAGCGGAAAGCCGGTCGGTCATTGCCGGTGACTGCAATTCGGCAAAGGCACGATAGGTTGTCGTGGGAAACTTTTCCCAACTATTCTGGGTTTTCTTATGCTCGATCGAGTTGTTGTAGAAAAACCAGTCATCCGAATCATAGGTCGGCATTTCTGCCTCAAGCGCCTTGGCGACATCGGCTTCAAAAAAATTTTCGATTACACAGTGGTCGAATGGACCTTCCTTGCCATAGGACTGGACGGATCTATCGAAATTTTCATAGTCGATCATATCAATTTCCCAAGTGGAAAGGCCAGTCACAAGAACTCTTTTTCAACCTTGATGAGATTCATTAAAGATTTCATTTTACTATGAATATCGGCTTCTTGAACGAATTCATCAGGCAATGTGAACTGGCCATGGCCCTGGTTGAAGAAGCGCCGCGTGAAATTCTCCATACGATCAACCTCGATCTTGCCCGCCAGCGAAAATCCAAACCGCTCCGTCCAGACCCGCGAACCGCCGGTTTCCGCAAATGTACAGACCGGCAGACCAAGACTCATGGCTTCAGGCACAACCAGAGGATTGGGATCGACTCTTGAAGACAGCATGAACAGATCCGCGGCCCGGATCGCCGGGTAGGGATTGGACAGCATGTTGGTCCAGTAGAGGTTGGCGAGCCTTTTCTTCTTGTTGAGCGGAATAGCGGGATTGGTCGACCGCCCGATCTCGTCATCCCACGGCCCGACCCACACGAAATCCATTTCCGGGCAGCGTTCGGCCAGTTGCCAGAACAGATCGGCGCCCTTGCGTTCGCAAGCCACGCCACACATCACCACACGCTTGCGCTCCAATGCTTCGCTGCCGGTCCATTGCAGCCGCTTTCCTACTGCGTTCAAGGCTTCGGGCAACGGTTCGCGGGCCTTGCGCGCAACCGCGCCACAATCGATCCCCACGCCGAAATTGTAGATCATCTGCCCGCCCAGATCCAATTCGCTGCGGGTATCGTTCCCGCACTCCTCAGACGCGGAAACAACCAGGTGCGCCGCGTGAATATCGGTGGGTCGAAACACGCCGATGTTTTGCAGTGCCTGGAAATCCACGCTCATTTCATGGGCATGGAGCGCAAACGGAATATTCAACTCCCGACAGGCGGGTGCCCAGTCCCCCGATGCGATGGAGTTCACATAGACATAGTCCGGTTGCACTTCCTCCAGATAATCAAGATATCTGGCCACGCGCGCGCGTAGCGGCGTATGTTCATATTCATAGCTGGTCGGAATGACCCGCACATCCTTGAAATTCTGCTGCTCGGCAAAAGCCCGGAGCGGTCCTTCCTTTTTGGAAACGAGGTAGATATCGTGTTCTTGCGCCATGATCGCGGCCATATCGACCCCGATCTTGGGCGCCCCGGTCATGCTCAGGTCGTGCAGAATGAAGGCGATTTTCATGATTGTCCCTGCACTCAGCGCCAAAGGAAACGATAGCCAAGCTGGCGCATGACATTGCCGAAGATCCGTTCCACGGAATGCTCGACCTGACCATCGATGTGGTGCTCGATGCCCTTGTTATCGCCGTTTACAAACTGGTGATGGGCAAGCGGCAGGTAAACGGCCTCCATGACTTCGGAACGAACCATCATCATCGTTCCGGAGACATATTCACACTCTTCATGCTCGGGCGAGATGCCGTAGATTTGAAACAGCTTGCGCATACCGGCAGCATTGCTTTCGAGGCCGAGATGGCGCGTCTGCACCGAACCAACAATGCCGATCTCGGGATCGGTGAGGAAAGCAGTGAGATTCTGCCTGACCGTTTCGCTGTCGCCCAGGATCGCGCCCAGCAGGCTTTTCTTCCACATTGCGGCGTAATCGCGTGTCACATGCGGGCTCTTCTTGCTGTGAAGCAATGTGAAAGCGACGTAATCCGCGAAATTGACACCCTTCAGCAACGAGAAAAACCCGCCGATATCGCGACCTTCATTGGGAGATATCTTGATCTTCGCCTTGGGAAAATCCTCACGCACCTGGGCCATCACTGCCCCGAGCCACGTCGATTCGACAAAATTCACATATAGGTCAAAATCGACGTCAATATTGGCAATATACGCTCGTAGTTCATCCCACATATCAGGATAATACAAATGCACCAAAACACAGAATGGCTTTTTGCCAACCAAAGGTGCGACATCATGATATTGAGATTCCAACAGAATCGGACGTACGCTACCAATCTGGTGAAAACTGTACCGCCGCTTTTCTTTAAAACCTGATCTGACAAAATGTGGTATCGCAAGCCACGGATTGTCGCTAAATTCTTTCTCGAGATCCACATGCAACGATACGTATTGCTTCGGATCGAAGTCGACAGGAATGCAATGCCCAGGAAGACCTGCGTCTCTGAGCAAAGTCGTCAAACTGCCGATCCGGTTCTCAGCGCGTCCAACCTTTTCGAAATGGGCAGCGAGTTCCGCATCCGGCATGTTCGCCAGATCCTTATTGAACTGACGGTACGTCGCAACATCAAAATGGGAATCGCAATCAAACACGTTTGAGAAGAAAACCGCACGGATCGAATCGAGAACAGGCACCTTTTCCGGGTCTATGGGAAGAAGCCGCTCTCGGTATCCGCGGTTCCAGTAATCCACCAGAAGGTCCGCGGAATTTTTTGCTTCGGGATACTTACTCAGATACCATTCCAGATCGAACAAAGAATGAGTATGAAATTTCTTCCCAGCACCCACAGTGATATAGTGATAAATTTCGTCATCGCCAAAATTTAGATCATTATAATAACTGTAGTATTCTGGATCAAACAACGCGTTGGGGAGGATGTTGCGATTTCTTATTTCATTATAGTATAGCTCCGCAACACGCCTCGCACTTTTCTGCGGCTCGATCCCCAGTTGGTAACAGACATAGGCTTTGTCCAACCCTGGCCAATCAGCCAATCGGTCGATCATGGCTTCGGCGGTCGGAGCCGCGTGGGCCACCCCAGCATCTGCTCGCTGCGCTTTGCCGCTGCCTGCTTCCTGCGCCCTTGGCTTGAACACACCAAGGTCGATCAATTCGTCACCCGGGTTTGACGGCTTGCCTCTGCGGCCGATCCTCTTGCCGAGCCACAGGTAGTGCTCGGCCGGCCCCATACCCGTTTGGAGGACATCCGGGTAGCGACGCATGTACCATTCCGCGTCAAATTGCCCGGAAGACAACAACTGCGACAATTGCGATCGGAAATCAGCGTTCATGATCTTGCAGCCTGATGACATAGCATTGACCCGCCTTGGTGAGGCCGATTTTGGTCCAGCGCGATAGGCGAAAATGGCGCGATATAGGTGCATCGTGCCCGACGATCGAAACGACGATGGGCCGAAAGCGGCCCGTCCGAAGTGGTTGCAATGCAGGGTGCTCTAAAAAGCGCCGCGCCGCCTGTTGGGGCCACCGCGCCTGATCCGCGTGCCTCGCCGAGCCAGTACATCGCGCGATGCGCTCAAAGGGGATCAATGCCACGGCATCAAGCTCCAATACTCATCGACGACGAGATTCCTTAATCCCGTGCGTGATATAGTGCCGTAACGGATCTGCCCCTGTCGCTGCCACATCGGGGTTTTTGGCGAGATAGGATTCGGAATCGAACATCCCGCGCATTTCCACACGCCGGCTCAGGCGCTTGAACTGCGCTTTTCGCGACAGGAAGACCCACCAGCGCGGTCGCCGTAGCATGATGGCATAGACCTGGCTCAACCAATGCACGGTTTCATCGCGGGTCTGCACTTCTTGTTCACTATCGCGCAGCAATTGCGTGACGATGGCGATTTCATTGAATGTCTGCGACCGCTGCGACACCGCGGCGCGTGCCGCAGCATGGGTCTTTTCCATTTCGGTTTCGATAACTGCCAGCTTGCTCTGGCTGTCAGCACTGTCCTGACGAGCCTGTTCGAGGGACTTCTTCGCCTCGACAAGCTCGGCGCGAACATGAGCTAGTTCCTGCTGGGCCGCCTCCAGCGTGCGGAGGCGCTCACTCCCGCGTTCCCGCTCACGCTCCAACAGTCGCTGTTGCCGCGCCTGTTCCTGCGCATGATTTTTGCATTCCGCTTCCAGCGCTTCTGCCCGCGCCTTCTCCGTGCACAATTCGGCCCAGATCTGCCTCAGCTCTTCCTTGCGCTGAAGTAGCTCACTACCCGTTTCAGCCAGCTTTGCAGTAACTGCTTCCTGTTCGCGGCGGTAGTCGATCAGGTCCCGTTCGAGGCTTAGCCTTGCTTCCTGCGCGACATCCAGCGCCACCTGCAATTCGGTTTGCCGCGCTTCTGCAGCCACCAGCTTTGCAGCAACAGCATCGCGTTCCGCGCTTCGTTCGCGCAGCGCTCGCTCGCCAGCATCGGCACGGGACATCGCGGCATCGCATGAAGCGCGGGACGCCTCAAGCTCCCGTTCCCGATCCTGCAACAGACTGGCAACGCGCTCGACCTCCCCGCCCTGCTCAATCAACGAACGCTCGGCGCTATCCGCCCGTAGCAATGCCGCATCGCGCTCGCTCCGGAACGTTTCGAATTGGCCTTCCTGCTCCGCCAACCGCGACGCCAGCCTCCCCACCTCCTCCCGCTGCTCGACCAGCGCGCGTTCCGCTGCATCGGCACGCCCGATGGCGGTATCGCGCTCGCCATCGGCGGCAGCAATGTGCCCTGCTGCATCGCGGAGGCGCACCGTTGCCTGCTGGAAAAGCGCCATCGGCGTAGCAAAAACGGCAGCGGCGGCGTCGAGATCTCTGGAGATCGCGTCCAAAGCGACAAAATCACCAGGAGATTCAGCGCCTTCAGACCAACCCTGGACGATATCATAGGTCTGGCGCACCCACGCCGGCACGGCCGATCCGTTAAGAGCGCCCAGATTGGTATGCGCGTGGTGGCGCAATGACTTGTCGAGAAAACTTTCGATTTCCAGCGTCACGCGCGCGGAATAACGTGGCCAACTGATAGCAAGACGGTCCGCGATGCGCTCGATAACCTTCGTCCAATCCTCGAGCAGGCCGCTGTAGGTCGTAAAGACGCGCTGCGCGCCACGGGTGGAACGCTCGGCATCCAGGATATATCGCAACCAGATCAGGTATCCGATAGAGAGGTCGATTCCGTCGCGCGCGTGCAGCGAAGCCGCCACTTCCAATGGGTTGCGGATGGGAATGACGACCCTGGGTTCGATGCCGTTTTGCTGCAAGACATCGAGCCAGAACGGCACGATCCGGCAGATTCGGGGATCCTTCAAGACAAAGAAGGAGCTGCCTTCGTACTCTGCCTGCAGCGTTTGTGCCGCCTTGTGAACGAACCCTGCACGCGCGTGCGACTTTTCCCATCCGGGGTTGAGTTTCTGCCAGTCATTCCAGGCAGACCCGGCGGCTTCGAGAATTTCGTCATTGAGATCGACGATAGCCTGGGGTTCCCAGTGCCCGACAGGATTGGTCGGATTTCCGCCCATCACCTGCTGTGGCAAAGAACACCCGAGCAGATTGAGAACGCGTGTCAGCGCACTTGTTCCCGACCGGTGCATACCCAGCACGAGCAAAGCAACCTTTTCACCGGCCAGGTGCTGATCCCTGCGGGCTCCTACGCTTTCAACAGCGCGATCGCTATCTGTCGTCAATCTTCAGTCATCCAAAAGATACCTAGCTTCGGGGCAAAACCGGGCTATCGCAGAACGGGCGATACGCCGAACCTGCACCATGCATCAAGAGCACACCTCTCAAATTGCTCTACAAATTGAACCGATATGCTGGCTAAATCTTCAAAATTCCCAAGCTAGAAAACCCGCGTCAATTTTACTGCGGCAAGCCGCAAAAGGCCTCCGGCTCGCTGGCAATCTTGTGCGCAGCGGCGCCAGCCGGACAAACGCACAGCACGGCATCATGTTCCTGAAGGGAGCAAAACAGTTTCGCACTGACTCACGTTCTGCCAAAGCGGAATGCGCCCAACGGGCGGGTGATCAAAGGCGTTCGTACTCCGCAATGGCAGCGGACACATCATCGTAGGGGATCGCCTCGCCATTGCGGAAGATGACCGCCCGATTGCACAGTTCCTGAATGACGGCCATGTCGTGCGAAGCAAGGATCAATGCGCGGTCCTTTCGCTTCTCGAACAACTCCCTTTGGCACTTCATGCGAAAATTGCTGTCACCCACCAGAATGATTTCATCAATGAGGTAGCAGTCGAAGTCGATCGCCAGCGAAAGACCGAATGCCAGACGGGCACGCATACCCGATGAGTAGGTTTTCACCGGCATGGCGAGCTGGCGCCCCAACTCGGTGAAATCCTCAATGAAATCCTTCATCCAGCCATAGGGTTTGCCATAGATGCGGGCAATGAACCGCGCGTTGTCATACCCCGTCAGGCTGCCTTGGAATCCACCATTGAAACCGAGCGGCCACGAAACCGACATCTTGCGCCTGATCGCGCCCGACGTCGGCATCTCGACCCCACCGATCATCTTGATGAAAGTCGACTTGCCGGCGCCGTTGCGGCCTAGAAAGGCAATCTTGTCCGTCGCGGCGATGCGCAGGTTCACGTCATGCAGTACATGCTTGCGGCCATGCCCCATCTTGTAGGACTTGCAGACATTTTCGCACTCAATCATTCAACGACCAACTCTCGGCGAATACGCCGGCACATTGTCAGACCCATCGCCGCCAAGACCAGCGAAACACCCAAGGGATAGAGTGCATCATAATAGACGGTCACTTTATTGCCCCAGATACCACCACGGATCATTTCCATGCCGTGAACGAAAGGCGACAGCAGCATATATCCACGTAGATTGGGCATAAGCCAAGAAACCATGCTAAATGCGCCAGAAAAAGGAATCATGATATAAGTGACGACGGGAATACACTTTTCGAGAACTTCGGACTTTTCCGACAAAGGTGCGATTACAAGGCACAGCGAAAAGCAGAATATCGAATAAACCAGCCACCCCGCAATCATCAGACCAGGATCTGCCGGGACAGGAAAGAGATCGAAGCCAACCAACAGCGCGGCAACCAACAGAAACGCCATCATCGAGCCGAGCATTTCAATCACGAAACGAACGATGATGAAGTCCAGAATCTGGATCTGGCGGTGATACATGAGGCTGCTGTTGGCTTGAAAAATCGCTACACTTCGGGAAACAACGTGCCGGAACAGGGTGAGCGGAATGTAGCCTGTCACCACGAAGGCAATGATACCGACACCATGCTCCTCGGGGCCGTGCAGATAGCGCCAGATGACCGCCACAAGGCTCGCAAACAGCAGCGGCTCCACCATCATCCACAGAAAACCGATGTTTTCGCGCCCAAAGCGCGTGATCAGTTCCCGGATGATCAGTGCGTGGATGACGCGCCCCTGGATCGCAAGACTCTTGCGCATCCGCGATGAAAGACCGTGGCCCATCAGATCAGTCCTTTGGAGCGTGCTCGAGAATACCGACGACCAGCATCCAACCGACAAAATAAATGCAGAGAGCCGAGGCCGCGACCGTCAGGATGCCGAGCAGTCGCTTGGGCAGCAGAGCGATGTCGGGACGGTTGGGCTCGACCACGCGCTCAAGATAGAACTTCTGCCGCTGCGCATCCGAGCGCGCCTGCACCAACGATGCGTTGGCCACGGTCAGGCTGTCGTTGGCAAACTTCTGCTCGACCAGCAGGTCCTCGTAGTTGCCCAGCTTGGACGCAATCGTGCCACTGCCACCCACGACTCGGCTATCCTGCTGGGCGATCTGCGCGGACATTGCGGCAATCCGGTTGCGCAACGCAGGAATCGAAGGATTGCGCGGCGTCTGCCGCTCCATGGTTTCCAGTTGCGCTTGCAGGGCCGCACGCTGACCAACCAGTTGATTGGCAATTTCCAGCACGCCGCCGGCCTGCTTGCCCGGATCGATCAACGCCGAGCGGTTACGATATTGCGTGATCGCGGCCGTAATCTTGCGCGCCCGCTCAGTCGCCTGCTCCACCTGCTGCTGCGCCTCGGCAATGCCGCGTCCCTGCGCTCGATCGTTCAGCCGGTTGACCATGTCTTCACTCAGGGATAGCAACGTCTGGTTGATCTGGTAGGCATCCTCTGGCGTATATGCCTTGACCACCACCACTGCCGTGCCGGTCTGGGTGTCCAGATTGGCATCGACCATCCGCGTATAGTATTTATACAAATACTCGAATGAATCTCCAAAAATATCCTTAGAATATTTTGAAAAAACATCAGCTCCACGGTCATAACGCTGACGAATATTAATCCGCTGTTGAAGATTCGCCAAAGCATCACGCGATCGAATGAAATCAAGCACCTCATTCGCCTGCTCTTGGCCGGCCGAAAGCCCCGTCGTCTGAATCAGGTTGGCCAAAGACGAGAGTTGCGGACGCTTCTCATCAGGCGACTTGATAACAAAGCGCGACTCGGACACATAGATGTCGTTGGCAATGAAGCCGTAGTAAAAGATTGACAATATTGTCGGAACTATGACAAATAACACGAACCAACGATTCTTGCTGATCCAGTTCACCGACTTAGACGAACTTGACGATATTTGACCGTCAACAGCATGGATATTCTCAGCGTTCATAAGACCTGCATAGAACGATCTGGCAGAGGGCCTTCCCTGTGCCATTGACAGTTTCCCCTCCGTGCTAGGGCAAGGCCGTAATCAGTGCAAGCGCTGGTCACCACCCTGTCCTGCATAATGACGGCAGTCCGACAGACTGGCGAAAAGCGCGCAGGGTGGCACTGCAGCAGCCCGCCCCCTGATCGACACCTGAGAAGATTACCAAACGTCTGAAATTATTATGTATTTTCCAAAATGTTTAGATTTTGGGAGAATCAACGCTCAGCCGATGCATCAGTTCCACAACATCATCCATAATGGGTGCCTGCTGGCACATATGGATTCGTCGCAAAAAACATCCGAAGTGCAATGCAAGCAGTCTTTTCCGCCGCAATTCGCAATCATCTGGACGGGTGGTTGGAAGAACTGCCCGTAAATTGAATGAAAACCGTCAGGCACCATCGCCAGATGGAGTCACAGGGCAATCGCAAAGCGTTCGCTCTCACGGCTGAGTTCAGGGTGATGGAATGGATCAACCATACGGTCCGTACCCCACCGCTGCCTCAAAGCAGCCAGTTCCCGTTCCAACCGGGCTGCGCCGACCGGATCGCGATCATGCCCACGCGAAACCGATTCGTGGTGAATCAGGGTTGCCCGCGGTTCGTAAAACGACTGCCATCCTCGTTGGTTGAGACGAAGGCAAAGGTCTACGTCATTGAACGCGACGGGAAAGGCAACCTCATCCAGCATTCCAGCCGCAACGAACTTGGCGCGATCTACAACCAGGCAAGCGGCCGTTACCGCCGAGACGAACTGGGGCAGGTTGTGGCGCGAGAAATAGCCGGTTTCGTCAGGATGGAGCAAACGATGAGCATGGGCGGCGGCTCCACCAATGCCCAGCACGACCCCGGCATGCTGAATACGTCCGTCCGGGTAAAGCAGACGCGCGCCCACCGCGCCGACATCCCGACGCAGCGCCGATGTAGCCATGGTCGCCAGCCATTCGGGATCGATGATTTCGATATCGTTGTTGAGCAGGCAGAGCAGCTCTCCCTGCGCGTTGCGCACCGCCCGGTTGTTGATGGCCGGATAGTTGAAAGGGCCATCATGGCGCAGCACCTGGTGGCTGGCACGATCAAGGCTGTCCAGATAGGCCAAGGTCGCCGGATCGTCGCTGCCGTTGTCCACGACAATGATATCAAGCCGGCTATAGCGCGTTGCGGCCAGCCCCTGGAGGCAAGGGCGAAGAAGATCGACCCGATTGCGGGTGGGCACGATGACCGTGACGGACGGCAGACCTGCTTCCCGCTTTAACGGCATGGCAGGCAATCTTGGACTCGGTCGGAGACGCCGATGGTGCAAGACCGCAGGCAGATGGCAGGGCGGCAGCGAATCTGTGGCGAGTATACCTGCCACCAGATCGCTTGCCCAGGTCACGCGGCCTGTCACCCGCAGCAGATCTTTCCGCCGGGCGCGCACGATACATGACCCGGTGATGTAATCGAAATGCTCGAACAATGGTGCATTCCAGCCGGGCTTGAAATGCGGCTCACCACGCTGCGTGCCAGGACCGATCAGATCATCGTCGGCATAGAGAACTGCAGCCTGGTTGTTGGCGATGGCCACCCGATACTGGTCGATGGCGCTATGGGACAAAACATCGCCGGGCTGCATAAGCAAGAGCCACGATGCCGCATCCCGTGGCATCGACGCTGCGACGTCGGCGCAGGAGGTGTGAGGCGGCGGACCGACTACAACGGAGGGAATGCCCTGCTGCCTGAGCATCTCCCGGGTCTGCGCCAGATGATTCGCATCCACGTCCCCCATCGCGTCTATTAGCGCCAAAATCTCGGGCTCGGCTAACTGGCCGAGCGGGGCATGGTGGCGAATCCGCTCACGCCGCGCCATCCACAGCCGGTACGCATAGGGAGAAAGGTGGAGCAAGGGCGCAAGCTGGCCGCGGGCGCGCAACCGCTTGCCCAGAATTCGCCATTTGATGGCAGTCAGGACCTTGCGAGGCTCTTGTCGAAAGGCGTCGCAATAGGCCAAGGCCAGCAAGACCCATTGCTTTGGCCGCCACCGCGAGGGGTCATCAGGCCTGGCAACAGGTCCCGGCCTGACGGGCTGCACCGGGTGCAAGGCGTTACCGTCATCAAGCAAGAACACGATCCCGGATCATCTGAAATGCTCGCGCCACGCCGCCACGCCGCCGCAAGACCGCGCGAACGAGCGGCCAGAAGTCAGGACGGATCGTTCCGCGTTCATCCAGCTCTTGATAGACCCGCCAGAAGCAATCGGCGCCCAACGCCGCCGGCATGTTAAACACGCCGTGATACCCAAAGGTTGTGGCCGGATCGCCCGTGCGTTCCGCAGAAAATCGATCTGCCAGTTCACGGGGAGCGAAGCACAGGCCCTGCTGCTCCAGCCATCGCCGGTTGACACGGCCAATCGCAACATCCTCCGGATGCATCGGGCGAAAGGCCGGATCCCGGCATGCTTCCATCAAGCGCCGGCTGCGTAGCGAGAAACCGCCGTTGCCCACATCGTGGCCATCGGCAAACTGCGGCCAACTCGCGCCGACATAATCATAGCGCAAGAATTCCGCATCCCAACGGGCGGCATCGAGCACGTGACCGTCCCATTGCACGACAAGGCCGTGACTGGTGTGTATGTGATCAGGCAAGTGCTGCAGCATGAAATTCGAGTAGGCGGCAGACGAGCGCAACGGCGCAATGCGCTCCACGCGGATTGCCGGCTGGACCGGTACGACATCGGCGTGGGTGAGCAAGACGCAATCGCCGAATGCGATCTGATCGAGACATGCCTCCATCGCACACAATGTTGCCGTTACATTCACGGATGTGACGGCGCACAAAGTGACCTCGGGCAAGGCAAGGATAGGATGGTCCGGGGGATCGGCTCGATGCACGCGTAACTCCAGGGGCCCATGTAACCGCTGACAATGCGCGAGCAACTGCCATGCCAGCACCACTACCGCATAGCGAGCTCGCCCCATTTCTCAACTCGGATCACACCGACAGATGGCTCCAGTCAACGCTTCTGTGCAAACAACGCCAACCCGCAGGTCACCACAAGCGGACCGATCCAGTCGACCCACTGGTCCAGCTTGGGCCACACGCGCAAGTCCAAAGGCCCCCACCATGGCATATTGGCGCGCAGGCCATGGCCGAACAGTTCGATCCAGCGATATTCCGCCTGGGCAATTTCGCGGCCGAGGAAATAGGCGGAGCCGATGGCCGCCCCCAGCCACCAGCTCCCGCCCAATCGGCGAACGAGGAGCTGGATGGCGAGGGCCGCCAACGGATGCTCGAAGTAGTTCATGGCCGCGCAACGCGCGAGGCGCGCTACGGCTCCCGGCGCCCCCTCAAAAAACCTTGGCGATCTCATAGAACACCGCGCCCACGAAGGCCGAGGCGGGGATCGTCACCAGCCATGCGACCACGACGCGCTGGGCAACGCTCCAGCGCACGGCCGAGGCGCGGCGGGCGGCGCCGACGCCCACGACGCAGCCGGTGATGGTGTGCGTGGTGGAGACGGGAATGCCAAAGGCGCTGGCGGCGAAAAGCATGATCGAGCCGCCGGCCGAGGCGCAGAAGCCCTGGTGGTGCGACAGCTTGGTGATGCGGCTGCCCATCGTTTCGATGATCTTCCAGCCGCCCGACAGCGTGCCCAGGCCCATGGCGACATAGCAGGACAGCACCACCCAGCCCGGCACATGGAACGTGCCGCCCAGCAGCCCCTGCGAATAGAGCAGCACGGCGATGATCCCCATCGTCTTCTGCGCATCGTTGGCGCCGTGGCCGATCGAATAGGCGGCGGCGGAAAGCAGGTGCAGCTTCTTGAACGCCCCTTCGGCGGTGCGTGCCGATGTCTTGGCAAAGGCCCAGGACGAAAGCAGCATCAGCAGCATCGAGACGACCAGGCCGATCACCGGCGAAAGCACGATGGCCGAGGTGGTGGAGGTGACGCCCTTCCACACGATGGCGTTGGTGCCGGCGTGCAGCGTGCCGGCGCCCAGCAGGCCGCCGATCAACGCGTGGCTGGAAGACGAGGGGATACCGCGCCACCAGGTGATCACGTTCCAGGTCATCGCGCCGACCAGCGCGCCAAAGATCACCTGCGGGGTGATCACGTCCTTGTCGATGATGCCCTTGCCCACCGTTTCGGCCACTTTCAGGCCAAAAGTGAAATAGGCGGCAAAGTTGAAGAACGCGGCAAACAGCACGGCCTGAACCGGGGTGAGCAGCCGGGTGGACACCACCGTGGCAATCGAATTTGCCGCGTCGTGGAGCCCGTTGATGAAATCGAACGCCAAGGCCATGATCACCAGAGCGATGATCAGGGGCAGGGCCACGGCCACATGGTTCATGAAACGTAGTTCCTCAGGCCCAGAACATCAGGCGTGGTCGATGACCAGGCCGTCGATTTCGTTGGCGACATCCTCGAACCGGTCCACCACGCGTTCGAGGTGGCTGTAGATCTCGCGCGCCACGAAGAACTGCATCGGCGCGGTCTGCCCATGGGCCTTGAATGCCTTGGACAAGCCTGCATCGTGAATCTCGTCGGCCTTGCCTTCCAGGCGGACCAGGCGCTCGGTCAATTCATGCAGGCGCGCGGCGTTGGCGTGGATCGAGCGCAGCAGCGGCAGCGCTTCGGCAATCACGCGTGCGCATTCCACGATGATCGCGGCCATGTCGCTCATTTCCTGCTCGAATGCCGAGACTTCATACAACGCGATCGCGTTGGAGGTCTGGTGCATCTGGTCGATCGAATCGTCCATCGCGCTGATCAGCGAGGTGATCGCGCCGCGATCGAAGGGCGTCAGGAACGTGCGACGCACCGTCACCAGCACTTCGCGGGTGATCGCGTCGGCGTCGTGCTCGCGCTCGGCGATCTCGCGCACATGGTCGGCCATGCCGGCCCCGCCCTGGAGCAGCCGCGCCAGCGCGTTGCTGCCCGCGATCAGGGTTTGGCCGTGCGCCTCGAACAGTTCGAAGAAGTTGCCCTGGCGCGGCAACAGGTTCTGGAACCAGTGAAACATGCCCAGTCTTTCTTTCACGTGGCCCAGGCTGCGGACCAGCGGTGCGGTTGTGGCAAGGGCCCGGAATTCCGTGGCCCGGAAGCTGCGAATCAATGCCTGCAGGTCTGGCTCGTCCACCGCATCGGCGGCGGCAGCAAGCGAAAACCATTGGCGCTTGCGTTGTTCCCCTTCGGCCCAGCGCGGCAGTTCGTCGGTCACGGCCAAGGGAAAAACCTGGACCTGGACCATGACCGCCGCGCCCGAACGCAGGGTCTTGCGGTATTCGAAACGGCCCAGCGCCGCCGGGCAGACGGCCCCGATCACGCCGGCCTCTTCCTCTGCCTCGCGCGCGGCGGCGGCATGGGCGGCTTCGTTCTTGCCGAAGTTGCCCTTGGGAATGACCCAGCGCCCTGTCCCGCGCGAGGTGACGAGCAGGACTTCGATGGGGGCGGAAAGGCCATCACCGATGGTGCGATAGGGCAAGGCGGCAATCTGGCGAACGGGACGCACTCCGGCAGGACAAAGCTATGCGGGCGCTAGAGGCTGCACGGGTGTATCGTCAAGAATTGGTCATAACCCCCCGTGCGATTTGTCGGCGGCACAAGCCTGCCAGGCCAATTCTGCTCCAGCAGGGAAATGTTGCAATTGCGTGGCACTCCCCTTCCCCGCTGGTGCATTTCGCGAGATCAGACGCTACACGTGGGCGCCATGCGGGTGCTGATCGTGGAAGACAATGTGCGGCTGGCCGATCTCGTGGCCGATGCGCTCGCGCGCAGCGGGATCGTCTGCGATGGCGCGGCCAGCCTCGATGCCGCCGATGCCGCGCTTGCTCTCGCGCAGTTCGATGCGCTGCTGCTCGACCTGGGCCTGCCCGATGGCGATGGCCGTGCGTGGCTGCAACGGCGCCGCGCCGGCGGCCTGGCGCTGCCGGTGCTGGTGCTGACCGCGCGCGGCGGTCTGGACGACCGCGTGGCCGGGCTGGATGCCGGGGCCGACGATTACCTGGTCAAGCCGGCCGAAACCGCCGAGATCGCCGCCCGCCTGCGCGCCCTGCTGCGCCGGCCCGGCCCCCGCGCCAGCGCCATGATCGAAGTGGGGCCGCTGGTCTTCGACACCGCCACCCGCCAGGCCAGCATCGCCGGCACGCGGCTGGACCTGGCCCGGCGCGAGGCCGACCTGCTCGAACTGCTGATGCGCGGTGCGGGCAGCGTGGTGCGGCGCAGCCAGATCGAGAACGCGCTCTACAATTTCGACGAGGCGGTTTCCCCCAACGCGGTCGATGCCGCCGCATCGCGCCTGCGCCGCCGGCTGGAGGAAAAGGGGCTGGGCGCCATGCTCCACACCATTCGCGGCCTGGGCTATCTGCTGGAAGACCGCCGGTGATGCCGGCTGAAAGAACCGGCATCGGCAGGGGCTCGATCCGCCTGCGCCTTTCGGTGGGGCTGGGCATCATCTGCGCCTTTGCCGTGGCGACGTTGGTCTTCACCCTGTTCTGGGAATACGACATCACGCCCGGTGACCTCGCCGGGCCCGACCACAGCGCGGCCTGGCGCGAAGTACGCGATCACGTGATCCTGCCGATCCTGGTGCTGATCGTGCCCACGCTGATCGCCACGACCTGGGTGATCGACCGCGCGTTGCGCCCCCTGGCGCGATCGGCCCGCACCATCGCCACCACCCCGGCCCAGCGCGGCCTGCGCCTGCCGCACGAGGAACTGCCGGTGGAAGTCGCGCCGTTCGTGGGATCGATCAACGACCTGCTGGCCCGGCTCGACAGCGTCGCTGCCAGCCACGAAGCCTTTGCCGCCGACGTGGCGCACGAATTGCGCACGCCGCTGGCGATCATGGCGATGCAACTCGACAGCCCCGACGCGCTCGACCGCGCGCATCTGCGGCGCGAGATCACCGCGATGCACCGCCTGGTCGACCAGCTTCTGCTGATGGCGCAGATCGAGGCGGAAACCGCCACGCCGCAACGCGCCCAGGGCTTTTCGCTTACCGCCGTGGCGGAAGACGTGGTGGCCACGCTGGCGCCCCAGGTGATTGCCCAAGGGCGCGAAATCGCGCTGGACGAACCGGCCGGGCACTCCCCTGCAACGGTCTGGGGCCATCGCGAGGCGGTGGCCGCCGCCTTGCGCAACCTGGTGGAAAACGCCGTGCGCGTCACGCCGCCGGGTGGGCTGGTGCGGGTGGCCGCCGGTCCCGGTGCCTGCCTGCACGTGACCGACGAAGGCCCGGGCTTGGCGCCCGAGGCGCTGGCCAGCCTCACCCGCCGCCACGCCCGCGCCGATCACGCTAGCCGCCAGGGCGCCGGGCTGGGTCTCAATATCGTCGAGCGGATCATGGCCGCGCACGGTGGCACGCTGACCAGCGACGCGGGCCGACGAACCCTGACCCTGCGCTTTCCCACCCCGCAATCACGCGGAGGCCACGCTTCATAAAATTGTCGCGATTTGTCGTATTCGCGTGCCGTCAGGTTTTCGTCAGGCCGGCGCGATAACCGGGCGCGATGAACAGGGCAATTCACAGGGCGATTCTGGGCGGCGCGGCCGCATTGGCATTGGTGGCGGCAGGCGGCTGGTGGTTCACGCGCGCGCCGGCCGAGCAAGCCGCGCCCGCCCCGGCAGCGCCGCTTGCCGCCAATGGCCTGCTTGCGGTCGATCCGGCCAAGGCCGCGGCGCTGGGCATCGCCACGGCCCCGGCCCGCCCGGCCGGCGAAGTGCCCCTGGCCGAACTGCCCGCGATAATCGCCCCACCCGCCAATGCCCGCGTGGCGGTGGCCGCCACTCTGCCCGGCACCGTGTTGCGCACCCTGGTGGTGGAAGGCGATGCGGTAAAGCGCGGCCAGGCCCTGGCCGTGGTATCCAGCCGCGAGGTCATGACCCTTTCGGCAGACCTGGCGCGAGCCCATGCCCGTGCCGGGGTGACGCAATCGAGCGCGGCGCGACTGGCGCAATTGAGCCGCGAAGGCATCGTGGCGGGCGCCCGCGCCGACGAAGCGCGGGCCCTGGCCGCCGAAGCCGGTGCCGACGTGAGCGAAAAGGCCCGCATCCTGGCGCTGGTCGGCGCGCGAGGCGGCAGCGGCACGTACACGCTGACGGCCCCGATCGCCGGCCGCGTGACCAAGGCCGATATCCAGGCCGGCATGCCGGTGGATGGCACCACGGCGCCTTTCGTGATCGACGCGGCCGGCCGCTATGAAGCCACCGCGCAAGTGCCCGAGCGGCTGATCGGCCAGGTTCGCGTGGGCCAGACCGTGCGCCTGGGATCGGTTGCGGGAACCGTGACGGCAGTGGGCGGGACGATCGATCCTGCCACCCGTTCGGCCACGCTCAAGGCGCAATTGCCGGCCGATCCCGGCATCGTGGCCGGGCGCGTGGGCGCGCTCACGGTGTGGGGCCCGGCAGCGGGTGGCGCGGTGGCGGTGCCGGAAGACGCACTGACCACGATCGGCGCGGATGACGTGGTCTTCGTCGCCACGCCCCGCGGCTACCAGCGCCGCACCGTGCATCGGCTGGGCGCGGCCGATGGCCAGGTCATCCTGAAGGACGGCGTGCGCGCAGGCGAAGCCGTGGTCGTTGCCGGCACCAGCGCTCTGAAAGCGCTGGCCGAAGCGAACTGAAAGGCGCCGGCCCATGCTGCGCAAGCTCGTCGCCCTCTCGCTGTCGTATCGCCTGCTCGTGCTGGGGCTGGCCTTGGCGGTGGCGGCGCTCGGCACCTGGGCATTCCTCGGCCTGCCGGTCGATGCCTATCCCAATATCGCGCAGACCCAGGTGAAGATCATTCTCAAGGCGCCGGGGATGACGCCCGAGGAAGTGGAAAGCCGGGTGATCACCCCGATCGAAACCGAAATGCTGGGCATTCCGGGCCAGGCTGTGCTGCGCTCCACCGCCAAGTATGCGATTGCCGACGTGACGATCGATTTCGTCGATGGGACCGACATCTATTGGGCGCGCAACCAGGTGGCAGAGCGGCTTTCAGGCGTGCTGGCCGACCTGCCCTCTTCGGTCAGCGGGGGGATGGCGCCGATTTCCACGCCGCTGTCCGACGTGCTGATGTTCACGATCGACGGGCCACTTTCGCTTCAGCAAAAGCGCGAGCTGCTCGACTGGACGATCCGCCCCGCCCTGCGCACCGTGCCGGGCGTGGCCGATGTCAACGCGCTGGGCGGCTATGTCCGCACATTCGAAGTGCGCCCCGATCCCACCGCGCTGGCCGCCGCGCACCTTTCGATCGCGCAGATCAAGGCCGCGATCGAAAGCGGCAACCGCAACGATGGCGCCGGCCGCCTGGTGACGGGCGAGGAAGCGCTGATCGTGCGCACCGTCGGCGCGATCCAGACCGAGGCAGACCTGGCTGCACTGGTCATCGCCAATCCTGAAGGCCGCGTGCTGCGCCTGGGCGACGTGGCCAGCGTGGGCACCGGCAGCCTCACCCGCTATGGCGCGGTGACGCGCGGCGGCAAGGGCGAGGCGGTCGAAGGCCTGGTCATCGCCCTGCGCGGCGCCGACGCGCAAAAAGTGGTCGCCGGCGTGAAGACGCGGCTCACCGATTTGCAAGCCAGCCTGCCCGCCGGCACCACCATCCACACGTTCTACGATCGATCGGACCTGATCAGCCGCGCGGTGTTCACCGTGGAGGAAGCCCTGGTAGAAGCCACGATCCTGGTCATCGTGCTGCTGGTGCTGTTCCTGGGCGATTGGCGCGCGGCGGCGATCGTGGCGGTCACGCTGCCGATGGCGGCGCTGATCACGTTCCTCTTGATGCACCTGTTCGGCCTATCGGCCAACCTGATGAGCCTGGGGGGCCTGGCGATTGCCATCGGCATGCTGGTGGATGGCGCAGTGGTGGTGGTGGAAAACGTGGTGGAGCGGCTGGGCGAAACGCGCGAGGATGGCCTGCCCCGCCTCAACCAGGTGTTTCGCGCCACGGCCGACGTGATCGTGCCGGTTTCGGCCGGCATCCTGATCATTGCCCTGGTGTTCCTGCCGCTGCTCTCGCTTCAGGGGCTGGAAGGCAAGTTGTTCGCGCCCGTCGCACTCACCATCGTCTTCGCACTGGCCGGTTCCTTGCTGCTGGCACTCACGCTGGTGCCGGTGATGGCGTCGTTCGGCCTCCGACAAGGTCACCATGGCGATCCCTGGATCATGCGCTGGCTGACCCCGCGTTATCGCCGCCTGCTTGACGGCGCCTTTGCCCGCAAGGGCCTGGTCTATGGCCTTTCGGCCGGTGGCCTGGCGCTCGCCGTGCTGGCCTATGGTGCCGTCGGCAAGACCTTCATGCCCACGATGGACGAAGGCTCGGTCATCGTGCAGCTGACCAAGCTGCCCACGATCAACCTGGCGCAATCGACCCAGGTGGACATGGCGGTGCAGCGCGCGCTCAAATCCGTGCCCGAAGTGGCCGACGTGATCGCGCGCACCGGCACCGACGAGATCGGCCTCGACCCCATGGGCCTCAATGAAACCGACAGCTTCGTGGTGTTGAAACCGCAATCGGAATGGCGCGGCAACAAGGATTTCGTGGTGGACCAGTTGCGCCGCGCCACCGATGGCCTGCCCGGCGTGGAAACCACCTTCACCCAGCCGATCGAAATGCGCGTCTCGGAAATGCTCACCGGCGCACGCGGCGATCTGGCAGTGAAGATCTTCGGGCCCGACACGCGCGCCCTGGCAGACCTCGCCACGCGCATCCAGGCCACGCTCAAGGGCGTGCGCGGCGCCAGCGAAGTGCTGACCGTCGCCAACGACAATGTCGATTACCTGCAATTGAATGTCGATCGTGTGGCCGCCGGGCGGCTTGGCATGCCGGTGGACCAGCTGGAGGACACCCTGCGCGCGGCGGTGGAAGGCATGCCGGCCGGCATCGTCGCCCAGGGCCAGCGCCGGGTGCCGATCGTGATCCGGGGTGAAGACGCCCTGCGCAGCGACCCCACCCGCTTTGCCGACATGCAGATGCTCACTCCTTCGGGCGCGGTGGCCCGCGTGGCCGATATGGCACAGGTTTCGCGCACGGCCGGGCCGGTGAAACTCGATCACGAAAACGCCTCGCGCTTTGCCCTGGTGCAGGCCTTCGTCTCGGGGCGGGACTTGGTGGGCTATGTCGACGATGCACGGGCCCAGGTGGCGCAGCGCGTGCCGCTGCCGGCGGGCTATCGCATCGAATGGGGCGGCCAGTTCGAAAACCAGCAGCGCGCCGCCGCGCGGCTCATGCTGGTCATCCCGATGGCGCTGCTGCTGATCTTTGGCGTGCTGCTCGCCACGCTGCGCTCGCTGCGGGCTTCGGCGCTGATCCTGGCCAACATTCCCTTTGCCATGGTCGGCGGCATCGTTTCGCTGTGGGTGTCGGGGGAATATCTCTCGGTGCCGGCCTCGGTCGGGTTCATCGCGCTGCTCGGCATTGCCGTGCTCAACGGGCTGGTGCTGGTCGCCTATTTCCGCCAGCTGCGCGAGGAAGGTATGGCCCTAGACGAGGTGGTGCGGCTGGGCGCGCAGCGCCGCCTGCGCCCGGTGCTGATGACGGCCAGCATCACCGCGTTCGGCCTGGTGCCGCTGCTGTTTGCCAGTGGGCCGGGCTCGGAAATCCAGCGCCCGCTGGCCATCGTGGTGATCGGCGGCCTCGTCACCTCCACGCTGCTCACCCTGGTGCTGCTGCCGATCCTCTTCGCCCGCTTCGGGGAAAGCGCGGCCGAGCGAGCGAGCCAGACCGACATGCCGGCGGAGGCGCACCATGGCTGACCTGCTGTTCACGTTCCATTGCGCGCGTGGCGACGCGGAAAGCCTGGCCCTGGCCCTGCGCGGCGTAGCCGATGCCCCGGTGCATTGGCAGGATGAAGTCGTGCTGGGCCACGATTACGCCGACGCCGGCACCGGCGAACAGGTCGAAGGCCTGCTGTGCCGCACCGCGCTCACCCTGATCGTGCCCGAAAGCCGCGCCACCGCGCTGGTCGATACTGCCCGCGATGCGCGCTGCCGCGCCCCGGTGCGCTGGCACGCGGTTCCCGTTCACTCCCAGGGCAGGATCGCCTGATGCGCCGCTTGGCCTCTCTCTTCCTCGTGCCGGCCTTGCTGTCCACGACAGCCCTGGCCGCGCCGGTGGCCGAAACCCCGCCGCCCAACCTGCCGCCCGAAGCCACGGTGGTGGCCGCGCTGGACAATCACCCCACCGTCGCGGCCGCCGGCGCGCGCGTTGCGGCGGCACGCTCGGCCGCCACCGCGCTGGCCAAGGGCAGCCACGAAGTGCTGATCTCGGGCACGATCCAGGCGCGCGACGTCACCAACGAGCGCCGCTACCGGGAATTCGATGCCCAGGTGCTGCGCCCCATCCGCCTGCCGGGCAAGGCCTCGCTCGATCGCGAGGCTGGCGCCCTGGGGGTGGACGTGGCGCACAACCGCATGGAAGACAGCCGCCACCAGGCCGCCCTGCTGCTTTCGCAACTGTGGTTCGACTGGCTCACCGCAGGTGAGCTTTATCGCGTGGACCAGGCCAACGTGGCCTTGCTGGACGAGGCGCTGGCCGCCATCACGCGGCGCCAGCAATTGCGCGATGCCGCCACGCTCGATGTGGACCAGGCCCGCGCCGCGCGCGACCAGGCGCAGGGCACCGCGGCGATGAGCGCGGCCGACATGGCCCAGGCCCGTGCGTTGCTCGCCGCCAATTTTCCCGATCTGCCCCTGCCCGATTCGCCACCGGCGCTGGGCGATGTGCCCACCCCGGCCAACGATCTGGCCACCTTGCGCGACCTGGTCATCGCCCGCAGCCACGAGATCGGCGCGGCCGACCGCGAGGCGGCGCGGCTGGGCACCCTCGCCCGCCGCGCCGAACGCGACCGCACCGCCGATCCCAGCGTGGGCTTCCGCGCGTTCAGCGAGCGCAGCGGGATGGAGCGCGGCGGCGGGCTGGTGCTGCAGATCCCGCTGGGCGGCGGTTATCGCAAGGCCCTGGCCGAGGAAGCCGGCGCCCAGGCCAGCGCCGGGCTGCTCGATCTGGCCAACGTGCGGCGCGAGGTGGAGGCAATGGCCGATGGCGATCTGGTCAACGCGCGCGGCCGCCGCGCCGCCTGGGAAGGGATCGCCGCTTCGGCCCGTTCCACCGCCCAAGCCGCCACGCGCACCGCGCGCGGGCAGCAACTGGGCGCGATCGACCTGGCCGATGCCCTGCTCGCCCGCCGCCAGGCGCACGAGGCCGCCCGCCTCGAAGTGGCCGCGCGCAGCGAGGCGATCCGCAGCCTGATCAAGCTGGAAATCGATTCCCACGTCATCTGGGCAGACGAGGACACCGACGAGCATCCCTCGTGAACCTTTGCCGCATGCGCTGTCCCGCAACGGAGCAGCGCTTTTGCAGTATGGTTAGCGAATTTGACTCGCGTGCCGCCACCGGCTTGGAAGGGCAAGTCCGATCGCCCCCGCATATTGGAAGCCGCTGATGAACACCCTGCCCCTGTTTTCCCTGCCCCGGCTCGCTTTCGCCGCCCTCGTGCTGGGCGCGGTACCCGCCCATGCCACCGGCACCTTGCCGCCAGCCGCCCTTCCTGCGGTGGAACTGGCAACCCCGCCGGCCGGCGTGGTCCTGGCGCCGCCCCGGCTGGTCCGGCATGGCGATCACCTGGCGGTGGTGACGATGGTGCGCCAGAACGTCCAGACCGCCAAGGTGCAGCAGGGCCAGCTTATCGCCCGCTATCGCGCCAGCGGCGCCAGCGCCGAAACCGTGGCCCAGGCGCGCTGCGACGCGCACCGCTGGCAGGAAGCCTGCACCGTGGCGCTCACCGGCCTGGGCGGCACCAGCCCGGACCGGATCACCGTGGCGTTCCAGCCCCGCGGCTGACGTGCCGCCGGCGCGGCGCGCGCCCTGCATCATTTCTGACGACGTCCTGCAGCGCGGTCCGGTCTTCCGGGCCGCGCTACGCATTTGCGGCTAGTTCCGCTCCCAGCCTTTCTCAAGACGGTTAATTCTAGACAGCTGCCCAGCGACGCACGGCCCCTTCGCACGTCGGCCATGCGTAATATTCCGAATTAAATCCGTCCGTTTTTGTATCCGTCACGGCCAACCCACTTCGTCCAGCATGGTAAAGAATCATGCCTGACAGCGGCCTCATGCGGATCCCTTGGGAGCAGACCACATGAAAATCGCTTCGCTGCTGCGGCTATCCTCGTCGACTCTGGCCGCCAGCCTCGCGCTGGCTTCGGGCGCGCAGGCCGCGCCTTCCAACACCGTCACGGTTGTCGATGGGTCCGACGCGGCGGGCGTGATCGTGGCATCGGGCGCCAGCCAGACCGCCGGCAGTGCCGACGGCACCACCATCTACACCAATTTCTTCACCGAAGGCGGCGCGGGCAGCGGCGGCGGCGGTGGCCTGGGCGGCGTGTTCTTCGTGGACCAGGGCGGCACGCTCACGCTCAACAACGTGCAGTTCAAGAGCAACACCGCCAAGGGCGGCGAAGGCGGCGGCATCGCCGTGGCGCAGATCGCACCGGTCGTGGTGCCGCTGGCCAATCTCACGGTGGAAGCGCAGGAAACCTCGATCCAGCAAGCCACGCCCACGGTCACCAAGGTGGGCGGCACCTATTACATCACCGGCGTCACCATGTCGTCGGCCAACGGCATGCTGGGCGCGGGCGCCACGGTGCAGATCAAGGGCACCGAAAGCACCGGCACGATCGCAGCGGTCAATGGCGCTGCGGTAACCTTTGCCGGCCAGGGCATTGCGGTCGACGCGTCGCATGTCGCGGCCGTGAGCGGCGGCACCGTCAGCTTCAGCGGCGCTGCCACCAGCAGCAACGTGGTGGACGTGAGCAGCAGCCATTTTACCCCCAGCCAGCTCGGCATCGGCATGGCGGTGGTGGGCGACGGCATTCCCGCCGGCACCACCATTACCGCCGTCACCTATGGCACCAACAACGCCGTCACCAGCGTCACGCTGTCCAACGCCATCGTGCGGGCCGATCCCGGCCAGGCCAGCCAGGCAGCCAGCTTTGACGTGATCGGCGCCGGCGAATACCAGGCCTCGCGCTTCAAGAGCGTGACGGACAACAGCATCCAGGCCACGGGCGTGAAACTGGCCGGGTTGCAGGCGGGCATGCAAGTCACTGCCGCGCGGTTCGACGGCAGCACCTTTACCACCTCGATCCAGTCCATCGCCAGCGACGGCACGATCACCTTTGCCGATCCGGTGGATGGCATGTCGGGCTTTTCGGCCAGCACCGCAGGCGGCACTGCCGGATCGAACGTGATCCGCCTGTCGGGCGCCAATGCCACGCTGGCCGTGGGCATGACCGTGACCGGCACCGGCATTCCCGATGGCACCGTGGTGCTGGCGGTGGATGGCGGGGTCATCACCCTGTCCAACCCGCTCAGCCAGGCGTCGGTCGATGCCATTGCCGATGGCAGCCTGTTCCTCTCGTTCGGCAAAGTCATTTCCAGCGGCAATTCCACGCTCACCCTGGCCTCGACCGCCGGGCTCAAGGTGGGGATGCTGATGACCGGCGATGGCGTGCCGGAAAATGCAGTGATCACCGCGATCAACCCGGTCACTGGCGTCGTGTCGTACCGGATCGATTCCTCGGCCAGCTCGCTCAACACCGGCGGCGCGATGAACGGGCTGGTGGCCGCAGGCAGCGGCAGCACCGGCGGCAATGGCCAGGGCGGCAGCATGTACAACACCATCTTCCACGATGGTGAAGGCGTTTCGGGCACCAATGGCTATGACGCGGGCGCCACGCCGACCGGGGGCAGCGGCGGCAAGGGCGGCATGGGCGGCAACGGCACGCGCGGCCTGCCCTACAACATGGACCTGATGCTCTCGTTCGCCAGCCAGGTGATCGACATCAACGCCGATTTCGTCGAAGCGGCGGCCGAAGGCGCGCCTGATCCGCTGCCCAAGCCCACCGTGGCGGCGGCCAAGATCGCCAACACCGTGCAAAAGATCGTCAACGTCATCCAGACCGGCGTGGACCTCGTCAACTGGCAGGTGGAACTGGGCCTGGGCCTGGTGGCCCACGGCGGCGATGGCGGCTCGGGCGGCGCGGGCGGCGATGGGGATACCTTCTTCGGCGGCGGCCAGGGCGGCGCGGGCGGCAGCGGCGGCGATGGCGCCACGGTGCGCACCGATGGCGGCGCCGGCGGCGATGGCGGCGATGGCGGCGCGGGCGGCTTTGGCGCGGGCGGCGGTTCTGGCGGTGCCGGCGGCGCGGGCGGCTGGGGCGGCAATTCGGCCGATGGCGGCGATGGCGCGGGCGGCACGGCCGGCTTTGGCGGCGGCGTGGGCTCTTCGGGCGATGGCACCGGCGGCGGTGGCGGTTCTGGCTATGGCGGGGCAATCTTCGTGCGCACCGGTGGCAGCCTCAACATCACCGGCAATGCCCTGTTCGAAAACAATGCGGTGCTGGCCGGCTCTTCCAACAACGGCGGCGAAGCCGGGCAATCGGCCGGGTCCGATCTGTTCATGATGAAAGGCAGCATGGTCACGCTGGCGCCGGGCGCCGGACATACCATCCGCTTTGAAGGCACGATCGCCGATGACAGCGCCGCCTCGATCGGCGGGGCCAGCTATGCGCCGGGCGCGGGGGCAGACATCCACGTCACCGGCGGCGGCCTGGTGCAGTTCCTGGGCGCCAACACCTATACCGGCAACACTTATATCGAAGGCGCCACGCTCCAGGCCGACGATGGCCAGGGCATCAACACCAACAGCCATATCCTGTTCAACGGATCGAGCACGATCGGGGCAGACCTGTCCAACGATACCGCCGGCGTCCTGCTCACCTCGGGCACCATGGTGCGCCGCGTGGGCAGCCTGCCGCACCAGCTTTCGTGGTCGGGCAGCGGTGGCTTTGCCGCCGGGGACGATGGCCTCACGCTCAACTTCGGCGCGCTGACCAGCACCACCGGCCAATCGTTGACGTGGAACGCGGGCGGCTTCGTGCCGGTCGATGCCACGCTGCTGTTCGGTTCGGACTATGGCACCGGCGTCGTCACCCTGGTCAACACGGTCAATCTGGCCGGCCTCAACGGCCGCGTCGCGGTCTATGACAATGCCGACGCCGATGGCGACGCCGCGGTGCTTTCGGGCGTGTGGCGCAATGGCACGCTGGAAGTGAACGACACCGGCTATGCCGGCACGCTCACCATGACGGCGCAGAACAGCCTTGACGGCGTAACCCTGCACAACGGCCTGCTGGAAACCACGCTGGACGGCACGAGCGGGCGCCTGATGAATGCCACCAGCGGCGGGTTCGTGACGATTTCGGGCGGCACGCTCAACTTGCGCGTCGCAGAAAAGCTCACCACCGTAACCGTGGCGCAAGCCGGCACGCTCAATGCCTATGGCACTGTTTCCACCGGCGCCATTGCCAACGACGGCGAGATCACCTTCCACGCGGCAGCGCAGACCGGGACCATCGTCAATACCGGCCTGCTCGCTTTCCTGGGCGGCGCCACCACCGGCACGATCACCAACGCAGGCCTGCTTGGCCTGACCGGGGGCGACAGCACCACCGGCAGCGTGGTCAACAGCGGCTGGATGATTGCCACCGATCACCTCAGCGTCAACGGCAGCTTCACCAATGTCGATGGTGGCCTGTTACACATGGTGGGCGATATCACCACCTCGGGCCGTTTCACCAACGACGGCGTGATGGTCGTGGTGGGTGACACCGATGGCGATGGCGCCGAACTGGCCGCCGTCCGCCACCTCGTCACCACCGGCTTCCAGGACCCTACCGGCGTGACCCAGCTGGGCGGGATGAGCGGCACCGTGGCCAACACGCTCGATCTCGATCAATCGGGTGACAGCACTTATGCCGGCGTCTTCATCGGCGCAGGCAGCCTGATCAAGCGCGGCGCGGGCTGGCTTACCCTGACGGGCGAAAACAGCTTCACCGGTGGCCTTGCGGTGGCCGCGGGCGGGATCGACACCACCGGCGGCGGCACGCTGGCCGATAGCCTGGCGGTTACGGTGGCAGACGGGGCCGCGCTGCGCCTGGGCACCACCGACAGCTTTGCCGCGCTCGACAACCAGGGCGAAACCACTGTCACCGCCCCCACCACCATCACGTTGGACGATTATGCCAACAGCGGCCAGACCACCGTGGACGGGCGCCTGATCGTCAACCACCTGGCCACCAACACCGGCCTCACCCTGATCGCCACCGATGCCAGCGCGTGGATGCAGGATCTGGTCAATGCCGGCGGCACGGTGCGCAACCTGGGCACCCTGGCCGTGGCCGCCCGCATCGAAAACCAGGCAGAAGCCCTGCTCGATCTTGCCGCAAGCAGCCAGACCACAGCGGCCACGCTCGACAATGCCGGGCTGGTCCAGCTGGATGGCACGCTCGGCGTTTCGGGTGCGATGACCAGCAGTGGTACGGTCCTCGTCAGCGACCAGGCCGGCGCCGTGCTCGGCAGCCTGGAAAACAGCGGCACGCTGCACAGCGATGGCTTGCTCGATGTGGCCGGCCTGCTCGGCAATACCGCCACCGGCACCATGCAACTGACCGCCAGCGCCAGCACTTATGCCGGCACCCTGGGCAATGCCGGCAATTTCAGCAGCGCCGGCATGCTGTTCGTTGACGGGATGACCACCAACGAAGCGACCGGAACCATGACCTTCGCCGCCACCGCGCAGACCGTGCTGAGCGGCCTAGCCAATGCCGGCATCATCACCGCCGAGGCCGATATCCGCGACTATGGCATCTATACCCAGGATGCCGGCAGCCTCACCACCACGCGCAATCTGTTCGTGGGCACGTTCTCGGGCGCGGGCGGCGCAGTGCACCTGGGGGTCGGCGCCTATTTCGAAGTCAACCAGGAAGCCGATGGCACCTATTCCGGCGTGGTCGATACCGCGCGCCGCGAAGACGGCACCGGGGCGATCTTTGCCAAGTATGGCACCGGCACGCTGACCCTGGCGGGCGGCCCGCAAAGCTTTTCCACCTGGAGCATGGACCTGTGGAACGGCACCGTGGCGGTCGATGGCGATGACACGCTCGATCACGCGCTGCGCGTGTCGATCGACCAGGCCGCCACGCTGCGCCTCGACAATGGCAACCAGACGATCGGCTGGCTTTCGGGCAATGGCACGATCGCGCTTGGCGCCAATACGCTCACCGTGGACCAGGCGGCAGACAGCACCTTTGCCGGCGTGATCGGCGGCAGCGGCAACTTTACCAAGACCGGCGATGGCGAACTTTTCCTGACCGGCGCCAACACCTTTACCGGCACGCTGGTGGTCGATGGCGGCACGCTCAACACCTTTGGCGGCGGCACGCTGGCCGATAGCGCCACGGTCAACGTGGGCAGCGCGGGCACGTTCGTGATCGGCACCGATGATGCCATCGCCGGGCTGACCAACGCCGGCATGGTCCACGTCGCGGCCCACAGCACGGTGACCACCATCGCCAACAGCGGCCAGGTCAACGTGTGGGATCACCTCACCCTGGGTGACCTGGGTTCGAACGGAGAAGACGGCACGATCGCGGTTGCCCAGGGCGCCACGCTCGATGGCTATGGCCTGCAAAGCTATGGCACGGTCTACAACGATGGCACGCTGGACCTGTCGCTGGGCTTCGGCAACGCCGGCACGGCCACGTTCTCGGCCGGATCGGTCAACCATTTCGGCGCGCTGGGCAACCTGGGCACGATCACCAGCGCCGCCGATATCGTGGTGACGGGGCAGACGGTCATGGCCGGCGGATCGATCACCACCACGGCCAATTATGCCACGGGCACGCTTTCGGGCAGCGGCGGCGCGTTCCACCTGGGCGCGGCCAGCGTGTTGACCATCAACCAGACCGAAGATGCCACCTTTGCCGGCAGCATCGATACCGCGCGCAACCCCGATGGCAGCGGCGCGGCCGTGGTCAAGACCGGCAGCGCCACGCTTACCCTGGCCGGCGGCGCGGGCAGCTTTGCCCCGGCCACCCTGGCGATCATGGATGGCGGCGTGACGGTGGCGGGCGCCGACGTGCTCGACCATGCGCTCCAGGTCTATGTCGCCACGCCGGCACGCCTTTCGCTGACCGGCGGGGACCAGACGATCAACAACCTCACCGGCACGGGCACCCTGGCGCTCAACGGCAATCACCTGGTCCTGGCCAATGGCGGCAACTTTGCCGGCACGGTGACGGGCGCGGGCGATGTCGCGCTCGACAGCGGCACGTTCAACCTGGCCAACACCATCACCTCGGCCTCCGGCACGTTCCAGGTGCAGGACGGCAGCACCATGAACGTCTTGTCCAGCGGCACGCTCAATGCCCCGCAAGTGGCCGTGGGCGGCGTGATGAACCTGACCGGCACGGTCAATGCCACCGCCACCACGGTGGACGACGGCGGCACGCTGCACCTGGGCAATGCCAATGGCAGCGCCGGCGGCACGCTCAACACCACCACGCTGGTGGTCGATAACCAGGGCACCCTCACGGGTGTGGGCAGCGTGGGCGGCAGCGCCCAGTTCGGCGGTACCAGCACCGGCACACTGGCACCGGGCAATTCGCCGGGCGTGATCCACTTCACCAATCTGGCGCTGGCAAACCACGCCGTGGCGGTGATGGACGTGGAAGGCGCCGCCGGCGCCGGACTCTCGGCGGCCGATGGCGGCTATGACCAGGTCGTGGTTTCGGGCACGCTGGCAATCGATCATGGCGCCAGCCTGCAAATTGCCAACAGCACCGGCTTTACCCTGGCACTGGGCCAGAAAGTCACGCTGTTCCGCTTTGCCCCGGGCGCCGTGTCCGGCCATTTCGGCACGGTCAGCAGCGCCATGGGCAAGGCCGTGGCGTTCAACCTGGCCACCGGCACGCTGGTCGGCCTGGGCGATTATACCCCGGCCAGCTTCGAAGCCGCCTTGGGCAAGAACGCCAACCAGAAAGCGATGGTCGAACAGTTGCGCGTGGCTTCGGCCGGCGGGGTCAACCAGTATTACGGCGGCCGCCTGATCGAATATGCCGCCACCGCACTGGGCAGCGGCAGCAACGCCGATGCCGCCGTGGCCAGCGTCTTCGCCAAGGCTTCGCCCGAAGCCTATGCCGGCCTGGCCCAGCATCTGCGCGTCTCGCTGCTCGACAACCTGCTCGATCTTTCGGGCTATGACATGGTCGACAAGCCCAGCTTTGCCGTCACCGGCGGGTTCGGCACCGGCCAGGCCAAGGGCCGCGATGGTGCGGGCTACAGCCGCCTGGCCAGCACCGACCACCGCTTCAACCTGGGCGTCGCGGCGCAAGTGCCGTTTGCCCGCGCGCAGTTCGGCTTCACCCACAGCGACGGCCATGTGTCCACCGCGCTGATGCGGGGCGATGCCAAGGGCGATCAGTACAGCTTCGGCGTCTCGGTGCCTGTCACCCACGATGGCGCGCTGCGCCTGACCGCTCGCGCCGCCTTTGCCGACTACACGTTCAAGGGCACGCGCGTGACCAACGCAGGCACGGCCAGCTTCGGCGATGTCCACGGCTCGTCCAGCCTCTATGGCGGCGGCCTGGAATATCGCCGCGTCACCGGCAAGCTCTCGCTCGACCTGACCGGGGAAGTGCTGGCCATGGTCAACAAGGTCGATGGCTTTGCCGAAAGCGGCGCCCCCACGCTCGACAGCCTGGCCGTGGCGGCCCAGCGCGACGCGTTCACCGCGCTTTCGGGCGGGATCAAGCTGGGCTATCGCCTGGCCCCGCGGGTCCAGGGCTTTGCCAACGTTTCGGCCGTGCAGGATCTCTACAGCGGCTTGCCCGCGGTGCAGGCCCGCGTGGCGGTGGAAGACACGCTCTTCACCGTGCACAACCCTGGTTTTGCCCGCACCCGCGCCAAGCTGGGATTGGGCGGACAGATCGACCTGTCCGACGCGATCAGCTGGACGTTCGAAGGCAATGTGGGCACCGCTTCCAGCTATGGCGGCAAGACCGCGCTGACGATCCGGTTCTGATCGTCCTTAGCCGGAACGCGCGTTTCGGCACTGTCAGGCGGCAGCCCCCGATGCCGTTTCCCGATGGGCCGCCGTGGTTCTCCTGCCACGGCGGCCTTTCGCGTTGGCGACATGTGCATGTGCGAAAAAATGTGCGCCTTGTTGCAATGCAATGACGGACGCTGAAACAGCGTCACCGGTTTGACTTTCCCCCACCCTAGTGGCCGCGCCAACACCAGTGAGGGAACCTGTTCAATGTCTTGTCAAAACGCGGCGCGCCGTGGCGCGCGCACTTCTGCCCTGCTTCTGGCCGGCGCGGCCATGGCCCTGCCCGTGTTGGCAGCTCCCGCCTTCGCAAGTGCCGCAGAACCCGCGCCCGAACCGGTGGCCGATCCCACGCTCACCAACACGCTCGACCAGATCGTGGTCACCGCGCAAAAGCGCAAGACCGACCTGCAGAAGACCCCGATCGCCATTTCGGTGCTCAGCAGCGAAGCGCTGGCCGATCGCCACATCCAGTCGCTGGTCGATCTGCAATCGGGCGGCGTGCCCAGCCTGCGCGTGGCGCCGTTCTATTCGCGCAATTCGGCGCTGATCATGAACATCCGCGGCATCGGCGTGCTGTCAGACAGCAACCAGCCCGCCCGCGACCAGGGCGTGGGCGTCTATGTCGATGGCGTCTATCTCGGCCGCGCCCAGGGCCTGGGCACCGCGCTTTACGACATCGAGAACATCGAAGTGCTCAAGGGTCCGCAGGGCACGCTGTTCGGCCGCAACACCGAAGGCGGCGCGATCAACATCGTGACCAAGAAGCCCAGCGGCGAATTCCACGCCAACGCCCTGGTCGGCGCCGGCAACTATGGCAGCTACAAGGGCGAGATTCACCTCGACCTGCCCAAGTGGGGCAACCTCGCGGCCAAGATCGACGGCGTCGTTTCGCACCGCGACGGCATGGTGAAAAACCCGCTGGCCGGGCAGACCGATTTCAACTTCTACACCAAGCGCGGCCTGCGCGGCGAAGTGCTGTGGACCCCCACGCCCGATTTCAGCGCCGACTATGCCTATGACACGTCGTACGACGCATCGAGCCCGCTTTATGCCCAGACCATCTCGGCTGGCACGTTGAAGCGCCCGTCGGCCTACCCGCTGGAACCCAACAGGGTGGACGTGGCCGCCGTGGGCGTGGTGCAGCAGCCCAGCGTGGGCAAGACCCACGGCCACCGCCTGCTGCTGGAATGGCACCTCGATCCCAACCTGCAGGTCAAGTCGATCGCGTCCTACCGCGAACTCACCCAGTCGCAGTATGACAACGGCTCTGCCACCACCAGCGCGATCAGCGCCACGGGCAATTTCACCGGCAGCAGCTTTGCCCGCTATTCGCTGGCGCAGTTCCGCCAGAACCAGGCGAGCGAGGAACTGCAACTGCTGGGCGACTATGCGCGGATCAAGTTCGTGGCCGGCGCGATGTGGTATCAGGAAAAGGTGCAGGACAACGCCCAGGCGTTCTACAGCATGAAGTTCACCGATGCCGCCGGCAGCGCCACCACGGTGATCCCCTATGTGAACTATGACGGCGTGACGATCGACCGCGCCAGCCATGTCACCACCACCAGCGTGGGCGTGTTCGGCCAGGGCACCTACACCCCGGCGGTGATGAACGACAGCCTGCACCTGACCGTTGGCGCGCGCTGGACGCACGACAAGAAGGAAGGCCAGCTCTTCACCGTCAACGGCGCCACGCCTTCGGTCAACGGCGTCACCGCGCCGCGCGTGCTTGATGCCAGCTGGTCGCGCGTCGATCCCATGGTCAACCTGGCACTCGATGCCAGCCAGGACGTGCATGTCTATGGCAAGTGGAGCACGGGCTACAAGTCGGGCGGCGCCAACTCGCGCTCGCTGACCTATGCGCCGTTCAACCCCGAAACCGTCTCGATGTTCGAACTGGGCGCCAAGACCGAATTCTGGGGCAAGCGCGCGCGCTTCAACGTGGCCGCCTACACCGGCAGCTACAAGAACATCCAGTTGGATTTCAGCGCCAACTACCTGCAATACGATGCCCAGGGCAACCTGCTCAACACCACCCGCACCACCACCGAAACCCACAATGCGCCGGGCACCGGCCGCCTCAAGGGGATCGAGGCCGATTTCACGGTCAAGCCGATCCCACAGCTCACGCTGGGCGCCAGCTATGCCTATACCAGCGTCAAGATCCCCAACACCTCCAACCCCTTCCCCCAGGCCAACGGCGTGATCATCACCACGCCGATCCCGATCACCCAGGTCTACACCCCCAAGCATGCCGCCAGCGGCACGGTGGACGTGGTCCTGCCGGTGGCCGCCTCGGAACTGCGCGTGCACCTCGATGCCAACTATGACAGCGGGTTCTACGCCAACTATGTCGATCCCGGCTTCAACACGACGACGGGCCAGGTCACGCTGGCCCAGCCCAAGGGCGATGCCAGCGTCACGTTCAACGGCCGTGTGAGCCTGGCCGACATTGCGCTCGGCAATTCGGGCGCCCAGATGCAGGTCTCGGTCTGGGGCCGCAACCTCTTCAACGAACAGCACATGTTCTACAAGGCGGCGAGCGCGCTGGTGGGCACCTACGGCTTTTTCAACGAAGCGCGCACCTGGGGCGTGGAAGCACAGGTGCGGTTCTGATGCGCAGCCCGCGTTTCCTCGCGCTCGGCCTCGGGCTTGTCCTTGCGGCAAGCCCGGCGCTGGCGCGCGTGCACGATGCCATCGTCAGCCGGGTGGATGGCGGTGCGCTGGTGGTCGATTGGCAGGCCAAGGGGCCGGTCGATGTCTATCTCGCCACGCAGCCCGATGCCCCGCTCAAGGCAGCACGGCTGGTGCGTGCAGGCGTGCGCGACGGCCATGCCAGGTTCATGGCGCCGGCCAGCCCGCGCCCCTACCTGCGCCTGCGCGATCGCGGCGATGGCACGGTCGTGACCGTGGCCGAACGCCTGCTGCCGCTGGCGCAGGGATCGAACTTCCGCGATCTGGGCGGCTATCCGGCCGCCGATGGCAAGACCGTGCGCTGGGGCCTGCTCTATCGCTCGGGCGCCACCCCGCTCTTGTCAGACCGCGACGCGGCCTTGGTGCGCGGGCTTGGCCTCACCAGCATGGTCGATCTGCGTTCCGATGAAGAGCGCCGCCTGGCACCCACGCGCCTGGCTGGCCAGGTGCACCAGGATGCCGTGGCTTATTCGATGATGGCGCTGTTCGCCGGGGCCCAGGGCGGCAAGATGCCCAGCAACGGGGGCGCGCTCTATCGCAACTTCCCCACGTTGCTGGCGCCGCAGGTCAAGCTGGTGTTCGACCGATTGAAAGCGCATGCTGGCCCGATCGAATACAACTGCTCGGCCGGGCAGGACCGCACCGGGTTCATGACCGCGCTGATCCTGTCCGCGCTTGGTACGCCGCGCGATGTCATCCTGCGCGATTATGACCTCTCCACCGCGCTGCGCCGCCCGGAATGGGAAATGCCGAAAATCGATGCGGCCAAGGCCACCGATCCCGTGGCGAAAATGTTCGCCGGATACCAGGCCAATCCGGCCATGGCGCGGCCGCAGCCGTTGCACGATCCCGATGGCCGCCCGTTCCTGGCCAGCGCCCTGGACGAGATCGACAGCCGCTATGGCTCGGTCGAAGCCTATCTGGCGCAAGTGGCGGGCGTTACCCCGCAAGACCTCGCCGCGCTGCGCCGCACTTATACCGAATAGGCCAGATCGTCTGCCGGGGGCGGCGCATGGCGCGCTGCCCCCCACCACCAGCCCAGGCCCAGCACCAGCCACCCCGTCCCCAGCATGAGCGCCCAGGCGCCCATCCCGGAAAGGATCACCGCAATCACCGCCAGGCCCACCATGGGCGAAGCAACGTGCAAGGCCAGGTTGCGCCGGGCATGGCGGCGGAAATGCACGAACACGCACACGTGCAGCAGGGCAAACCCGGTCAACGCGCCAAAGTTGACCAGCGTGGCCAGGAAATCCAGCGCATCGCGAAAGGCCAGCGCCACCACCAGCGACAGCGCCGTGGTCGCCAGCATTGCCACCCACGGCGTGTTGTGGCGGGGATGCAGCCGGGCAAACACCGCCGGCACCTGCCCGTCGCGGCCCATCGCATAGAGCACGCGCGCCACCCCCACCTGCATCGGCAGGGCATTGGTAAAGCCCACCACCAGCGCGGTGAACCAAGCGAGGCCGGCGCGCGCCCAGCCGCCCAGGATCAGCGCGGCGATATCGTAATGCGCCCCGTCCAGGCTGGTAAAGCGCTGGCCCACCATGGCATTGCCCAGCACCCAGGTGGACAGCCCGAAGAACACCGTGGCCAGCGCCAGCACCGCCAGGATCGCCCGGCCCAGCGTGCGGCCGCTGCGATCAGCGGTATCCTCGGCCAGGGTGGAAACGGCATCGAACCCCAGGAAGCTGAGCACGCAGACCGACGTGCCCGCCAGCACCCCGTGCCAGGGCAGCGGATCGGCCCAGACCGGCGCGGGGGAAAAGGCACGGGCCCAGCCCATAAACGCGATCGCGGCCGCCACCATCACGGCCATCACCACGATCTGCGCCACCACGCTCACCGCGTTGAACGCACTGGTCGATTTGATCCCGAACCAGTTGACCGCCGTGGTAAAGCCCAGCAGCGCCACCACCCACACCGCGCGGTCCACCTGCGGCATCAACTGGCCCAGCGCCACGGCCATGATCACATAGACCAGCGAGGGGATCATCAGGTAATCGAGCAGGATCATCCACCCGCCCATGAACCCGGCAAACGGCCCCATCGCCACGCGGGCAAAGCCATAGAGCGATCCGGCGCTGCGCACCTCGCGCACCATCACGGCATAGCTGGCCGCGGTAAACGCCATGCACAGCCCGCCCAGGATATAGGACAGCGCGATCAGCCCATGGGCCTTGCCCCAGACCACGCCCAGCGTGTTGAGCGGCGCCGTCGGCGCAATCAGCGCCAGCCCATAGCCCACCAGGTGCCAGAACCCCAAGTGCCCATGCAACGCACCGGCCCTACCCCCGCGCGCCTCAACCACGCGCAAACCCTTCCAGCACGTTGGCCACGTTGGTGCCGATGTCCCCCACGGCATAGCCGCCTTCCATCACGAACAGCGTGGGCAGGCCCAGCCCCGCCACGCGCGCGCCGATGCGGGTGAAATCGGGGCTGGCCAGCTTGAAATGGCTGATCGGATCTTCCTCGAACGTGTCCACGCCCAGCGAGACGACCAGCGCCTGCGCGCCAAAGGCGGCAATCGCGGCGCAGGCGGTATCGAGCGCCACCAGCCAGGCATCGGCCCGCGTGCCCCACGGCAGCGGCAGGTTCAGGTTGCAGCCCTGCCCGTCGCCGCTGCCGGTCTCATCGGCAAAGCCGGCAAAGAACGGATATTCCACCGCCGGATCGCCATGGATGGAGGCAAAGAACACGTCGGCCCGGTCATAGAAGATCGCCTGCGTGCCATTGCCGTGGTGATAGTCCACGTCGAGCACCGCCACTTTCCCCACCCCTGCATCGCGCAACGCCTGCGCGGCAATGGCGGCGTTGTTGAGATAGCAAAAGCCGCCCATCGCCCGCGGCCCCGCGTGATGGCCCGGTGGCCGGCACAGGGCAAAGGCGGCGCGCTGCCCGCCCAGCACCGCGCTCGCCCCGGTCAGCGCGCAATCGGCGCTGGCCTGCACGGCCGCCCAGGTGCCCGCGGTGATCGGCACGGCGGCATCGATGCTGTAGAACCCCAGCTTGCCATCGATATGCGCCGGGGGGCGGTCCTGGCGCAGGTCGCGCGCCGGCCAGGCATAGGGCAACGCATCGCCGGTTTCGCCCAGCGCGCTCCATTCGTCCCACGCACCGGCCAGGAAATCGAGGTAATCGGAGGCATGAACCCTTTCCAGCGGGCCACGGCCATGCGGCTTGGGCGCCACCACCGGGCCCAGGGCGCGGGCGGTCACGCTGGCCAGGATCTGCTCCACCCGCGCCGGCATTTCAAAGCACGGCACGATCCGCCCACGATAGAATTCGCCCGCCCCATGGTGCAGGCGATGCGCGTCGCTGTGGATCGTCAACATGATGCCCCCCGGCTGCAATCCTGTGATCGCAGTATCATGACCTATTCATCGGCCAAGGCAAGCCACTTATCGCTGGTACAGCCGCCAGATCAGCGCGTGGCGCACATGGGCCACGCGCGGCTGGCGCAGCGCGGCGGGGGACCACAGCAGGTGATAGCTCAGATGGTCCTGCTCGGCCGCCGTGCCGGGAATTTCCATCAGGTCCCCGGCATCGAGATGATCGCGGCACAGGTATTCGGGCAAGACCGTCCAACCATGCCCGCCGCTCAACAGCCCGCGCAAGCTGCGCACGTCAAGGCCCACCATCGCCGGCGTGGTGAGTTCGGGATTAAGGCCATTGTGCCGCAACCAGTTGTCGATCAACGGATAATCGAGCCCGTACGAGAGCAGCGGCAGCCCTGCCAGGAAAGTCGCCAGGTCGCTGCCCGCTGCAATCGCGGTGCGCAGGCGCTCCACCACGGCAGGCGCTGCCACGGCGCGGGTCGCCTCGTCGCGCAAGTGTTCGCCGCGCAGGCGCCGGTCCGCGGCGGGAAAGCCCGAAACACCAAGGTCTGCCTCGCCATGGATCAGCATCCGCTCGATCTCGCCCCGCGTGCCACCGTGCAGGCGCACGCGAATACCGCTTTCCAGCAGGGCGCCCAATTGCGGCGCCACCACTTCCGAGAGGAAATCGGGATGCCCCACGATCTGGATCGATCCGGCCAGGTGCGCCGAACGCGCGCGCGCCTGCGCCAATGCGGCTTCGGCCTGGTCCAGCCGGTCGCCGATGTCGGATGCCAGTTCGTCCGCCGTGCCGGTGGGCACCACGCCGCGTCCGTGCCGCTCGAACAAGGGCCGGCCGATAGTCTCCTCCAGGCTGGCGATCTGCTGGGAAATGGCCGGCTGGGTCAGCCCCAGGTTGCGCGCCGCCGTGGTGAACGATCGCTGGCGATAGACTTCGACAAAGGCGCGCAGGCGGTTGAGCGACATGGCGCCATCCATAAGCAAATTTATGGCTGTTGGCCACACCGCTTGTTGGCGCGGCCTGGACCGTGCGCCTAGATGCCCTCTGGCCACGCTCGATGCCCTCCGCCAAGCCTTTCAGGAACCCGCCCATGCTCACCGATTGCCTTTACCAGGCCAGTGCCACCGCCACCGGCGGGCGCGAAGGCCAGGCTTCGACCAGCGACGGATCGCTGCATGTCTGGCTCGATCTGCCGGCCGAACTGGGCGGGCGGGGCCACGGCAACAATCCCGAACAGCTCTTTGCCACAGGCTATGCCGCGTGTTTTCTCAGCACGATGAAAACGCTTAAGAACCAGGGACATGCGCTGCCACCGAGCGACGCCCGCGTCACGGCCACGGTCGGGCTTGGCCCCCGCCCCGAAGGCGGTTTCGGCCTGGCGATCACGCTTTTGGTCTCCTTGCCGGGCATGGATCCAAATCGCGCCCAGGCGTTGATGGAGGCCGCCCACGGCGCCTGCCCTTATAGCCGGGCGATCGCGGGCAATGTCCCTGTTCACCTTTCCTTGGCATGATCGCATTCGCCGATCGGCCGATCCGGAGCACGTCCATGAAGATTCTTATGGTCCTCACCTCGCATAGCGATCTTGGCAGCACCGGGCACAAGACCGGCTTCTGGCTGGAGGAATTCGCCGCGCCCTATTACGTCTTCCGCGACGCGGGCGCGCAACTCGTCCTTGCCTCGCCCGCCGGCGGCCAGCCGCCGCTCGATCCGCGCAGCGACGAACCCGATGCGCAGACCCAAGCCACCGCCCGCTTCCACGCCGATCCAGCCGCACAGGCCGCGCTTGCCCACACCCGGCCGCTGGCCGATGTCGATCCCGCCGATTTCGATGCCGTGTTCTATCCCGGCGGCCATGGCCCGCTGTGGGATCTGGCTGAAAGCGCGGCATCGATCGACCTGATCGAAGCATTCGATCGCGCCGGCAAGCCGCTTGGCCTGGTGTGCCACGCCCCGGGCGTGCTGCGCCATGTCAAGCGCGCCGATGGCCGCCCGATCGTGGCCGGCCGCCCGGTCACCGGCTTTTCCAACAGCGAGGAAGCCGCTGTCGGCCTCACCGATGTGGTGCCGTTCCTGATCGAGGACGAGTTCAAGGCCCAGGGCGGCGATTATCGCAAGGGGCCGGACTGGGGCGTGTTCACCCTCGAAGACGGCAACCTCGTCACCGGGCAGAACCCGGCCAGTTCCGAAGCGGTGGCGCGCATCCTGCTGCGCCAGTTGCAAGCGGCCTGAACGAAAGCAGCCCGATCCCATGTCCCTCGTTCCCACACGCTGGCTCGCGCCGATGCTGTTCTCGGTGAAAACCGTATCGGCCGGGTTCCTTGCCCTGTGGATCGGGCTGTGGGTCGGGCTGCCCATGCCGTTCTGGGCAATGACCACCGCGTTCATCGTCTCCAACCCGCTCGCCGGGGCCACCCGCTCCAAGGCGATCTACCGCGTGATCGGCACGTTCCTGGGCGCGGTCTTTGCCGTGGCGGTGGTGCCGGTGCTGGTCGATACGCCGATGGTGCTTTCCAGCGTCCTGGCGCTGTGGGTGGGCGCGTGCCTCACCGTCTCGCTGCTCGATCGCTCGGCGCGGTCCTACACCCTGATGCTGGCGGGCTATACCGCGGCGATCATTGCCTTTCCTTCGGTCAACCATCCAGAAGCCGTGTTCGACACAGGCGTTGCCCGCGTCACCGAAATCACCCTGGGCATCGTGGCCGCCACGCTTACCCACAGCCTGTTCCTGCCGCAATCGGTGGCCGTGCCGCTGGGTGCGCGCCTGGAACGCTGGCTGGGCGATGCGCAAGCCTGGCTGGCCGATTGCGTGCGCGAAAGCGGCCCCCCGCGCCAATCCGTGCGCGAGCAGCAGCAATTGGCGGTCGACGTGGTCGATTGCGCGCTGATGGCCATTCACGTGCCCTATGATACCTCGCACTGGCGCGAGGCGACCGGCACCCTGCGCGCGCTGCTCGAACGCATGATCCTGTTGCTGCCGCTGCTTTCGGGCCTGGCGGATCGGCGCAGCGCCATCGCCACCGAAGATCATGATGGCGAACCCTGCCTCGATCCCGATCTGGCCGCCGCGCAGACCGCCACCCGCGCCTGGATCGCGGCTGGCTGCCCCGCGCACGATCGGCCTGCGATTGCCGTGCCCGAAAGCGTGCGCCCCGTCGTGTGGCACGATCTGCTCGCCACCAGCTATCGCGTGCGTCTCGCGCAAGTGGTCACGCTGCTGGCCGATTGCCGCCAGGCACTCGATCACTTGCGCGATCCGCACCTGCCGCTGCCGGCCTCGTTGCGCAGCCCGCGCGCCGCGCTGCGCCTGCACCAGGATCTGGGCCATGCGCTGATGGCCGGCCTTGCCGCCACCGTGGCGGTGATCGCCTGCTGCGCGCTGTGGATCTATTCCGGCTGGGCCGATGGCGCCGGCGCGGCGGCGATGACAGCGGTGTTCTGCTGCCTGTTTGCCGCGATGGACAATCCGATCCCGGTGATCCTGCGCTTTGGCGTGGCGATCTGTGCGGGGGTGCCGCTGGCGGGCATCTATCTGTTCGGCGTGCTGCCCTATGTCAGCGATTTTGCCGCAATGGCGCTGGTCATGGCGCCGCCGCTGCTGCTGATTGCCGCATTCATTCTCCATCCGCGCCTGGGCGGCCAGGCCACCGCCATGGCCATGGGCTTTTGCAGCGCGCTGGCCATCCAGGAAAGTTTCCACCCCGATTTCGAGCGGTTCGTGAACAGCAACATCGGCCAGGTCCTGGCCGTGGTGCTGGCCGCCGGGTTCACCGCCGGCTTGCGCAACCTGGGCACCGACGTGGCGATCGCCCGGCTGCTGCGCGCGCTGCAGCGCGATCTGGTGCGCCTGTCCACCACGGGCAGCCCGCCCGATCCAGGCCTGGCGCTCGCCCGCGTGATCGACCAGACGGCGCTGCTCACCCAGCGGTTGGGCGCCGATACCACCGGTGCGCTGGCGGCGCAGGCCGCCTTGCGCGAAGTGCGCCTGGCGATCAACCTGGTGGCGATCCAGCACGCCCGCGCGGCCGCACCGCTCCACCAGCAACGCGCGCTATCCAGCCTGCTGCGCGAAGCGGCGCGTTACTTCCGCGCGTGGCGGCCCGATGGAACACCGCCGCCCGACGCCCGCCTGCAGCACCGCATCGATCGCGCCCTGCGCCTGATCCTCAAGGATAACGCGGCCGTCACGCCGCCGCCCTTGCCGTTCGGCCACCCCGACGCGCCCGATGCGCCCCACGCCATCGCCGCGCTGATCGCGTTGCGCCGCAATCTTTTCCCCAACAGCCCAGGCCCGGCCCTGCCGGCCCCAGGAACCTTTATCCCCGTGGTGGAGCCATCGGCATGAACGCCCCGCACCCCGCCTTTTCCGAATACATGTTCGGCGAAGTCTTCGTGGCTTCCGCGCCGGTCACGGCGACGGCGGCGCTGATCCTGGCGCTGATCGTGCACCGCGTGCTGGTGGCCCTGCGTTTCTATCGCTGGGTCTGGCACCCGGTCCTGTTCGATACTGCCATGTTCGTGGCGTTCTGGGCGCTGCTTGTGCGCTTTCCCCAGTTGATCAATGGATGGCTCTGATGTCGCTGCTTGCTTCCCCCGCTTTTCGCAAGACCGTGCAGATCGGTGTCACTGGCGCGATCCTCGTCGTCGCCGCCATCGGCGCCCGCAATCTCTGGCTGCATTACCAGGCCGATCCCTGGACCCGCGATGGCCGCGTGCGCGCCGATGTGGTGCAGGTGGCGCCCGATGTGCAGGGCCTGGTCACCCGCGTGGCCGTGGCCAACGACCAGCCGGTGCACAAGGGTGACGTGCTGTTCCAGATCGACACCGCCCGCTATGCCCTCGCCGTGCGCGAGGCCGAAGACGCGATTGCCCAGGCCGATGCCGGCATCACCCGCGCCCGCGTTGCCCTGGCCGAAGCCCGGCGCGAGGCGGCGCGCAACCGTGGCCTGGGTGACCTGGTGCCGCTGGAAGTGACCCAGCAAAGCGAAACCAAGGTTGCCGATGCCCAGGCCCAGCTCGCCACCGCGCAAGTCATGCGCGAAAACGCCTTGAGCCAGCGCGAACTGGCCCGGCTCAACCTGTCGCGCACCACCGTGCGCGCTTCGGTCGATGGCACGATTTCCGACCAGACACTGCGGCCTGGCAACTATGTCGCGCCGGGCAAGGCGGTCATGGCCCTGGTCGATAGCAGCAGCTTGCGCATCGAGGGCTATTTCGAGGAAACCAAGCTGGCCCATGTGCATGTGGGCCAGGTGGCCACGGTGCGCCTGATGGGCGAGGATCGCCTGCTCAAGGGCCATGTCACCTCCATCGCCATGGCGATCGAGGATCACGATCGCACCGGCAGCGCCAGCATGCTGCCCTCGATCAACCCAAGCTTTTCCTGGGTTCGCCTGCCCCAGCGCGTGCCGGTGCGCATCGCACTGGATGAACGCCCCGCCGATGTCGCGCTGATTGCCGGGCGCACCGCCTCGGTCACGCTGGCGCCCGATGACCGGCCCAATGACCGGAAGGAGCACGCCCGGTGAAGCGCACGCTGCTGATCGGTGCCGGTCTGCTCGCGCTGGCCGGGTGCAAGGCGGTGGGGCCGGATTACCACCTGCCGCAAGATGCCGCGATCCAGCGCCCCGCGGCGCAGGGTGCGTTCCAGTCTGCCCCGGCGGCGCTGACCACCGCCGATCCCCTGCCGGCGCGTTGGTGGCATCTCTACGATGATCCCGTGCTCGACGGGCTGGAGGAACAGGCGCTGGCCGCCAACACCGACTTGCGCGTCGCCGCCGCCAACCTGACGCGCGCCCGCGCTGTCACGGCTGTCGCCGAAGGCGGTAAGGAACCCGATTTCAGCGTTTCGGCCGGTGCCCAGCACGCCCGCCTTTCGGGCGAATCCTATCTTCAGGAAGAGCAATTGCCGGTAGCCAACATTGGCGATGTCGGCGCGGAAATGAGCTACCAGGTCGATCTGTTCGGCCGCATCCGCCGCCAGATCGAGGCCGCCCGCGCCGACGAAGAGGCCCTTGCCGCCACGCAGGATGCGGTGAAAGTCACCGTCGCGGCCGACGTGGCGCGTGCCTATGTTGGCGTCTGCGCCGCGCACGAGGCCGAAGATCTGGCCCAGCGCGCGATCACCCTGCAAGGCCACCTGGTCGATATCAACCGCCGCCTGGTCGCTGCCGGGCGCAGCGCCACGCCCGATGTCACCGCCGCGCAAGGCCGCCTGGCCCAGGCCCAGGCCCTGCTGCCCACCTATCGCGCCGCCGCGCGCGCCGCGCTCTATCGCCTCGCCGCGCTCACCGGCAAAGTGCCGGCGGATTACCCGCGCGACGCGGAAAGCTGCCGCGCCGTGCCCGAATTGCGCGTGCCCCTGCCGGTGGGCGATGGCGCCGCCCTGCTGCGCCGCCGCCCCGATGTGCGCGCCGCCGAACGCCAACTGGCCGGTGCCACCGCGCGCATCGGCGTGGCCACGGCCGATCTCTACCCTTCCATCGGCATTGGCCTCTCGGGCGGGTCCACCGGCTTTGTCAAAGACCTCGGCCTGCCCGCGGCCAATCGCTGGTCGATCGGCGGCCTGCTGCACTGGACGATCCCCGGCGCCGGGGCGCGCGCGCGGGTCAAGGCCGCCGATGCCAATGCCGATGCCGCGCTCGCCCATTTCGATGGGGTGGTGCTGGGTGCCTTGCGCGAAACCGAAACGGCGCTGGCCACGTACGCCGAAAACCACGATCGCCACGCCGCGCTGGACGAGGCGCTGGCATCCGCCCGCACCCAGGCCGACCAGGCCCGCCGCCTGCGCGAGGCCGGCCGCGCGGCGATCACCACCGACATCGGCGGTCGCCAGGGCGTGATCGGGGCGCAAGCCGCCGTGCTCAATTCGCGCGCGGAAATCGCCAACGACCAGATCAACCTGTTCCTGGCCCTGGGCGGCGGTTGGTAAGGGCGCTCAGGCCGCCTCGAACCCCGCCTGCAACGGCACCTGGCGCACGCGCTTGCCCGTGGCGGCAAAGATTGCGTTGGCCACCGCCGGCGCGATCACGGCCGCGGGCGGTTCGCCCATGCCGCCCGGCGCATTGTCCGTCGGCATCACGTGGGTGATCACGCGTGGCGCCTCGTTCATGCGCAAGGGGCGCACATCGTGATAGTTGGACTGGGCAATGCGCCCCTTGTCCAGCGTCACCCCGCCATAGAGCGCGGCCGACAGGGCAAAGGTCACGCCCCCCTCGATCTGCGCTTTCACGCCCAGCGGATTTACCGCCGGTCCGCAATCGACGGCCACGGTCACCTGCGGTACGGCAATCTGCTTGTCCGCGCCCACTTTGACATGGGCCACCGCCGCCAGGCACGTATCCCAGATGTGCAGCACGGCCAGTCCCAGCCCTTCGCCCTTGGGCAGGGCCTTGCCCCAGCCGGCCTCTGTCGCCGCCTTTTGCAGCACGGCCCGCGCGCGCGGATCGGTGATCTGCGCCAGGCGCCAGGCCAGTGGGTCCTGCCCCGCCGCCAGCGCCAGTTCGTCGGCAAAGCTTTCGATCACGAAGGTGTTGCGCAGGCCGCCCACGCCGCGCCACCAACCGGTGGGCATCGGGCTTTCCGATTGACGGAAGGTGACCAGTTGCGCCTGCGCGGCATAGAGCGGGGCCAGCGCGCCATCCACGGCATCGTCATCCACGCCGTTGAACTTCTCGCCCAGCAGGCGCGCCATCACCGAAGAGCCGGCGATGCGGTGTTCCCAGGCCAGGACCTTGCCGCCCTTGTCCAGGCTGGCACTGATGCGATCGGCATAGGCCGGGCGCACCACATCGTGCTGGATGTCTTCCTCACGCGTCCACACCAGCTTCACCGGATAGGCCACTTTGGCCGCCAGGCTCACGGTGCGTTCCACCATGTCGGTTTCCAGCCGCCGGCCAAAGCCGCCGCCCATCAGGAAGTTGTGCAGCCGCACTTTGTCTTCGGGCAGGCCCAGCACGCGGGCCGCAGCGGCGCGCGCGTCGCTCGGCACTTGCGTGCCGGTCCATACTTGCGCGCCCTGCGGGCTCACGTGGGCGGTGCAATTGCCCGGCTCCATCGTGGCGTGGGCCAGGAACGGCTGGTGATAGACCGCTTCCACCGTCTTGGCGGCGCCGGCGCGCGCGGTGGCCAGATCGCCCTGGGTCTTGGCCGTCACGCCGGGCTTGGCCACGGCCGCGTCGAGCGCAGCCACGACCTGCGCCTGGCTTACGCCGGCGTTGGCGCCTTCGTTCCAGGTGGGTGCGGCCGCTTCCAGGCCCTTCTTCGCCGTCCACAGGCTGTCTGCCGTCACGAACAGGCAATCGTCCAGCGCGATCACGTCGGCCACGCCCGGCACGGCCTTGGCGGCAGCGGCATTGTGGCTGGCCAGCTTGCCCCCGAACACCGGCGATTGTGCCAGCGTGGCAACTTTCATGCCGGGCAGCGTCACGTCGATGCCGAACAGGGCCTTGCCCCGCACTTTGTCGGCCGAATCGAGACGCTTGGTGTCCTTGCCGATCACCCGCCAGGCGGCTGCCGGTTTGGGCGTCGCATCGGTGGGCACATGGGCGGCGGCATCGGCCACCAGCGCGGAAAACGGCAGGCGCTTGCCCGATGCGGGGTTTACCACCGCGCCATCGGCCAGGGTCAGCCCGTCAGGCATCACTTTCCACGCCCTTGCCGCGGCATCGACCAGCGCCGCGCGCGCATTGGCCGCGGCCTGGCGCAGCGGTTTCCACAACTCGCGGATCGAGGTGGAACCGCCCGTGCCGGTGTCGATCGGCGCAAACCGGGCCTTGTCCGCCTCGGGAATCGAAACTTTCACCGCGCTGGGCGCCAGGCCCAGCTCTTCGGCCACCAGCATGGTCAGCGCGGTCATGATGCCCTGGCCCATTTCGGTCTTGGGCAGGGCGAGCGAGACGGCACCATCGGGCAGCACCGCCAGATAGCCATTGGCCGAAAGCTGCGTCGGCGCGGCCGACAGCGCACGGTGCAACGGCACGACCAGCGCGCCCGCCAGCACGGCAGAGCCGGCCAGGAAACCGCGGCGCGAGGTGGCGGCAGATACGGTCATCGTCTTCCCCCTCACGCCGGAAGCGTATCGGCGGCGCGATGGATCGCGGCGCGGATACGGTTATAGGTGCCACAGCGGCAGATATTCCCGCTCATCCCGGCGTCGATCGCGGCATCGTCGGGCTTGGGATTGGCCTTGAGCAGTGCAGCGGCCGCCACGATCTGCCCGGGTTGGCAATAGCCGCACTGGACCACGTCCAGCTCTTCCCAGGCCGCCGCCAGGGCCTGGCCCAGCGGTTGGCCGGTCAGGCCTTCCACCGTGGTCACGGCCTTGCCGGCCACGGCCGAAACCGGCGTCTGGCAGGCGAACAGGCGTTCGCCGTCTACCAGCACGCTGCACGCGCCGCACAAGCCCGCTCCGCATCCGAACTTCACGCCGGTTACCCCGGCGATGTCGCGCAGCGCCCACAGCAGTGGCATGTCGTCTGCCACGGCCAGCGTGCGTTGCTTACCATCGATCGTCAGCGAAACGGGCATATGCAGTGCTCCAGCCTGGAACCTGATCTAGGCGATCAGTGCAGGGTCTTGAGGTAGGCGATCACGTCGGCGCGCTTCTTGGCATCGGGAATGGCCACGACCATGCGCGTGCCCGGCACCAGCTTGCCCGGCGCGGTCAGGAACGCGTCCAGCGTCTTGGGGTCCCAGGTCTTGCCCGAATTCTTGAGCGCGGTGGAATAGGCAAACGGGGTGGAGCCGGCCTTGCGGCCCACCACGCCCCACAGGTTCGGCGCGGCAAAGCCCTTGGCGCCCGCGGTGTTCACATGGCACATCTGGCACTGCTGCTTGAACGTGGCGGCCCCGGCGCCGGCGTTCTGGGCATGGGCAGCAGGCGCCGTCACGCTTGCAGCCAGGCCGATCAGGGCAGAAACAAACATTGGGATACGACGCATTATCGATCGTCCTTCAGGTTTTGATCGCGAAAATCCCGGCACCGCCTGGCACCGGGATCGTAAACTGGGATCGAAGACTTGGCCGTTTCCGGCCGCTGCCAACGCCATGATTGTGCACGATCCGCTGGCAAAGGTCCATCGATTCAGGCAGCCCTGCGCGCCTCACACGCCCAGGCGATCGCGCAGCGTATACCACAGCGATCCCAGCGTGGAGAGCGGCGCGCGCAAGCGCTGCCCGCCGGGAAACGGCAGGTGCGGCAGATTGCCGAACACGTCGAAGCGCGCATGCTGCCCGCCGATCGCCTCGGCCAGCAGGCGGCCCAGCAACTGCGTGGTGGTCACGCCATGGCCACTGTCGCCGTGCGAATAATAGACGTTGGGTGACAGCCGGCCGATCTGCGGCATGCGGCTCAGCGTCATGGCAAAGGTGCCGCTCCACGCAAAGTCCAGCTTCACGTCCTTCAACTGCGGGAATGTCTTGACCAGACCGGGGCGGATCTTGGCTTCCACGCTCGCCGGGTCCTGCCCGCCATAGACGATCCCGCCACCATAGAGCAGCCGCCCGTCAGCCGTGCGGCGGAAATAGTCGAGGATGTAGTTGGCATCCTCCACGCAGGCATCGCTGGGCAGAAGCTGCGCCGCCAGGTCGCCCAGCGGCTCGGTCGTGACGATCTGGCTCGACACCGGCATGATCTGCCCCGAAAGCCGCGGCATGGTCTTGCCCAGATAGGCATTGCCGCACACCACCAGCGTGTCGGCCACCACCTCGCCCTGCGCCGTCGTCACGCGCGGTCGCGGCCCGGCTTCGTCCACGCGCAACACCTGGCTGTGCTCGAACAGGCGCCCGCCCAGCGCCTCGAACGCGGCGGCTTCGCCCAGCAGGTAGTTGAGCGGGTGGAAATGGCCACGCAAGGGATCGAGAATGCCGCCGACATACCGGTCGCTCTGCACATGGGCGCGCAGCCCTTCGCGATCGAGCACCGCGATGGTCTTGTGGCCATGCGCGGCCCATACCTTGGCCTCTTCCTCCAGCCCGCGCATCTGCTTGGCCGTCAGCGCCACGCCCAGCCCGCCATCCACCAGGTCGCAAGCGATGCCATATTTGCCCACGCGTTCGCGGATGATGGCCGCGCCTTCCAGCGCCACTTTGCCAAGCTCGCGCGCCACGGCGGGCCCGTGCCGCGCCTCCAGCACATCCAGCCCGCGCGAATAGCCGTTGATCAATTGCCCGCCGTTGCGGCCCGATGCGCCCCAGCCCACCCGCTCGCTTTCCAGCACGATCGTGTCGATGCCACGCTCGGCCAGTTCCAGCGCCACCGAAAGCCCGGTAAATCCGGCCCCGATCACGCAGACCGTGGCCCTGTGCGCCCCTTGCAGCACGGGCCGCTGCGGCGCGGGATTGGCGCTCGCGGCATACCAGGTGGGCATGCCGGCGTAGGAGGGCATAGCCTGCCCCATTACAGCAGGCCCAGGTAGGTGTCGTATTCGAACCGGTCGATCTGCGCCAGGAAGGCGGCGCGGTCCTGCTGCTTGCACGCCAGGAAGATATCGCGGAAGCGCGCGCCGAACATGCCCTCGGCCCGCGCCGAAGCGGCAAAGGCAGCTTGTGCCACGCCCCATTCCACCGGCAGCGGCGCGCCTGCGCCGGGGTGAAGCGGGTCTTGCGCGGGCGGCGGCATCACGCCTTCCTCGATGCCTTGCAGCATCGCGCCCAGCATCGCCGCCATGGCCACGTGCGGGTTCACGTCCGCCCCGGAAATGCGATGCTCGATCCGCGTCGCCTTGGCATCGCCCACGATCACCCGCACCGCGGCCGATCGGTCGTCGATGCCCCAACTGGCCGAAACCGGCGCATGGGCATCGGGGCGGAAACGGCGGAACGAATTGTAGTTGGGGGCGAACGCCAGCATCGTTTCGGGCATCGCCGCCAAAAGCCCGGCCACGGCGTGCAGCAGCATATCGGCCGGGCCACCTTCGGGCCGGGCCAGCACGTTCTTGCCGGCGGCATCGTTGAGGCTGGCGTGGATATGCATCCCGCTGCCCGAACATTCGCCATAGGGCTTGGCCATGAACGTGGCGCCCAGGCCGTGGTGCGCCGCCAGCGCGCGCACGATCCGCTTCATCAGCACGGTATCGTCGGCCGCCGCCAGTGCATCGGCGCGGTGCAGCAGGTTCAGCTCATACTGGCCCGGCCCCGCCTCGCTGATCACGGCATCGGCCGGAATGCCCATGGCGTGGGCCAGGGCCATGATCTCGTCGAACAGCGCGGCATGGGCGGAAAGCGCGGTGGTCGAAAGCGTGTCGTTACGGCGCAGGTTGCCATCGGGCGGCACCGGCACGCCGCCTTCCAGGCGATAGAGATAGAATTCCAGCTCCGTCGCCACCACCGGGGTCAGCCCGCGCGCGGCATAGCGGGCCAGCAGCGCGGTCAGCATGCCGCGCGGATCGGCCACCACCGGGCCGCCGTCCTTGTCGACCATGCCCAGGAACACTTGTGCGCTGTCCTCGCCCAGCCAGGGCGCCTTGCTCCAACGCCCCGGCACCGGCCAGCACAGCCCGTCCGGATCGCCCGTGCCGAACGCCAGGCCCGCGCCGGCCACATCGCAACCCCAGGCATCGAGCGCAAAGACCGACAGCGGCATCGGCAGGCCCTTGGCCGCCAGGGCCAACGCCTTGTCGCGCACCAGCCATTTGCCCTTGGGCGCGCCGTTCACGTCGGTGAGGAAAGCCTCCACCCGCGTGACTTCAGGATGAGCGGCGAGCCAGTCGGCAAAGGAGGATACGGTTTCTTGCGTCATGGTGTGATCACATATGAAAACCCGGCCTGCCTGTCCAGCCCGGATCGCACCGCCCGATCTGGCTTTTCCGGCCGATCCGGTCATTTTCCTGCCACGAAAGCCCCGGCTCGATGGGCCGAGCCACCTTGCGCGGCGCGCTACAATCACTATTAGTGATCACACATTGCAAAAGCCGGATCGATCATAGCCATGACCAGTGCGCCCCCCATCCTGCCCACCCGCCTGCCGGCCCACCACGTGATCGGCGGCGCCAGCGTGCCGGCCGCATCGGGCGCCACGCTCGACACCGTCAACCCCGGCACCGGCCAGGTGATCGGCACGCTGCCCGCCGGCGATGCCCAGGATGTGGACCGCGCCGTCGCCGCCGCGCGGGCCCGCTTCGAAAGCGGCCAGTGGCGCGACATGAAGCCGGCCCAGCGCAAGAAGCTGATGCTCACCCTGGCTGACAAGCTGGAAGCGGCGGCGGAAGAATTCGCGGTCCTCGAAACCATCGATTCGGGCAAGCCGATTGGCGACACCCGCGGCGTCGACGTGCCCCTGGCGCTGGGCACCTTGCGCTTCTATGCCGAAGCGGTGGACAAGATCCATGGCGAAGTCGGCCCCACCGGGCCCGACAAGTTCTCCTATGCCGTGCACGATCCGCTGGGCGTAATCGGCGCGATCGTGCCGTGGAACTTCCCGCTGCTGATGGCCATGTGGAAAATCGCCCCGGCCATCGCCATGGGCAATTCGATGGTGGTCAAGCCTTCGGAACTGTCCTCGCTCACCGCGCTGCGCTTTGCCGAACTGGCGCTGGAAGCCGGCATTCCCGATGGCGTGCTCAATGTCGTCACCGGCACCGGCCAGGATGCCGGCGCGGCCCTCGCACTGCACAACGACGTGGACATGATCACCTTCACCGGCTCGGGGCCGGTGGGCCGCCAGTTGATGCGCTATTCGGCCGACAGCAACCTGAAGCGCGTGAGCCTGGAACTGGGCGGCAAGAGCCCGCACATCGTCTTTGCCGATTGCCCCGATCTCGATCGCGCAGCCCAGGCCGCCGCCTGGGGCATCTTCTACAATGCCGGCCAGGTCTGTACCGCTGGCTCGCGCCTACTGGTGCAGCGCTCGATCCACGCCGAATTCGTGGAGAAAGTGCTGGCCGTGGCCAAGACCATCCGCCCCGGCGATCCGCTCGATCCCGCCACGCAACTGGGCGCGGTGATCAGCGAAAGGCAGTTGGAAGGCGTGCTCACCCGCATTGCCCGCGCGCAGCAGGAAGGTGCCACGCTGCGCCTGGGCGGGGGCCGCGCGCGCAGCGAAAGCGGCGGCTTCTACCTTGATCCCACGGTGTTCGACGCGGTCAGCAACGCCAGCAGCCTGGCGCAGGAAGAAGTGTTCGGCCCGGTCCTGGCGGTGGTCCCGTTCGACACGCCCGAACAGGCACTGGCGCTGGCCAACGACACGCCATACGGCCTTGCTTCGGGTCTGTGGACCGGCTCGATCGACATTGCCCACGCCTTTGCCCGGCGCCTGCGGGCGGGCCTGGTCTGGGTCAACGGGTGGGACGCGTGCGACATCACGATGCCCTTTGGCGGGTTCAAGCAATCCGGCTTTGGCCGTGACCGCAGCCTCCATGCACTTTACAAGTATGCCGACATGAAATCGGTCACCATCTCCACCCCTGCCTTGTCCTCGCTGGGCGTGCTGCCGGCATGACCCGCCCGCTGCTCGGCGTGTCGTGCTGCCTGCGCCCGGGCGGGGCAGAGCCGGTGCACGGCGTGATCGACCGCTATCTGCGCGCGCCCGCCGCCCATGCCGATGCCGACGTGGTGCTGGTTCCGGCGCTGCCCGGCCTCACCGATTGGGCCGCGCTGGCCAGCCGGCTCGATGGGCTGCTGCTCACGGGCAGCCCCTCCAACATGGAGCCTTGGCGCTATGGCGCCAGCAGCGGGGACGGCCCGTTCGATCCCGCGCGCGATACCACCACGCTGGCGCTGGGCGATGCCATGCTGCGCGCGGGCAAGCCGGTGTTCGGCATCTGCCGGGGGTTTCAGGAATTGAACGTGGCCTTTGGCGGCACGCTGCAAACCCTACCCACCGATGGCCCGGTTGCCCACCACGCGCCCGACGGGGTGAGCCTGGAAGCGATGTTTGCCGCCACGCATCCCGTCAGCCTCACGCCCGGCGGCATTCTCGCGTCCGCGCTGGGCGATACGATCACCGTCAACACCGTTCACTACCAGGGCGTGGCCACGCTGGGCCAGGGCCTTACCGTCGAAGCGATCGCGCCCGATGGGCTGGTAGAGGCGTTTTCGGCGCAAGTGGGCAAGGCCCAGGTGCTCGCCGTGCAGTGGCACCCGGAATGGGATGCCGATACCAACCCGGCTTCGGCCTGGTTCTTCAACCGGCTGGGGCAAGTGCTGCGCGGTGGTTGACGAGGCCCCTGGCGCAGGGGCAGATTGGCCCCGTGGCACAGGAATGATTTGCGATTGACCGCGCCCGTGCTCGCGCATAAGTGTGATCGCAGATAACGGGGAAAACCCCGCAACGATAAACAAGACGTCACGCAGGCAGGCATGTCCACACCACCGCTTCGGGCGCCGATCAGGCGGCGCCAGAGGCAACCTTTGGTCTTGCGCCGATGATTTTGGGGAAATTGCCACCGATGAGGATCTTGCCGCGATGAACAGCGCATCAAAAAGCAGCAAGGGCGCGTTCCTGGCCGTGCTGAGCGCGCCGGCTGCCTGGATCACGCTGTTCTTCGTGGTGCCGCTCAGCGTGATCTGGGCCTACAGCTTTGGCCGCACCCTGGGGCTCACCGAAGTGGCGGTGACCGGCACGCTCGACAACTATGTACGGGTATTCGATCCGGTCTACCTGATGATCTTTGCCAAATCGCTGGTCTTTGCCGGGGTGACCACGGCGGTGTGCCTGGTGATCGGCTTTCCCTATGCCCTGGCGATGACCTTTGCCACCGACCGCGGCAAGATCCTGCTGCTGCTCGGCATCATGCTGCCGTTCTGGACCAACCTGCTGGTGCGCACGTATGCGCTCATGGCGGTGATGCGCACCGAGGGCTATATCAACGATGCCTTCGGCCTCGTCGGCCTTGGCCCGTTCGAGATGCTGCACACCAATTTCGCGGTGATCGTGGGCCTGGTCTATGTCCACCTGCCCTTCATCATCCTGCCGCTCTATTCCACGCTCGATCGCATGGACCGCTCGCTGATCGAGGCCAGCCTCGACCTGGGCGCCGGGCATATTGCCACGATCTTCAAGGTGATCGTGCCGATCGCCAAGCCGGGCATCCTCTCGGCCATCATGCTCACATTCATTCCCGCGCTCGGCTCCTACCTTACTCCAGACCTTTTGGGCGGGCCCGACAGCCAGATGATCGCCAGCGTGATCGAGCGGCAGTTCAAGCGCGCGAATGACTGGCCGTTTGGCGCCGCGCTCTCGTTCATGCTGATGTATCTCACGCTTCTGGCGATGGCCGTGCGCGCGATCCAGGATCGCCGCGCCACCCGCGCCCAACGCCACGGAGACGCCTGATGGCAAAACCGCTCGACGCAAAGCCCGGCCCGCTCGAATACGCCCGCCGCTGGCCGCTGCGCCTGTGGGTGGGCGCGGTCATCCTGTTCCTCTATGTGCCGCTGGCCAGCCTGGTGGTGTTCAGCTTCAACGACAGCCGCCGCACCATCCGCTGGGAGGGCTTCACCCTCGATTGGTACGGCACGATGTGGAACGATGCCGCGCTGATCGATGCCTTCACCAATTCGCTGACCATCGCGTTCATCTCGATGCTGTTCAGCGTGGTGCTCGGCGCGCTCACCGCCATTGCGCTGTGGCGCTTCCGCTTTCCCGGCAAGGGCCTGTTCGATGGCGCGGTGACGCTGCCGATCGTGGTGCCCGAAATCTGCATGGGCGTGGCGATGCTGGTGTTCTTCGGCCAGATCGTGCCCTGGCCGCGCGACCTGGTCTGGCCGTTTGACCTGGGCGCGATCATCATCGCGCATATCACCTTCAGCTTCCCTTTCGTCGCCGTCGTCGTCCGCGCGCGCCTGGCCAGCTTCAACCGCGAGATGGAGGAAGCCGCGCGCGACCTTGGCGCCAGCGAGTTGCGCGCGCTGTGGGACGTGCTGCTGCCCCACGTGCGCCCGGCGCTGATCTCGGGCGGATTGCTCGCCTTCACGCTCAGCCTCGACGATTTCGTGATCACGTTCTTTACCTCGGGGCCCAACACGGTGACGTTCCCGGTCAAAATCTATTCGATGGTGCGCTTCTCGGTCACGCCAGAGGTCAACGCCGCTTCCACCGTGCTGATGCTCATCACCATTGCGCTGACTGCCATCGGCATGAAGCTCCAGGGCCGCGACCTGGCGCAGGGCCACTGATTTCACACAGGAATTCCCCATGACCCAGCCTCTCATCCAATTCGAGAACGTGACCAAGCGGTTCGGCTCGTTCATCGCGGTGGACGATGTCAGCCTCGACATTCATCGCGGCGAATTCTTCTCGCTGCTTGGCCCCTCGGGCTGCGGCAAGACCACCTTGCTGCGCATGCTGGCGGGCCTTGAAACGCCCACCGAAGGGCGCATCCTGATCGACGGCGTGGACATGAGCACCACCCCGCCCAACCGGCGCCCGGTCAACATGGTGTTCCAGTCCTATGCCGTGTTCCCGCACCTGACCGTTGCCGAAAACGTCGCCTATGGCCTCAAGATCGACCGCGTCGCCAAGGACGAGCGCGAAGCCCGCGTGGCCGACGCCCTGCGCCTGGTGAAGCTCGATGAATTCGGCCATCGCAAGCCCGATCAGCTTTCGGGCGGCCAGCGCCAGCGCGTGGCCCTGGCCCGCGCCCTGGTGAAGAAGCCCAAGGTCTTGCTGCTCGACGAGCCGCTCTCGGCACTCGATGCCAAGCTGCGCGATGCGATGCGCGCCGAACTCGCGCAGATCCAGCACGATGTCGGCGTCACCTTCGTGATGGTCACCCACGACCAGGACGAGGCCTTGGCCATGGCCAGCCGCTGCGCGCTGATGAACCGCGGCCGGTTGCAGCAGGTGGCCGCGCCGGGCGATCTCTATGAATATCCGGCCAACCGCTTCGTTGCGGACTTCATCGGCACGATCAACATGTTCGAAGGCCGCCTGAGCGTGGACGAACCCGACCATGCCGCCGTCACCGCGCCCGATCTGGCCGTGCCGATCTATGTCAGCCACGGCGTGACCGGCGCGCCCGATACCCCGGTGTGGGCCGGCATCCGCCCCGAGAAGATCGTGATGACGCCCACCAGCGAAGGCCGCCCGGCCGGGCCCGACGCCCTGCCCGATGCCAACGTGGTCGAGGGCACGATCGTCCGCTCGGCCTATCTGGGCAGCGAAACGCTCTACGACGTGGAAACCGCCAGCGGCGCCACGTTCAAGGTGGCCCGCGCCAATGGCGAACGCACCCTGGCGCCCAGCCTGCCAGTGGGCGAGCCGGTGTGGCTGAGCTGGACGCCGACCGCGCCGGTGGTGCTGCTGGGTTAGGCCCCCAAGCCGGCGGCAGGCTGGCGAAGGGGCCGGTCCTGCATTATCGTCGCGGCCAGACACGGGAGAGACATCGATGAAACGCCTGCTGCTGCCCACTTTGCTGCTGCTTGCCCCCGCCGCCCACGCCCAGGAAGCCGTGGTGGCCGCGCCCGATCCCGAAAGCCTGTTCACCAGCCCCGATCCGGTGCTCCACCGCAACAAGCAGGCCGCGCTACATATCGTGAAAGACCTGCTGGAATGCGGTGAATGGAACAAGGCCGATCTGTTCCTGACGCCCGCCTATCACCAGCACAACCCGATGGTGCCGTCGGGCCGCGACACCGTCGTGCATTTCTTTACCCAGGTGCTCAAGGTAAAGCCCAAGGTCTGCCCCGCCCACATGGCCACGCCGGTCGTCTCGGTCACCGCCGAGGGTGACCGCGTGGTGGTCAGCTTCGTGAGGACCCAGAAGGACCCCAAGGACCCGGCCAAGACCTATACCACCACCTGGTTCGACATGTGGCGCTTTGTCGATGGCAAGGCCGACGAGCATTGGGACGGCGCGACGCTGGGCGATCCCGGCCCCTGACTCCACGTGAGCAGCCCCTCCTCGTCGTAAGGATGGTTGGGAGTGGTGGAAACCTCAAGCAATCTCGCCCCAAAACGGTGCATTCCATACACCACCCTGACAACCAAACCCCCAGCCCGCTCGCTTGTCGCCCCTCCGGGCATGGGGTAGAACCGACGGCAATGTTAACGCCTCGATCCATCGAGCGGGCAGGACCAACCGGCGAGGATGTGCGGGCCTATCCGCCTTCCTATTACGCCGCCACGATCTCCGCGCCTTTTGACGGCCGCGTGCTGGATCGGGATGTGCAGGCCGATGCCTGCATCATTGGCGGGGGCTACACAGGTCTGGGTGCCGCATTGCGGCTGGCGGAAGCCGGGCGATCGGTCGTCCTGCTGGAAAGCGGGCCTCTGGGCTGGGGCGCATCGGGCCGCAACGGCGGCCAGGTGCACCTGGGCTGGAACCAGGACCAGCACTGGCTGGCGCGCCACCTGGGCGAGGATGGGGCCAGGGCGATGTGGTCCATGGCCCGCGCCGCGCGCGATGACCTCGATCGCCTCATCGCCCACGATCCCGACGCTTGCGATTTCCGTCCCGGCTTGATCCATGCCGATCACAAGCCCGGCCTGGTGCGCGAAACCCACGATCAGGTGCGCTTCATGCGCGAGGCCTATGGCCACGCCGCGCTCACCCCGCTCGGCCAGGACGACATCCGCGCGCTGGTGGCGAGCGAGGCCTATTTCGGCGGCAGCCTCGATCTGGCTGGTGGCCATCTCAACCCGCTCAAGCTGGCCCTGGCCATGGCCCGCGCGGCCCGGGCCGCGGGTGCGGTGATCCATCCGCACAGCCGCTGCACCGGCATCGCTCGCGAAGGGGAAGGCTGGCGCATCGCCACGCCGGGCGGCACGGTGCGCGCGGCCCGCGTGCTGGTGGCCACCGGCGGCTATGCCCAGGGGCTGGTGCCCAAGGTCGACGCGCATGTGCTGCCGATCAACAATTTCATCGCCACCACGGCCCCGCTGCCGCCCGCGCGTGCCGCCGCGCTGATCGGCGGCGGGCATGCGGTGTCGGATTCGCGCTTCGTGGTCTATTACTTCCGCCTCACCCCGGATCGCCGCTTGCTGTTCGGTGGGGGAGAGCGCTATTCCTATCGCCTGCCGGCCGACATGGCCGCGTTCGTGCGGCCGCACATGCTGCGCGTGTTTCCACAACTGGCCGATGTGCCGATCGACCACGCCTGGGGCGGAACGCTTTCCATCACCCCGCATCGCCTGCCCTATGCCGCGCAGGTGGCACCGGGGCTGTGGTCGCTCAGTGGATTTTCCGGGCTGGGCGTGGTGCTCGCGCCGTGGCTGGGGTCGGAAATCGGCGCGGCCATGGCCGGGTATCCCTCTCCGGCGCTGGACCTGGTGCAGCGGCTGCCCACGCCGCGCTTTCCTGGGGGCACGTGGCTGCGCTGGCCGACGATGGCCGCTGCCATGACCTTCTTTGCCTTACGCGACCGCCTTTGACCCCATTCTCTTCACACGAGTGATCCCATGCCAGAATCGCCCATGTCTTCAGCCTTTGCCGAATGGATCCGCGAAAAACGCATCAGCGAGGTGGAATGCCTCGTCCCCGATATCAACGGCGTGGTGCGCGGCAAGGTCTGGCCGGCCGACAAGTTCATCGCCTCGGTCGGCAACATGAGCCTGCGCCTGCCTTCTTCGGTCTTTTCCGTCACCATCACCGGGGACTATGCCGATACCGACGAGGATGATTTCCTCTATCGCGATCCCGATGTGACCCTGCTGCCCGATATCCATTCGATCTGCGTGGCGCCGGGCTTTCGCACCCCCACCGCCTTCGTCGTGGCCGATGCGCTGCACCGCGATGGCCGCCCGTTCGAAGTGGCGCCGCGCCACGTGCTCAAACGCATGCTGGCCAAGTATGCCGACATGGGCTGGCAGATGGTGGTGGCCCCGGAACTGGAATTCTACCTGACCGAGGTCAATTCCGATCCCGATCTGCCGATCCAGCCGCCGCGCGGGCGTTCGGGCCGCGCGGAAAGCTCGCCCCAGCCCTATGGCCTGGAATCGGTAACCGAATACGAGGACATCATCGAGGAAATCTACGACAATTCGGAAATCGCCTCGCTGCAACTCGATACGATGATCCACGAAGGCGGTACCGCGCAGCTCGAAATCAACTTCAACCACGGCGATCCCGTGGCGCTGTGCGACCAGGTGGTGATCTTCAAGCGCATCGTGCGCCAGGTGGCCTTGAAGCACGGCGTCTATGCCACCTTCATGGCCAAGCCGATGGAAAGCCAGCCGGGCAGCGCGATGCACCTGCACATCTCGGCGGTGGATGAAACCGGCGCCAACCTCTTCGGCACGCAAGCAGGGCTGACGCAGGAATTCCGCTGGTTCGTGGGCGGGCTGCAACGCTACCTTCCGCAAGTGGTCCCGCTGTTCGCGCCCAACGTCAATTCCTTCCGCCGCATCCGCCCCGCCCACAGCGCGCCGATCAATGTGCAATGGGGGCTGGACAACCGCAGCTGCGGCTTGCGCATTCCGGTCAGTTCGCCCAACAACACGCGCATCGAAAACCGCCTGCCCGGTGCCGATGCCAATCCCTATATCGCCATCGCCGCCACGCTGGCCTGCGGGTATATCGGCCTGCAGGAAAAGATCGAACCGCTGCCGCTGATGGCCCGCAACGCCTATGACGAGGAACGCACCCTGCCGCGCAACCTCGATGCCGCGCTCAAGCAGATGATCGATTGCCAGCCGGTGATCGACTTGCTGGGCGAGCAGTTCATCAAGGCGTTCTACGAAATCAAGCTCAACGAACTGGCCGCTTATGACGAGGTGATCTCCTCGTGGGAACGCGATCACCTCTTGCTCAAGGCCTGATCTGCGGCCATCCCCGCCCGCGGATTGCACTTGCCTTCAGGAATTGAACGAAGATGGCCCATTCCCGCCGCATGTTCCTGCGCCAGGCTGGCCTTGCCGGCATTGGCCTGTCCTTCACCGGGGCGCTGGCCGCCTGTTCGCGCGGGAAGCCCTCGCGCGCGCTCAATCTCTATACCTGGGATACCTATATCGGGAAGAACACCGTCGCCGATTTCACCAAGGCGGCGGGCGCGGGCGTCAACATCAGCCTGTTTGCCAACAATGACGAGCTGTTTGCCAAGCTGCGCAGCGGCAACCAGGGCTATGACGTGATCGTGCCGTCCAACGATTTCGTCGAACGCATGACCGCGGCCAATATGCTGGCCCCGCTCGATCACGCGAAAATTCCCAATCTCAAGAACATCGCGCCCCAGTTCACCAATCCGCCGTTCGATCCCGGCCGGCGCTTTTCGGTGCCCTATACCTGGATCGTCACCGGCATCGGCTATCGCAAATCCAAAGTCGATGGCGTGCCCGACAGCTGGAAGTGGGTGCTCGATTCCGATCGCTACAAGGGCCGCGTTGCGCTGCTGGCCGAAGCGAGCGAGCTGTTCGAGATCGGCGCCAAATACCTGGGCCACCCGGCCAACACCAACGATCCTGCCGTGATTGCCCAGGTCAAGGCCATGCTCTTGAAGCAAAAGCCCAATATCGCCGCGTTCCATGACGATAACGGGCAGGACCTGCTGCTGGGCGGAGACGTGGACCTGGTGATCGAATACAACGGCGATATCGCCCAGGTGATGCGCGATGATCCCGACCTGTCTTTCGTGGTCCCGCGCGAAGGCGGCATTATCGCCAGCGACAGCCTGTGCATCCCGCACAACGCGCCCAATCCCGATCTGGCCTATGCCTTCATCGATTTCGTTCTGGGCGCGCAGGCCGGGGCCGACATTGCCCGCACCATCCGCTATCCCACGCCCAACCAGGCGGCGCTGGCGCTGATGCCCGATGACTATCGCAACAGCCCGGTGATCTTCCCGCCGGCCGAAGCGTTGGCGCGGTGCGAATACTCGCGCTATCGCGGGCAAGAGATCAACAGCCGCTATGAGCAGGCGATGACCCAGGTGCGCGCGGGTTGAGGGCAGAGCGCAAAACCCGGTCGGCAGAATCCCGCCACGAGCCACGTTTGTTGCAAAGTTTTCCCCTGCACGACCAATTCCGGCGTTGCATTCCCGCCCGCTTGCCGCCACTCAGCGTGGGTTAAGCCGGGTCACTGCACGCCGGATCGACGCAATATTTCGCATGCTGCCAAGTTTTGCATGCTGCATGCCTGACAGGAAGTTCGGATCGCCATGAAGTCCATCAACCGGCTGCCACTTTATCGGATGCGCCATCTGGCTGGCCGGGCCACGCTGGCACTGGGTCTGGTCGCAACGGCAGCCCTGCCGGTGGCCGGCAGCGTCGCGCAAGCTCAGGCCGGTGGGGCCCAGGCCGGTGACACCCGCACCCAGGGCGGCGCGCCCGATGCTTCGGGCCAGCTCAACATTCCGGCCAACGTGCAGATCTTCGGCAAGAGCGATCCCAACGTGCGCCGCGCCACCGCGATCGTGAATGGCGAAATCCTCACCGGAACCGATATCGACCAGCGCCTCGCGCTGATCGTCAATGCCAACGGCGGCAAGGTTTCGGCCGAGGAACAGGAACGCCTGCGCCTGCAAGTGCTGCGCAACCTGATCGACGAGACGCTGCAGATCCAGGAAGCCAAGTCGGCCGGGGTCGACGTGGACGACGACGAGGTCAACCAGACCTACGAGCGCGTTGCCCAGCAGAACTTCGGCCAGAACCCGGCCGCACTCGACAAGTATCTCGTGTCGATCGGCTCTTCGCCCGCCTCGCTCAAGCGGCAGATCCGCGGCGAGCTGTCGTGGCAGCGCCTGCTGCGTCGCAACGTCCAGCCGTTCATCAACGTGTCCGACGGCGAAGTGAAGGAAATGATGGATCGCCTCAAGGCTGCCAAGGGCACCGAGGAATACCGCATCGGCGAAATCTATCTCTCCGCCAACGACACCAACCGTGCCCAGGTCATGGCCAACGCCAACCAGATCGTGGAACAGTTGAAGAAGGGCGGCAGCTTCGTCGCCTATGCCCGCCAGTATTCCGAAGCCTCCACGGCGGCGGTGGGCGGTGACCTGGGCTGGATTCGCCTGGGCCAGTTGCCGCAGGATCTTTCGACCGTGGCCGCTTCGATGCAGCCCGGCCAGCTCGCCGGGCCGGTCGAGATTCCCGGCGGCTATTCGATCCTCTACCTGATCGACAAGCGCCAGGTGCTGACCGCAGACCCGCGCGACGCGGTGCTCAGCCTCAAGCAGATCTCGCTCACTTTCCCCAAGGGCACCACGGAAAAGGACGCCGCCGCCAAGGCCGCCACCTTTGCCAGCACGGTCAAGGGCATCCATGGCTGCGGCCAGGCCGATGCGGCGGCCGCCAGCATCGGCGCCTCGGTCGTCACCAACGACCAGGTCAAGGCGCGCGACCTGCCCGCCGCGCTGCAGGATTCGATGCTCAAGCTGTCGATCGGTGAAGTCACCCCGCCGTTCGGTTCGATCGAAGACGGCGTGCGCGTGCTGATGCTGTGCGGCCGCGACGATCCCAAGGTGGCCGACGGCCCGAGCTTTGAAGAAATGCAGTCGCAGATGGAAGACGACCGCGTGAACAAGCGCGCGCAAACCTACCTGCGCGACCTGCGCCGCGATGCGGTGATCGAGTATAACTGATTTGTTGGAGCATGGCCTCCACCACCCCCCACACCCTCCGCTTTAGAGACGGGGGTTGGGGGTGGTGAGAAGCAAATCCCAACCCGGCCCAAAAAATCCAAAACCCACCCGAACCCGCAACATCACCCACTACCCCCCACCCGCAAAGCCCGATAACGCAAAGCCCATGAACCCCATTGCCATTTCACAGGGTGATCCCGCCGGCATCGGCCCCGAACTGATCGCGGCCTCGTGGATCCTGCGCGGCATGGCCAAGCTGGAGCCTTTCGTGGCCGTGGGCAGCCGCCGCGTGATCGATGAAGCGGCGCGGCATCGCGGACTTGATGTGCCGGTGCGCCCGGTGGGCAGCCTGGAAGAAGCGGTTGCCACGTTCGATCGCGCCCTGCCCGTGCTCGATCTGGGCGATGCGGAATACACCCCCGGCCAGCCGACCGACCAGGGCGCGCTGCTCGCGCTCCATTCGCTCGACGCTGCGACGCAATTGACCATTGCGGGTGAAACTTCGGCCCTTGTCACCGCGCCGGTGTCCAAAAGCCGGCTCGCCAGCGTGGGCTTCAACCATCCGGGGCAAACCGAATTCGTTGGCCAGGCCAGCGGCGTGGCCGATGAAGATGCGGTGATGATGCTCGCCGGCCCCTCGCTCAAGGTGGTGCCGATCACCGTCCATGTGCCGCTCCATGCCGTGCCCGGCCTGATCACCGCCGAACTGATCACCCGGCGCAGCGCGATCGCCGCGCGGGCGCTGGTGCGTGATTTCGGCATTGCCGATCCGCGCCTGGCCGTGGCCGGCCTCAATCCCCACGCCGGGGAAGACGGGCGCATGGGGCACGAGGACCAGAGCTATATCGCGCCCGCCGTCGCCGCGCTCCAGGCCGCCGGGATTGCCGCGCGCGGCCCGCTGCCGGCCGATACGATGTTCCACGCCCAGGCGCGCAGCACCTATGACGTGGCCATCTGCATGTATCACGATCAGGCGCTGATCCCGTTGAAAGTGCTCGATTTCGATGATGGCGTGAATGTCACGCTGGGCCTGCCGATCATCCGCACTTCGCCCGATCACGGCACTGCCTTCGGCATTGCCGGCACGCGCCAGGCCCGCCCCGGCGCGATGATCGCGGCCATTCGCCTGGCCGGCGAATGCGCGGTGCGGCGCGCCACCGCTTTGGCATGAGCAGCCTGCCCGATCTTCCCCCCTTGCGCGATGTGGTCAACCGGCACGGGTTGCTCGCGTCCAAGGCACTGGGCCAGAACTTCCTGTTCGATGAACAGCTGCTGGCGCGCATCGCGGCCATTCCGGGCAAGCTCAAGGGGGCCAACGTGCTGGAGGTGGGCCCCGGCCCCGGCGGGCTGACCCGCGCCCTGCTGCGCGCCGGCGCGAACGTCACCGCGATCGAGATGGACAAGCGCTGCCTGCCGGCGCTGGCCGAACTGGCAGAGGCCTTTCCCGGCCAGCTCCGCGTGATCGAGGGGGACGCCACCAAGATCGATCCTGCAACCTTGTTCGACGGCCCCTGGCACGTAGTCGCCAACTTGCCCTACAACGTTGGCACCGCGCTGTTCATAGGCTGGCTTTCGGGCCAGGACTGGCCGCCGGCCTGGCTTTCGCTGACGCTCATGTTCCAGCTGGAAGTGGCCGAACGCATTGTCGCGGCCACCGGCAGCGATGCCATCGGCCGGCTGGCGATCCTTTCGCAATGGCGCGCATCCGCCCGCATTGCCATGAAAGTGCACCGCAGCGCGTTCACACCGCCGCCCAAGGTGATGTCGGCCGTGGTCCACGTGACGCCTGCCGCCATGCCCGAAGGGGTTTCCGCACGCATGCTGGAACGCGTGACCGAGGCTGCCTTTGGCCAGCGGCGCAAGATGCTGCGCCAGTCGCTCAAGGGCCTTCCCGGTGCACTCGACGCGCTCGACACGCTGGGCATCGATCCCGCCCGCCGCGCCGAAACGCTGAGCGTGGGTGATTTCGTGGCGATCGCCGGGTTACTATCCAAGAAATAGAACGAAGCCGTTCAATTGGGGCCAAGCCCCCCTACCCCTTCTGCTTGCGGAACAGCACCCGGTCTTCCGGGCCAAAGCCGCGGCGCCAGATGACGAAGCCATAGACACCCAGGATACCCGGCACGCCCAGCGCCAGTTCGGCCCATTCGGGCAGGAACCGCGCCAGCAGGCCAACGCCCAGCGCGGGCAGCGCGGCCCAGACCAGCGCCCAGCGCCAGTTGCTGATCTTCTGCTTGAGGATCGAGCCGAGCAGCCGCGACTTGAGCAGGGACGCGAGGCCCAGCGACACGACCAGCGCCAGCGCCGCGCCCATCGCCTCGACCATGCCGCCACCGCCCAGTTCGCGCGCGGCCAGGATGAAGGCCACGGTCAGCCCGGCCTGCAGCGCGATCGTGCCCAGGCTGATCCACCAGTTGCGCAGCCGCGCCACATAGATCAGCGCCGCTTCGCTCACCACTGCAGGCGCGGCCACCACTTCGGCCGCCAGCAACAGCGCCAGGGCGCCGGTGCCAGCCACGAAATTGGGGCCGAACAGGCCCATCACGCCCTTGCCCGGCAGGCCCAGCGCCAGGGCGATGCCGGCCTGCGCGGCGGTGATCCAGAAACCCACCTGGCACACCTGGCGAGCAATCGCGCCGAAATTGTTTTCGCGCAGGTTGCGGGTGATCACCGGGCCCAGGATCGGTTCGAAGCTGGTTTTCAGCTTTTGCGGCAGCGTCGCCACCTGCTGCGCCACGTAATAGATGCCCACTGCCTCGGCCGGGGCAAAAGTGCCCAGAATGAACAGGTCAAGCTTGCGCGTGCCCCATTCCACCGCATCGGCGCCGGCCAGCGGCAAGTTGCGATTGGCCAGGCGCAGCAGGTCGCGCAGGCGCGGCTCCCACTGGCGCGGCAGGCCATAGCTTTTGAGCAGCGGCACGAACGCAGTGACCATCGCGGCCAGCATCGCCAGGGCATAGGCCAGGATCAGCCCGCTATCGCGCAGCGGCGCCCACCACATACCCGCGAGCCACAGCCCGCCAGCGCCCAGCGACTGCGTCCACGGTTCCACCACCGCGCGTGCGCGCACCGTGGCACCCACATCAAAGCGATAGGCCAGCGCCGCCAGCGCGACATCGCCCAGCGCGCGCGGCAGGATCGCCAGCGGCAGCAGGCGGTCCACGCGCGTATAGTCCCCGCTGGGGAACATCAGCACCGGCACCAGCCACAAGAGCAGCGCGCAAAGCGCCGATACCAGGGCCGACAGCAGCAGGGCATCGGCCACGATGCAGGCGCCGGGCCGGTCTTCCTTGGCCAGTTGCTGCGCCAGCCCGCGCTTCTGCCCCAGGGTGGCCAGCTGAGCGGCCAGTTCCACCACCAGCGTGGCCGAAGCATAGCGCCCCAGCGTGGCCGCGCCGTAAAGCCGGCCGGCGATGAACAGGAACGGCACGCTGGCCGCAAGGCGCAGCACGAAACCGAAAAAGTTGGTGCGCCCGCCCTTGGCCAGCGCGGCAATATCGGCCTGTTCGGCCTGCGCATCCACCCGATCGGCGGGAAGGCCTGCGGAAAGAGTGGGTTCAGCCAAGCGGGCGTTCCGCACGCAAGGGGCGGGCCAGTAGGCTGGCGACAACGTCGCGGGCCGGGGCCTGCCCTTGAACCAGGGTAACGACCGCATCGACCAGCGGCATGGCAATTCCCTTCTGCCGGGCAAGATCGGCCAGCACGGGCGCGGTATACGCCCCTTCGGCCACGCTGCTGCGGCCTGACAACGCCTGAGACGCGGTTTGGCCTTCCCCCAGCGCCTTGCCCAGCGAAAAATTCCGGCTCGACGGCGAAGAGCAGGTCAGCACCAGGTCTCCCAGCCCGGAAAGGCCCGAGAGCGTCTCCCCCTGCGCGCCCATGGCCAGGCCAAAGCGCTGCATTTCGGCAAAGCCGCGGCTGATCAGCGCGGCGCGCGCATTCTGCCCCAGGCCGAGCCCATCGACCACGCCGCAGGCAATCGCCAGCACGTTCTTTACCGCGCCGCCGATCTCCGCCCCGATCACGTCTGCCGAATAATAGGGCCGGAACGTGGGCCGCGCCACGGCCGGGGCAAGGCGCTGCCACTGCGCGTCCCCGCCCGAACAGGCGAGCGTGACGGCCGTGGGCAGGCCGGCGGCAACTTCGTGGGCGAAGGTCGGGCCAGAAAGCACCGCCACGCGCGCACGCGGCGCGGCGTCTTGCGCCACTTGCGCCATCAACCGCCCGGTGCCTGCCTCGATCCCCTTGGCGCACAGCACCAGATCGCCGGCATAATCGGGCAGGCCGGCCATCACGCTGCCCAGGAACTGCGCCGGGGTGACCAGCAGCAGCACGGGCAAGCGGGCCAGCGCGGCGAGGTCGCTGGTGGCGGCGATCTGTGGCGCCAGCGCGGCGCCGGGCAGATAGGTGGGATTGCGGGCCTCGCGGTTGATCGTTTCGGCCAGCGCCGCCTCGCGCGCCCACAGGACCACGGGCCGCCCGTCGCTTGCCACCATCTGTGCCAGCGCGGTGCCCCAGGCGCCCGCGCCGATCACGCCGACCCCCGGCGCCCCCACATCAGCCACGCTCATGCCTTCACTCCCGCACCGCGCACGGGCGCAGCACCATCGTCGAGCGGCCAGCGCGGCCGGGCCGGCAGGTCGAGTGGATCGGCCTGGCCGGTGGCAAAGCGTTCGGCGCCGGCCCAGCCGATCATCGCGGCATTGTCGGTGCACAGCTTTACCGGCGGCGCCACCAGCGGCAGGCCGGCTTCCCCGGCCAACGTTTCCAGCGCGCCGCGCAGCGCGGCATTGGCAGCCACGCCCCCGGCCACGACCAGCGCGGTCATGCCTGGCGAACACTGCGCCAGCGCGCCGCGTGTGCGGTCGATCACGCAGTCGATCGCCGCCTGCTGGAACGATGCGGCCAGGTCTGCCGCGCAATACTGGCCCGAATCGCGCGCGCGCAGCACCGCGCTTTTAAGGCCGGCGAACGAGAAATGCGGCTCTCCACTGCCCACCAGCGGGCGCGGCAGCGGCACCGCGCGCGGGTTGCCCTCGCGCGCCAGGCGCTCCACGGCCGGGCCGCCGGGATAGCCCAGCCCCAGCACTTTGGCGGTCTTGTCGAACGCTTCGCCCAGCGCATCGTCGATCGTGGCGGCCAGGCGGCGATACTGGCCAAGCCCCATGACTTCCAGGATCTGGCAATGCCCGCCCGATACCAGCAGCAGGCAATAGGGATAGGCAAGGCCGGGATCGGCCAGGCGCGGGGAAAGCGCGTGGCCTTCCAGGTGGTTGATCCCGATCAGCGGCTTGCCGCTGGCCATGGCGAGCGCCTTGCCGGTAACCAGGCCGACCATCACCCCGCCGATCAGGCCGGGGCCGGCGGTGGCGGCAATGGCGTCCATGTCGTCGAGCGTGAGGCCGGCATCGGCCAGCGTGGCGGCCACCATCGGGGCGATCACATCGGCATGGGCGCGGGCGGCGATTTCGGGTACGACACCGCCATAGGGCCGGTGCGCTTCGTCCTGCGATGCGATACGCTGCGCCACGATACGGGTGGCAAGCGTCGTCGCGCTGCCGTCGATAACGGCAACGGCGGTTTCGTCACACGAGGATTCGATGCCAAGGATCAGGGCCATGCGGAGCTTCCCCTTAGAGATAATCCCGTTTACGGCAAGCCACGCATGAACAACCCGTCGCACAACCCACCGCAGACGCTCGACCGGCCGTTGCGTCTTGGCACCCGCCGCTCCCCCCTGGCCATGGCCCAGGCCGAGGAAACCCGCGCGCGCCTGTGTGCCGCCCACGGCTGGCCGGAAGACGCGGTGGAACTGTGCCCGCAAGTGGCCAGTGGCGATCGCATCCAGGACCGCCCCCTGGCCGAGATCGGCGGCAAGGCGCTATGGACCAAGGAGCTGGACGCGGCCCTGCTGCATGGCGAGATCGACTTTGCCGTGCATTCGATGAAGGACGTGGAAACCGTCCGTCCCGAGGCGATCATCATTGCCGCCGTGCTGCCGCGCGCCGATGTGCGCGACGTGCTGGTGGGTGCGGCCAGCGTGGCCGCGATCGCGCAAGGCGCGCGGGTGGGCACCAGCGCGCCGCGCCGCGCCGCGCAGATGCTGCACGCGCGGCCCGACGTGGAAATCGTTTCGTTTCGCGGCAACGTGGCCACGCGCCTGGCCAAGTTGCAGGCGGGCGAGGCCGATGTCACGCTGCTGGCCGCCGCCGGGCTGCAACGCCTGGGCGAAACCGGTGTGGGCCATGTCCTGCCGGCAGAGGAATGGCTGCCGGCCCCGGCGCAAGGGGCGATCGGTATCGAATGCCTTGCCGCGCGCCAGGATGTGCGCGCACTGCTCGCGGCGATCGACCACGCCCCCACCCACGCGGCGATCCGTGCCGAGCGCGCCTTGCTGGCGGGCCTGGGCGGCACGTGCCACAGCCCGATTGCCGTGCTGACCACCACCGCGGGCGATGATCTGGTGCTGCGCGCCGCGCTGTTCAGCCCCGACGGCGCCCTGCGTGTGGAAGACACCGCGCGCTTTGCCGCCGATGATGCCCAGGCGCCGCTTGCCCTGGCGCAGCGCCTGCTGGCCCAGGCACCCGAAGGCATTGCCGCGTTTTTCCACGGTGATGATTCCCCGGCACATTGATGCGCCCGCTGCTGGTCTTGCGGCCCGAGCCGGGCAACGCGGCAAGCGTTGCCGCCGCGCGCGCCATGGGACTGACCGTGCTGGGCACCCCGCTGTTTGCGATAGACGCGGTGCCGTGGACGGTGCCCGATCCCGCGGCCTTTGCCGGCATTCTGGCGGGCAGCGCCAACCTGTTCCGCCTGGCCGGGCCGGGCTTGGCGCGGCTTGCCCGGCTGCCCGTTCTGGCGGTGGGCGCGGAAACGGCACAGGCAGCGCAAGATGCCGGCTTTGCCGTGGCGCAAGTGGGCGAAGGGGGCCTGGCCGAAGTGGCGCGAAACCTGGCGCCGGGGCGCTATCTGCGCCTGTCGGGCGCCGATCCCGCGCCGCTGGCGCCCCCGCCGGGCGTGGCGGTGGAAACGATCACGGTCTATGCCGCGCGGCCCCTGCCGCTCGATCCGGCGGCGCAAGCGCTGCTGCAGGGGCCCTGCGTGGTGGCGCTGCATTCGGGCGAAGCGGCGCGCCATTTTGCCGCAGAATGCGCACGCTTGGGCCTCGCGCGTGGCAACGTGGCGCTGGCGTGCCTGGCGCCACGAATCGGGCCCAAGGCTGGCCCTGGATGGCAAGCGGTTGAAATATCTGCCAAGCGCCGCGATCAACCATTGCTGGCGCTGGCCCGGCAAATGTGCCAGAACCTGTGACTTCGGGGCCACGAACAAGCGAAAAAGATTGATGCAGGACACGCCATACGGACAAGCAATTCCGCCCGGTAACCGAAGCGGTGGCCGCCGTGGTGGTGGCCGGCTGGCGGTGGGGCTGGCCCTGATCGTCATTCTGGCGCTGGCTGGCGGCGGGGCCTGGCTGGCCGCGCGCCAAGGCTGGCTGCGGCTTGACCTGGGCCCGATGGCCAGCGCGAGCGGCGACGTGCCTGCCGCCGTGGCCTCTGAAGCGGTGGTGGCCGCCGCCAGCAGCGCGGCCAGCGATGCCGTCCTGGCCAGCACATCGGCCAAGGTTTCCGCGCTGGAGCAGCGCCTGGCCGAATTGAACCAGCAAGCCAGCGCCGCCGCAGGCCAGGCCACGCGGGCCGAGGCACTGCTGGTGGCCTTTGCCACCCGCCGCGCGATCGAGCGCGGGCAGCCGCTGGGCATTCTGGAAAACCAGCTGCGCGTGCGCTTTGGCGACAGCCAGCCCGGCGCGGTGGACCGGGTGATTGCCGCTTCGGCCCATCCGATCACGCTGGGCAGCCTGTCGGAAGAACTCGCCGCGATCGAGCCGCAATTGATGGGCAAGGCGCCGCAGGGCAACACCTGGGACTGGCTTTCGGGCCAGATCGCCGGCTTGTTCGTGATCCGCCACGACGAAGGCCCCAACGCCACCCCCGAAGCACGCGCCGATCATGCCCGCCTGGCGCTGGCCGGTGGCCGGGTGGATGCGGCGATCAGCGACGTGGAACGCATGCCGGGCAAGGATGCCGCCACCGAATGGCTGGCCCACGCCCGCGACTGGGTGGCCGCGCAGCACGCCCTGGACCAGTTGGAAACCGCCGCGATGGTGCTGCCCGCGCCGCAGCCGCTGGCGCCCCAACCTGCGCCTCAGTCTGCACCGCAGCCGCAGGCATCGCCGACACCGCAGACCGATACGGCGGCCGCGCCCGGCCCGGTTGCCGCGCTGGCCCCGCCCGCCGTGCGATGATCGCTTCTCCCAGAGGGGGAAGGATCAGATATCGAGTGCCGCCGTCAGGTCGCCCGGCGGAGGGCCGCCGGCGGCCAGCATCGCCTTGTCGCGTTCCACCAGGCCGGGCAGCGTCTTGAGGCCAAAGCGGCGCACCAGGAACCGCGCGATCGAGCCGGTATCGTAGATCGTGTGATCGACATGGCCGCGCTTGGCATGGGGGGAGACGATCAGCGCGGGAATACGCGTGCCCGGCCCCCAGCGATCGCCCTTGGGCGGGGCGACATGGTCCCACCAGCCGCCGTTCTCGTCGAAGGTGATCACCACCAGCATCTTGTCCCATTGGGGCGCGCGGCGCAGCGCGTCGATCACCCCGGCGATATGGCGATCGCCGGCATCCACATCGGAATAGCCGGCGTGCATGTTGAGATTGCCCTGCGGCTTGTAGAACGTGACCGGCGGCAGCTTGCCCGCCGCGGCATCGGCCAGGAACAGGTTGGTGCGCGCGGTTTCGCCCAGGCCGCCATCGCGCAAGTGGTGTTCGCGCGCGGCCGTGCCGGGGGCGAGATTGGCGAAGTAGTTGAGCGGCTGGTGATGCGGCTGGAAATTGGGCCGCGAGGGGAACGCCGCGCTGTTGGCGCGCCCGGCCATCGCCTCGGCCCAGCCACCGGCATACCAGGCCCAGTCCACGCCCGCTTCGCTCAGCCGGTCGCCGATATGGGCATGGGTCTGGGGCGGCAGGGTCTGCGCCGTGACCAGCGCCATGCCCGGCTTTTCGGGATCGGCCTGGTACGTGGGCAGATAGGGCGGCAGCATGGTATTGACCGCGCGGTGATCGGGCGTGATCGAATCCGCCACGAAGCGCACCGGCCCATCCATCGCGCTGGCCGGGGTGCCGGCCTTGAGCAGCGGGCGCGGAGGATCGCTATAGGCCGGGTCCAGCTTGACCACCCGGTCTTTCGCGGGGCTCTTGTCCGCATCGGGATAGAACGGCGGCGTAGCGGCCACCAGGTATTGGTGGTTGAGGAACGAGCCGCCGAACGCGCCCATGAAGAAGTTGTCGCACAGCGTGAACTCGCGCGCCACCTGCCACAGCCGCAGATTGGCGCGCACATCGCCATAGTGGCCCATGACCAGCGCGCCGCTATCGCCCCAGGCGACGAAGCCATCGTTGCGCCCGCCGTTGATCTGCCACTGGTTGTTGTAGAAGCTGTGGATCAGGTCACGCGTCACCACGCCGTGGGGCAGCGGATCGCCTTCGGGCGTCTTGAGCGCAAAGGGCGCGTTCGGCAGGCCGGTGATGGCATCCTCGCCGATCTGGAATTCGGCGTGCTCGACCACCTGCTTGTCGGGCACCATGCCTTCCCAGATCTTGGGCAGGGTTTCCAGCACGCGGCCATCGCGGTCCTTTTGCCGGGCACGCTCTGGCGGCACGGCGGAAAGCGGCTGCGCCAGGCCCGGAAAATCGGGGAAGAGATTGTTGAAGCTGCGGTTTTCCGCATAGATCACCACGACCGTGTCGATCTTGGCACGCAAGGCGGCATCGGCCTTGGCCCGGCTGCGCGGCGCGGCGGCCTGCGCCTCTACCCCGGCAGCAGCGCCGGTGATGGCAAGTCCGGCCAGCAGGCTGCGGCGGTCTAGGGCGGGGCCATTGGGCTTGTCGGTCATGTTGGGCGCGCTTTTTCCGTGGGGGGAGGAATCGGGCGTTGGAATAGGGACTTACGCGGTGTCTGTCCAAGGCTCTGTTGCAGAGGCTCAACCCCTCACTTCACCACGTCGCCGCCCTTGATCACGTGGTCGACATGCTCGAGCACGGTGATATCGGCCAGGGGATCGCCGCTCACCGCGATCATGTCGGCATAGTGGCCGGGTGAAAGCGCGCCGACGTCCTTGCTCCAGCCCAGGAGCTCTGCCGAAACGGTGGTGGCGGCCTGGATCGCCTGCATCGGCGTCATGCCATAGCGCACCATGTACTTGAACTGCCGGGCGTTGAGGCCGTGGGGGTAAACCCCGGCATCCGTGCCGAACGACAGTTTCACGCCGGCTTTCACCGCCTTGGCAAAGCCGTCGCGCTGGGCCTGCGTGGTATCGTCGTTCTTGCGCAGCATGTCGGCCGGCCAGTGGTGGGCACGGCCATAGTCGGCGATATAGTCGCCGTCGTAGATATCCATGTCGAGCCACACGCCCTTGGCCTTGGCCATGGCGATGCCTTCATCGTCGATCAGGCTGGCATGCTCGATCGCCTTGACCCCGGCGCGCATGGCCGACTTGATGCCTTCCGCGCCATGGGCATGGGCCGTCACCCACGATCCGCGCGCCTTGGCCACGGTGACGGCGGCGCGCATTTCGTCTTCGCTCAGTTCCTGCTGGCCCGGTTCGGTGCCTTGCGCCAGCACCGCGCCGGTCGCGATCAGCTTGATCGAATCCGCGCCGTGCTGGAACAGCGCGTTGACCTTGCGCGTGGTATCGGCCGCATCGTTCACCACGCCCGCGCGCATGTCGGCCGGCACGTCCACATCGGGGGAAAAGCCGGTCACTTCGCCGCCACCGCCGGGAATCGTCACATAGGCACCCACCGCGCTGATGCGCGGACCGATTACGTCGCCCCGGTTTATCGCGTTGCGCAGTTCGACATCGGCATAGGCGCGGAAATTGCCGCAGTTGTGCACGCTGGTGAACCCCGCCATCAGCGTGGTGCGGGCATTGCGCGCGCCGACATAGGCGATTTCCATGGCGGAATGGAGCAGCGGCTCGGCCACGTTTTCCGATTGGTCCATGTCGGCCAGGTGCACGTGCATGTCGATCAGGCCGGGCAGCACGGTATGGCCGCTCCAGTCGATCACCTTGGCGCCGGCCGGCAAAACCGGCGCATTTGGCCCATCGGGCGTGATCGCCGCCACGCGGCCATCCTCCACGCGGATCAGGCGCGCGGTGAGCACCTTGCCCGCTTCCGGGTCAACCAGCCGCCCGGCGCGGACATAGACCGTTTCGGCCAGGGCGGGAGAGGCGGTGGCGCAAAGCGCGGCGAGCAGGACGGTGGAGCGCAACATCGCCTGCCACCCTATCGCCTGCATCGCCGCGTGGGGAGTGCATTTCGCCTCAGGTTACCCGGAAAACCTGGATCAGGCGGCCATTGGCCTTGGGGCCGAAATCGGGCGTCTTGATCGAGGGCGGCACGGGGAAAGTCAGCGTGGCGACGAACACGGATTCGCGCAGCCAGGCATACTTGGCGCCGGGCACTTCGAACGTGGGCAGCAGGCGATACTTTTCCTCGGTATAGCCCAGGCCCTTGTTGTGGATGATGATCTGCTGGTTGTCGTCGGTCTTGAGGCGATAGAGCGCATCGACCACCACCACGCCATCGGGGCGGATCACCGGGAAATCGCCGCCACCGGGAATGACCGTGCCCTTGATCCCGCGGCCATGGAACACCCCGCCGATCACCGGCCAGACATCGTTGCGATAGCCGTCGGATGCCACCTGGTCCTGCGCGCTGCCCATGTATTCCGGCTCGGAACAGAACGGCACGATGTTCATCACCCATTCCAGGCCAACCTTGTCGAACACCTCTGGCGCGCCGCCGGGCGGCAGCGGTGGGGCCGAGGGTTCGTGGATGGCAGCGCCAGTGGGCATCGGCGGCGGCGCGGGCGGCACGACCGGGGCGGCCAGCGCACGGGTGGCAGCGGCCACCAGCGGCAGGCCAACGCCGATGGCGCCAAGGGCATTGCGACGTGAGACGGTCATCACTTCTCTCCTTGCGGCTGGGGCAAGCCCAGCGTGATCGCATTGCCGGCCAGCGGATCGGCGCGGCAGGGCTGGTGCAGCACGGTGCCACAGGCCGGCGCGCTGGCGGGAATGGCCCCCACCACCGTGCTGGCCGGCGCCTGGCCCAGCATCAGGCGCGAGGGGTGCGCGGCATCGTGCAGCACGGTCAGCCGCGTGGGCACCGATTGCGGGGCAAACAGATTGCCGCCGAACTGGCTGGGCGTGTCGATCCACAGGCGGATGCGCGAACCCTTGCGGAAGACATGGGCGAACTTCTGGATCTCGATCCGCGCCAACGCCGGTTCGCCCGGCACCATGGCGGCCATGCTGTCGGGCCGGTCCAGCGGCCAGGGCCGCAGCGGCGTGGACCTGGCCGAATCCTGCGCGCGATCCGACAGGCGCAGCCAGCCGCGCTGGACATAGACTTCCTGCCCATCGGGGCGCACTTCGGTCAGCGTCACCTGCACATCGGCATCGGCGCCGCTGGCCGCCATCCACAAGTCTGCCGCGCCAGAGCCATAGCCGATGAAATCCTCGGCTAGGGCCGGCGTGGTATAGGCCAGCGTGGCCTTTTCCCAACCGGGCTTGAGCCCTTCCCAGCTATCGCGGGTGAATTCGTGCTGCACCGCCGGGCCGCGCAGGGGATAGTCGTAATCGTCCTGCCCCGTGCCGGCGGGCGCATCGGCCACCAGCTTGCCCCCGGCATCGAGCGCGAAGGCGCGCGGGGTGACCTGCAGCGGAAAAACATCGCTCTTGAGCGTCACGCCCGGCGTGAGGTTTTCGAAAATGCCCTGCGCCGGGCCGGCGAGCGTGGCTTCGGTCCATACCTGGACATGGGGCGTGGCTTCGAAACCATTGGCCCGGCCTTTCACAAAGCGATCGAAGAAGGCGATCAGCTGCCGGCGAAAGCGGGTGGAGACATAGACATCGTGCGCGCCATTGGTTTGCAGGAACCACAGCCGCGCGGGATCGAGCGTTTCCTGGTAATAGCCTTCGCGGGCTATCACCGCTTCGTCCTGGAACGCTTCCATCGAGAACACCGGCACCTGGATCTGGTGCGTGCGCGCCGCCATGTTGCGAATCTCGATATAATCGTCGCGCACCGGGTGGCGGATGAGGATCGAGGGCACGCGGTTCTTTTCGGCGGTCTGCAGGTTCTGCGCGATCTGCGCCAGGCAGCGGGTATCGCCTTCCGCCTTGGCACTTTCACGCGCCGCATCCCAGCGCGAATGGAGATAGCCCCACCAGCCATCGACGAAGCCGGGCGCGGGAATGCCGCCGATGAACCAGCTGTCGAGCCGGGCATCGCCCAGCACCATGCCCGGCGCGATGGCCTTCAAATGCGGCGGCTGCTCGGCCGCCGTGGCAATCTGCGACATGCCCGCCCACGACCAGTTGGCCATGCCGACCGCGCCATTGGCCCAGGGCTGGGTGGCGATCCATTCGATCGCGTCGCGCCCGTCCTGGCCATAGCGCATCGAGAGAAACTCGAACTGCCCTTCCGAGCACGCCGTGCCGCGCGCGCTCACGCCGACCACGGCATAGCCGGCCTGGACCAGCGCGCGATCGAGATTGACCGACATCGCCGTGTTGTCGTCCATATAGGCCGCGCCGCCGATCGAGCCGGGATCGTAGCCGCTGTAGTTGACGATCACCGGGAACGGCCCCTTGCCCTTGGGCAACAGGGCGGAAAAGCGCAATTGCGTGCCATCGCGCGTGGGCAGGTAGCCGGTGATGCGGCGGGCAAAGAACGGCGCCTGGTGCTTGACCGGCGGGGCCAGTTCATCGGGCGCGGTGCCGGTGCCGACCGGCACTTGCGCCTGGGCCAGGGCCAGGCCCGGCGCGGCCAGGGCAAGCATGGCACAGGCGGCAAAAGCAGCGCCGGCCAGGCGCCGGGCAAACGGGGATTTCATGGCAACCTCGTGTTCGCGGTGGGGAAGCGCGCGGTGCAATACGCTGCGATCTCAGCCACGGAATGGAATGTGCCATAGCAATCTGTCAACATGCCGCCCCCTGCCAAAACCACCCGTTTTCTAGGATTTTTTCTTGTTAATCAGCGACATGATAGCAACCACAAGCCGCTGGTGCATTTTGTGCACGATGGGTGGCGAACACACACCTTCCATTTGGGAGTTGCATGCCGATTTGGTGGGCTGTGTTTGTGGCGCGGGGCCTACCACGCAGATCGGCGCGGACGGGTGTTTCGCTGTTGCGACACATGGCCGAAACGGCGCGATGGACCGGCGCTGTGCCCCCTCGCACCGGCGCCATGGTAGACTTATATCCAACTGGCATAGAGACGTCCAAGCGGCTAGCGTAGCTCTCAAGCATCACGCCGGTCGCAACCGCCGCGACAATTATCGAGAGGGTTCCGCACATGGCCGAAGCCATCTATCCCGTTCCCGCCGACTGGGCCCAGACCGCCCTGATCGACGAGGCGCGCTATCTGGAAATGCACCGTCGGTCGGTGGAAGAACCCGATGCCTTCTGGGCGCAGGAAGCGCAGCGGATCGAGTGGATCAAGCCCTTCACCAAAGTGAAGAACACCAGCTTCCACGAGGAAGACTTCGGCATCCGCTGGTTCGAGGATGGCACGCTCAACCTTTCGGCCAATTGCCTCGATCGCCATCTGGCCACGCGCGGCGACGACGTGGCCATCCTGTGGGAGCCCGACAGCCCCGAGGACGCATCGCGCGCGATCACCTATCGCGAACTGCACGGGCATGTCTGCCGCCTGGCCAACCTGCTGAAAGCGCGCGGCGTGCAGCGCGGCGACCGGGTGACGATCTACCTGCCGATGGTGCCCGAAGCGGCCGTGGCCATGCTGGCCTGCGCGCGGATCGGCGCGATCCATTCGATCGTCTTTGCCGGGTTCTCTCCCGATGCCCTGGCCGGGCGGATCGAGGATTGCGACAGCCGCGTGGTCTTGACCGCCGACGAAGGCCTGCGCGGCGGCAAGCGCGTGCCGCTGAAGAAGAACGTGGACGAGGCGCTGACGCATTGCCCGGCGGTGGATACCGTGGTGGTGCTGGCGCGCACCGGCGCCGACGTGCCGATGCAGGAAGGGCGCGATCTGCCCTGGGCTGCCAGCGTGGCAGAGCAGAGCGCGGATTGCAGCCCTGAGGAAATGAACGCGGAAGATCCGCTGTTCATCCTCTACACCTCCGGCTCCACCGGCAAGCCCAAGGGCGTGCTGCACACCACCGGCGGCTATGCCGTGTGGGCATCGATGACGCACCAATACGTGTTCGATTACCGGCCTGGCCAGATCTATTGGTGCGCGGCCGATATCGGCTGGGTCACCGGGCATTCCTATGTCGTCTATGGCCCGCTGGCCAATGGCGCCACCACGGTGATGTTCGAAGGCGTGCCCAACTTCCCCGATCCCAGCCGGTTCTGGCAGGTGGTGGACAAGTTCGGCGTGGAAATCTTTTATGGCGCCCCCACCGCGCTGCGCGCCTTGATGCGCGAGGGCGATGACTGGGTGCACAAGACCAGCCGCCAATCCTTGCGCCTGCTGGGCAGCGTGGGCGAGCCGATCAATCCCGAAGCCTGGGAATGGTATCACAAGGTGGTGGGCGAAGGCCGCTGCCCGATCGTGGACACCTGGTGGCAGACCGAAACCGGCGGCGCGATGATCACCCCCCTGCCCGGCGCCACCGCATTGAAGCCCGGTTCGGCGAGCAAGCCGATGTTCGGGGTGAAGCCCGCGCTGCTGGATAACGACGGCCAGGTGCTGGAAGGGGCAACCGATGGCTGCCTGGTGATCGGTGATAGCTGGCCGGGGCAGATGCGCACTGTCTGGGGCGATCACGAGCGCTTTTTCCAGACCTATTTCACCACGTTCAAGGGCTGGTACTTCACCGGCGACGGCTGCCGCCGCGATGAGGATGGCTATTACTGGATTACCGGCCGCATCGACGACGTGATCAACGTGTCGGGCCACCGCATGGGCACGGCCGAAATCGAAAGCGCGCTGGTGGCCCATGCCAAGGTGGCCGAAGCCGCCGTGGTGGGCATGCCGCACGCGATCAAGGGCCAGGGCATCTATGCCTATGTCACCTGCAACGCCGAAGTGGAGCCGGACGAGGCGCTGCGCCGCGAGCTGGTCGCATGGGTGCGCCACGAGATCGGCCCGATTGCCACGCCCGATGTGATCCAGTTCGCGCCGGGCCTGCCCAAGACGCGTTCGGGCAAGATCATGCGCCGCATCCTGCGCAAGATCGCCGAGAATGACCTGGGCTCGCTGGGCGACACTTCGACCCTCGCCGATCCTTCGGTGGTGGACAACCTGATCGCCAATCGTCCGGTGCTGGCCACGGCCTGAACCGGGCGCGCTTTACGCCTGATGACGGGGCGGGCCCGCGGGTCCGCCCCTGGCGTTTGCACAGGGCCGCAAGCGCGGCGCCGGCATCACGAGTCGTGTGCCCGGCACAACGCGTCGCAGGCGCCGTGGCACCTGCGGTAAAGCGATGGATTTTGGGAGAAATCCGCCGGTTTGGCGGCATGACAGGTTCGCCCGGCGCAGGGATTTTTTACGGCGTCCTCTCCCACCGCCGCGCCGGGCTTATCCTGTCTTATGCACTCTCATCATAGCGGCTCAAGCACGACGTGCCAGCCCAAAAGTGCATACCTATTCTTTGACAAGATCTGATGCAGTCCTGCAACACTCATGCCCGGTTCATCGCCTGTCCGCATGGCGAATTGCGGCAGATCATTGCCGGTGGCGGCGGCCACTTGCCGGTCAACGGCAGCTTAATGCCGCAATGCGCATTGGCGCGATGCGCGTTTCTGCGCAGGCCAGCGTCCATCCAGGCTTGGCCGGGCGCGGTGCACAGTGCCTGTCATGCATCGCTCCCCGTCCCTTGCGCGGCCCCCGTGCCGCCGGCGTTTTCGGCCCATGGCGCCATGGGCCGCGTGCCTGGCATCGTGCCTGATGGCGGCCGCCCCGCAGCCCGTGCTGGCCGCCGACGAGCCACCGCCACGGCTGATCGGCCTGGGCGCAAGCTATGTGGCCGATGCCCTGGACGTGGCCGATGGCGGGCTGGCCCGGGGCGGCGGCGTGGCGGGGCGGGCCGATGCTTGGGTGGATGTGAACGGCGCAGCATTGGGCGCTTCGCGGCTGACCGCGCATGTCGATTTCATCGCGGTGCACGGGCCGGTCTTTTCCGATCGCTGGGTGGGCGATTCGCAAGGCATCAGCAGCGTCCAGGCGCCCGCCCGCCAGCACCTTTACGAAGCATGGGTGCGTTGGCAGGTGAGCGACAACGCCGCGCCACTGGCGATCGCGACCAAGGCCGGCCTGATCGACGTGAACACCGAATTCGACGTGCAGAGCGTGGCGGCGCTGTTCGTGCACGCCAGCCATGGCATTGGGCCGGAACTGGCGCAAAGCGGCCCCAACGGACCCGGCATCTTTCCCATGGCGGCCAGTGGCGCGATGATCACGGCCAGCACGGCGGGCAAGGTCACGCTGCGGATGGGCGCGTTCGATGGCCAGGCCGGCAGCATGGCCAACGACCGCCTGCCCGCCTTTCGTCTGCCCGGCACCACCGGCGCGCTGCTCATCGGCGAAGTGGAAGTGCCGCTGGGCGAAGGCGAAGTGCAGATGGGCCTGTGGCGCTATACCCGCCCTTCCGCGCGCGTGGACGACGAGGCGGCGCGCGCGGCATCGCAGGGCGGCTATGTGCTGGTAGAAGGACCGCTGGCGCCGCATTGGCACGGCTGGGTGCGATTTGGCCTGGCCGATGCGCGCACCAACCCGATCAGCGCCTATCTGGGCACCGGCCTGGTGCGCGAGGCCGGCCCCTGGCAACTGGGCGTGGCGATGGCCCATGCCCGCCTGGGCGCCCGCGCGCGCGCCACCATGCTGGCCGATCGCCAGGCAAGAACCCATGAAACATCGATGGAGTTGACGGCGGCGCGGCCCGTCACGCCATGGCTGACGCTGCAACCTGAAATGCAATACGTGATCCATCCCGGCTGGGACCCCGATGTGCAATCCGCGCTGGTCTGGGGCCTGCGCATCAAGCTGGCCTGGTCGCGCTAGAAACGCCGCGATAGAGCACTGGAACGTTTCCGATCCTTTCGTGTAGGAAGCCCGAGACGGACGGGCAAAGGATCGCAAGCGGATGACCCTGATCACGCGGCGCGGCGCGCTGGGCGGCATGGCCGCCACGCTGGCGCTGCCCCAGGCCGCTTTGGCCGCGCGCGACAGCCTGCGCGCATCCACGCGCGCCGACAATTTGCGCGTATCCACGCGCACCGACAATTTGCGCGTATCCACGCGCACCGACAATTTGCGCGTATCCACGCGCACCGACAATTTGCGCGTATCCACGCGCGGGGGCGTGGTGCGCGGGCACCTGGCCGATGGCGTGCGCGTGTTCACCGGCATTCCCTATGGCACGGCGGCGCGCTTTGCCCCGCCCCGCCCTGCGCGGCCATGGACCGGGGAATGGGATGCCACGCGCCCGGCCCGCGCCGCGCCGCAGCCGCCCGGCATGGACCCCTTGCCCGCGATCCAGGCCGAAGACTGCCTGCAACTCAACATCTGGGCGCCTGCTGCGCCGGGCCGTTATCCGGTCATGGTCTTCGTCCACGGCGGCAGCAACGAAACCGGGTGGAGCGGGTGGGAGGTAATCGCGGGCAACCGCTTTGCCGCCCATGGCGTGATCTGCGTGACGTTGAACTATCGCCTGGGGGCGCTGGGCTTTGTCGAACTGGGCCATGTGCTGGGCCGCGCCTATGCCGGCAGCGGCAACAACGGCTTGCGCGACCTGGTGCTGGGGCTGCGCTGGGTGAAGGACAATATCGCCGCGTTCGGGGGCAATCCCCGCGCGGTGACGCTGGCGGGCGAATCCTCGGGCGCGCGCAATGTCTGCGCGCTGCTGGGCCTGCCGGCGGCCGACGGGCTCTATGCCCGCGCGATGGTGTTCAGCGGCGGCGCGCAGACCGTGCACACCCCGGCCGAAGCCGCCGCCTTTGCCAATGGCGTGGTGGCACGGCTGGGCGGGGCAGACCGCTTGCTGGTGGCGCCCTTCCCCGCGTTGATCGAAGCGCAAGTGGCCGCGCGGCGCGGCTGGCCGCGCAACCTGCCGTTCCGCCCCACGGTGGATGGCGCTTTCCTGCCCCAGGTGCCGCTGGCGCGCGTGCTGGCCGGCCAGGCGCCGCGCGTGCCGCTGCTGGCCGGATCGAATGCCAACGAAAGCCGCCTGTTCCTGAGCGAAGCGCAAGCCGCCCGGCCGCTATGGTCGCAAAGCGTGTCGAACGAGACGATGGCGCGCATGGCCGCCCTCAACCGCGCCTATGCCCGCGCCTTTCCCGAATTCACCGATGCGCAGCGCCATTGGCGCCTGCTGACGGCCGAGGAATACGGCATCCCCACGCTGCGCCTGGCCGAGGCGCAGGCGGCGCGTGGCGCGCCGGTGTGGCGCTATCGCCTGGCCTGGCCCGCGCCGGGCGGGCCCTACAAGGGGCATAGCCCCCATGTGCTGGACCTGCCGCTGACGTTTGACCACGTGACGCTGCCATCCATGGCGCAGATGTTCGGCCTTTCTGGAGCAGACCAGCCGATTGCCACGGCCTGGCACGAGGCCATCCTCGCGTTCGTCCGGGGCGGCGCGCCGGCTTCGCCCGGCATGCCGGCCTGGCCGCGCTTCGACAGCGCCACCCGCGCGACCATGGTGTTCGACCGGGTCAGCGTGGTCGAGAACGATCCCGACGGCGCCGAGCGCCTGCTGTGGCTGCAGACGCCCGGTGAGCCGGTCAGCGCGGCAGGGCGGCGCTGAACCCGCCGATGCCGGCAATCGCCAGCACGGCGCGACCGGGCAGCGCCGGCTCGGCAAACGTGAGGCGCAAGTAGCGCGCCTGGACCGGGGCGGCAAAGCCGATGCGCTGGGTGGCAAGGGCATAGGCGATGTTGGAAAACTCGCCCTCGCCCTGGTCCTGCCAGCTTTGCCCGTCGGCGCTGGTTGCCACGCGATAGCCGCGCGGGGGCGTGGCATCGGCCGCCAGATGGCGCGGCGGGGTGAGGCTGAAGCCGCCCAGCGTGACCGCGCGGCCCAGATCGAGCGTCAGCGCGGCAGGATGGCCCGGCGTTGGCACGCCCTGCGTCCACAGCGTGGCGACATCGCCATCGAGCAGCGCCTCGGCACCCGGCGCGCTGGCATCGACCACGCGCCAGCCCAGGGTGCTCAGCACATCGCTGGCACGCGGGACAGGCGCTGCCACCGGGACCGGCGCCACGCTGTGGAACAGCGCGAATTCGCGGATCGCCGGGCAGGCCGGCGCATCGAGGATCACCAGCCGCACCCGGCGCGGCGCGATCGGCGCGGGCAGGCGCACCACGCGCTGCGCGCCGATGCAGTCCTTTTCGGCCAGGCGCTGCCACTGCCCCGCCACTTCGGCCTCGATGGCAAAGCGCGTGACGCGCACGCCGAGCGGCAGGTATTCGGCCACGCGGACCAGATCGAACCGCGTTCCCGGCGCCAGATCGAGCGTGAGCGTGGGGGTGTGCACGCCATCGGGCGTGGACCAATAGGTTTCGCTGCGGCCATCGAGCACGGCGGCCGGGGCAAAGCGGCCCCCACGCACCGCGCTGGCATGGGCAACCGCGCCCTTGGCCAGATCGCGCGCCAAGGTGGCGCGCATGGCATCGCCGAACGATTGCAGCACGGCGACGTCGTGATCGGCCAGGCGCCCGCGCTGGTCGGGCGGCAGGTTGAGATTGAGATTGGTGCCGCGCCCGACGGATTCATCGTAGAGCCGCACCAGCCGCTCCGGGCTTTTCACCTTGGTGTCTTCATCGGGGTGATAGAACCAGCCGGGCCGGATCGACACGTCGGTTTCGGCCGGCCACCAGATTTCTCCGCCGCGCAACCCGGCATTGCCCACGTCCTGCTCATAAGGCTTGTTCGGCATCGTCGGCCAGCAGGGATCGCCGGCCACGCCATCCTCGTTGCCCACCCAGCGGATATCGGCGCCCAGCGGATCGAACGTGCAGGCATCGGGCTGCATCTGGTGGACCAGCGCGATGATCGAGGGCCAGTTGTAATAGCGCGGGGCATCGATGTGCCGGGTTTCGCGCGCGCCGCCGTAATAGCCATCGCCGCCATTGGCGCCATCGAACCACACTTCGAACAGCGGGCCATAGCGGGTGCACAGCTCGGTCAATTGCGCGCGATAGTATTCGACATAGGCCGGGCGGCCATATTCGGCGTGGTTGCGGTCCCACGGCGACAGGTAGAGTCCATAGGACAGACCGTGGCGGCGGCAGGCCTCGCCCATTTCGGCCACGATATCGCCCTTGCCGCCTTTGTAGGGGCTGTTGCGGATCGAATGCTCGGTCAACTGCGTCTGCCACAGGCAGAACCCGTCGTGGTGCTTGGCGGTGAGGATCACCCCGGTCATGCCCGCAGACTTGGCCGCCAGCACGATCTGGTCTGCGCTGAAATCAGTGGGGTTGAACCATTCGGGCTTTTCATCGCCATAGCCCCATTCCTTGCCGGTGAAGGTGTTCATGGAGAAATGGACGAAGGCATACATGCCGCGCTGATGCCATTTCCACTGGCGCGGCGAAGGCGTGGCCCCCCACGGCGCGGGCGCCGCGGCAGCCGGGCCGGCAGCAAGCGCGGGAGCGGTGGCAAGTGTTGGGGCAACCGCGCCGGCGGCAGCCGAGCGCGACAGGAAGCGACGGCGGGAGAAGTCCATGGGGATTCCTTGGGAAAAGCGCGAAAGACTTACAGGGGATTGGCGAGAACGGCGGGCAGGCGATCGGCCAGGCCCACGATCATTTCGCCAAACAGGCCGTTGGCCCAGGCAAACCAGCTGCGGGTAAACTGCGCGGGATTGTTGCTGTCCACCGCCTCGTGCATGAAGCCGGTGCCTGCGTCGCTATCGCGCAACTGGCGCAGCAGCAGCGCGATGACCGCCGGATCGCTGGACGAAAGCGCGCGCACGATCAGGCTCATCGGCCAGACCTGGCCCAGCCCCACGTGCGGCCCGCCGATCCCCTCGATCGCCGAACCCTTGAAGAAATAGGGATTGGCATCCGACCAGCACGCCGCTGCGGTGGCCTGCCACAGCGGATCGTTGGCGGCCACGCAGCCGGTATAGGCCAGGCCCAGCAGCGAGGGCACGTTGGCATCATCCATGAACACGGCGTTGCCATAGCCATCGACTTCATAGGCCCAGACCTGCCGCCCATCGGGCAGCCGCATGGTGCCCCACTGCGCCAGGGCGGCGGCCACTTCAGCGGCCAGGGCGCGGGCATCGGCGGCGAGGTCTGCCGCGCCATCGACACCTTGGGCCGCGCCTTCGGCGACGAGCGCCATTTCGCGCAGCGTGGTCACGGCAAAGTGATTGGAGGGGATAAGGAACGGATAGATGCAGGCATCGTCCGACGGGCGAAACCCGCTGTGGATCAGCCCCACGGGCCGCGTGGGCGCGCCATAGCCATCCAGGCCCAGCGTTTCGGTGGGGCGGTCGCTGCTGCGGCGAAAGCTGTAGGGGCCGCGCCCGTCCTTGCGCTGCTGTTCGCGAAACGTGCGCACGATCGCGGCTTGGGCGGAAACCCAGATGCTGTCGAACGGGCTGGTATCGCCGCTGGCCTGCCAATAGCGAAAGGCCAGGCGCATGGTCCAGCACAGCGAGTCCACCTCCCACTTGCGCTCGGCGACGCCGGGCTTCATCTGCGTCTGGTCGTTCAGGGCCCAGGGCAGATTGGTCTTGGCCGTGGCATCGCGCATGAACGCGTTGGCATAGGGATCGAGCAGGATCGAGCGCGCCTGCCGCGCGATGGCGCCGCGAAACAGCGTGGCAAGGTGCGCATCCTTGCGCACCAGGTGCACATAAGGCAGCAATTGCGCGCTGCTGTCGCGCAGCCACATGCAGGGGATATCGCCGGTGATGACGAAGGCATCGACGCGGCCATCGACGAGACCCAGTTCCACCGTGGTATCAAGCGTGTTGGGATAGCAGGCGGCAAACATCGCACGCAGCTTGGGATCGGCGATCATCGCGGAAACGCGGGCGATCTCCGCCTCCACCGCCGGGCTGGCAAAGCGGCGTTGCAACTTGGGCGGGCGGGCCGCAGGGCCCGGGGCGGGGTTTGCCGGCGCCTGCGCCGCCGGGGTGGGCGGAGCGGCCACGGGCGGAATGGCCTGGGCCGCCACGGCCGCGCGCGCCGGTTCACCCGCGACCAGGCCAGCCGTGGCCAGCGCCGCTGCACCCTTGACCAGCGAGCGCCGATCGAGCGCTGCGGGGGTGAGAGGGGCTTTGGTCACGTCTTGGCTCACCTTGGCCGTCACTTGGGCATCTCCTGCGCTCGGCCGGACAGGGTAAAGCTCACCCAGGTGCCCGGCCCGTCTTCGGGCTGGCCGTCGCCGATCCACGCCTTGTACGTGCCGGGAAGAACCCGGCGCGTGCCGCGGCGGTCCACCACCGCCAGGTTGCGCGGATCGAGCGTCAGCGTCACCGTCTGCATTGTGCCAGGGGCCAGGTTAACGCGGGCGAAACCGGCCAATTGGTGTTGCAGCAAAGGTTCGGTAAAAACCGCTTCGTGCGCCACAGCCGGCGGCACGACATAGGCCTGGACCACGTCTTCCCCCGCCAGCGCGCCCACGTTTTGCAGGCGCACCGAGAGCGTGACCGGCGCGGCGGTATCGCCGGCGTTCACCGCCGGCGCGGAATAGGCAAAGCGGGTGTAGGACAGGCCATGGCCAAAGCCCCACAGGGGCTTGCCGGAGAAAAAGCGATAGGTCCGCTCTTTCATGCCATAGTCCACGAAGGCCGGCAGATCGGTGGTGCGGCGATAGAACGTGACCGGCAGGCGCCCCGAAGGATTGCTGGCGCCCGAGAGCACATCGGCCAGCGCGGTGCCGCCTGCCTGCCCCGGATACCACGCCACCACCACGGCATCGGCCAGCGCCGGGTCCATCGCCACCGCGCTGCCCGTGGCCAGCACCGCCACCACCGGCTTGCCCGTGGCGCGCAAGCGGGCCAGCAAGTCTGCCTGGGGGCGCGGCAGTTCGATTTCCGAGCGGTCCCCGCCAACGAAGCCGGGCACCTGCACTTGCAAGGCTTCCCCTTCGAGATCGGGCGACAGGCCCAGCACCGCCACGATCACGTCGGCGTCCCTGGCCACGGCCAAGGCCTTGGCCTCTTCCGCGCCGGCAGGCGGCAGCCACAGCAGGCGCAGGCCTTCGTCGTCGCCATAGTGATCCAGCTCCAGCCGGATCGGCTGCGGCGTGCCATCGCTGTCGAGCGCGAATTCGACGCGGGCATTGCCCAGCGGGCCGGCATGAAGCTGCTTGCCGCCCAGCGACAGCGCCACGTCATCGTGGCGGTGGCAATCCTTCCAGCATTGCGGCGCGTCGATCGCCAGGCGCCAGGCGCCCGGGCCGGGTGGCACCAGCGTGCCCGTCCACCGTGCGGAAAAGCGCTGAGGATCGAGGCCGGCAGGCGCGGCGCGGGTGAAGTTGAAATCGATCCGGCGATCCTGCCGCGCCAAGACCAACTTGCCGCCCGCATCGCGGTATTCGCCGGCCAGCCCCGGCTTGCCCCCGGCGGAAAGCGCGGTTTCGGGCAGGACCACCGGCGCGCCTTCGGCCAGGACGGAGCCTTGCGCATAGACCACGTGATCGGCGCCGAAGCGCGCGCGCAGGCCATCGAGCGGCGTGACGGGCGCGGCGGCGGTGCCGTGGTAATTGCCTTCGAGCACAGCCAGATCATCGGCATTGGCGCCGATCACCGCCAACCGCATGCCCGGCTTCAAGGGCAGCACCCCGCCCTCGTTCTGTACCAGGACCATCGTCTTGCGCGCGGCTTCCAGCGCCAGGGCGCGATGGTCGGGCGTGTCGACCTGCGCAGGCTTGATCCGTGCCCATGGGTTGGGCTGGCCAAAGGCGATGCCGAGCCTGGCGCGCGCAGAGAGGGAGCGCACCAGCGCGCGGTCCACTTCGCCCTCGCTCACCAACCCGCGCCGCACGGCATCGGGCAGCGCGCCATAGGCGCTGCCGCAGTTGAAATCGGTGCCGCCCCTGATCGCCGCTGCCGAGGCTTCTGCCGCGTCGAAGGCATGATGGTGGAACTGCCAGATATTGCCGATGGCATCGCAATCCGACACCACGAACCCGGTAAAACCCCAGTCCTTGCGCACCCGCTGGTTGAGCAGGGCATCGTTGGCGCAGGCGGGCGTTCCCGCAATGGAATTGTAGGCGCACATCAAGGACAGGGCGTGGCCCTGCGTCACCGCCATGCGGAAGGCGGGCAGATAGGTCCATTCCAGGTCTTGCGGGCTGGGATCTACATCGAAGCTGTCACGCCCGGCTTCCGGCCCGGAATGGACGGCCAGGTGCTTGGCCGTGGCAATCACGCGGGGATGGGCGAGGTCCGGCCCCTGCAAGCCCTTGATGAAGCCCACCGCCAGGGTGCCCGTCAGCAGCGGGTCTTCGCCATAGGTTTCCTGCCCCCGGCCCCATCGCGGATCGCGGAAGATGTTGATGTTGGGCGACCAGATCGTCAGGCCCTGGTAGATGCGGCGGTCGGCGGCGACGGGATGGGCGTTGAACCGCGCGCGCGCCTCGGTGGAAATCACCGTGCCCACCCGCTCCATCAGCGCCGGGTCCCAGGTGGCGGCAAGGCCGATGGCCTGGGGGAACACCGTGGCCACGCCATTGCGCGCCAGGCCGTGCAGCCCTTCGTTCCACCAGTCATAGGCCGGCAAGCCCAGGCCCGGATCGGCGGGCGCCGTGTTTTGCAACTGGGCGGCCTTACGCTCCAGGCTCACGCCCTGGAGCGCGGCGGCGACTTTTTCCTCCACCGGATCGGCATGCGCCGCCGTCGAAAGGGCAAGGCAAAGCGCGGTGGACACAAGCAACGAACGCATCAGTGGCTCCCGGCCAGGGTGCGCAGCACCAGGGCGCGGCGCAGGGCGGCATCGGGTGCCGCGCTGGTGATGGACAGAGTGCGGCTTTCGCCGGGCAGCAGGTCGAACCCGTTGTCGTCGGCCGCCGCATCGAGCGTGCCGAAATCGAGCATGACCGCGCGCGCCAGGTTACGCGCGGTCAGCGTGACCTGGCGCCCGTGCCAGGCCATGGACAGGCCCGGATCGGGGTAGGCCATGGCCTTGGGCAAGGCGCGTTCCACGATCTGGCGGCTGACCAAAGTGCCGCCGATGGACAGTTCGGCCACGGCATAGGACGTCGTCGGCGCCGCCGCGCCGAAGACTTTCGCGTCGTCCACCTGCGCCGCCTCGGTCACGCCATTGGCCGCCAGGGTCACATCGCCTTCCGCGCGGCCCAGCAGGGCGCCATCCATGCCGCGTCCGGTCAGCCGCCAGTGCGCGGCGAGCGGCGCCTGCGCGTCGGACACCAGAGCAACGCGCGTGGTGCCGCCCTTATGCTCGGCCACCAAGGCCTGGGGCGCGAAAAACCGCCGCGCGGCATAATGCAGCAGCTTCCACCGCCCGGCATGGTCGATGCTCGACCACGAAATCGCCGGCCAGACATCGTTCAATTGCCAATAAAGCGAACCCATCGTTACCGGCGCGCAGGCGCGATGGTGGCGCGCGGCCATGTCGATCGCCTGCATCTGGTTGACCTGGGTGAGATAGGCAAAGTCTGCCAGCCGCGCCGGGCCGCTGCCCTGCGCCGGGCGCAACCGCGCATCGAGATAGAAAGCCAAGCGGCTGTTGCCTTCGCCGGCCAGGAATTTCTGGTGCGCCTTCATCACCGGGTTTTGTGGGTCGGAGACTTTCGGCCCGGCAAATTCGGCAATCGTCGCCATGCCCGGCATGGCCTGGAACCCATATTCCGACATGAAGCGCGGGCAGGTATCCAGGTAGTTTTCCACCGGCTTGGAGCCGGACCATACATCCCAGAAATGGCGATCGCCCGCCGCATCGGTATCGACCGGGCCTTCATAGTCGGTCGATGGCGAACCCGGCCAATAGGGTGTCTGCAAGCTATGCGCCGCAACGGCATCGCGCAGCACGCGGTCGAACAGCACGGTCATGCTCGTGGCGATGCGCTCCTGCTCGTCAGGGCCCACCGCTTTCTTGAAATCCTTGCGGTCCGACCAGTTGGCCCAGCCCGAGAGCACTTCGTTGCCGCCGGTCCACACCACGATGGAGGGATGGCTGGAAAGGCGCGCCACCTGCTCGTCCGCCTCGGCCGCCACGCTGGCGCGATAGGCCGCGTCTGGCGGAGGCACGGCGCCACCGAACATGAAGTCCTGCCAGATCATCAGGCCCAGGCGATCGGCGCTGGCGTAGAACGCATCGTCCAGGTACGTGCCGCCGCCCCACACGCGGATCATGTTCATGTTGGCCGCCCTGGCATCGGCCAGCATGCGGTCCATCGTGGCGGCAGTCACCCGCGAAGGGAAGCTGTCGAACGGGATCAGGTTGGCGCCCTTGGCAAAGACCGGCACGCCGTTGACCTTGAAGCCGAAGGCGCCATTCCCCCGCATCAGTTCGACGGTGCGCAGGCCCAGGGTGCGGCTGGCCGCCTGCCCGGCCCCGGCGCCATCGACAATCCGCGCCGCCACCTTGTAGAGCGGCTGCGCGCCCAGGCCCACCGGCCACCAGCGTTGCGGCGCGGGAATCGTGATCGGCACCGTCACCACATTGTGGCCCGGATCGACCGTTACCTGGCGCGTGACCGGCGGCAACGCGGTGCCATCGGGCGCAGTGACCACCAGTTCCACCGTGAGCGGCGCGGGGCTGTCTGCCTCCACCGCCAGCCGCGCGGTCAGCCGCGCTTCCCGGTCGCCCAGCGCATCCTGCTGCACGTCCAGCGTCGCCAACCGCGCGCCGTCCCAGCCGTCCAGCCGCACGCCGTGCCACAGCCCGATATTGACGATGCGCGGGCCCCAGTCCCAGCCGTACTGATACTTGGGCTTGCGGATATAGGGCGAAGTCTGCACGCCCTTGGGCTCGTCACCAAAGGCAGAATCGTATTCGCCGGGCAGCGGATGGGCTTCCTTCAACACCATCGGCTGCAAGGCGCGGATGGGCGAGGCAAAGCGCACCACGATCTCGTTCGCCCCGGCGTGGAGCAACCCGCGCACCGGCACGCGCCAGCTGCGATGGGCGTTGTCGGCCTTGAGCACGTCCTGACCGTTGACGCTGACCGTGGCGAACGTGTCGATCCCGTCGAACGCCAGGTCGAGATGGCCGTGCGCCAGCATCGCCGCAGTCACGTTGAGCGTGCGGCGCATCTCCCAGGCGGAAAGGCCGGCCCACTGGATCGCGGCTTCGTTGGTGCCGATGAACGGATCGGGCACGCGGTGCTGTTCCACCAGCGCCTGCTGCACGGTGCCCGGCACCGGCATGGCAAACCACTGCGCCTCGCGCGGGTGGGCCTTGGCGGCGGCATCGTCTGGCGCAATGCGCGCCTGCCAGCCGGCATCGAGCGACAGCGCCTCGGGCGCGGCCAGCGCCGGTGTGGAGACGGTGGCCAGCGCCAAAGCCGCGAAGAGCGGAAGCCGGCTCATTGCCCCCACTTCACCTGCTCCACGGTATAGAACGGGCCGGCGGTCGATGCGGTGAACTGGAAGCACACGTCGCTCTCATCCGGCAGCCCCAGCTGCGGCAACGTGGCGCTGAACGAAAAGCGCTGCGGGGTCTTGGCCGGATCGGGCAGCGGCCAGGTGGCGAGCACTTTGGCGCCGGGCATGGGATCGTGCTCCTTGGCGCGATCGTCGGCCGCCTTTTCCGCCGCGCGGCACCCGGCCGAAACCACCAGTTCGCCAAAGGGGCTGGTGGCATAGCGTTGGATCACCGCGTGCTGGTCATGCGCCAGGCCATAGTTGCGCGGCAGGCGCGCGACTTCCACCGTGATCGCCTTGGCATGGGCCAGCGGCGCGTGATCATCGGCCATGCAGGCATCGAAGATGTTGACGTTGTAGGCCGGGCCATTGGCCGTGGCATCGGCATTGAGCGGCACGCGCAAGCCCAGCGCGCCGCGCGGGCAGGCCGAAAGCGCGCTGTTGGCGGTGGTCAGCAGCGCGTCACGCGTCACGTCGAACCGGCGCGGGGTGGAAAGGGCCACGCCATCGGGCGCGAAATCGGCGGCGGTTATCACCGTGCCCGGCGCCACTTGCAGCGGCGTGGCATAGATGCGCGAACGCGCGGTGGGCGCCTTGCCATCCAGCGTATAGCGGATCGTGCCATAAGGCGCCTGCGTGGCCAGCACCACGGTCAGCCGCCTGGCATCGAGCGCGACCCCGCGCGGCTGCGCAATCTTGAAATCCACCGCCAGCGCGCTGTCGGCCACTTCCAGGCCGCCAGCCCGCCAGCGCCGCATCTGCGGATCGAGCCGGGCCAGGAAATCCTTGTAATCCTTGGGCCGCGCCGGATCGCTCCACACACTTTCGGCCAAGGCGCCGATGCGCGGGAAGATCTTGTGCTGCACTTGCCAGGGGGTGACAAGGTATTCGGCCCAGGCATTGGCCTGCGCGCCCAGCACGTGGCCTGCCTTGTCCGCGCCGATGCCTTTGGGCATCGGGTCATAGCGATAGACCGCTTCCAGCGTCTGGATCGCGATGCGCCCCGGCGGCGCGTCGCCCCGATCGGACTGCAGATTGTCGAGATAGAGATTGGGCGCCGGGCTCAAGACCACATCGTGCCCGGCGTTGGCCGCATCGACCGCGCCGGCTTCGCCCCGCCAGCTCATCACCGAGGCCGAGGGCGGCAGCCCGCCTTCGAGGATTTCGTCCCAGCCGATCAGGCGGCGGCCATGCTGCGCGAGGTATCCGCCAAGCTGGTCGATCATCCAGCTCTGCAGACCGTTTTCGGTCTTGATGCCGAGATCGCGCATCTGCGCCTGCACTTGGGCTGCACGCTCCCACTGGTCCTTCACCGCCTCGTCCCCACCCAGGTGGATATAGGTGGACGGGAATACGGCCATCAGTTCATCGAGCACGTCTTTGACGAAAGCCATGCCTTGCGGGCCTGGGTTGAACAGGTACGGGTTCACGCCCCAGTCACCCGAAACCGGCGGAGTGCCGCCCAGCACGCCCAGATCGGGATAGGCCGCCACCAACGCCTGGGCGTGGCCGGGCAGGTCGATTTCCGGCACGATCGTAATCCCGCGCGCGGCGGCATAGGCGACCAGCGCGCGCAATTCATCCTGGGTGTAGAACCCGCCGCTGCGCGGGCCGGGCCCCTGACCGGTTTCGGGCTCGGTGCGCCAGGCGCCCACTTGCGTCAGGCGCGGATACTTCTTCACCTCGAACCGCCAGCCCTGGTCATCGGTCAGGTGCAGGTGCAGCACGTTGAGCTTCACTGCCACCATCCCGTCGATCACCGCGCGGATCGAATCGAGCGGCTGGAAATGGCGCGCCGTGTCGATCATCAGCCCACGCCAGGCAAAGCGCGGTGCATCGCTGAGCGTGACGGCAGGAACGCGCACCATGCCCTTGCCCGGTGCGCCGGCAAGCTGTTCCAAGCTCATCGCGCCATAGAGCAGGCCGTGATCGCCCGCGGCAGTGATCACCGCGCCGCCCGGCGTCACGGTCAGGGCATAGGCTTCATCGCCGCCCTTGCCGGCGGCGGCCCGCGCGAAACGCACGGTGCCGGAATCGCCTTCCACCACCCGCAACGACAGGCCGCGCTGGGCCGCCAGCCGCGCCGCAAGCAGCGTGGCGACGGCCTTGGCCGCGGCATCGCCCACCGGCACGGCCAAGGTGGCGCCATCGGCGAGCAGCAGGCCGCCCTTGCCCGGCGCCACCTGGGCGGGCCAGGGCACCAGCGGCAGGACGGGCGCGGCGGCGGCGGATGAGGCGGCCGCCACCAGGCCGGCCGCGACAACCACAGCGGCGCGCCGCTGCCAACCGTGCCTGCGAGCCTTGCCGTCCAAGCGTGCCACCATGTCTTTGTCCCTTGCCTTCGCCCGCATGTTCATCTCGGCCGAGAGGTAACCAAAATATATCCAATACGACAACAGGTATTGTGCAACGCATGGCAAAAAATCCGCCCGGCAAAGCACACATCGCCTGATCCAGCGCATTCGCCCCATGTCGGGCGTTGCCGGAAATACATTACCAATGTAAATCCTGTTCCACCCTTGCCGCCAAACCCGGGACTCCGCCGCCATGCCGCCAGCCGATCGTGCCCTGCCATCCCGCCGCACCCTGCTGAAAGGGGTGGCGGGCTGGGCCATGGTGCAGGGCCTGGGCTGGGCTGCGCCGGGCCAGGCGAAGCCGGCACGCCCCTTTGCGGCGGACACCGCCTGGGGCCTGCTGCCGCCCACCGCCACCCTGCCCGGCGGCCTGCGCATGCCCGCGCCCCTGCCCGGCGCCGCGCCACGCCTGCCGGCGGGTGAGCCGGGGCGCCTGTCGCTCGATCAAGGCTGGCTGTTTCACCTGGGCGATATTCCCTTTCCCGAACCGGCCGATCACAACGCCACCTATCTTTCCGTCAAGGCCGGCAACGCAAGCGGCGCGGCCGCGCTCGATTTCGATGCATCCGACTGGCAGAGTGTCACTCTGCCGCACGATTGGGCCAGCGCACAACCGTTTGATCGTACGGCCAATGTTTCACAAGGTTATCGCGCGCGCGGGATCGGCTGGTATCGCCGCCTCGTGCGGCTGGACCCGGCGCTGGAGGGCCAAAAACTCGAACTGCGCTTTGATGGCATCGCCAGCCATGCCACGGTCTGGGTCAACGGCAGCGAAGTGGCGCATTCGTGGTCGGGCTATACCGGCGTCACCATCGATCTCACCCCGTTTGCCCGCTATGGCGACGATCTCAACTGGATCGCGGTGCGCGCCGATGCCACCGTGCGCGAAGGCTGGTGGTATGAAGGCGCCGGGATCTATCGCCATGCCTGGCTGGTGGTGCGCCCACCGCTGCATATCGCCGCCGATGGCGTGCATGGCCATCCGGTGCAGGCGGCCGACGGCATCTGGCAGGTGCCCATAACCGTCACGCTGGGAAACCTTGCCGATGCCCCGGCCGGCGCCAGGGTGCGCGCCATGGTGCGCGATGCGCAGGGCCGCCTGCTGTGCCAGGGCACAGCGAGCGCGCAAGTGGCCGGCCTGGACCAGGCCGAAGCGAGCATGGTGCTGACGCCACGGGGCGCGCCCGCGCTGTGGTCTCCCGATGATCCGGTGCTGCACGATCTGGTGGTGGAACTGGAACGCGAAGGCCCGGCGACGGGCCAGGTGATCGACCGCCGCACCGTGGCGATCGGCTTTCGCCAGATCAGCTTCGATCCCGCGCGCGGCATGTTCCTCAATGGCGTGGCCACCAAGATCAAGGGCGTGTGCCTGCATCAGGACCACGCCGGGGTGGGCGTTGCTGTGCCCGATTCCGTGGTGCTATGGCGGTTGCAGCGCTTGAAGCAACTGGGCTGCAACGCCATCCGCATGACGCATGGCGCCTGCTCTGCCGAAGTGATGGACTGGTGCGATCGGCTGGGCTTCCTGGTCATGGCCGAAAACCGCCTGTTCAACCCCGCGCCCGACTATTTGGCGCAGCTGGAATGGCTGGTGCGCCGCGATCGCAACCACCCATGCGTGTTTGCCTGGTCGGTGTTCAACGAAGAACCGATGCAGGGCACCCATGCCGGCAAGGAAATGGTGCGGCGCCTGCGCGCGGCCGTGCGCCGGCTCGATCCGGCCCGCCCGGTGACCGCGGCGATGAGCGGCGGGTTCTTCAATCCCGAGAACGTCGGCCAGGCGGTCGATCTCATGGGCTTCAACTATTACCAGGGCGATTACGATCGCTATCACGCGCTGCATCCCGATCAGCCCATGCTGAGCAGCGAAGACACCAGCGCCTATGGCACGCGTGGGGCGTTCACCAGCGCGCCCGACGCCCACGTGATCACGTCGCTGGACAAGGAAGCGGCAGGCTGGGGCGCCACGCATCGCCAGTCGTGGCAGGCCATCGCCAGCCGCCCGTTCGTGGCGGGCGGGTTCGTCTGGACGGGCCTTGACTACCATGGCGAACCCACGCCCTATGCCTGGCCCAGCGTGGGCAGCTTCTTTGGCATCATGGACTTGTGCGGGTTTCCCAAGACCGCGTTCGGCATCCGCCAGGCGCAGTGGCTGGATACAGCGCCAATGGTGTGGATCGATCCGCACTGGACCTGGCCCGGCCGCGAAGGGCAACCGATCGAAGTCTTCGCCGTGACCAACGCGCCCGCACTGGAATTGCGCCTCAACGGCAAGACCGTGGCGCGGGTGGACAAGGCGGACCGGATCATGGGCCACACGTTCCACATCCCCTATCAGCCCGGCCGGATCGAAGCGCTGGCCCTTGATGGCGGCCGCGTGGTGGCGCGCATGGCGCACGAAACCACGGGCCGCGCCGTGGCCCTGCGGCTGACCCCGGCGCGCACGGCATTGGCGCGCGATGGGGCGGATGCCATGGCGATCACCATCGATGCGATCGATGCCGGTGGCCGCCATGTGCCGGTGGCGCAACATGGCATCGGCCTGTCCATACGCGGCGGCGCGATCATCGGGTTGGGCAATGGCGATCCCAACAGCCACGAAAGCGAGAAAGGCACCCAGCGCAGCCTGTTCAACGGCCTGGCCCAGGCGATCGTGCAGGGCGATGCCGGCCTGGTGCCATTGGTGTTGGAAGCGCACACGCCCGGCCTCACCCCCGCCCGGCTCACTTTGCCGCGCGAGGCGCGCACCGCGCCGCCCGCCGTGGCGGCAGAGGCACCGCGCCAGCGCGTGGAACGCTGGCTGCGTTCGCCCCGGCTGCCCGCGCGGCCCGATGCCACCCTGGCCCCGGCGGCGGGCGACAACAATTCATGGGACACCGTGGGCACGCCAGCCATGGAAAGCGGCCCGGCGGGCTGGCGCAGCTATCGCGCCACGATCACGCCATGGCGCGCAGTGGCGGCGCATGGCGGGCAATTGCGCTTTGCCGGGCTGGCCGGGGCAGCGGAAATCTGGCTGGATGGCACGCTGCTGGCGCGCAAGACCGATCCCGCGCCCGCGGCGCTGGCCGTGACGGTGCCGCCGGGCAACACACCGCGCGAACTCGTGGTGTTGATCCAGGCAGAGACCGGCCGCCCTGCCGGCCTGACCGGCAGCGTGGATCTTGCCCCGTAAGACAAGCGATCGACGACGGCTTCAAAACGATGCCTTTATAATACCACTTCAATCTGTTGCAGCACGAAATGCGGCCACGCGGGCAGGATCGGTCTGCCGCGCGGGCTGGTCGGCGGCAAAGCCCAGCGCGACGAGGCGGGCAAGGTCTGCATCCGGGCCCGGCCACGATACCGCCACGCGGCACGAAGCGTGGAATTCCGTCACGCCCACAGCGCGCAACGCGGCCACGACGGCCGGATCCAGCCCGCCGCCAGCCATGATCGCAATGCGGCCGCGCGCGGCCCGTACCAGGGCGGCAAAGCGATCGACGGCGTCGCCCGCGCGGACAGCGCCGGCGGACGTGAGAATGCGATCGAACCCCAGTTCCACCGCCGTTTCCAGCCCGGCCAAGGGATCGTCCAGCAGGTCGAACACGCGATGCAGGGTAAGCGAAAGGGGAAAGCCACGGGCGGCACCGAGATCGTGCGCATGTGCCACCCAGCCCGACAATGCCGCGCAATCAAGGCCTTCGGGCCCACCACCACCGATCACCGCACCGGCCAGCCCGGCCTGGGCAAAGCTGGTCAGATCGGCGCGCACCAGCGCGCGGTCTTGCGCGTCATAGCGGAAATCGCCGGGACGCGGCCGAGCCAGGGCATGGACCGGCAAAGGCTGGCGTGCCGCCAGGGCCACCAGCGAGGCGGGCGGCGTCAATCCACCCAGATCGAGCGCGGCACACAGTTCCACCCGCGCCGCACCGCCCGCCAGCGCCGCAGCCAGCCCCGCTGCATCTTCTACACAGACTTCCAGCATCGTGCCTCCCTGCCGCCATATCGGTTGCGCCATGCCTGCCGGCACCGCGAATCACACCTTGCCTGATGTGGCTTTGTTTTGGTCATGACCACGGCAAACCGAAAAAATTTTCGCGGCGCGGCCGATATGCCGCACCACCCATCGCACAGATTGCGCAGAACCCCTTAATTTTCCCACATTTTTTCAAGGTATTTCGGAACGCTGTGCCGCGCCGCCGATCGTGAAGTTTTGGTGGACATGCGGTTTCATTTAAGTGACATATTGCACGGCGGTTGGACTTAGATTGGTTACAAACCAAAATGAGGTGAACAGCCGCAGCAAGGTGAGCAAACACCGTTTCAGGGTTCAACAGCATCGTACCCGGACGACCGGGTGGGATTGGGGGTTCTAAGATGTCATTCTTCCGCGCAGCACTGCTTGCCACCACCGCAGCGTCGATCGTTTCGTCGCCGGCCATGGCACAGGACACCCAGGCCGCCGCACCGGCCAGCGCCGACGCCGCTTCCACCAGTGCAGACGCGACGCCCGCCGATGCCATCACCGTGACCGGCATCCGTGCCTCGCTCAAGAACGCGATCGACGTCAAGCGCAGCGCGATTGCCGTCATGGACGTGATCACCGCCGAAGGCGTGGGCAAGTTCCCCGATCGCAACGTGGCCGAATCGCTTTCGCACATTCCCGGCGTGGCGGTGGACCACCAGTTCGGCATTGGCGAGCGCGTGTCGATCCAGGGCACCGATCCGGCGCTCAACCGCATTTTCATCGACGGGCACTCGATCGCCTCGGCCGACTGGGGCGGCAGCCCCGGCGACGTGACCGGCCGCACGTTCAACTATTCGCTGCTCGCGCCCGAAGTGATCTCGCGCGTCGAAGTCTACAAGTCGCCCGAACCGTGGATCGACGAAGGCGCGCTGGGCGGCACGGTGATCGTGCGCACGCGCAAGCCGCTGGACATGAAGGCGAACTCGCTGACCGGCTCGATCGGCGTCAACTACAACGACCGCTCCAAGATCGCCAATCCGCGCGGCTCGCTGATGTACAGCTGGAAGAACAAGGACGAGACGTTCGGCATCCTGGTTGCCGGCACTTATGACAAGGACTCGCTGGCCCGCGCCGGGATCGAATACTTCGGCTATTCCACCGGCAAGGACTTCCTGCAGAAGGACGCCGACGGCAACCTGCTGACCGACGCCAGCGGCAACTACATCCCCAAGAATTCGGCGCTCCAGGTCAATGGCGGCAGCCTTTCCGACCTGGCCAACTCGCGCTATCCGGCCGGGATCAACCACGCCTACTTCAAGCAGACGCGCCAGCGCATCGGCGGCCAGTTCGCGATCCAGTATGCCCCCAGCAGCGATTTCGAGCTGATCGCCACGGGCATGCACATCCAGGGCACCTACAACAACTTCTCGCAGTCGGAATTCATCTATCCGAACTACAACCCCAGCAACATCTCGTCGGTCACGCTGTCCAACGGCCTGATTTCCAAGGCGACGATGGCCGATGGCACCAGCACGCAGGCCGAGCTGGACATGAACTATCGCAAGACCAAGGTGACCAACGACAGCTATAACCTGGCGGGCACCTGGCGCCTGAGCGACAGCTTCACGCTTTCGGGCAACGGCGGCTGGAGCAAGGCGACCGGCGGCACCAACCCCGAATACCTGATGTCGCTCTATTCCAACGGCGGCTACACGTTCGACTACACCGGCTCGTCCACCAGCGTGAACTACAATACCGCGCCGACGAACACGAGCAGCTGGGGCCGCTTCTCCACCTCCACCCAGACCCTGCCCGATGGCAGCACGATCACCGGCTACCAGATCGGCGGCATCGCCACCTCGCGCCAGAAGGACGAGGAATTCTATGGCCAGCTCGACGGCAAGTGGGACGTGAGCGACGCGTTCTTCAAGGACGTGCGCATGGGCATCAAGGCCTCCAGCCACGAAAACGCGCTGACCGTCACGGGCTCGAAGGTGTTCTACACCGACCAGGTCTCGCTCAGCGATTTCACCACCCACCTGACGCCCTCGGGCCTGTTCAGCGGCCTCAATGACAACGGCAACTCCAACCAGTTCGCCACGCTGACCGAGCAGGGCGTGATCGACGCGCTGAACGCCGGCATCTATGTCGACACCGGCATCGACAAGAGCTCCACCTACAAGGTGCGCGAAAAGGTCGCCAACGCCTATGTCCAGCTCGACTTCGGCACGGGCCCGATCCACGGTTCGGGCGGCTATCGCATGGTCTATACCAGCGACCGGTCGAACTATTACGCCACCACCGACGGCGGCAACACCTATACCCCCACGGTGTCGAACAAGGACTACCTCAAGTTCCTGCCCAGCCTGAACCTGTCGTGGGACATCAGCGACACCTTCAAGCTGCGCGGCGCCGTGGCCCAGGTGATCGCCCGTCCGCGCTATGCCCAGCTGGCCGGCGCGTTCAGCCGCAGCGACACGAACCTTACGGCGAGCACCGGTAACCCGGATCTCGATCCCTATCAGTCGACCAACTATGAACTGTCGGCCGAATGGTATTTCCGCCCCGGTTCGCTGCTGTCGGTGGAATATTTCCGCCGCGAGATCAGCTCGTACATCGTGACCAAGACCGTGTCGGAAATGCTCACCCCGCTGGGCAGCACCACGGCGCAGGAATACCAGGTGACCAAGCCGGTCAACGCCAGCAACGCCAAGGTCAACGGCGTGTCGGTGGGCTTCCAGACGCCGATCTGGGGTGGCTTTGGCATTCTCACCAACTACACCTTCGCCGATGCCAAGAGCGGCGTGGATGCCGATGGCAACGTGGTCAACCTGCCCTACCTGTCGAAGCACACGGTCAACGTGATCCCCTACTTCGAAAAGGACGGGTTCCAGGCGCGTGTCAGCTGGAACTGGCGCAGCGACTACTTCACCGGGGTGGGCCGCCTCAACTCGGTGGACAAGACCGCCGGCTATCACCAGCTCGACGCCTCGATCGGGTACAAGATCAACGAGAACCTGACCGTGCAGGCCAATGCCCAGAACCTGCTCGACTCCACCTACTTCTCGTACAGCGGCACCAAGTCGGCGCCGACCGCGTTCTACAAGAACGGCCGCGTGTTCGCCGCCACCTTGCAGTTCGCTTACTGAGCCGTAACCCCAGACCCCGCCGGCGCATGGCATGCTTGCTCCCTTGCCATGCGCCCCCTCGCAATGCCTGCCGGATGCAATGCACCGGCAGGCATTGTCGTGTCATGATCATCCAGCCATGGAATACGCCATGATCCCCCCAGCAAAGCTCCCCGTGGCCCGCCGCAGTCTGCTTCGCGCTTCGTGCCACCTGGCCCTGCTGGCCGGCACCGGCGCCCCCGCGCTGGCCGCGCCGCGCCGGCACGGCGGCCGCCGCACCGCGCCCGGCATGCCCGATCTGTTCATCGGCACGGGCGGCGATGGGCACACCTTCCCCGGCGCCAGCCTGCCGTTCGGCATGGTGCAGGTGAGCCCGGATACCGACACCGCGCGGTGGGACACGTGCTCTGGCTATCACCACGGCGATGCGTCCTTGCTGGGCTTTTCCCACACGCATCTTTCGGGCACCGGCATTGGCGACATGCTCGACGTGCTGGTGGTGCCCGCGCGCGGGGCGCTGCGGCTCGATCCCGGCCCGCTCGACAAGCCGGAACAGGGCTATCGCCTGCGCTATGCCCGCGAAGACGCGCGGCCCGGCTATTACCGCGTCGCGCTGGAAAACGGGGTGACCAGCGAACTCACCGCCACCTTGCGCACCGGCATCCAGCGTCACGCCTATCCCGCTGGCGAAGGGCACCTGCTGATCGACCTGTCGCACCTGGTGCAGGACAGTTCGGACTTTCCCCCGCTGATCGACGCCGCCGCGCTGGAATGGCTGGACGATGGCACGCTGGTGGGCACGCGCCGCGTGTGGCGCTGGGCCAAGGGGCGGCAGATCTATTTCGCCATGCAATTCTCGCGCGCGCCCGCCCGCATCGATTTCTTTGCCGACGACAACGCCCCCTGCCCGCCCGGCACGCGCGCCATTACCGGCAAGCGCCTGAAAGCCGTGGCCTGGTTTCCCGACGCGGGCAGCGCCCCGATCGTGGTGCGGACCGGCATTTCCGCCGTGGACGTGGCCGGCGCCCGCGCCAACCTGGCCGCCGAAGCCGCGCACTTCGATTTCGATGCCTATGCCAAGGCGGCCCAAGCGGCCTGGGACGGCGAACTGGCGCGGATCACCGTGAAGGGCGGCACCGCGGCCCAACAGACCATCATGGCGACCGCGCAATACCACGCCGCGCTCGGCCCCACACTGCTGAGCGATGTGGATGGGCGCACGATCGGCCTCGACCGCCAGGTCCACACCCTGGCCCAGGGCGAAGCGGCCTATAGCGCCTATTCGCTGTGGGACACCTATCGCGCGTTCCATCCGTTGCAGACGCTGATCCGCCCGGCCCACGCCGCCACGATGATGGCCGACCTGATCCGCCAGACCCAGCAAAGCCCCTATGGCCCGCCGGTCTGGCCACTGCAGGGGGTGGAAACCGGCTGCATGATCGGCTGGCATGCCGTGCCCGTGCTGGCCGAAGGCATGGCCAAGGGCATCCCCGCCGATTACGCCGCCGCCTGGCCCGGCATCCGCCGCCGCGCGCTGGATTTCACCACGCCCACGCAGGACAATTCGCTGGGCATCCCGCTCTATGACCAGTTGGGCTATGTGCCGGCAGACCTGCTGTTTGAAAGCGTCAGCCGCACGCTCGAATACAGCTATGACGATTATGCCGCCGCCAAAATCGCGCGGGCGGCCGGCGCGGCGCAGGATGCCGCGCACCTGGAAAAGCGCAGCGGCAACTGGCGCAATGTGTTTGACGCCAGCGTGGGCTTTGCCCGCCCGCGCCTGTCCGATGGCAGCTGGACCAGCCCTTATGACCCGGTGCAACTGGGCCACTCGTCCAAATGGCGCGACTATACCGAAAGCAACGGCTGGCAGGCGACGTTCCTCAACCAGCACGACGTGCCTGGCCTGATGGCGGCGCTGGGCGGCGAGGCCGGGTTCGAGGCCAAGCTCGACGCGCTGTTTGCCGCGCCTTCCACCCTGCCCAAGGGCGCCCCGCCGGATATTTCGGGCATGCTCGGGCAATATGCTCATGGCAACGAGCCTTCGCACCACGTTGCCTATCTCTATGCCTGGTGCGGCGCGCACTGGAAGACGCAGGCGATGGTGCGCCGCCTGCTCACCACGATGTACACCGACAAGCCCGACGGGATCATCGGCAACGACGATTGCGGGCAGATGAGCGCATGGTTCATTCTTTCGGCGCTGGGCTTCTATCCGGTCGATCCGGTCAGCGCGGTCTATGTGCTGGGCAGCCCGCTGTTCGACCAGGCGCGGGTTTCCGTGGGCGCGGGCAAGGAACTGGTGATCGAGGCGCGCGGCCAAGGGCCGGACAAGCCCTATTACGGCAAAGTGGAATGGAACGGCCAGCCGCTTGACCGGTGCTGGCTGCGCCATGCCGAACTGATCGCGGGCGGCACCCTTGTGTTCCACATGCAGGCAGAGCCGGACAAGCGCTTTGCCAGCGCGCCGGCAGGCAGGCCGCAAGCCGCCTCGTGAGCGCGGCGCTCACCCTGCTTGCGCTGGCGGCGGCGCCCAGTCTCGCCGGCGCCTGCGTGGTGGCAGACGGGCCGGCGCGGGCGGGGGCAGACCTGCTCGCCCGGCGGCTGCACGAGCGCGGGATCCATCCCGCGCCCACCTGCCCGGTCACGCTGCGGTTCGAAACCATGCCCGCGCTGGGCGAAGGCTTTGCGATAGGCCGCCACGGGCGCACGATCATGGTGCAGGTGGGCCAGACCCGCAGCGCCGCCTATGCCGCCGGGTGGATCCTGGGCCACATGCAGGGAACGCAGCTGGCGCTCTCCGGCCCGGTGCACAGCGCCCCGGCCATGGCTGTGCGCGGCGACCAGATCGGCATCCGCGCCAAGAACAACAGCTTCGATGCCTGGACCCCGGCGATGCTGGCCCGGCAGGTGGAAGACCTGGCGCTGATGGGCGCCAACCGCGTGCAACTGGTTGCCCCCGTTTCCGACGATGCCGCCGCCAGCCCGCTAGCCCCGCTGCCCGCGCGCGACGCGATCCTGGCCACGGCCCGCGCGGCCCAGGCCCTGGGCTTGCAGGTGGCGCTCTATTATCCCCTGTTGCGCGATTACGCCAAGCCGGCGGACGTGGCCGCCGAACGGGCCGATTTCGCCGCGCTGATCGCAGATTTTCCCGCGCTCGATGCGGTCTATTTTCCCGGTGGCGATCCGGGGCACACGGCGCCCGCGCCGCTGTTCGCGCTGCTGGGGCAGCTCGCCACGCCGCTCCATGCGCGGTTTCCTGGGGCGGAAATGCTGGTGTCTTCGCAAGGCTTCGATGCCGCCGGCTTCGCTGCCTTCGTGGCGCAAGTCCGCGCCCGCCCGCCCTGGCTTTCGGCGGTGTTCGTCGGTCCGCAAACGCGCGCTTCCATCGCGCAGCATCGCGCCCTGTTTGCCGGGGTCGTGCCCCTGGAGCTCTATCCCGACACCGCCCACGCCATGCACGCGCAACTGCCGTTGCAACGCTGGCACCCGGCCTTTGCGCTGACGCAAGGGCGCGAGCCGGTGAACCCGCGCCCGCGCGCCATGGCCGCCGCCTTTGCCGACCAGGCGCCCGGCACGCGTGGCTTCGTCGCCTATTCCGAAGGGGTGAACGACGATTGGAACCTGGCGCAATGGTTGGCCCTGGCGTGGAACCAGCGCGCCCTGCCCCGCGCCATCGCCCTTGCCCACGCGCGCCGCTTCATCGGGGACGATCGCTTTGCCGCCCTGCCCCTGGCGCTGGAGCAGGGCTGGCGCGGCGATCCGGCGCGCAATCGCGCAATCGGCCGGACTCTGGCCGCCACCACCGCGCTGCGCCCCGCGCGCTGGGCCGATTGGCGGATCGACCTCTACCGCTATCGCGCGGTCTACGATGCCCTGGTGGCGCGCCGCTGGGCCGCGGCCCAAGCGGCTGATGCACTGGCGCGCGCGGCGCTGGCCCAAGCCCCACGCACAGGCAGCACGCGGGCGGTTGCCGCAGCCCGCCGCGCCTTTGCCCGGCCCGAAGCGCCCGCCACCGTGGCGCTGTACCACCGACTGGAAACGCTGGCCGCGCGGCTGTGGGACAAGGCGCGGATGCAGCTCAGCGTCCCGCGCTATGGCGCGTCCAACTGGGAACGCGGCGCCAATCTCGACCGCGCCATGGCCGACCTGACCGACCGCGTGGCGCTCGCCCCGCGCATGGCCGCGGCGCTGGCCCTGCCCGGCGAGCCAGCGCGAGCGGCGGCGCTGGCCGCACTGGCAGACCGCGCCGACCGGCGCCACGGCGCGCTCTATGACGATCTGGGCATGCCCGGCGCGCAGCCCCACCTGCTGCGCGGCGCAGGCGAACGGGCCGATCCGCAAGGCCGGGCCAGCAGCATCATCGGCGTGGCCGATCACCTGCCCGCCGATGGCTGGCCGCTCGCCACGCTGACCTATGCCGAAACGCTTTACGAAAATCCGCTGCGCCTCTCCTATCGCCTGCCGCGCGGGGGCGCCTGGTGCCTGCGCTTTACCTGGGCGGGCGAGGATTACTGGCGATCGATGGCAGTCCGGGCCAACGGGCAGGAAATTCTGCCGCCGCAAAACCGCGCCGCCAACCCGGCCTATATCGAAGTGCCCATTCCCGCAGGCCTGACCGGCCGGGGCCGGCTTGCGCTGGCGTTCGTGGCGCGGGCCGGGGCGGGCGGCGGCGGGCGCGGGCAGCAGGTGGCCGAAACCTGGCTCTTGCGCAAAACACGCGCCTTGCGCTGTGACGGGCAGTGGACCGGACCATAAAGCCTTGACCTTCCCCCGATAGCGGACACAATCGCAGATGATGCTTGCCAGATTCCTTGCCTCCCGTTGCCGTGCCGCTGGCCTCACGCGTTTTCAACCGACCGCTTCGGCACTGGCTTTGGCCGGGCTGGCTGCCGCATGGCCGTCGGGCGGTGCCCAGGCGGCCGATTCCCGGTTCGAGCTGATCGGGCCGGATATGAAAGTCATCGTCACCCGCAACGGCCAGGACCTGCCGCTGGGCAGCGTGCCCAGCCTGGCCGAGGGCGACTCCCTCACGATTTCGGCCGCGCTGCCGGGCGACCAGGGCGCGCGCCTGATGGTGGTTTCGGCGTTTCTGCGCGGGGCCACCAATCCGCCACCGCGCGAATGGATCGGCGTTGCGCGGACATGGAAGGACAAGGCGACCGAGCATTCGCTGAACCTGACCGTGCCCAAGGGCGCGCGGCAGATGGTGGTGCTGATCGTGCCCGAAACCAATGGCGCGCAAGGCACGCTGGTGGATGCGGTGCGTGGCAAGCCGGGCGAATTCGTGCGCGCCAGCCAGGATCTCAACCAGGCCTCGCTCGACCATGCGCGCCTCATGGCGTTCGTCGGCGCGGTCAATGGCGACAATGCCACCCATCCCGAAGACCTCAAGCGCATGGCCCCCACGCTGGCGCGCAGCCTGTCGATCAAGCTCAACGAGGATTGCCTGTCGAAAGTGGTGGACCAGCAGGCCTCGTGCCTGGTGGACGACCGCGACACCCTGGTGCTCAGCGACATCCACACCAATTCGCTGACCGACACGCTGACCGGCGCGCCCACCACGCTGGCGCTGTCGCTCAGCACCACCACGCAGGGCGGCGCGGGGGTCTACAGCCCCTATATCGGCGTGGTGCGCGATCTGGCCAAGGTGTTCGGCGCGTTCAGCAATCCGCAGTTCAACTATCTACCCACCCTGTCGGAACTGCACGGACCGACCGCCTCGCTCAAGCTCAATACCGCGCCTTCGTTCAACAAGCCCAAGTCGGTCATGGTCATGGCGATGCCGGCAATCGGCGCAGACAGCCCGCCGCAACTGCGCAATCCCACCAAGGGGCCGATCTGCGCGCGCGACAACAACCTGGTGCTGCCGGTGGAAGGGGCCCCGCTGGTCTTTGCCACCGGCTATGCCCACGACATGGCGGTGAAAGTGACCGCGCCCGATGGCTCCACACGCGAATTTCCACTGCGCTCGCGCGCCGACCTGGGCGGTTATGCCGTGGTGGCCGACGCCCTGCCGCCAGGCGCGACGCTGGGCATGCATATGCACGGCCGCTGGGGATTCGATCCGTTCGATGGGCCCGACTATGTGGTGCAACGCCCCGATGGCGGCCCTTGGAAGACCGCGACCGGGGCAAGCGGCCCGCTGGTGGCCGGGCGCGACAATGACGTAACACTGGAAGGCGCGGCCCCTGGCTGCGTCGAAGATGTCAGCCTGCGCGTGGGCAACAGTGCAGTGGCGCGCAGCGTCACGTTCCGCGCCGTCGATGCCACGCACCTGGTCGTCACCGTGCCGCTGGCAGAGGGCGAGACCGGCGAATTGCACCTTGATGTGCGCCAGCAGGGCATGGGCATGCCGGCCAGCGTCACCTTGCGCGCGCGGGCGGAAACCAGCCGGATCGACGCAGTCGATATCCGCGCCGGCGACAGCGAGGCGATGATCACCGGGCAGCGGCTGGAACAGGTGGTCGCGCTGAGCCTGGGCGACGTGGAATTCCGGCCCGATGGCTTGACCCGCGACGGACGGATCGACCGCCTGCACCTGAGCACGGCCAACGGCGCGCGCACGGGCGACGCCGGCACGGCCGCCAAGGCGCAGATCAAGCTGGACGATGGCCGCGTGCAGGCCGTTTCGATCAAGATCGGCCCGGCCCGGCCGCGCATCGACCTGATCGGCCGCACGGTCAATGCCGCGCCGGTGCCGGCGGGCATCCGTTCGTTGCGCTTTGCCGCCGACGACCTGCTGCCCGAAGACGCCGAACTGGTCTTTTCCGTGCGCGCCGGGGCCAACACCAAGCTTGCCAACGACGACGCGATCGAGGTGGCCCCGGCCAGCAGCCAGACCGGCCTGCGCCTGACCACGGCCAAGGGCCTCATGGCCAGCGATCCCACCGTGTTCGTCGCCACGATGCGCGCGGCCGATCTGCCCCCGGCCAGCTTTGGTCCGTTGCGCTTTCGCCTGGTCAAGGGCGATGGCCAGTTGGGCAGTTGGCAACCGCTGGCCACGCTCGCCCGCCTGCCCCGCATCACGAGCCTTGCCTGCGACAGCGGCGGATCGCTGCCCTGCACGCTGACCGGGCGCAACCTGTTCCTGCTCGACGCAGTGGGTGCCGATGGCGATTTCGCCCGCGCGGTGACCGTGCAGCCCGGCTTTACCGGATCGAGCCTTAAAGTGCCGCGCCCGGCCGACGGCGCGCTGCACCTGCGCCTGCGCGATGCGCCCCAGGCGCGGGTCACCCTGCCGATGAATTGAGGCCTACGCGATGGACAGCCTTTTCAGCCGCCTTTCCGAAACCGTTGCGGGTGCCGCCACCACTGAGGAACTGACTCGGCCGTTGCTGGACCTGCTGCACAAGGTGACGGGGCTGGAAAGCACCTATCTCACGCGGGGGGACGAGGTGGCGGGCGTGCAGACCGTTCTCTATGCCAGCAATGCCAAGGCGATGAAAATTCCCGAAAACCTGTCGGTCCCTTGGGAAGATACGCTGTGCAAGCGCGCGCTGGACCAGGGGCACCTGGTCTGCACCGATGCCGCCGCCTGCTGGCCCGAAAGCGAGGCGGCGCGCGCCTTGGGCATCTGCACGTATGTCACCACCCCGTTGCGGCAAGAGGATGGCACGCTGATCGGCACGCTGTGCGCCGCCAGCAGCACGCCCACGCCCGTGACCGAGGAAGGACGGCAGATCCTGGCCTTGTTCGGCGCACTGATCCTGCGCCAGATCCAGCGCGAAGACCTGCTTGTGCAATTGCACGCCGCCAATCGCCAACTGGAGCGGCAATCCCACACCGATCCCCTCACCGGGCTGCCAAACCGCCGCGCCATTCTCAAGGAAATGGATGGCCTGTTTGCCATGGCGGCGCGGGTTGGGCGCGGGGTGCTGGTGGCGTTCATCGATCTCGACGGGTTCAAGCTGATCAACGACAGCTATGGCCACGATGCCGGGGACCGCTTCCTGATCGCGATCGGCGAGCGGTTGAAAGCCGGGCTGCGCAGCACCGATCATGTCGGCCGGCTGGGCGGCGATGAATTCGTGGTGATCGGCCTAGGCGCGCCGCTCGATAGCGACGCCACGGGCGCGATCCAGGCCTGGCGGGGGCGCCTGGCGCCGCTGCTGTGCGGGCGGTTCGACCTTGCGGGCAGCGTCCTCGACTATCCCGGTGCCAGCCTGGGGATGATCAGCGTGGACCCGCGCGCCGCCACGCCCGATGATGCATTGCGCCTGGCCGATGCCGAAATGTATCGCGAAAAGCAGCGCCGCCGCGCGCTGGCGGGTTGAGGCGGCGCGGCGTGCGCTAGAGCGTCTTGATGATGGCTGAAAAATCCTTGTCGGCATGGCCATCGGCGGCAAAGGCGGCATAGAGCTTTTCCGCCAAATGCCCCATCGGCACGGGCGCGCCGGCGTCCAGCGCGGCGCCCATGGCCAGGCGCAAATCCTTGAGCATCAGGGCCGTGGCAAAGCCGCCCTGGTAATCGTTGTCTGCCGGGGTTTGCGGCCCCACGCCGGGGACCGGGCAATAGCTGGTCATCGACCACGATTGGCCCGAGGCCTTGGACGCGATGTCGTAATAGGTCTGCAGGTCCAGCCCCAGCCGCTCGGCCAGGCGGAAGCTTTCGCAGGTGGCCACCATCGTGGCGCCGAGCAGCATGTTGTTGCAGATCTTGGCCGCCTGGCCGGCGCCGGCGCCGCCGGCATGGATCACCGCCTTGCCCATCGCCGCCAGGATCGGCTGCGCGGCGGCAAAGGCTTCGTCGCTGCCGCCGACCATGAACGTGAGCGTGCCGCCGCGCGCGGCGGCAATGCCGCCCGAAACCGGCGCATCGACGATGGGATGGGCAGCAGCACCCGCCACATCGGCCAGGTGCCGGGCGGTGGCGACATCGATGGTCGAGCAATCGATCAGCAAGGCGCCGGCCGGAGCCTTGCCGATCACCTCGTTCTCGATCACCTGGCCCACGATGGCGCCGTTGGGCAGCATGGTAACCACCACTTCGGCCCCGGCGACCGCCTCGGCCACCGTGGTGCAGGCCGTGCAACCGGCCTCCTGCGCGGCAGCCAGGGCCGCTTCGGAAAGATCGAAAGCCCGGACCACGTGCCCCGCTCGGGCCAGGTTGGCGGCCATGCCGCCGCCCATGTTGCCCAGGCCAATGAATGCAATTGCCGCCATGGCAGCCTCTCCCGTTATGTCTTTTTGTGGTTCAGCGCCCCTGCCACACGCCGGGACGCTTCTCGACGAAGGCCTTCATGCCTTCGGCCTTGTCCTGCGTGGCGGTGAGCACCTGGAACATGCGGCGTTCGGCCAGCAGGCCCTGGTCCAGCGTGGTTTCGAACGCCAGGTTGACCATTTCCTTGTTCATCAGCGCGGCCAGCGGCGGCATGGCGGCAATGGTCTGTGCCGCTTTGAGCGCTTCGGCCAGCAGATCGCCATGCGGCACCACGCGGCTGACCAGCCCGCCCCGCTCCGCCTCGGCGGCGTCCATCATCCGGCCGGTCAGGCACATGTCCATCGCCTTGGACTTGCCCACGGCGCGGGCCAGGCGCTGCGAACCGCCCATGCCCGGCGCCACGCCCAGCTTGATTTCCGGCTGGCCGAACTTGGCATTCTCGCTGGCGATGATGAAATCGGCCATCATCGCCAATTCGCAACCGCCGCCCAGGGCAAAGCCGTTGACTGCCGCAATCCACGGCTTGCGCGTGGCCTTGACCAGCTTGCTGGTCCAGCCTTCGAAAAAGTCTTCGGCAAAGAATTGCGCAGCGGGCTTGTCCGCCATTTCCTTGATGTCGGCGCCGGCGGCAAAGGCCTTGTCGCCGCTGCCGGTCAGCACCGCGCAGCGCTGCGCCGGATCGGCCTCGAACGCGGCAAAGGCGGCGATCAGGTCGGCCAGGACCTGGCTGCTCAGCGCGTTGAGCGCCTGGGGCCGGTTGAGCGTGATCAGCGTGACGGGCCCCTGGGTTTCGACCAGGATCGTTTCATAGCTCATAGCGGTGTCCATTCCTCTTGCTGCGGCAGGGGCGCAAAGATCGCATCGAGCGCGGGCGCCGCCACGCCTTCGGGGCTGGCAGGGTTCCAGCGCGGGGCATTGTCCTTGTCAACGATCACCGCGCGCACGCCTTCGGCAAAATCGGGCCGCATGATCATGCGCCCACCCACGCGGTATTCCATCGCCATGTTGGCGGCAAAATCGGGCAGCGCCAGGCTTTGCGCCAGTTGCCGCAGCGAAACTGCGCAGGAAAAGGGCGATCGCGTGGCGAGCGTGGCCAGGGTTTCCTGGGCGAACGGCGCTGGATCGCGCGCCAAGGACGCCAGGATCTCGGGCAGGCTGTTGGCCAGGAAATGGCGTGCGATGGCAGTGGCCTGCGCGGCGATCGGCGCCGGGCCAGGCGTGCCGGCCAGCGCATCGAGCGCTTCGCCCACGTTTTCCCCGGCGGCAATGCGCGCCTTGGCCTGGGCCAGCGCGCTGTCTTCCAGATAGTGGGTGGCAAGGCCGGCCCACAGGCATTCCGCGCCGTCCAGCCTTGCGCCGGTCAGCGCCAGATATTGCCCCAGCCGGCCTTTCAGGCGGGAAAGATACCAGCCGCCGCCGACATCGGGAAACAGGCCGATCCCGGTTTCGGGCATGGCCAGGCGCGTCTTGGCCGTGGCCACGCGCCAGCGCGCTGGCTGGGAAATGCCCACGCCCCCGCCCATGGTGATGCCGTCCATGAAGGCCACCACCGGCTTTACATAGGTGAACAGCAGGTGGTTGAGGCGATATTCGTGGAAGAAGAATTCGCGCGCTCGGGCGCCGCCGTCTTCCAGGGCAGAGCCGCGCAGCAGGGCGATGTCGCCCCCGGCGCAAAACCCGCGCGAGAGCTTGGGATCACCATCGGGCGCGGGCGCGTGGTCGATGATCACGGCGGTGATCGCCGGATCGTCTTGCCAGGCGAGCAGCGCATCGGTCATCGCCTTGACCATTGGCAGGGTCAGCGCGTGGATCGCGCGCGGGCGGTTGAGCGAGAGAATGCCGGCGCAGCCTTCGCGACGAACGATAACGTCCGGGGTCATTGCAGCAAGTCCCGGCCCACGATCATGCGCATCACTTCGTTGGTGCCTTCCAGGATGCGGTGCACGCGCAAGTCGCGCCAGAACCGCTCGATCGGATAGTCGCGCAGATAGCCATAGCCGCCAAACAGTTGCAGCGCGCGATCGACCACGGAGGACCCGGTATCGGTGGCGAAGCGCTTGGCCATGGCGGAAAAGCGCGTCTTGTCGGGCGCGCCGGCGGTGACCTTGGCGGCGGCCAGATAGAGCAGCGCGCGCGCGGCCTCCAGTTCGGTGGCCATGTCGGCCAGCACGAACTGGGTGTTCTGGAAATCGGCGATAGCGCGGCCGAACTGGCGGCGTTCCTTCACATAGGCGATGGCTTCATCCAGGCAGCGCTGCGCCCCGCCGAGCGAACACGCGCCGATATTGAGCCGCCCGCCATCCAGGCCAGCCATGGCGATGCGGAACCCCTGGCCCTCTGCCCCCAGCCGATTGGCCACCGGCACCCGCACGTTTTCCAGGATCACTTGCGCGGTGGGCGAGGCGTTCCAGCCCAGCTTGCGTTCCGGCGCACCGAACGACAGGCCCGGCGTGTCCTTTTCCACCAAGAAGCAGGAAATGCCGCGCGGGCTCTCGTCTCCCGTGCGCACCATGATCAGGTAGACATCGTTCACCCCGCCGCCGGAAATGAACTGCTTCGTTCCATTGAGCACATAGTCATCGCCGTCACGCCGCGCGGTGGTGGCAAGGGCGGCGGCGTCCGATCCGGAACCCGGCTCGGTCAGGCAATAGGAGCCCAGCTTGTCCATCGCCACAAGGCCCGGCAGGTGCTGGGCCTTGAGCTCGGCCGAACCATAGCTGTCGAGCATCCAGGCGACCATGTTGTGGATCGACAGGAACGCGGCGGTGGTGGGGCAGCCATAGGACATCGCCTCGAACACCAGGGCCGCTTCCAGCCGGCCCAGGCCCACGCCACCCCCTGCTTCGGAAACATAGATGCCGCCCAGGCCCAGTTCGCCCGTGGCGTGGATCACGTCACGCGGGAACGTGTGGTCTTCGTCCCAGCGGGCAGCATGGGGGGTGATGGCGTCGGCGGTGAACCGGCGCGCCATGTCCTGAATGGCAAGCTGGTCTTCGGTCAGGGCAAATGCCTGAGACATCAAGGGCGCTCCTGCTCCCGCATCAAACGCGGTGTTTCTGTTTGGCGGCACCATGGCCCAGCGGGGGTATGGGCACAAATGCCTTTTTGGTCGCATCGGTTGTGCAAAAAAGGGGGCACGACCCTATGGTCGTACCCCCTTCCCGTGCATGCAACTGGCAGGTTTGTCAGGCGGCCGGGCGGCGCGCGTACCAACCATAGGATGCAATCACGGCATAGCAGGCGGCCGGAATGGCCAGCGCCAGCGCCAGGCTGTGCGTCACGTCGGCCACGCCGCCGGTCAGCAGCGGCAGGACCGCACCGCCGAAGATCGCCACGTTGATGATGCCCGAACCATCGGCCGCGCGCGATCCCAGCTTTTCGCAGGCGAGGCTGAAGATCGTGGGGAACATGATCGAGTTCATCAGGCCGATGGCGAGCAGGCTATAGCCCGAAACCACGCCGTTGGTGTGGGTAGACAACGCTATCAACACGATCGCGAAAATGGCGTTGAATGCGAGCGCCTTGCCCGGCGAAACCTGGCGCAGCACGGCCGAACCGATGAAGCGGCCGACCATCGCCCCGCCCCAGTAGACGCTGATCAGCTTGCCCGCCGCCGCTTCTTCCAGGCCCATGACATGCGCCTGGCGGAGATAGTTGACGATGAGCGAGCCGATCGACACTTCCGCGCCGACATAGAGGAAGATGCACAGCGCGCCAAAGCCGAAGCGCGGACGCTTGAGCAGGTCGAGCCCGGCAAGGCCGCCGCTTTCGGTGTGCTTTTCCACGGGCAGGCGGTTGCGGAACGACCAGACCACGGCCGCCACGATCGCCAGCGCGATGGCCAGGCCGATGTAACCCTTGACGATCGCGCCGCTTTCCGCCGTGCGATAGGCATCGAGCGCGGGGCCGGTGAGATCAGCGGCCGAAACCTTGGCCAGGCTGCCCAGGATCAGCGCGGCGCCGAACCAGGGAAACAGCGTGGTGCCCAGCGAATTGAACGCCTGGGCAAAGGTCAACCGGCTCGATGCGGTGCGTGCCGGGCCGAGCAGCGAGATCAGCGGGTTGGCCACGACCTGGACCACCACCACGCCACTGGCCAGCACGAACAGCGCCAGCAGGAACACGCCATAGGTGGCGCTTTGCGAGGCAGGAATGAACAGCAGGCAGCCGGCCATCATCGTCAGCAGGCCGACCACGGCGCCGCGCATATAGCCGATGCGCTTGACCAGGCGGGCGCCGGGGATGCCGATGACGGCATAAGCGGTGAAGAAGCAGAACTGCACCAGCATCGCCTGGGTGTAGTTCAGCGTGAAAAGCTCCTTGAGCTTGGGAATGATCACGTCGTTGAGCGACGTGATCCCGCCGAAGATGAAGAACAACCCAATGACGAAGACCTGCAGTTGCGGGGCGTCGATATGGGCGGCTCCGTCCGGGCCGTCGGGATGGGCGCCCGCAGCAAGATCGGGGGCAAGGGCCATTATGATTTCTCTCCTAACGCTCCCTCACGCCTTTGGCGGGCAGGGAACGACGCTTCCAGTTGCCTCTACGCGCACATTGCTGAGCGTCACGACGAACCCCTGCGGCGCCGTGATCCGAAGCGGCGTGCCGACCTGTTTCAGATCAGCACCGGCATCGGCGAAACAGCGCAACGGAATGCGTGTCTGGGTAACGGCCCCCTGCGGCGCAAGACGCAGGAGCGATGCCACATCCAGGCTGCCCGTGCCAACCGAAACCTTGATCGGCCCGGCCGGCAGGGCATCGATCCGCCAATCCAGCCTGACTTCAAAGCCTTCGTCGGCCTGACGGGTGAGATCGATCGGCGGCCCGTCGATGGCAAGCGCGCCCGGTGCGGCCCAGGTGAAGCGCCGCGCATCTTCCTGCGCGGCCAGATCGACCGAGCGCGCGGTAACGGCATTGTCCAGCCCCAGGTGCCAGGGCGACGGCGCCACGCCACGGTTGAACCACAGGTTGTCGCTGGCCGCCGCCGAAAGATCGACGCGCGGATCCTCGTTCACCGCGCCCACCGGCTGGGCATGGGCATAAGTCAGGCCATAGCCTGCCGGGAACAGCGGCGCGGTGACGGGAGAGCGCGCATCGGCGGGCCAGGGGAACGGCAGGGTGCCGGCAAAATCGCGCGCTGGCTGGCCATCGGCCCTGGCCACCAGGACATCGGCCACCCCGGCCCCCTGCGTGCCGGGCAGCCAGGCCGCGACGAAGGCATCGGAGGCATTGAGCAGTGGCCCGGCAAACAGCGGGCGGCCCGAAAGGAACAGCGACACCACGGGAATGCCTTGGGCCTTGAGCCGGGCGACCAGCGCGTCTTCGCCATGGCGCGGGCGGAACGCCAGGTTGGCCACGTCGCCCTGGAATTCGGCGTAGGGCGCCTCGCCATAGACGACCACGGCCACATCGGGCCTTTGCGCGAACTGCCCATCGGGCGCGAGGGTGGCCGTGCCGCCCACTTTGGTCAGCGCATCGGCCAGGGCGCGGCCGATGGTCTGGCCGCGCGGGAAATCGGCGGCGGTGGTGTCGGTGCCCTGCCAGGTGATCGTCCAGCCGCCCGCCTGCATCGCCATGGAATCGGCCCCCGGCCCGGCGATCAGGACTTTGGCGCCGGGCTTCAACGGCAGGACGCCGCCGTTGTTCTTCAGCAGGACCAGCGATTTGGCCACCGCTTCGCGCGCCACGGCAAGATGGGCCGGCGCGCCCAGTTCGCCCGCCGCGCCGCGTTGGATCGGCGCCGCGCCCATCAGGCCCAGCTTGAACTTCACGCGCAGGATCCGGCGCACGGCATCGTCGATCCGCGCCATGGGGATCGTGCCCCGCTGCGCCTGGGCCAGGGTGGCATCGAACAGGCCCTTCCAGCTGTCGGGCGCCATCGCCATGTCCAGCCCGGCGTTGAAGCTGGCCGCGCACGACGTGACCGTGCAGCCATCGACCTGGCCATGGCCGTTCCAATCGCCCACCACGAACCCGCCAAAGCCCATGCGGCCCTTGAGCACATCGGTGAGCAGGGTGCGGTTGCCGTGGTTCTTGACCCCGTTCCAGCTGGAAAAGCTGGCCATGACGGTCAGCGCGCCGGCATCGATCGCGGCGGGATAGCCCTGGGCGTGGCGCGCGACGAGTTCGGTTTCGGACACGCGGGCATCGCCCTGGTCCTTGCCATCGTGGGTGCCGCCATCGGCCAGATAGTGCTTGGCCGTGGCCGCGACATGCGCGCTATCCACCGCCTTGCCGGCGCGCAGCGGCCCTTGCAGGCCCGTGACCATTGCCCGGCCATAGGCGGCAACCAGCGCCGGATCGGCGGCATAGCCTTCATAGCTGCGGCCCCAGCGCAAGTCCTGCGGCACGGCGAGCGTGGGGGCAAAGGTCCATTCGATCCCGGTGGCGGCGATCTCGGCCGCCGTGGCCGCGCCGATGCGCTGCACCAGCGCGGGATCGTGCATCGCGCCAAGGCCGATATTGTGCGGAAAGATGGTGGCGCCGGGCAGGTTGCTGTGGCCGTGGACGGCGTCGACGCCGAAGATGATCGGGATCCCTGCCCCCGCCTTGACCGAGGCCGCGCGATATTCGCCCACCAGCCGTGCCCAGTCCGCCCCGCCGGCGCGCTCGTTGCCATAAGGGCCGCTGTTGCCGCCCGCGAGGATCGAGCCGAGCGGGTAGCGCGCCAGATCGGCCGGAGTGACCGCGCTGATATCGCCCTGGATCATCTGGCCGATCTTTTGCGCCAGGGTCATGCGCTTCATCAGCGCGGTGATGCGCGCTTCGGTGGCGGGATCGGTGATGGCGGCCGGGCTATGCGCGGCGGGCCATTGCGCGGGATGGGCGACAGCCTCCTCTACCGGCGCGGCGGCGGCGGGGGTGAAAGGCGCCAGCAGGGCCAGGAAAGCAGGGGCGGCAAGCAGCGCGGGGCGCTTGGTCATGGGTATCATCCTCTCGCTCGGGCGATATTGTGAACGTTCTCAATTGCAGCTTGTGACATGGCCCGGCGGCCAGATCAACTGCCGTGTGATGGGCGGGTCAGCCGGTTCGGATGGACAGTAGCAGCAGCCCGGCCAACGCGGCGCAGGCGGCCAGCACCAGGAACAGGGCGCCAAAGCCCATGGTGGGCACCAGCACCACCGCGAGCCAGGGCACAATCAGCGAAGGCACGGTGTTGGTGAGATTGAACAGGCCAAGATCGCGCCCGCGCCGGTCTGGCCGGGGCAGCACGCGCAAGGTCTGCCCGCTATGCAACGCCAGAAACACCGCCATGGCCAGGGCGAACAGCGCATAGCCGGCCAGCGCCACGCCCTTGCCCGGCGCCAGCGCCATGACCAGCAGGCCGAGCGCGATCAGGCCGGCGAGCGCGCCCAAGGGGCGCCAGGGCCGCGCGCGGCGATCGGCCCAATGGCCCACCAGCAGCGCCAGCGGCACCGAGAGCGCCAGCAGCAGGCCATAGATGCGCGCCATGGTGGCCGCGTGCATCGTGGGATCGAGCGCCAGGAACCAATAGGCGATGAACGCGAACAACGTCGCTTCAGCCAGTTGCACCAGCAGCCGCGCCAGCCACATGCGGCGCACCGGGCGTGGCGGCGGCGGAACCACCGGGGCCAGCGACACAGGCGCCGCCGTTGCAGCGGGCATGGCGCGTGGGTTCATCAGCAGCAGCGGCAGGATCGATGCGGCCACGATCAGCGCCAGCACCGCGACGCGCGCGGCAAAGCCGCTGCCGGTGCCATGATGCGGATCGGGCAAAGTGACCAGGGCGCCCACCGCGCCCGACCAGGCCGGAGCAAAGGCCAGCAACCCACCCAGCAGGCCCTTGTGCCGATCGGGCACGCAATCGGCGGCCCAGGCCGCCAGCGGCCCCAGCACCATGTTGAGCCCGCCCTGCCAGGCGACCAGCACCACGATCAGTGCCGGCAGCGTGGTCGCCAGCGGCATGGCCAGCAGAAGCGCGCTCGACAGCATCAGACCGCCGGCCACCCAGGCGCGGCGGCTGCCGGCGCGATCGCTGGCCCAGCCCCAGGCGATGTTGGCCACACTGGCCGAAACCGCGCCCAGGAAGGTCAGCGTGGCGAGCCAGGGCACGGCCGCCGGGCCGGCCAGCTCTGCCACGCGCAGCGGCAACAGCAGGGTGAGCAGCGGGCCGTAGCCCGCCGTGGCACCAGCCCAGGCAAGAGCATAGCACAAGAGGAACGGCCAATCACCATGGCGCGCGGGCACGCCGGCCACGGTAGAGGCTTCAGCCACCCGTCGTCGCCTTGGGGCCGGCCACGGATTCGCGCATGACCAGCCCGGCGGGCACCACCACGGGCGCTGTCGGCACGGTGCCGTCGCGCTGCGCCGCAATGATCAGGTCCACCGCGCGGGCCACGGTTTGCGCCACCGGCTGGTCCACCGCCGAAAGCGCTGGGCGGGCAAAGCGCACCACGGGCGTGTTGTCGAAACTGATCAGCGAGAGGTCTTGCGGCACGGCCAGGCCCATGGCGTGGGCCACATCGAGGCTGGCCAGCGCGGTCTGGTCGTTGCTGGCGATGATCGCGGTGGGCGCGTCGCCTTGGTCCAGCAACTGCCGCGCCGCCTGCGTGCCCGTGGCGAAGCTGAAATCGCTGTGCGCCAAAAGGCCGTGGGTGGGCAGGCCAGCCTCGCCCATGGCGGCGCGCCAGCCATCTACGCGCCACTGGCTGAGGCTGTATTCCGGGTTGCCGGCGATGAAGCCGATGCGGCGGTGGCCCAGGTCGATCAAGGCCTGCGTTGCCTTTCGCGCCGATCCTTCATCGTCCATGATCAGCGGGATGCCCCCGCCCTGCCCCAGCGAGCCGATGCGGGCAAAGGGAATGCCCTGGCGAGTGAGCACGCCCACGATCAGCGGATTGTCGGAATGGGGCGGGGTCAGCACCACGCCATCGGGCTGCAGCGCGGCGATGGCGGCGAGCAGTTCGCGCTCCACGTGGTCGTTGTGGGTATCGACCAGTTCGAAGATCATGCGATAGCCGTGTTCGGCGCATTGCAGCATCCCGCCCAGCAGCATCTGGTCCACCCAGTCACTGCCCTGGCGCGCGCGCCAATCGGCAATCGTGCGATCGCGGTCGTTAAGCGCCAGGATGAGGTACGAGCGCGAGCCGCTCATCCGCTGCGCCGCGATCGAGGGGACATAGCCGAGCCGGGCAATGGCTTCGCGCACGCGCTCCTGCATTTCGGGGCGCACGTTGGGTTCGTTGTTGATCACCCGGCTGACGGTTTGCAGCGAGACGCCGGCATCGGCGGCCACGTGCTTGATCGTCACGGTCTGACGACGGCGCGCCATCCTGCTGCTATCCTCTTACTTCGCGGTCGGCCGGGTGGCCGCGTCGGCATCGCTTTGCCAGACATGGACCCAATCCACCATCATCGTGCGTGGAAATCCGCGCTCGTCCACCCCGCCGCCGTTGCGGCTTTCCGGCAGGCCGCCGCCGATCGCCAGGTTGAGCACCAGATAGAACGGCCGATCGAACGGCGCCAGCGGATCGGCGCTGCCGGTGGTGGACCATTCGCCCGCGCGCCGGGTTTCATAGGCCACGCCATCGATGCTCCAGGTGATCGTGCCCGGCGCCCATTCCACGGCATAGGTGTGAAACCCGTCGACCGGCGCGGGGATCGGCGTTTCCGAACCCACATGGCGGTTGGCGGGGGGCACGCCGCCGAAATGGATCGTGCCGAGCGCACGATCCTCTTTCCCGCCGGCGCACGTGGCGCAGGGCACGCCCAGGTTCACCGTTTCGAGAATGTCGATCTCGCCCGAAGCGGCCCAGCGGCCATAGCGGCTTTCCGCCGGCAGCATCCAGATCGCCGGCCAACTGCCCTGCCCGCCGGGCAGGCGCGCGCGCACTTCCACCCGGCCATAGCGCCAGGCGGCCTTGTCCTTGGTGCTCAGCCGCGCCGAGGTGAACGGCTTTTCGGCGCGCGCGGCGTTCCTATCGGGGGTTTCGCGCAGGTCTTGCGGATAGGCCGGGCCGCGCCAGGCCTCCTTGCGGGCGGTGATAACCAGATGGCCATCGGCGAGGTGCGCGTTGGCGCGGCGCGGGGTGTAGCACTGGCGTTCCTGGTTGCCACCGCCCCAGCAATCGTCGGCCAGGGTCCAGCGCGCGGGATCGATCGCCGTGCCATCGAATTCATCGGCCCAGACCAGGTGCCAGCCGGGCCCCGGCGCCTCTGGCGCGGCAGCGGCGGCGGCGGATGCCAGCAGGGCCAATGCCACGCTCATGCCGCAGCGCCCGCCTGCGCGCCGCAATAGCTTTCCACGTAGGCGGCATGGCCGGGCAGCCCGCGCACGGTTTCGGCCACTTCGCGACGCAGGCCGGCGAGCAGGCGCTCCAGTTCCTCGTCGCGCAGCTTGGCCGCGACCGGGTGATGGCCGGAAGGCATGATGCCCTGCCCCATCATCACCTGTACCCAGCTGTTTTCGGCAAACAGTTCCTCGTTATTGCGGAACACGCGGCCGGTGCGGGCGAACAAGTCCATGCGATGGGCCAGGCTTTCGGGCACGTCCATCCCGGCGCAGTGGCGCCAGAACGGGCTGTCGCGCCGCTCGGTGGCCTTGTAGTGCAGGATCAGGAAATCGCGGATCTGGACCATGTCGGTCCACTGCTGTTCGTTGAATTCGGCAATGTCGGCCGGATCGGGGCGCTGGCCCACCGGCAGCAGGCGCAGGATGCGCAGCACGGCGCGCTGGATCAGGTGGATCGAGGTGGATTCGAGCGGTTCCATGAACCCGCCCGAAAGACCCACCGCCACGCAGTTCTTCACCCATTGCCGGCGCCGCGCGCCGGTGGTGAAGCGGATGCGGTTGGGTTCGGTCAGCACCTGGCCTTCCACGCTGGAGAGCAGGCGTTCCAGGGCGGCGTCTTCGGAAAGATAGCGGCTGCACCACACGATGCCGTTGCCCTGGCGATGCTGCAATGGAATGCGCCACTGCCAGCCGGCATCGTGGGCGATGGCGCGGGTATAGGGCACGGGCGGGCGCACGCTGGCGGTCTGCACCGCAATGGCGCGGTCGCAGGGCAGCCAGTGGCTCCAATCGTCGAACCCGGTGTGCAGCGCGCCTTCGATCAGCAGGGCGCGAAAGCCGGTGCAATCGAGGAACAGGTCGCCAGCAACGCGCCGGTCGCCATCCAGGCTCAGCGCGGCGATGGCGCCGCTGTCGCCATCGAGTTCCACCTGCGCAATGCGGCCTTCGATGCGGGTGACGCCATCGGCTTCGGCCAGGCCGCGCAGGAACGCGGCATAGCGCGCGGAATCGAGCTGATAGGCATAGTTCATCCGCCCATCGGGCAAATGGGCAAAGCGGCCGGCCTGCGCGGCCATGAGTTCCAGGCAATAATCGTCATAGGGCGCGGTGTGCCCGCGCGAGAGGCCGTGCAGCCAGAAATGCTGGAACCCGGCGCTCCAGTGATCGCGCCCGGTGCCGCCGAACGAGTGGAAATAGCGCGCCCCTTGCGCTTTCCAGTTTTCGAACGCGATGCCCAGCTTGAACGTGGCCTGGGTGGCGCGCATGAAATCGGCTTCGGCAATATTGAGCAGGCGGTTGTAGGTGACCAGCGGGGGAATCGTGCTTTCGCCCACGCCCACGGTGCCGATGGCCTCGCTTTCCACCAGGGTGACCGTGGCCACCGGGCCGAGCGTGCGCGCCAGCGCGGCAGCGGCCATCCAGCCGGCGGTGCCGCCACCGGCCACCACGATGCGCAGGGGTGTTGGCCGCAGGGGTGTTGATGATGTCATCGGCTGAGGCTCCTGAGCAGGAAAGCGCGGATGCGGCTGGCGGCGGCCGCGTCGAGTGGGGCGAGGATGCCCTGCCCTTCGGCCGGCAGATGGGCGCGCGCGGAAGCGCCGCCGGAAAAGACATGGTGTTCGAACAGGGCGCGCCATTGCGCGCGTTCGGCTTCGGGCAGGTCGCGGATCGCGAGGATCGCGTGGATCAGCGCATCCTGGGGCTGGCCCAGCCAGCGCGGGGTATCGCGCCACCAGTAATTGACCAGCACGTTGAACGGCGCCGTGGCATCGACCGCGTGATACCAGCCGCTGGGGATGAACAGCGCGTCTCCGGCGATGAGATCGGCCACCTGCGCATGGGCCAGCGCGGTGGCATAGCCGGGGTGGCGCGCCAAGTCGGGCGCATCGGGATCGACCATGCTGACGGCGCGGCCGGCAGGGGTGTTGTCCAGCGGGCCTAGGTGGAGATTGGCGAACTGGTCTGGCGGAAACAGCGTGAAGCGCCGCCCGCCCACGGCGCAAACCGCAAGGTTGTGCGGGAAATCGTTGTGCGCGGCCACGCGGGTGGCGGTGCCGATCCACACGCTGGCCAGCGCCTGTCGCTCGCCCAGCGGCATCGGGTTGGCTGCGTCCAGCCCTTCGAACCAGCCGGGAATATCGATCGAGCCCATGTAGACCAGCCGGCCATCGGCCGCCGCCTCGGCCGCGTCAAACCGCGCCCAGATGGCGTCCAGCGGTTCCTGGGCGGTGGCGAAATTGACCTTCATAAGGGAATCGTAGAACAGGCGGCCAGCGGCCTGCGGCCCGGCGTGCGAAACGGTGAACGCGCGCGGGCGGGCGTGGGCGGCAAGATGGGCGCGGGCTGCGGCCGCGCTTTCCCGCCCGGCCAGGACCAACGGCCAGTGCGCGGCCAGGCCGCGCACCACGAACGGTGTGGCTTCCTGTGCCAGCAGGGCATCGAGCGCGGCGGCATCGACCACCGCCACTTCGCGCACGGATGGCGGATGTTCAGGCATTAGAGCGCCGTGCCAGGAGATCGGCAAAGCGGCCAAGCGCGGCCACCGCCATGTAGATGGGCAGGAGATGCCCTTGCACGTTGAGGTCGCCCAAGGCCGCGCCATCGAGCGCGGCCAGGCGCTCTTCGGCAATGATGTGATAGCCCACCAGGCTTCGCGTGGAGCCTTCGGCCAGGGGCACTTCGAGTGAAAAGGGTTCGAGCAGGTCGTGCGCCTCGAGCGCGGCGAGGAATGCGGGCGTGGCGCGCCAGCCGGCGTCGAGCGCACCAAGCTGCTCGGCCTTGGCGGCGAGATAGGGCGTGGGGGCGCCGGTTTCATCGAACAGGCGCTGGCCAGCCGGCGCGCCGACACGGGGATGGGCCAGGTCGATATGCACCTGGGGCACATCGTCGGCATGGGCGGTGCGGCCGATCAGGAAGGGCTGGACCGCGTGGGCCAGCGGCACATAGGCCGCGTCCCAGCGCGCATCGGCCAGGAACAGGTTCTCAGCCTGTTCGAACCCGAACAGGGCGAGCGGGGCAAAGCGGCCGGTTTCGGGATCGCGGCGGAACACGATGGGATAATGCGCGGCCACCGCGCGGAATTCGGCCGGCACCACCAGGCACCCCATCACGCCATCGCCCCACTGCGCGCCCGCGCCGGTGGCCACGGTCAGATCGCGATGGGTGGCATTGTCGAGCAGGGCATGGCTGCTGCTGGTCACGGTGCTGGCATCCTCGTTCAACGGCTGTTTGCGCCCTTGTTCCACCTGCGGCTGGCGGGATCAAGCCAATGGCAGGAGGGACCACCCGGCCGGCTTGCAGGGCAGCGCAAGCCGGCCGGGCGGGGAGGGCCGCGTCAGAAGTTGACGCGGAAACCGGCGGAATAGCGGGCATAGCCGCTCGACGCGAAGAACACGTTGTTGTCCGACCGCAAGTGGCCCCGCCGGCCCTGGTTGGTCAGGTTGATGGCATCGGCAAAGACCGTGAAGCCCTTGCGGAATTCCCAGCTGGCGCTGGCATCGACCTGGCCATAGGGCTCCACGTAATAGGGGTTGGGCCCCGTGCCCGAGAGGAACTGCGCGCGCCAGTTGTAGGCAACGCGGGCCTGCAAGCCGTGCTTGTCATAGAACAGCACCGCGTTGGCGCTGTCGGACAGGCCGGTGAGCGCGAACTGGGTGACGCTGGACGGCTTGGTGTTGTCGTACGTCGCATCGCCGCGCACGATCGTGTAGTTCAGGATCGTGCCGAAGCCGGTGTTCCAGAACGTGTGCTGGATGGCGAATTCCCAGCCATAGAGCCGCGCGGTCTGCGACGAGTTGACCGGCGTGGTGATCTGGAAATTGACCGCCGCATCCTGGGGCGTGCCGAAGATGTTGCCGGTGAGGTTGCCGCTCGCGTCGGTGCCGGTAATCTGCGAGGATTCCGGGTAGTGCTGGAAGATGTAGTTGCGGATCGCAGCCGTGCTGGCATCGGCACCGAGCGCGGCGATGGCCGCCTGGTAGCGCGGGCCGCTGGCCGGGTTGGTCAGGCCGAAGGCGCCGGTATCGACGCGGGCCGAGGAAATGAAGTTCGACACGTTCTTGTTGAAGAAGCCCACCGAGACATAGCTCGTCGGCGCGTAGTACCACTCCAGGCTGAGGTCGATGTTCTTGGACTTGTAGGGCAGCAGGCCGGGATTGCCCTGGCTGCCGGTGCCGCCACCGATGCGGAACAGCTGGTCGAGCGTGCGGCCACCCTGGAGGCTGGCATAGTCGGCACGGGTGATCGTCTGGCTGTAGGACGCGCGGAACTTGACGTTGCGCGCCGGCTGCATGTCGAAATCGAACGCGGGCAGGAAATTGTCATAGCTGCCGGCAAACGTGGTGAAATCGCTGCTGCCGCCATAGATCAGGCCGAATTCGTTGGCAGAAACCCACTGCGTGCCGGTGGGGATCGGCACCAGCGCCGAGGAGGTCACGCGGGTGTTTTCATAGCGCAGGCCGGCGCGGAAATGCGCCTCGCGGCCCAGCAGGTCGAACTTGGTATTCACCTGCACAAAGGGCGCGATGGTGCGTTCCTTGATGCGGCGATCGACCGTGTAGGGCGCCAGGCAATTGCCGGTGCCGCCGCAGATCTGGTTCTTGCTGTCGAGCAGGCTCACCATCTTTTCGAAATTGAAGGTATAGAACTGCTTGATGATGTTGGGATCGTTGGCACCGGAAACGCCGCTGAACTTGTCGGGCACGGAAACGCGGCTGAACAGGTCGTCGGGCGTCTGGCTGGCCGGCAGCGAGCCGCCCCAGGTATCGTGCTGGATATAGCCATAGGCCGACCGCACCTTGTTCTCGGTATAGTTGGCGCCAAAATCGAGGCTGTCGATCACGCCGCTGTCGAACTGGAAGTGGCCGGAAAGGCGCGCTTCGTTGATCTCGTCGCGGAAATAGGCGTTGCGGAAGGCATTGCCCGTGGGCGTGATGTTCGCCGGATCGAGCGCGTCGATGCCAGAGTTCATCCCGACCGAAATGACCGGCAGATCATGGGTGAAATCGATCTTCTGGTCGGCCACGCCGAACACCGCCGTCCCCACCGAGACGCTGGTGCCATAAGGATTGTTGGGCTTGGATTCGGCCGTCGAATGGTGGGCGTCCAGCTCCAGCGTGAGGCGATCGATGCCGTCCCACTTGAGATTGCCGCCGATCGAGCGGTTGACCGTGCGGTTTTCGGTCAGCGCCGCGCTGTAGGACAAGTCCTTGCCCTCGCTGGCGCCGAAGTGTTCGGCATAGAACACCGGGCCGGCAACCGGACCATCGGTCCACTGGCTGGAAACGTCGTTGAAATTGAACCAGATGCCCACGCTGTTGGTGCGCGCGCGGACGGTGTTCTGCGAATAGGTGTAATCGAACGTGGCGGTCAGCGTGTCGGTGGGGCGCAGCTGGAGCACGAGCTGGCCATTGATGCGCTCACGGTCGATGTCGGTGATGTCATAGCTGGCGTTCTGCGGCACCTGGTAGACATCGTTGGGACCGGGCCGGTTGACGATATTGGCATAGCGCGGATCGCCTTCCTGCGGCAGCGAACCCCAGTTGTTTTCCGAGCCGAGATAGCCGTCCCGCCAGCCGACATTGGCCTGGTTGTTGCTCGCCTTGCGCTTTTGCCACACGCCGGTGACCAGCACGCCGATCTTGCCGTCGGCAAAGGTGTCGCTGAGAATCCCCGACACTTCGGGCGTGATGGGGCTGCCCTGGTTGCGCGACGTGTCGATCATGCCCTTGATCGCCAGGCTGCCGTGCAGGCCGGGCCGATCGAGCGGGCGCGGGGTCTTGATATTGATGGTCGAGCCGATACCGCCGGTCGGCAGCGTGGCCCGGCCCGACTTGTAGACTTCCACCCCGGCGACGCCTTCGGACGCGAGGTTGGCAAAGTCGAAGCTGCGGGTGGACGGCGCGCTGGCGCCATCGCCCAGGCTGGACGTGGGCATCTGGCGGCCATTGAGCAGCACCAGGTTGAATTCCGGGCCGAAGCCGCGAACCGTGACGGTGGAGCCTTCGCCGTTGGAACGATCGATCGACACGCCGGTGATGCGCTGAAGCGATTCGGCCAGGTTCGTATCGGGGAACTTGCCCATGTCTTCGGCCGAGATCGCATCGACCACGCCTTGCGCGCTGCGCTTGATATCGGCGGCGGCCGAAAGGCTGGCGCGGATGCCGGTGACGACGATCGCGCTTTCGGCCGGCGCTTCGGGCGTGGTGGCGCCCTGCGGTGCTGCGGCCGGCGTGCTGGGCGCGGCTTCCTGCGCCAGGGCAGGCGCAGCGGCCAGGCCCATTGCCATGACCGAAGCCCCCCAGACCAGGCGCGCGCGCAAAGAATGGCAGCTTGTGCTCATCAGATCCCTCTCCCCGTTTTCACCCCGTCGCTTTGGCGCACGGTTTGTGAACGTTCTCAACTTGCGCAACGAATGCGCGTGAACGTTCACTTTGTCAAGCGCCTGCCGTCATCATCCGTGACAAAGGGCAATAGTGGGGGAATGGGCGCGCCGCACGCGCCGCTGACGATCGGCCTTATGTGGCGCGATGCGGGCAATGGGCCGCCGGCGTGCCGGCCCTGCCGGCAACGCCGCGACCCGGCGCAGCTTCAGGCCACGGCACCCTGCCCGCCAGGCGTTGCCGCGCCGGTGCCGGCCACGGCGTGGTGCGGGCCACGCTCGGCCTCGAGCAAGGCCAGAGCCCGGCCATAGTCGAGCCGGGCCAAGGCCTGGCGCACCGGATGCGCCTCGCGTGCCGCTTCGGGCAGGCCAAGTGCCTCGGCATAGACGACGAAGGCCGCCCGTGCCGCGAGGCTGCGCCGCTGCACCAGATCGACCAGCCCTTCGCGCGCCTGGGCTTGCGCCGCAAGATCGAACGCAGAGTTGGCCGGCGTGGGCGACGGCAGCGTGCCCGGTGCGATTGGCGGCGTGAGGGAGCGCGCGGCTTCGATGGCAGGTTCCAGTTCGCGGCCCAGCAACGCGATCTCGCGATCGAGGCCGAACGTCTGCTCGGCCGCCAGCAGGCGCTCGATCCGGCCGGCCACGGCCGTTACTTGCGGCAGTTCCAGCGACGCAGCCACGCCCTTGAGCGAATGGGCCAGGCGCCGCGCCTCGGCCAGGCGCCCTTCGTCAACCAGGTTGGCAAGAGCACCGGGGGTGGCGGCATAGATATCGGCAAAGTCGCCGATCAGCTTGGCCAGCAGGGCGCGCTTGCCGTTCACGCGGGCCAGCGCGGCGGGAATGCCGAACGGCGGCAGGTGATCGGGCAAGGGGATGGCATCGGGCGCGGCTGCGCCATTGGCGACGGGCGCGTGCCAGGGCTTTGCCGCGCCATCGGCGCCAGGCACCTGCAGCCACTGTTCCAGCGTACGGACCAGCAGCGCGGGATCGACCGGCTTGGTGATGTGGTCGTTCATGCCAGCGGCCAGGCAGCGTTGACGCTCATCCTCATAGGCGTGCGCGGTCATGGCAATGATCGGCAGGACATCGGCGCCCCAGGTGCGGCGGATCCGCGTGGTCGCCTCGATCCCGTCCATCTCGGGCATCTGCACGTCCATCAGCACAGCAGCGTAAGCGCCGCTTTGTGCCGCCACCATGGCGCAGGCGATGCGGCCATTTTCCGCGCAGTCCACATCAAGCCCGGCATCATCGAGCAATTCCATGGCGATCTCGCGGTTGATCGCATTGTCTTCCACCAGCAGCACCCGCGCACCCTGGAACCGCGGGGCGAGGCGCACGGTTTCGGCCAAGGCAGGCGGGGTTGGCGCGGCGGCATCGGGCGCGCGATCCACCCGTTCGGGGAAGAGATGGCAGATCGTTTCGATCAGCGCGCGCGGTTGCACCGGCTTGGTCAGAAAGGCATCGACATCGGCGCGTTCCACTTCGCTCAGGAACTCGTCGTTGCCATAGGCCGTGACCAGCAGCGTGACCGGCAGGTTTTCGCGCGGCACCCGGTTGCGCATCGCCTTGATCGTATCCATTCCCGAAAGACGCGGCATTTTCCAATCGAGCAGGACCAGGTCGAACGGACGCCCGGCAACGGCAGCAGCCTCGATCGCGGCCAGCGCTTCATCGCCCGAAGCGGCCAGGTCGATCGTCATGCCCCAACTGTTGAACAACGCGCGCAGGATGTCACGCGAGGCAGCGTTGTCGTCCGCCGCCAGGATGCGCAGGCCCGCCAGGCCCCGTGGCATGATCAGGCCGGCACGGGCCAGGCTGCCGGCATCGCCCAGCACCACGCGGAAGGTGAACACGCTGCCCAGGCCAGGGGTGCTTTCCACGGTGATGCCACCGCCCATCTGCTCCACGATCTGGCGCGAGATCGCCAGGCCCAGGCCCGAGCCGCCGAACCGGCGGGTCATCGAACTGTCCACCTGGGTGAACGAGGAAAACAGCGCTTCGCGGTGCTGCGCGGTCATGCCGATGCCGGTGTCGCGCACGCTGCATTCCAGCGTGACCGTGCCCTCGCCCGTGGCGACAAGGTCCATGGCGACCATGACCACGCCCTTTTCGGTGAACTTGACCGCATTGCTGAGCAGGTTGAGCAGGACCTGGCCAAAGCGCAGTTCATCGCCCACCACCATCTGCGGCACACGCGGCGCGATGGTGACGCGCAGCGCGACGCCCTTGGCCTGCGCATCGACGGCGAGCATCTGCACCTGGTTTTCCACGCAGGCGCGCACTTCGAACGGCCGCGCTTCCAAGGTGAGCTTACCCGCCTCGTTCTTGGAATAATCGAGAATGTCGTTGATCAGCCGCAGCAGCGATGCGCCGGCATCGGCAATGCGCGTGACATAGACCTGTTGCCGCGCATCGAGCGCGGTGCGCTGCGCCAAATGGCAAAAGCCGAGAATGGCATTCATCGGGGTGCGGATTTCGTGGCTCATGTTGGCCAGGAACATGGCTTTGGCGCGGGTGGCGTGCTCGGCCTCGCGGGTGCGTTCTTCAAGTGCCAGATTCTTGGCGCGGATATCTTCGCCCATCGCCGTGATGCGCTGCACCGCTTCGACCAGATGCGCGCTGAGCCAGACCAGTACCGCCGTCTGGAACGCCACGATGACCGCGTGGATCAACACGCGCACCAGGTTGCCCTCGCCGGGAAACACCGCATAGGGCAAGGCATAAAGCAGCACGAGGTGGTGCAGCACGGTGGCACCCGCCGCCATCAGGATCGCCCCGCGATCGCACCACGCGATGGTGAGTGCGAGCATGGCGAAGAAGTACATGTGCATGTCCATCTGCCAGGGATGGCCCTGCAGCAGGAACAGGAGGAGTGCGGGCTCGCCCACCAGCGCGACCGCGGAAAGATAGCGCGTGGCCGGGGCGATGCCGTTGCGCCACCACATCAGGTGATAGGCCAGCGCCAGCAGCGCCCCTGCCCCGGCGGCGGCCAGCGGCGATCGTCCGTTCAACCCGCCGACCAGGGCCAGCAGCGGCACGTGCGCCCACAACAGAAAGACCAGGAAGCGGCCGAAACGCCGACGGACATCGTCAAGCTCGCTCGCCGGCAGCGATGGGGCGCGGCTGGATAGGGAGGTCGTCATAAGGCGGGATCATCCTTGGCAGCGCCGAGGCAGCCCGCCAGACGTGGCGAAGCAAAGACGAACCAGACCCCTTCTCGGCGCAGTGCGGCAGGAAAATCCACACGGGGGGACGTGGCGATGGCGATATTGGCAAAGCGGCCCGGCGCCACCAGCGCGCCTTGCGCACCGGCAACCATGGCCACGGTTTCGATCCGGGAGGTTCCGGGGGCAGCGATGACCACGAGTTGTTCACCCGCGCGCACCGGCGGCAGCGAAGCCCAGGCGAGTGCGCCGACGCCGGCCAGCATCAGGCCCACGGCCGGCATCGCGGCAACCCATACACGGCGCGGCCGGGCCGGCGCGCCAGCGTGGCGCAAGCCAGCCGTGGCGCGGCAGGCAATCGCCCTGGTATTACCGGTAAGACCCCCGTGCATTCTGACCCTCCGCCTGAGGAAGGTTACGGGTGGCCAATTTCCAATTGGTAAATTTTGCCGCTATCGATCTGATCGGGAAGCAATTTCAGACCGAGAATCGCCTGTTTCGGGCATGATTTTTGGTCCGGTCTGATAGCTATCGTCGATTCAGCCTATCCCACCACGCGCACGGGCACGCCTTGGTAGGCCAGGCCGGGCCGCAGGTGTTCGTGCTTCATGATCACGCTGCCGCCCAGCACGCGAGTGCCCGCGTCGACCACCGCGCCATAGAGCGGCACGGTGCCGGCATGGACCGTCGCCCCCCTGCCGATGCGCACCTTGTCCACCTTGAGCACGCGATCCTCGAACGTGTGCGCCTGGAAATTGGCGTGGACTGTGGCGCCATCGCCGATCTCGATCATGTCGGGATCGACGACCTGGGCAAACAGCGGCCCCAGCACCGCGCGGCGCCCGATCCTGAGGCCCATGAGCCGCAGATAGGCCAGCAGCAGGAACGTGCCTTCCAACTGCTGGAGGATGAAATTGGCATAGCGCGCCCAGGCGACATAGACGAAGTCCCAGCGGCTGCACCAGCAGGACCACAGCGCGTGCTGCCCCGGCTTGACCCGCCCGATCAGGCCCCACTTGAGCGCCATGACGACAAGGCACAGCGCCACCATGGTGCCCAGCGTGGCAGCGGGCACCACCACCCAGGCCATCAGCCCCACCCCGGCCCCGTGCGCCGCGGCAGCACCGATGGCGGCAAACCACAGCGCGCCCAGCACCAGCGGCACCACCGGCAGGGCAAAGCGCGCCAGTTCCCACACCCAGCGGTTGACCTGCCGGATCAGCGCGGGATCGTGCGTCAGGCTGCGATCGGCCCCCACCACCTGGCGGCGCGGCAGATCGAAGCTGGGATGGCCGAAGCGCGATTGGCCCCGCGCGATCAGCGTGGCATCGGCAACGGTCGAAATACCGATGAGGATATCGTCGGGCAGGGTTTCGCCCGCCGGGATCACCGCATGGTTGCCCAGGAACGTGTTGCGCCCCAGCCGGATCGGCGCCACGCGCACCGTGCCCTGGCGCAGTTCCGGCCCACCCAGATAGATGCCGTCTGCAAAGAAGGTTTCCGCCCCGATCGTGACGAGTTCGGGCGTCACGTCAAAGATCGTGCTGATCTCGCACTTGTCGCCCACGTTCATGCCGGCCAGGCGCAGCCAGTGCTTGAACATCAAGGTGCCCGAAAGCCATTCGCCCGCGGCGAACACGGCGCCGGCCTTGATCCACACGCGGATGTAGCCCAGGCTCCAGCGGTCGATCACGCCCGGCCGCACCCGGCCCAGGGCGCGCAGCAGCAGGGCCGACCAGAACACATTGAGCGGCACGGCCAGCACCGTGGTGGCCAGGACAGCGGCAATCACCCGCAGATCGAGGCTGGGCGCGGCCATCCAGCGCCAGATCGCAAGGGCATCCACTTCGCCCGCCAGGCACAGGCCGAGCAGCAGCAGTTCACCCGGCAGCGCGGCCAGCGCGGCGAACAGCCCCTGGCCCAACAGCATCAACAGCGCATGGCGCCACGGCCCATGGCGGGTTGCCGCGCGGGTGATCACCGGCACGGCAGGGGCTGGCCCCACGCGTTGCGCGGGCACGCCGTCCCACATTTCCCCCGCCGGCACCACACCCCCGGCATTGAGCACCGAGAGCGCGGTAAGCACGCTGCCCGCCCCCATCCGCGCCGGGCCTTCCAAGCCAGCCCGCACCATCAGCGCGGCGCCGGCTTCCAGTGTGATCGGCGCCACGACGATATCGCCGCGGTCCAGTTCCACCAGCCCCAGGTGCGCGCCCTGGCCCAGCGAAACGTCGTCGCCCAGGTCCAGCAAGTCCCACCCGCCGCGCCGCAGATCGACATTGCGGTGGATATGGACCCGCCGCCCGATCCGCGCGCCCAGCAGGCGCAGCACGGCATTGTTCAGCTCCGTCCCGGCCAGCAACGGCCAGGGGATCAACCGCACCGCCTGCATCACCATCCAGTGGCGCAGGTAATAAGGGCTCCACACCGGTGCGCGCAGCGGGCGATAGCGGCCGATCGCCAGCCATTTCACCGCCACGGCAAAGGCCACCGACAGCGGCATGTACAAAAGAAAGCCGGCCAGGCCCACCAGCGGCGCCACCAGCACCAGCGTGGCGAGGCCCAGATGGGCAAAAGCCAGCGGCGCCACGCGGAACGCGACGAGCCAGGAACCCCAGCCGGCCACCAGCACGCTCAAGGCAAGCCAGGTGACCTGCACCAGGTTGGCCAGGGCCGGCCGCGCCACGCCCTGGCGCAACAGGGGCATGGCAGCGTCAGCCGTGGTCTCCGTCGGTTCCGGCGCACGGGCAGCCAGCGCGCGCACGGTGCGCGCGTCATAGATGTCGCTCACCGTCACCCAGTCGGTGCGCCAATCTTCGCGCAGCAGGGTAACCAGCATCGCTGCGGTCAGCGAATCGCCGCCCAACCCTTCGAAGAAATCCGCCGTGACCGAAACCCCGCCCGGCCGCTTGAGCACGTCGGCCATGGCTTGCGCGATCAGCGCTTCCAGTTCGCCCTCGGGCGGAACCAGCGCCTCGTCCTCGCGCCGGGGGGCAAAGTGCATCGGCGGCAAGGCCTTGCGATCGAGCTTGCCGCCCACCGTAGTGGGCAGCGCCGCGATCAGGCCAACCTGGCGCGGCACCATATAACCCGGCAGGCTGGCGGCCAGCGCCTGGCGCAAGGCTTCGCCCAGCGGGGGCGCAGCCGGATCGGTGGGCACGACATAGGCCACCAGTTCGGGCACGCCGCCGCGATCCTGGATCGTGGCACCGGCCGCGCGCACGCCGGCAAGAGCGGCCAGTTGCGCTTCGATCTCGCCCAGTTCCACGCGGTATCCGCGGATCTTGACCTGGGCATCGATGCGCCCGTGGTAGAACAGGTTGCCGGTCTCGTCGCGATGCACCAGGTCACCGGTGCGATAGAGACGGCCATGGCGCGGGTGGTGAATGAACTTTTCCGCGGTCAGATCGGGCCGGCCGAGATAGCCGCGCGCCACGCCGGCGCCACCGATGCACAATTCGCCCTGGCTGCCTTCGGGCACATCATCCAGCGCCTCGTCGAGCACGAAGGCATATATGCCAGGCACCGGGCGACCGATGGTGATTGGCCCGCCCGGCACGATATCCCCGCGCAGGCAGGTGACCGCGCATTCGGTGGGGCCATAGCCGTTGACCAGCCGCCGGCCCTTGGCCCACAGCGCGGCAATATCGGCCGGCAGCGCCTCACCACCCACATAGAGCAGCTTGAGATCGGGCAACGCCTCATGCGGATTGCTGCACCCGCTGCTGCGCAGCAGGGTTGGCGGCGGGCAGAACACGCTGGCGCGATGATCGGCCAGCCAGGCCACGATATCGGGCCCCAGGCGGGCCGCGGCATCGTCCATCACCAGCAGCGTGGCGCCGCTGGCCAGCGCCAGCCAGATTTCCTCGATCGAGCTGTCATAGGCAACCGACGAGCCCTGGACCACGCGATCGCCCGGCCCCAGCGCGAATTCGGCCAGGTCCGAGGCGACCAGGTTGGCGATGTGGCGATGCTCGATCATCACGCCCTTGGGCTTGCCCGTGGTGCCCGAGGTGTAGATCAGATAGGCCAGCGCTTCGGGTGCGACATGGGGCAGCGGGGTTTCGGGCGCAGGCGCGGCGGCCAGCAATTGGGCCGGATTTTCCACCGGGCAGGCGCCATCCACCAGCTGCCCAAGACGCGTGCGCTGCGCGTCTTCGGCCAGGACGAGCACCGGCCGGGCATCGGCGAGAATATCGACCACGCGGCCATCGGGAAAGGCGGGATCGAGGCAGGTGAACGCGGCACCGGCCTTGAGCGCGGCCAATTGCGCCAGATAGAGCAGCGGCGACGTGCGCGGCAGATGCAGCGCCACGACAGGCTCGGCCGCCCCCACCCCGGCCCGCACCGCGGTGGCCGGAATACGCGCCAGGATCGCGCGCGCCAGGGCATCGCTTTGCGCAGCAAGATCGGCATAGGTGATCGCCTGATCGATGTCGCGGCCCTTGCCGGCGGGCACGAAGATCGCGCAAGCCTGCGGGCTGCGCGCCGCCGACGCGGCCAGGAAGCCGTGCAGCGTGCGGTCGTTTTGCAAATGGTTTCCGCCCATATCCGCCCCCTAGCGCCCGCGTAGCGCCGGTCAATGACGAAACCCGCACAAAAACGCCGAAATCGGACAGGCACGCCGGCGCAATCGGCCGCTTCGACCCAAGGTACAATTGCTTGATCAGGGTGCATTTGCGCATCCTTGGCCAGAACGCGGGCATGCCGCCAGGCCGGCACGGCACCGCGCAGCATGCATTCGTCCAGTCGTTTTCGCCTTAAAGCATACCGAGGAGAGGCCCCATGTTGCAGGAAGCCATGACCAAGTTTTCGGCCCAGAGCCCGATCAAGGCCAAGTTTGACAACTTCATCGGGGGCAAGTGGGTTGCTCCGGTTCGGGGCCAGTATTTCGACAATGTCTCGCCCGTAACCGGCAAGCCGGTATGCCAGGTGGCGCGCGGCACCGCCGAAGATATCGAGCTGGCACTCGACGCCGCGCACAAGGCCCGCGAAGCCTGGGGCCGCACCTCGCCCGCCGACCGCGCCAACGTGCTGCTCAAGGTGGCGCAGCGGATGGAAGACAACCTTGACCTGCTGGCGATGGTGGAAACCATCGACAACGGCAAGCCGATCCGCGAAACCACCGCCGCCGACGTGCCGCTGGCGATCGACCACTTCCGCTATTTCGCCGCCTGCGTGCGCAGCCAGGAAGGCACCCTGGGCGAAATCGACCACGATACCGTGGCCTATCACTATCACGAGCCGCTGGGCGTGGTCGGCCAGATCATCCCGTGGAATTTCCCGCTGCTGATGGCCGCATGGAAGCTGGCCCCGGCCCTTGCCGCCGGCAACTGCGTGGTGCTCAAGCCCGCCGAACAGACGCCGATGTCGATCCTGGTGCTGGCCGAACTGATCGCCGACATCCTGCCCGAAGGCACGCTCAACATCGTCAACGGCTTTGGCATCGAAGCCGGCAAGCCGCTCGCCACCAGCAAGCGCATCGCCAAGATCGCGTTCACCGGGGAAACCTCCACCGGCCGCCTGATCATGCAATATGCCAGCGAAAACCTCATTCCGGTCACGCTGGAACTGGGCGGCAAGAGCCCCAACATCTTCTTTGCCGACGTGATGGACGCCGACGACGACTATTTCGACAAGGTGCTCGAAGGCTTTGCCATGTTCGGCCTGAACCAGGGCGAAGTGTGCACCTGCCCGTCGCGCGCGCTGGTGCAGGAATCGATCTATGAAAAGTTCATGGAACGCGCCGTGGCCCGCGTGGAGAAGATCCGCCAGGGCAGCCCGCTCGATCCGACCACGATGATCGGCGCGCAGGCTTCGAACGAACAGCTCGAAAAGATCCTCTCGTATATCGACATCGGCCGCAACGAAGGCGCCAAGGTGCTGACCGGCGGCAGCCGCGCCACGCTGGGCGGCGACCTGGCCGATGGCTATTACGTGACGCCCACGATCCTGGAAGGGCACAACAAGATGCGCGTGTTCCAGGAGGAAATCTTTGGCCCGGTCCTGGCCGTGACCACTTTCAAGGACGAGGCCGAGGCGCTCGCCATCGCCAACGACACCCAGTTCGGGCTGGGCGCGGGCGTGTGGACCCGCAACGGCAACCGCGCCTATCGCTTTGGCCGGGAAATCCAGGCCGGGCGCGTGTGGACCAACTGCTATCACCTCTATCCCGCGCACGCCGCGTTCGGAGGCTACAAGCAGTCGGGCATCGGGCGCGAAACCCACAAGATGATGCTCGATCACTATCAGCAGACCAAGAACCTGCTGGTCAGCTACAGCACCAAGGCGCTCGGCTTCTTCTGAGCGGCTGGCACGCGAAAGGCGCCCCCGGCGGACAACAGGGGCGTCGTTTCCGGGGCGGGTGTCATCCGGCACTCGCCCCGCTTGGCCTTTGAAGGAGCAGCGATGCCCGACCTTCCCCCCCGTGTGCTTTCCACACCGCAGGCCGATGCGTGGATCGCCCGGCTTGGTGCCACGCACGGCCCGCTGATGTTTCACCAATCGGGCGGGTGTTGCGACGGGTCGGTGCCGATGTGCTATCCGCGCGGCGAGTTCAAGGTGGGCGGGCAGGACGTGCTGCTGGGCCATATTGCCGGCGACGTGCCGGTGTGGATCGGGGCGGCACAGTTCGAATACTGGCGCCACACCCAGGTGACCATCGACGTGGCACCGGGGCGCGGCGCCGGCATGTCGCTCGAAACACCCGAAGGCGTGCGCTTCCTTGCCCATTCGCGGCTGTTCAGCGATGCCGAGGCGGCCGCCCTTGCCGCCGCAGGAGAGCCGCCCTGCGGACAATCCTGAGGACCTGCTCATCTTTTTGTATCACTGCCCCATCAGCCGGTGGCCCAAGCATTGCATTGTACCTGCGCCTTGATAGACACATGGGCACAAGAACAAGACAATATTGGCGATTGGAGAGGGGCCGTGGATATTCGCACCTGCGAGGTTGGCGTGGCATCATCCCATGCATCCGATCCTGTCGAGGCCTTTGCCCAGATCACCCGGCGCATCGATCCCGATCACCTGGCCGGCGCCGTGATGTTCTGCTCGCACCGCTATGACCGCGAAGCCCTGGCACGGGCGGCGCGCGGCTGGGCGATGGAACGTTTTGCGATGATCGGCTGCACCAGTTCGGGCGAGCTGACCGAGGCGGGCTATGACGAGGATTCGATCAGCCTGATCGGCTTTCCGGCCGACAGTTTCCACATGGTCAGCCACCGCTTTGACGACCTGGCCCATTTCGATGCCGGCGCCGCGCGCGCCGCGGTGCGCGATCTGGTGGCGCGGGCCGAAGTGGGCAGTGCTTCACTGGGCAGCCCCGACCCAGGCAAAAGGGTCAACCACGCCGCGCTGTTCCTGGTCGATGGCCTGTCGCACAGCGAGGAACTGCTGGCGATGACCGTGCAGGACGCGCTGGGCGAGATCCCCCTGGTGGGTGGATCTTCGGGCGACGGACTGATGTTCAAGGAAACCGGGATCTATTCCGATGGCGCGTTTCACGCCGCCGGCGCGGTGGTGGCGATCCTTTCCACCACGCGGCCGCTGCATGTGTTCCGGCGGCAGCATTACAAGCCCGGCGCGGTCAAGATGGTGGTGACAGAAGCCGATGCCGGCGCGCGCCGCGTGACCGAAATCAACGCCGAGCCCGCTGCCCGCGAATATCTGCGCCTGGCCAGCTCGATCCACGGCGGCATCGATCCGACCCGCCTCGACATGGCGCTGTTTGCCGCCTGCCCGCCGATGGTGCGCGCCGGGGGCGATTATCACGTGCGCGCGGTGCAAAGCGCCAATGCCGATGGCAGCCTGACGTTCTATTGCGCGATCGACGAAGGCATCGTGCTGACTCTGGGCGAACCGGTGGACCAGCTGGAAAGCCTCAACGCCACGATGGCCGAAATCCGCGCGGCAGTGGGCGAGATAGACCACATCATCGCGTTCGATTGCGTGCTCAACCGCATCAATGCCGAACGGCGCCAATTGGGCCGGCCGATTTCGGAAATCTATCGCCGCCACGGGGTGATGGGCTTCAATACCTATGGCGAGCAGTTTCACGCGCTGCATGTGAACCAGACCTTCAGCGGGCTGGCCATCGGGCGATGACGGCAGCCCCATCCCCTCTTTCCGGGCCGCCCCTTCCTGATCCGCCCGCTGCGCAAACCGGGCAGGACGAGGCCGGCACCATCGCGCGGCTGGAAAACGAGCTGCGCAAGCTGCGCAAGATCAACGCCGCATTGGTCGACCGGGTGGAGCGATCGAGCGACCTGTCGCATTCGGCGTTCTCGATGTTCGAGCGGGCCATCACCCTGGAACAGCTGGTCCGCGACCGCACCCGCGCGCTGGAACAGGCGATGGGCGAACTGGCCACCGTCAATGCCAAGCTGGCCCAGGCCCACGCCACGGCCGAAGCCGCCGAAACCCGCCTGCGCGATGCGATCGAATCGATCAACGAAGGCTTTGCCCTGTTCGACGCCGAAGACCGCCTGGTGCTGTATAACGAGGCCTATACCGGCTTCTGGCCCGAAGTGTCGGAACTGCTGCCGGAAAACCCCACGTTCCACCAGATCATCAACCTGGTGGCGCAGCAGCGCAGGCCGGCCGGCGCGCTGTCCGCGCCCGATCGCTGGGTGTCCGACCGACTGGCGCGCCACGCCGTGGCATCGGGCGGGCATGTGCAGGCGCTGTCGGACGGGCGGTGGATCCAGATCAACGAGCTGCGCACCAGCGAGGGCGGCATCGTTGGCATCTATACCGATATCACCGAGGCCAAGGCCGAGGATGCCCGTGCCCGCGCGCGTGATCTGGCCCAGCAGAACCTGGCGCTTCAGGCGCTGCTCGACAACCTGGTCGAAGGCGTGTGCATGTTCGATGCCGAGCGCCGTCTGACCGCCTGGAACGGCGCCTTGCAACGCCTGCTCGGCCTGGCCGGTGATGCCAGCGGCGCGCTCAACCAGCACGAAGACCTGGTGCGCTTCTGCACGCAGACCCTGGCGATGGACGGGGCCGACGTGCTGGCCTGGCGCACCGAAGCCGAAGGCACCGTGCGCAACCGGCTGTGCCAGGTGGGCGATCGCATCTGGGAAGTGCGCACCACGGCCACGGCGCTGGGCGGCATGGTGGTGGGCTTCCTTGACGTGACCGAGCCGACCACGGCCCGCCAGATCCTGCAGAACACCGCCGAAACGCTCGAACGCCGGGTGGCCGAGCGCACGACCGAACTGACCGCGCTGAACCGCCGCCTGGCATCCGAAGTGGCCGAGCGCCGCGCGATCGAGGGGCAGTTGCTGGAAGCCAAGACGGCGGCCGAAATGGCCAACCGATCCAAGACCAGCTTCCTCGCGGCGGCCAGCCATGATCTGCTCCAGCCGCTCAACGCCGCGCGCCTGTTCATTGCCGCGCTCACCGAACGGCGCCTCGCGCTGCCCACCCGGGCGCTGGTCAACCAGGCCTCCACCTCGCTCAATTCGGTCGAGGATCTGCTGGAAACGCTGTTCGAGATCTCGCGGCTGGATGCCGGCGCGATCACGCCCAACCTTACCGACGTGAATCTGGCCGGGTTGCTCGGCACCTTGCAGACCGAATTTGCCCCGACCGCCCGCGCGGCCGGGCTGACGTTCACGGTGGAAGCAGCGCCCGTGTGGGTGCGCAGCGATGCGCGCCTGCTGCGCCGCATTTTGCAGAACCTGGTGTCCAACGCGATCCGCTATACCGGCAGCGGCACAGTGCGCGTTTCCACCGATTGCCCCACGCCGGGCCAGGTGCGGATCAGCGTGTCGGACACTGGCCCGGGCATTCCCAAGGACCAGCAGGAGCGGATTTTCGAGGAGTTCCGCCGGCTGGACCACAGCCACCGCATTCCCGGCAAGGGGCTGGGCCTGGCGATCGTGCGCCGCGCCACGGCAATGTTGCAGCATCCGCTGGAATTGACGTCGGACGCGGGCGCGGGCGCCTGTTTTGCCGTCACGGTACCGCTGGGCGAAAGCCAGGCGGACAGCGCCCCCGCCCTGGCCAAGCCGGTGCGCGACCGCGCCATCCAGGGCCGGCGCATCCTGGTGATCGACAACGAGACGCAGATCCAGCTGGGCATGGAAACGCTGCTCACCGGCTGGGGCTGCCAGGTCCTGGTGGCGGGCAGCGGACCGGCCGCGATCGACCGGCTGGGCGCCGAAACGCCCGACGTGATTATCGCCGACTTTCACCTCGACCATGCGGAAACCGGCGACCAGGCGGTGCACGATGTGCGTAGCCATCTGGGCCGCAGCGTGCCGGCGATCATCATTTCCGCCGATCGCAGCGAGGAATTGAAAGAGCGCCTGGCCGGGCAGAAATTGCCCTTGCTGGGCAAGCCGGTAAAGCCGGCGCAACTGCGGGCCTTGTTGCAGACCATGATGCACTGATCGGGCAGCGCTTGGCGCCCTTCGACAGGCTCAGGGCGAACGGCGGAAGGGTGGATTTTCGCCTGAATTCCCGTTCGGGCTGAGCCTGTCGAAGCCCATTGCGCGGGACCGTGGTGTCAGGCTTCGCACCATACCCGCCGCAAAACTCAATCGAAATGCACGCGGTTGGCCAGGATCACCGCCTGGGTGCGGCTGAACACGCCCAGCTTTTGCAGGATGGCCGAAACGTGGGCCTTGACCGTGGTGAGCGAAACATCGAGATCGTGAGCGATCTGCTTGTTCAGCCGGCCGTGTACCAGATGGTGCAGCACGACCTTTTGCTGCGGCGTGAGGCTGTCGATCCGGCTGCGGATCTGCGCTTCCTCGCGCGTGGCGGGGGTTTCTTCCAGGCCGGTATCGGGGATATAGATTTCGCCCGCCATGACCATGTGCAGCGCATCGACGATGCCATCGCGCTTCATCGATTTGGGCAGGAAACCGGCGGCCCCGGCCGATAGGGCTTCCTGCACCAGGGCGCGGTCGAAACTGCCCGAAACCATCAGCACCGGCACCATCGGAAATGCCTGGCGCAACTGCACCAGGCCTGAAAGCCGCGTGGCATCGGGCATGTTGAGGTCGAGCAGGACGAGATCGCAATCGCCGTGGCTGGCCAGCACGGCGCAAGCCTCTTCCACCCCGGCGGCTTCGAGAATGTCACAGGATTCGAACGTTATGGCCAGAAGGCTGCGCAACCCGTCGCGCACCAGCGGGTGATCGTCGACAACCAGGATGCGTTCGGGCGTGGCATTGGCCATGGCCGCACTATCGGCCGCCCCGCGCGAAAAGCAAGGGGCCGCAGCCATGCTGCGCACCGGCAGGGGCGTACGAGGCCCGCCGCCTTCCCCGGCAGGCCCCGCAACCGGGCGAGAGGCTGGTACCAGCCCCCCGACCAAGGGCAGGGGGCAGGAAGCCCCCCAGCTTCCGCCCCGGCCCATCACGACTTGGGCAGCTTGAACACCCAGAGCGCGCCGCCCTGGCTGATTTCCTTGAAGGTCTTGGCCACTTCACCGCCCCACAGCGGCACCGCGCCACCCCAGCCGGACATGACCGCGACATACTGCTCGCCATCCTGTTCCCAGGTGACGGGCGAGCCGACCACGCCCGAACCGGTGTTGAACTTCCACAGTTCCTGGCCGGTCTTGGCATCGAATGCCTTGAGATAGCCTTCGGGCGTGCCGGTGAACACGAGGCCGCCGGCGGTGGTCATCACGCCGCCCCACAGTGGGGCCTTGTTCTTGTATTCCCACACGATCTTGCCGGTCTTGGGGTCCATGGCGCGCAGCGCGCCGATGTGATCCTCGACGATCGGCTTGATCGTGAAGCTGGCGCCCAGATAGGCCGCGCCCTTCTTGTAGGCGATCGGCGTGTTCCAGATGTCCATCCCCCAGTCGTTGGACGGGATATAGAACAGCCCGGTCTGGTCGGAATAGGCCATCGGCATCCAGTTCTTGCCACCCAGGAACGAGGGGCTGGCAAACACGGTCTTGCCCTTGGCTTCGCTGCCGCCAGCGATGTCGGGCGCGCCGGGACGATTTTCGTCGATGTAGTTGGGCCGGCCGGTCTTGGGATTGAAGCCGTTGGCCCAGGTCGTCTGCATGACGAACTTGCTGGCGCTGACGAACTTGCCGTTGGTGCGATCGAGCACGAAGAAATAGCCGTTGCGGTCGGCCTTGGCGCCCAGCTTCATCGCCTTGCCGTTGATCGTGGCATCGAAGGGAATGAATTCGTTCACCCCGTCGAAGTCCCAGCCATCGTGCGGCGTGGTCTGGTAGTGCCAGACGATCTGGCCGTTGTCGGGATTGATGGCGAGCGTGGAGGCGGTGTAGAGGTTATCGCCCTGGCGCAGGTGGCTGTTCCACGGCGCCGGGTTGCCGGTGCCGAAGTAGACCAGGTTGGTGTCAGGATCATAGGTGCCGCCAAGCCAGGTGGCGCCGCCGCCGGTCTTCCACAAGTCACCGGGCCAAGTGGCGTTGAGCTTGCCGGTCATGCCGTTGGGCTGGCCGCGCAGCGTGCCCATGTGGCCTTCGATGACCGGGCGGGACCACACCAGTTCACCGGTGTTCACGTCACGCGCCTCGACCACGCCCACGGCGCCGAATTCGCCGCCCGATACCCCGGTGATGACCAAGCCCTTGACGATCAGGGGCGCGGCGGTCTGGCTGTAGCCGGCCTGGTAATCGGCCACGGTCTTGTTCCAGATGACCTTGCCGGTCTTGCGGTTGAGCGCCACGACATGCGCGTCGAGCGTGCCGAAGATGATCTTGTCGCCATAGATCGCCGCGCCGCGGTTGACCACGTCGCAGCAGGGCATGATGCCGTCGGGCAGGCGGGCATCGTATTCCCACTGCTTTTCGCCGGTGCGCGCGTCGAACGCGAACACGCGCGAGTAAGATCCGGTGACATAGATCATGCCGTCATAGACGATCGGCTGCGATTCCTGCCCGCGCTGCTTTTCCCCGCCGAGCGAGGCGGCAAAGGCCGGGACCATCTTGGCCACGTTGGCGGTGTTGATCTGGGCAAGCGGGCTGAAACGGTGCGCCTGCGGGCCCATGCCATACGTCAGCACGTCGCCCGTGGTGGTGGCGTCGGCCATCAGGTCGGCATCGCCGGGACCAGCTGGAGCACCATCGGCCAGCGCCGGCGCCGCCATGGCAAGAGCCAGCGCACAGGCTGCGCTCGCCTTGAAAAATCCCTTCATCATCACACCTCCGGTTGATCGTTGCGGCCTCTCGCGCGGGCCGGTCACGTTGATCTGGTCTTGGGGGCAGATGGTGGGTTTGCTGCGGCCGGTGCCCCCTGCCCCGCCCACCTTGCAAGTGAGACCCTATTCCTTCGCGCGGGCCGGGCAATTGGACCTTGGCACTAGGTTTGCTGCGGATGGGCTAGCGCAGCATAAGATTGCGCTGGCGGCCCTTCGACGGGCTCAGGGCGAACGGAAGATGCGCGACTTTCTCCCCTCCTCTTTAGAGGAGGGGTTGGAGGTGGTGCGAAGCCTAGCGCGGCGCATCCACCACCCCCCAACCCCCTCCTCTAAAGAGGAAGGGGGGAAGGTTGCTAACCCGCCAGCGGCGCCTGCCACGTCACGCCATAGGGTTGGCACAGCGCGGCTAGGCGGCCATCCTTGTGCATCTGGCCCACGATCTCTTCCAGCGCATCGCCCAGCGTGCGACTGGTTTCCTTCACCGCCATGCCCACGTCCCAGCCGGGGCTGGTCATCATCGGCAGGGGGCCCTTGCGGCGGGCAAAGCCGTGCCCCGCATCCTTCAGGCCGTATTCCAGTTGCGCATTGGTGGCCATGGCAGCGTCCGCTTCGCCCTTGACCAGCGCCGAAACCGCCGATGCGCCGTTGGGATAGTGCGCCACGTCCTTGGCCAGAGCGCCGCCGAACTGCCCCATCAGATAGTAATCGGGGATAGTGGCCACTTCCACGGCGAGCTTGTGCCCCTTGAAAGCCACCGGCATGCCTTCGCATTCCAGGCCCGTTCCGGTGGCGCAGGCCAGGCCAAAGCGCTCGCGCGCATAGGGCGCCACGATCGCCACCTGGTCTTGCGCCGCGGCAAAGGCCGGATCGAACGGCACATGCAGCATCACGTCGGCCGCCTGGAAGCCCAGGAGCCCGCCACGCCACACCGCGTTGCGCAGGTCGTCCTCCACGCTTTCGTCGGCAGGAAAGATCGCCAGGTCAACCTTCACGCCCAGCGCGGCAGCCAGGGCACGGCCAAGATCGGCATCAATGCCCTTGATCTGGCCGCCTTCCTCCCACGACCAGGGCGCATTGTCCTGGTAGATCGCCACGCGCAGCACGCCGTTGGCCTTGACCTTGGCCAGCGGCGCGGCCCGGGCCAGGCGGGGCAGCGTGGCCGCGGTGGCAAGGCCTGCCAGCATGGCACGGCGGGTCAGCCCCACGGCTTATTCCTCGTGCACGGTTTCAAGCCAGGCGCGGATCGCCCAGCCGGCTTTCTGCCCCAGGATTTCGCCCATCGGCGGCATATAGACCTTTCCATCGCGCACCGAACCGTGATGATAGCGCTGGACGAACCACTCGTCGCCCGAATCGCCCAGTTCAAGATAGCGCAGATCGGGCGCGATGCCGCCGGAAATGGCCTCGATCCCATGGCAGCGCGCGCAGTTCTGGGCATAGGCATGCTCGCCGATCTCGATCGCCTTGGCATTGCCACGATAGGGATTGTGCTGTGCCCAGGTATCGTTGTCGGGCTGGATATCGGGCAGCGCGGAAGTATCGACCGGCTGCGGCGTCACATCGCCATGGGCCAGGAGATGCGTTGCGCCGGCGAGGGCAAAAACCCCGGCTGCCGCGCTCAGCGCCAGTCGTCCGGTGAACTTCATCGCGTCAATCCCTTTCCCTCGTGTTTATAGTCTGGCCATGGTGTGGACCATGCAGGGCCTGTGAGAAATTGACCTTTGGTCGAATGCCCATGCGGGCACGGGGCGGATAACGTGTTGTCCAGGAAGAGGATGATAGCGATGCGCTTGATTGCATGCGCGGCCCTGGCCGCATTCGCCGCGATGGTGCCCCTGGCCGCCGCGCAGGCACAGACCGTCTATGTCAGCAACGAGCGCGGCAATTCGATCAGCGTGATCGACGGCGCTACGGGCAAACCCGTTGCCACCTGGCCGGTGGGCGAGCGCCCGCGCGGGATCACCTTGAGCAAGGACGGCCGCTTTGTGCTGGTCTGCGTGAGCAACGACAACGCGGTGAAAGTGATCGACCGCCAGACCGGCAAGATCCTGCGCGAGATCGGCGCGGGGCAGGACCCTGAGCAGTTCTTTTTGAGCCAGGATGGCAAGACAGTGTTCGTGGCGAACGAAAACGACGCGGCGGTGAGCGCGATCGACCTCGCCAGCGGGCGCGTGGCGTTCCAGGTTTCCGTGGGCAAGGAACCGGAAGGCATCGCGCAAAGCCCGGACGGCCAATGGCTGGTCGTCACTTCGGAAGAAGACGATGCGGTGAGCTGGATCGACCTGGCCACGCAGGCGGTGGTTTCCACCACGGAAACCGAAAAGCGCCCGCGCCACGTGGAATTCACCGCCGATGGCAAGGAACTGTGGATCGCGGCCGAAGTGGGCGGCGTGGTGCAGATTGCCGATCCCAAGACCCGCGCGATCACGGCCACGATCCATTTCGCGATTCCCGGCGTGGCCGATTACAAGATCATGCCCTGCGGCATCCGCTTCACCCCCGATGGCAAGGCCGCCGTTGTCGCGCTGGGCCGCGCCGACCGGATCGCCGTGATCGACGTGGCCAGCCGCACGGTGAAAGCGACGATCCCGGTGGGCAAGCGGGTGTGGCATCTTGCGCTCAACGCCGATGGCACGCGGGCCTACACCGCCAACGGACTGTCGAACGATGTTTCGGTAGTGGACCTGGTGGCGGGGCAGACGATCGCCACGGTGCCGGCGGGTGTGGCGCCCTGGGGGGCTGTGGTGGGGGATTGAGGTGGCTTGAGCTGGGTTGGAGGAATTTCATTCGATGATTCCAACCACGTTTTCATTGCAGACATAGAGAGGCAGACTAATCATCACCGGATGGAGAGCTTTTCTAACGTTGTGGCCACAGGCATGAGGCGTGTCTGCGCTGCCTTTAGCCAAATTGTGATGCCTTACGGATTCAAGCCTCAAAAAGGCCGAAAATGGGTTCGAGAGAGTGAACCTTTTGAAGAGATTATCTGGATTTCTCGAAGTGGAGCAACATATGGCGCTCCTCATTCGCCCAGCATTTCGCTGCAACTGTCGTTGACTTCCATTCGGTTGAGAGATGAGCAAAGAACTGACCTAAGTCATCATGAGTCTGGATTGATCAGAAGATCGACAGGATATTGCTACCATCACCGCTTCAATGCGAAGACAAACAGCACATATGAAAGATGCCTGGACGAACTGGAGCTTTTTGTGACGGAAGTCGCCGAGACTTGGTTTGAACAACAACGTCGTCAGATTTGATCATACAGAAGGCCTGTTTCCTGCCTTTCCCGGCGGTTTGGGCCTTAGATAGAAAATCCCGTTGCGGTGGTCGGGACAGCATGATTGATTTCGCGCATAGGCGCAGAGAACATAGAATCTCTGCGCCTATGCGCCTCTGCGCGGGGTACTATTTTTCTAATTTTTGCGCCGCAGCGTTCCCACGCAAGTGGCATAGCTGAACCTTCTCCGCGACTCCGCGCCTCCGCGTGAATCATTTGGCACGCGGAGGCGCTGAGGGATTGACGACCAATCCTTGCGCTTTTGCGTGAGTGATTGCTCGGCGCAGGAAGCCGACATGCCCCCTCCGACAGCCCTGCGGGCTGCCACCTCCCCCACGATGTGGGGGAGGATCCTATGCTGCGAACTTACTTAGTTCCTTGGAACGAGAACCATAGTCCAATTTCGCTCGTGACCGCCCGAGCGCATCGTTCTGCCCTGCCCTTTGGGGCAAGAAAACGATGGCAGGGGATGGACCAATGAAGGCTCACAAGGGGCTGGCGGGCACGATGCTCGCCACGACGATTGCACTGGGAATCACGCTGGGCGCCACGCCCGCCATGGCCGGGACTTCGGCCGCGCTGCTCAAGCGGCTGCATGAAAAGGGCATCCTGTCCGACGACGAATACCAGCAATTGCTGCGCGAGGACGAAGCCGAGAGCGCGGCGCCGGCACCGGCCGCCACGCCTGCCGCAGCGCCGGTGGCGGACAGCGACCGCCTGGTGCGCCGCACGGCCAGCGGCGTGGGGGTGGAAATCGGCGATGTGGCGCTGACGTTCTCGGGCTCGGTCAACGGGTTCTATGTGCATGACAATCCGCAAGCCGCATCGGCGCGCACGGCGGTGACGGGCGGCATTGCCAATGTGGGTGGCAACAGCACGTCCTCGGTGCGCAACGGCTTGCTGCCCGGCTTCCTGAAAGTGGAAGCGACCACGCACCAGGGTGGCTGGGACGTGGGCGCGCACTTCGGCATGTATCCGGGCATCAACAGCGCGGCCTGGGGCGCGCTGGGCGCCAACAACGGCGGGCAGCCCACCGCCCTTGCCACCGCCGGCATCGATTTCCGCCAGACCTACCTGACGTTCGGCCGCGCCGGTTTTGGCGAAGTGAAGATCGGGCGCGACATCGGCCTGTTCGGCTCCGACGCCATCCTGAACGATATCACGCTGCTGTCTTCCGGCGCGCCGGGCGGCAATGTGGCGCCGGCCAACACCACGCTGGGCCGCATCGGATCGGGCTATATCTACACCGATTTCCAGCCGCAGATCACCTATACCACGCCATCGCTTTCGGGCTTCAAGGCCGCGTTCGGGGTGTTCCAGCCCCTGAGTTCGCTGACCGGCCCGGCCGAGCAGAACGGCAGCCCCGGCTTCCAGGCCAAGCTTTCCTATGATGGCAAGCTGGGCCCCGTGACGGCGCACCTGTGGGCCTCGGGCATCACGCAAAAGCACGATACGCTCAACCGCGCGCTGGCCTATACCGGCAAGGGGCTGGACGTGGGCGCCAAGCTGACCGCCGGCCCGGTCACGGCCGTGGGCTATTACTACACCGCCTCGGGCCTGGGCACCACGGTGCTCAACCTGTTCGACAGCGATGGCCTGGGCCATGCGCGGGACAGCCATGGCTTCTATGCGCAGGCCATGGCCACTTTCGGCAAGATCTCGGTGGGCGGCAGCTATGGCGAAAGCCGCCTGAACTTTGCCAACGCCCTCGATGCCGCCACCACGCCCACGCTGGTGGCCAAGAACAGCAGCTATGTCGGCCAGGTGCGCTATGGCCTGACCAGTTGGGTCACGCTGATCGGCGAATATGTCTCGGCCAAGGCGCAGGCCCACAACGGCAACAGCGCCAAGTCCGATACGCTGGCGCTGGGCGGCATCCTCTTCTTCTGATCGGACCTTTACCCGGCACCGATCATCCACGCCCCGGCGCATGGCTCTCCAGGCGCCGGGCATTGGCCGGACAACCCAATTCCCCGGGTTGTCCGGCCTTTTTTGTCAGTCCGGCTTGCCACGGCGCAGGCTGGGCAATCGATCGGCCCGCGTTTCCCGGCGGTAAGGCCTGCGTCTGAGACGGGCGAACAGTTCGGCGCCGCGCAAGGCCAACCAGCCGAACGGCCGAACAAGGAACCCGGCCGCATCGATCACGTCACTGACATCCATCGCAGTTGCCCATTTCGTCGCCGCGGGCTGCGCCGCTACAAGGCAATTCAGTACACCTGAAGCACGGCCATGGCCGAACACAAAAAAGGGCCGGGCGGCATCGTGCCACCCGGCCCCGTCCGGTATCGCGACCCGAAAAGAACGCTTACTTCAGGCTGGTGAGATAACCGACCAGTTCGGCCCGCTTGGCCGGATCTTTCAGGCCGGGGAACGCCATCATCGTGCCGGGCACCAGCGCGCGCGGGTTTTCGATCCACTTGTCGAGCGTGGCGGCATTCCAGGTGAGGCCCGATTTCTTGAGGCCGTCGGAATACTTGAACGTGGGCGCGTGCGTGCCGGCCTTCTTGCCCACCACGCCATAAAGATTGGGGCCGATCTTGTTGGGGCCGCCCTTGGTGTTGTCGTGGCAGACGGCACAGCGCGCCCAGGTGGATGGCGCGGGCGGCGGCGCAGCATGAGCGGCCTGCGGCATGCCCGCCATCGCGAACGTCATGGCCAGAACCGGTGCAATCAGGCGTTTCGACATAACTTCTCCACTCCACGTGTCTGTTTCGTCACGCCACTGCCACGGCGCCGGCCGCGCCGATATTGGACTATTGGCCGGATCGGTCGTGCGGTTTAGTTGATTGGTTAATTGACAAGCGCCGGCCCGCGCTGGCAGGCTGCGTGCAAGCGCAAACACCCGAAAAAAGGATTGCCCACCGCCATGATCACGACCCGCTTCACGCAATTGTTTGGCGTGGAACACCCGATTGCCCAGGGCGGCATGCAATGGGTGGGCACGGCCGATCTGGTGGCAGCCGTGGCCAATGCCGGGGCGCTGGGTTTCCTGACGGCACTGACCCAGCCCACGCCCGAAGCGCTGGTGCGCGAGATCGCACGTTGCCGCAGCATGACCGACAAGCCGTTTGGCGTGAACCTGACGATCCTGCCCGCGATCACCCCGCCGCCCTACGCCGAATATCGCCAGGCAATCATCGAAAGCGGCATCACCGCGGTGGAAACCGCCGGCTATCGCCCGGACGAGCACGTGGCCGCGTTCAAGGCCGCCGGGGTGAAAGTGATCCACAAATGCACCGCCGTGCGCCACGCGCTTTCCGCCCAACGCATGGGGGTGGACGCCATTTCGATCGACGGGTTCGAATGCGCCGGCCACCCGGGTGAGGATGACATCCCGGGCCTGGTGCTGATTCCCGCCACGGCCGACAAGGTGACGATCCCGATCATTGCCTCGGGCGGGTTCGGCGATGGACGCGGGCTGGTTGCCGCGCTGGCGCTGGGCGCCGAAGGCATCAACATGGGCACGCGCTTTTGCGCCACCCAGGAAGCGCCCATCCACGACGGCATCAAGCAGGCGATCGTGGCGAACGACGAACGCGCCACCGCGCTGCTGTTTCGCAGCTACCGCAACACCGCCCGCGTGGCGCGCAACAGCGTGGCAGAGGAAGCGGTGCGAATCGAGCGGGAAGGCCAGCCGTTCGAAGCCATCGCCCATCTTGTAAAAGGCGCGCGCGGCCGCGAAGGCCTGCTTTCGGGCGATCCTGAACACGGCATCTGGACGGCCGGCATGGTGCAGGGCCTGATCCACGACGTCCCCACCGTGGCGCAACTGGTGGGCCGCATCGTGGCCGATGCCGAGACGATCATCGCCCAGCGCCTGGCCGGGATGGTCGGTGGATAACATTGACAAATTCACCGCCATGGTCCATATCAGGCTCTGCTAACGTCGCCTGCGACGGATTTTGAAGCCTATGACCAGGAAAAGCCCATGCGCTTTTCCACGTCTGCGCGCCGATACTTCCCTTCTCTCGCTACAAGCTCCGCCGGCGCTGTTGCCGGTGGGTTCCCCTGTTTCGTGAAAAGGAAACACCCATGATTACCGGCACCGTGAAATTCTTCAATTCCGACAAGGGCTATGGCTTTATCGCGCCCGACAATGGCGGCGCAGACAGCTTCGTGCACATCAGCGCGGTCGAGCGTTCGGGCATGGCCACGCTGACCAAGGACCAGCGCGTGCGCTTCGAACTGGAAACCGACCGTCGCGGCAAGGAAGCTGCCGTCAACCTCCAGTCGGTTTGATTCCATGGCCAAAGAGGATCTGCTGACCCTTGAAGGCCAAATCGACGAGATCCTTCCAGATGGGCGCTTCGGCGTCCTTCTGGAAAACGATCACCGGATCATCGCCTACACCGCGGGCAAGATGCGCAAGTTTCGCATCCGCTCGATCGTGGGCGACCGGGTCCGGGTCGAGATGACCCCTTACGACCTCACCAAGGGGCGTATCGTCTATCGCGAAAAAATCGGGGGCGGCCCGGCTGCCCTGCGCAAACGGCGCTAGACCCGCCCAAGACCATAAAAAGACAAGAATACAACCTACATGATTATGCAATACACGTTCACTACATCCAAGCTGCATACCACCTATCCCCTGCCCGCCCCGCGTCGCGCCATGCGCGCCGCTGCTGCCCCGTGCGGGCTGAGCCGGCAGGAACTGCGCGAGATCGTCGCCCAGATGGTGGGCTGATCGCAATCAGGCCATTTTGGCCGGCAACCTTGCCCGAAGGAGACGACCATGTCCGAAGCTCAGGACTTCTACCTCCGGCAGGTTGCCCTTAGCGCCAAGGCGGCCGACGAATCCGATCTGGCCAACCAGCGCGACAAACACTTGCGCTCGCAGGCCGCGTGGCAGGTCCTGGCCGATCGCGCCGGCAAGACCGCCGCGGCCAAGGCCGCCAACGAAGCGCAGAAGCAGTCCGAATTGCTCGGCACGCTTGAAAGCGCCCGCATCGGACCAGATTTTTCCATCTGAATCCATGATTTGGTAAGCACGGATAGCGCACCCCTGCACATCAGGGGGGCACATGGCCGGCACAATCACATTCACACCGCAGTTGCGCGATTCGCTGGCCTTGCAGCGCATCCGGTTCTTTCGCCAGGTGCTGTCACGCCGTGCGCTGCTGACGGACACGGTGGTGTTGGGCCTTATCTGGCTTATCACGTTCTTCACGTGCCGCGATGACGGCCTGGGCCCTGCGGCGCGGGCTGCGTCGCTGGCCGCGATCGGCATGGTCGTTGTCATATTGACAGTGCTGCCCTTGTGCTTTGCGATTTCGCGCAACCAGATCCGGCGCGTCTTTACAGAGCGGCGACCCTGGCAGGGTCCACAGGACATCAACTGGACCGACCAGGGCATCAGCGTGCGCACCGACATGGTCCACGCGCAATCGCCCTGGTCCCACTATGCCGGGTGGCGCGATACCCGCCATGGGATCGTGCTCATCGCCACCAACGTGGACACCGCGTTGCTGCCGGCACGCGCCTTTGCCCAAGGCCAGCGCGAAGATCTGATTGCCACCCTGCATGCGGCTGGCATTCCGCGCGACGGCAGCAGCACTGCAACGCGGCTGGCCCAGGCGGCACCATGGCAGCCGCATTCCTGGCGTCGACGCGAGACACTGGTCCCGCTGATGTGGCTGGCTCTGGCCGTGGTCGTGTCTGCGCGATGCGTGATATTTCCGTCGCCCGGCGGCCTGTTTTACGCCATCGCTGCCACCGGTGCCCCGGTGCTTGCCGCGATGCTGGGCGGCCTGTTGCTGGGGCGGCGCACCGATACCTTGCGGTTGGCGCTCGCCTTCCTCGGCGCGGCCATCGTCGCGGAAATCGGCACGATAGTGGCGGCATTGCAGGGCAACACCGAGAACCCGGGATTGTGGCTGGTTGGCATGATCGTTACCGGGCTGGCACTGTGGATATGGGGCGATCACGTGGGTCGGCCAGCCTGGCGGCGTCTTGCCGCCATCGCGGTGGGCCTGGGCACGCTGGCCTGCGTCGCCTTGATGCCACAAGCGCAGTCGAGCACCTATTACCTGTCTCGCGCGCTGCAACCCTATCTGACCGGCGGCGCGCCGGATGAGGGCGATGACCATGCCACGCCAACGCCCTTGGCCGATGTTATGTGGGGCATGCAGCCCGCTCTGCTGACCAAGGCCATTGCAGGGCTGCAGCCTTCGCCACAAGGCGCCGCGCCGCGCGTAAGGGCCGTGGCGATCGCCGCCGATGGGACCCAGGATCAATTCCTGAACGAGGCGAACCGCGCACTTGGCGTGATGGGCCAGCGCTATGGCAAGGCGCTCGGCGGCGCCATTCTGCTATCCAACAACGCCCAGATGCTGGAGAGTCAGCCACTGGCCACCCGCGCCAACTTCGTCGCCTCAGTGCAGGCCGTGGCAGCACACAGCGACCCGGCGCGCGATTGGACGTTCGTGTACCTCGTCTCGCATGGCGGGCGCGACGCCGCGTTGCTGACCCAGACGAGCGAATATGACGATCTCACTCCGATCGATGCGAACGCAGTCAACCAAGCCCTGAGCCAGGCCGGCATCCGCCGCCGCGTGATCGTGATTTCGGCCTGCTACGCCGGCAGCTGGATCAAGGCGCTCGCCAATCCCGACACGATCGTCATCGCCGCGGCCCGACACGACCGCACGTCGTTCGGCTGCGGGCCCGGCAACGATCTTACCTATTTTGGCGAGGCTTTCCTCAACGGCCCCTTCGCGCAAGGTGCCTCGCTGCAGCAAAGCTTCGAGGCGGCCCGTAAAGCCATCGCCAGGCGCGAAGCTGGCGACCAAGTCACGCCGTCGGTGCCGCAGGTATTCGTCGGGGCCCATATGCAGGGCCTATGGATGGAAAAACCGCCACGCGATTGAATGCAACCGTGGTGAGCCCTGCTGCCAGCATTTTTTGCATTTCTGTCAATGCCTTGGCGCGTCTAACCAAAATTTCGGACCCACGGATTTCTGCGGGTTTGCGGGCCCAATGTCTAACCGGTTTGCGGCATGACGACGGCCTCCATCGGCGATCTCGTCGGCTGGCGGGTGAAGGCCCTGCAAGAGGGCAAGCGATTCGAACGCACCCCGCGCAAGCACAGCTACGACGAGCATGATCCGCGCGCGCAGATCTTTCGCCCGGTCTGCGGCGGTCGCACGGCCGAGGCGCTGCGATGGCGCGACAAGCTCCTGCAGGTGGCGCGCGAATACAACACGCTCCACAAGAAGAAGGGCGAGCGCGAGGGGCCGCTGGGCAGCAATGGGCTTTGGGTGCTCGAGGTGCTGCTCGGCTTTGTCGATTTCACCACCGGCCGCTGCGATCCGGCGATCGACACGATCTGCGCGAAGGCCCGCCTGGCCCGCGCAACGGTGGTGAGAGCGATCGAGGCGCTCAAGGCGCACGGCTTCATCGACAAGGTCCGGCGCACGCGGCGCACAGGCCGTTCGGCTTGCGAGGGACCGCAGAGAGAACAAATAACGAACGCATATGCGTTTGCCACCAAGTTGGCTGCGACGGTGCAGCAGCGCTTTGCCCAACTGGTCGGCGGCCGGAAGCGCGCCGAGGCGATCCAGGCGCGCAAGAAGGCCGAGGCGGCCGAGCGCCAGGCGCTGCTTGCCAAGCCGCTCTCAGGCCTGGGCAGCGCTCTGCACCCAGACGATCCCAAGCTCGCCCGCGTCCTCGACGCCTTGGGGGCGCACTTCGACGCCAAGCCTTCCTGTGCCCCAAGTGCGAGTTCAGCGGCTGGGGAGTACCCCGCCTCAGGTATCTAAAGGGAAAAGGAATCGCTTCGCGATACGCAGTTTGATGGCGCGGACAGGCCCAATCGACAGCGATCGAACGCACCGGCGTGCCTTGTGGCACCGTCGAACGGAGCGGCTTGCGCCGCTCCGGGGCTCGGCAGGGGCGCCAGGAGCAAAAGCCGCGCCAGACTGCTGACGAAGCGCTTTCTGACAGGTCGCGGCAGGTGCGTCGAAGTGCGTTTGCGCGCACATCGCAATGTGATCGGCCGACAGGCCGGAAAATGCCCGGTTTGCGGCCCTTCCCGCGTTGCACGCGATCTCAGCCGAATGCGTCAAAACCACACCAGAAGCGTGGAGGCGGGGCGTGGGGGCAAGTGCGGCGCGCGGGGTCTGACGCGCAACTTGCCGCAAGGCCCTAGGCGGCCCGGCCGGGGCTGTGGCAGGGCGGCGCCATGCGCATCCCCCTGCTCGCCTCGTGCCTTGCCGCCCTCGCCCTGTCCCCCGCCCCGGCGCTTGCCTGGGGCAGCGAGGGGCACCAGGTCGTGGCCCTAATCGCCCGCCAGTACCTCAAGCCCGAGGCGCGGCGCCGCGTCGATGCGATCCTCGCCACCGACCAGGACACGCTGACCGCCTCGGACATGGCCGCGCGCGCCACCTGGGCCGATGCCTGGCGCCGCGAGCACAAGGACACCGAGAACTGGCACTTCGCCGACATCGAGCTGGACGACGGCGACCTTGCCAAGGCGTGCCCCGAAAGCCCGCCCAGCGACGCGCCGGCCAGCGCCGGCCGGGCCACCGAGTGCATCGTGACCAAGCTCGAGCAGTTCACCCGCGAACTGGCCGCGCCGGCCACCAGCCCGCAGGAGCGCCTGCTGGCGCTCAAGTTCGTGCTGCATTTCGTGGGCGATCTGCACCAGCCCCTGCATGCATCGGACAACCACGACCGGGGCGGCAATTGCGTGGCCCTGGCCCTGGGCGGCCCGCGCACGGTCAACCTTCATGGCTATTGGGACACCGTGATCGTCCGCGAGATCGATCCCGACGCGAAAGTCCTGGCCAAGCAGCTGGGCAAGCGGATCACGCGGCAGGAGAAGGCGGCCTGGTCGGCCGGCACACCGGAAGATTGGGCGCGCGAGTCGTTCGGCCTCGCCAAGCAGGGTGTCTACACGGTTCAGTCCCAGCCCGGTTGCGACGACACGCGCGCGCCGATCGCGCTACCGGCCGGCTATGACGCCCAGGCGCGCCGCGTTGCGGCGAAGCAGTTGGCCAAGGCTGGCTGGCGCCTGGCCCAGGTGCTCAACAGGACTCTCGCACCAGCCGCGGACACGGGCTCAAAGGGGTAGGCATTCATCGTCGTTCCACATGGCATCCATTTTCGGGACATACCCAACGTTCGGGAAAACTGGACGAACGGCCCCTTCGCCCGAAATCCGACAGTCAGCCCTGGGCTAAATTGCAAGTTTGCTGACCGGTGTAGGATGCGCATCGACATGCATGCGAGCGATTGACAAAGCACTGCGCATTTCACCCGCCACGCAGCGATAACCCGTTGACACTATCATCGCTTTTCATTGAAGTCCTGATCGATGGTTACGATCCGCAACAACGATGGAAAAGCGTTCGACGCCCGTGTCGAAATCGAGGGTAATGCTGTCATACTGCACAGCCGCAGTGGCACGTCGCGCAATCGCGACTACCGTCCTACGCTCGAAATGATACTGGCCCGGCTAGCTGACAACGGAGTAAAGCCGGATATCTATCTTGATAGCAATCGAGTCGAACATCTTCCTCTTTTGCAGCGCCGCATCTTGCAAGGAGCCCAGTTGACGGGAACCGTATCTGAACAGTTCTCTCAGCTTATTCGTGCTATGAACGCTGGAAGAGCCAGCAACGGCGCTTGGAGCAAAGTTAGGTTAATCGCAGATTCAAAATCTGAGAGCGAATTACGGGCCATTTTAGCCGACTCATTTAACGGTGCCTCAACCAGCCCCGGTGAGGAGCGCCTTCCCAGCGTTCTACAGCGCCGGGTGAGACCGGCCGACATTAAGGCCGCCGTCGCCGACATTCTCGCTGGCCACGTCATGTCGAACTTCGGCCCGTCGACCGACTACGATCTTCTCACTGAGCAGGGCGACCTGCTCGCTCCCAAGCATGTGTTTGGCCGCGCGCTAGAGATCGCCGGTATTGTTGCCAAAGCACGGCCGGTCCATTTTAGCGCCGGTTGGTCGCAGCCATGCTTCCCTATGCTCGAGGAAGCGGGCTACACAATCATCACCAAGAGCGCTTCCGCTGCCGAGGCCCAACGGCGCAAGCGTCGGGTAGCCCGTTCAGAGGCCGAGACTGACAAGGCAGTTGCATCGGTTCCAGTCGAACCAGAGGAACGCCGATGGATCGAAGGCAACCCGCGAATGGCCACCCACCTGCGAATCGAGCGCACCCGCAGCCCGAAAGCAGCGATCTCAAAGCGCGCCGCAATCCGCGCTGCTAACGAGGGCCACCTCGTCTGCGAACACTGCTCCACCGACTGGTATGCCGTTTACCCCCACGGCATCGCCGAAGCGATCTTTGACATCCACCACACCGTACCACTCAAAGACATGGGCGAAGACCACGAGACGCGGATTGAGGAACTGCTTTGCCTCTGCGCCAATTGCCATCGCGCCGAACACCGCCGAATGGCTCTAGGCTGAGTCGAATAAGCGCTGACGGCTAGGTCAGGCCAATCGCCAAATGCGGTGTGTTGGGACACAACCGCCGTTGCCGGCTATTCGCTTGGCTGACGGCTTTCAGCATAAGCCGTCAGCCTCACTGTCATTCATCATCCAGATTGATCTTGCGCGTACCTTTTCTCGAAGTTTCTGCGGCAGGACTGTCAGCGGGAATAGCTTCACCACCACCGTAAAACTTCTGAGTGCCGGTAGCACTTAGGATGACGCTTGAGCCTGTCGCTCCATATCCCTGAGTCTCGGAGGAAGGCTGAAGCACAGAATTTAACTTTTTATTAGAATCGGCCAGAATTCGGCCTGCCGCTTGGACCATAATAGGGGGTACGGGATCAACATCATGGACCACTTTATTCCGTACATCCAAAGCCATACTTATTTCGCGCGCGAGTTCGGACGGGATGACCGCACAGCGTTCAAGCGCCGATAGGATCGAACGGGGGGAGCGAGAGTTGAACTCCACCCCCTTTTCTTGAAGCACGCGGCGGCCTGCTGCCTCGAACTTAGCCCACTCTCTGACGAGGTCATAGTCTCGCTCGGCAACACGCAGCGTCTCTGCTCTAAGCGCCTCTAGCTTCCTGCGATTAAGTAGAAGCAGCCACGACATTGCGGCCACTAGAACTCCCGCCCCGGCTGTCATGACAGACATCCGCTGTTCGAGTGTTAGATCGATTTTGAGTAAGCTGAAGCCAAAATAACCTATCGCGCCAATGGTCATCATCCCCCCGAGCACCATGTAGGCATGAAGCAAAAGCTCAACCTGCGGTGCACTTCTGTTACGGATGGCGGATTCCTTCATTATTACCTCGATCTCTCGCGATCGTTCTTCAAGCAAAGGGTCAGCCATCGACTATTCCTTAATCGCAGAAGCGATGATGGTCCCAATAGCGACCGTCATCAAGCCGACAAAAACAGCCATGTAGATGCCGTTCTGTAACTTCACATCATCATACATGAAGCCAACCACCATCGAGACAACGCCCGACGTGACACGAAGGACCTTGACATACCAAGGTAACTTTTTCGTTCCTATAGCGTGCCGCTGGATCACTGCCGCATTCTGAACCATTGGCGCAGTGACTTCGGCCAGCCCACCATTCGTATTATGCGCTGATTCGAGCCGATTGGCTTCGTCGATGACACGCTTGATGAATTCTTCACCGGCTTTTTTGACGCTTTGTTTGGCTGGGTCACTGAACCCAACCAAGTCAGCGTCTTCCACTCTTATTTCGATCGGCATCTATCCCCCGCTGCCAAGCCGCATGATTGGTCGTCCTATTATTTCGCACAGAAATCGCTTCGACCGCAACTCTCCCTTCGGCCGCGAAGATTTGAACGGCTTCGGACTGGTTGCTGCGCAGGCGGTAGAGATTGCTCATCGCCGAAGTGTCTGCCGCCCGCCACGCAGAGTCAAATCGCGGACTGGCTTTGCACATATGTTCCCATCATTGCCATGGAAGGAATCGACCTCGACATTATGACGGACGCGATCCTCGAGGCCCCATGCCGGGCGCGCGTCGGCATTACGGCCTCTTCCCCACCCTGCGCGGGGACGCTGCGCGCGAGCTCGCCGGCGGGAGCGGATTAGCTCCCCTTTATTGATACGGCTCTCGAGGTAACTTAGCATTTCCGCGCGAGCGTGGCCTACACGTGCCAACAGCTATGCATAGATTACGATCGTGTAGGCTGAGAAAATCGCGCTTTTGGATAAAAGCGCCCCTTGAAACGCGATTGTGAGCATTGTACACAGAATCTGTGACCAACGTTCACGGGGGAAGTGTGACTAAGGACAGCGGCGAAGAACTGGTAGGGATCAACGAGATTGCGCAAATGGCGGGCGTGTCCAGGCAGGCCGTCTCCAACTGGCGGGTGCGTGCGTCAGATTTTCCTAGAGCCGTTGCTGAATTGGCCTCTGGTCCGATCTTCCTTCAAGCCAACATCCGCGCCTGGCTGCGCCGAAACAAACGAAGTGGAATGCCGATGACCCACGTAATCTCGACTATCAATCTGAAGGGCGGCGTGGGCAAGACGACCACCACGGTCGCTCTCGCCGAGACGTTCTCCGCCTTGATGGGTAAGCGCGTCCTCGTTATTGACCTCGACCCGCAGACCAACGCGACGCTGATGCTCATCGGGGAAGAACGCTGGTTTGACCTCAACACAAAGGGACACACCCTAGCCCGCCTGTTTCAGGACGCGATGGACCCCGACAACCGGAAGTTCGACATCAACGCCACGCTGCAGAAGGGCGTGTCGGATGTCCGGGCTGCTACAACCATCGACCTGCTGCCTTCTAGCCTCGACCTGATCGACGTGCAGGATAAGTTGGCTTCCGCCCCAGCTGGCAAGTTTTTCTCGGCAAACCCGATCGAACTCCTCAATCGCGCGGTGAAATCGCGCATCGACGAGTACGACCTAGTGATCATCGACTGTCCGCCGAACCTCGGAATCATCACGCTTAACGGCCTACGGATTTCCGACCACTACATCATCCCGACGATCCCAGACCATCTGTCGACCTACGGCATCCCCCAGATCGTCGGCCGCGTCGCCGGCTTCTCGGAAGCGATTGGAGAGGAGATTGAGCCGCTCGGCATCGTCGCGACAAAGTTCCAGGCGAATTCCACGGTGCACAACAACGTCCTCAAGCAACTCAAGAACGACAAGAACCTGCCGGTGGTGATGAATACCGTGATTCGACAGGGCAACGCCGTGGCCGCCGCAGCGGAGTTTCAGGCGCATTCCCGCACGATCAAGCAGAAATATCCGGGTGACCTCGGCGATGACTTCTACAGCTTGGCGCAGGAAATCTGGTCCGACTTGGAGGATGGGCTGTGACGATCAAGAAGAAACTGACCGCGCTCTTGCGCGAAGTGATCGCAGAGGCGGAGGCCAATCCAGCTTTCCAAGAACGCTTGGCGCAGGTGCTCGGCCTTGACGAAAAGTTGCTTAAAGCTCCCATCGAGCGAAAGCGGCATTCAAAGCCGACCGAGCACAAGCGGCCGAGCAACAGACGGACCCCTGCTGTTCTCGATCCGGTGCAGCTCGCCCGCGACGGCGAGCCCGCGCTGCGCGAAGCGCTTGCGAAGCTCGACATTGAGCAACTGCGCGATGTGGTCGCAGACTACGGTATGGATCCGGGCAAGCTCGTGATGAAGTGGCGTGACGCTGACCGAATCGCCGACCGCATCGTCGAGGTCGCGCGCGGGCGCGCGCAGAAAGGCAGCGCCTTTATGCCCACCGCTGAAGTGGCGGAAGTCAAGACAGATGAATCCAATCCGCCTTCGGATGCGGTCAAAGAGTAAAAATGTCCGCCTCTGAGGGTACGAAACATTTGTTTGGGCGGCGACATTGGGCGTGCCGCCGACCGGCAGCCGTTCAACACGCGAAGGTCCGGTTTCCGTGTCACCGGATGTTCAAGCGGCTGCACCGGAACGACGTGAGTTGGTCGCGATCTGCCACTGTCCTTTACAGATCTCAACAGCTTTTCCGTGCCGCATCCGAAGCGACCTAGTGACCATCAGTGCCGGTTCTATCGCCCGGCACTGATGGTCAAATTCACCCCCTGATAATCACCTCGCCCACCACCTTGCTCTGCGCCATGCCGCCCCACGGTGTATCTCACCGGCACGGCCTCGATCGTGAAGCCGGCGAAGATGCGGCGCACGTCGGGGTGGTCGTTGAGGGAGAGGAGGAAGCCGCCTTTGAGGCCGCGCAGTTGGTCGGCCATGGCGGTGAACTGGTCGCGGTCGAACAGGTCGCGACCATAGTCCGTTTCGCAGCCATAGTAAGGCGGGTCGAGGTAGAACAGCGTGCCCGGCCGATCATAGCGGGTAAGGAAGTCGGACCAGGGCAGGCGCTCGATCACCACGCCCGAAAGCCGTTCGTGCGCGGCTTCGATCAGGGGGCCGACTTTGGCGACGTCGAACCGTGCTCCGCCATCAAGTTTCACGCCGAAGTTGCGGCCAGCCACTTTCCCGCCGAACGCCAGGCGCTGTAGGTAAAGAAACCGCGCCGCGCGTTCCAGGTCGGTCAGCGTGGTCGGATCCTGGCGACGCAGGCGTTCGAAGCCAGACCGACTCGTGATCTGCCAGCGCAGCATGTCCATGAAGGCGACGTAGTGGCGCTGGATCACGCGGAAGAAGGTGGCAACGTCCTCGCTCCAGTCGTTGATCACTTCGCACTTGGGGCGCTGGTCGCGGCGGAAGAACACGCCGCCCATGCCCACAAATGGCTCTGCATAGACGGTATGCGGGGTGGCGTTGATCCGCTCGACCAGGCGCTTGGCCAGCAGCAGCCTAACCTGCTCACCAGCGGCGCCGAGGGCATCCCGTTCGAAGTCGACATACTCGATGTCGGCACGGTCGATGTGCAGATCACGCTGTCACTCACGGAAGCGGTCACCGCCACAGCAGGTGAGGCAGGCCGCTGGAACTTGGCGACCGTTGCCGAAGCGATGCCGATGATCCCCGATATCAGCCAGATCGGCCCCGGCCTCACCTCGATCTGGGCCGATGGCCAGCAGGTCGCGCCCCGCCCTCTGGATTGACAACAATGGCGGATGCCGGCCTAGATCACCTGGCGCCCTGGCTCGAGGGCTACCTCCAGCGCCTCAAGCCGGCCGAGCGCCGCAAGCTCACGCGCAAGCTCGCCAAGGCCCTGCGCGACCGCAACGCCAAGCGCATCCGCGACAATATGCAGCCCGACGGCACGCCGATGGAGCCGCGCAAGAGCCAGCGCGACAGGCGCGGCCGCCTGCGAAAGCGCAAGGCCCGCATGTTCCCCAAGGCCGCGCTGGCGCGCAACCTGCGCGGTGTCGCCCGCACCGATGAAGTGGTGGTCAGCTTCCGTCCCCTGATCCAGCGCACAGCCGAAGTGCACCACTTCGGCGAGGAAGCCCCGGTCGATCCCCGCATCCGCAATTCCATTCGCGTGCGTTACGCCGCGCGACGGCTGCTGGGCTTAAGCGAGGAAGATATGAGCGCGATTGAAGACGAAACCTTGGAATTATTAGATCGCTAGAAAGCCTATCGAATTTTCCGAGGAAACCCGAGCGCACGTCCTGTTAAGCTGCCCTCAAATGTCAGAACATTTGGAACAGCTGTCAACGGCAGCTGCATGGAATTTCTTATCGAGAGAACCCGCACAACAAAGAATATCGAGCTATTCCGGCGTAGGTAAAAATCTATTAAAGTTCAGAGTCGAATCGACTGAAACGACTTACCCAGGGGTGGAGATGACAGATTCCAGTGGTCGCCCGCGTTCGACGCGCACAGCGATTCTTGCACTAGGCGTAACAACTATAGGCGTCACCATTGCGGGAATCACCCTGCACTCCAAAGATGATCCTAAGCCCTATCCAAGCACAGTTAGCAATTTTAACAGTCCTAGCGCATTTTCTGGGAATAATCAGGCGCCATCTGTTGTGGCCGGTCATGACATAAACATTGGGCGTGACTTGAATATATTGCCTCAAGAGAAACTCCCAGATCAAAGCTTGATCATTACCCGGACTTTGAGTGAATCGAAAAATGATGTAGATTCTTTAGCTGAGGCTCCTGCCATTTCAGAATATTGCCCTGGATCGATTTCCTCGCTAGAAAACTCGACCGGTTCGGATATCCCTCTCACGATTGGTGAATATGAGTCTGATGCCGGAAATTTTGACATTGGAACAGTGCCGGCCCGAGGAAAGATTAGATACAAAATGCCTGAATATCAAGGCAGTTTTGTCATATACAATACGGAAGATAATAACGCTTACTTCTTTTTTAACATAAAAAAGTGCTGAGCCAATTTTGTTCTGACAGATTTTTTTAATAATATTTCGATGATTTCAGGAATATTTCAAACTACCACAGCAGTAGAACGCCGGTTCTACTATGGGCAAACGGCCATTTTAAAGCTATTGCGCCTCCATTCCGAGCGCCCAGTCCCGCAGGCTCATCGCATAGGCGGTCACTTCGCTGCAGGCTTGCAGGTCCTGTTCGGATACCACGACACCAGCGGCGGGCACTGGCGTGCGAAGGCCGGTACCGTCACCCGGGGCGGCGGCAAGGGCCGTGCCGCCTCCACCTTGAGCGGCTTTGGGCTGCACGCGGTGAGCGGCAGCATAGGCAGCGCCAGCAGCGCGAGCTTGGGCAAGTTCGGTTTCATGGGTCTGGTCCTGTTGCGCGGCTTTCATGCGATAGACCGCTTCCTGGTGGTGGATTGCCTCGGCCGCGAAGCGGGTCGCTTCGGCCTGGGCGGCAACATAGCCGGCGCGATCGGCGGCCCGCCCGGCGGCTTCGGTGCGCGCCGCACCGCGATAGTGGACGGCCGCCGCCGTCATCGCGGCCAAGGCCAGCGCACCGACCACAGCCAGCGCCGCCGCCCAGCGGGCCAGGATTGCGCGCAGGCCGCTCATGCGGCACCTGCCAGCACGGCCAGGCTGCGCGCGCGGCGGGCGGCGACTTCGTCCACGCCGATCAGCCCGCCATTGACGCGCTTGCGCAACCCCCGGAAGTCACCCCGGTCGCAATAGGCATTGGCGCCGACGCGATCCCAGTAATCGCAGCATGCCCGCACCATGGCCACAGGATCGCCGCCGTGGATCTGCGCAGCGGTCACGCCCAGGCGCACGAACAGGGCATCGTATTCCGCCTTGCCGGTGTGCTGGATCAGACCACCGCCGCGCGTATCCCAGCCATCGTTGGTGCCGGCCCGGTTGCCCATGCGGTCGTAATAGACCTTGTTGGCCAGGGCCACGTCTTCCCGATCGGGATCGGAAGCATCCCAGGCATAGGGCAGCGCCTGGGCCAGGGTCTTGAAACGCGACGGCCAGATCTCGAGCAGCCGCCGCGCGGAATAGCGCAGGTTCTCCTCGAACCGCGTGAAGCCCCCGGTCTCGTTGCCGGTCTGCGCCAGCCATTCGGCCAGGCGCGCGGGGCTGTTGACGATGCCATAGCGCGGGAGTTCGGCCGCAGCGGCACGCCCCAGCGCGCGCAGCATGGCGTCGGGCTGGCGCTGCGCCTGATGCGCCAGCAGCGCGGTGCAGGTCGATGGCCCCCAGGCGCCATCAAGCGGACCAGGGGCATAGTCGGCCTGGGCCAGCGCGGCCTGGGTTTTGCGAACGTCGATCATGGCAGGCACCTCGCGGAAAGGAGAGTGCCCGCCATGCCACTGCGCGCGCGCGATTGAATCGGCGGCGCGTTGTGCCGTCGCTGCCTACAAACCCAGGACGATCATCCGAACCGCGCGAAGTTCTTGGCGAAATCGGCCGCGTTCATGGCCGCGATGCTCTTGGCGCCGGCAATCGTAGGATCCTGCAACCAGATGCGCCCGATCGAGAACGCGGCGGTTTCATAGGTGCTGGCCTGGTAATAGGCGCCGATTGCCGGGACGGCGGCGCCGGCCTGGTTGAGCGCTCCCGACCAAGCCTGCGGGGGGCTGGTATACTTGATCGCATTGTCGACCCAGAACCGCGCTTGCCAGGTGTTTGCGGTGATCACTTCGAACTCGATGGCGAAGTGATGCTCCAGGCCATCGGTGGGCATGAACGCCGTGATGTCGAACAGCTGCAGGTTGAATCCGAGAAACGCCCTGGTCATCGTCCCGGTCGTCTTGTCGTACTGAAAATAGAACTGATACTGCGAGTTCCCGCCCGAGCGACAGCCCAGGATCAATGCGTTCTGCGTGCCCGCCGCCCCGGTGGGATAGCCAGAGGTTGCCACCTTGCCCAGAAAGCCGATGGCAAAATGGCTGGCGCCGGCCGGCATTTTCCACGCGGCGGGAAGCGCGACATTCGCGCTGGCGTGGCCCATGGGAAAAGCGATCTGGTTGCCAGCCCATGCCTTGGCGAGCGAGCCGTTCACTGCAGCCGCACCGCCCTTCACGAAGTTGGCAAAGCTGGTTCCGCCAACCACGGGCGAAACCCTTGCAGCGTAGCCCCACTTGTACCCGAAATCGAACAGGCCGATCGTGCCTTCGTCGATGATCTTGTCGCGCTGCAGGATCTTGTAGGCAGGGTTGTTGGTGTGGAGGTCGGCATATTGCCGGGCGTTGACGGCGGTGTTCACAGGTTCCAGCCTTTCGCGACGGTTGCGTTGTAGAGGGTGTCCGACTGGACGGTGTTCCCGGCGGCATTGGTGTGCAGGAAATCGACGGTGGTGCCGTCGCTGTCCTTGATGCGCAGGGACGTGGGGGTGTAGCCGGCGGCGATATCGGCGAGATCCTGCGCACTGCCGTTGCCGGCATTCTGCAGGGGGCCGTTGAAGTCGATCCAGTTCTTGGGCCAGCGCGACTTGATCATGGCATTGGTGCGGTCGACCACCTGGCGGTTGCTGGTGCCGATGCCGTCCTCGTTGGAATAGAGGCACAGCGGCACGAAGAAGCGCTTCGACAGCGGCATCTGCGCGGCGACGATCAACTCGAGGTTCTCGATGATGCTCTCGGCCTCGTAGTACGAATTGCGCGCCGCCCAGGCGATCAACAGCCCGTCCCACTGATAGGGGACGATGGTGCCGGAACCGATGCCCGCACCGGTGGGATAGAAGCGAGTGCCAGGTGCAACGGCCACTGCGGCGCCGGCCGTGCTGCGGGTGAAGGTGAAGATACCCGTGTTCTGGTCCCACGACAGCTTGCCCGCGACGTTGGCCAAAGTTCCGGCAATAACCAGGTTCGGCAGGCCGGCGGTGATCGGGCTTTCGCTGATCGCGGTCAGCGCGACGCTGCCGGTTGCGGGAATCTGGTCGCCGGTAAGCGACACATAAACCGGCCTGGCGCCATAGCGTGCGGCGGCTTGGCGCGCGGTCTGGCCGTTGACGCCGAAGCCGACGGCGGGCCACCCCAGGCGTTGGCCCAGCTTGTACCAATAGGAATTGGCCGCAATGCCCGCGACGTAGGTGAGGCTGTCGCCCACGGCAACGATGCGGCGATAGGGCACCAGCGGTCTTTCCGGGCCGAGCCCCGCCAGATCGCGCGCGAAAAGCCCGCCAGGCGGTCCATTGGCGCGGGTGGAGCGGTAGACGGCAAAGCCATCGGGGCGGATCGCCAGCGCCGTGTGATCCGATCCGGCCGGCGCCAGCTTGACCAGCGCGCCATCGGTGCGGGCAAGCGAATAGGTGGCGGTGTTCACCCCGTCGGACAGGTCGATCAGGTCGTAAAGCGTGGCGGGATCGACCGGCGGCGGTGTGGCTGTGCCCGGCAATTCGGTGGCGGACAGAATGCGAAAATCGGCATCGACTTCGACATCGAGATAGCCGCAAGCCTCATATTCGACCGCGTCGAGATAGACCACGACCTGGCCGCCGTAGTTGTATTGCGTGGGCGCGGCGACGCGCACGCCCTCGATGTAGATCGCGCCGGTATCATCGACGCCCGCGATGATGCGGAAGTCGGCATCGACCAGCACATCGAGCCAGCCACAAGCCTCGAACTCGACGGGATTGAGCAGACCGAGCCGGGCATCGACCGCTGCGCTGGCCACCGCCGCGCTTGCCGCTGCCGCCGCAGCCTGGTCGGCCGCCTGGCTGCGCAGCAATTGCATCGCCGCCAGCGCGGGCGCGGAAGCGGCCATCACCACTTGATCGAGCGGCGCGCGCTTGGCTGCGCCGTCCTTGAGGATGACGGCGGTTTCTGTGCCGCTGGGCTCCGCGACCAAAGGCAGGTCGGAAATCTTGGCCATGGATCAGCCCTCCACCCACAAGCGCTCGGCCGTGGCGTCAAAGTCGGTGAGGTTGACCGCCGGCATCTGCGCGATCAGCGCGGCGATGCGGTTGGACGCGGCGCGGATGGCGTCGATCGCCGCGCGGCGGGCGAGCGCTTCGGCCAGGCCGGCGGGAGGCGCGGCGCCGGTGGCGGCGGCAAGCGCGGCCTGGGCAATCAGGGCGTTGTCGTTGGTCTGGCGCTCGATCGTGGCCACGGCCTTGATGCGGCGCGCGGCTTCGAGGTTGACGGCGGCGCTTGCCTGGGTGCGCAGCTGCTCAAGGCTGGGCGGCACCACGGGTGCGAGTACCGGGCGGCCCTTGTCGTTCGCCACGATCTGGCGGCCCTGGGCCTGTGCCTCCATCAGGTGCCGGTGGCGCAGGCGGGAGACGCGCACGGCATCGTCGGGCAACTGCTGGTGGTTGGCGGCGTGGAAGAAGCCGCCACGTGCGGCGCTGTAGTAGATGTGGGACATCGTCACACCCCCAGGAAAAACGCGTTGAAGCCGTCGAGGCGCATGTCCTGGCCGTCGTCGGACTGGGTCTGGATCGTGCAGGACGAGAGGCCAGGATCGCCCACGAACTGGAGCCAGAGATCGCGCGAGATCGAGAAGGCGGTGTTCCACCCGGCGAGCGCGATCGGCGCCACGAACGTGGTGAAGCTGTCGGGATAGGCGACGGTGATAACCCGCTCGGTGTTGATCAGCTGACGCACCTGCACCCACATCAGCTTGAGGCCGCCGGGGAAGGTCCACAGGCCGTTGGGCGTGAGGCTCTTGGGCAGACCGGCCAGGCCCGCCGGGGTCACGGCCTTGCCCGCTTCGGTGCCGGCCAGGATCTCGGCCGCGCTGGCCGCTGCCAGGGCGATGGTGGGATTGCCCGAGAGCGCGCCGCCGCCGGTGAGCAACCCGCCCGCCGAGACGGTGGCCGCGCCATTGGCCTTGGCCGCCAGGGTAGCGAGGATCGTGGCCAAGCTGGCCGGGGTGAGCACCTTGTTGCCGATTGCGCCATCGGCCGCCTCGGCCGCACTTGCCGCCGCCAGTGCCAGGGTGAGATCGCCCGCCAGCGTGCCGCCACCGGTCAGCAGGCCTCCACTGGTCTGGACCTTGCGCCCCGTAGGCACCGCGCCGACGTCGCCCGGATTGAGCACCACGGCGCCGACCTTGCCATTGACCGAGCCGACCGGGGATGGCGTGGTGATCTCCAGCCAGTTGGCCAGCGTGCTGGGCGGCAGGGCCTGCAGCACATAGACCAGGCCGTCCGCCCGCACCGCAAAGTCGCCCACCGTCGCATCGGCCTTGGCCAGCATCGCGGCCTGGTCGGCCACCGGCCACACGTCGATCAGGTCGATGGCGGGGCGCTGCTCCACCGCCAGCTTGCCATCTTCGCCCAGCGTCGCCACCCCGCCGGCCACGCCCAGCTGCGCGGCGTTGACATAGCCGGCCAGCACCTGGGCCATCGTGGCGGGCGTGATCATCTTGTCGGCCACCAGGCCGCCCAGCGCTTCGGCAATGGTCGCCAGCTGGGCGACGCCCGCAACCTCTTCGGTGGCGGGTGGGTTCAAGAACGTGGTGTCGCCGAACGTGATCGCGGCCACGTCGGCAGCGGCAAGCGTCCAGTCGATGGCCAGATAGAACGTGGCCGCCGCCGCTTTCTCCAGGATCGGATCGGCCTGGCCGTATACCGCAAACAGGGTATCGTCCTCGAGGTAGAGGCCAAAGCCGCGCACCGCATAGGCATCGGTGCCGCTGTCGCGCAGCGTCAGGTGCACGGTATCGGGCGCCACGGCCAGGCCCGAGACGGTGGCGATACGCTTGAGCTCGCCCGGCAACGCTTCGAGCGTGGGCGCGGCGATGAAGGTGGCGGCGGTCAGCCCGGCCGCCGCGATGCGCACGGTGCGCGTGCCGCCCGCCGGATCGACCATGGCCGCGCGGCCCGCGTCGGTGATTTGCAGGACAAGCGCGGTCATTCTGCGGCACTCCCATCGAGAAATTGTCCGGTGTCGTCGGTCAGCGGCTCGCCGATCTCGTCGGTGATCAGCGCGGCCCAGTCGGTGCCGCTGGTGTCTGGCCCGGCGGCCACGCGGCGATAGAGCGCAGCGTGGGCGGCCCCGGTGGCGGCGGTGGCGCCGGCCAGGGCCAGATCGATCACCACGTCGAAGTGGCTGCGCGCGGGCGAAACGCGCACAACATCGGCAATGATCTGCGCCGTGGTGGCGGCTGAAACCCGCGCGCCGCCGGCCACGCCATCGGCGCCGATCGCGGGCAAGTGCACGGTAAAGGTGTGCGGCACGCCGCGCGGGGCAGTCTGGTGCCATTCCACCAACGTCAACAGGCTGTCGATCTCGCCTAGCGCGGCCTTCACCGCGGTAACGCTGCCCTTGCGGCGCTGGTCGGCAATGGCGCGGGCGGTAACCGCACGCTTTTCGGCCTCAGACCATTCGGCATCCCACTTGTCGACCGACAGCGACCAGGCCAGCCACGGCAACACGGCGATGGGGCACGTCGCCGGATCCCACAGTTGCTCGATCGGCAGGTCGATGTCGTCGATGCGCAAGCCCAGGCGCGCCAGGGCCACCTCCAGCGGCGTGGAATTGGGCGGGAGCAGGCTGTCACTCGACACGGCCGGCGATCCTCACGGCAGTGCCCACGCAATTGGCGCATTGCAGCTTGCCCACCGCCACATCGGCCGCCGGCTTGTTGACCAGGGCATTCTGCACCCCCGCCACCACCGCAGCAGCATAGAGCCCGGCGCGCGTGATCGAGCGGCCCAGCTTGCGCGAGGCGGCCTTGTAGGCTTCCACCCCGGCCTGCGCGGCGGCGAGCACCACCGTCTCGTCCGGGCCGCTGAACAGCGTCAGATCGATATCGATCTCGTATTCGACAATCTCGGCCGAGCGCACCTGGGGTAGATCGGTGACGGGCCGCACGTCCTCGTCTTCGGCAATGGCCAGTTCCACTGCCTCGATCTCGTCGTCGCTGGCCGATCCGTCGCCTTGGGCAGAGAGCAGCGCGACAACCACCGTGCCCGGCCAGGTCGCGCCATCGAGCGCGGCGGTCATTGCCGCCACCAGCCCGGCATCGGCGCCATGGTCGGCCAGCACCCCCAGCACCAGCGCACGGATGTCGTCGGGCTTGGGGCTGGTCACGCTGGCATCGGCCACAGTGCCGGCGGCGGAGAGCGCATAATAGCGATAGGCACTGGCCGGCCCGGCCACGCTGAACGCCTCGGGCGCCAGCTGGATACGCGCCTTGTAGGCATCGTCCTGCTCGCCGGTCAGGCGCTCGACATTGAGCAGCGCGCCCAGCTGGTCGAGATTGCTGCCGGTGGCATAGGCCAGCATCACCTGGCGCGCGCGTTCGTTGAACGTCTGCCGGATCAGCATCTCGCGATAGCTGAACACCTCGAGCACTTTGACCGCAGGATCGCTCAACACGGTCGCGTCGAAGATAGGCAAATCCTCGACCAGCTTCGCCACGGCAGCGGCACGGATGTCCTCGTAGGACATCTGCTCGACCACGGTGGGCGCGGGCAATTGCGATAGATCGATTGCGGTGGTGCTGTCGGCCATGTCCCTGGGCTTGGCGCCGGCCCGGCCTTCCTGCCACCCGCGCGCGTTGTGAAACCGGGCCTTACAATCGGCCCCCATGGCTCCCGGCCGCGCGGCGTGGCTGATGCAATCCATGCGAACGCCCGAAAGCACCCTGACCGATCCCGACGAACTGATCCGCTTCGGCCGCGTGGTCTCGGTCGATCAAGCCGCTGGCAAATGCGTGGTGGAGATCGACGAAGATTTGCGCACCGGCCCGATCCGCTGGGCCGCGCCGCGCATGGGCGACACCCGTGTGTGGTGCCCGCCCACCGTGGGCGAGCAAGTCCTGGTGCTGTGCCCGGCCGGCGAGATCGGCGCGGCCGTCGCGATCGGCGGGATCACCTGCAACGCTTTCCCCGTGCCGGCCAACGGCATGGCCGACCTGATCCGCTTCAAGGATGGCGCCGTGCTGTCCTACGATCCCGACAGCCACACCTTGGCGTTCAGCCTGCCCGATGGCGGCAAACTGATGCTGGCCGGTGATTTCGAAGTGACCGGCACAATCACCGCCAGCGACGATGTGAAAGCCGCCGGCATCAGCCTCAAGTCCCACAAGCATGGCCAGGTGCAAGCCGGCGCCGCACAGAGCGGGGAACCGCTATGACCAGCCTCACCGGCATGAACCGCGCAACAGGCGCGCCGCTCGCGGGCGACGATCACCTGGCGCAGTCGTGCGAGGATATCGTGTCCACCCCGCTCGGCACCCGCACGATGCGCCGCGACTATGGCTGCATCCTGGCCGATCTGGTCGACCGGCCGATCAACCGCGCCACCACGCTGCTCGCCTCGATGGGTATCGCCCTGGCCCTGGCCAAGTGGGAGCCGCGCATCGTCGTGCGCCAGGTGACGATCTCGGGCGAGCTCGCCACCGGCCAGGCCGTGGCCGAAATCACCGGCACCAAGGCCGGCGCCGTGGCCAACAGCCTCACCCGCCTGACCATCCCCCTCACCCGTCTCGTCGCCTGATCAGGAGCCAGCCATGCACGGCATCAAGACCAATTTTCTCACCCAGGGCAGTCGCGCGATTGCTTCCCAGTCCACCGCCGTGATCGGCATTGTCGGCACCGCGCCCGACGCGCCCGCCGATACCTTCCCGCTCGATGGCCGGGTGCTGATCACCGATGTGCGCAAGGCCCTGGCGACGATCGGCGCCACCGGCACCCTGCCCCAGGCGCTTTCTGCCATCGCCGACGTCTCCAGCCCGGTGATCGTCCTGGTGCGCGTCGGCGTGGGCGTCGATGCCCAGGCGCAAGACGCGCTGACCATGGCCGGCATCGATCGGCTGATCACGGCCGAGGCCGAACTGCAGGTGCGCCCGCGCATCCTCGGCGCCCCGGCGCTCGATAGCGAGGCAGTCACCGCCCACTTTGCAGGCGTGGCCAGGAAGCTGCGCGGCTTCCTCTATTTCGCAGGCGAAGGCGAGACGGTGGCCGAGGCGCTGACCTATCGCGCCAACTTCGGCGAGCGCGAGATGATGATGATCTGGCCCAACTGGTCGAGCGCCTTTGCCGGCGATGCCGTGGCCCGCGCCATGGGCCTGCGCGCGCAGATCGATGCCGACACGGGCTGGCACAAGACCATCTCCAACGTCACCGTCACCGGGGTGACCGGGATATCGCAGGATGTCAGCTTTGCCCTCAACAGCACGGAAACCGATGCCGCCCTGCTCAATGCGGCGGGCATTACCACGCTGGTGCGCTTCGGCGGCGGCTATTGCTACTGGGGCAACCGCACTTGTTCGGACGAGCCGCTCTACGCCTTCGAAAGCGTGGTGCGCACCTCGCAGGTGATCGCCGACGAGATCGAGCAGGGCCTCGCCTGGGCGGCCGATAAGCCGATGACCGTCATGCTGGTCAAGGACACGATCGACACGATCAACGCCAGGCTGCGCAGCTACGTCACCGCCGGACGACTGATCGGCGGCAAGGCCTGGTACGATCCCGCCCTCAACGAAGCGGCCAACCTCGCCAATGGCCAGGCGGTGATCGATTACGACTTCACCGGCGTCGCCCCGCTCGAGGGCCTCAGCCTCAACCAGCGCGTGACCGACCAGTATTACGCCGACTTCGCCAGCCAGCTGGCCGCCTAAAGGAGCATTACCATGGGTTTCCCCTTCAAGCTGAAGCAGATGGACATGCTGCTCGATGGCGTGGGTCACCTCGCCGAAACCGAGGAAGTCACCATTCCCAAGCTGGTGATCAAGACCGAGGACTGGCGCGGCGGCGGCATGATCGGCCCGGTGCCGATCGACATGGGCCTCGACAAGCTCGAGTTCGAGTTTTCCATGGGCGGCCTGATCCAGGCAGCGCTGGCCCAGTTCGGCGCCACCTCGCTCGCCGCCAGCCTGGTGCGCTTCGTCGGTGCCTATCAGGATGATCTGACCGGCGCGGTCAAGACCGCCGAAGTGGTGTGCCTGGGCCGCTATACCGAAATCGACTTCGGCAATGCCAAGCCCGGCGACAACAGCACCCACAAGTACAAGGTGGCGTGCAGCTATTACCGCCTGATCGTCGATGGCGTCGACTGGATCGAGATCGACCTGATCAACATGATTTTCATCGTCATGGGCGTCGATCGCTACGCCGAGATCCGCGCCGCGCTCGGCCGCTGATCTCCTCTCCAGATCCGGGCGGCCCTCTCGCGCCCGGTCCCCCTGCCGGCAGTAAGGCGGTCCTGCCGGCAGGGGACACCACCAGACCGCACATCCCCAAGGATCGCCCGCTATGACCGATACCACCACCACGCCTGCCCCGGCACCCGCCAGCACGTCTGTTGTCGTCACCCTCGCCCAGCCCCTCATGCGCGAAGGCGGCCCGATCACCAGCCTTACCATCCGCAAGCCCAAGGGCGGTGACATGCGCGGCACCAAGCTGACGGAAATCGTCAATGGCGATGTCACCGCAGTCGCGATCGTGATCCCGCGCATCACCACGCCCGCGATTGCCGCGCACGAATACTTCTCTCTGGAAGCGGACGATCTTGCCGAAGTGGTCGGCGTGGTGGTCGGTTTTTTTATGAGCTCAGCGCAAAAGGCGTTGATCCAGGAAATGATGGGGCACTGACGGTCGAGACGCTGATGGCGGATATCGCGGCGGTGTTTCACTGGCCGCTCTCGGAGCTTTCCCAAATGGACCTTGCCGACCTGCTCGCGTGGCGCACACGCGCCGTGGCGGTGTGGAACCGCATGAACAAACCGGAGTAACCCCGTGGCCAACAACCGCCTGTCGCTGATCGTGTCCTTCATGGGCCAGGACAAGCTGTCCGGCGCCCTCAAGAACCTGATCGGCCTGGGCAAGAGCGGCGACCAGGCCCTGAAAGGCATGACACGCGAAGCGGGCCGCCTGCGCGGCGCGATGAAGGACGTAGAGCGCGAAATCGCGAATGCGTCCGGCAACGTCACTCCGCTCATCAATCGCCAGCGGGAATTGAGCGACGAACTCGAACGGGTGAATGGCCAGATCGAGCGCCAGCGGCGCTTGAATGCTGCGGGCGCGCAGGCAAACGCCATGCGTGCCCAGGGAGAAGCCTACAAAGGCGCAGGCGTGTCCAGCATCATCGGCGGCGTGGCCATGGCCGCGCCGCTCGTCGTCGCGACGAAACAGGCGATGGATTTTGAATCGGCCATGGCCGATGTCCGCAAGGTGGTCGATTTTCCTACGCCGCAAGCGTTCGATCGGATGGGGCGCGATGTCCTCAACCTCAGCACCCGTATCCCGATGGCATCGGAAGGCATTGCCGCCATCGTTGCCGCCGCCGGACGCGCCAACATCCCGCGCCAGGAATTGCTCCGTTTTGCCGAAGATGCGGCAAAGATGGGCGTGGCGTTCGACATGACCGGCGACGATGCCGGCGCCATGATGGCCAAGTGGCGGACGGCGTTCAACCTCTCACAGTCGGGTGTTGTCGCGCTGTCCAACCAGATCAATGCCCTAACCAACGCCTATGGCGGCAATGCCGGCGCAGTGTCGAACATCGTCACGCGCATCGGTTCACTGGGCAAGGTGGCTGGTGTCTCTACCAGCCAACTGGCCGCTATGGGCCAGTTGCTCAACAGCGTGGGCGTGGAAGAGGAAATCGCCGCCACCGGCATCAAGAACATGATGCTCGCCATGTCGGCCGGCGCGTCGGCAACCAAAAGCCAGAAGTCAGCCTTCGCCTCGCTCGGCCTCGATGCGTCGAAAGTCTCGCAGCGTATGCAGACCGATTCTGCCGGCGCCATCAACGATGTCCTGGCCCGCGTGGCCAAGATGCCCAAGGCGGCCCAGGCCGGTATCCTCACCAGCCTGTTCGGTTCGGAATCGGTCGGCGCCATCGCACCAATGCTGACCAACCTCGAAAAACTGAAGGCCAATCTCAACCTGGTTGGCGATAGCGCGCAATATGCCGGTTCCATGAACAAGGAATATCTGGCGCGCATCGCCACCACTGAAGGCGCGACCGGGCTCGCGGCGAACGCGCTGAAGGCCCTGAATATCGAAATGGGCAAGCATCTCCTGCCTGCTCTGACCGAAGGATCGGGCAGCCTGGTGGGAATGGCCAACTCGCTGCGCGATTTCGCTGCGGCACACCCCGAGCTGGTGTCGTTCATGATCAAAGCCGCTGTGGGCCTCACTGCGATGCGCGTGGGCTTCGGCGTCGTCCAATATGCCGCCGGCACCGTGCTGGGCCCCTTGGCCAAAGGGTGGGAAATCTACTCCAAGTTCAAAGAGGCCGGTTCGATCGCTGCGGCATTCCCCAGGGTTGCCAGCGCATTCGGCATGCTGCGCAACGCCGCGATATTCCTGGGCCAAGGCTTCATGCGCGCGGGCGCCATGATGCTCGCCAATCCGATGATCTTGCTGATCGTCGCGATTGGCGTGGCCATCGGTGTCGTGGCGTACCTGGTCTATACCAACTGGGACAAGATCAAGGCCGCGTTTTCGGCGGGCTGGCAGTGGGTTAAAGACACCATGTCCGGCGCTGGCGAATGGCTCAAGAACATCGGCGGCATGATGATGCAGGGCCTCCTGGCGATGATCGACCCATTCGGCCTGCGCAACCGTCTGCTCGAAGTGGCCCGTAACGGCATCAAGGCGTTCAAGGATTTCTTCGGGATCAAGAGCCCCTCTCGCCTGATGATGCAAATGGGCGGACACCTGACCGCAGGGCTCGGGCACGGCATCGATGGCGGTGCACGCCACCCCTTGCGCGCCATGGGCAAGATGGCTGCGGGCGTGGCCAGCGCAGGCGCATTGTCCCTCGCCGGGCCTAGTCTCGCTGCACCATCTGCAGGGCCAGGCTTTGCCCCGCGTTCCGCGCAAACCCTGGGCGGCGGGGTAAAGATCGACCAGATCGTCATCCATCAACAGCCCGGCGAAAACACGGACATGCTGGTGGATCGCCTGATCCGCGAGATCGAGCGGCGCAGCGGCGGTGGCGGCCACGGTGGCAGCTTCGGCGACGACTTCTAAGCGAGACCTGCATGCTCTTTGCCCTTGGCCTCTTCGTGTTCGACAGCCAGACCATGCTGCCCGACCGCATCGAGCGCGACCGCGCCTTCCGCCACGCGCGCGACGATCGCTTTCTTGCCGCCGCCGCCAGCCAGTTCGTGGGCGTGGGCGATGACAAGGTGACGCTTACCGGCACCCTGGTGCCCGAGCTCGCCGGCAGTGCTTCGGCCATCGAAACCCTGGCGGAAATGGCCAGCGAGGGCGAGGCCTGGCCACTGATGGACGGCACCGGCACTATCCTGGGCACTTATACCATCGATCGCTTGGCCAACGGCGGATCGAACCTGATCGACACCGGCCAGGCCCGCAAGATCGACTTCACCATCGAACTGACGCGGGTGGCGTGATGGCCAGCACCCCAAACCTCGCCGCCACCGGGGCGCAATCGCCCTACAGCCAGCCCCGCGCCGCCTGGCGCGTCACGCTCGACGGGGAAGACCTGACCGCCACCCTCGCCCCGCGCCTGATCTCCCTGCGCCTCTCCGAAAAGCTGGGCGAAGAGGCCGACAGCCTGGAAATCGTGGTGCACGATACCGATGGCGCTTTCGTCCCGCCGCGCCAGGGCGCGCGCCTCACCGTGGCGCTAGGCTGGTCGCGCGGCACCGGCGTGCCGCTCGGCCTGGTCGACAAGGGCAGCTTCGTGGTGGACGAGCTCACCTGGAGCGGCCCGCCCGACCGCGTGACGATCGTCGCCCATAGCGCAGACTTCAAAGGCATCTACCGCACCCGCAAGACGCGCAGCTGGGTGGGCCAGACCCTGGGCGCGATCATCGCGAGGATCGCCGCCGACAACGCCCTCACCCCCGCCTGCCACCCCGATCTGGCCAGCCAGGCCATTCCGGCCACAGAGCAGCACAACAAGAGCGACATGCAGTTCGTCCGCGATCTCGGACGCCATTTCGATGCCGTCGCCACCGTCAAGTCTAGCACCCTGATTTTCGCCCCGCGCGGCGCCGCCACCACGCCCAGCGGCAAGGAACTGTCCACCATGACGATCACGCGCCAGCAATGCAGCAGCGTGACCTGGCGCCGTGCCGCGCGCGACAAGGGCCACGATGGTGCCGAAGCCAAGTGGCATGACCAGGATGCCGGCACCCGCAAGACGGTGACGGCCGGCGGCAGCAATCGGCGCCGGCTCAAGCGCGTCTATCCCAACGAGGCCGCCGCCAAGGCCGCCGTGCAGGCGGAGACCGGGCGCCTGGGCCGCGCCTCGGCCACGGTCCATATCACCCTGCCCTATGGCGATGCGCGCATCGTGCCGGGCACGCGGGTGACGCTGTCAGACTTTCGCCCCCACATCGACAAGGAAAGCTGGAAAGTGACCAGCGCCGATCATGACCACGGCGCCAACGGTTTCAGCACGAAGCTGACGCTGGAGATCGCATAGACTGTCGAATTGACCGGCCGACGCAATTCCCCCGTTTTTCGCCTTGGAGAGGGTTGCCAAAGTTTTACCGGACAAGGTAAACAAATTCTTGCGGTCTTTTTCCTCTTCAGGCAAAACGAAGCCTGGGATCAAGCCGAGGAGAATGACCGTGGCAAACGACAAGGCTGACACTTCACCGCAGCATGGAAGTCCAAGCAAGTGGACGCCGTTCGGTGAGAAATTGCGCGCAATTCGGCGCGAAAAGGGTGTCCTTTTGATTGACATGGCGCAGAAGGCCGGGGTTTCCCCTGGTTTTCTCAGCCTTATGGAGACCGGCAAGAAGCCGATTCCCGAGCGCATCATCCCCGCAATCGCGGCGGGTTTCGACCTCGGACCCAAAAAGACGGCCGAACTTCATGAGGCCGCGCGGTTGTCGGCCAAGGATTACAAGATCCATCTCGGCCCCACCGCAAATCAATTCGATCGTAAAGTCGCACTCGCCCTGCAGACCGGCTTTGCGAAAATGACGACGAAGAAAAAGGCAAAAATTCTTAAGCTTCTCGAAGAGGTTTAAGGCAGATGGGTGGAACCTTCCAGGCAGTAGAGCCGATGACAAGCGCCGAAATTGAGCGCATTGCGTGGGATATCCGTGAATTCTTTGGCATGGGTACAAAGAACGTTCAGATGGTTAACCTTGTCGAACGTATCCTGCCGGAAGGTTTGGCCGATTATGATTTTTTTGTCCTGCCGGATGAAGATATGCCCGGCCTTGCCGGCATCACCGGAACCAGCGGCGAAGAAATGATCATCCTGTCAGAATCCACATACATCGCGCTCTGCAACAATGATCGTGAGGCGCGTTACGTCGCCGCACACGAATTTGGCCATCTTGTTTTGCACTCGCAACAAACACCCATGTTGGCCAAGCGGACGCGGAACGACAATCGCGTGGATCCAGAATGGCAAGCAGATCGTTTTGCGGATGTGTGGCTTGTGCCAACCGAGGGAGTGAGGAAGTGCCGCAGCGCGCGGCACGTGGCCGCCAAATACAATGTCACGGATGAGCTGGCGCAACGCCGCTGGCAGGAAGTGATGATCGAAGGAATTCAAGGGGAGCTGTTCTGATGAACAACTCCCCTTGAACCTGCTGCAGAACCGCGGCCCCTGTGCAGGTGCGCGATCCAGACGAGCGGTGAGAACCCGTTGCATAGCACGGGCGCAAGTTGGACGCAAAGATCATCGGGCCGCCTCGATTTGAGGTGATGTATGTCACGTTCGCGTGTGCCGGATGGCAAGCGTGTGATCTGGCGTCCTTGGATCACGAAGAATGGGAAGCGCGTGTTCGCCAGCCAGTATGGCTTGCGCGCGTTCCCGATCCTCGTGGACGAGTAACCGATTGCAGTCCGGCCCTGTTCGCAAAGCAGAGCCGGACACCATACACAAACGCGCTCCGCAAATAGCGCAGATCAAACCCGCCGACCATAAGCCGCCAAGGTCTTTTTGATCTTGGCGGCTGCTTTTCGCAATTTCAGCGCATCGGCATGAGCGCCGGAAAGTTCGGCTTCGTGCGCAGCTTGGAGATCCTGCCCATAGATTTGGGCCAGGGTGTCTGCTGGGTCTGGGAACCCTTGAGATTCCATGATTTCCCGAACCGTTGCCTGCATATGCACCTGTTACCGTTCTTAATGAAGCAGTCCCACGCTGCCACTGCGCTTAGAGATCGCAACGTCAGCGCCATTGTCGCGCCAAGCCTCTGCTTATCAGAAACGCCCCGGCATCTTGTCCATTGACCATAACACGCGCCAGCAAACGACCATAGCGATCCCGGCCAACCGGCGCGATCGAGGTTTGCCCGCGTGCGACCAGCGCGGCAAGCGCATCCCTCGATCGCTCGCCCAGCGCGGTATCGCACCAGGCCGGATTGCGGCTCCCCGCCAGGCGCCGGCGCGAAGTGGCGCTGCATCGTTCGCTCCCTGCGAGCTCGGGCGCGTCGATGTTGACCAAGCGCACCCGCTCGATCCCGCAGCGGATGGTATCGCCATCGTGCACGATCGGCTTGGGGCAAGTGATAAGCGCCGTCATGGCGACAAAGGTGGAGAGCGTTGGCATATAGGTATTGTGCCTTAGCCAAGGCCCTGCCACCAGCGTGGCCTCACTTATACCTTCGCACCAAATGCGATGATTGCAGGCCCTTCCACTCTGTCATCTCCATAGAGAAGGCAGAAAGAACCGACCGATACTATAACCACGTCAGATATATTGTAGAAAGCCATTCCAACTTCATCGTCCGGAGATGGAATGGCGATGCTCACGCCGATGGTTGGTGCGATCGGCAAATCGAACTCGCCCACTCGCACCTGAGAATCTTCATTCGCGACAATGATCTTCAGCATGCCGTTTCCTTACGCGCCTTTGCTGCGGCTACGGCGGCTAATGCCCGCTGGCGGTGATAAATCTGCCGCACACGCACTACGCCGATCTGATGCTTTTCAGCGATCTCCTTAACAGAGACCCCCGCCTGCCGTTCGGCGAAGATTTGTTTGTTCCGCTCGAGCTTTTCGTGTGGCGAAACGGGGCCTAGATATTCTCGCATAGCCGATCTCTTTCAGGCTGTAGCCATCACCTTCAGCGTGTCGCTGACCACCGAGGCCCACTCGACCTCTTGCTCATCAATTCTACCATCCGCCGCCGCCACCTGGTCAACGCTATCCAGCAGCATGAGGGACAGCAGCCGCGCTTCGCAGTGATGGCTGATCCGCTTGAGGCTATCCACGAAGTCTTCGCTGTCGGGCGCAATCCTGCCCACGCCGCGCACCGCAGTCTTGATCGTCTTGTCGTCTAACCCAAATTCCGCGCCGTACCGCCAAAGTGCCGCTTCCACTTCTTGCAATTCCAATGGATGGAATTCGCCATCGCAGCGCGCCATGAACACCAGAACGCGGGCAAAATCGGTCAGCGTCTTGTCGGCCACTTTCAGTGCACCCTTGCTCCACAACTCCGCGAAGTGGGTGGCCGGGTCCAACACTTCGCCGGTTTCGACGCAGATCAATTCATCGATCCTGTCGATGCGGAAGGTGCGATGCGCTTTGCGTTCGCAGCAATAGGCCGTCACTGTTTCAGGCCGCCCATTGCCGGATATCGAGCGGCACACGATCCGGCGGGAACTGGTGTCGCCGTTGGCATCGGTATAGTGCATGAAACCGGCCCAGCCTGAGCTTTTGCCCCGGCCGCGCAGTTCGATCAGTTCCTCGATCTCTGCTGACTTTGGCTTGCACCATTCCGGCATCGGCACAGGAACGGACTTGCCGGCAACCGCCTTCGCCACGCGCTCGAGGGCTTGCTCACTTCCTACCTTGGCCCTGACCAGATTGGGAGGGGCGGCATGCTCTGCGCCGGCAGCGATCTTTGCTCTACGCGCTGCACGCGTCCGCGCGTCAACCTCGTCGGCGCTGCGGTCAGGAATGGGTTGCTCGGGCAACGGCGAACCGCCAGACTTTCTGGCCTGCGCCCATTCCCGCGGGAGGCGGAGCGATTGCTCCGTGTTGAGTTCGGGTTTGGTGGGCCGCGTAATGGCCGACGCTGAAGTCTTTGCCTTCCAATACAGGAAAGCGCTCGAGATCAACCATATAGCGAATGTGAAGTAACCCCTGCGTCGAATAACCGCAGGATCTGCGATTTCGGGGTCAGGTGAGGCAATTTGCCCAAAGCCGACCAACCCGATCGCTCCAGCCAACACCAAACCGGCATACCATCTCGAGCGAAGACCAAATGCAGCTGGTTTAATCAAACCCCCGACGCCAATCACGAGGCACACCAGCACAGCTAGCGCTATCGCGCCACCAATAGCCACCGGCAGCCCCCTACACCTTGCGCACGATAGCGACGACGCGGCCGATCACGTTCATTTCGCCGTCATAGGCCAATTCGTCGCGGAAATCGGGGTTGACCGAGACCAAGCGCATACCGCCGTCCTTGGCCGGGCGCAGGGATTTGATCATGCCGAGGCCGTGCATTTCGATGGCCCAGAATTGGTCCCACATTCGGGGCGATTGCTGTGTGGTGTCGATCAGCAGAATGTCGCTGTCGAGAATCGCGGGCATCATCGAAGTGCCGGAGCTCGTGGCCCAGAACAGCTTGTCGATCGGTGCGGTGGTGAATTGGCGCACCCAGGCGAGTGAGAATGTCCGCATCGTTTGGCGGGCCGGCTCGTCATGGATGAACGCGCCACCCAAACCATAGGCAACGTTGAACTCTGCGATCTCGACAGTGTCGGGTGGCAGCATGTCAGGGGCAGCAGGAGCGACGAGAGTGACTTCCCCGCTAGAAGCTGGGTCATCGGTTTCGCCCATAAGGTAAGCAGGGCTAGTGCCGAGCTCCCTTGCAATTCGATGGGTGTGCTTTGAACCCTGTGCAGGCTCCTTGAGCAGCTTCCATATGGTCGCTTGCGAGACCCCGACAAGCCGCGCGAGGTGGCTTTGAGAGATTCCCTGAGCTTTCAGCAGCTCGGCTAGGCGGTCACCACGAAACACGCGCCCGATCCTACAACTTTCGCTGTAATGCGCACTAAACGTTTTTCTGTTGACGTAGTTACAACCTTGGCTGTAATCGACAGATATGAGTTTAGACATCACTCCCCGCGATGCGCTGGTGCAAGCGATTGAGCGAACTGGCTCGCAGACGGCTTTTGCCGCTCTTTGCCACGTCTCCCAGGCGGCGGTGTGGAAATGGCTTCAAACCGCCAAGCGCCTGCCCGCCGAGTATGTCCTGACCGTCGAAGCCGCGACCGGCATTCCGCGTCATCTGCTGCGCCCCGATATCTACCCGGCCGATCTTGGCCCTTCGCCTGCCTGGAAGGGCGTAGACCAGTGCACGCCGCGCGTCTCTTTCAATCGGAACAACAGTTTGCAGGGGCGTGCGGCATGACCAAGCGGCGCGATCCTCTCACTGTACACCAGGCCCTCACCGTGATCGCCGCGCGCATCGGGTGGGACAAGTGCGGCATGCTGGTGGGCCGCAGCGGACGCCTGGTGCGTATGTGGTCCGATCCCGATGCCGATAGCGAGATTTCGATTCTCGACGCCATGCGGCTCGACCGCGCGTTTATCGAGGCCGGGGGCGATCATGCGCCGATCCTGCGGGTCTACAGCTTTCAGTTGGACATTGCCGCCAGCGAGGGCGCCACAGACATGACGCGCGCCGCCGCGGCTGCCGCCAAGGAAAGCGGCGAGGCGGTGGCGGCGCTGCTCGATGCCGCGCTCCACCCGCAAGACCCAGGGGCCCTCCGCCGCGCGCGCAAGGAAGGGGAAGAGGCGCTAGCCGCGATCACCGATGGCCTGGCCGCGCTTGATCGCCAGGAACGGGAGGTGCACTGAGCATGGCCGCCCAGCCCCTGCCCGATCCCGGCCACAATGGCCCCGCCCCGGCCCGCTCCGACCGGCTGCGCTGCCCCCACTGCAACACCGTGGGCCAGCGCCGCACGAGCCGCGAGATCACGCCCACGCACCGCGACATCTATTACCAGTGCGCCAACCTGTTTTGCGGGCACAGTTGGAAGGCCAGCGAGACCTATGACTATGGCATCGCGCCCAGCGCCATCCCCAACCCGCGCGTGACGCTGCCCATGCGGCCCGTCACCCGGCAGCAGGCCATCGAGATCATGCGCCCGCGCGACGAGGCGCAGCCCGAACTGTTCGACAGCGCCAGCCCGCCGGAGCTTCCCGGCTGAGCCGCCCCATTTCCTGACTGCCGCCACATTCCCGCTTCCCCGCCGCCGGGCCTCGTTTCCGGCGACGACCGATCATTGCCCGAAAGGAACGCCCGATGCGCCTTCGCCCACCTGCCGTTTTTCAGTGCTCATGCAACGTCGCACACCACTCTGCCGATGGCATCGCCCCGGCAGGCTGGACCACGCGCCACGGCCAGGCCTGGTGCCCCGATTGCACCAAGGCCGGCGTGCCCGTGCGCCATTTGCTCCACGGCGGCAGCCGTGCAGCCCGCCGGAGGGCCGCCTGATGACCGCGCGCGCCGCCCCAGCCCACTTCCCCTACGATCACGGCTCGCTTGCCCTGAACGACACCCGCGATCCCCGCGCCTGGCACCTGGCCAACAAGGCTCGCTTCGATGCGCTCTACGGCCCCGATAGCGCGCCCGAGCCAGTGCCCGCCCCGCGTCGCCGCCGCGAAAGCCGCGCCACCCGCCTCGCCGCCGCGCGCCAGTGGCGCATCGACATGAAGCCCCATTTCGACGCCCTCTATGGCCCGGAGACACCAGCATGATCCGCCCCCGCACTTTTCACGCCGAACTGTTCGTGGCCGCGCTCAACACCTTTGCCTTGGGCCTGGTCGTCTATTGGTGCGCCACGTCCAACGCCCCGCGCGCCACGCTGAGCGCCGATATCCAGGCCCTGCTGGCGCCGGTCGCCCTGCTCGACCTGGTGTTCTATGGCTGGCTCTACTTCATCCGCGAGGACGCGGCATGACGGCGCGTGGCACCAAGCGGGCCCAAGAGCGCAAGGCACGCGCCGCGATCCGCCACCAGCACGCCACGCGGCGCCTGGACCAGCACCAGGACGACCTGCTGCAGGCATCCGATGCCTGGGGCGTGGCGGGCGTGGTGATCGGCGTGGTCGCCCTGCTGTGGATGGCCGCGCGCTGCGGCCCCACGCTGTTCCCCAACCTGTTCTGAGGGCGCGACATGAAAGACCAACTCTCCATACCGGTGCCGCTGCCCGACGAACACCGCGCGGCCGATGAGCGGCTCAAGCTGCTGATCGAGCGCGTCGAGCGCCTGGAAGAGGAAAAGAAGGGCATCAGCGACGACATCCGCGACGTCTTCGGCGAGATGAAAGCCGCCGGATACGACGCCAAGTGCGCCCGCCAGATCATCCGCCTGCGCAAGATGAAGCCCGACGACCGGCGCGAGATGGAAGCCATTCTGGACGTCTACAAGAACGCCCTGGGGATCGACTGATGCTGCAAGCCCCTGCCCCCATCAAGTTCCGCCAGTCCGACATCCGCCGCGCGATCGGCGCGGTGGCGGGCATGGGCTTTGAAGAAGTGCGCGTGGCAATCCGGCTCGACGGGAGCCTCGAGGTTACCGTGCGGCGCAACGCTCTGGACGACACGCTGGGAGAGGAACTCGACTGATGGCCCGCCGCTGGCTTCCCGATTATGTCACGTCCTACAAGGACCGGCACGGCAAGCGCCGTTACCGCTTTCGCAAGAAGGGCCTGCCTTCGTGCCACCTGCGCGCGGCGCCCGGCACGCCCGAATTCATGGCGGAATACCAGGCCGCGCTGACCGCCACCAAGCCGCCGCCCGAAGAGCGGTTTCCGCCCTACACGTATGACGCGCTGATCGTGAGCTACTACCAAAGCCCGCGCTGGCTGGAATGCAAGCCCAGCACGCAGCGCACGTTCCGCAACATCATTGAGCGGTTCCGCACCAAGAATGGCACCAAGGACGTACGCCGGGTGACCACCGCGAATATCGAACGAAAACTTTCGACCATGCGCGCCACCCCGGCAGCGGCCAACAACCTGCGCAAGGTGCTGTCGCGTCTGCATCGCCATGCGATCAAGCTGGGCTGGCGCCAGGACAACCCGGTGGAGGCCACCGACAGTTTCCGCCTGGGCAAAGGCTTCCACCCCTGGAGCGAGACGGAAATCGACGCCTTCGACGCGCGGTGGCCGTTCGGCACGCGCGAGCGCCTGGCCAAGGAACTGCTGCTCGCCACCGCACAGCGCAAGTCCGACATCCTGACGGTCGGCCCGGCCAACCGCGTGGGCGATGAACTGGTCTTGCACCACAGCAAGAACGAAAGTGACACCGTGGTGCCCATGGGCCCCGATCTGCTGGAGGCGTTGCGCACCTTTCCAGGCGGCCAAGCAGCCTACCTCGAAACGCAGTTCGGCAAGACCTTCACGTCGACCGGTTTCTATAACTGGTTCAAGCGCGCCTGCGTGAAAGCGGGCATCCCGCACTGCTCACCCCACGGCCTGCGCAAGGCCACGAGCCGCCGCCTGGCGGAAGCCGGCGCCACCATTCTCGAGGGCCGCGCAGTGACCGGCCACAAGAGCGATCGCGAGTTCGCCCGCTACGCCGAAAGCGCCAACAAACGCGCGTTGGCGACCAAAGCGATGGCGAACGTGCACGAAAAGTTCGCCAAAACCGGCAAAGAAAGCCAATAAAATGACTTATTTTTCAACGAATTGCGATGTTGGTGGTGGTGAGCCCTGCTGGATTCGAACCAGCGACCTACTGATTAAAAGTCAGTTGCTCTACCGACTGAGCTAAGGGCCCCCGGGGCGCCGTGTGGCGCGCGGTTGGTGCGCTCACCTAGGGGCGGGGCGGCGGCGGGTCAAGCGGGAAGCCAGGTGTTTTGTCGCCAAACCTGTGAGTGGATCGCGCCAATCGGCGGCGACGTGCACGGCCGGGCCCATCACGAAGGGCCGCTGGCGGCAGGCCGGGTGGGGAATCACCAGGTTGGCATGGATATCGGCCAATGCGCCTCCTGACCACAGCACGATATCGAGATCGAGCGTGCGGGCGCGCCAGGGGGCGCCGCGTCGCACGCGGCCGAAGCTGTGTTCGAGCGCCTGGAGCCGGGCCAGCACCTGCGCCGGTTCCAGCGGTGTGGTGATCACCGCGCAGGCATTGGCATAGCGCCGGCGCGAAGGGCCCACCGGCGCGCTGGCGATGATCGGAGACAGCGCCTGGAGCACGAGGCCGGCATCGTCGAGCGCGCGCGCCGCCGCGCGCAGCACCTGCGCCGGGGCCCCGTGGCGCGCGTGGCGCACGTTGGAGCCCAGCGCGATCAGGTATCGGTGCGGCGCAGCGGTGGCGGCGGGCATGGCCGGTTCAGATGTCCTGCGCCAGGCGGGTGTAAAGCTGCGGGCGGCGATCGCGGAAGAAGCCCATCCCGGCGCGATGCCGCGCGGCGGCATCGAGATCGAGCGTGGCGACCAGCACGCCGGTTTCCTGCGCGCCATATTCGGCCAGGAAATCGCCCCATTCGTTGGCGATGAAGCTGTGCCCGTAGAATGCCTGGTCGTTTTCCTCCACCCCGATGCGGTTGGCGGCGATCACCGGCATGCAGTTGGACGCGGCGTGGCCCAGCATGGCGCGGCGCCACACCCGGCTGGTATCGAGATCCGCGTCATAGGGTTCGCTGCCGATGGCGGTGGGATAGAACAGCACTTGCGCGCCCATCAGCGCCATGGCGCGCGCGCATTCGGGATACCACTGATCCCAGCACACGCCCACGCCGATGCGCGTGCCGAACACGTCCCACACCTTGAACCCGGTGTTGCCGGGGCGGAAATAATACTTTTCCTCGTACCCCGGGCCATCGGGAATGTGGCTCTTGCGATAGGTGCCCAAGATCTCTCCCTGCGCGTCGATCATCGCCAGGGTGTTGTAGTAATGCGGGCCTTCGCGCTCGAAAAAGCTGGTCGGGATGGCGATGCCCAGTCCCTTGGCCAGCTTCTGCATGGCCTTGACCGAAGGATCGCTGTCCAGCGTGTGGGCCAGGGCAAAGCGCACTTCGTCCTCGGTCACGCAGAAATAGGGGCCGGCAAAGAGTTCGGGCGGCAGCACCACTTGCGCGCCTTGCGCGGCGGCTTGCTCCACGAGGGCGGAGACGGCGGCGATGTTGTCTGCCGCATCGGACGAATTGAGCGCAAGCTGGAGCGCGGCCACGGAAAGCTGGGTCATGGCGCAGCATCTATGCCGTCGGGCGTGTCAATTCAACGACAGCGGTCATCGACAGCAGGCGATTCCCCCTGGGGAGGATGACAGGCGCCCTGCCCGTTCCTATCTGGGGAGCAAATCTTTGAGAAAGGGATCCCCCAACCATGGCGCCAACTTCCGCCAATCAGGCCATCCTTGCCGGTGGCTGCTTCTGGTGCACCGAAGCGGTGTTCCGCGACGTGATCGGCGTGTCGAACGTGGAAAGCGGCTATATCGGCGGCACCACCGAGAACCCCACGTACAAGCAGGTGTGCAGCGGCGCGACTGGCCATGCCGAAGCGATCCGGGTGACGTTCGATCCCGCCGTAATCGACTATGGCCAGTTGCTCGACATCTTTTTCGCCACGCACGATCCGACGCAGCTCAACCGCCAAGGCAACGACGTGGGCACGCAGTATCGCTCTGCGCTGTTCCCGCTGGATGAAGCGCAGGACGCGGAAGCCAAGGCGGCGATTGCGCGCGCGCAGGCCGAACGCGATGCGCCGATCGTGACGAGCATCGAACCCGTGGCAACCTGGTATCCGGCCGAGGATTACCATCAGGAATATTGGGAAGGCGAAGGCCAGCGCAATCCCTATTGCCTGGCAGTGATCCCGCCCAAGCTGATGAAGCTGCGCAAGAGCTTTGCGGCCAAAGTGAAGGCATAAGGCCGGCGCCCGGCGCGCCTTGCCTGACACCAACCCTCTCCTCTGGAGAGGAGGGGGTTATTTTTTGCCGTTTTTACTGGGCGTCGAGGCCGTAGGCGGTGTGGAGCACGCGCACGGCGAGTTCCACTTCATCGGCATCGATCAGCACCGAAACCTTGATTTCGCTGGTGGAGATCGCCTGGATATTGATGCCGCGATCGGCCAGCGCCTTGAACATCGTGCTGGCAACGCCAGCGTGGCTGCGCATGCCCACGCCCACTACCGAAACCTTGGCCACCTTGCTGTCGGCGATCAGGCGATACCAGCCGATCTGGTCCTTGCGCTCTTCGAGCAGGGCCTGCGTGCGCGCCAGGTCGGACTGGGGGCAGGTGAAGGTCACATCCGTCTCGCCCTTGTCCTTGGCGATGTTCTGGATGATCATGTCCACGTTGATATTGGCTTCGGCCAGCGGCGCAAAGATCGAGGCAACCGCGCCGGGGCGATCGGCGATCCGCGTGAGAGTGACCTTGGCCTCGTTCTTGTCGGCAGCGATGCCGGTGATCAGCTGGCGTTCCATTTCGTACCCTTCCAGTTCCTCGTCCGCAACGATCATCGTGCCGGGGATCGTGTCCGCCGCCGGGGCATCGTCGTCGATGAAGGATGACAACACCTGCACCCGCACGTTCTCCTTCATCGCAAGCGAGACCGAACGGGTTTGCAGGACCTTGGAACCGACCGAGGCCAGTTCCAGCATTTCTTCGTAAGTCACGGCCTTGAGCTTGCGCGCCTTGGCCACGATGCGCGGATCGGTGGTATAGACGCCGTCCACGTCGGTATAGATGTCGCACCGGTCGGCGCCGATCGCGGCGGCCACGGCCACCGCCGAGGTATCCGATCCGCCACGCCCCAGCGTGGTGATGCGGTTTTCGGCGGTGAGGCCCTGGAAGCCCGGGATCACGGCGATTTCGCCGGCCGCCATGCTGGTCAGCAGTTCGGGCGAATCGATACCTTCGATGCGCGCCTTGGAAAACGCGTCGTCGGTGCGCACCGGCAATTGCCAGCCCAGCCAAGAGCGCGCCTTGCAGCCCAGCGCCTGGAGATGCATGGCCAGGAGGCCCGACGTCACCTGCTCGCCGCTGGCCACCACCACATCGTATTCCGCCGGATCATAGAGCGCGCTGGCTTCGCGGCAGAAGTTCACGAGGCGGTCGGTTTCCCCGGCCATGGCCGAAACCACCACCGCCACTTCATGGCCAGCGGCCTGCTGGCGCTGCACGATCCGCGCGACGCGGCGGATTCGCTCGGTTCCGGCCATCGAGGTGCCGCCGAATTTCATCACGATCCGGGCCAACGCTTGTGCTCCTGTCCACCTGCCAAAAGAAAGAATCTTGCACGCATGGCCCATGGACCATGCGAAAGCGGCGCTTTAGGGAGGTGGCATGAGCAATGCAACATCCTTGAACGCGCAGACCATCCGGCCCGAGGAAGCCGCCCATTTCGGCAAGTTGGCGGCCGGCTGGTGGGACCCGAAGGGCCAATCGGCCATGCTCCACCGGCTCAATCCGGTGCGCCTCGCTTTCATCCGCGCCGCGATCGATGCCCATTTCGGCGCCGATCCGCGCGGGCTGCGGCCGCTCATCGGCAAGCGCGCGCTGGACGTGGGCTGTGGCGCGGGGCTGCTGGCAGAGCCGTTGTGCCGCATGGGGGCAGCCGTGACGGCGGTGGATGCGGCGGCGGAAAACATCGCGGCGGCGCGCGCGCATGCCGATGGCGCGGGCCTGGCGATCGACTATCGCCACGGGGAACTGTCAGAGCTTGGCCTCGCCGGCTTTGACCTCGTCACGTCGATGGAAGTGATCGAGCACGTGGCCGACAAGGCCGCGTTCGTTGCCGCGCTGGAGGCGACGCTGGGCCAGGGCGGGCTGATGGTGCTATCCACCCCCAACCGCACGCCGGCCTCGCGCCTGCTGATGGTGGAAGCGGCCGAGCGGCTCGGCATGGTGCCGCGCGGCACCCACCATTGGGACGATTTCATCACACCGATCGAACTGCACGACCTGCTGGACGCGGCCGGCCTCAAGATGGGCAACCCGCAAGGCATTGCCTGGGGCCCGGCCAAGGGCCTGCACCTGTCTGACGACCTGGCGCTGAACTATATCGTGACGGTCACGCGCGGCTGAGCGCGGCTTCCCATTCGGCCTGCTTGAACCCCACGAGCAGGCCGCCGTCATGCTCCACGATCGGCCGCTTGATCAGCGAAGGCTGCGCCACCATCAGGGCCACGGCCTTGTCGGTGGTCAGGTCCGTCTTGTCGGCATCGGGCAGCTTGCGAAACGTGGTCCCGGCCTTGTTCAGCACTTTGTCGAGCCCGGCCTGGTCCACCCAGCCGGCAACCTGGGCCGCATCGGCGCCCTGCTTCTTGTAGTCGTGAAACGCGTAGGCCAGCCCCTGCCCGTCAAGCCAGGTGCGCGCCTTTTTCACGGTGTCGCAATTGGGAATGCCGTAGAGGGTCATGCTCATGCTTCGCTCCGCTCGAAATGGTGGATGCGGCTGGGGGTGCCGGCAAACAGGGTATAGCTTTGATAGTAATCGGCGCGGCCGCGGCTCTGGACCCGGGCGTGATCAGCCTGCTTGCGCCAGGCCAGGGCGGCATCCTCGCTGTCCCATTCCGACAGGGCGATCACTTCGCCATCATCGGCCACGTAGGACTTGAAGCTGCGGAAGCCGGGCTGGACGCGGGCCAGGTCCTCCATCGCCTGGGCATCGGCGGAATAGGCGGCAGCATCGATGCCCGCCTGCTTGCGGTTGCGAAAGACGACCAGGTACATGGGTTGCGCGCATAGCCAGATTGGGCCGCCATATCCAGCCGTAACGATACCGCCGGATCGGACACATCACCTTGGCATGATAGCATGAAATCCTGATCGGGCATTTGCCTGAAATTCGCCAACTCCGGCTAGTTCACGCTGCCAACAAGCCAAATACCAAAACCCGTGTCGCGCTCCGTGTCTTGTCCTCGCGTGTCCTGTGTCTCGGGAGAAATCTGCATGTCTTTTGCCAAGCCAGCCTCGATCCGGCAAAGTGTGATGATGTGCGTGACGGCACTGGTGGGGATCTGCCTGGTGCAGATCATCGCTTCCACCACGCTGCAAGTGCTGATGCAGGCCCATGCCCGACACCTGGCCACCTCGGCCTGGGTGCTGCGCATGCAGATGTATGGCGACATGAAGCACGATGCGAGCGAGAGCGACGTGTTCCGCATCAAGGACGCGGTCGCCCGCAACGACCCTGCCGCGCACAAGGTCGAACTGGCCAATTTCGCCAACGATATCGCCGCGCTGGAAAAGTCCTATGCGCAAGTGTTCGCGGCCGCGCATGGCCGGGACGAACAGGCGCTGTTCACCGAAACCGAGACCCGGCAAAAGGCCTATGCCGCCGCGGCGCGCGCGCTGGTCGAGCAGATCGACAGCGCCAACACCGACCTGCGCACCGCGCAACAGACCTTTACCGACGCGTTCGACGCGTTCCAGGCGGTGCAGGACAAGCTGGGTGCGCAGATGCAGGTTGATATCGCCGCCGATGGCGAGGCATCGCAATGGCTGATGGAAGTGGGCCTGGCGCTGACCGGGCTGCTGGTGGTGCTGCTGGGCGCCACCGTGGTGTGGGTTGTCCGCCACGTGCGCCACGATGTGGTGCAGCCGCTTTCCGGGGTGACCACCATGCTGCGCGCCATGGCCAGCGGCGATTATTCGCAAGACATCGCCGGCGATCCCATGGGCAGCGAAGTGGCGCAGATCGAGGCTGCCGCAGCCGTATTCCGCCAGACCGCCCTGTCCAAGCGCGCCACCGATGCAGCGCAGGAGCAGGTGGTCGGTGCCCTGGCCAAGGGGTTGGACCGCATGGCCGCGCGGGACCTGGAATACCGCATCAGCGAACCCTTTGCGCCCGATTTCGAACCCTTGCGTGCCACGTTCAACCAGACCCAGGCCACGCTGGCCGGGGCACTGGGATCGGTGCGCGTGGGGGCATCCTCGCTTGCCCGGACCGTGCGCGAGATCAGCGGCGCCGCCGAGGATCTGGCCCAGCGCAACGTGCGCCAGGCCGCAACCCTGGAAGAAACCGCCGCCGCCGTGCAGCAGGTGACCACCGGGGTGCGCGACACCGCCGCCCGCGCTGGCGACGTCAGCCGCCAGGTGGAGCAAGCCCACAAGCAGGCCAGCGAAGGCGGCGAAGTGGTGACGCGCGCCGTGGGTGCGATGGCCGCGATCGAAGGATCATCGCAGGAAATCAGCCAGATCATCGGCGTGATCGATGGTATCGCGTTCCAGACCAACCTGCTGGCGCTGAACGCCGGGGTGGAAGCCGCGCGCGCCGGCGACGCGGGCAAGGGCTTTGCCGTGGTCGCCACCGAAGTGCGCGCGCTGGCCCAGCGCAGCGCCGATGCTGCCAAGGACATCAAGGAACTGATCGCCAAGTCGGGCGCACATGTGGCCGATGGCGTGGCGCTGGTGCGCGAAACCGGCGAGATCCTGGGCCAGATCCTGGAGCGGGTGGGCGACATCAACCGCGTGGTGGCCGACATTTCGGGCACCGTCGATGGCCAGGCCCACATCATCGGCCAGGTCAACGATGCCGTGGGCGAAATGGATCGCGCCACCCAGCAGAACGCAGCGATGGTGGAAGAAACCAGCGCCGCCACCCGCGCCCTGGCAGCCGAGGCGGGCAAGCTGTCCGAACTCGTCGGCAGTTTCCGCACCCGCAACGTGGAAACCCGCGCCCAGGGGCGGCCCGAAGACCGCCGCGATTCGTTGAGCGGCGTGGTCATCCAGGGCACCGCGCGCCCCGTGGGAGGCCCCCGCCTGGTGCGCGTTTCCAGTGCCGAGGCGGCAACGCCGGTGGCCGCCACGCCAGCCCTGCCCCCGCCGCCAGCGCCGCCAGCGCCGCCGCCCCCGACCGTGGCAAAGGCCGTGGGTGGGGAAAACTGGGACGAATTCTGAAGCGGTGGACTTTTCGCGCGGCTTGGGACAGAGCCGGGCGCCATGAGCATCAATTCCTTCGGACACCTGTTCCGCTTCACCACCTGGGGGGAAAGCCATGGGCCCGCGCTGGGCGCGGTGGTCGATGGCTGCCCGCCGGGACTGGCGATCGATGAAGGCATGATCCAGCCCTATCTGGATGCGCGCCGCCCGGGCCAATCGCGCTTTACCACGCAGCGGCAGGAACCCGATCAGGTCAGGATCCTGTCGGGCGTGTTCGAAGGGCGCACCACCGGCACCCCGATCAGCCTGATGATCGAGAACACCGACCAGCGCTCGAAAGACTATTCCGAAGTGGCCAAGGCCTATCGCCCCGGCCATGCCGACTATGCCTATGACGCCAAGTACGGCTTTCGCGACTATCGCGGCGGCGGGCGTTCCTCCGCGCGCGAAACCGCCGCGCGGGTGGCGGCGGGCGGCGTGGCGCGACTGGTGATCCCCGAAGTGACGATCCTGGCCTGGGTCAGCGCGATCGGCGGCGACGCCATCGACATGGCCAATTTCGATGCCGCACAGATCGGCCAGAACCCGTTCTTCTGCCCCGATGCGGCAGCTGCCGTGCGCTGGGAAGTGCTGGTCGACAAGGCGCGCAAGGCCGGGTCTTCGCTCGGTGCCGTGGTGGAATGCGTGGCCACGGGCGTGCCCGCCGGCTGGGGGGCGCCGCTCTATGCCAAGCTCGATGCCGAACTCGCCCATGCGATGATGGGCATCAACGCGGTCAAGGGCGTGGAAATCGGCGATGGCTTTGCCGCGGCGGCCAACACCGGTGAAGGCAATGCCGATCCGATGCGCCCGCGCGACGATGGCGGCAACCACGGCCCGCAATTCCTGGCCAACCATGCCGGCGGCATTGCCGGGGGCATTTCCACCGGCCAGCCGGTGACCGTGCGCGTGGCGTTCAAGCCCACGTCCTCGATCCTCACCCCCATGCCCACGATCACGCGCGAGGGCGAGGCGACCGAACTGTTCACCAAGGGCCGCCACGACCCTTGCGTGGGCATTCGCGGCGTGCCGGTGGTGGAAGCGATGATGGCGCTGGTCCTGGCCGACCAGAAGCTGCTGCATCGCGGACAGTGCGGGTAAACCGGGCCAGACGCGCACGCCCACGACGATGAACGTTGGCTCACAAACCTGTTCAGACAGGGAACATTCCGAAAGGCGCAGACATTTCTTCCAACGTTGAGGACCTAACGGAGGAAGAGCAATGTTTGCCAAACTGACCAAGATCGCAGGCGTGGCCCTGGCCGCCGCGCTGCTCACCCCCGCTGCCGCGCAGGCCCACCCGGACAGGTGGCAACATGCGCAGCGCTGGGACAACCGCGACCATCGCGGCTGGGACCGGGGCGACCGCCACGGCTGGCAACGCCGCGCTTGGGAGCATCGCCGCTGGGAACGCCGCAATTACCATCGTAATTGCCGTATCGTGTGGCGCCATCACGAACGCGTGCGGATCTGCCGCTAAGGCCCATGGCAGGGTGCGCGCGCCGCACCCTGCCACATGATGGACTGGCGGTGTTACAGCCCCTTGCCGCCCAGCTTCCAGGTCAGCTGCACATAGAAGCTGCGGCCCACGCCATCGAACCACGAGATGTCGTAATAGGGATAGCTGCCATAAGTGGGATCAACGTTCGGGCTGGTGTCGAACAGGTTGGTCACCGTGCCGGAAAGCTGCACATAGTCGGTGATCTTGTACTGGGCCGACAGGTTGAACGTGGTCGTCGCGTCGATATAGGCGGTCTCGTCATAGTTCGGCAGTCGGCCCAGGCGCTGGCCCTGCAGCGTGGTGGTAAGCTTGCCGCTCACCAGCGTCAGGCTGGCCGTGCCCTTGTCGCGCGGGATGTCATAGCCGCTGTCGTAGGCCAGCTTGTTGATCAGCGCGTCGCCTTCATACTGGCGGAACGTGTGGTTGAACACATAAGTATAGCCCAGGCCGAAGGTCAGGAAACCGAGCCCCTTGATCTCTGACGCGCGCCAGTGCAGCGCCACGTCGATCCCGTCGGTCTGCTCGCGCGCCACGTTGATCGGGTTGACGTAAACCCCCTGGAGCTGCCCGGCAAAGGCGCCCGAGGCATAGCGCTGCACCCGCGCGATGGCATCGAGGCATGTGGGCGAATTGGCATTCACCGCCGCGCCCGAAGTGGTTTCCCCCAGCACGCAATCGGATTCGCGGCGCAGCAGTTCATCCTTGCTCAGGTCCAGCACCTGGTTCGACAGAGTGACCTTGAAGTAATCCACCGACAGGTCGATCGCGCGATCCGGCTGCCAGAACACCCCGGCGTTGATCGACTTGCTGGTTTCCGGCTTCAACTTGCGATTGCCGCTGCGGTGGCTGGTGATGCCCACTTCGTAATCGTCGCAATCGCTGTAGTTCGCGCCAGCGTTTTCGCGGCGGCAGGTCAGGTAATCGGTGCCATCGGGATGGGTGTCGCCATTGCCGGAAAACACATAGTGCAGGTCTGGCGCGCGGAAGCCGGTGCCCATTGCGCCACGCAGCAAGAGCTGGCTGGTGGGGCGCAGTTCGGCGCCCAGGTTCCAGGTGGCCTTGCCAAAGCTGTTGTCGACCACGTGGAAATGGTCATAGCGCGCCGCGCCCGACAGCTGGAGGAAGCTGGTGACCGGCACGCGCAGTTCGCCGCCCAGCGCCCAGTGGCGGCGGCTGCCCTTGCCGTCGCTGTCGGTCAGGCCAACGTAATAGTGCTCCAGCGCCTTGGGATCGGGGCGCAGGTCATAGCCCTGCCCGCCATATTCGCCCACCAGGGCCACGCCCACCGGCCCGGCCGGCAGGCGCAGCACTTCGCCGTTGGTCAGGCTGAACGCCAGGTTGTCCGTGTATGAACGGGGCTTGTAGATCGCGTTGGCAGTGATCGAATTGTATTCGGCCGTGGTCAGCGGGGTGTACAGCCGCGTGGGATCGGCCGAAAAGATCGCATAGCCGCTGTCTTCGTCCACGCCCTGCTGGGCGCCCAGGAAAAAGGCATTGGCCTTGGAGATCACCACTTGCGGGAAGGAAACCTTGCTGCGGTATTCCGAGTGGTTGAGCGAGAGTTCATAGGCCCAGGCCTGGTTCTTGCCGAACTTGCCGCGCAAGCCGGGGGTGACGGTAAAGCTGATCGAGCGGTTGCGCGTCATCCCGTTCTGCAGCCCGCCCATTTCCTCGGGCGTGAACTGGCGATACCAGTTGTCTAGCTTGGTCGAATTGAGGCTGGTGGGCATCTGCGTGTTGTAGAACGTGCCCTCCTGGTTGCCGTCGGCGGTTTCGTAGTACCACGTCAGCACATCGGGCAGCAGCGCCACTTTGCTGTAGCTGGCCTGGAAATCGGTGAACAGTTCCATGCCATTGGGCAGGTCGAGCCCGATCGCGCCGAACGCGTTCACCGATTTCCGCTCGGAAATCATCGTGCCATAGGCGATCGAGCTGTTCGATCCGCAGTAATACCCCGGCCCGCCATCGGCGCCATAGCGCGGGCGGCTGGTATAGATCGTGCTGCCGCCGTTGAGGTTGGACAGGCCCGCGCAAGTGGCCGCGCCGGGATCGAGATAGTCGGTGTATTCATCGGTGCGCAGGAACGTGCGCCGCGCCAGGCCGCCGGTGGGATCGTCGAGCACGGAATCCTGCCGCGCGCGCTGGTATTGCCACAACGGCTTTTGATAGAGCCCTTCCACCCCGATAACGCCGTGGAACGCGCCTGCCTCCCACCCGGTGGTCAGCGTCAGGCGATGCGAGGCGCCGCCGCCATGCTGCGTATCGCCATAGCGATAGTCGATCCGCGTACCATCGACGCTTTTCTTGAGCTGGAAATTGACCACGCCGGAAATCGCGTCTGAGCCATAGATGGCCGAAGCGCTGCCGCTGAGCACTTCCACCCGCTCGATCAGGCCGACCGGGATGTTGGAAATGTCGGTGAAATTGCTCTGCCCGTTGAACGGCAGGGGAAAGTCGGCAATCCGCCGGCCGTTGACCAGCACCAGCGTATGGTTGGGGCCAAGGCCGCGCAAGTCCACCTGCTGGGCGCCGGGGGTGAAGGCCGCGCCGTTGCCCGATTGCTGGCTTTGCGTTTCGCCGCCGTTCTGCGTCAAGGCGCGCAACAGGTCGGGCACCGATTGATAGCCGTTGCGCAGGATGTCCTGCGACGTCACCGCGGTGACCGGCGCCGGCCCTTCCAGCTCCACGCGCGGAATGCGGCTGCCGAGCACCACGATGGCACTTTCGGGCGCGGGCACATCGTCCGCGCGGGCCGTGGGTGGCAACTGGGTGATCGCCGGCGTGCCCGCAGGCGCTTCCTGGGCATAGCCCGCACCCGCCAATGCCAAGGCGCTCCACGCGCCGCCCAGAACCAACACAGCTTTTGATTTGCGCATGATTGACAGCCCCCTGTGATCGCGCCTCTATATGTTGCTTATGGTTGCAAGTGACACACAGGTGCAACGTCAAATCGCCAATTTATTCAGTATCAATCGCAACTGTTACACGCTAACCACAGCGGCACATGGCAAGATGAGGGCATCGGGAATGCAGTTCTGGCGCAAGGGGGTGATCACAGTGGCCGGGGTGCTGGCCTTGGCCAGTGGCGCGGCGCACGCGTCGGAAGCGGGCTATACCCGCTATGTCATCGGCGATCTTGCCGCCCCCACCCCCGCCAAGGTTTCGCCCGGCCTACTGCTGGCTGGCGGTGGCGAATGGGATACAGATGCCTTCCGCTGGTTCGTGGCTCAGGCCGGGCACGGGCACATCGTGGTGCTGCGCGCCTCTGGCGCCGGAGACGCCGGCGAAGAGTTCATGCACAGCATCGGCGGCGTCACCTCGGTGGAAACCTTCGTGTTCGATGATCGCAAGGCCGCCAGCGATCCGGCCGTGCTTGCCGCCGTGGCAAAGGCCGATGGCGTCTATATCGCCGGGGGCGACCAGGCGCGCTACGTGCGCTATTGGCAGGGCACGCCGCTGGCCACCGCGCTCGACAAGCTGGTCGCCAATGGCCGGCCGATCGGTGGCACCAGCGCCGGCCTCGCCATGCTGGGCGGCCATGTCTATGGCGCAATGGATGGCGGCAGTGCCACGTCAGGGCCATCGCTGCGCGATCCGCTGGGGCCGGGTGTGACCATGGTGGAAGATTTCCTCCACCTGCCGCGCATGGCCCACGTGGTGACCGACACCCATTTCACCCGCCGCGATCGGCTGGGCCGGCTGATCGCCTTCGTTGCCAAGACGCGCGCGACAACGGCGGACAAGGCCGCCGTGGGCCTGGGCGTGGACGAAGGCGCTTCGCTGATCGTCGATGGCGCGGGGATCGCGCGGCTCAAGGGCCCGGCGGGCACCTATGCCTGGCTGGTGCAACCCACCGATGCGCCCGCCGCCAAGCCCGGCCAGCCGCTTGACTGGCCCGCGGTGCAGGTGACCGGGATTGGCCCGGCCAGCACGCTGGACCTCAACACGTTCAAGGTGGCGGCGCCTGCCTTTGCCGGCACTGCCAGCGTCAAGGCCGGCAAGCTGGCCAACGTGCCTTATCCCGCCGATGCCGGCTGGTCGCTCGCCATTCACGGCGGGGCAGGCGCGGCGCCGCGCGGAGAAACCACCCCGGCGCAAGACGCCGCCTATCGCGCCGGGTTGCAAGCCGCGCTGGCCGCGGGATCGGCGGTGCTCAAGGCCGGTGGATCCAGCCTCGATGCAGTAGAAGCCGCGGTGCGCGTGCTGGAAGACGATCCGCAGTTCAACGCCGGGCGCGGCGCGGTGTTCGATGCCGAGGGCAAGAACCAGCTTGATGCCGCAATCATGGACGGCAGCACCGGGGAAGCCGGCGCCGTGGCGCAGCTGACCACCACCAGAAACCCGATCATGGCCGCGCGCGCGGTGATGGAGCATTCGCGCCACGTGCTTCTGGCCGGGGCCGGCGCAGACCAGTTCGCCCGCGAACAGGGCATCGAGCAGGTCGATCCCAAGTACTTCTTCACGCAGAAGCGCTGGGACGAATATCTCGAGTGGAAGAAGGAAAAGATCAGCGCGCTCTCGCCCCGCGTGCTCTATGCCACGCCCCGGCCCGAACATCGCTATGGCACGGTGGGCGCCGTCGCGCGCGACGTGCACGGGCACCTGGCCGCCGCCACGTCCACCGGCGGGCTCACCGGCAAGCGCTGGGGCCGCATCGGCGATACCCCGCTGATCGGCGCGGGCACGTATGCAAGCGACGGCACTTGCGCCGTTTCCGCCACCGGCACTGGCGAATACTTCATCCGCCAATCGGCCGGCCGCCAGGTTTGCGACCGCATTGCCTGGCGCGGTGAAAAGGTGGGCGAAGCCGCGCAGGACACGATCGACGAGATTGCCGAGATCGGCGGCGACGGCGGCCTGATCGCGATGGACCGCGACGGCCACGTGGGCTTTGCCCTCAACACCGCCGGCATGTTCCGCGGCTCGATCAGCAGCACGCAGGCGCCCGAAGTGGCAATCTACGCCGACGAGACGCCCAAGCATCCGTAAAATGGCGCGCGCCTCCCCCACGCGGGGGAGGCGCGCACCCCGTCAGCGCGGCCGGATGCGCCACACCGCGTTGCCCACGTCATCGGCCACCAGCAGCGCGCCCTTGGCATCAAAGCCCAAGCCCACCGGGCGCCCATGGGTGCTTTTCTGGTCGGGGGTGAGGAAGCCGGTGACGAACGGCTCGGGCCGGCCCACCGGCTTGCCATCGGCAAAGCGCACGAAGGCCACCTGATAGCCATTGAGCTGCGTCCGGTCCCAGCTGCCATGTTCGCCCACGAACGCGCCGCCGCGCCATGGCGCCGGGAATCCCGGGCCGTCGGCAAAAGCCAGGCCGAGTGCCGCGACATGCGGCCCCAGGGCATAATCAGGCGGCGTGGCGCGGGCCACCATATCGGGGCGCTGCGGCTGCACGCGGATGTCCACATGCTGGCCATACCAGCTCCACGGCCAGCCATAGAAAGCGCCCGGTTTCACGTGCGTCATGTAATCGGGCACCAGGTTGTTGCCGATTTCGTCGCGCTCGTTGACCACGGCCCACAAGTCGTTGGTGCCGGGGCGGAACGTCAGGCCGTTGGGATTGCGCAGGCCGGTGGCGAACGGGCGCATCGCGCCGGTCGCGCGGTCCACCTCGAAAATGCGGGCGCGGTCCTTTTCGGCTTCCAGCCCGTTTTCCACGATATTGCTGTTCGATCCCACGCCCACGTAGAGCTTGGTGCCATCGGGGCTGGCGACCAGGCTCTTGGTCCAATGGTGGTCGATCGGGCCGCCGGGCAATTCTGCCAGCACGCGGGCGGGGCCGCTCACGCGGGTCTGGCCCGGCGTGAACGGATAGGCAAGGATCGCATCGGTGGCCGCAACGTAGAGCGTGTTGTCCACCACGGCCACGCCGAACGGGGAAAACAGCTTGTCCGCCAGCACATAGCGCTGGTCCGCCACGCCATCGCCGTTGCTGTCACGCAGCAGGAGCACGCGGTTGCCCGGCTTGGTCTTGCCGTGGACCGCGCCGATGGTCAGCGCAAAGACGATGTCCTTGGGCCGCAGCGTGGGAGCAAGGCCGGGATCGCCGCTTTCCACCACGATCACATCGCCATTGGGCAGGCCCAGTACCGAACGGGGATTGGCCAGGTCGCGGGCAAAAGCCTGGATGGCAAAGCCCTGCGGCACGCTGGGCGCCTCGCTGGCCTTCCAGCCGATCGGCGTGGCCAGGCCCATGGGCGGAAACAGGAACTGCTTGGGCCCGGGCAGGCGCGGCGTATTGCCGAACTGTTCCTGCGCGGGAAACTCAGGCTTGGAGCAAGCCGTTGCGGCCAAAGCCAGAGCGAGCGCGCCAAGGGCGCGGGGCAGTGTGTGACGGACAGTCATGGCCGCACCCCCCGCTGGTGGACATAGGCCAGCCGGTGCCCCAGGAAGCCGGTGCCAACCATCACAACCACGGTCAGCACCGAAAGGGTGATCCCAGTGGGGACAACCCCGGTCCACCCGTCACGCGCGTGGATGAAATTGTTGATCAGCGCCAGGACCAGGACCACGGCATTGCCGCCCAGGTGCAGCCAGCCCGTGCCCGGCCGCGTGACCGCACGATTGCCCAGGAAATCGACCAGCCCGAACACCGCCGCCGGCACGCCGAACAGCATGCCGAACACCAGCAGCCACTGCGCGAAATTGGCCCACTGCACCTGCGGGCTCAGGCTATAGACAATGTCGCACAGCATCGCCCCGGTAAAACAGGCGATGGGAAAGGGCACCAGCATGGCATGGACCGGCACGCCGCCGATCGTCAGCCGCGGCCGGAAGGGACGGGGGTCCATCAGGCGTCTCCACAGGAAGGGCGGCATCCGCATGGTTGCCATCTGCCTGTGAAAACGCCTGTTGTGGCAAAAGGTTGCTGGCCTCAGTCCAGATTGGGCCGCAGCCAGCGTTCGGCCACGGCCACATCAACCCCGCGCCGCGCGGCATAGTCCGTCAACTGGTCCCGCCCGATGGTGGCCACGCCGAAATACTGGCTGTCGGGATGGGCGAAGTAAAAGCCCGAAACCGCCGCCGTAGGCAGCATGGCCTGGCTTTCGGTCAACACGATCCCGGCATTGCCCGGCGCATCGAGCAAGTCGAACAGCACTGGCTTGAGGCTGTGATCGGGGCAAGCCGGATAGCCAGGTGCAGGACGGATGCCGCGATATTCCTCGCGGATCAGCGCCTGGTTGGTCAATTGCTCGCCCGGCGCATAGGCCCACAGCGTGGTGCGCACATACTGATGCAACCGCTCGGCAAAGCTTTCCGCAAAGCGGTCGGCCAAGGCCTTGAGGAGGATGTCGGAATAGTCGTCGTGCCCGGCCTGGAAGCGCGCCAGGTGCGGCTCGATGCCGTGGATGCCCACGGCAAAGCCGCCCAGCCAATCGCCCGCCGGATCGATGAAGTCAGCGAGGCAGAAATTGGCGCGGCCCCGGCTCTTGCCGAACTGCTGGCGCAGGAACGGCAGGCGCACCATGCGCTCGTCATCGTCCGGGTGCAGCACCACATCGTCGCCATGGCGCGCGGCGGGCCAGAAGCCGCAGACACCCTTGGCGGTCAGCCACTTTTCGCTGACGATCTTGTCGAGCATCGCCAAGGCATCGGCATGAAGGCTGCGCGCGCTTTCGCCCACCACCGCGTCTTCCAGGATCGCGGGATAAGTGCCGGCCAGTTCCCAGGCGCGGAAGAACGGCGTCCAGTCGAAGCATTCGACCAGATCGGCCAGGTCCCATTCGGGAAACACGTGCAGCCCCGGCTGCGCGGGCGGCGCCGGCTTGTGCGCGAAATCGGCGACGAAGGCATTGGCCCGCACATCTTCGAGGGGCAGCAGCTTGGACCCGCCCTTGCCGGCCCGCGCCTCGCGCACGTGCTGGTATTCGTCCGCCGTCGCCTTGATGAAACCTTCGGCCTGCGTGTCAGACAGCAACTGGCTGGCCACGCCCACGGCGCGGCTGGCATCGAGCACGTGGACCACCGGGCCGTCATAGGCCGGATCGATGCGCAGCGCGGTGTGCACCTTGCTGGTGGTGGCCCCGCCGATCAGCAGCGGAATGGTCATCCCGGCGCGCTGCATTTCTTCGGCCACGGTCACCATCTCGTCCAGCGAGGGGGTGATCAGGCCGGACAGGCCGATGATATCGGCATCGTGCTCGCGCGCGGTGTCGAGGATCTTGGACCAGGGCACCATCACGCCCAAGTCGATCACTTCATAGCCGTTGCACTGAAGCACGACGCCCACGATGTTCTTGCCGATATCGTGCACGTCGCCCTTGACGGTGGCCATGACGATACGGCCCTTGGGGCGCGCGCCGGCCTGCTTTTCCGCCTCGATATAGGGGATGAGGTGGGCCACGGCCTTCTTCATCACGCGGGCCGATTTCACCACCTGCGGCAGGAACATTTTCCCTGAGCCGAACAGGTCGCCCACCGTGTTCATGCCCTCCATCAGCGGGCCTTCGATCACTTCGATCGGGCGCCCGCCGCGCGCGGCAATGGCTGCGCGGGCTTCCTCGGTGTCTTTCACGATGAACTGGTCCAGCCCCTTGACCAGGGCATGTTCCAGGCGGCGCACCACGTCCCAGCCGCGCCATTCCTCGGCGGCCTTTTCCGCCGCCTTGTCCTTGCCCTTGTAGCTTTCGGCCAGGGCGATCAGCCGTTCGGTGGCATCGGGATGCCGCATCAGCAGCACGTCTTCGCACGCCTCGCGCAGGACCGGGTCGATCTGGTCGTAGATGTCAAGCTGCCCGGCATTGACGATGGCCATGTCCATGCCCGCCGGAATGGCGTGATAGAGGAACACCGAGTGCATCGCGCGGCGCACCGTCTCGTTGCCACGGAAGCTGAACGAGAGGTTGGAAAGCCCGCCCGAGATATGCACGTGCGGGCAGCGCGCCTTGATCTCCTGCGTCGCCTCAATGAAATCGAGCGCGTAGCGATCGTGCTCCTCGATCCCCGTGGCCACGGCAAACACGTTGGGATCGAAAATCACGTCTTCGGGCGGAAAACCGATGCCCATCAAGAGGTCATAGGCGCGGCAGCAGATTTCCACCTTGCGCTCGCGCGTGTCGGCCTGGCCCTTCTCGTCAAAGGCCATGACCACCACGGCAGCGCCATAGGCCATGCACAGCCGGGCATGGTGCAGGAACGCCTCTTCGCCTTCCTTCATCGAGATCGAATTGACGATCGGCTTGCCCGAAACGCATTTCAGGCCCGCCTCGATCACCTCCCACTTGGAGCTGTCGATCATCACCGGCACGCGGGCGATGTCCGGCTCTGCCGCGATCAGCTTGAGGTAGGTGGTCATCGCCTCGACCGCGTCGAGCAGGCCCTCGTCCATGTTGACGTCGATGACCTGGGCGCCGTTTTCCACCTGCTGGCGCGCGACTTCCACGGCCTTGGCATAGTCGCCCGCCAGGATCAGCTTCTTGAACGCGGCCGAGCCGGTGACATTGGTACGCTCGCCCACATTGACGAAACGCGAGCCGGAATTGGTCTGTTGAGTCATCACTTGATCATCACAAAGGGTTCGAGGCCGGCAAGGCGGGTCAGCGGTTCGGGGCTGGCGACCCGGCGCGGCGAGAGGCCGGAGACCTTTTGCGCCATGGCGGCGATGTGCGCCGGGGTGGAGCCGCAGCAGCCGCCCAGCACGTTGACCTGGCCGGCCACCGCCCATTCGCCAACCAGGCCCGCCGTGGTTTCGGGTTCCTCGTCATACTGGCCCAGTTCGTTGGGCAGGCCGGCGTTGGGATAGATCATGATCAGGGTATCGGCGATTTCGGCCAGCGCCTTGACATGCGGGCGCAGCTGGGTGGCGCCGAACGAGCAATTGAGGCCCACCGTCACCGGCCTGGCATGGCGCACGGCATACCAGAACGCTTCCACCGTGTGGCCCGAGAGGTTGCGGCCCGAAAGGTCGGTCAGCGTCATCGACAGCATGATCGGCACTTCGCGGCCCAATTGCTGCTCCAGCTTTTTCACCGCCATGATCGCGGCCTTGCAGTTCAGCGTGTCGAACACCGTTTCCACCAGGATGAAATCGGCGCCGCCCTCCACCAGGGCCTCGGCCTGCTCGCGATAGACTTCCACCAGGAAATCCCAGTCGATCTCGCGATAACCCGGATCGTTCACGTCGGGCGAAAGCGACAGCGTCTTGTTGGTGGGGCCGATGGCACCGGCCACAAAGCGGGGGCGGCCATCGGCGGCAGCGAATTCATCGGCCACGCGGCGCGCCAGGCGGGCCGATTCCACGTTGATGTCGCGCACCAGGTGCTCGGCGCCATAATCGGCCTGGCTGATGCGGTTGGCCGAGAACGTGTTGGTTTCGGCAATGTCGGCCCCGGCCTGGAAATAGGCGCGGTGGATCGCCTCGGGCACGTCGGGCCGGGTCAGGGCCAGGATGTCGTTGTTGCCCTTCTGGTCGTGGCCAAGGCCCAGGTTGCCGGCATAGTCGGCCTCGGTCAGCTTGCGGTTTTGGATCTCGGTGCCGAAAGCGCCGTCGGTGATCAGGATGCGCTGGGCGGCCTGCGCCAGCAGGGCGGCGCGCGCGGCGCTGGGGGTCAGATTGCTCATGCGGCAGTCTCCAAAGCCGCGCCGCCCTGCGGGCGGCGGCCCAGCAGGTGGCAGATGGCATAGCTCAACTCGGCCCGGTTGAGCGTATAGAAGTGAAAATCGCGCACCCCGCCGGCATAGAGGCGGCGGCAGAATTCGGCCGAAACCGTGGCCGCCACCAGCTGGCGCGAGGCAGGATGGGTATCGAGCCCGGCAAACAGGCTTTCCAGCCATTCGGGCAGCGCTGCGCCGCAAGCCTGGGCAAACTTGCGCGTCTGGGCAAAGTTCGACACCGGCAGGATGCCCGGCAGCACCGGGGCGGTGATCCCGGCGGCGGCCAGCTTGTCCTGAAAGCGGAAGAAGGTTTCCGGCTCGAAGAAGAACTGGCTGATCGCGCGGCTCGCGCCCGCGTCCAGCTTGCGCTTCAGGTTGTCGATATCGGCGTCCTGGCTGGGCGAATCCGGGTGGCTTTCGGGATAGGCGGCCACCGAAATGTCGAACGGGGCAATGGTCTTGAGCCCCGCCACCAGTTCGGCCGCGTTGGCATAGCCATCGGGGTGCGGGGTGAACGGCACGCCCGGCGCGCCCATGTCGCCGCGCAGGGCGACGATATGGCGCACGCCCGCGTCCCAGTATGCTTCGGCGACAGCGCGGATTTCGGCCTTGCTGGCATCCACGCAGGTCAGGTGCGCGGCAGCGGGCAGGCGCGCCTCGCGGATGATGCGCGCCACGGTGTCATGCGTGCGATCGCGGGTGGAGCCGCCCGCGCCATAAGTCACCGAGACGAATTCGGGCGCCAGCGGGGCCAGCGTCTGCACCACGTCCCACAATTGCGCCATCAGGGCATCGGTCTTGGGCGGAAAGAATTCAAAGCTCACCCGGATATCGCCAGGCAAGCCGGCGAAAAGCGGTGTGTCGAGCGCGGTGCGCGCCTCGCGCAGCTGGTCGTAACGAGTCATGGGTCTCAGCTCTTGGTAAAGGCGGAAGCAGGAGTGGCGAGTGCGCCGGCATCGCGGCGGCGGGCGGTCCACAGCTTGACGATGAGTTCGTGCCCGGCGAGCGCGCGTTCGGCCAGAGGCTCGAACCCGGCATCGCTCAACAGCTTGGCCATCTGGGCATCGGAAAAACCCAGGCGGGCGTGGGCATGGGCCAGGCGCAGGTCTTCGCGATCGTGTGCGGCGAAATCGACCACGGCGATGCGCCCGCCCGACGCGCAGACGCGCGCGGCTTCGGCCAGCACCGCCTCGGGCGCCAGGGCATAGTGCAGCACCTGGTGGAACAGCACGGTTTCGAACGTGCCATCGGCAAACGGCAAGGACAGGAAATCGCCCTGCACCAGATCGACCTGGCCCGCCGGCAGCCCCTGCAACCGCGTGCGCGCCAGGCGCAGCATTTCCGGGCTCTTGTCCAGTGCCGTCACGTGCGTGGCGCGCGCGGCAAACAGTTCTGCCATGCGCCCGGTGCCCGTGCCCACATCGAGCATGTGGCCCAGCGGCGTGCCGGCGTCGGCCGCGTCCAGCAGGGCGATCAGCGCTGCTTCCACCGGGCCATCGGCGATGTGCAGGCTGCGCAGATCGTCCCAATCGGCCGCGTGGCGGGCAAAGTATTCAGCCGCGCTCGCTTCGCGCGTGGCGCGGATGGCATCAAGATGCTGGCGGTCTTCGCGCACCTGGGCGGCAAACTCGGCATCTTCGGCCTCGGCCGCGGCCAGGGCACGGGCCAGGGCATTGCCCAGTTCGGATGGCGCGTTGCGGCGTGCGCTGGCTTCGGCAATGGCCGCGCGCAGGAACACCCAGCCACCTTCGCGGCGGCGCTGGGCCAGGCCGGCATCGCACAGGATCTTCACATGGCGCGAAACGCGTGGCTGGCTTTGCCCCAGAACCTGCGCCAATTCGCCCACGGCCAGCTCCATGCTGGCCAAAAGCCGCATGATGCGCAGCCGCGTGGGGTCTGCCAGGGCGCGAAAGGATTCGAGCAGGTTCATGAGATGAGCCATATAAAGCAACCTTTATATCGGTCAATCCATATAAAGAGTTCTTTATATCCGTAAGCAACCCTTACGAACCGGCCGATCGGCCTGTCGCACGGCGGCATGCCGCACCAAGTTTGCCATTGGCTTGACGCAGACGCGCCGATAATACCCATGGCGTACGGATCGGCCCCAAGGCCGACAGGATGAACAAGGAAGCCCCCACGATGAAGAAGCTCCTCTCGAAGGCCGTTTTTGGCGCCGTTCTGGGCGCCGCCACGCTTTCGCTTGCCGCTTGCGGCCATTCGGACGACGCTTCGAGCGATGCGACGCCCGACAACGTGGAAATGCCGGCCGACGAACTGCCCGCCACCGATGTTTCGGCTGCGGCCCCGGCCCCGGTCGATGCCCCGGCTGCCGACACCAGCGCCGCTGCGCAGACACCCGAAGACGCAGCGCGCAGCGCTGCCGACAACGCCGCTGCCGCCGCCGATGCCGCCAAGGCCGCCGCTGCTGCGGCCGAATCGGCCGATGGCGCCAACGGCGCAACCACCAGCAATCCCAAGATGTAAGGCCCATGGCGCGGGGGGCACGATCGCCCCTCGCGCCCTGCCATTCATGCGTCCTATCCTGATCCTTGCCTTGCCGCTTTTGCTGGCCGCCTGCCAGCAAGACAGCGACCCCGGCCCCGGGGGCGTAACCCGCGGGGAAGCCCGCGCGCTGGACGAAGCGGCGGCCATGCTCGACAGCCGCCCGGCTCCGCCGCCGCTGGTCGATGCGACCGTACCGGTCGAAGCAAGCGCCCCCGCCGCGCCTTAAGCGCCCAGCGAACAGCCCCCGCAGTCATCGGTTTCCACCTGGATGGTGGTGTGGCCGATGCCGAAATCGTGCTCCAGGTCGTGCGCCAGGCCGGCCAGGAACGCGTCGCCCGGATGGCCGCCCGGCATGATCAGATGCGCGGTCAGCGCCGTTTCGGTGGTGCTCATCGGCCAGATATGCAGATCGTGCACCCGCGCCACGCCGGGCAAGGCGCCAAGCGCGGCGCTCACCCGCGCCGGGTCGATCCCCTCAGGCACGGCTTGCAGCCCCAGTTTCAGCGAATCGCGCGCGAGCCCCCAGGTGCCCACGGCAATGACCGCCACGATGACCAGGCTGGTGGCCGGGTCGATCCAGGCCCAGCCGGTCAAGGCGATCGCCAGGCCCGCCAGCACCACGCCAGCCGAAACCGCCGCATCGGCGGCCATATGCAGATAGGCGCCGCGCAAGTTGAGATCGTGCTTGCTGCCGCGCATGAACAGCAGCGCGGTGGCGGTGTTGATGACGATGCCGATCCCGGCCACGATCATCACCGGGCCGGGCGCAACGGCTTCGGGCTGCATCAGCCGGCGCAGGCTTTCCACCAGGATCGCGCCCAGCGCGACCATCAGCAGCGCGGCATTGCCCAGCGCCGCCAGGATCGAGCTGGACTTGAAACCATAAGTAAAGCGCCCCTTGGGCGGGCGCGCCGAAAGCACGCTGGCCGCCCAGGCGATGATCAGGCTGAGCACGTCGGACAAGTTGTGGCCGGCATCGGCCACCAGCGCCATCGATCCGCTGGCGATGCCATAGCCGCCTTCCACCAGCACGAAACCGGTGTTGAGCGCGATGCCCAGCGCAAAGGCCCGCCCGAAACTGGCGGGAGCATGGCTATGCCCCGGCCCATGGTGATGGTGCCCATGGGCGTGGTCGTGATGATGATGGTGGTGGCCGGCAGACATGAGGCTCGCTTACCGGCAAAAAGCGCGCCGGCAAAATGAATTGCCGGCCATGCAAACCATGCCCGCGGCCGCGCGCAGGATCATGCCTTGTGCCAGCGCGCAGCAAAGAAGCCGTCGATCCCGCCGGCATCGGCCAGCATGCCCGGATCGCTGCGCAGCCAGCCCTGCGCGGTGGGGGCAATGCCATCGGGCAGTTCATCAGCCGCGATAGGCGCGGGCGAGAGTGCGGTAAAGGCAGCGGCCTGCCCCTCGCCCTCGGCCGGTTCGAGCGAACAGGTGGCGTAGACCAGCGTGCCGCCCGGCTTCAGCCAATCGGCCGCGCGGGCCAGCATCTGCGCCTGCAACTTGGTAAGATCGTCGATCGCGGCCAGGCGGTGCAGCACATCGGGATGGCGGCGGCAGGTGCCCGTGGCGCTGCACGGCGCATCGAGCAGCACGGCATCGAACGGCGCATCGCCCTGCCAGGTCAGGACATCGCCCTGCACCACCTGCACGGCCAGGCTGGTGCGCGCCAGGTTGGCGACAAGCCGCTCAAGCCGGCGGGCGGACTTGTCGAGCGCGGTCACGGCCCAGCCGGCTGCCGCCAGTTGCATGGTCTTGCCGCCGGGCGCGGCGCACAAGTCCAGCACGCGGCGCCCATCCCCCGCGCCCAGCAGGCGCGCAGGCAGGCTGGCGGCCAGATCCTGCACCCACCATTCGCCTTGCCCAAAGCCCGGCAGGCTTTCCACCGCCTGGCCGCGCGGCAGGCGCACATGGCCGGGCAGCAGCGAAACGCCGCCCAGTTCCTGCGCCCAATGCGCGGTCTGCGCCGGATCGCGCAGGCTCAGGTCCAGCGGCGGCGGCGTGGCGATGCCGGCGGCGATCGCGGCGGTGCGGCCGTGCCAGGCGGCATCCCAGCGCTGCGCCACGGCCGGCGGCAAAGTGGGCGCATCGGGCAGCGTGACGCCGCGCTTGAGCAGCGCGGAAAACACGCCATGGGCCAGGCGGCGCGGGCCGCCCGTCAACAACGGCAGGCCAGTGGCGATCACCGCATGCGGCGGCAGGCCCAGGCGCAGCGCCTGCGCCAGCATCAGTTGCAGCACCGCCCGCGCCTTGGCATCGGCGGGCAGCACGGTCTGCGTGGCGCTGTCGATCAGCGCGTCCAGGTCGGGCAACCAGCGCAACGCTTCCTGGACGATGGCCATGGCAAGAGCCCGATCATCGCCGCGTTCGATCGCGCGCAGCACCGGGGGCGCCATCTGGTCCAGCGGATCGCCCCGCCGCAACACGGCATCGAGCAGGCGCAGCGCGGCGCGGCGTGCGGGCACGCCAGGGATTTCCTGGTTGTTCTGGGTAGGGGCCATCTGCGCGCCTATCGCGCCTTATGCCCCATTTGGCAATTGCGCGCGCGGCGGCAAAAGCGCATGGCAGGCGGCATGGACAAGCCGCTTCCCGCCAACCGGCAGCGCGCGACTCAGCGCCCCGCGCCTTTTGCCAAGCCCGCCCACTGGACCGACGCGCCGGCCCCGCCACCGCGCGTGGTCGAACGCGGCGACGATCCCGACGGGCTCGACCCAACCCGCTATGGCGATTGGGAAAAGAACGGGATCGCGATCGACTTCTGAACGTTCGCCGGTTCCTGTCTCAAGCAAATCCCAGCCGGTCGGCATAGATCAGGCGCCCGGCCGCCAGCCGCCACAAGGCCGTGGCGAAATCGGTCTCCGGCATGGCGAAGCAGCCATCGCTGCGGCCCAGCTTGCCCCATTTTTCCAGCATGTCGGGGTTGGCGTACCAGGCCGGGTGGACAACGATGGCCCGGTCTTGGGCCATGTTGTTGTCAGGATCCACACCGGTCAGCCGGATCGAACTGCCATATTTGCCACGATACCACTCGTTGGTGACAAACGCGCCGCGCGAAGTGGCCAGGCTGTTGAGCTGGTTGGAAAAGAACTTCAGGAAGCCATCGTGTTCGGGATCAGACCCGCGACCATGGGCCACCAGGATCGAATCGACCCGCCCCGCTTCCAGGTTGGCGAAGTGGAAACGCGGCAGCGACGACGGCAGCGAAAAATCCGCCACGCCCACCACGTCGGTATGCCACAAGAGATTGGCGACGCGATCGCGCTGCTGGGCTGCCACGTCCAGCACGCGACGGTGCTGCGCCGGCATCGACCAGGCCTGGGCAAAGACCCGCGGCGCCGTGGCTGCCCCCATCAGCGCGCCACCTGCTGCCAGCGCGCCACGCAGCCAGCCGCGCCGGGAAACCTCCGCGGCGGGCATGCTGCTGGAAACCTGTGCCGAATTCTGCGTCATGCTCGCGATGATGCCATGGTTTTCGTGGGTGAAAGCTGAACAAGGTTACCACAAGTCAACCGTGCCTCACAGCCCCCAGTTGCTGCAATGCAGCACTGTCTACCCGCATGATTCGCCATTCGTCCATCATCCGCGCGCCCAGTGACCGGTAGAACGCGATAGACGGCGCGTTCCAATCCAGCACCGACCATTCCAGCCGCGCGCAGCCGCGCCGCACGGCAAGGGCGGCCAGCGCCTGCAACAGCGCCTTGCCCAGCCCAGCCCCGCGCGCTTGCGGCCGCACGTAAAGGTCTTCCAGATAGATGCCGGGCTTGCCTTCGAACGTAGAGAAATTGTGGAAGAACAAGGCAAAGCCTTCGCCCTGCCCATCCCGTTCGGCAACCAGCACTTCGGCCATGGGGCGCGGGCCGAACAGATGCTCGCCCAGCGTCGCTTCGTCGAAACGCACTTCGTGGGTAAGCTTTTCATAGGCGGCCAGATCGCGGATCAACTGGGCGATCAGCGGCAGATCGGCGCGCGTGGCCGGACGGATCGATGTGGCGGTCATGGCGCGCCGACCAGGCCGTCCACGCCGATGCAGATGGTCATGGGCTGTCCACCGGTTGGCGGCGTGGCGGTAATCACGGCATAGGCATGACCGGCTTCGCGCACCGTGTTCTCGCCCGTCACGAGAAAGCCGAGTAGCGCCAGCGCGGTATCCTTTTCCGCCGCGCTCACCACGTTCCACGCCTTTTCACGCGTGGCGCCGTCCTGGCCGCCGGTGATCCCGCGCAGCAGGATCAGGATCTGGCTGTGGCGCAGGCGCGCTTCATCGGCGCGGCCCAGGCGCGGCAGGGCCTGCTCTTCCAGATAGAGCGCGTTGAGATTGAGCGGGTCGATCTGCCGTTGCGCCTGCGCCAGGGCGAGGCTGCGTGCCGGATCGCGCTCGATCGTGGCCCAGGCGGCCTGGGCCTGGTCCCATTCGGGCACCGCGCCGCCCAGCCGCGCGCGGTTCTGCCAGCGCAGGGCGCGCGCGTCGACGCTGGTATCGCCCTGCTCGAAACGCGCCAGCCCCGCCTGGAACGCGTCCTGGCCCAGCGCCGGCGCGGTGGCTGCCGCGATAACCAGCGGCGCCGTGAACAGCACGGACGGCTGCCTCACTCGGCCGGTTCGCCCACTTTGGCAGCCGCCGCATCGGCTGCCGCTTCCATTTCCGCCGCTTTGGCCTCCACCAGCGCAACGATGTGATCGAGCATCTCTTCGGACTGTATGGTGTGATCGGTCACGCCCGAAAGATAGACCATGTGCTTGCCATTGCCGCCGCCGGTCAGGCCGATATCGGTTTCGCGCGCTTCACCCGGGCCATTGACCACGCAGCCCAGCACCGAGAGCGAAATGGGCGTCTTGATATGCTGCAGCCGCGCTTCCAGCGCCTCTACCGTGCGGATCACGTCGAAACCCTGGCGGGCGCAACTGGGGCACGAGACCACGCGCACGCCGCGCGTGCGCAGGCCCAGGCTCTTGAGGATTTCAAAGCCGACGCGCACTTCCTCTTCCGGCTCGGCCGAAAGCGAGACGCGCAAGGTATCGCCGATGCCGGCCCACAGCAGGTTGCCGATGCCGATCGCCGATTTGACCGTGCCACCGATCAACCCGCCGGCCTCGGTGATCCCGAGGTGCAGCGGGCAATCCACCGCTTCGGCCAGGCCCATGTAGGCCGAAACCGCCAAGAACACGTCAGAGGCCTTCACCGCCACCTTGTATTCGTGGAAATCGTGGTCCTGCAGCAGCTTGATATGGTCGAGCGCCGATTCCACCAGCGCTTCGGGGCACGGCTCGCCATACTTTTCCAGCAGATGGCGTTCCAGGCTGCCGCCGTTCACGCCGATGCGGATGGCACAGCCATTGGCCTTGGCCGCGCGCACCACTTCGGCAACGCGATCGGCCGAACCGATGTTGCCGGGGTTGATGCGCAGGCACGCCGCGCCCGCGTCGGCGGCTTCGAGCGCGCGCTTGTAGTGGAAATGGATGTCGGCGATGATCGGAATGCGCGATGCCTTCACGATCTTGCCCAGCGCCGCCGTGCTCGCCACGTCCGGGCAGGAAACGCGGATCAGGTCTGCCCCGGCATCCTCGCAGCGGCGGATCTGGTCGATCGTTGCCACCGCGTCTTCGGTCGGGGTGTTGGTCATGGTCTGCACGGTGATCGGGGCATCGCCGCCAACCGGCACGCTGCCCACCATGATCTGGCGGCTCTGGCGGCGCACGATGGTGCGCCAGGGACGGATCTCGCTCATGGCCTGGGCTTATACCCGCAGCCTTGCCCCAGCGCCACCCGCCAAGAAGGGCTGTCAGAGTTTGCAGGCATAGAGGAATTCCGGATCACAGTGGTTGCCCACCCAGAATTCGATATCGGCAATCTTTTCAAAGCCAAAGCGGTGGTAAAAGCGCTGCGCCTCGGGGTTGCCGCTATAGACCGTCAGTTGGATCTCGTCGGCCCCGGACGCACGCGCGGTGGCGATCGCCCAATCCATCAACTGACGCCCCAACCCGCCGCCGATGCGATCGGGATCGGTATAGAGCTGCTTCAATTCGAGCGGCCGTTGCGGATGGCTGTATTCGCGCGGCAGGGTGCTGTCCAAGACCAGCTTGCAGAATGCTACCAGCTGCCCATCGTCCTCGATCACCGCCACCCGCATGCCCGGATCGACGATCTGCCGCGCCGTCACCTCGTCGGCGTGTGCTTCTTCCATGAAGGCGGCAAAGTCTTCGGGCGCATAGAGATGCTCGAACTTGGCGGAAATGGCGCGGCGGGCCAGGGCCGCCAGCGGCAGGGCATCGTCGGGGGTGGCAAGGCGCAGTTTGGCAGGATGGGGCGTAGTCATGCCCGCTGCATAAAGCGACCGTGCGGCAATTTCTACCAATGGTTCCCGGCGGCGACAGCGCGCTGTTCGGCCGGCGTGCTGCTGCGGCCGAGCACGGCATTGCGATGGGGAAAGCGGCCAAAGCGCAAGACCATGCGGGCATGGGCCAAGGCAAAGCGGCGAATCCGGCTGTCGCCCAGCGCGGTGAAGCGGGCCACGCTCTCGCGCTGGTCCGCGCGGCGTTCGCTGTGCATCAGGGGCATCAGCAGGAATTGCCGCGCGTCGCGGTCAAGGCCGCGATCCCACCCGCGGCGCAACGCCAGGCGGGTCAGCGCGACAGCGCGGGCATCGTGGGCAAAGGCGCGCGCGCTGCCGCGCCAGGCGTTGCGCGGCACCTGGTCAAACAGCAGCACGGCTGCGCGCAAGGTATCGCGGTCTCTCGCCAGGCTGGCCAGCGGCTGCGTCGTCATCGCGCGCACCAGTGGCGCAAAGCGGCGCACGATCAGCGCGTCGATCGCCGGATCGCTGGCAAAGCGCGCCTGGGGCGAAAGCCCGACAAACCAGAAGTGCAGGAGATCCTGCGCCCACAAGCGCGGGGTCATGCGCTTCAGTCTGCCTGGGCGACCTTGGCCGGCTTGGTATAGGGCACGAACTTGTCGAGGCCGACAAAGCCGCGCCAGAACCCACTGGTGCGATCGCGCAGCTGCACGGTGTCGATCGCGCACAGCTCCGATCCGGTCAGCCGGGTGACCAGGATATCATCGCTGCGCAGCGATTCGACGCCGGTGCGCGGCTTCTGGACATAGAGCGTGCGGCCCGAATCATAGACGATGGCCGTCTTGTCGTAGACCTGGCTGCCCGAAACGGTGGGCATGTAGATGCAATCCACCGGCTTGCCCGGCACGCGGCCTTCCAGGCGCTTGTCCAGTTCCTGCTGCGGGGTCAGCTTGGGCTTGGCGTCTGCCACGGTCCCGGCCAGCACCATGCCGCCGACGGCGAGCGAAAGAGCCAGCATTTTTGCCTGCTTCATCATGATTCGCCTCTTGCTTCGAAAAATCGATTCTCAATGACGGGAGAATACCACGTCCCCGCTGAACGCGTGCTGAAAATCGGGTCTCAACCCGTGCCACCCACGGTCAGCCCTGCCACCAGCACGCTGGGCTGGCCAACGCCCGCCGGCACACTTTGCCCGCCCTTGCCGCACACGCCCACGCCTTCGTCCAGTGCGAAATCGTTGCCGATGCCGGTCACGCGGGTGAGCACGCTGGGCCCGTCGCCGATCAGGGTGGCGCCCTTGATCGGATCGCCCAGCTTGCCATCCTTGACGCGATAGGCCTCGGTGCAGGTGAACACGAACTTGCCGCTGGTGATATCCACCTGGCCGCCGCCGAACGACTTGGCAAAGATGCCGTCCTTGACCCGCGAAAGCAGTTCGGCCGGATCGTCGTTCCCGCCGCGCATGAAGGTGTTGGTCATGCGTGGCATGGGCGCATGGGCATAGCTTTCGCGCCGGCCATTGCCGGTGGGCGCCACGCCCATCAGCCGGGCGTTGAGGCGATCATGGATATAGCCCTTGAGGATGCCATCCTCGATCAGCACGTTTTCCTGGGTCGGCGTGCCTTCATCGTCGATGGAGAGCGAGCCGCGCCGCCCCTGCTGCCCCACGCCCAGCAGCGTGCCATCGTCCACCACGGTCACGCCTGGCGCTGCCACGCGCTGGCCGATGCGGCCGGAAAAGGCGCTGGTGCCCTTGCGGTTGAAATCGCCTTCAAGGCCGTGGCCCACCGCCTCGTGCAGCAGCACGCCGGGCCAGCCGGGGCCGACCAGCACGGTCATTTCGCCGGCCGGTGCAGCCACGGCCGAAAGGTTGACCAGCGCCTGGTGCAGCGCCTGGTCGATCCCCCGGTTCCAGGTTTCGGGCAGGAACAAGTCATCGTAAAGCCGGCGGCCGCCGATGCCGAACGAGCCGGTCTCGCGCCGGCCGTTCTCTTCCACCACCACGCTCACGTTCAGGCGGACCAGCGGGCGCACGTCATGCGCGACAAAGCCATCGGCGCGCACCACTTCCACCACCGACCACGACCCCGCGAGCGACGCCGAAACCTGCACCACGCGCGGATCGCGGGCACGGGCGGCGGCGTCGATCTGTTCGAGCAGGCGCACCTTGGCCTCGAACGGCACGCCATCGAGCGGCGAAGCATCGGTGTAGAGGTGGCGGTTGTTGTGGCGCGGCGGTGGGGCGGGCTGGCCCTTGGCGGGATCGAGCAGCTTGAGCGTTTCGCCGGCGCGGGCAATGGCCGCAGCGGAAACCTCGTTGGCGTGGGCAAAGCCGGTCATCTCGCCCGAAACGCCGCGCAGGCCAAAGCCGGCATCGCGCGAATAGTCGGCGGTTTTCAGCCGCCCGTCGTCAAAGCCGAAGCTTTCGCTGGCCACGAATTGCAGGAACAGCTCGCCATCGTCGCAAGCGCCCAGCGCGCCGCGCACAAGGCGTTGCGCGTCATCGGGAGTGAGCAAGCCGGGGCGATAGAGCAGCGAGCGGGTGTCGGCAGAAAGCGTCATGCTGCCGATATAGGCATCGCCCGCGCCGCTGGCCAGCACCAGCGGGCGGATCGCCGCCGAAAATCAAGCGGCGCGCAAAATCAGGCGGCCTGGGTCTCGCCGGTGTCGGCCGGGCCGCCCTTGAGCACGAAGCGCTTGTCGCAATAGCCGCAATCGACGTAGCCCTTTTCGTCGATTTCCATCCAGACGCGCGGATGGCCAAGCGCCGAAGGCTTGAACGCGCCGGTGGTGCGGATGCCGCTCGACCCGTCGCAGCTCACGCGGGTGGCATCGGTGAAGATCGTTTCGGGTGGCTGGATCATGCCCGCCGCCTAGCAAATGCCACCGCGCCGCACAATTGCCGTTTTGCCCCGATTGAATCCTTTACCTTGCCGAAAATGGGATGCAGGAAGCCCGCCATGAACGCCCCTGCATCCAGCCCCGAACTCTCCACCGCCGCCCTGCCCGAACCTGCGATCCGCATCCGCGACCTGGTCAAGCGCTATGCCGCCACTGGCAAGTCGCCGGCCAAGCTGGCGCTGGAAGGGGTGAGTTTCGATGTGCCGCGCGGGCAGATCTTCGGCCTGCTCGGTCCCAATGGCGCGGGCAAGTCCACCTTGATCAATACGCTGGCGGGCCTTGTCCTCAAAACCTCGGGCACGGTGGAAATCTGGGGGCACGATATCGATGCCGACCGGCGCAACGCCAAGGCCGCGATCGGCATCGTGCCGCAGGAAATCGTGTTCGATCCGTTCTTCACCCCGATCGAGGTGCTCGATATCCAGGCCGGGCTCTATGGCGTGCCCAAGCATTTGCGCCGGTCGATGGAACTGCTGCGCGCGGTGCACCTGGCCGACAAGGCCAAGGCTTATTCGCGCTCGCTGTCGGGCGGGATGAAGCGCCGCCTGCTGATCGCCAAGGCGATGGTCCACACCCCGCCGATCCTCGTGCTCGACGAGCCGACCGCCGGGGTGGACGTGGAACTGCGTCGCCAGCTGTGGGAACTGGTTGCCGAACTCAACGCCGGGGGCGTGACCGTGGTGCTGACCACGCACTACCTGGAAGAAGCCGAGCAACTGTGCGACCGCATCGCCATCATCAACCACGGCCGGCTGATCGCCAACAAGCCCACGCGCGAACTGGTGGGCATGGCGCGGGAGAAGGTCGTGGTGCTGACGCTCGACAAGCCGCTGGAACAGGCCCCGCAGCATCCGGCCTTCATCAAGTCTACCCTTAACGAAAGACAGGTAGAGATCACTTACGACAAGGATCGCAGCAACGCCGGCGAGGTGCTTGGCCTGGTCCAGGCGCTGGGCGTGCAGATCCTCGACGTGTCGACCCGCGAAGCCGATCTGGAAGACGTGTTCGTCAGCCTGACGACCCAGGCCTGAAACCGCCCACCACGGGTGGGCCGGGCGCGGCGATTGACGCACGCCCAGCAAGAAGGGGCGAGGTCCACGAAGGACCCGCCCCTTCTTGCTGGGCTAAGGCCTCCCCGCCGCTTTATTGGGCCTGCGGGTCCTTTGCAGTGATCAGCGCCACGCGCATGGCCCGCCAGCCGCCGCCTTGGCGGCGATAGATCCGCTTGCCGCAGTGGGCGCAATCGGAATGATAGTTAATGCCGTCCCAGGTGATCTTATCCCGTTGGGGACGATGGCGGTTGAACAGGCAAAGGACGCGACCGAATATCATTTTTTCCGCCCGACTCCGAATGGCATTTTATGAGCTTCTGCGTCATAACATTCTGTAGATAAAACACGAAGTGAAATTATCAGTTTTCTATATCTTAAGTTAACTCTACCGCACGCCCGAAAGCCTGGCCGATCGCCGTGCTGGCGCCAAATGGCTTTTCAAACTGCCCGGGCGGAGGCAAAGAGGCGCGCGTGATCACCCTTCCCCCCTTCGTTCGCCCCCTCCATCGCCCCCTTCATCGCAAGGCCCGGTCATGAGCGCGCACGACGTTCTCATCATCGGCTCGGGCGCGGCGGGCCTCACGGCCGCGCTGGTCCTGGCCGAGCGCTGCCGCGTGGTCGTGCTGGCCAAGGGCCGGCTCGATGGTGGCTCCACCGCCTGGGCACAGGGCGGCATTGCCGCCGTACTCGACGAAGGTGACACTTTCGAGGATCACGTGCGCGACACGATGATCGCCGGTTGCGGCCTCAACCGCCGCGAAACGGTGGAACACGTGGTGGAGCATGCGCCCGAGGCGATCGCCCGCCTCGCCCAGATCGGCGTGCCGTTCAACGAAGAGGCCGGTAGCTTGCATCTCACGCGCGAGGGCGGCCATTCGCACCGCCGCATCGTGCATGTTGACGATGCCACGGGCGCGGCCGTGCAGCAGGCGCTGATCCGCGCTGCCACGGCCCATCCCAACATCACCTTGAAGCCCGACATGGTGGCGATCGACCTGGTCACCGACCGGCACCGTGCCCACCCCAAGGGCGATCGCCGCGTGTGGGGTGTCTATGCGCTCAACACGGCCACCGGCAAAGTGGAATGCCTGACGGCGCGCGCCACGATCCTGGCGACCGGGGGCGCCGGACGCACTTATCTATTCAGCACGGCGCCACGCGGCGCCACGGGTGATGGCATCGCCATGGCCTGGCGCGCGGGATGCCGCGTTTCCAACATGGAATTCATGCAGTTCCACCCCACGTGCCTCTACAATCTGGAGGTCAAGAACTTCCTGATCACCGAGGCGGTGCGCGGCGAAGGCGGGCACCTCAAGATCCCGCCGGGCTTCCCGGGCGGCGGCGAGCGCTTCATGCCCCGCTTCGACCCGCGCGAGGAACTGGCCCCGCGCGACGTGGTGGCCCGCGCGATCGACCACGAGATCAAGCGCCTGGGGCTGGACTATGTCCACCTCGATATCAGCCACAAGGACCCCGAATTCGTTCGCGGCCACTTCCCCAATATCTATGAGCGCCTGCTCGGTCTGGGCATCGACATGACGCGCGAGCCGATCCCGGTGGTGCCCGCGCAGCACTATACCTGCGGCGGCGTACTGGTGGATCTCGCCGGGCGCACCGACCTGGCCGGGCTCTATGCCGTGGGCGAATGTTCGGAAAGCGGGCTGCACGGAGCCAACCGCCTGGCATCGAACAGCCTGCTCGAATGCTTCGTGTTCGGTGATGCCGCGGCGCGCGACATCCTCGACCGCTGGGATGAATTCACCCCGCCGCCCGAAGTGCGCGGCTGGGACGAAAGCCGTGTGGCCGATTCCGACGAGGACGTGGTGGTCAAGCAGAACTGGACCGAACTGCGCCGGTTCATGTGGAACTACGTGGGGATCGTGCGCACCAACAAGCGGCTGGAACGGGCGGCCCACCGCATCGCCTTGCTGCAAAGCGAGATCAACGAATACTATGGCAACGTGCGCGTCACGGCCGACCTGATCGAACTGCGCAACCTGCTCCAGGCCGCAGACCTGATCGTGCAAAGCGCCCGCGCCCGGCGCGAAAGCCGGGGCCTGCATTACAACCAGGATTTCCCCCAGGCCCAACCGGCCGCGCGCGAAACGATCCTGGTGCCCGACTGAACGCGGTGCGTGGCGGCCTGGCGGCCGATCAACCGCCGCGATGCGGCCCCAGCAGGATCACCGCCGCGCCAGCCAGGCACAACGCGGCGCCGCCCATGTCCCAGCGGTCGGGGCGGACGCCTTCGGCCAGCCAAAGCCACACCAGCGCAACCGCGATGTAGACCCCGCCATAGGCGGCATAAGCGCGCCCGGCCGCATCAGCCTCCACCCGCGTCAGCAGCCACGCAAACAGCGCGAGCGAGGCCATGCCGGGCATGATCCAGGCGGCCGAGCGGCCCAGGCGCAACCACGCCCAGAACGCATAACAACCCGCAATTTCGGCAAGCGCCGCAAGGCCATAGGCAAGGGGCGCAGGCACCGTCACCAGAAGTGACGGCCCAGGTAGATCAGCAGCATCGCGCCCAGCACCGAAGCCAGGCAACCGGCGCGATTGAAACCTTCGCCCACTGTGCCCCGCCCCGCCAGGCTCGACGCCAGGCCCGCCACCAAAGCGCCGCCAATGCCCAGCAGGATCGTGCGGGCAAGGCCGATTTCCACCGCGCCGGGATAGAGGAACCGGGCAGCAATCCCGACCAGGAGCCCCGACAACAGCATCGAGAGAATGTCACGCAAGGCCTGCGTCTCCGTCTAGATGGGGCAGCCATGCCGGCCCCAGGATACAACCACTAGGGGTAGTCCGGCTGGGGATATCCTGCCACCACCTCTGGACATTTTATTGTCCACAGCAAACCCGGCGGCGCGAAAAATATTTCAGGCCTGTCATTTTGCGCTTGAAGCCTTGGAAACCTCGCGCGTCGCTGCACTGCAGCATATTGTGGGAGCGACGAAGCGAATCGTGCGTGCGACGAAATGCAGCGTCCTTATGGGCATGCCCCACTTGCCTGCCAGACCCGCTTCAAGCACTATGGGTTGTGGTCGTAACGGCCAAGGGCAACCAAACCTAGTTATTCGTCGGGCCGCTTCCCACATTGGGTAGCGTGTAGTCCGCCCACTCGGGCGGACCCTTTGACGTCGCTGGGTTTTTGGCGGCGCGAAAGGGCAGGGCAGGAATTTGTTCCCGTTCTGTTTCAATTCATGGCATGATCGGGGCGCTGACATGAGTCGCGGCCCGGCAGGCCGCAGGAACGGGGCTGCAAGGACCGGCGCAAGCCGGATCGCGCGGCCCCGGGCAGTGTCTGGAATATCCGGTCCGTCGCTTGCGGCGGGCCTCGTGCAAGCGGGGAATGAGACGTGAATTTCAGGACCGGAGAACTGAACGATGGAACGGCTTTGATGGCGCAGGACGAACTGGGACTGGAAGGTGGCGTGTCCACCCTCGAACGCGACTCCACCCTTGATGGCGGCGCCGAGCCGCAGGACGCGACCGCTGCCCCGGCACCGGCCGCCCGCGCCAAGGCCGCTGCCAAGCCGGCCGCCCCGCAGGACGCCACCCCGCAACCGACCGAATCGAAAGCAATCGATATGCAGGCAGACGACAAGGGCAGCGCCGATCTCGTGGCTGCCGCCGCGGCGATGGTGAGCGAAGCGGCCTTGGCCGGCGCCGTTGCCACCAAGGCCGCCCCGCTCGATTCCAAGGCGGTCAACCCGCGCCGCTTCACCATCGTGACCGACGCCGCGCGCGACGCCAAGCTGACCATCTTCGGCAAGGACACGCTCGACGATCGCTACCTGCTGCCCGGCGAAACCTATCAGGACCTGTTCGCGCGCGTGGCCGATGCCTATGCCGACGACCAGGACCACGCCCAGCGGCTCTATGACTACATCTCCAAGCTGTGGTTCATGCCCGCCACGCCCGTTCTCTCGAACGGCGGCACCGGCCGTGGCCTGCCGATCTCGTGCTATCTCAATTCGGTGGAAGACAGCCTGGAAGGCATCGTCAAGACCTGGAACGAGAACGTCTGGCTCGCTTCGCGCGGCGGCGGCATCGGCACCTATTGGGGCAATGTCCGCGGGATCGGCGAAAACGTCGGCCTCAATGGCAAGACCAGCGGCATCATTCCGTTCGTGCGGGTGATGGACAGCCTCACCCTGGCGATCAGCCAGGGCTCGCTGCGCCGTGGTTCGGCAGCCTGCTATCTCGACATCTCGCACCCGGAAATCGAGGAATTCCTCGAAATTCGCAAGTCTTCGGGCGATTTCAACCGCAAGGCGCTCAACCTGCACCACGGCGTGCTGCTGACCGACGAATTCATGGAAGCCGTGCGCGATGGCACCGAATTCGCCCTGCGCAGCCCCAAGGACAAGTCGGTGCGCGGCAAGGTCGATGCCCGCTCGCTGTTCCAGAAGCTGGTCGAAGTGCGCCTGGCCACGGGCGAGCCCTACATCGTGTTCTCCGACACGGTGAACCGCATGATGCCCAAGCATCACCGCGATCTGGGCCTCAAGGTTTCCACTTCGAACCTGTGCTCGGAAATCACCCTGCCGACGGGTATCGACCATCTCGGCAACGATCGCACCGCGGTGTGCTGCCTCTCCTCGCTCAACCTGGAAACCTGGGACGAGTGGCAGGGAGACAAGCACTTCGTCGAAGACGTGCTGCGCTTCCTCGACAATGTGCTGCAGGACTTCATCGACCGCGCGCCCGACGAGATGGCCCGCGCCAAGTATTCCGCCGCACGCGAGCGTTCGGTCGGCATGGGCGTGATGGGCTTCCACTCTTTCCTGCAGAAGAAGGGCATCGCCTTCGAATCCGCCATGGCCAAGGCGTGGAACCTCAAGATGTTCCGCCACATTGCCGCCAAGGCCGACGAAGCCTCGCTGCTGCTGGCCCAGGAACGCGGCCCCTGCCCCGATGCGGCGGACATGGGCGTGATGCAGCGCTTCTCGTGCAAGATGGCGATCGCGCCCACCGCGTCGATCTCGATCATCTGCGGCGGCACTTCGGCGTGCATCGAGCCGATCCCGGCCAACATCTACACGCACAAGACCCTGTCGGGCTCGTTCGTGGTGAAGAACCCCTACCTGGAAAAGCTGCTGCGCGAAAAGTCGAAGGATTCGACCAACGTGTGGAACTCGATCCTGGAACGCGGCGGTTCGGTCCAGCACCTCGAGTTCCTCTCGGCCGACGAGAAGGCGGTGTTCAAGACCAGCTTCGAGATCGACCAGCGCTGGCTGCTCGAATTCTCGGCCGACCGCACGCCCTATATCGACCAGGCGCAGTCGCTGAACCTCTATATTCCGGCCGACGTGGACAAGTGGGACTTGCTGATGCTCCACTTCCAGGCCTGGGAAAAGGGCATCAAGTCGCTCTATTACTTGCGCTCCAAGTCGGTCCAGCGCGCCGGTTTCGCCGGCGGGGTGGAGGCGGACAACACCGCCCAGGCCCGCCGCATCGAACTCGATGTGAAGCAGACCGATTACGAGGAATGTCTCGCCTGCCAATAAAGGGCCTGGCCGGGCCGGGCAGGTCCGCCGCTTTGCCGGCAGCCTGCCCCGCCCCCATTCCCTTGTCGGGGCCCGTCGGCGTCATCGCCTGCCCGGCCCCACTCACGCCGCGTTGCCCATCCTTTCAGTGATCGTTGCCATGCCGGACCAAGCCGAAACCCTGCTCATGTCACACATCCCCGTGTTACATATGGCGACATTTCGTGGCTTGCTCCGGCAGGCATCGTTCCCCCACAAGCGCAACCGGCCCGAGCACGGCCAGTCTTGCCTGGCCGGCGTGCATGTTGGCACCAGGCAAGGAAACCTGAGGGGGTCGATCAATGCGCAAGTGGCATCGCTGGATTTCAGTGTTTTTCGGGGTTTTCCTGCTTTGGATCGCCGTGACCGGCACGCTCAGCCAGATCGTGCCGCTGGCCAGCGGCGGGGATCACGACGGGCCGCCCAAGACGGCAGCCGCCACAGCCGGCGCCTCGGCCAAACCCGCCTTCGTCTGCCCGCCGGACTATATGTGCCGGCCCAAGCCCAAAGGGGGCAAATCGATCGTCGGGCTGCTGCACCATCTGCACTCGGGCGAAAGCTTTGGGCCAGTGGGCGTGGCTATCAGCACGCTGTCGGGCTTTGCCATGATTTTCTTCAGCTTTTCGGGGCTCTGGATGTACATCCAGATGTGGCGCAACCGCAAGGATCGCGCGCTCAAGCCCGGCTGGTTCTGGAAGTAAGCCGCCAAAACGGAAAAAGCGCCTCGCCACTTACGACGTGGAGCGAGGCGCCTTCCGGTCGCCAGGGACGACCTGGCCGCGAAGGGGACGCGGCTTTCCCTGAATTCGATCCCAAGATGGGAAGCGGAGGCTTACTTTTCCTCTTCCTCAAAGGTCAGGGCGACATCGGCATTGGCCGAAAGGCGAACCGTATCGCCCTCCACATCGGCCACCAGGCCCAGCGACAGGTAGTGGTGGTGCCCGGCATGGGCGCCGCTCTTGGCCTTGGTCAGCTTGATGCGATGCCCGTCGACATGATCGACCGTGCCCACCGGGGCACCATCCGCGCCGATGACGGCCATATGCTCGCGAATCTGGCTTGCGATGGGATTGCTTTCGTTGCCGGTCATGCCCAGCCTCCTTGTTTTCATGGCAGTGGGGGAGCGGGTCTTGCGCACCCGCAGGCTTCTTTCCCAACAATGCCGCGCCAAGCGGGCCGTTCCCGTTTTTCCGGCGGGCATTTTTGGTCCGCCCGCCATGCACGGCGCCATTCGCAGCGAAGCCGGCCCAGACCGTCGCAAACCGCGCCTCACCCCTTTTGCCAGGCTTTCCCAGCCGCCTGACGCACCCCATATCAGCCCTATCCCAACAGGACAGCAGCCATGCCCCTTCTTGAAGCCCGCAAGACCTACAAGCCCTTCGAATATCCCTGGGCCTATGAATACTGGAAGCGCCAGCAACAGATTCACTGGATGCCCGAGGAAGTTCCGCTGGGCGAGGATTGCCGCGACTGGGCGCAGAAGCTGTCGGACCACGAACGCAACCTGCTGACACAGATTTTCCGCTTCTTCACCCAGGCCGACGTGGAAGTGCAGGATTGCTACCACGAAAAGTATGGCCGGGTGTTCAAGCCCACCGAAGTGAAGATGATGCTAGCCTCGTTCTCCAACATGGAAACGATCCACATCGCGGCCTATTCGCACCTGCTCGACACGATCGGCATGCCGGAAAGCGAATATGGCATGTTCCTCGAATACGCCGAAATGAAGGACAAGCATGATTACATGCAGAACTTCGGCGTGGAAAACGACGAAGACATCGCCCGTACCCTGGCGATGTTCGGCGGCTTCACCGAAGGCCTGCAGCTGTTCGCCTCGTTCGCGATGCTGATGAACTTCCCGCGCTTCAACAAGATGAAGGGCATGGGCCAGATCGTGTCGTGGTCGGTGCGCGATGAATCGCTGCACTGCGAAGGCATCACCCGCCTGTTCAAGGAATTCTGTGCCGAGCGCCAGTGCCTGACCAAGGCGGTCAAGGAAGACATCCTTGATTGCTGCCAGAAGACCGTGCGCCTGGAAGACGCCTTCATCGACCTGGCCTTCGAACAAGGCCCGGTGCCGGGGATGAGCCCCAAGGAAATCAAGCGCTACATCCGCTACATCGCCGATTGGCGCCTGGGCCAGCTGGGCTTCGACCCGATCTACATGATCGAGGAACACCCGCTGCCCTGGCTTACCCCGCTGCTCAACGGCGTGGAGCATGCCAACTTCTTCGAAACCCGCGCCACCGAATATTCCAAGGCCGCCACGCGCGGCAACTGGAACGAAGTGTGGTCCAACTTCGACGGCCGCCGCAAGGCCAAGGCCGCCAACACCCCCACCGAAACCACCGAGGTTGACGTGGACATGTTCGGCGCCGCCGGCATCGCGGCCGAGTAACCTTGATCCTCCCCCGCATGGCGGGGGAGGTGCCGGGCCACAGGTCCGGCGAAGGGGGCTTGTTCGCGCACAGCCCCTAAATCTCGGATTCCGATCCACCTGCCATTGCTCGCCCGGCGCCCCTGCCTGATCCGTTATGAGACGGCAGACAGGGGCGGCAAAGATGGCAGGCAATCCGCGCAACGCGGCAAAAGGCAGCACGCCGGCAGACACGGCGCCCATGCGCTTTGGCATGCTCGACGCGTTGCGCGGCATCGCCGCGCTGGTCGTGCTGGCTTATCACCTGATGCAGCAGCACAGCCTTTCCGCGCTGCCCCACGCAGGCCTGGCCGTGGACTTCTTCTACACGCTGTCGGGCTTCGTCATTGCCTTTGCCTATGATGCGCAAGTGCGCGATGGGCGGCTCTCGCGCGCCGGGTTTGCGCGGGCGCGGGCCCGCCGGCTCTATCCCTTGCTGGCGCTGGGCACGCTGCTGGGTTTTGCCGTATTCCTGGGCGCGGTGTTCCTGCGCCACACGGTGACGTTGGGCGATGCGCTGCTGGCGCTGGGCTTTGCCCTGGCGCTGCTGCCCTGCCCGCTGTTCCCGCAATGGCCCACCGCCTTTCCGCTCAACATGGCAGCCTGGTCGCTGGCATTCGAAGCCTATGTGAATATCGCCTACGCTGTCCTTGCTCGCTTCCTGTCGCAACGCGTCCTGCTCGGCCTCGTCGGCCTTGGCGCCGTGCTCGTTGTGGCAGATATTGCTCACTTCGGGCGGCTGATGGGCGGGACGGACAAGGCGAACTTCGCCTTTGGCGCGGCACGGGTGATCTATCCGTTCTTTGCCGGCATCCTAGTGTTCCGCTGGCGCCGCACGGCCAGAACAACCCGCCCGCTGCTGGCCCTGGCGCTTTGCGCTGTGCTCGCAGCCGCCTTGCTTGCCAATCCGGCGCAAGCCTTCGGCCTCGATCCTGCGCTTTACGACGGCGCCCTGGCGCTGGCTGGCTTTCCCGTGCTGGTGTGGCTGGCGGCCGCCATCCCGCTGCACGGCCGCGCCGCCCAGGTCGCCCAATGGCTCGGCCTGCTCAGCTACCCGATCTATATCCTGCAAGGCCCGGTCTTGCGCGTGGGTGTGGAACTGGCCCGCCACGTACCGCTGCCCGCACCGGCCTTTGCCCTCGCCCAGGCCGGCGCCGTCATCATCATTGCCTGGGCCGCCAACCGCTGGTTCGACGCCCCCCTGCAAGCCTGGCTGCGCAGAGCCGACCGCCGCCGCCTGGCCGAGCCGGCAACCCGGCATGAGTCGGCAGTTCCGGTAAGGGGATGACCCCATTGGGGGAATGGCCAGGCATTGAATCCAGTGCCTTCCACAGCGGCACACAAAGGCGTCCATTGCGCGATCCCGCGGCTGACTGCACAAAGCAGAACGCAACTAGCTGGAATAGACGCATGGCGTGGCTTCCTTACGCAGCAACCGCCGCGCTTCTCCTGACACCTGCACCCTTCGCTTGGGCGCAGGTTCCACCGCCGCCCATGCCGTCGGCAGATACCGGCATTGCCCAACGCCTCATCCACGCATTCGCCGCGAAGGACGCCGATGCATATGCAGCCCTTCTCGCAGACGACGTTCAGGTGTTCGAAGACGGTCGAAGCGTTGCGCAGAACAAGGCGGCCTGGCTCAAAACGTTCACCCCGAAACTGCTGGCAACGGGTGTCTCGTTCAAACTTGCGCCAGGCTACGCCTCGGCAGGGCGGGTCTTGTTCATCGAGTATTTCAATTCGCTGGCTAGCTGGGGCCGGACACCGCCAGCTGACTGCTGCTGGACATATGATGCCGTCGCGTACAACGTGGTCGCGGGCAAAATCACCGTGATCAGACGCCTACGGGGCGGGACTTTCCGGCTCGATGGCAACGGCGATATTGCTGGAAACTGACTCCTCCCTGCCGGGCAGAGAGGGGCATAGCGCCTGTAGCCGTTTTGGTCCTTAGCGGCGATTGCTGGCGAACCGGATTGCCGGCGCGGCGCCGGGTTGGCCGCTGGCGGGGTTGGCCAGCACGATGCACACGCCGCCCTTGGACTTGACCGAGCCGCACAGCGAGCGGGCCGGGGTGGCGCTGGCAAAGCCAGCGGCCTGGGTGCGCCAGAACTGCTTGCCGTTCACCGTCGCGGCGGTGATGACCGGGCGATAGCCCTTGAGCGCGGGGTTCACCGCCAGATAGTGGCGCCACGCGCGGTGCGCGCCTTCCTGGGTGGAAAAGGCGCCAAGCTGAACGAGATGCGTGCCCACCGGCACGGCATCGGTGCGCGGCGCGAAGGTGGCGGCGCGCGCCTGGGCAGCCTTGGCCACCAGCGCGGGAGCGCGATCGGCCTGGGAAACGCGGGCCAGCTTGCGCGCAGCAAGCGGGGCAGAGGCCGGGATCGCACCGGGACGCGGCGCCAGGGCCCAGGCCGGTGTGGCAGCGCCAATGGCAGCGGGCGCTGCCGCAGAAGGCGGCATGTCGATCGTGGCCAACTTTTCCACCGTGGGGGCAGCGCTGGCATCGGCCACTTGCGGCTGGGCCGCGCCATTGTCGATCGCGGGCAGTTCCTGCGCGGCAAACTGGGCCAGCACCGGTGCCTGACCAGCCTGGGCCGTGGCGGCCTGGGCGGCCTGCTCGGCCGGCTGGCCCGTGGCGGGGGCGGGGAAATTGGCGAGGGCAAGCGCAGTGGGCTGGCCTTCGTCTTCGATTCCGCCCGGCACGCCCAGAACGCCGGCCACGCGCAACCGGGTGTTGCCCGGATCGTTCAACTGCGCCCACTGCGCCATGCGCGCCGGCAATTGATCGGCCGGCACATCCTGCGCCGCCATTTCGCGCGCTTCGCGCCAATGGCCGGCCATCGCCAGAGCATAGGCCAGGTTCTGCCGCAGCTTGGGCGAAGCATCGGCGCTGCGCACCGCGCCGCTCAGCACCTCGACCGCCTGGTCCGCCCGGCCGGCCAGCGCCAGCGCCAGGCCATAATCGGCCACGGGGATCTGCTGGCGATGGGCGTTCAGCGTGTCGAGCGCGACGTCGCCATGCCCCAGAGCAATGTCGGTCAAAGCCAGGCTGAGCGCCACCTTGCCATCATCCTGGCCCAGTTCCATCGCATCGTCATAGGCCTGACGGGCCGAGGCGAAGCGGCCGGCGCGCATATAGGCGCTGCCCAGCAGCACGCGATAACCGGGGTTGCGCGGATCGGCGAGCACGGCCTGTTCGGCCAGGGCCACGGCCTTGACCGCTTCCCCACCGGTCAGCGCGGATTGCGCCCGGGCGGCGGTTTGCCCCGGATGGGAAGCACCCTGGGCACAACCGGCCAGGAGGCCGGCGGCCAGCGCCGTGGTGGCAAGCGAGCGGATCATGCGATGGGCAGTCATGGGCGTTTCCCGACAAGTCATCAGCGCGGCTGCCGCGAGTGCGCGGCAGTAGAGCGCGAAGGGAGCGAAAGTTCGGTTGGAATTGCGGCTTCAGGCAGTTGGGCCAGCACATCGTCCAAGCCCGGCGTGGCATCGACCAGGCGATCGAGCGCCTCGATCAACAGGGATTGGGCGCTGCGCCGCTCTGCCGTGCAGCAGGCGCGCAGCAAGGCATGGCGGCGCGGATCGAGGCGCAGGGTAAAGGCGACCTTCTTGCCCGGAAGTTGTTCCACATCCATCGCTGCGCGGCGATTGGCGGCCACCTTGCGGCCCATCACGGCTGAAAGCTGCGCGATCTGGCGCAACACTTCAGGGCGACTGTCTTCCTCGCCAGCCTCTTCCAGGGCGACGACATCTGCCAGCGGCAGGGCTTGCGCCACACAAGGCGCGTCGAGCGGCGCCGGATCGTCCGGCGCGGCTTCCACCCCCGCCCAATCGAGCGAGACATGGCTGCGCATCGCCGGGCGCGCGGCGCCCTTGCGCGCCAGCAGCGAACCGGTAAGCGAGGCAAAAGGCTTGGTTTCTGGCGTGGTCATGGCAGGCTCCCTCTCGCTCACGAGCCGATCACGCGGCGGCCGAAGCTGCCGACCGGGCGCGGCGCGGCGCCGCCCAGGGCGCGCACCGGGGCCATGCCCGCCTGGCCCGGCTGCGGCACGGCAAACACCGTGCGGCGAAAGTTCTTCTCCAGGCGTTCGGAAATATAGCTCCACAGCTGGGCGATCTCGGCCGCAGACCGGCCGGTGGGATCAACTTCCATGACCGTGCGCCCGTCAATCATCGAGGCGGCAAAATCGGTGCGATGGTGCAGCGTGATCGGCGCCACCGTGCCATGCTGCGACAGGGCGACGATCGCTTCGGCGGTGATCCGCGCCTTGGGCGTGGCGCCGTTGACGGCAAAGATGAGCGGCTTGCCCGCCCGCTCGCACAGATCGACCGTGGCTCCCACGGCGCGCAAGTCATGCGGTGAAGGGCGCGTGGGCACCACGATGAGCTCGGCCAGCGCGATGACCGACTGGATCGCCATGGTGATGGCCGGCGGCGTATCGATCACAGCCAACTTGAAGCCCTGCTGGCGCAGGACCTGAAGATCCTGGGCCAGGCGGCCCACGGTGGTCTGGGCAAAGGCGGGGAAATCGGCCTCGCGCTCGTTCCACCAATCGGCCAGCGAACCTTGCGGATCGATGTCGATCAGCACCACGGGCCCGGCTCCGGCGCGCTGCGCCTGCACGGCAAGGTGGCCAGACAAGGTGGTCTTGCCCGATCCCCCTTTTTGCGAAGCCAAGGCCAGTACGCGCAATGTGTCCCCCTGAAACTGCCGTGCGGTCAGGCATCAGGGATTCGCAGATTGCGCTGAAATTTTGGTTAACACCCCCGCTTTTGCAGGCCCTGCACCCGGCACGGCACAAAGTTGCCACAGCATCAGCGCAATCGTGTTCCGAAATAGAACGAAAGACCCGCCAAGTTCACGCCGGCGATGACGATGCAGGAAAACTTGTTTACCATTTTTCACGCAAGACATCTGAGGGGAAACCCGCAAATGGACCGCCTGGGCAAGAGATTCGCATTCGTCATGACTCATTCGCGCATCAAGACCGGTTCCTTTCGCACGGTGGCGGCCCTGGCTGTGGCGGCCTCGCTGTTGCCCGCCGCGGCCTGGGCCGACGTGCGCGACGGGGTGAACGCCTGGTCGCGCGGCGATTATGCCGCCGCCGTCAGGCAGTGGCAGGGGCCGGCGGCCAAGGGTGACGCCGACGCGCAGTTCAACATGGGCCAGGCGGCCAAGCTGGGGCGCGGCATGCCCAAGGACATGGCCAGGGCCGAAGACTGGTTTCACAAGGCCGCGCGCCAGGGCCACGCCCGCGCTGCCGACAACTATGGCATCCTGCTGTTCCAGACCGGGCGGCAAAGCGAAGCGCTGCCCTGGCTCAACGCCTCGGCCGACCGGGGCGAACCGCGCGCGATGTATGTGCTGGGTGTGGCCGCGTTCAACGGCGATTTCCAGCCGAAGGACTGGGTGCGCGCTTATGCCCTGATGACGCGCGCGGCGGCCGTGGGCCTGCCCCAGGCGATCGACAGCCTCAAGACGATGAACCAGGTGATCCCGCTGGAACAGCGCCAGATGGGCGCCTCTCTTGCCAGCGACCTGGAAACCCGCACCAGCGAGCAGCGCTCGCGCGAACTGGCGGCGGCCGAATTGGGCGTGAGCGTGCCCGCGGCAGACAGCCCGTCCGCGCCCGCCGCTGCGCCCGTTGCCGTGGCGAGCGCCGCGCCGCCCACGGCGCCCACGCCGCGGCCCGGCCCCACGCCTTTGACGCGGGTGGACTTGCCGGCATCGCAGCCGGGAACGCCGGCAGACGGCAATGGCCCGGTCATGGCCGGGGCCAGCTATGCCAATCCGGTGGAAGTGCCGCGCGCAACACCCGCGCCGCGCCCGGCCCCGCCCACGCCACCCGCGCCAAAGCTGGTAACCGCGCCAAAGCCGGCGGCGCCAAAGCCGGCACAGGCCAAGCCTGCGTCTGCCCCGCTTCCTGCGGTGGAAAAGACCCCGCGCCCGGCGACGGGCGCCTTTCGCATCCAGCTGGGTGCCTTTGCGCAAAAGAGCAATGCCGACAGCCTGTGGGCGCGCGTGCGCGGCCGGCCGGAAATGGCCGGGCACCCGCGCATCGATCTGGCGCAGGGCGCGGTCACCCGCGTGCTGGCTGGCGGCTTTGCCAGCCAGGCAGAGGCTTCACGCGCCTGTGCCGCGCTCAAGGGCGCCGGTGTGGATTGCATCACCCTGAAACCCTGACGGTTTTGGCTTTTCCGCCAGCCGCGCCCGGTGCATGGCGGCGGGGATGACCACGCCCGATCCTGCCTCCCCGCCTGCACGCATCGCCGCGCTGGATTTTCTGCGCGGCTTTGCCGTGCTGGGCATCCTGGCGATCAACATCACCGGGTTCTGGGGGCCGCAGCTGGCCAGCCTGAGCCCGGCCCTGCCCCGGCCCGATGGCGCCGGGCTGGGCTGGTTCGTGGTCAGCTTCATGCTGTTCGATGGCAAGATGCGCGGCCTGTTCACGCTGCTGTTCGGGGCCAGCATGGTCCTGTTTGCGCAAAGCGTGGAGCGGCGCGGCCTTTCAAGCGATGTCATGCAAGTGCGCCGCCTGCTGTGGCTGATGTTGTTCGGCTATCTGCATTATGCGCTGCTGTGGTGGGGCGATATCCTGTTCGCCTATGCGCTGTGCGGCCTTCTGGCGCTGGCGCTGCGCCGGCTCGATCCCCGCGCGCTGCTGGCGATTGCCCTGCCGGTCTTCGTGCTGGCCCATGCCTTCGATGCCCTGGCCGCGCTGCCCGCGATTGCGGGTGAGCAGCGCGTGCTGGCCGGCCTGGGCACGCCCGCCGATCGCGCCGCCATGGCCGATATCGCCACGCGCGTGGCGCAATCGCTGGCCGCCGACGTCCAAGTGCTGCACGCCGGCTGGGGCCAGGCGGTGGCGCTGCGGGTGATCGGCACGCCCGCCTTTCCAATCACCGCCGCGCTCAACACGTTCAGCGAAACCTTCCCGCTGATGCTGATCGGCATGGCCCTGTTCAAAAGCGGTTTCTTCACCGCGCGCTGGCCCCGCCTGGCCATGGCGGCCGTTGCGTTGGGCAGCACGGCTCTGGGCGGCGCGGCCACCGCCGCCTTGCTGCTATGGGCCGATCATGCCGGCTGGCCGCCGCAGCTGACCTTTGCCGTCACCACCGACATGGCCGCCCTGCCGCGCCTGGCCATGGCGCTGGGCTATGCCGCGGCGCTTCTTTTGGCCTGGCCGGCGCTGGCCGACCGCGCGCCGGGCCGCGCCATGGCCGCCGCCGGTCGCTGTGCCTTTACCAATTACCTGGGCACCAGCCTGGTGATGAGCGCGCTGTTCTGCGGATGGGGCGCCGGGCTGGGCTGGGGCAATGCCCATGAAGTGCAGCGCGGCAGCTTGCCGCTGTTCGTGGGACTGGGCTGGGCGCTGATGCTGGCCTGGCCACAGGCGTGGCTGGCGCGCTTTGGCCAGGGACCATTGGAAGCCCTGTGGCGCCAGCTGACTTTTGCCGGCGTTACACGCTCTGCGGATGGCGCGGGGTAAGGATCAGCACGCCTTCTTCCACCCGCCAGCCTTTCAGGCGGTTGAGAAAATTCATGCCCAGCACGTTGAGGCCGCCGGTGGTCTCGCTCACGATCACGTCCATGTCGCGCGCCACGATGGAGCCGAACTTCAGCGTTTCAACGCGCGCGGTCTGCGCTTCCACGTCTCCGTTGGCCGTGTGCATCACCACCGGCAGGCGCAGCGGATCAGGCGCAATGCCGGCCTCGCTCGCGCCTTCGGCACAGAGCGTGGTGATCGTGGCCCCGGTATCGACCATAAAGCGGGTGCGCGTGCCGTTCACGTTCGCCTCGATCCAGTAATGCCCGTCGGCCGCCAGCGGCACGCGCACTTCCCCGCCGGAAACCTGCGCTTCGGGCATGCCGATGCTGGGCATGAAGTGCGCGAACGAGGGATCGAGATGGACGAAGCGCAGGCACGCCACCGCCAGCACCGCCACCAGCACCAGGTTGCCGCAAAACCGCATCAGCCGCGCCAGCACGCCGTGGCCCAATCCGGCCAGGGTTACCAGCACCATGGCCACCAGGGCCGCAGCCAGCAGGGGCGGCGGGCTGGTGAGCCAGGGCGGGAGCGCGCCGAGCAGGGGGGCCGGATCGATCATCGCCGTGCTTGTGGCATAGCCAACCTTGCCCCAAGCTGAAACACGCCGCCCGTCCGCATGATCCTCCCCATCCCCGCTGGGGAGGTGTCAGGCGCGATCCAGGCCCCTCCACCACCGCTTCGCGGCGGTTCCCCTCCCCGCAGAGCGGGGAGGATCTTGCAGTGCAACCATTTCGCAACCACGGTGATTAACGATACCGCCATGCTGTGTCCCTAGCCGAGACAGCGTGGCTGCGTGCCTTGGCCGAGACGCGCGCAACGGCTATCGTTTACGCATGAAAGGATCGTCAGGCATGGCGGGAAAGCTGGCGCAGTGGCGCAAGGCGCTGTGGCCCACGCGCAAAGGCAGGCCGCAATGGCAGCGCCTGGCGGTGCTGGCCGTGGGCGTCAGCGCCACCGGGCTGGCCATGTTGCTGGCCTTTCACGTGGGACAGGACCTGGCGCGCGTGCTTGCCGGCGATGACGACGCACAGGCCACCCAGCCCGCGGCGCTGCTGGCCCAGGCCCAACCTGCGCCAACGCCGGCTGCCGCCCCGGCGCCCGCACAGACAGCCGCCGTCGATACACCCTTCGTGGTCAAGTCCGTGCTCAAGATCGACGGCCCCATCCGCTTTGGCCAATTCTATTGGGACGAAAGCCAGGGCGAGCCCGGCCCGGTGGTGATCACGGTGGACCTGACGGCGCGCGTGCTTTCGGTATTTCGCAACGGGCACGAGATCGGCGCCACCGCCATTCTCAAGGGCTATGGCGACAAGCCCACCCCGCTGGGCGTGTTTCCGATCACCCAGAAAGATGCCACCCACGTCTCCAACCTCTATGACGCGCCGATGCCCTACATGCTGCGGCTGACCAACGATGGCGTCTCGATCCACGGGTCCAAGGTGGAAAAAGGCTATGCCACCAATGGCTGCGTCGGCGTGCCCAACGAATTCGCCAAGCGCCTGTTCAAGGTGGCCAGCCTGGGCGATAAGGTGATCATCACTGATGGCAAGCGGCTGGGCGTGGGCGGTTCGATCAACCCAGGGGGCTGAATCGCGGCGCGTTTCCTCCCCGACACGGGGAGGATCACAGAATTTCAAACCCGCTGCCCAGGCCGCTACGCAGCTTGTCGAGCGCCTGGGCTTTCAACTGGTGGACGCGCGGCACCGAAACTTCCAGCACTTGCGCGATTTCCGCCAGGTTGAGTTCCTCCACGAAATAGAGCTGGATCACCAGTTGCAGCCGTTCGGGCAGGGCAGCGATCGCGGTGGCCACGATCTGGCGGCTTTCGGCATCGGCGAGTTGGGCAAAGGCATCGGGCCGGTCGTCGGCAAAGGCAGCGTCGCTGTCGGAATAGGCATCGTCGATCGCCTCTATCCGCACCGGTTCGCTCGCCGCGCGCAGTTCGGCCAGCTCCGTGTCTGACAGGCCCAGGGCGCGCGCCAGTTCCGGTTCGGTGGGCATGCGGCCCAGTTCCATGGTCAGCTGGTTGGTCTTTTCCCGCAAGGTGCGGCGCCGATCCGACGAGGTGCGCGAGAGCGGCATCGTGCGCCGCAACAGGTCCACCATCGCGCCGCGCACGCGCAGCTTGGCATAGGCGGCAAAGCCATCTTCGGTGGGGCCCGAATGCTTTTGCGCGCATTCGGTCAGCGCCACCAGGCCGGCCTGGACCAGATCATCGACATCCACCCCCGCATGGCCAGAGCCGTGAACGTGCCAGGCCAGGCGTCGCACCATCGGCAGGAAACGGCGGATGCGGTCGGCGGTGTCGTCACGATAGGCACGCGAGGCGGCAAAGCTGCGGTGATCGTGTTTCATGAAAGCTCGTTTTCTTTTTTGAAGAAGGGGGCAGGTGCAGCAGGGATCAGGCCGCCATCGCTGGCTCTGGCGGCGGCAATTGCGGCGGGCCGGTGGGCGTCTCCTCGCCGATCACGGCCACCACCTCGATCGGCTGGGTGGGCGGCAATTCCGCGATCGACAGCACCAGACAGGCAGGGGCGCGCTGGCGCATCAGCGCGGCGAGCGCCCGCCGCGCGCGCGGCTGCACGATCAGCGCGGGCGAAATCGCGCCTGGCCCGCGCTGCGCGATGATCAGGTTGACGCGCTCACCGATGGTGCGCGCCAGATCGGGCTCGATCACCGGCTGACCGGTGACGGGATCGTGCATCCCGCCCACGATCATGCCTTCCAGCTGCGCCGAAAGCGTCAGCACCGGCAGCCGCTCGGCCGGGCCGCACACCCGCGCCACGATCAGCCCGCCCAGTTCGGCGCGCAGCAGATCCACCAGCTTTTCGTGCTCGGTGGTTTGCAGCACGGCCTGGCTCAACGCCGAGAGGATCGGCAGCGGGTGGGCAATGGTCACCCCGTCTTCCAGCAAGGCGTGGAGCAGGCGGGTGAGCGCCGCCAGCGACAAAGGCTGGGGATGCAGCGTTTCCACCAGGCCCGGCGCGCGCTCGCGCACCGCCTCCAGGATCGCGCGCACTTCGTCCGGTCCCAGCAGCAGTTGCGGCCGTTCGCTCAGCAACTGGTTGAGATGGGTGGCGATCACCGTGCTGGCGTCCACCGTCAAAAAGCCTTCGGCGATGGCCTGGTCGCGCAAGTGGTTCTCGATCCACAGCGCCGGGCAGCCAAAGCTGGGGTCGCGCGTCGCCTCGCCCATCAGGCCGTGATCGGTGCGTGCCTCGCCCGCGTCGATCGCCAGCACGCGATCGGCCCGCACGGTCGCCCCGCCCAGCGGCACCCCGCCCAGCATGATGCGATAATCGTTGGGGCCAAGGTCCAGGCTGTCGCGCACGCGGAACTGCGGCACGACAAAGCCGAACGCCTGGCTCAACTGCTTGCGCACCCCGGTGATCCGGGTGACCAGCGGCGAACCGCGCCGCTCGTCGACCAAGTGCACCAGGCCATAGCCCAGCTCGATGGTGACAAGCGTATGGTCGCTCACTTCCTCCAGCGTGATGCGCGCAGGGTCGCTCGGCGGCGCTTCGGGTTCGAGCACCGGCTCGGGGCGGCGTGCGCGCTGGCGCAGGGCCCACCACAGCCAGCCCGCGCCCGCCGCAGCGGGCAGGAATACCGTTTGCGGCATGGCGGGAATGGCGCCGATCGCGCCCAGGATCACCGCCACGGGCAGCCAGGTCGAGGGGTTGGCAAACTGGTGGCCGATCTGGCCGGCCAGGTCGCGCGTGTCCGAAACGCGGGTGACGATCACCGCCGCCGCGATCGACAGCAGCAGCGAGGGCACTTGCGCCACCAGCGCATCGCCCACCGCCAGGGTGACATAGCGCTGCGCCGCTTCGCCCGCGCTCAAGCCATGGGTGATCATGCCCAGGCAAAAGCCGGCCAGGATATTGACGCCCAGGATCAGCAGCGCGGCGATCGCATCGCCCTTCACGAACTTGCTGGCGCCGTCCATCGCACCATAGAAATCCGCTTCGGTCGAAACCTCGCGGCGGCGGGACTTGGCCTCGTCGGCGCTCATCAGACCGGCCGCCAGATCGGCATCGATCGCCATCTGCTTGCCCGGCAAGGCATCCAGGGTGAAGCGGGCGGACACTTCCGAAACGCGGCCCGCACCCTTGGTCACGACCACCAGGTTGATGATCATCAGGATCATGAACACGAACAGGCCGACGGCGAAATTGCCGCCCACCAGGAACGCGCCGAACGCCTCGATCACGTGGCCGGCCGCCGCTTCGCCCTCATGCCCGCGCACCAGCACGATACGGGTGGACGCCACGTTGAGCGCCAGGCGTAGCAGCGTGGCAAACAGCAGGACGGACGGGAAAGAACTGAAATCCAGCGGCTTTTCCGCGTTCATCGCCGCCATCAGGATCGCCACCGACAAGGCGATGTTGAGCACGAAGAACATGTCGAGCAGCATCGAGGGAAGCGGCACGATCATCAGCACGATGAGCATGAGGATGCCGGCCGGAAGGGCCATGGCACCGGGCGAGCCAAATCGCTTGAACATGGTGGGTTAGAGCCCCATCGCCTTGAGCCGGCCATAGGCGCGGGCCACGTGGCCGCTGCCCGGCGTGCCGCTGCCCGCCAGGACAAACGTGTCGCGCAGGGTATCGGCCATCGACGTGTGGCCCGCATTGCCGGCCGCACCACCGCTGGCCTGGCCTGCGGCAGCCGCGGCCTGCTGGAACTCCTGCGCCACCGGGCCGCCGGTATAGCTTTGCCGCCCCGCGCCCAGATCGGGTGCGCCTGAAGGCAGGCTGGCCCAGGGGCCATCCAGCCCGGACAGATCGCCATAGGGCATGGTGGCCAGCGGCCATTGCCCCGATAGCGGCATTCCAGGCAATGCCGGCAGGCCGCCAGCGTCACTGCCAGCCGCCTCCAACCGGCTGCGCAGCAGCGCCATCACCGCGCCCAGCGAACGCGGCGCGCCGCTACGGTCATAGAAAATCGTGCGATTGGCCGCGGCCGCCTTGGGCAGCAGCGCAGCGGCACTGGCCTCGGGATTGCCGGCAAGGCCGGCAAGGAACCGGGACGCGCCATCCGCACCCAGGAAATGCGCGAGATAGAGCTCGGCATTGTCGGGATCACGGCCCAGTGTGGTGGCCAGGGCCGCCCGGTTGTCGTTGGCCAGGTCACCGGCCATCAGCGCGGAAAGCTGCGGATCATGGCGCAGCGCCAGCAATTGGCTGCGCAGTGCCGGATTGCCGGCGGCATCGTCCACCGCATCGCCAGCCCAATCCAGGCCATGATCGGCGCCGTGGCGAGCCAGGGTTTTGAGCCAGGTCTGCCCGGTGAACTGGTATAGGCCAGCCGCGCTCGACGTGCGGGCGCGAGCACGGGGATCGAGCCCGGATTCCAGCCGCGCCTGGGCCAGCAGATAGCCGAAGTCCACGCCCGTGGCATTGGCCGCATTGGCAATGGCGGCATGCACCGGGCTGGCGGTTGCCGCGCTGGCCGCGATCGTGCCGATTGCCGGATCGGCAAGGGTCGCGGCAGAAGTTTGCACTGAACTCAACGCCCGTATCCTTGTGCTGGCGGCAGCACGCCCTGGTTGGCGTGCCGCGACAAGGATGGTTCAGCAAAGGTTGTGCCAGTTTCGCGTTACTGGGACGGATTCCCTCATTCTCAACGATTTGCCGCGCAAAAAAGCGCCGCGTGCCGGCCCTGAAAGGGCAACGGCACGCGGCGCCGGAGAGGATTTGCCGGTTTGCCGGCACAGCCCTTGGCCGCGCCGGCAAACCGATGATTTAGCGCACCCGGGCGGTGCGGGCGTGATGGGCCCGCACTTCGCCAGCGCGGGCGCGATAGATCGCAGGAGCGCCGGTCAACGCATCGAGCCGGGCGGCCACATTGGCGGCAATCAGGTTGCGCACGCGGCGGTTCGCTTCATTGAGGCGACGCGCGGCATCGACCATGCCGCGGCATTCCTCGTCGATCGCATCGGTGGCCACCGCTTCCAGACGGCTGCACAGGGCCGCCTTGTCCACCGCGCACCCCATGATCGCATCCATATCCAGGCCGGCCAGGGCCAGGCGTTCGTCATTCAGCACGGCAATCATCTGGCCCAGGGCCTGGCGCAGATCGTTGGGATGGCAAATCGGTGCGTCAACGGTCATTGGGGGGTCCTCAGCAGCATGCCGGCGGCAATCATGGCATCGGCGATCTGGGCGGGGATCACCGGATAGTGGCCTTCCTCGATCGCCTTGCGGATCTGGGCAACGCGATCGCTACTCACCGGCACATCGCCGGCGCGAGTGGCGCCGCTGGTGGCGACGGTGGCAGATGCGGCGCTGGCGATCGTCGCCGGCGCAGACGGCGCGGCAGTGGCCGCGGCGCTTGGGCTGGCCGGCGCTTCGGCAACGGCCTGGGGCGCCGCCGTATCGGCAGTGGCGATCTTGACCTGGACCGCACCAACCGGCCGCGACGGTCCGATTTCGATGTTGGACATGGTCGAGCTCCTCGGGGGTTATGCCGGGAAGAACGGCGCCGGTCCCGAGAGTTTAAGGCCATGCGGCGGAATTTTGCCGGATGCGCTGGGCATGCCTGATCCCATGCGCCGGGCCGGCTTCAATCCACCGGCACTTCCACCAGGCCGGGGCGCACCACGCGTCCGCGCAGGGCATCGCTGCGTCCGGCCTTGGCAGGATCGGTGCGCACGCGGATCCAGCCGCCCAAGGGGCCGACATCCATGGCTTCGCCGCCCTGCTCCACCGAAAAGCCATCGCCAACCATCGCGATCGTCACCGCCTCGCCGCGCTGCACCACGGGTGGTGCGGGGGTGGCGGCCGCCTCGGCCCGCGCCGCGGCCACGGGCACGAACAGGCGCCAACCGCCCGCATCGGGGCAGCGCACCAAGACGCTGTCGTGCGCAGCGGCCCGCCAACCCAGCGCCAGCGGCGCCGTGCACGCCACCAGGCGCAAGCGGCGGTCGACTGGCTGGGCCGCGCCACCGGGCACGCCGATGGCGCGTCCGGTAAACTGGGCCACGGCCTGGTCGATCGCGGCCATATCGGCAAAGCGGGTGGCCGGCGCGCGCGCCACCTGGGCCTGCGCCAGGGTGGAAACGGCAAGCGGGACGGCAAGACTGGCGGCAAGAACGGGCCGGAACGGGGCAGCGGGCATGGAGCTTTTCCTGAAACGAGGCGGATTGCCCGGATTTCAGCAAAAGCCATGCCATTTCCTGCCTCACAGGCTTTCCTCGTCATAGCCCAGCGCCACGCTGGCGCCCGGCTGTGCGCCCGGTTCCACCACCACGCGGGCACTGCCGGCACGCGGGCCGGCGGTGCGGGCAAGGCGCGCGGCCTGCTCCAGCGCCGCCTCGCGCGCGGAATGCGGGTTGGCTGACCGGGCGCCATAGCGCACCACGATCGACAGGCGCAGGCGCGGATCGGCGGCCTGGTCGGCCAGCCACTGCGCCAGCGGCGGTGCGCCGGGGCCATCGCGCCACACCCCCACCGGCTCTGCCTGCTGCGAGGGCGCCACGGGATGCGGCGGGGGCGGCGGCGGCGCGCGCAAGGGCGCGGCCTGGGCCTTGACCGCCGCTGGCGCCGGCCCTTCCGCCACGGAGAGGGCCGAAGCGCAGATCATGAACAGGATCAGCGCCAGATCGGCCAGGATGGTCTGCCATCCCGTCTGCCCGGGCCGCGCAATCATGCCACTTCGCGCGGATCGTGGGGGGGTGACCCGATCGGCCGCGTGCCCTCGGCCAAGGGGGGTGCGGTCACGGGATAAGGCGCGTGGGTGCCGTGTGGCGCCTGGGGCGTGCTGCGATGCCGATCGGGGCAAGCCGGGCCGACCTGGCGCGTCAGCCAGGCCATGACCTCGGCACGCGCCTCTTCCTCGGCCTGAGAGGCGCGCTCCACCGCGCGGCCCAGCGGCCCCATGACGATATGCGCCAGCAGCAGGCCATACAGCGTGGTCAGCACCGACATGGCAATGGCGCCGATGAAATTGCCGTGGGCCAGGCTCTCCACCTTGAGCTGGCTGAGCGCCACAAGCGTTCCGGCAAGGCCGAACACGGGCGAGAGATCCGCTGCCTGGGCCAGGGTGCGCGCCGCCGCCGTGGCGCGACGCAGGCGCGTGCGACGCCAGGCTTCGTGCTGTTCGATCAAGCCATCGAGCGACCGGGTGCGCAGCAAGGCGGTGGTGGCGGAATCGAATTCGCGATCGGCCAGCCGGCGTGGATTGGCGCGGATCACACCGTCCTGGCGGATCAGCGCCACTTCATGCGCCAGTTCGGCGCGCATCGCATCGGCATCGAAGCCGGGGCGCAGCAAAGCCACCACGGCACGCAGCGCGGTCATGCTGTCGCGCCAGCCGCAACGCAGCACGGTGCCCACCAGCGTGCCGCCAACGACGATCACGGCCGATTGGCCATCGAACAGGTGGGTCGGATCCATCGGCGCCTTGTCTTTCGTGAAACTCGGGTTTTTCGCGAAACCTTTGGCGGCAAGGACGGCAGGGACCGCCACGCTTTCAGGGCGGGCGGCAGCGCCTGCCGTCGATCGGCAAGCGCGATCGGCAAGGGCTTGCCGCGCCAACGCCGGCCGGCCGCCCCGGAACGCCGCGTTTGCGGGTCTTGCGGCAATTGGCACGCCCCTTGCTAAACCATCGGCATCGTTTGTTTGCCCAAGGAAAGCGAGAGCACGACCGATGAGCGAGAGTGCATCAACCGATGGCCTGTTCGGCATCCACGGCGCCGCGCTGGAACTGCGCGCCACGCGCCTGGGCCTGCTGGCCTCCAACATCGCCAACGCCGCCACTCCCGGGTACAAGGCGCGCGACATCGATTTCGGCGCCGCGCTCAAGGCACGCCTTGCCGGCGCCAGCCAGGGCCAGGCCGAAGCGGGCGCCACGCTCTATCGCGTGCCGGTGATGCCCAGCCTCGATGGCAATACGGTGGAACTGGCCACGGAACAGACCGCCTTTGCCGAAAACGCGGTGGGCTATTCGGCCACTCTGGAATTCATCAAGGGCCGCGTGGGCGAAGTGACCCGCGCGCTCAAGGGTGATTGACCATGGCGGGCAACGGCAATTCCCCCCTCACCCTGTTCGGCGTGACCGGCCGCGCCATGTCGGCCCAGCTGGTGCGAATGAACGCAGCGGCATCGAACCTGGCCAACGCGGGCAACGTCGCCAGCAGCGACGCGGCGGCCTATCGCCCGCTGCGCCCCGTTTTTGCCGAAGAGCTCGATCGCCGTACCGGCCTTTCCACGGTCAAGGTCCAGGGCGTCTACCGCACCGACACCACCGCCGTGCGCACCCACGATCCCGACAATCCACTGGCAGACGCCAACGGCGATGTCTGGACCGCCCCGGTCGATGAGAACGCCGAGATGGTCGAGATGATGGAAGCCAGCCGCCAATACCAGAACGTGGTGGAGGCGATGCAGACCGCCAAGCAGCTGATGCTCGATACGATGAGGATGAAGTGACATGACCACCGTAACATCAACCAGCGCAACCACCGGTTCCTCCAACACGGCCAAGACCGGTTGGGCCAGCCTTGGCGCCACCGATTTTCTCAAGATGCTGACCGCGCAGCTGCAGAACCAGGACCCCACCTCGCCGGTGGACAACACCCAGATGGTGGCGCAACTCGCGCAGTTTTCCTCGCTGTCGAACTCGACGGAGATGAACAGCACGCTCACCGACATTTCCGACAAGCTCGATCAGCTCAATTCCGCCAACGCTTCGAACAGCCAGATCGCCGCGACGCTGCAGACGATTTCGCAGCAACTCGCCGCGATCAGCGCCGCGCAGACGGCGGCGTCTACCTCCGGCACGGCAGCCACCACGGCAACCGCCTGACCCTCCCTCCCCCAACCGACAGGAAAACCAGCCCATGTCGTTCTACACGTCGCTCAACGGCATCAAGAATGCGCAGACCGATCTCAACGTGGTCAGCAACAACATCGCCAACTCGGAAACCAACGGCTTCAAGAAAAGCACCGTCAGCTTTGCCGACGTGGTCGCCGGCACGGCCTTTACCAACCCGCGCCTGATCGAAGGGATCGGTGCCAAGGTCGAGGCGATCACCCAGAACTTCAAGCAGGGCGCGCTCGATTCCACCGGCTCTTCGCTGGACCTGGCAGTCAGCGGCGATGGGTTCTTTACCGTGGTTTCGCCCTCCACCGGCCAGACGATGTACACCCGCAATGGCGCGTTCCAGATGGATTCGGGCGGCTATGTCACCGATGCCCAGGGCAATCGCGTGCAGATGTTTCCCACCGACTCCACCGGCGCCGTGACCAGCACGACGATGACCGACGCTCTGGTGCCTACAACCAATGCTGCCGGATCGGAATTTGCCGGATTCACGGTTTCTGAAAACGGCAATGTCGCGGCCAGCTATGCCGATGGCTCGAACACCATCATCGGCAAGATCGGCCTCGCCACGTTCCTCAACGCCCAAGGGCTGCGCCAGCAGGGTTCGGCCAATTGGACCGCCACCAACCTGTCCGGCCTCGCCAACTATGGCGAGCCCACCAACGGCCAGTACGGCAAGTTGATGTCGGGCTATCTCGAACGCTCCAACGTGGAAGTGTCGGACGAACTCGTCGGCCTGATCGTGGCGCAGCGCGCCTACCAGGCCAATGCCAAGGCGATCGACACTGCCACCCAGGCCACCCAGGCCATTCTCAACCTGCGCAGCTAAGGGGGGTAACCGGCCATGGACCGGCTGATCTACACCGCCTATTCCGGCATGGCCGGGTCGATGGTGCGCCAGCGCGTGATCGCCAGCAACATGGCCAACGCGCAGACTATCGGCTTCCGCCAGGAGATGCTCAGCGCCACGCCGATCACGCTCAAGGGCCCAGCGCTCGAAGCGCGCGCGATGACGCAAGGCTATGTGCAGGGGTCCAGCAGCAAGCAAGGTGCCACGATCGCCACCAGCAACCCGCTCGACGTGGCGCTCAGCGGCGACACCATGCTGGCGGTACAGGCCGAGGACGGCAGCGAGGCCTATACCCGTCGCGGCGATCTGACGATCACCGCCGATGGCGTGCTGCAAAACGGCGATGGGCGGCCGGTGATCGGCGATGGGGGGCCGATCACCGTGCCCACCGGCACGATCGTGACCATCGCGCCCGATGGCAGCGTGATGGCCGCCGACCCGCAGAACCCTTCCACCCCGCCCCAGGTCGTTGCCCGCATCAAGCTGGTTTCGACGGCGGGCAGCCAGGTGGGCAAGGGGCTGGACGGGCTGTTCCACGTGACCGGCGCCAACAACACCATGGGCACCCTGCCGCAAGACGAGGAAGCCCGCCTCACCCCCGGCGCGCTGGAGCAATCCAACGTCGATCCCACCCAGGTGATCGTGGAAATGGTCGAAGCCCAGCGCCTGTTCGAAATGCGCACCAAAGTGGCCTCCACCGCGCGCGAGGTGGACGAGAAATCCGCCAGCCTGATGCGCCTGAACACCTGAAAAATCCAATCGGAGAGACCCTGCCATGCCCAGTTCCGCCCTGCACGTCGCCCGCACCGGCCTGGAAGCCCAGGACACGCGGATGCGCGTGATCGCCAACAACCTGGCCAACGTCAGCACCACCGGCTTCAAGCGCGATCGCGCCAATTTCGCCACGCTCGCCTATCAGGACACGCGCGTGGCCGGGCAGCAATCGTCCAACGAAACCGCCTATGCCACGGGGCTCAACCTGGGCACCGGGGTTTCGCTTCAGGGCACCGCGCGGATGGAAAACCAGGGCCAGTTGCAGAGCACGGGCAATGCGCTCGACCTGGCGCTTGATGGCGACGGCTTTTTCCAGGTGACGCTGCCCGGTGGCCAGTTGGCCTATACCCGCGCGGGCAATTTCAGCCGGTCATCGGAAGGCACGCTCGTCACTTCGCAAGGCTATGCCCTGCAGCCGGCGGTCACCGTGCCCGAAGGCGCCAGCGCCATCACCGTGGCGCAGGACGGCACCGTGACGGCCACGCTGCCCGGCGCCACCGAGGCGACCACGCTGGGCCAGATCACCATTGCCAGCTTTGCCAATCCGCAGGGCCTCAAGGCCATTGGCGACAACTTCCTGGTGGAAACCGGCGCCAGCGGCGCGGCCCAGGTGGGCAATGCGGGCGATGCCGGGCGCGGCCATATCCAGCAGGGCTATCTCGAAGCGTCCAACGTCAACGTCGTGGAAGAGCTGGTCGACATGATCGAGTGCCAGCGCGCCTACGAGATCAATTCCAAGATGATCTCGGCCATCGACGACATGCTCAAGAACGCCAACCAGACGCTGTAAGGCGGGAAAGCGCTGATCTGTATGGATTCCCCTTTCGACGCCCTGTTCGACAAGGCCCTGCGCACCGAACGGCTGCGCGGACTTTCCCGCACCGGTCTGGCGCCCCGCCCCGGTCTGGGCCTCAAACTGCTGGCCGTTCTGGCCGTACCGGCGCTGATCACCGCCGCCATGCTGGTGGCGGCCCAGCCGGCCAAGGCGCGCAATCGCCCGGGCGCGGGCTTTGACCCGACCTTGCCGGCCGCCGGCACGCCCAAGCCTGCCGATGGCAGCATTCTCAACCTGGCCAATGGCTATGCCGGCCTGGTGGAAGGCGCGCGTGCCCATGCCGTGGGAGACAGCCTGGTCATCGTGCTGGCCGAACAGCTCACCACGTCGAAATCGGCGGCCAGCAAGACGGCCAAGTCGTCCTCGTTCACGTTTACCCCGCCCAACAAGGGGCCGCTGTCGATCCTATCGCAGAACGGCATCAACAATTCGGGCGCCAGCGCCTTTTCCGGCACCGGCAATGCCTCGCAGACCAGCACGCTGGGCGGCGAGGTTTCGGTGACGATCGCGCAATTGCGCCCCAACGGCACCGCGCTGGTCAAAGGCGAAAAGCGCCTGACGTTGAGCCAGGGCCAGGAATGGGTGCAGGTTTCGGGGATCGTGCGCCTGGCCGATATCGACACCACCAACCGCATCCAGTCGGGCCAGGTGGCCGATGCGCGCATCACTTATGCCGGCAACGGCGATGTCAGCCGCGCCGCGCGCCAGGGTTGGCTCACCAAGTTCTTCAACCTTGTCAGCCCGTTCTAGGCCTTCATCATGATCATGGAATTTCCCTTTGCGGCCGATCTGGCGGCTGCCGCGCTCGCCGGCCTTGCCGTGCGGCCGCTGTTGCGCCGCCGCATCCTTCGCCCCGGCCCGATGCTGCTGGTGCTGGCGGCCGCCATGGCCACCCTGCCGGTGCTGGCCCAGGCCGCCCATGCCGAGCGCGTGCGCGATCTGGGCGAATTCCAGGGCGTGCGCTCGAACCAGCTCACCGGCTATGGCATCGTCGTGGGCCTGGCCGGCACGGGGGACGACAACCTGGAATACCTGACGCAGGCCATGCGCGGCGTGTCCGGGCGGCTGGGCGTGCAATTGCCGGCCGGCGTGGCGCCTGGGCTCAAGAACGCTGCGGCGGTGATGGTCACGGCGGATCTGCCGGCCTTTTCCAAGCCGGGCCAGCGCATCGACGTGACGGTTTCCACCATCGGCAAGGCCAAGTCGCTGCGCGGCGGCGCGCTGGTGCTGGCCCCGCTTTATGGTGCCGACGGGCAGATCTATGCCATGGCCCAGGGCAACCTGGCCGTGGGCGGCCTGGGCATCACGGCCAAGGATGGCTCGCAACTGACCGTCAACGTGCCCACCGTCGGCCGCATCGCCGAAGGCGCCACGGTGGAACGTGCAGTCGATACCGGGTTCGATAGCGCCGACGTGCTGCGCTGGAACCTGTTCGACGCCGATTTCCTCAACGCTGCACGCGTGCGCGATGCGATCAACACCAAGTTTCCCAAGACCGCGAGCGTGGAGGATGGGGTAACCCTGGCCCTGCGCCTGCCCAGCGGCGCCGATGCTCGCGCCAGCGCGATGGCGGCGATCGAGGCGATCGAAGTGAACCCGGCCGAAGCCGCCGCCAAGGTGATCGTCAACAGCCGCACCGGCACGGTGGTGATCAACAGCGCGGTGCGCCTGTCGCCCGCCGCGATCAGCCACGGCAAGCTGGTGGTGAAGATCGACGAGAAGCCACGCGTGTCGCAACCCGGCCCGTTCTCCAACGGGCAGACCGCCGTGGTGCCCAACAGCCAGATCAGCGTGACCGAGGAAGGCAACCACGTGGCCCTGTTCAAGCCCGGCGCCTCGCTCTCTTCGCTGGTCAATGCCCTTAATAAATTGGGCGTTTCGCCGTCCGACCTGGTGGCGATCCTTGAAGCGCTCAAGCAAGCCGGCGCCCTCAAGGCCGAAATGGTGGTGATCTGATGACTGCGCAATCGCTCAATTCCGCTGCCGTATCGGGCACTTCGGCCGCATCGACGCCGATCGACCGGGCCGCGCTGCGCAAGGCCGCACAGGGGTTCGAAGCCATGTTCCTGCGCCAGATGCTCAGCACTGCGCGCAATACCGACCTGGGTGGAGACGATCTGTTCGGCAAGAAACAGGACGATACCTTTACCCAGATGCGCGATGAACGCTTTGCCGAAATCGCCGCGCAAGCCGGTACCCTGGGCCTGGCTGCCCGGCTGGAAAGCCAGCTCGCGCAGGCAGCCGGCCAGAGCGCCGCTGCCACGGGCCCCGGCGCCAATAGTGGCACCAGCACTGGCAAGGGAGCCTGATCGCCATGGCATCCGATCTTCTGTCCATCGCCCGCAGCGCCACCCGCGCCGCGCGCATCCAGCTCGACGTGACGGCCCAGAACATCGCGAACGCGGGCACCGAGGGCTATGTCCGGCGCAGCGTTTCCACCGAAGAGGTGATGACGCCCGGCTATGTCGCCAACAATCGCGACGTGTCGCTTTCGGGCGTGCGCGTCACCGGGGTGCAGCGCAATGCCGATTCCTTTCGCCAGGCCGAAGTGCGCCGCACCAGCGCCGATACCGCGCGGGTCGATACCGAAGTCACCGGCCTTGAAGACGTGCAGGCCGCGCTGGAGGACCCGGGCATCTATTCGGCCATCACCGGCTTTGAAACCGCACTGACCCAGTTGGCGCAAAGTCCCACCGATACGCCGCTGCGCGCCTCGGTGATCGCGGCGGCGCAGACCATGACCAACAGTTTCAACATCGCCTCGAACCAGCTCGATGCCGTGGCCACGGGCCAGCAGACCGGCGCGGCCGATGGCGTCACCCAGGTCAACACGCTGTCGGCCGAACTGGCCAAGGTCAATGGCCGGCTATCGCGCATGGCCGATGCCACCAGCGATCGCACCGGGCTGATGGACCAGCGCGACATGCTGCTGCAGAAGCTGTCGGGCTATGCCGATATCGCCACCAGCTTTGGCAGCGACGGCACGGTGGGGGTGACGCTGGGCGGCACCTCGGGCGCGCCGCTGGTGACCGGCAACACCGCGCAGACCCTGGCCATGACCACGGCCAGCGACGGGACGATCAGCTTCACCGTGGCAGCCGGCGCGGTGACGCTGTCGGCCGGCTCGCTCGCCGGGCAGCAGCAGGTCTTGCTGCGCGTGGCCGATGTGCACAGCCAGCTCGACGATCTGGCCCAGACCGTGATCGACACGGTCAACACCGCGCAGGGCAATGGCGCCGCGCTGAACGGCAGTGCCGGCGCCGCGCTGCTTTCGGGCACCGGCGCGGCAGACATGGCGCTGACGACCACCGATGGCAGCGCCATCGCCACTGCTGCCGCGGGCGCCACGGCCAACAGCCGCGACACCACCAACCTGACCGCCTTGCGCAACGCGCTGACCAGCGCCGATCCGGCCGGCACGATGGACAACCTGCTGTACCAGACCTCGGCCACGGTCCAGGCGCGCACCACCACGCGCGATGCGCTCAAGACCATCTCCGATGCTGCCAAGACCGCGCTTTCGGCCCAGGCCGGCGTCGATCTCGATACCGAAGCGATTAACCTGACCCGGTTCCAGCAAGCGTTCCAGGCCTCTGGCCGGGTCATGCAGGTTGCCAGCAACCTGTTCGACACCATCCTCGCAATCAAGTAGGCCCATCATGTCCACCAGCGTCTCGACCACGACTTCCGCCTTTTACGAGCGGTCTTCGCTCGACCTGACCAGCCTGCGTGCCCAGATGGAGCAGGTGCAGACCCAGATATCGAGCGGCAACCGCCTGGCGGCTTCGTCCGACGATCCGCTGACCGCCTCGCGCCTGCGCAACCTGCAGCGCCAGGACGCCATCTCCAAGGTCGATGCCGGATCGGCAAACCGCGCGACGGCCGATCTGAACCTCACGGATTCGGCGATGACCGAGATGATCAACTCGTTGCAGCGCGCACGCCAGCTGGCCAACCAGGCCGCCACCGGCACGCTGTCCAACGCCCAGCGCACCAGCATCGGCAACGAACTGGTCGAACTGCGCAACAACCTGGTTTCGCTGGCCAACACGCGCGACAGCGCGGGCAATGCGCTGTTCGGCGGCGATGCTTCGGGCGATGCCTATAGCGTGGACGCCACCACCGGGGTGGTCAGCTATGTCGGCAGCGGCAGCGCGGGCAGCCTGGAACTGGGCGATGGGCAAAGCGTCAAGCGCAGCCTGACCGGGCCGGAATTCCTCAATTTCAGCTCCGGCACCACCAGCACCGACGTGTTTGCCGCGCTCAAAGCCATCACCGACGCGATCAGCGCCGGCGGCAGTGGCGCGCAAAGCGCGGCAAGCACCGCGCTTACCACGCTCGACGATGCGATCACCTCGGTATCCACCGGGCAGACCGTGGTGGGTGCGCGCCTGTCGTGGATCGACCTCAACACCGAGCGGCAGACCACGATGAGCGAGGCGCGCAGCCAGGACCAGAGCACGCTGGGCGCCACCGATATTCCCACCGCCTATACCCGGCTGCAGGAGCTGGCCACCGTGCTCCAGGCCAGCCAGGCCAGCTTCACCAAGATATCCGGCCTGTCGCTGTTCAACATGATGTCCTGAAAGCCGGCGTGTTTGCGCCGTTCTGCAATGCAGCACGGCGCAAACAGCGCCTTTGGCCCTCACGGTTTATCGACAAGGTTATCGCTTCATGTACGCTGGTATCGGCATCGTCGTCCTGCTCGCCATGGTGTTTGGCGGGTTCATCATCACCGGGGGCGCGATCGGCCCGGTGGCCGAGGCGATTCCCCATGAAATGCTGATCATCGGCGGCGCCGCCCTGGGCGCCACCATCACCGGCAACTCGCTGCACGAGTTGAAAGGCATCGGCGCGGGCCTGGGCAAGGTGTTCAAGGGCCCCAAGCACAACAAGCAGGACCATGTGGACGCCATCGTGCTGTGCGCCAAGCTGATGAAGATCCTGCGCAGCGATGGCCCGGTGGCCTTGGAAAGCCACGTAGCCGATCCCAAGAGTTCGGCGCTCTTTGCCGAATATCCGCGCATCCTGGCCCATGGCGCGCTGGTTTCGCTGATCTGCGATACGCTCACGCTCATCGTGGTGTCTTCCGGCACGCTGGAAGTGCACGCCGTGGAAGACGTGATGGACCACGCGATGAAGACCCATTTCCACGAGGAAGAGGAAGCGCAGCACGCGCTCCAGGGCCTGGCCGACGCGCTGCCCGCGCTGGGCATCGTGGCCGCCGTGCTGGGCGTGGTGAAAACCATGGGTTCGATCGACAAGCCGCCCACGGTGCTGGGCGCGATGATCGGTTCGGCCCTGGTCGGCACGTTCATGGGCGTGCTGCTGGCCTATGGCATCGTGGCGCCGCTGGCCGGCAGGCTCAAGCAGGTGCTCGATCAGGATGCGATGATCTACCAGGCGGTCAAGCAGGTGATCGTCTCCTCGCTGCATGGCTGGCCGCAGCCGCTGGTGGTGGAAAGCGCGCGCTCGGGCCTGGGCCACGCCTTTCGTCCCGGCCTTTCGGAACTGCTCGACGCGCTGCGCGGCCGCTAAGGAGGGTTTGCCATGGCCAAGCCGCCAAAGGGCAAGGAAGCGCCCAAGCCGATCATCGTCAAGAAGATCACCGTGGTGGCCGGCGGCCACCACGGCGGCGCCTGGAAAGTGGCCTATGCCGATTTCGTGACCGCAATGATGGCGTTCTTCCTGCTGATGTGGCTGCTGGGCGCCACCACCGAAAAGCAGCGCAAGGGCATCGCCGACTATTTCACCCCCACCCTGGTGAAAACCCGCAAGGGCAGCGCCGGGTCTTACGGGCTGCTTGGCGGCTCCTCGCTGACCGATGCCGACAACTATGCCCACCGTGCCGGGCAGACCGGCACGCGCACGATGACCATCCCGCGCGATGCCACCGGCGGCCCCAAGGACGGCGGATCGAAAGTCAAGCGCACCGCCGTGATGCAGCAGCGCCTCAAGGAAAAGCTGGAAGCCAACGAAAAGCTGCGCCAGCTGGCCAAGCAGGTGCACATGACGATGACGCCCGAGGGCATCCGCATCGACATGCTCGACGATGCCAATTTCTCGATGTTCCGGCTGGGCACCACGATCCTCACGCCCGATGCCCTGGAACTGGTGCGTGCCATCGGCCAGGCCATCGCCCCCGATCCGGGCAACCTGACGGTGCGTGGCCACACCGATGCGCTGCAATGGAAACCCGGCGATCCAGCCAACAACTGGTCACTCTCCGCCGGCCGCGCCGAAGCCACCCGCCTGGCCCTGATGCGCAACGGCGTGGGCGAAAAACGCTTCCAACGCATCGAAGGCGTGGCCGACCGCGACCCGCTGGTGCCCGACAGCCCCAACGACCCGCGCAACCGCCGCATGTCGATCCTGCTGCTGGATTGAGGCCGCGGCGCCCGCCCCCCGCGCTCTCAATTCTCGCGCTTACCCGGCTTGGGCGCCAGCCAGATCATGCCTGCCGCCACGAAGAAGATCACCGTGCACAACAGGAACACCTGGCGCGTGGCCAGCGTCACCGCTTCGGTCTGGACCAGTTGGCTCAAGGCCATGCGCGCCTGGGCCACCGGCAGGCCGGTGTGCATGGGCGGATGGACCAGGCCGACCAGTTCGGCGCGGTTGACCTTGGCCTGGTGCTCCCACAGCGTGGTGGACATCGATGTGGCAAAGGCGCCGGCCATCGTGCGCATGAAATTCTGGATCCCCGCGCCCGACGCGGTCTGGTCGGGCCTGACCGAGGCCATGGCCAGCGCCGTGGAGCCCACGAAGAAGAACGGCATGCCCATGCCCTGGATCATCTGCGGAAAGGCGATGGTCCAATAGCCCATGTCTGTCACCCACACCGTGCGCAGCGCGGCAACAAAGCCCAGCCAGGCCACCCCGAAGCTGATCAGCGCGCGGGTATCCACCTTGCCCACCAGCCTTGCCACGATGGGCGAGAACACCACCGCCAGCACGCCCACCCAGCCCATCGCCAGGCCGGCCCAGGTGGCGGTGTAGTTGAGGTTGGTCTGCAGGAACATCGGGATCAGCACGATGAACGTGAAGAACGCGCCATAGGCCACGCTCTGCGTCACCACCGCGATGGTAAAGCCGCGGTTGCGGAACACCGACAGGTCGATGATCGGGTGCTTCTCGGTCAGCTCCCAGATCAGGAAGGCGATGAAGCCGACCACCGCGACCACGGCGAGGGTGACGATGAACGCACTGGAAAACCAGTCTTCCTCGCGGCCCTTGTCGAGCATGATCTGCAGCGCGCCCACCCACAGCACCATCAACCCCAGGCCGACGAAATCGATCGGGGATTTCTGCGTTGGCGTTTCGAACCGGCGCACCAGCCGCCACGCCACGACCAGGCAGAACACCGCCAGCGGAATGTTGATGAAGAACAGCCAGTGCCACGACCAGTTGTCGGAAATGATCCCGCCGCAGATCGGCCCGGCGATGGGCGCCACCACCGTGGTCATCGCCCACAGGCCCAGCGCCGCCCCGCCCTTGTCGCGCGGGAAGATGCGCATCAGCAGGGTCTGCGTCATCGGCATGATCGGCCCGCCGCACAGCCCCTGGCAGACGCGGAACGCGATCAACGCGCTCAGGCTGCCCGAAATGCCGCACAGCATGGAAAAGATGCCAAAGCCCATCAGCGCCATCAGGAACACGCGCACCGCACCAAAGGTGCGCGCCAGCCAGCCCGTCAGCGGCACGCAGATCGCCTCGGCCACGGCGTAGGACGTGAGCACCCAGGTGCCTTGGGTGGGCGAAACCGCAAGGCTGCCGGAAATGTGCGGCACCGAGACATTGGCGATGGTGATGTCGAGCACCACGACGAAGTTGGACAGCGCCAGGGCAAATCCCCCCAGCGCCAGCCGCGCGCCTTTCAGCGGCGGCGGCCCATCTGCGCCCAAGGCCATGGGCGGTCCGCCGGCCATCTCAGTTGCCGCCCTGCGCGATCTGGTCCTTTTCCGGCCGCGTATCGATCGTGGCGGTCATCGACAGGCCGATGCGCAGCGGATGCGCGCCCAGCTCGTGCGGATCAAGCGCCACGCGCACCGGCAGGCGCTGCACCACCTTGATCCAGTTGCCTGTGGCGTTCTGCGCCGGGATCACCGCCTGCGATGAACCCGTGCCGCCCGAAAAGCCCACCACGCGGCCATGATAGACCACATCGTCGCCATAGAGATCAGACGTCAGCGTCACCGGCTGGCCGGGGCGCACATGGGCAAGCTGGCTTTCCTTGAAATTGGCGTCGACGTGCGCCTGGCCGATCGGCACCACCGTCATCAGCACTGTCCCCACGGCCACGCTTTGCCCCACCTGGACATTGCGCTGCGTGACAACGCCGCTCACCGGCGCGCGGATCACGGTGCGGGCCAGGTCGATCCGCGCCTTGTCCAGCCGCGCCTTGGCGGCCAGCACCTGCGGGTTGGTTTCGGGCGTGGTACCGCTCACCAACGCGGCATTGGCCGCTTCCTGGCCATTGGCGGTGCCGCGTGCCGCCTGGGCCGAAGCCAGGCTGGCGCGCGCGGCGGCCAACTGCCCCTGGGCGGCGGCATAGGCGTTGCGGGCGGTGGTCAGTTCCTCACCGGACACCGCGCCGTCAGACACCAGCGACTGGCGGCGCTTCAAGTCGATCTCGGCGCGCTGGAAATCGGCCGTGGCCACCTGGACCTGCGCGGCCATGCGGGCGATATCGGCCTGCCGCTCGCCCACTTGCGCCGAAAGCGCGGTGCCGGTGGCCACCGTCTGGCGCACTTTGCGCAGCGCATCGGCATAGTCGGCCTCGGCCGCCGCCAGGGCGATCTTGGCGTCGGTGGGATCAAGCTCAACCAGGATATCCCCCCGGCGCACCACTTGCGTGTCGTTCACCGCCACGCGCCGCACCGGGCCCGAAACCAGGGGCGTCACTTGCGCCACTTCGGCCGCGACATAGGCGTTGTCGGTATCGACATAGCGCCCGCCCGCGATCCATTCGTAAAGGCCAAAGCCCGCCGCCACCAGCGCCAGCGCGCCGGCAAAGAGCAGGAAGCCACGCTTGCGCTTGGCCTTGCGCGCCGCATCGGCATCGGCTTCGCTGTCGGCAGCACCGGTGAACTTGGGGTCGATATCAGCCATGGGCGGGGTGTCTCGGCATCAGGGAGATGAGGAAGGAAAACGGCTGGGCAGCGGGCACGGCGTCAACCGGCACGAAAGCCGCCGCCCAACGCACGCACCAGCGCGACATGGGCGGCCAGCGTCCGGGCCTGGAGATCGGCTTGCAAGCGCCGGTTGGCGAGCAGTGCATCCTGCGCGGAAAGCACCGACAGATAAGGGGAAAGGCCGGCTTCATAGCGCCGCCGGGCAATGCGCCAGGCATCTTGCGAAGCGGCCACGGCTTCGCCCAGTTGCGCCAGCTGCGCATCAACCGAACGGCGCGATGCGGCCGCGTCGGCCACGTCGCGCAGCGCCTTGAGCAGCGTATCGTCGTAGCTGGCCACGGCTTCGTCATAGCCGGCGCGCGCCTGGCGATAGTTCCCGGTGATGCGCCCGCCCGAAAACAGCGGCAGGCTGATCGCCGGGCCCACCGAGCCCGCCTCCGAACCGCTCGCCGTCAGGTTGCCCAGGCCCAGCACCTGCACGCCGATGAAGCCCATCAGGTTGACATTGGGATAGAACGCGGCGCGCGCCACGCGCACCCGCGCGGCAGCCGCCTCTGCCCGGGCGCGGGCGGCGGCCACGTCGGGCCTGCGCCCGACCAGGTCGAGTGCAAGGTTGGCCGGCAGCGCCTGCGCGGTCAGGGCGGCCGGCTGCGGCAGGGCAATCGCATCGCCGCGCGAAGGCGGCGCGCCGATCAGCACGGCCAGGGCATGGCGGGCCAATGCGATTGCTTCGTCGGCCGCCACCAGATCGGCGCGGGCCACGGGAATGGCCGCTTCGGCCTGGCGCTGTTCGGCGCGGGTATCGAGGCCGTTGAGCACGCGCTGGCGCACCAATTGCGCGGTATCCTCGCGCAGTTGCAGCGCTTGCGCCCGCACATCGCGCGCCGCGGCCGCGCGCGCCAGCGTGGCATAGGCATCGGCCACGCCCGTGGCGATGGCCAGGTGCGCGGCCTGGGCTTCGAACCCGGCCGCCTGCGCTTCAGACGTGGCGGCCCGCAGGGCGGCGCGGTTCTTGCCAAAGAAATCGAGTTCGTAGCTGACGCTGAGCGAGGCGCTGCCGGTATCGTTCCAGCCCTTGGGCACGAAGGCGGGGGGGATGCCGTTGTTGTAGCTCTGCTTGGCTTCGGCCACGCTGCCGCTTGCAGAAACCTGCGGCAGTAAGGCAGCGCCGCTGGCCTGCGCCAGCCCGCGCGCCGCCCGCAGGCGGGCATCGGCAATGGCAAGGCTGGGCGCATTGGCCATACCTTCGGCGATTAGCGCGGAAAGCTGGGCATCGCCCAGGCTTTGCCACCAGTCGCTTGCCGGCCAATCGGCGGGGATGGTGGCACCTGCGGACTGATTGGCGGCGACAAGATCGCTGGCGGCAAGGTCACTGGCAGCGGCCTGGCGCATGGCCGGCGTCCGGCCCAGTTCGGGCGTGGCGGCACAGCCCGTCAGCATGCCCGATGCCACCGCAAGGGACAGGACGGACGCGCGGCGAAAAAGACCGGCGGGGAAGGCAGTCATGCAGGGCCTTTACGCAATCGGGAGAGGATGACCGTGTACGGACCGGTCACTAACTTCCAACTGCGCTCTTGCACTGCGCCTGTCAACAGCTATGTGTACGGAATGGTCACTAGCGCGTCAAACTGCCGGCTAAAACGGTGCTCGCCCGACGAGCGGCGGGAAAACATCCTGACCGTGGCCACGCAAGTGTTCACCCAGACCGGCTTTGGCGCCACGTCGATGTCGGCCATCGCGGCCGAGTTGGGCGGATCGAAAGCCACGCTGTACAAATACTTTCCGTCCAAGGAGCAGTTGTTCGAAGCGGTGCTGATGCGGGGGTGCAGCGTGGTGCTGCGGGCGCTCGAAGCGCTGGCGCAAAGCGATTCGGACGATCTGGAAGCGATGCTGGCCGATTTCGGCACGCAGTTCCTGACCGGCCTGTGCAGCCAGCGCTCGCTCGATGTCTATCGCATGGTGCATGCCGCCGGCCTGCAATTTCCCGAAGCGGCGGAAATGTTCTTTCGCTGCGGTCCCGAGCGCGCCGGCACGACGCTGGCGGCGATCCTAGCGCGCATGGCCAGCCAGCGCGGGGTGCCCCTGCCCGATCCGCGCCTTGCGGCCGACCAGTTCCTGGGCATGGTGCGCGGCAAGCTGCACATGCGCGTGGCGATCGGCGTGATGCCGCCGCCCGATCCGGCAACGATTCGCCACCATGCCGCCCATGCCGCGCGGATCTTTGCCCACGGCCTGCTGAACCCCGCGCGCTGAACCACGGCGCCCTGCGCCAGCCCCATCCACGCTGCCGAGCGCCCGGGAAACACAAGAGCCGGCGATCCCTTGCAGGACCGCCGGCAACGTGGAGAACCGAAAACTTGGCAGTCAATCAGCGCAGCAGCGTCAGCACGTTCTGCTGGTTCTGGTTGGCCTGCGAGATCATCGCGGTCGAAGCCTGGGCCAGGATCTGGGCCTTGGCCATCTGGGTGGTTTCGGCCGAGTAGTCGGTGTCCTGAATGCGCGAACGCGCGTCGGACAGGTTGGTGATGTTGTCGTTCAGGTTGTTCACCGCCGATTCCAGACGGTTCTGGCCGGCACCGAGCGTAGCGCGAGTCGCGTTCACTTCCTTGAGCGCGGCATCGACGTTGTCGATCGTGGTGGATGCGGACGTCGTGTCCGTCACGTTGAGCGCCTGGTCTGCCACGTCGGCCGTGGCATCATAGGCAGTGTCACCGGCAACGAAGAGGTTGTCGCCCGAGAAGCCCTTGCTCACCAGCGTCACGGTATCGCCGGTGTTCGCACCGGTCTGGATCGAGAACGTGGCGTTGTTGGCATCGTCGGTGGTGTCGACATCGTCGCCCGAGTTCACCTTGAACACGGCGTTGCCGTTGAACTTGGTGTTGTTGAGCACGTCGGAAATCTGGGCGTTGAGGTTGCCCACTTCCGATTGCATCGCTTCACGGTCCGAATCCTGGTAGGTCGCCGACTTGGCCTGGACCGCCAGTTCGCGCACGCGCTGGAGCATGTTGGTCACTTCGCTCAGCGCGCCTTCGGCCGTCTGCGCCAGCGAGATGCCGTCGTTGGCGTTGCGCACGCCCTGGCTCATGCCAGTGATCTGCGCGGTCATGGTCGTGGAAATGGCAAGGCCCGCAGCGTCGTCCTTGGCGCTGTTGATTCGCTTGCCGGTCGAAAGGCGCTCCATCGCAGTCGAAGCCAGCTTGCTTGCCGAGTTGGAAGCGTTGGCTGCCTTGATGGCGCTGACGTTGGTATTGATTACCGCCATGATGTTTCTCCGATTTTCGGGATAGACCCCAATCGCCGCCAGTCCAGGGATTGACCGGCTGCACGGCAAAGACCGGCAGGATGGGCGGCAATTTAAGGGCAAAATCTTGCCGCCTGCGGGATTTTCGGCGGCCAGACCTAGTGGTTTGCCCTTAGCAGGTCCGCTGATCTTAAAGTTTCACACCATTTGACGGTTTCGCGCGAAAACCTCCCTCGTGGATATGGTTAAGACGGGGGTCAAAGTGATGAGCAGCGATTGCGGCGAACGATTGCCGATCAGCGGGGAAGCAAAGGCGCGCCATGGCGCGCTGGTTGCGCGCGCTGCATCGGTGCTGGCCGCGCCCGGCATGGGGGCGATGCCCATGCTCGCCGATACGGCCGATGTCGCCACGCTCGATCCGCGCCGCCCCGCCATCGTGCTCGAACGCGGCGCGCATCCGGCGTTGGCCCGCATGGCCAATGGCAAGCGGCACGTGGTGCGCTATGCCGATCCGCTCTCCGAAAGCGCGCTGGCGGCGGTGATCGCCTGCGCTGCCGCGCCCGGTGCGCCGATTGCCGCCGATCCGGAAAGCCTGTCGATCCTGGCCCTGGCCGAACGCCTGGCCGCCAGCGACATTCCCGTGCTGATCAACGGCCCCACTGGCACCGGCAAGGAAGTGTTGAGCCGGTTCATCCACGCCGCCAGCCTGCGCCACGACAAGCCGTTCATTGCCGTCAATTGCGCCGCCATGCCCGAAACCATGCTCGAAGCGCTGCTGTTCGGCCACCAGAAGGGCGCGTTCACCGGCGCCAGCGCCGCGGGCGAAGGCTTTTTCCGCGCGGCCGATGGCGGCACCCTGCTGCTCGACGAAATCGCCGAAATGCCGCTTTCGCTCCAGGCAAAGCTGCTGCGCGCGCTTCAGGAAGGCGAAGTGGTGCCGCTGGGCGCGACCCAGCCGATCAAGGTGGACGTGCGGATCATTGCCTGCGCCAACCGCGACTTGCCCGCCGAAGTGGAAGAAAACCGGTTTCGCGCCGATCTCTATTACCGCCTCAACGTCTTCCCCCTGACCCTGCGGGCCCTGGTCGAGCGGCTCGACGATATTGCCCCGCTGGCCTTTGCCCTGATGATGCGCCACGCCCCGGCCGACCGGCCGCTGCCCTGGCTGTCGGATGCGGCGCTGGCCATGCTGACCTGCCATGGCTGGCCCGGCAATGTGCGCGAACTGGAAAACGTCGTGCGCCGCGCCTTGCTGCTCGCCGGCAACCAGGCCGAGATCGGGCCCGAACACATCGTGTTCGATCGCCCCGCGCGCAGCCCGGCCAGCGACGCCGCGCTGGCGCAAGTGCATGCGCCGCAGGGGGGTAAGCTGTCCAACATCGTGCAGCTTTCTGAAGCCCGCGCAATCCTGGCCACGCTGGAGGCCTGCGGCGGCAGCCGCGTGGCGGCGGCCCGCCAGTTGGGCATTTCCGAACGCACGTTGCGCTATCGCCTCGCCAGCTTCCGTGAAGCCGGCATCGCCGTTGCGGGAGGCCGGCGATGAGCGGGATCAGTTCCATCGGCGCCGGCGGCGGCATCCAGCAGATCATGGCCATGCGCCAGCAGATCATCGATCGTTCCAACCTGCTGCAACAGATCCGCACGCCCGATCCGGGCACCTCGGCCGAAGGCAGCACGCCGGCGGGCGGCTTTACCGATGCGCTCAAATCCGCGCTGGAAACGGTCAACGCCAGCCAGACCAAGGCCGAAGGCCTGTCGCAAGCCTATGAAAAGGGCGAGACGGTCGATGTCGCCAAGGTCATGCTCGCCCGCCAGGAAGCCGGCGTGGCGTTCGAAGCCACGCTTCAGGTGCGCAACAAGCTGTTGACCGCCTATCAGGACATCATGCGGATGGGGGTCTGATAGATGGCAGACCTTGTTCCCGCCGGGGCCGGCGGCAGCCCGCCACCTTCGCTCCTGGCGCCGCTGACCGATCCGGCCGGCGGCACCTTGCCCGCCCGCATGGGCGCGTTCCTGCGCCAGCCACCGCTGCGCCGCGCCTTGCCGTGGTTCGGCGGCGTTACCGCCGCAGGCCTGACCGGGCTGCTGTGGCTGACCATGGCGCCCGCGCCACAACGCATGCTCTATTCCGATCTGTCGGACGCCGAACGCGCGCAAGTGACCGCCGCGCTCGACAAGGCGGCGATCGCCTATCGCATCGACAATTCCACCGGCGCGATCACCGTGGGCGAGAACGACCTCTACAAGGCACGCATGGTCGCCGCTTCGGATGGCGCCGTCGCCACGCCCGAAACCGGCGAGCAGATGATCGACAAGCTGCCGATGGGCGCCAGCCGCACGCTGGAAGGCGAACGGTTGCAAGCCGCGCGCGAGCGCGAACTGGAACTGACGATCATGCAGATCGATGGGGTGGAGGCAGTGCGCGTGCACCTGGCCCAGCCCGAAAAATCGGTGTTCGTGCGCGATACGGCGGCGCCATCGGCCTCGGTCATGGTGCGCCTGGCCAAGGGGCGCCAGCTGGCCACCAGCCAGGTTTCGGCCATCGTCAACCTGGTGGCCGGATCGGTGCCCGAACTCTCGATCGATGCGGTCAAGGTGATCGACCAGCATGGCCGGCTGCTCTCTGCCGCCAAGCCGGGTGACGCCGATCGCCTGGAAATCCAGGGCCGGCTGGAAGACAAGCTGCGCGAACAGGTTTCCCAGCTGCTCACCCCGATGCTGGGCGAAGGCAACTTCTCCAGCGAAGTCCAGGTCGATCTCGACATGGACCAGGTGACGTCTGCACGCGAAAGCTATGACAAGCAGGGCGCGGTGCGCAGCGAGACCCAGTCCGCATCGCAAACCAGCGGCAACGGCGCGGTGGGTGTGCCGGGCGTCTTGTCCAACACCCCACCCGCGCCCACCACGGCCGCCGTGGGCGCGCCGCAGGGCACGCCCTCGCCCACGCCATCGGGCGCGGCCCCCAGCAATGGCGAAAGCTCGTCTTCCAAGAACTACGAACTGGGCCGCGAAGTGGCCGTGACCAACAACACGCCCGGCAAGATCCGTCGCCTGACCGTGGCCGTGGCGCTGTCTTCGGCCGTGCTGGCCAAGGCCAAGCCGGCCGAGATCGACCAGATCAAGCAGTTGGTCAGCGCGGCCGTGGGTGCCGATCCCGCACGCGGAGACCAGGTGGCCGTGGCGGTGCGCGCGTTTAACCCGGCCGACATTACCCCGCCCCAGTTCTATGAACAGCCGTGGTTTGCCATGGCCGTGCGCAACGGCGTGGCGCTCTTGGCCGTGCTGCTCACCCTGCTGCTGGGCGTGCGCCCGCTGATCAAGGCGCTGCGCCGCGAGCCCGGCGCTGCCGGCAGCAAGGCCGCGCGCAGCCGCAAGGGCGCCGAAGACGACGACGAGGACGAGGATGAGGACGCCGCCGACGATCCGGACACCCCGCGCCCCAGCCGCACCATCGGCCCAGGCCCCACCACCGGGGTGATCAAGCCGATGCTCGCCCCCGCGCAGGATGAAACCGGCGCGATCGATACCGAGTTGCTGAGCCGCCAGGTGGGCCTGGCCCAGCGCCTCGTCCAGGAAAAGCCCGACAGCGCCGTGGCCGTTCTGCGCCAGATGCTGAAGGAACCGACCGAGGAAGGCGCCGAGTGACATGGAAGACGAACTCGACGCCCTGACCGACCCCGAACTGGCTGCGGTCATGGTCATGCTGCTGGAAGACCAGCAGGCGGCCGACCTTCTCGCCCAGCTGGAACCCAAGGAACTGCGCCTGCTGGGCGAAAAGATGTGTGCCCTGGGCGAAATCGGCCCGGTTGCCATCGCCCAGTCGATCGCCGGTTTCGTCGAACGCACCGAGCGCCTGGGCCTGACCGCGCACGATCGCGTCGGCCAGGTGCGCGAGTTGATGACCCGCGCCGTGGGCGAGGTGAAGGCCGACAACCTGATGCACCGCATCGCGCCCGAAGCGGCGCAGGATACCTCGGCGCTGGAACTGGCGCGCTGGCTCAATCCCGAAGTGCTGATCCCGCTGGTCAAGGCCGAGCATCCCCAGGCCATCGCCGTGCTGCTGGTGCAGATCGACCCCGATGTGGCCGCTGCCGTGCTGCACGGCCTGCCCGAAACCATCCAGACCCAGGTGGTGCACCGCGTGGCCACGCTGGGCAAGGTTTCGGCCGAGGCGCTGGTGATGCTGGAGGAAGTGCTCACCCGCCGCATCGTGGCCGTGCACAGCCGCGCCGCGCTCACCATGGGTGGCCCGCGCGAGGCGGCCGAGATCATCAACGCGGCGGCCAAGGCGGTGGAAAAACGGGTCATGCCCGAAATCACCAAGATGGACAAAGCGCTGGCCAAGGAAATCGAGAACGAGATGTTCAAGTTCGAACATCTCTACGTGCTCGATCCGCAATCGATGGGTGCCATGCTGCGCGAAGTGGACAGCGACACGCTGATCGCCGCGCTCAAGGGCATCGACGAGCCACAGCGCGAAGTGTTCTTCCGCGCGATGTCGAGCCGCGCCGCCGATGGCGTGCGCGACGAAATCGCCGCGCGTGGCCGCCTCAAGCGCGCCGAAGTGACCGAGGCGCAAAAGGCGATGATCACCGCCGCCCGCCGTCTTTCGGCCGAAGGGGTGATCGTGTTCGGTTCGGGTGACGATGACTATGTCTGATCTGCTGCGCATCCCCGTGCCCGAGCGCGCCTTGCGCGCCTGGGGCGCGGTGCCGGGCCAATCGGGTGGGTTCACGCTCGATCCGCGCTTTGCCCGCCAGGCGCCCGCACCGCCCGCCGATTTCGCGCCCATGCCCGATCCCGAGCATGAGGACCCGATCGAGCGCGCCCATGCCGATGGCTTTGCCGCCGGGCATGCCGCCGCCCTGGCCGAGGCGCAGGCCCTGGCTGCCACGCAGGATGCCGAACGCCATCGCATCGACACCGCGCTGCGCCGCATGGACGAAAGCCAGGTGGCCGTGCTGGAAAGCCGCCTGCGCCAGACCGTGCTGGCGCTGTGCGACGTGGTGCTGGCCGATGCCGCGATCGATCCTGTCGGGCTGGCGGCGCGCGTGCGCCGGGCCGCGCAGATGCTCGCCCGCGCCGAAGATGCACGCGTGATCCGCCTGCACCCGGAAGACCTGGCGCTGGTGGGCAATCACTTGCCCGAAGACTGGCATTGCGAGCCCGATTCCACGCTGGAGCGCGGCACGGTGCGGGTGGACGGCGCAATGGGCGGCGTGGAAGACGGGCCCGCGCAATGGCGCCGCGCATTGGATGAAGCCCTGCGCCAATGCTGATGCGCAAGGACGATGCTGCAGCCATGCTGCACCCGGCGCTACCGTTGCTGACGCGGCTGGCCGGTGCCCATCCCGATCTGGCGCCGCGCCGTTTCGGGCTGCTGAGCGCGTGCGATGGCGGCTTGCTGGAAGTATCGGGCCTGTCGGTGCCGATCGGCACGCAATGCCGCATTGTCCATGGGCGCGGCGATCTGGCCGCCGAAGTGATCGGCTTTCGCAACGGGCGCAGCCTGATGATGCTGCTGGGCGATCCGGTCCTGCTGCGCCCCGGCGCAAGGGTGCGACCCGAAGGGCGGCCCGGCATGGTGCCGGTGGGCGAAGCCTTCCTGGGCCGCGCCGTGGATGGCGAAGGCCATCCCATCGACGGCGGCCCACCGCTCCCCACCCATCACGAATGGCCAGCGGGCGGCGTGCGCGCCGGCGCGCTCGATCGCAGCCCGGTGCGCCAGGCCTTCGATACCGGCGTGCGCGCGCTCAACGCGCTGACCACGTTCGGCGTGGGCCAGCGCATCGGCATCATGGCCGGATCGGGTGTCGGCAAATCGGTGCTGCTCGACATGATCGCCCACGGCGCCCAGGCCGAGATCGTGATCGTGGGCCTGATCGGCGAACGCGCGCGCGAAGTGTCCGACTTCGTGGAACGCCACATGGCCGGATCGAAACGCGCGCACAGCGCGGTGATCGCCGTGCCAGCAGACCACGCCCCCAACTTGCGCATTCGCGGGGCGATGATGGCCACGGCGCTGGCCGAATATTTCCGCGCGCAAGGGCGGCGCGTGCTGCTGATCATGGACAGCCTTACGCGCGTGGCCCACGCCGGGCGCGAGATTGCGCTGCTGCTGGGCGAACCGGGCGCGGCGCGCGGCTATCCGCCCTCGGCGCTCGCCACAATCACCAAGCTGGTGGAACGCGCCGGGAATTCGGCGGCCAGCGGCGGCTCAATCACCGGAATCTACACCGTGCTGGCCGATGGCGACAACCAGGACGATCCCGTGGTCGATACCGCGCGTTCGATCCTGGACGGACACATCGTGCTCTCGCGCGATCTGGCGCAACGCGGGCATTATCCCGCCATCGACATTCCCGCCTCCTTGAGCCGCGTGATGACCGACATCACCAGCCCGCAGCACCAGGCCCTGGCTCGCCAGTTCCGCGCGCTGGTCGCCGCATACGAGGCCAACCGCGACCTGGTGCTGATGGGCGCCTATCGCCAGGGCGCCGATCCGCAGCTGGACCAGGCCATCGCCATGCATGCCGCGCTGGCTGATTTCCTCATGCAGGAGGCGCGCGAAGTCGTGCCGATGGATATCGGGATTGCCCAGTTGACCCAGTTGCTGGCCGGCTGATCCTCCCATGTCGATCAAGGCCCAACATCAACGGCTGGCGCGGCTGCGCCGGCTGGAGCGCTTGCGCGAGATCGGCCATCGGCAGGCCATGGTCGCGGCCGGCCAGGCCGAAGGCACGCTGGCCCAGTTGCAGAACCTGGCCAGCCGCACTGGCGCCCTGGCAGATAGTTATGCCGCGCGCACCGATGCCCGCGATGGTGCGGCGCTCGCGCACTTGGGCGCATTTCGCGCCGGTCTGGAGCACATCGCGCGCAGCACGGCCGGCGAGATCGACACCGCCCGCCGCATCGCCGATGCCCGCGCCGCCGAAGTGGCCACGGCCGAGCGCCGCCGCGCCGCCGTCGCCGATCGCATCACCGCCGAAGCGCGGCTGCTGGCGCGGGCGCAAGCCCAGGCAAGCACCCCGCTGGGGCCCACGCGCAACCGCGAAGAGCCCTCATCCGAAACCATCCCTACGCCCCCTTCGCGCGATTGGCACGGCTCTTGAATTAACCGTGTTCAACCCGCCCAGGAGCTTGCCCCGCGATGGTTTCGATTGCTGCCCCACTTGCCGCTTCTGCCCCGTCTGCCAGCCTGGCGGGTGGAACCGTGTCAACCCTGGCGGGCATGACTCCGCCCGGCGAAACCGGCCGATTTGCAGCGTTTCTAGACAATGCGGACCCCGCCTTCGCCGCGCCGCCAGCGGCCCCGGCCCTGGCCGAGGCACCGCCGGGAGCCTTGCCCGCACCCCTGGCTGACGCCGCCCTTGCCACCAAGCCAGAGTTGACCGCCACGGCAACCCTTTTGCCGGAAAGCGGCAAGACCTTGCCGGCAAGCGGCAGCCCCTTCACCATTGCCCCCCCTGTAGCGAGCCTGCCCGCAACGCCGCCGGCCAATGCCGCGCCGGCCCAGCCGGCTGCAGGTGCGGCAACGCTGCCCGTGGCAACGCCGCTGGCCACATCCTTGCCCGTGCCCAAGCCCGCGCCGGCGGCATCGGTGACAACGCCCGTGCCCGTGGCAGACGCCGCGCCAAGCGAAGCACTGGCTGCCCCGGTCGTGCTTCCACCCGCTGCACCCGCGTCTGTCCCTGCGGCCCAGACAGCCCCGGCACAGGCGATGGCCAGCGTGCTCGCCGGCCGCCACGCCGCCAACCATGGCGTGGCCAAGGTGGCGGACGACGCGCGCGAAACACCCGAGGCGCCCGATACGCCGGCAGCGCTGGCCGATGTGCCAAGCCTTGCCACGCCAACGCAGGATGCCACATTGCTGCCACTGGCCGACGCCGCCACGGCGCCCACGCCCTTGGTGCTGGCCGATTCGCAGGCCGCGCCAGCGCTGCCCGGCACTGCGCCTGCCAGCGGGCCCACCACCAGCGCGCCAGCCGCAAACCTGCCTGCGCCGAACGCGCTTGCCCAAAGCGTGCCATCACCCCGCACCGAGCCATCGGTTGCCGCCCCGGCTCCGGTTTCCGCAAAGACGGCGGCGGTCCCCGCCGATCCCGTCGAAGCGACCCTGGCCGCCGTGCCGCTCGCCCCGCTCGTCGCCACCTTCCGGCCCGCGCAGGACGCCCAGGGCCAGACCGCAACGATCGCGCTGACGCCCGATAGTGCCGGCATCATCGCTGCCGCCCCGCTGCAAACCCCGGTGCCGGGCCAGTTGCCGGCACAAGTGCAGGCCCAGGTTCTGACACCGGCCCCAGTTCAGGCCGCGCCCATCCCATCGATCCAGCAGGTGCTGGCCGCGCGCGTAGCCAAGGCCCCGGCCACCAACACCACCGAAACCACCATGCGGCCTGCCGCAGCCACCATCCCCGCCACGGCGGCCGCTACCGACACGGCCACCCCGCCGCTGGCGGCGGCAGACCCCGGCGAGGCCCCGGAAACGCCTGCGGCGCCGGCACCCGCCAGCGCAACGGCGGCCCTGCCCGCCGCGCCGGCCGCCGCCTTCACCGTGCCATCGCCAGATTTCGGCGCGGCACCGGCCGCTTCGCCCGCGCCAGCCACTGCCGCCATCCCTGGCGCGCAAGTGGCCGCGCTGGTCGATGCCGTGGCCCGCGCCCGCGAGGATGGCCCTGGCGCTGCGGTGGCCGCGACCCTGGCCCACGGCACGTTCGGCCGCATCGACCTGGAATTTCGCCAGAAAGACGATGGCCTCACGGTGACGATGGCCAGCGCCGATCCCGGATTTGCCCCGGCCGTGCTGGCGGCCAGCCGGGCTGATACCGGCACCCTGGCGAACCAGAACGGCAGTGGGCAAACCGCCGGCTCCCAAACCTCCGGCAATGCCGCGCAAGGCCAGGTCCCCGGGCAGGGCCAGGCGCAAGGCCAGGCCAATGCCGGCAGCCAGGGGGGCGATGGCCGCCCGGCGCCGCGCGCGCCCGCACCCGAAACCACCAACCAGTCCGCACGGCGTGGCAGCGGCAGTGGCGATGAAACCGATTCCGCGCAGGGCGGCGTGTTCGCCTGAACCCGCCCCTGCGCCCCTCGCGCCCTTTGCACCCGCAAGGCTGGTGTGAACCCGATGGCGATTTGAAGATCAAGGATCCGGCATGAGCGACAAGAAGGAAAAGGACAAGGACGCGCCCAAGAAGAAGAAGGGCGGTCCGATGGTGCTCATCGGCGTGGTCGTGGCCACCCTCGCGCTGGGCGGGGGCGGGGTCTATGCCCTGTTTGCCATGCACATCCTGGGCGGTCCGCAAGTGATCGTGCACGAAGACAACAAGCCCAAGCTGATCCGCAAGGGCGAGGAAGACCCCTATGCCCCCGTGGCCAAGGAAGGCGGCGAAGGCGAAGGCGGCGCCAAGGAAGTGGAAGGCGAAGGCGGCAGCGAATACCGCACCGTCTATTATTCGTTCTCCGACGATTTCACCTCGAACCTCAAGGACAGCGACCGACTGATCCAGGCCTCGATCGCGGCATCCACCCGGCGCGACTATCGCGTGGTGATGTGGATGAAGAAGCACGAGCTGGCGATCCGTTCGGCGCTGCTCACCGTGCTGGCCGATACGCCCGATACCGATGTGGAAACCACCCAGGGCAAGCAGCGCCTGCAAGCGCGCATGACCGCCGCGATCAACAAGGTGCTGACCGACACCGAAGGCTTTGGCGGCGTGGACGCGGTCTATTTCAAGCAGTTCATCGTGCAGTGACAAACGGGAAATCCCCCGCTGGGGGCAATGGGGAACGAAGACGATGAAGCCTGAACGGGAATTCGTGGCAGAGCGCGTGGTGGCCCGCCACTGCGCGCAACTGCTGCGCCCCGGCCCGAGCCAGGCAGACCTGGTGACGGCATTGACGCGCACGGCCGAACGGTTCTCACGCGAGCTGGCGGGGGCCCTGGCCGGTTTGCTGGGCGGGGAAGAGCCGTCGGTGGAATGCAGCCGCCCGGAACGCACGGTCTATTCCGATTATGCCACGATGCAGGTGATGGGGCATCGCAACCTGGGCGCCTACACGCTGTTTGGTGCCGGCCCGGGGCAGCACCGCATCCTGGGCATGGTGGCGGGCGAAGCGGTGCTGCGCCTGGTGGATCGCGCCTTTGGCGGCGCCGGCATTGCCCCGCAGCAATTGCCGCGCGAATTGCCACTGTCGGCCGAGCTGATGGTGCAGCGCCTGGAAGCGATGCTGGCCGGGCGCCTGGCCGCAGCACTGGGCGCGGACGATGCCGGCGCCATCCGCCCGCTGCGCCGCGAGGGCAATATCGATCACCTGGCGCCCTTCGGCAACGATGAGAACATCGTAGCCTTGGTCTTTTCGATCACCGAGCCGGGCCGCCCGGCCTGGGCGATCGAAATGGCGTTTCCCTACGATACGCTGGCTGCGCTCTTTGCCAATGGCGAACGTCCGCCCGCCAGCAGCGAACACGCCCCGGCCGATCCGCGTGACCAGCCATTTGCCGATGTGCCGCTGCCGCTCAGCGCGGTGCTGGTGGATATCCGCCTGCCGCTGGCGGCCATTTCGGCGCTGGAAGTGGGCCAGATCCTGCCCGTGCCGGTGGCGCGCGCCGTGCCTTTGCGCGTGGCCGGGCAAACCATCGCCCATGGCACCGTGGGCGCAGTGGATGATCGCCTGGCGGTGCAGCTTTCACAGGTTTTCTAGCTTTCTCTTTTTGGGGGTTCTCACAATGCCGTTTCAACCGCGCGGTTTCGATTTCCTCAAGGATGTCGACGTGCGCCTCACCGTCGAGTTGGGCCGCACCGAGATGAAGCTCAAGGACGTGCTGGCGCTGGGCGAGGAAAGCGTCGTCATGCTCGACCGGCTGACCGACGAACTGCTCGACGTGATGGTCAACGGCAAGCTGATCGCGCGCGGCGAAGTGGTCGCCCAGGGCGATCGCTTCGGCCTGCGCATCGTGGAGCTGGCCGGCACCGAAAACGCCCCGCGCAAGGACGTGGCGTGATGGTCTGGTACATTCTCAAGCTGCTCGTCGTGCTGCCGCTCATCGGCGGCCTCGCCTGGGGCTCGCTGCGCCTGGCAAAGCGTTTCGAAGGCAAGTTCGGCACCCCCACCGGGCAGCGCACCGTCAAGGTGATCGAAACCCAGATGCTCTCGCCCACCCTGCGCCTCGCGGTGATCGAATTCCACGACCGCGAGATTCTGGTCTCCACCTCCAAGACCGGCCTCGTCCGCCTGGCCGAAGCGCCGGCGCGCGCGCGGGAGCAGGACGCGTGAGCGCGATGAACCTCGACCACCCCGCTTCCACGAAAACGGCCGATCGTCTCCCCCTCTTCTTCAGAGGAGGGGGTCGGGGGGTGGTGCGCGCCCTTGCACCGGCGCGTCAGGCCTTCACCACCCCCCAGCCCCGTCCTCTGAAGAGGAGCGGGCGCATCCTGCTCGCCCTCCTCTTCCTCCCCTCCCCGGCCCTGGCCCAAAGCACCCCCGGCGCAACCGCCCTCCCCGGCGCGCTCGATCGCGCGTTCAGCCAGATCGCCGGGGCGCAGTCGCAGGGCAGCCTGTCGCTCTCGTTGCAGCTCCTGCTGATCATGGGGCTGCTCACGATTCTGCCCTCGCTGATCCTAATGATGACCAGCTTTACGCGCATCCTGGTGGTGCTTTCGATCCTGCGCACGGCGCTGGGGTTGCAGCAATCGCCGCCCAACCAGATCCTGATCGGGCTGTCGCTGTTCCTCTCGCTGTTCGTGATGGCGCCGACGCTCGATCGGGTGAATGCCATCGCGATCCAGCCCTATTCGGCCGGGCAGATCAACGCCGAACAGGCGATCGGCGCGGCGGGCATGGAATTCCACGCCTTCATGGTGCACCAGACGCGCGAGCGCGACTTGCTGATGTTCACCGACATGGCCAAGGCGCCGCATTTCACCGCCAGCCGCGACATTCCCTTTTCCATCCTGCTGCCCGCCTTCGTCACCAGCGAGCTGAAAACCGCGTTCCAGATCGGCTTCATGCTGTTCCTGCCGTTCCTGGTGATCGACCTGGTGGTGTCTTCGGTGCTGATGAGCCTGGGGATGATGATGATGTCGCCCACGGTGGTGTCATTGCCGTTCAAGCTCTTGCTGTTCGTGCTGGTCGATGGCTGGGCGCTCTTGATGGGCAGCCTGGCATCGAGCTTCGGATAGGGGCGCAAGACCATGGACGATACCGCATCGCTCCTCGCCCTGGCTGATCGCATGCTGTGGATCACCGCGCTGGTCGCCGCCCCCGTGCTGATCGCGAGCCTCGCCGTGGGCCTCGTCGTGGGGATTATCCAGGCGGCCACCTCGGTCAACGAGCAGACGCTCACCTTCGTGCCCAAACTGGCGGTCACGGCCGTGATCCTGGTCCTGCTGGGCGGGGCCATGCTGGGCCTGATCGGCGATTTCATGAAAGACGTGTTCGCCCAGATCGCGGCTAACGGGCAATAAGGGGGCAATGGCGCCATGATTGCGCTCAACTTCGGGTTCGGCGCGCTGGAAGCGGAATTCTGGCGCATGGTCTTCCTGATGACGCGCTGCGGCGCCGCCTTGTTCGCCGTGCCGCTGTTCGGCAGCCAGCAAGTGCCGGCCAACGTGCGCGTGGTGCTGGCCGGCGCGCTGGCGGTGCTCTTGTGCAACTGGACGGCGATTGCCGCGCCACCGGCGCTGTTCTCGCTGCCCGGCCTGCTCGATGTGGCGGGCGAAGTGGTGATTGGCCTGGCGCTGGGCTTTGTCCTGCAATTCGCCTTTGCCGCACCGGTCATTGCCGCCGAACTGATCGGGGCAAGCATGGGCATGAGCATCGCGACCGCCGCCGATCCTGTTTCGGGCGCGCATTCGCCCGCGCTGGGACAGTATTTCTCGGTCCTGCTGACGGTGATCTTCCTGGGTCTTGGCGCGCATCTGCAATGGTTTGCCCTGCTGGTGGAAAGCTATCGCGCGTTTCCGCCCGGTGGCGGGTGGTTCACGCCCGATCGCATGGGCCTGATCGCCGGGTTCGGCACGCAGATGTTCGTTTCGGCGCTGGCCATCGCGCTGCCGCTGGTGCTCTTGCTGCTGCTCGTCCAGTTGACGTTCGGGGTGCTGGCGCGTTCGGCGCCCAGCCTCAACATCTTTGCGCTGGGCCTGCCGCTGGGCGTGCTGGCGGGGATCGGCGCGCTCGTCGCCTCGGCACCGCTGGTCGCCGATGCATTGACCGATCTCGTCGCGCTCGGCCTGGGCCAGGCGCAGGCCCTGCTGGTGAAATAGCGCCATGGCCGAAGGCGAAGGCAGCGGCGAAAAGACATTCGCCCCAACTGAAAAGCGCAAACGCGATGCAGCCAGTAATGGCGATGTCCTGCGCTCGCGCGAACTGGGCACGGCGGCCGGCGTCCTGGCGGGTGTTGCCTGGCTATGGCTGGCCGGGCCGTGGATGCTGGGGCAACTGGGCCAGGTCACGCGCAGCGGCTTTGCTTGGGATCGCGATACGCTCGACCATTTCGATCCGGCGCAGCGGATTGCCGGCGCGCTGATCGCGGTAATGCCGCCGGTCCTGCTGCTCGGCGTGGCGCTGATGGCCGTGGCGCTGGTGTCGCAACTGGCCTTTTCCAACGGTCGGTGGAACGCGGGAAACCTGGCGCCCAAGGGTTCGCGGCTCGATCCGCTCAAGGGCCTCACCCGCATGTTCGGGATGCAGGGCCTGATCGAGCTGGGCAAGGGCCTGGCCAAGGTAATGCTGCTGGGGGTGCTGGCCTACATCTGGCTGCGTGGGCGGCTGGCGGCGCTGGTCGGGCTGGGCGGCGGGCAGATCACGCAAGGGGCGCTGGCAGGCCAGCTCGGCTATGCCTGGGACGCGGTGCTGTCGCTGCTGGTGCTGCTTTCGGCAGGGCTGGTGATCATCGCGCTGATCGATTTCCCGGTGCAGTTCGTGCGCCGCTTCATGCGCCTGCGCATGAGCCTTCAGGACATTCGCGACGAAACCAAGGAAAGCGAAGGGTCGCCTGAAAAGAGGGCCGCCATCCGCGGCCGCCAGCGCCAGATCGCCATGGCCGGCGTCAACAAGGCGATGCGCGATGCGCAGTTCGTGATCACCAACCCCACCCACTTTGCCGTGGCGCTGGCCTATGATCCGCAGGTGGCGCCCGCCCCGATCGTGCTCGCCAAGGGGCGCGGGGAAAAGGCGCTGGCGATGCGCGAACTGGCCGCCGAACTTTCCGTGCCCACGCTGGAATATCCGGCGCTGGCCCGCTCGGTCTATTACACCACGCGCGAACGCCAGGTGATCTGCGAGGAACTCTATGGCCCTATCGCGGCAATCCTGGCCTTCGTCATGTCGCTCAAGCGCGGGGAAACGCCGCCTGCCCCGATGGTCAACGTGCCGGTGTCGCTGCGTTTCGATGCCGATGGACGGCCCGAGACGATTACCCCTTAATCCGCTCAACAAACGGCCGTTCTTGGCGGTATGACCACGACCTCATCGACCACCACGTCGTCCACCTCGTCGTCCTCCGCCACGGCCAAGCTGCTGGCGTCGCTGGGCAGCAGCACGATCGACAGCTCCGGCCTTGCCGAACAGCTTTCCGCCGCGCAATTCGCCGCGCGGATCGATGCGGTCACGGCCAAGCAGAACAAGATCGCCACGCAGATCTCCGATGCCTCGACGCTCAAGTCGATGCTCAACTCGCTGGCCACGTCGCTGGGCACGCGCGTGCGCGAGGGCGATCTGGCGATCACCCCCACCATCACCAACACGGCCGTGGCCACGGTGACCAAGGGCACGTTCAGCGGCAGCGGCACCTCCACCTTGGAAGTGACTCAGCTGGCCAAGGGGCAGACGCTGGTTAGCCCGACCATGGCCTCGGCGGCCAGCGCGGTGGGTTCGGGCACGTTCACGCTGCGCTTCGGTACGGTGGCCAGCGGCGCCTTCACCGCCGACAGCAGCCGCAACCAGGTGGATATCACGCTGACCAGCAGCGACACGCTCACCACCCTGGCGCAAAAGATCAATGCCGCGAACGCGGGCGTTTCGGCCTATGTCGCCACCGGGGCATCGGGCGCGCAGCTGGTGATCAAGGGGGCGGACGGCGCAGCCAACGGCTTCCAGATCGAAACCACGCCCGACGCTGGCGATACCACGCTGTCCACCCTGGCCTGGACGCCCAGCGACACCACGCGGATCAAGTCCACGGCCACCGATGCGATCTATTCGCTCGATGGCGTGTCGCGCACGTCCACGTCCAATACCATCACCGACGCCGCGCCCGGCGTCTCGCTCAAGCTGACCGGCACCAACGTCGGCGCGCCCACCACGATCGGCTTTTCCGATCCGTCCAGCGCGATCCAGACGGCGATGAGCGACCTGGTCAGCGCGCTGAACGAAGTGGTCAGCACGCTGACATCGGATACCGATGCCAACAGCGGCTCGCTCAACAACAACGCCGGCGCGCGATCGCTGCGCCAGACGCTCAGCACGCTGTCGAGCACGGTGGTCATGCCCAACGCAGCCTCTGGCCAGCCGAAAACGCTGGGTGACCTCGGCCTCAAGATCAACCGCGACGGCACGTTCGCCCTCGATACCGACGTGCTGACTAAGACGATGACGAACAGCCCCAGCGGCGTCACGGCGATGTTCACCAACGGCGTCTATGGCGTCTACGCCACGTTCGACAAGATTTCGCGTAACGTGGCGTCCACCACCGATCCGGGCTCGCTGGGCGGGGTGATCGCGTCGCTCAGCACCAAGCAGACCACGCTGGCCACCCAGCTTTCCGATCTGCAGACCAAGCAGGAAACGCTGCGCACCCAGCTGGTCACGCGCTATGCCACCCTGGCCACCAAGGTTTCGGATTCCCAATCCACGCTGACGTTCCTGACCAACCAGATCACGGCGTGGAACAACAAGTCGAGCTGACATGCGCCATCACCGCGATCCTGGGGAAGCCTATCGCCGCGTCGATTTCGAAGCGCGGGTGCGCGGCGCCAACCCGCGCCAGCTGGTGGACTTGTGCCTGGAACAGGTGGCAGGCTCGCTCGGCCGCGCGATCTATGCCGAACGCACCGGCGACAACGCCGCCAAAAGCGCCGCGCTCACCCGCGCGGTTTCCGCGCTCACCGCGTTGCAGATGGGTGTCGACGGCGAAAGCCCGGCCGGGCCGGCGCTGATCCAGCTCTACCAGTCGGCCCGCCGCACCGTGCTCGACAGCGCACTGCGCTTTGACGGTGCCAAGATGGAAACCATCCGCAAGGATTTCCTGGAAATCCGCCAGGCCATGATGGGCCACTGATCGCCCGCCGGCCCTCTCGCCCTCTCGTCCTCATCCCCCGAGCACAGGCCAAGGCCCGGTGCAGCGATCCTGCCCCGGGCCTTGGCACATGCAGCGCGGTGGCCCACAGAAAAGCCCGGCGCTGCGGGGGCACGCAGCGCCGGGCAAGATCCGGGCATGGTCCGGGGGCGGACCATGCCCGGCTATGGCCAGGAGGGGATTGGCCAGAAAACGCGAAGGCGGTCAGTTCTGGTTGCACAGCGCGATGACGGCGGCGCCCAGGTCGTCGAGCGAAACCTGGCGGCCGGCGGCACCCATATCGATCGCGGCGGCGGGCGCTTCGTTCACCAGCGCGGTCTTGGGGTCCTGCACGATCGTGTCCATGCCGCTGTCACGCAGCAGCTTCAGGCCCTTGGCACCGTCGTTGCCCATGCCGGTCAGCACGGCGCCCACCGCGGGGATGCCGGCCCGCGCGATGGAGCCATAGAGCAGGTTGGCCGAAGGCCGCGACCCTTCCACCGGCTCGCGCTCCATCAGGCGGATCTTGGGCGGCTGGCCCGGTTCGATCACCACGTGGCGTTCGGGGTCGGCGGCAATATGGATCGTGCCCTGCGCCAGCGCCGCGCCATCGCGGGCGATCTTCACGCTGCACCCCAGATCGGTATCGAGCCGCTTGATGAAGGTTTCGGCCAGCATCGGTTCGGTTTGCAGGCAGATCACCGTGGGCGGGCATTCGTCGGGCCATTCCGACAGGATCGTGGTCAAGGCGTCGATTCCGCCCATCGAGGCGCTGAACGCCACGAAGCGGCCGTTCCAGCTGAACTTGGGCGCTTCGGCAGCAGCCGCTTCGCGCTTGGCCTGCAGCTTCGAGCGGTCGCGCACGTTGCTGTTGGCCGCCGCCAGCACGATCTTGCCCAGCTTGCCCACGGTCTTGGCAAACTGTTCGGGCGTGGCTTTCAAGGGCTTGGGAAAGCATTCCACCGCGCCCAGCTCGAACGCCTTGAGCGAGGTTTCGGTGCCGGCCTGCGTGAGGCTGGAGAGCATCACCACCGGCAGCGGATTGCTGCCCATCAGTTCTTCCAGGAACTCGATGCCGCTCATCCCGGGCATTTCCACGTCCAGGGTGATCACATTGGGCTTGAGATCCGCGATGCGATCGCGCGCATCGGCCGCACTGGAGGCAGCGCCGACGACGACGACATTCTTGGTCTGATCGAGGATGTCCGAAAACAGCGCGCGCATTGCCGCTGAGTCGTCCACCACAAGAACGCGAGCTTCGTGCATGGATCGTGAAACCTTCGTCTGGGCGCCAACTGCCCGGCGCCATCTGCCCGACTTCCTTACAGAGGCAGGCCAGTGCAAATTCCATCCGCGCCCCTAGGTATCTCACCCTAAGTCGGCGGAAAGCGCGCCTTTCCCCATTCCCGCTAAGCCTTTGTCGAACGCCCGCCACCGTGTCGCCACGGCCCGCGCCAAACCCTTGGCACATGGCCGATTCGCCCACGCCGCGGCCGATGAAGATGTCCTTGCGTTATCGAGGGGAAACCGACGCGATGCCCACGATCACCCTGCCACCGCGCTGCGACCGGGCGGCCGCCGAAGCGCTGCTGCCCGAATTGATTGCCGCGCTGGGCGCCGGCCCGATGCAGATCGACGGCACGGCCTGCACCCACGTGGGCCAGGCCATGTTCCAGGTGCTGGTCAGCGCCCGCCGCAGTGGCGATGGCGCGGTGATCGATCCCTCGCCCGCCTTGCGCGAAACGGCCCGCCAGATCGGACTGGAAGCCGAACTGTTCGATGGAGCCCAAGCATGAACGCCGAGGAAATCCAGGCGATCTTCTTCGCCGAGTGCGAAGAATCGCTCGCCGCGGCCGAACAGGGCCTGGCCGCCTGCAAGGAAGGCACCCAGGATGCCGACACCGTCAACGCGGTGTTCCGCGGCGTCCACTCGATCAAGGGCGGCGCCGGCGCATTCGGCTTCATCGCGCTCCAGGCCTATACCCACACGTTCGAGACGCTGCTGTCTGACGTGCGCGATGGCACCGTGGCGATTACCGAGCCGCTGATCGACCTGCTCCTGCGCGCGCTCGACACGCTCAGCGACCATGTCATGGCCGCGCGCGGCCAGGGCGAGACGCCCGACGATGCCGCGCTCCAGGCCGAACTCACCGCCGCCATGGCCGCCAATGCCGGTGGCGCAGCGCCGGCCGCGCATGCCCCGGCGGCAGAGCCGGCGCCGGCCGAACCGGCCAGCAGCAGCAGCGGCAGCAGCTTCGACGACGACATGGGCCTCGATTTCGATTCGATGCTCGACAGCATTGCCGGCGCCATGGCCGGTGGTGGCACGGCCGACGACGGCGGCGAAGACCAGGCCGACGAGGCCGCGTCGACGTGGATCGTCAAGATGCGCCCCCATGCCGGCGCCATGCGCAATGGCAGCGAACCGATGCTGATGCTGCGCGAAGTGCTCGAACTGGGCGGCGTCTGCGCGGAATGCGATGTGTCCGCCGTGCCCCATCTCGATGCGCTCGATCCCGGCGTCGGCTATCTGGGCTGGACGTTCCGCATGCCCGCCAGCGTCGACGACGCCGCGGTGCGCGACATCTTCGATTTCGTGGGTGACGATTGCGAGATCGCGATCGGTGCCGATGCCGCCATGCCGGCGGTGCGCCTGCCCGCGGCCGCGCCGCCGCCGGCCCCGGCCGCGGCCGCGCCGCCCCCCGCACCCGCGCCTGCCCCGGCGGCGCCCGCAGCCCCTGCGACGGCGGCCCCGGCTGCCGAGGCGCCGGCCGCGCCGGCCGCTGCGGCCACCCCGGCTGCAGCCCCGCCCCCGCCCGCCGCCGCGGCCCCTTCGGCGGCCGGCGCGCCGCCCGCGCCGCCTGCTCCAGGCCAATCGATCCGCATCGAACTGTCCAAGCTCGACAAGCTGATCGACGCCGTGGGCGAGTTGGTCATCGCCCAGGCGATGATGGCCCAGCGCCTGTCGAGCGAGGGCCTGGCCGCCAGCGAGGAAATCGCCGTGCTCGACGGCCTCACGCGCGATATCCAGGAAAGTGCCATGGCCATCCGCGCCCAGCCGATCGGCTCGGTGTTCAGCCGCGTGCCGCGCATCATGCGCGAACTTTCCGCCAGCACCGGCAAGCACGTGCGGCTGGAAGTTTCGGGCGAAAGCACCGAGCTCGACAAGACGGTGATCGAACGCCTGGGCGAACCGCTCACCCACCTTATCCGCAATGCGGTGGACCACGGCATCGAAAAGCCCGAGGAACGCATCGCTGCGGGCAAGAGCGCGGAAGGCACGCTCACCCTTTCGGCCGAGCATCGTTCGGGCCGCATCCTCATCCGCATCGGCGACGACGGGCGCGGCATCAACCGCGAGCGCGTGCTGGCCAAGGCGATCGAAAAGGGCCTGGTCGCCCCTGATGCGCAGCTGTCCAAGGAAGAGATCGACCTGCTGATCTTTGCCCCCGGCTTTTCCACGGCACAGACCGTGTCCAACATTTCCGGGCGCGGCGTGGGCATGGACGTGGTGCGCCAGAACGTGAAGGACCTGGGCGGGCGCATCACCATCGAATCCGAACACGGCGTGGGCACCACGTTCACGCTGACCCTGCCGCTCACCCTGGCCATTTCCGATGGCATGGTGGTCAATGTCGGGGATCAGACGCTGGTCGTGCCGTTGGCCAACGTGGTGGAATCGCTGCGCCCTTCGGTGGAAGACGTGAAGGGACTGGGTTCCAACCGCGCGATGATGAACGTGCGCGGCCGTTTCATCCCCGTGGTGCCGCTGCACGTGGCGGTGGGCGCCAATGGCGCGGTCGAACTGCCGCAGGATGGCGTGCTGATCGTGGTGGAAACCGAAGGCGCGGGCCGCGCGGCCCTGCTGGTGGATTCGATCGTCGACCAGCGCCAGGTCGTGATCAAGAGCCTCGACACGCACTACCGCTCGGTAGAGGGCGTGGCCGGCGCCACGATCCTGGGCGATGGCCGCGTCGCGCTGATCGTCGACGTCGACGGCCTGGTCGCCCGCAGCCTGGCCGAACACGGCCAGATGGACCTCTCGCATCCGCATGGCCTGGCCGAAGCGGCATGAGCGTTCAATCCGCCTTTGAAGCGAGCCTGCCCGGCGTGAGCCCGGGGGTCTACGACGCCGCCGATTTCAAGGCGGTGAGCGAGATCGCCCATCGCGAGGCCGGCATCGTGCTGCCGCCGGGCAAGGCCATGCTGGTCTATTCGCGGCTGGCCCCGCTGGTGCGCGATTCGGGTTGCCAGACCTTTGGCGCCTATGTCCTGCGCATCCGCGAGGATGCGGCCGAACGCACCAAGGCGATCTGCGCGCTCACCACCAACCACACCTTCTTCTATCGCGAAGCCCATCATTTCGAACACTTTGCCGAAGTGGTGCGCCCGCAGTTGATCGAGCAACTCGATCGCGGCGGCAAAGTGCGAATCTGGTCGGCCGGCTGCTCCAGCGGCGAGGAAATCTGGTCGCTGGTCATGACGTTCCTGGGCCCCGACCGGGGCGAAGGGCTCAAGCTGGCGCGGCGCGACATTCGCATCCTCGCCAGCGACATCGCCACCCACGCCATCACCAAGGCGCAGGCGGCGCGCTATCGCCAGGAAGACTTGAAGCCCGTGCCCGAGCCGCTGCGCCGGGCCTGGACGGTGCCCGACGGCACCGACGCCACGATCGCCCCGGAAGCCCAAGCCCTGCTGCGCTTCCGCCACCTCAACCTTCTGGGCGATTGGCCGATGGCCGGCGCCTTTGATGTGATCTTCTGCCGCAACGTCATGATCTATTTCGACAACCCAACCAAGGAACGGCTCGTGGCGCGCTTTGCGGAAAAGCTTGTGCGTGGCGGCCATCTTTACATCGGCCATAGCGAGCGGGTCACTGGCCCGGCTCTGGAGACGCTGTCCAACATGGGACCAACGATCTATTCGAGGAGGGCAGCATGACCATCCGCGTGGTGATTGTCGAGGATTCGCCCACGATGCGGGCCATCCTCATGAACCGGCTGTCCAAGGAACCCGATATCGAAGTGGTGGCCGCCGCCGCCAATGCCGCCGAAGGGCGGCAGATGATCCGCGAGCTGGACCCCGACGTGGTCACGCTCGACGTGGAAATGCCCGGCATGAACGGCCTGGATTTCCTGGAAAAGATCATGCAGCTGCGGCCCACCCCGGTGATCATCGTCTCGGGCGCCACCCAGCAGGGCAACGATACCACGGCCCGCGCGCTCGCGCTCGGTGCAGTGGATTGCTATGCCAAGAGCGAGATGGGCCAGGGCATGACGCTGGAAGACAGCGGGCGCCTGGCCAACATGATCCGCAGCGCGTCCAAAGTGCGGTTTGCCCCGCGCGGTGCCCCCGCGCCGGCCGTGCCGACCAGCCGCATCGCCAGCCAGGCACGCCTGTCGATTGCCGATCGGCCTCGCCTGATCGCGATCGGTTCGTCCACCGGCGGGGTGGAAGCCTTGCAGATCCTGCTGTCGGATTTCCCGGCCGATTGCCCGCCCACGCTGATCGTGCAGCACATCAACGAACGCTTCGCCCCGGCCGTGGCGCGCACGCTCGACCAGAATTGCCCGCCCCGCATCCAGCTGGCCGAACCCGACATGCCGCTGCGCGAGGGCAACGTCTACCTGGCACCGGGCGACGATCGGCACCTGGGCATCGGCGGCACCACCAACCTGCATGCCAAGCTGCGGCGGGGCGAACCGGTTTCGGGGCACCTGCCCTCGGTGGACGTGCTGTTTTCCTCCGTCGCCGAAGTCGTCGGCGCCCAGGCCGTGGGCATCCTGCTCACCGGCATGGGGTCCGACGGGGCCAAGGGCCTGCTGGCCATGGCGCAAAAAGGCGCGCGCACCATTGCCCAGGACGAGGCGACCTGCACCGTCTTTGGCATGCCACGCGCGGCGATCTCGCTGGGTGCGGCCAAAGTGGTGGCGCCGATCGGGCATATCGCCCGCCACGCATTCAGCAAGGCGGCCTGAGCCATGTTCCACAAACCCATCCTGCCCAATCCCAGTGGGCTCGAACGCGTCACGGTGATGCAGGGTCAGGCGCTGGCCAGTGCCGACGGCACCGTGGAATTTTCCACCGTGCTGGGCAGTTGCGTGGCCACATGCCTGTTCGATCCCGATGCGCGGGTGGGCGGCATGAACCACTTCCTGCTGGCCGAGCCGCCCGCCGGCTACGACACGGCGGTCGACGAGCACTATGGCCTTTTCCTGATGGAACTTCTGGTCAACGAGATGCTGGCCAAGGGTGCCCGCAAGTCCAAGCTCAAGGCCCACCTCTATGGCGGCGCCAACGTCAACCGCAACATGATGAAGATCGGCTCGGTCAATGCCGAGTTCGCGCGCAAGTTCCTGGCCAACGAAGGGATCGCGCTGATGCGCGAGGACTTGGGCGGAACGCAGGCGCGGCGTGTCGATTTCCGCCCGGCATCGGGCCAGGTCCGCCTCCGCACTGTGGAAGACCGGCTTGCGCCCCCTGTCCAACCCACCGCACGTCCGGCCGTATCGCTCGGCGACGTCGAACTGTTCTGAATGGAAAAGCGAGTCCAGGCATGACCAATACCACCCGGATCCTTACCGTAGACGACAGCCCGTCGATGCGGGCCCTGCTCAACCACGCACTCACCTCGCAAGGCTTCGACGTGTCACAGGCCGAGGACGGCATGGCCGCGCTCGACTGGCTGGCACTCAACGAAGTCGATGTGGTGATCACCGACATCAACATGCCCCGGCTTGACGGGTTCGGCCTCATCGAGCGCCTGCGCGAGGGCAGCCGCCACCGCGACCGCCCGATCCTGGTGCTGACCACCGAAAGCTCGGAAGAGAAAAAGGCCCGCGCCCGTGCGGCGGGGGCCACCGGCTGGATCGTCAAGCCGTTCGATCCAGCCAAGCTGGTCGCGGCCGTGCGCCGCGTCTCGCACTGACCGTCACCGCAACCCCGATGGGAGACATGCAATGATCCGCGAACTGATCACTTTCGAAGTGGAAGGCCAGGTCTTCGGGCTTGATATCATGGCCATTCGCGAAATTCGCGCATGGACGCCAACCACGCGCCTGCCGCGCGTGCCGCACTATGTGGCCGGGGTCGTCAACCTGCGCGGTACCGTGCTGCCGGTGGTCGATCTTGCCGCGCGGCTGGGCTGGCGCGCCACCGAGCCAACGCCGCGCCACGCGATCATCGTCACCCAGCTGGGCAGCCAGATCGGCGGCTGGATCGTCGATTCGGTCAGCGACATCGTCACCGTGCCGGACGAAGCGATGCAGCCCCCGCCGCCCTCTTCGGGCAGCGACACGGTGGTTCCGTTCCTGGATGGCCTTGCCGCAATCGAGGACAAGATGGTCATGGTGCTCAACCTGGCGGCCCTGGCCGACAGCGATTCCATGGCTGAAGCGGCCTGATCCGACACCATCTGACGCGACGTCCCGGAGAGCCTTTCGATGCCCATCGACACGACCGACCTTTGGCCCGAGCCCGATCCGGGCGCGCATCCGGGTGGAGCCGCGGCCGGCGGCCAATCCGTGCAAGCGGTCGATGCTGACGGCTTCGTGCCTTTCGACGCCGTGCCCGTGCCCAGTGCCAGCCAGGCCGAAACCGACCAGCATGCAGCCGACCTGCGCGATGCCACGCACCAGCAGATCGCCGTGGTGCTGGAGGAACTGGCCCTGGAAGTGGAAGACCTGGGCGGGCGCCTGTGCACCGACATGGAGATCGCCACGCGGCACATGGACGTGCTTCAGGCGATCGACCTGATCGCGCAAAAGCAGCGCTCGCTCGCCAAGCTGCTGGAAGCCGACTGCCCGGTCAAGGCGATCGAGCAGATCGGGATCGACGTGCTGCGCGACCGCATGCGCATGTTCCATTGATGCGGCCAGCGCCCAGCGCAGGCCAGCCGGCGTAAAAAAACGTCGCTGGCGCGCCAGGGTGCTGGACTTGGCCCGTGCCCCTCGTCCATGGAGATGGCATGTGGCAACTTTACCAGTTTCCCCTTTGCCCGTTCAGCCGCAAGGTTCGGCTGCTCATGGCGGAAAAGGGCATCCCCTACGAACTGATCCGTGAAAATCCATGGGATTATCGCGAAGAATTCCAGAAGCTGAACCCTGCCGTGCGCACCCCGGTGCTGCGCGACGAAGGGCGCGGCATCACCCTGGTCGATAGCCGGGCGATCTGCGAATACCTGGAAGAGACCAACGACAAGAACCCGATGATCAACGGCACGGCCACCAACCGCGCCGAGATTCGCCGCCTCGTGGCCCTGTTCGATGAAAACTTCTTCGCCGACGTGACCATGCCCTTGCTGGAAGAGCGGATGAAGAAGCGGCTGGTCTATCGCCAGTCCCCCGATTCGCGCGCCCTGCGCGAAGCACTGCGCCTGGCGCACGACCATCTCTATTATATCGACCACCTGATCGATAACCGGCCCTGGCTGGCGGGATCGACGATGAGCCTGGCTGACCTGACGGCCGCGGCCCAGCTTTCGGTGGCCGATTACCTGGGCGGCATCGACTGGAACGGCCACGAACAGGCGCGCGACTGGTATGCCGTGTTCAAAAGCCGGCCAAGCTTTCGCCCGCTGCTGTCCGAACGGATGGACGTGATCCAGCCGCCCGCGCACTATGCCGATGTGAACGCGTAAGGGGCCTGGATGCCCCAAGATCCGGGGAGATGGCAGGCCGCAGGCCTGACGGAGGGGTGAACGCTCGCGCAACGCGGGAAAGAGCCCCCTCCACCACCCGCTTCGCGGGCGGTGCCCCTCCCCGCCGCTACGCAGCAGGGAGGATCGGCCATGGCGCCTCTTACCCCAGGCTTTTCACACCGAAACGCCCCGCCTTGCGATAGCGCAGCATCCAGCGGTCGAGCAGCAGCCCGAGCGGCCGTGCGCGCAGGCCCAGGTCGGCCAGGCCGGGCAGAGTGCCGCCGGCAACACTACCGGCCTTGAGCAGGGCCAGCTGGTCGCGCGAAAGCGGCGTGCCGGGCAGGCTGGCGAAAAGGCCAGCCGCGGCATCGCCCACCGGCACCAGCACCGGCTTGCGCCCCTGGGCGGCGGCAATGCGCTGGTTGATTTCCAGCATGGTCAGCACTTCGGGGCCCGCCAGTTCAAAAGTCTTGCCGGCATGGCTGGCAAAATCGCCGAGGATCGTGGCCACCGCGCAGGCGGCATCGTCCACGAACAGCGGCTGCAGCCGCGCGTCCGGCCCGAACACCGGCACCACCGGGAACTGGCTGATCACTTTGGCAAAAAGGTTGAGGAACGTGTCGTCCTGGCCGAACAGGATCGAAGGGCGCACCACCACCGCGCCGGGGAAAGCCTCGGCCACGGCCACTTCGCCTTCGGCCTTGGTGCGGGCATAGCCCACGTTCGACGTGCGATCGGCGCCGATCGCCGAAACATGCACGAACGCTTGGGCACCGGCCGCCTTGGCCAGCGCCGCCACGCGGCCGGCGCCGCGTCCCTGCACGGCATCGAGATCACCCTTGAACGCACCCACCAGGTTGACCACGGCATCGGCGCCCAGGAACGCGGCGGCGAGCGAGCGTTCGTTCTGCACGTTCACGCGCAGGAACTGCACCTGCCCCAGGTTGCCCAGCGCCTTGATCGCATAGCCGCGCTCGACATGGCGGCTGCACACGCGCAGGCGCGCGCCGCGCGCCAGCAGTTCCTGCGCCAGATGGCTGCCGAAAAAGCCGCTGCCACCCACCAGCACCACCAGCTTGTCTGCCAGATCGCGCCCGCCTGCCTTGCCTGGATTTGCGTTGCTCATTGCCTGCCTGTCCATTTCGCCGAGTTCATGTCACGCCACGGGAAACGGCACAGCCGCCAACCCGCAATACACATGGCCAGCCTTTGGCACAGGCCCGCCCCCGGCTTCAATGCTCCGTATCAACGCGGGTGCCCACCAGCGGCAAAATTGTGCGGCTGTGGAAAAAAAGATGACAGCGAAATGGCAAAACCCGTGTTGACACCCCCCGGCCTCACCCGTATTGGCCCACTCCACCGACGGAGAGCGCTTCCAGCCTCTTCCGAAGAGAAAGTGCCCAGGTGGCGGAATTGGTAGACGCACCGTCTTCAGGTGGCGGCGCTCGTAAGGGCGTGGAGGTTCGAGTCCTCTCCTGGGCACCATCTCGCATTCCACGGACGTCCGCAAACGTCCGTGAAGTGGCTGAAATCAGCCAGATTTTATGCTATGATCGTCCAGTCAGATACGGGCGAATTCGGCACCAATCGGGAAAAATGCGGGTATATCCGAGGGTATCGATATTCGTCCCTAACTAGGACGATACCCTCATGGGAACCCTGTTTGTCACCACCATCGCCAGCGCCAAACCGCATGAGCGCGACTATAAGCTGTCGGACGGCGGTGGCCTCTATCTCCTCGTCCGCCCCAACGGCACGAAGCTGTGGCGCCTCAATTACCGCTATCTTGAAAAGCATCGTACGCTTGCATTCGGAGCCTGGCCCGAAGTCAGCCTCGCTGACGCCCGCGCTCGCCGAGATGACGCGCGGCGGTTTCTCGCAGCAGGCATCGATCCTTCACACCAGCAGAAAGTCGATGCCGCCCGCGCTCGCGTCGAAGAAAACGACACTTTCAAGGTTGTCGCCGAGGAGTGGGTGGCGAAGAACGTGCGCGAGGGCATGGCCGAGATAACGCTCAACAAACTGCGTTGGCTCCTCGACAAGGCTTATCCACGAATCGGAAATCGCCCAGTAGCCAAGATCAATGCGCAAGAGGTCCTAGCCGTTCTGCGCGCGGTCGAGGCGACAGGCCGCCATGAAAGCGCTCGGCGCATGCGTAGCGTACTCAGCCGAGTCTTCCGCTACGCTATCGCCACAACGCGGGCAGAGCGGGACCCGGCGCGCGATCTACGCGGCGCATTGGCTGTTCCCAAAGCCAAACATCTTGCCGCCATCACCACCGAGGATCGGGCCGGAGATCTCATGCGCGCGATCGAAGGCTATTCCGGGCATGCCATCACGCTGTTCGCTTTGAAGCTGTCAGCACACCTCTTCGTGCGCCCCGGCGAACTTCGGCAGGCCGAATGGGCAGAGTTCGATTTCGACCGGAGCGTGTGGAATATTCCAGCCGAGAAGATGAAAATGCGTCGGCCGCACCGCGTCCCTTTATCATCACAGGTTGCAGGTCTGTTTGAGGACCTGTGGGACCTGACAGGCCAAGGCCGCTATTGCTTTCCATCATTCCGCACCTCTGCCCGGCCCATGTCGGAAAACACGGTCAATGCTGCATTGAGGGCCCTTGGGTTTGGGAAAGAGGAAATGACCGCGCATGGCTTTCGGGCAATGGCGGCCACGCTTCTCAACGAGACCGGACGTTTCAATCCAGATGCGATTGAGCGCCAGTTGGCGCATATGGAAAACAACGGGGTCCGCCGCGCGTATACGCGGGGAGAGTACTGGAATGAGCGAGTGGCATTGATGCAGTTCTGGTCGGACGAGCTGGACCGCTTGCGCAATGGCGCAAAGGTGCTCAAGCCCAATTTCGGTGGCCAGAAGTCTTTCGCCTCGGGATAGCCCCTCCGACAGCTCAATGCTCAGACTTGCAGCAGATATGCCACGCCACGGCTGACTTGTCCTAAGATTGAAGCGATCATTAGCGCTTCACAATCGTGCTCAAGCCGCCTTTGGCTATTCCAGTTGATCCGTCGCGTTGACGCTGCCCGCCTGTGGCGCGGCCGCGCTTTAACCGCGGCGGAGCTCCGACCCAGCAACCTGCTGCATCTCGTCGACATGGCCGTCACGATCGCTGACAACGCCCTTCCACTGCGCAGTCCGTCGCAAGGTCCTAGGCGGCCCGGCCCGCACTGTGGCAGGGCGCAGCCCATGCGAATCTCCCTGCTGCTTCCGTGCCTTGCCGCCCTCGCCCTGTCCCCCGCCCCGGCGCTTGCCTGGGGCAGCGAGGGGCACCAGGTCGTCGCCCTGATCGCGCGCCAGTATCTCAAGCCCGAGGCGCGGCGTCGCGTCGATGCGATCCTCGCCACCGACCAGGACACGTTGACCGCACCGGACATGGCCGCCCGCGCTACCTGGGCGGATGCTTGGCGCCGCGAGCACAAGGACACCGAGAACTGGCACTTCGCCGACATCGAGCTGGACGACGGCGACCTTGCCAAGGCGTGCCCCGAAAGCCCGCCCAGCGACGCGCCGGCCAGCGCCGGCCGGGCCACCGAGTGCATCGTGACCAAGCTCGAGCAGTTCACCCGCGAACTGGCCGCGCCGGCCACCAGCCCGCAGGAGCGCCTGCTGGCGCTCAAGTTCGTGCTGCATTTCGTGGGCGATCTGCACCAGCCCCTGCATGCATCGGACAACCACGACCGGGGCGGCAATTGCGTGGCCCTGGCCCTGGGCGGCCCGCGCACGGTCAACCTTCATGGCTATTGGGACACCGTGATCGTCCGCGAGATCGATCCCGACGCGAAAGCCCTGGCCAAGCAGCTGGGCAAGCGGATCACGCGGCAGGAGATGGCCGCCTGGTCAACCGGCACGCCGGAAGATTGGGCGCGCCAATCGTTCGGGCTTGCCAAGCAGGCTGTCTACACCGTGCAGTCCCAGCCCGGATGCGACGACACGCGCGCGCCGATCGCGCTGCCGACAGGCTATGATGCCCAGGCGCGCCGCGTTGCGGCGGAGCAGTTGGCCAAGGCTGGTTGGCGCCTTGCGCAGGTGCTCAATCAGGCGTTGGCGCCGGTCGCGGACGTTGGAGCAAAGGGATAAGACCTCTTCGCCCTATGCACAGATCCGTTGATTAAACGGGACATTTACTCTCGACGTGCATAGCGGCGCCATGAGCTTCAAAAAGCCATTTCGCGCGGTGCCGATCCGCCCTGGGGAGCGATACCGCAATCATCGCCCCCGGCCGCGACACGCGGGAAAGATGAGCAACGTGCGATTTGCCTTGCTTGCCTGCGCATTATCCGCAGCAACCGTCGGCTCCACGTGGTTTTTCTCTCGCCACAATCCAAGCCCGGCCGGCGAATGGGATTTGCTGCAATCATCCCTGGACGTCTATTACGCCGATTGCAACGCGGCCCGCGCAGCCGGTGTGACCCCGATCCACAAGGGGCAAGCTGGTTACCGCACAGAGCTGGATGCAGATGCGGACGGCATAGCGTGCGAACCTTATCGCAAACGGTGATGCGCTGAAGCGTTAACGCCCCGCCCAGCGATCCCCGGTACGCTCGATCGATAGCGAACCTGGCCAGGTGCGGCACATCGCAAAGGCCGTCTCAGGCTCACCCTCCAACCAGGCGCCCCACTGATCCGGCCGCAGCACCACCGGCATGCGATCGTGCACGTCGGTCATCAAGGCGCTGCTCTCCACCATGACCATGGCATAGGTCTGCCCCCATTCGGCGGTCTGGCGCCAGATCCCGCCGATGGCAAAGACTTCGCCGCCGGGCATGCCATACCAGATGCGCGTCATGCGGCCCGCTTCGCCTTCGGGCTCCGCCCATTGGCTCACCGGGATCAGGCAGCGCCGGCGGGCGAAGCTGTCGCGCCAGAACGGCGTGTGCAGCTTGTCGTCGCGGGCGTTGGTGACCGGCTTGGGCTTGAGCGGTTGGCCCTGCTTGCCCTTGAGCACCACGGGAAAGCCCCAATTCATGGCGCCCACGCGCCCATGCGCGATGACCAGGCCGGGATAGCCGGGATAGACCTCGTCGGCACGGTTCACGCCCGGCACGGCCTCGGCCGCGAAGATATGGGCCACTTCGGCCTGGTTGGCGCGCAGGCGATACAAATTGCACATCGCCCCGGTGTCAGCCGCCCGCCGCGCAGAGTCAAATCGCGGGCTGGCTTGCGCGTTTGTTCCCATTATGTTCCAATATCGCCATGGAACGAATCGACCTCGACATCATGGCGGACGCGATCCTCGAGGCCCCAGGCTGGGCGCGCGTCGGCATTACCTCCCCTTCCCCCAGTTTGCGCGAGGACGCTGCGCGCGAGCTCGCCGGCGCGATCGCCGAACGCTTGCAGGCCGCGCCGCCCAAAAGGTCCGCAGCGTCGAGCGCATCGTCAACGGTCTCGGCTTCACCTGCATTCGCGAGGGCATGAACGCGGTCGAGGCGTGGCTCTCGTCGCTGCCCGGACAAGTCTACGCGAACGTGCGCCAGCCACTCGTCCATACCTTGAACCTCGCCCATCTCATGCCGCTCTCGGCGGTCTGGGCCGGACCGGACAGCAACCGCCACCTTGCCGGCCCACCCCTGCTGCAGGCCAAGACGGCCGGATCGACCCCGTTTCGCCTCTCGACCCATGTCGACGATGTCGGCCACATGATGGTGGTGGGGCCGACCGGCGCGGGTAAGTCGGTGCTGCTCAGCCTGATCGCGCTGCAGTTCCGGCGCTATCGCGGCGCGCAGGTCTACGTCTTCGACAAGGGCAATTCGGCCCGCGCGGCGGTGCTGGCGATGGGCGGCGCGCATCACGCGCTCGGCAGCATCGAAACCGACGGGCAGGCGCTCGCCTTCCAGCCGCTCGCCGGTATTGACGCCCTGGCCGAACGGGGCTGGGCGGCACAATGGATCGCCGCCCTGCTCGAACATGAGAGGGTCATCGTCGATCCCGCCGTGAAGGACGCTCTGTGGACGGCATTGGGCAGTCTCGCCTCGGCGCCGCGCGAGGAGCGGACCATGACCGGGCTTGCCCTCCTGCTCCAGTCGAACGCGCTGCGTGTCGCACTCCAGCCCTACACGCTGGAGGGACCATACGGCGCGCTGCTCGATGCCGCCGAGCAACGGCTTGCGTTCGCCGACGTGCAATGCTTCGAGACCGAGACGCTGCTGGGCATGGGCGCAGCGGTCGCGCCGGTGCTGACCTATCTCTTTCACCGGCTCGAGGAACGCTTCGACGGGCGATCAACGCTGCTGATCCTCGACGAGGCCTGGATTTTCCTCGACCATCCGCTGTTTGCCGCCCGCATTCGCGAATGGCTCAAGACACTGCGCAAGAAGAATGTCGCGGTGCTGTTCGCGACACAGAGCCTGGCCGACATCGCCGATAGCAGCATAGCGCCCGCCATCATCGAAAGCTGCCCGCAGCGGATATTGCTGCCCAACGACCGCGCCATCGAACCGCAGTCGCGCGCCGCCTATGAACGCTTCGGCCTCAACGACCGGCAGATCGAACTGGTCAGCCGCGCCACGCCGAAGCGACATTATTATCTGCAATCGGCGCGTGGCAATCGCTTGTTCGAACTCGGCCTGGGTCCGGTCGCACTGGCGCTTTGCGGCTCGTCCGATCCCGCCAGCCAGAAGCGCATCGATGCCATTCTCGCCGAACACGGCACGGAGGGCTTCGCTGGCCACTTCCTGCGCTCTGTCGATCTAGCCTGGGCGGCCGACCTGATCGGCACGTTTTCCGGCGCCGCCCCATCCACCCCTTCCTGAACTCCTGCCCCCGGAGAATGACCATGGCCAGAATGCTGACTATCAAGAAAAACCTCATCGCTGGCGCAATCGGCAGCACCGTCATCGCTGCGCTCGGCTTCGTCACACTCGCGCCAAGCGAGCCGGCCCGGGCGCAATGGACCGTGTTCGATCCCTCGAACTACAGCCAGAACATCCTCACCGCCGCGCGCACGCTCGAGCAGATCAACAACCAGGTCCGCATGCTGCAGAACCAGGCGCAGAGCCTTGCCAACCAAGCGAAGAACTTGGGCCGGATCAGCTTCCCCGAGTTGCAGGCGCTCCAGCAGACCATGCAACAGATCGACCAGCTGATGGGCCAGGCGCAGGGCATCCAGTTCAAGGTCGCCAGCCTCGACCAGCAATTCCGCTCGCTCTACCCCGACAGCTCCGCGCAAAGCCTGACCACCAGCCAGCAGGTCCAAAGCGCCCGGACGCGCATGGACACTGCGCGCGCGGCTTTCGCGCAGACCATGGCCGTGCAGGCGCAGGTCGTCGAGAATATCGCCGCCGACCAGGCGACGCTGACCGGCATCGTCGCGCGCAGCCAGAGCGCCGAAGGAGCGCTGCAGGCCAGCCAGGCGACCAACCAGCTTCTCGCCTTGGTCGCCAAGCAGCAGTTCCAGATCCAGACGCTGATGGCAGCACAATATCGCGCCGAGGCGATCGATCGCGCGAACCAGACCCAGTCGCGCAGCGATGCCCGGAGCGCCTCGACGAAATTCCTCGGCTCCGGCCATGCCTATACCCCCCACTAGGCACGGCCGGCCAGTGCGGCGGCGATACCGCGCACCTCTCGCCGCCGTCGCCGCGGGATCCGGTTCCCACTCCCCAAGACTGGGTCCCACAGCACTTTTTGAAGCCAGCATCAGGACGCGAAGCGCATGGGCGACCTCAACATCATCGACCAGTTCATGGCGGCCTTCATCCGCTATATCGACAGCGGGTTCGGGCTTTTGGGCGGCGATGTCAGCTTTCTGACACGCACCCTGATCGCGCTCGACATCACGCTGGCCGGACTGTTCTGGGCGCTGGGCGGCGAGGACAATGTGCTCGGCCGGCTGATCCGCAAGATCCTCTACATCGGCGCTTTCGCGTTCATCATCAACAGCTTCTCGACGCTGTCGGACGTGATCTTCCGCTCGTTCGCCCAGGCCGGCGTGACCGCTGGCGGTGGGACGATCACCGCTGCCGACCTGCTCAAGCCCGGCCGCCTTGCCGGGACCGGCTTCTCCGCTGCCTGGCCGCTGCTGCAGCAGGTCTACCAGTACCTCGGCTTCACGACCTTCTTCGACAATTTCCTCACGATCATAGTGCTGCTGGTCGCGTGGCTGATCGTGATCCTCGCCTTCTTCATCCTGGCCGTGCAGATGTTCGTCACGATTCTCGAGTTCAAACTGACGAGCCTCGCCGGCTTCATCCTCGTGCCTTTCGCGCTGTGGAACCGCACCAGCTTTCTCGCCGAACGCGTCCTCGGCAATGTCGTGTCCTCGGGCATCAAGGTCATGGTGCTCGCGGTCATCGTCGGCATCGGCTCGAACTACTTCACCCAGTTCACCACCGCGCTGCAGGGCCAGGAACCCGACATCGGCCAGGCAATGAGCCTGGTGCTGGCCAGCCTGGCTCTGCTCGGGCTTGGCATCTTTGGCCCGAGTATCGCATCGGGCTTGGTCGCCGGTGCGCCACAGCTAGGCGCGGGCGCAGCGTTCGGTACCGCACTTGGCGCAGGCGGAGCCCTGTATCTCGGCGGCGCAGGGGTGGCCGGTGCGGCGCGCGGTCTCGCTGCAGCCGGCCTTGGCGCCGTGCGGGCCGGCACCGCGATGGGTTCGGCCGCCTCGACCGCTTACACCCTTGGGCAGCAGGGCGCCGGCTCGTCCAGCGTCGGCGCCGGGATTGGGGGCATGGCAAGCGCTGCGGCCGGTGCCGCGCGGTCGCGCCTCTCCGCCGCGTTCGGTCTGGGCGAAGCGGCCGAGTCCGGCCGCCGGGCCGCGTTCAACGCGATGACCGGGCAGACGGCTTCCACCGCCGCGGAACCCACGGATAGTTCATCGCCGATGCCCGGTTGGGCGCGCGCGATGCAAGCCCAGCAGAGGTCCCGCCACCACCGCCAGACCGCCCTGCATGCCATCCAATCGGGCGACCGTGGCGGACACGGCGCGCCCCCCGACATCAAGGAAAGGGAGGACTGATCCCCATGCTTTCGCATTCGACATTGTTCCGACGCGCCGTGCAGCGATACGGACATACCCCCGAGCCCGAGACACCCTATCAACGGGCCGCACAGCTCTGGGATGAACGCATCGGCTCGGCCCGCGTCCAGGCCCGCAACTGGCGGCTGATGGCCTTTGGCTGCCTCGGCCTAACCACTGCGCAGTCGGGCGGCCTGCTCTGGCAGTCGCTGCAAAGCCGTGTCGTGCCCTATGTGGTCGAGGTCGACAAGCTGGGTGAAGCGCGCGCGGTCCAGCCCGCCGACAAGGATTACCAGCCGACCGACAGCCAGGTGGCCTGGTTCCTTTCCCGGTTCATCGAGCATGTCCGGTCGGTCTCGCTCGATCCGGTGCTGATGCGGCAGGACTGGCTTTCCGCGTATGATTTCACGACGAAGCGCGGGAGCCTATTCCTTGGCGATTACGCCCGCGCCGCCGATCCGTTCGCTCATATCGGCGAGCGCACCGTCTCGGTGCAGGTCACCAGCGTGGTGCGCGCTTCGGACAAGTCGTTCCAGCTCAAATGGGTCGAGACCGCTTACGAGCGCGGCGCCCAGGCAGGAAGCTCGCATTGGACCGCGATCCTGACCGTGCAGATGGTACCGCCGACCAGCGCCGATACGCTGCGGAAGAACCCACTCGGCATCTATGTCGACGCCATCGACTGGAGCCGCGAGCTCGAGCCCACCGGTTCGTCACCAGCGACGCCAACCGCCGTTACGCCAGCGCGCGCGGCGCTACCGCCGCCCGCCAGCATCCCCGCCGGATCGCCGCTCGATCCCAATCTCGGCGCCGCCGCAAATCAGGAGACCCAGCCATGAAAATCGCCTTTCTCGCGGCAACGGCCGTGGCCGTCGCGGCTCCCGCGCCGCCCCATACCCCCTCGAGCGTCCCATCCTTGCCGGCCAAGCCAGCGGTGCAGACGGCAGCGGTAGCGACGCCGTCAAGTGCCCCTTTCGTCTCGCCACCACGGAAAGCGACCAAGCCGGTATCGCATCGCCGGCATATCTCCCCTTCCCCAGCCGAACGGCGTGTCCGCGCCGCCAATCGCGCCGCGACGCTCGAACCGGCAACCGGCGGCTATCTCAATGCGGTTCAGGTCTTTCCCTACAGCGATGGCGCGATCTACCACGTGCTGACCGCGCCGGGACAAGTCACCGACATCGCGCTCCAGCCCGGCGAGACGCTGGTGGCGGTGGCGGCGGGTGACACCGTGCGCTGGGTGATCGGCGACACCACATCCGGAGGAAGTGGCAGCAATTCAGGCGAAGCCAAACGCACGCATGTCTTGGTGAAGCCCTTCTCGGCCGGGCTCGCCACCAACATCGTCGTGACAACTGATCGCCGGACCTATCATCTCGCGCTGACCAGCACGGCGCGCACCGCCATGTCGGCACTATCGTGGACTTATCCGCAGGACGCGCTGATCGCGCTCAAGGCTGCGGCCGAAGCGGCGCGCGCGACGCAACCAGTGGCTTCGGGGTTGTCCGTCGACCAGTTGCATTTCGGTTATGCGATCACTGGCGACAAGCCTGGGTGGCGGCCACTGCGCGCATTCGATGACGGACGGCAGACGTTCATCGAGTTCCCGGCCAGCCTCGGCGAAAGCGAGGCGCCGCCGCTATTCCTGGTCGACACCAAGGGCAATGCCCAACTGGTCAACTACCGTGTGCAGGGTCGCTATTACATCGTCGACCGGATATTCGATGCGGCAGAGCTGCGTCTCGGGCTCAAGCATCAGGATGTGGTGCGGATCAGCCGGACCGGTGAAGCGACCAGCCTGCGGAGGCCGTCGTGACCGAAGCGGCGGCGACATCGCCTGCCAAGCTCGATCCCGAGAGCCTGGCGCTGCGTTCGCGCCCGCCGCGCGCGATCCGATTCAAGCGCAGCGTCATCATCGCCATCGCGGCGGTGGGATCGATCAGCCTCGTGACGGTGACCTGGCTGGCGCTGAAGCCACGCCTGTTCCACGGTGCCGCAGGGCGGGAGGAACTGTCGCAACCCGACCAGCACCCTTCCAGCGACACGCTCAACGGCTTGCCGGCAACCTACGGCGATGTGCCACGGCTCGGGCCGCCGCTTCCTGGTGATCTCGGCAAACCGATCCTCGATCGCCAGCAGCAACTGGCGGTCGAGGTCAACCCGAGCGACCAGCAACGCCAGCAGGCCGAGGCCGCTGAGCATGAGCGCCAGCTCGCCGAAGTGAAAGCCGCACGCGAGTCCGGTTTGCTGGTGCAGAACCGGCAAGCAGCCCCTCCTCCAGATGCAACGATGGCAAGGGCGTCGGCCGCAGAGAGCGCCCAGCCCAGTCCGTCGAAACTGGCGCTCGATCCGGTCAACGATCCCAATGCGCAGGGACGCAAGGAAGCGTTCGTCGGCAATCTTGATCCGCGTGGCGACGTCAATCCGCATGTCCAGATGCCACCGCCATCACCGTATACCCTGTCGGCCGGCAGCGTGATTGCAGCGAGCCTGATCACCGGCTTGCGCTCCGACCTACCGGGGCTGGTCACCGCGCAGGTTACCGAGAACACCTATGACAGCGCCACCGGGCGTCTCCTGCTCATTCCGCAGGGGGCGCGGCTGATCGGCAGCTATGACTCGGTCGTGGCGTTCGGGCAGAGCCGCGCGCTCGTGGTCTGGCAACGGATCGTCTTGCCAGACGGCAGTTCGATCCGGATCGACAATGTGCCGGCGACCGATCCGTCTGGCTACGCGGGCCTCTCGGACAAAGTCGATTACCACACGTGGTCGCTGCTCAAGGGTGTGGCGGTCTCCACCATGCTTGGGGTGGGTGCTAACCTGACATTCACCGGCGAAAGCGATCTCGTCCAGGCGATCCGGGAATCGACGCAACAGAATGTCTCGCGCGCCGGTGACCAGCTCACATCCCGAAATCTGCAGATCCAACCCACGATCACGATACGCCCAGGAGCCCCCATTCGACTTGTCGTGCATCGCGATCTGATCCTGGCACCCTGGAAGCCATAGGAGACCTTCGATGCCCGAACTCAAGCTGGCTCGCATCCCCGATCGCACACCGGTGAAACTGACGGTCATGGTCATGCCCGACCTGCACCTTGCCCTGGCCGATTATGCCCGGATCTACGCCGACACCTATGGCCGCGAGGAACCCGTCGCTGAACTGATCCCGGCCATATTATCTGCCTTTCTGGACAGCGATCGCGGCTTCCTCCGTGCCCGCGAAGCCCTCGCTCGCGAGAAGTCAAAATGACGCGGCCGGCGAAGGAACGTGACCGCTTCAAGCGGATCGACGAGGCCAAGTGCCACGCAGCATCGAATGGGCGGCCCTATCTTGTCGCCTTCGCGTCGATCACTAGTGGCTAAACTACCTCTTTGATGCCGGCATATCGCTGCCTGAAGGGCCGCCATTTTCAGTTGCTATATAACCCAGTTAGCTCGTCAGGCCAGCTTTGCAGCGCGGGCCAAGCGACGAAGGTGCTGCGCGCTTGGCTTGGGACTGCGACGCTGAGTTGCACGATCCACAGCGACCAGTCCGAACTGTGCCCGATAGCCAAAGGCCCACTCATAGTTGTCGAGCAGGGACCAATGGATATAACCGGTGACGGCGACGCCGTCGCGCACGGCAGCGCGCAGCCCCGCAAGGCTTTCGTCGATGAAGCGAATGCGCAGGGCATCGTCTGCCGTGCCGATCCCATGCTCGCTGACCAGTACGGGAACCCTTGCGACAGAGGCCGCGTAGCGCACCACGTTGCCGAGCGACGCGGGGTGAACTTCCTGATGCAACTGCGTGAACACGGAGCCGGGCGGCGGCGGAACCACGCCTTGCGGCCCAACCAGCTGTCGCGTGTAATTCTGCACGCCAAGATAATCGTCGTCACGCGCAAGTGCTAGCCAGGCACCATAGCGCGCTTCGCGCATGGCCGCGGCGTGCCCTTCACTACCCCGCGCATCCTGAAGATCGTCCATAGCCAGGGTGATCCCCACCGGAAGCCCTGGCCGGGTACGACGCACCGCTTCGCGCGCCGCCACGTGCGCCTCTCGCACGATGGGCTTGGATGCCGCCACATCATCAAGCAGGAACGTGCCGAATCGCTCGGCGCCCACGGCGCGTGCCGCAGCATGCTGCACTCGCCTCGCGCCTTCGGGCGTCACATAATCCACGAACGACATGTTGGCCTCGTTGATGGTGGATAAGCAATCGATGAGATCACCACAATGTTCGGCCACCCGCGCGGCATAGCGGGCGAATAGCGGCACGATCGCCGGGTTTGAAAAGCCGCCCTGACGCGCGACCCATAGGGGCGCGGTAAAGTGGAACAATGTCACCACGGTGCGCAGGCCGGCGGCCCGGCAGACCTGCAACACTCGGCGGTAATGGTCCAACTCGGCGCGCGAGAACGCACCCTCTCGGGGTTCGACCCGTGCCCATTCGATCGAAAAGCGATAGGTATCGAGCCCCAGCCCCGCAACGAGCGCGATATCAGCGGCATAGCTATGATAGTGGTCGCAGGCATCGCCCGACTGGTTGGCAAAGCCGGCTTCGGCAAGCCCTTCCACCAGCCACAGGTCGCTGTTCACGTTGTTGCCCTCCACCTGGAACGCCGAGGTGCCCGCACCCAACATGAAGCCGGACCGAGCGGCCGCTGCTCTGGCTGCCGCGGCCGGCGCCAGCAGGGGCAGGCTCGCCGCCGTGGCCGTCGCGGCCAGCGCCTGACGCCGGGTCAAGTCCATCAGAACATATACCCCAGCTGCAAACCGATGGTGCGGAACGAGTTCAACCCAAAGCGCTGCTGGACCGTGGCGATACCGGCGTTGCCATCGGCGGATTCGAGGCCGAGTGCCACCGGCACGCGCTGGTCGGTGCAGTTCTTGCAGAACACCGAAGCGCGCCAATTGTCCCCGCGCACGCCCACGCTGCCGCCCAGGATATCGGCCTCGCCATAAGTCGTGCCGCTGTAAGGCTGGATCGTGTAGTTCATCGAAGCGCGGTGGTAATAGTTGGCCGACACGACAGGACGCAGCGCGCCGCTGGTCTGGAACTCGTAGGAGACGTCGAGCGTCCCGGTGAACGCGGGCGCCAGCGGGGTCTTGCGTCCCGCCGCGTTGTAGGTCGTGCAGCCTTGCCCCGGATAACACTGCGCCCCCGCAAAATCGCCAAAGTGCGAATCCAACAGCGTCGCGTTGGCGTTGATCGCCAGGCCCGGCACGGGACGCGCGGTCAGGGTCATTTCGATGCCCCTGGTCTTCACCGTCGCCGCGTTCTGGGTGACGAACGAGGACGTGGTGAGGTCGAACGACTGCACCTGGTAATTGTCGAAAATGGAACGGAACGCCGAGACGTTGACCGTCAACTTGCGGCCCAGCCAGCTGGTCTTGAGCCCCACTTCCAGGTTCTGATTGGTTTCCGGCTTGATCGCCAAGGGCGCAATGACACTGGCTTCGGTGTTGTTGAAGCCGGGGCCCTTGTAGCCACGGCCATATGTGACATAGGCCATCGCATCGCGCCCGAACGTGTATTGCGCGCCCAGCTTGTAGCTGAAATTGGTGTTGGTGGTCCGCTCACTGCGGCCCGGCTGCACAGATCCGAACGCGACGAAATAGGCGCCCTCGTTCTGGACAAGGTCGATCTTGACGATATCGCGTGTCACGCGCCCGCCGCCGATCAGTTGCAGGTGGTCCGTCACTTTGTAGGTCAGCTGACCGAACGCGGCGAGGCTGTCGTTGGTCTGCAACACACGGTGATCGGTGCCGAGGAAATAGTCGTTGCTGCCCGGACAGGCCGGCACCGCTGTCGCTCCCACGCAGAACGGGAACTGCGGCAGCAGAAACGCGGGAAAATAGTTGTTACCAGCTATCTGCGAGGCTTCGCGCAGTCGCGAATGGAACGCATAGAGACCCGCCTGCCCGCTCAGCCGGCGGTCGCTTGGCAAGGCCAGGCGCAGTTCGTTGCTGACTTGGTCGAAACGGCTGACGTTGGCATTGATGTCGGCGCCGTTGAGCACCGTGCCGTCGGTGTCGAGCTGCTGGTTGCGGTTGAAGCTCTTCCACGCGGCGATGTCGCTGATTTCAAGGCCATTGTCCAAGACATAGCTCGCCTTGGCTTGCACGCCGCGGCGATCGAGGTCACGGTAATAGCCGCCGTTGCCCGCGACGGTGATATTGTCCGGCCCTGCGGTGATTCCGCTGGCGGTCAGCGCGGCGGCGTTGACGCTGCCGCTGCCCAATTCGCGATAGGCGATGTCGAACATCCCCAGTACACCACGGTCCTGGCCGATCTCTCCGATTGCCAGCAGACTGAAGGCGTCGTCAGGCTTGTACAGCAGGCTGGCCCGCACGCCAAACCGCCGCAGGTCCAGTTCGCTGCGCGCGCCGGCATCAACAGGACCAGTGAACGCCGTGATCGGACGCTGGTATTCGTTGAAGCCGGCCACGCGCAGCGCGACACTTGATCCCAGCGGCAGGTTTACCGCACCGCGCGCCACCACCCCGTTGGACCGGCTGGCCGCGGTCGGCCGCGTATCGAGCTCAAGGTCGAACTGCCCCGAGGTCTTGCCCAGTTCCGGACGCGCGCTGCTGACGTTGACGAGCCCAGCAGAAGCGTTGCGGCCAAACAGCAGGCCTTGTGGCCCGTTGAGCACTTCGACCTGCGAAAGATCGTAGAAGCTGTAAACCAGGCCGGGGTTGGCCAGGTTCACTTCGTCCTGGGCGAAAGCGACGCTCGATTCGATCGAGTTCGAAAAGGCCGACGTACCAACGCCGCGTACCGAGAAATTGTTGTCCGCGCCGGCTTGAAGGCTTGGGGCGGCGAGAGTCATCTGCGAAAGATCGTTGAGCCCGCGCGCCTTGAGCGCATCGGATGAAACAGCGGTGACGCTGACCGGCACGGTCTGCAGACGTTCAGGCCGGCGCTGCGCTGTCACGATGATTTCGCCAACGGCAAGGGCTGCCTGGTCGTCGCCGCCAGCTTTGGCATGGGCAATTTCGGCAACAGGCATGGCGAGCGCGATCGATAGCAGGCCAGCACCGGCCAGCTTCGTCCACTTGGACATCAGGATCCTCCCTTCAGGACAGTTTTGTTGAACAGCTGGCTAGTCGTCAATTTACGTTCAGTCAAGAACGCATGTTAGTTACAGCTTGATCGTACGCAGTGTCCTGTGCTTTTCCTGCATCACACAGGATGGATCCATGACAGAGCAGACGCGCAGGCGCCGCAGCCAGGAAGAACGAACAGCAGAAACCCGCGAGGCGCTGATCGACGCAGCCATCGCCGTAATTCACCAAGCCGGCTATCCGGCTGCCAGTACGGCGCTGATTGCAGCGCAGGCAGGCGTGAGCCGGGGTGCCATATTGCACCAGTTCGGCACACGGGCGATGCTGATGGCCGAAGTGGTTGCCGAAGTCTATCGACGCGAAGCAATCATCTATGAGGAACTGGTTGCGCAGGGATTGACCGGCCAAAAGGTGCAGGACTGGCCTGCGATCCTGCTCGACGTACTGGACCGACCGGCTGGCGTTGCCGTGCTGGAAATCCTTCAGGCCAGTCGCAGCGATCCAGAACTTGCCGAGCTGGTACGCAACCGGCAGGCTGACGTGGAAGACGCCGCACTTGCAACGGTGCAAATGGGCCTTGGCGGAGGTCGAGAAACGGCCCTAGCTGTTATGCGGCTGATGGTCTGGTCGGTGCGTGGCCTGTCGATCGCGAACCTGGTGATGCCCACCGGCATCGACACCCGCACGCCGGTGGCATTGCTAAGCAGCCTGTTGTCCTTTGCAGCGCCTAGCGGCCGCATTGATGAACTCGAACCTTTGCTGGCAAGGTTCGCTCAGTCCCTTGAACAGCAAACGTCGTAGTAACCTCGCGGGTGCACATCAATGCTATGCCTTGCAGCCGCGATCACCACGCCGTGGTCCAGCGCACCAATCGCGGGCCAGGCCAATTGGTTCAATACCATAAGGAATCAGATGGACAGGTCCAGCTTGCTCAGTCGGTGAAGAACCATGAGCACCGGCTCCACGGCGTCCGCGCGCAGACGTTTGGGGGGTCGTGTTGCGCGACAAGCGCGCACGCCGCTTGATCTCGTGAACAGCTACGTCTTGCTGAAAATGCCGGCGGTGGATCACACTGGGCAGGTGCATGTCGATCACTCCGGTGCCTACCGACTGTCAGCCGGAGGTGTCCATTTCCAGGCGCTGGCAAGCCCGGCGGATCGACACGCCCAAGTCACTGCGAAACCCGTTTGCCAACTCGCGCTTGCGAGCATGCCTCACAGTTTTCTGCGGATGACGTCCTGCAACATCTTCTTGTCGAGCGGGAGGACCGCCACAAGCTTGCGCAGCTTGAAATTCTCGTCCTCTACCTGCTTCAGCAGCCGCATGTCTGGCGGCAGCATGCCGTCGCACTTCTTCTTCCAGTTGAAGTAGATCGCCTGGCTGACCCTGCCTTGCGGCAGATATCCGTAAAGAGAACGCCGTCCGCTCCCTCCTCCCAGCCAGGGGGAGATTACGGCAAAAAACTCTAACTCCAGGCGATCCAGTTTTCCGGGGTCAGATCAGCGCGCAGCATGACCACCGAGCGCAACACCGGCTCGGTCAAGACCGCATTGATCAACGCAGGAATCGAACAGGCCGTGCCAACGCCGATAGCCGCGCGCGAGGCTCTCGATCGCTTCCACGGGATGATGCGCTCGAAAGACAAGGCGCGGCTCGATCCGTGGATCGTCATATACAAAGTTGCTGCCTTTGCCGCCGGCGTTCAGGCTGACAAGGACGCCGTCGCCACCGCAATCTCGACGCCGTGGTCCAGCGGACAAGTGAGGGCAAGGTCAACCGCCTGAAAGCCATCAAGCGACAGATGTACGGCTGCGCCAAGATCGACCTACTCTATACCAAAGTTATGGCGCCAGTATGATCTGAATTGCACGGAATTTGAGTCAGACCCAATTTTGCACGCCGCTCCACAAGCGGATCAAGGTCAAGGTGGCCCATACCAAGCGTTCGCACAGCCGCACTGTCATGATGCGGGCTCACCCGCTGCAGTCGCAGGAAACGAAGTTCAGCGCAGCTAGATGCTGTTCGTTGCCTTGGCGCAGGCATTCCGGGTGCCGGGCGGCGTGCCACAGTGCGGAGTTTTTGATAGCATGATGACAACGGACGACAAAATCGGCCACCACGGCGCACACGGGCACGCACTGGCGGTTCAACGGGACGGAACATGCGGCCCGACGATTGCCCCCTGCCCCGTTCACGCCGCAACGACGGGTGCCCGAGCGCTCAGAATTTTCCACAGAGCATGCATAAATGCGTAAATGTCGACGTCGACAATTAGCTGTTGACGACGTCGACATGAGCAGCTTACACAATCATCTCATCGGAAGAAGCCGGAGAGGACGGATGACAGCAACAGCATCGCGCATGGAAGATGCCGGCGTGGGTCGAAACTGACTGCACGTCTGGCCTGCGGCCGCACCACCCGCAGTGCCAGGACCATTCCCGCAACGCCCGTCCCAGGCTGCGGGTTGGCCGCACCCGCTGCCCTCATTCCGCTCCGGCAACGAGTTATCGCCCATGCCCACACCAAGAAATCTCGCCGCGATCGAAGCGGGTGGAACCAAGTTCGTCTGTGCGTTGAGCACGCCCGAGGGTGACGTGCTGGCACAGGCCGCCTTCCCCACCCGCACACCGGCTGAAACCTTTGCCGACATTGCGGACTTCTTCCGGGCCGCGCAGGCACGCCACGGCGATGCAGTCCGCACGGGCCTGGCCGCGTTCGGCCCGATCGACCTCGATCCCGCATCCCCATCGTTAGGATGCCTGGTCACCACGCCCAAGGCTGGCTGGTCGGGAACGAATATCGTGCGCGCCGTGGCCAGTGCCGTCGGCGCCCCGGTAGTTGCCGATACCGACGTGAATGCCGCGGCACTTGGCGAAGGATTGCAAGGCCAGGCCACCGGTCTTGCCAATTTTGCGTATGTCACCATCGGCACCGGGATTGGGGTTGGCGTCGTGCTGGACGGCCAATTGCGCCAGACATTCCCTCACCCGGAAATCGGACATCTCCAGGTCTCGCGCGCACCGGGCGATGGCTTTGCCGGCACCTGCCCGTTCCACGGCGATTGCCTTGAGGGCCTGGCTTCCGGGCCGGCCATGAAGGCACGCTGGGGTCGCGCGGCACAGGAACTGGCGCCCGATCATCCGGGTTGGGACATGGCCGCACACTATATCGCGGCACTATGTGTGAACCTGGCCTATACCTTGCGGCTCGATCGCATCGTGCTGGGCGGCGGGGTCATGTCGCCGCCGTTCCTGGTCGATCGCGTGCGCGCCGGCTTTGCCCGGTTGATGGCCGGCTATGCCCTGGGCCCACGCGCAGTGGCGACGGAGACATTCATCATGCCGACGGCCCTGCTCGAAACGTCGCCAGCGCTGATCGGCGCGATGGCGATGGCCCGGCGCGCGGCCGGGGACGCCTGACATGCGCCGCATACTGCGCCTGTGCATCGGCACCCTACTTGCCACCACCGCGTCCTGCACGGACAAGCCCGGTGCAGGCGGGCGCGTGCTCCATGTCTGGCAGCACCAGACCGGGCCGGAGGAAGCCGCCGCCAACCAGCAGATGATCGCCCGCTTCGCCGCCGGCCGGAACAACTTTGCCGTCGACGCGCAGACCATTCCGCAAGGGTCCTATCCGCAATCGATCATGGCCGCCGCCATGGCCGGCCGCCTGCCCTGCGTGCTGACGGTCGACAGCCCGATGGTTCCCGCGTTCGTCTGGGCAGGGCACATCCGCCCGCTCGACACGCTGATCGACCGCCAGGCGTTTGCCGCCATCGCGCCACCCGCGCTTGGCCAGTATCAGGGCCATATCTATGCGGTCGGCCAGTTCGACGCGGCGCTGGCGATCTTCACCCGGCGATCGACGCTGGCGCAGATCCACGCCCGCATCCCCACGCTGGCACAGCCGTGGACGCGCGCGGAATTCGACGACGTGCTGCGCAAGCTCAAGGCCACGGGACGCTGGCAGGTGCCGCTGGACCTGGGCACCCGCGAACCCAACCCGAACTGGTGGACTTATGCCTACAGCCCGATGCTGCAGAGCTTTGGCGGTGACCTGATCGACCGCAAGACCAATCGCACGGCAGACGGCGTGCTCAACGGCGCGCCGGCCCGGGCCTGGGCGGCCTGGTTCCACGCGCTGTTCGCCAACGAATGGGCGCGGCGCCTGGAGCCCGACGACCAGAGCCTGATGCGGGGCCGCGTTGCCCTTGCCTATACCGGAAACTGGCGAGCCCCCGATCTTGAAAAGGCCTTCGGCAACGACCTGCTGATCCTGCCGCCGCCAGACTTCGGCCATGGCGTGGCAATCGGCGGCGGCAGTTGGCAGTGGGCGGTCAGTTCTACCTGCACGCAGCCGGCGCAAGCCGCGGCGTTCATCCGCCATCTCATCAGCACGCCGGAGATCGCCGCCATGGCCACGGCGGCGGGCATGATCCCGGCAACCGAAGCCGCGGCGCAGCGCACCCAGCGCTTCCGCAAGGGGGGAGACTGGCGCGTGTTCTACGACATGTCGCGCGCCTTTGCCCGGCCCCGCCCCGCCACGCCGGCATTCACCGCGATTTCCAACGCCTGGTACCACGCCGCGCGCGACATCATGGACGGCACGGACCCGCGCGACGCCCTGGACGACGCCGCCGACGCCATCGACCAGTCGATTGCCGACAACAATGGCTATGCGCCTGCTGCGGAGAAGACGAAATGACCCCGCGATGGGCACGCAAGGGGCGCCTCGCGTTCCTGTTCGGCACGCCGGCCATGCTGGGCCTGATCACGTTCCTGGTGATCCCCTTCGCGATGGCGATCGCCCTTACGCTCACCAACCAGAAGCTGCTGTCGCCCCAGCATGTGCAGGCTGTCGGCCTCGCCAACTATGAACGGCTGCTCGGCCTGAAAGTGATGCGCCAGGATGGCCTCGCCAGCAGTGATGGCCATGTGACGTTCCCGCGCATTCGTGACGTAACGCGGCCCAGCCCCACCCTGCGGCCCTACCGCCCGCTTGGCGCGATGACCTGGGAAAGCACGCGCTTCGTGCTGCTGGCGCGCGATCCGGTGTTCATGCGTTCGCTGCTTAACACGGCGCTGTTCGCGGTCATGGTGGTGCCGCTGCAATGCGGCCTGGCGCTGGGGCTGGCCCTGCTGGTCAATGCCGGATTGTGCGGCCAGCGCGCCTTCCGCACGATCTATTTTTCGCCGGTCGTCATGTCGATGGTGGTCGTCGCAGTCATCTGGGCGTTCCTGTTCAACCGCGATCTGGGGCTCGTCAATCAGGCGCTTGGCTGGCTTTCGGGCGGCCAGGGCACGCGGATCGACTGGCTCGGCAATCCGGCCACGGCCATGCCTGCCATCGTCATCATGTCTGCCTGGCAGGGCGCCGGGCTGCAGATGCTGATTTTCCTGGCGGGTCTCCAGGCCATCCCCACCGAGCTTTACGATGCCGCGCGGATCGACGGCGCCACGCCGCTGCAACGCTTTGTCCACGTCACCCTGCCCGGCCTGTCCAACACGATCGCCTTCGTCGTGGTGATCACCACGATCGCCGCCTTCGGCCTTTTCACCCAGGTCGACGTGATGACGCAGGGCGGGCCGGCCAATGCCACGAGCACTGTCATGTTCTATGCGATCGAACGCGGCGTCCGCGATCAGGACATCGCCTATGGCTCTACCGTAACCGTTGTCTATTTCGTCCTGATCGCCACGCTGGCCATTCTCCAACAGCGCTTCTTTGCGCGGCGCGCGGGTGCGCGATGAGGCGGCCGATCAACAGCCGCACGGCCGCCGTGCGCGTGGGCCTCTATGCCATCGCCCTGCTTTTCGTGATCGTGTTCGTCTCGCCGTTCGTGTTCATGGTGATGGCCTCGTTCAAGCCCAACCAGCAGATCTTCGGCGATCTTGGCTCCTTTCGCGCCTTCCTGCCGGTGGGGGCGGTATCGTTGCAGAACTATCGCGACGTGATCGCCACGTCGGGCATAGGCTCCTACGCGCTCAATTCCGCGTTCATCACCGTGTCCACGGTCGGCGCCGGGCTGTTCGTCAACAGCCTTGCCGCCTTTGCGCTCGCCCGGCTGGAATGGCGCGGCAAGGGCCTGGTGCTGGGCCTGATCGTGATCATGCTGATCATCCCGCTCGAAGCCATCGCCGTGCCGATGATGTTGCTGGTTGCCTCCCTGCCCACGCTGGGTTTCGATGGTGGCCTGACCATCCAGTGGTCGTGGCTGGATACCCGGCTGGTGCAGATCGTGCCGTTCGTGGCCAATGCCTTCTCGATCTTCTTCTTCTACCAGGCGTTCAACGACATTCCGCGCGATTTCGACGAAGCCGCCTATGTCGATGGCGCCACCCCCTACCAGGTCTTCCGCCATGTGATCGTGCCGCTTTCGGGCACCACGTTCGCGACGGTGGCGATCATCCAGGGCCTTGCCGCGTGGAATCAATACTTGTGGCCGGTCATCGTGGTGCCGAGCGCCGAGGCGCGGCCGCTGATGGTCGGGCTGCAACAGTTCTTCCGTTTTCAAACCGAATGGGGCGAGGTCATGGCCTATGCCACGCTGGCAACATTGCCGGTGTTCCTGGCCTTCGTCTTCTTCCAGCGCTGGTTCGTGCAAAGCGTGATGGGCAGCGGAGTCAAAGGATAAGTCATGCCTTCACAGGTTGAATTGAACGATGTCCGCAAGGGCTTTGGCGACAGGCAGATCATCAAGGGTATCGACCTGGCGATCCAGCCCAGCGAGTTCATCGTACTGGTCGGCCCTTCCGGGTGCGGCAAATCGACCCTGCTGCGCATGATCGCCGGCCTCGAATCCGTCGATGCCGGTGAAATCCGGTTCGATGGTGTCGTGGTCAACGATCGCACGCCGGCAGAGCGGAACGTGGGCATGGTGTTCCAATCCTATGCCCTCTACCCACACATGACCGTGGCGGAAAACGTCGGCTTTGCCCTGAAACTGGCGCGGATCGATCCCCACGAACGCCAGCGCCGCGTGGATGCTGTGCTGGAATCCCTGCAGTTGAGCGCGCTGCGCGATGCCCGGCCCAGCCAGCTTTCGGGCGGGCAACGGCAGCGGGTTGCGATTGGCCGCTCGATCGTGCGCAATCCGGCGGTCTTCCTGTTCGACGAGCCATTGTCCAACCTCGACACCGCGCTGCGGGTGCAGATGCGCCTGGAAATCAGCCGCCTGCACAACCGGCTGCGCAACACGGTGGTCTATGTCACGCACGACCAGGTCGAGGCCATGACCCTGGCCGACCGGATCGTGGTGCTGGAAGCAGGAACCGTGCAACAGATCGGCGCGCCGCTGGAGCTTTACGAGCGGCCGGCCAACAGGTTCGTCGCGGGGTTTCTCGGCTCTCCCCAGATGGGTTTCCTGCCTGCGCAGGCCCTGGGCCTGAACGGCAATGCCCTGGCCGTGCGCATCGCCGCATCCGGGCAGGTTCTCGCCTTCCCGCACCATGGCGCCCACGCCGGCGCGGTGACGATCGGCATCCGGCCCGAGGACTGCACGCTCTGCGCGCCCGAAGACGGCCATTTCGCCGGTGCGGTGCTGCAGGTCGAACGGCTGGGCAGCGACACGTTCGCGTTTGTCGAAAGCACGGGGACCGAACCGGTGGCCGTGCGCGTGGGCGCCGGCCACACGGTTGCCGCCGGACACGCGGTTGGCGTCACGTTCGACCCGGCACGCGCCCACCTGTTTGCCAGCGACGGCGTCACCCTGCCGCGCCTGGCCGCATAGTCATCACCGCTGCCCTCCGCATGGGCACGGCCCAACGGGCATTTTGGAATGCATCATGACCACACCTGACGAAGCCACCCCCCACTATCGGCCAGACTTTCATTTCACGCCGCAGCGCAACTGGATCAACGATCCCAACGGCCTGGTCTATTTCGAGGGCGAATATCACCTGTTCTTCCAATACAATCCGCATGGCAAGGATTGGGGCCACATGAGTTGGGGCCATGCGATCAGCACTGACCTTGTCCAGTGGGAAGAATTGCCCGTCGCCATGCCAGAGCGGGAATTCATGATCTTTTCCGGATCGGTGGTGGTCGATTGGGCCAACACCAGTGGCTTCGGGATCGACTGGGCGCCGCCGCTGGTCGCGCTCTACACCGCGTTTCACCCCGCCACGGAGCGCCAGTCGCAACACGTGGCCTATAGCCACGACCGCGGGCGGTCCTGGATCGAATATCCCGGCAATCCGGTGATCACCGCAGAGCAAGTGCATTTTCGCGATCCCAAGGTGTTCTGGCACGCCCCCAGCCAGGCCTGGGTGCTGGTGGTTGCCCTGGCGCGCGATCACAAGGTGCAGATCTACCGCTCCGCGAACCTGATCGACTGGCAGCTCGCATCGGAATTCGGACCGGCCGGCCACACCGGCGGCCAATGGGAATGCCCCGACCTGTTCGAAGCACCGATGGCGGGGCAGAGCGGCAGCGCCTGGGCGCTGAAGGTCGATGTCGACAAGGATATGGTCTGCGGTGCTTCCGGCGCGCAAGTCTTCATCGGCACATTCGATGGCCACAGGTTCACGCCGCTCGCGGGCAGTGCCGCACAGATCGTGGATATGGGGCCGGATTTCTATGCCGCCCAATGCTGGTCCGATCTTCCCGGCGATGCGCACGGCCCGCTATGGATCGGCTGGATGAGCAATCATCTCACCGGCAAGGACTACCCCACCCATCCCTGGCGCGGTGCAATGACCATCCCCCGCGAACTGCACGTCAAAGACATCGGCGGCACCATGGTCCTCGCCCAACGCCCGGCCCGCCAGGTGCGCGACCGCCTGCCCGAGTACGGGTTCGGTGGCGTCCTCGCTGATGGCCAGCGGCACAGGCTGGACCGCGAGGGGCAGCCGCTGCGCGGCCAGGTCCTGCTGCGGGCCGACAGGGCCTCGCAGGGCGCATGCACGTTTGCCATCGCCGGGCAGGATGACAGCGGGATCGCCATCACGCTGGACTTTGCCGCCAACCAGATCCGCCTGCGGCGTGGCCGTCACCCCGCCCTGCCGGTCGAGGCCTTCGCTGCGGAAACCGCCTGCACCATGCCGGCGGGCGACACGATCGAGATGACCATCATCGTCGATGCCTCGTCGGTCGAACTGTTCGTCAACGATGGCGCCGTGGTGCTGACCGCCTGCCACTTCCCGCTCGGCGAAACCACGGTCGAACTGATCGCGCACCCCGGCGCGCGCATCGACTTTGCCTTGCCGGCCGAAGTGCCGACCGAAGCCTGACCGCGCCAAGAGCAACCGGCGCCCACCGCAGCCAAAGCGGTGGGCGCCTTTTTTTGCACCCGCATCATCCAGCGGATCGGCGCGACACGCCACACGCATACAAAAAAGGAAGGGTCGACAAAGACCCTTCCTCGCTTGGCTGGCATGGCGGAACCGGCAGCGGCAGGCTGCTGGTCAGAACCGGTAGTTGAGCGTGAAGCGCCCGGTGCGGCCGAACAGCGGCCGCGCCACGCCGCGATTGCCCTGCCCGTTGGGGGCCTTCAGATCGAAGAACAACGGATCGCCCTCGGTGAACGAAAGCTGGTTGGTCAAGTTCGCCACGTGGAACTGGATCGAGAGCTTGTCGGTCAGATCGATCAACGCACCGGCATTGACGATATAGTACGACGGATAGATCGTGACATTGAGATCCTGCGAATTGGAATAGCGCGCCGAGCGATACTCGTATTGCCCATAGAGCTTGACCGGCAGCCCGGTCAGGGGCTTCATGTCCCAACGCGGCTGGATATTGAGCGTCGTGGTGGCCTGGCGTCCTTCGCGGCGGCCATCCTGGCTGACCGTGCCATACTGGTAGCTGTTCCCCACCTGGTTCACGATGGTGTAGCTGGACCCGTTGACCTTTGGATTTTGCAGCACGACGTTGGCCTTGATATCGAACCCCGGAATGAATGGCGGGCGCACCACCAGTTCGAGTTCGGTGCCATAGTTCGTGGTGCCATAGGAATAGGGCTGATAGACATTGGGGCAGGACGTGATCGTCGCCGTCGTGGCCACGGTCCCGCCGCCGGTGCAGACCGGGGCATTGATATCCTGGTAGATGTTGATCAGCGTGCGCGGCGTGAACTTGTTGTAGAAACCGGTTGCCGAGAAATCGAAGATCCGGCTCTGGAATCGGACGCCGCCTTCGTACTGGTCGATATGCTCCACCGGGTTGCCCATCGGCGCCGATTGCGCAAAGGCGACCCCATCGTTGAAGCTGGGCAGGCGGAACGATTGCGAGGCCAGCGCATAGACCGCCAGGTTGCGCATCAAACTGTAGTTGGCGCCAACCGACCAGCCATGGCCGTAATACCGCTCATCGAGATATTGCGGCGCGCCCAGGGTCTGCACTTGGGTATAGGCGCGGTTGCCCGTCTCGGCACCGCCGGGCAGGAAGCTGGTGCAGCATTGCCGGGTCTGGAAGCGGACGTTGAGCTTCTCGGTCTCCCAGCGGAAACCGGCGTCGATGCGCAGCCGCCCACCCAGCGTTTCCCAGTGATCCTGGATGAACAGCGCCGCGTTCTCCGCATCCCCACTTGCCGCGTTGCCGGCAAAACCGGGCAGATAGCTGCCATTAAGCGACAGCGCCGGGCCGACCTTGCTGCCGGCGGCGTTGACCATGTAGAGGTCGACCAGTTCGACCGGCGAAGCCAGTGTGGTGATCACCAGGCTCTGCTGGAAATTGTAATCGTCGCTGTTGGTGCTGTGATAGGCGCCCAGGGTCAGGTTATGCTTGCCCCACAGGCTGAACTCCTTCTGCACTTTCAGGTTTTGTGCCGCGCTAGAAAGCCGCGAGCGGACGATCCAGGGGATCTGGAAGCTCAGGTTGCTGCCCGCCGCAATGGGTTGGCCATTGCGGGCATAGAACGCGCCCAGCGAGCCGCCCGGCCCGGCGATATTCTGGTTTGCGCCATACTGCGCGCGCAATTGCTCGAAATTGCTGAAGCCGGCATTGATCAGCGGCGTGCGGTACTGCGCGTCGAAATCCGCCGGGCTCAGCGCGTTGAAATAGGTCGCCAGGATATTGCGGTTATAGAACGAGGCATTGTTGGGATGGCCTTCCGACGCCTGGAAATTGGCATCGAATGCGGGCTGGAGAACGTCCCCGATCCAGCGGTTGTTGAGGAACGAGGCCGCCGTGGCCGCATCGTTGCCCGCGAACATCGCATTGAAGCCCGACGTGCCCGAGGTGTAGTTCGCGTCGACATCGAAGCGCCAGCCGGAATCGAGTTCCTTGGAAAACTTGGCCGTGATCGTGGTGAAATCGGGATGGATGCCGTCGGCCAAGTCCGCCGTCGTGACGCGGCCACTGTCATCGATCTGCGTGATGTAGCGCGTGGCGGGCGAAAGCAGCGTGCCGTTCTGGAAATTGATGCCGATCGGCTTCACGGTGGACTGGTCGATCACGATCGGATTCTGCGCCGTCCCCGGCGAACTGAACCCCGGCACTTCGATCGGCAGGTTGTTGTAGACGGCCGTGCGATCGTTCAGGTGCGAGACGTAGAGGCCGAACGTGGTCTTCTCGTCGTCACTCTTGTAAGTGATGTTGCCACGAACCTGGCCACCCTTGTCGGCAGTATAGCCGGTGTCGCGCAGGCCGCCGGATGTGCGGTAGAACCCGCCGACGGCAAAGTGCAGGTTCTTGTTGATCGGGCCGGCCAGGTAGACATCGTTGCGAATGAAATCGTAGGTCGCCAGCTCCAGCTTGTAGCCGCCTTCGAAGCGGTCACCGCCGGTCTTGGTGACATAGTTGACGATGGCACCCAGGCCGTTGGAATAGAGCACCCCGCCCGGCCCGCCTTTGACCACCTCGACCCGGTCGGTCATCAGGTCGGTGGAGAAGAACACGTCGTTGTTGGCAAACGGAACGTCGGAATCCTGGTAGACCGGCAGGCCGTCGATCAGCTGCGGCGCATAGCGATAGCCGCTACTGGGCAGGCCGCGTACCGTCACGTTGTTGCTGCGCTCGCCCGCCGTGCTGCCTTCGGCAAAGAAACCGGGAATGTTGTTGAGCAGGTCCGCCGTGCTGATCGGCGCCAGCCGCTTGATATCGTCCTGACTGAGCGTGTCGATGGTGAACGTGGTATCGAGCTTGCGCGTCTTGCGCACCACGCCGGTCACCACGATTTCGGGGTTGGCGGCGCGCGCAGCCGCCGTGTCCCTGTCCTGCGCGGCATCCCGCCCGGGCGCGGCCTGCGCCTGTGCCGCCAAGGGCGCGCACAGCGCCGCAACGGACGCGGTCGCCACCAGTATGGTCATTGGCCGACTGGAACGCATGATCATCTCGTCTCCTCCCCCATTACCTGATCGTTATTGATCCGAGTCGATGGTGAAGCGGATAGAGCATCACATTGTCGACGTCGTCAATCTAAAAATGTCGACGTCGACAATGTGATGGCGGCGCAGGGATTTGCCGCTAAGGTGCGGTTCGCAATGCGGGAGTGACAGTTTGCAGACGATCAAGGACGTGGCCGCGCTGGCTGGCGTGTCGGACAGGACTGTGTCGAGGGTCGTCAATGGCGAGCCCAACATCAGCAGCAAGACCCGCGCCCGGGTCGAGGAAGCGATTGCCCGTCTCAACTACATTCCCAACCTAGCCGCGCGCATGGTCCGCACCAACCGGTCAGGGGTTATCGGGCTGATCACCGACGTGGTGTCGACCACGCCGAATTCCGTGGAAATCATCCGCGGCGTGCAGGAACGGGTCTCCCAGGCAAACCAAAGCCTGCTGATCGCCAACACATCCGGCACGGCCGAAGGAGAAAAGCGCGTTTGGCGCACATTCCAGGAGCACCGCATCGATGGCGTGCTATTCGCCACCATGTATCACCATGAAATCGACTTCGACCCGAACGTGCACAACATTCCCGCGGTTCTGGTCAATTGCTTTGCAGCGCGCGCAAACGTTCCTGCGGTGGTTCCCGACGACCGTGACGGCGGCTATGCCGCCGCGCGCCATGCCCTCGACAAGGGCCACACCTCCATTGCGTTCGTCACGCTCAACCCACTGATCCTGGCGTCGAGCCTGCGTCGCGAAGGTTTTGCCCGCGCCATGGCCGAAGCCGGCGTGCCGATTCGCGAGGAATGGATCGTGCCGGGCATATCCGGCGCCATTGGCAGCGAAACGATGCAGGCCTATGCAGCGGCGCGCCAGCTGCTGGACGCGCCGGCTGCCTCGCGTCCCACCATCATCCTCGCCGGTAACGACGAAATCGCCATGCAATGCATGTTTGCCGCAGCCAGCTTGGGCCTCGGGATCCCCAACGACATCGCCATTGTCGGTTTCGACGATTTCCGCATGATCTCGGAACAAGTGGTTCCGCCGCTCACCACGGTTGCCCTGCCCTACTACCAGATCGGCGTGCGCGCCGCAGATCGGCTGTTCGCGTTGCTGGCCGAGGCGGACGAACAGCCGACGGTGGAGCGGCTGCCCTGCCCGCTTGTTCAGCGCGCCTCGACCTGATCCAGCACGACCGGCGCCGGGCGAAGCCGCCAGGCCCTCGCGTTCGCGGCCGTTTCCATGCTCGAGACAATGCCGAACCCGGTGCTGTCCGCCCTGGTCGGATAGATGCGGAAGGACAGCGCCGCCGCATCGTTGATGAACACATCGACTACGGAATGGTCGACATAAACGTGAAAATCCTGTGGCTTGCCAAACGCGACCTCGTCAAAGGCGCCGCGCAGGACCTGCGGCCCTTCTCCGGTGGCGGCCAACGTTGAACGGCTCTTGTCGACGACGAGTTCGTGCTTGTCCGCGTCGTAATAGAGGCGCGTGGTTTCCTGCCCATCGGCAGACGCAGCCAGAATCACGCCATATTGTCCGGTGGCCGGTGGCGTGGCGAACTGGACGTCGAGCTCGATCGCATGCCCCAGATCGCCCAGATGTCGCTCCCCCACACCGGCTGCGCCGACGACGATCGCGCCGTCCGCATTGCGCAGGCTCGCCAGGGCGGGCAATGGCGACTGGCCCAACGTCCTGCCATCGGGAAGTAGGCGCCAAGCGCGCGGCAAGCCGAACGTATGCGCCCAGCCGGCCTGGCGCTGCGCCTCGGGCGTACGCCGCTCGTCGACAATGCCGATACCCACCAGGGTGCCATCGGCGGTTCGCGAAACGGTCGGGCTGAGATGGCCCGGCACCACATCCAGCATCTTGGGCTCGACGTTATCTGGCATGAACTGCGTGCCGTCCCAGCGCCCGATCCAATAGACCGCGCGCGTGGCCGGCTCGCCATATTTGCTGACCTTGCCGCCGATCGGGTTGGCCACCAGGATATAGCGGTCTGCCGCGATCTTCTCGAAGACCGGCATTTCCCAGATCTGCGAGCCGACGTCCATGGCGGCAAAGGGCGCCAACGGCGGCTGCCGTTTCCAGCATCGCCGGCTGGCCAGGTTGTCGCACCGGTAGTAGGCCAGCCCGCCTGATCCGCCCAGCGCCGCCCCCACGATCATCCGCGCCTCGCCGTTTTCGAACCACACGAATGGATCGCGCATGTCCTGCGCGCCAGTGCGGTCGATCAACGGCCCCACTTTGGTCCAGCGCAAAAGCCCCGGATCGTCGCTGATGGCCAGCGAAACGCCAGGGTTGAAGAAGGCCGCGCTGTGGTTGACGCTGGTGTAGAACGCATAGGCGAATCCGGCCGGGCCGATGACCACGTCGCCCGACCAGATGCCCTTCATGTCGAACCCGAAATCGTCGGTCTGCAGTTCCGGGCGCAGGGCCAATGGCAGATCAGTCCAGTGCACGAGGTCGTCGCTGCGCATATGGCCCCAGGTCATCAGGGTCTTGTAGGGCCCGTTGGGCGTGCGCTGATAAAACATGTGCCAGGTCGCACCACGCCGGACCAGCCCATGCGGCTCGTTGGTCCAGTTGGCCGGCGGCAGGGCGTGATAGGTGGGACGCTGCAAGTCCCCGGCAAAGCGGGAGGCAGGGACGATCAGCGATCGCACGGCCGGAGGCGGCTTGACAGTCGCGGCCGCCGCCGCCACGGCCACTGGCGGCAAGCGCCCGGCATCGACCCGCACCTCGTCATAGGCAGCGTTGAGGCCATTGATGTTGAACAGGCCAAGCGGTGCCTGTTGCCAACTGTGGGCAATCTGGAACGGTACCGCGGCAGCGCGAAACGTCGTCGGCCGGTGCTTCTGGCAGGCTACCGGCTGCCCGGACAGATAGAGGCATGCCTCCCCACTAGGCGGATCGAACGTCAGTGCGAGGTGGACCCATGCGTTGAGCGGAAACGGCCCCTTGGCCCGGAGGCGTATCGCACCAGCGTCGGTCGAGATGCGCGCGCCCCAACGGCCAAAAGCATCGATGAAGATGTCAAAGCCTCTGTCCCGCGTGGCTTGTTGCACGATCGATGCCGGAACGAGCTGGTCTACTGGCGCCTCATAGCCCGAGGGATAACTTTCCAGCGCAATCCACGTACTGACGGTAAAGCCTCGCACGGACTCCAGCGCCAGAGCACCCGACGCCCAGCTCGAGAAGCCGTCGCTGCGCCAGGCCTGTCCGACAACGCCAGGAACGAAATCCGGTTGGGGAAACTGGGTATGATACGCCGGACCGCCAGAGTCAGACGCTTCGAACGACCATGCGACCAGGGGCTTGTCAGCGATCGGCTTCGGCGCATCGGCGCAGGCAGGCCTCGTCCAGCAGGAAAGTGCGAGCACACCCAACCGAACGGCGCGATGCATGGAGGAATTCAGGGGCACGGTCTCTCCAGTCGTTCTTGGCGCGGGCTGTGCCCTTGCTTCCCGCGAAATGTGACCGAGCCCGGCAAGAGCGTCAATTGGAAAATGTCGACGTCGACAAATTGCTGTTCGTGATCTTGCGAGCGGGGATAAAACCCTCAGGCCGGCGCCGGTCCGATCATAGCGGTGAACTGCGCCTCGGCCATGGCAAATCCGTCAACGCGCGCCAGTCCGCCAAACTTGGCCATGTTCGCTCGGCGCTGACGCAACACGACATCGAGAACAAGCAACGCGCCGGGCAACACCGGCCGGGTAAACGTAGCCCGATCGATCGCGGTGAAGTAAACTAGGCGGCGCGACCCGCTCAACCCGAAGGTTTCCATCGCCAGGATTCCCGCCGCCTGGGCCAGTGCTTCAACCACGAGCACGCCTGGCATGACAGGATTGCCAGGAAGTAGGCCAGCAAAGAACGCCTCGTTCAGTGTCACCCCCTTGATCGCCACGATGCGCTCTCCTGGAACGAGCGTCTCAACCCGGTCGACCAGCAGCATTGGATACCGATGCGGCAGCGCGGCAGCGAGCGCTGCTGCGCCGATCAGGCTGGGCCCTCTACTCATGGCCGGGCGGCAGGCCGTGGCATGTCGGCCAGGGCCAGCGCCGGACTGCCTGCCGCAGCATCCCAGCCGCCACCCAGCGCGCGGAACGAGGCGATGGCGCCGCGCGCGGCGGCAGCGCGCGCCTGGACCAGGCCATCGCGGGTTTCCAGCAGGCGGCGATCGGCGTCGAGCACTTCGACCAGGCTGACCATTCCGCCCTTGTAGGCCGCCAGCGACGCGTCGCGTGCACGCGCCAGCGCGGTTTCCCCCTCGCCCAGCGCCTGGACCCGCGCTTCCTGCTGGACGAGGGAGGAGAAGGCATCCTCGACATCCTGCGAGGCGCGCAGCACCGCGAGGCGATAGGCCGCCAGCGCTTCGACATTGCGCCCCTTGGCGGCCTTGATTTCGGCATCGACCCGGCCAAAATCGAACAGGCGCCAGCGCAGCCCGAGAATGCCGCTGGCTTGCGTCGCGCCGCCCGAGAGCAGGCTGCCGGCCGAGGTTGTCGCGGTGCCGAGCAGGCCGCTCAGCGAGAACTTGGGATAGTATTCCGCCGTCGCTACCCGGATGCGCGCGTTCGACGCGGCGAGGGTGCGCTCGGCCGCGATGATGTCAGGTCGGCGGCGCAACATGGCCGCCGGCCCACCCGCCGTGGAAATCGCGGGCGGCGCGGGAACGGGAGCGCTGGCGGCAAGCTCTGCCCGCGTGGTTCCCGGCTGCACCCCGATCAGCACATCCAGCGCATTGAGGGTCATGTCCAGTTCGTTCTGCAGTGCGGGGATCGATGCCCGCACTTGCGCCAGCGCGCCTTCCGCCTGCTTCCATTGCAGCTCTGCCGCAAAGCCCTTGCGATATTGCAGCGCTACCAGATCGGCGAGGCGTTGCTGGGTGCCAAGCTGCGCTCTGGCCACGTCGAGCCGGGCCTGCAGCATTCGGATGCCGATATAGGTATCGGCAATCTGGGCGGTCACGGCCAGCCGCGCTGCCACCGCACCCGCTTGCGAGGCCTGCCAATCCGCCCTCGCCGCATCGCGCGCCGCGTCACGGCCGCCGAAGACATCGACTTCCCAGCTTGCTCCCAGGTCGAGTTCATAAGTCTGGGTCGATCGCTCGAACGACGGGAAGGCACTGCCGAGGCGGCCGATCGGCGTCTCGCGGGATTGGTAGACCTCTCCGCCCTGCCCGCTGACCTGGCCCGAGGGCAGCATCGCGGCGTTCGCGCCCTTGAGCGCGGCGCGCGCCTGGCTCACGCGGGCGGCCGCCTGCTGCAGATCGAGATTCTGCGCCAGCCCCCGCTCGACCAGGCTGGTGAGCACGGGATCGTTGAACGTGTGCCACCAGGCTATGAGATCCGCAGACGCTGCGCCTGCCGCCACCGGCCGCGCTTCCACCGCCGCGCTGCCCTGGAATGCGGTTGGCAGGGTCGGAGCGGGCGCCAGCGCTAACGGGGCATGGCCGCCTTCAGTGGCACAGCCCGCAAGCAGCAAGGGGGCGCAACCGGCAGTGATGATCAAGGGGAGCAACCGCATCTTTTCCTCGAGCCGCGAAAATTGAGTAGTGACCATTATATTATTTGGTCACTCGTTGTCAATCTACTCGGCCCGGCTTATGCTGATATCCATGTCTGATGCTACGCCCGAAACCCACACCCGCGGCCCTGCCGAACATGCCGTGCGCGACCAGATCGTCGAAGCGGCGAACGAATGCTTCGCACGCTATGGCTACGCCAAGACCACCGTGGCCGACCTTGCCCGCGAGATCGGCTTTTCCAAGGCCTACATCTATCGCTTCTTTGAATCGAAACAGGCGATCGGCGAAGCGATCTGCAGCAGCAGATTGCAGCGGATCGCCGCGGAGACACGCCAAACGGTGGATGAAGGCGGCAGCGCATCAGAACGTTTTCGCCGCATGTTCAAGACGCTGACCCAGCTTAGCGTCGCGCTTTTCTTTCACGATCGCAAGATCTACGACATCACCGCCCATTCCGCGGCGGAGCAATGGGGCTCTGCCCAGGCCTATAAGGCAACCTTGCGCGAGATGATCGAGGAGATCGTCCGGCTCGGGCGGGAGAGCGGCGAATTCGAACGCAAGACGCCGCTGGACGAGACTTGTCGCGCGATCTTCTACGCGATGATGCCGTTTGTCGATCCGCTCCACCTCGAACGCAACCTGGACTTGCTGCCCGATGCGCAGACCGAGGTTGCCAACCTGATCCTGCGCAGCCTTTCGCTCTGACTGCCCCAAGTTTTAAGTTGTGACCTATTGACAGATTGGTCACATGAAAACAAATGGACCCTCGAAATCTGGAGGAGTCCACCGTGTCGAGTCGGCCGAGCAAAATCGGGTTCGCTGCCCTCATGCTGTCCCTGCCCCTGGCTGCTTGCCACCAGCAGGAGACTGACCCGCGCACCGAGCCACCGCTTGTGCGTGTTTTGGCCGCCTGGCCACAGGATGCGGATGGGCGGGAATTCACCGGCGTGATTGCCGCCCGCGTCCAGAGCGACCTTGGCTTCCGGGTGGGCGGCAAAGTCGTCGAGCGTCTCGTCGATGCCGGGCAAACGGTGCACAAGGGCCAACCGCTGATGCGGATCGATCGCACCGATCTTGCGCTCAACACGCAATCGACACTGGAAACCGTCGCCGCTGCCCGCGCCCGCGCGGTGCAAACCGCTGCCGACGAACGCCGAATGCGCGATCTGGTCAGCGCGGGGGCCGTATCGGCATCGGCCTATGACCAGGCCAAGGCCGCCGCCGACGCAGCGCGCGCCCAGCTCTCGGCCGCCCAGGCCCAGGCCCGCGTCGCGGGCAACGCAGCGGGCTATAGTGTGTTGGTTGCCGATGCCGATGGCACGGTCGTCGAAACCCTGGCCGAGCCCGGACAGGTGGTCGGCGCTGGGCAGATCGTCGTGCGTATTGCCAGGTCCGGTCCGCGCGAGGCGTTGGTGCAACTGCCCGAAACCCTGCGCCCAGCCATTGGCTCGACGGCCCCGGCCCGGACGTTTGGCGGTGCCGCCGGCATCGGCACCTTGCGCCTGCTCTCTGACGCCGCCGATCCGATGACGCGCACGTTCGAGGCGCGCTACGTGCTGTCCGGCGATGCCGCGCGCGCACCGCTGGGTTCGACCGTTACGGTCAATCTGGCTCGTCCCGGCAATACCAAGGCAATCCAGGTTCCGCTCGGCGCGATCCGCGATGTCGGCAAAGGGCCGGGAGTCTGGGTGGTGGGCGTGGGACAGCGCACCACTGTCTCCTGGCGCCCGGTCGTCGTCAGCGGCCTTGGCGAAGAAACCGCCACCATCGCCAGCGGCCTCAACCCCGGCGACCGCTTCGTGGCGATGGGGGCGCACCTGCTGCGCCAGGGCCAGGCCGTGCGGGTGGCCGCACGATGAGCGCGCCCAACCCCGATGCCGGCTCCGGCCGCTTCAACCTGTCCGCGCTGGCCGTGCGCGAGCAATCGGTCACGCTGTTCTTCCTGGTCGCGATCATCGTGGCCGGCCTGTTCGCCTTTCTCAAACTGGGCCGTGCCGAAGATCCCGGCTTCACGATCAAGACCATGACCGTGGTCACCGCCTGGCCCGGCGCCACCGCGGCCGAAATGCAGGACCAGGTGGCCGAGCCCCTGGAAAAGCGCCTGCAGGAGTTGCGCTGGTACGATCGCAGCGAGACGTTCACTCGACCGGGCCTGGCCTTCACCACGTTGACCCTGCGCGACCAGACCCCGCCGCAGGACGTGCCGGAGCAATTCTACCAGGCGCGCAAGAAGATGTCGGACGAAGCCCCCCGGCTGCCGCGTGGCGTGGTCGGGCCGTTCGTCGACGACGAATATGGCGACGTGAGCTTTGCGCTCCTGGCTCTCAAGGCCAAGGGCGAACCCCAGCGCGACATGGCGCGTGAGGCCGAAACGCTGCGGCAGCGGCTTCTGCACGTTCCTGGCGTCGACAAGATCAAGATCCTCGGCGAACGACCTGAGCGTATCTATGTGGAATTCGCGCAGGATCGCCTGGCGACACTGGGCGTTTCGGCGCGCGCGGTGTTCGATGCCCTCAACCGCCAGAACCTGGTCACGCCGGCCGGATCGGTGGAAACCAAGGGCCAGCAGATGTTCGTGAGGCTCGATGGCGCGTTCGACGACCTCGCCAAGATCCGCGACCTGCCCATCGTGGCCAATGGCAAGACCTTGCCGCTGTCGGCAATCGCCAAAGTCGAGCGGGGCTATGAAGACCCGGCCTCGTTCCTGATCCGCAGTGAAGGCGAGCCGACCCTGATGCTCAGTGTGGTAATGCGCCAAGGCTGGAACGGCCTCGACCTGGGCAAGGCGCTCAACGCCGAAGTCGCCAAGATCCGCACCGAACTGCCGCTGGGCATGACGCTGAGCACCGTGACCGACCAATCGGTCAATATCAGCGAAGCCGTCGACCAGTTCATGCACACCTTCATGGAAGCCCTGGCGATCGTGATGGTGGTCAGCCTGGTCAGCCTGGGCTGGCGCGTGGGTGTGGTGGTCGCGGCAGCCGTGCCGCTCACCCTGGCGGTCGTGTTGCTGATCATGTGGGCCACCGATCGCGCGTTCGACCGCATCACGCTGGGTGCGCTGATCCTCGCCCTCGGCCTGCTGGTCGACGATGCGATCATCGCCATCGAGATGATGGTGGTAAAAATGGAGGAGGGCTACGATCGTATCCGCGCCTCCGCCTATGCCTGGAGCCACACCGCCGCGCCGATGCTGGCCGGCACCCTGGTTACCGTAATCGGCCTGATGCCGGTTGGTTTTGCCAAGTCCACGGCGGGGGAATACGCCGGCAACATCTTCTGGGTCGTGGGCTTTGCGCTGATCGCGTCGTGGTTCGTCGCGGTGATCTTCACGCCGTACATGGGGGTCAAGCTGCTGCCCGCGATCAAGCCGGTCTCCGGCGGGCACGAGGCGATCTATCGCACCCCGCGCTACAACCAGGTCCGCGCCGTCATTTCCTGGGCTGTGCTGCGCAAGAAATGGGTGGCGTTGGCAACGCTGGGTGCGTTCCTCATCGCCGGGTTGGGCATGGGGCCGGTGAAGAAGCAGTTCTTCCCCACGTCCGACCGCCCGGAACTGCTGGTGGAAGTGCAGATGCCCGAAGGCACCGCGATCGAGCGCACCAGCGAAGCCGCGCGCGAGGTAGAAAGCTGGCTGCGCGCGCAGCGAGAGCCCCGCATCGTGACGACCTACGTGGGACAGGGCGCACCGCGCTTCTATATTCCGCTCTCGCCCGAACTGCCCGATCCCTCGTTCGCCAAGATCATCGTACGGACCGAGAAGGAAGCGGATCGCGACGCGCTCAAATTGCGCCTGCGCGAGGCGGTGGCCAATGGCCTGGCGCCCAGCGCCCGCGTGCGTGCGACGCAGCTCGTGTTCGGCCCGCCCTCGCCGTTCCCGGTAGCGTTCCGCGTGAACGGCCCCGATCTTGCCAAGGTGCGTGACATCGCTGCCCGCGTCGAAAAGGTGATGCAGAACGATCCGGCGATGCGCACCGTCAACACCGATTGGGGCGAACGCAGCCCGGCGCTGCACATCGTGCTGGACCAGGATCGCCTGCGCGCGCTGGGCCTCACCTCCAGCGATGTTGGCGAGCAGTTGCAGTTCCTGCTCACCGGCGTCACGATCAGCCAGGTGCGCGAGGATATCCGCACGGTTGACGTGGTGGCGCGCTCGGAAGGCGGCAAGCGGCTCGATCCCGCCCGGATCGGTGACTACGTACTGACCGGATCCAATGGGCAGAGCGTGCCGGTCAGCCAGATCGGCAAAGTCGAAGTGCGGATGGAAGACCCCATCCTGCGCCGCCGCGACCGCGTGCCAACGATCACGGTGCGTGGCGACATTGCCGATGGCCTGCAACCGCCCGACGTTTCGACGGCGATGCTCGCCAAGCTGCAACCGATTATCCAGAACCTGCCCGAAGGCTATCGCATCGACATGGCCGGCTCGATCGAGGAAGCCAACAAGGCCAATGCGGCCCTGGCACCGATCTTCCCCTTGATGATCGTGCTGATGATGATCGTGATCATCCTCCAGGTGCGCAATCTCAAGGCAATGTGGATCGTGCTGCTCACCGCGCCGCTCGGGCTCATCGGCGTGGTGCCCACGCTGCTGCTCACCGGCACGCCATTCGGCTTCAACGCGATCCTGGGCCTTATCGCACTGGCCGGCATTCTGATGCGCAACACCTTGATCCTGATCGGCCAGATCCATGACAACGATCGCGCTGGGCTAGCGCCATTCGATGCCGTGGTCGAAGCGACCGTCCAGCGCGCCAGGCCGGTGATCCTGACCGCCCTTGCCGCCGTCCTCGCCTTCGTGCCGCTGATCAAGTCGGTGTTCTGGGGCTCGATGGCGATCACCCTGATCGGCGGGACGCTGGGCGGCACGGTGCTCACCCTGCTCGTCCTGCCCGCGCTCTACGCCCTGTGGTTCCGCATCACGTCTCCGGGGCCAGCCGGTCCCGGAGACGCACCTGCGGCGCTTGCAGCCTGATCCACCATCGTTCCCTTCAATGGAGACAGCCATGCCCCTGTTCCAACGATTTGCCGGCGCCGGCCGGACGATCTGGGCAGCCCTCGCGGCCATCGACGAGGCCATGGCTGCCGATCCACTCCACGACCAGACGTGCCGGTTTGCCGCCCTCGAGCAGCGTGTCGACGTGCTGGAGCGGGCGGCAACCGGAAGCCAAGCCGCGCCAGGCGCGCCCCACCCCCGCGCCTGACGCCCCCCTCGCGCACATCGCGCCAGGCAAGAACCCACGCTGACAAACAAGGATAAGCCCATGAAAAAAGTCGTCCTGCTCACCGGGGCCTCCTCCGGCATCGGCGCAGCCACTGCGCAAGCGCTCGCCGCCGCCGGCTATCGGGTGTTCGGCGGTGCGCGCCGGCCGGATGCCGTCACGGCTCCAGAAAACGTCGAATTGCTCGAACTCGATGTCTGCAAGCCCGAACAGGTTCGCGTGCCGTAGAGGAGGTGTTGTCGCGTTGCGGCCGCATCGATGTGCTGATCAACAACGCGGGCGTTTCTCTTGCCGGACCGGTCGAAGCGACCAGCGACGCCGAAGCGCTGGCCCTTTTCGACACCAACCTGTTCGGCGCACTGCGCATGACGCGCGCGGTCCTGCCGACGATGCGTCAGCAAAGCAGTGGCATGATCATCAATATCAGTTCGGTGCTCGGCTTTCTGCCCGGCCCATTCATGGGCCTTTATGCCAGCAGCAAGCATGCGCTCGAAGGCCTGTCGGAATCGCTCGATCACGAAGTGCGCGGGTTCGGCATCCGCGTCGTGCTGGTGCAGCCCGGTTTTACCAACACCAGCCTCGACGCCAACGCCACGCTCACCCAAGAGCCGCTGCCGGCCTATGAAAGCGCCCTCCAGTCGAGCCTGACGGCCGTGCAACGGCAAATCGCCGAAGGGGCGGCGCCGTCTTCAGTGGCCGCAGAAATCCTCGCCGCGATCGCCGGCAACCACCGCCTGCGCCGCCCGGTCGGTTCCGGCGCACGCATGCTGTCTGTGCTGCGCCGATTTGCACCGTCTCCGCTGCTCGACCGCGGGATCCGCAAGACCTTCGCCCTGCGCGCCTGACCATCCCAACCCTTGCCAACCGTCCATGTTCGGACGCCCTACCCGCCCAGGAGATCAGGAAATGGTTGCAGTCATCATAGCGCTTTCCCTCGGCACACAACCCCAGATCCATCATGCAGCATTCCAGCTGCTCGATCGGCAGAAAATCGCAATCGACACCCTTGTGGGAGGTTCGCACGCCCCAAGCGGCTCAGAAAATGCAAACCGAACTGCCACTCTGCCCCGCAACAGCCAAGACGCCATTGTCGCGCGCATTGTCGGATCGACGCGCAACGGTGTTGCCACCCCACGCGGCCAATCCAGCGATCAAGATCCCGACATGCAAGCCAGGATCGTCCAAGCCATCGCGGGGTAGCGACCCGCGATCGCCGGACGTCATAGGGCAAGCCTAAGCGCGCCAGAGGCGTCTCTGGCATAGGCGCCTTGAAAGCCATCTTTCCGCAATCTGTTGACATATTGCGGATCGATGGTGCTGCTAGCCCGAGCCGTATATCCGCGGCAACCTGCTCCACTCGCAGCGTTTACGAATCTGCGATGCAAATCAGCGATTGCCAGCTGTTTGGACTCGAACCTGTCCAACAAAAATTTCTAGGGTATCGATGAAGGTATCGTCTCTAGGCATCGTCTAAAAACGGCAGTTTTCTGGGAAAAATGTGAGTATTTTCGAGTCCTCTCCTGCAGCGAACGGCAGGCTGAGTGCAACACGTGCGCTTCTCTGTTGAACCCCTGTGCGTCTTCAGCCAGCATGAGCGATCAGCATCGATCCGGTCGCTACCACCAGGCAGGCAGCGATCCGAGAACGACTCAGCCTTTCCCGAAGGAAAACGCGTCCGATCAGGGCCGCGAAGACCACGCTTGTCTCGCGTAGCGCCGACACCGGTCCCATCGCACCTCGTGCCATGGCGAAGATGACGATCCCATAGGCCAGAAGCGATGCGAGCCCACCACCAGCGGCAGTCATCATTTCCCAGCGCCCACGCACCAGGGAGCGCGCGTCACGCAGCATGATGTAGGTCACAGGCGCGAGCAGGCCCCACGACAAGCACATCCATACAGTATAGCCGACCGGCGAGCCTGACAGCCGGACGCCAATGCCGTCAGTCACGCTGTAAGCGCCGATGAAGCAGCCAGTGCCCAGCGCGAAGACCATTGTCCGCGGCGCGATGGTCCGCCCATGGAAGGCCAGCACGATGATGCCGCCCGACACCAGCAGCACGCCAATAAGGCTAAGTGGATCGGGCAGCTCACGCGCAAAGACCGCAGCCCCAGCCGAGACCAGAAGCGGCGAGGCGCCGCGGGCGATCGGGTAGGTCTGCCCGAGATCGCCTTGCCGGTAGGTGCGGACGAGGAAGAGATTGTAACCCGTGTGAAGGAGGGCCGAAAGCGTGATACAGTCCCAACTCGCCATCGCGGGAACCGGCACGAATGGCACCATCAGGGCACAGGCTAGCGCGATGGAGATGCACATTATCGTCATCGACCAGAGCCGGTCATCGCCTCCGCGCAGGAGGGCGTTCCAACTCGCATGCAGGACCGCCGCAATCAGGACGATCAGACTCATGCCAATCGACATGCCGGCCTACCCTGCCGACTTCGTTCGCGCGGTCAGCTTGTTCCCGTCCGGATCGCGCAGATAGGCGACAAAGACGCCGTTCGGGCGCTTGCAGGGCGGCGTTTCGACCGAGGTGCCGCCATGCGCTGCACCGGCCTCGTGCCAGGCGCGGACATGGTCCACACTGCAGGCCGCAATACCAATCGTTCCGCCATTGGCAGCGGTTGCCGGGAGGCCATTGATTGGCGTGGTGATCATAAGTCGCCCGCCGTCGTGTTCGTAGATCAGCCTTCCTCTCTCGTCCCACACGCCGGGCGTTCCGCCCAGGGCCGTGAACGTCGCGTCGTAAAAGGCCTTGGATCGATCCAGGTCGTTGCTGCCAATCATGATGTGCGTGAACATATATCATCCTAATCGCAAAGCGCTGTTCGCCGGGACTTACGGGGCGGGTTGTTGGCCGCCTCGTGCGAGCCTTAGCAAGGCTGGAAATGGTCGGCGGATTGCTCCGCCGGGCCGAAACGAACCTTACGCTCGGTCACCATGATATGCTTCTTCGGGATGGATTGGGGTCAACGTCGTCATTTCGATGAAGTAGCCGCCATTGGCCCGGAAATAAAAGGACGAGGCACCATGGGCCTCGTGGGGCGCCTGCGTTTCCCAGCCGTCCCAGTGCAGGCGCGCATGCATGGCATTCACGGCGTAGCGTGTCTCCAGAATGAAGCCAATATGCAGGATGTCGAGATTTTTCGGATAGTCAAAGCCGTCGCGACGATTGTCGAAGTGGTTGACGATCAGCATCAAGCCGTCGTGGTCCAGGATCGCCATCTTCGTACCGCGCTCGACGAGCGTGCGGAAACCGAAGTAATGCTCGAACATTGCCCGGTCTGCTGCGGTGTCGTGGCTGTAGAGATTGCTATGATTGAACTTCATGGCCGTGCCTCGGCGGCCAAGGCGCTCAACCGTCTCAGCCTGACCTTTACCCACGCTGCCGCGCTCGGACTTGCCGTCAATCTCCAGGCCTGTCCCAAGATACGCGCTCTGCTGCACAAACCTTGAGCGATCTATCCCCTCACAGCTTACCCACCAGTTCCGGCACGGCGGTGAACAGGTCCGCCACCAGGCCCACGTCGGCCACCTGGAAGATCGGGGCGTCTTCGTCCTTGTTGATGGCGATGATGGTCTTGCTGTCCTTCATCCCCGCCAGGTGCTGGATCGCGCCGGAAATGCCCACCGCGACATAGACTTGCGGCGCCACGATCTTGCCGGTCTGGCCCACCTGGTAATCGTTGGGCACGTATCCTGCGTCCACCGCCGCGCGGCTCGCGCCGATCGCGGCGCCCAGCTTATCGGCGAGCGGCGTGATCGTCGCGGCAAAGGTTTCCGCGTCCTTGAGCGCGCGGCCGCCCGAGACGATGACCTTGGCGCTGGTCAGTTCCGGGCGCTCGCTCTTGGCGATTTCCGAACCGACGAAGCTGGACAGGCCCGCATCGCCCGCGCCGCTCACCGCGTCCACGCTCGCGCTGCCGCCGCTGGCTTCGGCCTTGGCAAAGGCGGTGGCGCGCACCGTCACCACCAGCTTGGCATCGCCCGATTCGACCGTGGCGATGGCATTGCCGGCATAGATCGGCCGGGTGAAAGTCTTGGGGCCTTCCACCGAGAGAATGTCGGAGACCTGCGCCACATCGAGCAGCGCGGCCACGCGCGGCGCCACGTTCTTGCCGGTGGTGGTGGCCGGCGCCACGAAGGCGTCGTAATCGGCCATCAGGCCGGCCACGAGCGGCGCGACGTTCTCGGCCAGGGCATGGGCATAGGCCGCGTCATCGGCCTTGAGCACGGCGGAAACACCGGCAATCTGCGCCGCCGCAGCGGCCACGCCATCGACGCCTTCGCCCGCCACCAGCGCGACCACGTCGCCAAGCTGGCCCGCCGCCGTCACCGCGCTCAGCGTCGCGTCCCGAACCGCGGCGCCATCGTGCTCGACCCAGAGAAGAACCGTACCCATCACGCGACTCCCAGTTCCTTGAGCTTGGCCACCAGCGCATCGACATCGGCCACTTTCACCCCCGCCGCGCGCACCGGCGGCTCGGCCACTTTCAGCGTCTTGAGGCGCGGCGCCACGTCCACGCCCAGGTCGGCGGCGGTCTTGGTGGCGAGCGGCTTGGACTTGGCCTTCATGATGTTGGGCAGCGAGGCATAGCGCGGCTCGTTCAAACGCAAGTCGGTGGTCACCACCGCGGGCAGCGCCAGCTTGACCGTTTCCAGCCCGCCGTCGATCTCGCGCTTCACGATCAGCTGATCGCCTTCCATGCTGACTTCATTGGCAAAAGTGCCCTGCGGACGGCCGAGCAGCGCGGCCACCATCTGGCCCACCTGGTTCGAATCGTCGTCGATTGCCTGCTTGCCGGTGATGATCAGGCCGGGCTGTTCCTCGCCGGTGATCGCTGCCACGATCTTGGCCACGCCCAGCGGCTCCACGTCTTCGTCGGACTGCACCAGGATCGCCCGGTCCGCGCCCATCGCCAGCGCCGTGCGCAGCGTGTCGGCCGCCTTCGCCGGGCCCACCGACACCGCAACCACTTCCGAAACAACGCCCTTTTCCTTCAGGCGAATCGCTTCTTCCACCGCGATCTCGTCAAACGGGTTCATGCTCATCTTCACGTTCGCAAGCTCGACACCCGTGCCATCCGCCTTCACTCGCGGCTTCACGTTGTAGTCGATCACCCGCTTCACGCAGACCAGGGCTTTCATTCCGGTACACTCTCACCAATGGCATGGGCAGAAACGAAGGCCCACCCCTCGATGGAGTGGCCCGGGAGATTTCCGCCTGGCCCCCGACGGGGCCAGGGCGATATGGGATCAGAAGCGATAGGCGATGGACGCTCCATAGACGGCCGGCTTGCCGCGATAGCGGATCAGCGTATCGAGGTAGGTCGAGATCGCCGTGGTATAGACCTTGTTGGTCACGTTGCGGCCATAGATCGTCCCGCGCCAGCGCCCGTCGGCCGACCCGATGCCGATCCTGGCATCGAGCGTGGCATAGCCTGCGATTTCAAAATCGTCGGCAGGCAAGGCGGCGTTGTGGAACGTGGTGTTCTGGCGCCCCTGATAGGTCAGCATGCCGCCGACGAAGCCAACGAGGTCGTCTCCGATCGGACGTTCATACTGCACGTCGACATTGGCGCTGAACTTGGGGGTATAGGGCAGTTCCGAATTGCGGAAGTTGCCGGTGTAACCCGCCGCGTTGTAGACTGCCTGGCCGTCTGGCGTCTTGGAGTAATCCGACGTCACCTTCGCCTTGAGATAAGTGGCGCTGGCGCTCAGCCGCAGACCGTCCACCGGCTTGACCACCAGTTCGCCCTCGATGCCGAAGATATAGGACTTGGGCACATTGAGCATCTTTTCGAGCAGGCCGAAGACCGGATCGGCAATGCGGCCGCGAACCTGCTTGTTGGAGTAATCGTAATAGAACGCTGCGGCATTGAGCTGGACCTTGCGATCCGCCAGCGGCGCCTTGAAGCCAGCTTCGAAGGCCAGCACCTTTTCCTCGGTTGCCGGGGTATACTGCAGGATGCGCGACGCGCCGATTGCCGAGAACGTCCCCGCCTTGTAGCCTTGGCTGACCGTGGCATAGAGCAACGTGCCCTGGTCGAACTTGTAGTTCACGCCGGCGCGGAACGACACGTTGTCTTCCTGCAGGTGGCTGGTGACCGGATCGATGGTCGACTTGGCCGTGCCCAGCAGGAGGTCGCCCGAAGTCGGGAAGCACTGTCCGGGCAGGATGGTGATCGGCACGCTGTTGAGCGCAGAGCCATAGATGGTGGCTGTGCCCTGCGCCGTATCGATCGCCGGGTCGTTGTAGCAATACGTCGCGCTCTGCTTGTTGTTGGTATAGCGCACGCCGCCCTGGATTGTCAGGTTCGGCACCACTTCAGCTTCGACGTTTGCAAACAGGCCATAGGAGCGCAGCCTGGACGTGTAATTGTTCAGGGTGAGCGTGATCAGCCCCAGGTTCCCCGAATAGTCGTTAAGCCGGAAATAGTTGTTCTGCGAGGTACGGACGTTGTCGTAGCTGCCGCCGACGATCCAGTGCAAGGTGGGCGAGTTGCCGGCCAAGCGCAGTTCCTGGTTGAACGACCGCACGTTGCCGAACAGCGGCACATCGACCACGCTGGCGGTCGTGCCATCCAGATCCTGGTTGTAGGCCAGCTTCTGCTTGGCCAGGGCGGTGACCGACGTGACGGTGATTGTGTCGGTCAGGTCGACGTCGATGCGACCGGCCAGCTGGTAATAGCTGTTGTCCGACTTGCCTAGCAATCCCTGCGTCCATTCGGCATCGCGGGCGTTGTTGCTGATCTTCGTGCCCAGCGCGGCGCGGGCCCCGGCCGCCACGGCCGGATCGGTGCCGTTGAGCCGGCTGACCAGGGTGGCTTGAGCCCCCAGGAAACTGCTGCTGTATCCGGCAGAACCGGGCGTGGTCAGGTCGGCATAACGCTTGGCATCGACATAGCCGTAAGGGTTACCCGAAGCGGTCAGCTGCGCCTGGTTGCCGTAGATGTTGTAGATCGTGCCGGCATATTGCGGGGCCAGCGGATCAGAGCGGTCGCGCGAACCGGTCGCCATCAGTTCGATCTTGACGCCATCGGCGGGGGCGATGTCGACCGTGAGGCGTCCCATGATCTTGCGGGTATCGCCATTGTCGTCGTTGGGCCGGGACAGGCTGCGCTGCCACGCGCCACCGCTGATCCCCTTGACCGCGAGGCGGGCCGAAACTTTGTCGCCCAGCGGCCCACTCACGAAGCCGCCGATTTCAGCGCGGTTGAAGCGTTCGTAAGAGGCGTTGAAGCCGGCGTGGAAATCGGTGGTCGGCTTGCCCGCGATATAGTTGATTGCACCGCCGGTCGAGCTTTGCCCGAAAAGCGTACCCTGCGGCCCCTTGAGCACTTCGACGCGTTCGATGTCGAGATCGAGGGCATCCGACATGACTGGCACGTTGCGCGGGATCTGGTCGGTGTAGACCGAAACCGAGGGCGGCGCGCCGAAGGTCGCGTCGTACAGGCCGATGCCGCGCAGGGTGAATACTGGCGTGGAATAGAGCGACTGGGTAAACGTAAAGCCGGGTACCAGCTTGGCCAGGTCAGCCGGGCCGGAAACGCCGCGCTGGGCCAGTTCCGCACCCGAGGCGGCCGAAATGGTCAGCCCCACGCTATTGGCCGATTGTTCGCGCTTGTTGGCGGTCACGATGATTTCCGGCGTCGCTGCCGCCGCCTCTTCCGGCTTGGCAGCCGCTTGGGCAAACGCAGGGTCGGCGGACAAGGCCGCCAGCGCAATAGCGGCTCCACCAAAAAGGTATTGTGTCTTCAGGCGCATCTCTACCTCCCATTTTTTTCTGTTAGATCAGGTAAACAAGCCTCTAGCCGCGCAACCGCAGATGCCAGATCAACCGGCGATCATCGCCCCGTCGACCACGTGCTCGGCGCCGGAAACGAACGAGGCCTCGTCCGACGCCAGGAATACGACGACATTGGAAACTTCATGCGGTTGGGCCAGCCGACCCAGGGGAATGGCCGCCGCAGCACCGCCGCCGTGCTCGTCGGTGGCAGCCACCATCATCGGCGTAAGGATGTAGCCGGGATGTACGGAATTGACGCGGATGCCATCCTTGCCGTGCCATACGGCCATCAGCTTGGTCATCCCGCGTACGGCCCACTTGCTGGCGCAATAGGCGGCGTTGGACGAGGCGGCCGTGCCGATCATGCCGGCAATCGAAGATACGTTGATGATCGAACCGCCGCCTGCGGCCTGCATCCCGGGCAGCACGGCTTGCATTCCGAGGTACGTCCCCAACTGGTTGACGGCACAGACCTCCAGGAATTCGGCCTCGGTAAAATCGAGCATGCCCTTGACCGGGCCGATCACCCCCGCATTGTTGACCAGCACGGTAACCGGGCCGAACTGCGCTTCCGCCAAGCCCACCACGCGCCGCCAACCTGCCGCGTCGGCCACGTCATGCTCGACGAAGCAGGCAGCATCGCCCAGTTCGGCCGCGATGGCTGCACCGCGCGCAGCATTGACATCGGTGAGCACCACCCGCGCCCCTTCGCGCACGAAAGCGCGGGCGTGGGCCTCCCCCATGCCTTGCGCGGCGCCAGTGATGACCGCAACCTTTCCGGCAAGGCGCGACATGGTCACGCCACGATCGCCACGGTCGGGGCACCGATCTGCGGCGCCACTTCCTGCGCCAGCAGCGTCATCGAATGCTCCCACGGCTCGGGATTGTCGATATAGTCGTGGCTGTAGACCAGCAGTGTGCCGAAGGGACCGCCCAGATCGTCGCACCAGGCCTGGATCTTCTGGCGCACGGTTTCGACGGAGCCCACGATCCACACGTGCTCGGCCAGATATTCGGCATCGACCGTGTCGGGATCGACCGAGGGATCGTGCAGCAAGCCCTTGAGCACGCCAAACCGCTTGTACGTTGGCTTGATGTAGCTTTCCCAGGCAAGACCCAGCCCGCCATCCAGCGCAAGCTTGCGCGCCTCGGCGTCGGTTTCGGCAACGACCACGTCACGCACCACGCGGTGGGCAGAGCGGTCGCTCGGACGCCCGGCCCGTTCCATTTCCTCGCGGTAGGTCTCGAAATGGCTGCGCAGGAACGCATTGCCAGCATAGACCGAGGCAGGAAGGAACCCGTGCCGACCGGCAAAGGCGATCGACGGCGACGGCGCCGAAAGCCCGGTCATCGCCATCTGCATTTCGCCACCCCACGGGCGGGTATCGCGCAATGGATGGGCCGGGTCGCTAGTCGGGTAGCCGGCATTCCAGAACTGGCCTTCCATCTGGAACGGTTCGTTTTTCCACACCCGCTCCATGATGTCGATCGCCTCGAGCATCATTGCGTGGTTCTTGCTCATGTCGGTAATGCCACGCACCGCCGCATCGGTGGGATAGGCCCCCGTCGCGACACCTAGCATATAGCGACCTTCCAGCACTTGGCTAAGCCAGGCCGTCTGGATAGCCAGGCTGGCCGGGTGATGGTAGGGCAGCAGGTGCGCCAGCGGACCGAACTTGATCTGGCTGGTCTGCGCTCCCGCAGCGGCGATCACCAGTTCCGGACTGGGAATGCTTTCCCAGTCCAGCGTGCCGTGTTCGCCCACCCAGTATTCGCTGAAACCGACGCGGTCGGCATGGATGGCCTGCCGAACCGCCCATTGAAAAACCTGCTTCGCTGTCCGCTCGGGACGGAGAAACGGCGTCTGGAACATGCCAATCTTCATGGGATCACCTCGTTGGTCGGAAGCAGCGGCCCGGCCGTCCCGCCGGGCTCACCGTCAGCCGAAGTCTTTCCATTCGACGATGCGGCCATCGCCATCAAAGCTGATGAAACTGCAGAATTTCAGCCGGAATGGTGCCCCGGCGTTCCCGAAGCCGGGCAAGTCCACGCTGGGCGTGCCGACATACCAGGCCTGGCGAATGACCGTGTCGCCGACTTCGACCACGAGGTCTGCCCCCTCGAAATGGCGATCGGGAACATAATGTTCGGCAAAACCGCGCAAGACATCGAGCAGCGCGTCACGCGACTTCAGATGGAAGTCGCGGTTGTAATGGGCAAAATCCACATCGGGAGCAATCAGCTCCTCCATCGCGGCGAAATCCTTGGCATTGTATGCCTGGATCAAGCGCTCGGAACGGTCGGCAAGTTCAGCCATCATCCTCTCCGCGAATTCAGGTCGCTATCCTAACCGGTGCACTGCCGCGTGGGGCAGCCTGCCTGGCTGCGCTTGCGGATACGCCTGATTCGAGCGCCTTCTGTTTTTGTTGTGAGAAGCCTAGTTTCCCGAAAGGACGTCGTCAATTTTTTTCGACGTTTTGTCGGATAAGATTGCTTTGAAAACTATATACTACTGATAAAACAGTCTAAAATCTTAATTTACCCGACCCTTGGTCGGTCGGCATTATCCTGATAGTAGCAGGCAGATACATCAACAAGGCTTTCAAGATGCCCCTATCGAACCGCGGGATTGACGCGCAAGACTCGACCGATGCCACACTGGTCGATGCGACCGAAGGCGGCGACGATGCTTGGGACACACTGCTCCAGCTGGTCACCAGCCGCCCGAAGCGCGCGCCGGACCGCAAGCAAAACCGCAGCAAGCGCACGGAGCAGCAAATTCTCAATGCTGCCCTGCGTGTCTTCGCGCGCGACGGAATTTCGCGCTCGCGCATTGCCGACATTGCTGCCGAAGCGGGGATATCCACGTCGACACTCTATGAGTATTACAAGAGCAAGGAAGATCTCGCCTACGATCTGCCTAGCTCACATCTGGTCAGCTTCTTCCTGGAGTATCGCGCCGCAGTTGCCGGGAAGACATCCGCGCGCGAAAAACTGCTTCTCTATCTGTCCATGTCTGCCGATTTCGCGCGCGAACATGCCGATTGGGGCCGCCTGTTCTACCTGGAAATCTGGCCTAGCGTGCTCGTTAGCGAAACCGAGCTGCGCCACAGCGTCGACGATTTTGCGCGGATTGCGCGCTACCTGATCGACGAAGGCGTCCGCCAGGGCGAATTCCCGGCCGGCCGGAACAGCTATGAAACAGCCTCGCTGCTGCTCGGCGCGGTCAACCAGGTAATCATCACCTGGCTGCTCTACCGGCGCCCGCGCAACCTGACGAAAGCTAGCGCGGAAATGGCCGATCGCGTCATCACGATGATCGCCAACGAACGCCCCTGAGGGCTTTGCGGGCGCACCCGGCGCCGCGACGCCCTCCCCACGCCCCAACGCCCCCAACGCCCGCATCTGCCACCTTTCGCCGTCCGGTCTCGTCCGCGCCGCGCCCGTGCAGCAATTCCAGGCCGAGGCGCGCGAACACGCTTCCAATCTCGCCCATTCGTTGCCATTATATCCGAATTATCGTCGAAATTAAATGGGAGAGGCTTCATGGGACGACTCCAAGGCAAAGTTGCCATCATTACTGGTGCCGCACAGGGCATGGGAGCAGCCCATGCGCGCCGCTTTCTGGCCGAAGGCGCCGCCGTGACGATCACCGACATCGATGTGGAACGCGGAGAGGCCCTTGCCCAGGAACTGGGCGAAAAGGCTGCATTCCATCGCCTCGACGTTGCCGACGAAGCGAGCTGGACAGCGGTCGTCGGCGATACCGAGGCGCGCTTTGGCCCTGTCACTGCGCTAGTCAACAATGCCGGCATCATCGGTTCGCCCACGCTTTGCGCAGACCTGACCGAGGCCGAATTCCAGCGAGTCTGCGCCATCAACCAGACCGCCGTGTTCCTCGGCACCAAGCACGTGATTCCCTCGATGATCCGCGCCGGTGGCGGTTCTATCGTCAATATCTCGTCGATCTCGGGGATCGTGGCGATCTATGGCACGCCCAACGTGGCCTATGCCGCCAGCAAGTTCGCGGTGCGCGGCATCACCAAGCAGGTCGCAATCGAATACGGCAAGCAGGGCATCAGGGCCAACTCGGTCCATCCCGGCTACATCAAGACCAAGATGATGACCGATGCGCTCGATGAGGAAGGGATCCGCGTCGCATCGGCCTCGGTCCCGATCGGGCGGGTCGGCGAAGTGGAAGATGTATCTAACCTCGTGGTTTTCCTCGCTTCCGACGAGTCCGGCTTCATCACCGGATCGGAATATATCATCGACGGCGGCCTGACTGCCCTGTGAAACAGCGTGTCGCGAAGGTGCAGGCTACACCCTCGCGACATGATTCCGCTTGCGCAGCGCGTCGGTGGCGCTAGTTATATCCGACGTTTTTTCGGATTTATGAGTCACACTAAGATGGACAACGCGAGCTCAATTGCGCCCGACGACACGGTCTTGCGCACCGCCTTTCTGGAACAGATGCGCCAAGTACCCGGAGCGGTTGCCATCATTGCCAGCGCGCAGGGCGAGAACGCCGGCGGGCTGGTGGCAACGGCCTGGTCCTCGCTTTGCGCCGATCCGCCGATGCTTCTGGCCTGCGTCAACCGCTCGGCCAGCGCGCACGATCTCATCTTGGCCACCGGGGCGTTCGGGCTCAGCCTGCTTTCGGCGCAGGACAGCGCCGTGGTCGGCCAATTCGCGGGCAAGGCCGCGCTTGCCGGCAAGGATCGCTTCACCCCGGGATTGTGGCGACGCGGCCCCCGCGGCCAGCCCTTGCTGGAAAGCGCGACGGTGGCGTTCGAGTGCGTGCTGGAAGCGACCCACTCGCACGGCACGCACACGATCCTCATCGGCAAGGTGGGTGCGATGCACCGCAACGCAGGCGCTGCGGCACTGCTCTATCTGGATGGCAAGTTCGCGTCGGCCGTGCCCGCTTGAACAAAGCCCAAAACAATATGCGTGGCAAAGAGGACGAGAGGAATGATTAACAAGATCGTCGACTCGATGGCCGAGGCCGTTATGGACATGGAAGACGGCGCATCGATCATGATTAGCGGCTTTGGCGATGCCGGGGCGCCGGCAGAACTGATCGAGGCCGTGATCGCCCACGGCGCAACGGACCTGACGATCATCAGCAACAATGCGGGCGCCGGCGAAACCGGGATCGCCGCGCTGATGCGGGCCAACCGCGTTCGCAAAGTGATTTGTTCATTCCCGCGACAGGCCGCCTCGCACCACTTCGACGCGCGCTATCGGGCGGGCGAGGTGGAACTGGAACTTGTCCCGCAAGGCAACCTCGCCGCGCGGATCCAGGCGGCGGGTGCCGGGCTGGGCGCGATCTTCACGCCGACCGGCTATGGCACCATGTTGGCCGAAGGCAAGGAAACCCGTGAGATCGCCGGCCGCCATTATGTTCTGGAATATCCGATCCATGCCGATTTCGCCCTGGTAAAGGCGCGTGCGGCCGACCGCTGGGGCAACCTGGTCTACCGCAAGGTCGCTCGCAACTTCGGCCCGATCATGGCTATGGCCGCAAAGACCACGATCGTTCAAGTCGCCGAGATCGTCGAACTTGGCGCGCTCGATCCCGAAACCATCGTGACCCCCGGCATTTTCGTCGATCGCGTCGTGGCCATGCAGCCCGCGCCGATCGCCTGACCCACTAGGAGACCAGACATGCAGCGCATGGACCGCAACGCCCTTGCCGCCCGCGTCGCGCGCGACATTCCCGAAGGGGCCTACGTCAACCTTGGCATCGGCGCGCCTACCATGGTCGCCAACTTCCTGCCCAAGGACAAGGACATCTTCCTGCAGAGTGAGAACGGCTTGCTGGGTATGGGCTCCGCCCCCGCGCCCGAGAACATCGACTGGGAGTTGATCAACGCGGGCAAGCAGCCGGTCACGATCCTGCCCGGCGGGTCGTATTTCCATCACGGCGATTCCTTTGCGATGATGCGCGGAGGCCATATCGACATCTGCGTGCTGGGCGCATTTCAGGTTTCGATCCACGGGGACCTGGCCAATTGGCACACCGGCACGCCCGAGGCCATTCCGGCCGTCGGTGGCGCCATGGACCTGGCAATCGGCGCGCGCGACGTTTTCGTGATGATGGACCTTCTTACCAAGTCGGGGGAAAGCAAGCTGGTGCGCCATTGCACCTATCCCTTGACCGGCCTTGCCTGCGTATCGCGGGTCTATACCGATGTCGCGGTCTTCATTGTCGGCCCCGATGGCGCCAGCGTGATCGAGATGGTGGACGGCATGACGCTCGATACCTTGCGCACGCTTACCGACCTTGAACTGGTGCAGGCATGACGATGGCGCAGACCGTCGATCTGGGTGCCTTCACGCTCGAACACCGCAACGATGGCGTGGTGATTGTCACGTTTTCGCGCCCGCCGGTCAACGCCGTGTCGTTGACCGTCTACGAAGACATCGGCCGCCTGGCCGACTATGCCACGCTGAACGACAGCGTCAGGGTGCTGGTGATCACGGCCCCGCCAGGGGCGCGCGCCTGGTGCGGCGGGGCAGACCTGCACGAATTCAAGGGCATGACGGCCGAACGCCGCAAGGAGCGCTATCGCTTCATTAACGCCCAGTTGCCGCGCTTCCATGCGGTAGACAAGCCGATGATCGCCGCGATCGGCGGGGCCACCGTGGGTGTCGGGGTGATGCTGGCGGGCATGTGCGATCTGCGCGTCGCCAGCGAAACCGCGCGCTTTGCCTGCCCGGAAGTGGACTATGGGCTGATCGGCGGCAGCGCCGGCCTGTTTGCAACGCTGCGCATGCCCGAAGCCAAAGTGCGCGAGATGATCTATACTGGGCGCACCTTTACCGCGCGGGAATTGGAACCGACCGGTTTCTTCAACTATGTGGTGCCCCCGGCGGCCGTGCTGCCCATCGCCCTCGACCTTGCCGGGCAGATCGCCCGCAAGAACATGCCCGTGCTGCGCGCCCGCAAACTGGCATCGCTGGAATGGGAGGGTTCGGAGTGGATGGACGCCTATCTCGAAGCGCAGGAGTTGTCTTCCGCGCTAGTCGAGGACCCCGCCAGCGAAGCGGCCGTGCTGGCCGCCCTGCGTCGCGGGCGCAAGAGCCTGAAAGCCTGACTGATGCAAAAGGCAGCCGGTGCACACCACACCGGCTGCCCGTGCAGGCGCCTTGCGGTTCTGGCCCGGCGCGAACTGGGGATCCGCGCCGGCCAGAAACAGCCGGATCAGCCCCCCGCCCAGTCCGGCTGGCGCTTTTCAAGAAAAGCGGCAATCCCCTCGCGCTTGTCGGCCGTGCCGAACAGGGCGGAAAAGGCTTGGCGTTCGGCTGCCAAGTGCGCGGCATGGGGCAGATCGAATGCCGCGTTGACCAGGCTCTTGGCCTGACGGATCGCCACCGGTGCCCGCGCGGCAATGGCCTCGGCCAGCGCCGTGGCGCGAGCAAGCGCACCGCCTTCGTCGACCACTTCGAGCACCAGGCCCAGCCGTTGCGCGGTGGCGGCATCGATCGGCTGGCCCAGCAAGACCATGTGCATCGCCGCCATCCGCCCCACCACGCGGGGCAGCGTGGCCGTGCCGCCGGCACCGGGGATGATCCCCAGGTTGCTTTCCGGCTGGCCGAAACGGGCACCCGCGCCAGCAATGGCAAGGTCGCAGCACATCAGCAACTCGTTGCCCGCGCCCAGACACCACCCTTCGACAGCCGCCACGATCGGCTTGGGAAAGGCGCGGATGCGGGCCCAGATTCCCGGGCGCGGATCGGCCAGCGCCCCGGCAACGCCTTTTTCGATCAATTCGTTGATGTCGGCCCCGGCCGCAAAAACCTTGGTCGATCCGGTAATCACCACTGCGCGGACGGCCGCATCGTTGGTGGCTGCATCGAGTGCGTCGGCCACCAGCGCCAGCGTGCGGGTGGCCAGCGCATTGCGCTTTTCCGGATTGTTCAGTGTCAGGGTCAGCACGCCCGTGGTCGCCTGATCGACGAGCAGCAGGCCAGAATTGTCTGTCATGCGAGATTCACCCAATATTCCGAAGGTTTGTACATCGCGTGCCCGGTTGCCGCGGCGATCGCGGCAAGCGTATCGACCAGGGCGGCAACGCCGAAACGGCGGGCCCAGGCGCATGGCCCGAACGGATAGTTGGCGCCAAAGCGCAAGGCGGCATCGATGCCCTGCTCGTCGCTGACATGCTCCAGCACGGCGTCGCCCGCCGCATTGGCGATCTGCGCCAGCGTGCGCAACACCACCAGCCCGGGGCGATCGGCCAGGCGATGGGCCGCGAGGCCCCATTCCGCCAGCTTGGCTTCCACGGCTGCACCCGCTTCATCATCGCTGGCGGCATAGCCGATGGACCCGGCGCAACTCTCGTCGAACCAATCGAGCACGGCCACAGGCCGTCCGATCTCTAGTGCCTCGTCACGCGCGGTTCGGCCCCGCGACGCACGCACGTGGATCTTGCCCAGGTCGAATGCCGGCAGGCACCAGTGCAACTCGGCCGGCCGCCGCGCGGCATCCGCTGCCATCGCGGCGCCAGGGGCAACCGGCTGTTCGAAGCCCTTGCCTTGGGCATAGTCATAAATCCCGCGCCCGGTCTTGCGACCCAGCCAGTTAGCATCGACCAGGGCCGACTGCGCCAGTTGCGGCACGAACCGAGTCTGACCGAAATAGGCATCGAACACCGAACGCGCGACGGCAAAGTTCACGTCCTGGCCAATCAGGTCGGTCAGTTCCAGCGGCCCCATGCGAAAGCCGGCGGCATGCTTGAACAGGTGATCGATCACATTGGCCGGTGCGCCGTGCTGCTGCAGGCAGGTGAACGCCTCGCCATAGAACGGCCGCGCCACGCGGTTGACGATGAAGCCGGGCACGTCGGTAACCGGAACGCCCACCTTGCCCCAGCGCTTGGCCACATCGGCGACGCGCGCCGCCACGGCAGGATCGGTGGCGGGGCCCGAAACCAGTTCCACCAGCTTCATCGCCGTTGCCGGGTTGAAGAAGTGCATACCCATGAATCGGCCGGGATGAGCCAGCCCCCGTGCCAACCTGGCAATCGACAGCGACGAGGTATTGCTGGCGATGACCGCATCGCTACGCATGTTGGCTTCGAGCGCGGCAAAAAGGCCCTGCTTGATGGCCAGATCCTCGACGATCGCCTCGATCACCAGGTCGCAATCGGCCAGGCCCGCCGGATCGTCGGTCCAGGCCATGGTGCTCAGCATCGCCTCGGGCTCCCCGGGCTCCAACTTGCCGCGCGCAACGAGCGTTGCCAGGCCCTTGGTGATCTGCTCCCTGCTGCGATCGCGCGAGGGGGCGTGGACATCGTAGATGACGACGGGATGGCCGGCCTGGGCCGCGACCTGGGCGATACCGCTGCCCATCGTGCCGGCGCCACAAACGCCAATCCTGATGATCTCGTTCACGTCTGACTCTCCGATATTCCTGTGTCGGTCAGGCTCAGGCCGCGCAGCCGCCCGAGCAACCACCCACTGCCTTCATCGCACGCAACGGTTCCTCGCCTTCCATGGGCCTCAGGCCCAGGCGCGCGAACATCGCCGCGTCGCTGTCGTCGCCGGCGTTCGGCGCGGTCAGCAGCTTGTCGCCGGTGAAGATCGAGTTCGCACCCGCCAGGAAGCATAGTGCCTGGGTCGCCTCGCTCATGCTTTCGCGACCGGCCGAAAGGCGCACCATCGAGAGCGGCATGGTGATCCGCGCCACGGCCACGGTGCGCACGAATTCGATGTCATCGATCTTGGCCAGCGGCGTATCGGCCAGCATGTCGCCCAGCACGGTGCCCTTCACCGGGACCAGCGCGTTGACCGGCACGCTTTCCGGGTGCTGTTCCAGCGTGGCCAGCGCGTGGACGAAGCCGACGCGATCGGCGCGGGTTTCACCCATGCCCACGATGCCGCCCGAACAAACGTTGATCCCTGCTTCGCGCACCACGCTCAAGGTATCGAGCCGGTCCTGGAACGTGCGGGTGGTGATCACCTCGTTATAGCGTTCGGGCGAGGTATCAATGTTGTGATTGTAGTAATCCAGGCCGGCTTCGGCCAGTTGAGCAGCCTGATCGGGGGTGAGCATGCCCAGCGTCATGCAGGTTTCCATGCCCATTTCGCGCACGCCTTTCACCATCTGCACGATGGCGCCCATGTCGCGATCCTTGGGGTTGCGCCAGGCCGCGCCCATGCAGAACCGCTTCGATCCAGCATCGCGCGCCTGGGCGGCCGATTGCAGCACGGCCTGCACATCCATCAGCTTGCTGGCGGCAACGCCGCTGTCGGCCTTCACGCTTTGCGAGCAATAGCCGCAATCTTCGGGGCAGCCGCCAGTCTTGATCGACAGCAGCGTGCACAACTGCACTTCGCCCGCGCGATGGTGATCGCGGTGCACGGCCGCGGCGCGGAACACCAGCTCGGTAAACGGCAGGTCGAACAGCGCGGCGATTTCCTCGCGGCTCCAGTCCGTGCGCACCGCCGAATGGATGCGCGCTATCGACGCCATGTCAGCCCTCCATGCCAAGCAGGATGGTGCCGTATTCGGCAAGTTCGTTGGCAGCCGACCCGTGGGACACGACGACCCCGGCCAGCGGCGCTGGCACATCGACCAGCGTGTCGAGCACGGCCAGCCGCGCCACTGCGTCGCCCTTGCCCGCCTGGCTTCCGACCGGCAGCAACCAGGCCACCGTGCCGACGTGCGGCGCGCTGACGGTGATGGCCTGCGCGGACACAGCCGGCGGCGGAGGCGGCGCGGCCGGGGCCGCCACGGGTGCGGGGGCCAGCAGTGGATTGGGCGCTCCCGGCAAACGGGCCAGGAAGAAATCCCCTTCCTCGCTTTGCAGGCACACCTGTTGCCAGCCGCTTGCCAGCATCGCATCGAGCAGGGCGCGCGCGTTGGTGATCGTGCGGCGGGCGTTGTCGTCCAGTGCGATCATGCGGCGGCGCCTTTCCGTTCGGCCAGCAGCACTTGTTCAAGCCAGCGGGTGTGGATGCGATTGGCCCGGAAATCCGGGTGGGCGATGATTTCGCGGTGCAAACCGATGGTGGTGGCGATGCCTTCCACGCGAAACTCGGCCAACGCCGCGTCGAGCCGGTCGATGGCGAGATCGCGCGTGGGGGCATGCACGATCAGCTTGCCGATCATGCTGTCGTAGTATGGCGGGATCATCGCCCCTTCCGACATATGGGTGTCGAGGCGCACGCCCTCGCCGGTCGGCGCCGACCAGCGCGTGATCCGCCCGGGTGAGGGCATGAAATCGCGTGCGGTGTCCTCGGCGTTGATGCGGCATTCGATCGCGTGGCCCGTGAGCCGGACCTGGTCCTGCGTCACCGACAGCGGGGCCCCACCGGCAATGCGCAACTGTTCCTGCACCAGATCGAAGCCCGCGATCATCTCGCTGACCGGATGCTCCACCTGGATGCGGGCGTTGACTTCGATGAAATAGAATTCCTCACGCGCCACGTCATAGAGGAACTCGCACGTGCCCGCGTTGCGATAGTTGACCGAGGCGGCGAGTGCGCAGGCGCTTTCGTGCAACTGCTTGCGCAGGTGATCGGGCATGGCGACGCAGGGCGCTTCCTCGATCAGCTTCTGGTAGCGGCGCTGCACCGAGCAGTCGCGCTCGCCGAAATGGACCACACCGCCCTTGCCATCGCCCATCAGCTGGACCTCGACGTGGCGGGCCTGGGGCACGAAGCGTTCCATGAACAGCGTGCCGTCGCCGAAGGCGGCAACCGCTTCGGCCGATGCGCGGTGGAATCCGGCCTCGGCCTCGTCGCCGTTATGGGCGATGACCATGCCGCGCCCACCGCCGCCAGCTGCGGCCTTGAGCAGCACGGGATAGCCGATCCGGTCCCCTTCCCGGCGCGCGTCGGCCGCCGTCGCCACGCTGTCGCAACCCGGCACCAGCGGCACCCCGGCCGCCCGCGCCATGGCACGCGCCTGGATCTTGTCGCCCAGCGCGTCGATGACGTCGGGCTCGGGGCCCACGAAGGCGATGCCGTTGGCGGCGCACAGCTGCGGCAGGATGGCGCGTTCCGACAGGAAGCCATAGCCGGGATGCAGCCCGTCGCACCCGCTTGCCTTGGCGGCATGAACCACCAGACGCGGATCGAGATAGCTGCGCGCGGCCTGCGCCGGGCCGAGCACGACCGCCCGATCGGCCGACCGCGCCGCCGCGCTGTCGCGATCGGCGTCGGACACGGCCACGACCGTCTCGATCCCGAGCGCCTGCGCGGCCCGCACAATGCGCAGGGCGATCTCGCCACGGTTGGCGACGAAAAGGCGCCGGATTGCCATCAGTCGGCCACCAGCGCAAACAGTGGCTGACCCGCCTCGACCATCGCGCCGTCGTCGGCCAGCACCGCCACGATGGTGCCCGCCTGGCCCGCCTTGACGGCCGTGAACAGTTTCATCACCTCGATCAGGCAGATTTCATCATCGCCGCCCACTTTGCCCCCCACTTCGACATAGGCCGACGCGCCGGGCTTGGGCGCGCGGTAGAACGTGCCGAGGTTGGGCGCGACGATGATCACTGCCCCTTCCGGAACGGCACCAGACGCCGTTGCCGACGTTACCGCTGCCGGGGCGGCCGGCACGGCCGCCGGTGCGACGGGCGCTGGCGCAGGCGGCGCGGCCGCGGCAGGCTGGGCAGTGACCAGCGTGCCGGCCGCCGGATCGTTGGACAGCAGCAGTTCGAACGGACCGGACCGCATGTGCAGCGTCGCGATCCCGGACCGGGTGAACTCCTCGATCAGCAGGCGAACCTGATCGACCGGATTGTCGATGACTGGTTTGTGCGTCATGGCTCAGAACCATCCTCTGGCTTTGGTTTCCAGCACGCCGTGGCGTGGCGGTCTGCCCCCGCAGGGGCGCTTTCAACGGCGAAGGCTGAGGCTCAGGCCTTCGGACTTCAGTTCCACCACCGGCAGCGTGGCGACCTGCATGAGCTTGCGCACGTCTTCCAGTTCGGGCGACGAAAGCAGCGGATAATCGCGACACACCGGCCCGGCCGCGCGCATCTTGTCGATATCGGGCTGGGGCACGAACGCGCGATAGAGCAGTTCGTCCTCGTCCTGCGTGCTGTAGCGCCTCTTCAGCGTGTCGAGATCGGGCATTTCCGGCGGCTGGGCGATCACTTCCTTCGCGCGCGGTGCGGCCATGATCCGGTCCAGCACATCGGCATCGACCGGCGCCACGGGTTCGCCATAGAAACCGGCCGCATACTGGATCACTTCGTCGGGCACGGTGCCATAGCGCTTGCCAGTCACCACGTTGAGCACGGCCTGGATGCCGACCAGCTGGCTGAACGGCGTGGCCATACCCGGATAGCCCAGGTCGCGGCGCACGGCGGCAACTTCGTCGAGCACCTCGGGCAGCTTGTCCATCATCTTGTGCATGGCCAGCTGGGCCTTGAACGTGCCCATCATTCCGCCCGGAATCTGGTGCTGGATCGAGAACTCGTCGTATTCGGCATACTGGTCGACAAGGTTGCCCGAGGCCTTGCCCACGGCGCGGAAATGGTCGGCCACGGGCTGGAACAGCGATTCATCGAGGCTGTGGGTGTGGCCACGCAGCTGGATGTTGCGCGCCATGATCTCGGTCGACGGCACCGACGGGCCGTTGGCCATGGGCCGGCTGGCAGTGTGTATGACCGATACGCCGCAATCGATCGCGTCGAGATAGGCCTTGGCCGAAAGGCCGAGCAGATTGTTGGAATGGAACTCGATCGGCTTGCCGCCGGCGGCCTGGACAAGACCCGGCACCAGTTGCTGGATCCGTTCCTTTTCGAGAACCCCGGCCGTGTCGTACAGCAGGATAGAGTCGACGTGCGGGCTTTCCGCCAGCTTCTTTGCATTGGCGATGAAGAACGCGTCGGTGTGGACCGGCGACAGCGCGAACATGATCGCCCCGGCCACCCAGGCGCCATTGGCTTCCTTGGCCACCTTGGCAAGGCGCAGCATGTTGTCCATGCCGAACAGCACGTCATAGATCCAGAACGAGCGGATCCCGTGCGCGCAGAGCCGCTGGACCCACAAGTCCATCAGCACCGGGGGCGTGATCCCGAACGTCACGTTGGCATTGGCGCGCAGGCCCGCGCGCAGCGGGGTGTTGGGCATCGAGGCGACCAGCAGGTCGAGCCCTTCCCAATAGTTTTCCTGACAATAGCGGGTGAGCACGTCGAGCATGCCGCCGCCGGTCAGGTCGATCGTGCTGAAACCCGTGCGGTCGATCAGCGGCGTCACCGGCAAGGCCATTCCCGCACGCATGCGCAGACCCCACAGGCTCTGCTGGCCGTCGCGCATCGTCTCGTCGAGAAAATCAATGTGGGCCATACCCCACGCTCTCCCTTCCATCGGCCCGCGCCATGTCGCAGGCAAACTGTCAATCGTGTGCGATCAGGATGATGCAGCCCACGCCAGACCGATCCGCTCGCGCGGGCCGCCCATGGCTCAGGCCACCTTCCGGTCGACGGCGGTAACCCCGGGCAGCTCGTCGCGCAGGGTTTCGACCAAGATGCGTTCGTTGTGCCAGATGGCGGCGCCGAACGCATGCTCGATCACCTTGGCGCGTCGCAGATAGCGGTGCAGGCCCAGTTCCCAGGTAAAACCCATGCCGCCATGGATCTGGATGGCCTCGTTGCAGACCTCGCGCACGACTTCGCCCGCATAGGCCTTGGCCATCGACACGGCGCGGGCGCGATCGGGGGCATCCTCCGAATAGGCCCAGATGCCGTGATAAGTGGCCGAACGCGCTGCCTCGACCGCGACGGCGAGATCCGCGCAGCGATGCTTGAGCGCCTGGAACGAGCCGATCGGCTTGCCGAACTGGACACGGGTGCGGGCATATTCCACCGCCGTATCCAGCATGCGCGCCGCGATCCCCAGTTGCAGGCAGGCACTCATCGCCGCCCCGCCGTCGAACAGCCGCTCGACCACAGCCAGCGGATCGCCGGGACCGACAAGGGCATCGGCATCAAGAGCGACATCGTCGAACGAGACTGCGCCCATGCCTGCGGAAGGGTCGATATCCTCGTGATCGCGGATCGCCACACCGGCCGTCTCTGCCGCCACCAGATACACCCCCGGGCCACCCGCCCCTTGCGCGATGACGGCAAAGTGCGTGACATCGGCCGCCTCGCGAACCAGCAGCTTGCTGCCGGTCAACCGCTCGGCCGCAACGCGGGTGCGAACGGTTGCGGGCGCGTCGTCGCCGCCCTCTTCCGTCACGGCAATGGCCACGCGCAGTTCGCCAGCGGCCAGCAGCGGCAGGAGCGCGTCCCTTTGTGCCGCAGTGCCATGGGCCGCAAGCACTTCGGAAACCAGCAGGGTATCGAGCACGGCCGCCGGGGCCAGCGCGCCACCCAGCGCTTCAAGCGAGAGCGCGAGATCGACAGCCTTGAGCCCCGCCCCGCCCTGTTCCTCAGGCACCATCATCGCAAACAGGCCCAGTTCGACCAGGGCGGCGCGAGCGGGCGCGGCAGCGGCGCGGCCAAGATCCGGCGCCCGCAGGCCCTCATGGTCGGCAAGCAACCGGGCAACCGTATCGCCCAGGCTTTTCTGATCCTCGTCGAAGGCAAAGTTCATGGTTGGGTATCCTTGCAGCGGCCGGGCGTCAGCGCGGAAGCCCGAGCACGCGCTCACCAATGATGTTGCGCTGGATCTCCGACGAGCCGGAGTAGATGGTAAAGGCCTTGGATTGCAGCCAACTGAGCTGGAACCGCCCCAGCGCCAGGGCCGATGGGTCGTTGCCCGAAATCGGCGCGACCGGGCCCAGCGCATCCATCGCCAGATCGTACATGCGCTGGGCGGCGTGGCTCCAATAGAGCTTGGTCATCGAGGCATCGGCCCCGCGGTCAGCACCGTCCAGGTAATGGCTGAACGAGCGCAAGGCATTGAGCCGGACGATTTCGATCTCGGTAATGGCCCGCGCTAACCGCTGGCGGATTGCCGGGTTGTCGATCGCGGCGCGCCCGCCCTGCATGGTCTGGCACAGGGTCGAAACCAGCTTGCCCAGTTCCTGCTTGAAGCGGACCTGGCGGCCCAGCGCGTCTTCGGGGCCACGCTCGTAGGCCAGCGTGGTCATTGCGATCTTCCAGCCTTCGTTCACCGCGCCGACCACGTTTTCCACCGGCACCTCGACATTGTCGAAGAACGTCTCGTTGAATTCGGACTCGCCCGAAATCTGCCGCAGCGGCCGGATCGTGATGCCCGGAGAGCTCATGTCGATGAGCAGGAATGACAGGCCCTTGTGCTTAGGCGCATCGGGGTCGGTGCGCACAAGGGCAAAGCACCACTGTGCATATTGCGCATAGCTGGTCCAGATCTTCTGGCCATTGACGATGAACTTGTCGCCCACCAGTTCGGCCCGGGTGCGGACCGAGGCAAGGTCGGAACCGGCATTGGGCTCGGAAAAGCCCTGACACCAGATCTCGTCCGAAGAAATGATCGGCGGCAGGAAGCGCTGCTTTTGCGCCTGGGTGCCATGGGCAAGGATCGTCGGCCCGGCCAGATTGTGGCCGATGATGTTGATCCCCTCGGGCGCGGAAGCACGCGCCATCTCCTCGGCAAAGATGCCGCGCTCGATCAGGGTCGCGCCGCGCCCGCCATATTCCTTGGGCCAGTTGATCCCGCTCCAGCCGCCGGCATGCAGCTTGCGTTCCCAATCGAGCCGGAACATCGCCCGCTCGTGCTCGTCCTCGGGCTCGAACACGGTCTCGCCCCAACCCTTGGGCAACGCATCGGCCAGCCACGCCCGCAGTTCGGCCCGGAACGCGCTTTCTTCAGGCGTGTAGTTGAAGTCCATCGCACGTCCCCCCTGTCAATCCTGACCGGCCGCTGCGCGCTCGGCCGCACCGGCAAAGTCGGGCGCGCGCTTTTCACGGAAGGCCATCACGCCTTCGCGATATTCGGGAGTGAGATAGGCAATGGTCTGGGAATAGGCTTCGAATTCCAGCATCTGCTCGAACGTCGCGGTTTGCGACATGTTGAGCAGCCGCTTGCTCATAGCCATCGCGGTTGGCGAACCGGCCACGATCTGGCGTGCCATGGCGCGGGCTTCGTCCATCAACGCCTCGTGGGCGACGACCTTGTTGGCAATGCCCAGCGCGAGCGCTTCTTCGGCGGGAACCTTGCGCGCGGTAAAGCACAGTTCCTTGGCCTTGTTGATCCCGACTGCGCGCGACAGAAAGAACATGCCGCCCAGATCGGGCATCAGCCCCACTTTGGCGAAAGCCTGGATGAAGCTGGCCTTTTCGCTGGCGATGATGATATCGCACGACAGCGCGATATTCGCACCGGCCCCTGCCGCTGCGCCGTTGACCGCGGCGATGACCGGCTTTTCCAGCTTGTAGAGCGGCTCGAGCACTTCCTTGAGAATCCAGCGATGGCGCGCGCGGCGCTGCAGCGGGGTCAGGCTGTCCTTGCTGGCCTTGAGATCGGCACCGGCGCAAAAGCCACGGCCCGCACCGGTCAGGATCACCACCGACACGCCCGGATCGGCGGCGATACGCGGGATCAAGTGCTGCAGTTCGCTGTAGAGTTGGTCCGTCGTCGCGTTCATCGCGTCGGGCCGGTTGAGCGTGATGGTGGCGATGCGCTCGCTCACGTCATAGATGATGTTTTCGTAGTCCATGTCGACCCCTGTCAATTTTGCGCGTCGGCTGGCGGCACGTGGGCCAGATCGCCCTCGGTGCTGTCCGGGATGGCAAACCACTGTTCCGGCATGCGCAGCGGGATGCGGAAGTCGTGCGCGGGCACGACGATATCGGCATTGTCCAGAACGCGGCGCATGGCCGCCTGCCACGCGCGTTCGCTCTCGCTGCGGATATTGCCGGTGAGAAAGGCATCGGACAGCGAACGCAGCGGCTGATCGGTGGCGCGCGGATCGGCCGGGTACCAATAGCGATAGTGATCGCCCAGGTCCGAGACGAGCGCAACGCGCCCCTTTTCCGTCGTCACCACCACCACCTGCATGCCTTCCGTATGGCTGGGCACGAACAACAGGCGGATGCCTGGCAACAAGTCGGTGTCGCCCTCGATCAGGCGCAACTGTGTCGGTCGCTTGCGCTCGATCAGGTTGCGCAGCGTGGATTTCCAGTAGAAGATCCGCTGCGAGGGCACGGGGTCGACCGCCGCCATTAGTTCGGCCCGTTGCACCACCACGCAAGCCTGGGGAAACAGGTCCAGGTTGTCGGCATGGTCGAAATGCAGGTGGGTGCACACGACATAGTCGATGTCCTGCGGACCCAGCCCCTCTTGCTCCAGGGCCGCCGTCAGCGCGGCGTGACCGCCGCCCCAACCCTTGACCCGCAGGCGTTGATGCACGGTCGGAATGTCGGCCATGCCGCTATCGACCAGTAGGTTGACCGCCTTGCCGGCCACCTCGCCGCGCACCAGCCACACGTGCACCGGATCGCGCACGATGGCCCCGCCGTGCTGCAGGTATAGCTCGCCGATGCGCAGCGTGGTGACCGTCCAGTTGGTCATTCGTCGATCACCTCGAAACGCTCGATGTCGGACACCGCGCCCTTGCGTTCGCCTTGCGTCCAGACCGCGCGCACGCGCGTGCCGGGCATGATCGTCTGCTTGGCGGTTTCCAGGTCGTCGATCTCGATGATGTGGATCATCTTGGTCGAGGCGCCGTCCAGCACGATCTCGGCATAGGCATAGGGCACCGGCCGGGTCTGGCCGTAGACTTCCATGTTGATCAGCGAGCAGGCGCGGATCGTGCCGGTATCAGCACAGGCCTTCCACGTGCCGGTGCGCTTGTGCGTGATGTCGTCGATCTCACGCGGGGGCAGTAGGGCCTCGTCGGCGTTGGAACCGCGGACGCCCATGACCACGCCATTCTGGCGGATTTCGTCGAACATGCGGCCGTAATAGGGGCCATAGGCATGGTCATAGTGCAGCGCCATGGCATAGTTGATCACGCCAAGCGGTTCGGCCGGGGTATTGAGCGGCTGCACGTCCCCAACCGCAGCGTCGGGCGCTGGCACGAAGCCTTCGATCGCGGTGATCGACGTGCCCTGGTCGCTGGTCGACCAGCGCGCCGCCACGCGCTGCCCCACCGCCAGCGTGTCGATATCGGCAAGGATCTTGTGCACGAAGGCATTGCGGCAGCCATCGAGCCGGACAAGGCCCAGAACCACGCCACCGGTGCGGGTAAAGGCCGTCAATTCGCCGGTTTCCGGCGCCTGGACGAGGCCGACCGGCTCCTCGCCATCGACCGGCGAGAAATCCTGTCCCGGCGCGATCACCGAGCCATCGGCAAACCGCGTGCCGACGATGCGGCGGTTGGGCATTTCGGCCAGGAACGTACCCGCCGACTTGCCGGGGGTGAGCGTGTAGGGCAGAGAGATCGTGCTCTTGAACGTGGGCAGATCGATCGGTGCGGTTTCAGGTGCGTAGAACATCGTCTATCCCTCCTCAGGCGCTAAGCACGGCGCAGCCGCGCAAGTTGGCCCAACCGCCGCCGGACTGGACCAGCGCCAGCTTGGCGTCCTTGATCTGGTGCGTTTCGTTGCGGCCCATCACCTGGGTCGCCGCCTCGATCAGGCGAATGACCCCGACGGCACCGATCGGATTGGCGCCCATGCACCCGCCCGAAGGATTGACCGGAATGTCGCCATCGACCTGCGTCGCGCCCGAGGCCACCAGTTCGGCCGCCTGCCCCGGCGGGCACAGGCCCAGGCTTTCGTAATAGTTCAATTCGAAGCAGGAGTAGGGTTCCTGCACTTCGACCACGTCGAACTGACGACGCGGATTGGTGATACCGGCGGCACGATAGACCTGGCGCGAGGCAATGGCCAGCGGTTCGGACAGCATCAGCGACCGCTCGGGCGCGTTATCGGCTTCGCAGCAATAGGCCATTCCGCGGATCCAGGCCGGGCGCGTGGTCGAATGGTGCGCCACCTTGTCCGACGCCAAGACGATCGCGGCGGCACCGTCGGAAATCGGCGGCACGTCGAGCAGCTTGATCGGCCAGCACAGCGGCTTGGACGCCAGCACATCCTCGACTGTCACCGCCTTCTTCTGGTGCGCATAGGGGTTCTTGAGGGCGTTGTTGCGGTTCTTGGCCGCAACCATGGCCGCCGCTTCCTCGGTGTGACCCAGCACGTCCATGCGGGCGCGCCAGTAGGCGGCCGAAAAGCCCATGATCCCCACCGCGAATTCCCGGCCCCAGAAGGGATCGTAAAGCGTCGAGATCGAGTACTGCAGCTGGCCTTCGGACAGCTTGTCGTAGGCGACCACCAGCGTCCGGTCGGAATAGCCGCCGGCGACCTGGTAATAGCCGGCCAGCGCACCGGCAAACCCGGCGCCACCGCCGCTGGTAAGCCGCACCACCGACTTGCCCTGCGCGCCGATCGCGTCGACCACCCACTTTTCGGGCTGGTTCACGGCGGCAAACAGCACCGGCCCGGTGGCAATCACCACCGTGTCGATATCGTCCATCGAGAGATTGGCGTCGGCCAACGCCCGGTCAACGGCCTCGCGCACGAGGCCTGCCTGGCTGACGTCGGTACGGCGACGCGCGTGATGCGTCTGCCCGACGCCAACGATTCCTACTTCGCGACCCATGATCAAACCTCGAGAGTGAAGACGCAGTTGGTCTGCATCGCGACACCGCCGGTGCCGTGAACGAGTGCCGTTGCAGGCGCCTTGGCCCCTGCCGCAACCGGCGTCGAAAGCCGCTTGGCCGCCTCGGCCAGCCGGACCAGGCCGGTCGCCATGATCGGATCGGCCGGGAGCGCGCCGCCCGAAGCGTTGATCGCCGGATCGAGCGCGATCCCGGCGCCCTGCCCTTGGGCGGCCAGGCCCAGCCCTTCCAGGGTGAGCAATTCGCCCACCACCGAACTGCCGCTGGTTTCGACCACGTCGGCGGCGGCCTTGTCCCAGCCCGCCTTGCCCAGCGCCATGCGCGTAGCTGCGGCAACCGAGTCGAGCCGGTTGGCACTGCGGTCGGCAAAATTGTGCGTTTCCAGGCTGGTGCCCATACCGGTGATGAACACGGGCGGACGCCCGGTCCGGCGGGCCACGTCCTCGTTGCACAACAGGACGGCAACCGCGCCGTCGAGCGGACGGGAAATCATCAGGTTAGTCAGTGGCCAGGCCGCTTCGTCGCCGGCCAGCACGGCCGCAGCATCGGGCAACGTGTCGATCGCAACCTTGCTGTTGGCGGCCGCGTCGGCCCAGCGCTTGGCTACGATCGCCGCGAGGGTTTCATCGGTGATCCCGTGCGCCGCGAGATAGCGCTGTGCCTGGATGCCCAGGGCGGCTTTCTGGCCAAAGCCCACCGGGCGCTGGTAGAACGGCTCAACCATGGCCGACCAGTACAGGTCGATGTCGGATTCCGAAGGCTTGGAATAGGCGACGATCAACCCGATCGACGAGGCGCCCGAGCGGATCTTGTTGACGCCATAGAGCGCGCCCCACAGTCCGTCTTCCTCGACACGCGCCTCCTCCTTGTGGTGAGCGCCAAGCGCGCCCAGGAAGCCGCAGTTGGAAATCGAGCGGCCATCGAGAACGTCGCTGCCGGAATCGATGACGAAATCGACATCGTCGAGCGTCAGGCCGGTGCCCTTGAACACATTGGCAACGACGGACGAAATCAGATCGATGTGTTGCGCGTCGCGCCACGCCGGACGCAACTCGGTTTGTGCGGAGGCAAGCACCGCAACCTGACTGAGACCCATTGGCTTCCTCACCCTGTCATTCGCCGAAATTCGCCGCGGCGGGCTCCTTCGGCCTCTCCGCCATCTTGTATGCCCGGCGCGTTGCCGATGTCAAAAACAAAATTCGACGTTTTGTCGGATTCTTGAACGAGAGGTTTCGGCTCATATACGAATCACGCTGGAAGAAACGTGACTTTTCGGTCTTGCAATTTAATTTTCCCCGAAACATTATCGGATAGAACGAGACAAGGGAGCGGAGCGTGGGACTCGATGTAACGGGGCGATTTCGGTACCCCCCGCCCAACGCCGCCTGGCTTGCGCGACACGAAGAACCGCTGCTCGATCCGGACCTGCCGATCATCGACTCGCACCATCACCTGTGGGTTCAGGATGGGCATCCCTATCTGCTCGATCACCTGGCTGGCGATCTCGCCACGGTGCCCGGCGTGACGGCCACCGTCTTCGTTCAGGCCCATTACGGCTATCGCGACAACGGCCCCGCGCACCTTGCCCCGGTCGGCGAAACCGAGAAGGTCGCGGCCATGGCCCTTGCGGCGCGTGCGCAGGGCCTGCCCCACGTCGCATCGGCGATCGTCGCCTTCGCCGATCTTACGCTGGGCGACGGGGTCGAGGCCGTGATCGAGGCCCATGCCCAAGCCGCCGAAGGCGCGCTGCGCGGTATCCGCCACAGCGTGTCGCGCGATCCCGCCTTTCCCGATGGCGTGGTGATTCGGCCTGCCCCTGCCGGGCTGCTGGGGGATCCGGCCTATCGCGCTGGGCTGCGCACGGTCCAGCGACTCGGCCTTGGCTACGATGCCATGCTCTACCACGGGCAGATCAGCGAACTTGCGGCGATGGCCGATGCACTCCCCGGCTTGCCGATCGTGCTCGATCACATCGGCTGCATCCTGGGTGTCGGCCCCTATGCTGGCCGCGCCGACGAACTGTTTGCACGCTGGCGCCTCGACATGGCCAATCTGGCCAAGCGCGACAACGTCTCGGTCAAGATCGGCGGCTTCGGCATGATCGTGTGCGGGGCGCGCTGGCACGAAGCGGAATGTCCGCCCTCTTCCGCCACCCTGGCGCAGGCGTGGCGGCCATATGTGGAAACCTGCATCGAACTGTTCGGCGCCAATCGCTGCATGTTCGAAAGCAATTTTCCGGTCGACAAGGCGATGTACTCCTATCGCACGCTGTGGAACGCCTTCGTGCGCCTCACAGCGTCGGCCTCCGGCGCCGAGCGCCAGGCGCTGTTCAGCGGGACTGCCGCCCGATTCTATCGCATCGCCGATGCAGTCGCCGCGCCGGATCGGCTGGTGCATGGCTGAGCCGCGCAACTTCAACCGCACCCTGCATTTGCTGCATCGGGCGCAACAAACGCCCGAGCGGATGGCGATCATCGCCGGGGCAGAGCGGATCGATTTTGCGGCGCTGGCGCAACGCACCTGCGTTACCGCCGGTGCACTGCGCGATCTGGGCATCGGTGCCGGCACGCGGGTGGGCATCATGCTTCCGGCAGAGCCCGAGTTCATCATCGTGCAACAGGCCCTGCTGCTGCTGGGCGCCACGGTTTCGCCGCTCAACGTGGCCTATATGCAGTCCGATCTGGCCCATGCAATCGACAGTTGCGGGCTGCAGGCCATCGTGCTGCACGCCGACTGGTGCGACCGCATGCCCGCGCAGGCCCCGCCGATCAAGATCGCGGCGGGCGCTGCGGGCCGGGACCTGCTATCCGGCTATGCCTCGCTCGATCATGCGCGAACCCTGGCCCGGCCGCTGACCGATCCGGCCACCGTCGCGGCGACTGACGTGGCGTTCCTGCTCAACACGAGCGCAACGACCGGGAAGTCGAAGGGCGTCATGCTCACCGCCGGCAACCTGGCCGCCAACTACGATGCCACGCCAGGCTGGCTTGGCCTGGGAGCGGACGATGTGATCCTCTGCGCGCTGCCGCTGTTCAATACGTTCGGGCTCAACCAGGGCATCAATGCCATCATGGTCACCGGTGCCTGCATGGTGCTGCTGCCCCGCTTCGACGCGGCTCGCTGCATCGAGGCGATCGGCGCGTATGGCTGCACGTTCATGCCCGCCGTGCCCACGATGCTGCAGAAGATCGTCGACCATCCCGGCCTGCGGCCCCGCGCGCTGCGCAGCCTGCGCCGCATCATGACCGGGGGCGCCCCGGTGCCCGCCGCCTTGCTGCAGCGGATCGTCGCTGCGGCCGGGTCTGCCGTTGACGTGCGCACCGGCTACGGCCTCACCGAAGCGACCGCTTTGGTGACACTGCATCGGGTATCGTGCGATCCTGCCGGCAAGCTGGCCGGTGGCAAGAGCATCGGTCGTGCGCTGCCGGGCGTGGAGCTCGAGGCGATGGACGACGATGGCGTGATCCTGCCACGCGGCACCGCGGGTGAACTGGTCGTGCGCGGCGCCAATGTCATGGCCGGCTATTTCAATGCGCCGGCCGATACCGCCCAGGCCCTGCGCGATGGCTGGCTGCGCACCGGCGATATCGGCTTTCTCGATGCCGATGGCCTTGCCTGGATCGTCGACCGCAAGAAGGACGTGATCATCAGGGGTGGCCAGAACATCTATCCGGCCGATATCGAGGAAGTGATCTACGCCATCGACGGGATCAGCGAAGTGGCGGTGGTTGCCCAGCCTGACGCGGTGCTGGGTGAAGTACCGCTGGCCTTTGTCGCCACGCGGCCGGGCTGCACCTTGGGCGACGAGCGTGTGCTGGCGCATTGTGCGGCACATCTGGCCCGCTACAAATGGCCCAGCGGCGTCTGCTTCCTCGACGAATTGCCCAAGGGTCCGACCGGCAAGATCCTGCGGCGCGCGCTGCGCGATCGGGCCGCTACCCTGGCGACAGCGTCATGACCGGGCATCCGGAAACGGTAACCCTGGCGGTCGACGGGCGGCACATCCAGGTGGCCGTCTGGGGCCATGCCGATGCGTCCGCCGTGATCCTGGTCCATGGTTTGCGCGATCATGGCCGCAGTTGGGACCGTGTCGCCGCCGCGCTTGCCACCGGCTATCGCGTCATCGCACCGGATCTGCGCGGCCATGGAGACAGCGACTGGGCCGGGGCAGATGGCTATGCCTTGGCCGCCTTTGTGGCGGATATCCATGATATCGCGCGCGCCTTTGACCTGGAACGCTATGCGCTGGTCGGCCATTCGCTGGGCGGGGCCATTGCGCTGCGCCTGGCAGCGGCCGACGCCGATCGCGTCTGGGCTCTGGCCGGAATCGAATGCGTCGAACTGCCGATCCAGCGTGACGAGGTGGCGGCACCCACGCCCTATGCGGTGCGGCTGCGCCACTGGCTGGACCGGCGCGCGCAGGCCCGCGCACGCGGCACGCGCCATTATCCCACCCGCGCCGAGGCCCTGGCCCGGATGCACGGGCAGCACCCCGACCTGGCGGCGGACCTGGTCGACGCGCTGGCGGCCCATGCCCTGGTGCACGATGTCGACAAGGGCTGGCGGTGGAAGTTCGACCCGCGCGTGCGCCTGCGCGCGCCCGAAGACCAGCGCGCGCACGACCTGGACGACGTGCTCGATGCTATCTCGTGCCCCGTGCTGCTTTCCTACGGCACGAGCAGCTGGGTCCCGGTGCCCGGCCCGGCACGGCGCGCCCGCCTGAAATGCCACCAGATCAGCCACTACGCCAATGCCGGCCACTGGCTGCACCATCAGTTCACTTCCCGATTCATCGCGGAAACGCGCGCGTTTCTCGATGCCCACAACAGGACCCATGACCATGCGTGAAGCCGTTATCGTTTCCACTGCCCGAACCGGTGTTGCCCGGGCGTTCAAGGGCGCTTTCAACGACACCGACGCCCCGCGCCTGACCGCGCACGTGATCGAGGCCGCCGTGGCGCGCGCGGGGATCGACCCGGCGCGGATCGACGACGTGGCGATCGGTGTGGGCACGCAATGGGGCACGCAAGGCTCCAACCTGGCGCGCACGGCCATCATTGCCTCGGGCCTGCCCGAAACCATTCCCGGCACTACGCTGGATCGCAAGTGCGGTTCGGGCCTGACCACGCTGGCCTATATCGCCCGCGCGATCATCGCGGGCGATATCGACGTCGGCGTCGCGGGCGGCACCGAATGCATTACCCACACCCGCAATGCCCATGCCCCCAGCTATCGCGCCCAGCCGGCCGAAGTGCTGGCCGGCGATCCGCATGCCTACATGGCCATGATCGAGACGGCCGAAATCGTCGCCGAACGCTATGGCATCCCCCGCGACGCGCAGGATGCCTTCGCGCTGGAAAGCCACCTGCGCGCCGCCGCGGCGCTGCGCGAGAGCCGGCTCGCCGACGAAATCGTGCCGATCACGGTGACGCGCAACGTGGTCGAGCGCGACGGCACGATCTCGGGCCGCGAGGAAGTGACGCTCGACACCGACGAGGGCGTCCGCCCCGACACCACGCTGGAAGGCCTGGCCAAGCTGAAGCCGGTCTGGAAGGATGGCCAGCTCGTGAAGGAAGGCCGTTTCGTCACGGCCGGCAACGCCAGCCAGCTTTCCGACGGCGCATCGGCGCAAGTGCTGACGGACCGCGAGACGGCCGAGCGCGAAGGCCTGCCGGTGCTGGGCATCTTTCGCGGTTTCCAGGCAGCCGGGTGCAAGCCCGAGGAAATGGGCATCGGCCCAGTCTTTGCGATTCCCAAGCTGCTGAAACGCGCGGGCCTATCGATCGACGACATCGGCCTTTGGGAAATCAACGAGGCCTTCGCCAGTCAGGCACTTTACTGCCGCGACAGGCTGGGCATCGATCCCGCGAAGCTCAATGTCGATGGCGGCGGCATTGCCATCGGGCACCCCTTCGGCATGACTGGCAGCCGTCTGGCCGGCCATGCACTGATCGAGGCGCGGCGGCGCAGGGTGCGCTATGCGGTGGTCTCGATGTGCGTGGCCGGCGGCATGGGTGCCGCAGGGCTGTTCGAGATTCCGGCGTGACCGTCGGTTCGGGCGTGCCGATGCGGTTCGATGATGATGTCGTCATCATCACCGGGGCGGGGCGTGGGCTGGGGCGTGCCTACGCCCTGGCCTTTGCCGAGCGCGGCGCGGCGGTCGTGGTCAACGACATCGGCCAGGAACCCGATGCGACGGGCCGGCAGCGCCCGGTCGCCGACCAGGTCGTTGCCGAAATTCACGGCAGGGGCGGCCGCGCCCTGGCCGACCATCGGTCGATCACCGAGCCGGGCAACGCCGAGGCAGTGGTCGCCGCCGCCAGTGCCGCGTTCGGCAAGGTGACGGTGCTGGTCAACAATGCCGGAATCATCGACTTTGCCCCCATTGCGCAACTGGGCGACGCAGCCTGGCGCAAAATGCAGTCGGTAACCGTGGATGGCGCCTTTTACATGTGTCGCGCAGTTTTGCCGTCCATGCTGGCGCAGGGCCATGGGCGCATTGTCAACACCACGTCCAACGCCGGGTTTGGCGGGGCCGCCACGCTAGGCCACTATGGCGCGGCAAAGCTGGCGGTGGCGGGCCTGACCCGCTGCCTGGCGCACGAGGTGGCGGGCACCGGCGTTACCGTGAACGCAGTCGCGCCGATGGCGATCACACGCATGAACCGCGACGCCTTCTTCGGCGGGAAAGAGGTCGGTTCCAGCCAGTCGGAAAATGAGCAAGCGACCGACTGGCGCGCCGACTTGCGCGCAGGCCGGATCCCGATGGGCCCGCCCGAGGCGGTGGCCCCCACCGTGCTGTGGCTGGCCCATGCCAGCACCACGACCAACGGCGAAATCTTCAGCAGCTCGTCGGGCAAGGTGGCGCGTATCGGCTTTGCCGTGGGCCAGGGCTGGTTCGACCCCAACCACGCGCCGGAAGACTTGCGGGACCATGCCGCAACGATCCGCACTCTGGGCGATTTCCTCGACATCACCGCCACGACAGACGAACTGGCCCTGATCCCGCCGCTCTTTGCGACCTAGGTCCCGGCATTTGATGGTACGGTTTCAGGTCTCACCCTGGCGCGTGCGCGGCAGGACCGAGATCGCCTGGGTCATCATGTCGAGCATGTCGTCGAAAAACTGCCGCGCGGTCATGCCTGAATGTTCGGGGCCTGATGCATATTGTGTCACGCCCTGAAGGAACATCGCGCCCACGCATTCGAGGCGGAACGCGGCCAGTTGCGGCCCCAGCGCGGCCAACCTCGCTTCGAGCAGCGTCATCGCCTCACGCAGTGCGCGCGTCGCCGGGCTGCCTTGGTCCACCGGATGGGGCACGCCACGTGGCCGGTGCGTCGCCAAATAGGCTGCGTGGCATCGCATATAGGAAATGACACCCTTTTCTTCATACATGGCAAAATTGGGCTCGAACAAAATCCGCAAAAGATAGCGTAAATTGTCCAGCTGCCCCGTCTTGCGCCCGGCCGTGAGCAACGCTTCGCGCTGCGGCTGAAGTTGTTCCTCACGATATTCGAACACGGCATAGAGCAGCCCAAGCTGGTCTCCGAAATGGTACTGCACCGATCCGGCAAACTTCTGGTTTGCCGCTTCGCAGATCATCCGCATCGTCACGCCATCGATGCCGCGCTCGCCAAACAATGCCTCTGCTTCCAGAATCAATCGTTCGCGCGTGCCGGTGGCGAGCGGGCGGACCTTGCGGGCTGGGGCGGTCATCGTGGGCATGCCAAGGGCCTAATCTCAACCGACAAAATGTCAACTCTATAACGTCTGTGCTAATTTTTGGCCATTTCGGCGAATTATAGTTGGACGAATCGAGGGATCAGGCATATCAATATCACAGATGTAATAATTCAGTTGCCCAAAGCTGATCTATGCAAAGGAGAGAGATGCCATGGAAATTGGTATGTTCCAGACGCCGTTCCTGCCGCCCGAGCGCACGCCCGCCGAAGTGTTCGACTGGGCCGTCGCGCAGGCTGTTACTGCCGATCAGGCTGGTTTCAGCGAATACTGGATCGGTGAGCACATCACGCTGAACTGGGAAGCCATTCCCAGCCCAGAACTGGTGATCGCCGCCGCCGCGCGCCAGACCGAACGGATCAAGCTGGGCCCCCTGGCCCACTTGCTGCCTTATTACCATCCCGCCACGCTGGCCGCCCAGGCTGCCTGGCTCAGCCACATCCTCAAGGGCCGCTACCAGATGGGCGTGGCACCCGGCGCCTATCCTAGCGATGCGCGGCTGCGCGGCATCAAAGACATGTCGAAGAACCACCGCATGATGGGCGAATCCGTCAAGATCATGGAAATGGTGTGGAAGGGCGAACCCTTCGAATATGAAGGCGAATTCTGGAATGCCGGCCTGCCCGAGGGCGACGCAGCCCACCCGGTGCGCGACCAGAAGCCGTGGGGCGGCACCATGCCGATGGCGATGACCGGCCTCAGCCCCAATTCTCCCTCGATCCGCTATGCCGGCGCCCACGGGTATTCGCCCTGCTCGGTTTTCTCCAGCAATTCGGCGCTGATCGACCATTTCGACATTTTCGCCAAGGCCGCCGCCGATGCCGGGCGCCCGGGTGACCGCACCAAGCACCGCGTCGTGCGCGACGTATTCATCGCCGATACCGATGCTGAAGCGCGCAAGCTGGCGCTGGAAGGCGGCATGGGCCGGGCCTGGACGGAATACTTGCTGCCCACCTACCATTCGTTCGGCATTGCCCAGGCACTGGTAGAGGGCACCGACAAATCCGTTTCCGACGTGACGCCCGAATTCCTGGCGGACAACTTCTGGATCGTCGGCTCGCCGGAGACGGTGGCGGAAAAGCTGGAAGCCTGGACCCACAGCCTCGGCGGCGGCTTCGGCACCCTGCTGCTCTACAGCTACGACTACATCGACAACCCCACGCCGTGGAACGAATCGATGCGTCGCCTAGCGCAGGATATCGCGCCCAAGCTGCCCAACGGCGCGTTTGCCAAGGTGGAGGCTTGAATGACCGACACCGCCACTCTTGCCACGCCCGCGGCTGACCTGCCGCCAGACCGGATCGTCGACTTCGATATCTACAACCCGTTCCACGGCCAGTTCGATCTGCACGTGGCTTGGGCCGAGCTGCAGAAATCGACCCCGCACGAAATCGTCTGGACCCCGCACAACGAAGGACACTGGATCGCCCTGTCGCCCGAACTGATCACACAGGTCTATTCTGATGCCACGCGCTTTTCCAGCCGCGTGGTGCTGGTCCCCAAGTCCACAGCGGGCGAAGCCTATGCCGAATTCATTCCGCTATCGCTGGATCCGCCGGAGCATCGTCCGTTTCGCAAAGTCTTGAATGACAAGCTCTATGGCGCGGCAATCCACCCGCTTGAGCCCAAGGTGCGCAAGCTGACGGCCGACCTCATCGACGGCTTTGTCGCCAATGGGCGCTGCGATTTCGTGCATGAGTTTGCCGAACAGCTACCCCTTCGGGTGTTCATGGAACTGGTCGATCTGCCGGTCGAGCATCTGCCGCGGCTCAAGCATCTGGCCGACCAGTTCACCCGCCCCGATGGCAGCATCACCCCCGCCGAGGCGACCGAGGCATTCAAGGCTTATATTGCCCCGATCCTGGAGCAGCGACGTGCCGAAGGAGGGCAAGACCTGCTGACACACATCGCCACGAGCGAAGTCAACGGTCGGCTGATGACGTTGAGCGAAGCGGCCAGGCTGGCGATCCAGGTTCTGGTCGGCGGGCTGGACACCGTGGTGAACTTCATGAGCTTTACCATGCGGGCCCTGGCCCAGGCGCAGGAGGTTCAGGCCCGTCTCGCCGCCAATCACGATCTCCATCACGCCGCTATCAACGAATGCTTGCGGCGCTTACCGCTGGTCTCTTCCGCACGCGAAGTGATCGCCGATACAGTGGTTGATGGGGTGCAACTGCGGGCGGGCGATATGGTCGTTGCGCCGACCGAGCTCTATGCGCTCAGCCCGAAGATGAATGAGCGTCCGCTCGACTTCGACTTGGACCGCAAGGTACGCAACCACATGGTCTTCGGCAGCGGCCACCATACCTGCCCCGGGCAATTCCTCGCCCGGATGGAAATGAAAGTACTGCTGGAGGAATGGTTTGCCCGTATCCCCCGGTTCGAACTCGAACCGGGCCAGACCCTGCGCCACCGTGGCGGCATCGTGGGCGGATGCGAGCCCTTCATCCTACGCTGGGAAACCAACTGATACTTTGGCGGGCGCGTCTCGCTGCGCGCCCGCCCGCTTACTTCCAAAGGCCAAAAATTCGTGATTACACTCAATATTGTGGATCGCCAGGGCAATACCACGCCGATTTCGGCTCCCACCGATATTTCGCTGATGGAAGCCATCCGCGACAACGGGTTCGACCAGTTGCTGGCGCTGTGCGGCGGTTGCTGCTCGTGCGCCACCTGCCATGTCTATGTCGAAGGCCCACTGGCCGAACTAGACAGGTCGGACGACGAAGACGACCTGCTTGATTCATCAGCGCACCGCAACAGTGCTTCGCGGCTGTCCTGCCAGGTCCGTCTGTCGGCCGAACATGACGGTTCAACTGTCCGGATCGCACCTGAAGATTGACCCAGTCGACAATCGAAGGAGTCAGGCGGCACCCTTTTTCTCCTGACACACGCTGGATGGTGCCAAAGGCCCGACGCACATATTCCGTCGTGCCTATTCATCTCAGGACTCGCCGTGCATCACCGCTTCGACGGACCGGGACCGCGAAGACGAGGCCGGGGGCGAAGACTTCGTTCCTTTTGCCAGGTCGGCAAGATCATATCAGGCGAATCACCCACAAAACGGGATGCTTTTGAGCCGCATAAGTCGTTGCTGGACTCAAACCCCGCAGCAAGAACGTTCGAAGGTATCGATGTGGGTATCGGCCTCAGGCTCTCATCAAAAACGTCGCGATTCTCGGCGGTTGCGGGCCAATTTCGAGTCCTCTCCTGGCACCACTTTCTCTCTTGGCCGGATAGCCCGGCCCTTCTTCCAAATTGCCCGCAAAAAAATGGAATGGCCCCGTTCCGTTTTGATTGGAACAGGGCCGCAGGCTTTGGTCAATGGGTCTGCGCGGGTTCTGCGGTGGCTTGCTCGGCCAGCAGGTCCTGGCCTTTTTCGCCCAGCATCATGCCGATCAGTGCGGCCAGCGGGCCGCCAGCAGCACCGCCCTCTCCCCCGGTGCTGATCTGGATGCGGGGCACGATGTCCACGCCCGACTTTTCCAGCGCCTCGGCCAGGCGTTCCACAATCTGGCGGGTCAGCTGGTTGTGCGCCCCGCCCGAGGCTTCCACCTGCTTGGCGATGGTTTCGGCCGTGGCCAGGCCGGTCTTGGTGATGCGCTCGGCGTCAGCGGCGGCAAGGGCGATCATCTTGGCCGCCTCGCCCTCGCCGATCAGGCGCACGCGTTCGCCTTCGGCCTTGGCCAGGGTGCGGGTCTGCTCGGCCTGTTGCGTGGCCTGGCGCAGGGCCGCCTTGCCTTCGTTTTCGCGCACGATGATCGAGAGTTCGGACTGGGTGATCGCGGTCTGCTGGTTGGCGCGGGCCTCGGCCTCGCGCAGGGCCTTTTCCCCTTCGGCGGCGATGCGCTGCTTTTCATACGTGGTTACGCGTTCCTCGGCCACCTGGCGTTCGCGCAGCTGTTGCAGCACTTTCTCGATCTGGTCGTTGCCGGCGCTGGCGCGCGGGGTGCCGATCAGCACTTCCTGCATTTCCAGGTTATAGGTGGCAAACTTGGTGCGCATTTCCGCGCCGGCCTGCTCCTGGATGTCGCTGCGTTCCTGCAGCAGTTCGATCAGCGTCTTCTTCTGGGCGATGTTCTTGAAATAGGCCGAAACCATCGGGTCGAGCGTCTGTTCGACCAGTTTCTTGATATCGCCAAAGCGCTGCACCACCAGCGGCGCCTTGCGATAATCGATGTGCACCACCACCGAAAGCGGCAGGGTGGGTTCGAACGCATCGCGCGTGATCAGCGAGACTTCGGACAGGTTTTCATCGAACTTGTGCTGGCCGATGGTGTCGCTTTCCCACTTCAGGATGAAGTTGGTGGTGGGCACGATCAGGATTTTGCCGGCATAGGTATTGAACGCATATTTGCCCGGCAGCAGCGGCTCGCTCCACACCCCGCGCGATCCACGCGCGACGAGTTCGCCGTGGCGATAGTCGTCACCCGAGGTGTCAGCCGTGTCGTTGCCGGTATAGCTGATCACCACGCCGACATGGCCCACCTCGATCACCGTCTTGGCCACCATTTCCACCGTGGCGAACAGGCGGTTGATGTAATAGCTGCCTTCCACCAGCACTTGCAGCTGGCGCCCGCGCCGGCCGCCAGCGGCAATGAACTTTTCCGGGTCCTGGAACGAGTTGTGGAACGTGGCGGCATCGGATTGCTCCGTCCCCACTTCGGGCGCGATGATGTGATCGGCGTTGAGCGCGGGACCATCGTGCACCGTGACGATGCCGATCTGGTCTGACGAATCCTTGATCACCACGGCTTCAAAGCCGTTGCGCCCGGCAATCAGCGCCTGCATCTGATCGAACAGGTCGCCATCGTTGGCGCTGAGCATCAGGCCATAGATGCGATCGCGGGTGACGATCACGAACTGCGCGGAATTGATCGCATAAGTGCCTTCGCGCAGGATTGCGCGCTGCGGGCCTTTTTGCCCACCGCCCGACAGAAACGCGCGCACATCGAGGAAATCGGCCGTCTGCGCATTGCTCGCCAGGGTCTGCGTCGGGCCGAGCGGCGCACCGTCACGGGCAAAGACATAGCCGACCTGGCCCTGGGGAATGGTCACCAGCGGCTGGCTGTGGATGCGATACTGGAACGGGAAGAAGAAGTGATAGCCGCCGCGCAGCACATCGGGCTGGAACCCGGCTTCGCCGCGCAAGGCAATCAGGCCATCGGTGATCGAACCGGCGCCGCTCCACAGCTTTTCAACCACGGCAACGCGGTTGTTGCCGACATAGCGCACGCAGCGCGAGGCCACGAACAGCACGAAGACGAACGCAACGAGCACGGCACCGCTGCCGAGCATGATGGAATCTGGCATGAAGGACATCCTGTGGTGTCTGGAAAATCAGGGGCACACGGCACCCCATCGCGCGCGGCGTGCAGCGGCAAAGGCCGCATGACACCGCGCCGATTGGCGGGGAATACCGGTAAGGGGGTGCGGAGCGCGCACGCGGCGCGGCTCTCGCCAGGCGCAATCAGCCCTTAAGGACGCAAGGTGCCCGGGCTTTCAAACTTGTGCTTGGCGGAAGTTGGCCGAACGATCGTCCAGGCCGAAGGGAAGAAGTGCACACCCATGGGTGCTGTTGCCCTGATAAAAGCCGCGAAATGCGACCGGCATCTCTTCTATGCCTGTTTCAAGTTGAAATCCACAAGAATCGCAATGTCACAAAGTATCCTGCCTGTCGTGATCGGCCCGGTACTTGAGATCGATGTAGCGCGCCATGACCAGCGCCTGATCCTGCGCCTGGCCCACTTGCGCGCGCACCTGCGCGTCAAGCGCATCGGCCAAGGTGGCAAGCGCCTGTGCGGTGTGGCGCTGCAAGGCCGCATCGGGTGCGGGCGCTGCGCTGCTCGCGGCCAGCAGCCGCACGATGTCGGCCGCGATCGGGCCGTTGCCGGCCTGCGCCGCCAGCGCGGCAATGCGATCGAGCTGGGCATCGGCATCCGCGCCAAAGCGGCCGCGCGCCGCTGCCATGGTGGCGTAGAGATCGGGCGCATCGGACCGGGCCTTGGCCCTGCCCCGCCGGTCGGTCAGCGCGGCAAGGCCGCTGGCCACCACTGCCGCGCCGCCATAGGCCGCCAGGAACCAGCCGCCCAGGCCCAGCGCATGCGGCAGCCACGCCGCCCAGGTGCCCGGCGCATGGCCCAGCGCCGCATCGGCCACCAGCACCAGGCCATAACTGGGCGCCAGGAAATGCAGCGCGACGCCCGCCACCAGCCGGCCCCGGCCGATTGGCCGACCGACAGGCCGGCCACCTGGGCGGGCGGGAAGATGAGAGACGGCCATGCCGGAAAATTCCTTGTCGCGCGCACCGGGCGCTGGTCCATTGCTGCCCGATTTGCCGCGAAACTTGAAGCAATTTTGAGGGCTTGCCCTGCTGGACGGCGGCTTGGCCAGGCGATACGCTTGGGCATGGGGCAAGGGACCGCCCCTATTCTTCCGGGGGGTTGCTTGGGCGTTTTCAACAAGGCTGCGGCACTGGCCGCGGTTTCTGCGCTGCCGCTGGCGGCGCTGCTGCCGGTGGCGATTGCGCCCGCACGCGCCGCGCCCGTGGCCGAGCATGGCACGCCCCCTGCGCGCGACACGCTGGCCCGCCCGGCGATTGCCCCACCCGAACCATGGGTGCTGCCTCCCGGTGCCGCGCCAGAACCAAGCGCTGCCCAAGGTGCCGGTACGGTCGACCTGTTGATGGACGAGCAGGCCCGCCTGATCGAGGGCGGCACCAGCACCTATCGCGCCAACCGCTTTCGCATCGCCACGGCGCAAGGGCTGGACAATGCCGCCCTGCAACTGAGCTGGGACCCCAGCCTGGAGACGCTGACCCTGCACCGCTATCGCATCCTGCGCGGCGACAGCGTGATCGACTTGCTGGGCGATGGCAGCGCGCTGTCGGTGGTGCGGCGGGAAAAGAACCTGGAAGACGCGATGCTGGACGGCAAGCTGACCGCCTCGCTCCAGCCCGACGACTTGCGCGTGGGCGACGTGATCGACATTGCCTATACCCTCACGCGGCGCGATCCGGCGATCGGCGGGCGCGCGCAACTGGTGCTGGGGCCGCCCGATGGCTTTCCCCTGGGGCACTATCGCCTGCGCGTGACCTGGCCGGCTTCGCGGGCCGTGCAGTGGCGTGCCTGGCCCGGCATGGTCCAGCCCAAGCTCACCCGCCAGGGCGACACCATGGAACTGCTGGCCGAAAAGACCGATTTCGTCACCCAGCGCGCGCCCACCGGGGCGCCGGCGCGCTTTGGCCTGGTCAACCTGGTGGAGCTGACCGAATTTGCCGATTGGCCCAGCGTTTCGCGCACCGGCCATGCCTTGTTCGATGCGGCCGAGACGCTGAAGGCCGACAGCCCGCTCAAGGCCGAGATCGCGCGGATCGCCGCCGCCACGCCCGATCCGGTGCGCCGCGCCGAACTGGCGCTGATCCTGGTGCAGGAACAGGTGCGCTATCTGTTCATCGGCATGAACGATGGCGGCTTTGTCCCCGCACCGGCCGACCTGACGTGGCAGCGCCGCTTTGGCGATTGCAAGGGCAAGACGGCGCTGCTGGTGGCGCTGCTCAAGGGCCTGGGGGTGGATGCGCGGCCGGTCTATGTCGATACCGACAGCGGCGATGCGGTGCCAGCGCGGCTGCCGGCGATGAGCCTGTTCGATCACGTGCTGGTGGAAGCGCGGATCGGCGGGCGCAGCTATTGGCTGGACGGCACGCGCCAGGGCGACACCCGGCTCGATCGGCTGGAAGTGCCCGATTATCACGCCGGCCTGCCGGTGACGGCGCAGGGCAGCACGCTGCTGGCGCTGGCCCCCACGCTGCCCACCGCGCCAACCGTGGTGACCACGCTGGACCTGGATGCCAGCGCCGGGGTGGAAGTGCCTGCCCCTGCCAAGGCGGAAATGCGCGGGCGCGGCGAGACGGCGGCGCGCTGGCGCATGAAATATGCCGGCCTTGCCCCGGCCGAGCGCGAACGCCAGCTGCGCAAGCTGTGGCGCGATGTCTATGATTTCATCACCCCGCAGACCGTTTCCGCCGGCGTGGAAGAAGCCACCGGCGACTATGTGCTGACCATGACCGGCAGCGCCAAGATGGAATGGGTATCGAGCGGAACGACCCGCTGGTACGAGCTGGACCGTGCCCGCGTGGGGTGGAAACCCGACATCGAGCGCGACGGCACCTTGCTGGCCGATGCGCCGTTTGCGTTCGACTATCCCGATTGGTGGGCCAACCGCGAAACCGTGCACCTGCCGCGCGGCGGCAAGGACTTTGCCTTGCAGGCCAGCGACGTGGACGAGACGGTGGGCGGGCTTTACACGTTTCACCGCAAGGTGGCGCTCAAGGGCGACACGGTGACGATGGAGAACGACACCCGCGCGCTGAAAGGCGAATTGCCCGCCGCCGATGCGCCCAAAGTGCGCGATCGCATGGCCGAGCTGGGCAACCACGGGCAGTTCATCCGCCTGCCCACGTCCTATGAAGCGACCGACGCCGATATGGCCGCCCTGGCCGACGACACGCCGGCGCTCGCGCATGCCTGGCTGATGCGCGGCGCGGTGGCGTTCGACAAGGGCGACATGGCCGGCGCCATTCCGTCGCTCAAGGCCGCGCTGGCGGCGGACGACAAGCAGCTTTACGCCCGCAGCCTGCTGGCCTTTGCCTATGCCGCCAAGCGCGATCCGCAGGCCCTGGCCGAGGCAGACGCCGCGCTGGCCGCCGATGACAAGCAGGACATGGCCTGGGCCGCAAAGGGGCTGGTGGCCTTGCAGAACAACCGCATGGGCGACGCGGTTGGTGCGTTCGACCGCGCCATCGCGCTGGACAACCGCAACCCGCGCAGCCTGGCCGGCCGGGCCAGCGCGCATCTGGCGCTGGGCCATTACGCCCCTGCGCTGACCGATGCCGACGCGGCCCTGGCACTCGAACCAAGCATGCCTTTGCAACCGTTGCGCGCCGTTGCTCTGTCCATGCTGGGCCGCAACGCCGAAGCGCTGACCACGGCGGACAATGTCTTGGCCGTCAACCCCGATGACCGCATGATGCGCGGCATGCGCGCCCAGATACGCAAGGATGAAGGCGACACGACCAGCGCGCTCGCCGATGCCGATTGGCTGGTCGCTCATGACGGCAAGGCCAGGGATTACGTCAGCCGCGCGCAGCTTCGCCCCGCAGAGGGCCGCGCCGCGCGCCTGGCCGACCTGGACAAGGCCTTGCAGATCGATCCCGACCATGTCGACGCGCTGATCCTGCGCGCGCGGATCAACCGCGATGCCGGGAATGGCGCGGCGGCCGATGCCGACCTGGCGCGGGCGGCGAAACTGGCGCCGGATTCGCTGCCCTTGGCCTCTGCGCGGATGGACGCCCTGGCCGATCAGGGGCAGATCGACAATGCCCTGCGCCTTGCCAGCCAGGTGCAAGCCACGCATGCCAAGGATCCTGAGGCCTATAACCTGGTGTGCTGGTTCAAGGCGACGCATGGCGCCGCGCTCGACACGGCTGGCGCGGATTGCGACACGGCCGTGCGCCTGGCTCCTGCCCGGCCCGACTTTCTTGACAGCAGGGGCTTTCTGCATCTGCGCCAGGGCGATGCCAAGGCGGCGATTGCCGATTACGATGCCGCGCTGCGCGTTGCGCCCAACCTGATCGCCTCGCTTTATGGCCGGGGCCTGGCCTATGCCCGGCTGGGCGAGCGTGACCGCGCACTGGCCGATCTTTCCCGCGCGCGCAGCCTTTCGCCCGGCGTGGACAAGACCTGGGCCGGCTATGGCCTGACACCGCCGGCCGGGTTTGGGCCAAGTCCGGCCCCGTGATCGCTCAGCCGATCTGCTTCCATTCGCCCGGCGCCAGGCCATCGAGGGTCCAGTCGCCGATGGCCCAGCGCACCAGGCGCAGCGTGGGGTGGCCGACGGCGGCGGTCATCCGCCGCACCTGGCGGTTGCGGCCTTCGCGCAAGGTCACTTCGATCCAGCAATCGGGCACGCTCTTGCGAAAGCGCACCGGGGGCACGCGCGGCCACAGGTCTGGCGGATCGATGCGGCGCGCGCCGGCGGGCAGCGTCATCCCGTCCTTCAGCCGCACCCCGCGTCGCAGCGCGGTGAGCGCGGCCTCGTCCGGCTCGCCCTCCACCTGCACCAGATAGGTCTTGGCAGCCTTGAACCGGGGATCGGCAATCCGCGCCTGGAGCCGGCCATCGTCGGTCAGCAGCAGCAGCCCCTCGCTATCGAGATCGAGCCGACCAGCGGGGTAGACGCCGGGCATCGCGATGTGATCGGCCAGCGTGGGGCGCGCCGGGCCTGTGGGCTCGGCCGAGAACTGGCACAGCACGCCATAGGGCTTGTTGAACGCGATCAGCGCCATGGCCGGTCAATCCGCCCAATCATCATCGTCATCGTCGCCATGATCGAGGACCAGCGTGCCCTGGTCGATCAGCGCGGTAACCAGCGCCGCCGTGCCCGGTGCCCTGGCGAGCGCGGGATCGAGCAGCACCAGCGCGCCGCCGCACAGGGCCTCTGCCAGGGCAGGCTGCACGCCCGCGTGGCACTGGCCATCGGCAAAGAGCAGCGCCGCCGCGCCATCGCGGATGAACGCCAGGCGGTGGGCTGGATTGCGCTGCAACGCCCCGCCTTGCGCCAGGTGCGCGGCCACTTCGGCGGGATCGGCCGGTTCCTCGGGCCGCCAGTCGGTTTCGGGATACTTGGCCTGCGTGTTCATCTGCCCGAACCAGCGGGCAAAGGCGGCACGGTCGGCCAGCGCCTCCAGCGTCATGGCGTGCAGCCGGTCGAGCGCGGCGGGAGTGATCTCGCCGGGATGGTCCTGCAAGGGCAGGTCGGGATCGGCATAGCGATCGGCGGTGGCATCGGGCATCTCTTCCAGCGCATCGGCCACGTGGGCGCCCCAGCCTTCCACCAGTTCGCCACGCGCCGGCGCGCGAAAGCCGATGGAATAAGTCATGCAATCATCGCCCAGCGCCACGCCATCGTGGGCGAAGCCGGGCGGCACATAGAGAATATCGCCCGGTTCCAGCACCCATTCCCCCGTGGCGGCAAAATCGGCGATCAGCGCCAGATCGGCACGGGGCTGGCGCGGCGTGGCGGCATTGCAGCGCGGCCCCACGCGCCATTTGCGGCGGCCCAGCCCCTGGATCAGGAACACGTCATACTGGTCATAGTGCGGGCCAACCCCGGCGCCATCGGTGGCATAGCTGATCATCACATCGTCGATCCGCCAATCAGGCACGAAGCGGAACGGTTCGATCAGCGCCGCGACATCGGGCACATGCTGGTCCACCGCCTGGACCAGCAGCGTCCAGGGATCGGCGCCCAGGCTGGCAAAGCGGTCTTCGGCCAGCGGCCCATGTTCCAGCGTCAGCCCGCCCGGCCCGCGCACGATCAGGCGCGATTCCACCCCCGCCTCGCACGCCAGGCCGGCCAGTTCATCGGGTTCGAGCGGATTGGCCCAATCACCCCACGGATTGCGGATCAGCAGCGGCTGTTTCTGCCAGGCCGTGGCCAGGAACCGGGCGATGTCGAAGTGGGCAAGATGCATGGACGCGCTCATGCGCCGGGCCAGTGGTCTTTGTCAAAAGACCATGGGGTTGCCTTGAATTTGCCGCGCCCTCGTTCCATGCAGGGCGCCAGGAGAAGATATGCCCAAACGCGCCAAGAAAGACGACAAGCCCGACGCCGAAACCGAAGTGGCCGATGGGCTGATCGACGGTTTCACCACGCTTTCGGGCGCGCCCAGCAACGATCCGCGTGCGCTGGAAAAGGCGCTGGGCCTGCGCGTACGCCAGTTGCGCCGGCAGCAGGACCTGTCGGTGGCTGATCTGGCCGCGGCCGCCGGGCTTTCCACCGGCATGCTCTCCAAGATCGAGAATGGCCAGATTTCCGCCTCGCTCACCTCGATCCAGTCGCTGGCCCAGGCGCTGAGCGTGCCGATCTCGTCGCTGTTCGCGCTGGCCGAAGAGCGTCACGATGTGTCGTTCGTGGCGGCGAGCCAGGGCGTGAAGATCGAGCGACGGGGGACCAAATCGGGCCACGTCTATCAATTGCTGGGCCATCTGCGCGCGGGCGACGTGGCGGTGGAACCCTATCTGATCACCCTGTCGGACGGGGCCAGCCCCTATACCAGCTTTTCCCACGCCGGGACCGAGTTGATCCACATGCTGGAAGGCAACCTGGTCTATCGCCACGGCGATCGGCGGTTCGAGCTGGCGCCGGGCGACACCCTGCTGTTCGACAGCCAGGCCCAGCACGGCCCGGAAACGATGGGGCCGGGCACGCTGCGCTACCTGTCGATCATCGTCTATCCGCGCGGGAACGGCGCCGCCTGATGCGCCTGTCATGAAAACGTCTTGATGGGGTTATAGCGCCCCGGCACGGAAGGAACGCCCCCCGTGCCAGCCCGATCTGTATCCCATCCCAGCGCTGCGGCCAGAGCCGCGCTGACCCCGCCGACAGTTGTCGCCTGGGTGGCGCGGCACGTGGTGCCGGCAGAGCCACGGGTGCGGGCAGCATTGCTGCGCGCCGGCGTCAGCCCGGCCGACGCGGACGATCTTGTCCAGGAAGCCTATTGCCGCTTTGCCGCAATGGCCGACGTGACCCACATTGCCGAGCCTGGCGCCTATTTCATGACCATGGTCAAGAACCTGCGGCGCGATGCCTTGCGCCGCGCGGCGGTGGTAAAATTCGAAGACATTACGGAAAATGCCGCGCTGTTCGTCACCGAAGAAGCACTGGGGCTGGAAGCCGTGGTGGCGGCGCGGATGCAATTGCGGCTGGTCGAGCGACTGCTGGCCACCCTGCCCGAGCGCTGTGCCACGATTTTCCGGTTGAAGCGGATCGAAGGTCTGCCGCAAAAGACCATCGCCGCACGCCTGGGCGTCAGCGAAAGCATCGTGGAAAACGATGTGCAAAAGGGACTGAAGGCCATCCAACGGGCCATCGGCAACCGTGAAGGCACTGGGCCTGAAGGCAAGGAATGGACGGGAATTGATCAAGGGCGGGCCAGAACAACCGGTTGAAGACGGCACCGCCCATTGGGCGGCCCACTGGGCTGCCCGCATCGATGCAGAGCCCGACAGCGCACACGACCCTGACCTGGCCGCCTGGCTGGACGCCGATCCGCGCCACGCCGGCGCCTTGCTGCGCGCGCGGGCCGTGCTGGCGATGTTCGCCCCCGATGCGCAAGCCGCGCCGGCCGAGCCGGTGCCGCTGGAAAGCCCGCCACCCCCGCGCCGCCACCCCCGCATTGCCATGCTGGCCGGGCTGGGCGCGGTGGCAGCCGCGCTGGCACTTGCGCTGCTGCCGCGCGGGGGCATGGCCGTGGCCACCGGCACGGGCGAAGTACGGCGGCTGGGCCTGGCCGATGGATCGTCTCTGGCCATCGATGCGCGATCGCGGCTGACGGTCGACGTGGTGCGTGGCGGCCGGCGGCAGGTGGCCATGACGGGGGGCCGCGCGCTGTTTCGCGTGACGCACGATGCCGCCCATCCGTTTCAGGTGGTGGCCGGCGGCGTGACCATCACCGACGTGGGCACCGTGTTCGAAGTGACGCAGGACGAAGATGCCGGGACGGTGGACGTGATCGTCAGCGAAGGCGCAGTGCGCGTGGCAACGCCGCTGGGCACGCGCCTGTTGGTGGCCGGGCAGCGCGGCCGCTTTGCGGCCAGCGCGCCGCCCCCGCCGGCCCAGGCCGTGGACGCCACCACCCTTGCCCGCACCGCCGGCTGGACGGAAGGCCGGCTGGACCTGAACGGGGAAGTCCTGCGCGAAGCGGTGGCGGAGATGAACCGGCACAACCAGTTGCAGATCGCGCTGGGCACGCCCGCCTTGGGGGCAGAACCGCTCTATGGCGCGTTTCGCCTCAACGATCCCGTGGCCTTTGCCCAGGCGGTGGCCGCGAGCGTGGGTGGCCGGGCGCGGCTGACGACCGATGGCCTGGTGATCGAGCGCTGAACCACATTTTTTGCGAGCGCCTTTAAGGAAACCGACCCGGCCCTTCGTCACGCCAGTGTCCCTGCCCTGAGCGGGATCGTATGAGGGGTTTTCCACGATGTCTGCGCCGTTTCGCTCCGTTTCGACGCTCGCCCTGGCCGTGGCCGGGCTTTCCGCCATTTCCGCCGCAGCCCAAGGCATGCCGCTGCCGGTAGCCACCATGCCAGCCGTGACCGTGCATGTTCCCGCCCAGGGCGTGGCCGACGCCGTGCACCAGTTTGCCGCCCAGGCCCATGTCCAGATCGTGGTGGCCGGGACGGTCGCCCAGGGGCACCGCAGCGTGGCCGTGGACGGCACCATGGACGTGCCCACTGCCCTTGCCCGCATGCTGGGCCGCACCGGCTTGGTCGCCCGGCGCACCGGCGAAGGGGTGTTCGTGATCGTCGCTGAAAAAGGGGCCCTTATCCCCGCGGCCGCCGATGCCGCGATCGCGCCGGGCGCAGCCGAAGGTGAGCCCGAAGGCTCCATCATCGTGACCGGCGTGCGCGCCGCCCAGGAAGAAGCGGCCGCCGAAAAGCAGGGCGCGCTCAACACCACCGAAACGCTGCGCGCGAACGACGTGGGCAAGCTGCCCGACCAGAACGTGGCCGAAGCGATCAAGCGCCTGCCCGGCCTGTCTGTTGCCAACGACCAGGGCGAAGGCCGTTATGCGATCGTGCGCGGCATCGATCCGGGCCTGCTCAACGTGACGCTCAACGGCCAGACCCTGCCCGCGCCCGAACCCGATGGTCGCCAGGTCAAGCTGGACGACCTGCCCTCGGCGATGATCCAGGCGGTGACTGTCACCAAGTCGGTGCTGCCCAACCAGGATGCCAATGCCATTGCCGGCGAAGTGGCGATCCGCACGCGCACCGCGTTCGACAGCAAGGCCCCTTTCACGTTCGACGCGCGCGGCGCGCTGGGCCGCTATAGCCTCAATCACAAGACCGCCTGGGAAGCCGATGGCACCGTGGGCGGCCGCTTTGGTGCCGACGAGCAGTTCGGCGCGGTGGTCTCGGTCAACTACTCGCGCCGCAATATCGAGAGCGAGAACTACCAGGGGTCGAGCGCCTGGTCGGGTGGCCTGCCCGATGGCAATGGCCTGCGTGACTACAACCTGACGCGCACGCGCCTGGGCGTGGTCGGCAATTTCGACTGGCACCCTTCGCCCACGGCCAAGATCTATCTGCGCACCAGCTATAGCGAATACAAGGACAACGAAACCCGCGACCAGAACCGCCTGGCGATCACCAATTCCACCACGATGGCCGCCACGGCCACGGTGCTGGTGCGCCGCCGGATCGAGAACGACAACACGCGCTCGGCCACGCTGGGTGGCGAATTTTCCGAAGTGGCGGGCGGCACCCTGTCGCTTTCGGGCGGGTGGACGCGCGCGGTGAAGAACGACCCGCTGCGCAGCGAATTCACCTATTCCACGGCCAAGGGCGGCGTGACCACGGCCTATAACGGCAGCACCTATCCCTATACGCTGGCCGCCACCACCGACGTGTTCAACACGCCTTCGGCCTTTACCTTCAGCAAGGTGAATTTCGAAACGCGCCACGCAGCCGAGGAAATCTGGCAGGGGCGGATCGACTATACCCACCCGGTGGGCGAAAGCATGACGCTGGCCGTGGGCGCCAAGCTGCTCTCGCGCGACAAGACCGACGACCACGACCGGCAGGACTACAAGACCACCGGCAAGATCGGCAAGACCGGCGGCGCGCTCAGCGACGTGGACTATACCGGCGACACCAGCTTCATGGGCGGGCAGTTTCCGTTCGGCACGCGGATCGACTACAGCGCGGCCAAGGCCTGGTTCGATGCCAACCCCACGCAATATGCGCTGGATAGCAGCGGCACGATTTCCGACAGTCTTTCCAGCGACTATCGCGTGAAGGAAGATATCGTGGCCGGCTATGCCATGGCCACGATCAAGACCGGGGCACTCACCCTGGTGCCGGGCGTGCGCATGGAGCACACGGTGGACAAGGCCTATGCCAAGATCGTCGATGCCACCTCCACGCTGGCCGATGGCTACAACAGCTATGGCCGCAACAGCTATACCGACTTCTTCCCCGGCCTGACCGCGCGCATCGACGCGGCGCGTGGCCTGGTCATCCGCGGCGCGGTGACCACCTCGATCGGGCGGCCCAACTATCCCGATCTCGCGCCCTATGTGATTGCCGATACCAGCGGCACCGTGCCGGCCGTCTCGATCGGCAATGCCGATCTCCAGCCTTATCGCGCGATCAACTATGACGCCGGGGTGGAATTCTATCCGGCGCCCGGCGCGATCCTTTCGGCGGGCTATTTCCACAAGGATATCCACAACCCGATCTACAGCTACGGCCAGACCGAAACCAACGTGACGCTGGGCGGCACGCTCTATGCCAGCGCGCTGGTCACCCAGCCGATCAACGTGGACCGCGAACAGCTTTCGGGCGTGGAATTCAACGTGCAGTACCAGTTCACCCAGTTGCCCGGCTTGCTCGGCGGCTTCGGCATCTCGGCCAACTATACCCACGTGTGGGGCGACGCGCATGGCGGGCAGGTGCGCAGCGGGGCCATTCCGCTGGCCTACCAGTCCAAGAACGTGGGCAACGTCCAGGTGTTCTATGAAAAGTACGGCCTGTCGGCGCGCGTGGCGTTCAACTACCGCTCGTCGTACCTCGATACCCTGGGCGACAGCGCGGCAACCGACCAGTATACCGATGGCAATGGCCAGCTCGACGTGCATGTGGCCTATCAGATCAAGCCGGAGGTGACGGTGTTCGGCGATGCCACCAACCTGACCGATGCGCCCTGGCGCCGTTATCAGGGCGTGAAGAGCCAGTTGATCGAACGCGAGCACTATGGATCGATGGTGCGCGGCGGCGTGCAGGTGCACTTCTGATGCGCGCACGCTGGATGGCAGGGCTTGCCCTGCTCGCGCTGCCGGGTGCAGCTGGCGCGCGCGCGCCGGCGCCCACGCCCGCGCCCACGGTGGAGCAAGTGGTGGTGGTCATGCGCCATGGCGTGCGCCCGCCGACCAAGGACCCGGCCATGCCCGCCGGCTTTGCCAGCCAGGCCTGGCCGGCCTGGCCCGTGGCGCCCGGCTGGCTCACGCCCCACGGTGCCCGCGCCGTGGGCCTGCTGGGCACGGCCGATGCGCGCTTGTTCAAGGCCCAGGGCTTGTTGCCCGCACGCGGCTGCCCCGCACCGGGGCGCCTGGTGGTGGTGGCCGATAGCGACCAGCGCACGATTGCCACGGCGCAGGCCTGGACGCGCACCCTGGCACCGGGCTGCGCCGTAAAGGCCGACCATCTGGCGCAGGACGTGGAAGACCCGCGCTTCAACGCGATTGCCCATGGCCTGGCCCCGTTCGATCCGGCGGCAGTGGATGCCGGCGTGGCCCAGGCCGTGGGCCCTGGCGGCCTGGCCGCGCGCGACGCGCAGATGCAGCCGCTGACCGCGCGCCTCAATGCCATTCTGTGCGGCGCGGCCAAGACCGGCTGCGGCGTGAACCACAAGCCCACCAGCATCGCGCCGGCCACGCCGGGGCAAAAGCCCAAGCTGGCTGGCACGCTCGATCGCGCGTCTACTGCTGCGCAGATCCTGTTGCTGGAATATGCCGAGGGCAAGCCGATGCACGATGTGGGCTGGGGCCGGGCCAGCGCGGCTGACGTGACGGCGCTATCGCAATTCCATGCGCTGGAATTCGCGCTGCTGGCGCGCCCGCGTGCGGTGGCAGCACCCGGTTTTGCCGGGCTGGCGCCGATCGTGCGGCAAGGCCTTACCGGACCGGCGCGGATCACCATGATCGCCGGCCACGATACCAACGTGGCCAACCTGGCCGGGTTGATCGACGCGCATTGGCAGGTGCCGGGCTTTGCCGCCGATGACCCAGCGCCGGGCGGTGCCTTCATTATCGAACGGCTGCGCGGCACCGGCGGCCGGCCCCTGGTGCGCGTGCGCTATCGCGCGCAGACGCTCGACGCGATCCGCACCCTGGCGCCGCGCGCGCCGGTGAGCGTGCCCGTGCCGCTGCCCGCCTGCGCGCTGCCAGGCCAGCCCATGGTTTGCCCGCTGGACAAGTTCCTGGCGCTGCTGGGATGAACAAAAAGTCCCCCGCCTGGCATGCCGGGCGGGGGACAGTCGTGCGTACCTGGTAGAATTGGCTTTAGAAATTGACCGTAGCGGTCAGCACCACGCGCGAGGACGAGATCGAGGCGCCGTCCTGCGTCTGGAACTTGGTGAAGTTGGGCCGCAGATAGGCCGCATCGGCATCGCTGATGTCGGTATCGACATAGGCGACGCCCAGCACGACCTTGCCCAGCGCCAGGTCTGCACCCACCAGCCAGTCGAAATAGGAACCGGTCGGCGCCACGCTGGTGCCATTGGGGCCAAGGCCGGGATTGCCCTTGGAATAGCCCAGGTGCCCCTTGAGCGTGACCGGCGTGGAAGGGATAGCGCCGCTGACATCGCCCCAGACATAGAGGTTGTCGTTCTTGGCGCCGGGGTGATCGGGCGTGCCTTCGACATAGCTGGCACCCGAATCATACCACTGGCCCAGCGCCTGCTGCTTGGGCGCATAGGCCACGCCCGCCAGGGCCGAAACCGGGCCAACCGTGCCCGACAGCTTGACGAAGGGTTCGGCAAAGTCGGTCTTGTTGGCGCCGCCCGGATACATGTACCAGGTCAGGCCCACGTCCAGCGTGGCCGCGCCAAAGGTCTTCTTGAACCCGCCGATGGCATCGAGTTCCAGGTTGGGACCACCGAACGTGCCCCAGCCGGCCAGGTTCGAACCCCAGGTGCCGACATAGAAGCCGCTTTCATGGGCGATCGTCACACCGGCCTGAAGCGCAAAGCCATTGTTCGACTGCGATACGCCGCGCAGGCGATAGTCGGTCACCACGGCAGCACTGCCGGAAATGGTGATGGCCGAAGGCGGCGCGGTGTCTTCCGCCTTGGCGGCGCTCGCCACGGCCATGGAAGCACCGGCCAGCGTGGCGGCCAGGGCAAGTCGGCCGGCCCGGCGGCGTGCAGAGCGTTGAATCATCGGAATCGTCCTTCCCTCACGGTCATCGAAAACGGTTCCGCCTGCGTATCGGCGCCTGCCCGTCTCGGATGATGGCAAGGGAAACCCCGGTCATCTCCGGCAGCAGGTTGCGCCGATGAGACCGGGGTTAGGCTGCGATGCTGTCTGCTCCTTGTCCCGATTGAGACGAAGTATTGCTGTGTTTCTGCTGTGGCTTTGGCGCCACAGTGGTAGGCCTGCGGCACCGGCCGCAAACCCAAAAAGTCCGATCACTCGGGCAGGGGAATGAACTCGTGCTCTTCGGGCACGTGATCGAAGCGGTCTTCCTTCCAGTCCAGCTTGGCCTGCTTCAGCCGATCCGGGCGGGAGGAGACGAAGTTCCAGAAGATGTGGCGCTTTTCGGGAAACGGCTCACCGCCCATCAGCATCACGCGCGCGCCGCCCGTGCTTTCGATTACCACTTCCGCGCCGGGCTTGAGCACGATCAGTTCGTTGGTGGCGAACTGGCCGGTCTGGCCGCCCACGGCGATTTCGCCGGTCACCACATAGAGCGCGCGCTCCACATGCTCTGCCGCCACGCGATACCGGCCGCCGGGCGCGATCACCAGTTCTGCATAGACCAGGTCCGACAGCGTCTTGACCGGCGAGGCCAGGCCATCGACTTGCCCGGCGATCAGCGTCAGCCGCGTGCCATCGTATTGGCCAGTGGGGATTTCATCGGCCTTGTGATGGGCAAAGGCAGGATCTGTTTCCTCGGCATGGGTGGGCAGCGCGACCCAGGCCTGGAGGCCGAACAGCGGGCCGCCACGGCTGCGCATCTCCGGGCCGGTGCGTTCGGAATGGGTGATGCCGCGCCCGGCGGTCATCCAGTTGACCTCGCCGGGGCGAATCGCCTGGACCGAGCCGAGCGAATCGCGGTGGAGAATTTCGCCTTCCACCAGATAGGTCACCGTGGCGAGGCCGATGTGCGGATGCGGGCGCACGTCCAGCCCTTCCCCGCCGGCAAAGGCAGCCGGGCCCATCTGGTCGAAGAAAATGAACGGCCCCACCATGCGGCGGTGGGCCGAAGGCAGCGCGCGGCGCACCTTGAAGCCTTCGCCCAGATCGCGAACCGGGGGCAAAAGGGCAAATTCGATGCCCGGCACATCGGGGGTGCGGATGGTCATGGGAGAGTTCCTCGTTTGCGCCCTTGCCGGGCCGTGACCCCGATTTAGGCGTTCAAAGCATTCAAGGAAATCCTGATATGACGCTTCAAATTGTTCAGGTTTGTTGGACAGATCGGGTAAGCGGCCGCCCGCGCTCGGCCATCCGCCCCAGCACGAGGCCCAGGGCCAGCACCCCGGCACCGGCAAGGGCGCCGGGCCCCAGTTGGGTGAGCGAGGACCACAGCATCGCGGCCGACAGGGCCATGAATGCCACGGGGAACAGCGGGAACAGCGGGGTGCGCACCGGCCAATCATGGCCGGGCATGGTGCGGCGCAGACGGATCAGCGCGGCCATGCCCAGGATCACGAACAGCCAGTAGACCGGCGTCATGTAGTCCACCATGGCACCAAAGCCGCTTTGCGACAGGCCGGATATGGCGGTGAGCAGCAGGGAAAAGCCACCAACCGCCAAGGTGGCGCGCGCCGGCGTGCCGCGAAGATCATGCCAGTTGCCAAGTGCCTTCAACGCCGGCAGATCGCGCGCCGCCGAGGCGGTGACCCGCGAACAGACGATGAGCGTGGAATTGATGCTGCTGATCGCCGAGATCGCCACGATGCCCACGGTCAGCCAAGCGCCTGCCGGGCCAAACGCCGTGCGCGCAAGATCGGCGCCGGGGGCCGTGCTGGCCGCCAGCCCCGCCAGGCCAAGGCCACGCAGCAGCGCCCAGTTCATCATGCAATAGATGGCCATGAGCAGCGCCAGTGCGCCGATCACGACCGCCAGCATCGCCCGCTTGCCGCCGCGCACTTCGCCCGAAAGCGTGGCCATGTCGCTCCACCCGCCATAGGCCAGGAACACATAGATCAGCGCCACGCCCACGCTGCCGCCGCCATGGGCCAGCGGGGCAGAGGCGGGCGCGGGCACCAGCAGCCCCGCCGCCGTAACGCAGGCGAAGCCGACGGCGACCGTCGCCACCAACAGGGCCTGCGTCAGGAATCCCAGCCGCACGTGAACGAGGTTGAGCCCGGTCATCGCCGCGACGATGGCCAGCGCCAGCACGGTCCGCCCGCCATGGCCCAGTGGCCAGAGCGCGGCGGCATAATCGGCCAGCAAGTGCGCCATTAGCGCGATCCACCCGGTGTGCATGATGGCAAAGCGCGACCAGGCATAGAGCGCGGCCAGCCGCCCGCCCCAGGCCCGGCGCAGGAAGCTGTATTCCCCGCCCGAATCCGGAAAGGCGGCGGCCATTTCGACATAGCACAGCGCGCCCACCATGGTGACCAGCGCGCCCGCGATCCACAGCAGCAGGACGTGGCCGCCCGGCGCATTGGCCGCCACTGTGGGCGCGGTCTTGAGGCTGTCGGTGGACATCACCATGCCCAGGGCCACGAGCATGGCCTGCGGCACGCCCAGGTGCGCGCGGGGGCCAGAGCGAGTTGGGCGAGTGGGGGAGGACGTGGTCAAGCAGGCACTTTCAAGGCTGGGGGCCATGATCTGGAATGTCCCTAGTGCGCGATTGCCACAGTATGCGCAAGGATTGGCCAGTTTTGCAGAGCTCATTTGACCGAATAATACTCAAGTCCCTAGGTGGAATTTTCCGCTCTCCGTTGCATCTGGGGTTTGTGTGGCTTTTTCCGTAGCTTATCATCGTATGCCGCTGCGCCTGGCGCTGGTTTCGCTCGGCCTTTCCGTCAGTCTACCCGCGCTTGCCGCACCCCAGGCCGATGCGCCGGCGGTGGACGCAGGCACCAGCGGCGATGCGATCATCGTGACCGGCACGCGCGAAAGCGGCCGCCTGGCCCGGCAGAGCGCCACCCCGATCGACGTGGTCAAGGCCGACACGCTGACCGCCACCGGCCAATCGAACCTGATCGATTCGCTGCGCAACGTGCTGCCCTCGTTCAGCGCGCCGGCAGTGGGCTATGACGTGGGGGCCCTGGCGCGCACCTTTGCCCTGCGTGGCCTTAGCCCCAGCCAGACGCTGGTCCTGGTCAACGGCAAGCGGCGGCACCTTTCATCCAGCATCTATGCCGACAGCGACCCCTCGCAGGGCTCGAACGTCGTCGATCTCGACATGATCCCGCTGGCCGCGGTGGGCCGGGTGGAAGTGCTGCGCGATGGCGCGGCCGCACAATACGGCTCTGACGCCATCGCTGGGGTGATCAACGTCATCCTCAAGGACGATGCCAATTCCGGCGGCGTTTCGGTGCAGGGCGGCAAGTATTATGCCGGCGACGGCACGGCGATCCAGGCCAACGCCGACAAGGGCGTGGGCTTCAAGGATGGCAGCGTGCTGCATCTGTCGGCCGGCTATCGCTATCAGGATTTCACCAATCGCAGCGGCGACAGCGGCGGGGTGCAGCCGGCCAAGGTGCAGGGCCTGCCGCGCTCGGTGGTGATCAGCGGCGGCTATGACTACACCCGTCCGCTGGGCGAGACGCTCGATCTCTACAGCTTCGGCACTTATGCCTGGCGCAAGGCGCGGGCCAACGAGAATCCCCGCCAGCCAGGCTGGTTCTCCGATGCAGTCGACGCGATCTATCCGAACGGCTTCACCCCGCAGGAAACGCTGAACGAGCACGATTTCAGCGTGACCGGCGGCATCAAGAGCCATGGCGACTGGGCCGTGGACCTCTCCACCACTTATGGCCGCGACGTGGTGCGTTTGCGCAACATCAGCACGATCAACCCCGATCTGCTGGCCGATACCGGCAATGCCCAGACCGACTTTTATGTCGGCGGTTTTGCCGCGTCGGAATGGACCAGCAACATTGACGTCAAGAAGCAGTTCGACGTGGGCCTGGCCGGGCCGGCAACGTTCGCGTTCGGGGCGGAAAATCGTTATGAAACCTACGAAATCCGCGCCGGCGAAGCGAACTCCTATTATTCCGGCGGGCCGCAGGCGTTCCCCGGCTTCCGCCCTTCGGACGCGGCCGACGTGCACCGCAACAGCGTGGCCGGCTATGCCGACCTGACGCTGCGCCCGGTCAAGGCGTGGGAGCTTTCGGGCGCCTTGCGCTGGGAGCACTACAACGGCGTGGGCAGCCGCCTCAACGGCAAGATCGCCAGCCGCTATGACGTGACGGATGGCTTTGCCCTGCGCGGCAGTGTCAGCACCGGGTTCCACGCGCCCACCCTGGCGCAGCAGAACTATTCGGCCACGACCGTCACCACCGGCTATGCCTCGATCCAGCTGCCGCTCGGCTCGCCCGGCGCCAACCTGCTGGGCGCCCCCGCGCTCAAGCCCGAAACCTCCACCAGCGCCAGCCTGGGCTTTGTGGCCGAGCCGGTGCGCGGGCTGGCGATCACGGTCGATGCCTATCGCATCAACGTGAAGAACCGGATCATCGAAAGCGCCTATCTCTATGGCGATCTGGCCCAGGCGGCTATTGCCGCCAACGGCACGACGATCCCCGCCGGGCTGGAAGCCGACAACGTCAGCGCGGTGTTCTTTACCAATGGCGTCGACACCCGCACGCAAGGGGTGGACGTGACCGCCAGCTGGACGATGCCCACGTCCGTGCTGGGGACGGTGCGCTGGGATGCGGGCCTGGCTTATGTCGATACCACGATCCGCCGCGTCCACGCCGCGCCCGCCGTGCTGGCCGATGCGGGGCTCACCCTGGTCGACGCCGTGCAGCGCACCAACCTGACCACCGCGACGCCTTCGTGGAAAGCCTCGCTTGCCGCAGCGTGGAGCAGCGGGCAGTGGGACTTCACGCTGCGCAACACGTTCTACAGCAATGCCCGCCAGGCCCAGGGCTATGCCGAACCCTATTACATCATCGACACTGGCAGCCGCGTGATCACCGATATCGACATCGGCTATCGCTTCAGCCCGCAAGTGCGGCTGGGGGTGGGTGCCAACAACCTGTTCGACGTGCACCCGCGCGCAATCGACACCGCGACCGGCCAGGCGCTCAACTACGACCGCTATTCGCACGTCGCGCCTTATGGCATCAACGGCGGGTCCTATTACCTGCGGCTGACGGTGAGCCTGTGAGCGTATTGATCCTGGATGGCGGCACCGGCCGCGAACTGGCGCGCATCGGCGCGCCGTTCCAGCAGCCCGAATGGTCTGCCCTGGCGCTGATCGAGGCGCCGGAATTCGTGGGCCAGGTGCACCAGCGCTATGTCGATGCCGGGGCCGACGTGATCACCACCAACAGCTATGCCGTGGTGCCGTTTCATATCGGGCAGGACCGGTTCGACGCGCACGGCCTGGAATGGGCCGGGCTGGCCGGGCGCCTGGCGCGCGACGTGGCCGATGCCGCTCCGCGCCAGGTGGCGGTGGCCGGATCGCTGCCGCCGGTTTCGGGATCGTACCGCCCCGACCTGATCGACCTGGAACGCAGCCGCACGGTGCTGTCGGTGCTGGTGACCGCGCTTGCGCCCCATGTCGACCACTGGCAGGCCGAAACGCTTTCCGCCATTGCCGAAGCGGAACTGGTGGCCGACCTGATCGCGCCCACGGGCAAGCCCTTGTGGCTTTCGTTCACCCTGGCCGACGAAGACCCGGCAGCGCCTGTGCACTTGCGCTCGGGCGAAAGCGTGGCCGATGCCGCGGCAGCGGCACAGCGGCTGGGCGCCAAGGCGCTGCTGTTCAATTGCAGCCAGCCCGAAGTGATGGCCGCTGCGGTGGGACAGGCCAAAACCGCGCTGGCGGGCAGCGACGTGGCCATCGGCGTCTATGCCAATGCCTTTCCCCCGCAGGGCGCCGATGCCGAAGCGAACAGCGGCCTCAGCCCCATTCGCGCCGACCTGACGCCCGAAGGCTATGCCGCCTTTGCCCGCGCCTGGGCCGGCGAGGGCGCGACGATCCTGGGCGGATGCTGCGGCATTGGCCCTGAACATATCGCCGTGCTGCGCCAGGAACTGGCCGCCCGTTCCTGACAACGAAACTGCCCCCACCGGCGCCATGGGCCAGTGGGGGCAGCGGGCGCCTAGCGCCATCCTGAGAGCCCGGATGGGGGTAGGCTCAAAGGAATCTGCGTTTGGTCAGGTCATCCCGCGTGCGGCACCGCGCGCAAGATCGGTTCGGGCCCCGACACGGTGACCGCATTGCCCTGCTGGCGGCGGCGCGACAGCCATTCGCCCAGGGTTTCGGCGGTGGTGTGGTCGATCGCCTTGACCCGGCCCAGATCGAGGTGGACGCGGCGATCGGCCGGCAGGTCTTCCAGCACGGCATTGAGCTTGGTCAGCCGCAGGAACGTGGCCGCCCCCTTCAACTCGACATTGGTGGTGCCGTCATGTTCGTGACGATGCACCCCGAGGTTGAGATGCTTCATGTGCGGCAGCAGTTCCACCAGCGAGAGCGCCATGCCCACCAGCACGCCGGTGAGAAGGTCGGTCGAAACGACCAGGGCAAACGTGACGGCCCAGATTGCCGCCGGCAGCGCGCCATAGTTGGCGAACAGGTGCTTCACATGCTTGAGGCTGACAAGCTTCCAGCCGGTGACGACCAGCACGCCGCCCAGCGCCGCCATCGGCACTTCACGCAGCAGCCAGGGCAGCAGGGCCACGAAACCCAGGATCCACACGCCGTGGAGCACGGCCGACCAACGGCTTTGCGCGCCAGCCTGGACGTTGGCCGAAGAGCGCACGATCACGCCGGTCATCGGCAACGCGCCAACCATGCCGCACAGCAGGTTGCCCACGCCCTGGGCGCGCAGTTCCTTGTTGTAGTCGGTGCGCACGCCGTTGTGCATGCGATCGACCGCGGCGGCCGAGAGCAGGGTTTCGGCGCTGGCGATAAACGCGATCGCCACGGCCGAAACCAGCAGCGCGGGCTTGGCCAGCAGCGGATCGAGGAACGCGCCACCCGGCGCGGCAAAGGCCGCTGCCAGCGAGTCGGGCACGGCAATGCGCGCGACCGGCAGCTTGAACACCGCCGCCACGACCGTTGCCGCGACCACGCCGATCAGCGCGCCAGGCACCAGGGCGAGCGCCTTGGGCTTGAACTTTTCCCAGGCGAGCATGCCGCCGATGGTGATCAGGCCCAGCACCAGCGCCATTTCGCTGGCCTGCCAATCGAACGGCGACAGGCCCAGCACACGCGCCGGGATCATCGACAGGTTCGACAGGCCGTTGGACATCGGCTTGGCATCGAACAGGATGTGGAACTGCCCCACCACGATCAGCGCACCGATCCCCGCGAGCATGCCATGCACCACGGCAGGCGAAATCGCGCGGAACACGCCGCCCAGGCGTGCCACGCCGGCCACCAGCTGGATCAGGCCGGCAATCAGCAGCACCGGGCCCAGCGCAGCCAGGCCATTGTCACGCACGAATTCAAAGACGATGACGGCCAGGCCGGCGGCCGGACCGGACACCTGAAGCGGCGACCCGGCCAAGAGGCCCACGACGATGCCGCCGATGATGCCCGTCACCAGGCCCTTTTCCGGCGGGACGCCCGAAGCGATGGCGATGCCCATGCACAGCGGCATGGCCACCAGGAACACCACGATCGACGCGGTGAAATCGCGAACGAGGCCGCCCCTCTGGGGGGCAGCCTCGGGCGATGCAGCGATGGCTGCCTGGCTCATTCGGCCGCCTCCGCCAGAGCGGGTTCGCTGGCGAAGCGGGTGCGCGCCGCAAGGGCCACCGGCAGGGGCCGGTCTTCACGCAACGGCACGAACTGGCCGGTATCGCCATCGAGGCCGAGCACCTGGCCCGCGCCGATATCGACGAACCAGCCATGCAGCGACATTTCGCCGCGTGCAATCGCCGTGGCCACCGACGGATGGGTGCGCAGATGATCGATCTGGGCGATGATGTTCTGCAGGCTCACCGCGCGCACGCGCTCGGTGCCGTGGAGGTGGGGCGAGCAGCTCGACACGACATGCTCTGCCGCTGCGCCATGGCGCAGCCAGGCCACCACGTTGGGCATGCCCTGCGGCGGTTCGGGGGCAGCCAGCGCCTTCATCGCACCGCAGTCGGAATGGCCGCACACGATGATGTCACGCACGCCCAGGGCGACCACGGCATATTCCACCGTGGAAGAAACACCGCCGTTCATGGTGGAGTACGAGGGCACCATGTTGCCCGCGTTGCGGCACACGAACAGGTCGCCAGGCTGGGCCTGCATGATCTGTTCGGGCACAATGCGCGAATCCGCGCAAGAGATCATCAGGGCCTTGGGCGCCTGGCCATGGGTGGAAAGCTGCCCGTAGAGTTCACTGCTCTGCGGAAAGACGGTCTTCTCGAAACTGAAGACCCGGCCGATGAGTTCGTTCATGATTGCTACCCCATCCTGGTTGTTCGCCGCAGCATGAAAGCCGCAGCGCTTGCATCAGGGAGGTAAGGCACCGGCTTTGCCCGGTTCCGTCGGAACTGTAAGGAACTATTTCCGCGCTGCGGCATGCGGCTGAGGCGTCTTGAGCGGCAGACGAACCGTGGCGATCAGCCCGGTTTCCCCAACGCTGCCGCCCATGCTGGCACTGCGATTGGCCAGGATCAGCGTGCCGCCTTCGGCCCTGATCGCGCGTTTCACGATGGCCAGGCCCAGGCCCATGCCGGGCGTATCGCGGCCGCGCGCGGCATCCAGGCGCACGAACGGCTGGGTCACCTCGTCGAGCCGGTCGGACGGGATGCCCGGCCCGCGATCGGCCACCACCACTTCGGCAAAATCACCCGTGCGGCGCACTGTCACTTCGACATGCCCGGCATAGTGCAATGCGTTTTCCACCAGGTTGCCAAGCGCGCGACGCAGCGAGACGGCCCGGGCCTGGATCACCAGGCTATCCTCGCCTTCGTAGCGGGCGTCGCCGCCGTGGTCATAGGCATTGTCGACCAAGGTCATGGCCATGGCGGCCAGGTCAACCGGCTCGGCCGGGATCTGGCGCCCTTCGCCTTCGACATAGGCCTGGAGCGAGGCGAGCAAATGCATCATCTCGTCGATGTCGTGCACCATGTCGGCCTGGGTTTCGCGATCGATCCCGGCATCGTCGAGCCGCAGGCGCAAACGCGCCAAGGGCGTGCGCAGATCGTGGCCAATCGCCAGCATCGACTGGGTGCGGTCCAGCATCTGGCGATAGATACGGCTCTGCATGCGGTTGAAGGCGCGAATCAGCCGGCGCACTTCATCCGGGCCACGCTCGATCAGCGCCTCGGGCGGGCCGGCACCGACCCGGCCGGTGGCCGAAACCAGGGCCTTGAGCGGGCGAATGGTGGCGCGAAACAGCACCCAGGCCAAGACGACCAGCAGCGGCGTTGGCAAAAGCAGCACGGCAAGCCGGCCGGCGTTGAGCGTCCAGGCCTCGCTCGCCTGGGTGCGGAACACCACGCCCGTGCCGTCCTTGAGCAGCATGGCGCCGTTGACCGAGCCGGGCGAGGCGAGCGAGCGCAGCGAAAAGCGCGGATCGCCCGCGGCCAGTTCGGGCGCGGCGTCCAGCACCTGCGCGCGCAGGCGATCAAGCGGCAAGGCATCGTCGGCGTGGGCCAGGCGCGGCTTCCACGCCAGGGAAAAGCGCGGGGACGAGAGCCGTTCGGCCAGCGCGGGGCGCTGCGCGGGCTCTTCGGCTTCCAGCGCACGGCTGGCGATCACCAGGTTTTCGGCAATGCGTGCGGCATCGTCGCTGCGCAGCGCGAAATTGCTGGCGCGGTCGAACAGCACCGCGTTGGCGCCGAAATCCATCGCCGCCATCAGCACCAGAATAGCCAAAAGCCGCTCCGGCAAGCCGAAGCGGCGCATGGCCCGGCGCAGCCACAAACCGCGCCGAGGGATCATGAAGGCATGGCGCTCAAGTGCGCGTGACCTGGGCCTTGAACATGTAGCCCACGCCGCGCACCGTCGCGATCGGGGCTTCGCCACCGGCCGCTGTCAACTTGCGGCGCAGCCGCGACACCAGCACGTCGATGCTGCGGTCGGAACTGTCGCCCAGGCGGGTGCGCGACAGCTCGATCAGGCGTTCGCGCCCCAGCACGCGCTGCGGCTGGGCCACGAACGTCGCGAGCAGATCGAACTCCGCCCCGGTCAGATCGACCATCACGCCGCCCGGCGCATGCAGTTCGCGCCGCGCGAGCGACAAGGTCCACCCGTCGAAGCGGATTTCGCTGGCCCGTTCGCCCGGTTCGGCCGAGGCAAGGCCATCACCGCCCTGCCCGCCGCGGCGCAGCACGGCACCCACGCGGGCCACCAGTTCGCGCGTGCCGAACGGCTTGGCCAGGTAATCGTCCGCACCCAGTTCCAGGCCGAGCACGCGATCTTCTTCACTGCCGCGCGCGGAAATGAAGATGATCGGCACGTCGCTCAGCCGCCGCAGCTTGCGGAACAGTTCAATCCCGTTGGTGCCGGGCAACATGATGTCCAGCACCACGAGATCGGCTGGTGCGCTGTCGAGCAGCACCCACATTTCCGCACCCGTGGCGGCCGGGCGCACTTCATACCCATGCTCGCGCAGGGCGCGGGCTGTCAGCGTGCGGAGGGGGCCGTCATCTTCGACTAGGACGATGGAGGGGGCAAGACGTGTGGCCAGCATGGCTGTGCTACGCAGATGCGCTCCTTTGGTTCCCGGCTCGGTCATGAGCGCGGTCTCAGCGCGCATCCTCGCGCACCGGCGCCTTGGCAGCAGGTGCGGTTTCCCCACCGATTTCGGTACGGCGGAAGCAACCACGGTTCTTGCTGGGATCGGGATGGCAGGCGACCACGGCAACGCGGGCACCGCTGGCGGCAGGGGCGGCGGCAGCCGGCTTGACCGCATCGGCCGGGCGGCACAGCGAGGGACGGCCGGGGGCACCCTGGCAGACCGGAGCCTGGGCGGCAGCGGCAGTGGGCGCCGCCAGCAGCGGGGAAGCGGGCGCAGACAGCGAGGCGAGGGCGAGAAGCGAGGCGATGATCATGGGACACTCCGTTCCATTCGTTGTTGTGTCCGAGGTAACATCATGCCCTTTGCGCAATGGGTGCGCCTTCGTGAAGAAGTGTTGCTGCGCAAGAAAAGATTGCGTCTTCATGTCTGCCGTGGCGCAGCATGCGGCCCAAAGCGCCGACAATCCGGGGGTGGGGCAGTGCCTGCACCACCGCACCCGCTGCGGCAGGCGATTACGTTTCGTTGCGGTTGCGTGTCTCGATCGCGGGTTCGGACAGCGGCCGGCCGGCCTTGCCGGGGTCTGCAGCAAAGCCGTGCAAGCCCAGCCACCATTGCAGCGCGATCACCGCACCCTTGGCCGGTTGCAGCAGGCCCAGCACCAGGGTGACGGTCATGACCAGGCACAGCGCCAGCATCACCGGCCACGACAGCGCGGTGTGCAGGCCCAGCTCGATGATCACCGGGGCCATGACATGGCCGGTGACCAGGATCGCCAGATATGGGGGGAAATCATCGGCGCGATGGCCGCGCCAGTCCTGCCCGCAGGCGGGGCAATGCGCCACCGGCCGCAGCCAGGCGGCAAACAGCCGGGCCCCGTCGCAGCGCGGACAGTGTCCCCGCCCCCCGCGCCACAGGGCCTGTGCCAGGCTGCGCGGGGGAACGTGGGTCATTTCGTGGCGAACGGGTTCTTGGGGCTGCGCAGCGTGAGCCGGATCGGCACGGCATCAAAGCCGAGTTCGCGGCGGATGCCGTTGACCAGATAGCGGCGATAGCTTTCCGGCAGCTGGTCGAGCCGCGTGCCGAACAGGACGAAGCCGGGCGGGCGCGTCTTGGCCTGGGTGATATAGCGCAGCTTGATGCGGCGGCCACCGGGCGCGGGCGGCGGATTGGCCGCCAGGGCATCATCGAACCAGCGGTTGAGCGCGGCGGTGGGCACGCGCTTGCTCCAGGCATCGCGCAGGCTGAACGCGGCCGACAGCAGACTGTCCAGCCCCTTGCCGGTGCGCGCCGAAACCGCCACCAGCGGCACCCCGCGCACCTGGGCCAGCCCGTCGTCAAGCGCCTGGCGCACGCCGTTGAACAGGCCGCTGGCATCCTCGGCCACGTCCCACTTGTTGATCGCGATGATCAGGGCGCGGCCTTCTTCGAGCACCATCGAGGCGATCTTGAGGTCCTGGTGTTCGAGCCCACGCGTGGCATCGAGCAGCAGCACGACCACTTCGGCAAAGTCGATCGCGCGGCGCGCATCGGCGACCGAGAGCTTTTCGAGCTTGTCGACCACTTGCGCCTTCTTGCGCATGCCGGCGGTGTCGATCAGGCGAATCGGGCGGGTTTCGCCATCCTTGGGATCGGTCCAGCTCCAGTCGATCGCGATCGAATCGCGGGTGATCCCCGCTTCGGGGCCGGTCAGCAGGCGGTCTTCGCCCAGGAAGCGGTTGATCAGCGTGGATTTGCCCGCGTTGGGCCGGCCCACGATGGCAAGCTTGAGCACGGCCTTGGGATCGTACTCGATCTCCTCGTCGCTCGCCTCGCCCGCGTCTTCCGGCGTTTCGCCGATGTGGGGCAGCAGCGCCTCGAACAGATCGCCCATGCCCTCGCCATGCTCGGCCGAAACGCCCACGGGATCGCCAAAGCCCAGCGAGAACGCTTCGAACAGGCCATGGTCGCCGGCGCGGCCTTCGGCCTTGTTGGCCAGGAGAATCACGGGAATGTCGTGCCCGCGCAGGTAACGGCCGATTTCCTCGTCCAGCGGGGTGATCCCGGCGCGTGCATCGATCACGAACAGCGCGACATCGGCCCCTTCGAGGCTGGCTTCGGTCTGCTGGCGCATGCGGCCGGGCAAGCTGGCGGGATCGTCGTCTTCCCACCCGGCGGTGTCGACGATGGTGAATTCAAGGCCCAGCAGCGACGCATCGCCGAAGCGGCGATCGCGGGTGACGCCGGGCTGGTCGTCAACCAGCGCCAGCTTCTTGCCGACAAGCCGGTTGAACAGAGTGGACTTGCCCACGTTGGGCCGTCCGATGATGATAACCTGGGGACGCATAGCCCCCGTTGGCCCGGCTTGGCGGCAAAGGCAAGCGGGCGTTGCATGCATGCAGCCAAGGCGGGCCAATCGTATCCGCGTGGTTAACCAATCTGATCAGGCAGCCATTGACCATTTGCCGGCACAACGGCGGCATGGTGTGGTGGACAAGAACAAGGCCCCTGGGCCTGGCCGCGGGGGCGGCTCTGATCGCCGGGCTGATGGCCCCAGGGGTTGCTCGCGCCGCCCCGATCGCGCTGATTCCCGGGCCTGAGCAGGGAGATAGCGCGCCAGCGGACACGACCGGCGCCCTGCCCTATCTGCAATGCGTGCCCTATGCGCGGCAGGTTTCGGGCATCAAGCTCTATGGCGATGCCCACACCTGGTGGGACCAGGCAGAAGGCCGCTATGAACGCGGCTTTACGCCCAAGGCCGGCGCGGTGATGAGCTTTCATCCCTTTGGCGCGATGCGCCTTGGCCATGTCGCCATGGTCAGCAAAGTGATCGATTCGCGCACGGTGCTGTTGCGCCATGCCAACTGGTCACCCATCAACGGCACCCGCGGGCAGCGGGAAGACGACGTGCGCGCGGTGGACGTTTCGGATGCCAACGACTGGAGCGAAGTGCGCGTGTGGTTTGCCCCGATCCAGGGCCTGGGCACCACGCACTGGCCGGTCGATGGCTTCATCTACAACCGCGCGCCTGCGCGCCGGCCCAATATCGGCCTGGGCGGCCCGCTGCGGCTGGCCAGCGCCACGACGGCAGCCCCGCGCCAGACATTGCTGATGGCCCGGGCACCGGCGACCGCGCGCGGCCGCATCGATGCAGATTTCCTGAAAGGGGTGGCCGATGAACCCGCAGCGGCCACCACCACGGTGGCCAGGCGTGCCCCGGCCCCGCGTACGGTGCCGGGCAGCATGGCGCGGACGGCGCTTTCGGATGATCCGATCGGCCGCATCATTGCCAGCCGGATGGGCGGCGCAGCGGCCAGTACGTTGGCCAGCACTGGGCGCCTGCGCTGAACGCAGGCACCCGGCACCAACAGAATCAGGCCTTGGCCACGGGGGCGTCTTCGCCCAGGTCTTCATACCAGGCTTCGACGGCGCCTGAGAGCTTGAGCGTCAGCGGGTTGCCCTTGCGGTCCATCGTCTTGCCGGCCTGCACGCGCACCCAGCCTTCGGAAATGCAATATTCTTCCACGTTCTTGCGCACCGTGCCCTTGAAGCGGATGCCGACGCCACGCGTCAGCTTATCGGCATCGAAGAACGGGCTGCGCGGGTTGATCGCCAGGCGATCGGGCGGCACATCGCCCGAAGCGGCAGGCGCGGGAGCGGACGTGGCAGTGGTGTCCACAGTTTCGGTGCCCGCGTTTTCGGGCGTTTCGATTGCATCGGTCATGTGTGTGCGAAATATCTTTACGTGCCCACTTGTCAACGCTGTGCAAGGCCGTTAGAGGCCCCCTCCACACCCGGGCGGCCCCAAACGGCCGCGGCGGGACGCCATCGAGGCGGGCGCGTAGCTCAGCGGTAGAGCACACCCTTCACACGGGTGGGGTCACAGGTTCAATCCCTGTCGCGCCCACCATGATCTCCTGAACATCAAGAGGTTATGGTTTCATCCCAGATGGGATGACGGCAGCGTTTCGCAACGCGCCAATACGGATATCCCCTTTCTTCGCCATCGCCACAGACAGGCTTTGCGGCCATTGTGCCGCCGTGCGCCCTGGCGGCAATCGCTTGGCGCATGCGGGCTGGACATCCGCAAAAATATTATACAAAATACCATATATGCACGTTACCTGCGCGTCCCGCCCTGCCTGCCTTGCGCTCACAACCGGGGGCCGGCGATGACCGCTGCGCCGCCGCTGCGCCATCCTCGCGGTCTGGCGGTGCTTGCCGCCACGGAAACGTGGGAGCGCTTTTCGTTCTACGGCATGCAGGCGTTGCTGATGCTCTACATGACCACGCAATTGCTGCCCCAGGCGCGCGGCGATTGCGGGACGCGGGTGCTTGGGCTGGCCGGCTTGCGCCAGGCGCTTTCGGCCGTGGTCGGGCCGATGTCGGACCAGGCCTTCGCTTCGCAGGTGTTCGGGCTCTATGCCGGGCTGGTCTATCTGACGCCGCTGGCCGGTGGGCTGATCGGGGATCGCTTGCTGGGCGGGCGGCGCACCGTGCTGATCGGCGCGGGGCTGATGGCGATGGGGCACCTGCTGCTGGCCTTGCAGCCATTCTTCCTGGTGGCCCTGGTGCTGCTGATTGCCGGATCGGGCTGCCTCAAGGGCAACATCGCCACGCAAGTGGGGCGGCTCTATGCCCCGGCCGACCAGCGCCGCGACCAGGCCTATCTGTGGTTCAACCTGGGCATCAACATCGGCGCCTTTGGCGGGCCGCTGGTCTGCGGCTTCCTGGGGCAGGATGCGGGCTGGCACCTGGGCTTTGCCTGTGCGGGGGTGGGCATGCTGGTGGGCATGGCGGTCTATGTGGCCGGCTGGCGCCACCTGCCCGCAGACGGGCCGGCTGCCTTGGCCGACGGCACGGCGGATGACGCCCCGCGCGCGCGGCTGGGCGTGCTATTGGGCCTGATCGCGCTCAGCCTGTTCTACAATATTCCGGTGGGGCAGAGCTACAACGTCTTTCCGCTGTGGATCGACCATGCCGCCGATCGCCACATCGGGGGCATGGACATGCCAGTGGCCTGGTATCTGGCGAGCGACGGCTTGATCACCGTGCTGGCAACACCGGTGGTGCTGGCGCTGTGGGCGCGGCAGACGCGAGCCGGCCGATTGCCGGATGCCGCCGCGCGCATTGGCATCGGTTGCGCCATGCTGGCGGCGGCCGATGCGCTGCTGGCCGGGCTGGCCCACGCCTTTCCCCAGGCCCACGCGCTGGGGCCGCTAACTGGCTTTGCCTATTTCCTGCTGGCGTCGTCGGCCTATCTTTTCGTGATGCCCGTGCTGCTGGCGGCCGTGGCCCGCGCGGCACCGCCCCATCTCACCGCCACGCTGATCGGTGGCGTCTATGCCGGGCTGTTCGCCGCCAATCTCACCGCCGGATGGCTCGCACGCTTTTACGAAAGCTGGGGCGCCAGCGCGTTCTGGGCCGGCAACGGCGCGATCGCGGCCGCTGGTGCGCTGGCCGCGCTGGCGCTGCGCCGCCCCCTCGCCCTGCCGGTTGCGCCGCGCTAATCCCTTTTCGAGACCTGCAACAAAGGAACCCCCGATGCCCTTCCCCTGGCGCCGCTCCCCCGTCCGCGACCTGGTTGCAGGCCTGCTTCTTGCCAGCGCGATCGCGCCGGCGGTGCTGCCCGCCACCGCCATGGCCCGGCCCGCGGGCAAGGCAGCCGCAAGCAGCGAGGATGCCCGGTTCGCCGCGCTGACAGCGGCGGAATGGGCCTGGCGCAAGACCCAGTTTCCCGATGACGAGGACAGCGGCACCCACGGCGTGCCCCGGCTGCCCGATGTGAGCGCCGCCGCCCAGGCCACGCGCCTGCGCAAGTGGGAAGACGTGCGCGCCCAACTCGACAAGATCGACACCAAGCGACTGTCCCCGGCCAACCAGGTGAACGCGGCGATCTATCGCTATCAGATCGGCACGCTGATTTCCGCGCAGCGCTATCGCGAATATGAAAAGCCGCTCAACGCCGATACCAATTTCTGGGGCGACCTGGCCGACAGCGCGCGCGAGGCGCATCTGCGCAGCGAGGCCGACTACACCGCCTATATCGCCATGCTGCGCGACGTGCCGCGCTATTTCAACCAGCAGATCGCCAATATGCGCGCCGGCCTGGCGCGTGGCTTCACCCCGCCGCAAATCACCCTGCAGGGGCGCGACGACACGATCCTGCCGGTAACCGCCGCGCCCAAGGTTGAAGACAATCCGTTCTACGCGCCATTCGTGGCGATGCCCGATACGATCCCCGCCGATCGCCAGGCGGCCTTGCGCGAAGAGGCCCGCGCCGCCCTGGCGCAAGCGGTGGTGCCCGCGCACCAGCGCCTGCTGCAATTCCTCAAAACGGATTACATTCCCCGCGCACGCACTCGGCTCGATGCCTATTCGCTGCCCGATGGCGCGGCCTATTACCAGGCGCAGATCCGCGAATACACCACGTTGGACCTGACACCCGCGCAGATCCACCAGATCGGGCTGGATGAAGTGGCGCAGATCCGCAGGCAGATGCAGGCGGTGATGCAGGACGTGCATTTCCAGGGAGACTTGCCCGCGTTCCTGCAATTCCTGCGCAGCGACCCGCAGTTCTATGTGAAGACACCCCAGGCCCTGCTCGACTGCGCAGCGTGGATCGCCAAGGAATTCGACGGGAAGGCGGCCGACTGGTTCGGCCATCTGCCCCGCCGCCGCTTTGCCATCGTGCCGGTACCCGATGCGATCGCCCCCTATTACACCGCCGGGCGCGGCGGGCCGGGGGTCTACCTGGTCAACACCTATAACCTGCCCTCACGGCCGCTCTATTCGCTGCCTGCGCTGACCCTGCACGAAAGCGCGCCGGGCCATGCGTTCCAGATGCCGCTGGCCGCCGAGAACAAGGGCCTGCCGCCGTTCCGGCAGAATTCCTACATCTCTGCCTTTGGCGAAGGCTGGGCGCTCTATTGCGAAAAGCTGGGCGAGGACATGGGGATGTACCACACGCCCTACGAACGCTTTGGCATGCTATCTTACCAGATGTGGCGCGCGGCGCGGCTGGTGGTGGATACCGGCATCCACACCATGGGCTGGAGCCGGGCCCAGGCGCAGCAGTTCCTGCACGACAACACCGCGCTGTCGGACCACGAAATCGAGACCGAGACCGACCGCTACATCGCCTGGCCGGGGCAAGCGTTGAGCTATTACCTGGGCGAACGTGCGATCCTGGAGGCCCGCGCCCGCGCGCAAAAGGCGCTGGGGCCCAAGTTCAATATCCGCGCCTTCCACGATACCGTGCTGCAACTGGGATCGGTGCCGCTGCCGGTGCTTGATGCGGCGGTCGATCGCTTCATTGCGCAGGGCGGCAAAGGCCCCTACCCGGACGAGGAGTGAGCGCGCCATTGCGGATGGCCGCCCCGCCCGTATATGGTCACCGCGCGGGGCGGGCGCGGCATCTGCCGCAGGGCTGCGGCTTCGGGAGTGATCAGGAATGAGCCTTGTTGTGCGTACCTTGGCCGATCGCATTTTCGACCTTGTGCGCGAGAAAGTGGTTTCCGGGCAACTGGCCGAGGACCAGCCGATCCGCCAGGATGCGCTGGCCGCCGAATTCGGCGTGAGCAAGATCCCGCTGCGCGAGGCGCTGGCCCGGCTGGAGCAGGAAAACCTGCTCGTTTCCCATGCCAACCGCGGCTATTTCGTGCGCGCGATGAGCGCGGACGAGGCCGAGGAAATCTATGCTCTGCGCCTGGCGGTGGAGCCGGCCGCCGTGGGCCTGGCCGCGCTGGCCGCCACCGACGAGGAACGCGCCGCCGCCATTGCCGCGATGCAGGCGCTGGACGAAGCCGCCACCAGCCAGGCCGAGCTGGTGGCCATGCGCAACCGCGAGTTTCATGTGGCGCTGACCCGGCCCTGCCGCCGCGCCTTGACCATGCAGTTGATCGAGCGGCTGCAGATCATGTCGGAACGCTATACCGTGGCGCACCTGGCGCCGGCCGGGCGCGGCGACCGCGCGCATGACGAACACAACGGCCTGCTGCAGGCCTGGCTTTCGCGCAATGCCGCGCGGGCGCAGGAACTGGCCGCCGCGCACATCACCGGCACGCTCAACGACCTGCGCCAGCAATTGAACCTGCTTTAAGTGCGGCCCGCCAGGCTGCGCCCGCGGGCATAAAGCAGGTAGATCGCCAGGCCGATGGCGTTCCATTCGGCAAAGCGCACCAGGGTCTTGGTGGGCAGCGAGGCCATCAGGTAGAGGCAGCCCAGCACGGTCAGCGTGCCCACCACATAGGGCGCGGGACTGCGGAAGATGCGGCGCAGATCGGGCGCGGTGCGGCGCAGCACCATCATCGATAGGCCCACCGCGATGAACGCCAGCAGCGTGCCGGCATTGGCCAGCTCGGCAATCTCGTCCAGCCGGAAGAACCCGGCTACCGCCGCCACGAACACGCCAGTGATCATCGTCACCAGACGCGGCGTGCCGCTTTTGGCCGAAACCCGCGCCAGCACCGGGGGCAGCAGCCCGTCGCGCGCCATGACGAAGAAGATGCGGCTTTGCCCGTACATCATCACCAGGATCACCGAAGGCAGCGCCACCAGCGCCGCCCCGGCAATGGCCCAACTGGCGAGCGGGTGGCCCAGCGTGCGCAGCACCAGGGCCAAGGGTTCGGCCGATTGGCCCAGCGCAGTGAACGGCAGCGCGCCGATCGCGGCCACGGCCACGAGGATATAGATCAGCGTGCACAGCGCCATGGAGCCAACGATGCCGATCGTCAGGTCGCGGCCTGGATTGCGCGCTTCCTCGGCCGAGGTGGCCACGGCATCGAAACCGTAGAAGGCAAAGAACACCACGGCCGCCGCCGCCATTACCCCGCGCGTTTCGCCGCCCTGCACATGGCTGGCAAAGCCATAGGGCATGAACGGGTGCAAGTGCGCCGCGTCGAACGCGGGCAGCGCCAGGGCGACGAAGGCGGCAAGCGCCACCATCTTGATCACCACCAGCACGATGTTGAGCGTGGCGCTTTCGCGCGTGCCCAGCGTGAGCATGGCGGCAATCGCCAGCGACACCACCACCGCCGGCAGGTTGACCAGCCCGCCCGCATGCGGCCCCACCAGCAGCGCCGCCGGCAAGTGGATGCCCGCCGATTGCAGCCAGCCGACGAGATAGCCCGACCAGCCCACCGCCACGGTGGAGCAGGCCAGTGAATATTCCAGAATCAGGCTCCACCCCACAATCCAGGCCAGTGTTTCGCCCAGCACCGCGTAAGTATAAGTATAGGCGCCGCCGGCCGCGGGCATGAGCGTGGCCATCTCGGCATAGGCGAGCGCGGCGCAGGCGCAGACCGCGCCCGCCACCAGGAAGGCAAGGATCACCGCCGGCCCGGCGCGCTCTGCCCCCACGCCGATCAGGGTATAGATGCCCGTGCCCACGATGGCGCCCACGCCGAGCGCGACCAGGTGCGGCCAGGACAGCGTGGCTTTCAGCCGATGCGAACCGCTGGTGTCGCCAGCCTCGGGTACGACCGGCTTGCGCGGCCCCAACAGCGATTTCATGCCCTGCCCTTTTGTCAGACGACCGTGAAGCCGGCCCAGAACGGATCTTCGCGGTCAATCCAGATGGTGTTGAAGCCGGTGGCCAGCGCCGAACCCTCGATCGAGGGGATGATCCCCGGCGTGCCGGCGAGATCGGTGGTTTCCTCGACCCGGCCGATGAAGCGGCTGCCGATATAGCTTTCGTGGACGAAGCGGTCGCCCGGCGCGAGCACGCCCTTGTGCACCAGGTGCGCCATGCGCGCCGAGGTGCCGGTGCCGCAAGGGCTGCGGTCGATCGCCCGCTCGCCATAGAACACCGCGTTGCGCCCGTCGGCGCCCTCGCCCTTGGGCTTATCGGCCCAGAGCACGTGGCTCACGCCCTGGATGCGGCTGTCGAGCGGGTGCACGGGCGTGATCTGCGCGCGCACCAGTTCGCGCACCGTGCGGCTCAATTCCACGATGCGCGCGGCGCCCAGGTCATCGAGCCCGGCATAGGCGCCCTGCGGCTCGATTATGGCGTAGAAGTTGCCGCCATAGGCAATGTCGAGGCTGAGCGGACCGAAGCCGGGCACATCGATGGCGATGCCGGTGGCCGCGACATAGGCCGCCACGTTGCGGATGCGCACCCAGCGCACGCGCTGGCCCTCCTGCCCATAGTGGATCTCGATCACCCCGGCGGGCACTTCGATCCGCAGGAAGCCCGGCTCGCGCGGCTGGATCAGGCCATGTTCCAGCCCGAAGGTGACCAGGCCGATGGTGCCATGGCCGCACATCGGCAGGCAGCCCGAGGTTTCGATGAACAGGATGCCGCAATCGGTATCGGCGCGCGTGGGCGGATAGAGGAACCCGCCCGACATCATGTCGTGCCCGCGCGGTTCGAAGCACAGCCCGGTGCGGATCCAGTCGAACCGCTCCAGGAAATCCTGGCGCCGCTCGATCATGCTTGCGCCGCGCAGCAGGGGCGCCCCGCCCGCCACCAGGCGAACGGGGTTCCCGGCCGTGTGGCCATCGACGCAGAAGAAGTGATGGCGCATGCGGTCTTTCCTCAGGCCGCGACGGCCGCCTTGAGGCAGGGACGCGTGGCGGCGCACTGTTCCACCCAGGCGGTCACCTGGGCGCGGCGCGCCCCCGTCAGCGGCAGGCGCGGCATGCGCACGCGCTCGCTGCCCCGGCCCATGATCTGTTCGGCCAGCTTGATCGACTGGACCAGATCGTGTTCGGCATCAAGGTGCAGCAGCGGCATGAACCAGCGATAGATATCGCGCGCTTCATCGATGCGGCCTTCGTCCAGCGCGGCCACCAGGCGCACGGATTCTTCGGGGAACGCGCTGGTCAGGCCCGAAACCCAGCCCGATGCGCCCAGCAGCAAGCCTTCGAACGCCACGTCGTCCAGCCCGGCCATCACGGTGTAGCGATCGGCAAAGCGGTTGATCACGTCGGTGATGCGGCGGGTATCGGGCGCGCTTTCCTTGATCGCGACGATGTTGGGCACGTCCTGCAGCGCATCGAGCGTGTCGAAATCGACATTCACGCGATAGGCGGGCGGGTTGTTGTAGAGCATGATCGGCAGCGAGGTGGCCTCGGCCACAGCGCGGAAATGGGCCTGCAATTCGTTGGTGGTCGGCACATAGACCATCGCGGGCAGCAGCATCAGCGCATCGACGCCAAGCTTTTCCGCATCGCGCGCATAGTCGATGGCGCGCGCGGTGGTGAATTCCGAAACGCCCGCCACCAGCGGCACGCGGCCGCCCACGGCTTCCACGCCGGCGGCCAGCACCTTGCGCTTTTCATCGGCTTCGAGCGAATTGTTCTCGCCGCAGGTGCCCAGCAGGATCAGGCCGTTGACGCCATCGTCGACGAGCGCGGTCTGCACCTTTTGCGTGGCATCATAATCGATCGACAGATCGGCGGCGAACTGGGTCGTGGCGGCGGGATAGACGCCCTTCCACAACGCCTTGGCAATGGTCATTTATCGTTCCTCCGAAATCTTGTCTGTTTTCGTATACTATATTCCATCAAATGGCAACCCCCGGATTACCCCTTGCTCGTGCCGGCCGGATTGGCCACGGGCGCGGGCGCGATCATGCGCACGCCGAACGCCGGCCCGGCGCTTTCGCGCGCATGGGGGACAAAGCGCACGCGCACGCTGGCCTTGCCGGCGGTCAACCGTTCGGGCACGGCATATTCCACATCGATGAACTGGCCGGGACGATCCATGTCGAGCGTCTGGGTGGCGATGACCGTGCCATCGACCAGGATATCGAACACGCGGCGGCGCTCAGCGCCCCAATAGCTGGCCTGGAGTCGCATCGGCCCGGCTTGCACTTTCATGGTGAACTCGAAATAGCCGCCCGAGCGCGCATCGCGCCCGTTGCGGCCGCGATAGGTGACCGGATAGGACAGTTCCGATGCCAGGGCATGATCGCGTTCGGGCTGCATTTCGCCCAGGTGCATCACGTCGACCGACCGCGCCGCGATGTCGCGCGCGCGGGCCTGCTCGGCCAGATAGGCGGCCTCCTGGTCTTTCCACGCAGCATCGGAAAAGCGCTTGAAATAGACCGCGCTGCGCCGCGCATACTGGCTGTAGAACGGCACGAAGGAAAGATCTGCCGGGCGCAGCACGCCCTTGGTGGCATAGCGCGGATGGGCCGAGGGCACCGCCCGAAACGCGGCCAGTGGCGCTTCGCCGACCATCGCCGGATCGGGCCCGGTCCAGGGCATTTGCGCCGGCCCCAGGTCTGCGGCCATGACCAGCGGACCACGCAGCACGGCCACGGTATCGGGCGCGCCGGGCGCGGATTCCAGCCGCAGGTCGAGCGGCAGGACCAGTCCCACGCGATCGCCACTACGCCATGGGCGGGCGAGCACCGCATAGCCGTCGCGCTCCACCGGCCGCACCGTCTGCCCGTTGACCGAAACCAGCGCCCGCCCGCGTGCCCAGCCCGGCACGCGCAGTGCCACGGCAAAGGCCGCCTTGCGCCCCACGGTATCCAGCGTCAGCGTGGCTTCGGGTTCGAACGGGTAGGCGGTTTCCAGGCGCAAGCCCAAGCCCTTGGCCTGCCAGCGCGCGTGGGCGGGGATATAGAGATTGACGTAAAGCGTGGCGCCGTCTTCCCAGAATATCGAATCGCCGTGCTTGGCGTGGCTTTCCATGCCGGTGCCCACGCAGCACCAGAACGGATCGTCATCGGGCGTCGAATATTCCCGCGCCGTGCCGCTCATCAGCGGGGTCATATAGGTAAAGCCGCCGGTTTCCGGGTCTTGCGCGGCCATGACGTGGTTTAGATGGGTGCGTTCGTAATAGTCGAACCAGGCCGCGTCGGGCTGCCAGCGATAGAGCGCCCGCGTCAGCTTGAGCATGTTGTAGCTGTTGCAATGCTCGCAGGTCTGCTCGGTGATGTGATCGGCAATGGTATCGGGCGCGGAGAAATATTCGCGATCGGCATTGCCGCCGATGACGTAGGAATGGTGGCCGGTCACCGCCTGCCAGAAGAAGCGCGCGGCGCGGGCCGGTTCGTCCTTGCCGGTCAGATCATGGATGCGCGCCAGGCCGATCACCTTGGGCACCTGGGTGTTGGCGTGGAAATTGGCCAGTTCGTCCTTGCCGGCGACAAGCGGATCGAGCACGCGCCGGTCATAGAGGCGCTGCGCCACCGCCAGCCATTGCCCATCGCCGGTGCGCGCGGCCAGTTCGGCATAGCTTTCGTTGAGGCCACCATATTCGCAGCCCAAAAGCGTCTGCATCTGTGCATCGTCGAGCGCGGCGAAGACATTCTGGAAATAGCGGGCAAGGCCGAGCGTGACGGCCAGCGCCTGGGCATTGCCCCAGGCGGCGTGGACATCGAGCAGCCCGGCCATGACCTTGTGCACGGTGTAGAGCGGTGACCACGAGCCATTGAGATCGAACCCGCCCGAGGTGATCTGCCCGACCATCACTTCGTGGAAGATCGGTTCTCCATCCACGATCCTGCCGTCCTTGGTGCGGCGGCCCAGCGCGCCGACATAGCCACTGCCGCGCGCGGCCTGCGCGGCGGCGAGTTCGGCCACGATATAGTCGGCGCGGCGGCGGCATTCGCCGTCATCCACCTGCTGCCACATCAGCGCCAGGGCGGAAAGATAATGGCCCAGCGTGTGGCCGGCAATGGTATCGGCTTCCCAGCCGCCATAGAGCGGCGCCTTGGGCGCCAGGCCGGCATAGGCACGGAAATTGTGCAGCAGGCGATCAGGCTCCAGCGCGAGCAGGTATTGCCGGTTGACTGCCACCGCGCGGGCATAGTCCGAAGGCAGCAGGCGCACCGCCTCAAGCGGCAAGGGGCGGATGCGGGACGTGGCGAGATCGGCCGGTGCCGCCACGGCGCGGCCCGCTTGCGCCAAGGCGATGATGCCGATGCCCGTGCTGGCCATCCATGCGCGCCGGCTGAGTTTCATGGAGTAGATCTTTCGTATGGGTGACGGCCTGACGACCAGGGAATGGCACTGCACATTATATCGTATATTATATTTGACAAGCCATCGTCCTGACGCCACCGTTCCACGGCTGCCGCGCTATTGCCGGATGATGGACCCTGCCCGATGATCCGCTCCCTTTACCTGTTCCTGTCCACCACGCTGGCCTTGCTCGCCACGGCGCCCGACGCCTGGTCGGAACCGACGCCACCCGCCAGGCAAACGCCGCTGCCGGCCACCATGCCGGTCGACACGGCCGCGTTCCTGATGGCGCTGCGCCAGGATACGCAAACGCTGGCGCGCCTGTCACCCCGCAGCGACCCTGCGTTCGATTTCGTGCCGGCGGGGCGCGAGGGCGAGCGGGCGGGCGACGGGTACAACCACGTGGGCGATATCCACTTGCGCCTGCGGGTGGGCGGGGGCGCCTGGCAGGATTACGCTTCGGCCCGCCATCGCCAGGCGATAATCCCGCTGCCCACGCGCGCCGGCGAAGTGGCCGCCGCCGATATTTCCGCCAGCCTGGGCGCGGGCCTGCCGATCCGGGTGGAGCGGCACTGGGCCATGGTCGATGGCGCGCCCGCCTTGCGCTTCGTGCTGGTCAACACCGGCACCCTGCCGGTGGAGATCGGCGCGCTGGGCCTGCCGATGGTGTTCGACAACATCATCGCCGACCGCGATCTGCAACAGGCCCATGCCCAGGCCAGCTTTGCCGATCCCTATATCGGGCGCGACGCCGGCTATGTGCAGGTGACGCGCCTCAACGGCGCCGGCCCGGCGCTGCTCGTGGTGCCCGAGCGCGGCACCCCGCTGGAAGCCTATGTGCCGCTGGCCGAAGCGGCCAAGGCGCCGGCGGGCACGGCGTTCACCGAAAAGAGCCGGCGCAGCCAGGTATCCGAAGGGTTCTATGACTGGACCATCGCGAGCAAGGCACTGGCCGAACGCGAATGGGCCGGTGCCGGCACGCCATGGAACGCGCCCACCAGCTTCACCCTGGCGCCGGGCGCCCGGCGGCAGGTTGGCCTGCGCTTTGCCCTGTCCCCCTCGATCCGCGCGATCGAGGATACGCTGGTGCAGCAGGGCCGGCCGGTGGCGGTGGGCATTCCCGGCTATGTCGTGCCGACCGACCAGGTGGCCACGCTGTTCCTCAACAGCCACAGCGCAGTGGCCAGCATCACTGCCTCGCCCAAGGGCGCGCTGGTGGCCCGGCGCGATGGCAGCGGGCCGGGCAAGCAGGGCAAGCCCTGGGCGCGTTATCGCGTGACCGCCCATGGCTGGGGCCAGGCACGGCTGACCATCGCCTATGTCGACGGGCAAAAACAGACCGTCAGCTATTTCATCACCAAGCCGCTGCCGCAGGTCATGGCGGACCTGGGCCACTTTTCCACCACGGCGCAATGGTTCGAACCGGCATCCGACCCGTTCCACCGCAACCCCGCGATCCTGACCTATGACCGCGAGGCCAACCACGTGGTGACGCAGGACGCGCGGGTGTGGATCGCGGGGATGAGCGACGAAGGCGGCGCGGGCAGCTGGGTGGCAGCCATCGCCAAGCAGCTCGACAACCCCAACCGCGTGGAAGTGGCCAAGCTGGAGCGACTGGTCGATGAAACGGTGCTGGGCCACTTGCAGGTCGACAGCGGCCCCCAAGCCGGCGGCGTGCGCAAGAGCCTGTTCTATTATGATCCCGCTGCCCTGCCCGAGGCCTATGACCCCAAGATCGACTGGCACACCTGGGCATCGTGGTCCAAGGCGCAGGCGCAAGACTTGGGGCGATCCTACAACTATCCCCACGTCGCGATCGGGCACTGGGTGCTCTATCGCCTGGCGCGCAACCAGGCGGGCCTGGTCACGCGCCACGATTGGCGGTTCTACCTCGACTGGGCCTGGCGCACGAGCATGGCGATGGTGCGCGAGGCGCCCGAATATGCGCAGTTCGGGCAGATGGAGGGCGATGTCTTCCTCGATATCCTGGCCGATCTGCGCCACGAGGGCATGACCGACAAGGCCGATGCGATGGAGGCGGCGATGCGCGCGCGGGCCGACCACTGGAAGAGCCTGGCCTATCCATTCGGCAGCGAAATGGCCTGGGATTCCACCGGCCAGGCCGAAGTCTATGCCTGGATGCGCCATTTCGGCCATGATCGCCAGGCCGAGGAGACCCGCGAAGTGATCCTGGGCTATGACCCCACGATCCCCAGCTGGGGCTACAACGGCAATGCCCGCCGCTATTGGGATTTCCTCTATGGCGGCAAAGTGGCGCGGATCGAGCGGCAGATCCACCACTATGGCTCCGCGCTCAATGCCGTGCCGCTGTTCGATGCCTATCGCCGCGATCCGGCAGACCTGCACCTGCTGCGCGTCGCCTATGGCGGGCTGATGGGCGGGATCACCAATATCGACCAGCAGGGTTTTGGTTCGGCCGCATTCCACAGCTGGCCCGACATGATGCGCTGGGATGCCTATAGCGGCGATTACGGCATGGGCTTCTATGGCCACGCCATCGCCGCGGCGACCTATCTGGTGCATGACGATCGCCTGGGCTGGCTGGGGTTTGGCGGGGCGGTTACACCGGGGCAGCGCTCCATCGCCATCGTTCCACAGGATGGCGCACGCCGCCGCCTGTTCATTGCCCCGGCCGGCCTGTGGATCACGCTGGAAGCGGGGCGCATCGCCCGCGCGCGCTATGACCTCGCCAGCGGCAAAGTGCAGCTCACGCTCGATCCGGCCGGGCCCAACGAACCGCAGGCCCGCCTCGTGCTGACCACCACGACCGCCACCGGGCGCCGCTATGCCGCCGACCGCGGCACGGCCGAGCGCGGCGCCACCGCCCTGGCGCTGGGAACAGGGCCCACCGTCCTCACGCTCACCCCGCGCTGAGCTTGCGCGCCCGATCGCAACCTCTATTGGATTTCAGCGATGCCTGCCTCTTCCCGCCCTGCTTCCATCGCCGTGATCGGCGGCGGCATCGTTGGCCTGACCATTGCGTTGGCGCTGCAAGACCGTGGCCATGCCGTCACCATCCACGATGCCGATAGCGGCACGCGCGCCGGACGCGGACATTCGGCATCGTGGGGCAATGCCGGGCACATCGCGGTGGAGCAGGTAGAGCCGCTGGCTTCCCCCGCCGCTTTGCCCGCCCTGCCGCGCCGGTTGTGGGGCCAGGGCGCCGCGCTGTCTTTGCCCCCGCGCGACGCGGGGGCGTGGCTGCCGTTCGGGCTGCGCCTCTTGGCCGCCAGCACCCCCGGCCGCTTTGCCGCCGGGCGCGCCGCGCTTGCCGCCCTGATGGCCGATGCGATGCCGGCCTGGCAGGCACTCGCCCAGCGGCTCGACGCCCCGGGCCTGCTGCGCCAGGATGGCCACCTGGTCGTGTGGTCCGATCCCGCCCGCGCCAAGGCGGGCGCGGCGGGCTGGCTGGGGCTCGACACGCCAACCGCGCGGTTTCGTCCTGCCGACGCAGGCGAACTGGACGAAATCGCCGCGCTCATCGGGCGGCGTCCGGCCGGGGCGATCCGCTGCATCGGCAGCGGGCGCATCGTCGGGCACGCCGCGGTGTTTGCCGCGCTGCATGGAGCCTTTGCCGCGGCCGGCGGCCGCTGGCGCGATGGCCCGGCGCGCCTGGAGCGAACGGCACTGGGCCATTGCCGGGTGGTGGGCAGCCCCCCTGACGACGTCGTCGTGCTGGCTGCGGGGATCGGATCCCGCCCGCTGGCGCAGGCCCTGGGCCATACCGTGCCGATGATTGCCGAGCGCGGCTATCACCTTCACGCCGCAGGCGCACACTGGCCAGCCGAACTGCCGCCCGTGGTGTTCGAGGACCATGCGATGATCGTCACGCGCTTTGCCGATGGGGTGCGCGCGTCCAGCTTTGTCGAACTGGCCCGCCCGGATTCCCCCCCGGACCCGCGCAAATGGCAGGCGCTGCGCCATCGCATCAGGGCCCTGAACCTGCCGTTCGAGACCACGCACCGCGAATGGATGGGCGCGCGCCCCACCCTGCCCGATTACCTGCCCGCCATTGGCCGCAGCACCCGCGCCGCCAATCTGGTCTATGCCTTTGGCCACCAGCACCTGGGGCTGACCCTGGCGCCGGCCACCGCGCGCATCGTGGCAGACCTGGTGGATGGCACCGCACCCGCGATCGATCTGGCGCCGTTCGATCTCGATCGCTTTGCCTGACCCGTTTTCCGCTTTCACCAAAGGATCATGACCATGACCACGCTGGGTATCGGTGGCTCCACCGCACAAGCCGAACTGGCGCAATTGCAACCCTGGGCAGCGCGTGCCGCGCCGATCACCGCAGGCGAATATCATGATCGCCTGGCCAAGGCGCGGGGCCTGATGGCCGCACAGGGCGTCGACGCGCTGCTGGTCAATGCCGGATCAAGCCTGCGCTATTTTGCCGGTGTGCCATGGGGTGCCAGCGAGCGTCTGGTGGCCATGCTGATCCTGCCCGAAGGCAACCCGCAGATCGTGGCGCCGCGCTTTGAGCTGGGTTCGCTCGAAGCAGAGCTGGCCATTCCTGCGCAAATCCACGCCTGGGAAGAGCACGAAAACCCCCACGCCCTGATGGCCGCACTGCTGTCGGGTGGGCGGGTGACGCGTCTGGCCGTCGATCCGGCCTTGCCGTTCCAGATGGCGCTGCGCCTGCAAGCGGCCGCGCCGGGCGTGGCCCTGGCCGATGGCGGGCCGATCATCGAGCCTTGCCGCGCGATCAAGTCCCCCGCCGAACTGGCGATCATGACCCAGGCCAAGCAGATGACACTGGAAGTGCATCGCCGCGTGGCCCGCATCCTGCACCCCGGCATCACGGCGGGCGAAGTGACCCGCTTCATCGAGGCGGCGCATCGCGCGCTGGGTGCGGCCGGCAACAGTTTCTGCATCGTCGAATTCGGCCGGGGCACCTCGTTTCCCCACGGCCTGCCGGGCGAACGGCGGCTGGAGCAGGACGATGTCGTGCTGATCGACACGGGCTGTTATGTGCAGGGCTATACGTCTGACATCACGCGCAGCTATGTTTTCGGCACGCCGAGCGACGAGCATCGCCGCATCTGGAACCTGGAGCGCGAGGCGCAAGCGGCGGCTTTCGATGCGGTGCGGCCGGGCGTGGCCTGCGAAGCGATCGACGCGGCCGCCCGCCGCGTGCTGGAGCGCGCCGGGCTGGGCCCGGACTATCGCCTGCCCGGCCTGCCCCATCGCACCGGCCACGGCATTGGCCTGTCGATCCACGAAGGGCCCTATCTGGTGCGCGGCGATACCACGCCGCTGGCGCCGGGCATGTGCTTTTCCAACGAACCGATGATCGTGCTGCCCGAACGCTTTGGCATCCGCCTGGAAGACCATTTCCATGTGACCGAAACCGGCGCCGCATGGTTCACCCAGCCAGCCCATTCGATCGACGATCCCTTCGGCCTGGCCGCCTGAACCACCCCTGCCCCCAATGAACAAGGCCCTGGCCGCTGCACAGCGACCAGGGCCTTTGCGTTGGCCAGGGATCAGAACGCCAGGGTGGCGCCCACGAACAGGTTGCGGCCCAGCGCCGAATAGACGCCCGGATAGGTGTTGCCGTTGCCGAACGAGGACAGGATGCCCGAGGCGATCGCCGGCGGATCGCGATCGAACAGGTTGTTCACGCCTGCCCGCACGTTGATCGCCCGGTTGATCCGCCCGGTCATCGCCAAGTCGATATAGTCGTAGGACTTGATGCGCCCGTTGATCAGGCTGCCCGTGCCGGTGAGGAAGCTGTTGCTCGACGTGCTCGACAGGCGCGTGCCGCCGATGTGGCGCCAGGCGAGCGACACGGTGGCCACCTCGCGCGGGGCCGACCAAGTGAGGCGGGCGTTGTGGCGCCATTCCGGGTTGGGCTGGCCGCAGGTATAGCCGAAATAGCCCTTGCAATCATAGGTGCCCAGGCCCGGCAGCGGCTCGTTCACCTGGCTGAGCAGGAACGTGCCGGCGAAGTTGAAGCTGAGGCGGCCGATCCGGCCCAGATCGCGCATGTAATCGATGTTGAGATCGATGCCGTCGGTCTTGAGCGAGCCGGTATTGAGCGTGGTGGAGACGATATAGCCGTTGGTGCCGAAGATCGCACCCGATTGCGGATCGCGGTGGAACAGCCCGCAGTAATAGGGATCGCCCGTCGACACGCACTGCGAGACGATCAGCGAGGGATCGATGGTGGAGATATAGTCCTTCACCTTGATGTGGTAATAATCCACCGAGACCGAGAAATTGCGCAAGTCCGCAGGCGTCAGCACCAGGCCCACGGTGATCGTATCGGCCTTTTCCGGCTTGAGCGCCGGGTTGCCGCCCGAGAGCTGAGAACAGGTATCGGCCGGGCACTGGATCACCGCGCCCGTGCCATATTGGGCCGCCGTCACGCCAGTGGCCGCGCAGGCCGTGGCCGAAGCGGTGGGATCGGTGCCCGCGCACGGATCGCTGAGCGAGACGTTGCCCACGCTTTGCGAGCCGAACAGTTCGGTGATGTTGGGCGCGCGGATGGCGCGGTTGTAGCTGGTGCGCAGGCGCACCGTGGTATCGGGCGCCCAGGCCAGTTCGCCCTTGTAGGTCCACACGCGATAGGCCGAATGATTGCCGCTGGAGAGTTGGTCGTTGGTGTACGACGAATAGCGCAGGCCGCCGTTGAGCGTGAGGCGGTGGGCAAAGGGCACGTCCTCCAGGATCGGCACTTCGACTTCGCCATAGCCTTCCCACACGCTGATTTCGCCATCGGCGTCGGTGGTGCCGCCCTGCTTGGCCACGGCATCGGCAGTGAACAGCAGGGTTTCCTTGCGGTTTTCCACGCCCAGCGCGATGGCCACGCCATTCTTGGCCCAAGGCGTCTTGATGCCGAACGTGCCCAGATCGCCGTTGAGCCCGGCGGTGACCTGGCGCAGGCTGTTGCGGCTGGCGGTGTTGCTGTTGCTGAACAGGTACTTGGCCTGGGCGGAGGTAATGCCGTTGGCCTGGAACACGTCGATCGGCACGCAATCGGGATCGGTGCCGTCGATCACCGACTGGCAGGTGGGCGTGCCATTGACATTGACCACGTTGAGCGCGCGCTGCGCTTTCACGTTGTCCACGTTGTTGCTGTAGGTCTCGTTGTAGCGGACCAGGGCGAACATGTAGTCCACGTTATAGCTGAAGCCGTGGCCGAGATCGCCCTGCACCCCCAGGTTATAGCGATAGTCCTTGTGGCGCAGATCGTCGCGGCGCGAGAAATCGTTGTTGAGGCGATAGCCGATCAGCGTGCTTTCGGTCTGGCTCGTGCCCGCCGCCGCGCCGCACAGTGCGGTCGCCTGGCTCGCGCTCATCAGCGGATTGTCGCAGTTGATGTTGAACGACGTGCCCAGGAACAGGGCCGAGGGTGCCACTTGCGAATGGGTCTGGTCGTCCATGTACATGAACGAGCCGGTGAGCTTGGCCGCATCCGACACGTCGAAGCTGAGGAAGCCGCCGCCGGTATAGCGCGTGTCCTGCCGCTGGATGTAGTTGGTGGGCGTGTAGTTGTAGGCATAGGATGAATCGTAAGGCACCCAGGTCTTGGAGCCATCCTTGGCATTGGTGATGTAGCCCGATCCGGCGCTGGGCCCGGTCAGCGGCACGAAGGTGCCATAGGTGGTGTTGGACGAACCCCCGCAGGCCAACCCCGTGCCCACATCGTCCGCCTGGTTGAGCGCACAGGCCGAATAATCGCGCGAGGATTGCAGCACCGGGTTGGTCTTGCGATAGCCGCCATAGACGGTGACATGGCCGCGCCCGCCGGCAAAGCTGTGGCCAAAGGCGCCGTTCACATCCACCTTGCCGCCGTCGGTCACCCAGTTGGGCGCGGTTTCATAGCCGCGCGCGGATTGCAGGCCGCGCACATAGGCATTGTTGTTGTGATGGTTGTTGATGCTGCCCTGGGCATCGACGCGCAGGCCCTCCAGCTTGTCGCGCAGGATGAAGTTGACCACGCCCGAAATGGCGTCGGAGCCATAGACCGCCGATGCGCCGCCCGTGACCACGTCGATCCGCTCGATCAGCGCCGAAGGCACGAAATTGATGTCCATCGCCTGGCCGGGCAGCATGCGCTGGCCGTTGAGCAAGGTCAGCACGCGGTTGGCGCCGAGGTTGCGCAAGTTGATCTGCGCCGTGCCGTCAGACCCGTTGGACACGTTGTCGTTCGCGTCGGCGGTGAACTGCGGCATGCGGTTGAGCGCGTCTTCGACATTGGTGTTGCCCTGGTATTGCAGTTCCTGGGCGCTCACCACGCTGAGCGGGCTGTTGCTTTGCAGGTCGGCCCGCTTGATGCGTGTGCCGGTGACGACGATCGCACCGTCCGAGGCGTCGGGCGAAATGGCGGGATTGGCTGGCAGCGGCGCGACATAGTCCTGCGCCGCCGCAGCCGACGACAGCAGCACCATCGTCAGCGCGCCAAGGCCCGCCGAGCCCCGGAAAAGGTGAGATTTCGATCGCATGTTTTGCCCCTCATGTTCTGAATGGGGCGCAATCCATCATATCTCAGAATATGAGTCAAATATATTATACGATATCATATCGTAACGGATAAATCGGACAAAAAGGAGCTAGGAAATGGATTTTTCTTATTATCAATCAATAGTTTAATTCATTTTCCGGCCTGCCACCGGTGGCATAATTGCAGGACTGGCCACGGATAGCTTTATAATCCTTCATTTCTACATAATTAAGTCCGAATTGACGAGCACCTTCGACCGCGTGAGCACACCGTCTCGGGCGCGTTGCGTTGACCACACGTGCATAGCAGCGCACGAAATTATCTGATATATTTGATACTATCAGCCAAACCGTCGACGGGGTGCACCCTGCTACCGGCCGGTAAAGCGCGCCTCGCGCCGTTCGAACACCGCGGCCACGCCTTCGGCATAATCGGCCGTTTCGCGCAGCACCGCCTGCCGCGCCAGTTCGTGATCGAGTGTGGCGGCCACGTCCTGCGCCAGGCCGCGCGTCATGGTGGCGCGTACCTCCACCAGGGCCAGCGGCCCGTTGGCCGCCACCTGGCGCGCCATCGCCAGGGCCGCTTCGTCCAGCGCCTCGGGCGCTGCCAGGCGATCGACCAAGCCCCATTCCAGGGCCTGTTCGCCTTTGACCCGATCGGCCGAAAGCATCATCCACGCCGCCCGTTGCGCGCCCACCACGCGCGGCAGGGTGCAACTGATGGCAAAGCCGGGGTGAAAACCCAACGCCACGAAATTGGCCGAAAAGCGCGCAAGCGGGCTGGCAATGCGGAAATCGGCAGACAGCGCCAGGCCCAGTCCAGCCCCCACCGCCGCGCCGTTGATGACCGCGATCATCGGCTTGGCCCGCGCAAAGAGGCGCGCGGCGTGGTCATAAAGGCGGCGGATCGCAGCCAGCCCTTGCGCGCCGCTTTCGCCCGCAGCGCCCCCCACCAGATCGGCCCCGGCGCAAAAGGTCTTGCCAGCCGCGCGCAGCACGATGCAGCGCACGCGGGCATCGCCATCCAACGCATCCACCGCATCGGCAATCTGGCCCAGCAGGTCCACCGACAGGAAATTGAGCGGCGGGTTGGCCAGGGTGATGATGCCAAGCGGTTCGGAAACCTGGATGTCCAGGCCAGGGCGGGTCTGCGTCATGGCCGCGTTGTTCCCCATTCGCGCCTTGCCGACAAGCCTGATCGCATCCGCCCGATTGCATCGACGCAGGCTTGCGGGCATAGCCGCCCGACCATGCACGATATCCGCCTGATCCGCGAAAACCCGGACCGCTTCGACGCCGCCCTCGCCCGCCGTGGGGTGGCCCCTGCCTCTGCCGATCTGCTGGCGCTCGACACGCGGCGCCGCGACGTGGCCACGCGCATGCAGGAAGCGCAAGGCCGCCGCAACGAAGCCTCGAAGCTGATCGGCGCGGCCATGGCCAAGGGCGACAAGGACACCGCGCAAGCGCTGAAAGCCGAAGTGGCCGCGCTCAAGACCACGCTGCCCGCGCTGGAAGAAGAAGAACGCGAGCTTTCTGCCCAGGCCGCCGCTGCCCTCGCCGCACTGCCCAACCTGCCCGCCGACGCCGTGCCGGAAGGCGAAGACGAAGCCGGCAACGTGGAAGTGGCGCGCTGGGGCACCCCGCGCCAGTTTGCCTTCGCACCCAAGGAACATGCCGACCTTGGCCCCGCGCTGGGGCTGGACTTTGAAACCGGCGCGCTGATTTCCGGCGCGCGCTTCACCTTCCTGCGTGGCCAGATGGCCCGCCTGCAGCGCGCGCTGGCGCAATTCATGCTCGATCACCAGACCGGGGTGAACGGCCACGTGGAATGCGCGCCGCCCTTGCTGGTGAAGGACGAGGCCGTATTCGGCACCGGCCAGCTGCCCAAGTTTGCCGAAGACCTGTTCCGCACCACCGATGGGCGCTGGCTGATCCCCACGGCCGAAGTCTCGCTGACCAATGCCGTGCGCGAACAGATCCTAGCCGAAAGCGCCCTGCCCTTGCGCATGACCGCGCTGACCCCGTGCTTCCGCAGCGAAGCGGGCGCCGCCGGGCGCGACACGCGCGGCTACATCCGCCAGCACCAGTTCGACAAAGTGGAACTGGTCACGATCTGCAAGCCCGAGGATTCGGCGGCCGAGCACGAGCGGATGACGCAGGCGGCCGAATCCGTGCTTCAGGCGCTGGACCTGCCCTATCGCAAGATGCTGCTCTGCGCCGGGGACATGGGCTTTACCGCGCGCATCACCTATGACCTGGAAGTGTGGCTGCCGGGGCAGGATGCCTATCGCGAGATTTCCTCGTGCTCCAACTGCGGCGATTTCCAGGCGCGGCGGATGAACGCGCGCTATCGCCCGGAAGGCGCGAAAGGCACCGAGTTCGTCCACACGCTCAACGGTTCGGGCCTGGCCGTGGGCCGCACCCTGGTGGCCGTGCTGGAAAACTACCAGCAGGAGGATGGCTCGGTAGAAGTACCCGCGGCGCTTGCCCCCTATATGGGCGGGATCACCCGCCTGGTGCCGCAGGCCTGATCGTGGCCGGCGCGCAGCGGCACGGTAAGGGCTTGCTGCGCGCGCTGCTGCCGGCCCTGCTTTTGCCCGCCGCGCCGCTGGCGGCGCAGAAGGCCAGCGCGCCCCCGCCCTATGAGAGCCCGATCATCGCCTGGACCTATGTGGTCCAGCCGGGCGATACCTTTGCCGCGATCGCCCGGCGCATGGGCGTTTCGATGGAAGCGCTGGCGGCAGAAAATCGCGTGCCGCTGCCCTATCTGATTGCGCAGGGGCAAGTGCTGCGCCGGCCCTCCCCGGCTTCCGCCCCGCCCCCTCCGCCGCCACCGCCGGTCGCGGCCCAGGCACCCGTGCGCCGCCCGCCACCGGTGATCCGCCCTGCGCCGCCGCCTCGCCCGGCGCCCACGCCTGCGCCCAGTCACGCGCGCGAGGCCGGCGCCCCGCGCCTGGCCTGGCCGACATCGGGCGCGATCATGGGCCGCTATGGCGTGCCGGTGACCGGCCGCACCGGCACACGGCCCAACAACGGCATCGACCTGGCCGCACTGGCCGGCACCACCGTCCACGCTGCCGCGGCCGGCCGCGTGATCTTTGCCGGCACCGAACCCGAACGTTTTGGCCAGTTGATCCTGATCGATCATGGCGGCGGCTGGGTCACCGCCTATGCCTATCTCGGGCAAGTGCAGGTCAGGGAAGGCCAGCAGGTTGCCGCGCGCGCGGCCATCGCCCGCATCGGCAAGAGCGGCGAAGCGAAAAAGCCGACGCTGCATTTCGAGTTGCGCCGCGACAACGTGCCGCGCGATCCCGCGCCTTACCTGCCGGTACGGTTGTAAGGGTTTGTGAGAGGGTGTTGTGTTGGCGGAAGACCTAAGCCAGCCTCAATGCCCCAACAGCCAGAACACCGTGCCCATTGCCAGGTAGCACAGCATGACGCAGCCGGCATCGATCAGGGCCAGGCGGGTGGAAACACGCTGCTGGGTATAGCTGATCCACAGCGACGGGATCACGAAGGCGCCGGCCAGGCCGCCGGACATCATGAAATAGAGCCAGGGCTTGACCGCCAGCGTGCCGGCACCGACGCGGGCGAACATGTGGCCCATCATCGACGACGTGACCAGCAGCAGCACGGCGGTGAGCGCCAGGGTGCGCCCCGGCGCGGCGCGCAGGCCCAGGCCGCCGGGCCCCACTTCCGCCAGGCGCGCGCGGCCGAACAGCGGGCCATACCACAGGCCCTGCACCACCAAGGCCGCCACCACGGCCATTACGACTGCCAACCAGTTTACCGGACCCATTGCACCTCTTTCCTGTGCGGCGCCCCCGTATGTCGCAGTGCCTAGACCCGGCAGCGCCAAAGCGCAAACATGCATCAGGAAGTCATCGCTTTCCCTTCACGCCCCATCGCAGCAATCGGCGCGCCGCCGGGGAAAACCGATGATAGGATGACGTGGCCGCGATTTGCGCGTATGGGCGCGCCCACAATGGCCACACTTCCCCCCGATTCCCGCGAAAATTCCGCCACCCCCGCCCCCGAGCCCAAGCGCGTGGGCATGGTCAGCCTGGGCTGCCCCAAGGCGCTGGTCGATTCCGAACGCATCCTCACCCGCCTGCGCGCCGATGGCTATGCCATGAGCGCCGATTATGCCGGGGCCGACGTGGTGCTGGTCAACACGTGCGGGTTCCTCGATTCCGCCAAGGAGGAAAGCCTGGCCGCGATCGGCGAGGCGATTGCCGAGAACGGCCGCGTGATCGTGACCGGGTGCATGGGCAACGAAGCCGAGGTGATCCGCGCCCGCTTCCCCGACGTGCTCGCCGTGACCGGCGCGCACCAGTACGAAGCCGTGGTGGAAGCGGTGCACGAGGCCGCGCCACCGGCGATGGGGCCATACTTCGACCTGATCCCGCAGGCATTGGACGACATGGGCGGCGTCAAGCTCACCCCGCGTCACTACAGCTATCTCAAGATTTCAGAAGGCTGCAACCACGCCTGTTCGTTCTGCATCATTCCCGATCTGCGCGGCAAGCTGGCCAGCCGGCGGATCGACGCCGTGCTGCGCGAGGCGGAAAAGCTGGTGGCGGCGGGCACCCGTGAACTGCTGGTGATCAGCCAGGATACCTCGGCCTATGGCGTGGACGTGCGCCACGAAACGAGGCAGTGGAAGGGCCGCGAAGTGCGCACCCACATGACCGACCTGGCGCGCGAGCTGGGCCAGCTGCGCACGCCCGATGGCCAGGTGCCGTGGGTGCGGCTGCACTATGTCTATCCCTATCCGCATGTCGACCAAGTCATCCCGCTGATGGCGCAAGGGCTGCTCACGCCCTATCTCGACATCCCGTTCCAGCACGCCAGCCCCAAAGTGCTGCGCGCGATGAAGCGCCCGGCCAACGAAGCCAAGGTCCTCGACCGGATCAAGGCCTGGCGCGACATCTGCCCCGATCTGGCCATCCGCTCCAGCTTCGTCGTCGGCTTCCCCGGCGAGACCGAAGAGGATTTCCAGTACCTGCTCGACTGGCTCGATGAAGCGCAGCTCGATCGCGTCGGCGCGTTCCGGTTCGAGCCGGTCGAAGGCGCGGCGGCCAACACTCTGCCCGATCCCGTGCCCGACGCGGTGAAGGAAGAGCGCTATGCCCGGATCATGGCCAAGACCGAGGCGATCAGCGCCGCGCGCCTGGCCGCCAAGGTGGGCCGCACCATCCGCGTGATCATCGATGACGTGGGCGAGCCGGACGAAGACGGCGACATCGGCGCCACCGGCCGCAGCCAGGCCGATGCCCCTGAAATCGATGGCGCTGTCTATCTGCGCAATGTGCCCGAAAGCCTCAAGGCCGGCGATTTCGTCGATGTGGTTGTGGAAGAGGCCGACGCGCACGACCTGTTCGGAGTGATAGCGGAGTAACCCCTCCGCCCCCATTCCTTCGTCACCCCGGACTTGATCCGGGGTCCCGCTTGTTCTGGACGCCTTGCGCCACCGCTCGAAGAAAAGCTGGCCCCCGGATCAAGTCCGGGGTGACGTTGTATTATTGTGCCAGGTGAAGCGCCACAGCGCCGCTCAATCCAGCCGCACTTTGCCGCGCCCGGCTTTCACCGCGCCGCGGATCTTCTTGCCTTGCAGCCGCTGCACCTTGCCCACGCGGTTGAGGCGGGATTTGGCGCGCTTTTCCGGCAGATTGCACGCGTCACGCAGCAATTCGGCCAGCCGCGCGCGGGCATCCTCGCGGTTGGCCTCCTGCGTGCGGAAGCGGCGTGCGGTCAGCACGATTTCGCCGCCGCTGGTGAACTTGCTGCCCGCCAGTTCCTTCAGGCGATGGAACACCGGCGGGGCCAGGCGCAGGGCGAAAACGTTGATGCGCAATTGCACCGCCGTCGCCACCTTGTTGACGTTCTGCCCGCCCGGCCCGGCGGCGGCGATGAAGCTTTCCTCCACAAGGCCCATGGCGCGGGCCACGATTGCCTCGGGAGAATCGCTCACAGGGTGAAGCCCAGCCCGGCGATGTCCGCCGGGATCGGCGCTTCGGCAACGATCGCCTCCTTGCCTTCGCGCGGCACAACGAGGCGCGTGGCGTGCAGCAGCGTGCGCGCGGCGCCCTTGCCATCGCCATAGACCGGATCGCCCAGCAGCGGCGCGCCAAGGCCGGTCAGCGCGTGGACGCGCACTTGGTGGGTGCGGCCGGTTTCCAGGCGGAACTCCACCAGCGTGCGGCCCGGCAGGCGCGCCAGCACGCGCCAGTGGGTGACGGCGGGCTTGCCCTTTTTCGCGGCAATCATCCGCCAGCCGGCAGCGGCGCTGGAAATCTTGGAAAGGTTCAGCGCGATGGTGCCCGCCGTGCCTTCCACGTCGCCGGCGACCACGCCCCAATAGACCTTTTCCACCTGGCGCGCTTCGAACGCGGCGGAAAAGCGCTTGAGCGCCTTGGGGTTGCGGGCCAGCAGCAGGCAGCCCGAGGTATCGCGGTCCAGCCGGTGCACCGGCATCGGCGGGCGCTGGAAACCGAGCTTCAGTTCCTCGATGCGGTCTTCCAGCGAGATGCCGCCGGCGCGGGGCCGGTCGAGCGGCAGGCCGGCAGGCTTGTCGATGACCAGCGCTTCGCCGTCTTCGAACAGGATGGGGATTTCAATCATGAATTCGGGTGATGCCTTGCGCTGGCGTGCTTCGACAGGCGCAGCACGAACGGGGTTGTTGGCTGCCCCTTAGCCGCTTGCGCCCGTCTTGTCGAAGGAGTCAGGCCAGCGCCGCCGCAATTCGCCGCAGCGCCTCGTCCAGCACGGCATCGTCGGCCGCGAACGAGATGCGGAAGCCCTGCGCCCCGCCAAAGGCAGAGGCCGCCACAACCGCCACGCCATGTTCCAGGAGATGCAGCGCCAGCGCCTCGTCATCGCCAAAGCGCGCCATCAGCGGGGCAGCGTCGATCATGCAATAGAATGCGCCATCGGGCACCGGGGTGGACAGGCCGGGAATGGCGTTGATCGCCACCACGACCTTGTCCCGCCGCGCGCGGAAGCGTTCGCGCCGATCGAGCAGGAAATCCTGCGGACCGGCCAGCGCCGCTGTCGCCGCCGCCTGGGCGATGGAGCAGGGATTGCCGGAATTGTGCGATTGCAGCTTGGCCATGGCGCGGATCAGCCATTCCGGCCCGGCGGAAACGCCGATACGGAAACCGGTCATCGCGTGGCTTTTGGAAACGCCCGATACCGTGAGGATGCGCGTCGCCAGCTCCGGGCATTCCACGGCCAGCGTGGCATGGGCGCCCCCGCCATAGCGCAGCGGGGCATAGATATCGTCGGACAGCACCAGCACGCGCGGGTGGCGGCGCAAGACTTCGCCCAACGCGCGCAGTTCGGCAGCCGGATAGGTGGCGCCGGTGGGATTGCCGGGGCTGTTGAGCAACAGCCAGCGCGTGGCGGGCGTGATCGCCGCTTCCAGTTGTTCCGCCGTGATGCGAAAGCCGCCCTCTGCGCGCGTCGGCAGATCGACCACCGTGGCACCGGCAAAACGCACGATTTCAGGATAGCTTACCCACCAGGGCGAAGGGATCAGCACTTCGTCGCCAGCATCGAGCGTGGCCAGCAGCGCTTCGAAAATCGCCTGCTTGCCGCCGGCCGTGACGATGACCTGCGAGGGCGGCACCACGATCCCCAGGTCGCGGCGGAAATGGCGCGCCGCGGCTTCGCGCAGGGCCTGGGTGCCGGGCACGGCGGTATAGCGCGTTTGGCCGCTATCGAGCGCGGCCTTGGCGGCTTCGATCACATGGGGCGGCGTGGGAAAATCGGGTTCACCCACCGAGAGCGAAATGATGTCCTTGCCCTGCGCGCGCAGTTCGATCGCGCGGTCGGTCATCGCATTGGTGCGCGAGGGCGAGATGCGCCCAAGCGCCTGGCTGGTTTTCTGGCTGTCCATGGCGGGTCAGCCCTGCCCCAGCAGGCGGGCGGGGATCAAGCCGCGCAGGGCGTTGCCGATGAAAAAGCCCGGGGCCAGGTCATCAAGCGTGACATCGCCTTCCACCGCGCGGCCCTCATCGAGCAATTGTGCGCGCAGCACACCGGGCAGCAGGCCAAGCTCGGCACGCGGGGTGACGAGCACGCCATCGCGCGGCACGAACAGGTTGGTAAAGCAGCCTTCGGTCAGCCGCCCGTCGTCGCGGCGCAGCAGGGCCTCTTGCGCACCGGCGCGGCGCGCGGCCTTGAGGCCGGCCTCATAAAAGCCGCGATCGCTGGTCTTGTGGCGCAGGCGCCAATCGCCAGCGTCCACCGGCAAGGGCAGCACCGCGCAAACCGCCGCGCCATCGAACGGCGCGGGCAAAGGCGCGGCCTCCAGCGCATGGGCACCGCTCTTGGCCACGACCAGCCGCACTTTGGCCGGTGCATCGAGATCGAAACACAGCGCGTGGATGGCATTGCGCACGGCGTGCCGGTCAAACGCAAAGCCCAAGGCTTGCGCGCTTTGCTTGATCCGTTCGAGATGGCGTTCCAGCAGCGGAATGCCCGCCGCGGGATCGAAGGCCATGGTCTCGATCAGGTCGGCACTGCCGGCGTTCAGGCGCAAGAAATTCCCCTTTACCACGCATTCGCGCCATTCGCCCAGCATCGCCGAATCCGCGACCACGGCCGAACCGACCCCCATGGTCGCCCGCCCCCCGGCCGCGCCGGGATGGTCTGGCACCAGGCGCACGGTGCGAATTGCCACATTGAACGCCGCGCTGCCAGTCCTCGGTGTATCGGCCCCCGGTGTATCGGCCCCAGGTGTATCGGCCCCAGGTGTATCGGCATCCGCGCTGGCGGCAGGATCGGGCACATCGACATAGCCGATGGACCCGCAATAGAGCCCGCGCGCATCGCGCTCGGCCATGTCGATCCATTCCATCGCGCGGATCTTGGGCGCGCCGGTAATCGATCCGCAGGGGAATATCGCGGGCAAGACATCGGCCGCCGCCGTGCCGGGCACAACTTGCGCCGTCACCGTCGTCACCATCTGGTGCACAGTGGGATAGGTTTCCACGGCAAAGGCATCGTGCACTTTCACCGTGCCGGGCACCGCCACGCGCGACAGGTCGTTGCGCATCAGGTCCACGATCATCAGGTTTTCGGCGCGGTCCTTGGCATTGCCGGCCAGCGCGGCTTTGAACGCGGCGTCTTCCGCTTCGGTACGGCCGCGCGGGGCAGTGCCTTTCATCGGGCGAACGGTGACTTGCGTTCCCTGCCACTCAAAGAACAGCTCGGGCGAGACCGACAGGTGCCAGTGCGAACCATCCCACAGCACGGCGCCGTGCCCACCGCGTGCATCCTCGCGCAGCGCGGCATAGATCGCCAGCGGATCTCCGGCCCACGATCCCGCCAGCTGGAACGTGAGATTGGCCTGATAGATGTCTCCCGCGCGGATCGCTTCCTGTACCTTGGCAAAGGCGCGGGCATAGCCGCCGGACGAAAGCGCCGGGCCAAGCGGCCCAAGCCGCCCAGGCGCGCTGCTTTCGCGCGCCAGCCAGGCGCCCACTTGCGCGCTGGTCAGTGCTTTCATCTGCGCAAAGCGGGCAAACCACACCAGCGGACCGGCCGCCCCGGTGCGCGCCGCCGCGCGCGGCGCCAGTCGCTCTTCCAGCGCCAGTCCGGCTTCATAAGCCAGCGCCCCGGCCCACCGGCCCGGCGTGGCACCGATCCGCACCAAGGCCGCTTCCACTTCTTCCGGGCGGCGGGCGATCACGATCTCGCGCGGGTCGGTATAGAGCCGGGCAGAGCCGGCATCGCCGTGGCGAGCGTCATCGAGCAAAAGGAAGGGGGCGCGTGTCATGGCCCCACGCGCATAGCGGCAAGCCGATGCGGATGCAAAAAGCCCTCGCGGGCAATCGCGCGCCATCCTAAACACGGGTGAAACCAAAACGAGAGAGTGCGGCGATGGACGAGATTTTCCTGGGCCTGGGCAACAAGGGCGAACGCGAAGTGCTGCTGCTGGGCCGGGCCAACCGCCATGGCCTGGTCGCCGGGGCCACCGGCACGGGCAAGACCGTAACGCTGCAGGGCATGGCCGAACAGTTCAGCCGCGCGGGCGTGCCGGTGTTCCTGGCCGATGTGAAAGGCGATCTTTCGGGCATCGCCATGCCTGGCAGCCCCACGTTCAAGCATGCCGCTTCGCTGGAACAGCGCGCCAGGGACCTGGGCATTGCCGACTATGCCTATGCCGACAATCCGGCGGTGTTCTGGGACCTTTATGGCGAGCAGGGCCACCCCATCCGCACCACGATTTCGGAAATGGGGCCGTTGCTGCTCGCCCGGCTGATGGGCCTCAATGAAACGCAGGAAGGCGTGCTGACCATCGCGTTCCGCTATGCCGACGACAACGGCCTGCTGCTGGTGGACCTGGCCGATCTTCAGGCCGTGCTGGCGGCCTGCGCGGAAAATGCCGGTGCGCTTGCCACCAAATATGGCAACGTGACCAAGGCCAGCGTGGGCGCCATCCAGCGCCAGTTGCTGGGCCTGGAAAGCCAGGGGGCCGATCGCTTCTTTGGCGAGCCGGCGTTCGAGATCAACGATTTCCTGCACGTGGACGAACAGGGGCGCGGGCTGGTCAACGTGCTGGCCGCAGACCGCCTGATGCAAAGCCCCAAGCTCTATGCCACGTTCCTGCTGTGGCTCTTGTCAGAACTGTTCGAGGCGCTGCCCGAAGTGGGCGACCCGGAAAAGCCCTGCCTCGTGTTCTTCTTCGACGAGGCCCACCTCTTGTTCGACGATGCGCCTGATGCCTTGATGGACAAGGTCGAGCAGGTCGTCCGCCTCGTCCGCTCCAAGGGCGTGGGGGTCTATTTCGTCACGCAGAACCCGATCGACATTCCAGAAAAGGTTGCCGGCCAGCTGGGCAATCGTGTGCAACACGCCCTGCGCGCGTTCACCCCGCGCGACCAGAAGGCAATCCGCGCCGCAGCAGAAACCTTCCGCATCAACCCCGATCTGAATGTGGCGCAGGCCATCACCGAACTGAAGGTGGGCGAGGCGCTGGTTTCCACGCTCGACGCCGAAGGCGCACCGGGCATGGTGGCGCGCACCCTGATCGCGCCGCCACGCTCGCGCCTGGGGCCGGTCACCCCGGCCGAACGCGCCGCGATCCAGGCAGCCAGCCCGTTCGGCGGCAAGTACGATACCTCCGTAAATCGCGAAAGCGCGGCGGAAGTGCTGGCGCAGAAGGCCGCCGATGCCGCCGCCGCCGCGCAAGTGGCGGCAGAACAGGGCGAAGCCGCGCAACGCGCGCAGCCGCGCCAGTCCCCCTCGCTGTGGGGCAAGGCCGGCAAGGCCGCAGCGGGCGCCGTCGCTTCCTCTGCCGGGGCCATGATCGCGGCGCAAATCGCCGGCAAGAAATCGCGCGCCTCGCCGGTGGCCAGTGGCGTCAGCGCCGTGGTCGGCTCCATCGCCACCAGCCTGGGCGGCGAAGCCCTGGGCCGCTTCGCCCGCGGCCTGCTGGGCGGGTTGTTGCGGTAAGCATGGTGTCCACCGCGCGATTGGCCCTGCCATCTGACCTGGACGGGATGCTCTCGCTGTTCGCCCAGTCTGAAGTCAGCGCCGCCGTGCAATCACGCGAACAGGCCAAGCACATCTGGCAGCGCACGATGGCAAGCGACAGCGTCGCGGTGTTCGTTGTCGATGTGCGTGGCTGCCTGGTGGCAACGTGCACCTTGATAACGGCACCCAACCTGTTGCGCGGCGGTCAACAGCACGGCTTCCTGGAGAACGTCGTTACCCATCCGAACAAGCGTGGCCTCGGATATGGGCGCGCCGTGGTCCGCGCGGCGCTCGATCACGCATGGACATGTGATTGCCACCACGTGCTCATGCAAAGCGGTAGAACCGATCCGCGTGTTCACAGTTTCTATGAAAGTCTGGGATTTCTCCCCGGACTTCGCATAGGTTATGTCGCCATGCGCCCGCGGGATCGAGTAGGCAGGACGCTCTAGACCTCGCTCACCACTCGCCACCGGCCCATGCGATCGCATCCAGCAGTGCCTGCTTGGACGGCGTCCGGCGCGTGCCGGCGTTGCGCGGTACTTCGCCCACATCCACGGCGCGGCGGCGCGCGGCAACGCGTTCGCCAAGCGCGGCAAGACTGATAGCCTCACGCTTCGTCTTCAAGGTCTTGAACGCCATATGCCTGTGCCGTCTCTTCGCGGATGCGCCGTTCCATGTAGTGAAGATCGAGCCCTTCAGAAAGGGTGAAGAGCACCCTGGCCTGACCCAGCATATCGTGCGCCGCCCCTGACGCATATTGCCCCATGCGGTCGGCAATGAGATCTTCGATGGAAATGACTGCCACGGTCCCATGCGCTGCAACTTCGATGATCTGGAGCAGGCTGGTATCGGCATGGCCATCGAGCAGCCGGCTGCCAACCACTTCAAAGCCCAGTTTCAGGTCCGGGTGTATCCAACCCGCGTCAACACGCCCGGACCGCTCGGCCTGACGAAGCCATGGCGCATCATCATGACCTCAAGCGCGGATTGTTGCGCGCTGACCAGATCGAAGTCTCCTGTGTTCACGGCCCCTTGCGTATAAAGTTCCACGGCTGCGCCGCCAACGAGGATGGGGGGAGTGAGCGTGCGCTCATCCATCGCCGAACTGATTTCGGCCAGCTTTTTCAGCGCTGCTTCGAATTGGGGCCGCCATCCGTTCATGTGCCTTGCTTCCCGGATTGCGCGAACGATGTCGATGACAATTTCGCGCATGCATGGGCGTGCGTCTTCTCACGCCGTTGGCAGATCGTTGCCTGCGGTTCGTCGAAACCGGTTGCCCCTGCAACAAAGCGCGCGCAAGCACGCGGGCATGCTCTTTTTCGCGTGAAAGGATCCCATGCGCGCTCTGCTTCTTGCTGCCACCATGCTGGCGGGCACTCTTGCCGCTACGCCGGCGCTCGCCGCTTCCGAGGCGAAGGCCATTCCCGCCGCTGCAGGCACCATGCCGGTAGGCAAGCTGGGCAACGCAGTGGTGCCACAGGCCTATCGCCTCGATTTCACGCTCGATCCGGCCCAGCCGCGCTTTTCTGGCCATGCCGAGATCGACGTGACCGTGAACGAGGGCGGCCGTTATGTGTGGATGCACGGGCTGAACCTGGGGGTGAAGCGCGTGGTTGCCAAAGTGGGTGGCAAGACCATTGCCGGCACGTTCAGCCAAGCCGATGATACCGGCGTGGCGCTCGTCACGTTCGCGCAGGCCCTTCCCGCCGGCACGGCAACGCTGGTGTTCGATTATGACGCCGGCTTCAACGATGGCCCCACCGGCCTGTTCCGCGTCCACGTGGGCGACCAGTGGTACAGCTGGAGCCAGTTCGAATCGATCGATGCGCGCGGTGCCTTCCCGTCGTTCGACCAGCCCGGCTTCAAGACGCCTTATACCGTGACGATCACCACGCCGGCCGGCCAGCGCGCGGTGAGCAATGCACCCGAAGTGGCGACCGAGACCCGTGGCAACCAGACCGTGCACCGCTTTGCCCAAACCCTGCCGTTGCCCAGCTATCTGGTGGCGGTGATGGCTGGGCCGTTCGTGAGCGTGGAAGGCACCGTGCCGGCCACGCCGCAGCGCGCCACCCCGCTGCCGTTGCGGGTCGTGTCCACCCGGCCCAATGCTGACAAGCTGAATTTCGCGCTTGATGGCACCAAGGGCATCGTCAGCCATCTGGAGAACTATTTCGGCCAGGCCTTCCCCTTCCCCAAGCTCGACCAGATCACCGCGCCGATCATGCCGGGCGCGATGGAAAACGCCGGGGCCGATCTTTACGAGGATTCGCTCCTCGTGCTCGATGACAAGGCCTCCACGTCGCAAAAGCGCAATTTCGGCATGGTCGTGGCGCACGAGCTGGCGCACCAGTGGTTTGGCGACATGGTCAGCCCGGCGTGGTGGGACGATATCTGGCTTAACGAAAGCTTTGCCAACTGGATGGGCTTCCGCATCGGCAACGAATGGCGGCCCGATCTCAACATCGGCGCCGGCGCGCTGGAAGAAGGCTTTGCCGCGATGCGCACCGATGCGCTGCTCGTGGGCCGGCCGATCCACCAGCCGATCACGCGTAACAGCCAGATCGATGCGGCGTTTGACACGATCACCTATGGCAAGGGCGGCCACGTCGTATCGATGATCGCCGCGTTCATGGGCGATACCAAGTTCCGCGATGGCGTGCGCGGCTACATGGCCAAGCACAAGTACGGCAATGCCAGCACCGCCGATTTCTTTGGCGCCATGGCCGATGCTGCCGGCGATCCGCGTATCCTGCCCGCGATGCAAAGCTTTACCGACCAGCAGGGCGTGCCACTCGTCACCTTCGCGCCGGCGGGCCAGGGCAAGTGGACGGTGACGCAAAGCCGCTATGCGCGACTGGGCACGCAGGCGCCGGCGCAAACCTGGGGCGTGCCGCTGTGCTTGCGCCAGGGCGACGCCCGCGCCTGCCAGTTGCTGGTGGACCAGACCGCCACGGTCTCGATTGCCGGGACCGGCGCGCTGGTGCCCAATGCCGGCGGCACCGGCTATTACCGCTTCGAATTGCCCGCCGCGCAGTGGGACAGCCTGATCGCCCAAGGGGCCAGCTTGCCCGGCGGCGAAGCGCTGGCCACGATCGACAGCCTGGAAGCGAGCTTCATGGCCGGCCGCGCCACCCCGGCCCAACTGGTGGCCGCCGCGCGCAGCTTTGCCGCCAATCCCGACAGCTATGCCAGCGATGGCGCCACCGGCCAGTTGATCGCGTTCGATACCCAGGGCCTGTTGACGCCTGCCGCGCACGATGGACTGCGCCGCCTGGTGGGCGAAGTGCGCGCTCCCCAACTGGCCAAGCTGGGCTTCGATCCGCGCGCAGGCGCCCATGCCGGCGACGATCCCGATACGCAGCAACGCCGCGTGGCGCTGGTGGCCGAACTGGCCGACACCGCCGAAGATGCTGCGCTCAACACCAAGCTGGCGGGCGCGGTGGATGCCATGCTGGCGGGCGATGCCAAGGCGCTCGATCCCGCCTTCTACAACAGCGCGTTCAAGGCCTGGCTCAAGCCGCATGGACTGGCCGGCGCCAAGACGCTGATGGAGAAGGCGCTGTCTTCGGAAGACCCGGTGCTGCGCCCGGCCCTGCTCCGCGCCGTGGGGCGCAGCAACGATCCGGCCGTGGCCAAGTGGTTGGTCGAGGACTTTTCCGACAAGCGCCTGCGCCTTTCGGAAAAGCTGATGGGCATTTCGCTGGCCATCGCTTCTCCAAAGACAGCGGACCAGGCCTTTGCCTGGGCCGATGCGCATCTCGACAGCTTGTTGTCGAGCGGCGGCGGCATTTTCTTGGCACGCAGCCTGCCGCAGGTGGTGAGCGGGTTCTGTTCGGCCGACAAGGCCAAGGCGATTGTTGCGTGGCGGCCCCGCTTTGCCAACAACTCGGGTGCGCTGGAACTCGATCGCGCGATCGAGCGGGTGCAGGACTGCGCCGTGCTCAAGGACCAGCGCGCGGCCGGGCTGTCTGCCGAACTCGCCGCTGTGAAGTAACGGTCGAGCGGGGGAGGCCAGCCGGCCTTCCCCCGCAGGCACAAAAAAGGGGCGCCTTCCTCATCTGGAAGGCGCCCCATTTCTTAGGCGGTGCGGAAAAGCAGTGGCTTATTCGACCACCGCGCCCCAGTTGCCCCACACGTAGATTGCCACGAACAGGAACAGCCACACCACGTCGACGAAGTGCCAGTACCAGGCCGCCGCTTCCAGGCCGAAATGCTGGCGCGGGGTGAATTCGCCGCGTTCGGCGCGGATCCAGCACACGATCAGGAAGATCGTGCCGATGATCACGTGGAACCCATGGAAGCCGGTGGCCATGAAGAAGGCTGAGCCATAGGTGTTCTGGCCAAAGCCGAACGGCGCGTGGACGTATTCGTAGGCCTGGATCGAGGTGAACAGCAGGCCGAGCAGGATCGTGGCAGCAAGGCCCTGCTTGAGGCTCTTGCGATCGCCGTGGATCAACGCGTGGTGCGCCCAGGTGAGCGTGGTGCCCGAGCACAGCAGGATCAGCGTGTTGAGCAGCGGCAGATCAAAGGCGTTGATCACCGCCTCGATCGCCTTGGGCGGCCAGACGCCACCGATCACGTCGGTGTTGATCTTGCTGGGGAACAGCGAGAAATCGAAGAACGCCCAGAACCAACCGACGAAGAACATCACTTCCGAAGCGATGAACAGGATCATGCCATAGCGCTGGTGCAGTTGCACCACCGGGGTATGATCGCCGGCGTGGGCTTCCTTGATCACCTTGCCCCACCAGGAAAACATGGTGAGGATCACGCCGAGCAGGCCCAGCAGCATGATCTGCGTGCCGCCGGTGATCTTGTGCATGAACAGCACGCCGCCACTGGTCATCACCAGGGCGGACAAAGCCCCCATCAGTGGCCAGATATCAGGCGGCAGGATGTGATAATCGTGGTTCTTGGCACCGGCCATGATCGTCTACTTCCCCCAAGGCTTGCCTGGCATCCTCGCCATTTGCGCAGCGGGAGCCAATTTTGTGATGGTTGCAACGTCTATCGGCCTGCGCACTGCCGGTCCAGTCAATTTGCGGCCTTGTTGAACGTATAGCTCAGCGTGATTTCCGGCACGTTGCGCGTGTTCGCGTCATCCAGCATAGCGGGGTCTACGTAGTAGACCACCGGCATGCGCACTTCCTGGCCAGGCATAAGCTTTTGATAGTTGAAGCAAAAGCACTGGATCTTGTGGAAATAGGCGCCGGTCTGCTCGGGCGTCACGTTGAACACCGCGCGGCCCACGATCGGTGCGTCGGAATTGTTGCGTGCCGTGAAGAAGGCGATCTTGCGCTCGCCGATTCGCCCGTCCTGGGTCACCTGTTCGGGCTTGAACGTCCAGGGCAGGCCCGGCGCGACATTGGCGTCGAAGCGGATGGTGATCGGGCGCAGCGTGGCCTTGACCGCCGCCGCCTGCGCCGCGGTGGCGCGCTGGGTGGTACCGGCAAAGCCGGTGGCCTGGCAGAACATGCGGTAAAGCGGCACGGCCGCATAGCCCAGCCCCAGCATCCCAAGCGCCGCGCCTGCCGCGATGGCTGCCACCTTGCGATTGGCACGGGCGGTTTTCTCGATTGCCGCTGCCATCGTCTTTCTCCCGTTATGGAGCCTTCAGGCCCGCGTCATGGCTTCAGGCATGGCTCGCGCCGGCCGGCCGCTGCGCCGATTGGCGATGTTCCGCCTGCACGCCCAGCTTGACGATGGTGATGGCAAAGAACAGCACGACCAGCGCGCCCAGCAGCACGCCCAGCGCACGGTTGCGCGCCTTTTGCCGGTTGCGAAAAGCCTTGAGATCAAATTGTTCCGGGTCTTTGCCCACGTCTCGTCCTCTCCCGTCAGGCCCACCCATGGAGCCCGGCAAACCGATCCAGCACCAGCGCGGCGAACAATGCAAACAGATAGAGCACCGAATAGGCAAACAGCCGCTTTTCCGGCTTCATCGTGTCGTTCGGCACACTCTGGCGCAGCCCCACGCGCAGCGCCAGCGCCAGGAAGCCCAAGCCCAGCAGCGCCGCCGCCACGCCGAACACCAGCCCGGTACCACCCAGCGCCCAGGGCACCAGGCTCAGCGGCACCAGCAGCAACGTGTAAAGCAGGATCTGCCGCCGCGTCACCCGTTCGCCGGCCACCACCGGCAGCATCGGGATGCCGACCTTGGCGTAGTCGGTCTGGACGAACAGGGCGAGTGCCCAGAAGTGTGGCGGCGTCCAGAAGAAGATGATCAGGAACAGCACCACCGGCATCCAGGTGATGTGCCCGGTCACGGCCACCCACCCGATCAACGGCGGAAAGGCCCCGGCCCCACCGCCGATCACGATGTTCTGCGGTGTGCGCGGCTTGAGCCACACGGTATAGACCCAGGCATAATAAAAGATCGAGACGGCCAGGATCGCGGCGGCCAGCCATCCGATCGCCAGGCCCATGACCACGACCGACCCGCCCGACAGGGCAAAGCCGAAATCGCGCGCCGATTCGCGCTCCATCCGGCCTGCGGGCACCGGCCGCTTGGCCGTCCGCTTCATCCCCGCGTCCAGATCGGCTTCCCACCACTGGTTGAGCGCGGCGGCACCGCCCGCGCCCACGGCAATGCACAGGATCGCGGCAAAGCCCAGCACCGGATGAATCTCTCCGGGCGCGGCCAACAAGCCGCACAGGCCGGTAAAGATCACCAGCGTCATCACGCGCGGCTTGGTCAGCGCAAAGAAATCGCGCCAGTCTGCGGGCATGCGCAGCGGAGTCGTCACAAGGTCCATCGTGAGGGGGCTATAGCAGTCCCGCTCATGAGGGGAAGGCAATCCGAACGGCGACGGACCGGATTACCCGGCAGAGCGATCGCGCGGGCGGCATTGATCCGCATGCCGCAAACGCCCTGGCCCCAAAGGTGCATTGGAACCGCAAGGCAGCCCGATCATTTGCCCGATGACACGGCATGGCCCCGCGCGCATGCCGCCCCATTGCAGGAGCATGTTCCATGGCCACCGCCAGCATTGCCAAGCCGACGACCCCGCCCGAAGCCACGTTCACCGACACCGCAACGCTGCGTGCGCAGGCCCGCAAGCATATCGACCAGGGGCCCGTGACCCAGTCCTTCCCCAAGGACCGCGAGGTGATCATCGCCCAGTTGAACAAGGCGCTGGCCACCGAATGGGTCTGCGTGCTGCGCTACATGCGCCACTACTATACCGCCGACGGCCTGGTTTCCGAACCGATCAAGGCCCATTTCCTTGAGCACGCCAACGAAGAACGCGCCCATGCCGACAAGCTGGCCGAGCGTATCGTGCAGCTTGGCGGCGAGCCCGACCTCGATCCCGCCACGCTGACCCAGCGCAGCCACGCCGAATACCAGGTGGGCAAGACGCTCAAGGACATGGTCAAGGAAGACCTGATCGCCGAGCGCATTGCCGTCGAGGCCTATCGCGAGTTGATCGCCTATGTCGGCGATCGCGATTCCACCACCCGGATCATGCTCGAAGGCATCCTGGCCCAGGAAGAAGACCACGCCGACGAATTCCGTGATCTGCTGGAAGGCTGGCAGGGCGAATAACTGCTTCGCCGCCCACAGCATTTCCCCTGTATCGGCGCGCGTGGGCCGGGATAAGCCCGGTCGCACGCGCGCCTAAAGCTCTGGCTGGGCTGCTACTACCGCCCCAGACCACCGCGTGCCATGATCGCGCGGTCGTCAGGCCCCTTCGGCCGCATGGCCTTCTGTCAGCCGCGCATGGAGGCGCAGCACCATGCCCTTGCGCTCGGCCAATGGCAGATCGGTGCGCTGGGCCACATAGCGCAGCAAGGCATAGGCCTGGTGCGCGCGCCAAGCGGCATCCTCCTGACCAAGGCCAAGGCTGGCGAACAAGTCCGCCAGATAGGCCGTGCGCGCGTCGTCCACCGCCGCCACCGCCGTGCGCGCTGCGTCCGACCGGCGCGCCCAGCCCATGATTGCCAGTTCGAGATCGGCAGCGCGAGCGGCAGCCTGCGAATGAAACGGCAGTTCCATCAGGCGCAGGATGCGCTGCCGCACGTCGGGCTCCTCGCGGACCAGGCGGTCCTGCACCGCCAGTGTCGACCGCGCCTGCCATTCTTCCAGAACCGCTGCCAGCAAGGCACTTCGATCCTTGAAATGCCAATAGAAACTGCCCTTTGACGCGCCCAGGTCCACGGCCAGCTTTTCCACCCGCACCTGTTCCACGCTGCTGTCGGCCATCACGCTGATCGCGGCGGCGATCCAGTCTGACCGCGTGAGGCGCTTGGCGGCAGGCGGGTTTGGGTGCGGGGGCGCGGCTTGCGTCATGCCCTGGGCTTAGGCCGACGGCAGCAGCGCGTCCAGAACCGGTCTTGACCGGGGCGTCGCGCCTCACCATACGGTAGCGTATTGAGAGAGGAAACGCCGATGTCCTACGCCGCCGCTGCCAGTACGATCGTTGCCCAGATCCTGGCGCTGCCCGAGTTTGCCCGCGTCCAGGCGCTGTTTCCCGATACCGGGCTGGATGAAGCGACCTTGGCCGAAATCGTCAGCGGCGCGGCCGATCTGGCCGAAGGCGTGATCGCCCCGTTCAACCTGCAGGCGGACCGCGCGGGATGCACGCTTGACCAGGGCCGCGTCGGACTCGCCCCTGGCCACCATGCGGCCTGGCAGGCCTTTGTCGAAGGGGGCTGGCCCACGCTCGAAGGCGCCACCGAATGGGGCGGCGCGGGCTTGCCGATGCTGGTCCATTCGGCGTGCGAGGAATTGTTCAACCGCGCCTCACCGGCGTTCGGCATGCTGCCCACGCCGATGCGCTGCGCCACCAAAGTGATCGAGCGTTATGCGGAGCCGGCGCTGCGCGCGGAATGGGCGCCGCGCCTAGTGGATGGGAGTTGGGCCGCCACGATCTGCATTTCCGAACCAGATGCCGGGTCCGACGTGCCGCGCCTGCGCACCATGGCCGCGCCGCACGAAGATGGCACCTGGCGGGTGACGGGGGAAAAGATCTGGATCAGCTATGGCGACCATGATCTCACCCCGCGCATCGCCCACATGGTCCTGGCGCGCACGCCCGAAGGCGGGCCGGGCTCGGCCGGGCTCAGCCTGTTTCTGGTGCCGTCCGATATCGACGGCGCGCGCAACGCCGTGATCGTGAGGCGGATCGAGGAAAAGCTTGGCCTGCATGGCTCGCCCACCTGCGCGATGGGCTTCGAGGGCGCGGTGGGCCACCTTATCGGCACGCCGGGGCGCGGGCTGGCGCAATTGTTCACGATGATCATCGGCATGCGCCTGTCGGTCGGAAGCCAAGGTGCAGGCATTGCCGGCGCGGCGGCGAGCCTCGCCTGGCGCTACGCGGCCGAACGTCGCCAGGGTGGCAAGGCCGACGCGCCGCCGATCACGATCGACAAGCACGGCGATGTGCAGCGCATGTTGCTCTCGCTCGCCGCACGGGCAGAAATCACGCGCGGGCTCGTCCTCACCGCATCGGCCGTATCGGATCTTCAGGCGCGCGAGCCGGACGAGGCGGCCCGATCGCAAGCTGGCCTGTTGCTGTCGTGGCTGCTGCCGATCACCAAGAACTTTGCCGCCGAGGCGGCCAGTCTCTGCGCCAACGAGGCAATCCAGATTCTGGGGGGCGCGGGCTACACGCGCGAATGGCCGGCGGAGCAATACTTGCGCGATGCCCGCGTGCTGGCGATCTACGAAGGCACCAGCGGCATGCAGGCGCTCGACCTCGTGCTGCGGCGCGTGCTGGGCGACGAAGGCCGCGCTTACCACGCATTCCTCACCCGCGCGCGGGCAGACGCGGCTTGCCTGGGTAACAGGGCGCTGGGCGAACTGCTGGACATGCTGGAGCACGCCGCCGCAAGCCTGGACAAGACCAAGGGCACCGTCGTCGCCTATCCGTTCCTGCAACTGGCTTCGCTTGCCACGACCGGCTGGATCGCCGCGCGCCTGGCGGCTTTGTCCGGCACACCGATCCACGATCATCTCGCCGCGCTTGGCCGCCATTGGTTGCTGATGGCAAAGGCACAAGCGCTGAGCGAGGCAGCCTTGGTCGCCCACGGAAGCGATCTGGTGTCCGCCTACCCCCACGTCGACCCAACGCAGCTAGGCTGAACGCCCAAAGCCCACGCGCGAGTGGGAGGGGTATGGGGAGGGGCTGTTGCGAGCTTGCGCGCGTGCTGGACGCAACGAAGCCCCGAGGCGTTAGCGACGGGGCTTCGTGAGATTCTGGTTGCGGGGGCAGGATTTGAACCTGCGACCTTCAGGTTATGAGCCTGACGAGCTACCGGGCTGCTCCACCCCGCGATGTTAGCAACAAAGCCC